>CAWAVB010000001.1:0-102500 GCA_963785415.1 uncultured Acidimicrobiaceae bacterium
AGCTCCGCCGTCTTGCCCACCTCCTTCACCTGTTCGATGTTGCCGGCAATCACGCGCATGCGAGCCTTGGCGAGGCTGTCAGGGCTCATGTAGCGGCGAGCCACGGCCCACTCGTCGTGCTGTTCGGCGAGGACGGCTCCGACGAGGCGGATGCACGCGGCCCGGTTCGGGAAGATGCCCACGACGTCGGTCCTCCTGCGGAGCTCTTTGTTGAGACGCTCCTGGGGGTTGTTGCTCCAGATCTGCTTCCAGTGCTCGGAGGGGAACGAGGAGAAGGCCAGCAGGTCTGCCTCGGCGTCGACGAGGAACTCGGCGGTGACGGGGAACTGGCCCTCGAGCTGGTCGATGACCCGGTCGAACTGTGCTTTGACCTGGGTGGCGTCAGCCTGGGCGAAGATCGTCCGCACGAGGGTGGCGACCATCGCCTGGGCGGTCTTTGGTACTCGGGTGAGCAGATTGCGCATGGCATGGGTCCGGCACCGTTGCCAGGACGCACCGGTCAGCACGGCGCCGATCGCGTTCTTCAGCCCCTCGTGGGAATCGGAGACGACAAGGGCCACCCCGGAAAGGCCGCGGGCGACGAGGCCTCGCAAGAACGCCGTCCAGCCCGCTCCGTCCTCGGCACTTATGACGTCCACGCCGAGGATCTCCCGGTGGCCGTCGGCGTTCACGCCCGTGGCCACGACGGTCGCCAACGAGACGACGCGTCCGCCCTCGCGCACCTTGTGGAACAAGGCGTCCAACCAGAGATAGGTATAGGGCCCCTCGTCCAGGGGACGGTTGCGGAACTCGCCGACCTTTGAGTCGAGGTGCTTGGCGAGCTCGGAGACCTGGGACTTGGACATGCCGTCGATGCCCATCGATCTCACGAGGTCGTCGACTCTTCTCGTGGAGACGCCTTCGACATAGGCCTGGCAGATCACCGAGACGAGGGCCTGCTCGGCTCGCCGGCGTGGCTCCAACAGGCTCGGCAGATAGGAGCCTTGGCGAAGCTTTGGGATGTCGAGGCTGATCGTGCCGGCCCGTGTGTCCCAGCGCCGTGCCCGATGCCCGTTGCGACTGTTTCGGCGATCGTCGGACCTCTCGTTGTAGCCGGCGTTGCAGATGACATCGACGTCCGCGTCCATGAGCAGCTCAGCTGCCATCTTCACCATCTCTCCGAGCAGGTCGGAACCAGCTGGGCTCTCCAGGTACTTGCGCAGCAGCTCTGCCGCGCCCATGTTGTTGTTGACGGTCACCGCATCTTCTCCTTCGTGAACTTGTCGTTCTTGAAGGTTGGTGCGGTGGCTGTCGCGTCTGGGGGATGCTCGACGCGAAGCAGTGCTCAGCGCGAGTTGGTCACCTCGGGCTTGTACACCACTTTGGCGGACTCAACTACCGCCCGCCACTAGGGAGGCGCGAGAAGCGCCTCAGGGACGGCACACGGGCGCCCACGTTCGCCCACTGGTCGGCGTAGGTCGCGCGACATGCTGACAGTCCGGCTGTCTGGCGAGCTGGGCAGCGAGCTGGCCTACCTGTCGACCCAGCCGGCCCCCGCCGGCACGGCCGGGGGCTTCTCGCGCATAGACGGCGACTCGGCACATGACGTCTCCTCGCTCGCGCGGTGTCGTTGGTGAGGAGACCTCTGCACGAACGAGAAAGCAAGGCGAAACCGGTAGTCGGCTGATGAGCGAGGTCCGTCGATCCGGCGCGGGACGCCGGAGTTCGGGGATGGGCGTTCGGAACTGAGAATCTGGGCAGCCCTGCGAATCGCGTCGGCAATCAGCTTGAGCGATCGATCAAGACCACCGACTCATTCTGTTGTTGCGCCGAGAGCTCCAAGCTCGACCAGCTCGGCCCGCAGCTGGTCGGGGTCGCTGAACCGTATCGTCTTGAATCCGAGTTCCCGAGCCGCTTCTACGTGACGGTCCGTGTCGTCGATGAACAGCGTTCTCTCCGGCTGCAGGTCGAATCGTCGACAGAGCAGTTCGAAGATGGCCGGGTCCGGCTTGGTGACGCCGACCTCGCCGGATACGAGCACACCATCGAACCATTCGATGAACGCAAAGCGCTCGCGGGCGACGGGGAACTTCTCTGCGGGCCAGTTTGTGAGGATGTAGAGCGGCACCCGTTTCTCGCGCAACTCGGTGAGTACCTCTACCGATCCAGATATCTGGCCACCCCAGAACTCTGCGAAGCGCCGATCCCATGCCCTGATCAGCTCGGCATGCTCAGGGTAGGCCAAGACGAGTTCGGCGACGCCCTCTGCCATTGGCCTTCCGCGATCATGATGCTCCTGCCACTCCGGGGTGCAGATTGTGGCAAGGAACTCGTCGACAGCTTCCTCCGATGGGAGCAACTGCCGATACAGGTAGCGGTAGTCCACATCGACGAGCACACCGCCGAGGTCGAATACGACCGCGCCGATCTCCATCAGTGACGAGTTTCGCATCCTGCGTCGCGACATGCCCCGAGCCTTGGCAGGATCTCCCGCCGGAACAGTTCGGGGTCGTGAACGTGCCGGGACCGGCCTTGTCCCAGTCAGAGAAGTGCCCGCGGGCCCCGGGACGTCCTGTCGGGAATTGAGAGGCCGACTGCTCTCGGACGACGGCACCGACTTGGCCACATCCGTGAATCGCATCCCTACTCTGTCCCCACTTTGCAGACGCGGGCTGTCAGAAGGAAGTACCAGCCCCGGCATCCGAATCAGTAGATTGCGAGCTAGATCACCAACTGAGAAGACTCGGTGTCACCAGGCCCGAGGCGATGGACCCTTCGGATGGGGCTCATAAACCGACGACTCCAGCGATGCCGAGCGTCGGGATGGCGCTCGGCCTGATGCTCCGGCGGTTCGGCTCGTTCAGGCGACAGCTACCTTGGGCGGCGTCGACTGACGTCCGCGGTGAACTGATCGGCCACGCCTGAGCTCGGCGACGGTTTCCGCCGGAAGCGGATGGGCGAAGAGAAAGCCCTGGGCCACGTCACAGCCGAGCGAGGCCAGTTCGTCCAGCTGTTCGTTGGTTTCGATGCCTTCGGCCACCACCGACATCTCTAGTGCGTGGGCCATCGCGATGACGGCGGCGACGATCTGGCGATCACGGGCACTGCGTCCGAGGTGCTCGACGAAGCTGCGGTCGATCTTCAAGATGTCGACCTGGAGATGCTGAAGGCGCAGGAGGGTCGAGTACCCGGTGCCGAAGTCGTCGAGGGCGAGGCGAACACCGAGAGCCGACAGCGCGGGGAGCATCGCTTCGACGTCGCTGTCGTCGGCTATCCAGCTGGTCTCGGTAATCTCCAGGCACAGCCGTGACGGGTCGAGGCCATGCTCGGCGATCACTTTGGCGACGTGATCGGGGAAGGCCGGATCGTCGAGCTCCAGGCCCGAGATGTTCACCGCCATGGTGAAGTCGTCCGGCCAGCCGCCTTCTCCCAGCCATGTGGCGAGTTGGCGACAGGCTTCGTCGAGCACGAAGTCGTCGACCCTCCCGATGAGCTCGAGTTCCTCGGCGAGAGGGATGAACTCCACCGGGGACACGATTCCCCGCGTCGGGTGGCGCCAGCGGACCAGTGCTTCTACGCCGCACAGGGAGCCGTTCTTGATGGAGAACACCGGCTGGTACAGGAGGAACAGCTCCGAGGCGTCGAGGGCGTGTCGGAGCTCGTTCTCGAGCAGGTGATTGGTGGCCACTTCGGCGGGGTGTGAAGGGGTGAAGACCCGGAAGCAGTTCTTTCCCGCCTCCTTGGCCCGGTACATGGCGATATCGGCGTCCTCCAGGAGTTCGCCGGACCCCGTGGTCGGATCACTGGTGACGACGACCCCGACGCTGGCGGTCACCGTGAGGTCGAGGCCGTGCTTGGTGATGGGCTGGCCGATCGCTCTCACGACCCGCTCGCCGAACAGGCGAGGGTCGTCGCTGTCGCGCAAGGTGCAGAACACCACGAACTCATCGCCGCCGAAGCAGGCGACCGTGTCGGCCCTCCGCATAGCGTGCGAGAGCCTCCGGGCGACCTCGACGAGCACCTTGTCGCCGGCCTCATGTCCCACGGCGTCGTTGATCGCCTTGAAGTCGTCGAGGTCGATGAGCAGGAGGGCGATGCGACCGGGGCGGCGCTCCAGGGCCAGGAGAGCCTGGGAGAGCCGGTCTTGAAGCGCGGTCCGGTTGGCCAAGCCCGTCACCGGGTCGTGCAGCGCCTGGTAGGTGAGGGCCTGCTCCGCCTCGACCTGGGCGGTTACGTCCCGCGACATGCCAAAGGTGCCGATGATGGTGCCGTCGTCGTCTCGAAGGGCAAGCTTGCTGGACTGCACCCAGGCGTCCGGACGGTCGCGGAAGGTCTCGCGCTCGATCTTTCCGAGGATCGGTTCGCCGGTTCGGATGATGCGTTGCTCGTCCTCGAAGGCGGCAATGGCGTGGGGCTCGCTGAAGATATCGAAGTCCGTCTTGCCGAGGAGATCTGACTCGGACAACCCCGGGGCGTCGTCGAGCATGTACCCGTGGCTCAAAAGCAGGAAACGACTGTCGAGATCTTTGAAGTAGACGCGCTCGCTGGAATTGTCGAGCAGGTTGTGCATGCACAGACGCACGAGTTCTTCTCGCGAATCGTTCTCACCTCGCAGAGGGGTATCTGACTTGGCCGGTTCGGTCCGTGCACCGTACCCGTCGGAGGGAGGTTTTGACGGCGGAGCGACTCGTTTGCCTGGGCGCGGGAGATGAGTCTGGTCCGATCGGCCGCGACGAACTGAGGGTCGAGATGAGGTCACGCAATGAGAGTAATTGTGGCTGTCAATAGAGCCCTGATCTTCGGCACGGATTGATCAGCAGAAATGACAAAGATAGGTCATGGTTCGCGAGCCGAAACGGCTGATTCTCGGCCGAGACGGGGAGAAGGCCGTGGTTCAGTGACTGGCAGTCAAGAGATTCGGGGTTCAAAGCTCAGCCGTGCAGAAGGCACCAGCCTGTGAGGCCGGTGCCTCAGGGTGGACACGAGGTTGGACACGAACCTTGTCGTTCCCAGCGGACGGAGGGGCACGGAGTAGATCGAGACGACCAACAATCCCTAATCAGGGCCTCGCGGCACATCTGGGGGAACTGGGCAGACGCCACCGGTCAACTTGAGGGGCTGGTGCCCGCAGGGGCGTAGGGGTTCAAGTCCCCTCTCCGACACCAACCCCACGCTTCAAGGGACGATCCCGAACTCTGGCGGTCACGAGCAACCTCCCCTTGGAGTCCTGGACAAGGTCTTGAACTCCGAGCGTGTCATCGGGGCCACCCTCGATCGGCTCACCCACCGCTGCCGGATCGCTGAGACCAAGGGCCAGAGCTACCGACTCCGGGACGCCAAGGCCCGGTCACGATAGGCCAGGCGGGGAACCGTCAGGAGTCCGTGACGGCGTGCCCAACCAGCCCACCGGGACCGTGGCCCAGGCACCAGCTAGCAAGTAACTTCTGACCATCCCGCCACCGTTTTCGACCGGTAGGCGCTATTGGATTGGGCCGGTGTTTACAGGGCCCTAAGGCACGATGCAGAGGTAATCGGTGGCCGGTATCAAGGTCGTGACCGACAGCATGAGCGACATCCCGAGTGATCTCCTCGTTGCTTTCAACATCGACGTGGTACCACTCGACGTTCGACTCGGTGCCGAGGATCTCACCAGGGCCACCCCAGAGGAGTTCTGGCGCCGCGTGCGTGCCACCGGCGCCATCGCCAAGACGGCGGCACCCTCTCCCGGCGCGTTTAAGCAAGCCTTCATTCGTGCTCGCGACGAGGGCTTTGACGGGGTCTGCTGCGTGACGCTCTCGTCTTCGCTGTCCGCCACTTTTCAGGCAGCGTGCTCGGGAGCAAACGAAGCAAAGGGAGACATCCCGGTTCGCGTCATCGATTCGCGCTTTGGGACGATGGGCGAGGGGTTATTGGCGTTGGACGCCGCAGAGAGAGCGCGCGGGATTAACAACCTCGATGCGCTCTCTGACGCGGTGAGCGCCGAGATTGCGCGCCTTCAGGCTTTCGGGAGAGTGGATAGTCTCGAATACCTCCGCCGAGGTGGCCGCATCGGCTCCGCGCAGGCCCTTTTGGGCTCGTTGCTCTCGATCAAACCGATCGTCGAATTGAGGAACGGCGTCATCGAAGGTGAGTCGCGTCAACGCACGCGCGCGAAATCCCTCCGCTACCTCGCGGACAGAGTGGCTGCTGCGCTTCCCATCCGGAGACTCGCCATCACCCACGCCGATGCAGAAGACGTCGACGCCTTCCTCGCTCTGCTAGAGCCCATCTTCCCCACGGAGAAGACCATCACCGCCTACATGGGTCCAGTTGCCGGCGCGCATCTTGGGCCGGGGACGATCGCCGTGTCCCTCCAGCGGGGATGAATTCGTCCACCCTGCCCTGGCCACCGGCGGGTCGCGCCGTCGCGTCCCGCTCTACTGTGGACTTCGGACGACGTAGACGGATCTGGGCGGCTTGAGGGACTGGTGCCCGCAACGACACAGGAAGTCAAGTCCCTGTTGTGGCACCCGGGTGATGAGGTACGCGCGGCGACGAGTGCCGCACGGGATCTGCCGCGTTGAATAGGAGAAGCCGATGGATTCGCAGGACTGGGACCAGCGATACGACCAAGCCGATCTCGTGTGGTCGGAGGGTCCCAACCGATTCGTCGAGGAGATCGCCCGCGAACTACCAGCCGGACGGGCGCTCGATCTCGCCTGCGGAGAAGGACGTAACGCCATCTGGCTTGCCCGACAAGGATGGACGGTCACCGGAGTTGATTTTTCCGCCGTCGCGATCGAGAAAGCGCGACGACTGGGCGAATCGGCCGGCGTCGCCGTCGAATGGCGGTGCGCCGACGTCGTCACGTTCAAACCCCAGGCCGCGTATGTTGACTTCGTCCTCCTTTCCTATTTGCAACTTCCCGCCCGCGAGATGGCCGAGGTGGTGGCGAGCGGATGCAGAGCGCTCGCCCCGGGGGGATCCCTCCTCGTGGTCGGCCACGCCCGGGCGAACCTGACCGATGGGACCGGTGGGCCGCAGGACCCCGACGTCCTCTACGAACCTGACGACGTCGGGAACTGGTTGCGCGACGTCGAGGTGCTTCGCGCCGAGCACGTCATCCGGACGCTCGACACGGAAACCGGCCTTCGTCAGGCGATTGACACCCTGGTGTTCGCCCGCAGGAAAGGTGAATGACGCGGCGTCCTCCGGTGCCTCCCCGGGACTGCAGTTCGTCGCGTGTCTTCGCCGGAAAGGCTCGTCGGCGGGCTCGACTCGTTCCATGTCCGGGCTAGCGGGTCAAGCTCCAACGGCACTGTGCGGCCGTGGCGAAGCGGGCGAACTCACCAGCGATGGTGGACCTCGGGAGCGATGCGCTCCCGGTAGATCTCTGCGAGTCGCTCGAGGGTAGTTGCATCGAGCGGCCCGAGGTCGCCTGCCGCGGCGTTCTGCCGCGCCTGGTTGGGGTTCTTCGCGCCAGGGATCACGGTCGAGACTGCTGGGTCCGACAGGCAGAAGCGCAGGGCGAACGTGGCCATCGACTGACCGGGCGGCACAAGCGCGCGCAGCTCTTCAACGGCGGCGAGGCCGGTCCGCAGGTCGACGCCCGCGAACGTCTCGCCGACGTCGAACGCCTCGCCGTGCCGGTTGTAGTTCCGGTGATCGTTCGCCGCGAACTTCGTATCGGGCGTCATCTTGCCAGTCAGCAATCCCGAGGCGAGCGGCACGCGGACGATCACCCCAACGCCGGTGTCCCGTGCGGCGGCGAGGAACCTCGCGGCCGGGCGCTGGCGGAAGATGTTGTAGATGATCTGCACCGTCGCCACACCGGGGTAGTCGAGCGCCTTCAGGGCTTCCTCCACCCTCTCGACGCTGACCCCGTAATGGGCGATCGCACCTTGCGTCACGAGGTCGTCGAGGGCGGCGAACACCTCGGGGTGGTAGTAGAGGTCGGTCGGGGGGCAGTGCAGCTGGACGAGATCCAGGGTCTCGGTTTCCAGGTTCTCCCGGCTCCGGTCGATCCAGGCGACGAGATTCTCCGGTCGGTAGTGCTCGACGCGCTGCTCGGGTGCACGACGCCCGGCCTTCGTGGCGACGAAGATCGGCTCGGAGAGCTCCCTGCGCAACTCGGCCAGCAGGCGCTCGCTGCGTCCGTCTCCGTAGACGTCGGCCGTGTCGAAGAAGTTCACGCCCGCGGCGACCGCTTCCCGCAGTGCCGCCCGCGAGGTGTCGTCGTCGGTCTCCCCCCAGTCCGCGCCGATCGCCCAGCCGCCGAAACCGATGACGCTCGCGTCCCACTCGGTCTTGCCCAGCCGACGTTTCTCCATCAACCGAACGTTAGGCGCTCCGCAAAGGGGTACAAGATATCGGCATGGAATCCGAAGAGATCCAAGTCGTGAGCGGATCAGAGGTCGTGACCGAGCTCACCGACCAGCTCGAGCGATTCTGTCGTGGACGGGGCGACGGCCTGGTGAACGTCTTCGTGCTACACGCCACGGCAGGCGTCGCGCTGATGGAGACGGGCTCGGGGAGCGAGGCCGATCTCGCCCAGGCGATCGAGGGCCTCCTGCCGACCACGGGACCCTACCGACACCGGCACGGCTCGGAGGGGCACGGGCGCGACCACGTCGTTCCCTGTTTCATCAGCCCTTCGGTGTCGATCCCGGTAGCCGACGGGCGTCCTTTGCTCGGGATCTGGCAACGCCTCGTCCTCGTCGACACGAATCGGGACAATCCCCGCCGCAAGGTGCGCTTCAGCTTCCTCGCCGGCTGAATCGGGTGAAGCTTTCGCGGCACGTGCCGTCGGCAACCCACGAGGACGGTGCGGTCCGGGTGTCGTCGGGCGTTGCCTCTGTCGCGTCCTGCGTCACAGACCTACCGGTCTGTGACGGGGTGTTCCGCCGCCGGTCGTCGTGAGGGCCCCGCCCCGCCGGTCACCTGCCGCGAGCGAGGGTGTCGGGCGCGACCGGGGGTCGGATCCTCGAGGTCACACCGCCGGCGTCGGCCCGGGGAAGCCGAAGTAGCCACCGCCCGCCGGAAGGACGACGACCTGCGTCGCTTTTATCGTCGACCCGCTCGTCGAGCCGACGACGATGACGTGGGCGCCGTGGGTGACCGCACTGGCAGAGGCCGAGCCCGTCCCCGTGCGATAGGTCGTGGAGGACTGCTCGTCCACGGTGAACTTCTTGCCGGTGCTCGTTGTCATCGTGAACTTCGAGGCGGAGACGCTGTCGACCGTGCCGCTCACTCCACCCGCGCCGGGACCGAACCTCCCGGCGAAGGGTCCGCCACCGGAATAGGAGCGACCCGGCGTCGGCGCGCCGCCGAACCGACCTGGTGCCGTGACACCGTTCCGGAACGCAGCCGTGGGCGATGACGACGTCGTGGCCAAGGCGACCGACAGTCCGACGACGGCGCACGCCAGTACACCGGCGGTCACCCAACCGGTGGTTCGGTTGGCGAGCAGGCGCTTGGACTGGTCGGCGCGTGGTTTGGCCGGGGGCGTGGTGCCGACAGCATCATGGTCCGGCGGCGCTCCCGCGCCCAGTGGGACCCGTTCGAGCGGCATGGTCGGCTCGGAGGACGGTTCCTCGTGATCGTTCATGTTCGTTGGGCCTCCCTGCGACGCGTTACTCGCAAAGTTTGCCGCCGTTGTCTGTGGTTTCCCTGATGGCTCGACGCGGGGATCCCTGTGAACGATGCGGAAGCGACTCCGGGAGGACGACCCTGGGGCGGTCGTCCCCTGACGATCGCTCGGTCGCGACGCGGACCGGCGGCCCGCACGGCCATCACCGGCCGGATCCGGTCGCGCGGAATTGGGCGTTGATCCCGGGCGACTCGCGCGACTTGCCGGATTGGCGCGGCCGGGACGGCCGCCCCCGCTCGTGACGGCCGCCCCCGCTCGTGACGGACGCGAACTGCGGCAAGCTTGTCGTGTGTCCCGTTCTGGGCCGGTGCCGGCGCATCAGTGGTGGAACGCGGCGGCCGTCTCGGAACTCTGGAGGGGGCCCGATTGGCGCTCGAGCTCGGGGAGCAGCCGACTGAGGTCCTCGACGAAGAGGGACGCGAGGTCCCGGGAGAACCCGTTGCGGACGACGACACGGACGACACTCAGGTCCTGGCGGTTCTCGGGGAACGTGTAGGCCGGCACGAGCCAGCCGCGCTCCCGGAGCCGGCGCGAGACGTCGAAGACGTTGAAAGTCGAGATACCCGACTTCGTCGTGAAGGCGAACACCGGCAACTCGTCACCGCGCGTAAGGAGTTGGAAGGGACCGAGCTCACCGATCCGCTCGGCGAGCTCCATCGCGATGTCGCGTGAGGCCTGCTGGACGGTGCGGAAGCCGGTGAAGCCGAGCCGGAGGAACGTGTAGTACTGGGCCACGACCTCGGCTCCCGGCCGGGAGAAGTTGAGCGCGAAGGTCGGCATGTTTCCGCCGAGATAGTTGACGTTGAACACGAGCTCGGCGGGAAGCGCCTCGTGATCCCGCCACACGACCCACCCGACCCCGGGATAGACGAGCCCGTACTTGTGCCCCGAGGTGTTGATCGAGGCCACCCGGGGAAGGCGGAAGTCCCAGACGAGGTCACCGTCGAGGAAGGGGGCGATCATGGCGCCGGACGCCCCGTCGACGTGGACCGAGATGTCAAGCCCCGCGCGGGCTTGGAGCTCGTCGAGGCCGGCCGAGATCTCGACGACGGGCTCGTAGCTCCCGTCGAAGGTCGAGCCGAGGACGGCGACGACGCCGATCGTGCGCTCGTCGCAGCGGGCGACGGCTTCCTCGGCCGAGAGGTGATAGCGGTCGCCTTCCATCGGGACCGTGCGGGCCTCGACCTCCCAGTAGTTGCAGAACTTCTCCCAGCAGACCTGGACGTTGGCGCCCATCACGAGGTTGGGTCGGTCGGCGGGTTTCCCGGCGGCCTCGCGGCGCCGGGTCCAGCGCCTCTTCAGGGCGAGCCCGGCGAGCATGCACGCTTCCGACGAACCGGTCGTCGAGCAGCCGAGCGCCTGGTCGGGGTCGGGCGCCTTCCAGAGATTGGCCAGGATGCTCACGCAGCGCCGCTCGAGCTCGGCGGTCTGGGGGTACTCGTCCTTGTCGATCATGTTTTTCTCGGCGCACTCGGCCATGAGCCGTGCCGCGGGAGCCTCCATCCAGGTGGTGACGAACGTGGCCAGGTTCAACCGGGCGTTGCCATCGAGCAAGAGCTCGTCGTGGACGAGCTGGTAAGCGGTCTCGGCGGGGATCGGCCGGTCACCGAGGCGATGGGTGGGGACGACGAGTTCCTCGGCGAGCGCCGGGTCGTCGAGGGTGTGCATCGGGTTGGTCTGTCGGCCGACCCGATGGGGGTTTGCCATCGCGCGATGCAGGGCCATCTTGTCCGCCTTCCGTCTCGATTCTCGGAACCCCCGGGCGGGACCGCTCAGACCGCCCCGGTCTTCACGGCCTCCACCTCGAGCCTCACCATTCTCACGTGGGCGTTGCCATCTTCGTCCAGGGGATGCCTGGCGAGATAGGCGTCGAGGACGACGCCCACGAGCTCGGGCCGCATCTCGTTGGGCACACGCTCCAAATACGGCATCCAGGTGGTGCGCAGCCAACCGGCGAGACCGTCGCGACCGGTGTGCACCATGTCCTTCGGCACGAGTTCGACGCGGATCGGTCGCAGCGACGATTCCGCGAGCCAGGGCCGGTACCTCTCGGGGTCGTAGAAGCCGAATGGGAAAACGAAGCCGACGAAGTACCCGCGCCAGCGGGGGAGCGCGGTCACCTCGTCCAGAACGGCGACCACGTCCGCGGCATTCCCCTTCCCGCCCATCTGGACGAGCACCCGGCCCTTGCCGCGAAGACTCCGCGCGATGCCGCGCAGCACGGGCCGCTGATCGCGCACCCAGTGCAACGCGGCGTTGGAGAAGACGACCGAGAACTCGCCGTCGTATTCGAGATGCGACGCGTTCCCGACCTCGAAACGGAGATTGGGATGGACCGGCGAGTAGAGCGCGCCCGCCCGCCTCACCATGTCCGCGGACGAATCGATGCCGAGGACGCGGCCTTCAGGGACCCGGGAAGCGATCTCGGCCGTCACCTTGCCGTCGCCGCAGCCGATGTCGAGGACGGATTCATCGCCTGCGAGCTGGAGCTTCTCGACGAGTTCCCGCGCCCAGTGCTGTTGCTGGGCGGAGTGCTTCTCGTAGTCCTCGGGATCCCACGTGAACTGCGTCATAGGGGCTGGTGGAAGATTGCTCCCGATTCCTCCGACCGGCCAGTTTCTGGGCTAGTCGAGACCGAGACGCGAGCTCGCGGCCGCCCAACCAGCATCGGGACGCAGGAGTAAAATAACCCTGGCCAGCGTGTATCGGCCGGGACATCCCGAGACTGGCATGTCCGGCAGACGATGTTGGCGCACCGAGTGCGGCATCGATCCGCACAGGGGGCACGATGAGCGCTTTGAGAGCGCGGAAGCCCGTCCGACGTGAATGCCTGAGGATTGCCGGCGCGCTGCTCGCCCTCGTGGTCGGACTTGGTTTGGCAGCCGGTCCCCTGACGTCCGCCGCCGCGGGAGGCGCCACACCGACGGGTACCCGTCTTTCCTCGGGCACCCTCAACGGCGTGAGCTGCGTGTCGGCCAAGTCGTGCGTCGCGGTCGGCTACCGCGGCGACAAGACGCTGATCGAGTCCTGGAACGGCACAGCATGGTCCGTCGTCCCGAGCCCGGATCTCGGGATCAGCAGCTCCCTTTTCGGCGTGTCCTGCCCCTCGGCCAACGCCTGCATGGCCGGCGGTTCCTACATCGACGCCTCCGGCCACCATGCCCTGTTCGAGTCGTGGAACGGAGCTGACTGGTCGGTCGTGCCGGGCCCGAGTCCCGGGCCCGCCGATATCACCCTGTTGGGCCTATCCTGCGTCTCCGCGCACTTCTGTGTGGCCGTCGGCGGTTACGGCAATTCGACCTTGATCGAGTCGTGGAACGGCTCCGCCTGGTCGGTCGTGCCGAGCCCGGACCGGGGGACGGAAAGGAACTCGCTCGACGGCGTTTCCTGCGTCACCGCCAGATTCTGCGTGGCCGTCGGCAACGATTCCAGCAAGACACTCGTCGAGTCCTGGGACGGCTCCGCCTGGTCGATCGTCGCGAGCCCGACGCCGGGGTCCTACGGCGGCTTTGCCGCGGTGTCCTGTTCCTCGACCCGGTCGTGTGTCGCCGTCGGCAACTTCAGCACCGGCACCGGCAGCGGCGCCAGCACGCCCCCAGGGACCCTCACCGAGTCCTGGGACGGATCGGCCTGGTCAGTCGTGGCGAATCCGAACCCCTCCCACGCCTTGCTCTACGGCGTCGCCTGTGTCGCCTCGAAGTCGTGCCAGGCGGTCGGCGAGTACGCGGACCGCGCGGGCGTCTTTGTCTCGATGGTCGACTCGTGGAACGGGACTGCCTGGTCGGTCGTGCCGAACCCGGGCCTGCCCGCTTCCTACCTCTACGGCGTGTCCTGCGTCGCGACGACCCGGTGCGAAGCGGTCGGCGAGTACGACAACTCGGCCCACGCGGGCGCGGGTCGGGTGCTCGAGGAGTCCTGGAACGGGAGCGCCTGGTCGGACTGAGGTCGCGACTCGATCGTCGCCGAGGCGCGGTGTCGCACAGGCTCGGCGCGGGTCGCGGGACCCGGACGGTTAGCCGACCTCGGGCAGCTCGTCCGCTCGGTGGTTGCGGCGCTCGGCCCGGCTGGCGTACATGAGCCGGTCGGCCTCCGCGAGGAGGTCCGCCAGCGAGCGTTCCGATCCCGGCTCGCGCTCGGCCCAGCCGACGCTCACGCTGACGGATCCGGGCCCGGGGACGGCTGATTGCTCCAGCTCCCAGACGATCCGCTGACTGACGAAATCGCCGGATGACTCGCCGGTGTCGAGGAGCAGGACGACGAACTCGTCCCCCCCGACCCTTGCCACGAGGTCGGTCGCGCGCACGCTGCGCTGCAGCGCCCCGGCGACGGCCCGGATGGCCTCGTCCCCGGCGAGGTGGCCGCGGGTGTCGTTGATCTCCTTCAGGTCGTCGATGTCGATGAAAAGGACCTGGATCACCTCGTGCTGGCGGTCGGCGATGGCGAGCAGGGCCCCGGCGCCGCTTTCGAGACCGCGACGGCTGCGGATCCCGGTCAGCTCATCGACCATCGAGAGCGCGCGGAGCTCCTCGACGAGCCGGTCCTGAGCCTCGCGCTGGCCGACCCGGTCCGTGATGTCCTGGAACACGATGCAGACCCGCTGCTCCCCGTCGGCGTTGACGAACACGTTCGAGGACACTTCGGCGACAAAGGTCGTTCCGTCGCCGCGGATGAACGAGAGCTCGGCGCGGACCTGGCCGTTGCGCTCACGCTCGGCGACGGCGCGCGCCCAACCGCCGTCGGAGGGGTCGGCGAGGCCCTGGCGGCCGCGTCGCAGGATCTCGTCCTCGGTGAGACGCAACATCTCGCAGGCGGCTCGGTTCGCTGTGAGGATCCGCCCGTCGGGGATGGTCAGCATGACGCCATCCATGCTGAACCGGAAGATCGCCTCGAAGTCGGCGGCGCTGATCTCGCGGATCCCCGCCGAGGCGCGCGCCGACTCCTCGGGCCTTGTCCGATCTCGTCTCGGCGCCGCCAGTCGCCTTGCCATTGCTCCGTCTGTGCGCTCAGGAAGTGGTTGATGTCGACCGGGGGACCCAGAGTGCTGAACCGGGGTCCTCGCGCGCCGTCCACTTCGAACCCGGTCAGGCTAACCGGGTCCGGAGTCCGGACCGACCGGCGATGCCGAGATAGTTGCGCATGCTGCGCCGGAAGTTCCCGCCCGTTGGTCCGCTTCTACCGCCAGACCTCTCCACCTGCAGCGTCGGCGGCGACGAGGTGCGCGAGCGCCTCGACGACACCCGGGCGCGCGGTAACGATGCCGAGCTCCCGGTTGAAAACGAGCGAGGCCACCGAGAAATTCTCCGATCCGACGAAGGCGCGTTCGTCCGCCTTTCCGGCGTCGACGACGACGATCTTGGCGTGGATGTACAGGGCGGACGGGGTGTCCGGGTAGGTGCGGACCTCGGCGCCGGCCTGGCTCAACTCGTCGAGGGCACCGTCCCACTCGGAGTCCGCGGTCATGACGACGACGACGTGCACGCCCCGGCGCGCCGCGGCGGTGAGCGCGGCGGTGACGTCGGCGTCGCCCATCTCTTCGTTTTCGACGTCGACCGAGTCCCTTGCCGAGTCGATGAGCCCGACGAGGGCTTCCTCGGACTCCGGGCTCCACAGCAGGTCCGCGCCGGTTGGCGCAGTCCCCGCGCCGCCGCGGGACCAGTCGGCGTCGAAGGTCGACTCGATCGCGGCCACGTCGGAGTGCTGGGTGTCGAGGACGACGACGTCGCGGGTGTCCGTGTAGTAGCGGGCGGTGAAGTTCATCGTCATGACGAGTGCCGTCGCGTCGTCGATGACAGCCGCCTTCTCGTGGTCGAGGTCGAAGCGCGCCGGCGCCCAGCGCACGGCGACGTAGTGGGCGGCGAGGTAGGAGAAGGCGGCCGAGTTCTCGCTTCCGACGTAGGCCTCGTCGAGGATGACCCGGACCCGGACGCCGCGGGCGGCGTCGGCTGCCAAGATCGACTCGACGACCGGGTCCTCGAGCTCGTACATCTCGAGGTCCACGCTGTGGCGAGCCGCGCGCAGGTACTGGTCGATCGGCCCCATTCCCGCCTGCGGCTCGACGAGGAGTTGCAGCGTGCCGGTTCCCCCGGCCCCGGCCCCGGCGCGGGGTCCGACGGCCACGAACCCGGCCGCGACGACGGCGAGAACCGCCGCGCAACGGCACATCGTTCTCATCGGCCCTCCCCGTAAGTGAACGGGATCACTATTGCCTCGCGCTCGCTCGGCGCGCACGGCCCGAACTGTGCGCTGGGCCGCGAGTGGGCCAAAGGACCCTTTTTTGGGGATCCGGGGTGACATGTCGGGAATCGGTGCTTTTGGTATCTAATATCAGTGGCAATGATCGATTTGGGAATCTGGCCGACTCGCGGGGGCGCTGATCGCGCCCTTCCGATCGCCGGTGCGTGACGGCATGCCGATAGGACGACTCGGCGTGGGCGTGCTGCGTCGGCCCTCGGCGGCGACGTATCTCCTGGCGGGGCGGTTACGGGTATCGATGATCCGCCTCAGTCGCCAGATCCGCCGCCGTGACCCCTCGGACCTCACGATCGCCAAACTTTCCGCGCTCGCCACGGTGGTCCAGTCGGGTCCCTTGAGCGTCGGCCAGCTCGCCGAGATCGAGGGCCTGCCCTCGCCGGCGGCGACGCGCCTTGCCGACAAGCTCGAGGAGGCGGGTCTCATCGCGCGGCGGGCGAATCCGGAGGACCGGCGGGGGATCATCCTCGTCGCCACCGCGGCGGGTGCCGAGCTTCTCGACAAGCGTGACCGGATCGGAACGGCCTGGCTCGCCGGGCGGCTCGACGCCCTGAACGAGTCGGACCGCAGGGCGCTCGAGCGCGCCGTCGCCGTCATCGAGACGCTCGCCGCCGAACGCGCCCTCGAAACGCCGAAGGCAACGACGCAACAGATGGCCAGTGACACGGGCAGGCGACGCCGCCCGCTGAAGGGAGTGAACCGGTGACGGCAACTACGTCGGCGAAGCCGCCGATCGTCGGACCGCGCTACAAGTGGGTGGTCCTCTCGAACACGACCGTCGGCGTACTGCTGGCGACGACGAACGCCACGAGCTTGATGATCGCCCTGCCCGTGATCTTCCGGGGCATCCATCTCGACCCGCTCGTCGGCGCGAACTTCCCGTATCTGCTCTGGATCTTGATGGGCTACATGCTCGTGATGGCCGCTGTCGTGGTGACGGTCGGCCGCATCGGAGACATCTTCGGACGGGTGAAGATGTACAACCTCGGCTTCGCCTGGTTCACGCTCGGCGCGATCCTGCTCTCACTCGTGTGGAGCACCGGATCGGACGGGGCCCTGGAGCTCATCATCCTGCGGATGTTCCAGGCGATCGGCGGGGCGCTCCTCATGGCGAACTCGGCCGCCATCATCACCGACGCCTTCCCGGCGGAACAGCTGGGTTTCGCGTTGGGTACGAACATGGTCGCCGCGATCCTCGGCTCGTTCCTCGGCATCATCGTTGGCGGTCTGCTCTCCCAGGTCGGCTGGCGCTGGGTGTTCCTCGCCAACGTGCCGATCGGGGTCTTCGGCACGATCTGGGCGTATCTGAAGCTGAAAGAGATCGGGATCCGCATCCCCGCCCGGATCGACTGGCTGGGCAACATCGCCTTCGCCGGCGGCCTGGCGATGGTGCTGACCGGCTTCACCTATGCCATCAAGCCCTACGGCCACTCGCTGACGGGCTGGGGCGACCCGTTCGTTTTGGAGATGATCTTCGGGGGCATCGCGCTGCTCGGCCTGTTCCTTTACGTCGAGACGAAGGTGGAAGCGCCGCTCTTCCGGTTGTCGCTGTTCCGGATCCGGGCGTTCTCCGCCGGGAACGCGGCCGGATTCTTGGGCTCGGTCGGCCGGGGCGGCTTCCAGTTCATGCTGATGATCTGGTTCCAGGGCATCTGGCTGCCGGAGCACGGCTACAACTTCACGGTCACGCCGCTGTGGGCGGGGATCTACATGATGCCGTTCATGATCGGCTTCGTCGTGTCCGGGCCGCTGTCGGGACGACTGTCGGACCGCTACGGGGCGCGGCCGTTCGCCACGGCGGGGATGTTGCTGTCGGGCGCGATGTACGGGGTGATGATCCTTTTCCCGGCGAACTTCTCGTACTGGCCGTTCGCCGCCGTCATGTTCGTCACCGGGATCGGGGGAGGGTTGTTCGCCGCGCCGAACACGTCGTCGATCATGAACTCGGTGCCGGCCCGTCACCGGGGCGCGGCGTCGGGCATGCGCGTGACCCTCGCCAACTCCGGCCTGCCCCTTTCCATGGGACTTTTCTTCACACTGCTCATCCTGGGCCTCAACAGCTCGGTGCCCCACGCCATGCTCGCCGGCCTGACGGCGCACGGGGTTCCGGCGAGCGTCGCGGCGATGCTCGCCAAGGCGCCGCCGCTCGGCTATCTCTTCGCCGCTTTCCTCGGTTACAACCCGTTGAAGATGCTCCTCGGACCGAAGGTCCTTGCCCATCTCGAGCGCGGGGCAGGCGAAGCTCATCACCAGCCGGGCGTTCTTCCCCCAGCTGATCGGCACGCCGTTCAAGCACGCCCTCACGATCATCCTCATCTTCGCCGTCGTGATGAGCGTTATCGCCGCGATCGCCTCGGCGATGCGGGGCGAGAAGTTCATCCACGAGGACGAGGAATCGAGAGCCCAGAAGGCCCGCCTCGGTCACCACCATCTCCTCCACCACCACGAGGTCGAGGGCGACGGGGACGGCCACGCGGTCGAGAAGGTGCCGACGCCGGCGTAGGAGCGGCCGTCGCCCGCACGGGACGGCGACGGGAGGCGGCATCGGGGCCGACCCCATGGACGCGGCCCGGGGTGGCGCGCGCCTGGCGGTGCCTCTAGCCGACGCCCTCCGTCGCCGAGAAGAGGAGCGCGTGGAGCGCGGCGACTTGGCCATCGGGGTACTGCCACTCACCTGACCCGAAGTAGTCGCGGTAGAAGTTGGCGTATTGGTGGGCGAGGTGCGGGCCGCCCTCGGGGCGCGTGAACATCTCGGTGACGGATCCGTCGGCGAGGTGCGTCGCCGCGCCGGCCATGAGGTCGAGGAGGAGCTCGGATCCGTCGGCGAACCGCAGCCGCAGCGACTGGGTGGTCTCGGCGGCCTGCCAGGTCGTGACGATCGAGCCGACCCGCGTCCCGTCGCCCGGTTCGAGGCGCAGTCGCGCCTCGAACGTGCTCACGTGGCCGGCGAGCGGGCGGAAGGACAGGACGCCCGCGGGGACGACGAACCGGCCGATGACGCTCAGCACGTTGATGCCCGAGTCGAGCCAGCTGTCGACGAGGCTTGCGGCGCGCCTGTCCTGTTCGTTGGCGTAGGGGCTGCCGAACCACGCCGCGAACGAGACGACGTCCCCCAGGCGACCTCGCTCTGTGCCGTAGAACCGGGCCGCCCACAGCACCTCGGGCGCGAACCCCGAGTGGAGGATCGCCCGGACCCCGGACCCCGCGGCGAGCATCCGCTGCGCGGCGGCGCGGTTTTGGGCCGCGGGTTTCTCGACGAGGATGCTGACCACGGCGTCGCACGCCCGCACGGCATCGACGACCGCGGCGTGCGACCCCGTCGGGGTCGCCACGACGACGAGGTCGGCGGGATCGGAAAGGGCGTCGCGTAGCTCCCGGTGGACGAGAAGCGGCGCCCCGCGGAAGGTGGCGGCCGATCTGGGGCTCGGGTCGACGCCGACGACGCTCTTGACCGATCGGATCGCCTCGAGCGCGGACAGGTGTGCCGAGGAGATGTTCCCGAGACCGACGAGGACGACACGGCCCCCGGCGGGCCGCCAGTCGGATTTTCGGTCGCTCACGTCCGCCTCTCTCCTCGCGGTGTCTGGCCGAATCGGTGCCGTTCTAGCTCCGGAAAGTGCGGGCGGCGAGCCGCTAGCGTGGCGGCGTCCGCGTCCGGGCGCGCAAGATGCGTCGTGGTCGCCGGGTTGCGAGCGACCGGGGAGGCCGGGATGACGAGTCGGGTAGGTGGGCTGAGAACAAGGATCGGACGGGTCGCGGTGGCCGCCCTGTGCCTCGGGGCGTTCGGTTACCTCGCGGCGGGCACCGCGTCCGCTTCGGTGCGGCACGGTGGTTCGTCGGGGACCAGTTTCACGATCACCGGGGCGGGCAAGGGCACCTTGAAGGCGGGCCCGATCGCCATCTGCATCAACAACCTCGTCAAGCAGAACGGGCTGACGGACGTGTCCGACCTCGTCGGCTCGATCTCGGGGTTCACGAAGAACGTGGAGAACTGGAGTCTCGACGTCAACGAGAAAAAGGTTGGCACGTTCAAGCTCACGGGTACCCCTGGACTCGAGCCGTACGCCGAGCTCATCCCGTCGCCGAAGAGCCTGTCCCAGGATCTGACGGTCATCGGGGCCGACGCCTTCTACGCGAAGAGCGGGAAGGTGACGCTCGGCGCGGAGTCGGGCTCGATCTCGGCGACGATGGCGACGCTCAAGGGCAAGACGATCCTCCTCGTCGGCAAGTGGACGTGTAAGTAGCAGTCGCCGGTCTTGGCCGTCGCCGTCCCGCCCCGGCGACGGCTGTTGTCATCATGACGTCGCGCGACCACCCTGGCCGCGTAGCCGCGTCAATCTGCCCGACGGGTCGCGCCGGTCGCCCGAACACGGTGACGTCGAGCGCGCCGCGAGAGGCGCAACCCGGACCTTTTCCGCTCAGTTCGTACCGGACATGCCCTTTTCCACCGGGCGGGCGTTGACGACGATCGGACCGGAGCGCGAGCACGCGAGGAACGGGAACGGGACGAACTTCGCCGTCGTCTGATCCGGTGGGTAGACGCGCAGCCCGGCAGCGTGGGCCGGGACACAGGTTCCCGGGTAGACGCCGACGTCGACGATCTGTACGACCGCCGACGTGGTGGCGCCTTCGGCGATCGTCACGACCGCCTGCTTGGCGACGCTGCTGTAGTGCGCGGCGCTGCCGAGCTGTGCGCCGGCGAGGTTGACCGCCGAGACCCCGGGGTAGCCGAACATCGTGCACGTGTGACCAGAGAGATTGGTGAACTCGAGGTTGTAATAGATGCTCCCGGCCGTGCCGTTGCCCTCGGTGTTCATCCAGATGACGAGCCCGGAGGTCGTGCAGGTGGGCGTTGCGACCGCGCCGGCCAGGCCGATGGGCGAGGCGCCGACGAACGCGGTGATCGGCGCGAGCGCGGCGGCGCACGCCAGCACAGCGACGCCGATCAGTCTCCGGGAGGAACATCTAGGCATCTGCATCGGGCGCCCCTTTTGGTCGGATGGATTGAAATGCTGTGCGGATTATGGCCGCGCCGGGACACCGGGATGGTGCAGCGGCTTGCGCACATGACCTCCGGGAATTGGTCCGGCGGCGTGGCGCAGGTCGGCGATCCGTCACCCGGCCGTCACCGTGCCGTTACCCGCGGTCGACAAAGTCGGTCGAAAAGTGCGCCGGACGTCCGCGAAGGCCCAACTTTGGCTCAGGCGGACTCGACAAGCGGGCCGGGCGTCGCTTATGCTGACGACCAGTCAGAGACGCCTTTCACGGGCGCTTCAGCGCCGAGCGCTCCTTCGGGGGCGCTCGGTCGCGTCTGGGGGCGGTTCGTTCCGGGAGGGCTCCCTGGCCCACCGCCGGTCGTGACGGCGGGGATCAGCGTGGTGGCGCTGCGGGCTGTGCCAGTTCCGGCGGGTCGGCGGCCGTCGAGACCACGACCTCTTTCGCATCGGCGATGCGGGCGAGCTCGGCGAAGGTCGTCGCGAACACGGAGTGCGGCGTTCCCGCCGAGGCCCAGATCGTCCCGAATCCCCGTAGCGCCGTGTCGATGAGCGCGTCGAGCTTCGTCGGGTGGCCGATCGGCGCGACGCCGCCGATCGGCTGGCCTGTCGCGGCCCGCACCTCGTCGGGATCCGCCCGGCGTAGCTCAGCCCAACCGCGATCCCCGGCGACGAGGGCCGTGTCGACCCGGTGCGCGCCGCTTGCGAAGATGAGGACGGGCACGCCGTCGGCCACGAAGATGAGGCTGTTCGCGATGGCGCCGACCGGGCAGCCGAGCGCCGCCGCGGCATGGGCGGCCGTGCGGGTGGAATCGCCGAACTCGCGCACCTCGCCGGCGACCCCGGCGGCGCGCAGCAGATCGGCGACGCGCTGGGTCCCCCGGTGCACGGCGTCAGCCTCGCGCCGCGACGGACTCCTTGACGAGCTGACGGGTCCTGAGCACGGTCTCGCGGTCGACGACGACCTCGGTGAGCCCGAGCGCCCGTAGCACCGTGATCACGCGCCAACCGAGGTCCCAGCGCGCGCTGATGCGGGCGAACTGCGGGTAGAGGTGGTGGGTCAGGTGTTCGCCCTCGCCGAAGATGAGGACGGAGAGCATCTTCACGTTCTTCGCGAAACCGGCGCCCTCCACCCAGACCTTGCCGCGGTGGCAGTCGGAGTTGATCGCGCCGCCGAACCGCAGAAGCACCCAGATGTGGACGCCGAGGGCGGCGACGCCGGCGACGACGCAGCCGAGCTCCCAGGCCGGCGTGCGGGCGACACCGAGGACCGCCGGCGCGAACGCGGCGAAGAGCGCGGCGTAGACGAGGCCGGTGACGACAGCTCCCCGGACGGGCTTCGAAAAGACGCGCCGGTCGAGATCGTCGAGCGGACGGTCGAGCTTGGGGTTGTCATAGGTTCCGTCCTGGATGTCCGGGAGGCGGGCCTCGGCGTGGAAGATCGCCGCCATGTGCCAGGAGACCCGCCGGTATCCGTCGATGCCCTCGCGCTGGGTGATGACGATCGGCGAGTGCGGGTCGTGTCGGATCTCGTCGATCCAGGTGTCGGTGTAGAGGTGGTGCTTGCGGTGGATCCGCCTCCACTCCCAGTGGCGCATGAAGACGGTGAAGTAGGTGAGCCACCGGCCGGCGGCGTAGACGGAGGGCTTCATCCGGTGCGAACCGTGGGTGATGCCACGGTGCAGGAACACCGTGATCGTCAGTCCGGCGAGGCCAGCGCCGAGCAGGCCCGCGGCCAACGCCAGGCCGATCAGGGCGAGCAGACTCATCGGTTCACCCCCGTCCTCTTCTCCCGGATCGACGGTAACGGCGCGGCCGCCTGGCCTGTCGGCCGGGGGCGCCCGCACCCGCCGGGAGGGTGCTGGTCAGTTCCGACGGCGTTAGGTTCGCGAGGCGCGCCCTCCGGTGCGGGACAGGACGCGGGAGGAAAAGATGGCCGTCACACGCATCGGGCTGCAGGTTCCGAGCTTCACGTTCGCCGGCGTCGCCGACGGGGACCTTTTCGAGCACCTCGCGGCGATCGCCGTCGCGGCCGAGGAGTCCGGCTTCGACTCGCTGTGGGTGATGGACCACTACTACCAGATCCCCGGCGTCGGGCCCCGCACGAACGCGATGCTCGAGTCCTACACGACGCTCGGCGGCCTCGCCGCCCGGACTCACAAGGTGAGCCTCGGCGCGCTCGTCACCGGAGTCACGTACCGGAACCCGGCGCTGCTCGCCAAGATCGTGACGACGCTCGACGTCATCTCGGGCGGCCGGGCGATCCTCGGGATCGGCGCCGCCTGGAACGACGACGAGCACGCCGGCTACGGCTTTTCCTTCCCGCCGGCCGCCGAACGCCTGGCCCGGCTCGGCGAGGCTCTCGAGATATGCCGGGCGATGCTCACCGAGCCCGCTCCGAGCTTCGCCGGCCGCTACTACACGATCGACCACGCCCTCAACTACCCACGACCCGTCCGACCCGGGGGTATCCCGATCCTCGTCGGGGGTGGCGGGGAGCGGCGCACGCTCGCCCTCGTCGCCAGGTACGCCGACGCCTGCAACCTCTTCGGGGACACGGCGACGATCCGCCACAAACTGGCCGTCCTCGCCCGTCACTGCGAGAAGATCGGCCGTGATCCGGCCGAGATCACGAAGACCCGCCTCGGCGGACTCGTCGTCGCCGAGACCGCGACCGAGGCCGAACACCAGGGCCGGGCGATGGCTGCCGCCCGCCAGATGGACGAGGAGCGCTTCCGTTCCTACGTCGTCTGCGGGGACCCCGACGCGGTGTGCGAACAGGTCGCCGCCTACCTCGACGCCGGGCTCGACGGGATGATCTTCAACCTCGGCGACGCCAACCCCGACACGGTCCGCCTCGCCGGCGCGACCCTGGCGCGGGCCTTCGGCTGACCGCGGCCAGCTCAGGCGGGCGTCGTAGAGCTTCGTCGGCGCGTCGCGCATCAGAGTTCGTCGCCGCGTAATGGTCGCGGAGCATCCACAGCGCCGGGACGAATCGTCGTGACCCCCACGTCGGATCCGGCCACCGTCTCGCCCGTGGGCGCGCGGGCTGCAGAGGGAAAGGGCGCAACCCGCGGGGGAAGGGGAGAGCCGCTCGCTAGTGTGCGTCGGGGACGGACCCGTCCCCGAACCCCCCGCAACGAGGAGAGAGTCATGATCGGCGAAAAGGTCGAGCAGTTCCAGAACAAGGGCACTGACCTCAGCGGTCTGCAAACCAAGATCGAGGACTACCTCAAGTCGGAGGGCTTCACGACCCAGACGTCGGCGCCGAGCTCCGAAGGCGCCGTGATCCAGGCGAAAAAGGGCGGCTTCCTCCGCGACGTCATTGACGCCGATCGCGCACTGTCGATCTCGATCACCGGTCAGCCGAACGACTTCACCGTCAAGGTCGGCATCGGCAAGTGGCTGCAGCACCTTGGCATCGCGGCGATCGAGACGTTGCTCATCTCGGATCTCTTCCTCGTCGTCGACGTCGCCGAGACGGCCTGGAACTTCGAGGTCGAGGAGAAGCTCGTCAAGCAGATCGAGACCTTCGTCGGCTAGTCGGTCTCTCCTCCGGCCTCTCCGCCGGAGGAGCCGAGCTAGTTCGTCGTGCGGCGCCGGAAGAGATGGACCGCCAGCGGCGCGAAAACGGCGATCATCGCGAACGACCAGAGCAACGCGGCCACCAGTGCGTGCTGCATCGGCCAGTTCTGGATCGCCGCTGACGGGTTCGGGCTGCCCCAGAGCTCGCGGCAGGCGTCGGTGACGACGCTGATCGGGTTCCAGTCGGCGAACGCCCGCATAACGACCGGCATGTGCTGGGTCGGCACGAAGGCGTTCGAGACGATGGCCGCCGGGAAAAGGATCACCAGGCCGACGCCCTGGGCTGACTCCGGGCCCTTGCTCACGAGCCCGAGGCAGCCGCACCCCCACGACAGGGCGTAGGCGAAAAGCAGCACGAGAGCGAAGCCGCCGATCACCTTGCCGAATCCCGCGTCGGGGCGCCAGCCGATCCCGAGCGCCGTGACAGCGACGATCGCCGCGCAGATGAGCGAGGTGAGCAGGTCGGTGACGGACCTTCCGACGAGGATCGCCGGTCGCCACATCGGAAGGGTCCGGAAGCGGTCGATCACGCCGGTGTTGAGGTCCGTGGAGAGCCCCACGGCGGTCCCCATCGACGAGGTGACGAGGTTCATGCCGAGCATGCCGGCGATGGCGAAGTCGACGTAGGTACCGCCCGTCGGCAGGACGACGCCGGCGCCGAGGATGTAGACGAAAAGCAACGTGAAAAGCGCCGGCTGGACGGTCACGTCGGAGAGCTGGAGCGGCTCGCGGCGGATGTGGACGAGATTGCGCCGGGTCATGACGACGACGTCCCGCAGCTGAGTGCGGAACCGGTGGGGCCGCGGTTGGCGGACCCGGTGGGCGGGTGGGCTCTGGGCCGTGACCGTCATCGCCGATCGCTTTCGGGCCCCGCGGCGGGGTCGCCCGGCTCGTCCGATCCGTTCTGCATCTGGCCGGTGAGGGCGAAGAAGACGTCGTCGAGCGACGCCTGGTGGACGATGACGTCGTCGACGGTGACGTGCGCGCCGTCGAGGGCCCGCACGACTGTCGTCGCCAGTCCGTTCTCGGTTCGCACGCGACCGCGTAGCCGGCGACCGTCGTGGCTGACATGCACGTCGCCGAGGACGTAGGGCGCGAGCGCCGCGGCCGCCTCCGGGTGCGCCTGGTTCAGCGTCACCTCGAGTCGGGCCTCGCCGGTGCGGGCCTTCAGCTCGGCCGAGGTGCCGTCGGCGATGAGCTGGCCGTGGTTCATGACGACGATGCGGTCGGCGAGCTCGTCGGCCTCGTCGAGGTACTGCGTCGTGAGAAGCACCGTCGCGCCGTCGGCGACGAGCCCGCGGATGATGCCCCAGACGCGGGCCCGGCTCGACGGGTCGAGCCCCGTCGTCGGCTCGTCGAAGAAGAGCACCGGTGGCCGCGCGACGAGGGTCGCCGCGACGTCGAGACGCCGCCGCATGCCGCCGGAGTATTGCTTGAGGATCCGGTCCGTCGCCTCGACGAGCTCGAACTGCTCGAGGAGCGCGCTCGCCCGCGGGACGGCGTTGCGACGACTGAGCCCGCTCAACCGGGCGACCATCACGAGGTTCTGCCGTCCCGTGAGGTTCTCGTCGAGGGTCGCGTCCTGGCCGGCGACGCCGATGTTCCGGCGCACCGCGGCGGCGGCGTGGACGACGTCGAAGCCGGCGACCCGGGCGGTGCCGCCGTCGGGCATCGTGAGCGTCGTGAGGATCCGCAGGGTGGTCGTCTTTCCGGCGCCGTTGGGACCGAGGAGCCCGATGATCGCTCCGCGGGGGACAGCGAAGCTCACGCCGTCGACGGCGACGGTCGCGCCGAAGCGCTTCGTCAGGTTCTCGACCTCGATCATCGCGTCGTCGTTCACCAGCCACCCGTCCGCTCGCCACTTACTGACCGCATGGTAAGCAAATACTTACCGGTCGTCAAGTAGAGCTTGTATACTTGCCGGGCGGGTCGAACTCGGAGGTAGGCGTGGTCGAGAGGGCGGGTCCCGTCGGCGGTCGGCGCGGCGCCGCCGCGCGCCGGGTGGCCGGCGAGAGCACCCGCGACCGGATCCTCGACGTCGCGCTCGATCTGTTCATCAAGGACGGTTTCGACCGGGCGTCGCTGCGCGAGATATCGGAGAAGCTCGGGTTCTCCAAGGCTGCCATCTACTACCACTTCGCCAGCAAAGAAGACATCCTGATGGCGCTCCACATGCGCCTCCACGAGATCGGGCAGCGCGCCGTCGACGAGCTGCGCGACCTGACGCCGGGCGCGGAATCCTGGGCGACGCTGCTCGGCGAGCTCGTTGGCGAGATGCTCGCCAACCGCCGGATCTTCGTGATGCACGACCGCAACCGGTCGGCCTTCGAAGCGCTCCACCGCCGCAAGCACGCGGGAATGCACGAAGAGCTCAACGACGAGCTGCGGCGGGTCATCGGCGATCCGGATCTGTCGCCCCGCGACCGGGTCCGCATGGCGTGCGCGGTGGGCGCGGTGTTCACCACCCTCGTCGTCTACGGCGACCTGCTGCGCGACATCCCCTCCGCGGAGCTCGAGGATCTGATGGGCGCCACGATCGGAGACCTCCTCGGCGTCCCCGCCGGGACCGCGCGCCCCGCGGCGCGCCGTGCGACGGCCGGGCTCGCCCGGCCGGACCGCACCCGCCAGCCGGTCGCCGGGCGGTCCCGCCCCCCGAGAAGATCCACGCGTTAGGTGACGGACCCGGTGGGCGGAGCCGACGCCTCGAACGCCCCGGGGGTCGCGCGACCGCACTGGATGGCGCTCACCGTCCTGTGCATCGCCGTGCTCATCGTGAACGTCGACAACACGATCCTCAACGTCGCGCTGCCGACCCTCGTCCGCCGCCTCGGCGCGACGACCGACGAGCTGCAGTGGATCGTGGATGCCTACGCGATGGCCTTCGGCGGGCTGCTCCTCGTCGGCGGGAGCCTCGCCGACCGGTTCGGACGCAAGCGGTTCTTCGTCCTCGGACTCGCCGTCTTCGGGGGCGGGTCACTCGGCGCGGCCTTCTCGGGGAGCGTCGGCCCGCTCATCGCCTGGCGCGCCGTCATGGGCGCCGGCGCGGCGATGACGATCCCGTCCGGCCTCTCGATCGTGAACGATCTCTTCGCGCGGCCCGGGCGCGCGCCCGGGCGATCGGCATCTGGTCGGGCACGATCGGGCTGGGGATCGCGATCGGCCCCGTCGCCGGGGGGCTGCTCCTCAGCCGCTTCTGGTGGGGGTCGGTCTTCTTCGTCAACGTGCCGGTCGTCGTCTTGGGCATCGTCGGGACACTGGTTTTCGTCCCCGAGTCGCGTAGCTCCTCCCCGAACCGGCCGGACCCGGCTGGATCGGTGCTCTCGATCGTCGGGCTCGGGCTTGTCCTGTGGGCGATCATCGAGGGCCCGACCCGCGGCTGGGCCTCGGGCCAGGTCCTCGGCGTCGGCGTGGCGGGGCTCGTCATCCTCGCCGGGTTCGTCGCCTGGGAACGGGCGATCGACCACCCGATGCTGCCGCTCGGGTTTTTCGGGTCGCGCCGGTTCAGCGTCGCGATCGTGAGCGTCGGCCTCGGGCTCTTCGCGCTGTTCGGGGGACTTTTCATCATGACCCAGTTCCTCCAGTTCTTCCTCGGCTATACGCCGCTCGGCGCGGGCCTGCGCATCCTGCCGATCGCCGGGATCCTGGCGTGCGGCGCGCTCGTCTCCCCGTGGGGCGTGCGGATGATCGGGACGAAGCTCATTGCCGCGACGGGGCTTCTGGCGATCGTCGGCGGGCTCGCCCAGATCGCCGTCGTCTCGACGGGTTCGGCGACCTACCCGAACGAGCTGCCGGGGATGCTGCTTGTCGGGCTCGGGGCGGGCCTGCTCGTGCCGGCGGCGATCGACTCCGTGCTCGGTGCCGTCACCCAGGCCGACGCCGGCGTCGGGTCGGCGGCGAACTCGACGGCGATGCAGATCGGCGGGGCGATCGGCGTCGCCGTGATCGGCAGCGTGCTCTCCACCGGTTACCGGGGGGCGATGCAGCAGGCGATCGCCGGGTGGCCGCTGCCGGCTGCCGCGGCGCACTCCATCCTCGGGTCGATCGGGGGCGCGCTCGGCGTCGCGCCCGTCGTCGCCCGCCTCGTCGGGCCCGCGTACGGAGCCGAGCTCACCCGGGCCGCCCTTGACGCTTTCGCCACCGGGAGCCGCACGGCTCTCATCGTCGGGGCGTCGGTCACCGGGGCGGGCGTGCTCGTGGCCCTCGCCGCGCTGCCCTCGCGCCCTGCGGACAAGGCGCGGGTTCCGATTGCGCCCGGCGAGGCGGAGGATCCCGGGGTCGGCTGACCCGCCTCGGTCGCTAGGCCGACCCGGTGGGCTCGGACCGTTCCCTGATCCGGGCGAGCGCCGCCAGCCCGGCGCGCATCCCGGCGAGCTCGTCCGGGGTGATCATCGCGGCGAGCTCCGCCTCGACCCGTCCGACGGCTTCGCCGACCTCGTCGGCGACGGCGCGGCCGCGGTCGGTGAGCTCGATCGTCATCCGGCGCCGGTCGGCGGGGTCGACCTCCCGGTTGAGGTAGCCGCGCAGCACGAGTGAGTCGATGAGCTGGCTGACGGCCTGTTTCGAGACGCCGAGGCCACGGAGCTGGTCGATCGCGCCTCGTCCCCGCATCGCCAAGCCCCCGATGACGAAGGCGCCGCTGCGGGGGAGGTCGTCGATGCCGGCGGCGGCGAGCTGGGCGGTGATCGCCCGGGCGTAACAGCCGCGGGCGGCCCGCAGCAGCGCGGGGATGCTGGGTTCGTCGGAGCGTGTCTCGGTCATGGGCCGAGGATACGGGGTGGTCCCCGAACTAGTCAAGCATCTTGACAGTCAAGACGCAGGACCGTCCCGATGAGGGGGACCGGCGGGACCCAGACGTAGGGGGTCGTCGAGGCGGCGACCAGGAACCCGAGGCGCTCGAGGATCGGGCGGCTGGTTGGTGCGGCGTCGGCTTGGAGGGCCGACTTTCCGTGCGCGACGGCGAGCCGGGCCCGTATGGCGACGCTCGCCCGGTAGACGCCGCGATGGCGCCAGTCGGGGTGGACCGACCCGCCCCAGAGGCTCGCGAACCGCGAGCCGCCCTCGTAGTCGACCCGTCCGGATCCGATGACGCGGCCGTCGTGCTCGGCGACGACGAGGTCGAGGCCCGCGGGCGTGGTGACGAGGCGTCTGCCGAGCGCCGCGACGTGCGCGGCCTGATCCTCGGACCAGACGACCTCGTAGAGCGCGGCGATCCCGGCAAGGTCGTCCGCCGTCCCGGTCCGGAGCCGGACCCCTTCGGGGAGCGGCGGATCGCGGGTGAGCGGCGCCGCCTCGGCCAAAAGGACGGTCTCGACCGGTCCGGGCCGGAACCCGGCGGCGACGAGGCGGTCGGCGAGGACCGCCGGTCCGACGTGGCTCCAGGTCTTCCACTCCAACTCCTCACCGCGGGTCGCGAAGTGGCGGATCTGCCGGGCGATGAGGTCGTCGAGCTCGGCTTCGTCGGTCCCGGTGAGGTCGCCGGCGACGACGAAGCCGCGCCGGCCTCCGGTTGACCGCAGCACCGGACTGTCCCACTCGTAGGCGACGCCGGGTGGCAGGGGGTCCGGGACCGCCAGGCCGACCTCGGCGTCGTAGGCGGCGAGGAGGCGCGCGACCTTCGATCCGGCCTCCCCTGCGCGGCGCAACCGAGCATGCGCGCCGGGCAAATCGGCGCGGTCGGCGGTCGCGGTCAGGACCTTTCGCGCCGGTGAGCCCGGGCGCCCCCGACGAGGTGGTCAAAGAGCGCATCGCCGCCGCCCACCTCGGGGTGCCATTGCACGCCGACGATGAAGGCGCGGTTCGGATCCTCGACCGCCTCGACCGTCCCGTCGTCGGCGAGGGCGACGACGTCGAGGTCCTTCCCGACGCGGGCGATCGCCTGATGGTGGTGACCGGCGACGTCGAGTCGTGTCGGAAGGATCGCCGCGAGCTGGCTCTCCGCCCGGATTTCGACGGGGTGGGGTGAGTACTCGCCGGGCTTGCGGGCGTGGTCCTCATGACCGACGACGTCGGGGAGGTGTTGGTGCAGCGTTCCACCGCGGGCGACGTTCAGAACCTGGATGCCGCGGCAGATCGCGAGCAGCGGCAGGTCGGCCTCGGTCGCCGCCGCGACGAGGGCGAGCTCGAGGGTGTCGCGTGCCGCATTCGGCTCACCGGTGCGCGGGTGGGACAGCTCGCCGTAGTGGTCGGGCGCAACATCCGGCCCGCCCGAGAGCACGATCCCGTCGACCGCGACGACGAGCTCCTCGGCGCCAGAACACTGCACGGGGAGGACGAGCACGGCTGCGCCCGCCCGCTCGATCGCCGCAAGGTACTCGCCCGGGAGGACCGCGGCGCGCCGGGTCGAGTCGCCCCAGGGGATCTCTTGTTCGGAGGCGGTGATGCCAATGACGGGCCGTGTGTTCATCGGGTGGTCCTTTGCGGCGTGCGCTCCTCGTCGCCCGGGCATCGCGTCTCGGTGGGAGTGGCGTGCCCGAAGCGAGATGCGCCAATGACATTACGGCGGGGCGCGGGCCGTAACGGTCGGGCCCCGTCGGGCGTTGGCGATCCGCCGGCGCGCGCCGGCCCAGGGGGCGTCAGAATTGACGGAGCCGCGGCCCGGCACGACCGACGGCGCAGTGAGGAGTGGAGGCGACGATGGCGCGCAAGGAGCACTGGAAGGACGAGCCCGAGGAGCAGGACTACCCGGCGGCGCTGAGCTACCTGACGCTCGTCACGAGCGAGGCCGGCGCCGAGGCGCTCGTCGAGGCGTTGAAGAAGGCCCCGATCGTGCGGCGGATGGCGAAGGACCTTTTGCGGGCGAGTCGCCTCGAGGTGTTGCCGGCCGAGAACTTCCACGTGCAAAAAGACCTAAAGAAGGTCCAGAAAGGACGTCGCCTCTCACCGGTCCTCCTCGTCGCCGGCGATCTGGCGTCGGACACGCCGCTCACCATCGCCGACGGCTACCACCGGATCTGTGCGAGCTACCACCTCTACGAGGACGCCGTCATCCCGTGCCGGCTCGTCGGCTGCGAGGTCGAGGAAGGCTCGCCGGTCCACACGATCTGAGCGCGCAGCGCGCGGTCGCGCCTAGCGGCGCCCGGTCGACTTCGCGCCGCTCGTGGAGGGCTTGTCGCTCTGGGCGGACGCTTCGCCCGCCGGAGTGACGGCGACCTTCTTCCACGGGCCGACCGCCGCGGCGAGCATGCCCGAGTTCGGGATGTTGAGGACGCCGTCGTCGGTGCGGAGCGTCACATACGTGAGGTTCATCCCCCGAACGACGCCGTTCAGCTCCCCGCCGAGGGCACCGGAGCGCACCCGGATGTGGTCCCCGATGCTGAATGGATGGGCGAGCAGCAGCACCGCGCCGGCGAAGACGTTGCCGAGCACCTGCTGGGCGGCAATGCCGAGCACGACACCCGTCAGCGCCCCGCCGACGAGGAGGTGGTCGATCGGCACCGAGACGAGGCCGAGCGTCCCGAAAAGCACGATGACGTAGCCGGCGATCGAGGCGATGAGCCGCAGGACCCGACCCGTCGTGGGCTGCGTGCGGGAGCCGACGACGTGGCCCAGCCAGCGGGCGAGGCGTCGCGTCGTCGCGATCCCGGCGACGACGAAGACGGCGGTCGCCACCCAGATAACGACCCGCGGCTCGACCCGGGGCGTGTGGATCTTGCCGAAGATCGATCCGACGATGAGCGCCGCGACGGTGAAGGCCCCATAGACCGCCGACATCACGCCGTGGCGGTCGGGTGTGGGCGGGGCCGGACCGAAGCCGGCCGGTTGCCCGCGTTCGGCCCTGGCGGGCGGTCGCTCAGCCATCAGGGTTCCCCTCGGGGGAACCGTTCGTTTGTGACGGGATCGACGTGGTGTCGCGGGCTTGCACGACGAGGAGTGTTGCACTCTGCCTCGCCGATCGCCCAACGGCGGGCGACCAGTCGGCGGGCGGCACGCGAGACTGGAGGCGTGCGAGCGTGGATCGTTGACCAACCGGGACCCATCGAGAGCCACCCCCTCCGCCTCGTCGACCGTCCCGTTCCCGAACCCGGTCCGGGAGAGATCCTCGTCGCCGTCGCCGCCTGTGGGGTCTGCCGCACCGATCTCCACCTCGCCCTCGGCGAACTCGCGCCGCGTCGGCACGGGGTCGTGCCCGGCCACGAGGTCGTCGGCACCGTCACGGCCTCAGGACCTGGCGCGACGCGTTTCGCGCCCGGTGACCGGGTCGGGATCGCCTGGTTGCGCGGGACGGACGGGACGTGCGAGTTCTGCCGCCGGGGCGCGGAGAACCTGTGCCGGGATCCTTCCTTCACCGGTTGGGACGCCGACGGCGGGTACGCCGAATACGCGGTCGTCGACGAGCGCTTCGCCTACCAGATCCCGGCGGGCCTCACCGACGTCGAGGCGGCGCCGTTGCTCTGCGCGGGGATCATCGGCTTCCGGGCGTTGCGGCGGGCCGCGCTGCCACCAGGTGGCCGCCTCGGCATCTACGGCTTCGGTGCCTCGGCGCACCTCGCCGCCCAGGTCGCATTGCATGAGGGGGCGACGGTCCACGTGATGACGAGGTCGGCAGACGCCCGGCGGCTCGCCCTTGAGCTCGGCGCGGCCTCCGCCCAGGGGACCGCCGACCCGCCGCCGGAGCCGCTCGACGCGGCGATCCTTTTCGCCCCCGCGGGCGAGATCGTGCCGGTGGCGCTGCGTGCTCTCGAGCGCGGCGGGACGCTCGCCGTGGCGGGGATCTACCTGTCAGAGATCCCCGCCCTTGATTACGAGTCCGAACTTTTCTACGAGAAGAACCTGCGCAGCGTGACGGCGAACACGCGGGCCGACGGCGAGGAGTTCTTCCGGATCGCCGGGGCGGCGCGCCTCCGCGTCGTCGCGACGCCGTACGCGTTCGACCGGGGCGACGAGGCGCTCGCCGACCTTGCTGCCGACCGGTTCGAGGGGGCGGCGGTCCTCGTCGTCTAGGCGCGGCGGCTCGTTACAGGCCGGTTCGCCGATCCCGCGACGCTCGACCGGGATGCCTCAGCGCCGAGATCCTCAAGCGGCGCTCGCCGTGGGTCCGGTGTCGAACGAGAAGGGCGGATAGTCGTCGACGAGCGAAGCGAGATAGCCGAGCAGACGCGCCTCCCAGCGGACGACGCCACGCTGGAACTTCCAGAGTCCCTCGGGGTAGCGCTCTTCGGCGAGGACGAAGATCGCCGCGATGATCCACACGATCCAGCTGACGATTCCGATCAGGCCGAGCACGATCGCGCTCGGGATCGCCTTCACGATCCGCCAGAGTGCCGAGCCGACGGTGGGAGTCCCGGAGCGCGCGATCTCGAGCCGTATCGTCGAGCGCCCTGTTGCGGGCAGCTCGTCGGTCAGGAGCGCGACATAAGCGAGTACTGCGACGAGGAAGATGAGCAACTTCGTGATGCGCTCGCCGTCTTCAGCGATATAACGGGCACCGCCCTTGTCGGCGATGAGGACCGCGGCGGCGACGGGGAGCCCGAGGTAGACGAGCCCACCTCCCGTGCCGGATCCGGCGATCCACGACACCAGCACGAGAAGCAGGATCCGCAGGAAGACATGCGCCCGGCCCATGGTCTCGGGCCGCGCGACGTCGAACGTCACCGGGGAATCGTTCAAGGGTCAGGATTCGTTCAGCTGCGACGCGACGGTCTTCGCCCAGGCCGCCACCTGCGCCGGGTCGCGCCAGTCGCCGGAGTGCTCCTTCGCCATCGACCGGGCGGGAAACCCGGTCGCGTCAGGGGAGAGCCGGCCGCCGAAGGTGGCATGGCCGCGGGCGTTGACGCGTTTCATCAGCCGCTTGACCCCGGCCACCGGCGGGATCTCCTTTTTCGTCGCGGAGTCGTCGAGCGGTCCGCTCGAGAAGAAAAACGTCGGGAGCTTCCGCAGTTCCTTCGCGTGGCGCCGCACGAACTTGCGCGACGACTTGTGCCAACGGCCGACGTAGACGGCTCCGCCGACGACGACAGCGTCGAAATGGTCGAGGTGCTTGACCTCGTCCGGACGGAACAGGCTGACGGCGTGCCCTTCTTCGCGCAGGCCGTCGGCGACCATCTGGGCCAGCTCCTCGGTGCCCCCGCGCTTTGATCCGCAGGTCACTAGGACACGCATCGGCGATTCCCCTTTCTCGTCCCGTCCCACGGGATCCATCGTCGTCACCGCGGCCGGTGCGATGTTCGGCACCCGAGTCCACCCGTGGCCATATGTCGACGGGGCCCCGTCCTGGACCCGGCGGTGCCGGGAGGATCCCGTCGACTTGGAGCCGGTCGACGCCATGATCGCGCGCCTCGCCCCTCGGCGGAAACGGACGGCGACCGGATCCGCTGGTGGTCGTGGTCAATCCGTGCCGGCGTCTCGGTCGGCAGGACGCGTCGGTCCTTTCGGTCCCTTCGCCGCTTCGAGGATCTTCGCCGTCGTCGGGAAGAACCTTGTGGTCAGCTGGGTCTGTAGCGCCTTGGTGAGGAAGCTCTGAAACACCGGCGGCCTGCCGTCGACGATGCGCCACGTCATGAAGGCCTCGTAGTCCGAGGCATCGATGATCGCCATGTCGTTCTTCGCCGAGCGGAGAGGCAGGTCGAGTGGCGGGATTCGATCGGCGGTGAATGCCACGCACAGCCTCAGGTCGGGGGTGACGACGACGCTCCGGAAAGGATCGCGGGCCACCACCTGTTCGAGCTCGGACTGTGTGCGCAAAAAGACCGGGACCTCGTAGCCGAGGGCGTCGAGAAGGTGCCCCGCGATGCGGCTTGCCAGAACCGACCGGTCGGCCGACGGGCCTGAGAAGAAGACGTTGCCGCTCTGGATGTACGAGCGAACGTCGGCGAGGCCGACCTCGCGGAACAGCCCGCGCAGGTGCTCCATGCGCACGGTATGGCCCCCGACGTTGATCCCCCGTAGGAGTGCGATGTACTGCACGTCCTATCTTCTAACCGGTCCCGCCGCCTTCGCCTTCAGCTTCGGTCCGGGGCGGCTCCGACCCGGACGCGCCACGCCGTCTCCGCGGAGCGCGATCGCCTGTCATTGTGGGTAGCCGCGCCGAGGGGCGTGACGGACCGAGGGGGGCGATGAAAGACGAGATTCGGGTCGCGGGCCCAGAGGATTACGAGCGGATCGTCGCCATCGTCGACGATTGGTGGGGACGACCGATCAGCGACAAGCTGCCGCGTCTTTATCTCGACCACTTCTGGTCGACGAGCCGCGTCGCCGAGGACGCGTCGGGCCTGGCCGGTTTCCTCGTCGGCTTCGTGTCGCCGTCGCAGCCGGGCGTGGCCTACGCGCACTTCGTGGCGGTGCGGCCGGACCGCCGTCGCACGGGCCTTGCTCGCGCGCTCTACCGGGAGTTCGAGGAGGGTGTGGCGGCGTTCGGGTGCGTCGAGGTGCACGCGATCACAGGACCCGGGAACACCGATTCCATCCGCTTCCACCGGTGTCTCGGTTTCGCGGTGAGCGCACCTGTCGCCGGCTTCAACGGGCCCGGTCGCCCGATGGTGACGTTCCGAAAGGCGTTGGAAACCTCTGCCTGACGGTCACGGGTTGCGGCCGAAGACGGAATACGGGTCTTACTCGCGCATCTCCTGGCAGATTGACCAGTGGAGCTGCAGGGGCGACACGCCGAGACCCGCGGCCGCGGCGGCTATCGCCGAGGCGACGTCGGAGTCGCTGGCGCGGTGGCCGATCGCGGTTTCGACGAACCGGTGGAGTCGTTCGTCGGGCTTCAGTGTCTCGATGCCGAGACGCATCACGAGCCAGCTGTAGACCGCGGGCCCGAGCCCGAAGGTACGCCCCTCGGCTGTGTACTGGACCCGGCCCTGGAAATCCCGCCTGAAATCGCTCCTCTCGGCCCACGCCCGGAGGGCGGTGAGGTCGCCGACGCCCTCGTCGCGCAGGAACTGGACGAGCGCGCGCGAACAGGCCCACGCGGGTCCACATCGCGTAGCCGAACAGGTCCTGCGCCAGCTGCTCGTTGCCCCTCCTCGTATTCGGGTACCGGACGAAGAGCCGCTCGAACTCTCCGAGAGTCGACGCCCGGTGCGCAGGGTCGTTCTCGAAGCGGGCGAGCGCGCGCGACACCGCGGTCGCGTGCATCTGGAAGTCGACGACGGTCGTGACGAGGCAGGTCCCGAGGTTGTCGTCGACGCGAGCCTCCGAGACGATCGGGACTTTCGCCGCGGCCCGGGCGACCCGCCGGAGACTTGTCGTCGAGAGCATGCGCGAAGGATATGAGCGGCGCATCGCCTTCTGCCGGTCGGTCGCCCTCGGTGCACGGTACCTCGGCACAAGAGAAGTTCCGCGTCTACACCGGTCCGGTCGGGCACCTCTTTCGCCTGTGTTCCTGGTGATCGTCCCCTCGAGGGCCACCCCGAGACCCGGTCGACGTCAGGCAGGCGGCGACCTCAGTTCTTCGCCTGGGCACTCGGCTTCCTACGAGCGCAGCTGGCGCGCTAGTTGCGGATTGCGGATGGACCGAGGCGTGGCACTTCGCGGCGCGTCGCCGTGGACAATCGTCGTGTGCTCGTCCGGTCGATCTCAGCCGCTGACGAGGGTGCGTGCCGCGTCGGCGATGTGGGCGGCCGAGATGCCGGCCGCCTCGAGGAGCTCGGCCGGTGTGCCCGACTGCGAGAGCCCCCGCACCGCGAGGTGCGCGATGAGCGGCGTGACACCCGCCTCGGCGAGAGCTGACAACGCCGCCTCGCCAAGTCCGCCGGCGGGGTAATGGTCTTCGGTGACGACGATCCGGGAGCCAGTCGCCGTGCAGGAAGCGACGAGCGTCGCGACGTCGATCGGCTTGACCGAGTAGCAGTCGATGACGCGGGCGGCGATCCCTTCCGCGGCGAGGAGATCGGCCGCGGCGAGGCTCTCGTGCAGGGTCACGCCCGCCCCGACGAGGGTGACCGCGTCGTGGGGACCGGACCTTACGACCTTGGAACCCCCGATCACGAACTCCTCGCCGGCGTCGTAGATGACGGGGTAGGCGCCCCGGGTCGTCCGGATGTAGCAGACGCCCTGGCGGTCGGCCATCGCGACGGTGAGCGCGACCGTCGACGTTGCGTCGGCCGGGTAGAGGACGGTCGAACCGTTCACCGCTCGCATCGAGGCGAGGTCCTCGAGGGCCATCTGCGATGGTCCGTCGGAGCCGATCTCGACGCCGGCGTGGGAGCCGGCGAGCCGGATCGACACCTCGGAGACCCCTGACATCCGCAGGAAGTCGAAGGCGCGCGACAGGAACGCGCCGAACGTCGCGGCGAACGGCACGTAGCCGCGTACGGCGAGTCCCGCAGCGGCCGCGACCATCAGCTGTTCGGCGATGAAGGCCTCGAAATAGCGCTCGGGCGCGACAGCGTAGAAGAGCTCCGAGTTCGTCGAGTTCCCGACCTCGGCGTCGAGCACGACGACCTCCGGGCGCGCCGCGAGCGCGACGAGCGCTTCGCCCCAAGCCCTGCGGGTCGCGATCTTCTCGCCGAGCGCGTACCTGGGGAGCGTGAGCGGTGCGTGCGGGTTCGGCATGATCGCCGGTGTCCCGGGCTCCGGAGACGCGGAGGTGACGACGAGGGAGGTCGGCCCGCCAAGCGCGGCGATGGCCTTCTCGGCGAGCTCGGTCGGGAGCGCCGTGCCGTGCCAGCCGTTCTTGTCCTCGATCTCCGGCACACCGCGGCCCTTCACCGTCCGGGCGAGGATCACCGACGGGTGTGCGACGCGCCGGGCCTCGCCGTAAGCCGCGTCGAGGGCCGCGAGGTCGTGCCCGTCGACTTCGATCGGGTGGCACCCGAAGGCGGCGACCCGCTTCGCATAGGCGTCGAGGTCCCAGCCGAACTCGGTCGGCCCACGCTGGCCGAGCCGGTTGACGTCGACAATCGCCGTGAAATTGTCGAGCTCGTAGTACGCCGCCTTGTCGAGGGCCTCCCAGACCGAGCCCTCGGTGAGCTCGCTGTCCCCGCAGAGCACCCAGACCCGGTAGGGGAGCTCGTCGAGGAACTTGCCCGCCAGCGCGACGCCGACGGCCGCGGCGACCCCGAAGCCGAGCGACCCCGTCGCCAGGTCGACCCACGGCAGCATCGGCGTCGGGTGGCCCTGGAGGCGCGAGCCGAAACGGCGGTAGGTCGTGATGAGCTCGTCCTCGTCGACGACGCCGACGGCCCGGAAGACCGCGTACAGAAGCGGCGAGGCGTGACCTTTCGAGAAGATGAGGTGGTCATTCTCGGGCCGCTTCGGCGCCGTCCAGTCGTAGCGGAGGTGGCGTGTGACGAGCACGGCGAGCAGGTCGGCGGCCGAGAGCGACGAGGTCGGGTGACCCGCGCCTGCCGCGGTCGTGCAGCGGATCGAGTCAACCCTGAGCTGTCTCGCGAGATCGGCGACTCTTTGCAGGTCATCTTCAGGCATGGCGAACCTCGAGGAACTGGGAATGACGGCCGATGATGCCCTCGTAGGCTACCGCCGGGTGGAGCGCGAACTCGGCTGGGCGGGCTCAGGCTGTCTCGAGGTCCTTGCCCATGCAGACGCTGATCGACGAGGCGACGTAGGGCCCGAACTTCTCGATCTCCTGGTACCCCGCCCGCCCGTAGAGGGCGAGCGCCTCCGGCGAGCGGATCCCTGTCTCGAGGACGACACGGGTCGCGCCGAGGGCGCGGGCCTCGGCTTCAAGGGCACAAAGGACGTCCGTCGCGATCCGCCGTCCGCGGAATTCGGGCACGACGAACATGCGCTTCAGCTCTGCGACGCCGTCGTCGATCAGCCGGACGGCGCCGCAGCCGACGTCGGTGCCGCCGATCGACGCGACGACGAACATGCCGCGGCCGGCTTCGACCTCGCCCTCGGCGAGGTCGAAGTGGCAGTCGAGGCGATTGGGATAGCGCCTGGAAAGCTCGGCGTTGAGGGCCGTGATGAGCGCGACGGCGGCCGGGCTCGACAGCTGCTCGCGGCGGACCTCGACGTCCACCGGTGTTCCGGCGCCGATGATTGGCGCCGAGGTCATCCCGCCCCGCCCCGCCGTCGTTTCGTGGCTCCCCGACCCGACCCACTCGTCGCCGGTGACTGTCGTCCGACGGGCGAGAGCAGGGCCTCGAGGGAGGCGATCATCACCCGGGTCGCAGACGCCGGGGACCTGCCGAGCGCGGCGCGCAGGTACTCCCACATCGGCCAGGACGTTACGAGGTCGATCGCGTCCATGAGGACACGGGAGTCCGCACCGCGGCCGCCCAACTCGGGGGCGAACGTGGCGACAACGTGGTCGCGCCGCGTCCGCGTGCAGAAGGCGATGCCCTCGGCCATCTCCGGTGAGCTCTGCTCGTCGAACATCGTCGCTCGGCGGATCGGCGTGAGGACCTCGAAGAGCCTGCGACACTGACCGGCGACCGTCCCGATGCGTTCGGTGAGGGCGCGTCGGGTGTCGATGGGCTTGAGGATCTCCGCGTGCCGGCGCATCTGCAGGTCGAGGGCCAGCCGCCGCAACGCCTCGACGTCCTCGAAGTGGTGGTACACGGTGCGGAGAGCGACCCCGGCGCGGGTCGCGACCTCTTGCGCCGTGGGCCGGACGGTGCCCTCGTCGACGAGGTCGAGGAGGGCCTCGATGACCCGGAGTCGCGTCCGCTCGCCGCGGGCGCGACGCCCGTCAACCGGAAATGTCTCGAAGTCTCCCATCACCATGACCCTGGCACCTCACGTACGGGCTGGCGGCACAATTTCGGAGATGTTGGCACACGGTCGCGACCGACACGAACTCGGGTCGGCCGAATCGCCGTCGTCGCTGGATCCTGGCTCCTTTGGACTTCGCGAACAGACTGCCGGATCGGACCCCCAACCGGCCGCCGTGGGAACCGCCGGGTCAGGGGAGGCGCACGTCGTGGAGGTGCGCGGCGAGTTGCCGCTCCTCGGTCGTCAGCGCCGACACCCGGGCCGGGGTGACGAGGCTCCAGTGCCTGCCGGTCGGGCAGCGCTGGAACCTCCACCAGCCGAGGCGGATCGCCTTTAAGGACCCGCCTGGGATCCAGAACGTGGTGAAAAGGTGCCCGCGCCGGCAGCGCACGACGGTGTTGACGCCGAAAAGAGAGCCGCGACGGCGCGCCACGACGACGAGCTCGGCCAGGGTGGCCAAGCCGACAACCACGATGACCCTGCGTCGCACGGCGCCAGGGTACGCCTCACGGCGTGGGAGATGGTGGCGCGGAAGTCCCTACCGTGGCGGCGTCCGCAGCCGGAAGTACGCCCCGGCGGGGTCGGTCACCGTCGCGACCTTGCCGTACGGGGTGTCGTCGACTCCCGAGACGACGGAACCGCCGAGCGCCAGGACCTTGTCCGCGGCGGCATCGGCGTCGTCGACGTTCCAGTAGGTCGACCAGTGTGGGGGAGTGCCTTGGGGGAGCGTCGTGCGGGCGTCGAGGATCCCCGCAAGCCATCCGCTGCTCGCGGGGTCTTGCATCGTCGTGTAGCGGAACTCGCCAGAATCGTTCACGGTCGTCGTCTCCCACCCGAAGACGTCTCGGTAGAACGCGACGGCGGTCTCGTAGTCCCGGGTGTGCAGCTCGAACCAGTCCGGGGCACCGTGCTCGCCGAGGACGGTGAACCCCGGGAAGGTGCCCGGTTGCCAGGCCCCGAGGGGCGCGCCGGTCGGGTCGACGAACACCATCTGGGAGCCGAGGTCGGCGACCGCCGTCGGCGGGAAGGCGATCTTCGAACCGGCCGCGGCGGCCGCGTCGGCGGTCCGTGCGATGTCGTCGGTGCACAGATAGATCTTCCAGGCGTTGTCGGCGCGCATGTCCCCCATGTCGCCCATCCCGCCGGCGACAGGGACGCCGTCGCGGGTAAACATGAAGTAGCCGCCGAACTCGGGGTTCGGTTCCTCTGCTTTCCAGCCGAAGACCTCGGCGTAGAACTTGCGGCTGCCCTCGACGTCTGAGGTCCACAGATCTGTCCAGCAGGGTGACCCGATGGGTGCTTTGTCTCGGGTGGGCATCGTCGCTCCTTTGGATCCGACCGTCCGTTTCATCTCGGCGGGGACGGCTCGATGGTCGTCTTTCTTGTGGAGAACCTGGCTCGCCGGACGTCTCGCGCTGCACCGGCCACCCGTCATTGACCGGGCGTTGTGCACCCTAACGGCGCGTCGCCCCCGAACGGGCGCCCTGCGGCGCCATCCGGCCCGGATCCTCAATCCCGAATAGGAGCAACTGAGTTGGCGGGAGGCGTCGGCCCGTTGATGGAATCGGCGGACGCCACTGATTCGCGTGCGACGTGCGTCACGCGCTCTTGCGTACTGCGATCCCGGCGGTCCGAGTGCAAGCGAGACTCAGCGCTGTGAGGTTCTTCTCGGGGAGGAATGCGCCTGACGTGGCCTCAGGCGACCCAGAGGCGGCCGTCGATGAGCTCGCGCGTCGCGTCGAGGTGACCGGCGCGGCATGACCCGCTCCGTCGGCGGCCTTGCGGCGCCGCCTACAGTTTCGCCCGTGGCACGGGTCGCGACGGCGTGAACACGCTGCTCAGCCCGCTTCTCGGGCTTGGCGGCTGGGAGGCATACGCGCTCGTCGGGGCGCTGTGCTTTGGCGAGGCGGCGCTGTTCGTCGGATTCGTGCTCCCAGGCGAGACGGCGGTCGTGTTCGGCGGCGTGCTCGCCTCGGAGCATCACGTCAGCCTGACGTGGATCTGTACCCTCGTCGTCGTCTGCGCGATCGTCGGCGACAGCGTCGGCTACGAGGTCGGCCGGCGCTTCGGGCCGGTGCTGTTGTCCCACCGTCCGCTGAAGGACCACCCGGGGGTGGAACGGACTCGCGACTTCCTGCAGCGCCGCGGCGCCTACGCCGTCTTCGTTGGCCGGTTCGCAGCCGTGTTCCGCGCCCTCGTCCCCGGCGTCGCCGGGGCGTCCGCGGTCCGCTACCGCACGTTCCTCGCCGCCAACGCGACGGGCGGGCTGATCTGGGGGACCGCCTACACGCTCGCTGGCTACGCCGTCGGCAAGTCGTACGAGAAGGTCCTGACCTGGGGCGGTCGGGCGTCGACCGCGATCATCGTCGTCGTGGCGATCATCGTCGTCGTGGCGGTCATTGTGCACCGGTGGCGCAAGCGGGTTGCCCTTTCGGAGGGGCGAAACAGCCCAGATCGCAACGGTTGAAGTGTCACACGTCGTCGCTACAATCTTTCTGAGCGACGTCAGATGACGCCTTTGAGGGCATCCGTCGATGAGGGAACGGGTGTCGCGGGCCTGCTCTTGGGGGAGAACATGACACTGCGGCTAGGCGACCACGCGCCCGATTTCGTCTCCGACTCGACCGAGGGAGTGATTTCGTTCCACGACTACCTCGGCGACAGCTGGGGGATCCTCTTCTCGCACCCTCAGGACTTCACGCCGGTGTGCACGACCGAATTGGGCGAGGTCGCCCGGCTCGCCGGCGAATTCGAGCGTCGCAACACCAAGGTGCTCGGCCTCTCGGTCGACTCTGTCGCGTCCCATCGGGACTGGAGCGGCGACATCAAGGACGTAACCGGCCACTCGCTCAACTTCCCGTTGCTCGGCGACCCCGACCGCATCGTCGCGAGCCTCTACGGGATGATCCATCCCTTCGCCGACAGCTCGCTCACGGTCCGCTCCGTCGTCGTCGTCAGCCCGCGCAAAACCGTCGCGCTCATGATGAACTACCCGATGAACACCGGGCGGAACTTCACCGAGATCCTGCGCGCCCTTGACTCATTACAGCTCACCGCGAAGCACCCGGTCGTGACGCCGGCGAACTGGCGGCCGGGCGACGAGGTCCTCGTCACGCCAGCGGTCTCGATCGCCGATGCTGCAGTCAGGTTTCTGCCGGGCTACCGCGAGGTGAAGGACTACCTCCGCTACACCCCGCAACCGGGGCTCTGAGCTGGCCCGATGGTGCCGCGGCCCGTGCGGCGGAGTGAACCGGTCAACGTAGTCACGAATTTTCGCGGCGCCGTTAGGCTCGCCGGACACGGCCGACACGGTGGTCAGCGCGGCAGGCGCGACCGGATTGGATAGGAAAAGACCGATGGCATTGCAGCTAGGCGACACCGCCCCGAACTTCACCGCGGAATCGACCGAAGGGGAGATCACCCTCTACGACTACCTCGGCGACAGCTGGGGCGTCCTCTTTTCGCACCCGAAGGACTTCACGCCGGTGTGCACAACCGAGCTCGGCGAGGTCGCGCGCTTGAAGGGCGAGTTCGACAAGCGCAACACCAAGGTCCTCGGCGTCTCGGTCGACCCGGTCTCCTCGCACGAGGGTTGGGTCGCCGACATCAAGGACGCGACCGGGTACTCGCTCAACTTCCCGTTGCTCGGCGATCCGGACCGTAAGGTCGCCGATCTCTACGGGATGATCCATCCGAACGCCGACAACACGCTTACCGTCCGGTCGGTCTTCGTCATCGGCCCGGACAAGAAGGTGAAGCTGACCATCACCTACCCGGCGTCGACGGGTCGGAACTTCGACGAGATCCTGCGGGTCCTCGACTCGCTGCAACTGACGGCGAACTTCTCCGTCGCGACGCCGGTGAACTGGAAAGACGGCGAGGACGTGATCATCGTCCCGGCGGTGTCCGACGAGGACGCCAAGGAGAAGTTCCCGAAGGGGTTCAAGGCGGTCAAGAAGTACCTCCGCTACACCCCGCAACCGAACCGCTGAGCGGAACCGCCCGACCGCTCGTGGCGCCGAGTCCCGCCTCCGGTCTCCGGAGGCGGGACGGTGCGCCCCGCTTCTAGCCTCACGGGGCTCTCCCGCCCCACTAGTACGATTCGGACCGATGCCAGAGGCTGTCCTTTCGGCGTATCGGCGCGCCATGTCCTGGGCCCCGGTCGAAAAGGACGTCTTCCTCTACTCGTCCGCGACGATCTTCGCCGTCGCGAACGCCGTCTTCGCGATCTCCGCCGACTACCGCGAGTGGGGCCAGATGGCCGCGGTGGCGTATGGGGTCGGAACCGTCGTCTGCGCCGCGGTGGCGGTCGCGGCGAGGCGCGGGGACCTGCGGACGGCGACGGTGAGCCTCGTGCGGCGCCTGGTCGTCGTGGCGCTCATCATCGGTGCTGTCTTCGTGCCCCTCGTCGCCGAGCTCGTCTGGCGGGCCGACGCCCACCCCGGGGCGAACGCGCAGTCCGAGGTCGCCGTCGTCGAGCGCGCCGGTGACCGGCTCGCTGCCGGCCACAATCCGTACCTCAGCCACCCGCTGACGGTCGGAGTCTCGCCGCGCTCGGACGCGAAATCGATCGACGCCAACTCGTTCTACCCGTACCTGCCGGGGATGGCACCCTTCGGCCTCGCCAATGCCGCGGCGGGTCCGCCCGAGCTCACCGACGCCCGCGTGACGCTCGCCGGATTCAGCCTGCTCGTCGGCGCGCTCGCCCTCGTCGTCGGGGGCGCGACCGTCGGGCGCCGCGGCCGGGTGCTCCAGTTCCTCGTCGTGTTGCCGTCGGGCGCGTTGCCGATGGTGACCGGCGGCGATGACCTGCCCGTCCTCGCCCTCATGTTGGCAGGCCTCGTGCTCGCCGCGAAGCGACGGCCAGTCCTCGCCGGCCTCGTGCTCGGTGCCGCGGCGACGCTCAAGTTCACCGCCTGGCCGGTGATCGTCTTGATGTTGCTCGCGATCCGGGACCGCGAGGGCCGCCCGGCTCTTCTGCGGTACTCGGAGGCGGTCTTCCTCGTCGCCGTCCCGGTGATCGGGATCGGCTTCGCGACGAATCCGGCGGCCTTCGTCTTGAACGTGATCAAGTTCCCGCTGGGGCTCACCTCGGTGACGTCCCCGGCGGCGAGCCCGCTGCTCGGGCAGGTCCTCGTTTCGACGTTCCCGGACCACAAGCGGCTGATCATCGCCGTCCTCGCCCTGGTGGGATTCGGTCTCGTCGCCTACGGCCTGCGGCGCTTCACGCCGCGCACCCCGGCGGCCGTCGTGCGCTTCACGGCCTGGGCGATGCTGCTCGCCACGCTCCTCGCCCCGGCGACGCGATTCGGCTACCTCATGTACCCGGCGAACCTATTCGTCTGGGCGTACCTGCTCGACGGCATGGTCCCCGCCCCGCCGCCGTCGCCGGCCGAGGAGATCGCGGTCCCGCCCGGGGCGGTCTTCGACGTCGGCCCGGCGGCCGCCGTCCCCGGCTGACCGGGGTCGGCGGGGGCGCGCGAACGGCCAGGTCGGGACCGGGCGGTGCCGCCGTGACCAGGTCGGCGACGCTACCCTGTGTCATGGACGCGGTGGGCCCGATCGACCGGGAGTACCTCACCACCCCGATGCTCCTCGTCGGCATCGACGAGAAGCCGGAACCGGTGAGCTCCATCGAGCCGCTGATCGCGACCCTCACCTACCGCCACCCGGGGATCGACACCGAGGTCGTGCGGCGCGGCTACGCGATGGCGGCACGGGCCCACGAGGGACAGCGCCGCCTCTCGGGCGAGCCGTACATCACGCACTCGATCGCCGTGGCGCAGATCGTCGCCGACTTGGGGCTCGACGCGACGAGCGCCGTCGCCGCGCTCCTCCACGACGTCGTCGAGGACACGCCCGTGACGGTCGCCGAGATCGAATCCGAGTTCGGCCCGGTCATCGCCGAGATCGTCGACGGGGTCACGAAGCTCGACCGGCTGAAGTTCTCCTCGCGCGAGGCCCAGCAGGCGGCGACGGTGCGCAAGATGCTCGTCGCTATGGCGAACGACTGGCGGGTGCTCGTCATCAAGCTCGCCGACCGGCTCCACAACATGCGGACGCTCTCGGTGATGCCCGAATGGAAGCAACGCCGCATCGCCCAGCAGACCCTCGATATCTACGCGCCGCTCGCCCACCGCCTCGGCATCCAGGAGATCAAGTGGCAGCTCGAGGACCTCTCGTTCTTCACCCTCCACCCGAAGCGCTACGAGGAGATCGCCCAGATGGTGGCGACCCGGGCACCGAGCCGCGAGGCCGAGGTCGCCGAGGTCCTCGAGGTGTTGAAGACCCGGCTCGAGTCGCTCGGCATCGAGGCGATCGTCACCGGCCGGCCGAAGCACCTCTGGAGCATCTACGAGAAGATGGTCGTGCGCGGCAAGGAGTTCGAGGAGATCAACGATCTCGTCGGGATCCGGATCATCGTCGACTCGGACAAGGACTGCTGGGAGGCCCTCGGCGTGGTCCACGCCCTGTGGCCGCCGGTCCAGGGCCGGTTCAAGGACTACATCAACTCGCCAAAGTTCAACCTCTACCAGTCGCTCCACACGACGGTCGTCGGTCCCCGCGGCAAGCCCCTCGAGGTGCAGATCCGGACGATGGCGATGCATCTGCGCGCCGAGCACGGCATCGCCGCCCACTGGGGCTACAAGGAGGACGCCGCCCACCGCGGCGAGACCTCGTCGGCCGACGAGATGCAGTGGTTGCAGCGGATCGTCGACTGGGAACGCGAGACCCCCGATCCCATCGAGTTCCTCGAGACCCTGAAGCTCGACCTCGAACAGGACGAGGTCTACGTGTTCACCCCGAAAGGCGAGATCGTGACGCTGCCCACCGGGGCGACGCCGATCGACTTCGCCTACACGATCCACACCGACGTCGGCCACCGCTGCGTCGGGGCGCGTGTCAACGAGAAGCTCGTCCCCATCGAGACGCGGCTGCAGTCGGGCGACACCGTGGAGATCATCACGTCGAAGCTCCCGACGGCGGGCCCGTCGAGCGACTGGCTAAAGATCGTCGTCTCCGCCAAGGCGCGCAACAAGATCCGCCAGTGGTTCAGCCGGGAACGCCGCGAGGACGCGATCGACAACGGCCGGGACGACCTGGCGAAGGAGCTCCGTCGGGAGGGCCTCCCCGTGCGGCGGCTCTTCGGCTCGACGGCGCTCGAACGCCTCGCCGAGTCGCTCGGCTACGCGGATCTCGACGGGCTCTACGCCGCGATCGGCGAGAGCCACCTCTCGGGGCGTTCCGTCGTGCAGCGGCTGCGGCGCGAGCTCCTCGGCGAGGGCGAGGAGCAGCTACCGACGACCGTTCTGCAGCCGCGGCGCGCCGGCGAGCCGGCCGGCGCGGGCGTCTTCGTCGAGGGCCTCGACGACATGCTCGTGCGCCTCTCGGCGTGCTGCACACCGGTGCCGGGGGACCGGATCGTCGGGTTCGTCACCCGCGGCCGCGGCGTGTCGGTCCACCGCGCCGACTGCGTGAACGCCCTCTCGCTCGTCGGCGAGCACCGGGAGCGGCTCGTCGAAGTCGAGTGGGACGCCGCGCAGGTTGGCCTGCACACCGCGGGCATCGGCGTGAAGGCGCTCGACCGCTCCGAGTTGCTCGCCGACGTGGCGCGGGTGCTCGCCGAGCACCACGTCGGCATCGTCGCAGTTTCCGCCGAGACAGCACCGGATAGGGTGACGAGCATGCGATTTGAGTGCGAGCTCGCCGACAGCGCGCACCTCGACTCGGTCCTCGTCGCGTTGCGGGGGCTCGAGGGCGTCTACGACGCCTTCCGCCTGCTGCCGGGCAAGGGCAGGTCCCTGCGCGCCAGCAACTCGTGAGCGCCTTCCAGGCGCCCAAGGGCACGAAGGACGTCCTCCCGCCGGAGAGCGCACGCTTCGCGGCCGTCGTCGCCCGGTTCGCGCGGGCCGCCTCGCTCGCCGGCTACGGGCTCCTCGTGTCCCCGATGTTCGAGGACGCGCAGGTCTTCCGCCGCGGTGCCGGTGAGGCGACCGACCTCGTGCAGAAAGAGATGTACGAGTTCACCGACAAGGGTGGCCGGCTGCTCGCGCTGCGGCCGGAGGGCACGGCCTCGGTCGTGCGCGCCTTCGTCGAACACCACCCGACTCTTCCGTGGAAGGTCTGGTACGCGACGCCGGCCTTCCGCTACGAGCGGCCGCAGGCCGGCCGCTACCGCCAGCACCACCAGGTCGGCGTGGAGGCGATCGGGAGCGCCGATCCCGACCTCGACGTCGAGGTGATCGTGCTCGGTCACGCCTTCCTCGCGTCGCTGGGGCTGGCGGGCGTCGAGCTCCGGGTGAACTCGATGGGCGACGACGCCTGTCTGCCCGCCTATCGCGAGTCGCTGCGGGACTACCTCGCCGGCCACGAGTCGGAGCTCTGTGACGAGCACGCCAAGCGCTGGGCGGTGAACCCGCTGCGCGTGCTCGACTGCAAGGACCCGGCCTGCATGGCGGTCTGCGCCGCGGCCCCGGCGCTCGGCGACGCGCTGTGCGCGCCGTGCCGTGAGCACTTCGCCCGCGTGACCGAAGGCCTTTCCGCGGCGGGGATCCCGTGGAAAAGGGACGAGCGGCTGGTCCGGGGGTTCGACTACTACACGCGGACGACCTTCGAGTTCGCCTCGGCGCGCCTCGACGCCGCGCAGGACGTCGTCTTGGGCGGTGGCCGCTACGACAAGCTCGTCGCGGCGCTCGGCGGCGCGGACACGCCCGGGATCGGGTTCGGGTGCGGCATCGAGCGCGTCGTGCTCGCCGGAGAGCTCGACGGAGCTCTCAACGGGGTCGTCGAGCACATCGACGTCTTCGTCGTCGATGTGCTCGACGGGGCGGCGGCCCGCGACGTGTCGACGCGGCTGCGCGCAGCCGGGATCGCGACCGACCGGGCCTTTGACCACCGCTCGATGAAGTCCCAGCTCGGCCTCGCCGACCGCAGCGGGGCGCGGCTCGCCGCCATCGTCGGCGCCGCCGAACGGGCGGCGGGGACGATCACGCTGCGCGTCCTGCGCGGCGCGGGCTCAGGCGAGCAGGAATCGGTCGCGACCGGTGATCTCGAGGCGGCGGTCCGGAGGTGGATCTCGTGACAAGGGTCGAATACCCGGCGGCCGGGCTCGGCATGCGCACGCACTACTGCGGGGCGCTGCGCGAGGCGGACATCGGGGCGGAGGTGGCGGTCTGCGGCTGGGTGGCCCGCCGACGCGAGCACGGCGAGCACCTCGCCTTCCTCGACGTGCGCGACCACACCGGCATCATCCAGTGCGTCGTCGAGCGCGTCCACGCCATCCGGCCCGAGTACGTCGTGCGCGTGACGGGCACGGTTCGCCGGCGCCCCGAGGGCACTGCGAACCCGGCGCTTTCGACCGGCGACGTCGAGCTCGGCGACTGCACGGTCGAGACGCTGGCGACGTGCGAGCCGCTGCCGTTCTCCCTCGACGAGCGGGTCGAGACCGAGGAGCCGTTGCGGCTGCGCTACCGCTACATCGACCTGCGGACCGACCGGATGCAGGCGAACCTGCGGCTGCGCGCGGTCGTGAACTCGGCGATCCGCCGTTCGATGGAACGCCAGGGCTTCGTCGAGATCGAGACGCCGTTGCTCTGGACGCCGACGCCGGAGGGCGCCCGCGAGTTCGTCGTGCCGTCGCGGCTCCAGCACGGTCTTTTCTACGCCCTGCCCCAGAGCCCGCAGATCGCCAAGCAACTGTCGATGATTGGCGGCTTCGACCGTTACTACCAGATCGCCCGGTGCCTGCGCGACGAGGACCTCCGGGCCGACCGGCAGTTCGAGTTCACCCAGCTCGACGTGGAGGCGAGTTTCGTCGGCGAGGACGAGGTGCTCGCCTTCGTCACCGACGCCATGGTCGAGGCGGCCGAGGCGGCGACGGGCGAGCGCCCGGGGGAGTTCGCCCGGATGACGTGGGCCGAAGCCCTCGACCGCTACGGCACGGACAAGCCCGACGTGCGCTTCGGGATGGAGCTCGTCGACCTCACGGCGGTCGTCGCCGGCAGCGGGTTCAAGGCCTTCCACGCCCCCGCCGTGCGGGCGATCGTCGTGCCGGACGGCGGCCGGCTCGGCCGGGCCCGCCTCGACGAGCTCGTCGAGCGGGCCAAGTCGCTCGGCGCGAAGGGTCTCGTCTGGATGCGGGCCGTCGGCGACCCCGTCGCACTGGAGAGCCCGGTCGCAAAGTTCCTCACGGCAGGCGAGCTCGAGGGCATCGTCAAGGCCGCGTCACCGGCCGCGGGAGACCTCGTGCTCGTCGTCGCCGACGAGCACCGCCGCGCCTGCGAGGTCCTCGGGCAGCTGCGGCTCGAGCTCGGGCGCCCGGCCTCGGTCGGGGGCGCGCTGCGGTTCTGCTGGGTCGTCGACTTCCCGCTGTTCGACGGGGTGGACGAGGACGGCAACCCGCAGGCCGCCCACCACCCGTTCACGATGCCGTACTTAGAGGACCTCGACCGGATCGAGACCGACCCGTTCAGCGTGCGGGCCCACAGCTACGACCTCGTGCTGAACGGCTGGGAGCTCGGTTCCGGCTCGATCCGGATCCACCGGCCGGAGCTGCAGCGCCGGATCTTTTCGGCGCTCGGCATCTCGGCCGCTGAGGCGGAGTCTCGGTTCGGGTTCCTCCTCGACGCCTACCGTTACGGCGGCCCGCCGCACGCCGGCTTCGCCGTCGGGCTCGACCGGCTCGTCGCCATCTTCGCCGGCGAGGAGAACATCCGCGAGGTAATCGCCTTTCCGAAGACCCAGTCCGGATCCGACCCGATGACCGGCGGGCCGTTACCCCTCTCGGATCGGCGCCTCGCCGAGATCGGCGTGCGTGTCGTCGCCGACCCGCCCGCCAAGCCGGCCCCGACCCCGACCGGGGCGAGCTAGGCGCGCGGCGCTGGGCGATGGCGCAGCGACCGACCTCCGACCTGTTCGACGCCGCGGCCGCCGAGGAGTTGTCCCGGGTGGCGCCGCTCGCCACCCGGATGCGTCCGGCGACCCTCGAGGGCTTCGTCGGCCAGCACCACCTCGTCGGTGCGGGCGCGACCCTGCGGGCGCTCATCGAGACGGACCGGCTCTCCTCGGCGGTCTTCTTCGGGCCGGCGGGCTCGGGCAAGACGACGCTCGCCCGGATCGTCGCGGCCCGCTCGGCGAAGGTCTTCGTGCAGCTCTCGGCGACCTCGGCCGGCGTGAAGGACATCCGCGAGACGCTCGAGGCGGCGCGGCGCGAGCTCGGAACGACGGGGCGGGGCACGATCCTTTTCCTCGACGAGATCCACCGCTTCTCGCGTTCCCAGCAGGACGCGCTCCTGCCGGGCGTCGAGGAGGGCGTCGTCGTCCTCATCGGAGCGACGACGGAGAACCCGTTCTTCTCGCTCACCTCGCCGCTGCTTTCGCGTTCGACGCTGTGGCGTTTCGACGCGATCGGCCGTGACGACCTCGAGCTCCTCGGGCGCCGGGCGGCCGAGCTGGAGCGGGCGACGGTCGACGACGACGCGCTCGGCGCCTGCTGCGACCTCGCCGACGGCGACGCCCGGGCGATGCTCACGACCCTCGAGATCGCCGTCGCTGTCGCCCGCGCCCGCGGCGAGGGAGACCTGGTGATCGGCCGGGACGACGTCGAGGCGGCGCGGACGACCCGGGCGCTCCGGCACGGGCGCGACGCCCACTACGACCTCATCAGCGCGCTCATCAAGTCCGTGCGGGGCTCGGACCCCGACGCCGGGGTCTACTGGCTGGCCCGCCTGCTCGCCGGGGGCGAGGACCCGCGTTTCGTCGCCCGCCGGCTCGTCATCCTGGCGAGCGAGGACGTCGGCATGGCCGACCCGCTCGGTCTCGTCGTGGCCGAGGCGGCCGCGGCGGCCCTCGACCGCGTCGGGTTGCCGGAGGCCGCCCTCAACCTCGCCGAGGCGGTCGTCTATCTCGCCACGGCGCCGAAGTCGAACCGGTCGGCGGCGGCCCTGTGGGCGGCGCAGTCCGACGTCGAGTCCGGGGCCGTGGGCGACGTGCCGGCCGCGCTCCGGGGATCGAACTACCCCGGGGCGGCCACGCTCGGACACGGCGTCGGCTACGAGTATCCTCACGATGACCCGCGTGGCTGGGTCGAGGCCGACTACCTCCCGGCGGAGCTCGTCGGACGGCAGTACTACGAGCCGTCCGAGCACGGGGCCGAAGCTGGGGTCGCGAAGCGGCTGGCGGCCCTGCGCAGCCTCCGGCACGACGCCGTGTCCGGGCGAACGGCACCGAAGGAGAACCGGGCACGGTGAGGACATGACGATCTCGAGCGACCAGCTGCGGGAGGCGTTCACCCGCTTTTTCGTCGAACGGGGCCACGCCGCGCTGGGTGCCGCGAGCCTCGTGCCCGTCGACCCGTCGGTCATGTTCACGATCGCCGGCATGGTGCAGTTCAAGCCGTACTTCGTCGGCGACGAGACACCGCCCGTCGTGCGGGCGACGACGATCCAGCCGTGCTTCCGGATGTCGGACATCGACATCATCGGGACGACGGCACGCCACGAGACGCTGTTCGAGATGCTCGGCAACTTCAGCTTCGGCGACTACTTCAAGGAGCTGGCGATCCCGTACGCGTGGGAGCTCGTGACCGAGGTCCTCGGCTTCGAGCCCGGCCGGCTCTGGGTGACGATCCACGAGTCCGACGATGACTCGGCCGGGATCTGGCAGGAGGCGGCGAAGCTGCCCGCCGAGCGCATCCAGAAGATGGGCGAGGACAACTTCTGGAAGATGGGCGACACCGGTCCGTGCGGGCCGTGCTCGGAGATCTACTTCGACCGCGGGGAATCCTTCGGTCCGCCGGGCGGCCCCGCCCAGGGGGACTCCGAGCGCTACACCGAGATCTGGAACCTCGTCTTCATGCAGTTCGATCGCGCCGCCGACGGGACGCTTACCGAGCTGCCGAAAAAGAACATCGACACCGGGGCGGGGCTCGAGCGGATCCTCACCCTCCTCCAGGGGGTCGGGTCGTTATTCGAGACCGACCTGTTGGCCCCGGTCGTCGACTCGGCGGCGGCGCTCACCAGATCATCGGTCGGCCGTGACGAGCCGACCGATGTCGCGTTGCGGATCCTCGCCGACCACGCCCGGGCCGCGACCTTCCTCGTCTCCGACGGCGTCTTCCCCTCCAACGAAGGGCGCGGCTACGTGCTGCGCCGCGTCCTGCGCCGCGCCGCGCTCCGCGCCCACCAGCTCGGCGTCACCGAGATCGTGCTGCCCGATCTCATGGACTCCGTCGTCGCGACGCTCGGCGCGGCCTACCCGAAGCTCGTCCGCGACGCCTCGCTCGTGCGGACGGTCGTCGGCCACGAGGAGGAGGCCTTCCGCAGGACGCTGCGCGCCGGCTCGCAGCTCATCGACTCCGAGCTCGAAAAGGGCGGGAGCGTCCTCGACGGCGGCGCAGCCTTCAAGCTCCACGACACCTACGGCTTCCCGATCGATCTCACCGTCGAGGTCGCCGGGGCGCGCGGTGTCGCCGTCGACCGGGCGGGTTTCGAGGCGGCGATGGCCGAACAGCGCGCCCGGGGCCGGGAGGCGACGCGCAAGGCTGCCGCGGAGTCGCGGCACGAGGGCGCGCGCGAGGTCCTCGCCGAGTTCGGGCCGACCGTCTTCGTCGGCTACACGGAGACCTCGTGCGCGGCCCGCGTCCTCGGCGTCGAGGCCCGCCCTGACGCCGAGGGGTTCGAGAACGTCGACGGCGACACAGCACCCCCGGGTGCCGAACTGCTCGACGTCTTCCTCGACCGCACCCCCTTCTACGCCGAGAGCGGCGGCCAGGTCGGCGACACCGGGACGCTCGCGGGTCCGACGGGTTCGTTCCGCGTCCTCGACGCGACGTCGGCCGACGGGATCACCTGCCACACGGGCTACGTCACCTCGGGGGTCCTTGCCGCGGGTGCCGAGGTCGTCGCCACGATCGACGTCGAACGCCGGGAGGCGATCCGGCGCAACCACACCGCGACCCACCTGTTGCACTGGGCATTGCGCGCTGTGCTCGGTGAGCACGTGCGACAGCAGGGGTCGCTCGTCGCGCCGGACCGGTTGCGCTTCGACTTCAGCCATTTCGCCGCCGTCACGCCCGCCGAGCTCGCCCGGGTCGAGGACATGGTCTCGATGGCGATCCTCGCCGACTCGCCGGTGCGGGTCGACGAGACGTCGCGGGTCGAGGCCGAGCGTGCCGGCGCCATCGCCTTTTTCGGCGAGAAGTACGGCGAGATCGTCCGGGTCGTGCACGCCGGCCCGGACTCCGTCGAGCTCTGCGGGGGGACCCACGTCTCGGCGCTCGGCACGATCGGGCCGTTCCGCATCGTCTCGGAGAGCTCGATCGGCGCGAACACGCGGCGCATCGAGGCGACGACCGGGACCGGGACGCTCGCCCAGTTCCGCAGGCTGGAATCGGTCGTGGCGCAGGCGGCCGCCGCGCTGCACACCTCGCCCGACGAGCTCGGCGAGGCGCTCGAGCGCCTCGTGGCGCGCGAGCGCGCCCTCGCCGACGAGCTCCGGCGCCTCGAGGGCCAGCTCCGGTCCACCGAGGCGCGAAAGCTCGCCGCGACCGCCGAAGGGGGAACCGTCGTCGCTCGCCGGGACGGGATCGACCCGGCCGAGCTCCGGGAGCTCGCCCTCGCCGTCCGCCGGGAGGACGGGGTCGCGGCCGTCGGCCTCATCGGCGCGAACGTTGACGACCGGGTGGCGATCGTCGTCGCGACGACGAAGGAGAGTGGGATCGACGCCCGTGCCGTCGCGTCGGCGGCGGCTGCGGTCGTCGGAGGGGGAGGGGGCGGCTCTCCGGAGCTCGCCACGGCGGGTGGGCGCGACGTGTCCGCCGTCGACGCGGCGCTGGGGACGCTGCACACGCTGCTCGGGTCTTCTTGAGGGGCGCGCGGTGAGCGACGGCGCCGGCTTGCCGGGTCCCTGCCTCGGCGTCGATCTCGGCGCGGTGCGCATCGGCCTCGCCGTCACCGACTCGGCGCGCACGGTCGCGATCCCCAGAGGGGTCCTCGCGCGCCGGGGCGACGAGGAGGCCGACCACGACGCGATCGCGGAGCTCGCCCGCGAGCTCGGCGCGACCATCGTCGTCGTCGGGGTGCCCTTGAGCCTCGACGGCGGGATCGGACCGGCGGCGGGACGGGTCATCGCCGAGACCGCCCGGCTGGCGGCCGCGCTCTCTGTGCCTGTCGCGACGATCGACGAGCGGTTCTCGACGGTCGAGGCGAGCCACCGGCAACAGGAGGCGGACCCGTCGGGCCGCCGCGGCGGGGCCATTCGCGGGAGGGTCGCGCGGCGCCGCGTCCCGCCGGGCCGCAGGGCGCGTCTCCCGGTCGACGCCGGGGCGGCGGCGGTGATCCTCCAGGCCTACATCGACCGGGCGCGGCAGCAGTGATCGAGCCCGACTCGGCCGTCCCGGCCGGCACGACGCTCGCCGCCGGCCTCATCGGCGACCCGGTCGCCCATTCGCTCTCGCCGGTGATCCACAACGCGGCCTACGCCGCGCTGGGGCTCGACTGGTCCTATGCGCTCTTCCGGGTGCCCGCCGGCGGGGCCGCCGCGGCGATCGCCGCCGCCGGGGCCCGGGGATTGCGGGGCCTGTCGGTGACGACGCCGCACAAGATTGCCGCAGCGGCCGCCTGCGACGAGCGCTCCGCGACCGTCGAGCGGGTCGGCGCGGCGAACACCGTCGTGTTCCGCGGCGGTCGCACCCGCGCCGAGAACACCGACGGCCCGGGCCTGCTCGACGACCTCGCGGCGACGTGGCGCTTCGATCCGGCGGGCGCGGTCTGCGCGGTGGTCGGCGCGGGTTCGACGGCGCGGGCGATCGTCGCCGCGCTGGCCGACGCCGGAGCCCGGGAGGTCCTCGTCGTCGACCGGACCGCCGCCAACGCCGCGGCGGCCGCGGCGCTCGCCGGTGCCGCGGGGCGCGTCGCCCGAGCTGAGGAGGTCGCCTCGGCCGCGCTCGTCGTCCAGGCGACCTCCGTCGGGTTCGGGGAGGCGCGAGATGGGTTCGCGGGGGGATGGGAGGCGGTCACCGGGCACCTCGGGTCGGACCAGCTCGCCGTCGACGCCGTCTATGCCCCCCCGGTCACCGAGTTCCTGGCGCTCGCCGGCGCGCAGGGGGCCCGAGTCCGCAACGGCCTCGGCATGCTCGTGTGTCAGGCGGCGCACCAGGTGGCGCTTTTCACCGGCAAGACGGCGCCCGTCGAGGTGATGTTCGCCGCGCTCGGCATCGACCCCGGGCGCTGACCGCAGCCGGCCGGACGGGCCCGGAGCCGCAGGGCCGCAGCTCCGTGGCACCGGTAACGTTGCGGGTCGTGGCCGCCCACTACCTCGAGCGACGCGTCGCGCGCCGCCGGGCCGACAACCCCGCCGTCGCCGTCCTGCGCCACGTCGACTACGTGCTCGTCGGCTCCATCGTGCTGCTCGCGGTGGTGGGGGTCGTGATGGTGTACTCGGCCTCGCGTTCGTTGTACCCGCTCGAGCCGACGTACTTTCTGAAGCGCCAGATCGCCTACGACGTCGCCGGGTTCGCCGTGATGGTCACCGCCGCGCTCGTCGACTACCGGCGGCTCGAGGAGTGGGGTTACGTGCTTTACGGCGCGGTCGTCGTCGCCCTCGTCGCCGTGAAGGCGATCGGGCACACCGAGAACGGCGCCGAGCGCTGGATCTCGATCGCGGGTTTCCAGCTCCAGCCCTCGGAGTTCGCCGTGCTCGCCGTCATCATCGTCGTGGGCGTGTACCTGTCGCGTCACGAGCGGGTGCTGAACATCCGCACCGTCGCCGCGCTCGTCGTCCTAACGGGCGTCCCGATGCTGCTCGTCGTCGTGCAGCCGGACCTCGGCACGGCGATCCTGCTCGCCGCGGTGCTCTTCGTGATGCTCTGGGTCGGAGGGGTCCGCCTGCGCTTTCTGGCGGCGCTCGTCGCGCTGGCGATCGCCGGCTTCGCGCTCGCGGTCGCGATCCACGTCCTCAACCGCTACCAGCTCGACCGGCTGACGGCGTTTCTGCACCAGGACAGCGGCGGGTCCCAGACGCTCAACTACAACGTCATCGAGTCGAAGACCGCGATCGGCTCCGGGGGGCTGCGCGGCACGGGGCTGTTCCGCGGCCTCGAGACGAACCTCGCCTACGTGCCGATCCAGTACGCCGACTTCATCTTCTCGGCGATCGGCGAGCAGATCGGCTTCATCGGCTCGGCGTTGGTGATCGGGCTGTACGGGGTCGTCGCCTACCGCGTCTTCCGCGCCATCCAGGTCGCCCGGGACTCTCTCGGGCGGCTGTTGTGCGCGGGGGTGCTCGCCATCCTCGCCATCTCCGTGTTCGAGAACATCGGCATGGCGACCGGCATCATGCCGATCACGGGGATCCCGCTTCCGTTCATCTCTTATGGGGGCTCGGCGCTCGTCGCGTTCTTCCTCGCCGCGGGCGTCGTGGTTAATGTCGAACTACACCGGAGCCGCCCACGATGACCCCAAGACCGCGTAAAGCCACCACCAAGACCCCCGCAGCCTCCGCCGAGGGGGCGGTGGCGGTCGTCGCGCCCCCCGACGGGCCTGACGCCGCACTCGCCGCCGCCGAGGAAACGCCGCCCGGGACCGAGGTCCCGGGGACCGAACCTGCCGCAGAGGCGGGTGGGGCGGGGGCCGGGTTCTCCCTCGTGCGCGTCGTCGACGTCGCGATGGTGCTCCCGAACCCGAACCCGGTCCTCGTGCTGGAGGAGCTCGCAACGCCGCGGCGGAGGCTCGCCATCCCGATCGGTCTCGCCGAGGGGACCGCGATCAGTTACGTGTTACGCGGCCGGACGACCCCCAAGCCGCTCACCCACGAGCTGTTCGTCGACGTGGTGAACCGGCTCGGCGGGCAGGTGACGGGGGCCCGCCTCACGCTCTACACGCAGGGCGCCTACTACGCCGAGGTCGTCGTGGCATCGCCGGGCGCGGAGCACGCCGTGTCGTGCCGCCCCTCGGACGCCGTCGCCCTCGCCCTGCGTCAGGGCGCGCCGGCGACGATCGCCGTCGCCTCGGTGCTGCTCGACCAGCTCGGGACGGCCGGTTCGACGACCGGCTGATTCCCCTCGTTCGAGATCCGCATGAGGAGCGCCAGGAGCGCGTAGTTGGCGACGAGCGAGGACCCCCCGTAGGAGACGAAGGGGAGCGTCACGCCGGTCAGGGGCAAAAGGCGCGTGTTGCCCGCCATGATGAGGAAGGCCTGCAGTCCGAGCGTGGCGGTGAGCCCGGCGGCGACGAGGCGGGCGAACTCTGAGCGGGCGCGGCGCGCGGCACGCAGCCCGGCGCCGACGATGATGGCGTAGCAACAGACGACGGCGGCCGCGCCGACGAGCCCGAGCTCCTCGCCGATCACGGCGAAGATGAAGTCGCTCGACGACACCGGCAGCACCCGGGCGGAGGTCCCGAAGCCGATCCCCGTGCCAAAGAGCCCCCCGCGGGCGAAGGCGAGCTCGCCCTGGACGGGCTGGTAGCCGGTCCCTGTCGCGCGGGCCCAGGGATCGAGCCAGTCCGAGATGCGCTCGTTCACCTGGCCGAGGACGTGGCTCGCCGCGAAGGTCGCCAGCACGAACACGACGAGCCCGATCGCGACGTAGGTCCACCGCCCCGTCGTCATCCAGATCATCACCAAAAAGACGAGGAACAAAAGCAACGAGAAGCCGATGTCGTGCTCGGCGAGGATGATGAGGAGCGCCAGCACCCCGGCGACGCCGATCGGACCGAAGGCGCGCAGGTCCGGGAGCATGCGGTTGCCGACGCGCCGCGTCGAGATCGTGAGCAGTTCGCGCTTGTCGATGAGGTACGACGCCCAGAACACGACGATGAGGAGCTTCGCGATCTCGACCGGCTGGAACTCGATCGAGCCCAGGTGCACCCAGAGACGCGCCCCGTTGATCTTCTCGCCGATCCCCGGCACGAGCGGCGAGATGAGGAGCAAAAGCGCGACGCCGGCGAGCAGGTAGCGGTAGCGCTCGAGGTCGCGGCTGCGCTTCACGACGAGAAGCACGGACGTGTAGAGCGCGAGCCCGATCACCGTCCAGGCGAGCTGCTGCCCGGCGCGTCCGGGGTCGCCGCGCTCGATCATCACGTAGCCGAGGCCGTTCAGGAAAAGGGCCACGGGCACGATGACCGGGTCGGCGTTCGGCGCGAGGAGCCGGTTCACGACCTGCACGCCTAGCCCGAAGGCGACGAGGAACAGAATGAACACGATGACGTGGTCGGGGAGCGCGTTCGTCGTGGCGAGCGACTCCATGAGCGTCGCCGAGAGCACGACGAGGGCCCCGACGCACAAAAGACCCGCCTCGGTCCGCCGCCGCGGGGCGCCCTGGCGCCGGGCTGCCAGAAGCGTCACGTCCCGTACGGTAGTTGAAAGGGACCGAACCGCCTGGCCAGCTAGCCTGGGGCGATGGCCACAGAGCCGCTGGTGGAGCGCGCCTGGCAGCCGGCGGAGCCGGCGGCCGAGACGGCGCGTTCGGACGTCGAGACCTTCGGCCCGGCGCGCTTCCTGAACCGGGAGCTGTCCTGGCTCGAGTTCGCGGCCCGTCTCCTCGACATCGCCGGGGACGAGACGCTGCCGCTGCTCGAGCGGGCGAAGTTCCTGGCGATCTTTTCCACGGGGCTCGACGAGTTCTTCCAGGTCCGCGTGGCCGGGCTGAAGAACCAGCTCGACGCCGGCCGGCACGGGCGCTTCCCCGACGGGCGGAGCGTCCTCGAGACGCTCGAGGCGGTGCGGGGCCGCGTGACTTCGCTTGTCGACCGCCAGGCGCGGATCTTCAACGACGCGGTGCGGCCCGGGCTGTCGGCCGCCGGGATCGAGATCGTGGACGACGCCGACCTCGGCCACGCCGACCAGCGGCGGCTGCGGCAGCACTTCGAGCGCGACATGTTCCCGGTCCTCACGCCGCTCGCCGTCGACCCCGGCCACCCCTTCCCGTACATCTCGAACCTCTCGCTCAACCTCGCCGTCTCGGTCGAGGACCCGGTGACGGGCGAGGGGCGATTCGCCCGCGTGAAGGTCCCGCCCTCGCTCGAGCGTTTCGTGCAGATCGACGGCGAGCGTTTCGTGCCGCTCGAGCAGGTGATCGCGGCGAACCTCAACGACCTGTTCCCCGAGATGCGGATCGGGTCGTGCTACCCGTTCCGGGTCACGCGCAACGCCGACATGGAGCTCGACGACTCCGAGGACGACGACCTGCTCGCCGCCGTCGAGTTCGAGCTGCGCCGGCGACGGTTCGGCCGGGCCGTGCGGCTCGAGGTCGGGCCGGGGATGCCCCCGGAGCTCGTCGAGTTCCTCCGGCACGAGCTCGAGCTCGGCGAGGTCGACGTCTATGCGTCGGCGACGCTCCTCGACCTCGGCCAGCTCTGGGCGATCGCCGGGCTCGACCGCCCCGACCTCTGCCTGCCGTCGTTCTCGCCGCGCACGCCGCCGCGGCTCATGAACGAGGCCGGCGCGCCCGTCGACATCTTCGCCCTTTTGCGCGAGCGCGACGTGCTCGTCCACCACCCCTACGACTCGTTCGCCTCCTCGGTCGAGGAGTTCATCTCGCAGGCGGCGGCCGACCCCGACGTGCTCGCCATCAAGCAGACCCTCTACCGGACATCGGGGGATGCACCGTTCGTCGCCGCCCTCGCCCGGGCCGCCGAGGCCGGCAAGCAGGTCGCCGCGCTCGTCGAGCTGCAGGCGCGCTTCGACGAGCAGCGCAACATCGGCTGGGCCCGGCAGCTCGAGGAGGCCGGGGTCCACGTCGTCTACGGCGTCGTCGGCCTGAAGACGCACTCGAAGACGTCGCTCGTCGTGCGCCGGGAGGACGAGGGGATCCGCCGCTACTGCCACATCGGGACGGGCAACTACAACTCGGACACGGCCCGAATCTACGAGGACCTCGGGTTGCTCACCGCGGACCCGGTCCTCGGCGAGGACCTCACCGCCCTTTTCAACCACCTGACGGGGTTCTCCCGCTCGGTCGAGACCCGCTCGCTCATCCTCGCCCCGACCAGGTTCCGCGCCTGGGTGCTCGAGGGGATCGCCGCCGAGCGTGACGCCGGCCTCGACGGACGGATCGCGATCAAGGCGAACGGGCTGACGGATCCCGTCATCGTCGACGCCCTCTACGAGGCCTCCCAGGCCGGGGCGCGTGTCGAGCTTCTGATCCGGGGGATCTGCTGTCTGCGTCCCGGGATCCCGGGGCTCTCGTCGACGATCACCGTGAAATCGATCGTCGGCCGCTACTTAGAGCACAGCCGGATTTTCCGCTTCGGCGTTCCGACCCGCGAGGTCCTCGCCGCCTCGGCGCTCGAGCGCCCCGACGGACCCGTCCCGCCCGGCAACCCGGCGACGTACTTCATCGGCTCGGCGGATTTGATGGAGCGCAACCTCGACCGGAGGATCGAGGCGATCGTCCCGGTTCACGACCCCGAGTTGTGCGGCCGGCTCGAGGACATCCTGACCCTCGACCTCGCCGACGACGAGTCCTCCTGGGAGCTCGGGGCCGACGGGAACTGGTCACGGGTCGCCACGTCCGCCGGGCTCTGTGCCCGACGCCGCTTCGAGGAGCTCGCCCGCGAGCGTTCGCGTCGCCGGCGTTCGGCTGACGGCGCGTTCTAGTCACCGGTGCGGATCGCCGCCCTAGACCTCGGCAGCAACTCGTTTCACATGATCGTCGTCGAGGCGCGCCCCGACGGCAGCTTCGTGCCGCTCGTGCGCGAACGGGAGATGCTCCGGCTCGGCGACATCGTCGCCCGCGAGCGCGTCATCGGCCGGGCCGCGGCCGACGAGGCGATCGCCGTGGTCGCCCGGTTCAAGGCGATCGCCGAGATGAACGGCGCCGACGAGATCATCGCCCTCGGTACTTCGGCGATCCGCGAGGCCCTCGACGGGGGGTCTGTCGTCGACCGGGTGAAGACCGAGACCGGCGTGAAGATCCACGTCGTCGACGGCACCCGGGAGGCCGAGCTCATCTTCAAGGCGGTCCGGCTGAGCGTGACGATCGACCCCGGCCCGGCGCTTGCCGCCGACCTCGGTGGGGGCAGCCTCGAGCTCATCGTCGGCGACCGCGCCGAGGTCAACTTCGCGACGAGCGTCCATCTGGGCGTCGGCCGGCTCACCGCCGAGCTCGTGGCGAACGACCCCCCGAGCGACAAGGACCTGAAGCGGCTGCGCGCCCGGATCGCCGGCACGATCGAGCCGGTGCTCGACGAGATCCTGGCGCTGCGGCCCCGGCAACTCATCGGCTCGTCAGGGACGTTCGTGTCGCTCGCCCGGATGGCCTCGGCCGGCCGGGACGGGGTCGTCCACGAGGTCGTGAACCAGCTCACCGTGGGGCGTGCCGATCTCGAGGCGCTCCGGGACCGCATCTACGGCCTGCCGGGCGCCGAACGCGCCCGGCTGCCCGGGTCGGAGCCGAAACGGGTCGACCTCCTGCCGGCGGGGATGGCCGTCCTCGACCACCTGATGGCGGCGACGGGTCTCGACGAGCTCACCGTGAGCGATTGGGCGCTGCGCGAGGGGATCATCATCGACGCCCTCGGCGGGCGCGACCGCGTCGAGCTCCTCGACGACCCGCGCGAGCTCCGCCGCTGGTCCGTCCTCGCGTTGTGCCGGCTCTCGAACTGGCGCCAGGAGCACGCCCGCCAGGTCGCGGCGCTCGCGGTCCAGCTCTTCGACGAGACCGCGGCGATCCACGGGCTCGGACCGGCCGAGCGGGACCTGTTGGAGTTCGGGGCGCTCCTCCACGACATCGGCGAGCACATCAGCCGGCAGGACCACGACCGCCACACCGCCTACCTCATCGAGCACGGGGGCCTGCGGGGCTTCTCGCCCCAGGAGGTCCGGATCCTCGCGACGATGGGCCGCTACCACGTGCACGGCACCCCGAAGCTCACCTTCGAGCCGTTCGCCCAGCTCCGCAAGCCCGACCGCGCCCGGGCCGTCGCCCTCACGGCGATCCTGCGCCTCGCCGACAGCCTCGACGCCTCCCACCGGGGGCTCGTGGGGTCGGTCCGGGTCGAGGCCCAGGCCGGGCGCACCCTCACCCTCGTCATCGGCGCGACCGGCGAGCCCGAGCTCGAGCTGTGGACGGTCCGGCGCAAACAGACGATGTTCGAGCGGACCTTCGACGTCGAGTTCGCGCTGCGGGTCGAGGCGACGGGGCGCGGGGGCCGCGACGCCGTCGCCCCGGCGGGCTCGGGCCTCGGCTGAGGACTACTCGACGGGCGGGGGTTCCGGCGGGGGGAGCCGCACCGCGAGGTCGGCAAGGGCGCGCCGCCCGGCGCCGAGCCCCTCGCCGCGGTGCAGCCGCAGCGACAGGTAGGCGGCGGCGCCGATCGGGATCGGCAGCCAGAAGTTGATGATCCGCCAGCCGAGCACGCCGAGGAGCGCGACGTTCTTCGTCACGCCGAAGCTCGCCAGCAGGAGCGGCAGGGACGCCTCGACGAAGCCGAGCCCGCCCGGGGTGATCGGGATCGCGGCGAGCACGTTGGCGATGCCGTAGGCGGCGAGGAGCTCGATCGGGTTGACGTAGCGCCCGAGGGCGGCGAGGAACGCCCAGAGCGCCGCGGCGTCGAGCAGCCAGTTCGCCGTCGCCCAGACGAGGGCGGAACGGAGCCGGTCGCGGTTGCGCGCCAGCGTGCGCAACGAGTCGCTGATGTGGCGGAAGGTCTCCTCGAACCGGTCCGGCCGGACGCGCGGCAGCATCTCGCCGATCCGCCGCACGAGGCGCGCCGCCGGGTCCTCGCCCCGGGTGAGGAGCAGGACGAGGACCCCGAAGAAGGCGAGGGCGATCATGCCGAGCAGCGCGACGACGATGTAGATCGTGTGGAACCCGGCGAGCGGGATCGAGACGACGAGCGCGAGCCACAACATGACGTTCAGGACGACCGCCGAGCCGATGCCCTGGGTCGCCATCGTGAACGCGGCGTCCGTGCCCGACACGCCGTTCGTCGTCAGCAACCGGTAGCCGAGCCCGGCCGAGGCGGCGGTCCCCCCCGGCACGGTGTGGGCGACCGCCGTCGTCGACAGGTCGATCCGGAAGATGCGGGAGATGCTCGGGCGGTGGTGGGGGAGCACCGTCCAGGTAAGGAGGGCGTAGGTGAAAAGCGACGCCGCCTCGAAGCCGACCCCGGCGATGAGCCAGCCGACGTTCAGCTTCTCGAGGTAGTGGATGTTCTTGCTCGCCCCGATGAGCTCCGGGACGACGAGGTACTCGACGACGATGACGACGAGGAAGATGAGGATCCCGTGGCGCAGCGGCGCCGGGACGGCCGCCCGCCAGCGCGAACGCAGGCGCGGTTTGTCCTCCTCGGGCATCCGACCATGCTTCCACGTCCCCGCGGCACCCGGTCAACCCGTATGGCGGCAGGCGGAAAGACACGGCGCGGCCACCCGTGTGGGCTTGACTTGGTCCATGGACGAACCGGCCGGGCAGCCGGGCCGGACTCGGATCGGTCGCTCGCGCGACGCGGCGGTCGCGGCGCGCGAGCGGGCGACCGAGTGGCTCATCGTGCGCTCCGCGGTCTGGGTGCTCGCCGCCGGTCTCGTTTTCACCGCTTTCGCGCTGCTCGCCTGGCGGTTGCGGGCGACACTCCTCCTCCTCGCCGTGTCGCTTTTCGTCGCCATCCTTCTCAACCCGTTCGTGCGGGCGTTGTGCCGGCGCGGGCTGCGGCGTGTGAACGCCGTCCTCGTCGTCTACGGCGTGATCGTCGTCGTCGCGCTGGCGTTCGGCTATCTGCTCTTCCACCCGCTCGTCTCATCGGCGACGCGTTTCGCCCACGACCTGCCGACCCTTGTGCGCGACGCCCAGCACGGCCGGGGCCCGGTCGGTCACCTCGTCGCGCGCCTCCACCTCGAGAGCTGGGTCCGCCGCCACGTCCCGAACCTCGAGAGCGCCATCGCCAAGCTCTCCCGGCCCGCCTTCGCCGTCGGCAAGACCGTCGTCTCGGGGATCGTCGGGCTCGTCACGATCGCCTTCATCTCGTTCTTCGTCCTCGTCGAGGGGCCCCGCACCTACGAGGTCATCCGGGGGCTCATGACCGAGGAGCACGCGACCCGCCTGCGCCACGTCACCGACGCGATGGCCCGCGAGGTCACCGGCTTCATGATCGGCGACCTCGCCACCTCCGTCATCGCCGGCCTCGTCGTGTTCGCCACCCTGGAGGCGACCCACGTGCCCTTCGCGCCGCTGCTCGCCGTGTGGGTCGGGCTCGTCGACTTCCTGCCGCTCGTCGGGGGGCTCCTCGCCGGGGTGCCGACCGTCGGCGTCGCGTTCCTCCACTCGACCGTGGCGGGGATCGTGACGATCATCGTCTTCCTCGTCTACCAGCAGATCGAGAACCACCTCCTGTACCCGCTCATCGTCTCCCGTTCGGTCCGGCTCTCGCCGTTGTGGGTGCTGCTCGCCGTGCTCGTCGGCGCCGAGACCGGCGACATCGTCGGCGCGACCTTCGGTGCGATCGCCGGCGCGATCCTCGCCGTCCCGGCGGCGGGTTCCATCCAAGTGGCGGTCCGCGAGCTCCTCGCCGGACGCCGACGGCCGCCGACACGCCCGGGCGAGGTGGCAGCCGACGGGTAGGGTCTCCGCATGCGCGTCCTCGTCGTCCTGCCGACCTACAACGAGCGCGAGAACATCGAGGCGATCCTTGCGGCCGTGCGCGCCGTCGTGCCCGAGGCGTCCGTCCTCGTCGTCGATGACGGAAGCCCGGACGGCACGGCCGAGCTCGTCGAGAAGACCGCCGCGGACCTCGGCGGGATCGAGGTGCTGGGGCGCGCCGCGAAGACCGGGCTCGGCTCCGCGTACCGCGACGGTTTCCGCTGGGGCCTCGCCCGAGGCTACGAGGCGTTCGTCGAGATGGACTCGGACTTCTCGCACGACCCGAAGGCGCTGCCCGAGCTCATCGGCGCCCTCGGTGGCGGCGTCGAGCTCGTCATCGGCTCGCGCTACGTCCCCGGCGGCACGATCCCGAACTGGTCGGTCTCGCGCCGGCTGATCTCGCGGCTCGGCAACATCTACGCCAAGGTGCTCCTCGGTCTCGCCGTCGAGGACTCGACCGCCGGCTACCGCGTCTACGCCGCGACGCTGCTGCGCCGCCTCGACCTCGACGGGGTGCGCGCCGACAGCTACGGGTTCCAGATCGAGATGACCCACCTCGCCCGCCAGGCCGGCGCCAGCATCGTCGAGGTGCCGATCCACTTCATCGACCGGGTCGCCGGAACCTCGAAGATGTCGACCTTCACCGTCGCCGAGGCGTTCGTCCTCGTGACGCGGTGGGGGCTCCACCGGATCCTCCGGCCCTCCTGGCGTCGGTCGGTCGTGCGCACCGGGGCCGCCGAGGGCTCCTGACAAGGGCCGTTCTGCCGGTCCCGGGCGGTCAGGAGACGGGCCCCGGCCGCCCGACGCCGGGTCGCCGGCGGGCGAGGGCGGCGACGGCGCCGAGCTCGTCGATGCGGGCCCGGAGCTCGTCCCCCGCCTCGGCGTAGGCGGCGACGAGGTCGGGGGTACGCCCGACGGCGACCGCCTCGCCCGGGCCGGTGAGTCGGGCGAGGGCCTCGGGGAACCCGGCCGCGTCACCGAGGGCGACGAGCCCGAGCGCGGCGGCACCGAGCGCGGTGCCCTCCAGATCCGCGGTCACGGTGAACGGGCGGTCGAGCACGGCGGCCATCACCTCGCGCCACAGCGCCGAGCGGAAGGCTCCCCCCGTCGCCCGGACCTCGGCGACGGTCTCGACGGAATCGAGGCGGTCGAGGACGAGCCGCATCCCGAAACAGACGCCTTCCACGAGGGCGCGCACGAGATGGGCCCGCGTGTGGTGGGCGCGCAGCCCGAGAAACGCGCCGGCGAGGTCGGCGTCCCAAAGGGGCGCCCGCTCGGCGAGGAGGTAGGGCACCGCGACGAGGCCCTCCGCCCCCGCCGGGACGCCCGCCGCCAGCTCCAACACGGCCGCGTCCGCGTCGGCCCCGGCCGAGGCGGCGATGTCGGGGGCGAGGGCGCGCCCCGCCCAGCCGATCACGTTGCCGCCGTTGCTCAGCGCGCCCCCGACGACCCACAGCGACTCGGTGAGCGCGTAGCAGAACAGCGTGAGGTCGTCATCGAGACGCGGCTCGGCGACGGCGAGGCGGAGGGCCCCGCTCGTCCCGAGCGTCAGGCCGGCGACGCCTGGCGTGATCGCGCCCGCCCCGAGGTTGCCGAGCGGGCCGTCGGCGGCGCCGACGACGACCGGCGTGCCGGCCGGGAGACCGATCGCGCCCCCCGCGCTCGGCGCGAGCTCCAGGACGGCGGTCGGCGGGAGGATCTCCGGGAGCTTGTCGGCCGGGACCCCGGCGGCTTCTATGGCGAAAGGGCTCCACGTCCGCGTCGCCATCGAGAGGAGTCCCGTGCCGCTCGCCGACGAGAGCTCCGTGGCGAGCGTCCCAGTGAGCCAGTCGACGAGGCATTCTTTCAGCCCGACCCACCAGCGCGCCGCCGCCCACACGCCCGGCTCGTGGCCGGCGAACCAGGCGAGCTTGGCGAGCGGCGACATCGGGTGCACGGGGACCCCCGTCGCCCGGTGCAGCTCAGCGGCCTGTCCCGAGCGACGCAGGGCGCGGGCCTCCTCCGAGGCCCGCCGATCGGCCCAGGTGACGAGCGGCGTGAGCGGCCGGCGGTCGGCGTCGAGCGCGACGAGCCCGTGCATCGCGGCGCAAAGCGAGATCGCCGCGACCCGGCTCGCACCCACCGCGGCGACGCATTCGGCGAGGGCCGACCTCGCGGCGGCGATGACCGACCCCGGGTCCTGGGTCTGCCAGCCGGGGGCGGGACCGTCGAGCGCGTACTTGCGCCCGACGACGAGGCGGCGCGGCCCACCCAGATCGAAAGCGACGGCCTTGACGCCCGTCGTGCCGACGTCGAGCGCGACCAGGACACGCGACCCCCAGCCCACCTTCGTCGGGAGCGTCGTCACGGCCGGGGACGCGCGAGGTCCGGGTAACCGCTTGTCCGTTCCGCGCACGCCCGGACCGGTCGTCAGCGGCCGAGGATTTCGTCGATCCGCCGGAGGTGACCGGCCGGAAGCGGCCCGTAGCGAATCGCGCCGACGTTCTCCTCGACCTGGGATGGCGTCTTGAACCCGGGGATCGGCACGGCGGCCGGGCTGCGGGCCCACAGCCAGCCGAGTGCCCCCTGCACGAGGCTGCGGCCGCCGTCGGTGAGGACCTCACGGAGCGCGTCGAGCCTGGCGAGCCACCGCGGTTCGGCGCTGCCGTCCGGGCGGAACATGTCTCCCCAGCCGAGCACCGTCGCCTGGGCCCGCCAGTCGTCGGCGGGGAGCCGGGACTCGGGCCCGTATTTGCCCGACAAAAAGCCGGAGGCGAGCGGGCTGCGGATGAGGGCCGTCATCGAGGTCTTCTCGCAGAGCTCGAAGAACTCGGGCTTGTCCTCCAAGACGTTGCAGGCGATCTGGACGGCCGCGCACGTCCCGCGCGCCGCCCAGCGGGCGACCTGGGAGGCGACGTCGCTGCTCCAGCCGAAGTGCCGGATGAGGCCCTGGGTCTGCAGCTCCTCGAGCGCGCCGGCCGCGGCGTCGGCCTCGGCGTCGGCGAGGCTGCCGACGTGGAGCTGGTAGAGGTCGATGTGGTCGCGACCGAGGCGCCGCAGCGACGCCTCGCACGCCGCACGGATCTCGGCGGGCGCGACGCGGAGCTTGTCCTCGCTGTCGCCCTCGTCGCCCACCGTGAAGCCGAACTTCGTGGCGACGAGGACCTCGTCGTGGCCGCGGAGGGCCTGTCCGACGAGCGTCTCGCTGTGGCCGCGGCCGTAGACGTTGGCCGTGTCGAAAAGGGTGACGCCGAGGTCAAGGCCTTTTTGGATCGCGGCGACCGACTCAGAGTCGTCGACGCTTCCCCAGCCGATCGTGTGGTCGTCGTCATGGGTGACCGGGCCGCCGATCGCCCAGCAACCGAGCCCCATCACGCCGAGCTCCGGTCCCGTGGCCCCGAGCCGGCGCACCGGGACGGCGTTGGATTGCAGGTTCTCGCTCATCTTCTCCTCGAGTCGCTCGCGGACGGCAAACGATAGGCGCGCCCGCCCGCCGGATCCCGTGCCGGTCGGGCCCGGCCTTCCGACTGTGTCATTCGTCGGCGGCGACCGGTGCATTCAACGTGGAGGACCGGCGTCGATGCGTTGGCGGGCGGAGTCCACGTCGCCCCGCCACCAGCCGAGCGCCTCGACCCACCAGGTAAGTCCCACCGCGACGTACTCGTCGATCCGCGCGACGTCGCGCCCATCGGGCGCGGTTTTACCCTCGAGGGCGACGTCGAACGGCGTCGCCCGCCGCCGGGCGACGTAGTCGACCACGGCACCGAGCTCGTCGGGGGGCATCGTCTCTCCCGACCCGTAGGAGGCGTGGATCGGGAAGACACCGTCGAAGCGCGCCGCCCGGCGGAACGGCGCGCGGTTCGGCCACCTCCCTCCGACCCAGATCGGGATGCGCGGTCGTTGGACCGGCACGGGGGTCATCGCCGGCGCCCCGACCTGGAAATGCCTTCCCTCATGGGTAAAGGGCAACCCCGACCACGAGGCGGTGACGATCTCGAGCGCCTCGTCGAGCCGTCCGGCGCGCTCGGTCGGGTCAGACGACCGAGCGAAGGCGGTGAATTCCTCGGTGCGCGACCCGAGGCCCGCGCCGAGGATGAAGCGGCCGCCGGAGAGCTGGTCGATCGTTACGGCGCGTTTCGCGACCTCCCAGGGCAGCTGCCGGGCGAGGAGGGCGACACAGAGCCCGAGACGGATGCGCTCCGTCCTTGCCGCGATGGCCGCGAGGGTCACCCAGGGGTCGACGACGGGCCAGTCGTCGGCGTAGAGCAGGTGATCCCACAGGAAAAAGCCGTCCCAGCCGGCGCGCTCCGTTGCCACGGCGAGCTCGGCAAGAAGGTTCGGATCAGCGAACACTCCGACGTTCGGCAGGTCGATCGCGTAGTTGACCTTTCGTGCCACGGCGACATCATGCCCGCGGACGGGCCCGGATGATCGGACGTGCGGAGGTTCGCGACATCGACCGGCGCGGCTGCGTTGGGGTGACGGCGGGCGGCGCGGACAGCAGTGGTTGGCTAGCGGCTGCCGGCGAACACCGCCTGTCCGGGATGGGCGAGTCCCATAGCCCGGCCGAGGGTTACCCAGAACTGCGGTGACCGGGCGATCCAGCGCGCGCCGCCGAGGCCGGTCACCCCCTGGCAACCCGTCGCGTCGGCGGACACGAGGGGGAACGTGCGGCGCGGCGTCGAGAACGCGAGCTGGTAGTTGATGCCCCAGTCGACCGTGCAGAACATGCCGGTAGGCATCTTCGGAAGCGCGCAAAGCGCCCGGGCGACCCCGCGAACCGCGGCGACGTCGGTCACCGTGACGACCCCGGGGAAGGCGAAGTGGAACTGGTCCTTCGCGAACGCGCCGACGCGACTGACGACGAGGCGATCGAGTCCGGCGACCGAACGGCACAACGCGGGGGCGGCGACAGATCTCGAAGCTGACCCCGGGGCGTTCGCCGTACCACCGGAACTCGACGTTGCGGTGAACGTCCACGCCCGGCGCAGCACATGACGGCGACGGTCCCGATCCGGTACCAGGGTCGTGCGCAGCGCACCTTCACGGGTGTCCCTCCTCGGGAGACGTGTTGTTCACGTCTCCATAAACGCTGCAGGGGCCGTCGAGGTTCGATTCTCCGGCAACCTCGGCGGCGACTGCCGCGATCGTCCCGGCCGATTGGCTTACGAGGCGGTCGGTCCGTACTCGGCCGGGAAGTGGACCTCCGCCTGCCACTTGCCGGTGAGACGCACGTTGCACAAAGCCTTCCCTGCTCGCAGGGCCCAGTCGAGGACGACCTCCGGGGAGGCCGCCGCCGGCACCTGCACGACGAGGCCCCGACGGGGGTGGTCCTGCTCGACGAGCCATCCTGCGGGGGGTGTGACGTCCTGCGATCGCAGGCGGGCGGCGGCCTCCCGGCCGCAGGCGTGCATGATGCCGAGCTTCGCCGGGTTCCGCCCGCGGCGGTCCTGTCCCGCCGCGACCCAGGTGCACATCGTGACGCCCGGGTTCCCGCCCCCGAAGATGGCCGCCAGGCCGGTCGGCATCGTCGGGCCGTCCTCGTCGTCGACGACGGCGGGAAGCAGGTTGATCCAGCCGTCGCGGGCGTCGGAGAGCTGTCTCATGCAGGCGACGACCATCGCCGAGTCGTCCGGGACGAACTCGAACCGCTCGATGTTGTGACGCCTCGATCTCACGGGGGGCAGCTTCGCAGGTTGCCGGCCCGGAGACAGCGGCGCCCGCGAGGAACCACCTCCCGCACCTCGCTCGCCGCGGCGTCAGGCGCGGGCAAGCTCGAAGACGCGCGCGGCGGCGTCGAAGATCGTCTTCGTCGCGACTTCGATCGGCAACGAGCGCAGCTGGGCCGACATCACCTCGAGGCCCCAGGGACCTTGGAATCCCAGGCGGTCGATCGCGCGGATGAAGCCGACGACGTCGAAGTCGCCCTCTCCCGGGGCCAGGCGGTTGTCGAACGTGTCGTCGTAGAGGGTACCGACCGGTTCGGCCCGCCCGTCGCTCATCTCGACGGCGAACACGTACTCCGGCGGGAGCATCTCGACGATTTCCGCGTAGGTCGTCCCGCTGCGGAAGATGTGCCAGATGTCGACGAGCAGGCCGCCAGCGGGGTTGGCGATCGAGCGCACGAGCTCGGCTGCGGGGGCGATCGTCCTCATCATGGAGTCGGCCGGTGGCTCGAGGGCGATGCGGGTCCCGTGGTCCCGCGCCTCGCTGGCGAGGCGGTCGAACTCCTCGGCGAAGCGCCCCTCGTTGTAGTCCTCCTCACGGTGACCGAGACCGACCTTCACGTGGTCGGCGCCGAGCTCGGCGGCCGCCTCGAGCAGCACAGCCCGGACCTCGTCCGAAGCGCGGCGCCGATCTCCCTTGGTCCACCAGTCCTCGAGATACTCGACCTCGACGTACCGGATGCCCTCGTCGCCGAGGAGCCGCGCCATCGCCGGATAGCCGACGGTCGCGCGCACGACCTCCAGATCCGGGGCGGCGATCCCGAACCCGCGATACCCGGCGCGCGCGGTCGCCTGGATCCTTTCCTCCACCGAGTGGGGGCTCACGCCTCCGTTGCGGGCCGGGACGACGTCACCTGCCGAAGTCCAGCAGGTGGCCAGCAGATCGGGCGGGAGTGTCATCTCGACTCCTCGTTTGGGACTGGATGTCTGACCACGCATCGCTGTCACGAATCATCAAAGCAGAAAACCAGCGGCCGGCTCCGCGGATCGGTTGTTCTCGCGCTCGTGGTAGCCGTGCACGTACCGGTCGGTCACGGGCACATCAAAGCACGCCGCGCCGTCCCATCTTCAGGGGCGCACGAACGTGGCGAGGAGCGCTTGGAGTTTCAGCTGCGTCTCGGCGAGCTCGGCCGAAGCCTCAGAGCCCTCGACGACGCCGACCCCGGCGAAAAGCCGTGCCGTCCTCCCGTCGACGAGCGCGCTGCGGATGCCGATCCACCATTCGCCGTCGCCGGAGGCGTCAAACCAGCCGACGGGGCCTGCGAAGCGGCCGCGGTCGAACCCCTCGTTCTTGGCGAGGTAGGCGAGGGCGGCGGAGCGCGGTGTGCCGCCGACGGCGGGCGTCGGATGGAGTTCGAGCGCGAGCGCGAGCGCGCTCAAGAGCCGCCCGTCGGCGGATTCGTGCAGCGTCGCGGCCACCGGCGTCGCGAGGTGAGTGACGTTGCGGAGCTCAAGGAGCTCCGGAGTGTCGGGGACGGCGACGTCGTCGGCGTGTCGGGAGAAGCAGGCAGTGATCGCGTCGACGACGTAGCGGTGCTCGAGCCGGTCCTTCGCCGACGAAAGGAGGCCTGCGGCGAGCCGGGCGTCCTCCTGGGCGTCGCCGCTGCGGGCGACGGTGCCGGCAAGCGGGCGCGAGGAGATCGCCCGGCCACGGCGCCGCACCAGGAGCTCGGGGCTCGCCCCGACGAAGCCGTCAATCGCGAAAGCGGCACAGGTCGGATGGAGCGCCCTGATCCGCTCGAGGAGGTCGTACTGACGGAAGGCCCGGTTCGCGCGGATTGCGACCTCGCGGGCGAGGACGACCTTGTCGAACTCGCCTGCGCTGATCGCGTCACGTGCTGCACGGACCCGGGCGAGGAAGTCCCCGTGGGGGAGGACCGAGTCGACCCGGAACCGGTCGGGTGCCGCATCGTCGTCGGCGCTGTCCTCGGGCAGGTGGAGGGCGAACCCGAGCCGTTCTCCGGGCTCGGCGAGTTTCATCCTCCGCCCGACGGCGACGGCGAAGGCGTCGTCGCCGTCGTCGACGACGGTGACCCCGGGGATGACGAGTGCACCGCGCGCCGAGGTGTCGAACGGGAGCGCGCCGAGCGCGACCGGGCCGCGGGACACCTCGTCATCGTCCGGTCTTCCCGGAATCGCGGACAAGAGCTCGTGGGCGCGCTCGGCGGCCGCAGGTGCGCCCGAGCCGAGTGGAAACTCGAGGCGCGCGGCCAGGCCCCAGGAAAGCACGGCGGCGCCGTCCCGCTCGATCACGCGCCCCTCCCGGAAGGCGTGCCGTCGGGCCCGTGCGACGACGCCCCGACCGAGGCGGGCGGCGCGCCAGGTGAGCGCGTCGGCGTGCAGGGTCCCGCCGTCAGGAGCGGTGAGCCGGGCCGGCGTGCTCACGCCGGGTTCCCCGTCGGAGCGGGAGGACGGGACCGCGCGACGAGGGGTCGCCCGCCCGCCCGGGTCGCGACAAGGATCTGGGCGATCCCGCCGTGGAGCGGATGGTGCCGCACCGCGGTGAACCCGGCACGCTCGATGAGCGCGGCGAGCTCCGTCCGGCCTGGGAGGTAGGCGACGGAGCGCGGCAGGTAACGGTAGGCGGCACCATCGGAGAAAAGGGCGCCAAGGCGCGGCACGACCCAGCGGAACCAGACCGCGTGGCCGAGGGCGAGAAGACGCGAACGCGGCTCGTCGACGTCGAGGAGCGCGATCCGTCCACCCGGGCGCACGACACGTGCGACCTCGGCGAGCACCACCCCGAGGTCGGCGAAGTTCCGGAGGGCGAAACCGCAGACCAGCCCGTCGGCGGCGCCCGTGGCGAGCGGCAGTGCCACGGCGTCGGCCCGGACGAGGGGTACCCGGCCGGCCTTCGCGGCGGCGAGCATGTTCGCCGCGAAATCGACCCCGACGGCGCGGTGACCGGCCGCCGTGAGCTCGCGGCACAGGTCTCCGGTCCCGCAGGCGAGGTCGACGACGTCCGACGGGGGCGCGAGCTCTAGCGCCCGGACGGTGCGCTTGCGCCAGGCGCGGTCGAGGCCGAGCGAGATCAGCCGGTTCATGAGGTCGTAACGGGGCGCGATCCGGTCGAACATCGCCCGGACGAAGGCGACCTTCTCCTCGCCCCGCGGCAGGGCTTCCCCGTCGGGCGATGAGGTGGCGCGCGGCGCGCGGTCCTCGACGGGGCGGGGGTTCGACGTCAGCGGTACCAGAGCCGGTAGTAGTCGCGGCTCGTCGGGTGGATGAGGAGCACGACGAGCGCGACCTGGAAGAGCAGCCCGAGTATCCCGGCTCCGAGGAAACCCGCGACCGCGATGACGAGGACGAGCGGGACGACCGCCGCCGCGAGGGCGAGGACGTATCCCCACCGGCGCTCGTTGGCGATCCCGAACGCGCCGGCCGCCTCACCGACCGCCGATAACAGGGCGAAATGGCCAGCCCCGCCGACCGCCAGGCCGGCGACGAGACCGAGAAAAGCGCTCCAGTACAGCAACAGGGCGGCGATCTGCAGCGTTTGTGGCTGGTGGGCAGGGAACCAGTGCCGCTCGCGCGAGACGCGGTTCATCACGCCTCCAGTTTGCCAGAGGCGCGCGCCGTGACTTCCGCGGTGACGCCGGCTGCGACGGATGCGCCGGTGCGCGGCGCTCCGCTACTTGGACTGCGAGATGCTTCCCTTGGGTTCGGCGATGAGATCGAGGATGGTCACGTACGGCCCTTCTCCGCCGGACGCCGGTGACTCGATGAGGCAGCGGCTGCCGAGCGGCGTGCCGATGAGCGGGTCGAGCCCGCTCGGCTCGCTCGTGATCCCGATCTGCGAGGCGTCGGGGACCTTCGCCGTCCAGGTTGAGTAGGCGACCTTGCCCTTCCAGTTGTACCAAACGGCCTGCACGATGACGAGGCCGGCTTTCACGGGGGCACCGTGACCGCGGGCGAGCACCGTCGACAGTACGGCGGTGGGCTTTTTTGTCCCCTTGGCGATCGTGACCTTGGGTTGCGACCCGAGTGCGCCGGTGACGTTCACACCGCCGAGGCCGGACCGCTCGACGGTGGCGTGAACGTCACCGGAGAGGTCGGCACTGTAGGTCCCGAGGATGTCGATGACGAACACGAGCGTGTCGGTCCCGGTGATCCCGGCCCCGGAGTTTCCCTTTTTGCCGTAGCCGTCAACCGGCGGCAGAACGAGCAGCACCCGGCTGCCGACGTGCAGGCCGGGGAGCGCGTCGTTCCAACCCGGGATGAGGCCCTTCACTGGGATCTGGAAGGCCTGGGGGATCGGCTGGTTGAACGAGGTGCCAAAGACCTTGCCGCCCCAGATCTGGCCGACGTAGTTCACGACGACGAGGTCGCCCTTTTTGACGACGGGACCGGTCCCTTTTTGGAGGACGGTCGCTGACATCGACTTCGGAGGCGCGGTCTTGGGGATGACGATCTTCGGCGTGTGGCCGAACGTGGTCGAGACCGTCGGGAGGGTGCTCGAGGACCGGGCGACGCGCACCGCCCCGGCGACCGGCGCCGACACGGCGAGGAGGACGAGGACGGAAAAGACAATGCGGCGCAACGGAGTTCCCTTCGTTCGACGGACGTCCGAGCGTAACCGCCCCGAGGCCGAGCGGGCGTGTCGGGCGGGATGCCCGCCTTGCTACGAAGGCGGAGCCGGGGTCGCCGGGTCCGGGGGTCGTGTCGTCGGGGTCGGCGAGACGGCGGATGGCGGTCGCGCATCTCGCCGGAGGGCCGCGAGCTGGCCGCAGGCGGCGTCGATCGTGCGGCCCCGCGTCCGGCGCACGGTGGCATTGACGCCGTTGGCGTCGAGCCGGTGCTGGAAGGAAAGGACCCTGGCCCGGGGCGATCCGGCGAGCCCGCGGGTCATTCCACCGGGCGTCGGGTTGAGCGGGATGAGGTTGACGTGGGCGCGCAACGCGAGCGCGATCCCCGAAAGCTCGTCCGCGTCGTCGTCGGAGTCGTTCACCCCGTCAATGAGCGCCCACTCGAGAGAGATCCGGCGGTGTGTCGCCTCGATGTAGTCGCGACAGGCCCCGATGAGTTCGTCGAGGGGATACCGGTGGTTCAGCGGCACGAGCGAGTCGCGCAGCGCGTCATTGGCGGCGTGTAGCGAGACGGCGAGATTGACCTGTCGCTTCGCCTTCGTCAGTTTCCGGATCCCGGGGACGACGCCGACGGTTGACACCGTGACGTGCCGGGCGGCGATGCCGATGTCGTCGACGATCCGTTCGATCGCCCGCCAGACGTGGTCGTAGTTGGCGAGTGGTTCGCCCATCCCCATGAAAACGACGTGATCGAGCCGCCGCCCGGCGGCCCGCGCGGCCCGGCCCGCCAGCACGACCTGTTCGACGATCTCCCCGGTCGAGAGGTGCCGGGCGAAGCCGGCGTCGCCAGTCGCACAGAACGTGCAGGCCATCGCGCAGCCGGCCTGTGACGACACGCACACCGTCGAATGGCGCGGATGGTGCAGGAGCACCGTCTCGATCGCCGCACCGTCGCCGAGGCCGAGAAGCCACTTGCTGGTCGTGCCGCCGTCTGCCGAGAGCTCGCGCACGTTGTGCAGGCCGGACGCGAGGGCAGATTCCCCCATGAGGCGCTCCCGGAGCACGCCCGGAAGGACGCGCAGCTCACCGGGCTCGGCGAGCCCGCGGTAGAGGCCGTCCCAGAGCTGGTCGGCCCGGTAGCGCGGCTCGTCGGCGAGCAGCCCGGCGATCTCGGCACGCGAGAGGTCGTAGCGGCTCATCCCGCCGGCTCCACGTCGCCGACGTAGGCGCGGTCGTCGTGGTCGACGACGAAGCCGCACGCGGCGTACAGCTCGGCGGCCGGCGCGTTGCCGGCTTCGACGTAGAGCATCGCGGTCCTGAGGCCCTTCGCCGAGAGCCACTCGAGGCCGGCCCGGAGCATCCCCCGTCCGATCCCGTGGGCCTGGATCGCGGGGTCGACGCCGAGCACGTAGATCTCGCCGACCCGCGGCTCGTCGTCGTGGATCTTGGTCCAGCAGAAGGCGGCGATCTTCCCCTCTCGCTCGTAAAGGAGGAAGCCGTGGGGATCGAACCAGGGTCGCCGTTCGCGCGCGGCAAGCGTCGCCGCCGTCCAGGAGCCCTGGTCCGGGTGCGAGGCGAAGACGCGGTTGTTGAGCCCGAGCCAGGCGGACTCGTCCTCGCCGACCCGGAAAGGCCGGGTCGTCAGCGGTGTCGACCCGTCGGGCTCCAGGGGCAGCGGCCGCCTCATCTGATGCAGCTCACGGTCGCGGGTGAGTCCGGCGGAGGTCGCGATCTCGTCGCTTGTCGCCGTCGCCATCCGCACCCAGCACCGCAGAAAACCCCCGCCTCGAGCCGCGACGAGGTCGAGCGCGGCGCGACAAAGCGCCCGGCCGGTCGCGAAGTCGTCGATGAGTGCGGGGTCGAGGACGTAGGCGAGCTGCCAGGAACCTGGTTCCCCGTCCAGCTGCGCGTAACCGGTCACGCGTCCTGAGTCCGGGTCGCGCGCGACGAAGGCCGCGGAACCCGCGGGGCGGCTCGCGACGAGTGCGTCCCAGCTGTCGTCGTCGATCGGCCGGCTCCCGCAGGCGTCCCGGACTGAATGCAGGAATGTGGCGATTCCGGGCCCGTCTCCCTCGTCGCGTCGCGCAACCTCGACCCGGCCCATGACCCGAGGGTACCGGCCGGCGCGGGGAGAAGGTCGGGGAGAGGCGGTCTCGCTACCATCGGCCGAGTGGCGCAGCCGAGGAGCACCGCGGGCCGGGCGCGGGTCGTCGTTGAGCGTCTCGCCGCGCAGTACCCGGGGGAAGCGGGGACGCTCTGCGCACTCCGGCACGACGGGGCGTTCCAGCTTCTCGTGGCGACGATCCTCTCGGCCCAGACAACCGACGAGCGGGTGAACCTCGTCACCCCGGTGCTGTTCGCGCGTTTTCCGAACCCGGAGGATCTCGCCGGAGCGGATCCGGACGAGCTCGAGGACATCATCCATTCGACGGGTTTCTTCCGCGCGAAGTCGCGGGCGCTCACGGGCATGGCGCAGGCGCTCGTCCGCGAGTTCTCCGGCGCAGTGCCGCGCACGCTCGACGAGCTGGTGACCTTGCCGGGAGTGGGGCGCAAGACGGCGAACGTCGTGCTCTCCGTCGCTTTCGGGTTGCCGGGGTTGCCCGTCGACACCCACGTCGGCCGGCTGGCCCGGCGTTTCGGTTTCAGTGATGCCGCGGATCCGGTCGTTGTCGAGCGGGATCTGTGCGCGCTGGTCGTGCCCGGCGAATGGGGCGCTTTCAGCCTCCGGCTGATCCTTCACGGTCGCCGCGTCTGCGTGGCGCGTCGACCGCGTTGTGGTGAATGTGCGCTCGCCGACGTGTGTCCGCGGGTCGGCGTCGGATCCCCGGAGCCCGCACCGCGCCCGACCAGACGGTCGGGGCGCGTCTCCGGCGCGGAAGCTAGCGGAGCGCCGCGTTGATGAGGCGCTTCAGCCGTCTCGTCGCCCCGGCAAGGGCGCGCTCGACGGCGTAGAGCTCGACGGCGGACTCGTCCTTCTTTTCGGCCTTCGCCGCGTCGCCCATCTTCCCGACGCGGCGCGCGAGCGCGTCCATCGACTCGGCCATCGAGGCGAGTTCCGAGAAGTCGACCGGCACCTCCCCATCCTTACCGACCGCGCCGGGGCGTGGATCGGTCGTTCGCTACGCTCGGCGGCGTGCTCACCACGCTCGACCTGCGCGGGACGTCACCCGACGTGCCGTCCGACCTGCCACGCCCGGACCAGGCAGGTGACGAGCCCGTCGCCGGCGTGCGGGCGATCCTCGCCGAGGTCGCCGCGCGCGGCGACGAGGCATTGCGCGAGCTGACCCGCCGCTTCGACGGCGTCGAGATCGACGAGCTGCGCGTGCCCGAGTCCGAGATCCGTGCCGCCCCCGAACGGGTCGGCGCCGAGCTCGCCTCGTCGCTGCGAGCCGCGGCAGGGGCGATCGAGACCTTCCACCGGTACGGCCTCGCCGCTCCCAAGACCTTCGCGAACGACGGCGTCGAGATCAACGATCTGCAGCTCCCCGTTGACCGGGTCGGCGTCTACGCGCCCGGCGGGCGGGCGACCTACCCCTCGAGCGTGCTGATGACGGCGATCCCGGCCCGCGTCGCCGGCGTCGGAACGATCGCCTGCTGCGCGCCGCCGGGACCCGACGGCTCGGTCGCGACTTCGATTCTCGCCGCCGCGGCGATCGCCGGGGTCGACGAGGTCTACCGGGTCGGCGGGGCCCAGGCGATCGCTGCCCTCGCCTACGGGACCGAGTCGATTCGCAAGGTCGACATCGTCGTCGGGCCCGGCTCGAAATGGGTCTCGATCGCCGAGCGGGAGGTGCGCGGCACGGTCGGCGTGCCGGCGGCCTTCGCCGGCCCGTCCGAGGTCGTCGTCGTTGCCGATGGGACGGCGCCGGTCGAGTGGGCGGCGATCGACGTCATCGTCCAGGCCGAGCACGGCCCGGACGGGTTCGCCTGGCTGGTCACCTGGTCCGAGGAGGTTGCCGCCGCGGTCTCGGAGTCCGTGGCACGCCTCGTCGCGGCGTCCCCGCGGGGCGACGAGACGCGGGCGGCGCTCGAGTCTGGCGGCTACGCGGTCATCGTCGACGACCCCGAGCACGCCATGGCTGTCGTGAACGCGATCGCGCCCGAACACCTCGAGCTCATGGTCGAGGACCCCGGTCGTCTCGTCGCCCTGGTGCGCAACGCCGGGGCCGTCTTCGTCGGCCCGTACGCGCCGGCGTCGTTCGGGGACTACCTCGCCGGCCCGAGTCACGTGCTCCCGACGTTCGGCACGGCGCGCTTCGCGTCGGTGCTCGGCGTCGAGGACTTCCTGCGACGCTCGCACGTCATCTCGTTCACCGAAGCGGCCGCGCACCGCGTCGCACCCGACGTCGCGGCGATCGCGGAAGCAGAACGGCTCCCGGCCCACGCCGAGTCGGCGCGACTACGTGCCGGCAAGCCGACCTGGAGCGCCAAGTGAGCCCGGGCGGTTCCGGCAACGCGCCCCGGCCGCATCTCGAGGGAGCTCTCTGGTCCGGCTACCACTCGCCGCAGGTCGAGGTGGCGGTGCGGCTGAACACGAACGAGGCGCCGGAGCCGCCGCCGCCGGAGTTCGTCGCCGCGCTCGCCGCGGCCGTCGGGGAGGTGGCGCTCAACCGCTATCCGGACCGGCGGGCGACCCGGCTTCGGGAGGCGATCGCCGAGCTCCACGGGCTCGGTGCGGACCAGGTCTTCTGCGCCAACGGCTCGAATGAGGTCATCCAGTCGCTCCTCCTCGCTTACGGCGGGCCCGGGCGGAGCTGCGCGTTGTTCGAGCCGACCTACGCGCTGCACAGCCACATCGCGCGGCTCACCTCGACCCGGGTCGTCGAGGGCGAGCGGGGACCCGATTACCTCATCGAACCCGCCGAGGTCGACCGGGTGCTCGCCGCCGCGGCCGCGACGGCGTCCGGCGACGGCGAGCCGGCCGTCGTCTTTTTGTGCTCCCCGAACAACCCGACGGGGCTCGTCGAGCCGGACGAGACCGTCGAGGCGGTGCTCGCCCGCGCCCCGGGGATCGTCGTCGTCGACGAGGCGTACATCCAGTTCGCGCGCCGCTCGGCGGTCGCGCTCCTCGCCGGCCACGACAACCTCGTCGTGCTGCGGACCTACTCGAAGACCTGGGCGCTCGCCGGGCTCCGCCTCGGCTACGCGCTCGGCGCTCCCGCGATCATCGAGGCGCTGTTTTCCGCGGCGCTCCCGTACCACGTCGACGCCGTGAAGCAGGCGGCGGGGACGATCGCCCTGCAGTTCACTGCGGCGATGGACGGCCGGGTCGCGCGTCTCGTCGCCGAGAGGGCCCGTGTACTCGCCGGCCTCGCGGCGCTCGGGCTCGCCGCGACCCCGTCGGAGTCGAACTTCATCTTGTTCTCGACCGGCGACCGCGACGCCCACGAGGTCTGGGAGGGGCTCGTCGCGCGCTCGGTCCTCGTCCGCGACCTGTCGGGCTGGCCGCGGCTCGCCGGGCACCTGCGCGTGACGATCGGCACCGGCGCGGAGAACGACGCCTTCCTCGCCGCGCTCGCCGACGTGATCGGCTGAGGGCCGATCCGGAGCTTCGTCCGGCGACGCGCGAGGCTGTATCGATGGCGAAGAAAAGCACCGAGACGACCGGCCGGCACCGGCGCGCCGAGCGGCACCGCAAGACGAAAGAGAGCGACATCGCAGTCGAGCTCGACCTCGATGGGACGGGTCGGGTCGAGGTCGCGACGGGCCTGCCGTTCTTCGACCACATGCTCAGCCAGCTCGGCACGCACGCCGGGTTCGACCTCCTGGTCCGGGCGACGGGCGACCTCCACGTCGACGCCCACCACACCGTCGAGGACACCGGGATCGCGCTCGGCGAGGCGCTTGCGGCGGCGTTCGGGGACAAGGCCGGCATCCGCCGGTTCGCCTCGGTCGCCGTTCCACTCGACGAGGCGCTCGTCGAGGTCGCGCTCGACGTCTCGGGCCGGGCGTACCTCGACTACCGGATCGGGTTCGCGCCGGACACCCCGGGGCTCGGCACGCCGCCATTCGACCCGCAGCTCGCCGAGGAGTTCTGGCGGGCGTTCGTCACTGCGGCGGCGCTCACGCTGCACGTCGACTCGCCCCACGGCAAGAACACGCACCATGTTCTCGAGGCTTCGTTCAAAGCCGTCGCCCGGGCGCTCCGGGACGCGAAACGCGTCGAGGGCGGTGCCGTGCCCTCGACGAAAGGGGTCCTCTAGGCCGTGATCGCGGTGCTCGACTACGGGATCGGCAACCTGCGCTCGGCCGAGAAGGCGCTGTTGCACGTCGGCGCCGAGGCGCGACTCGTCGCGTCGCCCGCCGAGGCGGACTCGGCGGTGGGGGTCGTGCTGCCGGGTGTCGGCAACTTCGGCGCCTGCGCGACGGCGCTGCGGGCGAGCGGGCTCGACCGGGTGGTCCTCGACGCGGTCGCCGCGGGCAAACCGATGCTCGGCGTCTGCGTCGGCTTCCAACTGTTGTTCGAGGACTCCGAGGAGAGCCCGGGGGTCGCCGGGCTCGGCGTGTTCGAGGGCACGGTCACGCGTCTTGCCGGCGCGGAGAAGCTCCCCCAGATGCAGTGGAATGCGCTCGACCGGGAGCCGGGCCGCGACTCGGTCCTTCTCGCCGGGCTCGCCGAGCACCCCTGGTTCTACTTCGTCCACTCCTACGCGCCCGTACCGGGCGACGCAAGCCGCGACGCGGTGGTCGCGACCTGCGACTACGGGGGCCCGGTGGTCGCCGTCGTCGAGCGCGGGAACTGCTTCGGGTCGCAGTTCCACCCGGAGAAGTCCGGAGGTTCGGGACTCGCGGTCCTCGCCAACTTCGCGGCCCGCTGCGCAGCGCCCGGCGCCGTGCGAAGCTAGCCGGGGCGGTGGCGATGGAGTGCATCCCGGCGGTCGACATCCGCGGCGGACAGGCCGTGCGGCTCGTGCGCGGCGAGTTCTCCCAGGAGACCGCCTACGGCGATCCCGTCGAGCGTGCGCTCGCCTACGCCCGGGGCGGCGCGACCCTCCTCCACGTCGTCGACCTCGACGCGGCGCGCACGGGCCACCCCGTCAACGGCGAGATCGTGCGCGAGATCGTCCGCCAGGTCCCGGTCCAGGTGCAGTGCGGCGGGGGAGTGCGCACGATCGAGGCCGCCGACGCGCTGTTCGGGATGGGCGTCGGGCGTGTCGTCGTCGGCACGGCGGGTCTCGAGGACCCCGAGTTCGCGCGCCGTCTCGCCAAGCGCTACCCGGACCGCGTGCTCGTCGGGCTCGACCACCGTCGGGCGACGGTCGACGGGAGGATGATCCGCGAGCTCGCCGTGCGGGGATGGGAGGAGTCAACCGGCGTCGACCTGGCCGCGGCGCTGCGCCGGTTCGCCGAGCTGCCGATCGCCGGCGTCGTCGTCACCGACATCTCCCGCGACGGCACCTTGGAGGGGCCCGACCTCGAGGGTCTGCGGTACGTGCTCGGCGAGACGCGGTTCCCGGTCATCGCCTCCGGCGGGGTCGGGGCCGTCGCCGACCTCGTCGCGCTGCGCGGGCTCGTGGTGCTCGACCGCCGGCTCGCCGGGGTGATCGTCGGGCGCGCCTTCGCCGCGGGCGAGCTCGACGTCGCGGAGGCCGTCGTGGCATGCGGAGCCTGAGGATCATCCCCTGCCTCGACGTCGACCACGGTCGCGTCGTGAAGGGGGTGAATTTCGTCGGCCTGCGTGACGCGGGCGACCCCGTCGAGCTCGCCCGCCGATACGACGCCGAGGGTGCCGACGAGCTCATCTTCCTGGACATCACCGCCTCGTCGGACGATCGGGCGATCCTCATCGACGTCGTCCGGCGCACGGCCGACGTGGTCTTCATCCCACTCACCGTCGGCGGGGGGATCCGCAGCCTCGACGACGCTCGCCAGATCCTGCGCGCCGGGGCGGACAAGGTCGCCGTCAACTCCGCGGCGATCGCGCGTCCCGCCCTTGTCGCCGAGATCGCCGGGGTCTTCGGCAACCAGTGCGTCGTCGTGGCGATCGACGCCCGGCGCGCCGGCGCGGGCTACGAGATCTTCTCCCACGGCGGGCGCCGGCCCACCGGCCTCGACGCCGTCGCCTGGGCCGCCGAGGTCGAGCGTCTCGGCGCGGGCGAGATCCTGCTCACCTCCATGGACCGCGACGGGACCGAGTCCGGCTACGACGCCGAGCTCGTCGGCCGCGTCGTGGGGGCGGTCGGCGTGCCGGTCATCGCCTCGGGCGGCGTCGGCAACCTCGGGCACCTCGTCGAGGGGGCGGGCGCCGGCGCCGACGCCGTGCTCGCCGCGTCGGTGTTCCACTACGGCGCGACGACGATCGCCGAGGCGAAGCGGTACCTCGCCGCGAACGGCGTCATCGTCCGTCCCCCCGGCTAGGGCGACCCGGCACCGCCGGGCGCGCACTACCGTCGTGGGCATGGCGGTCGCCCCATCGTCGCGGCGCGGTGACAAGACACCGGGCGCCGTGAAGCAACCGATCACGATGGTGAACGACCGCGTGCTCGTCCAGGTACCGGACCCCGAGGGCGAGCGGCGCAGTCGCGCCGGGATCTTGATCCCGGCGACGGCGCAGATCACGAAGCGGCTCACCTGGGCCGAGGTCGCGGCGACGGGGCCGAACGTGCGCAACATCAAGGTCGGCGACAAGGTGCTGTTCAACCGGGACGAGTGCTTCGAGGTCGACGTGCAGGGCGAGGACTACCTCATCCTGCGAGAGCGCGACGTCCAGGCGCTCGCGACCGAACGGCTCGACGGCGGGACCGGCCTGTACCTTTGACCCGGATGACGAGGGGGACCACACCGTGACGGACGGAACCGGCGCGCCGGCGGGGATCGAGCTCGCCGACGTCGACATCGTGCGGTTCGGGCCGGGCGGGCTCGTCCCGGCGATCGTGCAGGACGCGACTTCGCACGAGGTCCTGATGGTGGCCTACATGAACGAGGAGTCGCTCCGGCGCACCCTCGAGACGAAAAGGACGTGGTTTTACTCGCGCCGCCGACGTGAGCTCTGGCCGAAGGGGGAGACCTCGGGCAACCGCCAGCGGGTGCGGGCCGTGCTCGTCGACTGCGACGGCGACGCCCTCGTCGTCACGGTCGACCAGGAAGGCTCCGGCGCCTGCCACACCGGCGCGCGTGGCTGCTTCATGCGCCGGCTCGCCGTCTAGTCGGCCGCCGTGGCTGCGGGGTCCCTCGGGCTCGCCGAGACGTACGCCGCGCTCCACGACGCGGTCGTCGGGATCGAGGTCGGCATCGACGTGGTTTCGGTCTCCGGCCCGGACGCGATGAGCTACCTGCAGGGCCAGGTCTCCCAGGATCTCGGCCCCTTGGCCCCGGGCGACAGCGCCGAGACGCTCCTGCTCTCGCCCCAGGGCAAGCTCGACGGCTACGGCCGGGTCGTGCGCGTCGCCGACGCCGAGGCTTGCCTCGTCGTTGACGCCGGCCAGGGCGAGGCGGTCCTCGCGCGCCTTGCCCGCTTCAAGGTCCGCGTCCGCGCCGATCTCGGGTTGGCCCACGAGCGAGCGGTGCTTCTGCGGGGACCGGCGGCGCGACCGGCCGCGGCGTCGGCCACCGCGCCGATCGTCCTCGCCGTCGACGATCCCGGGTTCGCCGGCTGCGACCTCGTCGGCACCGTGGTGACGTGGCCGGCCGACGTGCCGGTGGGCGACCCCGCGGCCTTCGAGGCGGCGCGTATCGAGGCGGGGCGGCCGGTGATGGGACGGGACCTATCCGAGAAGACCATCCCCCAGGAGGCCGGACTCGTCGAGCGCGCCGTCAGCCTGACGAAGGGTTGCTACACGGGCCAGGAGCTCGTCGCGCGCCTCGACGCCCGCCACAGCCGCGTCGCGCGCCGGCTCGTCGGTTTCGTCATCGCTCCCGGCGACGCCGCCGCGGGCGGCGAGGTCGTCGTCGGGGGGAGGACGGTCGGTTCCGTCACGAGCGTCGCCTACTCGCCGCGCACGGCATCACCGGTCGCGCTCGGCTACCTCCACCGCGACGTCGTCGTCCCCACCACGGTCGAGGTCGTTAACGGGGACGCGACGTCGAGCGCCGCGGCGGCCGAGTTGCCGCTGTGGCGGGGCTGATCTCCCCCGCTCCCGAGTAGCTGCGCGGACCGGGTCGCAGATCGCCGAGTATTCGCGCCTTGTACGCATGGTGTCGCGCCGCAGGGACGCACGCGGATTGCCTCGCCATGGTGCGATGCACGGGTGGTCGGGTCGAGCTTTCGCGCAGGGAAGCCACGATGCGGCTTTCTGGCCCTGTTGCGCGACACTTGGTCGGTGAGCAAGGCCGCGACGCCGCCCGTGGCCGTCCTGGTCATGCTGGCGGCCTTGAGTTTCGTGGTGACAGCCTGCGGGGGCACCACCCCCTCGGGAGTCGCGAGCATCGGATCGACGACGACCACCCTGTCGAGCGCTTCCGCCGGCTCGAGCTCCTCGGGCCAGTCAGGACCCACGGAGGCGCAGCTGCTGAAGTACGCCGAGTGCATGCGGACACACGGCTATCCCACGATGCCGGACCCCGTCCCCGCCCAGGGGGGCGGGTACGCCTTCAAGGGGGCCGGCACCCCGGGCGGCATCGACCTCAATTCTCCGAAGTACCAGTCCGCTGCGAAGGCCTGCCAGAAGGACGTCCCGTCCAGCCTCCAGAACGTGACACCCGCGCAGTCGGCGGCCTACGCGCTCAAGTACAGCGAGTGCATGCGCTCCCACGGTGAGCCCGGCTTCCCTGAGCCCAATGCGCAAGGACTGATCAAGATCAACCCGACCGGGATCTTGGACCCGAATGCGCCCCAGTTCGAGAGAGCCGAGAAAGCCTGCCAGAAGCTGGACAACGGCTTGTTCAGTGAGGTGTACACTCGTAGGCTCAGCGGATGACCACCGACTCCGGTGGGCCGGGTGGACCGAGTTCCGCCGGCCGACCGGCTGTCACACGGGGGTGTGTGAAGGCCGCCACTTAGGATGTGCCCGCCCCAGACGGGATCTGCGAGTTCGTCATCTGCAGCACGGGCTTGTCGCGGTGCGCCGGCTGGCGGCGGGTGGCCGAGCAAGATCCGTCGCCCTCGGCGGCTTTCGCAGCGTTCAGGCGAGCCGTGGGTGACCAACGACGGTCCTCGTGTAGCCGACGGTCAGTTGCCGGCGGCGCGGGACGGCTATCCGGGCATCGCTCAATCCAGACCGGCGAGCGAGACGGTGATCCGCGTCCCGTGGCCAGCGTCGGCGGGCGAGGTCACCGCGAGCTCCCCCCGCATCGCCGCGACGAGTTCGGCGACGATGGCGAGACCGAGCCCCGTCCCGGCGGCGCGAGCGGGATACCGGCTCGAGCTGAAATGGCGCTCGAAGATGTGCCCGAGGTCCTTCGGGTCGATCCCCGGGCCGTCGTCGGCGACCGTGATTGCAACCGTTCCGGCGGCGGGCGCGCACGAAACCACGACCGAGGCCGCGGCGAACTTCAGCGCGTTCTCGGCGAGGTTGGTGACGATCTGGCCGAGGCGGTCGGCGTCGGCCTCGACCCAGGAGCCGTCGGCGGCTTGGACATCGAGCGCCACGCCGGCGGCGTCGAACTCGTAGCGCAGGGCCTCGGCGGCCTCGGCGACGACCGCGTCGGCGTCGAGTCGGGCGAGCTGGAGCGAGAATTGGTGGGCGTCGAGGCGGGCGAGGTCCAACAGGTCGCCGATGAGCCGTTCGAGCCGGATCGCCTCGGCGACGACGACCGAGGCCGCCCGCGCCGTGTCTGGCGTCACGCCCTCGGCGATCGCCTCGGCGTAGCCGCGGATCGACGTGAGCGGCGTGCGCAGGTCGTGCGACACCGACAGCAGGAACTGCCGGTCGAGGTCGCGCAGGTCCTCGAGACGCGCCGCCATCTGGTTGAGGGCGGCGCTCAAAGTCGCGAGCTCGGCGTAGTCGCGGCGTGACGCCGCCACGCGCGTCGAGAAGTCGCCCCCGGCGATCCTCTCCGCGGCACCGGTCGCCGCGACGACGCGGCGCGCGACGCGTCGGGAGACAACCGTCGCCGCCGCGGCGGCGACGAGGAGCGAGATCCCGCCGGCGAGCACGAAGTACCAGACGCTCGCGTCCGAGTTCGAGACGGTGCGGGCGAGCAGGAACGAGAGATGGACCCCGTCGGCGGAGATGAGCGGCACCGCGGCGAAGGCGAGGTCGCGGCTGATCCCGGACGTCGCGTGCCCAGCGGTGAGGGCCCTCGCGTCGATCGCCCGGGCCGAAAAATCGAGCCGCGGAACGGCGTTGACGAAGGCGCCCTGAGCGGAGGTCGTGACGATGGCGGCCTGCTTGATCCCCGCGACGGAGCTGAGGAGCGGGACGAGCGCCGCGATGATCTGCGAGGCGTTCGTGTCCGTCTTGTACAGCGTCTGCTCGCGCCTCGCGAGGTTGATCGTCTGGGCGAGGACGAGTCGGCGGGTGTTGTCGGCGGCGGCGTGGCGCACGAGATAGAGGCTGACCCCACCGGCGAGGGTGAGCGCGACGGCGAGCACGGCGACGAAAGCGAGGGTGATGCGCGCCCCCATCGGCCAGTGCCGCACCCGGCCGCTCCGGCGCTTTAATCGCACCGGCGCCTCAATCGCATCGGTAGCCGACGCCCCAGATCGTCTTCAGCGGGAGCGCCTCGCCGAGCTTGCGCCGCAGCTGGCGGACGTGGACATCGACCGTCCGCTCGTCACCGATCCAGCCGGGTCCCCAGACGGAGTCGAGGAGCTGGCGACGGGTGAAGACGATCTTCGGGTTCTCGACGAAGTGGGCGAGCAGGTCGAACTCCCGCGCCGTGAGCTGCACGGCGCCAGTGCCGGTCGTCACCTCGCGCTTCGTCGGGTCGACGGTGACGCCGCCGGCCGTGATCGGGCCCTTGGCTGGCCGGCGGGCGCCCTCGGCGCGCCGCAGGATGGCCCGCACCCGGGCGACGAGTTCCCGGGGGGAGAACGGCTTCACGATGTAGTCGTCGGCGCCGAGCTCGAGTCCGAGGACGCGGTCGACCTCGTCGTCGCGGGCCGTCAGAAAGACGACGGGGACCTCGCTCGTGCGGCGGATCGTGCGGCACACCTCGATGCCGTCGACCGGTCCGGGGAGCCCGATGTCGAGGAGCACAAGGCTCGGGTTCTCTTCGGCGACGAGCTCGAGGCCGCGTCGCGCCTCGGTGGCCTGCAGGACGCGGAATCCCGCGTTGCGCAGCCACAGATCGACGAGGTCGGCGATGTGGTGGTCGTCCTCGACGATGACGACCGTGCCGCGGTCGGCCTTGGCGACACGTTCAGCTGGCACCTGACAAGCATGGCGCGCGCGGTGCCACCGGCGGGGGAGCGGACCGCGACGTCGTGGTATTCCCTGGGTGGCGCCGTCGCCACAATTACTCTGTGCCGATGGCCCTGCACCCGAGGTCGCGTGCCGCGCGCGACGCCGGGGCGTGGGGTGGATCCCGAGGTGTGGCGTGTTCGTGAAAATCTGCGGGGTGACGAACGAGGAGGACGCGCTCCTCGCGGTGGCGATGGGCGCTGACGCCATCGGGTTCGTGCTCGCCCCCTCGCCGCGCCAGGTGGCGATCGGGGCGGCGCGCGACATCGCCCGGCGTCTGCCGCCGGACGTCATCACCGTCGGGGTGTTCTGCGACGCCCTCGCCCAGCGCGTCGTCGACGTCGTGTGCCAGGCGGGCCTGCGGGCCGCCCAGCTGAACGGCCACGAGACCGAGGAGGACGTCGCCTTCGTCGCCGAGAGGGTGCCGCTCGTCATCAAGTCCTTCGCCGCGAACGCCGCGGTGCTGAACGACGTCTCCCGATACCGGGCCGACGCGATCCTCGTCGACGCCCCGGCGCCCGGCCCGGGCAGGGTCTTCGACTGGCGGCTCGCCGAGCGGATGCCGCGCTCGCACCGGCTGATCCTCGGGGGTGGGCTCGACCCCGACAACGTCGCCGACGCGATCCAGCGCCTCCGTCCCTGGGGGGTCGACGTCTCGACGGGCGTCGAGACCGCGTCGCGCAAGGACCCCCGGAAAGTGCGCGCCTTCATCCAGGAGGCCCGGGGCGCCCTTCCCGAGAAAGAAGCTCCCCTCCCGAACGCCCCGTACGACTGGCAGGAGGAATATTGACTCCCCCCACGGCGAAAGCCGGGGGCTCTCGCCCCGCACCCCATTTCGGTGAAGGCGGGGAAGGACCCCCGGGTGAGCTGATCGCGGGCGGTCGACCCCAGCTCGCATTCCTATACAACTGTTAGTATTGTCATGCCATGAAGGCGGCGATCGTCGGGGCGTCGGGTTATCTCGGTGCTGAGCTGTTGCGGCTACTTGCGTCCCATCCCGATCTCGATGTCGTTGCCGCCCAGGCGGAGACCTCGGCCGGGGCGACGATCGCCGAGCTGTTCCCGAGCCTCGGCGGACCCTGCGCCGGCCTTGTCGCGACGCCGACCGACCCGGCGGCGCTCGCCGGTTGCGACGTCGTCTTCGTCGCCGTACCGTCCGGGCGGTCGCAGGCGATCGTCCCGCAGCTCACCGGGATCGTGCCCCTCGTCGTCGACCTCGGCGCGGATTTCCGCCTCCGGGACGCGGCCGCCTACGAACGCTGGTACGGGTTCGTCCACACGGCTCCCGAACTGCTCGGGCGAGCCGTCTACGGCCTGCCCGAACTCAACCGCGCCGAGCTCGTCGGCGCGTCGCTCATCGCCGCGCCGGGCTGCTACGTGACGGCGGCGGCGCTGTGCCTCGCGCCCCTCGTCGCCGCGGGGCTCGTCGAGCCCGGCGGGTTGATCGTCGACGCCGCGAGCGGGACCTCCGGGGCGGGGCGTCAGCCCTCGGCGACGACGCACCACGCGACGGTGAACGAGAACTTCGTCGCCTACGGGCTCCTCGACCACCGGCACACCCCGGAGATGGCCCAGGCGATCGGGGCCGAGGTGCTCTTCACGCCGCACCTCGCGCCGATGACCCGGGGCATCCTCGCCACGTGCTACGCCCGGCCGACGCACGCCATCTCGACCGAGGAGCTGCTCGGCGCGCTCGGTGAGGTCTACGCGGGCGAGCCGTTCGTCGAGGTCGTCTCCCACTCACCGTCGACGCGGGAGACCTACGCCTCGAACGTGGCGAAGCTGACGGCGCGCTCGGACGCGCGCACGCGCCACGTGATCGTGCTCGGGGCGATCGACAACCTGACGAAGGGCGGTGCCGGTCAGGCGATCCAGGCGGCGAACGTCGCCCTCGGCCTTCCCGAGACGGCGGGCCTGCCCCGGGTGGCGGTGACGCCGTGAGCGTCACGTGGCCCCGGGGTTTCGTCGCCGCCGGGCTGGCGAGCGGGGTCAAGCCAGACGGGGCGGCGGACCTCGCGCTCGTCGCCTCGACCGGGGGGGCGGTCCCGGCGGCGGCGATGTTCACGACGAACCGGGCCTGTGCCGCGCCGGTGACGGTGAGCCGGACCCACCTTGCCGCGACGCACGGCCGCGCCGCCGCCGTCGTCCTCAACAGCGGCTGCGCCAACGCGGCGACGGGGGCCACCGGGCTCGCCGCGGCTGAGCGGATGGCCGCCTGTGTCGCGGGCCCGCTCGGTGTCGGTGCCGAAGAGGTCCTCGTCTGCTCGACCGGGCTGATCGGCCGCGTGCTCCCGATCGAGGCGATCGCGGCGGCCGCGCCGACCCTCGTCGCGCGCCGAGGCGGCTCGCCCGCCGATGGCACCGCGGCCGCGACGGCGATCCTCACGACCGACACCCACCCCAAGCAGGTGAGCCGCGAGGGCGCTGGGTTCCGGGTGGGCGGGATGGCGAAGGGCGCCGGGATGATCGCCCCGAACATGGCGACGATGCTCGTCGTGCTGACGACCGACGCCGCGACGACACCGGAGGTGCTCGGTGCCGCGCTGCGTGCCGCGGTCGATCACAGCTTCAACGCGCTCATCGTCGACGGCTGCACGTCGACGAACGACACCGTCATCGCGCTGGCGAGCGGCGCGGCCGGCGCGGTCGACGCCGCGGACCTCACGGCGATGCTCACCGACGCCTGTGCCGATCTCGCCTGGCAGCTCGCCGTGGATTCCGAGGGATCGACGCGCGTCGCCGAGATCCGCGTCGTCGGCGCCGCCGACGACGCCGACGCGCGGCTCGCGGCCCGCGCCGTCGCCGGCAGCCTCCTCGTCAAGGTCTCGCTGTTCGGTGCCGACCCGTACTGGGGGCGGATCTTCTCCGAGCTCGGCGCCTCGGGGGCCGCGTTCAACCCGGACCGGGTGCGCGTCGCCTACGGCCCGGTAACCGTCGTCGAGTCCGGCGTCGACGTCGGCGGCGTCGGGGACGCGGCCGCGGCGTACCTGGCGGGTGACCGCGTGGAGATCACCTGCGACCTCGGCCTCGGCGCAGGCTCGGCCCGGGTGCTTGCGACCGATCTCGGCCACGGCTACATCGACGAGAACATGAGGACGTCGTGAGCGCCGCCCCCGACCGCGACGCGGCGCGGACCGCGGCGACCCTCGCCGAGGCGATCCTGTACATCCGGCGCTTCTCGGGCGCGGTCATCGTCGTGAAGTTCGGCGGCAGCACGCTCGGTGACGCCGACCTCGCGCCGGAGACCGTCCTCGACCGGTTCGCGATGGACGTCGTTCTGATGCGGAGCGTCGGCATGCTCCCCGTCGTCGTGCACGGTGGAGGTCCCCAGATCGGCGCGCTGATGGAGCGCCTCGGCAAGACGCCCGAGTTCCGCGACGGCCAGCGGGTGACGGACGCCGAGACCCTCGACATCGCGCGCATGGTGCTCGTCGGCAAGGTGAACCGCGAGATCGTCGGCGCGCTGAACGTGCACGCCCCGGTCGCCGTCGGGCTGTCGGGCGAGGACGTCGGGTTCATCACCGCCGTCGAGCGCGATCCCGCGCTCGGCTTCGTCGGCGACGTGGAGTCCGTCGACCCCGTCCTTTTGCACCACCTCCTCGCCGAGGGCCTGGTGCCCGTCGTCGCGACAATCGCCCCCGACGCGAGCGGCCAGGCGTACAACATCAACGCCGACGCCGTCGCCGGGGCGATCGCTGAGTCGCTGGCCGCCCGACGCCTCATCTTCCTCACCGACGTGAGCGGCGTGCGCACCGACCCTGGCGATCCGACGAGCGTCGTCTCGTCGACGACCGCCGGCGCCCTCGAGGCGCTCGTCGACTCCGGCGCCATCGTCGGCGGCATGATCCCGAAAGCGCGAGCCTGCGCCCGGGCCGTCCGGCACGGCGTCGAGGCGGGACACATCCTCGACGGCCGCGTCGAGCACGCTCTCCTGCTCGAACTGTTCACCGAGTCCGGCGTCGGCACGATGGTGGTCGGGTCGTGACCCACCTCATGGCGACCTACCGCACGCCGACCGTCCGGTTCGTCGCCGGCCACGGTTGCCGGCTCGTCGACGACGCGGGCCGGACGTACCTCGACTTCCTCTCGGGACTCGGCGTCACCGGCCTCGGCCACGCCGACCCGGTCGTGGCCGGGGCGATCGCCGCCCAGGCGGGCCGGCTGCTCCACGTGTCGAACATCTTCGCCAACGAGTTCAACGAGGACGTCGCGGCGCAGATCGACGAACTGATCGGCGACGGGAGCCCCGCCGGGGGGAAGGTGTTCTTCGCCAATTCGGGCGCCGAGGCGAACGAGTGCGCGATCAAGCTCGCCCGGCGCTGGGGCGGACCGGGACGCTACGGCGTCGTATCGGCGCTCGGCTCGTTCCACGGCCGCACGCTCGCCACTCTGCACGCCACGGGACAGCCCGCCAAGCACGAGGCGTTCCTGCCCCTGCCGGAGGGGTTCAGCCACGTCCCCTACGGCGACGCCGGGGTGTTGCGGTCGATCGACCCGGGCCGCGTCGCCGCGGTGTTGCTCGAGCCGATCCTCGGCGAGTCCGGCGTCGTGCCGCCGCCCCGGGGCTACCTCGCCGATGTGCGGGCGATCTGTGATGAGCTCGGCCTGCTCCTCATCGTCGACGAGATCCAGACCGGCCTCGGCCGCACGGGGCGGTGGTTCGCCTTCCAGCACGAGGGGGTCGTGCCGGACATCGTGACGATCGCCAAGGCCCTCGGCAATGGCGTCCCCGTCGGTGCCTGCTGGGCGCGGGGCGAAATCGCCAAGGCCTTCCAGCCGGGGGACCACGGGTCGACCTTCGGCGGCCAGCCTCTGGCGATGGCCGCGGCGCAGGCGACCCTGCGGCAACTGCGCGCCCTCGACGCACCGGCCGTCGCCGCGGAGCTCGGCGAGCGGCTGAAGACCCGCCTCGCCCGTGTCGACGGAGTCGTCTCGGTCCGCGGCTCCGGGTTGCTGCTCGGCGTCGTGCTCGCGGACGGCGTCGACGCGCGCGCCGTTTTTTCCGAGGCGCTTATCGGCGGGCTCGTCGTGAACGCGCCCATTCCCGGGGTCATCCGGCTCATGCCACCGTTCGTCGTCACCGCCGAGGACTGCGACGAGGCGGTGGGACTGCTCGCCGACGCCATCGCCCGCGTCCGCGAGGGAGGCCGAACAAGGAAGAAGGAGACGTAGTGGCGCACAACCTGCTGGTGGTGTCGGACCTCGCGCCGACGGAGATCACGACCGTGCTCGATCTGTCCGAGCGCCCGGACCTTCCCCGGGTCCTCGAGGGCCGCGGCGCGGCGCTCGTCTTCGAGTTCCCGTCGGCGCGGACCCGCAACGCCGCCGAGATGGCCGTCGTCGACCTCGGCGGGCACCCGATCACGATCCGGGGCGAGGAGATCGGCTTCGACGTGCGCGAGTCGGTCGAGGATGTGGCGCGCACCCTCGGCTGCTACCACGCGCTGATCGCGGCCCGCGTCGCCGAGCACCGCACGCTCGACCGCATGGGCGCCGCGCTGGCGGATTCGGACCCCCAAGTCCCCGTCGTCAATCTGCTGTCTCCCTTCGAGCACCCGTCCGAGGCGCTCGGCGACGTGCTGACGATCCGGCAGTGCCTCGGATCGCTCGAAGGAAAGCACGTCGCCTACATCGGTGACGCGAACAACGTCTGCCGTTCCCTCGTCGCCGCCTGCGCGGCGGTGGGCACCGCGGTCGTCGTCGCCTCTCCGCCGGGTTACCAGTTGGACGCCGGCTTTGTGGTGGCGACGAGGGCAGCGGGGGGCGTCGTTGAGGTCACCGACGACCCCGCCGGGGCGGTCCGGGGGGCCGACGTCATCTACACCGATGTGTGGGTGTCGATGGCGGACACAGACGAGGCGGCGGCGAAGCGGGCCGCCTTCCACGGCTTCACGGTCGACGCGGCGCTCATCGCCAAGGCGCCCCCCGGGGTGATCGTCCTCCACTGTCTGCCTGCCCATCGCGGCGAGGAGATTACGGCCGAGGTGCTCGAGGGACCGCACAGTCGGGTCTGGCAACAGGCGGCGAACCGGCGTCACGTGATGCGGGGACTGTTCACGCACCTGCTCGGCAGAGATGGGGGTTAGCGCGATGGGACGCGTGCCAAAGAACCGCCGCCAGCACCTCGTCGCGCGCTTGTTGGCCGACAACGCCGTCACGAGCCAGTCCCAGCTCGTCGAGCTGCTCGTCGCCGAGGGTATCGACGCCACCCAGGCGACGATCTCGCGCGACCTCGAGGAGCTCGGCGCGCTGAAGGTGCGGATGCCCGGCGTTGACCACCCCGTCTACGCCGTCGCCGAGCTGCCCCAGGCCCAGCAGACGCCGATCGAGCACCTCCGGCGGGTGCTCGGCGAGTGGGTCGTCGAGATCTCCTCGTCCGCCAACCTCGTCGTCGTGAGGACTCCGCCCGGATCGGCCCACGTCGTCGCCTCGGCGCTCGACCGTTCCCGGCTCGACGGCATGGTCGGTACGGTGGCGGGGGACGACACCGTGCTCGTCGTCGCCGACGACAAGACCGGGGGGGCGGGACTGGCGAGCCTGCTCGGGCGGCTCGCCGGGCGCCAGTAACGAGATCGCTAATGACCGGCGGAGCCGGAGGAAGAGGTCCAAAGTGAAGACACGGGTGGTGCTCGCCTACTCCGGCGGACTCGACACGTCCGCCGCGGTGCACTGGCTCGGAGCCGAGCGCGGATACGAGGTCGTCGCCGTCGCCGTCGACGTCGGCCAGGGCGGGGATTTCGAGGCGATCCGGAGCCGCGCCCTCGGCGCCGGCGCGGTCGAGGCGGTCGTCGTCGACGCCCGCGCCGAGTTCGCCGCCGACTACGCGATGCCGGCCCTCCAGGCGAACGCCCTCTACGAGGGCCGCTACCCGCTCGTCTCGGCGCTCTCGCGCCCGGTCATCGTGTGGCACCTCGTCCAAGAGGCGCGCAAGCACGGGGCGACGGTCGTCGCCCACGGCTGCACCGGGAAGGGCAACGACCAGGTCCGTTTCGAGGTCGGGACGCGGGCCCTCGCCCCCGAGCTCGAGATCGTCGCGCCGGCCCGCGAGTGGAAATGGACCCGCGAGCAGACAATCGAGTACACGGAGCGCTTCGGCATCCCCGTCGAGGCGACGCGGGAGAAGATCTACTCGATCGACGAGAACCTCTGGGGCCGCGCGATCGAGTGCGGGGCGATCGAGGACCCTTGGGTTTCGTCGGTCGAGGACATGTTCTCCCTCACGGTCCCGACAGCGACCGAACCGGTCGAGGTGACGGTCGGCTTCGAGTCGGGCGTGCCGGTGGCGCTGGACGGTAAGCCGACGCCACTCGTCGAGCTCATCGGCGAAATCGGCCGGATCGCCGGGGCCGCGGGGTTCGGGCGGATCGACATGGTCGAGAACCGGCGCGTCGGCATCAAGAGCCGCGAGGTCTACGAGTGCCCCGCCTCGCTCGCCCTGATCTTCGCCCACGCCGACCTCGAGGGCCTGACGCTCGAGCGGGACCTTGCCCACGAGAAGGCGCGGATCGAGCCGCGTTTTTCGGAGCTCGTCTACGACGGGATGTGGTTCTCGCCGCTCCGCGAGGCGATCTCGGCGTTCGTCGCCTCGAGCCAGCGCCACGTGACGGGCGAGGTCCGGCTGGGCTTCAGCCCGGGAGGCGGTGTCGCCGTCGCCGGGCGGCGCAGCCCCGTCGGGCTCTACGACTACGGTCTGGCGACTTACGACGCCGCCGACGCCTTCCGCCACGAGGACGCCGAGGGCTACATCCGCCTCTATGGTCTCGGGATCAAGACCTGGGCGAGCCGACAGAACGTGGACGCCGGAAAGGACTGACCGTGACGCTCTGGTCGAAGCGGATGAGGACGCCGCCCGCCAAGGCGATGATGGAGTTCACCGAGAGCCTCTCGTTCGACCGGCTGCTGTGGCGGGACGACCTCGACGGCTCGATCGCCCATGTCCGCGGGCTCGAGCACACGGGCGTCCTCGACGAGGCGGACGCGGCGAAGCTCATCGCCGCGCTCGGTCAGGTCGGCGAGGAGTTTTCGGCTGGGCGCTTCGAGTTCGCCGACGGGGACGAGGACATCCACACGGCGATCGAGCGGCGCGTCACCGAGATCGCCGGCGACGCCGGTGCCAAGCTCCACACGGCGCGCAGCCGCAACGACCAGGTGGCGACGGCCCTGCGCCTCTACGTGCGCCGCCGCATCGGTGAGGTCGCCGGTCTCGTGCTCGACCTCGGCGACACGCTGCGCGACCGCGCGGCCCGCGCCGACGGGATCACCCTGCCGGGGTACACCCATCTCCAGCGGGCCCAGCCCGTCGCGCTCTCGAACCAACTGCTCGCCCACGGCTGGGCACTCGCCCGCGATGTCGACCGCCTGTTCGACACGCGCCGCCGGACGGACGTCTCGCCCCTCGGGGCGGGAGCGCTCACCGGGTCGTCGCTGCTCCTAGACCCCGGCTGGGTGGCCGGCGAGCTCGGCTTCGCCGGCCGTTTCGAGAACTCGCTCGACGCCGTGGCCGACCGCGACTTCGTCGCCGAGACGCTGTTCGACCTCGCCCTGGTGGGCGTCCACCTCTCCCGTCTCGGCGAGGAGGTCGTCGTCTTCTCGACGGCCGAGTTCGGCTACTACCACCTCGACGACGCCTGGTCGACCGGGAGCTCGATGTTGCCGCAGAAGAAGAACCCGGACATCGCCGAGCTCGCCCGCGGCAAGACCGGCCGGCTGATCGGCCACCTCGCGGGCTTCCTCGCCACACTGAAGGGCCTGCCATTCGCCTACAACCGGGACCTCCAGGAGGACAAGGAGCCGCTCTTCGACGCTTTCGACCAGGTCTCCAGGGCCCTTGTCGCCATGCGCGGGCTCGTTGAGACGGTCCGGTTCGACGAGGAGGCGATGAAGAAGGCCGTCGCCGACCCGGCGCTCTACGCCGTCGACCTCGCCGAGTGGCTCGTCGAGCGCGGGATGCCGTTCCGGCGGGCCCACGGGCTTGTCGGGGACCTCGTCCGGCGCTCCGTCGAGGAGTCGAAGCCCCTCGCCGAGCTCGTCGTGGCCGAGCCGGCCCTCGGGCGCAACGCGGTGCCGGTCGTCCAGCCCGACCTGGGGGCGACGACCAAGCCGAAGTCCGGTCCCGCCGGGCGCGGCGACGTCGCCGGTCAACTCGAGCGCTTCGCCGGGCGGCTCCGCGCCGACCGGGCGCGCCTCGGGGAGATCGGCCACCCCGCCCGCTAAGTGGCCGGGACGGGGCGGCTGACGAGGGAGTTCTTCGCGCGCGACTCGCTCGAGGTCGCGCCTGAGCTTCTCAACCTGATCCTCGTCGGGCGGGGTGCCGCCGGCCGGATCGTCGAGGCCGAGGCCTACGGGGGAGAGCTCGACGCCGCGAGCCACGCCCACCGGGGCGAGACGCGCCGCAACGCGACGATGTTCGGCCCGCCCGGGCACCTCTACGTGTACTTTACCTACGGGATGCACCACTGCGCCAACGTCGTCTGCGGCGAGACGGGCGTCGCCCGGGCGGTCCTCATCCGGGCGCTCGCCCCGGTCTCGGGTTTCGATGTCATGCGGAGCCGCCGTGGCGGGGGACTCGCCGACACCGAGCTCTGCTCGGGGCCGGCGAAGCTCTGCCAGGCCCTCGGAATCGACATTGCCGACGACGGCGCCGACCTCGTTGCCGGGGATACGGTGCTCGCCCTCGTCGACGACGGGACCCCGGCCCCGACCGGCGTCTTTAGCGGGCGGCGGGTCGGGCTGTCCGCGCGGGTCGGCGCGGCGGCGCTCTACCCGTGGCGGTTCGCCGTCCCGGGCGACCCCAACCTGTCGCGCCGCACGCCCCCCGGTGCCGGCTAGCTCGCCGCCATCCCGCTCACACCTCGGTCGCCGAGTCGCGGCCGACACGTCCCATCGTCCGCGGATTGTCGGGCGTGCCGTGCCGGCGGTCAGAGATCGACGAGCGGCTCGTAGTGCTCGTAGACCGGGAGATGGTCGTAGAAGTGGTGCAGGCGCCGCCGGTACTCCTCGTAGCTCGCCGATCCCCTGAATCCCTCGGTGTGGTCCTCCAATCGGTCCCACTCGACGAGCAGGAGGTAACGAGACGGAACCTCGATGCACCGCGCAAGCCGTCGTGAGCCGAAGCCCGCCGAGGAACTGATGATCGGCTTGGCCGCACCGAACGCCTCCTCGAAGCGCTGTCCCTCACCGTGAGCCACATCGATAACCGCGTGTTCCAGAATCATGGAGTCATTGTGTCGCGAGACCGGACCCTCGGCGGTTGGACCCGCAGCGAGCGAAGTCGTGCGTCGGCGCTTCCCTGACCGTCGGCATCGCGGATCCGCTCCGACGACTGGCGCGACGAGGCTTTGCCGGAAAGCCTTCGCTGTGGCGATCGGGGAGTGTCGCATGGCGTAGGCAAGGCGCATCACGCCCATCGCCTCACGCAATCTTTTGCCGCGAGCGTCGCTGACCCGTCGTGATCTCTACGGCCGCCGGACCTCAGACGCGGCTCGGTTCGCCGCGGTCCTCGTTGGGCTGATCGCGTCGCCAGTAGGCCTTCGAGGTGACATCGCCCGCTTCGGCGCCAGCCGCGATGAGAAGGTCGACGGTGTGCAAGACGAGATGTCGCTCACCATTGACGTACGCGGCGGTGCCGCGCACCGGGCCAAGTCCTTCGATTGCCTCCGCAATCTCGGCGTCCGTGACCCACAGGAGTCGCGTATCGGCCGCGCTGACCGGTCCTGGCCGCGACCCGGGACCATGCCGGGAGACAAGGATCGCCGTTGCCTCGGCAGCGGGCGGCAGAGCCTCGAGCATCGCGAACGCGAACGGCATGGCGGAGTCATCCGCGACGAAAAGGTACGGTCGCGTCCCGGACCGAAGGGTGATCACCCCCCGGGGACCGATGGCTTCCAGCCGACTTCCGATGTCGGCCTTGGCGGCCCACCGGGTGGCCACGCCAGCGCGGCGGTGGATCTCGAATTCGAGGTCCACCGTGCCCGCCGTGGGGTCGGCGCGGCGGATCGTGTAGCGCCGGCGCAGCGTGCGGCCGCCTTCCGGGAAGCCGATCATCAGGTCCTGTCCGGCCCTGAACTCGAATCCGACGAGATCGGACGACGCGACGGTGAGGGATCGCACGTGGGAGGCCGGGTTCTCGGCGCGCACGACCTCGAGGTCGAGGAGAAACGCGTCGGTGTACCTGCCGCCGAAGAGACTGGCAGGAACGGGTCGGCGGGTCGGCGAGAGCTCGTTGGTAGGCATGCAAGACCCAGCGGGAGGGAACGGCCGGCCCCGGTTGGCCGGCGTGCTGCGTTCCTGGCGAGGATAACGGCGCGCCACCTGGCCGGGCCCACGGTGCCCGGAGGGCACAGGAGGGGTGAGGACGGCCCCTATCCCTTCTTTGGAGGCGGCGATCCCGGTAGTCCGAGGACGCGTACAGGGACGTACCGGCCGGCCACCGAACCGTCGCCGAGTTGTCCCAGCGTGTTGGCGCCCCACGACCACAGGCTCCCGTCCCGCTCCAGGGCGAAGGCCATGTCCCCCCCTCCGACGACCTGGACGATGTCGGCGAGACCCTTCACCTGCACCGGGAGGCTTCGATCCGAGCTGCTCCCGTTGCCGAGCTGGCCGTAGTCGCCTCGGCCCCACGCCCGCACCGTCCCGTTCTTCAAAAGGGCGTAGGCCGAGCACGAGCCCGCCGCGATCGCGACGACATGGTCGAGACCCTTCACTCGGACTGGTCTTCCCTGGTCGAGGGCCCGGACACCGTCACCAAGCTCGCCGAACTCGTCGTCCCCCCACGCCCACACGGTCCCGTCGCGGCGCAGTGCGTAACCGGAATCCCCTCCGGCGGCGATTGCCACGATCCCCGTGAGGCCAGGGATCTGGTGGGGGACGTTCGAGGCCCGGCAGGCCTCAGGGCGACCGGCCAGCGTCGGACCGCATCCTGAGCCCCCGAGCTGTCTGAGGCTGTTGTCGCCCCAGACCCAGACGGTCCCGTCTCGGAGGAGCGCGTAGCCGTCAGATGTGCCGGCTCTCACGGCGACGACGCCGGTCAGGTGCGCGAGCTCCCTCGGAACCGTGGAGACGGCTGCGGCTGAACCCGTGCCGAGCTGTCCGAAGCTGTTGTCGCCCCACGACCAAGCCGCGCCGTCGTCGCGGATCGCGTACACGTCGAAAGCCCCTGTCGCGACGTTCCTGACGTCGGACAGATCCGGTACCAGGGAGGGAGTCTGTCGGGCCGTGAACAGCAGGTTGGCGAGCTCACCCTGGCTGTCGCTTCCCCAGGCCCACAGCCTGCCGTTCTTTCGCAGGGCGAAGGCGCTGTTCCCGCTGCCTGCGACGACGGACACTCCGGAAAGGCCTTTCACCTCGACCGGGACGGTGCGGGAGGTCCAGGGCCCGGTGTCGCCGATCTGGCCCTCCAGGTCGTCACCCCACGCCCACACGCGACCGTCGGACAGAACCGCGTAGCCGGAGTACGCACCCGCGGCGACGCTCACGATCGCAAGGGCTTGGCCCTTCGTCGCGGGGCCGGGGCCTTCCGCGGACCCCCGCCCGGGACCTGTGCCGGACACCGTCAGCACCCCGGCGAGCAGCAGGCCACAGAGCGCGACGAATCGCACGTGGCGACACTACCTTTCCCGGAAGCGCGGACGACTACGGAGAGAACGCCCCGGCCGGGCGGCGCGTCCGCCGCGCCGGTGGCCCGCCGACACACTCGAGATGCCGGCCGCGAGGGCAACCCGGCGGACGGGGCAGCGGGTCACCACGGACACGTGACATCTCCGCGTTGGTTGATTGACACTCCGGCGTTGGGTGGTAAGGTGACCCGCAGCTCGGAAATGGGTTTCGACGCCGAGCAGTGCCCTCAGGCGGGTTTCCGCCGGTCGGCCGCGCTGTAGACCCCTGGTTCGCAAGGATCGGTGCGGTCTGCAGAACGCCCGGGTACCTCCTTCCGGAAGGAAGTGTGCCCCGTCGCCGCTCTTTGAGAACGGAATAGGAACAGCCAAAAGCCAGTGCGGGTGGCCGCGCGTGCCCTTCGGGGTCCGCGGTCACTAAGTCAATAAGCACTGAACACGGACAACGTCCGTTTTGGTGCCAGTCGGTGAGAGGGCGTCCGAAGCCCTCGAGCCGGCTCTCCAGATCGAAATGCCGGCCCTATAGGCCGGTGTGAGATCTCGATGGAGAGTTTGATCCTGGCTCAGGACGAACGCTGGCGGCGTGCCTAATACATGCAAGTCGAACGGGGTCCATTTGGTGGTAACACCGAAGAAGACCTAGTGGCGAACGGGTGCGTAACACGTGAGCAACCTGCCCCGGAGACCGGGATAACATCGGGAAACTGATGCTAATACCGGATACCCCCACGAGTCCGCATGGGCTTGTGAGG
>CAWAVB010000001.1:107500-2093975 GCA_963785415.1 uncultured Acidimicrobiaceae bacterium
CTCGTGCTCGCTATGGAAGGCTCAAAGGGACCGCGGTCACGTGTTCCTTGGAGCGGGTCGGATTCACCGATACCCGGACCGCTTGCGAGCTCAGGTTTCCGGTGGCCATAGCGGCGGGGAAACACCCGTTCCCATCCCGAACACGGAAGTTAAGCCCGCCCGCGCCGATGGTACTTGGGGGGCAACTCCCTGGGAGAGTAGGTCGCTGCCGGAATTGATCTCAGATGGGGCCCCCGGTCATGCCGAACGGCATGGTCCGGGGGCCTTGTCGCGTCAGCGCTTCACCGGGCGGCGAGGACCGCCGTCCGCTGCTCGGCCGAAAGCGGCTTGACGGCCTCGGGAGCGTGACGCCGGAGGCGCGTCCGGCGCGGGGGAGCAACCATTCGAAGACCATCCCGGGGCGCTTCCGGGCCGTTGCCGCAAGACCCAGCCGATCGCCTTGCGGAGGAAGAACTCCTTGTCGTCGAGCATGGAGTCCGCGTACCGGGAGAGGCGCTCGAAAACGCCGGCACCCTGCCGCAGCCCGAGGAGTGCCGATCGGCACAGAGGGTTGACCTTGGGCGCGATTGGACAGCGCCGATCCGTGGTTAGTAGCTTGCTCGCCCATGTCGGATCTGACGCACGCCTCCGCACAGCAGTACGCCGGGCGCAACGTGCCTCGCGAGGGTGCGTCGGTGGCGAGGTGTCTTTGGCAAGCCTGAGCTGAGCCTCGTTCCCGACCGCGAATCGTTCGGTCGGGGGGCACAACCTCAGAGCGGCGCGGACGCCACAATCGTCAGAGGGGTCTTTTCCGCGCGCGGCCTCACGCCCGTCGCCGCGTTCTGCGCCCTGCGGCACCGCCCGGGCGCGGCGTTCCTGTTTGAGTCGGTCGCGCACGACGAAGAACGCGATCGGTGGACGTTCCTCGGTTGTGGAGGGGTCCCCGTCGTGGAGTGGTCCTTTGGCGACGGTGCCGGCGATCCCTACGACGCGTTGCGCCGGGAGCTCGTCTGGCGGGACGGATCCGATTTCGCCGACGCACCGCCTTTCGTGAGCGGGCTCGTCGGTTTCCTTTCCTACGAGACGGCGCACCTCATCGAGCCGCGGGTCCCGGTGGGCACCTCGCCGGAGGCGTTCCCCGACGCCCTCTTCGTCCGGTGCGCGGCGATCGTCGCCTTCGACCACCGGCTCGATCTCGTCCACGTGATCGTCGAGGCGGGCACCACTCCGGGAGGCGACCCGGACGCCGCCTACACCGGGGCGGTACGGGAGATCCACGCGATCGTCGACGAGATTCGAGCTGCCGAGGAGGACGGGGAACGAGAAGACCGGCAGGCGGCGGGGCCGACCTTCGTGGCGGTCGAGCCCGAACGCCCCGCCGCCGAGTACGAGCACGCCGTCGCCCGTGCGAAGGAGTACATCGAGGCGGGCGATTGCCAGCAGGTCGTCATCTCCCAGCGCTTCATCGCGCGCCTCGAGATCGACCCGTTCGCGATCTACCGGGAGCTCCGCCTCCTGAACCCGTCGCCGTATCTCTTCTATTTCGAATACGACGGAAGGGCTCTCGTCGGCAGTTCCCCGGAGGCGCTGGCGCGGATCCGAGACCGCGAGCTCGTCGTGCGTCCGATCGCCGGCACACGGCCCCGGGGACGTCATCTCGCTGAGGACGGTCAGCTCATCGAGGAGCTGCTCGCAGATCCGAAGGAGAACGCCGAGCACGTCATGCTCGTCGACCTCGCCCGCAACGACGTCGGGCGTGTCGCCGAGGTCGGCACCGTGCGCGTCGACCTGTTCCGCACCGTCGAGAAGTACTCGCACGTCATGCACATGGTCTCGCAGGTTCGCGGGCGGCTCTCGGAGGGTGTCGGCACGATCGACGCGCTGCGGGCCGTCTTCCCGGCAGGGACGGTGACGGGGGCGCCGAAGGTGCGCGCGATGGAGATCATCGCCGAGCTCGAAGGGCGCGGCCGTGGTCCGTACGCGGGCTGTGTTGGTTACCTCGGCGACGACGGCAACATGGACATGGCGATCGTCATCCGGACGCTCCTCTGTTCGGCCGGCTCGCTTGCCGTCCAGGCCGGCGCCGGGATCGTCTACAACTCCGATCCCGCGACCGAACAGGCCGAGACGGTGCACAAGGCGAACGCGCTCCTCGCCGCCGTGCTCGGGGCGCAGCATCGCGCGGCGGGAACCGGAGCGGCGCGATGAGCACCGTCCTCGTCATCGACAACTACGACTCGTTCACGTACAACCTCGTGCAGTACCTGGGAGAGCTCGGTGCCTCGGTCGTCGTGCACCGCAACGACGCGATCGGGATCGCGGCAGTCGAGCGCCTCGGTGTCGACGGCATCGTCATCTCACCAGGACCGTGCACCCCCGAGTCCGCCGGGATCAGTGTCGAGCTCGTCCGCCGGTTCGCCGGAACCGTGCCGATGCTCGGGGTGTGCCTCGGCCATCAAGCGATCGGAGCCGCCTTCGGCGCGCGTGTGGTGCGCAACCACCGCATCCTCCACGGCAAGACGAGCGAGATTCACCATTCCTCCACCGGCGTCTTGTCGGAGCTGCCGAACCCGTTCGTCGCCGGTCGGTACCACTCACTCGTCATCGATGCCTCGTCGCTGCCCGACGAGCTCGACGTCACCGCCTGGACGGATCAAGGGGAGATCATGGGCATCAAACATCGGGAACACGACATCACGGGCGTCCAGTTCCATCCGGAATCGGTGCTCACGCCCGACGGCAAGCACCTGCTCGGCAATTGGCTCGGAAACGTGGGGGGAAAGCAATGAGTGCGGTCTCGGACGCCCTGCACGCGGCAACGTCCCGGCGCGATCTCACCGGGGACGAGATGACGGCGGTGATGGAGCAGATCGCGGGGGGCGACGCCGACCAGATCCAGGTCGGCGCGCTGCTCACCGCCTTGCGCACGAAGGGTGAGACGGCGGAGGAGATCAGCTCGGCCGCCCGGGTGATGCGCCGTCACGCCAAAAAGGTGGACGTAGAGCCGGTCGATGTCGTCGATACCTGCGGCACCGGCGGGGACGGGGCGAACACCTTCAACATCTCCACGGCCGCCGCCATCGTCGCCGCGGCGGCGGGGGCGTCGGTCGCGAAGCACGGCAACCGATCGGCGTCGTCGCGTTGCGGTTCCGCGGACGTGCTCGAGGAACTCGGCGTCGTGCTCGGCGACTCGAACGTCTTCCTGCAGTGCCTGCACAAGGCGCGCCTCGGGTTCCTCTTCGCACCCCATCACCACGCGGCGTTCAAGGCGGTGGGAGCGACGCGCGCCGCGTTGGGAGTGCCGACGATCTTCAACCTCATCGGCCCGTTGGCGAACCCGGCGTCCGTGAGACGACAGGTCGTCGGCGTATCGACCGAGGGTCACGTCCCGCTCGTCGCCGAGGCGCTGCGGTCGCTCGGCGCCGAGCACGCGCTCGTCGTGCACGGCGACGGGACCGACGAGATCGCCGTCAGCGGCCCCACGCTGGTGCACGAGGTGCGCCGGGGCTCCATCGAGGCGTTCACCTTGACGCCAGAGCAAATCGGCGTGTCGAAGTGGCGACGGGAGGACCTGCGCGGTGGCGACGCGACCCAGAACGCCGCCATCTGTCGCCGGGTCCTCTCGGGCGAGCGCGGCGGCCCCCGTGACGCGGTGCTCGCGAACGCGGGGGCCGCGCTCTACGTCGCCGGCCGAGTGTCGTCGATCCGGGAGGGGGTCGCACTCTCGGCGCGGGTGATCGACGACGGGAGCGCGCGCCGCACGCTGGAGACGGTCGTCGAGGTGTCGAGGAGCTCATGATCGGGCTGTCCGCGATCGTCGAACGAAAGCGGGCCGAGGTCGCGGCCGCGAAGGCGCGCCTGCCGATCGCCGAGCTCGAGGCCCAGCTGGACGCGTTGCCCGCGTGCCGCGGGTTCGCGGCGAGACTGTCACGACACGGCGGGCCGACCCGCGTCGTCGCCGAGATCAAGCGGGCGTCTCCCTCGGCGGGGGTGATCGGCCGCGACCTGGGGATCGCCGGACTCGTCAGGACATACCGAGATTGCGGGGCGAGCGCGATCTCGGTCCTCACCGACGGGGTCGGCTTCGCCGGCAGCCTCGACGACCTGCGGGCGGTGCGGGGAGAGGTCGACGTTCCCCTCCTCCGCAAGGACTTCATCGTCGATCGCTACCAGCTCGTCGAGGCGCGCTGCGCGGGGGCGGACGCCGTGCTGCTCATCGTGCGGGCGCTCGCCCCGGCGCAGCTGCAGCAGCTCCACGACGAGGCGGTGGGGCTCGGTCTCGAGGTGCTTGTCGAGGCCCACGACGAGGCCGAGGTCGAGCTCGCCAACGCCATCGCCGGCGTCCGGTTGATGGGGCTCAACAGCCGGAATCTCGACTCGTTCGAGGTCGACCTCGCGACGATCGAACGCCTTGCGCCGATGACGCGTCCCGATGTTGTGGTGATCGCGGAGAGCGGGATCCGCGAGCCCGCCGACGTGTCGCGGCTGCGCGCCGCGGGGCTCGCGAACTTCCTCGTCGGCGAGGCGCTCGTCCGCTCGTCCGCGCCGGGCGCGCTGCTCGCCGAGTTGCTCGGGACCCGCTGATGATGCCGACCGCCGTGAAGATCTGCGGCATCACCCGTGCCGAGGACGCCCTCGTGGCGGTCGAATGCGGTGCCGCGGCGGTGGGGTTCAACTTCTGGCCGAGATCCCCGAGATCCTGTGACGTCGCCGTCGCGACGGAGATCATTGCCGCGCTCCCGGAATCGGTCTGCAAGGTCGGCGTCTTCGTCAACGAGTCGCCGCGCCGCATCAACGAGATCGCGCGGGAGGCGGGGCTCAGCGCGGTCCAGCTGCACGGCAACGAGTCACCGCGGGAGTGCGCGGCCTGCGTGCTGCCCGTCATCAAGGCGATCGCCGTGGCGGGTCCGGTCGACGCCGAACGCCTCGCCGGCTACGGCGTCGCGGCGTTCCTTTTCGACTCGTCGAGCCCGCAGCGCGGAGGAAGCGGGTTGACGTTCGACTGGGGCCACCTCGCCCGGCTCGAGGTGGCGGTGCCCGTCGTGCTGGCCGGAGGGCTCACGCCCGCCAACGTGGCCGCGGCGATCACCGCGGTGCGGCCAGCCGCCGTCGACGTCTCGAGCGGTGTCGAGTCGAGCCCGGGAATCAAGGATCACGGAGCCATCGCGGCGTTCATCGCCGCGGCGCGAGGAGCGGCATGACGACCGATATGGCAGCAGACGACCAGGGCTGGTTCGGCCCCTACGGCGGGAGGTTCGTGCCGGAGACCCTCGTACCCGCCCTCGACGAGCTCGAGGCGGCCTGGCGCGCCGCCCGGGTCGACCCGGGGTTCCGGGCCGAGCTCGCGGCCCTGCTCTCGGATTTCGCCGGGAGGCCGACGCCGCTTTCGGAGGCGAGGCGGATGGGAAGCGACTGCGGCGGGGCGCGGATCTACCTCAAGCGGGAGGATCTCGCCCATACCGGCGCGCACAAGATCAACAACACGCTCGGACAGGTTCTGCTCGCCAGGCGGACGGGCAAGACGCGCGTCATCGCCGAGACAGGAGCGGGCCAGCACGGCGTGGCGACGGCGACCGCGTGCGCGCTCTTCGGGATCGACTGCGAGATCTTCATGGGAACCGTCGACGTGCGGCGCCAGGCGTTGAATGTCACGCGCATGGAGTTGCTCGGCGCCCGGGTCATCGAGGTCACCTCGGGGTCCCAGACGCTCAAGGACGCGATGAACGAAGCGATCCGGGACTGGATCGCGACCTCGGCGACGACGCACTACGTGATCGGATCGGTCGCCGGCCCGCACCCCTACCCGTCGATGGTCGCCGAGTTCCAGTCGGTGATCGGGACCGAGGCACGCGCCCAGTGCCTCGAGCGCACCGGCAGACTGCCTTCGGTGGTTGTCGCCTGCGTCGGCGGCGGCTCGAACTCCATGGGCGTCTTCGGCGCCTTCCTCGCCGACGACGTGAGGCTCGTCGCCGTCGAGGCGGGGGGTGAGGGGATCGCCAGCGGTCGGCACGGGGCGTCGCTCGGGTTCGGCCGCCCCGGCGTCCTCCACGGCTCGCGGAGCTACGTGCTCCAGGACGACGACGGCCAGATCGCCGAGGCCCACTCGATAAGCGCCGGCCTCGACTATCCGGGCGTCGGGCCGCAGCTCGCCTACCTGCGCGACCAGGGTCGGATCACGGTCACCTACGCCACCGACGCCGAGGCCGTCGGGGCCGTGCTCTACCTCGCCCGCACCGAGGGCATCATCCCCGCCCTCGAGAGCGCCCACGCCGTCGTCGAGGCCCGCAAGCTCGCCGCGACGCTCGGACCCGATGACATCGTGCTCGTGAACGTGTCGGGTCGCGGGGACAAGGACGTGGGGGAGCTGGCCCGGATCGCCGAGGATTCCGTCGCCGGGGCCCCGTCGTGACGGCGCCGTCCCGGCTCGCAGCGACGTTCGCCGCGGCCCGCGCCGAGCAACGCAGCGCGCTCGTCACCTACGTGATGGCGGGCGACCCCGACCCGGCCGAGTCGACGCGCCTCGCGCGGGCCTGCATCGAGGGCGGTGCCGACATCGTCGAGCTCGGCATTCCCTTCTCCGACCCGCTCGCCGACGGGCCAGTCATCCAGTGGGCCGCGCACCGTGCCCTCGAGGCGGGCACGCGGCTCGGCGACGTGCTCGGCGTGGCGGCGGCGCTCCGAAAGGACAGCGCGACGCCGATCGTGCTCATGGGGTATCTGAACCCGATCCTCGCGATGGGGGAGGAGGCGTTCTTCGCGGCCTGTCGTGACCGGGGTGTCGACGCCGTCATCATCCCGGATCTCCTGCCCGAGGCCGCCGGCGCGCTCGGCAAGCTCGCCCGCCGAGCCGGCGTCGGGCTCGTCTTCATGGTCGCCACAGGGACAAGCCCGGAGCGTCGCGCCCGGGCGATCGGGGCCGCGACGGCCTTCGTTTACCTGACGGCGGTCGACGGGGTGACGGGCGTGCGGTCGGAACTGCCATCCGGGATCGTGCAGGCAGTCGCCGAGTTGCGGGCGGCGGGTGATGCGCCGGTGGTCGTCGGTTTCGGCATCTCGCGACCCAGCCACGTTGCCGCGCTCACCGGTGTCGCCGACGGGGTCGTCGTGGGGAGCGCCATCGTCGATCTCATCGCGGGCGAGTCCGACGCTCCACGGCGCCTCGAGGCGGTTCGTACACTGGTGGCGGCCCTGCGCCGCTCGACGGTCAAGTAGCGAGAAGATCCCACAGAGGTTGGAGTCCCGAGCATGCGCCTTCAGACGGTCGCCGGTGCTCCGGTCGACTACCCGGATCTCCCGCGCGACGCTCCGGTCTGCGTCGAGGTCGTGTCGAGTGCCCCGTCGGGGGACGTCGAGGGTCTCGTCGACGAGCTGCGCGCGCTCTGCGCGGCGAGCCTCGCCGTGCAGATCAAGGCCGGCAAGCCGGTCGTCAAGCTGCTCAACCTCACGGGGCTCGCCCGCCGGCCCGATTTCTGCGAGCGGCTCGAGCCGACGCTCAACGTGCTGTCGGGACTCGTCCAGGACCCCGCGTTCGCGCCCCTCGTGCTCCTGAAAGAGGCGATCGACGAGGTCGCGCCCCGGTTCGACGAGCGGTTCGGCTCTCTGCCCGTCGAGCACGAGCGGATCGACGCCTTCGTGCGCGCCCTCGGGCTGGAGAGCTCCACGCCCGAGCTCACCCGGCCGTCGATCCACGTCGCGCTGGACCAGGCGGGTTCGCCGGGCGCGCTCGGCGGAGGCGTGTCGTTGCGGCCGGACGAGATGTCGCCCGTGCTCGCCGGCGTGGCGCACTGGTGGACGGACCACGACAGCACCGTGTCGGCGCGGTTGTGCCGGGCGGATTTCCACAAGGAGCTGATCGGGCCGCGCGCCCTCGTGCCCCTGCGCTACGTGCGCGACGCGGCGGAGTCCCGCGTCGACGGCGTGACGCGACGGGCGATCCGCCCGGTCATCGGCAAGGACGCCGGCGGCGGCTTCAGCCTGCGCTGCACCGGGGACGCCGTCGGAACCCCGGAGTACCGGCGCGTCCTTCTCGCCGCGACCTTCGAGAGCGTTGGTGCGCTGCTCGACGAGCTCCCGATCGCCGGTTCGTTGTGGCGCGGGGTGACGCGGGCGACCGACGGGGGGTCGCCGTGAGCACGGAACGGCCCGTGCTCGTCGTCGTCGGCGCGGCCGGTGGGATGGGGGGCTGGCTGTGCCGCCACCTGTTCGCCACCGCCGACTGGGACCACGTCGTCCTGCTCGACCGTGACCCGGGGATCTTCCGCCTCGATAACGGGTTCCGCTGTGCGGTCCGCACCGGCGTCGTCCGCTACGACAACGGGGTCGAGGCGACCGAGGAGTCCGGGGCGACGATCGACCTCGCAAAGGAATCGGCGCGGGTCTGCCTCGCGATCCCGCAGTCGGAGCTCCCGCTCGTCGCCGCCTACCTCCTGCCGGCCCTGCCGGCGAACTCGGTCGTGTTCGACACGTCGTCCGCCAAGGTCGCCGCGCTGGCGACGCTGCGGGCCGCGCGCCGCGACGTCTCCGTGTTCGGCATCCACCCACTCTTCGGGCCGACGGTGGCCTCGATGGACGGCCAGACGGTCGTCGTCTGCCCCTCGCAGGCGGATCCGGCCGCCCACGACTGGCTCGTCGGCCTCATCACCGCGGCCGGCGGCATCGTCGAGCTTGCCGGTCCCGAGGAACACGACCGGGTCATGGCCTACGTCCAGGCGGCGTCGCACCAGGCGCTCCTCGCCTTCGCCGACGTCATCGCCAACTCGGGCCACGACATCGAGGCCGAGCTGTGGAAGTTGCGCACCCCCGTCTTCGAGACGCTGCTCGGGCTCGCCTCCCGGGTCCTTAGCCCCGGCCAGGAGGAGACGACGGCGGCGATCGAGCTCTCGACCGACGGCGCCCGGGTCGCGGCCGAGTTCGACCTCGCCCTCGAGCGGCTGCGGTCGGCCGTGCGGACCGACGACCTCCAGAGCATCTCCTCGTACATCGCGTCGACCCGGGCCGCTTTCGGGGGCACCTTCTTCACGACGCTCCAGCAGGCCTCGAACCTCGCGGTGGGGGCGACCCAGGTGACCCGGACCCAGCTCGCCCGGGAGCGCCGGGCCGGCGAGCTCATCGCCCTCGAGCACCACGGTGCCGGGAAGGCGCCGCGGCTCGTCGTCGGCCGGATCACCGAGCTCACCCCGACCACGGTGACCGTCGAGGAGCTGCTCGTCGGGCCGAAGGGCCACGCGGTGCTCGCCGCCGGTGCGGGCCTGGCGAACGCGGGCCGGCTCGGGGTCGCGATTCCCGCCCGGCGTCGGACCGCCCGCTTCGGGCTCGCCCACGTGACGATCGTCACGGCGACGGAGCTCGACCGGATCCTCGACGAGTGGCTCGGGCGCGTTGTAGTCGACGTGCGTGTCCTCGTGCCCGAGTCGGTCGCCGGGACCGCGGTCGTCGCCGTCTGCCGGTCGGTCGGGGCGGTCGAGGAGGCCTCGCTCGTCGCCGAGGCGGTGCGACTGGGACAGCGGGAGGTCGTCGTGCGGATCGAGCTTCGCTCCGACCGCGATCCGGCCGACACGGCCCTGCACGTCGCCGAGCGGGTCGACGAGGCCTACGGCTGGCCCTCCGGAATCGTCGCGCCGCTCGTCGGGGAGGGCGCCGGATCAGTCGCCTTCCTCGGGCCGGCCGGCACGTTCTCGGAGATCGCCGCCCGCCAGGCGGCCGCGCTCGTCGGGTGGCCCGACGCCGCCCTCGTGGCGTGCGAGAGCTTCGACGCGGTCATCGGTTCCGTCGTCCGCGGCGATGCCGCGCTCGGTGTGTTGCCGATCGTCAACTCGGCGTCGGGTCTCGTCGAGCTTTCCGCCGCGGGCCTCTTGCGCAGCCGGCGTCTCGTCGCCGGCGGGGTCATCGACGTGTCGGTCCGGTTCGACGCCTACGCCGTTGACGACGACCTCGCCACGCTCGGTGTCTCGCCCGTCGTCTACAGCCACCCGCAGGCCCTCCTCCAGTGCGCCCGCTTCGTCGGACGACTCGGCTGGGCGGCGGTGGCGTGCGAGTCGACGGCGGCGGCGTGCGCCCGGGCGGCGACCGAACGCAACGGGATCGCCGTCGCGGCCCGCGGCCAGGCCGGCACCCACGGGCTCGTCACCGTCGAGCGGGACGTCGGTGACCTTTCGGGGGTGTTGACCCGGTTCTTGGTCGTTGGTCCTTCCGGCGCCTTCGTCGAGAACGCCGCGACGGACGACCCGACCTACCGTCGGCTGTGGCTGGTCGAGGACGACGGGAAGCTTGAGCCGGCGCGGTACGTGGGACGCGGCGCCCGCGTCGACGAGATCGTGGTTGGTCCGTCGCGGGTCGCGCTCGTCGTCACGACGAGCGCGCGCCGGCCGGGCCCGAAGGCGAAGTCGCTCGCGCTCGGCTACGTACCCTGGTCGCCGCGGACCCCGATCGTGCGCGTGCAGTAGCGGGCGGGGTGGCGCAGGCCGGGCCTGGAGGTCGCTCCGGGAGCGACGACTAGCGTCGGGGCGTGGCCGGGGCTGATCATTCGAGGAGTTCCGCTGGCCACCCGCGCCGGGCGGGAAAACTGCCCTCGACGCGGCAGAACCCGGTGCGCGCTCCCCGGGACGGCGCGGCACCGGTTCCCCGGCGGACCCGACCGCGAGCGGCTAACCCGGCGGGGCGCGGATCGCAAAGCCGATCAGGCGCCTCCTGGGACGCGGATCATGGCGTTGCACGACGACGCACGTCCCGGGGAGGCGAACACGGGGAGGTGCCGCGCCGCGCCGATCGTCGCTCTCCGAGAGAACCGTCCAGTCCCGGCGTCTCCCGGGTGACGAGCCCGCGCCGGCCCGATCGGCGAGCCGGGCCGGCGCCCCTGCCGCCGCGCCCGCGCCCACCACGTCGCGGCGCCGGTTCCGGAACGCTTTCGCGGCCCTCCGATCGCAAGGAGGGAGCGAACGATCGAGTTAGGTCGCCGCGGCCGGCCCGGCGCGCCGAACATCCGACTTCGCGGACGGAGCGTGGTGCGCCCGCCGGACACAGCGACGCGCGCCCTTCGCGGCGCGGAAAGGCCCAGGATGCCACGGAAAGGCCGCGACGGTCCGGCGCGCCGGCTCTCCGGGACCGCTCGGGTGACGACTTCCGTCGGGCCGGGCGCGGCGGGATGGGGCGGGGTCGCGCGGCGCGGCGCAACCGAGGTTCGTCGCGGGGCGCATCGTGACGGAGAGCGCCGCGGGCCCGGCGACAGCAAGCATGGGAGTGAACGCCGCCATGTCGAGAGCACGGAACAGGCGGTCGCGCCGTCGCGGCTCCGTGCCCCCGGCGCAGCGCCGGGGCGGTCGATTCGGGCCGCGAGTCTCCTCCGGCCGGGGGCCGTGGCCAGGAAGCGGGCGCCTCGCCCGCGTTCGCGAGTGGTTCCCGAGGTCGTCGCCGACGAGCTATCCGCGATCGGTGGGCACAAGCTCGCGGCCCACCTCGAGGTCCGGCTCGCCGACGCGGCACGCGCCTACGAGCGCGACCGCTACTTCGACGCGCAGTCGATCCTCCGGGAGATCGTGCGCACCGCCCCGGGGGTCGGGGCGGTGCGCGAGCTCTACGGGCTCACGCTCTACCGGCTCGGCAACTGGAAAGGCGCCCTGCGCGAACTCCGGGCCTTCGCGGACCTTACGGGTTCGGTCGACCAGTACCCGGTCCTCGCCGACTGCGAACGCGCCCTCGGCCATCACGCCCGCGTCGCCGAGATCTGGGCGGAGCTCAAGACGGCCGGGGCAGGCAGCGACGTGCTCGCCGAGGGGCGCCTCGTCATGGCCGGGTCGCTCGCCGATCGGGGCCGGATCGACGAGGCGATCGCGCTGTTGGGCGTGGCCGCGCGCAACGTCCGGGGTCCGCACGAGCGCCACGTGCGCCAGTGGTACATGCTCGCCGATCTCTACGAGCGCGCGGGCGACGTCCCCCGGGCTCGAGAGCTCTTTGGTCGGGTCGTGGCCGCCGACCCCGAGCTGTCCGACGCCGCCGAACGGTTGGCCGGTCTGCACTGAGGGGTCCAAGAAACCCACCGCCCCGCAGGTAGGCCGCATGACAAGGTCGCGGTCCTCGCCGCGGTGGCGAAGGAGGGTTCCCGTGGGCGTCGATGTGTGCGCGCTGTTCGGCAAGGAAGCGGACAGCCTGCTCAACCTCGAGTCGAAGAGCGGCCCTTCGCCGAGGGCGTCGAGATCATCGACGCGGTCCAGGACGACTTCCTCAACGCGAAGGTCACGATCGCCTGAGGGGGGAGTGAACCTGGTTTTCGCAGGTCCTCCATTACGATGAAGTGTGATCCGCGATGACAGGTAGGCCCGGGTGAGCGAGAGCGTCGGCCAGGCGAACGGCCACAAGGTACAGACGCTCGAAAGCGTCGTGATCCGGTTCGCGGGCGATTCCGGCGACGGCATGCAGGTGACGGGCGACCGCTTCACCGCCGAGAGCGCGGTCTTCGGCAACGACCTCGCGACGCTCCCGAACTTCCCGGCCGAGATCCGCGCCCCGCGGGCACGCTGCCTGGTGTGTCCGCCTTCCAGGTGCAGATCGCGGCCTACGACATCCTGACGCCGGGCGACGAGCCGAACGTGCTCGTCGCGATGAACCCGGCGGCGCTGCGTACGAACGTCGGCGACCTCGCCAAGGGCGGGACGCTGATCGTCAACTCCGACGCCTTCGATGACCGGTCGCTCGAGAAGGCGGGGTACGAATCGAACCCGCTTGCCGACGGGACGCTCGCGGGCTACCGGATCTACGAGATCCCGATGACGTCGCTCACGCTGAAGGCGTGCGAGCCGACGGGGGCCAAGCCCCGGGACGCCGAACGGAGCAAGAACTTCTTCGCCCTCGGCATCCTGTCGTGGCTGTACAACCGGCCGACCGGCACGACGCTCGACTGGATCGCCGCCCGCTACGGCGCCAAGCCGGCCGTCGTCGAGGCGAACACGCTCGCCTTCCGAGCCGGCTACAACTTCGGTGAGACGGCGGAGCTCTTCGACTCGTCCTACAAGGTCCCGGCCTCCGAGCTCGGCCCGGGCGAGTACACGAACATCACCGGGAACACCGCGCTCGCCTGGGGGCTCGTCGCTGCCTCGCAACTCGCCGGGCTCACGCTCTTCCTCGGTGCCTACCCGATCACGCCCGCCTCGGACCTGCTCCACGAGCTCGCCAAGCAGAGGCACTTCCGCATCGTCACGTTCCAGGCCGAGGACGAGATCGCCGGGGCCGGTGCGGCGCTCGGCGCGAGCTTCGGCGGGGCGCTCGGCGTGACGACCACGAGCGGACCGGGCATCGATCTCATGAGCGAGACGATCGGTCTCGCCGTCTCGCTGGAACTTCCGCTCGTCGTCGTCGACGTCCAGCGCGGCGGGCCCTCGACGGGCCTGCCGACGAAGTCCGAGCAGTCCGACCTGTTGCTCGCGATGTACGGCCGCCACGGTGAGGCGCCGGTGCCGATCGTCGCGCCGCGGACCCCGAGTGACTGCTTCGCCGCGGCGATCGAGGCGGCGCGCATTGCCCTCAAGTACCGCACGCCGGTGTTCCTGCTGTCCGACGGGTACCTGGCGAACGGCTCGGAGCCGTGGCAGGTCCCGGAGGTCGCGGACCTGCCCTCGATCGCCGTCGAGTTCGCCACGAGCCCGAACCACGAGGGCCCCGACGGGACGGCTTCGTTCTGGCCGTACGTGCGGGACCCGGCGACGCTCGCCCGCCCGTGGGCGGTGCCAGGCACGCCCGGCCTCGAGCACCGCGTCGGGGGCATCGAGAAGGCCGACGGCTCGGGCGACGTATCGTACGACCCGGACAACCACGAGAAGATGGTCCATCTGCGCGCCGAGAAGGTCGCCGGGATCGCGGCGGACATCCCGGCCGTCGAGGTCGACGACCCCGACGGCGCAGAGCTCCTCGTCCTCGGCTGGGGCTCGACCTACGGGGCGGCGACCGCGGCGGTGAAGCGGATTCGTGCCCGCGAGATGTCGGTCGCCCAGGCCCATCTCCGCCACCTCAACCCGTTGCCGCCGAACCTCGGCGGGGTGCTCGCCCGCTACCGCCGGGTGCTCGTTCCGGAGAACAACCTCGGCCAGCTCGCCGCGCTCATCCGGGCGCGCTACCTCGTCGACGCCGTCACGCTCTCGGGGCTGCAGGGCCGGCCGTTCCGCATCGCCGAGATCGAGCGGGCGATCGCCGACCTGTTGGGCGTCGTGGCGCCGGAGGAGACAGGGCGATGACCGACACCGCGGCGACGACTTCGCGCAAGGACTGGGCGAGCGACCAGGAGGTGCGGTGGTGCCCGGGTTGCGGCGACTACTCGATCCTCGCCGCGATGCAGTTCCTTCTGCCCGAGCTCGGCGCCAAGCGCGAGAACACCGTGTTCGTCTCCGGGATCGGCTGCGCGGCGCGCTTCCCGTACTACATGAACACCTACGGCATGCACTCGATTCACGGACGTGCCCCGGCGATCGCGACGGGGCTGGCGCTCGCCCGCCCGGACCTCGACGTCTGGGTGATCTCCGGTGACGGCGACGCCCTGTCGATCGGCGGAAACCACCTCATCCACGCGCTGCGTCGCAACGTCAACTTCACGATCCTGATGTTCAACAACGAGATCTACGGCCTGACGAAGGGACAGTTCTCGCCGACGTCCGAGGTCGGCAAGGTGACGAAGTCGTCGCCGTTCGGATCTCTCGACACGCCGTTCAACCCGCTGTCGGTCGCGCTCGGCGCCGAGGCATCGTTCGTCGCGCGCACGCACGACCTCGACCGCAAGCACATGATGGAGGTCTTCCGGCGGGCCTACGAGCACGAGGGATCGGCCTTCGTCGAGATCTACCAGAACTGCAACGTCTTTAACGACGGGGCCTTCGAGAAGGTGAGCGGCAAGGACGTCCGCGCCGACATGCTCATCCCGCTCGAGCACGGCAGGCCGATTCGTTTCGGTGCCGAGGGCGAGCACGGCATCGCTCTGCGGTCCGACGGGACGCTCGAGATCGTCGAGGTCGCCGACGTCGGCGAGGACGCCCTCCTCGTCCACGACGAGACCCGTGACAACCCGGGGCTCGCTTTCCAGCTGTCACGGATCGCCCGCGGGCCGTTCGAGCCGACGCCGATCGGGGTTTTCCGCGACGTCTCCCGGCCGCACTACGGGGCGCTCCTCGAGGCCCAGACCGCCGAGGTTGCCAGGAAGAAGGGCACCGGGGACCTCGCGGCGTTGCTGCGTTCGGGGACGACCTGGACGGTCAGCTGACCGAACCGCTCACCCGCCCGCCGGGCGGCTAGGCGAGGGCCCGGAAGACGAACCCGGTACGCGGCTTGGGGTGGAAGTATGTCGATTTCGGCGGCATCCGCACGCCGGCGCGCACCGTGGCAGCGAGCTGGTCGATCGTCGCCGGCCGGACGAGCACGGCAGCCTGTGCCCGGCCGTCGCGCACGGTGTCGACCGCCCGCGCCGCGCCGTGCTGGTAGTCGGTCTGGTGGTGGGGCAACCGGCTGAGGGCCTCGTCGACCCGGCGCGAGTCGAGGTCGTCGATCGCCACCGACCCGGCGGTCGGGAAAAGGAGCCAGCTGCCGGCGGCGAGCACGAGCGCCGGGGCGCCGCGCGCCACCATCTCGGCGGCGAGTGCCGCCGGGTCGTCGCTCGCCCGCTCGAGCCGGAACCGCCCCCCGAACGCGCCGAAGAGATCGAAGCCGTCGGGCAGCCCGGTGACGAGGCGGTGAATGGCCTGGACCGAGAGCTCGTCGGGGGCAAGTTCGGCGACGTAGGCCATGACGGAGCCGCTGCCCGGCGGGCCGTCGTGGCGCGCCACGCACTCGGCGCGGTAACGGATCGCCGTCTCGTGACGGTGGTGGCCGTCCGCGATGACGACGGCGGCGGGCGCGACGAGATCCGTGATCGCACGGATCGCGTCCTCGTCGTCGACGCGCCACATCTCGTGGGTCGTCGACTCGTCGTCGACGGCCACGAGGTGTTCGCCCGCCCGCGCGCTCGCCGCCGCGCAGGCCGTCGAAAGGCCGGAGGCGAGCAAAAGACCCCAGATCGGGGAGAAGTTGACCTCGCAGGCGCGCAGTAGGTCGAGGCGGTCCCTGCCGGGGGCCGCCATCGTCTGCTCGTGGGGCACGACGGCGCCGCCGAACGGTTCGAGGCCGAGGGCGCCGATCACCCCGGTCGTCGAACGTGCCCCGCCGGCGTCGTCGAGGAAACGCATCTTGTAGACGTAGAGCGAAGGATTGGGGTCGGGGACGAGGACGCCGGCGGCGCGCCAGGAGCCGAGCAGGGCCGCGGCGGCCCGGTAGCGGTCGAGCCCGCGGCCGGGGTCGGCCGCGGGCAGCTCGAGGCGGATCGAGTTGTACGGGCTGCGGGCCGTGAGGCGCGCCCGCTCGTCGGCGTCGACGACGTCGTAGGGGGGCGCGATGAGGCGCTCGAGCGGCGCCGTGGCGGGCGCGTAGCGCAATCCGTGGAACGCCTCGAAGCGGGGCATGCACCAGCGTCGCACACGGGTCGGCGGGGCGGTCGCGACGGGGTCGCGGCGATGGGAAGATGACGACCGTGTCCGGACCGCTCTCATTCCTCGTCGACCTCGACGGCGTGCTGTGGCGCGCCGAGCAGCCGGTCGAGGGCGCGGCGGAGGCGCTCGCGCGGCTGCGCCGGGCGGGCCACCGCGTTGCCTGCTTCACGAACAACTCGTTCCCGACCGTCGCCGAGAATCAGGCGAAGCTCGAGGCGATGGGCGTCGAGGTGGACGCGGAGCTCGTGCTCAGTTCGGCGCAGGCCGCGGCGACGCTCGGCGTGGCGGGCGAACGCGCCCTCGTCGTCGGGGGCCCGGGGATCGTCGAGGCCCTGGAGGCCGCCGGGCTCGCCGCCGTGACGTGTGCCGGGCCAGGCCCGGGCGACGGCTTCGATCTCGTCGTCGTCGGCATCGATCCCGCCTTCGACTACCCCCGGCTGGCGCGGGCGATGGCCGCCGTGCGGAACGGGGCCCGGCTCGTCGGCACGAACAGCGACGCCACCTACCCGACGCCCGCCGGCGAACTCCCCGGAGGGGGATCGCTCCTCGCCGCGGTCGCCGCGGCTTCGGGAGCCCGCGCCGTCGTGGCGGGCAAGCCGGAGGAGGCGGCGGCGACGCTCGTGCGCCGGCGTCTCGGGCGGGTCGACTGGATGATCGGTGACCGGCTCTCGACGGACGGGGTCTTCGCCCACCGCCTCGGGGCGGCGTTCGGCCTCGTGCTCTCCGGTGTCACGCCGGCCGACCACGGGCCGCTCGACCCGACTCCGGAACGGGAGGCCGGGGACCTCGCGCGACTCGTCGACGAGCTACTCGGGTAGCCGCCCGACCTGCGGCCTTTTTCCCATTGCCCGGCGGTACGCTGGGAGTATGGAATCAGACACGGGTGGGAAAGAATCACTGCGAGACAGCGTCCGGCGCTGTGTCGACTCGACGATCTCGTTCTCCAAGATGAGCCGACCCGAGCTCGAGAGGATCCTCAGCGACCTATTGCACGGCGAGGGGAAGAGCCGGGCGCGCGTGGAGGAGATCCTCGACGAGTTGCGCGCCCGCTCGAAGAAGAGCGTCGACCGCTTCAGCGAGCTCGTTCGGGCCGAGGTCCGGCGGGAGTTCGACTCGTTCCCGGAGTCGCGCCGTGAAGAGATCGGCGAGTTCTTCGAGCGCCTCGTCGCGCTGGTCGGCGAGTACTTCGGGCCCAAACGGGCGCGGCGCTCCGGTCCAGGCGCGACGCGGCCTGCCAAGGCGGCTCCCGCCAAGAAAGCCGCCAAGAAGGCCACGAAGGCCGCTCCGGCGAGGAAGTCCGGGGTGAAGGCGGCACCGGGCAAGAAGGCCGCGGCGAAGAAGACCGCGCCGAAGAAGACCGCGGCGAAGAAGGCGGCGGCGAAGAGGGCCTGAGCCTTCGCGCCCGTCTGGGCGCTCCGGGATGCAGGCTGTCCGAGTCCCGGTCGGTCATTGCCGGTCTGGGAAGGCGGTGCGCTACGGTGCGCGCAGGCCAGCGCGTCGCCGCAAGAACCGATCCGCCGCGAGGATGACACCATGGGAAAGGTTCCATCTCCCCCCGACAAGGGGAACATCGCGCTCGTCGTCCACCCGTTTCGCCCCGAGGCCGAGGAGCTCGCCGCGCTCGCTCGCAAGTGGTGGGAGGAGCGCGGTTACAGAGTCATCGACATCGCCGAGGCGGAAGCGGTGAATGCCATGCCCACCGGTCCGTTCGATTTCGCCGTCAGCCTCGGCGGCGACGGGACGATGCTCCGGACCGTCCAGTTCACCGCGGGCGCGACATCCCCGTCGTCGGTGTGAATCTCGGCAGTTTGGGCTACCTCGCCCAGGTCGAGCCGGCGGGCATGGAGGCGGCGTTCGACCGGCTCGTCACCGGCGACTATGTCGTCGAGGAGCGGATGGTCCTCGACGTCCGCGTGCTGCAGGACGACGGCGGTGTCGTCACGGCGCTTGGCCTGAACGAGGCGGGCGTCGTGAAGACGACGCCCGGACGCACGATCCGGCTCGACGTCACCGTGGCCGGCCACCCGTTCCTGAGTTACGTCGTCGACGGGATCATCGTTGCGACGCCGACGGGTTCCACCGGTTACAACCTGTCGTTGCGGGGGCCGATCGTCTCGCCTCAGCTGCGGTTGCTCCTCGTCACGCCCATCTCGCCGCACATGCTCTTCGACCGCACCCTCGTCCTTGCACCGACCGAGGTCGTGCGGATCGAGCCGAAGGACGGGCCCCTCGCCGTCCTCGTCGTCGACGGGTCGACGGTCGTGCCCGTCGGCCCCGAGGACGTGGTCGAGGTCTCCGGCGCCGACCGGCCGGCCCGCGTCGTGCGGTTCGGGCCGCCGCTTTTCCACTCGATCCTGCGGGCGAAGTTCGGGCTCGGGGAGCGCTAACCGCGACCGTGCTCGGCGAACTGCGCGTCCGCGAGCTGGGGGTCATTGAGGACGTGGACATCGTCTTCGGCCCCGGCATGACGGCAATCACCGGGGAGACCGGCGCGGGCAAGACGCTCGTCGTCGAGGCGCTCGAGCTCCTCGTCGGCGGGCGCGTCGACGCCGCGATGGTGCGCAGTGGTGCGGACAAGACGACCGTCGAGGGCCGATTCTCCGCCACCGAGGGGGAAGACGAGGTGATCCTCGCGCGCACGGTCCCGCGTTCCGGTCGCTCCCGTGCCGAGATCGACGGCAAGATGGCGCCCCTCGCCGCCCTCGAGGAGGCGGGTCGGGACCTCGTCGACCTCTACGGCCAGCACGCCCACCAGTCGCTTCTGCGTCCGGCGACCCAGCGCGCCGCCCTCGACGAGTTCGCCGGGGTCGACCTCGAGCCCGTGCGGGCGCTGCGGCACGAGATCGCCGCCTGCGACGGCGAGCTCGCCGCGATCGGCGGCGACGCCCGTCAGCGCCAGCGTGAGCTCGATCTATTGCGGTTCGAGGCCGACGAGATCGCGGCGGCCAAGGTGACGTCGGCCGACGAGGACACGGCGCTCGTCACGGAGGAGGAGACACTCCGGGCGGCGACGGCGCTACGCGAGGCGGTGACGCTCGCCTACGAGACGCTCGAGGGCGGCGCCCGACCGGGGGCGCTCGCCGACCTCGGCGGGTCGCTCGAGGCGCTCGGGCGCCACGAGCTGCTCGCCGCCTACGCCGGGCGGCTGCGCGGGCTCGTCGCCGAGCTCACCGACCTGTCGACGGACCTGCGCCGGGCCGCCGAGAGCTTCGAGGAGAACCCGATGCGGCTCGAAGAGGTGCGGGCGCGGCGCCAGCTGCTGCACAACCTCGTGCGCAAGCACGGCGACGAGCTCGCGGACGTGCTCGCCGCGGCGGTGCGCGTCGCCGGGCGGATCGCCGAGCTCGAGAACACCGACGCCCGGCGCGCCGAGATCGAGGCCCGCCGCGAGCGCCTCGGCGACGAGCTGGCCGCGGCGGAGGCGGTCGTCGGCGACGCCCGCCGTGCCGCGGCGCCGGAGCTCGCCGCCACCGTCGAGCGCCACCTCCACAGCCTCGGGCTCGCCCGGGCGCGCCTCGCCGTCTTGGTGCCGCCCGAGGGAATCGGGGACGAGGTCGAGTTCCTGCTCGCCGCCAACCCCGGTGAGGCGGCGCTGCCGCTTGCCAAGGTCGCCTCCGGAGGCGAACTCGCCCGGGCGATGCTCGCGCTCCGGCTCGTGCTCACCGCGATGCCGCCGACGCTCGTCTTCGACGAGGTGGACGCCGGGATCGGCGGCGAGGCGGCGCTCGCCGTCGGCGCCGCGCTCGCCGAGCTCGGTGCCGACCACCAGGTCCTCGTCGTCACCCACCTCGCACAGATCGCGGCCTGTGCCGACAACCACCTCGTCGTCGAGAAACGGGAGGAGGGCGCGCGCACGATCGCTCGAGTGCGTCCCGTCGCTGGTCACGAGCGTGTGATCGAGCTGTCGCGCATGCTCTCGGGCCATCCCGAGAGCGAGGTTGCCCACGAACATGCCGCAGAACTGCTGGAGAAAGTGGGTGTGCGCCGGTTCTCTTGAGCGGTGGCGCCCGGTCCGCGACGGGTCGGCGCGCGGCCTGTAGCGTTGGTAAAGCCGATAGCGGAGGGTGACGTGGCGAAGTTCGTGTTCGTGACCGGGGGGGTGTCGAGCTCCCTCGGGAAAGGGCTCGCCGCCTCGTCGCTCGGTCGTCTGCTCAAGTCCCGTGGTCTGCGGATCACGATGTGCAAGCTCGACCCGTACATCAACTTCGACCCGGGGACGCTGAACCCGTTCGAACACGGCGAGGTCTACGTCACCGACGACGGGGGCGAGACCGACCTCGACCTCGGGCACTACGAGCGCTTCATCGACGAGAACCTCTACCGCATCTCGAACTCGACGACCGGCCAGATCTACTCCGCGGTCATCGGTAAGGAGCGTCACGGCGACTACCTCGGTCGCACCGTCCAGGTCATCCCGCACATCACCGACGAGATCAAGGAACGGATCAAGCGGCTCGCCACCGACGAGATCGACGTCGTCATCACGGAGATCGGAGGGACCGTCGGTGACATCGAGATCGTGCCGTTCTTGGAGGCGATCCGGCAGTTCCGCCACGACGTCGGGCGGGAGAACGTCTGCTACGTCCACCTGACGCTCGTGCCCTACCTCGCGCCCTCGGGCGAGCTGAAGACGAAGCCCACCCAGCACTCGGTCACCGAGCTGCGCAGCCGGGGCGTCCAGCCCGACGTCATCGTCTGCCGCTCGAACCACGAGCTGAACGACGGGCTGAAGCGCAAGATCTCCCTCCTTTGCGACGTGCCGATCGAGGCGGTCGTCTCTTCGGTCGACGCGAAGTCGATCTACGAGATCCCGCTCCTCCTCCACGAGGAGGGCTTCGACAAGGTCGTCTGCGAGACCCTGAAGCTCGACGGACCCGACGTGCGCGTCGACCTGTCCGCCTGGGAGCGGATCGTCGAGCGCATCGCCTCGGCGACCGACACCGTGCGGATCGGGATGGTCGGCAAGTACGTCGGCCTGCCCGACGCCTACCTGAGCGTCGTCGAGTCACTCCGCCACGGGGGTTTCTTCCACAACGTGCGGGTCGAGATCGAATGGATCGAGTCCGAGACGGTCGAGGAGTCCGTCGTCGAGGCGGCGCTCGGCGGCCTCGACGGGATCGTCATCCCCGGTGGCTTCGGCGAGCGGGGGATCGAGGGCAAGATCGCCGCCGCGAAGTACGCCCGCGAACACGACCTGCCCTGTCTCGGGCTGTGCCTCGGGCTCCAGGTGATGGTCGTCGACTACGCCCGTTCGATCCTCGGGCTCGTCGGCGCGAACTCCCGGGAGTTCGACGCGGCGACGCCGTACCCGGTGATCGACCTGATGGACGACCAAACGGGGGTCACCGACCTCGGGGGCACGATGCGGCTCGGCGCCTACGTCGCCCGGCTCGAGGAGGGTTCCCGGGTCGCCGCCATGTACGGCGAGACGACGGTGAGCGAGCGGCACCGCCACCGCTACGAGGTGAACAACCGTTTCCGCCAGCGCCTCGAGGACGGCGGTCTGCGCCTGTCGGGTACCTCGCCCGACGGCCGGCTCGTCGAGTTCATCGAGCTACCCGGGCATCCCTTCTACGTCGGGACCCAGGCGCACCCCGAGTTCAAGAGCCGTCCGGACCGGCCGCACCCGCTGTTCCGGGAGTTCATCGGTGCCTCGGTCGAGCGGGCCCGGGCGCGCAACCCGCACCTTTTCGAGGTCGGGCTCGATGCCGCCTCCTGACGGGGGTTTCCGCCAGGTCAACGAACGTGAGCTCCTCGCCACCTCGTATCTGCGCGTCGTGGCGGCGGGTTTCGTCGACCCCGACGGCAAGCCGTTCGAGCGCGAGGTGGTCCGCCACCCGGGGGCGGTCTGCATCGTGCCGGTCGAGGCCGACGGGACCGTCGTCATGATCCGCCAGTTCCGGGGGCCGCTCGGCCGGGTGATCCTCGAGGTCCCGGCCGGCAAGCTCGACGTGCCCGGTGAGCCCCCCGAGGAGTGCGCGCGCCGCGAGCTCGCCGAGGAGGTCGGCCGCGCGGCCGGCCGCCTCACCGAGATCGGCTCGTTCTACAACTCGCCGGGATTCAACGACGAACTGACGAGGTGCTATCTCGCCGAGGAGCTCTCCGCCGTCGAGAGCGCGACCCAGGGGACCGAGGAGCACTTCATGACCGTCGAGCACGTCGCGCTCGACGGGGTCTGGGACCTCGTCGAATCCGGCGAGCTCGTCGACGCGAAGACGATCATCGCCTGCGCGCTCGCGGCGCGGGCCCGCGCGGCCGGCGGCACCGGCTAGGCGCCGGGCGCGCCGCCTGACGTGGCGCCTGGGACGGCGCTCAGCGCCGACGCCGAGGAGTACCTGTCGTATCTCGCGGTCGAACGGGGCCGCGCCCCGAATTCGATCACCGCCTACCGCCGCGACCTTGCCTCGTACGAGCGTTATCTCGCTGGGCGCACGATCGCCCTCGGCGACGTCACCCCCGCCCAAGTCGACGAGTACCTCGCCTGGCTCGCCGCGTCAGGGCTCGCCGCGTCGTCGCGGGCCCGGGCGCTCGCCGCGATCCGCGGCTTGCACGCCTTCTGCCTCGACGAGCGGGGCGCGGCCCGCGACCCGACTGGCGACGTCGAGGGGCCCCGGGTGCCCGAGGGGGTGCCGAAGGCGCTCACCGAGGCCGAGGTCGCCCGGCTGCTCGGCGCGGTCGCCGGCGACGATCCGCGGGCGCTGAGGGATCGCGCCATCCTCGAGTTCCTCTACGCGACGGGGATCCGCATCTCCGAGCTCGCCGGGCTGTCGATCGCCGATCTCGACTCGCCGGGCGGCATCGTCCGCGTCCTCGGCAAGGGCTCGAAAGAGCGCATCGTCCCGGTCGGCCGGTACGCCCTCTCGGCCGTCGCCGCCTGGCTCGGGCCGGCGGGCCGGCCGCGTCTCGCCGAGGGGCGGGCGCGGGGGCGGGGCGACGCCCAGGCGATGTTCATCTCGACGCGGGGCCGCCGGATGAGTCGGCAGGCGGTCTGGACCGTCGTCAACACGGCGGCGCGCCGGGTCGGGCTGGCGGACCGGGTGACACCGCACGTACTGCGCCACTCGTTCGCCACGCATCTGCTCGACCACGGCGCCGACATCCGGGTCGTCCAGGAGCTGCTCGGCCACGCCTCGATCACGACGACCCAGGTGTACACGAAGGTCTCCCAGGAGCACCTCCGCCGCGTCTACCTCGCCGCCCACCCCCGTGCCCGCCGGCGACTGCCCCGGGGGGGCGGGAGCCCACCGGGCGCCGGGCGGGCAGCTCGTGTACCTGGTCGGCACGGCGCGAACTAGTCTGTTGGCCGTGACCAACGAGGCCCCGACGATCGACTACCGGACGCTGCTCGAGGCCGAGCGCGCGTCGCTCGAGCGTCAACTCGCCGAGCTCGGTTTCGGTACCGAGACGAGCACCGGGTTGTCCTACGACTCGAACTTCGCCGACTCGAGCCAGGTCACCGCCGAGCGCGGCGAGGCCGAAGCGCTGGTCGGGGAGTTGCGCCTGGCGCTCGGCGAAGTCGAGCACACGCTCGCCAAGGTCGACGGTGGCACCTACGGCAAGTGCGAGAAGTGCGAGCAGCCGATCGCGCCCGCGCGTCTCGAGGCGAAGCCCGCGGTCCGCACCTGCATCGCCTGCGCGAACGCCCGACGCTGACGCCCCCTACGTGTCGTTGAGCAGCGAGGCGCGCCGGGCGCGGTTCCATCGCAACGGCCCGTGGGCCGTCGCCATCGCCGCCATCCTCGTCCTCATCGTCGTCGAGGCGGACCGGCACCATGCGCTCCACAGCGAGGAGGCGCTGTTCTTCGTCGTCCTCATCCCGACGATCATCCTCCACGAGGTGAGCCACGGAGTCGTCGCCAACTGGTGCGGCGACGACACCGCGAAACGCGCCGGGCGTCTCTCGCTGAACCCGATCCGCCACATCGACCCGATCGGGACGGTGCTGCTACCGATCCTCCTCATCGTGACGACGCACCTGGCGTTCGGCTGGGCCAAGCCCGTCCCGGTGCGCGTCGACCGGCTCCGCCACCCGCGCAACCAGGCCGTCTTGGTCGGGCTCGCCGGTCCGGCGACGAACATCGTCCTCGCCCTCCTGGCCGGGTTCGCTTTCCACGCCGTGGCGAACATCCCGCAGCTCGCCGCGCTGCCGATCACCGCATGGCCGCTCGGCGACGAGGTGCTGTTCCTTTTCGGGATCGTGAACGTGATCATCGCCGTGTTCAACCTGATCCCGATCCCGCCGCTCGACGGCGCGGCCGTCGTCGAGTGGTTCCTCCCCCGGGAGTGGCTGCCCCAGTACTACCGGCTGCGGATGCTGTCGCTCGTTTTCGTCCTGTTCATCGTCCTCGTCGCGCCCGGCGCCCTCGACGGCTTATTCAACTTCGGAACGGAGTGGTGGGGGCGCATCGTCGGCATCGGGCCGGTGACGATCGCCTGACCCGGCCCGAGGCCGCGTTACCCCAGCCTGGGCACGAGACCGATAGCGCGCTGGGCGCGCTCGAGGGTCGCGGCGGCGATCTTCTGGGCCCGGTCGGCCCCCTGGCCGAGGATCCCGGCGAGCGCCCCGGGGTCCCGGGTGAGCTCCAGGTAGCGTTCGCGCACCGGGCGCAGCATCTCGACAACCGCCGCGGCGACGTCGGCTTTCAGCGCGCCGTAGCTGTCGTAGTGGGCCGCCACCGCCTCGGGGGACCCGCCGGTCGCCGCGGCGAGGATCTCGAGCAGGTTCGAGACCCCGGGCTTGTCGTCCCGGTCGAAGCGAACCTCGGTCCCGGCGTCGGTCACGGCGCGGCGGATCTTTTTGTCGATCTCCTCGGGCGGGTCGTCGATCGAGATCGTGCCCGCCGGCGAGGTCGCGCTCTTCGCCATCTTCTGGTCGGGGTGCTGCAGGTCCATGATCCGGGCGCCGACCCTCGGAAGCTCGATCTCGGGCACGACGAAGGTTTCGCCGTAGGCGGCGTTGAACCGCAGCGCGAGGTCCCGGGTGAGCTCGATGTGCTGACGCTGGTCATCGCCGACGGGGACCCGGTCGGTGTCGTAGAGCAGGATGTCGGCCGCCATGAGGGTCGGGTAGGTGTACAGGCCGACGCGCACGGCGGCCTGGCCGCGGGACTTCTCCTTGAACTGCGTCATCCGGCGCAGCTCGCCCTCGTAGGCGGTGCACTCGAGCAGCCACGACAGTTGGGTGTGTGCTGGGACGTGGCTCTGCAAAAAAATCGTGCACAGCCCGGGGTCGAGGCCGGCCGCCAACAGCCCGGCCGCCGTCTCGAGGGTCCGGGTGTGCAGCTGTTCGGGTGCCATCTCGACCGTGAGGGCATGGAGGTCGACGACGCAGAAGATGCCGTCGTCGGTCTTCTGGCCCTCGACCCACTGGCGGAAGGCGCCGATGTAGTTGCCGAGGTGGAGCGAGCCGGAGGGCTGGACGCCCGAGAAGATCCGTGCCATGGCAAGAACTTAGTGGCCACGGCCAGATCCTCCGGGCCGTTCAACACCTGGCGTGCCACCGACGGTAGCGTGCAGACGTGGCCTACGAGGTCCATCTCGACGTGTTCGACGGGCCCTTCAGTTTGCTGTTGCAGCTCATCTCGGCTCAGGAGGTCGAGATCTACGAGGTCCGTCTCGCCGACATCGTCGACGCCTTCGTCGTCGAGATGAAGGCGGCCGGGTCGATCGACCTCGACGCATCGACGGAGTTCCTCCTCATCGCCGCGACCCTCGTCGAGCTGAAGTGCCGCCGCCTCATTCCCGGCCAGGACGAGCTCGACCTCGAGGACGAGCTCGCCCTGTACGAGGCCCGCGATTACCTGCTCGCCCGGCTCCTCGAGTGCAAGACCTTCAATGCGGCGGCCACGGCGCTCGCCGCGCTCGAACAGGCCGCCTCCCGTTCAGTCGCCCGCCGGGCGGGCGCCGACGAGCGCTTCGTCGAGGTCGTGCCCGACCTGCTCGAGGGCGTGACCGTGGAGCGCCTCGCCGACGTCGCCCGCCGGGCCCTCGCCGAGCGGCCCATCCCGGTGATCGGCGACGCCCACGTGCTCGTCGACGAGGTGAGCGTCGCCGCGACCTTGGAGGATCTCGCCGTCGAGCTCGCCCGCCGCGGCGAGGCCTCCTTCCGGGACCTCACCGTCGGCGCGGCCACGACGGCGCACGTCGTCGCCTGTTTCCTTGCCCTTTTGGAGCTCTACAAGCAGGAACTCGTCGATCTCGACCAGACGACGACGTTCGGCACCCTCACGGTGCGCTGGACCGGGCTGCCGGGCCAGGTCCCCGAGGTCCCCGAGGCGCTGAGAGAGTACGGGGGAGCGGACCTGGAGCGGGCGCCGTGAGCCCGTTCCCCGAGGAGTGGCGCCCCGAGGCCGCCGCCATCGAGGCGGTCCTCACCGTCGCGACCGACCCGGTGCCGGCGGGCCTGCTCGCCGAGCTGCTCGAGGTGCCGGTGGAGCGGGCCGACGAGGTGTGCGAGGCGCTGCGGCTCGCCTACGAACAAGAAGAGCGCGGTTTCGAGCTCGTCCGGGTCGCCGGCGGCTACCGGCTGCAGAGTCACCCCGCCTACCGCGGCTACGTCGAGCGCTTCATCCTCGACGACGCCCCGCACCGGCTCTCGCCCGCCGCGCTTGAGACGCTCGCCATCGTCGCCTACAAACAGCCGATCTCCCGGGCCCAGGTGGCCGCCATCCGCGGCGTGAACAGCGAAGGCGTGCTGCGGTTGCTCGCGCTGCGCGGCTACGTCGAGCCGGTCGGCCGCGACGACGGCCCGGGGCTCGCCATTCTCTTCGGGACGACGACGACCTTCCTCGAACGGCTCGGGCTCGACTCGCTCGCCGACCTGCCGCCGCTCGACGGCTTCGTGCCCGACGCCGGAATCGTCGAGGGCCTGGAGAAGGCGCTGCGCGCCGGTCCGGAGGAGTGACGACGGACCCCCCCGAGGGCGTCCGCCTGCAGAAGGTGCTCGCCAGGGCGGGGTTCGGTTCCCGACGGGCGGCCGAGGTGCTGATCGAGGCGGGCCGGGTGACGGTGAACGGCGAGGTCGCGCGCCTCGGCCGGCGCGTCGAGCCCGAGCGCGACCGGGTCGCCGTCGACGGCGTCACGGTCGGGATCCTGCCCGGGCTCGTCTACTGGCTGGTGAACAAGCCCGCCGGCGTCGTGACGACGGCGCGCGATCCCGAGGGGCGCCCGACGCTGCTCGAGCTCGTGCCCACCGGGCCGCGGGTCTTTCCCGTCGGGCGGCTGGACTTCGCGACCGAGGGGCTCATCATCTGCACGAACGACGGCGATCTCGCCCAGCTCCTCGCCCACCCGAGCCACGGCATCGAGAAGGAGTACCTCGCCGAGCTGGAAGGCGACCCCTCGCCCGGGGCGCTGCGGGCGCTGCGCGAGGGGGTCGAGATCGAACCAGGCGTCGTGACCGCGCCGGCGAAGGTTGCGCGGCGCGGCCCCGGGTTGGTGCGGATCGTCATCCATGAGGGCCGCTACCACCAGGTGCGCCGGATGTGCGAGGCGGTCGGGCACCCGGTCCACCGCTTGGTGCGGACACGGCTCGGGCCGCTCACTGACGACCGTCTCCCCCCCGGCGAGTACCGCGCCCTGACAGCGGACGAGGTGCGCGCGCTGCGCGAGGCGGCCAGTCGGGCCGAAAAGGGAGGCGGGATCGGCACTGAGTAGGCTCGAAACGATGGGGGCCGTGCTGAGAGCCGTGCGGGGTGCGACGACGCTCGACGAGGACAGCGCGGCCCAGATGCAAGACCGTGTCGGCGCGCTCGTCGGGGCGATCCTCGAGCGCAACGGGCTCGAGCCCGGTGACCTCGTGAGTGCGATCTTCACTGCCACCGAGGACGTCACCTCCGCCTTTCCTGCCACGGCGGCGCGGACGATCCCGGGCTTCGCCGACGTGCCGCTGCTCGGTTGCCGGGAGATGGCGGTCACCGACGCGGTGCCGCTGTGCATCCGGGTGCTCGTCCACTGCTACACCGACCGGGCCCGGGATACGATCCAGCACGTCTACCTCGAGGGGGCGGCATCGCTCCGCCCCGACCTCGTCAGCTAGGGAGGGCCCCGGTGACGGCCCTCGACGGCTCCGCGGGAGGAGCCTGCCGCATCCGCCCCGCCGGCCGGATCGCGTGAGCGCGGCGACGCCGGAGACGGCGAGTTTCTCCGAGTCGGGGCCGCTGCGCGGCGTGATGCGGGTCCCGGGGGACAAGTCGATCGCCCACCGCGCCCTCATCTGCGCGGCCCTCGCCTCCGGCGAGTCGCGGGTGCGGGGCCTGCCCCGGGGCGACGACGTGGCCCGCACGAGGGCCGCGCTCGGACGCCTCGGCGTGTACTTCGACGGGGAGCGGGTCGTCGGCGGGCGGGAGCGGTTGCGCGAGCCGGAGCGGCCGATCGACCTCGGCAACTCGGCGAGCGCGGTGCGGCTCCTCGCCGGCGTCTGCGCCTCGTTGCCCTTCCGGAGCGTCCTCGACGGCGACGAGTCGGTGCGCCGGCGCCCGATGGACCGCATCGTCGGGCCGTTGCGAGCGATGGGGGCCGCGATCGAGGGCGCCGACGGGGACCTGCACGCGCCGCTTACCGTGCGCGGCGGTCCGCTCACCGGCATCGACTACACCCCATCGGTCTCGTCGGCCCAGGTGAAGGCGGCGGTCCTTTTTGCGGGTCTCGACGCCGAGGGTGAGACCGTGGTCCGGGAGCCGGTGCCGACGCGGCGCCACTGTGAGGAGCTCTTCGCCCGCTGCGGCGCGGCGATCGAGGTCGAAGAGGGCCCGGCCGGCTACGCCGTGCACGTCCGGCGGAGCACGCTCGTGCCGTTCGAGATCGACATCCCGGGCGACCCCTCCCAGGCGGCCTTCATCGCCGTCGCGGCGAGCGTCGTCGCCGGCAGCGAGGTGCGGATCGAGCACGTCTACCGTGGCCCGGGCCGGCTCGGCTTCGTCGACGTGCTGCGGCGGATGGGGGCGTCGATCGAGGTCATCCCCCGGGACGCGACGACCGGGGACCTCCTCGTGCGCCACGCCCCCCTCGACGCCACGACGATCAGCGGGGCGGAGATCCCCTCGCTCATCGACGAGCTCCCTGTCCTCGCCGTCGCCGCGGCCTTCGCCGACGGGGTGACGACGATCACCGACGCGGCCGAGCTGCGTGTGAAAGAGAGCGACCGCATCGCCACGATGGCCGCCGAGCTCGCCCGGCTCGGCGCCGAGGTGCAAGAGCTCCCGGACGGCCTCGTCATCAAGGGCGGCTTCACGCCGCACGGCACGGTCTCCTCGCACGGCGACCACCGCGTGGCGATGGCGCTCGCCGTGGCGGGGCTCGGACCCTCCGGTGCGGTGCGGATCGAGGACTTCGCGGCCGCGGCGGTGACCTGGCCTGGGTTCGTCGACGACCTCGGGAGCCTCGTGTGCCGGTGATCGCGATCGACGGCCCGGGCGGTGCCGGCAAGTCCTCGGTCGCCGCCGCGCTCGCCGCCAGGCTCGGGGTCGAACGCCTCGACACGGGCGCGATGTACCGGGCGGTCACCCTCTGCGCGCTGCGCCGGGGCATCCCGGCGTCCGACGCCGCAGCCCTCGCCGGGCTCGCCCGCGACCTCGACCTCAAAGTCGGCGGGCGGGTCACCGCCGACGGTGAGGACGTGACCGAGGCGATTCGCGCGCCCGAGGTGGACGCCGCGGTGAGCGAGGTCTCGGCCCACGCCGCGGTGCGCGCCGCCCTCGTCGCCCGCCAGCGGTCCTGGGTCGCCGCCCACCAGTCCGGTGTCGTCGAGGGGCGGGACATCGGCACGGTCGTTCTGCCCGACGCTCCGGTGAAGGTCTTTCTGACGGCGAGCGCGGCCGAGCGGGCCCGCCGGCGCGCCGCCGACCAGGCGACGCCGTCGAAAGCCCTGGACCTCGCCGAGGTGGAGGCGGCGATCGGGGCGCGGGACCGGTCTGACTCGACGCGGGCGGTCTCGCCGCTCGTGCCGGCGGGCGACGCCGTCGTCATCGACTCGACGGGGCGGTCAATCGACTCGATCGTCGACGAGATAGCCGGCCTCGTCGCGCCGGCGCGTGCGGCCCCGGACGCCGGGCGACGGCCGGTGCGGCCGATCTCGCGGCGGGTCCGCTGGTTCTACGCCGTGTGCCGCGGCATCGCCGTCGGCGCAGGCCGCCTCGTGCTGCTCGGCCCGATCGTCGGCGCCGAGAACCTGCCGCGCTCCGGCCCGTTCCTCATCGCGCCGCTCCACCGCTCGGACATCGACTTCCTGATCGTCGCCCGCATCACGCGCCGGCGCCTGCGGTTCATCGCCAAGTCGGGGATCTTCGTGAACCGTCCCTTCAACTGGCTGATCGAGACCCTCGGCGCTTTCCCGGTCAACCGTTCGGCGACCGACCGCGAGGCGTTCAACCGCTGCCTCGAGGTGCTCGGTGCCGGCGAGCCGCTCGTCATCTTCCCGGAGGGGACCCGCAATACGGGACCGACGATCGGCCCGACGCGCGAGGGCGCGGCCTACCTCGCCCTGCGTGCCGGGGTGCCCCTCGTCCCGGTCGGGATCGCCGGGACCGACCGGACGATGCCGCGCGGCAAGCGCATCCCGAGGCCGGCCCGCGTCGCCTGCGTCGTCGGCAAGCCGATCATGGCCGGCGTCGAGCACCACGCCGCCGACGAAGGGTCCCGCGTGCCCCGTTCCGCCGTCCACGCCCTCACCGAGGAGATGCGCAGCGCCATCCAGGCGCTGAGCGACGAGGCCGCGCGGATCGTCGCCGGCCACTAGGGTCTCGCCCCGGCCCGGAATCGGGGCCGGTTCCATCGACGAAAGGAGACGCGGTGCGCGTCGTCGTGACAGGAGGTTCCGGGTTCATCGGGCGCCACGCGGTCGCCGCCCTACAGGCCCGCGGCGACGAGGTGGTCGTCGCCGACCTCAAGCCGTTCCCGTCGCCCTCGGTTCGGTGCTGCGTCGGCGACCTGCGCGATCCCGGTGTCGTCGAGCGAGCCGTCGCCCCGGGCACGGACGCCGTCGTCCATCTCGCGGCGATCACGTCGGTGCTTCTGTCGGCGAAGGACCCGCACGCCGTGTTCCAGACGAACGTCGACGCGACCGAGCTCCTCCTGGAGCGCTGCCGCGCCCTCGGGGTCGAGCGCTTCGTCTTCGCCTCGACGAACGCCGTCGCCGGCGACGTCGGCGCGGCGACGATCGACGAGGGCGTGCTGCCGCACCCGCTCACGCCGTACGGGGCGACGAAGGCCGCGGCCGAGATGCTCTTCTCGGCCTACGCCGCGAGCTACCACATGGCGACCGTCGCGCTGCGGTTCACGAACGTCTACGGCGCGGGCATGCAGACGAAGGACAGCGTCGTCGCTCGGCTGATGCGCTGCGCGCTTGGCGGCGGCGCGATCCAGATCTACGGCGACGGCGAGCAGCGGCGCGACTACGTCTACGTCACCGACACCGTCGCGGCGATCGCGATCGGGCTCGGGCTCGGCCGCCCGGAGACGCTGACGATCGGGGGCGGGCGGTCGGTCTCGATGAACGAGCTGTGGCAGACGGCGTGCGAGGTCACCGGGGTGGCGATCCCGGCCGACCACGTCGCCGCGAAGCCCGGTGAGATGCCGGCCGTCGTCGTCGACACGAGCCGGGCTCGCACGCTCGGCTACGCGCCGGCCTACGACCTTGCCGCGGGACTGGCCGCGACCTGGGGGGACTTCGTCGCGAACGGCGGGGGCGGGGCTCCCTAACGGCGGCGCGAACGGCGTTCGCGCCACCAGGTGCGCAGGACGACGCGGCTGAAGCGGTAGCCGTAGACGAGGTTGCCGCCCTTTTTCGAGTGTCCCGAGGTGCGGGCGAGCATGGTGACGGGGCGCTCGGAAAAGCGCGCCCCCGCATCACCGCCCCGATGAGGAGTTCGGAGGATTGGTACTGCGGCTCGGCGAGCGTGAGGCGCTCGGGCAGGTCCGCTCGCATCGCCCGGATCGGGTTGGCGACGTCGGTCACTTTCGTGCCGGTGAGCCGCGTGATGAGGACCGAGAAGAACACGATCCCGAAATTGCGCACGATGTCGGCCGATTCGGTGCGACCGAGCCGGCGTGACCCGGTGACGAGGTCGGCCTCGCCCTCGAGGACCGGTCCCAGGACGACGGCGAGGTCCCCGGGGTCGGTCTGGCCGTCGGCGTCCGCGGTCACGATGTAGCGGGCCCCGTGCTCGGCGGCGACGCGGTAGCCGAGCCGCAGCGCGGCGCCCTGCCCCCGGTTCACCGGGCAGACGACGGCGTAGTGACCGGATTTCCGCACGAGCTCGGCGGTCCCGTCCTCCTCGCCGTCGATGACGACGACGAAGGCGACCGGCTTCCCGCAGAGTTCGGCCGGCAGCGCCTCGACGACCCGGCCGATGTTGTCGACCTCGTGGTACGCCGCGGCGACGATGACGACCTCGGCGAACCGGGGGTCGCCGTGGGCGGAGCGGAACTCGTCGAGCGCGACCGAGTCGACGAGCTCGTCAAGGGCGGCTCGGCGGCGGGTCTCCCGGGCGTTCATCTAGGGGCCTTTCGGTCGGGGGCAGCCGAGCGTGCAGGCTAGTCAAGCGCGCCCGGCTCGGCGGCGCGTCCGGCGAGCATGAGAGCGGCGGGCACCTCGCGGTCCTCCGCGGCAGGGGGCCGTCCCGACGGTCGGCGGCCGAGGGCGACCGAGGCGGCGGACCACACCGCGCCCAACAGGTCACGCAGCTCGGGCGGGGGAGGGAAGTACTCCTCTTCCTCGACGGCGCGCACGACCTCGACACCGCGCTTCGGCGCGAGCCGGCCGAGGACCTCGTCGACGAGCGACTCCGGCGCGGACGCCCCGGCGGTGACGCCGACGACGCCGGTGAGGTCGTCGGGGAGCTCGGTCGCGGCGTTCACGCGGAGCACGCGGTCGCAACCGGTCGCCTCGGCGACGCGGGTGAGCGAGACGGTGTTCGAGGAGTTCGCCGAGCCGATGACGACGACGGCGTCGCAGCGGCCGGCGATCGCCCGCAGGGCGGCCTGGCGGTTCGTCGTCGCGTAGCAGAGGTCGGAGCGCCCGGGCATCCACAGCTGGGGGAAGCGCTGCTCCGCCCGGGCGGCGATCCCGGACCACTCGTCGTGGGGCAGTGTCGTCTGGGCGAGGAGCGCCACGGGGGTGTCGACGCCCCCGAGGGCGTCGACGTCGTCCTCGGACTCGACGAGCCGCACGGCCGCCGGCGCGACGGCCATCGTGCCGATCGCCTCTTCGTGGCCGGCGTGGCCGACGTAGACGACGGTGTAGCCCTTGGAGGCCCGGACCTTCAGCTCGTGGTGGACCTTGGTGACGAGGGGGCAGACGGCGTTGACGACCGGGCGGTTGTGCGCCGACGCGGCCCGTTCGACCTCGGGGGCCGAACCGTGGGCGGAGAGCATGAGCGGCGCCCCGGCGGGGACCTCGTCGACTTGGTCGACGAAGACGACGCCCTGGCGCGAGAACTCCTCGACGACGAGTCGGTTGTGGACGATCTCGTGGTAGCAGTAGACGGGGGGCTCGAAGAGCCGGACCATCCAGGCGAGCGCCTTGATCGCCATCTCGACCCCGGCGCAGAAACCGCGCGGCTCGGCAAGCAGCACGCGGTCGACGTCCACGTTCTCAGGCTAGCGAGCCCGCCGGGTAGGCTAAGTGGATGGCGTTTCCGCAGGTCGAGGGCGTCGCGCCCGCCTCGCCGGCGGAGGCGGCGGGGATCCGGGTCGGCGACGAGATCCGCGCCCTCAACGGGGCGCGCCTCCGGGACGTGATCGACTACCAGGTGCTCGCCGACGACGCGGTCGTCGCCGTCGAGATCGGCCGGGACGGCGGCACGTTCGAGGTCGTCGTCACGAAACACGCCGGCGAGCCGCTCGGGATCTCGGTCGGGACGGCGATCTTCGACCGGGTGACGACGTGCGACAACCACTGCGCGTTCTGCTTCATCTACCAGCTCCCGAGGGGCTTGCGACACAGCCTGTACGTGAAAGACGACGACTACCGGCTGTCGTTCCTCTACGGGAACTTCACGACGCTCACGCGCTTCACGGAGCTCGACCTCGAGCGGGTCGTCACGGAACGGCTCTCGCCGCTCTACGTCTCGATCCACGCGACCGACCCCGGGGTGCGCGCCGCGATGCTCCGCAACCGCCGCGGCGCGACGAGCCTGCGCTGGCTGACGTGCCTTCTCGACCACGGGATCGAGGTCCACGGCCAGATCGTCGTCTGCCCGGGCGTGAACGACGGGGCCGTGCTCGAGGACACGATGGCCGGGATCCTCGAGCGGTTCCCCCGCCTCGCCTCGGTCGGCGTGGTGCCGCTCGGGGTGAGCCGGTTCTCCCACGAAGAGACGATGCGGGCCCACACCGCGGGCGAGGCCGCCGCGGTGCTCGACTCCGTCGAGACCTGGCAGGCGCGCTTCGCCCGGGCGCTGAAGCGGGGGGTTGTCTTCGCCGCCGACGAGTACTACCTGCTCGCCGGGCGTCCCTTCCCGGCGGCCGCCTCGTACGAGGGCTTCCCGCAGCACGAGAACGGGATCGGGATGGCGGCGGCCTTCGCCGAGGCCTTCGCCGCCGGGGCCGCCCGGCGGGGCAGGCGGTCCGGGGGGTTCTTCCGCTCCATCGACGGCGCCCCGGCGCTCGGCTACCGGGCGCCGCACGCCGGCGGGACGGGTGACGGGTCGTGGAGGGCGACCGCGGCGGAGCCCGGCGCGCCTGTGGCGATCCTCACCGGCGCCTACGGGTCGCAGGTCCTGCGCCCGCTGCTCGACACGGCGGGGTTCGGCGACGTGGAGACGGTCGCCGTCGAAAACACCTTCTTCGGCGGGAACATCGGGGTCACCGGGCTGCTCACCGGTGCCGATCTCGGCCGCGCCCTCACCGGGGTCTCCCCTGACCGGCGGGTCCTCGTGCCCGAGGTGTGCCTGTCGAACGGCCGGTTCCTCGATGGGGGCGTGCCCGGGGACCTTCCTCGCGCCGTCGAGTTCGTCCCCGCTGACGGCGCTTCGCTGCGCCGCGCCCTCATGGTCGACGCGGTGGCCGCCGACGCGCGGCGCGAGACACGGGACTGGCGATGAACGGCGAACCGGGCGCACCGCTACGCGACGGGCCGGGAACCGGGCAACCACTGCCGTCGGACGGCATGCCCACGGTCGTCGTCGCCGGGCGCCCGAACGTCGGTAAGTCGACGCTCGTCAACCGGATCGTCGGGCGGCGTGCCGCCATCGTCGAGGAGCGACCGGGGGTGACTCGCGACCGCCTCGAGCTGGAGGCGACATGGGCGGGGAGGGCGTTCCGCATCATCGACACCGGCGGCGTCGTGTCGCGGGGTGACCGGCTCGATCTGCTCGTTTCCGACCAGGCCCGCACGGCGATCGCCCAGGCCGACGTCGTGCTCTTCGTCGTCGACGTGACGACCGGGATCACCTCCGAAGACGACGCCGTCGCCGAGATACTGCGACGCGCCAGTGCGGCCGTGCTCGTCGTCGCGAACAAGGTGGACTCCGCCGCACGCGAGCAGGACGCCTGGGAACTCGCGGGCTTCGGACTGGGGAACGCGGTGCCCGTTTCGGCCCTCCACGGACGCGGTGTCGGGGACCTCCTCGACATCGTCGTGGCGCGGTTCCCCGTCGGGGAAGCGATCGCCGCTCTCGGAGACGAGCGGGAGGAAGTTGCGGACATCGACACCGGCTCCGGGGAGTCCGCCGTCGTCGCCTCGGTGACGATCGTCGGGCGCCCGAACGTCGGCAAGTCGACGCTTTTCAACCGGTTGGTCGGGACCGAGCGGGTCGTCGTTCACGACGTGCCGGGGACGACCCGTGACGCCGTCGACACGATCGTCGACACCGCCGAAGGCCGGGTCCGGTTCATCGACACGGCCGGGCTGCGCCGCAAGTCCCGGATCGACGACGGCACCGAGTACTACTCGCTCGTCCGCTCGCTCGCGGCGATCGACCGCAGCGACGTGGCGCTGCTCGTCATCGACGCCACCGACGGCGTGACGCACCAAGACCAGCGGCTCGCCGAGCGGATCGACGCGGCCGGCGACCCGATCGTCGTCGTCTTGAACAAGTGGGATCTGCTGGCGACCGAGCGTCGGCAGGCCGTCGCCGCGGACGTCGCCGACCGGCTCGGCTTCCTCGGCTACGCGCCGGTGCTGCGGCTGTCGGCCCTCACGGGTCGGGGAGTGCACCGGCTCCTGCCGGTGCTGCGGGAGGCGATCGACGCCTACCACCGGCGCATCCCGACCAGCGCCCTCAACGAGGCGATGCGGGCGATCCAGTCGGCGCACGCGCCGCCCGGGTCGCGCATCCTCTACGCGGTCCAGGGTGCCGTCGACCCGCCGACCGTGACAATCTTCGCGAGCCGCAGGCTCCAGCCGGGGTACCTGCGCTACGTCGAACGTTCGTTGCGGGAGCGGTTCGACCTCGGCCCGACGCCGATGAAGCTCCGGGTCCGGCAGCGCGGCTCGTAAGTCCTAGCGGGGACGGCCCGCCACGGGTTCACTCCCGGGACAAAAGCTCGAGAAACTCCTCGGGCGGCACCGGTCGTGCGAAGAGGAAGCCCTGGGCGTAACGGCAGTCCATCCGGCCCAGCCATTCAAGCTGACCCCGCGTCTCGACGCCCTCGGCGATGACGGTCACACCGAGGGCGCGCCCGAGCTCGAGGATCGTCGTGGCGAGCCGCCGCGCCGACTCGTCCTCCTCGAGGCCGCTCACGAAGCTGCGGTCGATCTTTAGTACGTCGATCGTGAACCGCCGGATCCGGCCGAGCGAGGAGTACCCCGTGCCGAAGTCGTCGATCGCGATCTTCACCCCGAGAGCGTGGAGCGGGTCGAGCACCCTGTGGACCGTCTCCACGTTCTCCATGAAGGCGGTCTCGAGGAGCTCTAGCGTCAGGCACCTCGGGTCGAGGCCGGACGAGTCGAGTGCCCCGGTGACCGTCTCGAGAAGCGTCCCGTCCCGGATCTGGTGGGGCGAGACGTTGACGGCGACGTCCAAGGGCCGATCCGGGCGAGCACGGTTCCATTCGTTTGTCTGGCGGCAGGCCTCGCCGAGCACCCATTCGCCAATCGGCACGATGAGCCCGGTCTTCTCGGCGACCGGGATGAATTCGTCGGGCAGGACGAGGCCGCGCGCCGGGTCGGCCCAGCGGATGAGGGCCTCGGTTCCGACGAACCGGCCGAGCTGCAGGTCGATGATCGGCTGGTAATACAGGAGGAACTCGTTCTCGGTGAGCGCGTTGCGGAGACCGGCTTCGGCGGTCGCCCGGTTCAGCGCCTTGGTGCGCAGGGTCTCGTCGAACACGACCGAGCAATTCCCGCCGCTCTCCTTCGCCTGGGCGAGCGCGAGCTCGGCGTCGCGCATCAGGCGCTCGGGGGGCTCGTCGCGGCTGTTGAGCGCGATCCCCATGCTCGCGGTGATGACTTCGTGCTCGTTGTCGAGGTCGAAGGGCTCGTTGATCACCTTTCTCATCTCGTCGGCGAAATCGATCATCTCCAACGGGTCGGCGATCGACCCGCGCAGGACGATGAACGTGTCGCTCTCGAGCCGGCCGACGGTGTCGGTGCGCAGGCTGCAGGCGACGAGGCGCTGGGCGAGCTCGACGAGGAGTCGGTCGGCGAGCTCCCGGCCGAAGGTCTCGTTGACGGCGTCGAAGCGGTCGACGTCGACGATCACGAGGCCGACGCTGCGGTGACGTGCCCGGGCCCACTGGACTTCCTGGCCGACCCGGTCGGCGACGAGCGCCCGTGTCGGGAGCGAGGTCAGCGTGTCGTGGAGCTCCTCGAACTCGAGCTTCTCCTCGACGCGGAAGAGCTCGGACTCGTCGAGGAACTGACCGAGGACGCCGACGACCGTCCCGGAGGCGTCGCGGATCGCCGAGACGAAGACGCGTCCGGGGAAGACATGTCCGTCTGAGTGGACGAATCGCCTTTCGTGGACCCAGCCCTCAGCCGTCCCGGCCATGATTTCGGCGAAGATCTGCCTGTGGGACGCGGTGTCGTCGGGGTGCATGATTTCGGCGAGCCTGGTCCCGACCAATTCCTCACGCGTGCGCCCGAAGAGTTCCAGCAGCGCGTCGTTGACGAACTGAACCCGGCCCTCGAGGTCGAGCATCGAAGCAGGGATGCGGCTCCGCTCGAAAAGGACCTGCCGGAGCTGCGCCTCGCGCTCGCTTTCCTCCTCCATCCGCTTCTGTTCCCTGAGGTCAAGACCCTGCCCGATGATGCCGATCATCGTGCCTTCCTCGTCGCGCAGCGCAGTGGAGTGCATCCAGGTGGGCACCTCGGTGCCATCGCGGAGCACCAGGCGTAGCTCGAGGTCGTCGCTGTCTCGGGTTCCGGCGACGTACTCGGACAGTCCGCGGACCAGCTGACCGACGTCGTCGGGGTGGACGTGGTCCGCGATGTTGGTGCCGAGGAACTCGTCTTTCGAATATCCCGTCAGCCGGAGGAAGGTCTCGTTCGCCTCCATCACCCGGCCCTGTATGTCGATAACCGCGGCCGAGATCGCGCTGCGATCGAAAAGGGCTTGGGTCAGGCGTTCCGCTCTCCGGCGTTCCAGCTCGGCTTCCCGCTGCGCGGTGAGGTCGAAGATCTGCCCGATGACACCGATGAGCGACCCGGAGTCGTCGCGCATCGCCGAGGTGTAAATCTGGCAGGGCACGAAGTGACCGTCGCCGTGGCGGAGACGCATCTCGAGTGCATCACTGTCTCGGGTCCCTGCTAAGAACTCGGAGAAGCCTTTCGCCAATCCGGCGATGTCGTCGGGGTGGACGTAGCTTGCAAACTCTGAACCGACCAGCTCCTCGCGTGAATAGCCGGAGAGGCGAATAATCCGGTCGTTGACCGACTGGAGGCGACCCTGCAGGTCGATGGACCCTGCCGCGACGAAGCTTTGAGCGAAAAGCGCCTGAGTGAAGCGCGCTGCACGGTCTCGTTCCTCCTCGGCTTGCCTCTCTGCCGTCAGGTCGATCGCCTGCGCGAGGAACGACACGATTGCGCCCGACTCGTCGCGGATCGCGGCGAGGAAGACATGCACCGGGACGGGGTGTCCGTCGGCGTGCACGTACCGCTTGTCGTGGTCGGAGTCACCCCGCGAGCCCGCCACGAACTCCTTGTAACGCCGCTTGTCCGAGCCGACGTCGCCGGGGTGGGTGATCTCGTCGAAGTTGCGCAGTTTGAGGAGGTGCTCCCTCGGGTAGCCGAGCATGCGGACGTAGGCGTCGTTCACCCACATCGGGTGGCGCTCGGCGTCGAGGATCGCCGTCGCGATCGAGCTGTGCTCGAAGGCGATCTTTTCGCTGCGTTCCTGCAGCGCGGCGCGCTTCTCGTCGGTGAGGTCGACGGCCTGTGCGAGGAGCGAGACGAGCGCGCCCGACTCGTCGCGTATCGCCGCGGTGAAGACGCGAACAGGGACGACGTGCCCGTCGGCGTGGAGGTAGCGCTTCTCGCGGTCGAAGGACTCCCTGTTGCCCGCGAGCAGCTCGGTGAACAGCTCGTTGTCGCGCGCGACGTCATCGGGGTGGGTGACATCTGCGAACGACCTCATGGTGGTGAGGTGCCGGAAGTCGTAGCCGAGCAGGCGGACGTAGGCGCTGTTCACCCAGACCGGGCGGCGGTCGGTCCTGAAGATTGCCGTCGGGATCGAGCTCTGGTCGAACGCGAGCTTCCAGTGTGTGGTCCCGGCGCCCGCGTCCGGGATCTCGAACAGATTCTGCTCGACGGTTCGGCGCAGATTGGCGACCGTGCCGGCGACGGTGTCCGGCGCGCCCCCGTCGCGCCGCCGGGACAGTCGGGACGCACCGTTGTTCCCCCGGAGCGCAGACGGAGTCGGTGTGTCCGCGAGGGCCGCGAGCCCGACAACCTGGTTGGCGGCATCGCGGATCGGAATGAACCGGAATGACGTCTCGATCCGTTGGCCGTTCTTCTTGAGCTGGAAGCAGGTGCTGTCCCTCACCTCGGCTCCTGTGAGGATTCTCCCGATCTCCCGACGGAACCGGGGAATCCGGTCGGGAGCGACGAGCATGGAGACGTCGTCGCCAACCGTCTCGAGATCGGCGTAGCCGAACAGGTCCTCGGCGGCGGAATTCCATGTAACGAAGACGGCGTGCCTCGGCCCGCGTTGCGATGATCCGTTCGATCCATAGATCGCTGCGAAGAAACTCGCTTTTCCGTTGGACGCCGTGGCACCATTGGAACTCGGACGGATGGCGAGCGATGCGCCGACCAACGTGCCATCCGGATCGTGGACGGGGGAGAGCGTCAGCGTTGTCTTGAAGCGATGGCCGTCCTTGGCCCGCGCGAAAGTCTCGAGGTGCTCCGCGTGTCGGGCTCCGTCGAGCCGTTCGATCGTGGAGTGCAGGCGCGATGCACCCGCGGCCGCGAGGAGTTCAGAAACGTCGCGGCGGAGAATCTCCTTCTCGGAGTAGCCGAACAGGACCGATGCGGCCGGGTTCCATCCGCCGATCGACGCGTTCGGGAGGAGAACGATGTACGGCTCTTCCCACGAGCGGGCGATTGCCCCGAGCATGTCGAGCTGGGCTTCGGCCATTCGCTCCGGCCCCCTCTGACACCTTCTCGTCCCGATCATGGCGGGACGTCCTATTCGCCTTTAGAGCACGCTTTATCGAGTAATCGAATTTAGCACGGTGTGAGTCGTGTGAGCATTGATTACGGCGAAATGACCGTGGCCGCGCGAGCGTTGCCATATGGGGAATTCGGCAGATCCTGAGCCGATTGGGATCTCTTCGGTTTTGTGACGTGGTGAGCATGGTTGACGACGCGTCGAATTCATCGCCGCGGCTGGGGCCATCCGCCGGGGTTGCGCGGCTCGCATCCCGCGAGAACGGGGTGATTAGAGGTCAAGCCTCAGGCGTTCGACGTGCTTACCACCGGGTGGCTTGGGGATCAGCTCGCTACATCCAGCTGATCTGGTCCCATTAGCCGTTCGAGAGCAGCGCGAGGCAGTCGGCCGCAGGGAGGGGTTTCGCGAACAAGAACCCCTGGGCGCTGGGGCATCCGAAGCGTCCCAGCCATTCGAGCTGGCCCGTCGTCTCCACGCCTTCGGCGATGACGAGGACGTCAAGGGCCTTTCCCATCTCGAGGACCGCCGAGGCAAGCCGTCGGGCGGATTCGTCCTCTTCGAGACCGCTCACGAAACTTCGGTCGATCTTCAACGTGTCGACCGCGAACCGCCTGATCCGCCCGAGCGATGAGTACCCGGTTCCGAAGTCGTCGATCGCGATCTTTACCCCGAGATCGTGGATCGGGTCGAGGATGCCGTGGACGAGATCGAGGTTTTCCATGAGCGTCGTCTCGGTGAGCTCGAGCGCGACGGTCCTCGGGTCGAGACCCGAGGAATCGAGGGCCTCTGTGACCGTCTCGAGCAGGGTCCCGGCCCGAATCTGAAGCGGGAAACGTTGATGGCGATCTCCCATGGCGCGTCGCTCGCCCGTTCGCGGTTCCAGGCGCTCGCCTGGCGGCAGGCCTCGCCGATCACCCACTCGCCGATCGGGACGATGAGCCCGGTGTCCTCCGCGATCGGGATGAACTCGTCGGGCGGGACCATCCCCCGCGCCGGGTCGATCCACCGGATGAGCGCCTCGACTCCGGTATACCGGCCGAGCTGCAGGTCGACGATCGGTTGGTAGTGGAGGACGAACTCACCGTCGCGCAGGGCGGTCCGCAACCCGGCCTCGGCGGTCGAGCGGGCCTGTGCGCGGACGCGGAGCGCGTCGTCGAAGACGACGGTGCGACTTCCCCCTTCGGATTTCGCCTGGCCGAGAGCGAGTTCGGCGTCCCGGATCAGGTGCGCACTCAAGCGGTCAACGCAACAGCCTTGGCGAACGCCTGAGATGGTGTCACCCACTCGAGCGTCTGTCGAGGTCTGTTGTTGAGGGAACGGGCGATGGCATCGAGCTCGCGTTGGGTGCACTGCGAGAGATCCGTTGACTTCGGCAGGTATTGGCGCAAGAGGCCGTTCGTGTTCTCGTTGCTGCCGCGTTGCCAGGGGCTCTTCGGGTCGCAGAAGTAGATCTGCACCCCGGTGTCGATCGTGAACTGGACGTGCTCGGCCATCTCCTTTCCCTGGTCCCAGGTGATCGATCTGCGGAGCTGGGCGGGAAGCGTGACGATGCGCTTCGCGAGTGCGGTGCGGACCGACTCGGCGGAGTTCCCGTGGGGCAGCTTCAACAAGATGACGTAGCGGCTGTGACGCTCGACGAGCGTGCCGATCGCGGTCATCTTCTTGCCGAAGATGAGATCACCCTCCCAGTGCCCGGGCACGGCGCGGTCGGCGACCTCGGCCGGTCGCTCGGAGATCATCACCATGTTGCGGAGCTGTCCCTGGCCGACCCCGCCCTTGGTGTAGGCCTTGGCTCTTCGCATCGCCCGACCGCTTCGCGGGCAGGTGTGGAGCTCCTTCCGCAGCGCTCCACGGCCCTGGACGAACAGCGACTGGTAGATGGTCTCGTGGGACACCCGCATCTCCGGATCATTCGGATAGCTAAGAGCCAACCACGCGGAGATCTGCTCGGGTGACCACCTGGCCTCGAGCTTTCGTTCGACGGTCGATCTGAGCCGGCGGCACCGGGCAAGCTTCGCCCGCCTGGGTCGCAGCGCGCGTCGTTGCGCACCCCGATCGGCAACGAGCGCTCGGTAATGCTGACGGCCGCCATTCGCGTTCACGTCTCGACACACCGTCGAGGGCGCACGCCCGAGTCCAGTCGAGATCACCCGGAGCGAGAGACCTGCGACGAGTCCTCGCGAAATCTCTTCTCGCTCTTCAAGGGAGAGCCTGAGCTCAGCACGCCCTCGTTCGTGCGGTCGTCTCCCCCCTGCATCAGCGATGAACTTCCGGAGCGAAGAGTTCTGGCGTCCGAGGTGCTTGGCGATGCGCTTCACCGGCACGCCGGCCTCCCGCATCTCCCAGATCGTCACCCTGTCGGCTTCTGTGAACCTCGCCATCACCGTTCCTCCCCATCGACGACACCAGTGTTCGCCGATCAGAGAGGTGTTGCGATGACCAGTTGAGGACGCAGGCGTTCGGGGGTTTCGTCCCGGCTGCTGAGCGCGACGCCGATGCTCACGGTGACGACCTCCTGCTCGGTGTCGAGGAGGAACGGCTTGTCCATCGTGTCCCTGATCTCGTGGGCGAGGTCGACCATCTGCAAAGGGTCGGTGATTGCGCCGCGCACGACGGCGAACGTGTCGCCTTCCAATCGCCCGACGGTGTCGGTGCGCTGGGTGCATCCGACGAGACGTTGGCCGAACTCAGCGAGGAGCCGGTCCCCGAGTGCACGGCCGAAGGTCTCGTTCACCGCGTCGAAACGGTCGATGTCGACGATGGCGACGCCGGCGAAGCGGTGACGGGCGCGGGCCCACTCGACCTCGCGTCCAACGCGGTCGGCGACGAGCCTGCGGGTCGGAAGAGAGGTCAGCGGGTCGTGGAAGCTCGCGTACTCGAGCTGCTCCTGCACCTGCCACAGCTCCGTCTTGTCGAGGAACTGCCCGAGGAGGGCGACGACCTCTCCGGAATCGTCGCGGATCGACGACACGTACATGTGGCCCGGGACGGCGTGGCCATCCGCATGCAGGAGACGCCGCTCGACTGAGTAGCTGTCGTGGGTACCCCGCGCGACTTCGAGAAAGCTCTTCAGCTGACCTTTCCGTTCGTCGGGATGGGTGTGGTCGAGGAGCGGCGAACCGATCAGATCCTCACGCGCGAACCCGAGCAACTGTGTCAACGCGTCGTTGACGAGCCGAAGATTGCCTTCGAGATCGAGCATCCCCGCGGGGATCGAGCTCTGCTCGAAAAGCAGGTGCGAGATGCGCGACGCACGTTCGACTTCCTGCAGGGCGCGGCTGTGGTCCGTGAAGTCGATCGCTTGCACGAGATAGGAGACGATGGCCCCGGATTCGTCGCGGGCGGCGCCGACGAAGACGTGCGCTGGCACGAGATGCCCGTCGGCGTGCACATGCCGCCGGTCGCGGTGCCAACTGTTGCGCCTGCCGGCGACGATGTCGGCGTAGCACGCTTCGTCGAGGGGGAGTTCGTCGGGGTGCGTGACCTCCCAGAACCCGCGCATCTTGAGGAGCTGTGCTCGGGAGTAGCCGAGCATGTTGACGAATGCGTCGTTCACCCACACGGGGTGGCGGTCGGGGGCGAGGACCGACGTCGGGATCGGGTTCTCGTCGAACATCATCTGCCAGTGGGTTCCCCCGCGGTGCGCCCGCCCGCGGGTGCGCTTCGGCGGTACCTCCTCGGGGGTGGATCCGGAGCGACCCGTCGCTTCGCCACCCTCCAGTTCGGCGAGGTACTCGAAAAGACCCTGTACGGTGCCGGCACCGGGGTTCTCGTCCGGCGACAGGTTCGGCGCTCCACGGCGAGACGAACTCGGCACCGAATCGGAACGTTCTCTCTCCTCTGTCGTCTGTGAGACGACCACGCGTGACACGCCCAGGAATCCGATCACGTTCTTGTTTCCGTCGCGGATCGGGGTGAGCGACGTCGACGTCCCGATCTGGTGCCCGGCCTTGACGTGACGAAGCCACGTGCAATCGTCGACCTCGGCTCCGGAACGCACGCGTTCGAGGATCTCGTGAAACTCAGCTTCGAGCTCGGCGGGAACGAGGAACGCGGCGTCCCTGCCTAGCGTCTCAAGGTCCGCGAATCCGAACAACCGCTCTGTCGGGGCGCTCCACGAGGCCAGGACAGCGCGGACGGGGGAGCGATCCGAGGGTTCGGCGGAGCCGAGCAGGACCGCAGAGAATCTCGCTTTCTCGGCGTCGGTGGATCTCCTGCGGACCGCGCCCCGCATGACGAGCGACGCGCCGAGGAGGGCGTCGTGCTGGTCACGTATCGGCGCGATCGTGATCGAGGACTTGGAGCGACGGCCGTCCTTGGCCCGGCAGAACGTCTCGAGTCGCTCGGCGTTTCCTCCGCTTTCGAACCGATCGAGGCTGGCACGCAGTCGGGCCGCACCGTTGGCACCGAGGATAAGCGCGCATTCGCTTCCGAGGATCTCCGCCTTCGCGTAGCCGAATCGGGTCTCAGCTGTCGGATTCCACCCCGTGACGGTCGCGTCGCGGGCGACGACGATGAAGGCTTCGGCCCACGATTCGGCGATCGCCTCGACTCGTTCCAGCTGGGTTTCGGCCACGTGCCTCCGTCCTTGGCACGCCGACGGTTGTTCGCCTAGCCGGGCTCAGAGTGTCCTCAGCTACCTCTCTAGTCCCATATAGATCAAAAAACGCTAACACAACATGAGCCTCACTCCGGATGATCCGGCGGTGGCGCGAGGGACGGCACTGGTTGGGAGTCGACCCGTCTGTCAACTCATCCGTGACACACAGACGCTCGGCGTTCGCCGTCGAGCGGTTGGGCGGGAAGCATGGGTTGGCGCGCCAAGAGCCGGCCGAGCTTCGGGTTCGCCGACTCCTCTCGACCGTCGCCGACTGTTGTTCGGGTGTTCTTCGGACGCTTCGGCGGGATCGGGCGGCAGTTCCGGCATCGCATCGCTGTCGTATGGGCACGCCGGGTATGCGTAGTCCATGGAATCGTCGGACGCGCCGGGGGGAGGTTCCTGGGAGAGCACTCGACGCGCCCGCCCAGTACTGGTTACGGTCGTGTCCCTGTGGGGAAGCGCCTGATTCTGGGCGGGTCGCGTGCGCGGACCTGGATTCGCCTCCGTGCGCTCGTTCTCGCGCTCTCGCTCGGCGGTGCGACCGTCGGGGCTGGCGTCGTCGGGGCTGGTGTCGTCGGACCTGCCGCCGCGTCGTCATCCGGCGGAGGGAGCTCCACAATCGCCGCGCTCGAGCAGCGAATCGCCGCCGATGGTGTCGCCGCGAAGCAACTCGTCACCCGTTACGACAAAGACGAGGCGCGAGAGGCCGCGATCAAGAGGCAACTGGTGAAAGTCAGTCGTGAGCTCGTGCGTGGTCGTGCCGCCAAAGCGATGCTTGCCCGGAGGCTCCGCCAGATCGCCATCGAGTCCTACGTGAACTCCGACAGCTCGGGGGCGGTCGCGGACGTGCTTGACGTGCCGAGTGATCTGTCGAGCGTCGCCGCGGTCTACACCGAGGTCGCCACGAACGAGCTGAGCACGACAGCGACGGGCTACGAGGCCGACGAGTACCTCGTGACGGAGGACCAAACCCGTCTTCGCAACGAACAGAGGGCTGTCGAGGCCACGTTGCGCGCGCTCCTTCCGGACCGCGTCGCTGCCGAAGCGGCGGTGGCGCGAGACGAGGCGTTGCTCCAGAACGCCCGGGGTGATGTCCGCACCGCGCTCGCCGCGGACACAAAGAAGGATGCCGCGATCGACGCGGCCGCCGAGGACAAGCTCGCCAACCAGAAGATTCCCGTCTCCGCATCCTCACTCGACCCCGTTCCCACTCCCACGGCCACGCCGTCGTCGGGACCGTCGGGCTACGTCAACCCCCTGCGGGGCGTCGCCGCCCTCTACCCAGAGCGCATCGACCAGGGAGTCGACTACGCCGGTTATGGGCCGATCTACGCGCTCGGCGACGGAACGGTGCTCAGCACGGTGAACGGCGGCTGGCCCGGGGGGACGTACATCACGTACCGCCTGAGCGACGGACCGGCGGCGGGCCTTGTCGTCTACGCCGCGGAGGATATTGAGCCGCTCGTTCAGGCCGGGGAGTCGGTGACGCCGAACACGGTTCTCGGCACCGTGTACGAAGGACCCGACGGCATCGAGACCGGCTGGGCGGACAACGGCACGGGCGACACGATGGCAAGGGACGCCTCCCAGTTCTACGGCTGGAACTCGACGGCGTTCGGGGCGAACTTCTCGGAACTTCTCGTTTCCCTGGGAGCCCCTGGGGGCGTCCCGCAGAACGACCCGTTCACCGGTGTGGTGCCATCGGACTGGCCGACCTGGTGAGTCCACCGGCGGGGAGGACGGTTGCACGCACGGTTGCGAGAAGCCGGTCGCGCTGCTTGCACTAGGGTGAACTGTGGTTGGCCACCCCCTGACCAGGGAGAATGGTCACGGTGTGGGCTACGGGCTGTGGCGCAGTTTGGTTAGCGCGCTTGACTGGGGGTCAAGAGGTCCCGGGTTCAAATCCCGGCAGCCCGACTACTTTGTGCAGCACAGATGGTCCCCGACGGGCTCACCCTCGCCGGAAATCTTGCTGCTATTAACTAGTGAGCCGATGGCGCCGCTCCGAAGCGCGCGTGGCAACGTCATCGACGATGACGAACGTTCACCGTGTCTCCTGGCTCGGCCACGCGGCGACCGCCGTTGCACCCTGCGCCCGGCTCCAAGACCGACGGACCCGGTTCACCGAGTCAACCGCCTGACCGTGCAGCTCCGAGCGGCGCGATCGAGCTTCTGGAGCCCCACACCTTGCATCGAGTCGTCGTTTGCACCGACAAAGGGGATCGTGGAACACCTGTCAGCTCCGCCGACCAGGGAGACATCGCGTCCTTGACCCGATCAGGGTACGTCGCTACGCTCCTTCCATCCTTGCGCCACGAAAAGGTTTTCTATTCGAGTGCTCGAAGCACTGGTCGGGCCGAAAGGACAGGTAGATGAGCGCGGGACCCGTCAATCCGGTCGAGCGGAGGTTTCTTTCCCTGCACCCCATCGTCGACGGCGTTGTCGAGCTTGCCGGCGGGTTCTGGGGCGCGAGACAGCGTCTCAATCGCGAGGTGACGATTCCCTACGGGATGCAGATGCTCGAGGAGAGCGGCACCATCGAGAACTTCCGCATCGCGGCCGGATCCTCCCGCGCTGAATACCGGTTGCCGCTGTTTCGTGACTCGGACCTCTATAAGGTTCTCGAGGCGATCGCCTGGGAGCGAACGCACGGCCGCGAAGCCGATCAGGAGAGATTCTTCGCGTCGAGCGTCGAGGCCATAGCGGCAGCTCAGGAACGCGACGGCTATGTGAACTCCTACGTACGAGTCGTCGAGAAGGGTCACCGTTTCGGCGATCCAGCGATGGGTCACGAGCTCTACTGCGCGGGCCATCTCATACAGGCCTCTGTGGCCGACACACGTACCAGCGAAGACCCGGGTGCCCTCGCCGGTATCGCGAACCGCTTCGCGTCCCTGCTCGTTGACGTGCTCTCCTCAGAGCATGCTGACTTCGTGCCGGGTCATCCCGAGATCGAGACTGCGCTCGTCGAGCTGTACAGGACGAACGGCGACGGCCGGCTCGTGGATCTTGCAGCCGATCTGATCGGGCGCCGGGGACGTGCCTCGCTGAGTTGGCACACGTTCGGGCCGTCGTACTTTCAAGATGACGTTCCTTTTGATGACGCGCTGACCATCCGGGGTCACGCTGTGCGGGCGCTCTACCTGCTCTCGGGGGCGACCGATCTCTACACGGAGTCGGGACGGCCAAGGCTCTTGACGTCGATCCTCGCCCAGTGGCGCGACATGGTTTCGACGAAGACCTATCTCACCGGTGGGATCGGCTCGAGGCACAAGGACGAAGCCTTCGGCGACGCCTACGAGCTCCCGCCGGATCGCGCCTACTGCGAGACCTGTGCCGCGATCGCATCGATCATGTGGAACTGGCGCTTATTGCTGGTCACCGGAGATGCGGTCTACGCGGAGCTCATGGAGCGGACGCTCTACAACGGTTTTCTGGCCAGCGCCGGTCTTGACGGCACCAGCTTCTTTTACGTCAATCCCCTGCAGTCCCGGGAACCTTCCACCCGACAGGCCTGGTACAACTGCGCGTGCTGCCCACCGAACATCATGCGCCTGCTCGCGAGCTTTGAGCACTATGTAGCGACTCGAACGGACGAGGGTGTGCAGCTACATCAATACGTATCGGGCCGCATCCGCGCTATCCAGGGCAGCCTTGGCGCGCTCGAACTCGCGGTGACCACAGGCTATCCCTTTGACGGCACCATCACGATACGAGTAGTGGCCGCGCCAAGTCACTCTCAAGAGATAGCCCTGCGAGTGCCGACTTGGGCCAACGACGCGCGCTGCACGCTCAACGGGCGCCCCGTGGCAGCAGAGCCGTGCGAAAAGGGCTACCTGCGGCTCCGCCAGGAGTGGTCGATCGGGGACGAGATCGTGCTCGAGCTGCCTGTACGGGTTCGCGCTATCGGTGCTGCGAACGAGATCGATGCCGTGCGCAACTGTGTGGCGTTCGAGCGTGGTCCTCTTGTTTATTGCATCGAAGGTATAGACCTCCCGGACGCCGTGAATTTACGCGGTATCTCGGTGGACGCGTCGATACCCCCAGGAGAGGAGCGGGGCTTCGGCATCGCCACTGACACCGTTGTCGCCCTCCGGCTGGCAGGCCGCGCTGCACCTTCTCGATCGGGCTGGCCGTACGGTGAGCTCAGCCTCAACGGTTCCGGCGAGGCGCCGACCGCCAGTGCGACCGAGCCAGGGGAGCGCGCCGTCGAGGTGCGCGCTATCCCGTATTACACGTGGGGAAACCGCGGTGCCACACCGATGCGCGTCTGGATCCCGCGAAACTCAGAGTCTGTAGAGCAGTGGCCGTGCTCGCTAGCAAAGGAGGCGCCGCCCATTGACTGACCTGGTCTGCAGGCGTAGGGTGAAAAAATTGACGTAAAGGTTTTCGTCAATCCTAAAAGAGACCGACATAATGGTCTTTTGCCATTACAGGAGGTTTTCTATGAAGCGAAGGTATGGGAAGGTCGGTGTCGTGGCACTCGCTGCTGCGATGCTGGTCGCCCTAATAGGGACTTCGGTCGCATCGGCGGGGACGAAGGCGGCGCACTCGACCTTCGGCGTCAACGCGACGGGGACTGTTCACTTCTGGGTCAGGGACGCCACAAGTCAGGCCGCGGCGGTGTTGGTGCCGGAGTTCAATAAGACGCACCCGAACCTGAAGATCGTGCTGACCAAGACGTCGCCTAACGACGACACGAGCTCGCTCGCGTCGTCCATCCGCGCTGGGGATCCACCGGACCTCGTCGGGCTGAACGACATCGACGTCCCGGAGTTCATGTACGAACACGCGCTCCTCAACATCACGAAGTACGTGAACGCGCTGCCGTACAAGTCCGCGCTCAGCCCAGGCCACCTCGCGCTCGCGACGGTCGGGACCCAGTACTACGGGGTGCCGTACCTCTCCGACTTGTCGGTGCTCTGGTACAACAAGGTGCTGTTCAAGGATGCCGGCATCAAAAGTCCTCCCACGACATTCGCTGAGATCGCGTCTGACGCCAAGGCGATCACCGCACTTAGCACCGCGAGCAAGCCCATCTACGGTCTTTCGTTCGCGGGCGACTGCCAGGGCTGCCTCGGCTTCGTGATGCTGCCTGACATCTGGGCGAGCGGCCAGCACCTCATCACCGGCGCCCTCGGTCATCAAAAGGCAAACATCACTAACAACGCGCCGCTCAAGGCACTTCTCAGTGTCTACGCGCAGATCTGGAAGGACAAAGAGGCACCGGCTGATTCCCAGACCCAGAACGGCACAACCTGGGGCCAGGACTTCGGCAAGGGCAACATCGGAATGCTTCCGGGCGACTACGGGTTCTTCTCGACCTTCCTCAAGGAGGGCCTGCCCGCCAGCTCGTTCGCCGACGTGCCGCTCCCGAGCGAGAACGGCGGCCACGGGAGTACCTTCGATGGTGGCGACGACTTCGTGATTCCTGCGGGAGCCAAGAACCCCTCGGGAGCATGGGAGGTTGTGCAGTGGTTCCTCGCGAAGGCGCAGCAGCTCCAGTACGCGCCCAATGGCGAGTCGCCGGTACGCACCGACATCGTCACGCCCTCGTTCATTAGCAAGTATCCATACGACGCCGTAGCCCTTAACACGCTTAAGTACGGCTCCGTTGAGTACACCCTGGCGTACGACCAGGTGTTCAACGAGCCGGCTTCGCCGTGGTTGAAGATGTTCGATGAGGCCGTCTACAGCGACAACGTCAGTAACGCCCTCACGATCGGGCAGAGCGGCATTCAGGCCACACTCAACTCGGTCACCTCGTAGCAGCTAGCGCAGCCACCGCGGCCCAGATGGTCGGATCCCCGGACTGTCGGGTCGCGGTGGCAGCGCCTTTCGATGATTCCATCGCTGAGGCTCTAGATTTGGAGCCAAGCGCGCCGCACCGCTCGGATCGGAGGTGAGAGGGTGGCAGCGCCTATATCGTCAGCACAGACACTGCCATCCCAGGGTCGCTCGGGCCCTGTTCCAGCGAGGTCGCGACACCAGTCGCGGGCACGTGCCCGTCGCGAGGCTCGCGTCGGGCACTTGCTCATCGCGCCGGCCATCGCGGTCGTCGGCGTCTTCATCTTGTATCCGCTCGGCTTCGGCCTGTACATCTCCTTCACCAACTGGCCACTCATCGGGCCGTATCACTACATCGGGGCCGCAAACTACAGCGCCCTCCTGCACAACTCGGTCTTCATCCAGTCGATCGTGTTCACCCTGGAGTACACGGCGATCGTGACCGTGCCGATCCTCGTGTTCGGCTACTTGCTCGCTGTCTTCGTTCGATCCAATCGCCGCGGCTCGATCCTGTTTCGGACGTGCTTCTTCCTGCCATTCATCATCGGGCTTAGCACCTTGAGTTTCCTCATCTATGTCGAGCTCCAGCCGGGCTTCGGCACGGTCAACGTTCTCCTCTCCAAGCTCCACATCGTCGGCATTAACACGCCATGGACTGCGAGCACTGGGCTCGCGCTCACCGCGATCTGCATCCTCGTCGTGTGGTTCGCTTCGGGGCTGACGATGATGCTGCTCATGGCGGGGATGCAGAGCATCCCGGAGGAGCTCTACGAGTCGGCAGAGGTCGACGGCGCCACGTGGTGGCAGTCTGAGCGGAAGATCACCATCCCGCTGCTCCGGCGCTCAATCGCGCTCAGCCTCGTGATCTCCGTGGTCGGCTCGCTTCTCGCGTTCAACCAGTTCTTCATCATCACCGACGGCGGGCCCGGCTCGAGCACCCAGAGCGTGGTGATGCAGATTTACGAGACGTTCAATTCCTCGTTTAACGTCGGGTCCGCCAGCGCGATGTCAATCGTCCTCATCGTGGTCGTTGGCTTCATCATCTTCCTGCAGCTCCGCTTCCTCCGGAGCGACAATGCCTAAGCAGACTTCGCCTAGGCAGACTTCCAACGCAGCGATGCCACGCCGCCGGAAGGTGTGGGGAGGGACGCCCTTTTATCTCGTGGCAGGGGCGATGATCAGCGCTATCTTCGTCGTGCCTCTCCTGTGGGAGATCCTCCGCTCGTTCCAGGCACCCGGATCGATCATCTCGCCGCCGTCCCTGAAGAGTTTTTCGAATCTCAGCTTCCACAACTACACAGAACTCCTCAACGGCGACGACATCCTCCGCAATGTAATGAACAGCCTCATCGTCGCCGTCGCGACCGCCGCCCTCACCGCGATCGTGGCGACGCTCGCCGGTTACGGTTTTGGGAGGTTCAAGTTCCGGGGTTCGGGCATTGCCTTCGGCCTGGTGCTGCTCGCGTTCATGGTGCCGTTCCAGGCAGTCCTAACTCCTCTTTTCCTCGAGCTGCACTACCTTCACCTTCTGAACAGCCTTCCCGGCCTCGCGTTGTTCTACTTGGCGTTCAACCTCCCCTTCGGTACCTACCTGATGCGTAACACCTTCTTGCAGATTCCGAACGAGCTCACCGATGCCGCGAAGGTCGACGGCGCTTCGGTCGTAACAACGCTCACCCGAGTGTTACGGCCGCTCGTCGTCCCCGGCATCGCGACAACTGTCCTCTACGCCTTTTTGTTCTCCTGGACCGAGTTCCTCGGCGCTCTGACGTTCACGACGAACGACTCGATCTATACGCTGCCTGTGGCGCTCGTGAACGTCGAGTCGAGCGACACTTACGGCCAGATCAACTACGGGGTCCTCATCGCGGGTGCGGTGATCGCCATGATCCCCTGCATCATCATCTACGTCGCACTCCAGCGTTTCTACGTGCGAGGCCTCGTCTCCGGCGCGGTCAAGGGCTGAGGTCCGACGCATGCGCACAGTCGATGGAACGCAGCGAAGGGCTACACCAAGCGATCCTGCCTACCAGCGATCGGCTCGCGGCGATCAGGGCCCGATGGCAGCCAATGAACTATCTAGAAGGACATCACGTGCGCAAGACCAATGAAACGCTCGAATGCCGGTTCTTGGCTGGGAGCCAGGCGCTCTACGGAGATGAGACGCTGCGCCAGGCGGCTCAGCAGTCCGGAGAGACTGTCGCGCTGCTGAAGGCCAGCTCGGAGCTCAGTGTCGGCCTGGTCTGGAAGCGTGTGCTCATTGGATCCGCGGAGCTACGCCGGGCGTGCATCGAGGCGCAGTCCACCGATGACTGCGTCGGCATCGCTATCGATGACACCCCGATCGCCGAGAGCTTCAAGCGCGAGTTTCGCTGGAACCGGGCGCACGGCCGGCTCGCCCAGGGCGTGGCGCGCTGATGGGGGACACGGTGCGCCAGAATCCAGCGGGAGAGGTGTCTCGTGCGATCCCTGAGCAAGCAGATGATGGGCCGCGGACCGGCAGCGAGCGAGCGGGCGTTGTCCGCCAAGCGCAAAAGCTCCACAGGACTCCGACTATTCGTGATGTTGCCACGCTCGCGGGCGTTTCCATTGGCACGGTCTCGAAGTCCCTGAACGGACGGAAGGGCGTTAGCAGCCGGACGCGTGCAGAGGTGATCAGGGTGGCCGAACAACTCGGCTTCCACTCGAATGCGTTGGCTAGGAACCTGCTCACCGGGAGGAGCTTCACGGTAGGGCTGATCACCAACGACAGCTTCGGCAGGTTCAGTATTCCCGTGATGCTCGGAGCAGAGGATGCACTCCGCGCAGGCCAGATAGTCGTGTTGCTATGCGACGGGCGCGACGACGCGATTCGGGAGGAGCATTACTTACGGACGCTGCTTTCCCGTCGGGTCGACGGAATCATCGTTACTGGGCGGCGTAGCGACCCACGACCGCCGCTCTCCACGGACGTCCGCATCCCGATCGTTTACGCAATGAACGAGTCGACGAACCCCGAGGACGCGTCGGTCTTGCCGGACGACGAGGGGGGTGGGCGCCTCGCTGTCGAGTATCTCCTCGCGACGGGTCGGAAGAGGATAGGACATATCACCGGGCCGTCGAGTTTTCGCGCTGTCGGGCTTCGCGCCGCTGGCGCGACCAGCGCCCTGGCAGACGCGGGACTCTTGATGGCCGGGGACGGCGCCCTCCATGGCGAGTGGAGCGAGGAATGGGGACGACAGGCGGCAAGCATCCTGTTGCACCAGACGCCCGACGTCGATGCCGTGTTCTGCGGAAGCGACCAGATCGCGCGCGGAGTTGCAGATTTTCTTAGGGAAATTGGCTGCAAGGTGCCCGACGACATCGGGCTCGTCGGCTTCGACAACTGGACGATAATGGCAGAGGCTTCTAGACCGCCGCTCACGACGATCGATATGAACCTCTCCCAGATCGGGCAGACAGCCGCGCAGATCCTTCTTGCCGCGATCGACGGCCACAGCACCCACGGAACGCAGCTCGTGCCGTGTCAACTCGTGATCCGGGCCTCGACAAGGGCCCCTGACCACGCGTACAAGGGTGCGTTTCCGGCCTCGGTGTCTGCATCTCAGGATGTTCGGGTTCCTTTCGAAAAGGAGAACTGATGGCGTCGATCACCCTCGAGAAGGTGACCAAGGTCTACCCGAACGGCTTCGAAGCTATCCACGAGCTCGATCTGGACGTGGCCGATGGCGAGTTCATGGTTATCGTCGGCCCTTCGGGGTGCGGTAAGACGACCGCGCTGCGGATGGTCGCGGGCCTGGAGGACATCACCGATGGGACTGTGCGCATCGGCGATCGCATCGTGAACGACTTATCTCCGAAGGACCGTGACATCGCGATGGTTTTCCAGAACTACGCGCTCTACCCGCACATGACCGTCGGTCAGAATATCGGCTTCGCTCTGAGACTGAGAAGGATGCCCAAGGTCGAGATCAAGAAGAAGGTCAACGAAACTGCGGAGATCCTTGGTCTCACTGAGTGGATCGATCGCAAGCCGGGGCAGCTCTCCGGTGGCCAACGCCAGCGCGTCGCTATGGGGCGGGCCATCGTGCGCGAGCCGAGCGTGTTCTTGATGGACGAGCCATTGTCCAATCTCGACGCGAAGCTCCGCGTCCAGATGAGGGGCGAGGTCGCTCACATCCAGCGGAGCTTAGGTGTGGCAACACTTTATGTAACTCACGATCAGGTCGAGGCGATGACGATGGGCGACCGCGTCGCGGTCATACGCGCCGGTGTGCTTCAGCAATGCGACAACCCGCAGGCGCTCTACGACAACCCGAAGAACCTGTTCGTGGCAGGATTCATGGGATCGCCTGCCATGAACCTGTTTGAGGCCACGATCGGCGAGGGGGCGAGTTCCGTCCTCATCGGCAGTCAGCGGATCGGACTGTCCGCAACGGTCCAGGTCGCAAAGCCTGCGCTACGCGCATACGCCAACAAATCTGTGATCGTGGGGATCCGGCCTGAGAACCTCCCGATTCTCGAGACCGACGGAGGTGTGCCCGACGCAGGCTCGACTGCCTTCGAGGGTGACGTCGAGCTCGTGGAAGCGCTTGGCTCCGAGCTGCTCGTCCACTTCTCGGTCGACGCCCGCCGAGTTGTGGCCGAAGGCACGAACAACGTAGATGCCGAGGGACTCAACGAGGGCGCGCTTGCCAAAGGCGGCGAGGCCGTGGCCCGCGTCGAGCCGAGGACGCGGCTTGCCATCGGGAGCCGTGCGCGCTTTCGTTTGGACCCGGGCTGGCTCCACTTTTTTGACACGACGTCGAGTGAGGCCATCGTCAGCTGAGCATCGTGCGATGCAACGCGACACGCGGGCACGTCTCGGCCACCGTCTTGCGCTTCGTCAGCAGCCCGAGCACCGCGTCGCGCTTTTGCTCGGGGTAAATGCTGATCGTCTTCCCATGGCTGCATTCTCCTTCGGTCATGCAGCCTGAGGTCAACAGAGGGAGGTGTCAGCCTCCGCCAGGGGTCGCACCGGAACAGCCACCGTGCGGGTCTCAGTCCCTAAGGCTGGGCAGCTCTCAGCTCGTGGCCTTGGAGTAGGAGATCGTTGAGGCGACCGGTGGCACGCTCACGGCGACGTGCTCGCCCCACTTCGAGAACTCTGTCGTAGCAGAGCCGCTTGAGGCGGTCGTGATTGCCTCTATTGGCAGGGTCGCTCCCACGGCGGAGATGGTCATCGTGTTCGACAGCTTCGGCGTGGAACTCGTCGCCGCGGTCGTCCACTTCAGGACGTACAGGTGAACGCCATCGGCGACGGTTGTGGACAAGGTCGTACCCTTGGTCGCCGGGAGCAAGACGGCGAGCGAAGAAATCGTGAGGCCGGACTTGAACGCGGCGTACTCGCTCGAACCGGCCTTCACAGAGATCCAATCCTTGCCGACTTTCTTCGCCTGCGCCGCGGTCAGACCGAAGATCGTCGTTAGTCCGGAGGAGTTCCCGCCGATGTAGGCATAGGTCGGAGTCAGCTTAAGCGTGAGCCTCGCCTTGCCCTCTGACAAGGTCTCCTCAGCGCTTTTCGTGCCGAAATCGCCGATGGCGAGAATCGACGAGGAGCCGGATTTCGAGGAGTCCACCAGGTGAACGCCCGTCTGTTTCGCCATTGCTTCCTTCGCGGCCTTCAGTACGGAGCTCGCCGTCGTGGTCGCCGACGCTGCCACGCCGAGGGCGGTTGACAGCACGAGTGCGGTCGCGCCGACTGAGACGAAGAGAACCCGCCGTCGGCGCACGCGAACCATCACCGGGAATCTAGCGGACCCTGCTGGGGATCGGCTGAGTGGTCAGGCGTAAGTGAGTAGCCCTGTAATGACGGCCGAAGGACAGCGTGGCCAGTGCCTCACCGAGCCGGCCGTCGGGGATGGTCTCGCCGGCGGTCTCGCCGCGCGTTCTCCTGGTACGGAGAGAAGAGCTATCAGGCCGTGTAGAAGTTCCTCACCCAGCGGTGGCGGCGAAGGACTTCGAGCTCCTCGGCTGACAAGGGACCAAGCTCGGCCGCACGGACGTTGGCGTCGACGTTGCGCAGCGAACGCATGCCAGCAATGACCGTCGAGGTCGCAGACTGCGAAAGGCAGAAGCGCAGCGCTATTTCCGGGAGGCGGTCGACTGTGACACCGAGGTCTCGCGTGATGGCCTGGACGCGTTCCCAGACCTGCTCCTTGCGATTGCCGCCGAAATAGTTGTTGCGCCAGTCACCTTCGGGGAACCTCGTCTCAGGGTTGATCTTGCCGGTCAAGGCTCCTTCGTCAAAGGGCACCCGTACGATGACACCGACATTGCTGGCAAGTACTGCCGGGAACAGCTCGTCGTCGGGGCTCTGGTCGAAGAGGTTGTAAATGACCTGCACAGTGTCGGCAATCCCCGAGTTCACGAGTGCCAATGCGTTGGCTGGTTCATGGTCGTTGACGGAGACGCCGAAATAGCGGATCTTGCCTTGCGAACGGAGGTGCTCGATCGCGTCCATCCAGTCGCCTTGGCCGATCCATTCGTCCGACCAAACGTGGAACTGCTGTACGTCAATCGTCTCGAGCCCAAGGTTCACCAGGCTTTGTTCGGTGCACTCCACGACCCATTCCGCAGGAAAGGCCTCGCTCGCGGATACTCCTCGCGGGGCGGGCCACTTCCGGTTCTTTGGGGGCACCTTCGAGGAAACATAAACAATCCCCGTTGCCTCTCGCACTGCCCGGCCGACCAGCTGCTCGCTGTGACCGTCCCCGTAGCCGAGGGCAGTATCGACGAAGTTCACACCCAGGTCGAAGGCTCTATGCAGCGACCGCAATGACTCATCGTCGTCGGCGCCTAGCCACATGGTCTTTCCGATGCCCCAGGCTCCGTAACCGAGTTCAGATACCTGCAGACCGGTCTTGCCAAGGCGTCGATAGTTCATGGTTCACCTTCCTTGGGCACGCTACGTCGGGCACGTCAGATTGCAACAAGTGCGATCGACGGGCTTCACCTCGAGCCCTGGTCACGACGGTAGGTTCTCCGCTGAGATGTCGCCACTCCGTCGGGATCAGCGCTCAGAACTTCAACTCCGACGAGGCGGGCAAGGGCTGGCCATGTCGACACGTGCGGCGACCGCTCCCCGCAATAAGGAAGTCAACCTGAGCTGCAGCAGACCCGACCGCGACATGGCTCAAGCGGCGCTGAGCAACAGTAGGAAGCAAAGGGCATGCGCGGTGCACGCTCCAGCTGCTCTCGCAATCCGCTCCTCACGATACCCGGATGGGTATAATCACAAAGGCCTTTGTGGCTACTCGGTGCACTGTCGGCGGACCGAGAGAGATGAGAGCAAGTCGATCATGGTTCGAAAGATGGCCGTTTCCAGGTTTGCATCGCGCATGGGCATCGACGAACCCGTCGTTGTCCCGGTCGTTGAGTCGGGCGTGTTCGCAGCGTGGTCGATTCCTGGTGCGCTCAACAGCCTGTTGGCGGACTTGGCCACCTCGGTCTCAGTCTTTTCCTCGGACCTTGAGCTGTTCGCCGTGTCCACCACGGGTGGCGGTCCGTCGACAGCCGCAGAAGCACTTTCTTGCTCCTGACGGCGGGAAAACGATGAAAGGAGTTCGAAATGCAGCTTCCCGATGAGGTCGTGGACGATGTCCGCAAGCGCCTGCGCCGAGTTGCCGGCCAGGTCCAAGGCGTGGAACGCATGCTCGAGGAAGGCCGGGAGTGCCGCGATGTCGTGACGCAGCTATCCGCGGCGTCCAAAGCACTGGAGCAGGCGGGCTTCCGGTTGGTCGCCGCAGGTCTGACCTATTGCTTGGACAACCCGGACCAAGCAAAGGCGGACGGCTATGCCATTGACGCCGTGCAGAGAATGTTCATGAAGCTCGCCTGAACAGCGAGCAACGCGAGGCGGCCAGGGATGGATGGTATCGAGATCACCGTTGAGCTACCGATCGAACGAGCCGAAGAAGTTGTTCGCGAAGCTTTGGCGTCCTGACCGAGATCGATTTCACTGCCACCTTCAAGGCAAAGCTCGGTTGGCCGGACCCCAATCTTCGGTTCATTTCCTACAAGAGCTCCGGATCGCGTTAATGCTCCGCCCACCATGTGCGGGCGAACTTTCCGGCGTCAAGTGGCCGAGCGACATCTGCGGCCTGTAGTGGTTGTATTCGAGGCGCCAGTCGCGGATGAGCACCCCGCCAGTGCTGATGGGTCGGGACCGAGATCTCCAAGTGCCTGCAGACGGCCGGGACGTCGGCTCCTTCGGCGAACAGCCGGTCGGCCCCTCGGAGTTTGCGGACGATCTGCTCAGGTGTGTGTCGCCTGCCTTCATGAAGGTCACCCCCTGCCCACATGATGGGCGTCGTGAGTTTCACAAGTGGGGGAGCGATTTCAGGGGATCAGGTCAGGGTCGGCCTTGCCTTGTTGGCAAACTGGGACTAATAGCACTCGTGCCCGTACGCACAAAATGATACCCTACACGGTAGGGTCTATCGGCCCACCGCCGCGGGCACCGGAAGCCCAGAAGGCAGAGCTGAGGAGGAACCAAGGTGACAGTGACCGCAGAGGAGCTCAAGGACCTGAAGGCTGACAAGGTTGTTGATGCCCGGGGTACGTCGTGCCCAGGTCCCATCCTCGCCGCAAAAAAGGGAATTGTCGACGTCAAGGTCGGAGAGATCATGGCGGTCCTCGCGACGGATAGCGGTACGAAGAAAGACCTGCCGGCCTGGTCGAACAAGATGGGACACGAATTCCTCGGCGTGATCGACGAGCAGGGCTACTTCAAACTTCTCGTAAGGAAGATGAAGTAGACGGCCTTGTCCGTGACGCTGGAGGCGAGCAAGCAGGACACGGGCCAAATCTTCACACCGAAGGTCCTAGTCTTCTCCACCAACAACATCTCCGATCCCGGCATCGACCTCGCGGGTAGCGCGCACATGCACTACTCGCCGAGCGTCGTAACACTCGCAGTGCCCTGCACGAGCGGCATCGTGCCGGCATGGATCCTGCACGCCCTGGATCAAGGTTTCGATGGCATCTTCATCGCCTCGGACGGCGAGGAGTGCGCCTACCTCACCGATTGCGCGGAGCGGTCCGCGCGCGTCTTCGAGACTGCTCAAACGATGATGCAAGAGCAGGGCTTCGCCCCGCAGCGCCTGAAGATGGCAGCCCTCTGCTCCGTCTGCGCCGAACCTTTCGTCAAGTACATGCACGAGTTCAGCCAGATGCTGACCGAACTCGGCCCGGCCCAGAAGCCCTGACCGTGGACTACGACGTCCTGGTGGTCGGCAGCGGGATTGGGGGCATGGAGTCCGCCCTCAAGATGGCGGACATGGGCTACAAGGTGCTCGTAGTCGAAAAGGAGGCTTCCGTCGGCGGGAAGATGATCCTTTTGAGCAAGGTATTCCCCACTCTCGACTGCGCTAGCTGCATCTCGACCCCGAAGATGGCCGCGACCATCCACCATCCGAACATCACGGTCATGACCTGCGCAGAAGTCGAAAGGATCGAGCGCAACTTCGACAATCACCTTCATGCGGCGATACGGCAGAATCCCCGCTTTGTCGACGAGGCGGCCTGCACCGGGTGTCAGCTGTGTGAGATGGCTTGCACCGTTGCGGTGCCGGACCAATTCAATGCCGATATGGTCGCCCGTCGGGCTGCCTACATCGCATTTCCGCAGGCCGTGCCCAAGAAAGCGGTCGTGGACCGCCCTGGCACCTCCCCATGCACTTTCGACTGCCCGGCCGGCATCAAGGCCCACGGCTACGTCTCACTTGCCCGAAGCGGCGAGTACGAGAAGGCCTTCAACCTCGTGCTCGAGAGCACGCCGCTTGTGGGCAGCCTCGGTCGGGCCTGCTTCGCCCCCTGTGAGGATGGCTGCACGCGTGGCAGCCTCGAAGGCCCATTGCCGATCCGCCGCATCAAGCGCTTTGTGGCCGACACGCACTACGCGTCCGGCAATCCGCTCGGAGTCTTGCCGGGGAAGGCGAACGGCAAACGCGTTGCTGTCGTGGGTTCAGGTCCGGCTGGCATCACCGCCGCGTGGCATCTCGGACTGCGCGGCTACATGGTCAAGGTGTTCGAGGCGGCGCCGGTCGCGGGCGGCGCTCTCGGCCTGACGATCCCGAACTATCGCCTGCCTGCCGATGTGGTCGCTCAAGACGTCGCCAATGTCACGGCGATCGGTGTCGAGATCGAGGTGGAACATCGGATCGAGGACCTCGAGGCCCTACGCCGGGACGGTTTCGATGCAGTGCTGGTCGCGACCGGTACGCCCAGGGCAGCCAGGCTCAGCGTGGACGGTGAGGACCTTGCCGGTGTCGTCCCGTCTCTCGCGTTCCTGCAGGCGAGCAAGCTCGGCCAAGCCGGCCGTCTCGAGGACAAGCGCGTCGTGGTTATCGGAGGCGGCAACGTCGCGATGGACGCGGCCCGCACTGCGCGACGCCTGGGCGCCGCCTCGGTGCAGCAGGTCTGCCTCGAACAACGCGAGCAGATGCCGGCCTTCAGCTGGGAGGTCGACGAGGCGCTCGAGGAGGGCGTTGCACTGCATGACGGCTGGGGCGTCGTGGAAGTGCTGGGTCTCGACACCGTTCAGGGGGTCAACCTCAAGAGGTGCACTGCGGTGTTCGATCAAGCGGGACGATTCAGTCCGAGCTACGACGAGACGCTGCGCAAGACCATCGATTGCGACGTCATCATCGTGGCGATTGGCATGGGTCCCGACATCGCGACCTTCGGGCAGACCCTTCCTTCTCACAACGGCCGCACGATTGAGGTCGACCCCAAGACTCTGCAGTCCGAGGTGTCCTACGTGTTCGCCTGCGGCGACGCGGTCACGGGCGCCACGACGATCACCGCGGCCATCGGCCAGGGCCGACGGGCCGCCCACATGATCGACCGTTGGCTGCAAGCAGAGCCTTTCGAGGCCGATGGCTTCGACCAGCGCCTACCCCAGGTGGTCCCCGAGGAGGTACTCCGCCGTCAGGCCAGCCACAGCCGTAAAGAACCCGTGCTTACTCAAAAAGCGCTCGCCGACGAGCCGACGGACTTCCACGAGATCGAGCCGTCGTTGAGCGAGGACGACGTCCGCTACAGCACCGGACGTTGCCTCGACTGTGGCGTCTGTTCGGAGTGCCACGAGTGCGTCAACGTCTGCCTCGCCGACGCCATCCGCCTCGACATGACCCCGCGGCACATCGAGGTAGACGTGGGCAGCGTGATCGTCTCGACGGGATTCAAGCTCTTCCCCGCGGATCTCAAGCCACAGTACGGATACGGCCGTTACCGCAACGTCATCACAGGCATGCAGATGGACCGCCTTTTGGCGCCGACCCGGCCCTACAACACAGTGATCCGGCCAAGCGACGGCAGAGTGCCGGACCGCATCGCCTATGTGATGTGCACGGGCTCGCGCGACCAGACCGTGGACAACCCACTCTGCTCGAGAATCTGTTGCATGTACTCGATCAAGCAGAACCAGCTCATCATGGGGGCCTTGCCGCTCGCGGACGTAACGGTTTTCACGGTCGACGTGCGGACCATGGGCAAGGGCTACGACGAGTTCTACATCCAGACCGCCGCCATGGGAACCAACTACATAAAGGGTCGCATCGCCGAGATCCGCGAGCTAGAGAATGGCAACCTAATTCTGCGCTACGAGGACATCGTGCAGGGCGGTGCTCTGACAGAGGCCGAGTTCGACCTCGTCGTGCTCGCGGTAGGCGTGCAGCCGAACCTCGACACGAAGAGCCTCTTTGGCGATAACGGCTTGCAGCACGACGCCTACTTCTACGTGGAGGAAATCGACGAGGAGCTGAACCCGGGCGAGACCAGCATCCCCGGCGTCTTCGTGGCCGGAGCGGCGTCAGGAGCCAAGGACATCCCGGAGTCCATCCTCCATGCCGGGGCAGCGGCCGCACAGGCGGCCGCGTACGTGGAAGCAGGGAAGGTGGGCGTATGACGGGGCGAAGGATCGGCGTCTACGTCTGTCAGTGTGGTGGCAACATCTCGGACTATGTCGACGTGGACCGTGTACGCGAGGCAGTGGGAGAAGAAGACGACGTAGTCGTCGCCCGCACGGCCATGTTCACCTGCTCCGATGCGACCCAGCAGGAAATTTGCAACGACATCAAAGAGCACGGCCTAGAGGGGCTCGTGGTCGCCTCGTGCTCGCCCAAGCTCCACACCGTCACCTTCCGCGGCGTCGCGAAGCGCGCCGGCCTCAACCCTTACTGCTACACCCAGGTCAACCTGCGCGAGCAGTGCTCTTGGGCGCACACCGATGACCATGAGGGCGCCACCGACAAGGCAGTCCGGCTGGTGCGCGCCGGCGTCGCCCGTACGCGTCTGTTGGAGCCGCTCGAGCCGACCGTCGTCGACACGGTGCCGAGGACGCTCGTTGTCGGCGCCGGCATCGCAGGACTTCGCGCCGCGATCGGCCTTGCCGACATCGGGCTCGCGGTCGTGGTCATCGAGCGCCAAGCCGAGGTGGGTGGCTGGGTCAAAGACTTCGGCCCAATGTTTCCCCATGAGCAGGACGGCCGCGAACTGATTGCGGCGCTACTCGAGCAAGTACGTCGGCGCGACAACATCGTGTTGTTCACGAACGCCGAACTGGTGCGCAAGGCGGGCAGTTTCGGCAACTACGAGGTCGATATCGCCATTGCCGGCAAGTCCGAGGCAATTCAGCGGTTAGAGGTCGGTTCTATCATCGTTGCAACCGGCTTTGAGAGCTACCAGCCAGCCGAAGGCGAGTACGGCTACGGCATCGACGGTGTCGTGACGCTGCCGGAGTTCAAGGCGATGGTCGACGCCGCAGACGGGCCGCTTCAGTACCACGGACGAACGATCAAGGACGTGGCCTACATCTACTGCGTCGGCAGTCGCCAGGGCGATGCTGGACCGAATCAGTACTGCTCCCGCTTCTGCTGCACCGCCGCAGTGCACGCGTCGCTCGAACTGAACGGTAAGGACCCCTCGGCTCGCCAATACCACCTCTACCGGGACATGCGCACGTATGGGAGGTTCGAGCTCTTGTACGGGGAGTCCCGCGAGAAGGGCGCCCTCTACCTCAAGTTCCCGGCCGAACAGCCACCCGAGGTGAGTAGGGCCATGAGCGGCAAGCTCGAGGTCAAGGTGTGCGACGAGCTGACGAGTAAGAGCGATCTCAAGCTTCCGGTCGATCTGGTGGTGCTTGTCACCGGCATGGTGCCGCGAGAGAACGAAGAACTCGTCAAGGCCCTCAAGCTTCCGATCGGCCGGGACGGCTTCTTCAACGAGATCCACCCCAAGCTTCGACCGGTCGAGACGGTCGTGGACGGTGTCGCGATCTGCGGCGCCTGTCAGTTCCCCAAAACCTCAGGCGAGAGCGTGACCTCTGGTCTGGCGGCTGTGACATGGAGCGCTGCGATGCTCAAGCAGGGCCGTGCCGAGCTCGACCCGCAGGTGGCCACCATTGACCCGGATCGCTGCACCTGGTGCGGAATCTGCGTCAAGGCCTGTCCCTACGACGCAATCAGCCAGCTCGACCTGCTGGGCGGCAAGCTCGTGGCGACGATTGCCGCCGCTACCTGCAAGGGCTGCGGCGGCTGTGTGCCGATTTGCCCGGAGCACGCGATCGACCTGCAGGGCTACACCAGCCGCGAGATGGAGGCCATGATCGACGGCCTGGCGATGGCGGTTCCCTAGATGACAGAGGAGAACCGTGATGTACGCGAAATCATTCGCGAAGAGCCACTGCGGCGGCGCCAGATCTTGAAAGCACTCGGTGACGGGCAGATGACGGTGCCCGAGATCGCGGAGGCCATCGCCGCGCCGACCAACGAGACGATGTACTGGGTGATGGGTATGCGCAAGTACCGCTGGCTCGTGGAGGTCGCCGACGCGACCGACGACGGTTTCTTCCTCTATCGGGCCATCGAGAGGCAGGGATCCCGATGACCACCCTCCAGCCGGGACTCGTGGACGAGGTGCGCCAGAGCGCCTCCTTCGATGCCTCCGCCTGCATGAACTGTGGTGTCTGCACCGCGATCTGCCCGATGGGTCTCGACCACCTGCCGAGGGAGATCTTCCGCTACGTGCTGCTCGGCATGAAAGAAGAGGTCCTCGCCCATCAAGAGACCGTCTTCTCCTGCCTGCTCTGCAAGTTGTGCGAAGTGAGCTGCCCGGCGGGCGTGCACATAACCGAGAACGTCCGCGCGCTACGGCACTACTTCGACCGGAACGTTTTCGGGGTCTGAGGAGGCGCGTGCGATGCCGCTGGACACAGGCGACACGATCGGGATCCTGGCGGACAACCTTCGCCTCCGCCGGTCTGTGCTGCCGATCCCGGTCAAGAGCGCCATTGCATGGACGAAGGGTCTCGATCTTCCGCGCGGCGGTGAGCGGGTGCTCTATACAGGCCAGATGTACCAGCTCATCCCTTACATCGAGGACTTGGTCGTGGCCGAAGAGAAGCTCGGCGACTCCTTCCTGGCGCGCTTCGCCGGCTTCGGGCGCCAAGTGAACAAGATCCTGAACATCTCGTCTTTCATGGCGCACCCGACCAAGGCCGAGCGATCTGTCTACGACCGAGTCCCGCGCAACGTGGCCCTCCTCTTGCGTCGGGCCGGGGTCAGCTTTGGCGCGCTCTATGAGGACGATCTTTACTCGGGAGCCCTGATCTACGACCTTGGTGCCGACGAAGTGCTGAGGGCGCACGCCCAAAAGGTTCAAGCAGTCTTCAACAAGCACGGCGTCAAAGAAGTGATCACGATCGACCCTCACACCACGAACATGCTCCGTTCCGTCTATCCGACGCTGATCGACGGTTACGACATCAAGGTGCGCAACTACCTCGAGGTGCTGGCGGAGGTGGATCCCGCCCCGAATCGGATGCTCGACGACGAGGTCGTCATCCACGATTCCTGCATCTTCGCCCGCTACGAGGGTGTGGTCGACGCGCCACGCCGGTTGCTCGGAGGCGCCGGTATGAGCGTGCGCGAGCCCGAGCACGCCGGAACCTCGAGTTGGTGCTGCGGCGGCCCGGTGGAGTCGCTCTATCCGAAGAAGGCTTCCGGCCAAGCCGTGCGACGGGTGGAGGAATTGCGCGCCGTCGCCACCACCGGAGTCACGATGTGCCCGCTCTGCTACATCAACCTGCAGAAAGCGGCCAAGGACACCATGCGGTTCGACGACATCTCCGATTATCTTCTTCGGGCCTTCGAAGCCTGAGATACCAGAGAGGCGGTAGGCAATGGACACGAGCAAGAAGACGCTAATTGTCTTCAGCGGCGATCTCGACAGGGCAATCGCTGCCTTCATAATCGCGAACGGCGCGGCGGCGATGGGTGACGAGGTGACGATGTTCTTCACCTTCTGGGGCCTCAGCCTTCTCCGCAAGCCCCAGGCCCCCAAACACAAGAAAGGCTTCCTCCAGGGCATGTTCGGCTCAATGATGCCGAGCGGATCGGAACAACTCGGCCTCTCGAAGATGAACTTTGCTGGTATGGGTCCCCGGATGATGCGCAGGGTGATGCGACAACAGAACGTCATGTCGCTCGAGGACCTGATGGCAAGCGCTCGGGAACAGGGCGTGAAGATGATCGCCTGCAAGATGTCGATGGACTTCCTCGGCTTTCATGAGGACGAACTGATCGACGGCCTCGATTTCGTCGGTGTCGCCACGTACCTCGCCGAGGCGGACAAGGCCAACGTCAACCTCTTCATCTGACGCTTCATCGGTGCGCAGGCGGTCCGTGAGAGTGAACTGCCGGGGTGGCGGGCGGAACCGTCGAGATACCGGTCGTCGCGAACACCGGGCGGCCGCCGCTCGTAAGTCGTATTGCTTCTGATACCCTATGGGGTATGTGTAGAGCCGTTACATGTAGAGCCTGTGGCAGGCTGACCTGGAAGGGATGCGGTGCCCACGTCGAGCAGGTGCTTGTCGACGTGCCGCCTGCGGAGCGTTGCCACTGCAGGTCCGAGAAGGCACCAGAAACCGCGACCGACCGAGCGCAAGCCCTGGTTCACCCGCAGATGAGGACGTGAAGTGGTGATGGCCGGAACTCCCGAGACGACTCAGGCGCCCAAGAATGTCGTGATCGTCGGGGGTGTCGCCGGAGGAATGTCTACGGCCACCCGGCTTCGCCGCCTTGATGCTTGCGCCCATATCATCGTGTTCGAACGCTCGGGGCACGTCTCGTTCGCGAATTGCGGCCTGCCGTACTTCGTGGGTGGCATCATCGAAGACGAGGAGGACCTGGCCCTCCGGACTCCCCAGCAGCTCTTCGATCGGTTCTCGCTCGATGTGAGGGTCCATGACGAGGTCGTTGCCATCGACCGCGCGGACCACACCGTCACGACCCGATCAACGGTCACGGGCGAGGAGAGCACAGTCCCCTACGACAAGCTCGTGCTCAGCATGGGCGCCGCTCCCGTACGCCCTCCCATCCCCGGATACGACCGGGCCCGTACTCTTCGGACCGTCGAGGATGCCGCGCGGCTCGCCTCCGACGTCGACTTCGCGCCGACAACCGCCGTCGTGATAGGGGCCGGTTTCATCGGGCTCGAGGTGGCTGAGAACCTCGTCCTTCGGGGCATAGACGTCACGATCGTCGAGGCGACCCCGCAGGTGCTCCCGCCGCTCGATCCTGAGCTTGCGATTCTGGTGTGCGACGAGCTCGTTGCTCATGGTGTGCACGTGGAGACCGGAGCGACCGTCTCGTCAATAGGCGAACGCACGGTGACCCTTGCGGATGGGCGCGTCCTCGCCGCCGACCTCGTCGTCGGTGCCATCGGCGTGCGGCCCGACGTCCGACTAGCCGAACTCGCTGGCCTGGAGCTCGGCCCGAGTGGCGGCATTGCGGTCAACGAAGCGAATCAGACCAACGACCCGGACATCTACGCCGTTGGCGACGCCGTCGAGAAGCCCGACGCCATCTCGCACGCGACGTCTCTCATCGCGCTCGCCAACGTGGCCAACCGCCAGGGACGGCGGGTCGCTGACCACATCGCCGGACGACCCTCGCGCCCCGTCGCTTCGCTCGGGACGGCCGTCGTGAGGGTCTTCGATGTCGTGGCCGCGACGGCCGGCTGGAGCGAGCGGCGCCTGCGAGCAGCCGGCCGACGCTTCCGGGTAATTCACTCGCATCCCTTCGACCATGCCACCTACTACCCCGGGGCGACCCGCATGGCGGCAAAGCTCATCTTCGACCCGGATGATGGGACGATCCTCGGTGCCCAGATCGTCGGCCACAACGGCGTCGACAAGAGGATCGACGTGATCGCGACTGCGATGTCGGCCGGCATGACCGCCGACTGCCTTGCAGACCTCGAACTCGCGTACGCACCACCGTTCTCCTCAGCCAAGGACCCCGTCAACCTTCTCGGATACATGGCCGGGAACGTTCTGAACGGCGACTGTGACGTCGTGGCCCCACAAGAGATTGACTTGCTCGTCGAGCAGGGATGGGTTCTTCTCGACGTGCGGACCCGAGCAGAACATGCCGCTGGCGCGATCACAGGATCGGTCAACGCGCCTGTCGATTCGCTGCGGGACGATCTCGATGCACTCGGAAAGGGGCCCTTCCTCATCTACTGCGAGGTGGGTCAACGGGGCCACACGGCCACTGCCCTCTTGCACGAGCTTGGGATAGAGGCACGCAACCTCGACGGCGGCTACCAGACGTGGTTGGCATTCGCCCGCGCTGACAGCTCGGCTAAAGCTGTGAGGAGCCATCTCATCTAGACGGCTGCCTCTGGCGAGCTATCGCTAGGTTGCGAGCGACTCAACCTTTCGTCCCACACCGTTCGCAACGCGATCAACGCAATACGTCAGCGGCTCGTCGCGATTGGTATTCCAGGGATGGTGGGTTCTGAAGGCAAGGACGATCTCGCGCGATACGCGTTATCCTCGGGATCTGTCCTAGCAACGGTCTCAGAACAATCGTCGGGGGACCGTCTAGCACGCGGAGCAAGAACGTATGAAGGTCGTTGGGGTTGCCTCCAAGTGAGCACTAAACAGCGCCCTCACTGAACGGTGGCGAAGCCTTCGAGTCGAGGAGGGCACATGTCGAGGAAGCGTTCGGCGTTCGTAGTCGGATGCACCTTTGTGACAATCGTCTCGTTAGGAGTCCTGATCATTCCGGTCGCCGGAGGCGCTGCGCGCACCGTGCCTCCGAGCCGAACGGTCGCACCATTCGATACGCATGGGGCCGCGCGCTCGGCGGCGTTTAATGCCTACGACGTTTCGAAGCCGATTGCATCGCTCGGCGACGGTTTCGCATCATTTGCGATCCGAGACGTGAGCGTGAATCGTCGTCTCTATCGAGAAAGCATTCAGCCGGGAACCTATACCGGGACCATCAGGTACTCAGCCGATGGCGTGGATGTGAGCGGCGACTGGACGATGACGATCTACAGCAGTGGGCAGGCGAAAGGTGGCTTTGGTATCCGTGTGTCGTTCAACATACCTGCGGCTGCCGGATGCACCAATTCACCGTCTACCGTCTCTGTCGATGTGAGCGGGACGTTCTCGGGAACAGTCGAAGGTGCCAATGTGGTTGGAGCATGGGACGTTTCCGAATCGTTTGTGCCGAGCACCCTTACGACGACGTGCGCTGGAATCTCCACGCCCGAGCCACTGCCTGCGATACCGTCCAGGGCCTATCCGGCGAGCTTTCCGCTGGGGACGCTGCAAAAGGGTGGCTCGGCCACGATCGCCAACGTGGGAACGTTCACGCTGACGAAGGCCCCGAGTAGCACGACGGGTTCGTCAACGACCACCACGACGAAGATCGCCTCGCCGCCTTCTCCTCCTTCATCTCCGCTCCCCGCCATCTCGGTACCGCCACCGGTAGCACCGAGACCGTGCCATGCGATCTCGGACACGGCCGTGGGAGGGGCCATCAACATCTGCGCTCCCGGATCCCTGCCCGGCATTTCGAGCGACGGTGTGACCGAGGTCCAAGATGGCAAGACGCTAGGGACTTCTAGCAGTTTGGCTCAGGGCGCCACGGTCATGACCAACTCGGGTTACGCGGCCTATTCGGATCCGGTGACCCAGTCGGCTGACACGCTCGGTCCCGACACGACGGTGACGTCAACCGTCGGGGCACTCACGTCAACGGGCCTCGCAGAATGCGAGACGGCGTCTTCTGACTGCGCGAGCGCGGCAGCGATTCATTTTCTGCCGTTCGTGGCGGTAGGCCTCGTCCTCGCCGCGGTCGGAGCGCCTGCTGCCGCGATACTCGTTCTCGGCGTCGGTGTCGTCGATCTGGAACAGAAGGTATTCAACGGCTCCATTCCCAAGGTCGCTCAGATACTCGAAGCCGGAGATGGGCAAGACATCATTGCCCCCGTTGACACGACCGCGAGCGGAGGAAGTTCGCGACTCGCCCATCTCGCAAAGGCTGTAGGGATCACCAATGTCGAGGTAAGAGCAACGAGCGCAGGTGTGTCGGTTTACGTCATTTCGGGGAGGTGTGTCGTCGTCAACCGAGCGTCTGGAAGTTCTGTGAAGCTCTCGGCAGGTGAGGATCTGTTCATTCCGAGCAACGCCGCTCAAGCTCGCCACGAGAAGCTGAAGAGCAGCGTCCATACGTTCAACCTCAAGTCGGTCAAACGGTGGTGGGGGACAAAGGCACCGAGTTCGACTCAGACGATGGTCAGAGTGTTCGTCCCTTGGCGGCCGAACGGTTCGCTCAGCTCGGGCATCTCGGTCGTAAAGCGAGTTTCGGGTTCCTGCTGGACGGGTTCGATCGCCGTCGACGAACAAAATGCGTGGCGATGCGTGGCCAGCAACGAAATCTTGGACCCTTGCTTTGCCCCGAAGTTCTCGGCGAACGTGGTGGACCTTGCTTGTGACCCGGCGCCTTGGAACGGAAAGGTCGTCCTCTTGCGTCTCACGAAAGTGTTGCCTCTGTCAGAGGCGAATCCGGTCAATTCAACAGTGAGCACTGCACGCAGTTGGGCGATCGAACTTGTCAACGACGACAAGTGCTTTCTGGGTACAGGAGCGAACGCCGCCATCGACGACGTCCAAATGGTCTACTACTGCGCCTCCGGCAGTGCTGCTGGTCCGCTCGACGTGGGACACGAGCCGTGGACCGTCGAGTATGAGAAGCAGGGAACCGACTTTCTTCAGCCAATGGACGTTTCAGTAGCCTGGTCTGGATGATGCAGATTCAACCTCGCTGAGACCGCTTCGTGATGCCGACGATCCAGAAGCGCGATTGCTCGGTGCATCGGGAGTTGGTCCCACCTAGCCGATCGTCGTTGCGCACGCGAGAAGGTGAATCATGTCGTGCATGCGAAGTCAATAGGTCATGCTGTGGTCGACTGGGCCATCGACTTCTCCCATCCGAATCATGGAGATCGAATCTCAGGCCCACTTAGTCGTGGTCGTTGCATTCAGCCACATTCGAGATGTGTGTACAGGTCATGCGATTGGCTGAGAACACAGACCTCGTGAGGGATTCGCGAGATCTCCTCGGGGGAGAGTGCTCCGATTTCCAACTGGCGCGCGCTCCTGTCTTCGATCAGCATTCACACCGACGCCGCACCGACTGGACTGAGATGTCGAAGTCCGACGGCACCTCAGCGATCGAGAGATCACCTCGACGGGCGACCGTGACGACATCTCGCTTGAATTCCGGAGGGACCTTCTCTCGCATGGCTTCCATATTTCTCGTGAGGTGGCCCCCGCAAGAAGGATGTCAACCAGAGCTGCAGGAGACCCGGTATCGGAAAATGCGCTCCCGAACGAGCACCAAGGACTTGTCCCAAAGCCGATCGGGCATCAGTTGATTCCATCACGCACCTGGGGTATATGGGGCGTACGAAGTGTGCTCGGTGTGCTAAGAGTGCTGCTTTTGCACATCCCAGGCGTGATGGATGGGATCGTGGATCATATAACGGGAGAGAGTGTCAACGCTGAAGGACGCCCCGTCACTTCGACGGCCGGATCGAAGCCAGGACGGACCAGACACTCCGTCGAGCGCTGACGCCATCGACTCGGCGGCAAGGGCGAGCTCAGCAGCGGCCACCTCGGGAGCTTGTTGCTCGTAGGAATGAGCGATTGCGGCGGTGTCCTGGTCCCAATACTCAAACAGCGGATCGTCTTCAGTCAGCATGCGTTCGATCCGTGTTCTGTAGATCCGATAGAGGTCGCGCACGTGACATGCGTACTCCAGAGTCGACCACGTTGATTCGTTGGGACGACCCGGTCGAATGGTGCCATTGCGCCGGAATCTTTCCCATACCTGCGCGTTGTCTCGAATTAGACCGGCGACATCTTCAGCTTCGCACTTGCTTGCGTCAAAGCCGCACTCGGGACAGGCTCGCTCGAGGATCCACATCCAGTCCTTCGTGTCGGGATCAATCACACGAGTCAGCATACGACTGCTGACTTTGTCGGGGAGCACCAGTTCGAATGGGCTACTTGACCCACCGACAGACCGCCCCGACGTTGGGCTGGAGGCTTCGGCGCGATCTTTGGGCGGGCATCTGCTGCTGCTCCGCCCGGGCGCGCCGAACCGGCGATATGGGGCAGGGGGACAGGCAACTACTCCTCGCCAGAGAATCGCTCCCACGCTGACTGTCGAGCCATTCCCAAGGACGCTCCGATGGCAGCCCACGTGGCACCAAGTTCTCTCGCCCTCTTCACGAAGCGGGAGAGATTCCGTTCGACCTGCGCACCTGCGGCCGCCATCCGAGGGAGGCTCGCAAGTACTCCGTCGAGGTCAAGGTCCTCTTCCCAAGATGTCATGCGTGGTGGCAAAGAGGGTGGGCTGCTGATGACCTGGCGACATAGTTCCACGCACTCATCACAGATGAAGACCCCCGGACCAGCGACCAACTTCGCAACTTCGTTGCTCGGTTTCAGGCAAAACGAGCAGGATGCAGTTACGCCCCCTTCGGTGACGGCCACGAGTTTGTCCTTGCGTCGGCAGTCTTCTGTTGTCAGGACGCACCTTACGCTGTCAGGGATCTCCTGACAAGAGGAGTTTGCAGACCGCCCCACTCGTGCCGTTACACGGGTGATCTTTCAGGCTTCGGCTTCAACGATGCAACCACGTCCTGGCTCGCGTGTCCAACCTTTCGCGGGAGCTGCCCGGTCAACTTTCCTTCGTCAATCCTTCAACGAGTTCTTTGAAGATGTGGGCTCGCTCGAAGTCGGCGAGAGCTTCCGCGTTGTCGCGTTGGCGGCGAAGGAGGGGCAGGAACTCCTCGTCGGTCTGAAAGAACCCGCAACCCTCGCAGATCGTCTGGTAACTGCAGTCGAGCTGCGCGGGGCGGGTGCAATGGCCGTCCGCCAACTGGCGACGGTGGGTCTGAGCGCCGAGGTCGTCGTCGACGCAAAGCGGGACGCCGACACTTTCGACGACCCGCGTGGCTCGGAAGTACTGCTCGGCGACAGAGTCGTTCGAGATGCGCGCATAGACGAGCGTCATGCGCGGCGAACGGTGACCAAGCATCGCCGCGATCGCTTCGAGGCTCATTCCCCGGTTGATGCAATGCGTGGCGAGCGTGTGGCGCAGCTGATGGGGGTGGACGTGGCCGATCCCGGCGCGCTTCGCGACCGACCCCACGTAGCGGTGGATCGTGCGACGGTCGAAGGGCTGTCCGTCGTTGCGCACCACCAGGAGCCCCGACGGGCTCGGGCCTCTTCGCTCTCGGTAGTCCTCGATCAGCTCGACGAGGACCGGGTGGAGCGGCACCGTCCGGTCGTTGTGGAGCTTTCCGATTGGGATCCGCAACCAGTGTTCGCCGCCGAGGCGGAACACCGCGTCGTCACGAAGGCCGCCGATCTCGCCGGCGCGCATCCCGGTGCGGGCGAGGAGCTCGACGATGAGTCGGCGGCGAAGGTTCGTGTCCTTGGCGAGCGTCGCCATGAACTTCGCGTAAGTCGGGTCGTCCAGAAAGCGCGGCAGCGGCTCGTCAGCCTTCGGGATGTCGCCGGCGAAGATCGGCACCTTGCGCGGGGCGTCGGGGTAGTCCCACTCGATGATGCGCTCGAAGAACGTGCGCAGCATCCCCAACTTGTGGCGAATCGTCGCCACCGAGGCGGGCTTGCCGGGGTCCTTGCCAGGCCGCTTGGCCAAGGCGAGCTTGTAGGACTCGATGTGGTGCCGTCCGATCCCGGCCACCGCGTCGCACGTTGGGTCGACCTCGATGAGGTGGTCACAGAAGACCCGGAGAGCGAGGTTGGCCGCCTCGACCGTGCCAGGCCTCGACGACACCGCGATCTGGTCGAGGTAGCTCGTCATCGTCGAGGCGATCCGTGGCGCCCTTTTTGAGATCTCGTCCCAGGTCAGCACCGGTGTGAAGCGGGGCACGGGCGGTGTGGGCATGCCGATGACACCGGGTGTCCTCGATCTCCTCGGAGCGGGGCGGGAAGGCACCTTTAGTGCAACGGGTGACGTCGTTGGCGCCGCGGCGCGACTCATCGGATCGCCCCGGCGACGAGTTCGGCTTCGAGCACGTCGGCCGCCCGCCGGTACTCGGCAGCCAGCCAGTCGGCGCCTAAGTGGAGGTAGATCTGGGTCGAGGCGATCGAGCGGTGGCCGGCTTGTGCCTGGAGCGCTTCGAGTGACATGCCCGCTTCGCGAAGGCGCGTGAGACAGGTGTGGCGGAGCTCGTGGCAGGTGCCGTGCGCGAGCCCGGCCCGTCTTCTCGCCGAGGCGATGACCTCGTCGAGCCCCTCGGTTGACAGTGGGCCGCCGCGGCGCGGGCCTTTCAGGACGACGAAGACCCGGTCCGTCGTCGCCTCTTCCGGTCGTTCGCTCTCCAAGTAGGAGGCCAAGGTCGAAAAGAACGTCGGCGACAACGGGACGAGGCGTTCGTGGCCGCCCCTTCCTTCGGCGACAAAGACACGGCACTCACCGAGCCGGATGTCTTCGAGGCGGAGCCCGAGCACCTCGGAGCGGCGAAGCCCACCCAACAGCATCGCTTCGACGATCGCTCTGTCGCGGCGTGTCCGCAGCGCCGCAAGGAGGGCGATCGCTTCTTCTGGATCGAGGATCCGCGGCAGGCGACGCACGCCCCTCACCAACGGCGCGCCTCGCAGCTCTCTTCTGTTGCGCCGTGTCGGCAGGCCGCGCGGCACCGGGTTGGTCTCGATCGGAGTGTCGGCTCGGGCGAGCAGATATCCATAGAACGCGGAGACGGCCGCCAGCCGACGCATAACCGTCGCCGGTGCGAGCCCCGACGAAGCGTCGGGGAAGCGGACGACGTTCTCTGCGCCGGGCCGAGCCGTTTGCTGTGCTGTGACGAATTTGATGACGTCGGCCGGCGTCACGTCGATCGGGTCCTTCGCGACGATCGAGAAGAACGTCTTCAAGTCGTGCGTGTAGGCGCGAACCGTGTTCGGACGGGCGCGGCCCGAACAGAACTCCAAGAACGCGTCGATCAGCTCGTGACCGAGCTCGTAACGGACACCGCCTCCTTCGCGGGCGGTGCGAGACAGCTGCGGGGTAAAGACCACGGTCGTCCTCCTGTTCTGGCCTCCCCGCTCGGAGAAAGTCTCCCCGAGCGGTCAGCCGAACTGGCGGATCACCCGTATAAGTGGATTACCCGTATAAGTGCCGGTCAAGGGCACTATTCGTGTCGTTATCTATGCCCTAGGACGAGACTCCGGATTCACTCTCCGGAGGATCTCAGTCGACGTGCTGCGCGCTCGTGGAGAGCCCGAAGCGCACGGTCAATCTGACGCGCTCCCGGGATCGTTGGACACCGCATAGAGGAGGGCCAAGGTGGCACTCATGAGGGTGAACAGTTAGCGGCGAGGCACTGAGACAGCCTGTGCGTGTAGCCATTCGTGCAGCCAGGTTCTCAGACTCGACTGGACGTGGACAGGCGTCAGGGGACACAAGCACCTGGTCAGAGTCGCTCTGTGGACTTTGATGGACGCCCGGATTCTCGTTCGAGTCACCCGGGGGTCAAGGGGCCCCGGGTTCAAATCCCGGCAGCCGGACGTAGAAGTCTCAGGTCACGGGGAGCGCCCCCGTCTGACGGGTCGCTCGGATTCTCGAGATGGAGATCCGTTGTTGCCGGTCTCGGACGAGCGACAGACGAGCGACAGGACTAGCGACTTGAGACTTGGCACGGGCTTCACGTTTCTGTGTGACGCCGAACCGGCGGCGTTCTTTGACATCCAAAGGGATCACCCAGATGGAAACACGGGATGGTCTCACGTCATCGAGCCCCACCGGGCTAACCGATCGCAACCGAATCCTCTTTGTGTCAAGGGGGCAGTTCTCGCCAGCATCGAAGCGCGCGAGGTCGACCCGGCGTCGGCCGCCGAAGGTGCATAGGCTTTCGATGGGTCCGGGAGTGACTTCGCCGAAGAGCCGGCCATCAGGGATGTGAAGCCGACCGCGCTGGCGACCGAGACGCTCCCGATTGTCCTCCCGGGCCCGCTATTTGTTCGCGCGTTCGGCGTCGATCAGCAGCTGGCGGTAGACGGCGTTGCTGACGTGGCGCTTCAGCGAACGGATCGCTTCCTTCTTCGTCTTTCCCTCGGCGACCTTGCGCTCGAAGTAGGCGCGTCCGTCCGACCCCGTCTGGCGGATCTGGCAGATGGCGGCCATGTGGATGGCGTGGTTGAGCTGCCGGTTGCCGCGTCGCGACACCCGGTGCACGACGCGGCCGCCCGACGAGAGCTCGATCGGTGCCGTGCCGTTGTAGGCGGCGAAGGCGTCCCGGCCGGCGAAGCGGCGGGCGTCGCCGGCGTAGCCGACGATCTCGCTCGCGATGATCGGGCCGATGCCGTAGAGGTCGGTGAGCGAGGTCCCCGAGGCTTTGACCGCGATCGTGATCCGGCGGTGGGACTCCTTCAGCTGCGCGTCGAGCCGGCGGACGTCCTCCAGAGCTCGAGGGCGAGCTCGTAGCGTGTCTGCTCGACCGGCGTCGCAGGATCGAACCGGTCGAGCAGGCGGACGGCGTCAGAGGCGTTCATCTCCTTGGAGATCCCGCCCGGCGTGAGGTCGGCGAGCAGGGCGTGGAGCCGACAGACGACCTTGGTGCGAAGGTTGCCGAGGTCCTTGTTGCGCTTGGCGAGCAGCCGGAGCACCTCGGAGTGGTCGGCCGGCTTCACCGATCGCAGCGCCGGTGCTCGCAGCGCGGCGATCGCGACCGAGAGTGCGTCGTTCGGGTCGTTCTTGTTCGAGCGACGGGTCGCGAGCACGCGGATGCGCGACGCCAGCGTGGCCGGCACGTCGATGACGTCCTCGCCGGCGTCGACGAGCTGCTGGGCGAGGAGGTAGCCGAGGCCGCCGGCCGACTCGATCGCCCACGTCCGCGGACCGAGCGGCTCGGCCCACGACAGCAGCCTGGTCGCCTGGTTTCTCGTCGCGCGCACCGTGATGGACGCGACCTCGCGCTCGTCGCGACCGATCGCGACAGCGGTGTGGGTCGCCTTGTGCGGGTCGACCCCGATGATCACCGTCATGGAGCACCTCCTGGTCGTGGTGGTGGGGACCGCGGGGGCACTCCTGATTGCGACGGTCGTGCACGTTCCTCTTGCGAGCCACTCCGCGGGGAGGCCCTGGCGAGGCGCTCTTCGGTCGGAAGCCAGGTGGCCGGAGCCACCGGCAGGCACTTTGTGAGCGATCCCGCCAGGGACCTCAGAACGCTACGAAGTCATCGAAGCGTTCACCAGAAGTCTCAATCAGGCACTTTGAGTATGCGGGGTGTGATCATGCCCGCAGTGCGTGTCCTCTTCGTGGGCGTCGTGGCGCTCACGGGTGATGGACCGATTTCAGGAGGTCAGGTCAGATTGCTTCGACTACGCGCCCAGCATCGGCGTCAATGGCGCCGCAATGGTAAGGGGGTCCGGTAGGCAGCATCGGCCTGTGCTTCGGTCAGAAGATGGTTGACGACCAATTGGTCAAGGACGTGATGCTGGCGCAGCTTGGCGAGCGCGAAGTGCACGACGGGGTCATAGGCGGAGGGAGCTTGGGGCAAGCCCGCCAGCATGGCCGCTTCCGCCCAGGTGAGCTCGTCCGGGTTGACGCCGAAGTAACCCCTGGCGGCCGCCACATCGCCCCAGTAGCCGTTGCCGTAGTAGACCGCGTTGAGATACATATTCAGGATCTCGGGCTTGGAGTAGCTCAGTGCGAGCTTCACTCCGAGGCCGATCTGCTCCAAAGTGGCGCCGAACCCGCTCGACATGGGGTAGAGCTGCTTGGCCAACTGCTGGGCGATGGTGCTCCCACCCGGGTCGCCGCTCGTGTGCAGGGTTGCCAGCGCTGCACGTGCCTCGCCGTCGAAAACGTTCAGGAAGACGTTGGAGTAGAAGTGTTCGTCCTCGACCGCGACCACCGCCGCCCCGAGTTTGGCCGGGACAGGCAAGGGCCCGATTACCCCATGGTGGGCACGCACGAGGGCGGCTACGCGGGCCTCAGCGTTCCCCACGCCTGGCAGAGCGAGCTCGTATCCGAGCCCAGCGAGCACTACGGCTGCGACCAAGACGACCACCGTGAGGACGAGCCGCAGCAGGCGCGCCTTTGCCGTCCGCCGTGAACGGCTCATTCAAGGTGTCACGGCGAGGCAGGGTTGGCAGCACCCGGAGCGAGATACTGCTCGATGGCGTGTGAGATCCCACTGGCCATGGCCTGTTGACCGATGGCGCTGACACTGATCGACGCCTCGAAGGGGTCGGTAACAAAGAGTGGCTCGATGAGGGCCCCGGGCATGTCGCTCGGGGTTGAGAACCATCCAGGCGCGGCCGGTCCCAACAAGAGGAGATGCCCGTAGTCCTGAGCAGCATCATCGAGTGCCGGTGCACCCAAGCCGACATCTGGCATCACGCCGTCGTTCGGCACCCCCCAACCGTGGGAGTTGAGAGCGGAAAGGACATCGCTTTGGAGCAGGCGGGCCAGGCGGAGGTTTTCGCGCCAGAACGTGCGTGCACGGTCATAAGCAGAGATGCAGCCAGCATTTTGCGGAGTGCCGCCCGCGTTGAAGTAAATCCCGACCAGGACCACAGCATGAGCCAGGTTGGCGCACCGGTCTCTCACCGCCACGTCGTCGTGCACGCCTTGCGGAGTGAGGACCCCGCCGGAGAAGTCTTGGGACCCAAGGCGGCCGACGAGCGAGTCGGCGGTCCGCGACACGACCACCGTGTATCCATCGGATCGCAAGAGCGCCAGCGTGTCCAGCTCGACGCGCAGAGCGAGATCGTCCTCGTAGACGGTTCGGCCAGCCTCCGTCTTCCCCGTCGCGCCTGGGTCGACACCGCCGTGGCCGGCATCGAGGAAGACCGTCTGGTGGCGGTTACCGCTGGTGGGAGCGAACAGCCTGCACGACCCGGCCTGGAACAGAGCTCGGTCGACCGGCACGCCGGCGGCGGGCCCCCCTGGGGGGTTGGTGGTGCCAGGCCCGCCTCGAGCGGCCTCCGGCGCATGCTCCCTGGTTAGAGCAGGTATGGCGAAAGCCAACGCGGCCGCCAACAAGCAGACCGCTGCCGCAACAAAGACCAGCCGAGAGACCACGCCCGGTCTCAGCCGATGATCCATGACCTGCTCCTGGGGTCGCCCGGGACGAGCCCTGCCCAACTTCTGAGTGCAACGAGCAACTGCACCACAACGATGATGGTACCGGCGACTCTCGGTGCTGGTATGTCGCCGTTTCTGCCTCGGCACATTGCCGCGTTGACGCGTTGACAGTTCTCAGGGATCAGCCATCGGTGACTGGGCCCCAGAAAAGCACGTTGCGCCGTGAAGACGACGACGCGCCAACCAACAGTCTCGCTAGCGTTCTGCCGTGAGGCATCGTGGGCGATGACCGTATGAATGACGGCTCTGACAGCAACGAATCTGTTGTCGCGAACGGTGAAGGCTTGCGAGAGGGGGAGTCAGGCCGCTACCGCGCCTGGCGAGCGCGACATCGCAGAAAGCTCGCGCGCCGTTCCCGCGCCCGCGTCTGGGGGACGCGCAGCGCGATCGCCATCGTCCTTCTCATCGTCGTGATCGTTGCCGCCACCGCGGGTTACACGATCTATCGCCTCGGACAGATCCATCACTTCAACGGATACGGGACAACCTTGGCCGTGAAGGGACCGACCGAGAACATCTTGCTCATCGGCTCGACGAGCCGTTGCGCCGCGAGCAGCATCGGCGTGTTCAAGTACGAGTGCGTGACCGAACACGTGAACGGCGTTAACTCCGACGTCGTGCTGATCGCTCACCTCAACGCCACCAACCACTCCGTCTCGCTGCTTTCGATCCCCCGGGACAGCTTCGTCCCCGGCGCTCGCTCGGGGAACAGCCTCTGCGGCGGCACCTGGAGCTACACACCGGGGCTGTGCGCCAACAAGATCGACTCCGCCCTCATCGAGGGACCCGACCAGCTCGCACAGGCGATCGAGCAGGACTTCGGGATCCCGATCAACCACATCGTCGATCTCAACTTCGCCACCTTCGAAGACGTCGTCAACGCCCTCGGCGGGTTGTGGATGTACTTCCCCGACAAGCTCATCGACGCTTCGGCGGGCCTGTACATCAACCGCACCGGCTGCATCCACCTGAACGGCACCGAAGCGCTCGCCTACGTGCGGGCGCGCCACCTCTACTACTTCACCGCCAGACAGACCCCGAACCCCGCCGCCATCAAGGCGGCGAACACGCCGCAGGGGCCGTGGTACACGCCGGACTCGGGGGGCAGCTACGACGGCACCGGCGACCTCGGACGGATTCTGCGGGTGCACCTGTTCCTGAAAACTCTCGCCCAACAGGTGCAGGCACGCGGTCTCGGCAACCCAGCCACGGACAATGCCTTGGTCAGCGCCATCGCCCCGAATCTCACAACCGACGACGGCCTTTCCGGACTCACCCTGGTCAAGCTGGCCTTCGACTACCGCCAGGCCAAGATCGGCACCGCTCCTGAGCTCACGTTGCCGACGATCAATGACGCCGCCACCTACTACTACGAGGGCGCTCCCTACGGCGACGTGATCTTCCCGAGCGAGCCGCAGGACCAGCAGGCGATCGATCAGTTCCTCGGGACGACACCTTCGGGCTGGAAGCTCGCGCCATCCTCGATCAGCGTCTCGGTGATCGACGGGACGAACTCGGCCACGAACACTGCATCTGTTGCCGCGCAGCTCGGCAAGCTCGGCTACCGCATGGTGCCGACGAGGGTCAGCCGCTACGTCGGTCCCGTCGCCGAGACGATCGTCCTCTACGACGGCCGAACCCATCTCGAACAGGCGGAAAGGGTGATGTCCTCGCTCTCCGGGGCCGTGGTCCTCGGACAGGGGACGCCGGCTGGCGGCGCCGACGTGAGTGTCGTCACCGGCTCGATCCTCTCGGTCGATCAACCGACGACGCGTGCGACGGCCGCGTCCAGTTCCCGAATGGCCACCGCCAACTCGGGCGTGAGCTCGGCCACCGCGGCCGCGAGTTCGAATGCGGCGCCGCCGCCGACCAGCAACCCGAATATCGGGGGGCCGACCTCGGCGAACCCCACCATCCCGCCGTGGGACGCTCGCTCGTGCCCCAAGGTCCCCGGATAAGCGAAGGCGGCGCAAGGGAACCGCGGTCCTAAATTCTGGTCGGACAACCTTCGCGTGTAGGCATTTGTTTAGCCAAGCGCTCAGATCCAACTGGGCGCAGACAGACGTCAACGCACACAAGCACCTAGTCAGAGTCGCTCCCTGGACTCAGATGGACACCCAGATACCTGTTCGAATTCTCTGGAGGGTCAAGAGGTCCCAGGTTCAGATCCCGGCAGCCCGACAAGTGAGCGCCCGGGCCAACGGACGCAGCTGATTCGGCGCGGCCTTGGGTGTCAGACGTGATCGAAAGCGACGGGATCGCGAAGAAATCAGTCGCAAGTCGATTTCGAGTGGCGCGTGTCGATGCCGCTGCTGTCTTCGCCGCTGCGGCCCGGTGGGCCACGGCTGGGCGGTGGTTGCAGAAGCCGAATGACCTCTGACGTAGAGACATCAGGTAGTTCGCCGGCCTGAGCCTCGACGGCCTGACCGAGAACAACTACTCGGAGACCCCGGACGGTGCTGAGTCCGCGCAGCGAGCCAGTTGCCAGGGGGTCATCACTTCGTCAACGGTTTGCCAGGGAACTGCCGCTGCGGAAGAGGCCCTCTTTGGTGCCGTCGGTTCTCCCTCGGCGACATGACCCTGCTCCGACCACCCATATAGTGACAGTCAGTTTCACGCTCTCGGACGTGGAGGGACGCCAGATGTCGAAACTCGTTGGAGCTGTCTTAACTGCTGTGCTGTCGAGCACTTTTGCGGTGGGAGCGCTCGCACTCTCGCCTGTCGCGCAAGCTACGACACACCTCGCTAAGGGGCATTCCCCTACCCAAGGAGTTTCGGGCCTCATCGATACTGACCGCGTCGTCGGTATCCCTCAGCAAGCCACAGTTCCGTCGTGGGCTCGCCCCGGAGGTTTGTCGGGCCGTGGCGATCCAGTCGCCCCGACGATCACGACCGAACCACAAAGCGAGACGGTCGCGGCGGGCTCGACGGCCAGTTTCTTTGCCGCGGCCTCTGGCACTCCGACGCCGACTGTCCAATGGGAGCAGTCGACCAACGGTGGGACCCGTTGGTCGACGATCCGCGGAGCGACCTCGACGACCTACAGCTTCACTGCGTCCGCCGCAGAGAACGGCGACGAGTTTGAGGCTGTCTTCCGCAACTTCGCCGATTCGGCGACGAGCACAGCTGCGACACTGACCGTCGGTGCCGCCGCACCAGCTGCCCCGAAGATCACCTCCGAGCCCACCTCGGAAAGTGTGACGGCGGGCTCGACGGCCAGCTTCTCTGCCGCGGCGACCGGCACGCCGACACCCACGGTGCAGTGGTGGGAGTCGACGAACAGCGGCAGTAGCTTCTCGCCGCTGAGCGCGACGTCGACGGCATACTCGTTCACCGCGACTTCATCGGAGAACGGTGACGAGTTCTACGCGGTCTTTACCAACGGCACTGGTTCCGCGACCACGAACACCGTGACCCTCACCGTGACCGCCGCTCTCGTTAAGTCCTCTAACTGGTCCGGCTACGCGGACCTCGATGCGACCTTCGACGCCGTCGGCGCGTCCTGGACCGTGCCGACCCTCAATTGCTCAGGGAGGACAAGCTCCTACTCCGCGCAGTGGATCGGCATCGATGGGTACTCAAGTAACACCGTTGAGCAGGATGGCACCGAGGCGGACTGCCTCAACGGGTCGCCGTCTTACGACGCTTGGTACGAGATGTACGGCGACTCCGCGGTCGACAACGGCTACGAGGTCGAGCTCAACCCGGCTTCCGGGTACTACCCGGTGTCTCCTGGCGACACCATCACCGCATCGGTGAGCGTGAGTGGTTCGAGCTGGACGCTGTCGGTCGCCGACTCGACGCAGCACTGGAACTACTCGACGCCGATCTCGTTCTCGGGCGCGTCGAAGTCCTCGGCGGAATGGATCGTCGAGCGGCCGGAGGTCTGCAGCCGTAGCTGCTCGCTCACTTCGCTTGCCGACTACGGCAGCGTGACCTTCTCGAATGCCACAGCGAGCGTCGGCTCCTCCTCGGAGCCCATCAGCTCATACGCCAATACGGGAATTGAGATGGAGAACGGCACGACTCCACTTGCCACTCCCGGGGCGCTCAACGCGACGGGCAACGGATTTACCGACGTCTGGCAGGCTTCCTGAGGGTCTTGAGAAGCCCCATGGATCTTCGGTCCAGCGCGCCAACCAAGTCAGACGTGGCCGGAATCTTCCGGCCACGTCGACGGTGTCCGCGAACGAGCTGACGAGGAACTACCGTCGAGATTTGGCCATCCTGACCGGCGTGCCCGCATTAGAGGCTTGCACGCGTCAGCTGACGTACGGGCCAGGCTTCGCGGCTGGAATCGTTCGTGATCGCGGCACTTCATCGATGGTGCGACCCGAGTCATACGCTTGTGGATGCTTTCTAGGAAGAAGGTCAGATTCGTTTCTTGCTCGGCTTGTCGGATTTCGTCGGAGTCTTGTCCTTCGCCTTGAGAGTGTTTAGGGCAATTGCAGCCCGAATCAATGTTCTCAGTGCAGGTCCGTCAACCTGGTCGCCCTCATAAATATCAATGGCGCGCCATCTGTTGCCTCCAAGACCGTTGTTGAAGACGTTGCTTGGATCCGGAAGGTTCGCACCCTGGGCAAATGTCACTTTGACTTTGTTCTTGTGAGCATTGGCAATCGCGACTATTCCGTTGTGAGACCAGGTCGGAGTGCCTATCCATTTCCACTCCTCGAGCATTTCCGGATCGGTATCACGGATAATTGCACGAAGATGGGAAAGGGTACTGCCGCGCCAATCAGTGAGCCCTGCAATGTAGTTGTCGATGAGTTCCGACGGGTTCATTGATACTGTCCCGGTGGGTTCTGAGTGGGCCTGGGCGAGGATCTTCTGAGCTCAACCTGCGTCATGGCGTGCGCCGCGTCAGGCCGTCGTTCCGCGGATCACCGCCATCTCTGCGCGGAAGGCGTCGGAGCCGCCGCCGAACCACATCTCGGAAACCGGCGGAGGCAGCTCGGCGCTCATCGCCGCGAGCAGGTCGGCGGGCATCGCCTCGATCGCAAGCCCAAATGGCAGCCACACTCGCGTGCCGGGATACTGCGAGAGCGCGTGTGCCGGGAGCGCCCCCCACTCAGCGGGCGACACGACCCGTGCGGCGATCGGCAGCACTTCGTCCTCTTCTTGGCTGAGGTGAACGTCGAGTGTCTCGAGGAGCGACTCGCAGGCTTCGGCGAGGGCTCGGCCGTCGGCAGCGGACCCCGTTTCCCCGAAGCGCTTCGCGGCGTGCTGGGCTGCTTCGAGGCTCGACGTCACGGCGACGTGTTGGGCGTCCATCCGGGAGAAGAGCTCCTGGTGTTCAGCAGCCCGCTCACAAAGGAGTGGGTACAGGAGCTCGTCCTCGCTGCCGTGGTGAACGTGCAAGAGCCAGAGAAGCTCGCCGAGGTAGTCCGCAAGGCGTGAAGCACGTTCCGTGTCTCCATCGCGCGCCGCCGCGAGCTGCCCTGGTGCGTCGCGGAGCCCGCGCCTGAACGCTTCGTGCACGGAGTACATGTCGCGGACGTCGGTCAGATTCGCGTTCTCAGTAGTCATCGGGTCCCCCTCCCGCGAGCACCGAATTTCCGTGGTGACGATAACGGCGTCACTCAGGATCCATGCCGTTGGTGGTCCGGGGCGGGATGGAACCGTTGTTCCAATTGAGTTACGAGTCGCATCGCCCATCGGCGGGGTCGACTTGTGACGGGATGCCCCGTGCCTGGAGCTCGGATCCGCCCGTTTGGATTCCGGGGTGCAGCGTCATATGCCGTGATCGAACAGATGACGACTCGAGAGGAGAGCGAGCGGAAGAGGGCTCACGCCGTGTTCCAGGCGATCGCCGATCCGAGCGCGTCATTTGAGGCGGGAGATTCTCGCCGAAAGCACACCTTCCGGGCGGCGTGCGTGCTCGAATGGCGCTCGTGGACGCAGCGCCATCGCGGGAAGAAGGCCGTCTTCTCGGGCACTCGATCATCCCGACGCTCCGATCACTGACCACGCGTCAGCGCGTCGTTGTGACGCTGTTCTACTGCGTCGTGTTTCCCTACTACTGGTGGACCGCCGTCTCCAGCGGCCCCTCGGGGATACCCGACTACTACAACCAGCTCACCGACAGCTTCCTCGCCGGCCACCTCGACATGCTCTACCAACCGCCGAAGGGGCTCCTCAGGCTGGCGAATCCGTACCTGTCGAGCGAGAACGGCGCCTATCAGCACCAGTACCACGACCTCATCCTCTGGCACGGCCACTTCTACATCGGGTGGGGGGTCACGCCGGTTGTCACGCTGTTCCTGCCGTGGCGCGCCCTCGGCGTCGGGGACATGCCGGTCAGCCTGGCGGCGGTGATCTTCGCCTGCGTCGGGTTGTTCTTCGCCGTGCTCCTCTTCCTCACCCTGCTCGACCGTTTCCTGCCTGGGACGTCCCTTTGGACGGTTGCCGTCGCGCTGGCGGCGCTCGCGTTGTGCAGCGTGGTGCCGTTCATGCTCCGCCGTCCAGCGGTCTACGAGGTCGAGATCATCTCGGGTTACGCGTTTCTGATGCTTGCCCTCTACCTCCTGGCGAGCGGTTGCTTGCGATCGCGCCTCGTCGCCTGGCGACTCGGGCTCGGCAGCCTGTGCCTGGGTCTCGCCTTCGGGGCGAGGGCGGTGCTCATCCCGGTGACGCTGCTCGCCGCTGCCCTCGTCTTCGTCGTCGTCCTGCACGACACGGCGAACCGGCGCACAAAACAGGTGCTCAGTTACGGGTCGCTTATCTTCGTGCCGTTGGGAGTCGTGTTACTCCTCGCACTCGCCTACAACTACGCCCGCTTCGGATCGCCTTTCCAGTACGGCAACGAGTACAGCCTCGGTGGCGTCTACACGCGCAACCTCCATCTTTTCTCGCTGCGCTACCTGAGACCGGGCCTCACTTACATGGTGTTCAAGCCGATCTACTTCACCCTCAGCTTCCCGTATGTCGGACTGACGAACTTCCCTCTTCCGGCAAGCCTGCCGGCGGGCTACTCCATCGAGGCCATCGGAGGTTTCCTCGACACGACACCTTTCGTCGTCCTGCTCGGCGGGATCGCCTTCGTCGGTCTGCGGGATCGGATGAGCCGCGAGTTCCGTGCCGTCCTGCTCGCGCTCACGGCCCTCGGGGTGCTCGGCCTGCTGACCGTGGCGTTCGCCATTTGGGACGTCACCCAGGAGTACGAGGCGGACTACCTGTCGCTCCTCCTCATTCCGGCACTCCTCGTGTGGAGCGCGCTCCGCGGTGGGCGGGGTTGGGGCAGGAGGGTCATGAAGGCGTTCGGGGCCGTGTTGATCGTCTACAGCTGCGCCATCGGGTTCGCCTTGTCGTTCTCGGGCTACTACGACTCGCTTCTCGTCAACAACCCGGGGACCTTCTGGACGCTGGAGCGGTACACGAGCTTCCTCCCGACGACGGTCACGAAGCTCCTCGGTCACCCCGACCTCGTGCGCGTCTACTACGTCGGGGGAGGGGGGACGTACCAGCCGACCCTCCGCGAGACCGGTGTGTCCCGACTCCCGCTCCACGTCGATGTCGTCGCGCCGGACAGCTCCTGGCAGATGAAGCTCGTCCTGGAGGCGGGCTTGCCGAGCGAGCGCACCGTGCACGTCACCGTGCGCAACGGGGACGTGATTCGTCATGTGACCGTCGGGGCACATCCTTCCGCGGTCCTCGTACCGCTCGCGGGAGGGGTGGACCGCATCCGGATCACGGTGGCAGATCGGGAGCTGGCGCTGATCAAGGGTTCGAGTTTCGTCCGGGAGGGGTGACGATCATTCGTTGATCCCTCGATCCCGGCGCCCGTTGGCCCGGTCCGGGGACTATCCGCCTGACCAAACCGTGCCCGGCGCCCGAGTCGACCAGCGGGGACCGCGGCGCGGCGTGGGGCTGCGGCATTGGTGGGCGGCAAAGGCGGCGCAGCGGCAGATCGGGCGAGATCTGGGCGATTCATTGGGACGCTGGTTCCTTCCCGTACGATCGGGCCGACCGCGATGTATCGACCCCTTAATCGGAAAGGCGCCCGCCGCGCGACCGGAGACCTGGTCGCGCGCGGCAATGACGGCATGAGACCTGCACCTCCCGACGGTGCCTCGGCGGGAGGGAGATCACGACCGAACTTGCTTCGCGCTTTCAGTTCGCTCGACGAGCCGGTCTTCCGGCGTTGGTTTTTCAGCCAGATCTTCTCTGCCTCGGGATCGATGACCCAGTCGGTCGCGATGGCGTGGCTCGTGCTGAGGCTGACCGGGAAAGGGATCGACCTCGGTCTCATGACGTCGTGCTCGCTGCTGCCGCTCCTTCTCGGCGGATCGTGGGCGGGGGCGCTCGTCGACCGTGTCGACCGGCGGCGACTGCTCATCGTGACCCAGAGCCTTTTCATCGGGCTCTCGAGCCTGCTCGCCGTGCTCGTCGCCACCGGGACGGTTCGGCTTTGGATGCTTTTCCTGCTCGCCGCGGTGACCGGGATGGTGAACGCGCCGGACGCGGCGGCGCGCCAGGTTTACGTCGTCGAACTCGTCGGCCGGGAACGGCTCGCGAGCGCGGTGAGCCTGTATGAGGTCGTGCTCAACACCTCCCGCGTGCTCGGTCCCGCCGCCGGGGGAGTCCTGCTGGCGACGGTGGGCGAGGCTCCCTGTTTCGAATTCAACGCCGCCTCCTACGTTGTGCCGCTCGCCGTGCTGCTCGTCAACCGCACGGTGAGCCCGAAGTACGTCGGATCAGAATTTGCGGCACGCAAGGGGCAGCTCCGGGCCGGGTTCCGCTACGCGTGGAGCTTCCCGGCGATCCGAACCTGCGTGTTCCTGGCTGCCGCCTCGGGCATGCTTTTCAATCTCGGGGTGGCGATGCCGCTTCTCACGACGAAGGTGTTCCACCTCGGAAGCGGCGGCTACGGGCTGATGATGGCGGTGTTCGGCCTCGGCGCGCTCCCGGGCGCATTGCTCGCCGCCTCGAGCAAGCATCGACCGTCAGGGCGCAGCGTGGCGTGGCTCGCCCTGGGCACCGGGGTATGTGTCCTCGCGACGGCGTGCGCGATCGGGCTGGGATTCGCGATCGCCGGAATCGCCCTGACGGGATGTGTTTCGATCTGGTTCATCGCGCGGGCGAACACACTCGTCCAGATCGAGACCGAACCGGCGATGCGGGGTCGGATGATGGGCATCTGGACCATGGCACTGCCCGGAACGTCACCGATCACGAGTCCGGTGGTTGGGTGGGTCGCCGATGCCGTCGGTCCTCGTGAAAGTTTCGGGCTGTCGGGGGTCGCCCTCCTCGTGACCGTGGGCCTGGGCTGGCGGTCTCTTGCCGGCTACGTCGGACGCCCCCTCGGGATGGGGGATGAATTGAAGCCCGGTATCGCGGATGGTGGGGACGGCCTTCGCGGCTAGTCCCACCTGCCACGGCGAGCGGACCGCCGGACCCGAGTCCGCCGGAAGAGCAGCGAGGGGCCTCCTACTGGGCGCCGATGCGGACCCGGTCCTTCGCCACCCGAGAGCGGACGGCGCCGAGATGAGGTCCGCGGGCGGTAGCTGCGCGTGCCGGTGCCCTTCGACGGTCCGCGTCGACGGTTTCCCGCCTCGGTTCCGCCAGCCACGCAGAGTGCTCATGAGGGTCCAGCAGTCAACGCGTAGCGTGACGAGGTCACCACAAAGAGAGATGCTGCGGAGGCGTTGAGTACGGAAGGTGATCCTGGCGTAGCACATGTTGACCAGCCCTTGCTAGCTCGGGTGGGGCATCTCAAATGGCCTTAGGCGTGTCTGTGCTGGTAGCACCGGTAGGTAGACGATGCTCATGTGCGGAAGAGCACCGCGTCGCAACGTCGCGCAGAGTGGTGCCACAGAGAGTGGCCACCTGACGGAAACGCGCCGAATCCGGGAGGTCACCACCTCAATCCGGAACACCGCAACGCTCGGCGGCTCGGCATGGGCGGCGGCATCGCGGTGGCGCTGGCGATCGCGGTGGTCGAGATCGGCGGCATCGGCGGAGCCGACGTCGTGTCGTCCGGCGCAATCTCCGAGCTCAACCCGCACTTCGTCTTGCCGGCCACTCCGACTACACCGTCCGGTGGGCTCCTCAGCTTGCAAGAAGTCGCCGCCGTGTGGCGGCCACCGACGCGGGGGTCGGAGGCTGCGACGCAGTCGGCCACCACCGTGACCACGACCTCGGTCCCGCCGACGACCGTCGCGCCCACGACGACCTCGGTCCCGCCGACGACCTCGGTTCCGCCGACGACCGTCGCGCCCACGACGACCTCGGTCCCGCCGACGACCGTCGCGCCCACCACGACTTCGGTCCCGCCGACGACCGTCGCGGCGAAACGGTCACCGGCCCACTCGCCGACCCGTGCATCCTCGACGAAGGCCCATACGTCGACCACCGACTCGCCGACGCCGGCCCACTCGTCGACGGATTCTTCTTCCTCGCCGAGCCCGTCGACGACCACGACGACCACCCCGGCGGCGACCCCCGGCCTTGCCTCCACGAACTGGTCCGGTTACGTGCTGACGGGTGGGGGATACCAGGTCGTGAGCGGAGGGTGGACCGTCCCGACGCTCAACTGTGCCGTCGTTCCGAGCGGGGAGACGTCGGACTGGGTCGGCGTCAACGGCTGGGTCGATCCCGCTGATCTGTTCCAGGTGGGGACCTCGTCGACGTGTTCCGGTGGATCGCAGTCGAACTTCGCTGTGTGGAGCGACGGGGCGCTCGGTTACGCCTGGCAGCCGCAATTCACCGTGAACGCGGGCGACGTGATCTCGGCTGAGGTCCAGCAGTCGTCCTCGGGGACGTGGACGGCGACGGTCACGGACGTGACCTCGGGCCAGAGCGCGACCGCGAGCGAGTCGGCCGTCTACGCCGGGTCCTCCGCCGAGTGGGTTGCCGAGGACTCCGGCGTGCAGGGCAGCTCGAACCTCACCCCGCTCGCCGACTTCGGGATCGTGACGTTCACCAACCTCCGGGTCGCCCCGACGGGCGCGCTCACCTACGCCGACGCGATCGAGATGCAGACATCCGGCGGCGCGGCGGAGGCGACGCCGAGCCAGCCGCAGGGCGCCTCGTTCTCCGTCACCTACGAGTAGACGTTCCGGGGCGTTCGGCGTCCAGCGGGGCGGCAATCCCGTCTGACGGCCGTCGCGGCGACGCTCGCCGGTGCCGGAGCCCATCGGGAATGCCATCGGACGCCAGACGTTGGAGATATCCGTCGCGCTGATCCGCTGCGCACTCAAGCGGTCAACGCAACAGCCTTGGCGAACGCCTGAGATGGTGTCACCCACTCGAGCGTCTGTCGAGGTCTGTTGTTGAGGGAACGGGCGATGGCATCGAGCTCGCGTTGGGTGCACTGCGAGAGATCCGTTGACTTCGGCAGGTATTGGCGCAAGAGGCCGTTCGTGTTCTCGTTGCTGCCGCGTTGCCAGGGGCTCTTCGGGTCGCAGAAGTAGATCTGCACCCCGGTGTCGATCGTGAACTGGACGTGCTCGGCCATCTCCTTTCCCTGGTCCCAGGTGATCGATCTGCGGAGCTGGGCGGGAAGCGTGACGATGCGCTTCGCGAGTGCGGTGCGGACCGACTCGGCGGAGTTCCCGTGGGGCAGCTTCAACAAGATGACGTAGCGGCTGTGACGCTCGACGAGCGTGCCGATCGCGGTCATCTTCTTGCCGAAGATGAGATCACCCTCCCAGTGCCCGGGCACGGCGCGGTCGGCGACCTCGGCCGGTCGCTCGGAGATCATCACCATGTTGCGGAGCTGTCCCTGGCCGACCCCGCCCTTGGTGTAGGCCTTGGCTCTTCGCATCGCCCGACCGCTTCGCAGGCAGGTGTGGAGCTCCTTCCGCAGCGCTCCACGGCCCTGGACGAACAGCGACTGGTAGATGGTCTCGTGGGACACCCGCATCTCCGGATCATTCGGATAGCTAAGAGCCAACCACGCGGAGATCTGCTCGGGTGACCACCTGGCCTCGAGCTTTCGTTCGACGGTCGATCTGAGCCGGCGGCACCGGGCAAGCTTCGCCCGCCTGGGTCGCAGCGCGCGTCGTTGCGCACCCCGATCGGCAACGAGCGCTCGGTAATGCTGACGGCCGCCATTCGCGTTCACGTCTCGACACACCGTCGAGGGCGCACGCCCGAGTCCAGTCGAGATCACCCGGAGCGAGAGACCTACGGCGAGTCCTCGCGAAATCTCTTCTCGCTCTTCAAGGGAGAGCCTGAGCTCAGCACGCCCTCGTTCGTGCGGTCGTCTCCCCCCTGCATCAGCGATGAACTTCCGGAGCGAAGAGTTCTGGCGTCCGAGGTGCTTGGCGATGCGCTTCACCGGCACGCCGGCCTCCCGCATCTCCCAGATCGTCACCCTGTCGGCTTCTGTGAACCTCGCCATCACCGTTCCTCCCCATCGACGACACCAGTGTTCGCCGATCAGAGAGGTGTTGCGATGACCAGTTGAGGACGCAGCCGGTTCGGGGCACGCGTGAGTGTCGTCCGGGGTCGCGTGTCGATCATCACGGATCCGGGGGTTGGGCCCCCCACGGGGGGTGGTCGCCATCTGTTCGGTGATGGTGCTCCAAGCCTCGGAAGGACTCTCGGACCGCGACGCGATCCGGGCGCTGAGAACGCGGATCGACTGGAAGGTCGCCTGCGGCCTCGCGCTTGACGATCCGGGCTTCGACTTCACCAATCTCACCTATTGGCGCGCCCGGCTCCGCTCAATCGGCCTTCGTCCAACACCGCCCTAGACGCGTGTGCTCGGCGAGCAGCTGGATTCGACGCCGGCCAGCCAGCCGCGGAGCATTCCGAGCGTGAGATCCGGACGCTCTACCTGTGCCATGTGCGAGCAACCTTCCACAACGAAAAACTGCGATCCGGGGATGGCCTCGTGGGCTCGCCGGACCGTGGTCGGAGTGACCTCGTCGAACTCACCGCAGAAGAGCAGCGTTGGCACGGCTATCGCGCCAAGGTGCGCCGAAACGTCGAAGTCCTTCAACGACCCGATCACGTGGAACTCGCTCGGACCGTTCATCGTCAGGTACACCTCTGGGTTCTTCGCGAGCGCGTCGAACGTCGCCTGCAGCCAGTCGGGCCAGGGGCGGACGCGACAGACGTGGCGGTCGTAAAAGACCATCATCGCCTCTTGGTACTCCTCGTCGTCGGTGGTGCCGTCGCGCTCGTGACGGCGGAGCGTCGCCTCGACCTCGACGGGGAGCCCAGCGCGCAGCCGATCGATCTCACTCATCCAATAGGGGACCGAGGCTGGTGCTGACTGGACGACAAGCCCGGCGAGACCGTTGGGGCGCTTTGCGGCGTAGGCCATGGCGAGCATGCCGCCCCATGAGTGGCCGAGGACGTGGCAGCGCTCGAGGCCGAGAGATTCGCGGACCGTGTCGATCTCCTCGAGGTAAAGCCCGACCGTCCACAACGAGGAATTGTGTGGTTCGTCGACCGCGGAGCGGCCACAGCCGAGCTGGTCGTAGAAAATGACGCGCCGGCCCTCAGCGAGCTTCTCGTAGGGCGCCATGTGGTGCCACGTCGCGCCCGGGCCCCCATGGAGGCACAGAAGCGGCAGCTTCCCGCCCTCCTCGGATTCGCCGACGATCCGGAACCAGGTCCTGTGTCCGGCGAAGGGAAGATAGTCCTCGCGGGTTGGCGGATCGGCGCCGGAAGCTGGAACCATCGGCCCTCCTTTCGCCTCTTTAGAGTCTGTCCGCACCGGAGAGCAGATGGGGCGATCGTCGCGCAGGTGGTGATCGTCGGCGATCTGCCGGCTCCGCGGGGCCACCCTCAGCGAACCGGCGTGAAGTCGACCGCGAGGTCCGCTGCTCCCGAGAGCACGTCGACGGCGTGCCGGCCGCCGTCGAGACGTCGGACCCGAAGGTCGATGGAGGAATCGCCGACCCGCAGCTGACGCAGGGTTACCTCGTTCATCCAGTCGGGGAGCGCCGGCCGAACGTGGAGGGTCCGTGAGGCCGCGTCGGCTTCGAGGCCGAGGAGCATCGTCACGAGGTGGACGAGCGCCCCCGACGACCAGGCCTGGGGGACGTTCGCCCCGAGATACTGGACCGGGAACCCGCCGGGGTCGCGTGTGAACCCAGCGAAGAGCTCGGGCGGGCGCTGATAGGTGAACATCGCTGTCGCGTCGAAGATGGCCGCGGCGACCTGCGCCGCCTCGGCGTCGAACCCGTAGGCGCGGAAGCCCGCGGCGATGATCGCGTTGTCATGCGGCCACACTGACCCGAGCTGGTACGAGAGCGGGTCGTAGGCGACGTGCTCGGCCGAGAGCGTCCGGATGCCCCATCCGCTCCACATGTCGTTGGCGAGGAGACGCCGCACCACCAGCTCGGCGCGTCCCGGGTCGATGGTGCCCTGCCACAGCAGCTGCCCGGGATTGGAAGCGACGGACTCGATCGGTCGCTTGTTCCCGTCGAGCCCCAGGTAGTACGTGCCTTCCTCCTCCCACCAAAAGCGCTCCTCGATCTGGGCGGCGAGGCGATCGGCTTCGGCGTGCAACCGGCGCGCTCGGCCGTCGTCCCCGAACGCCTCCGCGGCGACACCGGCCCAGGCGCGCTTCGCGGCGACGACCAGGCCCTGGTGCTCGCACAGGGCGATCGGCAGCTCGGCGGGCGTCCCGTCGGCCATGAGGATTCCATCACTTGCGTCCTTCCAGCCCTGGTTGTAGTAGCCGTTCGGCGCGCGGGTCCGGTACTCCTGGAGGCCGTCACCGTCGATGTCCCCGTCGCGGTCGATCCACTCGAGCGCCCGCTCGACGTGGGGACGGACCGCGGCGAGTTCGTCGGCGTCGCCGTGCCAGCGCCAGGCGAGCGCGGCGACGAGCACGTAGAGCGACGTCGCGTCGTGCGTCCCGTAATACGGGGTGTGCGGAACGAGGTGGAGCGCGGCGAGCTCGCCGTGCCGGATCTCGTGCTCGATCTTCCCCGGTTGCATGTCGCGGTCGTCGTCGTACGTGTCGGCCTGGAGCGCGGCGAGCGCGCGCAGGCTGCCGAGCGCGAAGCGCGGCGAGACGGCGAGGGTCTGGAACGAGACGGTGAGGGCGTCACGTCCGAACAGCGAGACGAACCAGGGGATCCCGGCGGCGGGAACCCAGGCGTTCGGGTCGTCGTCGGTCGCGGCGGCGGCCAGTTCGTCGTGGCGGTGCAAACGCAGCGCCGCGAGATCCTCGACGGCCTGGCGGAGCGCGGCCGTGACGTTCGGGTTCGAGGTCTCGAAGACCGTCGCCTCGCCGACCCAGCGCCGGCGATCCGCTTCGCCGGGGGTGTCGGCGGCGAGGAGCTCGTGGCAGGGACGGACGACTCGGCGCTCTTCGCCGTCGATCACGGCGGTCCACCACAAACAGAGGTGCCAGGAGCCCTTCGGTTCGAGCGCCAAACGGAAGAGCAACCCGCCGTTCGCGAACTCCGGGGGTGATCCGGCGTCGTGGACCTCGGCGACGAACGAGCGGTCGAACGTCCCGTTCTGGTATCGAGTCGTGAGGACGGCGGCTTTCTCATCCCAGTCGCTGTGGATCGAACCCCGACGGATCGGCCGGCCGGCCTTCACGTCGAAAAGGTCAGCGAAGTCTGATTCGATGCTCACCTCGAGGTCGACGACTATCGGTTCGCGGCCGTGGTTCGTCACGTCGTAGTCCTCGTGCACGCCCGGGCCGACGGTGCGGTCGAGACGGAGATGGATCGAATGTTCCCGCAGTTCCTTTCCGCCAGCTCCGACGATCGGCGGGTTGGTGAACTCGAAACGTGCGGAATGGTCGCCGACCGCGGCCCCGTTCAGAAGGACGGGAGCCTTGCCTCCGAGCTTGAGGCGGTAGCCGGAGACCAGCCTCGTATCCGCGGCGAAGTACCCCTGTTCTTTGGTGCTCGACATCTCCGCCGAGTTTTCGCAGACGAGGAACTCGTCGTTGAAATGGATCGACACGACAGGCGGACCTACCGATACCTCCACGTCGACTCCTTCTCACTCGTCTGGCAGGGCGGCGCGCTGCCGTCGGCCCGGGGCCACTGTGGCGCACGCCGCCGCCGCGTGCCGAGCGTAGGGGCGTCGCCGCGCCTGCTGACGGCGCGGCGAGGTGTTCGGGCGAGGACCGGGTGGGGAAGTCGGGGACGGACTTGACGAATTGTGCCTGGCTGCCGGGCGGAGCATTCGATTGCGCGGAGAAAGCCGCTCGGCGATGATCGGATTTTCGGCACGAGGAGACGTTGCGGAAGATGGCCTTGCTCGATCCAGCTCGTCGGGTGGGTCGGCGTCGCGGTCGACACCGGGGGATCGGCTGGACGCTGGCGGTCGGCGTCGTAACGATCGTTGCGACCACCTCCGTGTATCTCGCCTCGACGTCTCCGGGTCTCGCGTCCGTGAGAGCCGCCTCGATCGTGCGGAATTCGTCCGCGTCTTCGCCATCATTGCAGTGGGCACTTCCCGGTTCACTGGTCGGACGTCAACTCGACTGGCTCGTCGCCGCGGCGAGCCATCCACCCGTTGCGGCCGCCGAGTTGCGTGCACATTTCGACGCGACGTTTCTCGGACAGGTGTCGCCGAAGGAGTTCAATGCCGCGATCGCAAGCCTGCACGTGAGCGGCGCGTGGCGCATCGTCACGCTGGACGCTGGAGCGGCGGGAGTACTCGACGCAAACGTCGTGTCGGGTGGGACGCGCCTCGGCGTCGAGATCGCCGTTGACTCGAAAGGTCTCATTGACGGGCTCCTGGTTCAGCCTTCGCCCGCGCTACCGGCCCCGCCGACTTCATGGAAGGCGCTCGAGGCGAAACTTTCGACGCTCGCGTCCGATGTCGGCTTCGAGGCGGCCACGCTGTCGCCGAGAGGTGCGTGCACGCCGCTCCGCACGATCTCGCCGACGACGGCGAGGCCACTCGGGTCCATGTTCAAGCTGTTCGTCCTGGGAGCCGTTGCGCACGCGGTGAAGCGGGGAACTGCGTCCTGGGACCAGCCGGTTGCCCTCGAGGTGAACCTGACGAGCCTGCCGAGCGGGGTGCTCCAGGTCGATCCGGCGGGAACGAAGTTCTCGCTCGCCCAATTTGCGGAAATCATGATCTCGAGTAGTGACAACACCGCGGCCGACCGCCTCGCCGCGCTCGTTGGCCGGCAGGCGGTCGAATCCCAGGTACGCGCGTGGTCAGCCCACCCCTCGCTCGACACGCCGTTCCTTCGCACCCGGGAGCTGTTCGTCCTCAAGTACGCGGACTATCCGCATTACGCCGATGCCTACCTCGCGCTCCCTCCGACATCCCGCGCCAGATACCTGACCCGCGTCGTCGACCAGGTTCCGCTGTCGGCGGTCGACATCAGCGCATCGGACCTCGGCACGCCGCGAGCCGTCGACTCGATCGAGTGGTTCGCGTCCCCGTCCGACCTCTGCCGCGCCTTCGCCGGTCTCTACGCCGACGCGCACGGGCCCTCGGCGGCGCCGATCGCGGCGGCGATGTCGCTCAACGACGGGGGGCCCGGGCTCTTGCCGACACAGTGGCCCGAGGTCTGGTTCAAGGGCGGATCGGAGACGGGGGTGCTCACCCTCGGTTACCTCGCCAGGGATCGGCAGGGCAAGGTGGTCGTCGTTGCCGTCCAGCTCTCGGATCCGCGCAAGTCGATCGACGAGGCGACCGTCGCGCCGGAGCTGTTGTCGATCCTGCGGGGCGCGTTCAAGCTGGCGAGCTGACCCGCGCGGTGCCGCCCGGACCCGGCCGACTGGTGGGGTGGACCCGACTCCTAGGAGGCGACGGGCCCCGCGGCCGCGAGCGCGAGGACGAGTTGTCCCGCCGAGCCCGTGTTCCAGGGCCAGGCCTCTCCGGCGGCGTTGAGGTCGTCCTGCAGTGACGTCGCCGCGGTCTCGTCCGCGGCCGGGTCGCCGGCGGCGACGAACGCCGTCGCGGCGAACGGCCAGTAGCCGACGGTCGCGGGGGCGACGGTCGCGTTCGTGAGGTACGGAGCCGTCGCGGTCGGCTGGTCCCAGTTGGGCTGGTCGGCGGTGAACTGCGCAAGGATCGTCGCGGCGTGCGGGCTCGTCGACGCATCCCAGGCGATCGCCCACATCTGCTCGAACGCGTCGGGATAGAGGACGGTCCAGTCCGTCGTCGTGTCGGTGGTCGCGTCTGCTCCGGCCCGTGCCCAGTCGTAGGAGTTCGTCGTCGTGTTCCAGAGTCCCTGGATTCCGGCGAAGCAACTCGTCGCGTCAGCCGTCGCCTCGGAGACGAGCGCGGCGTCGTTCGCCGCACGGGCGAGGTTTTCGGCCGAGACGAGCCCGCCGTACACCTCGGCGTTGTCCATCAGGTACTTGGCGTGGTACGTCGGCGTCGCCCAGGTCAGCCCGTCGGACTGCTGGGTGGACTCGATCGCCTTGACCGCGAGCTGGATCGCCGGGAGGAGCTTGGCGAGCTTCGCCGTGTTACCAGTCGCCGAGTACGTGTCCCACGCCGCGGCGAGGAACGTCCCGGCGTAGGAGTCCGTCGAGTCGAATGACCCGGTTGATGTCTCGACGCCGTTCGTGTAGTCGTAGTCGGTGACGTAGCCCGTCGTCGGATCCATGTGCGCCGCGTACCAGAAGAGGCACGACCAGGCGTCATTGGCGTAGGTCATGTCCCCGCTCGCCGAGGTGGCCTCGGCGAGGCCGATCGCCCCGTAGTTCGAGAGGTAGGGCTGGATGACGGCCGACGTCCCGTTGAACGGGTAGTTGGCGATTGCGCCGTCCGGTAGCTGCGCCGAGGCGATCCAGTCGGCATCGGCCTCGATCGAGGCAAGGGTCGTACCGGACGGCGCCGTGGTCGTCGGACCTGTCGCACCGGTGGCAGGAGGGAGCGTCGTGGGTGTGGTGGTCGCTGGCGTGGTGGTCGCTGGCGTCGTCGTCGCCGGCACGATGGTCGTCGGTGTCGTCGTAGTCGTCGGCGCGGTTGTCGTTGGCGGCACCGACGTCGTGGTCGTCGACCGCGTCGGTGCTGTCGTCGATGTGGTGGACGGGGAAGTGGTCGTGGGGCCCGAGCCGAGACTCTGCGTCGGCCGATGCGCAGGCGTCATGTGGCGAGGGAGCTGGAGGGCTGACCGCAGGCTCGCGGGAGTCACGGGAACCGAGGTGGCGGCCTCGGTGCCGCCGATGCTCGCGACCTGGCTCGCCGTGATGGCGATCGCGACGGCGACGCCGCCGCCGATGCCCAGCCGGCGCGCCCGCCGGCTCGATCGCGCGTGCTCGCCGTGCGGGAGGCATGACGCGGGCTCGCCGGTTGACCACTCTGAGTACGACCACTCGGAGTGCTCTTCTGGAGGTACCGGCTTCTCCATGGGAGCATCGTCCCCCCAGGGGTGCTAGGGGCACAGACACGTATTAGCCCACTTCGACTGCCCTATGCGGCACGGATTGACCTAGTCAAGGGGTACACGGATCCGACCGCGCAGTGTGGGGAGTGGCACAGATAGACCACGGCTAGTGAGCAACTGCTGACGTTGAGTGGTGGGATCTCCGACCCGAATCGACCGAATCAACCACTCGCTGTGGTCAGGTGTCCCAGTGCGGTGCGGGCTGCCGACGCGGTCGCCGGCCCTGCGGGTCGTGGCGGGCGGAGCGGCGGGACGGGGGGCTAGTAGGTCCCGACCGGGAGGGTCGTGGTGGTGGTGGTCGTTGCGGTCGGGATGTAGAGCGGAGCGGGGGCCGTCGTCCCGAGCTGTTGCCAGAGGTCGCCCGTTGTGACGGTCACGAGCGTGCCATAGGTGTCGAGAGGGTAGACGGTCTCGGCGTTTGAATACGGCAGCTCGACGCAGCCGTCGCTCTGGGGGTAGCCGTAGCCCGCGCGGAGGAAGCCGTGGACGGCGTCGGACTCGTAGAAGTAGGAAACCCAGGGAACGTCTTTGTCGTCGTACTTCGTGCCGTCGGGGTTGGTGCCCTTCATCGTCGTCGACGTGAAGCGTAGGTAGATAGGCCACGTGCCGAGCGGTGTCGTCGCCTTGTAGCCCCCCGTGTTCACCGGGGTCTGGAGGACGACCTGACCGCCGCGCCACACGTACAGCGTCTCGGGCAGGGTCTCCGTCACCATGAGGTAGGTGTAGGGACGCGTCGTCACGTCACGTGTCGCGACCGCGTCGAGCAGCGCGGCCCAGACCGTTGGTCCCGGAACGCCGTCGATGTAGAGGTTGTGGTCGGCCTCGAAGGCCATCAACGCTCCCTCGGTGACGACGTTCCAGGCGCCGGGAACCCACAACGACGCGAGCTGCGACGGCGTGCTGGCGTAGCGCCACTGGAAGCTCCCGGTCTCGGGCTCGAGCGAGATCGCGTCCGGTCTCGTGGGCTCGTCGGCGAGCGCTGACGCCGGGTCGGCCGCCGGCCCGGTCGTCGTCACCGGGGCGGGGTACGTCGTCGGCGCCCCGGTCGGGCCTGAGGATCCGGCGGGGTTCGTGCGGGTGAAATTCACGGGGAGGTAGCCGAGCTCGGCGAGGAGTTGCTGCAGCCGGAGGACCGGGACGTCTTCGATCGTGAAGCTTGTCGACAGCGTGGACGTCAGCATCGCGCCAGACTTCGATCGGATCCCCTTCGTGCCGCCGGGGACGTGGACGGAGATCTGCTCGAGGGGGACGAAGAACCCGGCCGGGTGGAACACCAGCCTCTTCGGCGACGGCCGGGACCACGTCCCGGGGACCGAGGGCGTGAGGGTCGGCATGGGGATGTGTCGGGCGAGCGGGAGCGAGAAATCGAGGTCGACGGACGCGGCGTACGAGACGTCGTTGGCGCCGGATGCCGGGAACCGAGCGAGAAGGTGGAGGGTCCCGGCCGCCTTGACGTGCTTAGTCGGGGTCGACGAATTCGACCGGCCGGAGGGGCCGCGGTCTACTGAGGTAGCCGCGAAGCCTTCGACGACCGCGATGGCGACGATGACGGCGACCACCGACAGAACGATCATCCGTCCTCGGCTCAGCGCCGCCCGTTTTCCTTTTTGGCGCTCGGCTTTCACCGTAATCCTCCCGGCGGGAGTCTACGGGCGGCGTCTGACACCAGGGGCGCGCAATACGCGCCGTCGCCCGCCCGCCCGCCGGTCAAGCCGCCGAGAACCCGCCGTGTGGCTGGCCCGGAGAATGGACCCACGCCCAGGCCTCCGCCAATTTCAGGATGGTGTCGCTTGTCGCGCCCTGCGTAATCTGGTCGATCATTCGGTCGCCGATGGCCGCCAGGAGTTCGTCGTCCGTCGCCATTTCTGCTTCCTTTCCGGCTCGCGTCGCCCTGTCGCTCGACGGTGACACTAGGCGTGGGTCGCGTCCGGGTCCTGGCGATTGGCGGCACGCGACGATTGGCCCCCTGGGTGAGGACGCTTTGACCTGCCGGTCCTAGACTGAAGCACCATGCGCGATCCGAGTGCTCGATTCAGTCGCTATCTGCAGATGTGGTGGGAAGAGCAGTTGCGGGGCGAGGCGTATCCGTGCGAGTGGCTGCACGGCCGCGACGCCGGCGCGATCGCTCACGAGTTCCGTCGGGACGCGCAGTTCGCCGTCGCCCAGGCGGCTTTCCTGCTCCGGCGTCCGGACGAACAGGTCGCCCGCGAGGTCGTCGAGAAGCTCGAGCCGGCGCCGGTGGAAGCGGACGCCCGCGTGCTCGTCGAGGCGGTGGTGAGCGCCGGTGCGACGGCGCAGCGCGTTCGCACGACGACGGTGTTCGGCGCACTCCTCACCATCACTGCTCTCGTCGTGAGGAACATCCTGCGGGGTCGTTAGCCGTCCGTCCGACGTGCGCGGGGGCACTGCCGTGTGCCGGGGGGAACGTGACGAAAAGGTCTGTCCGCACGATCTCAGGTGGCGGGGGACGGCCGCTTCGTCGCGACCTCTTTGGATCATCACGGCCCTCTCTAGACTGCGGTGATGGCCTCGACCTACGACCCGTCGACGGGCGCGGCCACGACCGGGGACGCAGATGCCCTGCTCGCCCGGGTCTGGACGCTCCCGAACGCGATCACGGTTTCACGTCTCGTGCTGCTCGGCGCTTTCATCGCGGCGCTCTTCCCCCTGCACGAGCGCGTCGTGGCCTTCTTCCTCCTCGCCGTGACCGGGATCACCGACTTCCTCGACGGTTACATCGCCCGCCACCACAACCAGGTGACGACGATCGGGAAGATCATCGACCCGTCCGTCGACCGCGTCGTGCTCATCACGAGCGTTGTCTGCGTTGTCGCCTTCGGCGCGGTGCCGGTCTGGCTCGCCGTGGTCGTGCTGGGCCGCGAGGTCATCGTGAGCGCGACCGTCCTCGTGCTGGCGGCACTCGGGGCGGCGCGCATCGACGTCAATTGGTTCGGCAAGGCGGGCACCTTCGGGTTGATGTGCGACCTCCCGCTGTTCGTGCTCGCCCACGGTCCGGGCGGCTGGACCCACGCCGTGGAGATCACGGCGTGGGTGATCGTCGTCCCGGCGCTCGCCTTCTCCTTCTGGGGAGCCGTCCTCTACGTGCCCGCGGCGCGACGGGCGCTCGCGGCCGGCCGTCGGGGCGCGGACGGGGCGTCGACATGAGCAGGCGCCCCGCAACGAGGGCCCGGGTGGCCGAGGTCGCGCCGTGAAGGCGGTCATCATGGCCGGCGGCGAGGGCACCCGGCTACGGCCCCTCACGACGAGTCAGCCGAAGCCCATGCTGCCGATGGCCAACCAGCCGATGGCGGCGCACGTCATCTCGCTTTTGAAGTCGCACGGGTTCGACGAGATCATCATCACGGTCGCCTTCCTCGCCAACACGATCCGGACGTACTTCGGCGACGGGTCGGAGTTTGGTGTGCGGATCGGCTACGCCACCGAGGAGACGCCGCTCGGGACGGCCGGTTCGGTGCGCAACGCCCGTGACGAGCTCGACGAGCGGTTCCTCGTCATCTCCGGCGACGTGCTGACCGACATCGACCTCGGCGAGCTCGTCCGGTTCCACGACGACGCCGGGGCGGCGGTCACGCTCGCCTTAAAGCCGATGGAGAACCCGCTCGAGTTCGGGATCGTCATCACCGACCCCAAGGGCCGAATCGAACGGTTCCTGGAGAAGCCGACCTGGGGTCAGGTCTTCTCGGACCGCATCAACACCGGCGTCTACGTGCTCGACCCGGTCGTCCTCGACTACATCGCACCGGACCGCCCGGTCGACTTCTCCGCCGAGGTTTTCCCGGCGCTCCTCGAGGCCGGTCATGCGCTCTACGGGTTCACGACCGAGCGCTACTGGGAAGACGTGGGCACGCTGGAGGCCTATCTCAGGGTGCACGAGGACATCCTTGACGCGAAGGTCGCCGTCGCGATCGACGCCTTCCCGCTGCGCGACGGGGTCTGGGTCGGCGAGGGGGCCGAGATCGACCCGTCGGCGACGATCGAGGCACCGGTGCTGATCGGCGACAACTGCCGCATCGGACCCGGCGCGCGCCTCGGCGCCTACACGGTGCTCGGTGCGAACGTGAACGTCGGCGAGGGGGCTGTGCTCGAACGCAGCGTCGTCCACGACAACTGCTACATCGGCGCTGGCGCCGCGGCGCGCAGCGCCGTCGTCGGGCGATCGTGCGAACTGCGCCGCGGCGTGAACATCGGCGAGGGGGCGGTGCTCGGCGACCACTGCCGGATCGGCCACCACGCTGTGATCACGGCGGGCGTAAAGGTGTACCCCCACAAGATCGTCGAGTCGAACGCCACGGTGACGAGCTCGATTATCTGGGAGACGCGTGGCGCACGCGCGCTCTTCGGCCGGCGAGGGGTCTCGGGCCTCGCTAACGTCGACCTGTCGCCCGAGCTCGTCATGCGGGTCGCGATGGCGTACGCCGCGACGCTGCCGCGGGGCGCGTCGGTGACAACTTCGCGGGACTCGTCGCGTTCGGCCCGGATGCTGAAGCGCGCCGCGATCGTCGGGCTCAACGCGGCGGGGCTGCACGTCGAGGACCTCGAAGCCGCGACGCTTCCGCTCACGCGGTTCCACATCCGCACCGGCCCGAATCGGGGCGGGCTCGTCGTCGGCCTCGACCGGGATGACCCCCAGTCCGTCGTCATCCGCTTCCTCGACGCCGACGGCGTCGACATCGACGAGGCGACTGAGAAGCGGATCGAGCGGCTCTATTACCGCGAGGACCTCCGCCGCGTGCTCGCTGACGAGATCGGCGACATCGTCTTCCCGGCGCGGTCGGGCGAGCTGTACACGGCGGCCCTCACCTCGAGCATCGAGCTCCAACCCCTGCGCGACGCCCATCTGAAGCTCGTCCTCGACTACGCCTACGGCACGGCGAGCCTTGTCATGCCGAACGTGCTCGCCAGGCTCGGTGCCGATGTGCTCGTCGTCAACCCGCTCGTGTCGACCGCCGGGATGCTCGGTTTCGACCGGCAGCGAAGCGCGGCACGACTTTCCGAGCTGGTGCGGTCGTCCGGCGCGCACCTCGGTGCCGTGATCGGCGCGGACGGGGAGCAGCTCACCCTGGTCGACGACACCGGGGTCGTCCTGAGCGACGGCGAGGCCCTCCTCGCGGTCGCCCGGCTCGTCGCCGAGACGGAACCGGGAGCCCGGGTCGCCGTGCCCGTCAGCGCGACCTGGCGTCTCAACGAGGTGCTCGCCGAGCTCGGCGCGGAGGTCGTCTGGACCCAGATCGGCACCGCCAACCTCGTGGAGGTCGCGCTCGAGAACGACGCCACGCTCGCGGCGTCGACCGACGGTGGCTTCGCCTTCCCGCGGTTTCTGCCCGCCTATGACGCGGTCGCCACCCTGGTCCACGTGCTCGCCATGCTGGCGACGAGCGGAAAACGGCTCTCGCAGCTGCTGGCCGGCCTGCCGCCGGTGTGCGTCGTGCACGAACAGGTGCTCACGCCGCTCGACCAGAAGGGCGCGGTGATGCGCGAATTCCTCGAGAGCGCCCGTGTGGACGAGGTCGTGCTCATCGACGGCGTGAAGGTGATCGACGCGACGGGTTGGACGCTTGTCGTCCCCGACACCGAAGAGCCGTCCACGCACATCTTCGCCGAAGCGGACGACGAGGAATCGTCGCGGGCCCGCGCCGACGCCGCCGCGGCCGAGATCCGCCGGTTCCTGGCGGAGACCTGAGGAGTGTCAGTCGCTACGATGAGCCACCGTGAACGCGCCTGAAGAGCTCCGCTACACCCCCGATCACGAATGGGTACACGTCGAGGAGGGCGGCGCGCGCATCGGGATCACCGACTTCGCACAGGACGCCCTCGGTGACGTCGTCTACGTCGAGCTGCCGACGGTCGGGACGAGCGTCGCCAAGGGCGACACGGTCGGCGAGGTCGAGTCGACAAAGTCCGTCTCCGAGGTCTACGCCCCGGTCTCCGGTGAGGTCGTCGCCGTGAACGGCGAACTCGCCGCGGCGCCCCAGCGTCTCAACGAGGACCCCTACGGCGACGGCTGGATCTGCACGATCGCCGTGTCGGCACCTGGGGAGCTGGACTCCCTGCTCAGCGCCGATGACTACCGGGCGCTGACCGCTGAGTGAGCGGGGACGGCCCAATTTTCCCCTAAGGCGAAGCGGCGCGCGAACGGCTACCGTGAGTGAGGTGTTCTGTCACAACTGTGGACACCGCAATCCGCCCGGCGTGAACTTCTGTTCATCCTGCGGAGTCGCGCTCGCCCCGAACACCGACACGACGGTCTCGTTCATCCCCGAGGAGTCGACCGGGGAGCTCGGCGACGAGGAGCTCGGCGTCGAGGTGGGCGAGCTCGCCAACGGAACCGGCGTGCTCGTCGTGAAGCGCGGGCCCGAGAGCGGCGCGAAGTTCGTGCTCGACAACGAGCTGACCCGGGTCGGACGCCACCCGGACAGCGAGATCTTCCTCGACGACATCACGGTCTCGCGTCGTCACGCTGAGTTCGTGCGGTCGGCGGGCGGCTACGTCGTGCGCGACGTCGGTTCGCTGAACGGGACCTACGTGAATCGTGAGCGGATCGACGAGGTGCCGCTCTCGAGCGGTGACGAGGTCCAGATCGGCAAGTTCAAGCTCGTCTTCCTGGCGGCGCGGCCGTCGTGACGGACCACACGGGGGAGGGAGCCCCCGAGCGCAGCTTCTTGTCGATCCGCGAGGTCCTCGACCTGCTCGTCGGGGAGTTCCCGGACGTCACCATCTCGAAGATCCGGTTCCTCGAAAGCCGCGGGCTCATCCACCCGGAGCGCACGGCGTCGGGGTACCGCAAGTTCTGCGAGTCCGACGTCGAGCGCCTGCGGTGGATCCTGCGCGAGCAGCGCGAGCACTTCCTGCCGCTGAAGGTGATCAAGGGGCGGCTCGACGGGGTGAGCGGGCCGGTCGCACCGTCGCTTTTCGACGGTGACTTCTCCGATCCCCCCGAAGAGTCGCACGAGCTCGTCGGCGCCCGTTCGGCCCGTGCCGCGTCGTCGGGGGGCGGCTCGGACCCAGACGAGTTCGACGAGTTCTTCGAATCGGGCGGCGACGACGATGAGCCGTCGCGCCCCCTCGATGACGACGCCGGCGGTCCCGAGCCCTCGTCGGGCGCGGATGACACCGGCGTGGGCCCGGCTCCCGGCGCCGACGTGCCGCCGGCGCCGCGTCGCCCGGCCCGGGCCGCGAAGAGCGCGGCCGCGTCCCGCGTCGCCGCGGCGGAGAAGCCGGCAAAAAAGCCACGGCGTTCCGGCGGCCGCCCGCCGCGGGGCGGAGCCCCGGGCGCGGGGAGCGGGGTGGCGGGCTACAGCGCCGCCGATCTCGCCCGGGCGGCCGTGGTCGACGCCCGTGTCGTCGCCGAGCTCGACGAGTACGGCCTGATCGCCGCCGTCGAGGTGGCCGGCGTGCGGGCCTACCCGCTGGCTTCGCTCGAGGTCGTACGCATCGCCGCCTCGTTCGGCAAGTTCGGCGTCGAGCCGCGGCACCTGCGCACGTTCAAGCACGCCGCCGAACGTGAGGCGGGGCTGTTTTCGCAGGTCGTCACGCCACTTCTGTACCAGCGCAATCCCGAGGCCCGCGCCCGGGCCGCGACCGAGCTGAAAAGGCTCGTCGAGCTCGGCGCCGCGCTCCACGAGGCTTTCGTGCGTGCGGCCCTCGACGACGTCGGCCGGGGATGACCGCCGGGCCGACGACGGCCCTTTCGGCCGGGGAGATCGCAGCGATCGTGGACCGACTCGCCGCGGCGATCGACGCCGACCATCCGGGTGGGGTGACGATCGTCGGGTTGCTGAAAGGCAGCGTCTTTTTGGTCGCCGACCTCGTGCGGGCGCTCACCGTGCCCTGCACCGTCGATTTTCTCGCCCTCTCCTCGTACGCCACGGGTGAGCGGCGGGTGCGGATCCTCAAGGACCTCGACAAGGACGCGACCGGCGAGGACGTCCTCGTCGCCGCCGACGTCGTCGACACCGGGTTGTCGATCCGTTACGTCGTCGACCTGCTGGAGCGGCGCGGGGCGCGCCACGTCGAGGTCTGCGCGCTGCTCGACCGGCCCGGTCGCCGGATCGTCCCGGTGCCGCTGCGCTACTGCGGAGCGGAGGCGGCGGAGGATTTTCTGGTCGGCTACGGGCTCGACTTCGCCGGCCGCTACCGCAACCTGCCATCGATCCACGTCATCGACCCGGAGGCGGTCTCGCGGGACCCCGGTCCGTTCGAAGCGGCTGTGTTCGGTCCGCTTCCCGCCGTATCGGCCGAGAACCGCCGGGACTAAGTTCGAGACGTGCTCGAGGTGCGGCTGACCGCGGTGCGGGTCGACCTCCAGTCGAACACGCCCGTCGTGCTCCTCCAGGAGGTCGCCGGCGAGCGCTCGCTGCCGATCTTCATCGGCGCGCCGGAGGCGACGGCGATCGCCTTCGCCATCCAGGGAGTCGAGGTCCCGCGCCCCATGACGCACGACCTCATGAAGGACCTGCTCGACGCCCTCGGCGCGAACGTCGAGCGCGTCGTCGTGAGCGAGGTGCGTGACGCCACCTACTTCGCCGAGATCCACCTCGCCGTCGGCGGGCGGGCCCTCGAGCTGTCCTCGCGCCCGTCGGACGCCATCGCCCTCGCGGCGCGCACCCACTCGCCGCTTTTCGTCGAGGACGAGCTCATGGAGTCGGCGGGCGTCGTGCTCGACGACGACGAGGACGACGACGACGAGGCCCCGGAGGAGATCGTGGGGGAGTTCCGCGAGTTCCTCGAGCGGGTCCGCCCGGAGGACTTCACGACCTAGCGGGCCGGCGACCGGCGGATCTGGTCGTTGACTCGCCCCCGCCGGCGGCCGTAACCTCACGACAGCAGCGTAGTTACGCGCCTGTCATCGCGGCGTCTCGCCGCACCAAGCGCGGGTCTGCCAGGAGGAACGCGCGATGACGACGTCCGAGGAGGGCTTCCGGGGCCCGCAGGTCTGCAAGGTCGTCGGCATCACCTACCGCCAGCTCGATTACTGGGCGCGCACCGGGCTGTTGCGCCCGTCGCTTGCCGACGCCCACGGCTCGGGCTCGCAGCGGCTCTACGCCTACAGCGACGTCGTCGAGCTCAAGGTGATCAAGCAGCTCCTCGACGCCGGGGTGAACCTCGGCCAGGCGCGGCGGGCGATCGCCTGCCTGCGCGCCGGCGGGGGCGAGCTCGCCACCGCGAATCTCGTGCTCGGCGCCGAAGGCACCGTTCTCGCCCGGTCGGGCGAGGAGATCGTCGACCTTCTGCGCGGCGGCCAGGGCGTGTTCAACATCGTGCCCTTGGGCGCCGTCGTCGACGAGGTCGACGCGGCGATCCTCGTCCTCGACCGTTCGGGCAGCGCCGCGACGGGGTCCGAGCCGGCACCCGCGGCCCCGCGCCGCCGGGCGGGTAGCTAGGGGGCCGAGGCACGACCATCCGCCCGGACGGGACTACCCGAACGGTTCGCTTCGCGCACTCCTCGGAGCAGTTCCTCGCCGAACTCCTCGACTTCTACGGCGTCGCCTGGGAGTACGAGCCGGTCGAGTTCGTCCTCACCTGGGACGACGAGGGCCACCCGACCTCGGGGTTCCGGCCGGATTTCTACCTGCCCGGGTTCGATGTGTTCCTGGAGCTGACGACCATGCGCCAGGAGCTCGTGACGAAAAAGAACGCCAAGTTGCGGCGGCTCGTCGAGCTCTACCCCGACCTCAACATCCGGATGCTCTACCGGCGCGACTGCGCGCGCCTCGAGCTCAAGGCGCTGCTGGCGGCCGGTCGCGCGCCGGGGACATCGGCGACCCACCCGTCTACCATGGCCGGCTAGCCGGTGATGGGATGAGCCTTCGACAGAGTCCGCTGAGAGCCGAACACGAGGCGCTCGGTGCGAAGCTCGTCGAGTTCGGCGGCTGGGAAATGCCGCTGTCGTACCCCACCGGAACGCTCGCCGAGCACCTCGCGTGCCGCCGCGGCGCTGTCGTGTTCGACGTGAGCCATCTCGGCACCGTGCGGGTCGCGGGCGCCGGCGCCCTCGAGAAACTGCAGGCGACCTTCACGAACGACCTCGGGAAGATCTCGGCGGGACGCGCCCAGTACACGCACCTGCTCGACGAGTCGGGCTCGGTCGTCGACGACTGCATCATCTGGTGGCTCGACGGAGAGACCTTCGACGTCATGCCGAACGCCTCGAACACCGCCTCGGTGCGCGACGCGGTCGGCGGTCAGGACACGACGGCTAACCGGGCGATCATCGCCGTCCAGGGACCCGCGGCCCGCGCCGTTGTCGCCAAGGTCGCCCCGGACGCGGCCGCGGTGGCGCACCTCGGCGTGGCGCGCTTCGACCACCGTGGCACCGTCTGCGTCGTCGCCGGCACCGGGTACACCGGCGAGGACGGCGTCGAGTGCGCCGTGCCGGCCGAGGCGGCGAGCGAGTTCTTCCGCGCCGTCGTCGCCGCGGGGGCGGTGCCGGCGGGGCTCGGGGCGCGCGACACCCTGCGGCTCGAAGCCGGGCTGCCGCTTTTCGGTTATGAGCTCGGCCCGGGGATCACGCCCGTCCAGGCCGGTCTCGGCTGGGTCGTCGCCTGGGGAAAGCCCGCTTTCATTGGCAAGACCGCTCTCGAGGCGGAGCGCGCCACCGGGGTGAGGCGCCGGCTGCGCGGGCTGCTCGCCGCGACGGGTCGCGTGCCGCGGGCCCACGACCGCTGCTCGATCGCCGGCGAAGAGGTCGGCTTCGTGACGAGCGGCAACTTTTCTCCAGTTCTCGAGCGGGGCATCGCCCTCGCCTTCCTGCCCCCGGACGTCGCCGATGGCACCGAGGTCGAGGTGGACGTGCGGGGGAGCGCGGTGCCGACCTCGGTCGTGAAGCCACCGTTCCAGCGACTCGCCGGCGCAGCGCCGCACTAGGGAGGACCATGGGGAGCTTCGTTCCCCACACCGACGCGGACATCGCCGCGATGCTTGAGTTTCTCGGCCTGTCGGGCCTCGACGAGCTCTACGCCGCGGTCCCGGCGGCGATCCGTTGTGCCGGCCTCGAGCTTCCGGAGGCCGTCTCCGAGGCCGACCTCGTCGCCCGGCTCGGGGAGCTCGGGGCGCGCAACACCGGCGCCGGCGCGGTCTGCTTCGCGGGGGGCGGCGCCTACGACCACGAGGTCCCGGCGGTCGTGCGGGCCCTCGCCGGGCGGTCGGAGTTCGTCACCGCCTACACGCCGTACCAGCCGGAGGTGGCCCAGGGGGTGCTGCAGGCGCTGTTCGAGTACCAGACGATGGTGGCCCGCCTCGCCGGCCTCGAGATCGCCAACGCTTCGCTCTACGACGGTGCCGCGGCGCTCGTCGAGGCGACGAACCTCGCCGCCTCGACGACCGGGTCGCCGCTCGTCTACTGCTCGCAGGGGGTGAACCCGCGCTGGGTCGAGGTGCTGCGGACGTTCGCCCACGGCAGCGGTCACGAGGTCGAGGTCGTTCCCCTCGCCGCCGGCGTGACCGACTGGGGCGGGCTTGCGCCAGGGCGCGCCGGGGCGGTCGTCGTCGCCTATCCCAACTACCTCGGGATCCTCGAGGACCTCGCCGCCGCTCGGGCGGCCGCCGACGGGCTCGGCGCGCACCTCATCGTCTGCCAGGACCCGATCGCCGCGGGGCTCCTGCGGAGCCCCGGCGACGCCGGGGCCGACGTCGTCGTCGGCGAGGGCCAGGCGCTCGGCAACCCGCTCGGGTTCGGCGGGCCGTACCTCGGGCTCTTTTCCTGCCGGGCCGAGCACGTGCGGCGCCTGCCGGGCCGGCTCGTCGGCGAGACCGTCGACGTGGAGGGACGGCGGGCCTACGTGACGACGCTGCGCGCCCGGGAGCAGGACATCCGCCGGGAGAAGGCCACCTCGAACGTCTGCACGAACGAGACGCTGATGGCGGTGACGGCGGCCGTCCAGCTCGGCTGGCTCGGGACCGCCGGCCTGCGGGAGGTCGCGCTGCGCTGCGCGCGCGGGACGCGCTACTGCCGGGAGGCGCTCTGCGCGATCCCGGGGGTCGAGCCGGTCTTCGACGCCCCGGTCGTGCGCGAGTTCGCTGTGCGCGCGCCGCTCGACGCCGAGGTGATCGTCGACCGCCTCCTGGCCGAGGGTTACCTCGCCGGGATCGCCGTGCGTGAGGGATTCGCCGGGACCGCCGCCGAGGGCGCGCTGCTCGTCGCGGTGACGGAACGCCGCACGGCGGCCGAGATCGACGGCTTCGCCGCGGCGTTCGCCAGGGTGATCCGATGACCGGGGAAGGGATGACGCGGGCCCCCGGCGGGCGGGCGGCGTCGGCGCCGCTCCTCGGCCGGGACGGCGAGCCGACGATCTTCGAGCTGTCGGCCCCGGGCCGCCGGGCCTGGTCGTTGCGCACGACCGGCCTGCCGGAGTGGTCGGCCGCCGAGCTCGTGCCGGCCGGGCATCTGCGCACCGAGCCCGTCGCGCTCCCAGAGGTCGCCGAGCGCGACCTCGTCGGCCATTTCACCAGGCTGTCGCACCGCCAGTACAGCGTCGATTTGGGCGCGTACCCGCTCGGGTCGTGCACGATGAAGTACAACCCGAAGGTCTGTGACGAGGCCGCGTCGATCCCGGCCTTTTGCCAAGTCCACCCGGCGACGCCGGCCCGGGGGGCGCAGGGATGGCTGCAGGTGCTCGTCGAGCTGGAGGAGGCGCTCTGCGCCATCACGGGCATGGCGGCGGCGACGCTGCAGCCGGCCGCCGGCGCGGCGGGGGAGCTGACGGGGCTGCTCCTCATGCGCGCCCACCACGAGCGCAACGGCGAGGTACGCCGCCGGGTCGTCATCCCCGAGTCGGCCCACGGCACGAACCCGGCGTCGGTGTCGCTCGGCGGCTACGCCGTTGCGACGGTCGGCTCCGACCCCCGCGGTCTCGTCGACCGGAAGGCCCTCGGCGCGGTCCTCGGACCCGACGTCGCCGGGATCATGCTCACGAACCCGAACACGTTGGGGCTTTTCGAGGAGGAGATCGTCGAGATCGCCGAGATGGTCCACGGCGTGGGGGGCCTGCTCTACTACGACGGGGCCAACCTCAACCCGATGCTCGGCGTGGTCCGGCCGGGGGACATGGGCTTCGACATCGTGCATCTCAACTTGCACAAGACGTTCGCCACGCCCCACGGCGGCGGCGGGCCGGGTGCGGGGCCCGTCGCGGTCGGCCCGGGTCTCGTCGAGCTGCTCCCCGGGCCCCGACCGGCACGCACCGACGACGGCTTCGGGTTCGTCGAGCCCGCGGCTTCGATCGGCCGGATCCACTCGTTCCACGGGAACGCGCTCGTGTTGCTGCGTGCCTGGTGCTACATCGCTCTCAACGGGGGCGAGGGGCTGCGACGCGTCGCCGAGATGTCGGTTCTGAACGCCAACTGGCTGCACGAGCGCCTGCGCGGCGCCTACGAATTCCCGTTCGACCGTCCGGCGATGCACGAGTGCGTCGTCTCGGCCGCGTCGCTGAAGCGCGAGACCGGCGTACGCGCCCTCGACGTCGCGAAACGCCTTCTCGAACACGGCTTCCACGCCCCGACGGTGTACTTCCCGCTCGTCGTCGAGGAGGCGTTGATGATCGAGCCGACGGAGACCGAGAGCCCCGAGACCGTCGCCGCGCTCGCCGACGCGCTCGTCGCGATCGCCGCCGAGGCCCGCGCCCATGCCGCGGCCGGCGAGGACCAACCCGCCCATGATGCGCCGCGCACCACGCCGGTCGGGCGGCTCGACGAGGCGCGCGCCGCCCGCCAGCTCGTCGCGACCTTCGACCAGCGCCCGGACCGGGAGGGCTGACCGAGCCGACGCGGCCGCTTAGGCCGGCGGTGGCGCCTCCCCGCCGCGGAGAGCCGCCAGTCGGCGCCGGTACTCGTCCTCGTCGATCTCGCCCGCCGCCAGGCGCCGGGCGAGGACGAGCTGGGGAGAGTCGACGGGGCGGTCCGCCGGCTCCCCGGGCGCCGGGCGGAGACGCCCGCGGAAGATGACGACGAAGGCGATGACGACGAAAGCGACGACGATCGCCGCGACGAGGACGATGAACAACAGGGCGAAAAGGTGCACTCGCGTGGTGTTCGTGGCGAGCACCGCCGGGTATGACGTCACCAATCGCCCTCCTTGGACTGAGGTCGACTATATGGCCCGCGCCGCGGCGATCCCGGAACCGGGGCGCCGTCAGCGCGCCGCGGCGAGCTTGCCGGCGAGGTAGGAGACGGCGAGCGGGTAGCGCTCGGCGTTGTGGTAATGCGTCCCTTCGTACAGCTCGAAGGCGATGTCGCCGACGCCCACCCGCCGCAGCTCCGTGGCGAGGGCCTCGGCGCCGAGGTCGAGGAAGTACTCGTCTGACCGGCCGGCGTCGATCCACACGCCTTGCAGCGACCCGAGCGCCTCGGCGTGGCCGGCGGCCATGCGCACCGGGTCCCAGGCGAGCCAGCGGGCCCAGACCTCGGGCCGCAGCGCCCCGGAGGACGGATCGAACGGGAGCGTGACCGAGCCGTCGGGCTCGGCCGAGTAACACGCCGCAAGCGCCCAGACCATCACGAGGGAGAAGTCGTCGGGCCGCGACATCGCCGCCCGGGTCCCGTGGTCGGCGAAGAAGCGCTCGTAGGAGCCGTCGTAACGGTCGCGCAGTGCCCGGCGGGCCCGTGCGAGGTCCGGCAGGAGCGAGAGCTCGAACAGGCAGTCCCCGGCGAGCGAGGCGCACGCCGAGAACAGGTCGGGACGCAGCATCGTCGTGACGAGGGCGCCGTAACCGCCGCTCGAGTGCCCGACGAGGGCGCGGTGGGCGGCATCGGGGATCGTGCGGTATTCGGCGTCGACGAAGCCGACGACGTCCTCGCACAGGTAGGTGTGGTAGCGGCCGGTCCCGGCCGAGTCGAGGAACTGGCTGCCGCCGAGCCGGGTCCAGGCGTCGACGTAGACGACGAGGCACGGGGCCGCGCCCCCGGCGAAGACGCCGTCGATGAGCTCGGGCGTCGTCGGCTCGAGCATGGAATGGTGCCCCCAGCGGGTGACGAAGCCGCCGAATCCCTGGAGGACGTAGACGACGGGAAGGCTCCGGGCCGAGCCGTCGTAGCCGGGGGGCAGGTAGACCCAGACCGGGCGGTCCGCCGGGTCGCCGAGGGGATTGTCCCGCAGGGCGGCGGACGCGAGCTCGCGCGCCTCGAGACGTCCGGCGAGCTCCATCGTCCACGGTCGCATCAGGGGCCTCAGGTCCGCGCCGCCGGCGCGGCCTCGTGGCCGGAGAAGGCGGGATGCGTGTCGTGCTGGCGTCCGAGGCGCGAGGGCCACCAGTTCCATCTCCCGAGCAGCGCAACGGTCGCCGGGACGAGCAGGACGCGCACGACGAAGGTGTCCAAAAGGATGCCGATCGCCAGCCCGAAGCCGATCGCCTCGATCTGGCTCCCGCCCGGCCCGCTGCTGCCGACGATGGCGAGCACGACGAAGCTCCCGGCCAGCACGAGCCCGGCCGAGGTGATCGTCGGTCCGGTCCGCCCGACGGCGTTGGTGACGGCGTCGCGGATCGGGTGTCGGCGGGCCTCCTCACGGATCCTCGTCATGACGAGGATGTTGTAATCCTCGCCGAGGGCTAACAAGAAGATGAACATGAGGAACGGGAGCACGAAGGTGATCCCGGATTCGCCGGCGATGTCGATGAAGACGAGCACCGAGACCCCGAGGGCGGCGAGGTAGGACAGCCCGACGCTCACGATGAGGTAGAGGGGCGCGACGAAGCTGCGCAGCACGAGGGCGAGGAGGATCGCGATGGCGAGGATCGCGATCGGGATGATGTGGATGAGGTCGCTATTCGACGTGTTCGCCACGTCGTAGAGGGCGGGCGCGTCACCGGCGATGCCTACTTTCTCGGCGTGGGCCGCCGTCCCGGCCCCGGCAACGATCCGGCGCAGGTGCGGCACCGAGTTGATCGCCGCGTTCGAGTCGGGGTTGCCGGCCCGCAGGCTCGTCTCGTACATGATCGTCTTGCCGTCGGCCGAGACGAACGCCTCCGTCGCGTGGTAGATCTCGTAGGCGGCGAGTGGGACAAGAGTCTGGTACCTCGCCGGTTCTGTCGCCGGGAGCAGCGCCGGGTTGCCGAGCAACGCGTGCAACTTCGTGTAGTCGATGGGCGTGATCGCGTATCCCGTGGGATTGAGCGGCCCGTCGAGGGTGGTGAAGGCCCCTGAACGGGCAAGCGCCTGTTCGCCGACCTCGACCTGGGCTGCGAGCGACGGGTTCCAGACCGGCGAGGCGAACCGCATGACGATGTCGGTCGGGTTGGTCGCCGCCTGGGGGAAGTTCGTGACGAGCGCCGCGTTGCCGGCCGCGGCGTCGGATCCGGCCGGGGCGCTCGTCGCGCCGCCGAAGCCCCCCGAGCGGTAGGAGAGCGCCGCTGAGGCGAGGCAGGCGAAGATCACGAACCCGAGGGCGAGGGTCATGCCCGGGCGGCGGAGCAGCCGCCGGGCGATGCCGGTCCACCAGCCCTCGGTCTCGCTCCCCGGGGCGATCGAAGCGGGCCAGAATGCGGCACGCCCGAGGATGGCGAGCAGCGCCGGCAGCAAGGTGAGCCCGGTGAGGAGCATCACGCCGATCCCGACGGCGAGCGGCACGCCGAGGTCCTTGTAGATGCCGAACGAGGCGAGCAGCAGGCTGAGGAGGGCGAAGACGACCGTCCCCCCGGAGGCGGTGATCGACTCGCCGATGCGCGCCAGTCCGTAGGCGACGGCGTCGTCCGGGGTCCTGCCGCCACGCAGCTCCTCGCGGACGCGGAACACAAGGAACAGGCCGTAGTCGGTCCCGGCGCCGAGCATCAGCACGATGAGCAAGAGCTCGGTGAACACGGAGATCTGGAGCCCGTGCGCGCCGAGGCCGCCGATGAAGCGGTTGGCGACGAGGAGCGCGAGCGCCGAGGGGATGAGCGTGACGAACGGGGCGAGCACGGAGCGGAAGACGACGAAGAGCAGCACGATGATGAAAAGGACCGAGAAGTCCTGGACCCGGTTGCCCGTCATCGCCGAGTTCTCCTGATTGGCGACGTTCGTCGCGACGGCCCCGGCGACGTTCATCACGAGCCCGGCCGGCGGGTGCACGGCCTGGAAGCTCGCCTGGAGATCGTCGATGAGGGTCTTCTCGCCGGCGATGTCGCTGACGTTCACATGGGCGGTGACGAGCAGTTCTGCGGCGTGCCCGTTCGGGGAGGTGCCAATGAACCGCACCTCGCGGACGAGCGGCACCTTCTTCGCGGCGGCGACCTCCCGGGCGACGGCCTTCGAGTCGGCGGTGTGGAGGGGGGCGTCGTGCCGTGACGCGATGACGACGACCATGCTGTTCGTCGTCGTGTTGCCGAGGAGAGGCGTCGCGAGGTTGAACGCCTGGATGGTCGGTGAGCTCGCCGGCAAGAAGTGGCTGTTGTCATTGTTGATCTCGCTGCCGAGCGTCGGCAGCGTGAGGGTCGCGACGACAACGACGACGACCCAGCCGAACAAGACGAGCCAGCGGAAGCGGACGATGGCGCGGCCGAGGGCACCGAAGAAACGATCCATACGAGAAATCCTGCCAGCCCGGAGGCGTCAGTGTGTTGAGGCTGCCCCGTGGGTCGTGTGGCGCAGCGTGAGCTCCGGGAGGAGCCAGCTGAGGGCGAAGGCGATCGCGGCGATCGGCACGGCGATGAGGAAGACGATGTCGAGCGAGTGCGCGTACGCGGTGCCGAAGGCGTGGCGGATCGGTATCGGCAGCGTCCGGAGCAGCTGTGGTGTGAGATCGGCGAGACGCAGGCCCGCCGGGAGCTTCACGGCACCGAGGGACGACCGGAGGTTGGCCCCGATGATGTTGGCGAGGATCGCGCCGAATATCGCCGTGCCGAACGCGGCGCCGATCGTCCGGAAAAAGGTCACCCCGGATGTCGCGACGCCGAGCTCGCCGTGGGGGACGGCGTTCTGCGCCGCGAGCACGAGCACCTGGATGAGGCAGCCGAGCCCGGCGCCGAGGACGACCATGTCTGCCGACATGACGAGCGTGCTCGTGCCGGCGTGGAGGAACGACAGCATGAACAGCCCGGTGGCGGTGAGCGCCGAGCCGATGATCGGGAACCGGCGGTAGTGGCCGGTGCGCGTGATGATCTGGCCCGAGCCGACGGACGTGGTGATGAGGCCGGCCATGAGGGGGAGCAGCGACAGCCCGGACGCCGTCGGTGTCGCTCCCCGCACGTACTGGAGGAACAGCGGCAGGAACACGGTCGCGCCGAACATGGCGAAACCGACGATGAACGACATCGCCGACACGACGGCGAACGTGCGGTTCGCGAAGAGATGGAGGGGGAGCACCGGTTCGACGGCGCGTCGGTCGACGAACGCCCAGGTGATCGTGAGGACCACACCGAGGACCGCCAGGATGATGATGGGGTCGGATCCCCAGGGGTAGGTCGTTCCGCCGAGGCTCGTGAACATGACGAAGCTCGTCGCGGCGAGCGCGATGAGCAACGTGCCGGCGTAGTCGATGACGTGGCGGATGCGGGTGAGCGCCCCGGGGACGGTCACGGCGATGACCACGAGCGCGACGGCGCCGATCGGCACGTTGATATAGAAGATCCAGCGCCAGGAGAGGTCGTCGACGAAGACGCCGCCGAGCAACGGGCCGATGATGCTCGCCGCGCCGAAGACGGCCCCGAACAGTCCCTGGTACCGGCCCCGCTCGCGGGGCGGCACGACGTCGCCGATGATCGCCTGGGTGCCGACGAACAGGCCGCCCCCGCCGAGCCCCTGGATCGCCCGGAAGGCGATGAGCTCGGTCATCGTCTGGCTGAGCCCCGACAGGATGGACCCGACCAGGAAGATGATGATCGCGGCCTGGAAGAACCCCTTGCGGCCGTACTGGTCGCCGAGCTTGCCCCACAACGGCGTCGAGGCGGTTGACGAGAGCAGGTATGCCGTCACGACCCACGAAAGGTGGGTTTCGTCATGCAGGTCGGCGACGATCGTCGGCAGGGCGGTCGAGACGATCGTCTGGTCGAGCGCCGCGAGGAGGAGTCCGAGCAGCAGTGCGCTGATGATCAGGCGGCGGCGCTCGGGTGTGAACGTGAGCGCCGGACGGGGGGTCGTCTCGGTCGCGAGGAGGGTGTCGGTCACAGGTCGTCGGTTGCTTTCGGCTTGTTCGGCGGCGGTGGCAGCGGCGCGGCAGATGCATGGTGCGACGCGGTTGCTGGTTTCGTCGAGACTACCGGGATGACCGTGGCGGCCAGCGCGCCAAGTCGGCGTGAATGGTCGCTTTACCCGGATTGCGTGCCGCTCCGGAGAGGGATTCGTCGGCGGGCTACCGTGCGGGAAGGCACACCCGAGGCACGGCAGGAGGCACGATATGCACGCCCACGAGATCCTCGATGAACTGCGCGAGCCGGGGCGGCAGTTGCGGCGGCTGATCCCCGAGGTGTACTCGAGCTTCGGCACGCTTGACCGCGCGGCCATCGCGGACGGCGCCCTCAGTGCGAAGTGCAAGGAGCTGATCGCGCTGGCGATCGGGGCGACACGCGAATGCGACGCCTGCGTTGCCGCGCACGCCCGCGGCGCCTCGCTCGCCGGGGCGAGCGAGCAGGAGGTCGCCGAGGCGATGGGCGTCGTGATCCTGATGAACGGCGGGCCCGGGACGGTGTGGGGTCCGCGTGCGCTCGTAGCGTTCCAGGAGTTCGCCACCTCCAAGCCCTGATCGGCGCGCAATCTTCCCGGCGCCGCGCGGTTTTCCCGGCCTGCGGGCGCCTGGCCGGTGTCACTGCTCCACGGCACTGGCGCCGTAAGCTCGGGTATGCGTTCGAGGTGCGGGATTGCGTGAAAAGAGCTGGCCCGGGGGTCGCGTCGTCGTCCGGCTCGGTGTCGTCGACGGGTGGGGGACGTTGAGCGCGGGCGTGCCCGGGTGGTCGCTGGGCCGATGACGAGCGTTCCCGCCGGAGGCTGGGACCGGGAGATCAGCGCCATGTTCCGGGGTGGCCCGCGCTGGCGCACGCCGTGGACCCTGCTCGCCGCGCTGGGGGTCGTGCTCGTCGTCGCCGGGGTCTTCGGCTTCACCGTGTTCATCGCGGTCGTCGCCATCGCACTCCAGGCGATCTTCTTCGTCTTTTTCCTCCGGCACCTCGCCTTCGCCATGACGGCCCTGCGTTCGGGGCCGGTCGATCTCGTCATGCCTCCGTTCAACACGGGATACGAGCCTTCGGTGACGCTCCTCGTGGCGTGCAAGAACGAGCAGTACGTGCTCCCGACTCTCATGCCGAGCCTGCTCGCCGCCGATTACCCGCCGGATCGCACGCAAATCGTCATCGTCGACGACGCGTCGTCGGACCGGACGGGTGAGATCCTCGACGAGTTCGCCGCCCGCGAGGACCGGCTCACGGTCGTCCACCGACCGGAAGGCTCAGCGGGGGGCAAGTCCGGTGCCCTGAACGACGGCTTCGCCGAGGCAACCGGAGAGATCATCATCGTGTTCGACGCGGACCATAAGCCGAGGCCGGACTGCGTGAGTCGGCTCGTCCGTCACTTCGTCGATCCGGCCGTCGCGGCGGTGCAGGGACGCTGTGAGATCGGCAACGCATCCGAGTCCCCGCTCGCCGAGCTCGTCGCGCTCGACTACATCGCGGGCTACTTCGTCAATGAGTACGGGCGCCAGTCGCTCTACCGCCTGCCCGCCTACGGCGGGGCCAACTGTGCTGTCCGGGCGTCGAGCCTGCACGAGCTCGGAGGCTGGAATCCCTCGAGCGTGACCGAGGACACCGACCTCACGTTGCGGCTGATCCTCGGTGGCGCGCGGGTGCGTTACGACCTCACGGCGGTCGACACGGAAGAGGGCGTCGTCACCCTCGACCGCTACTGCCGCCAGCGCTACCGGTGGGCCCGCGGGCACCAGCAGGTGTGGCGGGACTACCACCGCGCGGTGTGGAAGTCCCCCCGGATGAAATGGCCCGAGAAGGTTGAAACGACGATGTTCCTGCTGGCATTCCACATGCCGGTCGCCGCCGCGATCGGGGTGGTCGTTCTCATCCTCTGGATGATCGGATTCGTACCGGCGATCGGCGCGATCAACCTCTCGATCTTCTGGATGCTCCTCTTCCTCGGGCCGCTGCTCGAGCTCGGCGCGGGGCTCATCATTGCCAAGGCTCCGCGGCGGTCGGCGCTCCTCATCTTCTACTTCCTGCCACTTTTCTTCGTCTCGATGGGGGTCTGTTCGAAGGCGTGGTTCGACGGCGTCACGGGCAAGCCGTACTACTGGGTGCGCACGCCGCGCGCCGCGGAGCTTGCTGCCGCCGAGGCCGCGAGAACGAAGACCCGGGGCCAGATGGACAAGGCGGCGTCGTGAGACGGTTCCGCGTCGGCTGGCGGCTGTTCGTCGTCGTCGCCGTGACGCCGCTCGTCTACGTCCTGATCCAGTATCCGGTCAGGCGGTGGGAGACGATCACGACGGCGAACATCTTGAGGAACCTCGGCTTCCGGGGTCTGCCGACGGTGCTCGACACGTCGATTCTCGTCGTGCCGTACCACCACGCCTCGTTCTGGGTCACGCTCACACCGTCGTGCTCGGCCCTTGCCCCGGCGCTCGCGGTGACGTGTCTCGCCTCGATGATGCCGCGGGCCACGAGCCGACGGTTTCTTGCGATTGGCGCTGCCATCGTGGCAGTCGTTGTCGGCAACTTCGTACGTATCAGCTCTTCGGTTGTCGTCGGCCTGTACGCTGGAAGGTCGAGCCTTGTCCTGTTCCATGACTGGGTCGGCAGCATGATCGGGTTTGCGTTCACGCTCGGAGGATTCATTCTGATGCTCTGGATACTGCTCCCGGCGCGCGCTGAGGCGCCGGTCCCGAGCCTCGTCACCGAGGGTGCTGCCTGATGCTTGTCCTCGCCGCACTGCGTCTGCCGACGGTCCACTGGAAGATCCCTGGCACGCACACCGTGCTTGACTTCAAAGAGATCGTGATGATCGGCGGTGGCGTCGTCATCGTGATCCTGCTCCTCGTGCTACTGCTCGTGGCACGGCGAGGATCCGAGAAGAACGCGGTGAAGAAGCTGCTGTCGAGCCCCAACCCGGCCGAACGCCTGGCCGGGGTGAAGCTCTCCGCTCAGGAGGAGCTCGGCCGTCACGTGCGTGCTCTGCGCCGGCTCTCGAGCTCGGAGAAGAACCCGGAGGTGTTGCGGGAGCTTGCCGAAGTGGTCGCGCGACACCAGTGGGAACCGTCCGACGACGCCGACGTCGTCGAGCTTCGCATCTGGGCTCACCGTTACTACTCGGAACGTATCCCGACGCGCGGACCCGACATGAACCTCCCACGGGGACCGGTACCGGAGCCTTCCGTCGGCCAGGTGCCGGTCGCCCAGCCACCGCCGAGTATCGCCATGTCGCCGATCCCCGTCGTGACGATGCCAAAGGTCGCCGACCCGGCGAATCCGCTCACAGACACGAATGGCCCGCTCGAAGACACGAATGGGTCGGTCGAAGCTGGGCAGGGGCCGGTCGTGACCGTCTCCGACTTCGCTGAGCCGGACGCGGCGGGGGCGTTCACGGTGCTCGAGCCCGAACGGCGCGCCCAGCAAAAGCTGGACGTGCAGGTAGACGGTGAACCTCCACCTCCGACCGCCCTCGAGGAGCCGGATATTCCGGCACCCGTCGAGCCTGAAGAGCCGGCGACCCTCGACGCTGCCGGACCTGATGCGATGAGCGTCCCTCCGTTCCAGGCTCCTGTCGTCGAGGGGCCGTCGCCTGCGGTCGTGACCGAGGAGCCGGCCGCCGAGCCGGAAGAGCCGGCCGCCGAGCCGGAAGAGCCGGAGATCGCACCGGAAGAGCCGGCCGCCGAGCCGGAACAGCCGGAGATCGCGCCGGAAGAGCCGGAGATCGCACCGGTTGAGCCGGAGATCGCACCGGTTGAGCCGGAGATCGCGCCGGTTGAGCCCGCCGTCGGAACCTTCGTCTTCGAGGCTGGGGTGCTGCCACCCGCGTCCGCCGGGGAGAAGCCGTGCATCCTCGTCACGGGGGCTGGCGGGGCGGCGGGGGTGACGGTGATCCGGGCGCTCATGAAGGCCGGTCACCGTGTCGTCGCCGTGGATCGGGACCCGCTCGCCGTCGGTCTCCGCTTGGCGGACGTGTCACAGATGATTCCGAGCGCGGATGACCCGCAGTTCTCGAGCTTCCTCTGCAAGCTCTCGCTCCACCAAGGGGTGAAGGGAGTCATCTCGACGATCGCCGAGGAGATGCCGAGTCTCTCGAGTCATCGCGAGTTGTTCGACGACGAGCGCATCGCGACCTGGTTCCCTGAGCGCGGTGTCGTGCAGGCCTGCATCGACAAGTGGCTCTTCCATCTGGCGGCGAAGGCCGCCGGGCTGCCGGTGCCGCCAACGAACATCGCGTCGGCCGAGGGCGTCCCGAGGCCTTGGATCGTGAAGCCTCGGTTCGGGCGGGGGTCGCGCGACATCATGTGGGTCGACACGCCGGAGGACCTCGCCTGGGCGCTCGGCAAGATTCCGAATCCTCTCGTGCAGTCGCGGCTTTCCGGTGAGGAGTTCACGGTCGACGCGCTCGTCACCCGGGACGGCACGTTGGCCGGTGCGGTGCCGCGGTGGAGGATCGCGACCCGGGGCGGGATCACGACGAAGGGCGAGACGTTCGCGAACGACGCGCTCATCCGCCTCGTGGAGAACCTGCTGCGGGGACTCGCCCTGCGCGGCGCGGCGAACGTGCAGGGGTTCTTGTCACGGGAAGGCGCCATCATGTTCACGGAGGTGAACCCGAGGTTCTCCGGGGGGCTCGCGCTGTCGATCGCCGCCGGGGCAGATCTCGTCGGCCAGTACGTGAACGGGTTGTTCGGCCTGGCGATCGAGCCGGCGCGGCTTCGCTACCGGCCCGGCGTGAGGATGTTGCGCTACTTCGACGAAGTCTTCGAGGGTTGACGCGCGTTCTCGTTCCCCTGGGAACGCGGCCAGAGATAATCAAACTCGCACCTGTCGTCCGGGAAATCGCGGCGACGGGCACGACGGTCCGGATGATCGCCACCGGTCAGCACGGTGATTTCGGAATGAGCACCGCGTTCTTCGACGAGCTGGACATCCATCCGGACGAGACGTGGTCGCTGCCGACGGATCCGGCCGCCCGCGTCGCGGCAATCCTGGAAGGAGCAGAGCGCGCACTGGCACGCGACCGGCCCGACCTCGTCCTCGTCCTCGGAGACACGAACACCGTGCCGCTGTTTGGCCTCGCGGCGCGACGCAACCGGGTTCCCGTCGCGCACCTGGAGGCAGGACTGCGTTCGTTCAACCCGACGTCGATGGAGGAGGTGAACAGGCTGGTTGCCGCGGCCTGCGCCTCGTTGCATCTCGCGCCCACCGATCTCGCCGCGAGGTTCCTGACCGACGGGGGAGTGGACCCGGCGCGCGTGCGCGTCGTCGGCAACCCGGTGATCGACGTGCTCGTCGGACTGGGGGTCGCCCGGGTCGTGCCCGAGAACCGCTCCGGGGCGGTCCTCACCGCGCACCGGGCGACAAACGTCGACGATCCGGGGCGCCTCGCCGAATTGGTGGCGCTCGTCCGCCTGCTCGCCCACGAGTGCGGCACCGTCACCTTCCCCGTACATCCTCGGACGCGCCGGCGCCTCGAGGAGTGCGGTCTAGTGACGCAGCTCGACGGCGACGGGATCGAACTCAGTGGTCCCGTGGGTTACCGGACGATGAGCGAGCTCGTCGCAGCTTCCCGCGTTGTCGTGACGGACTCCGGTGGACTGCAGGAAGAGGCTTCATTCTTCGGCGTTCCCGTCGTCGTCCTGCGTCGCTCGACGCCCCGCTGGGAAGGCGTCCGGGACGGGACGGCGGTTCTCGCCGGGATGGACGCGGCGCGGGCGATCGAGGCCGTCCGGGAGCTCACGACTCCCGACGCGCAGAACCGTGCCGCGACGACCCCGTGCCCGTACGGCGACGGGCACACGGGCGAGCGCGTCGCGGCCCTTCTAGCAGACGACGCGGTCTGGGAGCTCCTGCGTCTCGACGAACCGGACTTCGTCGGACGCGAGCCGCCCTCGTGAGCGGCGGTGCGGTGAACGCCGTCCCGGAACGGCCGGTCGGCGGCGTTCTGTTCGATCTCGACGACACGCTCTACGAGCAGACCCAGTGGCTCGACGGGGCATGGCGCGCCGTCGCCGGGGTCGGTGCGCCGGGGATCGACGAGTCCGCGCTGTTCGAGACGCTGCGGCTCGTCGCCGCGGAGGGTTCCGATCGCGGCGGGATCATCGACCGCGCCCTCGCCCGCCTCGGTCGTGCGGACGTCCCGGTGGCGCCTTTCGTCGAGGCTTTCCGGCGCTTCCGGCCATCGAAGCTGACACCCTACCCGGGGGTCGACGAGTGCCTCGCCGCGCTGGCGGCTGTCGTTCCGCTCGGTCTCGTCACGGATGGGGATCCGGAGCTGCAGGCGAGCAAGCTCGACGCGCTGGGTCTTGCACATCGCTTCAGCGTCGTCGTCTACTCCGACGAACTCGGCGGGCGCGTCGCGCGTAAGCCGGCGGCCGCCCCGTTTGCCGCGGCGCTCACCGAGCTCGGCGTCGCCGCGCACGCGGCGGTCTACGTCGGTGACCGCCCCGACAAGGACGTGGCCGGTGCGATCGCGGCGGGCATGCGGGCGGTCCGGGTCCTGACGGGGGAGTACCGGGGGGCGCCGAACGATCCCGAGCCGTGGCTGACGGTCGGGGGCGTGGCCGAGCTTGCCGCGGCGCTCGGGCCGGTGCTGCAAATGGGGCCAGATTCGGCGGCGGGTTTAGACGTCGGCGAGCGCGAGCTTTGACCGTATCGCGCCAGCTCCAGGCGTTCGATCCCGCACAAAATGATCACTCCAAATGACATGAATGAGTCATGTTCACAGTCAGCGGATATGCGGCCACCTAGCGTGGGAAGGCGCAGTGAGCAGCATGAGGGTGTTGTATTAAAGAGTGAAGAGATTTAAGCTCCCAGGCGTGAGCGAACAGGAGGATTCTCTCATTGAGCAGCTGAGGTCCTTTGGTGTCTCAATCGAGGACCTCGAGGTGTTGACTGGAGAACCGCCGACGCCCGCGGTCGGCCGGGTGGTCGAGAGCGCGCCGCCGAACGAGCCGCCGGTCGTGGTCGACCCGCTCAGCGCGTTTCAGCCCCTCACCCCGGCGTCGCAGTTCGCACCCGAGCCGGCACCGGCGCCCGTCGCCGTGTCCGACGACGTGTCGTTGCGAGCCGACACGGAGGGCCTGCGTCAGCAGTCGGCGCTTTTCGACGCCAACCAATCGCGTGACCGGATACTCGCCGAGGCCAAGGATGCGGCCGCCGAGATTCGCGCGAACGCAGTGCGGCTCGTCTCGGCGAAGCTGCAGGCGGCCGAGGAAGAGATCATGGCGATGCGCGTCAAGGCGACCGACGAGGTCGCCGAGCTCCGCAAGGAGACCGGCAAAGCCCTGGCCGCGCGGTTGCACGAGGCGGGGGCGGAGGCGCTCGGGCTGCGCGAAGCGGCGCGGAACGAAACGAGGGCGTTCTGGGAAGCGGCCTACAGTGAATTCTCCGACGCCAGGGCGCGGATCGCCCTGCTGCACGAGCATATGGTGCAACTGCTCGGCAGCGTGAACGACGCGGTGGCGTCGGTGGAGGAGGCGGCGACGTCGATCGCCGCGCTCTGCGAGAGCCATCTCGAGGGCACCAAACCGGGCGCATAGGTCCCGGATCCGGGTCTTGCGCGGGTCGGCGTTGACGACTGGCCCATTTCGCCGTACGACTGGAGCGATAGTCGCGCCGCGCCGTTGACGGCCCTCGGCGCGGCGCCGATGATCGACCGGGAGGGGCGTCCGCCATGGAGCAGGGGAAAGACCGGGATACCGAGGCCCGCGTGCGCGCGCTCGACCGGGCGCACGTCTTCCACTCGTGGTCGGCCCAGAGTCGCATCGACCCGTTGCCGATCGCCGGCGCGGCGGGTTCATACGTCTGGGACTACGAGGGGCGGCGTTACCTTGATTTTTCGTCGCAGCTCGTCAACACGAACATCGGCCATCAGCACCCGAAGGTCGTCGCTGCCATCCGGGACCAGGCCGCCCGGCTGTGCACCGTCGGCCCGCAATACGCCTGCGAAGTGCGCGGCGAAGCGGCGCGGCTCATCGCGGAAATCGCCCCCGGTGATCTCGACAGGGTGTTCTTCACGAACGGGGGCGCCGAGGCGATCGAGAACGCGACGCGCCTCGCGCGCCTGCACACGGGACGCATCAAGGTCCTCGCGGCCTACCGCTCGTATCACGGCTCGACGACGACGGCCATCAACCTCACGGGCGACCCGCGTCGCTGGGAGAACGACTACGGCAGCGCCGGTGTCGTGCACTTCTTCGGGCCCTTCCTCTACCGCTCGCCGTTCCGCGCGACGAGCGCGGACGAGGAGTGCGCCCGGGCACTCGAGCACCTCGCGGCGGTGGTCGAGTTCGAGGGGCCACAGAACGTCGCGGCGATCGTGCTCGAGACGGTTCCCGGTACTGCCGGGATCATGGTGCCGCCTGCCGGCTACCTGGCTGGCGTGCGGGAAATCTGCGACCGACATGGGATCGTCTTCATTGCCGACGAGGTGATGTGCGGGTTCGGTCGGACGGGCGCGTGGCTCGCCCTCGACCATTGGGGCGTCGTGCCGGACCTCATTACGTTCGCCAAGGGCGTGAACTCCGGTTACGTCCCCCTCGGCGGGGTGATGATCTCGGAACGGATCGCGGCAACCTTTGCCCGCCGCGTCTACCCGGGTGGGCTCACGTACTCCGGGCACCCGCTCGCCTGCGCCGCGGCCGTCGCGGCGATACAGGCGATGCGCGAGGAACGGATCGTCGAGAACGCCGCGGCGATTGGCCAGGACGTGCTTGGACCCGGACTGCGAGGGCTCGCCGAACGGCACCCGTCGATCGGCGAGGTGCGCGGGCTCGGTGTCTTCTGGGCGTTGGAAATCGTGACGGACCGGGCGACGAAAGAACCCGCTGCCCCCTACGGGGGTACATCGCCCGCGATGAGCGAGCTCGCCGCGGCGTGCCTGCGAGGTGGGCTGCTGCCGTTCACCAACTACAACCGGTTACACGTCGTCCCGCCCTGCACGGTCAGTGCGGACGAGGCGAACGAGGGTCTGGCGATCCTCGACGAGGCTCTAGGAGCGGTCGACGCCTACTACGAGGGTCGTTAGGTGAGCCGATACGGGACAACGGCGGGCGAAGAACGGGCGATGGCTTTGAGCAACCTGAGACCGGGGAGGGCGCGATGAGCTCGATGCGAGCAGATGCGACCGCGATGACCGAGTACGAGGCGAGACAGGTGGCCGCGGCGAACACGTCGGGCCGCACGCCGGTCGTGTTCATCCACGGGCTCTGGGTGCTGCCGCGCTGCTGGGAGCGGTGGGTCGCGGCCTGTGAGGAAGCTGGCTGCGTCGCGCTGACACCAGGTTGGCCGGGGGATCCGGAGACCGTGGCAGAAGCCCGTGAGCATCCCGAGGTCTTCGCGCGCAGAAGCGTCGCGCAGGTGGTCGCCCACCTCGAAGAGGTCGTCAGTCGGCTCAAGACGAAACCGGCCCTCGTCGGCCACTCGTTCGGGGGGCTGTTGACCCAGATCATCGCCGGTCATGGGAAAGCGGCGGTATCCGTCGCGATCAGTCCCGCCCCGTTCCGCGGCGTGCTGCGGATGCCGATCTCCCTGGTGCGTTCCGTGCTGCCGGTCCTCGTCAATCCGGCCAATCGCCATCGCGCGGTGTCGCTTAGCTACAAGCAGTACCGCTACGCGGTGACGAACGCGACGAACGACGAAGAGGCCGCGGTGCTCTACGAAACCTACGGCGTTCCGGCGGGAGGCAGGGCGCTCTTCCAGGCCGCGCTGGCCAATGTCAACCCCTGGACGCAGGTGAAGGTCGACACGAGGAATCCCGAACGCGGGCCATTGCTGATCATCTCCGGCGAGAGGGATCGTTTCATCCCGTGGTCGATCGCGCAGGCTTCGTGCAGGCGCCAGCGGCGCAACGGCGGAGTGACGGAGATCGTGGAGATCGCCGGTCGCGGCCACTCACTCCCGTTCGACGACGGTTGGCGAGAAGTCGCCGATGTCGCGTTCGGATTCATCCGTCGATTTGACTAGTTGATACCAACGGAGCCAGCCGGCTGTTGTTGGGTGATGCAGTGCACACCGCCCCCGCCGAGCACGATCTCGCGACCTGGCACGGTCACCACCCTGCGGCCCGGGAAGATGGCCTCGAGGCGGGCCCTGGCTTCGGCGTCGTTGGGGTCGTCGAAGGTCGGCATGATCACGCCGCCGTTGACGATCAGGAAGTTGAGGTAGGAGGCGGCGGTCTCATCGCCGGCCCGACGTGGGGTCGAGCCGCCGACATAGTCGACGCCCGAGGCTTCCTCCTCGGTGCGCACAGTGCTTGCCGGCATCGGCAGCGTCTCGACGCGCAAGCGCCGTCCTCTCGCGTCAGTGGCGTCCTGCAGCACCCGCAAGTTGTCCTCCAGCAGCGCGTAACGCCAGTCATCCCTGTCCTCGGTGATGCCGGCGAGCACGACGCCGGGAGCGACGAAGCACGCGACATCGTCGACATGACCGTTGGTCTCGCGAGGATCTATGCCGCGAGCCAGCCAGATGATCTTGTCGACGCCCAGGTAGTCGCGCAGATGCGCCTCGATGTCTTCGCGTGAGAGCTGAGGGTTGCGCCCGGGAGAAAGCAGGCACTCCTCGGTGGTTATGACCGTGCCCTCCCCGTCGACGTGGATGGAGCCACCCTCCAGTACGAGCGGTGCGCGATACCGGCCGACTCGCTCGAGCTCGGCGATCTTGCACGGCACCATCTGATCGTCGTCCCAGGGGAAGTATAGGCCGTCATAGAGACCACCCCAGGCGTTGAATTCCCAGTCGACAAGGCGAACCTCGTTCTCGTCGTTGACGACAAACGTTGGTCCGCAGTCTCTGATCCAGGCGTCGTTGCTGGAGAGCTCGACGACCCGGACTCCCTCCGGAAGCATGCTGCGCGCGTTCTCCAACTGGTCGTGGTTTACCCCCACCGTCACGGGCTCGAACTCCCACATCGCGCTTGCGACCTGCACCCAGGCTCGTTGTGCGGGTTTGGCGCCTAGACGCCAGTTGTCGGGGCGTTGCGGCCACAGCATCCATGTCTTGGCGTGCGGCTCGTACTCGCCCGGCATCCGAAAGCCGTCCGCACGTGGTGTGCTCGCAATCGGCTTTGCGGGGGCGTCATCCGTCGCCGGTTGTGCTTTCTGACGAACGGGATCAAGGTCAGGGGAGGAGGGCATGAGCGACGTCGTGTAGCTCGGGGTCTGCTGGCAGATCGTCAAGACCGATGAGAGCGAGCATCAGGGCCTTCTGGAAGTGCAAGCGGTTCTGCGCCTGGGGAAAGATGATCGACGCCGGGGAGTCAGCGACCTCGTCCGTCACTTCCTCGCCGCGCATCGCCGGTAAGCAGTGCATGAACTTCGCCCCGGGCTTGGTGTGACTCCACAGTTCGCTGTTTACCTGGAACGGGCGGAAGGCGGTCACGCGATCCGCGTATTCGGCCTCCTGCCCCGTCCACCACCAACAGTCGGTGTAAATGAAGTCGGCACCGTCGATCGCTTCAAGGGGGTCGTTCGTGAGCAGGAAGGAGCCGCCGTTGCGCGCGGCGAGAAGTTCGGCGTTCTGCCTCAGTTCAGGTCTGATCTCGTAGCCCGGCGCATTTCCGACGCGCACGTTCAGCCCGAGCTTGGTTAGCGTCGTCGAGAGTGAGTTGCAGGGGTGAGCCGCGTCACCCACGTACGCGAAGGTGACTCCTTCTAACCTGCCGGCGTACTCGAGAATGGTGAGCGCGTCACTCATCGCCTGGCAGGGATGCCGGTCGTGATCCATGGCGTTGATGACTGGCACGGAAGACGAAGCAGCGAGCTCGTTCACGGTCTCGTTCGTCTTCGCGCGAATGACGATTGCTGAGTTGTACTGGGAAAGTGTTCGCGCGGTATCAGCGACACTCTCCCGTCCGGGAAAGTGGATCTCGGCGGGACGGAGGTAGAGCGCGTTGCCGCCAAGCTCGGCAAAGCCGTTCTCGAAACTCACTCGTGTGCGCGTCGAGGCAGTTTCGAAGATCATCGCCAGATGTTCGCCCTGCAAGAACGGGGTCAGTCGACGTCGCTTCCGCCTTGCCTTGATGGCAATCGCCAGCTTGAGCAACCGTTCGAGATCCTCCCGCTCGTAGTCCAGGTCTGTCAGGAAGTGTCGGCCTCGGATTTCCCGCAAGCTGGGGAGCTGCTGTTCCAATGTCTCTGGTCCTCCAGTTCGTTTCGGGAACCTGCTCGCGCGAGCCTCCGTATTAACAGAATCCTCGAGCGGGCGTTGTGGCACAGCTCGCCTGGTTGCCGGAGCAAGGCTGGATTGCTTGCACTACCGGTGCGTCCGCAACTGGTCAACGCAGAGTCGGGGGCTCCCTTGAGCGGTATGGGACGCTCCCCAGTTGTCAGGTACGGTTGGCCAACTTGACGATCACGACACCGGTCGATGTGACTTGCGAGTAGCCGGACCGTTAAGGAACTCGACGAGCACCGCAGCTCCGCTTATCTTGAGCTCTTTGGTAGCGGTAACCAAGGTCAACCGATGACGTGTCGCTAGCTCCCCGAGGTGTTTGACAGCTGCGGCACTTTCCCCACCTCGCAGTTCAGCCCGGTATCGATGCCTGAATTCGTCGAAGCGTTCGGGATCATGGCCATACCACTTGCGAAGAGATGTCGACGGTGCTGCCTCCTTGCACCACTCGTCAAGGTGAGCCCTCTCCTTTGCGATACCGCGTGGCCAGAGACGATCGACGAGGACTCGGTAGCCGTCGTATCGACCAGTGCTCTCGTAGATCCTCCTCACATTGACAGCTCGATCGACCAAGGTCTACCTCCTATGGTTGTTGCTTGAGTCGAAAGTCGATGGCCTCGGGCGGTCTTGCCCCCTTTGGGCAAAGTCGGTGTAGTCCATGGCGAGTTCGTGCTGCCGGCGTCAACGCAATGACGCTGAATAACGACTGGCCCACCACTCGACGTTCGAGCATTTCATCGTGCGCGAGCGATTGATCGCGCAGAACCGAGACGTTCGGTGGATTCCAGCCAGGTTCCGCCATTGTTCGCATCCGTTCCCCCGCACAGCCGTGGATGCTCCAGAACACAGGCCTTTATGGTCAGCTTGACCCGAGTAGATCAAGGAGGAAGATCCGGCCTTCGCAGCCCAGCGTTTCCAAGAACTCCTTCCAGTGTCCGTGGTGCAGCTGACGCCTGAACCGGCGTCTCCCGTCGCCGGTCTAGAGCAGCGTCAGCAGCATCAAGGTGGCTTCATCTGCGATCAGAGAATGTGGCGTGTGCGGCGCCATGCGAAGCCAGAAACCCGGTCCGGCATCGTAGACTTCGCTGTCTGCCGTAAAGCGGAGGCGTCCCGACAACACCTCGACGACGGCCGTCTTGCCTGCTTCGTGTTCGCTGAGTCCCTCGCCAGCATCGAAACCGAACATCGTGACGTCGAGTTGTTCGTCGCGATAGAGCACTTTCGAAACGACCATTTTTGGTTGGACCTTGACCTCGTCAGTCAGACTTGACACCACGACGTGAGTCACCCAGGTTCCTCCGTCTTCTTGAGGCGAAGCCAATGCGTAGACCTTGTTGCCCCGGTTTCCGGGGAGGCAAGCCAACTTCGCACCGCAGGCTGAACTCGTCCAAGGCGCGGACTGCTTAGCACCAGGCCTAACACCAGTGGGGCAGGTTTGATTCCGGTCGCCGACTGTCTGGTTTCAGGGGCGCCTTTGCGGAGCTCGCTTCCCATGCCCAGGCTGTCGTCGTCGGGGAAGTGCTGACGACGATCGCGGAACTATTGGACGGACCAAGTCGATAGGAGGTGCTGGCCGTTCGAAGGACTTCGTCACCGCTCGCAGGCATTGGGACTCACCGCTCCGGGGAACGGGGCACACCGGGCTTCAGTTCGATTACCGGGGACCGGTGGGGAGTCCGTATGAGTGTGCTGGCGCATGAAGTCCATGATCATGCCAATCGCATCACGGCTCTTCGACTACTTCGGGTCGGTCCGGTTGCTGCATATCCATACGGTTAACCTGAGGGCAACCCACGGTCAGGGATTAGCACTGCTCCTTCAGAGGAGGCGCCGATGACCGGTCGACCCACGTTGGTCATGTACGAGGCGGAAGCATGGCAGGAGGGGCCATTGTGCAAAGCCCTGCCGGATGTGCCATTCCGCCCCGTCGACGGCCCGTTGAGCGAGGCGACCGTCGATCAGGTGGGTGAGGCCCCCGTCGTCTCGGTGTTCATACGCTCACGGGTGACCCGTGCCGTCATTGAGCACATGCCGAGCGTGGGGCTGATCGCCACCCGGTCGACAGGGTTCGACCACATCGACCTGGCCGCATGCGCAGAGTCCGGCATTACCGTGTGCAACGTGCCCTCCTACGGGGAGAACACGGTCGCCGAGCACACCTTTAGCCTCATCCTGGCGCTTTCCCGCAGACTCGCTGTCGCCATGCGGCGCACCGCCTACGGGGACTTCTCGCTTTCCGGTCTGATGGGCTTCGACCTGCGGGAGAAGACGCTCGGGGTGGTCGGGGCGGGCAACATCGGCCTGCACGTGGTCCGGATCGGGCGAGCGTTTGGCATGGAGGTGCTCGCCTACGACACTCGACCCCAGGCCCTGCTCGCCGAGGTGCTCGGGTTTCACTACGCCTCGCTCGACGAGCTCCTGTCCCGTTCTGACGTGATCAGCCTCCACGTGCCCTACCGACCCGAGACTCACCATCTCTTGGACCAGGAGCGCTTCAAGATGTTGAAGCCGGGAGCCCTCATCGTCAACACCGCCCGAGGTGCCCTGGTCGACACCGTGGCCCTCCTTGAAGCCCTGGAAACAGGCCAGGTCGGAGGTGCCGCCCTCGACGTGATCGAAGGCGAAGAGCAGCTCATGGAGGAGCCTCAGATGTTCCACCTGCCCGAAACGGAGGAGCAGCTGCGCCAGCTCCTCACGGGCCATGTGCTGGCCAGGCACGACAACGTCATCATCACGCCGCACATGGCCTGGTACAGCAAAGAGGCCCTGGAGCGGATCCTGGACACCACCTGCTCGAACATCCGAGGCTTCCTGGACGGGGCTCCTGCCAATGTGATAGGCGCCAGGAGCTGAGCCTGGCCAGTTTGCGGCCATGGGATAGCGAGAGGAGCGTGGCGACCAGGGCGCCTCGGAAGTCAGGCGACGGTCGCCGAGGCGAGGGAGCGCCCCGCTGTCTTCGCCGGCAAGCGCGTCGAGCGACTCGCATCCCACCTCGAGGCGTGAGTGCGCGGCTGGGGCGGAAGCCGGTTGTGGTCGGCCATTCGTTCGGCGGGCTACTGGCCCAGATTCTTGCGGGCGGCGGTGTCGGTCGCGATCAGCCCCGCGCCGTTCCAGGACGCTCTCGCGAACATCAACCCGTGGACCGACAAGAATCCGGTGAGGGGTCCGTTGCTGATCATTGCGGGCGCCAAGCACCGGTTCAACCCGTCAGCGGTGGCCAGGTCGGCGTACAAGCACCAGCGACGGAACGGCGCCGTGACCGAGTTTGCCGAGCTCCCTAGCCGCGGGCACTCGCTCACGATCGATGTCGGCTGGAGGGCAGTCGCCGAGACTGCCCTCGGTTTCATTCGCCGATTCGAGTAGGCAGCTCGCCACCTCGTCTCCGGGCGCGCTGACGGGCCATCGCCCGGCGGCATGCCCCTCGATTCACGAAGGCCACGGGTGGCGAACGTTCATGGGTCTCGGTCCCGATCCACCCGGGTTGTGATCATCCATGCATCAACTTGACGACGTCGAGGTTGAAGAACGTCGGAGGGCCGTCGAGGAGCGCCGCCATGCGCTTGGACGCAGCGTCGGTGCGGGGGTCGTTGGATTGCTCCATGGCTTCGTCGTAGGAGTTGTACTCGCCGATGACGAAGAAGTGGCCAGGCCGGTCCCGGTCCTCAGTGAGGAGCATCCGGGTGGACCGCGCCGCGTCGCCGAGATCTTCCTGAACCTTCTCGGCGAACGCGCGAATCTCCTCGCTGTGCGAGGTCTTGAACTCCATGATCTGGATGTGTCCCGGCATCTCATCCCCCGTTCCGCCGTCCGGAGGCGGACCGGACCGGCAATCTGATCGACGGTAACGCCGAAAGAGGCCGAATCCGGCCGTTCTCTTCGACCTTAGGGATTCAACCGATGGCCGACACTGGAGACTACGAAGTCGAAGTTCTCGTACGTCATTGCAGGTCTGGGCAAATCAGATGTCAGCCCGACGCCGACGTGCGCGGGTGAGTTAGCAACTGAAGGTGAAATTGAGTTACCCCGCGGCGTTGGTGTCGACAACACCGGAGACGTACTGACCGCTGACGCCGGAGCGTGACGCCGGAGCGGGGCACGTAGTCCGCAGCAAGACACGGGACCGGTCTCGCGCGCACCGGGCCGCCCGGAGGCAGGTTCCATTGGGCGGTCAACCGATCACCAATGTGCTGAGACCGGCCCCGCCGCCCGTCGCCCCGTTTCCGGACGGGACGGGCGGGAGCGACCGTCGACCGTTCAGCCGGGTGTCGTCTCGAACGTGCCCGTGAGCCTGTGCGCCTTCGTCGGGCGGATGGGGGAGCGCGCCACCACCTTGTAGGTGGTGAAGAGCAGGCCGTAGTGGGTCGGGATGGCTTGACCGAGCTCGATCGTGACGGGGTAGGAGAAGACCTTGCCCGCGACGCACGTCGGTGTGCAGTCGTTCTCGACGAGACGGCCAAGACCGCGGGCTCCGTGGGCCGTCCACGTCGACCAGGTCAGCTCGTCGACGAGCGAGTTGAAGTCGGCACAGGCGAACACGATCTCGGAGGGTCGTGCGCGCGGACCCCCGAGACACGGCATGACTCCTGGCACGCCCGGGCCGGGGACGGTGCCGCCCCCGATCGCCTTGGGCGGGTAGTCAGACGCCGGGGCGAGTGGAGCACAGAGATCGCGCGCCCCGACGTGGCAGGCCGCTTGGGCCGCCCCGGCGGCTCCGGGTAACGAACCGAGCGCGCTGCCGATCTCGACGATGGCGAAACGTCGGGCGCTCGGCGCCTCGATCTTGACGATCATGATCGCGGGTCCGACCGAGGCGATGAGCCCGCACTCCACGTCCGTCCCGGTTCGCAGGCGCGCGTCCGGTGGCCCGCAGTTGACGCCGGCGACGTCGACAGCCGTGGCGCCGGGTGCTTTCCCGGTGTCGAGCATCGCCGCGATCCGGGCGTCGAGACGCAGAAGGCCCCCGGAAGGGTTCGTGAAGCTGTGGGTCGAGAGTGCCGGGGGCTTCGCCGGGCCGGAGCTCGTGAGAGCGAACGCCGTCGCCGCGACGCCGGCGGCGAGAAGGATCGCCGCGGAGGCGAGCCACCACGGCTTCCTGGACAGCCGGGCGATTGAGAACCGACGGACGCGTTCGGCCCCGGGTCCCGGTGTCATGTCGTCAGAGCCCGGGTCGCGAAAGCGGCGGTCGGTCCGGAGCGCACACCCGCTGCGTAGGTCACGCCCGTACTTTGCCACCAGCGGCGACGTGGGCGGGGACAGACGGATCGGCCGCCGGGCGCCGCGGACTCGTCGGGCACCCGATAGACAACGGGCGTGGATCTTCGCATCGACAAGGTCGTGGACGGGGCGGGGGCGCGTGCCTGGCACGCGATCGCCGACGTCTGCGTGCCGTTCGACCACCCCGGGCTCCTCGCCGACCCGCTGCAGGAGGTGCTCGCCTACCTCCGCGACGTTCCGCGCTGCCAGAAGAAGGACTTCTGGACGAAGGAGTTCTGGGTCGCCCGGGCGGGTGAAGCGACGGTCGCCGCCGGGTCGGTCGAGCTCTCACTTGTTGACAACCTGCACCTCGCGGGCATCGAGATCGACGTTCCACCCAAGCTGCGCCGCCGTGGGTACGGGCGCGAGATGCTCGAGTTTCTGCGCATCCAATGTCGATCGGCGGGCCGCTCGACCCTCGTTGGCCACGTCGGAGCCCCGCTCGGAGGGACGTCGCCGGGGGAGCCCTTCGCCACAGCCGTCGGCGCGCGGATGGTCCTCGAGGAGGTCCGCAGCGAGCTGAGAACAGCCATGATAGATCGTCGTGCATTGACAGAGCTTGAAGAGCAGTCTGAGGCCGACGCGGCCGGGTACGAGGTCGTCCAGTGGATCGATCGTGCGCCAGGCGACGTAGTCGAGCAGTTGGCCCAGCTCAGGGCGAGTTTTCTCACCGAGGCGCCGATGGGTGGCCTGAGTCTCGAGCCCGAGCGCTGGGACGTCGCACGGTTCCGCGAGTGGGAACAGGAGACCGTCGAACGCGGACGGCTACGGGTGGCGACCGGTGCGCGTCACGTGCCTTCAGGGCGCCTCGTTGGCTATACCGAGATCACGGTGCCACGGTCCCGGCCGCAGGCCGCCTACCAGTGGGACACGCTCGTCGCGCCCGACCATCGCGGGCACCGGCTGGGACTCCTGATGAAGATCGCGAACCTCTGGCAGTTGGATCGCGAGATCGTGGGCGTCGAGACGGTCCAGACATGGAACGCGCAAGAGAACTCGCACATGGTGGCGATCAACGAGGCGATGGGTTTCCGCGCGGTCGAGAGGTACGGGGAGTGGCAGATGGAGATCTGAGCCCCGGCAGGCGGCTGTTCTGGGTTTTGGTAGACCGCCGATAAGGTTCGTTATGTAAGGTTACGGGATACGGTGTCGCAGGACTGCGACAGGGCGCGGCTACGGTCCCCTCGCCGGCACAACCGGGCGGTACGTTGTCAGTCTCAGGGGCTGAGACTGAGACGGGTGTGCGGATGGCCGAGCGGCGGGGAGACAACGGGGAGTTCGGCACGAGGACGCGCCCGAGCGGTCTTGTGGTGGTCGAGCGGCCTCGACGGTCGGGAGATTCGGAGGCCGCCGTGGAGAAGGTTGTCTCAGGGGCGGTGAGAGATGCGCTGGAGGCTTTCCTGCGAGCCGCGGTGTACGAGCTGGGCGAGCATGCGCGCCGGGGCGGGACGGCCTACGGGGCTGCGGTTGTGCTGCGGCGAGTGGGTCGAGAACACGGTGTGCCGTACGCGGATCGGATACCACTCCCCCGGCCGACCCGGGCCGAGACGGAGGCGGCTCGTTGGGGAGGCGGGTGAGAAGCAATTTTGGGTAGTGGGGTGGCTTGGTGTCGCTTGCGCTGTCGCTTTCACCCGGCTGGTGAGCGATGCTTGACCAGAAGCGCTGAGGGGTGACCATGTTGCACACTCTCAAATCAGCCATAGCCCTCTTAATCGCCGGAGCCGCAATTGCCGCCTGTGGCACATCCGTCCCAAGCGCAAACAAAGGGAGCACGACGACAACGGCGGCGGGGTCCAGCTCCTCGATTCCGGGTGCCGGACCGCCGCTGCTCATGCTCGCGTCCTGCGCCGTTGGAACCTACTTATTTCCTACGGAGGATGGCGACGGTCCTAACGAGCCATTTGCGGGCGAAAGGATCACGGTGACAGACAACTGGCCCGAGGAGACGGTTGTCGAAGTCATCAGCCTTGTTGTCGTGTTCTACGACCACGGGACAGAGGTCGGTTCCATACTTGCCAGCGAATATGGCGACACCGGCACGGCCTCAGGCGCCTCTGCGTATGTGAATGCCCTCGACCCGGCTCCTGTCTATCTGACCTTCGAGCAATCGCAGACCTGGACGCTTCCAGCCGGATGGACGGGTATGGCGAACAGCTGCACGGTCGTAGCACTCACCTCGTCGCCTCAGGTTCCCCAGGACCAGCTGGGTCAGGATTAGGGGACCGACACAGTTGGCGCACCCACTGAGGAGTCGCGTGCGCTGAAACAACAGCGCTTTATGATCGGCAGATGGTCTCGGATGAGGAGATTCTTGCCTACCTTTTGCGGCGCGGAATCCTGTGGCCCTCCATCGCGATGGTTCGTCGCGATTTCCCGCGGTGGCGCACTCGCCTATCGATGATGGGGGTCAGCTCCCTGGACCCGCTTGTCACCAACAAGACAATGAACCTGATCATCAATCAGGCCATCAAGAAGGCATCGCCCGTTTACGATCGTTCGACTAATCATCGCCTGCGAAATGAAAGTGGTATGCGACCACCGAAGCCATAAGTCATTGATACACCCGTGTCGCTGTTCGACACGTGTCTCGTGAGCGGGCGTGGGTCGCGGTCTCAATCCGCGAGACCGAGGGAGTAAGGTGAAGTCGTGGCCAAGAAGCACCAGGTGACGTGGGCAGAAGTGGCGCTTCGGAGCGGGGGCGTTCGGGCAGTGCCTCGGGCGTTCAAGTTCGCGCTTGGATGGGGCCTCGCGACGGCGGAGCTGGGACGAGAGCCGGCGAACGTCGAGGAGTACGCGGCCGTTATGGACGAGAGTCGCGCGACCGCTTTTCGTGATCAGCAGGCTTTCCGGAAGGCGTTCCCCCGCGAGGTGAGTCCGCTGAGAATGAACCAGCTTTCGGGCGCGCAGGCTCGGTACGACGAGCTGTGGCGGACGCTGCACGACCGGAAGAAGGTCGCCTGGGAAGCACAGGCGGTGTACTTCGTCCTCGGTGCTGCGCCGGCGATTGGCTGAGGTTCGCCGGGGCCTGGCCGGCGCGACGCCCCCCGGCGGGTGACCGAGGGACGAGGGATCCGCCGGGAGCGGACGCCGGCAGTCGCTGATACTGAGACAGGGGGGCCGCTATGGTCTCAGTTCATGAGACCGCTATTACTTGATAGAGGGACGGATTCCCTCCATAGCGACGATCTTCTCCCTGCTCAGGGCCGGTATGTCGTTACGGCGTGGCTCACTGTTGGCGAGGCGACGATCATCTTCCGACCCGCTGGGCTGACCAGGCGGGGAGGGTTGTCTGAGGAAGGACTGCGCACCGACCGAAGTGAGCTTGTGTCTCGCTCTGTGCGGCGTTCGGTTGGCAATCTCGGGCGCTACGTGGCGCACAACAAGCTGGCCGAGATGATGACGCTTACGTACGAGGCAGAGCCGTCGTTGGATGAAGTTTCGCCTCACCTGGAGCATTTCTGGCGGCGCTGGTGCCGTGCGACCGGAAGGCAACTTCCGCCATATGTGATCGTTCCCGAGTGGGGACCGGCAAACGGTCGACTTCATCTCCACGGGGGCATCAACTGGTGGGCGGAGCTCGGGGCCGTCGAGGTGTGTGACTGCTGCGCTCGGTCGGCGTTGCGGCGCAAGCGGACGATCCCGCCGGCTGGTTGCCTCTGCGTCGGTTGTCTGTGGGGTCATGGCTTCGTCGGTGCACCGGAGCGGTATGACGCGAAGCCCTGGCAGCTGGCGGCGTACCTGACGAAGTACCTGGCCAAGAACATGGATCGGCAGCCTTTCGGTCGCCAGCGATACCGGGTGGCAAAGGGATTTCAGCCCCGTCCGACGGTCTTGCGCTATAGGAGCGCCGACGAGGCCCGGCGGGGGATGCTGATGGCCTTTGGTGGCGAGCTGCCGTCGTACACATGGTCGAGCGAAAATCCGCAATATCGGGACGGTGAGCCGGTGCCGCAGCCCGCCTATTTCTACGAGTTCTATTCGTGGGCCGGTTGAGGGTGTCTGACACGTCTGCGGTGCTCCGTGCTTCGGAGCGCTGTTGGACGGCAATGGACCTCTTACGAGGCCTTGTGGTCGCCTCCGACAGAGTTCAGGCGGGCATCGGCGAGGCGGTGCGGGCGGCCTGGCGCGACGGTGCTACCGGGTTGGAGCTTGCCGCGATTCTTGGGGTTGATCGTTCGACGGTGTATCGGCGATACCTCTCCCCCGCTGGCGAGCCCGCAGGCACGGTCAAGGGCGGCCATGAGGCCGACAGAGTGAACCCTTGACGGTGGCGAGGAGCGACCGATCCTGGGTCGCGGAACGCCCCGAGGGCGTTCCTGGGTGCTTCGGGGTCGATGCGATAGGCGGTCTCACCCGTAACACGCGTAACTATCCCGTAACGGCTGGGTTGAGCGACGTAGTGTCTCGGGCTATGGCTCGCGGACGAGTTGCATCTACTGATCGGCACTGTCCTGTTTGTGGAAGGCGCGCGCTGATGGACGTGCGCGCGACGTACTGCTCGTCTGCCTGTAAACAGGCGGCATATCGTCGCAGATTGCAACAGTCGGAAACGTCCCGGCAGGGTTCGTTATGTAAGGTTACGGGACTGGGGCGTCGGACGGAGCCGATCGGCGAGGTTCCCCGGGTTAGCTGTCCGGGAGCGCGGCATGGACGCGGAGCGGCCCGTCCGGCACACGCTCGAGAATCGCATAGCAGGTGAGAGGGAAACCGCGCGCGACGGCTTCTTGTAACCGCGGATACGGATGGGGCTCGAGGAAGCCGAGCCGTTGACCGTCGAGGGAGAGCGTCCAGTAATCGGCTTCCGAAGACAGAAGGGCAGTCCGTTCGGTCCGCGGCGGCGTGGCGCCGCCGTTGAGCGACCGGTCGAGCATCTCGGAATTTCGGCGCGGGAGATCCACGGCTTTCGTGTTGATCGGCGGGAGGAACGGCTCGACTGCGGCCCGGACGGCCGGTTTCGTGTGGAGTAAGAGGTGGCCTTCGGCGTCGACGTCGAGTTCGGCGCGACAGGTCGCCCGGAGGCCCCGTCGGTGGAGTTTGTCGATGACGTCTCGAAACGGGGCGGCGGCATCGTACGGGATGGTGGCGACCTGCAAGCCGGCGACAAACACCCGAACCTCACCGGCGAGCTCGCCGGTCGTCTGGATTCTCAGCTCCGCGGTGACGAGCGGACCGTACTGGTGGACGAGATGCCGCGTCTCGTGACAGAAGGAGCCACCGCAAGCAGGGAAAGCGCTGAGGGACTCCTGGAGGGTCGGCCAGGCGAGCCAGCTCGCGCCAGAAGGCTGTGGCGAACGCAACTTCCACCGCGACAGAGGCATGAGACGAAGCTAATAGCGGCGACGCAAAGGCCGGACGGGAGAAGCTGGGCAGCGCTCATCGGCTGGTGGGGCCACTGCCGTGGGTGGCTCGACCACGGCCCCTCCCCCGCCATCGTGCCCGTAGGCGGGGCCCCGACGTGTCAGCTGTCGGATGCGAGTTAAGCGACAGCGGAGATCGCGGCGGCGGTCTCTTCGGGGCGTGACCACATCGGCCAGTGGTTCGTCGGCAAGTCGACGTAGGTGACGTTGCGGAGCTCGGCCAGGCCGGCGAGCCACGGCCAACCCTCCGCGACCCCGGCCTTGATCTGACTTGACGAAAGCGACGTGCAGATCACTGTGGTCGGTACGTCGAGACGGGCCTCGTTGGAGAGCTGGGCTTTCTCGCGCAGTGCGGCCCCCGGCTCGGGAACCGCCCGTCGGCGGAAGGTGGCCAGCCGCTCGTCGGAGAGGCCGGCGACGCTGTTGCCGTCGGCCTCGAGCTCCTCCCACGACGGCAACGGCAGCTCGACGTCGGCGAAGTCGGGATTGAGGGCGCCCTTGGCCGGTCCGGAGTCGACGTAGACCATCGCGGCGATCTGCTCCGGGATGAGGTCGGAGACCGCGTAGCCGGGAACCCCGGCCCCGCTGTGCACGGCGAGGACGGCGGGACGTCCCATTGCCTCGACCGCGGCGCGGATGGCGTCGATATGGTCGGCGAGCGTGACCGCGGAGCGATCGGTCGCAACCGACTCGAGACCAGGAAGCGTCAGTGCCGTGACATCGTGCCCGTCGGCACGCAGCGCGGCGGCGACATCGTCCCACGCCCAGGCGCCGAGCCAGAATCCAGGAACGAGAACAATCGGTGTGGTGGTCATGGCACGAGGCTATTCGTCCCCGCTCCCCCGTCTCGCGGATCAGCGTGAGGAGGTGCGTCTGGAAGTCCAGGCACGCCGCGACGATCCGCGCAGGCGGGAACGCCTGAACGCCAGCTCAGGCTCCCAGCGGCACAGCCCGGGAACGCCGACGTTTACCGGAAAACGACGCTCGCGGTGTCGGGCTGGGACATCCCCATCGTTTCGGCGACGTCCTCGATCGGCACGCCTCGCGCGATCAGCCGGGCTGCCAACATCCGCACCCGGAGGGCGAACGCCCGTCCGTTGTCAGACCAGCGCCTCAGCTCCTCAAGCTCGCGGAGTTCGCTTCTGGACAGTACCGAGTCGTCCTGTTCGAGGAGTGCCACGGCCAGTCCCCTGCCGGGATGTTAGGGAGGCGGGGCGAAATCGTGTCGGGGGTCGCGGGCCTCGGGAATCTCGACGACCGCCAGACGACAGGCGGGTGGATTCTTAGGGCTGCTTGCACTCGGTGCCGCTGGTGGCGATCGTCGTCTCGACGGTCGCGCTGGAGTGAAGACTCGACCAGGTCGACGCGTAGATGGCGACGACCTCGAACCAGTAGTTGTCGGCGGAAAGTGTCGCCGTCGTCCACGGGGAGGTCGCGCCGGTCTTCAAGGAGGTGTAGGTGCCGGGGGTCCCGGTCGTCGATTTCGCCTCGTAGACGGTGTAGCTCGTCACGTGGGTGCTCGGGCTCGGCGCTGTCCAGGAGACGATGATGGTCCTCGCCGACGAGGACGTGCACGTCGCAGTGGCGCCAGTGGGGGGAGAGGCGGCAATTGATTGCGCCTCTCCCCCACTGCCGGTTTTCAGGGAGACCGTCCAGTTTGTGGCGGCTCCCCCGACGGGCTGCTGGGCCAAGAATCCGATCGTCAAGGTGACGGCGAAGACGAGCCATCGAAAGGAGTGTCTTCGCTTCATCGGATCCGTAACCCTTCAGCCCACCGTTGACATCTCGTCAGCTCTTACGAGGTCCAGGAGTCCGTCGCCGGGCTCGTGGCCGGCGTCGCCGCTCCGCCCGTTGCCGTCACTCCCGTGAGCGACGGCATCGAGAAGTACGTCACCTCGCAGGCGGCCGGGGCGGATGCGGTCATCGTCGCGTCGTTCGTCAGCGTAACGGTGAGCGTTCCCGAGCCAGCGACGGTGAGGGCGGTCGTGAGCGTGTGTGAGCTCCCGCTCGTACCGGTCGCGAAGTTCCACGTCACGTCGCTCGTCGTGCCCGAGCAGCCGGTCTGGGCAGTCGAGAGCGCGCTCGTCGTGTATCCGGCCGCGTAGCTCGTGTTGATCGGCAGCTGCACGGCGGTGATCGTCACCGGGAACGGGTTCGGGTTCGTGATCGTCGCGACCACGTCACCGGTCCCGCCCGGGTAGAGCATGTTGGACGCCGAGGGCGTCGCGACCGCCGCGATCGTCAGGTTCGAGACGGCCGCGGACTGGCTTTCCCCGCTTGATCCCGTGTTCAGGCTGACGACCCAGCTTGACGCGGCGAATGCCCCACCGCCGGCCAACAGGGCGCCGACAACAGCGGCGACGATCGTCGACCGACGAGTCCAGAACCTGTTGTGCTTCTGGACCTTTTGCTTGTGGAGTTTTTCTGGTCTTGCAAAGACTCCGGTAGACACGTTCTGTACCTCCTGATCAAGGACCCTTCCAGGTCGCGGTACATCGCGGAACTTCCACTTCAGATGCATTCACAACTACTGACACAGCTGGCACGGGGGACAATCCCTGCTCAGCTACCTCATGTGTCACTCTTAACGACGCTTGTGAAGCGGATATTTAGCGACTGACAGGAACCAATCCGGGGTGGGCAACGTTGGCCACTATCCGTGGTGACATGACCACTGTGAGTGGACGAAAGCGAGACGGGCGAGGAGCAGAATTCAGCGTGATTGCGGTCCGTCCCGTCGCGGGATAAAACCGGGCGGCGGACGACGCGGCGCGCCGTGGGAAGGGATTGCGAAGGGTGATCGGTGCGGGATGCGGCCAGCCGCCCATCACGACGAGCGCCCCAGCTCCGGGCCGGGCGACGGGGATCAGAAAGCGGTCTTCGCGGCCCGCTTCCGGGCGCACAAAGGCCCCGGCCCGTCGGGCCGGGGCCTTTGAACTGGCGTTATCGGGCCGTCGCTTGGCGACGGCGGTTGACACGGTAGAGCAACAGCGACCCGAGCACGACGGCCGCGAGGGAGGCGCCGACCGCGGGGTCGAACGGCGTGTCGGCGCTGCCGAAGGAGAGCTGCCAGACGACCTGGTCCTTGGCACCGTCGCCGCCGGAGGCGGTGAGCGTCGCCTTGTAGGTCTTGTCCATAGACAGCCCCTTGGTCGGGACGGTGAAGGACAGTTCCCACAGGCAGTCCGATGTCCCGAAGGTGCAGCCCGCCGGGTAGTCGGCGTGCGATGCGGCGTTCGGGGTCGGGCCCTTGTACTGCGGGTTGTAGGCGTAGAGGCCGCCCGCAGGGATCGAGGCGATCGCCGCTTCGTGCACGGTCACGGACTCGTTCACCCCGGACCCGGTGATGGTCAGTCCGAGCGAGGTCCCGATGCCGTACTTGCCGAGCAGGTAGACGGTTGTCGGGGCGCCGATCGTCGGCGAGGTGGGCGTCGTTCCCGCGTAGCCGAGCAGCGACTCACAGCCGCTCGTCATCGGGCAGCTGCCGCTTGAGGACAAGTCGCCCGCCGAGGTCGACAACCCGGCCGAGACCGCGAAGCCGAGGGCGGTCGCGAACGCGAGCACCGCCACCCCGCCGAGGATTCTTCTCCGCCCTTTTCTCATCGCCCGTTGTCGCTTTCAGCAATGCCCGGTCGCGCATTGCGCGGCCGGGCGACTGGACCGGCAGAGCCGGTCATGATGTCCTACGACGCGGCTGCCGTGCTCTGTCGCCGGATCCGGCGACGGCGCTGCTGGTAAACGAGGACACCGCCGAGCAGCAGCGCGACGGGGATGGCACCGATCGCACCGATCGGCGTCGGGGTCCCGCATTCACCCTTGGTCGGCGAGGCCGACACGAGGTTCGACTCGTACCCGATGCCAGCCGAGTCGTAGCCGGCGACCTCGTAGTAGTAGGTCGTACCGTTCGAGACGGTCGTGTCGACGTAGGTCGTCGCCGTGAGCCTCGCCGCGACAGTGACGATCTCTGTCCAGCCGCTCGGGATCGTGGTGAGCGGGATGCTCGTCGTGTCCCACGGCGTCGAGCTCGTCGACGAACGGAAGACGACCCAGCCGCTCGCGGTCGGACCGCCCCTCGCCGGGGACCAGTTCAGCGTGACGCTGCTGTCGCATGCCTTCGCCGTGAGGTTGATCGGCGAGTCGGGGCAGGCGCCGGCGGGCAGCGTGCTCAACGCGAGCACCGCGACGGTCGCGAACGCAATTGCCGCCGCCCCTCCGAGGACCCTGCGTCGTTGCTTTCTCATCTGATTGGCCTGCTTTCGGTTGGGGCACCGCGCGGCGGTGCGGCTGGTTGAGGAACAAGAGGTGATGGGGCTCATGACGACTGCTCGCCTTCCATGAACCGGCGGATTTGGGGCCAGTCCACGGTGGATCCCTCGCTCGAGGCCTTGTCGAGTTCGGCGAGGGTGACGTTCGTGGCGTTCGTCCGCTCGGCGACGATCGGGTCCCACAGGAAGCGGTGCGACTCGAAGGCTTCGGCCTCGCGCACGCGGGCGGCGAAACCGCGGTAGCGGGCTTGGGACTCGGTGGCTTCGAGGTCGACGAGGCTGCCCATGTGGAGAACCTGCGACATGTGGGCGCGCAGCAGGTCCAGCTTGGACTCGATGAGCCCGGCGATGTCCACGTAGAGCGTCGGGTTGAATCCGATGGAACTCGGCGACTCGAAGCAGAGCACCCGGGAGACGCGGCGGGCCGCGGCGAGCGCCGCCGCCGACGTCGCACGGTGGTCTTGGTGCGTGTCCTGCGGCGCGTGCGTGTACACGACGTCCGGCGACGTCACGGCGATGACGTGCTCGATGACGCGAACGGCATCACCGCTCGCGGGGACCGAGCCGTCGAGAAAGCCGCCCCACCGCAGATCCGCGCCGAGGAGGGTGGCGGCCTGTTCCTGTTCGCGGGTCCGCAGATCCCCGTCGGGTCCCTGCTCGCCCGTCGTCATCACGAGAAGCGTGATGGCGTCACCGGCAAGTCGGTGACGCAACAGCGTCCCGCCGCAACCGAACTCGATGTCGTCCGGATGGGCTCCGATTGCGAGAACTTTCATCTAAGCGATGTCTCCTTGTCCGTAGGAGCGCAGTCCCGCTACCCGACCGGCGGTCGCCGATTGGTGGGGCGTGATGGGAGGTTCCCCGCGCGACGTTGGGCATTTACCCCAATGAGCACGATGAGATTAAAGCAAATCAACCAACGTGACGGCTAGCTCACGTTGCGTCGTATTTCGGTGCATGGGCGGTTCGTGAAGAAGTTCACGTTGTGCACACGTGCGGTCGCTCAGAGTGAGTGATAAGCAAAATGGAGTTCTCCCGCTTTCCGGAATCGTTGGGCCGGGCGTGACGGGGTCAACGTCTGGGGTCGGAAGAATACCTGTTCGCTGGCGTGCGACGGCCGCGGCGTTTCTGCTGGACCGACGGCGGACGGTGGGCCGCAGCCGGGCGGAGCTCGTGGCAGGACAGGGGGCGAGGATCGCGAGTCGCGCCGGGGACACGGGCGACCTTGGCGAGGGAAAGACCCGGACGGTCACCCGGTGATTCAGCGGAATATTCGCACGCCTCCTACCTGGACGTTGCGTCTCGCTGGGGACGGCATGACACATTTGTGCCCTTTCCAGACATGATTGCGTCAATCTTGAGATGACAAGTTTGAGTCATCACCGATGTAGCCGATTTCGGTGGCACAGCTGTGTGGTGTACCCGCCTTCGGCGAGACTCCTATCCGTCTCGCCGGATCCGGTGGAGCTGTGGAGGGGCTGGGCGGAAACCGAAGGGGAAAATCGGGACGGACGAGCGTGGAATGGCGATCGCGGGATTTGACGGATCGAAGGCGTGGGAGAGGTCGGAGGGCGTGAATTTGGGGCACACGAGGCGGAACGAGGCCGGGGACAGGACGTGGTAGAGACGGGGCGTCTTCTGGTCGGCACGGGGCAGGGAGTGTCAGGGACGTCCGGGCAGACAGCGGAGCCCGATCGCTCGCGGCGCGCGTCGGCCGCCCGGGGCACGCCGATCAACTACCGGGGGCACGGTCGTTGCGGCGTGCCGGAGGGAAGTCGACGGTCGGAGGTCATCTCAACGGCACGGGTGTCTCGTCCCCGTTCGGTCGGGAGTGGGCGGTGATCGGGCGAATCCAAGCCAGGTTTACCGTGGAGGCCGTCGAGGCGATAGGTTGACCGTTGCATGACGAGGCGTTTGGAGATCGAACTGACCTCGGCACGACACGATGGGACCTGGACGTGGCGGGCCGCGGGAGCGCGTGAACCGCGCGGTGTGATCGAGGGCAAGTTGCTCGAGGACGGAGCGCGGGTCGGCGCAGTCCTGCGAGTCGAGGCCGAGATCGAACTCGAGGGAATCACGGTCGTTTCGGTTCTTCCCGCCCGCGAACGCGTCGCTTCGCAGGATCGGATCGAGCTCGCGCCGACCAAGCTCGAGGAAGCAGGTCTCGTGACGACTTCACTTGTCTCGCGCTCCGGACGTGGCGCGCGCGAGCGCCCCTTCGATGGGAACGGCCGCGGTCGCACGCGTGAGAAGACCGCGCCGTCTCGCCCGCGCGGGGAAAGTCGCCCGCGAGCGGATGAACCCGAGCGGCGCAGGCCGTCTCGCGAACGCGACCTCTCTAGGGGTCCCGTCCGCGACGGCGCGCCACGTCGGGTCCGGCCGACACGAGCGCGCCCCGAGGACGTGGTCATCGACCAAGCGGCGGGGGCGCCCACGCCGGCGGTGGAGCCCACGGCGACACGCCGGAGTCGTCTCCGGCCCGAGCGCTCGGTGGAGCCCACGGCGACGCGCCGCAGTCGTCCCCGGCCCGAGCGCTTCATCCCGGGGACGCGGCACCGCGACGAGTACCTCGCGAATCTCCCGCCGGAACAGCGCGCCGTCGCGGATCAGGTCGCGGCCGGCGGGATGCCAGCGGTCCGGCGGGCGCTTGCAGCGGAGCAGTCGGCGGCGCTCGCCGCGGGACGGCCGCCGGTCGGCGGTGAGGCAATCATCGCCCTCGCCGAGCAACTCCTTCCCCCCGTACGCCAGGCCGTGTGGCTCGACCGCGCCGAGGCGGTCGCGGCGCAACTGGAAACGATCTCGCTGCGGGAACTTCGTGCGACGGTTCTCGGGGCGTCGCCGCGTGACGAGCACGGCCGCGAGCTGTTGGGGACGTTCCGCGAGGCTCTGAAGACGCGACTCGCGAAGCTGCGCGAGGGCTGGGAAGGCGACATCAACCGGGCGCTCGGAGAGGGCCGCGTGCTGCACGCGTTGCGTCTGTCCGCCCGCCCGCCGGATCCGGGGGCGCGTATCCCCGGTTCGCTCGTCGCGCCACTGAGCGAAGCCGCCGGCGCGGGGTTGTCGGCGGCGAGCTCTGTCGACCGCTGGCTGGCGCTCTTGGAGGCGGCAGCGGCGTCCCCCGTGCGGCGCTCGGTCAAACCGGCGGGACTGCCCGACGACCCTTCCGGAGCGGTTCGTCGCGCGGCGATCTTGGTCGCCGGGCGGATCCCGGCGCTCGCGCCGCTCCTCGGGCTGCCGATGCCTCCCCCGCCGCGACCGGTTCCGGCCCATCCGATGGCCCAGGCCGCAAAGCCGCGCCGGGGCGCGCGCCGCGGACGAAGTCTCCCCGTAGCGCGGCGAAACCGGCCGGGACGGAACGAGTCACCGCAGCCGAGGCGACCGCGACGGCGGCGGAGGAGGACGCTCCGCCCGACGAGCTCGGAACGTCGCCGACGAGCACCGCTCTCGCGCTCGTCGTCGAACAGGCCCAGCTCGGCACCGGTGAGGCGGCTGCCGCGATCGCGACGGACGAACAACCGGCGAGCGACGAGCCTTTGGCCGAGGGCGACCGATCATCGCTGCCCGGGGACGAGTCGCCCGGGACACTCAGCCCGGACAACGATCCGCAGGGACTGGACCCGGCTCCGTCGTCGGACGAGCGGGACGATCCCGAGCCCGCGATGACAGGGGCGGCGTCAGCCGATGGGGACGCCGTGGTTCCTGAGCCACTCGCCGAGGCCGTCGACGAGGTCTAGGTCCCCGACGGACTGAAGCGGCACGAACCGGACGAGCTCAGCGTCGCTCGCCGCACGCGGAGTCTCGTTCACGTTCCGCCGCCTGGCGAGGAAGTCGCAGATGACGAAGCGCTCCTCTGCGGTGGCGACCTCGGTGGTGCCGAGAAGGTCGCTGATCTCGAGCGTGAGACCGGTTTCCTCCCGCGCCTCGCGTTCAGCCGCTTGGCGGAGGGTTTCGCCCTTTTCGACACGACCCCCCGGCACTGACCAGCGTCCCGCGCCGGGCTCGTGGCCCCGCCTGACGAGGAGTAGCGCGCCCTGCTCGACGTCGACCACGCCGACGCAGAGCACCGTCGCGCTCACGGCCCGGACTCGGGGTCGAGCAAGCGCCGCATGACGAGGAGTCGGGCGCGAAAGCCCATCTGCTCGAGGAACGATTTCGACGCGCCGTCTCCCGGTAGGGCTGGCGCGTCGAGCGTGGTGGCGCCGCAGGCGGCCTCGATCCTCAGGACCTCGGCGAGGATGGCCTCGCCGACCCCGACTCCTCGCATCGCCGGTTCCACGTAGAGGGCGCGCAACGTGGCGGGGCGGTCTTGTGGCGATCCCTTCGGGTCGAGGTCGGCCGGGTGTTCGACGAACGCCAGTCCGACGACGGCGTCGTCGTAGGTGCCGACAACGAGGGCGTGGGCATCGGACCCGGCGATGACGCGCTGAAGAGCCGATGCCCGGAGCGTCTCGTCGAGCGCGCGGGCGAGCGCGGCACCGCCCCGCGCGCCGCTGAGCTCAGCGAGGCACTGGGCGGCGAGTTCGACGATGCGTTCGGTGTCGTCCTCGCGGGCGATACGAGCCCCCTCGGGGCCGACCGCCATCGGTGCTAGCGGCCCTGCTCGCCGAGCAGCTGGGCGATCTTGGCGAGGACCGTCCGGCGGGCACGGTGCGCCGCCTCGTAGGACCGGACCCCGGCGAGTTCGGACGGCGTGAGCCCCGCGAGTCGGGCGACGATCTCCGCGGCGGAGAGCGCGTCATAATCCGGGATCGCCGGGCGCGCGGCATGCATCGTTGCGGCGTCCGGGTCGGCCGCAGCCGGGCCGTGATCGGCGGGTGGGCGGTCCGCTGGGCGGCGGACGAAGGCCTCGGCACGCCGACGCGCCGAATCCGCCGCGAACTTGCCGAACATCTGGGCGAGGGCGATGCGGGGCCCGAACCGCTCGCGGCCCCGGCGCACGAGCTCGGGAAGCTCCTCGGCGACGGCGATCGCCGCACCCAGAGGCGCGTAGATCGCGTAGTCGATGAGGTCGTCGGCGAGCCGACGCGCCTCCTCGCGCCTTTTGTCCGCGGGATCGCTCATACGCAGTCCCGGCAGAGCTTGCGACGGCGATCGGCGAGCTGGGTTTGGCTCTTCACGAGGAAACAGGACTGGCACACGAACTCACCGGCTTGTTTCGGGAGCACGCGCGTCGTCCCGTCGACGCGATCCTCGGCGTCGGTCGCCTCGGTGTCGTCCTCCTCGTCCTCCTCGTCGGAGACGACGAGACGTTCTTTCAAGATGACGTCGAGGCTCGCCTCGACGTCATCGTCATCGAGGTCTTCCTCTTCCTCCTCGAGCTCGACGACCGGCTCTTCACCCTCGGCGGCGACGACGACGACGTCGGCGCCATCGCCGAGATCCTCGTCGTCGACGAGGTCCTCGGCGACGAGCTCGTCGATGCCGAGGTCGTCCTCTTCGAGGAGTTCCTCGTCGGGTGGCTCCTCGAGCTCGCCCTCGGCGAGGGCGTCGGTTTCGAGTTCGCCGTCAGCTTCGCTCGGCATCAGACTCCTCGGTCTCCTGTTCTTGTGGCCCGGTGCACACCGCCTAGGACGGTCCCGTCCGTCCCGGGAGGTCCTCGAGCGCGGTCACTATACGGCACATCGCCGGTCTTTCAACGGCTGGCCCCACGAAGCATTCCCGGCGCGTCGCGCCAGGGGGGAACCCGTGGGAGACCGCCGACAGGGTGCGGTCCAGGGAGCCTTTGGCGCCGTCCTCCGCGCCCGCCCGAGCGCAGGTCGCCTGTTGCGGCGATTGACGTTCTCTACTCGGCTCCCTGGACCACTACCTAAGCAACTGCCCCGCCGAGACGACCCGGAGCGACTGACGGAGGCTCCCCAATAGGTGCCCTGTGTGCGGGACCCACCTATTCATGCACTGCGGGCGCAGAGAGTCAAGTGTCCCGTGAGGTCTTCGCCTCGGCGATGGCGCCGCCCCCCTGGGCCTCCTCGACCGCCTCGGCGTGCCGGGGCCGTCGTTCCTCGGCGCGGCGCTCGGATTCCAGCCGTCCGAGCCCGCTGCCACTGTGGTCGACGAACCTCATCGCCTCGGCGATGGCGTGGTGCCCGGCTTTCTCGTCGATGAGACGGTGCATCTGCTGGGCGATCTTGCGGTAGACGGGGTGGCCCTGGGTCGTGCTGCGCAGCTCGACGAGGTGCATCGCCTCGCGGGCGTTCAACTGCATCGAGTAACGGATCCGGAAGGCGAGGGCGACGGCGTAGACGGCCTGGAGCGGGAAGGTCTCCCGGAGCGTCTCGTAGAGTTCGCGGGCGCGGTCGAGCGAGTCGGCGTAGGCCGCGCCGAGCCCCGCCTCGGCGACCACCTCGGGGACTTCGTAGCCGAGGTCGGCGCCGAGTGGCTGCCACTCGATGGTGAGCATGCGGTGGCGCTGCAGGTCCCGGAAGGCCCCGTAGTCCGAGACGATGTCGAAGCGGTAAGCGGTCCTTTCGAGGGCGCGGCCGGGACGGTGGCGGCGGTTTCGGCGTTCGCCGACGTAGGCGGCGAGGATCGCGGCGCGCTCGGCCGCGCCGAGGCGGCGGACCCGGCGGGCGAGCTCGGCCTCAGGAATCGACGAGTACGGGTAGCACGCCGCGACGAGGACCTTCTCCTCACCGTCCGGGTCGAAGTCGGTGAGCGTGACCGAGGTGGCGGTCGAAACGGCGTCCCCCTCGCTGCGCTCCGCCGGGAAGAGGCGCCCGACGAGCGCCTCCATCTCGCGGTGGCGGGCCGCGAGGTACTCGGTCCACTCCCCTCCCCGTTCGGGCCGGTCGAGGCGCGTGAGGAACGACGGGATGACCTTTTTCAGCTCGGCGTAGATGAGCTCGGCGTAGTCGCGGACCTCCGGCAGCGGGTGGCCGCGCATCCGCAGCAGCAGCTGCTCGTAGGACTGGCCGGAGCCGAAGATGCCGACGTTGGAGAGCGTCGCGGCCGGCAGCAGGCCGCGCAGGGCGTCGAGGGCGCGGGCGCGCACCGACTGGCGGTAGGCGAAGTCCGATGTCGTGCCGTCGTTCGGGAAGGTCCGGACGAGGTGGGCCTGGAGGAGGGGCAAAAGCTCGGCGTAGGTGTCGAACATGCGGTCCATGTCGCCGACGAAGCGAGCGCCCAAGCCGGAGTCGAGAACCTCGGGATCCCGCCAGTAGCGGTAGTGGCCGGTCGACAGGCGCGAGTCGTAGGGGATGTAGCGCGTCGACTGCTCGAGGTAGGCCATGAGGCGTCCCCACTCGAGGACCTTGGTGAGCACGTTCGAGGCCTGTTCGCAGGCGAGGTGGACACCGCCGAGCTGGGCGACGGAGTCATCGCCGAAGTCGCCGAACACCCGCTGGTAGAGCTCCTCGGCTCGCTTGAGCCCGACCGTCGCGTCGACGCTCGAATCGCCGGAGACGTCGAGGTCGCCGAGGAACTCGTCCAAAAAGAGCCGCCGCACGCTCTTCGGCGAGCGCGAGTAGCGGGCGAAGAGCGCCCCGCAGACGACCTCCGGCAGGTTGACGAGCGCGAACACCGGACCGTCGAGATTCGTGACGTAGTGGCGGAGCACCTCGCGCTCGTCGGCGGAGAAGGTCTCGGTTGCGTAGGGCGTCACCTCGACGACACTACGAGACCGCGCCCGGCCGGTCGCGGATCGCGCGGACCGCCGCGCCCCGCCCGGCGGGGCTCAGTCGGAGGGTTCGCCGGGCGTCGAGGCGGCGACGATCCCGCGTAGCAGCTGGTCAGCCGCGCGTGCGGCGACCGAGCCGAGCCGGGAGCCAGCTTCGGTGAGGGCGAGCTGGCGCAACAGATCGACCAGGGTCTTCGTGTTGCGGACGAAGTCGCCGCCGGAGATCAGCTGGACCCCGCGCCGGGTCGGGCGGCCCGGCGGCGAGATGAGCTGGCGCAGTTCGGCGCCGCGGGCCCACTCGTAGGCGAGGCGGGCGAAGCCGGCGTCGAGGGGGCGCGTCCGCGGGATGTGCCGCGCCCGCTCGGCGTCCCGGAGGTCCCGGGCCAGGCCGTCGAGGTCGGCGGCGCGGCCCGCCAGGCGGGCGTTCGGCAGGTCGGCGGGCGGGGCCGCCCGGCGGGACTCGAAGGTGAAAAGCGACACAACGGCGGCGAGGCTCGGGGCGTCGAGCCCGCCGAGGAGCCCGGCCCCGACCGCCTCGGCGACGAGGAGGTCACAGTCGTGGTAGATGCCGGCCAGGCGCTCTCCCGCCGCGGTCACCCGCCAGCCCGCCAGGTAGCCGCGGTCGCCGAGCAGGCCGACGACGGCGTCGAGCTGGCGGGTGAGCGGCGCGTCCGAGAGGTACTGGGCGAACGACGAGCGCACCAGCCGGTAGGCGTCGTCGGGTGCGTACCGCCGGACGAGGTTGACGGCCATGTTGTAGGTCGGACGGAACGAGCTGCGCAGGGCGCGGCTGCGCGCCGCGGCGAGGGCGGAGACCTCGGCGAACGTGTGGTACGGCGACCACAGCACGGCGGCGTGTCCGATACGGTCGATCCCCCGCCGTCCGGCGCGCCCGGTGAGCTGGGTGTAGTTGCCGGCGGTGAGGTCCTCGTGCCCGGCGCCCGTGAACTTCGACAGCGCCTCGATGACGACGGAGCGCGCCGGCATGTTGATGCCGAGCGCGAGGGTCTCGGTCGCGAAGACGACCTTCACGATCGCCGCGCCGAAGAGCGCCTCGACGGCCTCCCGGAACGGCGGCACGAGCCCGGCGTGGTGCGCGGCGAAGCCGGCCTCGAGCCCCTCGACGAAGTTCCCGTAACCGAGGACCCGCAGGTCGGCGTCGGAGAGCGCCTCGACATGGTCGTCTGCGACCTCCCGGATGACGCGGCGCTCCTCGGGGGTCGTCAGCCGCAGCCCGGCCTCGAGGCACTGGCGCACGGCGTCGTCGCAGCCGGCGCGGGAGAAGACGAAGTAGATCGCCGGGAGGAGGTCCTCCTCGGAGAAGCGCTCCACGAGCTCGGCGCGCCGCGGGCGGTAGACGGGCGAGCGGGCGCCGGGGCGGCCGGCCTTCCCGGAGATCGCCCGGGGGCGCGACCGGGCATCGAGCGACACCGCCTCGGGGTTCGGAAGGCCGTCGACGAAGGTGGGGAGGATCTCGAGGCGGTGGGTCGCACGGATCCCCACGACGTAGAGGTTGCGCAGGTCGACCGGCCGGTGCTCCTCGATGACGTGGGCGGTCGAGCCACGGACCTTCTCGATCCACCCGGCGAGCTCCTCGGCGTTCGAGACCGTCGCCGACAGGCAGACGAGGACGACGTCGGGCGGTGCGGACAGGATGATCTCCTCCCAGACCGAGCCGCGGTAGCGGTCCTCGAGGTAGTGGACCTCGTCGAGGACGACGCAGCGCAGGTCGGCGAGGCGGCCTGCGTCGGCGTAGATCATGTTGCGCAGCACCTCGGTCGTCATGACGACGACCTCGGCGTCGCCGTTGCGGGATACGTCGCCCGTGAGCAGTCCGACCCGGGCCGGGCCGTATTCGGCGGCGAAGTCGGCGTACTTCTGGTTCGACAGCGCCTTCAGCGGTGTCGTGTAGATCGCCCGTGCCCCCGCCGCGAGCGCCCGGGCGACGGCGTACTCGGCGATGAGCGTCTTTCCTGATCCCGTGGGCGCCGCGACGAGGACGGACTTGCCCTCGTCGAGGAGATCGAAGGCCGCGACCTGGAACGGGTCGAGCGCGAAGTTGTGCCGGGAAAGGAACGCACGCCGCGTGGCGTCGGGTCCGCGGCGCGTATCGCCCTTTTGGCCGCTCTTCGTCTCGTTCATCGGATCGCTGTCGCGCGCCGCGCGCCCCGACGCCTCGGGCGGGTCGCGGTCAAGAGGTCAGGTGCTCGCCGCGCGTCGGCGTTTGCGGGTGACGAGCTTGCCGACTTGGATCGACGCCTCGTAAAAGACGAGCATCGGGACCGCCATCCCGAGCATGGAGAACGGGTCCGAGCTTGGGGTCACGACGCCGGCGAAGATGACGATGATGACGATGGCGGGGCGACGCCAGTGGGCGAGCTTCTGCGGAGTGAGCACACCCGCGATCTCGAGGGCGACGAGCACCACGGGGAACTCGAAGGACGCGCCGAAGATCGTCATCAACGCGATGATGAGGCCGAGATACTTCGACGGTGTGAACAGGTCGTTGATGTTCGATCCCCCGACGGCGTGGAGGAAGCCCAGGGCGTGCGGGAACGCGACCCAGGCGATGAAGGCGCCGAACAGGAACAACGCCACGGTCGAGAGGGCGAACGGGATGGCGTAGCGCTTCTCGTTCGCCTTCAGCCCGGGGGTGATGAAGCGCCACAGCTCGAACAAAATGACCGGCGAGGCGAGGACGAGCCCGCCGTAACCGGTCATGTTGAGCCGCACCACGAAGGCGTCGAGCGGCCCAAACACCGTCAGGGCGCAGTGGTTGCCCGCGAGGTGGGTCTGGACGCAGTACGGGTGGAGGAAGAACCGGAGGACCTGGTTGTAAAAGACGTAGGTGATGACCGCGGCGACGACGAAGGCGACGAACGAGATGATGAGGCGTTGACGCAGCTCGGCAAGGTGGCTGACGAGCGTCATCGTCCCGTTCTCCGACGGGGTTCCGGCGCGGCCGCGGATCAGGGTTGCCATCTGGGTTCTGGGGCGGTCCTCGCCGGGGTCAGTTCATCGTCGGGTCGTCGGCCGCCGGGGAGAAATCGCCCAGCTCGGCGTGGGCCGGCTCCGCCGGCGTGGCGCGCGGACCGTTCGTGTCTTCCCCATCCGTGCCTGTGGGCCCGGCGGAATCGCCCGGTTTCGCCGGGGAGCTCGCGTCGGTGAGAAAGCCGCTGAGTGTGCCGCGCACCGAGGGGATGCGCGGGATCGACGTCAGGTCGAGTTCGGGCATCACGGAACGTACCTCGTCGGAGACCTCCTGCCGGATCCGGGTGACCTCGTGCCAGGCGGCGCCGAGTTGCCGGGCGAGCTTCGGCAGGCGCTCGGGACCCATCACGATGAGGATGATGACGAGGATCATGAGGACCTTCGCCGGGTCGAGGCTGCCCACGACGGATCAGTCTACAAGTCCGGTTCCCCTCCGACGAGGTCGGATATCGGGAGTTCCCGGCTAGAAGATGATGAGATCGGGGTGCCAGCTCCGCCAGACGACGGCGACGACCCGCCCGACGATGTCGGTCCCTGGCACCGGGCCCCAGATCCGGCTGTCGCAGGAAATCGAGCGGTTGTCGCCCATGACGTAGAAGTCGTTCTTCGGGACGGTGTACTTGACGATCGGTTCGCCGATCGGGGTGTGTTTGCCGTCGTCGGGGAAGTAGCTCTCGTTGAGGTCGTGCGTCTTGCCGTTCGCGTCGCGGATCTTGATCACGTTCTGCTGCGACCAGATCGTCTGACCCCCGGTCGCGACGACGCGCTTCACGAGGTCGCCGTCGTCGGTCGCGCAGTCGCGGCTGGCGGCCGACGGGGTGTGGAACACGACGATGTCGCCGGCGCGCACCGAGTGGTAGCTGAAGTCGAACTTGTCGACGAGGATCCGGTCGCCGACCTGCAGCGTCGGCTCCATCGAGCTCGAGGGCACGAAGTAGGCCTGGAAGACGTAGGTCCGGATGCCGAGGGCGATGAGGACCGCGATCGCGAGGCCGATCGCCAGCTCGATGAGCGCGCGGCGACGGGAATGTGCCACCGAGTGGTGGGCACGACGTCTCCGTCTCCGCGCCGGCCCGGCCGTCGCCGTCGGCTCGCTGGCGCCGGTCGGCGGCTCGTTCGTCTCGTCGTCGTCCACGGATCCTCGGTTTCTACATCGACTCGATCAGCCGCTCGACCCGCTCGTCGTGGGCCCGGAACGGGTCCTTCAAGAGCACGGTCCGCTGCGTTTGGTCGTTCAGCTTGAGATGCACCCAATCGACGGTGAAGTCGCGCCGCCGTTCCTTCGCCCGACGGATGAACTCTCCGCGCAGGCGGGCCCGCGTGGTTGCGGGCGGTACGTCCGTCGCCTCGGTGATCGCGGCGTCGGTGACGACACGTTCGACTAGCCCGCGTCGCTGCAGACGATAGAAGATGCCGCGCCGCTGGCTGACGTCATGGTACTGGAGATCGAGCAGCGCGACCCGAGGGCTGCCGAGGCCGAGCGAGTGACGGGCGCGGTACGCCTCGACGAGGTTGTGCTTGATCACCCAGTCGCACTCGCGATCGAGCGCGAGCGGGTCGCGCTCGATGGTCTCCACACAGTGCTGCCACATCGCGAGGGCGCGGGTCTCCATCGGCGAGAGGCCGTGCTGGGACGCGTAGCGCACCGCCCGGTCGAGGTACTCGGACTGGATGTCGAGCGCGCTCACCTCTCTCCCGTTCGCCAGGCGGATCTGGCGCCGGCACGTCGTGTCGTGGCTGATCTCGCGGATGGCACGGATCGGGTCCTCGAGCGTCATGTCGCGCAGCACGACGCCGGGATCCTCGAGCATCCGCAGCATGATGCTCGTCGCGCCCACCTTCAGGAACGTCGCGTACTCGCTCATGTTCGAGTCGCCGACGATGACGTGGAGCCGCCGGAAGCGCTCGGCGTCGGCGTGGGGCTCGTCACGGGTGTTGATGATCGGTCGCGACCGCGTCGTTGCCGACGACACTCCCTCCCAGATGTGCTCGGCGCGCTGCGACAGGCAGAAGACGGCGCCGCGGGCCGTCTGGAGGACCTTGCCGGCGCCGGCGTAGATCTGCCGGGTGACGAGGAACGGGATGAGGACCTGCGCGTAGTGGACGAAGTCGTCGCGCCGGGCGGTCAGGTAGTTCTCGTGGCAGCCGTAGGAGTTCCCCGCCGAGTCGGTGTTGTTCTTGAACAGGTAGACGACCCCGCGGATGCCCTCGTCGCGCAGGCGTACCTCGGCCGACTCGACGAGACCTTCGAGGATCCGCTCCCCCGCCTTGTCGTGGGCGACGAGGTCCTCGATCGAGTCACACTCGGGGGTCGCGTACTCCGGGTGGCTGCCGACATCGAGGTAGAGACGCGCCCCGTTCTCCAAAAAGACGTTGGAGGAGCGGCCCCAGCTCACGACGCGGCGGAACAGGTAGCGGGCGACCTCGTCGGGGCTGAGTCGGCGTTGTCCGCGCAGCGCGCAGGTGACGCCGTACTCGTTCTCTATGCCGAAGATGCGCCGCTCCACGACGAGCAAGCTAGCGGTACCACCTGCGCAGCGGACCAGCGGGGCCGGGGCGGTACCCTCGGCGGGTGGAATCGGCGCCGGATCTCGCCTATCTCACGACGGTCGTCGGCTCGGTCGCCGGCCGCCTCGTCGTCGGGCGGCTGCGGGCCGAGGGCGTGGCGGCGACGATGCGCGGACCGGTCGAGGGGCCCTACCCGTTCCCGTCGGAGATCGACGTGCTCGTGCCCGCCGCCGATCTCGACCTCGCCCGGGAGATCCTGCTCGCCGACGCCGTCGAGGCGACCTTCGACGAGATGGGTCGGGGCCGGCAGACGGGCCCGGCGCGTCCGCGGCGGAAGCGGTCGGCGCCGTCGGGGTGGTTCAGGCGCCGACGAGGGCGCTGAGCTCGGCCCGCTCGATCCGCCGGAACGCCCGCCGGCCGACGGACTTCTCGAGCACGCCGACTTCGAGGTCGTCGACGCCGAGGGTCCGGTCCGGCCCCGCCAGGCACGCCACACAGCCCCGCACCGCCGTGGCGAGGTCCCAGGCGGGGTCGAAGGCCTGCTCGAGCCGGGAGGCGATCGCCTCGGCCTCGCCGCCGAGGACGGTCCAGTTCTCCTCGTCGACGACGGTCCCGTCGTAGGCGATGTGGTAGAGCCGGTGGTCGCCCGTCGGCGAGAGCTCGGCGACGAGGATCTCGACCTCGAGCGGCTTCATCTCGTGGGTGAACACCTGGCCGAGGTACTGCGCGTAGAGGTTGGCGAGCGAGCGCGCGTCGACGTCCTCGCGTGAGTAGGCGTAGCCCTTCGTGTCGGCGTGACGGATGCCCGCCACGCGCAGCTGGTCGAACTCGTTGTACTTGCCGACGCCGGCGAAGGCGACCCGGTCGTAGATCTCGCTCACCTTGTGGAGGGTCCTCGAGGGATTCTCCGCGACGATGAGGATCCCGTCGGCGTAGGTGACGGCGACGAGCGCCCGGCCCCGGGCGATGCCCTTCTGGGCGTACTCGGCGCGGTCCTTCATCACCTGCTCGGGCGCGACGTAGTACGGCATCGTCATCGGCCGTCACCACCCGTCGCCGGCTGGCCGCGGCGCGCCAGGATCGCGGCGAAGCGCTCGGCGACCTCGTCGTCGGCGAGGCGGGAGAACCCCGATGAGTCGACGGTCGCGATGATCGGGTAGATGCCGCGCACCGGGTCGGGCCCGCCGGTCGCCGAGTCCTCGTCGGCCGCCTGGTAGAGCGCGCCCACGGCGAGCTCGATCGCCTCAACGCGGGAGAGGTCCTCGCGGAAGCCGAGCTTGATCGCCGTCTCGGCGACCCGTCCGCCGGAACCCGTCGCGTGGAAGTCGGTCTCCTCGTAGCGGCCGCCGGTGAGGTCGTAGGTGAAGATCCGTCCGGTCTGACGGTTCGTGTCCCAGCCGGCGAACAGCGGCACGACGCCGAGACCCTGCATCGCCATCGGCAGGTGGTCGCGCACGAGCTGGGCGAGCTGGTTCGCTTTGCCCTCCAAGGTGAGCGCCGCGCCCTCGACCTTCTCGTAGTGCTCGAGCTGGACCTGGAAGAGCCGCACCATGTCGATCGCCGGTCCGGCCGCGCCGGCGATGGCGACCGCGGAGTAACGGTCAGCCGGGAAGACCTTCTCGATGCTCCGGTGGGCGATGGCGACGCCCTCGGTCGCGCGGCGGTCCCCCGCCATCACGACGCCGCCCGCGTATCGGAGCGCGGCGATCGTCGTTGCCTGGCGGACGTCGACGAGCGGGGCCGGCGTCACGGGGAGCCCGACGCCCGGTCGGGCGCGCCGCAGCAGCTCGACGAAATCGGGCCCGGGATCCTCAGCGGGTGGGAACAGATACAGGCCCATTGGGGTGGAACCCTAGTTGCCGGAGAGGGCCGGCCACCTACTGTCCCCCCTTTTGGACGTAGTTGCGGACGAACTCCTCGGCGTTGTCCTCGAGCACGTCGTCGATCTCGTCGAGCAGGTCGTCGATCTCGGCCTTCAGCCGCTCGCCCTTCTCGGAGCTCTGCGGAGCCTCTTCTTCGGTCGGCTCGGGGGCGTGGCGCTGCGGTGCCGACCGCCGTTTGAACTCGCGTTCAGCCATTCGTCGCCTCCTCACCGCCGAGTCGCCCGACGAGCTCGGCGGCGCTGCCGCATCGATCAAGAAGGTTAGCGACGTGGGCCGCGCTCCCCCGCAAGGGCTCCATCATCGGCACGCGTCGCAGTGGGTCCTTCCCGAGGTCGAAAACGACCGAGTCCCAGTTGGCGGCCACGATCGAGCTCCGGTAGCGCTTCAGGCACTCGCCGCGGAAGTACGCCCTGGTCGTCGTCGGCGGGTCGTTGACCGCCCGTGCGATCGCGTCTTCGGTGACGACGGTTTCCATGCCGAGCCGGCGGAAAAGCGACCGCTCGGGGCGGAGATCGTGGTACTGCAGGTCGAGGACCTGGACGCGGTGGTCGGCGAGGTCGCAGTCGTGGCGGAGACAGTAGGCGTCGATGAGCTCGAGCTTGGCGACCCAGTCGAGGGTGCGCCGCAACGTGGAGGGGTTCGACTCGAGGGCACCGAGAACCGACTCCCAACGGTCGAGGACGGTCGCGCCGACGCCGTCGGGACCGAGGGCCTCGAGCCCGTGCACTTCGTTGTACTTGCGGGCGAGGTCGAGAAGCCGCCACTGCGCCTCGATCGCCGTCATCGTCCCGCCGGAGGCGAGCTCGAGCGGGGACGCCAGTCCGAGGTCGTGCGAGACCGTGTGCATCGCGGCCACCGGGCGGGCGAGCACGAGCTCGGCGCTCCCCAGGGCGTCGTCCTCGATGAGGAGGAGGACGATCGCCGTCACGCCGACCTTGAGGAGCGTCGCGACCTCGGCGAGGTTGGCGTCGCCGGTGATGACGTGGAGCCGGCGGTAGCGCGCCGGGTCGGCGTGCGGCTCGTCCCGGGTGTTGATGATCGGCCGCTTCAGCGTCGTCTCGAGGCCGACCTCCTCCTGGAAAAAGTCCGCCCGCTGGCTGAGCTCGAAGGTGGCGGGGCGGTGGCCGGGTTCCTCACAACCGACCTTGCCCGCGCCCGTGTAGATCTGGCGCGTGACGAGGTGTGCGGTGAGGTCGCGCGCGACTCTCCCGAACGGCACGGCGCGGTCGACGAGGTAGTTCTCATGGCAGCCGTAGGAGTTGCCTTTGCCGTCGGAGTTGTTCTTGTAAACGACGATCGCCTCGCCGGTGCGCAGCATTCGCTGGGCCGCGGTCATCGAGGCGAGAAGGATACGCTCGCCCGCCTTGTCGTGGGCGACGAGCTCATCAACCGTCGAGCACTCCGGGGTCGAGTACTCGGGGTGGGCGTGGTCGACGTAGTAGCGGGCCCCGTTCGTGAGCACCGTGTTCACGAGGCTCATCTCGACCTCGGGGGCGCGCCGCCCTCCCGGGTGAAGCCGCGGGCGTCCCTGCCGGGCGATTCGTCTTCGAAGTCCCAGCCGACCCGGCCGGCGAGCTCGGCGACGTAGGCGTTGATGAGCATCGACGAGGCGGCCGTCGGGTTGGAGTCCGCGGTCCCCGTGAGGTGCACCCCATATTCGGTCTCGATACCGCAGACCTTTGGGATCGCCATACGGTCGACCCTAGTGGACCGGTCGCGCCGCCAGCCGCCGCCAGTAGGGCCCTCGAGGGCGCGGGCCCCTACAGGTACTGGCCGGTGCCGACCCGCTCGATCGTCCGGCCCCCGCGTTCGTCGCCGTGGTCGACGACGGTGCGGACGTACACGATGCGTTCGCCTTTCTTCCCGGAGATCTTCGCCCAGTCGTCGGGGTTCGTCGTGTTCGGCAGGTCCTCGTTCTCCTTGTACTCCTGCTTGATGGACTCGAGCAGGTCGGCCAGGCAGATCCCCCTCGTCTCGCCGACGAGGACGCGCTTGATCGCGAGCTTCTTCGCGCGCCGGACGATGTTCTCGATCATCGCCCCGGAGGCGAAGTCCCGGAAATACAGCACTTCCTTGTCGCCGTTCTGGTACGTCACCTCGAGGAAGCGGTTGTCGTCGTCGGCCCGGTACATCTCGGCGACGGTCCGCTCGATCATCACCCGCACCGCCTTGGCGGGGTCACCGCCGCCGAGCGCCTCGACATCGTCGGCGTTGAGCGGCAAGTCGGCCGAGAGATACCGGGCGAAGATCTGCTGGGCGGCCGCCTCGGTTGGCCGCTCGATCTTGATCTTCACGTCGAGCCGTCCGGGACGCAGGATCGCCGGGTCGATGAGGTCTTCGCGGTTCGACGCACCGATGACGATCACGTCGCGCAGCGCTTCGACGCCGTCGATCTCGGCGAGGAGCTGCGGGACGACCGTCGATTCCATGTCGGAGCTGATGCCGCTGCCCCGCGTGCGGAAAAGCGAGTCCATCTCGTCGAAGAACACGATGACGGGCACGCCCTCGTCGGCCTTCTCGCGCGCCCGCTGGAACACGAGCCGGATCTGCCGCTCGGTCTCACCGACATACTTGTTCAGCAGCTCCGGCCCCTTGATGTTGAGAAAGTAACTGCGGACGTTCTCGTTGCCCCGCAGCTCGCCGACCTTTTTCGCGAGCGAGTTCGCCACCGCCTTGGCGATGAGCGTCTTGCCGCACCCCGGCGGGCCGTAGAGGAGGATGCCCTTCGGCGCCGGCAACTGGTGCTCGGCGAAGAGCTCAGGGTGCAGGTACGGAAGCTCGACGGCGTCGGTGAGCGCCTCGATCTGGTCGTCGAGCCCGCCGATGTCGGCGTAGGTGACGTCCGGGACCTCCTCGAGGACGACCTCCTCGATCTCGGGCCGTGGGAGCTTCTCGAGTAGCAGCCAGGAGCGCGGGTCCATGAGGACGCTGTCACCGGCGCGCAGGCGCGTGTCGAGGAGCGCGTCGGAGATCTCGGCGACGCGTTCCTCATCGCCGCGGCCGACGACGAGGGCGCGCCGGCCGTCCTCGAGGATCTCCTGAACGGTGACGACCTCGCCCGAGCGCTCGAAGGTGCGGGCGAGGACGACGTTCAACGACTCGTTCAACACGACCTCGTGGCCGCGTTGCAGGCTTTCGGGCTCGATCGCCGGGTGGAGCGCGACCCGCATCTTGCGGCCGCTCGCGAAGACGTCGACCGTGCCGTCGTCGTTGTGGGCAAGGAACGTCCCGTAGGCGTTCGGGGTCTGGGTGAGCTTGTCGACCTCGTCGCGCAGCGCGGCGATGTTCTCCTTCGCCTGCTGGAGGGTGTAGGTGAGCTTCTCGTTGTGCGAAAGCGCCTGGGCGAGCTGGCCTTTCACCTCGAGGAGGCGCTCTTCGAGGACGCGGACGCGTTGCGGGGCTTCGTGGAGCCGGTGGCGGAGCTCCGCGACCTCCTCCTCCGCGGCGACGAGGCGGGATCGCAGTTCCGCGGTCGTCTCTTCGTCCATTTCGGGGCACCTCCTCCCTGCGACGCCCTGATGCTGGGGACCCTACACCGGCCCCGTCACGCGCCGATCGCGACGGACGCGTTGCTTGACACTCCCTGGCCCACTCGGTACGGTCGATTTGGCCTGGCGAGCAGGCCAAGTCCTCCTGCGACATCTGTCGCATCCGGCATTGTTACGCTTGTGGTGCCGGGAATACCCCCGAAAGAAGGCACGCAGCGCGATGAAAGTCTGGATCGATCAGGATCTGTGCACGGGTGACGGCCTGTGCGAGGAGATCTGTCCCGCGGTGTTCACGCTGCAAGACGACGGTCTCGCCTATGTGAAAGACGGCGCCACCGTGATGACCGATCCGGGTGGCGTGAAGGGCATGGTCGTTGTGCCCGACGGCTTGGAGGACGCGGTCACCGAAGCGGCCGAGGAGTGCCCCGGGGAGTGCATCTTCATCGAGCAGTCCTAGCTACCGCCGTCAAGGCGCAGGCGCTAGTCGGTTCCCTCTTCAGATTTGGCGAGAAACCCGCGCGGCACGACGCGGCGTGCCGCGGTGACGAATCCGGTGTGGGCGACCATGCGATGGTCCGGCCGCACGGACCGCCCCTCGATGTGCCACGTGCGCCGGAGGATCTCGAACGTCTCCATGAGGGCGAACGGGCCCCGAGCGAGCTGGGCGCGCAACTCGGCGGTCTGGGTGATCGACGGGAGATAGGCGACGAGGATCCCCCCGGGGGCGAGCGCCCCCTCGGCGTGCTCGAGGGCGCGCCACGGCTCCGGCAGGTCGAGGAGGATCCGGTCGAGGTCGCGGCAGTCGATGCCCTCGTAGACGTCGCGCTCTTCGACGGTGAAGGGGACGTCGTTGCCGAGGAGCTCCGCGACGTTCGCCCGGGCGCGGCGGGCGAAGTCCTCGCGCAGCTCGTAGCCGGTCACGTGGCACCCGGCGCGCAGCGCCGTCATCGACAGCGCCCCCGAACCGACACCGGCCTCGAGGACCCGGGCCCCGGGGAACAGGTCGGCCGCGACGAGGATCGCACCGAGGTCCTTCGGGTAGATCACCTGCGCGCCCCGCGGCATCTTCACGATGACGTCGGCAAGCGTCGGGCGGACGGCGAGGAAGCGCCGGGCGGGACCGGACTGGCCGTCGCGGCGCCAGGCGACCACCTCGCTCCCCTCGGGCTGGCCGATCAGCGCATCGTGCTCGACGACGCCGGCGTGCGACTGGAACGACGCCCCGGCGACGAGGCGGACGAGATAGCGCCGCTCGTGGTGGTCGACGAGCAGGACCCGCTCACCAGGGCGGAATGGACCGCGGGGAGGTGCCGGCGCCGGCTCGGTCACGAATCGCCCGGCTGGTCCCCCGGGCTGCGCCCCCTCCGCGCCCGCCCGCGGCGACGGACCTCGGGTGCGGGGGCGTGGGTGACGAGCACGGATTCACCCATCCGGAGGTTCTCCCGGGCGACGACCGGCGTCTCCGGCCTGGTCAGGTAGTGGACGACCCAGGCCGCGGCGCCGATCACGATCCAGACGACGCTGCCCTCGACGAGCCCGCGGCGCAACCCGCGGCGCAACAACCGCTGGGCGACGGAGTGAAGGATCGAACCCACGGGTCAGACCCGGCGGATCTCGAGCACGCTGGCGCGCTTGCGGCCCTTGCGGCGCCCGAGGAGGTAGACGGACACGACGCCGAGGGCGGCAGCGCCGACGCCCGCGGCGACGGCGGCGATCTTCGCTTCCCCGGCGTTCGATCCGAGCAGCTCGCGGAGCTGGCGCTCGACCTCGCCGAGCGAGACGCGATCCTCGCCGCCACCGTCGTCCGCCGGCCGGACGTGGGCCGGCGTCATCGCCGACCCCTGCGCGTCGCCGACGGGCGCGCGACGACGCCCCGGAACCCGAAGGCGAGGAACCCGACGAGCGCGGCGACGGCGGCCGCCGCGGTGAGGAGATAGGGCGCGAAGGACCAGTGCCCGGCGAAGGCCTGACCCGTCTCGGTCTGAAGGGCGCGCAGCAGCCCGACGAGCGCGATCACTGCACCGATCGCGATGAGGAGCGCGCCGGCGACGCCGAAGGCGAGGCGCCGTCCGAGCTGGCGGAGGGGCGCGACGGTCTCCTGGATGACGTAGCGGCGGATGACGGAGATCGTCTCGCCGATCGCGGCGCGGCCCTTCGCGGAACCGTCATCCGAGGTCTTCGCCACGGTCGCTCCTTTCTCGGCACGGGTAGGCACGTCGCGGGCAACCCGACCGTCGCAGGCTACCGCGCGCCCCGCCGAGCGCGGGGATGGGATGTGTGCGCGGGGCCGTGTCCGCGTCCCGTCGAGTGCGCCGCGAGGTGGTCACCGACGCGGCGACGCCTTGCCGTAGTCTCGTTGTGTCCACGACGCAGTCGCGCCCGCAGTGGCGCCGGGAGGTGCGAGAGGTGAGCCGACTTGGGGACCTGTTCCGGGAGGAGCGCCAGAGCCCGTGGATCGACGACCTGAGACGGAGCTACGTGCGAGCGGGCGGCCTGGAGGAGCTCGTCGAAAAGGGGATTCGCGGCGTGACCTCGAATCCGACGATCATGACGCGGGCGATCGAGGCGGGCTCGGATTACGACGAACAGTTCGGCGAGCTCGTCGGTGCCAACGTGCCGGTCGAGGACGCCTACTGGGAGCTGGTGCTCGCCGACGTCGTCGGTGCGCTCGACATCCTGCGGCCGCTGTACGAGTCGTCGGGCGGCGGTGACGGCTTCGTCTCGGTCGAGGTCGCGCCCGATCTCGCCCGCGACACCGCTGGCACGATCGCCGCGGCGAAGTCCCTGTGGGACCGGATCGAGCGCCCGAACGTGCTCCTGAAGATCCCGGCGACCCCGGAGGGCCTGCCGGCGATCGAGGAGGCGATCGCGGCGGGCCAGAATGTCAACGTCACGCTCATCTTTTCGCTCGAGCGCTACGAGGCCGTCATCGAGGCGTACCTCGACGGTCTGGAACGCCTCGTTGCGGCGGGGGGATCCCCCGCCTCGGTCGCCTCGGTCGCCTCGTTCTTCGTCAGCCGGGTCGACACCGAGGTCGACCGCCGGCTCGAGTCGATCGCGGCCGCCGAGCCGGGATCGGCTCGGGCGGGACGCGCCCTCGGGCTGCGCGGCCAGGCCGCACTCGCCCAGGCGCGGCTCGCCTACGAGATCTTCTGCGACCGGTTCGCGGCGCCAAGGTTCACGACGCTCGCCGCAGGGGGCGCCCGCCCGCAGCGCCCGCTTTGGGCCTCGACGTCGACGAAGAACCCGGCCTACCCGGATCTTTTGTACGTGGACGGCCTCATCGGGCCGGACACGGTGAACACGATGCCCCCCGAGACCGCCGAGGCGTTCAACGACCACGGCATCGTGGCGCGCACGGTAGATGCGGGGGTCGGCGCCGCGAAGGAGGTGCTCGCCGGGCTCGCCGGAGTCGGCGTCGAGCTCGACGACGTGACCGAGCAGCTCGAAGCCGAGGGTGTCGCCGCCTTCGCGAAGTCCTTCGACGACCTACAGGCGCGGCTCACCGAGAAGGCCGCGGCGATCCGCTCCGCGCGATGACCGGGAGAGGAGTGTCGTGACGACCGGCGAACTGTCACCAAAAGAGCTCGGTCTCTCCCCCTCCGACGTGGATGTCGCCGAGCCCGCCGGCGAGAGCGCGCGGCGACCGGAACCGCTCGCCATGGTCATCTTCGGCGCCTCGGGCGATCTCGCGCACCGCAAGATCCTTCCGGCGCTCAGCCGCCTCGCCGCACGCGGATCGTTGCCGGAGGAGTTCAGCGTTATCGGAGTCGCTCGCTCACCGTTGAGCGATGAGGATTTCCGCCAGCGGGCCCTTGAGGCGGACCCGTCCGGGAAATCGTCCGAGTGGAAAAAGCGCGTCGCGCACTTCTCGTACATCGCCGGCGACGACGCCGATCCGACGACGTTCACCCGTCTCGCCGAGAAACTCTGTGACACGGACGCGTCAGCCGGAACGGCCGGTAACAGGCTGTACTACCTCGCCACGGTCCCGGCGCAGTTCGCCGTCGTCGTGCGCGGCCTCGGTCGCCAGGGTCTCAACATCGCGGGCAAGCCGGGTGGTTTCGCTCGGCTCGTGATCGAGAAGCCGTTCGGCACCGACCTCGACAGCGCGCGGCAGCTCTCTGCCGACATCCACGCCCACTTTGACGAAGCCCAGATCTTCCGGATCGACCATTACATGGGCAAGGAGACGGTGCAGAACATCCTGGCGCTGCGGTTCGCCAACTCGGTCTTCGAACCGATCTGGAACCGGCGGCACGTGGACCACGTGCAGGTGATGGTGGCCGAGAGCCTCGGCGTCGAGGGGCGCGGCGAGTTCTACGAGCACGCGGGGGCGCTGCGCGACATCGTTCAGAACCACCTGATGCAGGTGCTCGCGCTCACGCTTATGGAACCTCCCGGAGCCGCGGAGGGCGACGTCATCCGTGACGAGAAGGTGAAGCTCCTCGGATCCGTCGCCGTGTTCGACGAACAGGAGGCGGCCGCCGCGGTGGTCCGTGGCCAGTACGGCGCCGGGACGGTCGGTGGCGAGCCGGTCCCCGCCTATCGCGACGAGCCGGGCGTCGACGCGCACTCGGAGGTGGAGACGTACGTCGCGATGCGCGTCGACGTCGACAATTGGCGTTGGGCGGGCGTCCCGATCTTCGTCCGCACCGGCAAGCGGCTCCCGCAGCGCGTCACCGAGGTCGTAATGGTCTTCCAGCGCCCACCGCACCTGCCGTTCGCTGGCAAGCTCGCCCGCGACCTGCGGCGGGATTCGCTCACCTTGCGGATCCAGCCCGATGAGGGGATCAGCCTCATGTTCGGCGCGAAGGTCCCCGGACCGACGTTCAAGGTGAGCAGCGTCTCCATGGACTTCTCCTACAAGCAGAGCTTCCCGGACCAGACGGTCGACGCCTACGACCGCCTCTTGCTCGACGCGATGCTCGGCGACCCGATGCTGTTCATCCGGGACGACGAGGTCCAGCGCGCCTGGACGATCGTGCGGCCGATCCAGGAGTCCTTCGCCGACTGGCATCCACCGCTCGCCCGCTACGCCGCCGGCAGCTGGGGACCCGAGGAGGCGGACCGTCTGATCGGGACCATCAACCGGCACTGGCGGAACTCCTCTTGACCCAAGGGGGGCCGATGGTCGGCGAGGTGCGCGTGGTCCGTGACGTCGGGACGGCGTTCGCCGAGCTCGTGGGCGGCGAGCTGCGCGCGATCAAACCCGGTCGGACGTTTCACCTCGGGTGCTCCGGTGGCGCCTCGGGGATCGAGTGCTTCCGTCGCCTTGCCGCTGAACACGGCATTCCGTGGGGTGCGGTCGAGTGCTACTTCGCTGACGAACGGTGCGTCGAGCCGGAATCGCCCGATGCGAACGCGGTCGCGATCGCCACGGCACTGGGCGCGGCCCGCGACGAGCTCGCCGGGTTCCACCCGATGTCGTGCGCTGCGGGCCCCGACGCCTACGCCGCCCTCCTGCCGGCCGGGGGCTTCGACCTCCTCCAGCTCGGCCTCGGCCCGGACGGACACACCGCGTCGCTGTTCCCGGGCGCCGACGGCCGGGACGCCCCGTCCGGGACCCTCGTCATCTCGAACGTGGACCCCTCGGGACGCAACCGCCATCCGCGGATGTCGCTCACTTTCGAGGCGATCGCCCTTTCCCACCTCGTTGTCGTCGCGGTGACCGGCGCGGACAAGGTCGGGGCGCTCGGGCGAATCGCGGCCGGCGAGGACCTTCCCGCCGCGCACGTCCGCGGCGGCCGGGTCGTGTGGCTCGTCGAGGAAACCGCGGCGACCGCACTCACCTCTAAGGTTGCCTGGTGATCCCGCCGGCGGACGTGATCGCCCCCGACGACGACGAGCTCTGCCGGACCCCGGTCGACGAGCTCGTCGCGCTCGGCGGGGCGCGCCGCCGAGCGCGCTTCGGCAGACGCGTCACGTACTCGCCGAAGGTCTTCGTCGCGCTCACCATGCTTTGTCGGGACAGCTGCGGCTACTGCACGTTCGCGAAGCAGCCGGCGCGCCTCGCCGCGCCGTTCCTCGGCCCCGAGGAAGTCGTCGCCATCGCGACGGCAGGACGTGACGCCGGCTGTCACGAGGCCCTCTTCACCCTCGGCGAGGCACCCGAGGACCGCTACCCGATCGCCCGGGCCTGGCTCGAGGAGCACCGTTTCGGCTCGACGGTCGAGTACCTCGCCGCAGCGGCGGCGGCCGTGTACGAGGAGTCCGGGCTCCTCGTCCACTGCAACGCCGGGGCGCTTGCCGAGGAGGACCTCGCGGCACTGCGACCGGTGAGTGTCAGCCAGGGGATGATGCTCGAATCGCTCGCGCCGGACCTCGCCTGCCACCGCCTCGCGCCGGACAAGGCACCGGCGCGGCGGCTCGCCACCTTGGAAGCTGCCGGCCGCCTCGCCATCCCGTTTACGACGGGCGTGCTCGTCGGCATCGGGGAGACCCGGCGGGACCGGCTCGACGCGCTGCGGGCGATCGCCGATTCCCACCGCCGGCACGGGCACGTCCAGGAGGTCCTCGTCCAGGGCTTTCTCCCCAAACCCCGCACCGCGATGCACGCCACGCCGCCGTGCGACCCCGACGAGCTGCGCTGGACCGTCGCCGCAGCCCGGATCGTCCTTCCCGACGGGATCCACGTGCAGTCCCCGCCGAACCTCGTCGACGACCCGGTCGCCCTCGTCGAGGCCGGCGCCGACGACCTCGGGGGGATCTCGCCGGTGACGATCGACCACGTGAACCCGGAACGGCCCTGGCCAGCGCTCGACGCGCTCGGCCGTGACCTCTCGGCCGCGGGTTTCGAGCTCGCGCCGCGCCTCGCCGTCCACCCGGAGTACGTGGCCGACCCGGAGCGTTGGCTCGCCCCGGCGATGCGGGCCGCGGTGCTGGAGCACGCCGACGCCGAGGGCCTCGCCCGGGACAGCGCCTGGTGCGCCGGCGTCGACGACGCTCCCCCGCCGGTCGTCGCGACGGACAGGGCCGGGCGCGCCCGGCTCCCGGCCGGACCGGTCGCCGACGTGCTCGCCGGGATCGAGCTCGGCGACGACCCCGGTGTCGTCGAGATCACGGCGCTCTTTTCGGCCCGCGGCGCCGAGGTGCGGGCGATCGCCGAGTACGCCGACGCGCGACGCGCCGCCACGGTCGGGGACGTCGTCACCTATGTCGTGAACCGGAACATCAACTACACCAACATCTGCACGTACAAGTGCCGGTTCTGCGCGTTCAGCAAGGGGCCGCTGTCGCTCAACTTGAGGGGCAAGCCGTATCTGCTGAGCCTCGACGAGATCGCCGAGCGCGTCGCCGCGGCCGAGCGCGCCGGCGCGACCGAGGTCTGCCTGCAGGGCGGGATCCACCCGGATTTCGACGGGAATTACTACCTCGAGGTGATCCGCGCCGTGCGCGCCGCATCGGCCCAGATTCACATCCACGGGTTCACCGCGCTCGAGGTGACCGAGGGGGCGCGACGCCTCGGCGAACCCCTCGAGACCTACCTCCGGCGTCTCTACGACGCGGGCCTGCGCACGTTGCCGGGCACGGCGGCCGAGATCCTCGACGACGAGGTCCGCGCCGTGCTCTGCCCGGACAAGGTGACGACGGCGGAATGGCTCGAGGCCCACCGCACCGCGCATCGCGTCGGGCTGCGGTCGAACGTGACGATCATGTTCGGCTCCGTCGAGTCGCCGGTCCACTGGGCGCGTCACCTCGTCGCGACCCGCGATCTCCAGCGCGAGACGGGCGGGTTCACCGAGTTCGTGCCGCTGCCGTTCGTGCACATGGCCTCGCCGATCTACCTTCAACACCGGGCACGGCGCGGGCCGACGTTCCGCGAGGTCGTCCTCATGCACGCGATCGGCCGGATTGTCTACGACGGGGCGATCGACAACATCCAGGCGAGCTGGGTAAAGACCGGGCCCGAGGGACTACGGCAGCTGCTGTGCGCCGGGTGCAACGATGTCGGCGGGACGCTCATGGACGAGAACATCTCGCGGGCGGCGGGCGCGGCGCACGGCCAGATGATGACGCCGGAGGCGTTCCGCGCCCTCGTCGAGCCGCTCGGGCGGCGCCTCGAACAGCGCACGACGCTGTACGGGCGCGTCGCGGTCCGGGCATGAGCGCCCGGCCGCGCCCGGCCGCGCCGGTCGCGGACGATCCCGGGGTCGCGGCGCTCGTCGAGCACTTCCTCGACACGGCGGACGTGACTCACGACCGCGACGTCGTGCGCGGGATCGTGCAGGCGATGCTCGAGCTCGCCCGGGGGGACGCGAGCCGGCTCGACCTGAAACTCGCCCGGGCGGCGCTCGGCGAGATGGCCGAGGCGTTCCAGATGTTCGCGCCCTACCGCGACGTGCGGAAGGTGACGGTCTTCGGCTCGGCGCGCACGGAGCCGTCCGATCGCACCTACGAGCTCGCCCGCAAGCTCGCGGCGCGCTTCGCGGCGGAGGAGTGGATGGTCGTCACGGGGGCCGGCCCGGGCATCATGGCCGCCGGCAACGAGGGCGCCGGCGAGGCGATGGCGATCGGGGTGAACATCCGGCTGCCCGGCGAGGCGGAGCCGAACGAATGGATCGCCGAGAACTCGAAGCTCGTCGAGATGAAGTACTTCTTCACCCGCAAGCTGATGCTCATCAAGGAGTCCTCCGGCTTCCTCGTGCTTCCCGGCGGGTTCGGCACGCTCGACGAGTGCTTCGAGCTCCTCACGCTCCTCCAGACCGGCAAGGCCGAGCCGGCGCCGATCGTGTTGGTCGACAGCCCCGGCGAGCGCTACTGGCACGGCTGGGAGGACTTCGTCACGGCCCAGGTCTACGGCCGCGGTTTCGCCGATCCCGTCGAGGCGGCGCTGTACCGGATCACCGACGACATCGATCAGGCGGTGCGGGAGATCCTCGGCTTCCACCGCAACTACCACTCGCGCCGCTTCGTGCGCGACACGATGGTCATCCGGCTCCGCTACGCGCCCACCGACCTTGAGCTCGCCTCGCTGTCGGCGACGTTTGCCGACATCTGCTCGGCCCGGGGGATCTGGCGGACCGGTCCCTACCCCGTCGAGCGTGCCGACCACGACCACCTCGAGCTCGCCCGCATCGCGCTCGAGTTCAACCGCGTCCACCACGGCCGGCTCCGCCAGCTCATCGACGCGCTGAACGCGCTCTCGCCCCCCGGCGCGGCGACGCTAGCGCGCAGCTAGGCGCTACACCCGGCCGAAGTCGTCCTCCAGCCGTTCGATGTCGTCCTCGGCGAAGGACTCGCCGTGCTGGACCTCGATCAACACGAGCGGGTCCCGGCCGGTGTTCTCGATGCGGTGGGCCGTGCCGACCGCAACGTCGACCGCCGAACCGGGCGCCACCGCGACCTCGACGCCGTCGAGGGTGACGGTGCCCGTGCCGCGCACGACGAACCAGTGCTCGCCGCGGTGACGGTGGCGCTGGTAACTGAGGCGCTTCCCGGGATAGACGAGGAGCGTCTTCACCTTGTGATCGACGGCGTGCTCCAGGACGGTGTAGCTGCCCCAGGGCCGTTCGTCGTGCTCGCGTGCTTCCATCGCCCCATCATGGCGGGTTTCCGGCCCTTCCGGGGACGCCATGGTCATTGCGACCCGAGCAGGTGCCGGGCCCGCTCGACGGCGTTGCGGGCGCGCACGATGCGTCGCTCGATCTCGGGCCGGGCCGTCGCGCCGTTCCCCACCGCCTCCCGGAGCGCCTCGAGGGCGAGGTCGTCGAGGCGCTCGGTGATCGCGCCGAGCTCCGAGCAGATCTCGTCGAGGCGTTCGTCGCTCACGGTCCTCCTCCTTCTATCGCGCCACCGTACCGGGGCGGAAATCCCATCGCCGGTGCGGTCATAGGATGATCCGATGGCAGCAGACGTCGAGGCGGTGGGCGCGCCCGGCGAGGGGCCGCCTCGCGTGGCCCTCACGATCGCCGGCACCGACTCGGGAGGCGGGGCGGGCATCGCCGCGGACCTGCGCACGTTCGGCGCGCTCGGCGTCTTCGGAACCCTCGTCGTCACGGCGGTGACGGCCCAGAACACCCAGGCCGTCAGCGGAGTCGAGATCCTCTCCCCCGCGTTCGTCGACGCCCAGCTCGACGCGGTGCTCGCCGACTTCCGAATCGATGCCGCGAAGACCGGCATGCTGGCGACGACGGCGATCGTCGAGAGGATCGCCCAGCGGGCGGGCGCCGGCGCGTTCGGCTTCCTCGTCGTCGACCCGGTGATGGTCGCCTCCTCGGGCTCGCCGCTTATCGCCGGCGACGCCTCCGCCGCCTACCGCCGGCTCCTCCCCTACGCCACGGTCGTCACGCCGAACCTCGCCGAGGCCGAGGTGCTGGTCGGCCGCCGGGTCCGGGACGAGGAGGCGATGGCGGAGGCGGCGATGAAGCTGTGCCGCATGGGGCGCGCGCGGCCCTCGTGAAAGGCGGTCACCGCAAGGCCGCCGACGCGGCCGACGTGCTGTGCCTCGACGGCGAGCTCACCTGGTTCCGCGCCCCGTGGGTGACGACCCGCAACGTTCACGGGACCGGTTGCATGCTCTCGGCGGCCCTCACCGCCTACCTCGCCCGGGGTCTCGGGGTGCGCGAAGCGACCGGCGCGGCGAAGAGCTTCCTCACCGCCTCTCTCGAGCGGTCCGCCGAGGGCGGGCTCGGGCACGGCGCCGGGCCCCTCCACCGGCTCGCGCCGGGCGAGGACTAGGCGCCCGCCGGGGCGAGGCGCGCCGGCGCGCCGAGGGCGACGAGGACCTCGGGCGTGTCGACGGAGCCGTCGGCCCGCTGGTACGTCTCGAGGAGTGCGATGAGCGAGCGTGCCGTGATCGCCGTGCCGTTGAGGGTGTGGAGGGCCCGGATCCCCTCGGTGCCGCGCACCCGGATGTTGAGGCGGCGGGCCTGGAAGTCGGTCGTGTTCGAGCACGAGGTGAGCTCGCGGTAACGGGCCTGGCTCGGGATCCAGCCCTCGATGTCGTACTTTTTCACCGCTGACGGGCCGAGGTCCCCCGCCGCGATGTTCACGACGCGGTAGGCGAGCCCGAGGCCGCCGATGATCTCTTCCTCGACCGAAAGGATCGCCTCGTGCTCGGCGGCGGACTGCTCCGGGGTCGAAAAGACGAACATCTCGACCTTGTCGAACTGGTGGACGCGGAAGATCCCCCTCGTGTCCCTGCCCGCCGCGCCGGCCTCGCGGCGGAAGCACGTGGAGTAGCCGGCGTAGCGGCGCGGGAGCGTTTCGGCCTCGAGGATCTCCCCGGCGTGCAGGCCGGCGAGGGCCACCTCCGACGTGCCCGTCAGGTACAGGCCGTCGGGCTCGACCCGGTACAGGTTCGCCTCGTCGGTCGGCAGGAACCCGGTCCCGAACATCGCGGACTCCCGGACGAGCACCGGCGGGAGCACCGGCGTGAAGCCGTGGGCGATCGCCCGCCCGAGCGCGTAGCGGTAGAGGGCGAGCTCGACGAGGGCGACGTCCCCGATCCGGTAGGCGAAGCGCGCCCCCGAGAGCTGGACCGCCTTGTCGACGGCGAAGGCGCCGAGCGCGAGGTGGTCTCTCGGCTCGAAAGAGAACCGCGGCGGCTCGCCGACGCGGCGCAGCTCGACGGCGTCCTCGTCGGTTGTGCCGTCCGGAGCGCTCGGGTCGGGCGGGTTCGGGATCTGGGCGAGGAGGGCGTCGCGGCGCGCCGTCGTCGCGGCGAAGGACTCCTCGGCGAGTCTCAGCTCGGCCTTGGCCGCGGCGAGCGCCTGCCGTGCGGCGTCGTCGGGGCGGCCCTTCGGCTTGGTGGCGGCCCGCAGCTGCTCGACCCGGGCGGCCTCGAGACGCCAGGCCTGGTCGAGGGCGAGGAACTCGTCGAAGATCGCGTCGGCTCCCTTCCGGGCGAGCGCGGTCCGGAATCGCTCGGGCTCCGCGCGGGCCAGATGGACGTCGATCAGCGCCGGCCCCCTTTACGTCGCCGCCTTGCGGCCGGTCGGGACTTGCTCGGACGAGCGGTTCTCGCCGGCCCGGCGGCGCGCGGGGCCGGGCCCGCGACCGTGGTGGCGCCCTCGTCGCCCGGGGTGCGCGACGGCGCGGGACGGGGTGCGGCGGGCCCGCGGCGGGCGGCACCCGGGACGACGGCCGACACCGGCCGACCCGACATCGGGAGCTCGAGCCCGAGGGCGCCGGCGGCGACGGCGGCCGGGCTGAGGAGGACGGCGCCGATGCCCCGCTTGCGGAGGCGCTCGGCGAGCTGGCGGTAGTGCGGCTCGCGTTCTTTCAGCACGGCGACGAGCGGGGAGGCGATGAAGATCGACGAGTAGGCCCCGGTCGTGAGGCCGATGAAGAGCGCGAGGCCGAAGTACTCGAGCGTCGTCGCGCCGAGGATCTGAGCGCCGAGCACGAGCACCGACAGGATCGGCAGGATCGCGACGAGCGACGTGTTGAGCGACCGGGCGAGTGTCTGGTTCATCGAGAGGTTGATGAGGTCCGAGAACACAATCCGGTCGCGTTGGGCGAGGTTCTTCGCGTTGTCGCGCACGCGGTCGAACACGACGATGGTGTCGTAGAGCGAATAGCCGAGGATCGTCAAGAAGGCGACGACGGTGTCCGGCGTCACGTCGAAGCCGACCAACGAGTACACCCCGACCGTGACGAGGATGTCGTGGAACATCGCGAGGATCGCCGCGAACGCCATGCGCCATTCGAAGAAGATCGAGATGTACACGCTGACGAGGATGATGAAGACGATGAGCGCCTCGAGGGCCTTGTCGGTGATCTGGCGCCCCCACGAGGGCCCGACGTGCTCGACGTTCACGGCCGTGACCGGCTGGTGGGCGAGCCGCGCGAGGGTCTGGCTCACCTGGGCGAGCAACTTGTTCGACTGCGCCGAGGTCTGGGCCTTCGGCAGCTTCGCCTCGACTTCGAGGGTCGTCTTGGGCGGGGTGCCGAGCGTGGTGATCGTCGCGCCGCCGAGCCCGAGGGGCGCGAGTGCCGTGCGCGCCTGGTTGACGGAGACCGTCGAGGTCTGCAGGATCCAGGCGTTGCCGCCGGCGAACTCGATGTCGAGGTTGAGTCCCCTCGTCGCGAGCGAGATGGCGCCCGCCAAGATGATCGTGCAGGAAAGGGCGAACCACCAGCGCCTGCGGCGGACGAAGTCGAAGCGGGTCTGGCCGAAGTAGAGGCGGCGGAGCGGCCCGAACTGGCGCGGACGCTCCTCGGGTGCCTGCCCTGTTGCGGCCCCGAGGGTCGGTTCTTTGGGCGGTGGTTCGGGCGGCGCGACCGGCTTGGTGACCGGCTCCTCTGCGGCACCCGTCCCGGAGGTTCCGGGAACCTCGGGCGGCTCTTCGGTCGGTGGGGCGAACGGCGGCGGGAAGGGGCGGGACGCGTCGTCGGGCTCGGGCGGCTGCGGCCCGGCCGAGCCCGGCAGGATGCGGTCGGGGCTCATTGGGTCGGCTCGGCGGCGGCGAGGCCGCGGGCGATCCCGAGGTGGCGGGCGCTGGCGATGACGCGGTTGCGGCCGAGCAGGATGACGAGCGGCCGGGTGAAGAAGTACGCCGTGGCGACGTCGAGGAGCGTCGACAGGCCGAGCATGAAGGCGAACCCGCGCACCGCGCCGACCGAGAGCCACCACAGCACGAGCGCGCCGAGGAACGAGACCGCGTCGGCGGAAAGGATCGTGCGGTAGGCGCTGCGGAAGCCCTTGGCGACCGACGCCCGGATGGAACGCCCGGCCCGTACCTCATCCTTTAGTCGCTCGAAGTACACGACGTAGGAGTCGACCGTGATGCCGACCGAGACGATGAGGCCCGTGACGCTCGACAGGTCGAGCGTGAGCCCGAACGAGGAGACACTGAGCAGCGAGATGAACCCGTAGAGGAAGGCCGCCGTGGTGACGAGACCGGAGACGACGACGATGCCGAGCGCCCGGTAGTAAAAGATCGTGTAGCCCATGACGAGGAGCAGCCCGAGCATGCCGGCGAGCAGTCCGGCGTCGAGCGACGACTTGCCGAGGCTCGGCGAGACGGTCTGCGAGGTCTCGGCGGTGAGCTGGACCGGCAGTGAGCCGTACTTGAGGTCGAGGGCGAGTGCCCCGGCGCTCGTGGAGTTGAAGTTCCCGGTGATCTGGCCGCTGCCGGGGAAGCTCGTCGCGAGGATGAGCGGCGCCGAGACGATGTCGCCGTCGAGGTCGTTGGCGACGAGTTCGTGGATATAGGTCTTGGCGATCTTGTTGAATGTCGTCGTGCCGCTACCCGTCAGGTCGAAGATGACCTCCCACTGCCCGGTTTCGCTCAACTGTGAGTAGGCGTTCGAGATGATCGTGCCGGTGGCGAGGGCGGGTCCGAGGACGTAGCGGGGCGTGCCCGGGACGCCCGAGTTGAAGATGACGTTGTCGTGCTTGTACTTCGTGTCGTTGGCGACCGAGGTCGACGGGTAGCTCGCGTAGGCGGGGTCGATGGCGTAGCCACCGGGGTCGTAGCCGCCGCCGCCCGAGGAGACGTAGTACGCCGCCGTGTAACGGTAGGGAGCGGGACACGAGGGTGGGATCTTGTAGGCGCCGGCGGACTTCGTCTTCGTCGCTTTCGGCCCGCTGTAGGCCGGCGCGCCGCAGAGCACCGGACGGAAGTAGAGCTGGGCGGTCGTGCCGAGGATGTTGAGGATCCGCTGGGGGTCCTTCACGCCGGGCATCTGGACGATGATGTCGCCGCCCTGGGTCGTGATGTCGGACCCGGAGACGCCGAGGCCGCTCGAGCGGTCGATCATGATGTTCGCCGCGGTTTGCAGCGTCGCGTTGGAAACCGTGTGGTTCGGCTTGAAGACGACGGAGAGCCCGCCCTCGAGGTCGAGCCCGAGGTGTGGCGACCAGTTCATTCCGACGGCGAGGCCGAGCATCCCGAAGCACAGGAGGCTCGTCAGCCCGACGCTTGCGAGCAGACGACGACGACCCACCTAGTCGTGACCCCCCGTGTTCTCGGTCGGAGGCTCGTCGTGGTGGTTGGGGTCGTCGCTCGCCGGGAAGTTCCACTGCCCACCGGTCGGACCCCCCCACGACGGGGCCACGGGCGGGATGACGCGTTGTCCGATCGCCCGGCGGACGATCTCGATCGTCGTTCCGGGGGCGACCTCGATCTGCACCCGGTCGTCGGTCATCGACTGGACGCGGCCGACGATGCCCGCGGCGGTGATCACCTCGTCGCCGACCGAGATGGCGCGCTGCTGGGCCATCAGGTCCTTCTGGCGCCGGCGCTGCGGGCGGATGAAGAGGAACGCCCCGGCAGCGAGGATAAGGAGGAGGAAGATGAAGATGCTCGAGCCGTTCGTCGACGTCTTCTTCGCCGCGGCGAAGACGAGCGCGTGCAGCACGGGCAGGGCACGGACCATTTGCATCGGCATGGGACACCCGGCGTCTAGGAGAAAGGGCGCCTCGAACTGTAGCCGCGGACCTGGGGCCGGAAGCTACGGGCTCCTCGCCGCGTGATCGCTCAGGTGTCGAAAAGCGTCGGATCCTCCTCGTCGCGCGCGTCGGTGGCCGCGGCGTCCGCCGCGTCCGGCGGCGTCGGGAGCCCGAGGTGCGACCAGGCCGCCGGGGCCGGAACCCGCCCGCGCGGCGTGCGCACGACGAAACCCGCCTGCAGAAGGTACGGCTCGTAGACGTCCTCGATCGTCTCCGGCTCCTCGCCGACGCTCACGGCGAGCGTCGCCAGGCCAACCGGCCGGCCGGCGAAACGCACGCAGAGCACCTCGAGGATCTGACGGTCGAGACGGTCGAGCCCCTGTTCGTCGACGCCGAAGACCTCGCAGCCCGCCCGGGCCGCCTCGAGGGTGATGACCCCTTTGCCGCGCACCTCGACGAAGTCGCGCACGCGTCGCAAGAGCCGGATCGCAAGCCGCGGCGTGCCGCGGGCGCGGCGCGCGATCTCGGCGGCGCCGTCGGGCGAGCACTCCACGGCGAGGAGCCTCCCAGTCCGGCGCACGATCTCCTCGAGTTCCCCCGGCGCGTAGTGCTCGAGCCGGGTGACGAAGCCGAAGCGGTCACGCAACGGTCCCGTCACGAGGCCGGTGCGGGTCGTCGCCCCGATGAGGGTGAACCGCGGCACGTCGAGGCGGACCGAGCGCGCCGTCGGCCCCTTGCCGATGACGATGTCGATCTGGAAGTCCTCCATCGCCGGGTAGAGGATCTCCTCAACGGGCGGGGCGAGCCGGTGGATCTCGTCGATGAACAGCACGTCGCCCGTCTGCAGGCCGGTAAGGATCGCGGCGAGGTCCCCGCCGCGCACGAGCGCCGCCCCGGAGGTGACGCGCAGTCCGGCTCCCATCTCAGCGGCGACGATCCCGGCGAGGGTCGTCTTGCCGAGTCCCGGTGGACCGGCGAAAAGGAGGTGGTCGACCGGCTGACGCCGGCGGCGTGCCGCCTCAAGCACGATCGCCAGGTGCTCCTTCACTCGGGCCTGTCCCACGAAATCGGCCAACCGGCGGGGGCGCAGCCCGGCCTCGAGGGCCTCCTCCGGCTCGTCGGCGAAGCGGGCGACGGGCCGCGACGACTCGTCGCGGTCGACGGCGATGTCGCGACGCGGGCTCATCGGTGCGGGGCGAGGCTCAAGAGGGCGGCGCGCAACAGCTCCTCGACCGTGCCTTCGCGGGGCAGGTGCTCGAGCGCGGCGCGCACCTCGTCCGGGGCGTAGCCGAGCGCGGCGAGGGCGTCGCGCACCTCGGAACGGGCCGAACGGGTGCCGTCCGTCGCCGTCACCGAGCCCGGCAGCGTCTCGAGGCTGCCGAGGCGCCCGGCGAGCTCGACGATGAGGCGCTGGGCCGTCTTGCGACCGACCCCGGGCACGAGGACGAGCGCGTCGACGTCGCCGCTTGCGACGGCCTGGGCGAGCTGCTCCGGCGGGTGCACGCCGAGGATCGCCAGCGCCAGCGCGGGCCCGATGCCGTGGGCGGCGATGAGGAGCTCGAACATGCGCCGCTCTGTCCGGTCCGCGAAGCCGAAGAGCGTGATCGCGCCCTCGCGCACATGGGTGTAGATCGAAAGCCCGACGACCGAGCCGAGCGGACCGAGCCGGCTCGCCTGGCGGGCCGAGACGACGACCTCGTAGCCGACGCCGGACACGTCGACGACGATCGCGGCGAGGGGTTCCGAGCCGACGTCGATCTCGGCGAGCGTTCCGGAGAGCGAGCCGATCATCGCCGCGCCATCCGGGCGACGCGGTCGCCGGCCGGTTCGGCGAGTCGCTCGACCCGGCACGCCGCGAGGTGGCAGAGCGCGAGGGCGAGCGCGTCGGCGACGTCGGGGGGATCCGGCACGCTCGACAACCGCAACAGGCGCGCGACCATCCCCTGCAGCTGGGCCTTGTCCGCCCCGCCGTAACCCGCGACCGCCAGTTTCACCTCGTTCGAGGTGTACTCGACCACCCGGCAGCCGTGTTCGGCGGCGACGAGCAGTGCGACTCCGCTCGCCTGGCCGACCGCCATCGCCGTTTTCACGTTGGTCTGGAAAAAGACGCGCTCGACGGCGACGACGTCGGGTGCGAGTTCGGTCACGAGGGCGTCGAGCTCACGGTGGAGCGTGGCGAGCCGTTCGGGCACCGGAAGGGCGGGGTCGCTCGTGATGACACCGGCGGCGACGGCGCGTTCGTCGCCGTGCGAGGAAACGACCCCTCCGAAGCCACAGCGCGACAGTCCGGGGTCGATCCCGAGGACAAACATGCGTTCGATTCTATCGAGCGGCCCTCGAAGCGCGGGGGATGTGCACCGTCTCAGGTCTCTTCGATCGACTCGAGAATCTCGTCGGGGATGTCGAAGTTGGCGGCGACGAGCTGGACGTCGTCGTGGTCCTCGAGGAGCTCGAGGAGATGGAGGACCTTGCGTGCGCCCGACGCCTCCGGCACCTCGACCGTCGTCGTCGCCAGCCACTGTGACTCGGCCGAGTCGATCGGGATCCCGGCGGCTTCCAGCGCGGCCTGGACGACGTGGAGGTCGGTCGGTTCGCACACGACGGTCCACTCGGTCCCGTCGTCGCGCAGGTCCTGGGCGCCGGCGTCGAGGGCCACCGCCATGATCGTGTCCTCGTCGGTCGCCCGGGGGATCGCGACGAGGCCCTTGCGCCCGAACTGCCAGGCGACCGCGCCGGGCTCCGCCATCGAGCCCCCGTTGCGGGAGAACACGGCGCGGATCTCCGCTCCGGTCCGGTTGCGGTTGTCCGTCAGGCACTCGACGATCACCGCGACGCCCGAGGGCGCGTACCCCTCGTAGGAGACGGATTCGTAGCGGACTCCTTCGAGTTCGCCGGTCCCCCGCTTGATCGCCCGATCGATCGTGTCGGCCGGCACCGACGCATCACGAGCCTTCTGGTACATCGTCCGCAGGCTGGCGTTCGCGGCGAGGTCTCCCCCGCCCTCGCGCGCGGCAACCTCGACCTGACGGATGAGCTTGGCGAACAGTTTCCCGCGCGCCTTGTCCTTCGCGCCTTTCTGGTGCTTCGTCGTCGCCCACTTCGAATGGCCGGACACGGTTCACTCCCTTCCCCGGACGAAGGGCGCGCCGCGTCCCCGGCGTCGGGGCGTCGTCGTCACAGTTCTCGGAGCGCGGCGATCCGCAGCGCCAGGTCGAGCTCGCCGGATCGCGAGCGCGTGGCCGATCGCAGGGCGAACGGTGCGCACCACTGCCACGCCGTGAGGCGCGCGACCACCGGCGACAACGCCGTCGGCCGCACCGTCGCCGCCGAGGCGAGGGCCTCGAGCGCGTCGGCGAGCGCGGGCGGGTAACGGGTGACGCTGGTCGCGGCGAGATCGGCGCGTGCCTCGCGGTCCCCGGCGACGCCGCGTTCGGCCAGGCGCGAGCCGATCACGGAATGCGCGGCGACGAGTCCGAAGGCGCGCGTGACGACTGCCGCGGCGGCCGTGTCCCCCCTTTTCACGTGGGCGAGCTCATGGGCGAGGATCGCCTCGAGCTGCATCCGGTCGAGCGTCGCGAGCGCCCCCGTCGTGACGACGAGCGTCGCCGAGTGTGCGTTCCGACCGAGAGCGAGGGCGTTCGGGGCCGAATCGTCGACGACGACGACGCTCGGGACCGGAAGCCCGAAGCCGAAACAGAGGCTCTCCGTGAGGTTCACGAGGCGCGCCTCCGCGGTCGGGTCGGCCGGTCGGGCGTGCAGGCCGGCGATGAGGCGCGCCGTCGAGGCGTAGTGGAGGTCACCGAGCAGGAGCGCGACACCGCACGCGGCGAGGACGGCTCCGAGCGCGACGCCGACGACGGAGAGCGCGCCCGAGGCGGCGAGTGCCACGCCGGCGGCGACGACGACGAGCGGTGCGGCGCTCGCGATCCGGGCGAGGATCCCGATCCGCGCCCGGCCGAAGGCGGGGCGAGCCGGCAGTGGCGCGCTCGCGGCCACCCGCGTGGGCCGGCGCCGCGCGGCCGGTTCGGGCGTCGGCCGTCGGGTGCGGGTGCGGCTCGTCGGGTTCACCTTGGCGGGGGTCATCGCGTCCCCACTGTACGGGCTCGCGTCGGGCCGGTCAGTGGGCCGGGCCGTGGCGGGCGCTCCCGTGCGACACGGCTGCGAGGATGGCCGCGTACCGGGCCGCGTACGCCGAGGCGAGGTCGCTGAAGGAATGCCCCGCCGCGACGAGCCGTCCGGCCGCGACGAGCCGGTTGCGCTCGGCGTCGTCACTGAGCAGGGATTGGAGTGCTCGGCGCAGCGCCGTCGTGTCACCCGGGGGGAACAGGGCCGCCGCCCCGGCGGCGGCGCCCCGGTAGCCCGGGAGGTCGGAGGCGACGACCGCGGCACCCGCCGCCATCGCCTCGAGGAGCACGACGCCGAAGGACTCGCCGCCCAACGCGGGCGCGGCGAGGACTCGGGCGGTCGCGAGCTCGCGGTCGAGCGCCTCGTCGGCGAGCGGCCCCAACCACGAGATCCGCCGGTCGGCCTCGAATCGGTGCCGGAGCTTGGCGGCCTCGGGGCCATCGCCGACGATGCGCAGCCGGAAATCTCCGGAGAGCCCGGCGAAGGCCTCGAGAAGCACCGCGAGGCCCTTGCGGCGTTCGACCCGCCCGACGAAGAGCACGGTCGGCGCATCCGCCGGGGCGGCGGCCGCGCCGGCGAAGCGCTCGACGTCGATCGCGTTGGCGAGGATCGCGCACTCACACGGTCCGACCGCGGCCCACAGGGTCGCCCGGGCCACCTGGGAGACGGCGACGCGATCGTCCAGCCCCCCCACCACCCGGTGGAGCACGTGCCCGTAGGCGACGTAGGTCCGACTCGCCCGGGCGCGGTGGAAGGTCCCGATGACCGGGGCGCCGTTCGCTGTCGCGGCGGCGAGGGCCGGCCCGGGGACGAGCGGCTCGTGGACGTGGACGACGTCGGGGCCGGCGTCCCGCAGCGCGAGGCGCGTGCGGAGCATCGCCCCGGGCGTCGGGGCGACCGGGGCGAGCGAGCCGTTCGCCCGGACGGCGAAAGACCGCCCGACGCCGACCACGTCGAGGCCAGCGAGCTGGGCGGCGCCCTTCGGCCCGGGTGCCAAGACGACGACCCCGTGGCCCGCGGCGACAAGCGCGCGGCCGAGCCCGAAGACCTGTGCCTGGACCCCGCCGGGGATGGCGAGGTCGTAAGGACTGACGAGCGCGATCCTCATCCGCCCGCCTCTGCGTCGCCGCGCGGCCAGACCGGTTGGAAGACGTGCCACTGCTCCGGCCGGGAGGCGATCATCTGCTCGAAGGCGGCGACCATGTCCCGAGTCAGTGTGGCGACGTCGGCGCGGAAGTTGCCGGTCCGCGTCGTGCCGAGCTCCGGGGAGAACTCGACCGTGAACCGTCCCCGGGGCTCGAGGTAGATCGCGACGGGCAGCACCGGCGCGCCGGATCGGAGGGCGAGCACCGCCGGGCCCGCGGGGACTCGGGTCTCGGCGCCGAAGAACTCGGTCGGCAGGCCGTTGCCGACCACATCGCGATCGCCGACGAGGGCGAGCGCTTTGCCGGCCCTCAGGTGGTCGAGGAGCTGCGCGGTCGTCGCCGGTCCGGGGGGCAGCACGGTGAGCTCGGCCCGTTTGCGGCTCTCGACGAACCAGTCGAACAGTTCTGGCGGTTCGAGCGCCTCGCCGACGCTCAGGAGCGGGTAGCCCTGTGCGGCGCTCCACACCGCCCCCGCCTCCCAGCAGCCGACGTGGGGCAGCACGAGGATGAGCCCCCGCCCTCGGGCGAGAGCGTCGTGGTACCGCTCCGGATGACGCGCGACGACGCGCCGACCGAGGACGGCGGGATCCCTGGCGTCGAGCCGGGACGCGTCGGACCAGTAGGCGGCGTAGCTGACGTACGCCCGGCGGACGGCCCGGCGCAATGTCGCGGGCGGCGTGTCCGGTCCGAGCACACGGCGGAGGTTCGACGCGACGACGGCTCGACGCCCGGGTCCGGCCGCCCAGGCGACGAGAGCGACTCCTCCGGCGCACGCCCGTCCGACCGGGCCCGGCACCGCCCGAAGGAACGCGGCGGCACCGCGGTAACCGAAGTAGATGAACCGGGTCCGCGCCCGGCTCATGGGTGGTGGCGCTCGATGCCCCGCGGGGCTGTCAGCGGTCGCTGTCGAACCGGCGACCGAAGGCGTGCTCGCTGCGGTGCCGGCCGGCGCGTTCGCGCCGGGGAGTCGCGCGCTCGTCGCTCGCGCCGAACACGCCCCGCAGGCGAGTGGAAAGCGGGACGAGGTCGCGGCGTGCCCGCCGGGATTGATCGGCGCGCCGGGCCGTTCGCCAGCTGCCGTCGCCCCCGCGTCGTGACGTCCGGGGCGTGCGGTCGGCGGTCACCGTCGCCGTCGCCTGGCGCCAGACGCGCACGAACCGCCCGATGCAGGTGACGCCCGTGAGCGTCAGCAGGCTGAGTAGCAGCGGGACGAGCGCGGCGGGGGCGAAGAAGGCAATGAACAGCGTGACGCCGAGGAAGATGAGCCGCTCGGCGCGTTCCATCATCCCGCCGTGGGCGGAGAACCCCAGCGACTCGGCCTTCGCCCGCTGGTAGGAGACGAGGTTGCTCACCGCGAGGATCGCGATCGGGATGAGGGCGGCGTTGGCGTCGTGGGCGCGGATGAAGTACCAGGCCAGACCGCCAAAGATCAGGGAATCCCCGACCCGGTCGGCGACCGAGTCGAGGAACGCCCCGCGGGGCGAAGCGGTCCCCGCGACCTTGGCGACGTGGCCGTCGAGCGTGTCCATCAGCCCGCCGACGATGATGAGCGCGACCGAGACGATGAACCAGTGACAGGCGATGAGGACCGCGGTCGCCGCGGCGAGGAGCACCCCGATCGTCGTGACGGCGTCGGCTCCGACGCCCGCGGCGACGAGGTGCTGGCCGATCGAGCGGTGCTGCCGCCGGGCAGGCGCGACGGTGCCGACGTCGGTTGTCTTGCCTCGCCGGCCGTCGATCATTTCCCCTCCTGCCCCGGCGCTCCCAACGCTACCAGCACGGTCGGGATCCGCCGATTGCGTTCAGCTCGGGGCGGTGGCGGCCTCAGCGGGGCCACGCCGCGGTGATCCGGCTCCAGCTGTCGGCGAGCGCCTCGGGCAGCACCCGGACCGAAGCGACCGCCGTCATGAAGTTCGTGTCCCCGACCCAGCGCGGCACGACGTGGAGGTGCAGGTGGTCGGGCAGTCCCGCCCCGGCGGCGCGACCGAGGTTGGCGCCGAGATTGAGCCCGTCCGGCTCGTAGGCGCGCCGCAGCGCCGTCGTCGCGTCGAGCATCGTTGCCCAGAGCTCGGCGCCCTCGGCGTCGTCGAGCTCCTCGAGGTGGTGGAGGTGTCGCGCCGGCAGGACGAGGAGATGGCCGCTCGCATACGGGTAGGCGTTCAAGATGGCCGCGGTGCGCGGCCCGCGGTAGACGACGTAGGGCTCGCCGGTCGCTTCCGCGGCGAGGAGCCGGCAGAACACGCAGTTCTCCGGCGTCGCCGGTTCGCGGGGCGCGTCGAGGTCCTCGGGCGCGCCGAAGGAGTCGGAGACCGACGTCACGTAGGCCGAGCGCCACCCGGCCCAGAGGTGGTCGAAGGTCACGGCGCGCCGTCTTCGGGGCGGCCGCGTCGGGCCACCTCGCCGGCGAGGCGGGCGAGGAACGCTTCGACGGCGACCCCACGCTCGACCGGGTCGGTGCCGCGGGCGTTCACGCCGACCGAGCCGGCGGCCTCGTCCTCGTCGCCGACGACGAGCACGTAGGGGAGCTTGTCGAGCTTGGCGCGCCGCACCCGCGCCCCGAGTGGCTCGGCGGCCTCGTCGGAGTCGACCCGGAAGCCCGCCTCGCGCAGGCGGGTGGTGACCGAGGCGGCGTAGGCGGCGTTGGCGTCGCGCACCGGCAGGACGCGGGCCTGGACGGGCATGAGCCACGTCGGCAACGCCCCGGCGTAGTGCTCGAGGAGGATGGCGAAGAATCGTTCCACCGACCCGAACAGCGCCCGGTGGATCATCTGGGGCCGGTGCCGCTCGTTGTCGGCGCCGACGAAGCCGAGGTCGAAAAGGTTCGGCAGCTGGAAGTCGACCTGCAACGTCGACAGCTGCCAGCGCCGGCCGATGGCGTCCCGGATGTGCACATCGATCTTCGGCGCGTAGAACGCCCCCTCGCCCTCGGCGACGCGGTACGGGATGCCGGAGGACTCGAGGGCGCTGCGGAGGGCGTCGGTCGCTTTGTCCCACTCGGCGACGTCGCCGACGAACTTCTCCGGGCGCGTCGAGAGCTCAGCCTCGAACTCGGTCAGCCCGAAGGCCCGGAGCACCTCGAGGACGAAAGCGAGCAGCGAGCGGAGCTCCTCGGCGAGCTGGTCGGGCGCGCAAAAGATGTGCGCGTCGTCCTGGGTGATGCAGCGCACCCGCGTGAGCCCATGGAGGACGCCGGAGCGCTCGAAGCGGTAGACAGTCCCGAATTCGAAGAACCGCAGCGGGAGCTCGCGGTACGAGCGCGACCGATCCCTGTAGATGAGGATGTGCATCGGGCAGTTCATCGGCTTCGGGTAGTAGGTCGCGCCCTCCATCTCCATCGGCGGGTACATGCCCGCGGCGTACCAGCCGAGGTGCCCGGAGGTCTCGAAAAGCGTCGACTTCGCGATGTGGGGCGTCCAGACCTGCTCGTAGCCGTGGGCCCGGTGCATCGCGAGGGAGAAGTCCTCCATGAGCTGGCGGACGAGCGCGCCCTTCGGGTGGAACACGGGCAACCCGCTCCCGATCTCCGGCGGAAAGTGGAACAGGTCGAGCTCGAGCCCGAGCTTGCGGTGGTCCCGCCGTTCGGCCTCGGCGAGACGGTGGAGGTAGTCGGCGAGTGCCGCCGCCGACTCCCAGGCGGTGCCGTAGATCCGCTGGAGCTGCTGGCGCTTCTCGTCGCCCCGCCAGTACGAGCCGGCGACGCGGGTCAGCTTGAAGTGACCGAGTCGGCCCGTGCGCGGGACGTGCGGGCCACGGCACAGGTCAATAAAGCTCGGGCTGTTGCGGTAGGTCGTCACGACGACGGCGCCCTCGGCGGCCTCGGTCGCGAACTCCGGGTCGACCCCGCCGCCGGCGGCGGCGACGCCCTCGATGATCTCGCGCTTGAAGGGCTGGTCGGCGAAGAGCGCGAGCCCGTCGTCGATCGACCGGACCTCCCGGACGAAGGGCTGGTCGTCCGCGACGATCGCGCGCATCTTGTCCTCGATCGCCGGCAGGTCCTCGTCGGAGAAGCGCTTGTTCCCGGGCAGTTCGAAGTCGTAGTAGAAGCCGTCCTCGATCGCCGGCCCGATCGCGAACCGCGCCCCGGGGTACAGCGCGAGCACGGCCTGCGCCATCACGTGCGCCGTCGAGTGGCGCAGGACGGTGCGGCCCTCGTCGACGCCCCCGGTCACGATCCGCACCGAGTCGCCGTCGTGCAATTCCGTGCCGAGATCGACGAGGAGGCCGTCGACCTCGGCGGCGACGGCGTCCGCGGCGAGCCGCTTGCCGACGGCCGCGGCGAGATCCCCCGCCGTCGAGCCCGGCGGCACCTCCCGCGTCGAACCATCGGGCAGGGAGACGGTGATCTTCGACGGCTCGGCTTCCACGCGGTGATCCTCGATTTCCGGTGATGCAACGCCAGCCGCGGCGTTGTGCGACGACTGCGCGCGTTCCGGCGACAGCCTAATGGGTCGACCCGAGGTGACTTTGGAGGCTCACCACGCGACGCCGAGGAGCGCCGCGGCCTCCGACACGCCGTGACCGGACCGCGCCGCGGCGTCGATCGCCACAATCGCGCCCGGCGTGTCGAGGTCGTCGTCAAGCCGGGTGCGCACTTCGTCGAGCGCGGCCGCACCAACGCCGGCGCGGCGCCAGGTGTCGAGACGGCAGGTCGCCTCGTCGAGGAGCCGTTCCTCCCAGTCGAGCTCGGTGCGGTAGTGGTGGGACAGCAGCGCGAGCCGGAGCGCGCCGGGTTCGTGGTCGGCGAGGAGGTCGCCGACGAAGACGAGGTTTCCCAGTGATTTCGCCATCTTCTCCCCGCCCAGACGGACCATGCCGACGTGCATCCAGTGGCGCACGAAGGTCTCCCCCGTCGCCGCTTCCGACTGGGCGGCCTCGCACTCGTGGTGCGGGAAGATGAGGTCGGTACCCCCGCCGTGGAGGTCGATCGTGAGACCGAGCTCGCGCATCGCGAGCGCCGAGCACTCGATGTGCCACCCCGGGCGTCCCGGTCCCCACAGGGAGTCCCAGGCCGGCTCGCCGGTGAGCGACGGCTGCCACAGGACGAAGTCGAGGGGATCTCGCTTGTGCGGGTCGTCGACGTTGCCGCCCCGCTCCGCGGCGAGCTCGAGCATCGCCGCGCGGTCGAGACCGCTCAGGCGGCCGAAGCGCGGGAACGACGACACGTCGAAGTACACGCCGCCGCCGGCCCGGTAGGCGTGGCCTGAATCGAGCACCATCCCGATGAAGCCGAGAATGTCCGGTATCGCGGACGTCGCGCGCGGCTCCGAGTAGCTCGGCAGGACCCCCAGCGCGCGCATGTGAGCATCGAAACGGGCGGTCTCCTCGGCGCCGAGGTCGAGATAGTGCACGCCGAGGCTGCGCGCCTTGCGCAGGATGTCGTCATCGACATCGGTCACGTTGCGCACGCATCGCGTCTCGTGGCCGAGATCGCGGAGCCGCCGTTGCAGCACGTCGTAGGTGAGGTACGTCGCGGCGTGCCCGAGGTGCGCCGCGTCGTACGGCGTGATCCCGCAGGTGTACATCGTGACGACGTGGCCCGGCTCGAACGGCACGATCTCGCGGCGCGCCGTCTCGTAGAGCTGCATCGTCACCGCGAAGCGTCCCCCTCCCGTGGCGGCAGGCCCGCGAGGTGGAGCGTCGTGTGCGCCCGGTAGCGGACGTTCACGTTGACGAGAACTGCGGTGAGCGACTCGACAGCGGCCGCGGCCGCGAGCGACCCGGCGCGCACCCCCCGCAGCCCCGGGACCGTCTCCACGAGGCGGACCGTCGCCAGAGCGGCGTCGTCGTCGTCGGCGCAGACGAGGACGTCCGCCTCGATCGGCGAGTCGAGCTCGCCGAGCCGCCCCGCCGGGAGGTGCTGGAAGGCGGCCGCCACCCGGGCGCCGGGCACCGCGGCCTGGACCGTCGCGGCGATGGAGCCGCGCACCGGCACGAGCGCCTGGAACTCCGATCCGACCCGGGTGATGGCGTTCGCCATCGAGACGACGACGCGACCAGTGAGCTGGGGCGCGAGCTGGACCGCCGTCGCGACGGTGGCGTCCCACACCGTGGCGAGCACGACGATGTCCGCCGTTGCCGCCTCCGTGTTCGGCGCGCCCGCGATCTCGAGCGTGTAATCGGGCCAGCGGCCCGTGATCTCCCGGGCCGCTTGCGCGGCTCGGGCGGCGTCCCGCGAGCCGAGCACGACCGTCGCGCCCGCGGCCGCTAACCGCGCCCCGAGGGCGCGGCCCGCGGGTCCGGTCCCTCCGACAATGCCGACTTCCATGGCCCTACCCTTCCACATCGCTCTTGCCGGGCGCGCCCCCGTCCGGAGGCGCCCGGTGCGCGAGGAACGATACGAAATGCGGCAGGCGTTGGGCGAGGATCGCGACGCCGACGAGGCACATCGCGCCGCCGGCGACCACCGAGTTCGCGACCCCGATCACCGCGGCAACCGCCCCGGACTCCAGATCGCCGAGGCGCGGACCCCCCGTCACGACCGCCGTCTGGACGGCCTGGAGGCGCCCGCGCAGTTCGTCGGGGGCCTCGAGCTGGAGGATCGTCGACCGGAAGACGGCCGAGATGACGTCGGCTGCGCCGGCGGCGACAAGGAGCACGAGGGCGAGCACGAGGGCCGTCGCGAATCCGAAGGCGGTGATGGCGAGTCCCCAGATCGCCACGGCGACGAGCACGGCGAGCCCCTGGCGGCGGATCGTCGTCACCCAGCCGGCGGACGCCGCGCCGAGGAGCGCCCCCGCCCCCGGCGCGGCGTAGAGGAGCCCGACGGTCTCGGCGCCGCCGTGGAAGCGCAGGACGGCCAGGGCCGGGAAAAGGGCGCGGGGCATCCCGAAGACCATCGCGTTGAGGTCGACGAGGTAGACGGCCTGGAGGACCTGGTGGCGCGCGAGATACCGCAGGCCCCCGAGGAACGCGGCCGGGTTGAGGGCCTGACGCACGACGGTCGTCGCCGGGAACGACAGGCGCAGGATGCTGACGAGCGAAACGGCGAAGGTCGCGACGTCGACCCAGTAGGCGGCCGCCAGGCCGAACCGGCCGATGAGCACGCCAGCGAGCGCGGGGCCGATGACGATGTTCAGGCTGAACATGAGCTGCCACAACGCCATGGCCTGAGTGAGCGAATCGCGCTCGACGAGGTCGGCGACGAGCGCGGACCGCGTCGGTCCGTCGACGCCCGAGACCCCGGCGGCGGCCGCGCTGGCGACGAATACCGCCCACAGTGCCGGCCGGGCGGAGTGGGCGTTCAGCGCGAGGCCGAGGCTCGTGGCGGCGAGCAGGAGCTGGGTGACGACGAGGAGCCGTCGGCGGTTGAAGGCGTCGGCGATCGCCCCGCCGCCGAAGGAGCCAAGGAGAAGCGGGCCGAGCTGGGCCAGGCTGACGAGCCCGACATCGAGCGTCGAATGGGTCATCCGGTAGACCTGGAACGGCACCGCGACGAGCGTGATCTCGCTGCCGAAGGTGCTGACGAGGTAGCCGGACCACAGCCGGCGGTACTGGGGGTTCGTCCTCAACGGGCCGGTGTCGATGAGCAGCCGCCGCCCGCGCACGCTGGCAGGCTACCGAGGCGACGACGCGCCGCCCGTCCGGCGGGCCCCGGCGCGGGTCAGCCCGCGGCGATCACCCGGAGGGCGGCGAGGGCGCGGTCGGCGTGCGCCGCCATGCGCGTCTCGCTCTTGATCACCTCGGCGATCCGCCCGTCGCGGTCGATGACGAAGGTCCAGCGCCGGGTGGGGAGCGCCCGGACGGACCGGTGGACCCCGTAGCGGCAGGCGACCGTGGCGTCGGTGTCGGCGAGGAGCGGAAAGTCGAATCCGTGGCGGTCGGAGAAGCGCTTCTGGGTCGCGGCGTCGTCGTGGCTGACGCCGACCCGGGAGGCGCCCAGCGCGCCGAACTCGGCGGAGAGGTCGCGGAAATGGCAGCTCTCGGCGGTGCAGCCGGGGGTCATCGCCGCCGGGTAAAAGAAGAGAACGACGGGGCCCGTGGCGAGGAACTCGGCGAGCGAGCGTTCGACCCCGTTCTCGTCTGGCAGGGAGAAGTCGGGCGCGACGTCGCCGGGACCCACGGAGCGAGGCTAACAGCTCCGCCCAAAACGCGGCCTTCCCGAGGCCCGACCCTCCGCCTACGATGCGGGAACCTCGCCAACCGCTGCGCAAGGAGGTTCGGTCGTTGAGCAACCTGTCGCCCGGCCAGATCCGGAACGTCGTCCTCATCGGGCACGGTGGAACCGGAAAAACGACGCTAACCGAGTCCCTTCTGCACCTCACGGGGGTGATCGCGCGTAAGGGCCGGGTCGAGGACGGGACGACCGTCTCGGATTTCGAACCCGAGGAGGTGAAGCGGCACATCTCGGTCTCGATGGCCATCGCGCCGATCACCTGGGACGACCACAAGGTCAACTTGGTCGACACCCCTGGATTCGTCGACTTCATCGGCGAGGTCGAGCTCGCCCTCGACGTCGCCGACCTGGCGGTCGTCGTGGTGAGCGCGGTCGAGGGCGTCGAGGTCCAGACCGAGGCGGTGTGGCGCCTCGCCGGGGACCGCGGCGTGCCGCGGATCGTCTTTGTGAACAAGCTCGACCGCGAGCGCGCCGACTACGCTCGCGCGCTCGAGGGGCTCCGGCAGACCTTCGGGGCGGGTATCGCGCCCCTCCAGCTCCCGGTCGGGGCGGAGGCGGCCTTCCAGGGCTTCGTCGACCTCCTCGCCGACCAGGCGATCAGCTACTCCGGTGGCAAGCCTGCGACGGGCCCCGTACCGGCAGACCTCGTCGAGCGCGCCGGCGGCCTGCGGGACAACCTCGTCGAGGGCATCGTTGTCGCCGACGACGGTCTCATGGAGCGCTACCTCGAGGGCGACATCCCCGCGCCGGCCGAGCTCGCCCGAGCGCTGGCGGTCGGCGTCTCCGCCGGGTCCGTGTTCCCCGTCGTGTGCGGCTCGGCGCTCGTTGGCATCGGTCTCGACCGGCTGCTCGACCTCGTCTGCGCCATCCCGCCGCAACGACGCGTGCACGCCCGGGCGGGCGACCAATCGATCGAGGTTCCCGACGATCCGGCCGCCCAGCCGCTCGCCCGGGTCTTCAAGACGATCGTCGACCCCTTCGTCGGCCGGATCTCACTGCTCCAGATCGTCTCCGGGACGCTGCGCCCCGACGTCGTGCTGGTGAACGCGCGGACCCGCTCGGACGAGCGCCTGCACGTGCTCGAGCAGATGCGGGGCAAGGAGGCGGCTCCGGTTTCGGAGGCCGTGGCCGGCGACATCGTCGCGATCCCGAAGCTCGCCGAGACGCGCACGGGCGACACGCTGGCCCCGAAGTCGTCGCCGGTCACCGTCGAGTTTGGGTCGGTGACGCCGCCCGCCTTTTCGATCGCCGTGAAGCCGCGCACCGCCGGCGACGAGGACCGGATGATGACGGGCCTGCACCGCCTCCAGGAGGAGGATCCCTCGTTCGCGGTCCGCCGGGACGACGAGACCCACCAGACCGTGCTGTCGGGGATGGGCGAGACGCACCTCCAGGTCATCTGCGAACGCCTCCACCGCAAGTTCTCCGTCGACCTCGAGACCGAGGACCTGCGGATTCCGTACCGGGAGGCGATCAGCAAGGCCGCGGAGGCGGAGGGACGGCACAAGAAGCAGAGCGGCGGCCACGGCCAGTTCGGTGTCGTGCACCTCCGGATCGAGCCCTTGGAGCGCGGTTCCGGCTTCGAGTTCGTCGACAAGATCGTCGGGGGCGCGATCCCCCGTCAGTTCATCCCGGCCGTCGAGAAGGGCGTGCGCCGGGCGATGAACCAGGGCGGGATCTACGGCTACCCCGTCGTCGACACCCGGGTCATCTGTGACGATGGCAAGTTCCACACGGTCGACTCGTCCGAGGCGAGCTTCGAGATGGCGGGGGCGCTCGGGTTCGCGCTCGCCTTCGAGCAGGCGAGCCCCGTCGTCCTCGAGCCGATCGACCGGGTCGAGGTCTACTGCCCCGCCCGCTATCAGGGTGACGTTCTTGGGGATCTGAACAGCCGCCGCGGACGGGTGCTGTCGAGCGCGAGCGACGCCGACGGCGCGCAGACGATCGCCGCGCTCTGCCCAGCGAGCGAGCTCGGTCACTACGCGACGGACCTCCGTTCGCTGACGGGGGGACGGGGACGGTTCAGCGTGACGTTCGACCACTACGCCGAGCTGCCGGCACACCTCGCCGACAAGCTCGAGAAGCGCAAGACCGCGGCGTCCTAGCCTCCGTTGCTTGATCGTCGACCCGTCGGTCCGCGGGGAGTCGTCGCCGACGCGTCGCACCCCAGTCCCGACAACGGTTCGTCGTGCAGGGCTTCGACGAGAGCACCTTGTGCCGATGCTCGCGCGGACGCGGGTCCGGTTCGGCCCTGCGGGACGGGCGGGCGGCCCACCGGTGTTACCAGACGGGCGCGATCATGAGATCGTGCGTGGTCCTAAATCGTTGAAGACCGCGCTGGCGATCCTTTTCGCCTGCGGGCTCGCCCTCCTCCTCGGCGCCTGCGCGGGCTCGCCGCGGGCCGGTGTGGCCAGCCTCAGCAACGGCAAGACCGGGTCCTCGAGCAGCGCCAGCAAGATCGCCTCGAACCTCGCGTCCGGCGGGCTCCAGTTCGCGTCGTGCATGCGCTCGCACGGGGTCCCGCACTACCCGGATCCGACCGTCTCCGGCGGCGTAACCCGCAGCATCGTCATGGGCAACGCGGGAGCGTCCGCGTCGGTGTTTCAGGCGGCCCAGAAGGCGTGCTGGAGGTTCTTCCCGATCAGCTTTTCCCAGTCACCGCCATCCGCCGCCACCATGAGACAGGCGCTGGCGATCGCTGTATGCATGCGTTCGCACGGGGTGCCGGACTTCCCCGATCCGACGACCGAGCCGCCCGGCGTCCCGCCAACCCTCCCCCCCGGCAACTTCCACGGAATCGTGCAAACAAACAGCGAAGACGTGACCTTCGTGCTCCCGAGCTCGATCGACATTAGGTCGCCCCTGTTCGAGCAGGCCGCGACGACCTGTGGCTTCCCTCCTGCGTCCTAGCGCTCCGTCGCTTGAACAGTGAGGTTGGTCAGACTGGCGAGATGCCGCTCGTCACCGCCGCCCGGCTGGGAACGACGCGCCAGGCACGAGCCGAGCTCCCGGCGCGCCTAATGGAACTTGGTCGGCCAGACGAGCCGCGTCCCGTGGTAGATGGCGGCGACGAAGGTCGGGTCGAAGGCCCGGTGGATGTTCACCCCCGCCGGGATGAGGTGGAGCAGAACGTCCTGCGCGTACTCGCTTGCGATGAGCGAGAAGTCCGGGGCACCGAGCGGCTCGCGGGCAGGCGTGTCGTGGACGACGAGGCCCGCCTCGACCCGCCAGCGGAATCTCCCGACCGGGCGGGTGATGCCGAGCTCCGGCGGGACGAGGTCCTCGCAGTAGGCGACGGCCTGGTTCTGGTGGCGGTACCCCCACCAGAACCCGGCGAGGTCGGCGCGCAGGAAGTCGGCGACCGCAGTCGGGTGAGCGGCGGCGAAATCGGTGTTCACGACGAGCGCCGCGAACGAGGCCGCGACCCCGTAGGTCGAGGGGTCCCAGACCTTGTACTTGTAACCGAGGACGTTCAGCTCGCGGATCTCGTTCGACTTGTAGACCGGCAGGGCCATGATGCGTCCCTGGTCGATGATGATGGGGTCGTAGCCCACCTGGACCTTTTTCAGCGAGGCGATGTCGACGCCGGCCTTGGCGAGCATCGCCTCGACTTCGTAGGGAAGCGCCCCTTTGATGCCGACGGTCGTGCCGTCGAGCTGCCTCAGGTTGGTGATCTTCGCGCTGCCCGGCGTAATGAGCTCGGAGATCGCGGTGTGCCCGTAGGTGAGCACCCCTTCCAGGTGGGCGCCGTCCGCCCGGGCCGCGAGCACCTCGCTGTCCGAGCCGAGCGAGCTGATCTGGACGCGGTCGGCGCTCACGAGTGCGACGTTGTCCGTGCTGAACCCCGGCTGCAGCGTGACGTGCAGGCACATGTCCTTGAAGTAGCCGCGGCGGGCCGCGACGACGACGTCGGCGATCGATGCCGCCGGCGCGTAGCTGTAGCTCGTGACGAAGATGATCGTCCCGGCGCGGCGGTTCGCCGCGCATTCGGCGGGCGAGATCCCCTTTGCAGTCACCCCCGTCGCCGCCGACACCGGCGCCGGTTGTCCCCGCCCCGTCGCCGCCGCGGTCGGCCCGGTCGTGCCCGCCACCATCAACAGCGCGCCGCAGCTGAACGCGATGCCCGTAAGCGCGCGGCGACGATGACGATTGGCCCTGGACACGGAGTTGCCCCTTTACTCGGTCCCACCTAACAGTCGCAGGAACGATCGTCGTGCACAAGCCGGTTACGGGTGCGGCGCGTCGACCTCCGACCAGCGCAGGAGTCGGTGCTGCACGACGGTGACCAGGCCGACGAGCACGACGCCGATGAACACGAGGGTGAAGATCGCGGCCCACACGACAGCTGTCTGGTCGTACAGCTGGGCTCCCGCCATGATGTTGCCGAGCCCGGCCGAGGAGTTGAAGAACTCGGCGACGACGGCTCCGATGAGGGCGAGGCCGACGCAGACCCGCGTGGCGGCGAGCAGGTATGGCAGGCTGTGCGGGACCCGCAGGCGGAAGAAGATCTCCGACCTGCCGGCGTCGACTGAGCGCATGACCTCGTAGGTGGCGGGGTCGATGGCTCGGAATCCGACCGTCGCGTTCGTGAACAACGGGACGAAGGTGACGAGCGCGGCCATGACGATTTTCGGCTGGGGTCCGAACCCGAGCCAGACGACGAGCGGCGGTGCGAGGGCCAGGATGGGGGTGACCTGGAGCATGACGATGATCGGGGAAAGGGCGCGGTCCATGAGCCGCGAGTGCACGACGACGACGGCGGCCGTGAGCGCGACGCCGAAGGCGACGAGGAAGCCCCAGAAAGCCTCCTGGATCGTGACCCAGGCGTTGCTCACGAAGAAACCCGGTGCCCGCCAGAGCTCCCGGAAGATGGCCGAGGGCGCCACGAGCTCGGTCGCCGGGATGTGGGTGTAGCGCACGCCGAACTCCCAGCCGCCGAAGACGACGACGAAAGCGACGACGCCCGGAACGACGCTGCGCGTCGCCCGCCGTGCCCAGCCGACCTTCGGCGGGACAAGCCCGACCGGGTCAGCCGGAGACGGCAACCCGCCCCCGCCGCTCATGTGCGCCCCTCCCAGCTCGCCCGCAGCGCCGTACGGACGCGGTGGGCGTGCGTCGTGAAGAGGTCGGAGTCCTCCATGTCCTCGCTGCGGGGCCTTGGCAGCGTGATCACCTCGACCGAGGCCACACGGCCCGGCCGGGCGGCCATCGTGATCACCCGGTCGGACAGGATGACCGCCTCCGAGATGGAGTGGGTGACGAAGACGACGGTCGTCTTGGTCTGGCTCCAGATGTCGAGCAGCTGATAGCGCATCGCGTCACGGGTGAACTCGTCGAGGGCGGCGAAGGGCTCGTCCATGAGCAGGATCGGCGGGGCGAGGGCGAAGGCGCGCACGAGACTCACCCGCTGCTGCATGCCGCCGGAGAGCTCCCGGGGCAGCGACCCGGCGAAGCGCGCCAGCCCGACCTTCTCGAGCAGCGCCATCGCGTCACGGCCGCGGTCCTCGGGAGGAGCCGGCGTCGCGTCGCCGCGGGTGCGTCCGCGGCGCCGGCCGACGTCGCGCAGCAACGTCACGTTGCCGAGGACGGAGCGCCACGGAAGCAGGGCCGGGGTCTGCGGGACGAAACCGAAGCGCTTCGCGGCGCGCGCCTCGTCGGGCGTCGCGTCGTCGATCCGGACGCTGCCGCCGTCGGGCGCGACGAGGCCGCCGATCACGCGCAGCAGCGTCGACTTGCCACAGCCGCTTGGACCGATGACGCTCACGAACTCGCCGGCCGCGACCGACAGGCTTACGTCGCGCAACGCGACGACCGCCCGGTCGTCGTGGAAGAAATGCTTGTGGACGCCGTCGACGACGATCCGCCCGCCGGTCGCGCCCTCCGGGGCCGCGGCGGTGGTCGCGGACCCGGTCGGTGGGGCGTTCGCACGGCGCCCGGGGGTCATGGGCGCCCGGACACGTACGGCGTGAGCAGCTTCTCGATCTGTTTGGCCGTCAGGTCCACCTCGATGTTCACGGGGTCGCCCGGCGATTTCGCGCCGAGCGTCGTGTGCTCTGCCGTGTACGGGATCACCGCGACCGAGAGACTCTCCCCGTCGAGGTCGAAGATCGTGAGACTGACGCCATCGATGGCGATCGAGCCCTTCTCTACGCAGTAGCGCATGAGATCCCCGGGGATCCGGACCCGGAGGTCGGGCGCCGCGCGCAACACCTCGCCGACACCGTCGACATGACCCTGAACGACGTGTCCGGAGAGACGGTCCTGGAGCCGAACGGGACGCTCGAGGTTCACGGCGTCGCCGACCCGCCGGTCCCCGAGGGTGGTCCGTCGTCGCGTCTCCGGCGAGACGTCGGCCTCGAACCAGTCCGTCCCCCATCCGACGATGGTGAGGCACGCGCCGTCCACCGCGATCGAGCTACCGACCTCGGCGTCGCGCACGACCAGCGAGGCGGCGACCCGGTAGCGGCCGGCTTCGACGCGCTCGAGCCTCCCCTGTTCCTCGACGATCCCTGAGAACATGCCCCTCCCTGAGGGCGCCCCGTTTGCGCCACGACGGTTGCGCCCGGCACGGGGACCGTGGTTCGCGAGGTCGTCGTCGGTTGCTCGACGGCGCGAGCCCCGCGAGCAGTCGAAGACTATCTGCCGCCGCCGAGGCGACCGGGAAAGAGGCCGCCACGGCTGCCGAGGCGGTTTGCAGGGAGGCTGAGGCGCAGGCCGCCGCCAAGGTCGCCAAGGCACACGAAGAGTCGGAGACCCTTGTTCAACGGGCGACGGAACGTCGCGACGCCCTCGTGGCCGATCTCGAGGTACAGCGTCGCTTCATCGTGTCGATGCTCGAGGACGCGAACGAGCTCGAGGGGGGCGTTCGCCGCGGCCTATCAGCGCTTCCGCAAGGCGCTCGACGAGATGGCGTCGCACCTGTCGGCACCCATCGAACGGGCCAAGCGTCAGCTCGCCCACATCGACCGCGAGATGAAAACAGAGGAGTAGCCCGAACCGCTACGGCGCCACCGGCACCAGGCCCCCCGGTCCGGTGGCGTTCTCGTGTCCGGCTGGCTCGATCGCCTTACCGTGGCGGGAACCGGCGGCGCGGGCCGCGCTCCTACGTCGCTGCCGGCGCGACCGTCCGGTTCGCGCACACGAGGATGGCGATGCTGGTGAGAATGAGCCAGACGCCAATCTCGATTAAGCCGATCCACGGGACCACGAGTGCGGCGACGCTGGCGACGATCGCCAGCCAGCCGAGCCACACCGGCAACACCACCCGGGCGCGCAGGATCGCAAGGCCGGTCGCGAACAGGAACACGGCGGTTCCCGCTCCCGTGAGCGGGAACACGAGGTCGTTCTCCAGCACGTTGAGGCCTTGCATGACCGAGCCGGACATGTGTCCGACGGCGTCGGTCCCCGCCCAGGTGAGCCCGGCGCTCAGCGCGCCGGAGACGGCGAAGACGACCGCTCCCGCGAAGCCGATCGTCGCGAGTGCTTTCCCGGCCGCTGCGGCGACGAAATCACGCAAATACCAGAAGAAGAACAAGCCGACGAAGATCGCCACCTCGATGAGGTAGCTCGTGACCTGCAGCGCCGTCTTGTGATTGTGGTAGTAGGCGATCACCTTCGCGGCTGTGGCGTTGGTGCCCGGGCTGGTCGGAACCAAAAAGACCGACACGACGACGAGGGCCACGAACACAAGACCGAAAATCCCCAACCAGAACTTCATCCGAGATGTCATCTCTCCCCCTTGAGATCACGGGTACTCCCTGTTGTGACCGGGGAAGCTTCGGTCCGCACCCACATCTCGCACCGCCCGGCTGTAGCAGTACAACACTGCGTGGAAAGGTGCATTCCCGAACGAGGCGGTTGACGAGGGATCTCGTTCGGAAGGAGTCATTCCTGAAGGGGCGCCCGCGCTCTTCGGTTCGCGCTCCAATGATGGTGTGGTCGGGACAGCCGTCGGCTGCCAGTCATTCCTTCGCAGCGACGAGCGGGTTGGTCGTGACATCCCGAGTGTTGACACACTCGGGATGTCACGACCAGGGGAATCCCCGCTTTCATCTGGCGCGGCTGGCATGGCCCGCTCCATGACCGGTGTCCGGGCCCGCCCCAGGGGGCCCGTCACGCGGGAGCGACGAGGCGCTCCGTCATCACTTCAGTCGGGCCCATCCGACGGCACACCGGGGTCCCAGGGAGGCAGGACCATGATCTCGCCGTCGTCGTCTGGCGTGTTCGTCGGGGAGGCCTGTTGGCGGAACTGGGTCCGGTAGAGCTCGGCGTAGAGACCTCCCTCGGCGAGGAGGGCGTCGTGCGTTCCCCGCTCCACGATCCGTCCCTCGTCGATGACGAGCACGAGATCGGCGTCGCGCACCGTCGAGAGGCGGTGCGCGATGACGAGCGAGGTCCGTCCCGTCAACGCCGTCCGCAGGGCCCTTTGGACCGCGGCCTCGGACTCCGAGTCGAGGTGCGCCGTCGCCTCGTCGAGAACGACGACGTCCGGGGCTTTGAGGAGCAACCGGGCGATCGCCATGCGCTGCTTCTCGCCGCCCGAGAGCCGGTAGCCGCGGTCACCGACGAGGGTCTCGAGCCCCTCGGGCAGGTCGTCGACGAGCGAGAGGATCTGCGCCCCTTCGAGGGCCTCGCGCAGCGCGGTATCTGTCGCGTCCGGTTTCGCGTAGAGGAGGTTCGCGCGGATCGTGTCGTGGAACATGTGGGCGTCCTGGGTCACCATGCCGACCGTCGCGCGAAGGGAGTCGAGCGTCACGTCGCGCACGTCGAGGCCGTTGATCCGCACTGCCCCGCCGGTCACGTCGTACAGGCGCGCGACGAGGTGCGTGATCGTCGTCTTGCCGGCACCGGACGGCCCGATGAGCGCGACGAGCTCGCCGGGCTCGGCGCGGAACGTTACGTCGTGGAGGACCTGGTGGGCCGCGGTCGTCTCGAGGACGGCGACCGACTCGAGCGACGCGAGGGACACGTCGCTCGCGGTCGGGTAGCTGAAATCGACATGCTCGAACTCGATCGTCGAGGGGCCGTGTGCCAGCGAGGGCGCATCTTGTCGTTCCGTGATCATCGGCGCGAGGTCGAGCACCTCGAAGACACGGTCGAACGAGACGAGGGCGGTCATCACGTCGACGTTCACGTTCGACAGCTGGGTGAGCGGTCCGTAGAGGCGGCTGAGGTACGCGGTCATGGCGACGAGCGTGCCGAGTTCGAGGACCCCGTGGACCACCATCGAACCGCCCCAGCCGTAGACGAGGGCGGTGGCGAGGGCCGCGGTGACGGTTAGGGAGATGAAGAACACCCGGGCGTAGATCGCCTGTAGCACGGCGATATCGCGCACCCGACCCGCCCGGCCCGAGAAGAGCTGCTCCTCCTCCCCCGGGCGGCCGAACAACTTGACGAGCAGGGCGCCGGCGACGTTGAACCGCTCGGCCATGGTTGAGTTCATGTCGGCGGCGAGCACATAACCCTCGCGGGTGATTGCCCCGAGGCGGCGCCCCATGTAGCGGGCCGGAATCGCGAACGCGGGCAGCAGGGCGAGCGCGACGAGGGTGATCTGCCAGGACAGGATGAGCATCGTGGTGAGGACCATGATGATGCTGAGCAGATTGCCGATGACCGAGGACAGGATGTCCGTCGTCGCCTGCTGAGCGCCGAGGACGTCGTTGTTCAGCCGGCTGACGAGGGCGCCCGTCTGGGTGCGGGTGAAGAAGGCGAGTGACATCTTCTGGACGTGCGCGTACACCCGCGTGCGGAGGTCGTAGATGAGGCCTTGACCCACCTGCGACGAGCAGAGCTGTTCGCCGAGGGAAAGCCCGGCGTCGACGACAGCGAGGCCGCCGATCACCAACGCCAGGATGACGATCAGTCGGACGTCTCGGTGCCCGATCCCGGTGTCGATGATCGCTCGGTAGATGAGGGGGACCGCCACGCCGATCGAGGAGTCCACGATGGTGAGTCCGAAGAAGAAGGCGAGTTTCCCCTTGTACGGCGCGAGGCAGCGGAGGATGCGCCGTGCCGTCCCTTTCGGGACCTGGCTGGTGATCACGGAGCGGTCCTGGGTGAGCGAGCGCATCGAACCGCCGAAGCCCCGTCCTCCCCCGAGGCCGATGGCCCCGCCACCGCGCATCATCGATGTCGCTCTTCGTTGGTGGCAGGACCGGCCGGGTCGGGTGGCAGGGCCACCCTCCCGGGATGGCCGGTGGTTGCGACGGAGTCGAGCAGCCTGAGGAGCGCCAGCTGATCGGCGTGCTCCAGGTGGCTGAACAACTCCACGGCGGCCTTGTCCCTGGCTCGACCGATCTCCTGGTACAGCTGGGCTCCCGCGACGGTCAGGCGCACGAGGATCGAGCGGCGATCGAGAGTGTCGATCTCTCGCACGACGAATCCTTTGGCTTCGAGCCCTTCGATGAGGGTGGTCGCCGAACGGGGGACGACCTCAATACGCCGGGCGATCTCCGACATGCAAAGCGGCGACCGGGCCCGCCCGACCATCCGCAGGGCACGTGCCTGACCGTCCGTGAGGCCGAAGGGCGCCAGATGTTGCGCCGAGATCCTCCGTAGACGTCGCGAGACGCGCGCCAGGGTCTCGCCGATCTGGGTCGCGGCCTCATCGCCACCGATCCCCAGCCGGTGGTCGGGCGCCGCCGAATCTGTCATCGAAGCCGGGTACCTCGTCGAAATAACCCTGAGTGTTACTCATAATAGATGAGTCTCGCGGTCTCGCGCCCTCGGGTGACATCCTCCCTGGTAATGAAGGGTCCGTCACTGACAGGGACTCCGGTGATGTACCGCTTCTCCGGGCGAGACCTGCGCGTGCGCGGTGCTAATTGGTTGCCAAGCGGGGCTTCCACCCCGAGCATCGGCGGGCCAGCCCACGTTGCCGTGGTCGACCAGAGTTGCGCGCCTCGAATGTGTCGAGGTCTAGGGCCACCGTTAGGCTTCTCGGCGGCGCAGAGCGCCCGCCACTGACGGGCGGAGAGACACCCGTCGAACCTGATCTCGTTCGTACGGGCGGAGGGATGTCATCGATGCCTACCGAGCTGACCTGGAGCGATCGTCGTGTACCGGCCGCCTTGCGCGAGGTGCGCGAGCAGCAGCCGCTGATCCACTGTCTGACGAACATCGTCGTGGCCCAGTTCACGGCCAACGTGCTTCTCGCGGTCGGAGCGTCGCCGGCGATGGTCGAGAACGCCCAGGAGTCGGGGGCATTCGCGGCCGCGGCCGCTGCCGTCCTCGTGAATCTGGGGACGTTGTCGGCGGAACGTGAGGTGGCGATGCGCGCCGCGGCTGCCTCGGCGGACAAGCAGCGCCGACCTTGGGTGCTCGATCCGGTCGGGGTGGGCGCGCTCGCCCATCGCACCGCGTTTGCCGCGGAGTTGCTCGAGCTGCACCCAGCTGTGGTGCGCGCCAACGCGTCTGAGGTGATGAGCCTGGCCGGCTCGGAAGTCGCCGGGCGGGGTGTCGACTCACTCGCTCAGTCCGAAGAGGCACTTGATGCCGCGAAAGTCCTGGCTCGGGCCCGGGACTGCGTGGTCGCCACCAGCGGCGAGGTCGACTACGTGACTGACGGCATTGAAGTCGTTGAGATCCCGGGAGGAAGCGTTCTGCTGACGCGGATCACGGGGACTGGATGCGCGTTGGGGGCGCTTGTCGCGGCATTTGTGGCGATCGAGAACGACGTTCTGTTCGCCACGTCTGCGGCTTCTGCGGTGTTGAAGTTCGCCGGAGAGCGCGCGGCGCGCGGCAAACCGGGACTGGGCACTTTCGCCGTCGCCTTGATTGACGAGCTTGGCAAGCTGGCGGGACCGTGGCCGGAGTGAACCGCCGCGAGCTGGATACGACCCTCTATCTCGTGGCAGACGTTGACAGCTGTGGTGAGCGGGGTGTGACCGAAACCGTGAAGTTCGCTGTCGAAGGTGGCGTCACCGCAGTTCAGCTGCGCGATCATCGGGCGACCACCCGGGAGCTGTTCCACACGGCGAGGGAGCTTCGCGAACTGCTCGAGGGCACCGCCGTCTGCTTCATCGTGAACGACCGGCTTGACGTGGCGCTGGCGGCAGGCGCCGACGGAGTGCACCTCGGTCAGTCCGACCTTCCCGCCGAGGCGGCCCGTGAGATCGCCGGACCAGAGTTCGTCATCGGTTTGTCGGTGACGAACCTCGCGGAAGCGGAAGCCGCCCGCGCACTTCCCCCGGGAACGGTCGATTACTTCGGCGTCGGACCTGTCTATCCGACAGGGACGAAGCCCGATGCGGCCCCGCCCATTGGCGTCCGTGACCTGCAAGCGATATGTGGTTCGTCTTCGGTGCCGTGTGTCGCGATCGGAGGGATCACGGCTGATCGCGTTGCCAAGCTTGTTGACACGGGCGTTACTGGGATTGCGGTCGTGGCGGCGATCTGCTCAGCAGATGATCCACTTGCTGCCGCGATGGAACTGCGTCGTCGGTGTGCCCGATCATCTCGAGCTAAGCATCAGCGAATCGCACGGTGAGTTGTCGATGTCGGCCTTGAATTGAGGCGAAGGACGCCAGCGGTACGACTCAGGGGTCATGTGATGAACGCTTCTGGCGGACCGACGTAAGTTACGGCAGAGATGAGGTTGGTTAACAAGTCGAATCGACCTAAGCTTCATCTGTGGATCCCATTTATAGGGTGGTTTCTGCACATCTCGACGACGCGGCGCTCAGCTGCGCACTGTTTATTGCAGCGAATCCCGGGTCGCGCCTTACCACTGTCTTTGCGGGCGGACCACCGTCAGTGAGTCCGTTGACGAGTTGGGATGGAGCTACGAAGTATTTTCGAGACGGCGATGATGTCGTTTGCACGCGTCGACGAGAGGACGAACGGTGCTCTGCACTTCTTGCTGTGGATTATGAGCATCTGCCCTTTTGGGATAAGCAGTATAGAAGTGTGCTGTATAACTACGAAGGGCCTGACGCCACGGAACTGCTGGCCGCGGTTAGCGAGGAGTTGGCGCGTCTTGCATCCCAGCAGCCAGTTGACGCTTGGCTGATGCCTCTTGGGCTCGGCCATGATGACCATCGTCTCACTGCCGAGGCGTGTCTTGAGGTTGCCGTCGCGTGCGATCTTGACTGCTACGTATACGAGGACCTTCCTTACTACCAAGAAGTTGTTGAAGAGATCCCAGACCGGTTTCGCCATTTCGCGAGCCGGGGATTTCGGCTAGTGAAAGATGACTCGCTGCGATCCAGCCACAAACGATCTCTCAAGCGTGCGGCGATCCGGTGCTACCGCTCCCAGCGTGCCCCGCTCGGTCGCCGTGTCGGGCGATCTGTCCGCGCTCGGGAACACGTCTGGCACCTCGAGCGAAGCTGACCCCTATTAGTGAATCGGCACAGTTCGATCACGTGGCAAGGTATCGGACCTACGTTGGGGGTGATCATTACACCGGACGCGTTCTGCGTACGACAAATAGCTTGTCCGCGCCTTCCCCCTTAGACACTCGTTAAGTTGATTGGCTTGCTCATCCCCTCTTGACAGCTTGGACGCAATATCGAGCGATATGTGGCTCTTCTCAATAAACCGGGGTGCGTGATCACCTGACCGCGCTCCGATAGGTGTCCACCGACGCGGCCAGGGGCCTCGCCATTCTCGTGGTTGCTCGACAACTCCGAGAAAGGGAGACCCCCTGCCATGTGTGACGGTAACGAGTACGACAACGCGTTTCTGGGACTGCCTGGCTTTCGCGTCACCGCGGTCACCGAGGACGGCGACGAGCTGCTCATCGGCATCGAGACGGTTCGCGCCGCCGTGGGCTGCCCCACGTGCGGGGTGATCGCGCGGACGAAGGACCGGCAGCGGGTGGTGATCCGTGACCTGCCGGTCTTCGACCGGCGGGTGAAGCTCGTCTGGTCCAAGCGCCGTTTCTCCTGTCCCTAGCCGGACTGCCCGGAAAAGACCTGGTGCGAACGCAGTGACGGGTTCCCCGGCCGCCAGGTGCTTAGCGCCCGGGCCGGACGGGAGTGCACCCGCGCCGTCGGCGAGGAGGCCCGCTCGGTAGCGTCGCTCGCCCGCTGGCTCGGTGTCGCCTGGGGAACGGTGATGGCGGCGGTCCGCCACCACGGCACGCCCCTTGTCGAGGATCCCGACCGCGTGGGGGTGGTCTCCTCGCTCGGGATCGACGAGACGGCCTTCCTGCGGGCCAACGCCGAGCATGCGACGAGCTACGTCACCGGCTTCGTCGACCTCGAGCGACCGATTCTCGTTGACATGGTCGAGGGGAACCGGGCGATCGACGTCAACCGCTGGCTGGCGCGACAGAACGATGCCTTCCTCGCGGCGGGCAACCGCTGCGTCGACGCCGTGCGCCGAAGGGTGCAGAACGAGCTCCTCGGCCATCGCGGGCGCAAGGACGATCCCCTCTATCGGATCCGCCGGGTACTCCTCACCGGGGCGGAGCGGCTGAACCCGCGCGGGGTCGACCGGATGGCGCTCGGGCTGCGCCTCGGCGATCCGAACGACGAGGCTCTCGGGGCGTGGCTCGCCAAGGAGTACCTGCGTGACGTCTATCTCACCGAGGACGCCGACGAGGCGGTCGTGCTCCTCGACCGGGTGATCATCGGCTGTCTCCACGACGAGGTGGCCGAGATCGTCTCACTCGGTCACACACTGCGGCGTTGGCGCACCCAGATCCTTGCCCACCACGCGACGGGTGCCTCGAACGGGCCGACCGAGGCGATGAACCTCTTGGTGAAGAAGATCAAGCGCTGCGGGCACGGCTTCAAGAACTTCGGCGACTACCGGTTGCGTGTCCTCTTGCACTGCGGTGGGATCAAATGGGACGCTCTTCCCTCCACGACAATGCGGGAGCGCTCACCCCGGTTGGTTGCGTAGAGCCCGTCAGGCTCTTCTCAATGAACTGGGGCGCGTGAACAACTGACCGCGCTCCGATAGGTATCCACCGGCGCGGCCAGGGGCCCCGCCATTCTCGTGGTTGTTGGACGACCTAGACCGGACTTCAGCGGGTGGTTCGCGAACGTCCTGGTAGTGCGGGCGCGATCGAAAGTTGTTTCCCCCACACCGTGCGCGTTTGCCCAGCTCAGGAGATTCTGGCCCGGCTCCACGCGTCGGCCTCGATGCGCCAGGCGTCGAGGATCTGACGTTGCAGCGTTGTCGGTCGGTCGACGAGCTCGATGTGACGTCCGGCGTTCAATTTGTGCAGCCGGATGGTCCCGAGCTCGGCCAAGGCCCGGCGCGGCGAGATCGTCTGGTCGGCGATGTCGGGGTCCTTCACGCCGGCGTGCTGCAGGTCGTTGCCCATCACCGCTTCGATCACCGCGGCGATGACGCAGAGCGCGATGTGGCCGCGGACGCGTTCCTCTTTGTGATGGTGCACGGGGCGAAGACCGAGGAAGTCCTTCATCACGCGGAATCTGCGCTCGACGTTCTGCAGCATCTTGTAGTGCCGCACGATGTCGGTCACCGACGCCTCCCTGGCCTGCAGCGACGTCGTGAGCACGTAGCGACCGGCGAGGAGTTTCTCGTCATAGGCGAGCGCCTCCTCGTCGAAGCGCCAGGAGAAGACGCCGTGTCGGATCGTCACGGCGAAGCACCGCCCGACGCCCGAGTCCCGCAGGATGCGGTCGGCGGCCGCCCCGATCTTCGCCGGATCGACGAGCTTTCCCGCCCGCACGCGATCGGCGAGCGTGATGAGCTTGGACTCCACCCTGGCGAGGAGCTCTTCGCGTCGCCGGTCGTCGCGTGCCTTCCGCTCGGCTGATGACACCACGACGAATCGCCGTCCGCCAAGGTTCACCTCGAAGGCCTTCGTTCCCGGAAAGCCCGGCACCGCGCGCCACGCGTCGTCGCCGGCGGCTGCGGCGCGCTCGAGCACGGCGGCGACGTCGCCGTCGTGGTGGAGCCGTGTGGCGAGCACATGGTCGAAGCCGGCTGCCGCCACGTCTTGCAGGTTCTTCTCGCTGATGAGGCCCCGGTCGGCGACGAGGGCGATCTTCCCGACGCCGAAGCGGGACTGGTAGTCGGCCATCACCTGTGGCAGCGTCGTCGAGTCCCGGGTGTTGCCGGGAAAGACGTAGTGGGCGATCGGGATCCCGTTGCCGGTCACGAGGAGGCCGATCACGACCTGGGGACGGTCGGGGCGGTGATCGCGGCTGTAGCCATAGGCACGGGAGGAGAACTCATCGACGGGACCTCGGCTTGTCTCGAAGTACGTGGAGGTGAGGTCATAGAGGGCGAGGCGAAGGTCGAGGTTCGTGAGATCGGTGAGGCGCGCGTACAGCAACTCTTCGGTCGCCTCCTTCTCGTCTGCGATCGCGTCGATGCCCCGATAGCACTGGTCGAGCAGCGGTGACACGACGCCTTCGGGCAGCGCCACGGTCGCGAGCCATTCGTGGATCGTCCGGCGCTTGGAGGACGGATCGCACAGACGGTTCGCCACCATGACGAAGATCGTGTCGGCGAGGTTCTTCGAGTGCCGCCGGTCGCCGATCGCGCGGAAGTGTTCACGCAGACCGAGGCGATCGAAGTAAGCCGAGATCGCGGCCGTGGCGCCAAACGAGGGCGCACCTTCACCCTCGAGCCCCTCGGCCGCGACGAAGTGCTTCGTCGTGTAGCCCGACAGCGCGGCGACGATGCGATCGAGCTGACCGCTTCTTTCCAGCTCGCCGATCTCACCCAAGCGCAACAGCGTCTGGTGGGTCTTCTTGCCGTTGATGCGCACCGACTCGACGAGCGAGAGGTAGGTGTACTCCTTTTCGCCCCTCCTGCGAGTCGTGCGCTTCACGTGCACACGCCCATCTTATGCCATGTAGATGTTCGATGTCGAGGATGTGTCGCCCCCACATTCGGCGAGCGAACTCCGGCATTACGCCTTGTTTTCCCTACTCAGCGCATGGCGGGCAGGCCGAAAGCCGTCATTTCAGGGGTTGAGGCGCGGAAGTCCGGCTAGAGAACGGGAGGACCCTTGACAATGGGTGACGGTACTGAATTCGATGACGCGCTGTTGGGACTGCCGGGCTTTCGGGTACTGGCGGTGGCCGAAGACAGCGATGAGCTGCTCGTCGGCATCGAGACAATCCGCCAGGCGGCCGGGAGTCCTTCCTGCGGGGTGATCGCCCGGACCAAGGACCCGCTGCGGGTGTTGATCAGGGACCTGCCGGCCTTCGACCGACGGGTGCGGCTCGTTTGGTCGAAGCGTCGCTTCTGCTGCCCGGATCCGGACTGCCCGGTTCAGACCTGGACCGAGCGCTCAGACGAGCTCCCCGATCGTCGCGTGTTCTCGGCCCGGGCAGGTCGTGAGTGCACGCGTGCCCTCTGCCAAGAGGCACGCTCTGTCGCCTCGCTCGCACGCTCTCGGCGTCTCCTCGGCGACGGTGATGTCGGCTGTGCGCGACTACGGGACGCCGCTCGTTGACGACCCGGACCGGGTCGGAGAGGTGAACTCGTTAGGCATTGACGAGAAGGCGTTCTTGCGGGCGAACGCCGAGCACCCGACGATGTACGTCACCGGCCTGGTCGACCTGGAGCGACGGGTGCTCATCGACGTGATCGAGGGCAACCCGGTGATCGACCTCTCGCGATGGCTCTCGACAAGAGACGAGACCTTCCTCGTCGGCATTGCCACGGTGGCCTGTGACCTGCACGAGGGCTATCGCTCCGGGCTGCATCCCGACCTCGACCACGCCCGCCAGGTGGCCGATCCCTTTCACGTCGTGGCAGCTGGGAACCGTTGTGTCGACGAGGTCCGCCGCCGGGTGCAAAACGAGCTGCTGGGCCACCGCGGTCGCAAGGACGACCCGCTCTACAAGATCCGCCGGGTGCTGCTGACCGGTGCCGAGCGACTGAACGCCCGGGGCGTCGACCGCATGGCCCTCGGGCTTCGCCTGGGAGATCCCGACGACGAGGTGCTGGGAGCGTGGCTCGCCAAGGAGTACCTGCGCGACGTCTTTCTGACCGACGATCCGGGAGAGGCCGCAGCGCTGCTCGACCGGGTGATCGCCGGATGCCTCGTCGACGAGGTCGACGAGATCGTCTCGCTCGGCAACACCTTGCAGCGCTGGCGCACCGAGATCCTCGCCCACCACCTGACCGGGGCTTCAAACGGGCCGACCAAGGCCATGAACCTGCTCGTGAAGTAGATCAAGCGCTGCGGGCACGGCTTCAAGAGCTTCCGCAACTACCGCCTACGCGTTCTCTTACACTGCGGTGGGATCAAATGGGACGCTCATCCGGCTACGACAATGCGGGCCCGCTCACCCCAGTTGGTCGCGTAGAGCCCTAAAACTGTGGACTCAAAGCGAATTGGCCGAAGCTGCCCATGTCGGGCGGGCGACGATCGCTCGAATCCAAGCTGGACCATGCAAGCCGCACATGGGGACTGTGCGAGCGATCGCCGATGCCCTCGACGTGAAAGCCGACGCCTTGTTGCTGAATCTCGGTCAATTGTGGAGCGACGTGCCGAATGATCTTCGCTCACGAGGCGACCGTAAGAGTACTGGGGCAGATGATATGCAGAGGGGTGTTTCACGGGGCGAAGTCACGGCGACCGGCTTCCAATTTGTTCATACCCACTCAGGCTTCCGTCAAGTTCATTCTTCGCCGAAGGCCCGCGTTCGCATGTCAGGCCGGCTACTCAAGAATTCCGGGGCCCTCATTTCGCGCGCCCGAGCTGCTTTCCGGGGGTTCTACGAAAACCGCGAATAGCCCACGACCTGGGCATTCTTCGGTGGAGGTGAGCGGGCTCGAACCGCCAGCCGACGGGCGGATAACGGCGACAGAAGACGTCGCCTACGCTGTCCGGCGACATGAAACGGAAGGTCGCCCTCGTCGCAAGCAAGACCATCGCGATCTATGGCTTCGCTGCCTGGGTCTACATCGCGCTCTGCGCGCTCGTGCACCCCTACACGCTCAGCTGGCGTCTCACCCACTTCTTGCCGTACCCGCGCGAGGACACCTTCGGCGCGCTGAGCTTCGTCGTATCGATCGTCGCCTTCTTTATCTACCAGATGCTCCGCCCGGGAAACGACGCACTCCCGTAGCGGGAGGGGGGCAGGCCCCCCTCCCGCTAATTGAGTGGTCGGATATTCCTTTGCTTGAGAGGTCACAGCGGTGAACCGTTCTCGCGATTCGTCACCGCGGGAACTTCATTCTGTTCCTCAGAGGAACCGCTGAGAGCCCGAGTTCTTTTATGTCGATCGATCTCCTCTGTGAGGAGCCGCTCGACGAAGAGGGCTTCGTACCGACACTGCGCGCAGCACGCGGCATGGTGTTCCGCGACCCTACGCGTCGGTTGGGAAAGCGGAATCTGGTTCTCCTCCTCGCCAGGAGCCTTCTTGGCAAGACGGACAATCCGGTAAACTCGAGAATATGGCTAAAACCCTGCGATTACAGGCTCGACGGACTCTCGAGCGTTGCCAGTACGAGAACTCCATCTATCACTACGACTTTCCCTACAACTTGGTGCGCGCTGTTATCTATATGCGTCGGTTGCTGGTTCTCCACCGCGCCGAAGATCGCACCCGCGCCCAGCTGGGACGCCCGTCGCGCTTCCAGGTCGGCGACTGGGTGCGCGTGAAAGACGCCGCGGACATCCGGGCGACGTTCGATGGCAACGACGAGCTGCGTGGCCGACGGTTCACGCCCAGCCACTGGGCCTATTGCGGCCGGACCCATATGGTCGAACGAGTCGTGCGCCGGAGGCCAGACCATGACGACTGCATGCTCCCGCTCGATGCCCAAGTCGCGCTATCGGGCGCTATCTGTGACGCACCCAACGGTCTCCGCGGCTGTGGGCGCGCGTGTTCGCTGTTCTTCGTCGATGAATGGTTGGATCCTTCCTCGGCTGACAAGGCCCAACCCCGAACTTTCGCGCCAGTGGCCAGGGTGAGGTCGTTCGAGGACATCGCCGCGACATTGGACGCCAAGGGGCGGCTCGACGGCATCAGCTTCTCTCCGGAAATGATCAAGTTCACCGGCCGTCAAATCCCAGTTGTGCGGCAGGTCATGGACATCGGGATCCAGCTCCCGAGATGGAAACAACCCCGTGGTCTCTTCTACGCTCTAGAGGGTGTCCGGTGCACGGGCCAACCTCGTGGCAGCGGACAGTGCGATCGCAACTGTGCCCTGCTGTGGCACCGATCTTGGTTGGAAATGGACGAACCAAAGTCAACCTCCGCTCCGGACTAAGCAACTTCTCCGACACCATCCACTCAACTAGCCCCGATCCTTCACGAGTCCCCGTGACCTGACCAACGCGTATCCGCGGAAAAGCCCCTCTTGCAGTGAAGACTGGTGTTGTCGAAGCAACAGTCCCACCACAAGAAGGGCCACATCCAAAATGCAAGGTAGCAGCGCGCGTTCGGTCGTTGTTGGACCCGGTGGACGGGGCGTCGTCGCCCACGTCGGGCTCCATGCTCTGTGTTTGTTCGCGGACCGGATCGGGCTCACCGATTCGCTCTCCGCCGCGGTCCCCTGGCGCGGTGAGCGCGCTCCTGTCCATGATCGCGGCAAGCTCTTGGTCCAGCAGATGGCGGTGCTCGCCGGCGGCGGCGAGAGCTGCGCGGACATCGAGCATCTGCGCACCCAGCCGAGCCTGTTCGGTGCCGTCGCGTCGGACTCGACAGTGTGGCGCACCTTCGACGAGATCACGCCCGTGACCCGCGACGCGCTGTAGGTGGCACTCCCCGCGACCCGGCGGTCGGTCTGGTCGCGCTCGTCGGTGACGGGTGGCGATGACCCGGTCGTCTTGGACGTCGACGCGTCGCTCGTCGACATCCACACCGAGGACAAGGAGGGGACGGGACCGAACTACAAGGGCGGCTTCGGCTTCCACCCGCTGTTCGTCTTCGCGGATGCGACCGGCGAGTGCCTGGCGCAGATGCTGCGTTCGGGGAACGCGAACGCCGGGACGGTCGCGGATCACCTTCGTCTCCTCGACGAGGCGATCGCGCAGCTGCCGAACGAGATCGCGCAGGGTCATCGCGAGGGTGACGACGTCTCGCTCGCCACGCGCGAGGTCGTGATCCGCTCGGACTCGGCGGGTTGCACGGTCGGGTTCCTCTTAGGGTGCCGGGCACGCAACGTCTCGTTCTCGGTCGTCCCGTGGAGAACCGCCCAGGTGGAGGCGTCGATCTTCGACGCCGACATGCGCGCCCACGCGCACGTCGAGGAGCACATCGGCCGTCCGAGGGACTCCGGCCTTTTGCGCTTCCCGTTCTCCAACCTCGAGGCGAACCGCAACTGGCTCTTCCTCGACGCGTATCGCCGCATCGCGCTGCTCGCCTGAACGAGGAGACTCCCGTGAGCGGTGGCGAGCACGCGAACGAACACGCCCTTGCGACGGTCAACCGGCACCCCGAGCGACACAATGCGTACTGCCGCTCCGCACACCGTGCACGAATCGAACGGAGCGCCGTCGGGTTGCTCGAATCAATCATCGACGACGGTGCTCAGGGGATCTCGTGAAAGATCGGAGCTAGATGAACAGGTAGGACCGACGTTGGGCAGGTTCGACCAGTCACTCGAAGAAGCTCGCCCAGCAGTGACTTCATCGTCTTCTGGGTCAGCCTTCGCACCGCGGTGGACTCGCGGGGTCCACAAGGTGGAAGACCATGACGTAGTGTGTTTGCTGTTCGACACGGGAGCCACAGGACTCCGACGTCGGCCGGTCAGGCGTAACCTTAGGGGTGTCTGAACCGGGAGCCAAGAGATTGAGAGCAGTGGCTTACGACGCATCGTTCCGTTCGAACTGCGCGCACGGCGAAAGCCAATGTGGAACGTACCGCGAACTTGCGATGACTCTGATGCGGCACTAAAGCGTCCACGTTGAGTTCTTGGATGGGAACCGGCCATGATTGACGTCTCTGTTGTTGTACCGGTTGGGCCGAGTATCGATCATCTCGACGAGCAGTTGCTGGCGCTCGCAAACCAAGAGACGGACCGTTCCTACGAAGTCATCGTCGTTGATAATGTGCCGGCGGGTCGTCAGTTTGAACTGCCTGATGAGCGATTTCGTGTCGTCCACGCACCGGAGCGGCAAACAGCGGGATATGCGCGAAACGTTGGCGCCAGCCACGCGCTCGCCGACGTCATCCTGTTTTGTGACGCGGACGACCTTGTTTCCAATCGGTGGGTAGAAGCGATGTTCCGTGCGGGTATTGATTTGGATGTATTTGGCGGACCGATTGACGAGCGCTCACTCGATCCGCTTCCCGCCACCGAGACGACGGAAAGGCGGCTTCACTTGCCCACCGATTTCCCTCTGATGCCGAGGTTCAGCGGTGGGAACATCGGCCTGCGGGCAGAAGCGTTCGCAACGCTTGGTGGTTGGGACGATGCTTACCGAGCTGCCGAGGACGTCGATGTGTCTTGGCGCGCCCAGCTCGCGGGACTGAAAGTCGCGTTCGCGCCAGATGCGCTGGTGTACGTTCGCCGGCGCGCAACGGCCCGTGACGCGTTCTCTCAGGGATTGGGGTGGGGTTTCGCGCAGCCGCGGCTTCTCCGCCGATACCAGCACCACGGCCTGCGGAGGCCACCCTTGAGCGACGCGGTGATCGACTGGATGAAACTACTGATGTATGTTCCCGCAGCCGCTGCGTCACGGCGCCTGCGACGGAACTGGGCGGCGCTGTTGGGAGTCCGCCTCGGCCGCGTGATGGGCAGTCTGCGGTGGCAGCGACTCCTTCTATAGGCACTTCACTGCGGGGGACGTCTCGGCACCGACGACGCCAGCGAGCACACATCGTGCTGCGGGTTCTCATCCCGGTGATCCAAGCGGTGACGTCCCGCGATCTTGCCGAAACGCAGGTGGCCGGCGCGCTGTTCTCGTTCAGGCCTTCTCGCCGTGTCGAACGCTCGGGAAGCTCGGCTGCTTCCGAGGCGTCCACCTCGTCCCCACGGTGCGGTTACGTGCTACGTCCTCGCCACCTCCGATGTCGTCACACCGACCCGGTCACTATGACTTGTCTGAGCCGTGCATCGGCGCGATGCGGAGTTTCTCGATTCCCGGTCGAGGATTCCGGATGAGGATACGAAGGCGCGACCGAGCCCATTTCGGCACTCGGTTGAGCAAGAACGAACTGCTTAGAAGGCGCCCTTGCAGATTTCGGCTTGCTTGCTCGATCCGACTCGCCCAGACGGCACCTTCGACCACTCCATACGATTCCGACGCCACCTGCATCTTGAAGCCCAACTTGCCGTAACCGAGGCTGATCCGAGCCACAGCCCAATTGGACGCTTCTTCAGCCAGCGTGAACCACATAATCATGCCCGGCGAGAAGCGACTCAATTCTTGGTCGTATGCTGGGAACCACGAGGAGAGATAACCCGGTCCCTGTATTCCGAAATGGACAGCGACCAGTCGCTCGCCAGCTAGAAGGGCGCTCATGACTCCGCGACAATCTTCATAGTTCGTCGCGGCGAGTTCTTCGACGATGCGAAGGGTCCCGGGATCAGAGAAAAGCTCTTGCACCCCGGTTCGTCTGTACTGATCGGTCTTCCAATCGATTAGTGTTCGGAAATGCTCTGAAGCGGGGCTGCTCCATTGCAGCCGCACATCGCCGAACTGGCGCTCGAGCGCGCGCCGTTTCTGGCCTGTCTTTCTGACAATTGTCTTGCTGAGATTGTTGAGGTAGGCAGTGTATCCGTTTGTGAGATCCATCTCCCAAGTGGGGCTAATTGTCCCGGGGTAACAATAGGGAGCGAGCATGCGCTGTTCTGCAAGTGCATGGTCGAAGCGCCATCCCCGCAAACCAGCTTTTTTTACTACCGACCTTGGATCGATATTCATACCCGATCCAATGAACCCCTGGAGGTCATTCATCGGCCAGCCGATAGGTCTTGCGATGCGCTTGGAAGTGAGCTCGTACGGAAGGAACGACTCGATCTTGTTGCTCTCCTCGACCACCGCGACACGCGCAGTAGGGCGTGCTCGGCCGACAGCTTGAGCGAAGGAAAGCGACAGGAAGGGGTTGAGCGTAATTGGCGATGAGTGCTGGAATTTGGCCCATAGCGCAGCCTCGCTGGGCCCGAGGTCGTCGGGTCGGACAACCACAACCCGCATTTTCAGACCTTTCCCTCTCGCCCTCGGCGGTACGGGCCGCCAAAAGCGCCCGGTCGGTGGAATGCCGTCCCACTCGGCGCCGTCATTAGCTCAGGGCGCTGAATCCGATGAGAGCCTATGCGGGCGTTGCGCTGGTGTCTTTGATGCCTGATTCCTCGCGCTCTCCGAGGAACCCTCGCCGTACGTCCGTGTCACGAGACTCGCTCTCCAGCCGCGCACCGACTGTTCGAAGGCCCCCGGACCGGTCGATTTGGTACAACTTCAAGTCGACCACCGGAACCGTTGTGACGGCGTTGTGCAACGAGTGGATGGTGCCGCGTTGGGCAGGCTTGGCCCAAGGCCTGCTCGATTGCCGTGACAAGCCGGAACGCATCGGCTATCCGACGAGAACCTCAGGGGTTGCCGCTCGATCAGACGCCTGATCGCTCCGAAGACGGTCTCGAATTTACGATCGCAGTTGAAGAGCTCGTCCATCTCGGCGTCGATTCGCGCACTCGGAGATACTCGCGGTGTCACGGACGGAGGCTCAGCATCCCAGTTGGTTCCTGTTGACGGAACCCACGCTTGTCGCGTATTGGCACAAGGGAAGAAGCGCGATCCGCCGCCGACAATTGTAGGGGGAACGTGGCGATCATCACTTAAAGCGGATCCTTCATGGAGAAGGCGGTTCATCATGCTGTCCCAACCACTCGGTGGGACGCCATGGCGATCAGCTCTCGCCATGCCGTGCGCACAACGCCGAACGAGTCGCTGACTTTACCGTCCTTGACCTGAAGCAACGGTTGCACCAGTGGCTCGTACGCAATCGCAGGTAGGATGCCGCTGTTAGATTGGTGGTTGTTCGCTCGCGACCTGCTGAGCAGCTGTCGATGGCATTTCCGCCGGCGCGAAGACTCCCCAACTGCTCAGCTCGGCCTTTGCTCGGTTGTAGGAGGTTGCGACGGAGCCCAAGTAGCACATTCCGACGGTATCAACGCTCTAGGCGCATTGTCCCGTCTGCCGCGGTCGTGAAGCATGCCACCAGTCCCCAGCCCATGCCGAACCGCTCGGAGAAAGGGAGGCAATAACGACGCGCCCGCGGCGAAAAGAGCACGCGCGAGCCCCCTGCGACAACTCCCGTCACCCGAATGACCGTCGAAAGTCCCTGCTGCTTGAGGTTCCAATTGGCGACAGCGCGTTGGTAGATGCGTTAGTTGGCTCACACCGGGAGAAGCCTCATGAGCCAGTTTCAACAAGCGCGGTTGTGTCCCACACGCGGTGTAATTGGCTCGCGGCGCAAGTTCCGATTGCACGCTACGCGGCTGCCGTGACGCTGTCTTCGGGCTCGGCGTCGGACTGATCGCCGAGGAGCTCGCGCCGTGAATCGGCTGCCCGGTTCGACGTGGGTCGCGACGAGGGAGCAGGGTCGGAGTCGCTATACGCCTTGGTCGGCAGGTCAGACGATCCCGCGGCCCAGCCGTGCAGCAAGCTTCACCCCGGTAGGTCGGAAGGAAGCCGGATCCCGCTGCGCGGGCGTGTCAACCGCTGGCGGAATTGACCTATAGTCGTGCCATGGCCGATGGTTCTCCATCTGTTCAGAAGCATAATGAGACGCAAACGGAATCGCGTAATATAAAGAATGACGTCGGGGACGGGCTCCGCATCCCGTTCAAGTTGACGATCGTCGTTCCGGTGTTCAACGAGGAACGAACGATTCGAAACGTGCTCAATGCCTTGAGACTTCAGCCCGTTCCTGGTGAAGTGGAGATCATCGTCGTCGATGACGGCTCGACAGATCAAACAGCCGAGATCGAATGCGATGTTCCGCACATCCGTATACGCCATGAGCTCAATCGCGGTAAGGGCGCCGCAATCCTGACTGGAATCGAGCGGGCGACGGGTACTCACCTGCTCGTTTTTGACGCCGATTCGGAGTACGACCCGGCCGACATACCCAGTTTGGTCCTACCGATTGCGACCGGACGCGCCGAGATTGTCTACGGGGCCCGAGTGCGGGGTGGAAGAACGAATTTCCCCTCCCTTGTGCACGCTGTAGGCAATCGCATAATGACGGAATTCACCAATGTTCTCTACGGATCGGCGATTTCCGACTTGCATACGTGTCTCAAGCTATTTCCGCTTCCGTTGCTTCGAAGTATGCGACTGCGAGAGCGCGGCTTTGGGCTCGACACTGAAATCAGTGCCGAGATGCTGAGGCTCGGCTTCCGTCCGTTCGAAGTTTCGGCTTCCTACGTCGGGCGAACTCGAGAGGAAGGCAAGAAGATTCGAGTAACCGACGCCGTCCGCTGCTTCATAGTGCTCCTGAAAGTGCGGCTGCGTGGGCGCACCCGCCACGGGGCGCGCGACCGCTCGTTAGTGCCCCCCGTCGTGCCTGCACTCTGGTCCCCTGAGCGGAGGCGCGGTGAGTGGTTCCCAGAGCGGAGGCGTTCCCAGCCGTGAGGGAGATCCTGTCCCACTATTGATGGCTAGCTCGACGAAGCGAATTTCGGTCGCGGTGGTGAGCGACTCCATTTACCCCTACCACCAGGGCGGCAAGGAGACCCGGTACCGTCAGCTACTGACCCGGCTTCATGACGACCTCGACATCACGGTGTACACGATGCACTGGTGGCCGGAACGAGCGCGAATCAGACGGAACTACGGCATCAACTATGAGGCGATCTGTCCGCTGATCCCTCTGTACACGGCGCATCGCCGGTCGTTCCGAGAGGCCGTGGCCTTCGCCTGTGCGTGCACTCGGCTCCTCGGCAGGCGCTTTGATGTCGTCGAAGCTGACCATATGCCGTACCTGCAGCTTTTCACCCTCCGGCTCGTGACCACGGTGAAGCGGCGACCGCTCGTGGTCACCTGGCACGAGGTGTGGGGTCGCGAATACTGGGTCCAGTACTTGGGGCGCCTGGTGGGAACCATAGCCTGGTGGATCGAACGGAACGCGATGCGCCTACCTGACGAGATCCTTGCCGTGTCGGAGGAGACGCGCGATCGTCTTCGTCTCTTTCTCGGAGATTCCACGCCTGTGCGCGTGATCCACAACGCGATCGAGCTTGACGTCATCGCAAGAGTCGACCCCGCGGCTTCGCAAGAGTCGGCAGAACTCCTCTACGTAGGAAGCCTCCTCAAGCACAAAGGCGTACACCTGCTCATCGATTCCTTGGCCAGACTCCGTACCGTTCGGGATGTCCATCTGCTCGTCGTGGGAGACGGACCCGAACGGCGCAATTTGGAGCAGCAGGTGGCTGCCCTCGGCCTCGCCGAACGCGTGTCGTTCCGCGTGGACGTCGCCGAGCAAGAGGAGATCTTTGGGCTCATGAAGGCGGCGAAGGTTTTTGTGTTCCCATCGGTTCGGGAGGGCTTCGGGATCGCGCCGCTCGAGGCGCTTGCTTGTGGCACGCCGGTCGTCACGACGTCTCACCCGAACAACAACGCCCGTGAGCTCGTGGCGCGTTCGGATCGCGGGTACGTGGCGGAACCGACGGTGGAGGCGCTCACTGCCTGCATTGAGAAGGCGCTAGCTGACGACACGGAACGGCCCAGACTTGTCGAAACGTGGTTGAAGGAGTTCGACTGGAGCACCGCTGCTGATGAGTATCTGGCCGCGCTGGTGGCGTCGCTCGGTGCCCGTTCGTCGAGGCGCGGCATTCCCTTGCAGAGGGGACGGAAGGGAACGTCGACCGTCGCTGACAACGGTGAGTCACGTGAGTGAGAATCGCCTGCACGACCGGGTTCCCGTCGACGGGCCGACCCCGGCCGGGACCAAGACAGAGCGCGACCCGCTCGGTGACGAAACCTCGTTGAGGGGCCCCCGCCTAAGAGTGGTTTTCGTCGGTCCATATGGGCCGACGCGCGACGGCATCGCTCGTTATTCCTCTGAACTCGCGGCCGCGATGAGGGAGGAAGGCTGCGATATCAAGGTGGTCACTCCCAGGAAACTCCGAAGCAACGGGGCAGAGGAAGTCGTCGGCGATCTGGAAGGGAGTCGTAGGAAAGTGCGTTCGCTTCGTCGCCTGGTGTTGAACTGGTCGCCCGATGTTGTGCACGTGCAGTTCGCCGCGGCTTCGTTTGGTGGACGGCTGCCTGCATTGTTTCGTCTGCTCGACGGACTTCCGGTTCGCATTGTCATCACCGTGCACGACGTCACCCGGGACATCGCGCTCAGCGCGGTGGCTGGGTCGCCGCGTTTATCGGCACCTAGTGAGGTCGGCAGACTGCGTTCTGGTCCACACGGCAGCAGCGGCGCGACTCATCGGATCGCTCTCCCCCGCCACCGCCGTGCGGTTGATACCTCACCCGGTGTTTCCCGCTCCCGCGCAACTGGCGAGCGAAGTCGAGATACGGAGACGCTTCAACCTCGTCGACCGTGATGTGATTCTCATATTCGGATTCGTACACCCCCATAAGGGCCTCGCCGACCTAGTCGCGGCTTTCGAGCGGGCACGACGTAGCTCGCCCGCCGTCGGCGATCGAGCCGTGCTTGTCGTGGCGGGTGCCGTTCGCCGGCGTTCCGGCCTGTTCAGGATCATGGAAGTTCCCGACCGCGTCTACCTTGCCTGGGTGAAGATGCAAGTGCGGCACCTCGGCATAGTGAACCACACCGTCTTTACAGGGTACGTCGAAGACGGCGAGGTGACGGCGTGGTTCCGGACGGCCCGCGCGGTCGTGTTGCCCTACCGCAGGGTCGAGCAGAGCGGCGTCCTCAGCCTCGCCCGCGCCATCGGTTCACCCGTCATCGCGAGCGATGCGGGAGGTTTTGCCGACGGGGCCGGTTCGTCATGGACGTTCCCCGCTGGCGATCGAGAGGCGCTCGCGCAGCTGTTGTCACGCGTGGAGATCGAGGGGCCACCGAAGGCGTCGCCGGGCGGAGCCGCTGATATTAGGTCGTGCGCTCAGGCCATCGCCGCTATATATCGGAGATCACCGTGACGAGCTCGGTTGTACCACGATCGCGCTCGATTACCCAAGGGACAACCCAGTGAGCTGGTCGTCTGACCCGAGCACGGACTCGTAGAGGGAGCGTACTGAGGCTGCGACCTCACGCCAACTGGCGACTTCACCCACGCGTGGGGATTCGGCTCCAATGAGCGATCCGCCTGGAATTGTCACAACTCTTGACCTGTCCAGTCGGTAGCGAGCCACCAACTCCTCCTTTCGAGATGGGGAGTCCACGATCAGCCCGTCCGCGTACCGCTCGGCCACATCGCTCCCACGGTCCCAGACGACTACGCGGATCCCAAAGCAACGAACGGCCCGCAATCCCGCGATCGCACGCCGCAAGGACCCACCCTCCCCGAGGAATCCCGAATCGCGCAGCTCAGCGATGCGCGCGCCCCGGGCCCGACGCCAGACGAGTCGTGGCGCGAGCCACCTCCCTACTTCGATTCTCTCTGTTGCGACTCCGATCCCCAGGAGCTGTGCTCGCGAGAGCAACCGCGGATCCGTGTCAACTGATGGCCCGAGAAGCACCACAGGCACTCCCAGATCAAAGAATGCACTGACCAAGCCTTTGAAGAAGCTCATCGTGCGAGCCCATTTCGAGCGCAGTACGGTGAGTGGCACACCACTTTGCATGGCACGAACAACCGGAAACACAAGTAGGCAACACCACCCCACCGGGATCCACCAGGAAACCAGAGCCAACGCGAAGGTGATCGGAAGGCCCAAAACCCATGCCGGATAGGCGACAAGATCCGGCCACATCATGAACTGCTCCCCAATGCGACCCGGATGAGTGACGAAGAGCAGCGCCGTGCCTTGCCCGTATCGACGAGCTCGAAGAACCTCTCGGTCAAGATCACCCCAGTGCATGGACATCTTGGCACGCGCCGCGCATACGACTCGGAAGTTGGAGTCGCGTAGACGCCAGCCAAAATCGGTGTCCTCGCCACTGGAGAAGCGTTCATCGAAGCCATTGACCGCATCGAAGACCGAACGCACGACCGCCATGTTGGCGGTCACGGTCACACGTACAGGTGCTCCATCCGGAAGCTCGTTAATCTGACGCATGAGGGGTGAGTCAAGGCTGTAGATGGGTCCGCAGGTCGCATCGGCCCTTCCTTCCCGAAGGGGGGCGACCAACTCCGAGAGCCAATCCTCGTGTGGTATCCCTCCAGAATCGCAAAAGGCGATGACCTTGGCCTGTGAGGCATTGACGCCCGCGTTACGCTGATGTGCGATCGTAATAGGGATGCCAAGCGGTCCAACAAAGTCAATCCAATGGACCCACGTATGTTGTAGGCGAATGAAGTCAAGGCGTTTCCGTGAAGCGTCGACGACGATGCATTCTGCATTGTTCTCGTCGATGTGACGATGAAGCGCACAAAGTGTCTCGGCCAACTGCGGTTCGTCCTTCGACGCGATGACCACCGAGACTCGTGGTACCGCAGTCATCGACGGCCGTTCAGGTCCTGAAGCAACGCCCGCTCGTATATTGCCTTCGTCGCGAGACCCACTGCGTGCCACGTCCACGCGGTCGTCCATTCGTACGCCGCGGCAACACGAGCTGCTATATCGTCCGGCGTAGCGTGCAAGATACTGTTGAGTCCTTCACGTAAACCACCTTCCAGTGTGCGGTCATAGCGGAATAATGCTGTCGCGGGAATGTCCACAAGCTCGGGGAGGTCCGGAACGAGCAGCGGCACGCGTCGGGCCATCGCAACGCGCATCGAGCTCGAATTCGTGATCAGGCGGAATGGGATTACGACGAAATCTGTCGCCGCAAGCAGCACGTCCAGATCCTCGTCGGAGAAGGCTCCGCGTTTCCAACGGACGTCACGACCCTGGCCCTCGAGGCGTCGCACGAGGTCTTCGAGCTTGTTCGCGTATTGGGGGTTGCCGGAGGCGCCGAGGAGGCGGATCGAGAGTCTGGTAGTAGGGGGAAGCTGCAGAACCGCCTCGAGGAGGAGGTCAGCACCCTTGTATGAATCGATATGTCCGAACATCGCGAGGAGTGGTGTCGTTGCAGAGACGCCGAGGCGCGTTCGTGCGGGCGCCCGTTCGGTCTGGTGCGCGACCATCGGTGGCCCCTCGGGGATCACTTCGACACGAGCGGGGTCGACCCCGAATCCCTCCACGAGATATTCCTTGGCTGCCTCCGTGATCGTGATGATCACGCGCGATCGTCTGAACAACGGAGAACGACCCGCTACGTCATCGTCGAAGACCGGGGCGAGCGGCAGTGGCTCGTGGGACGTGTAAACGATGCGAAAGCCAATCACGCCAGCGAACCACAACGAGAACCCGAACCACCGACGTGGCAGCGATCGCACGAGGGGCAGGCGCCTGGACCAGTACCACCCAAACCTGTAGGACCAGTGGAGGTGGAGCACATTGAATCCTCGCAGCCGGTGAAGCGTCAGCTCAATGGGAAGCAAGAGCCCGTTGAGCGTCTGGCTCGGTGTCCACTCCATCCGGAGCCAATCTGAGACGACCCCGACCTCGCTGAGAGCTTTCCCCAGCAGGGGCAGGTAGGGATTCTCCTCGTTGTGAGGCGTAATGAGCACCCTGGGCGGCGCGGAACGGGTCATGGAACGAGTCTTCGCTCGTCGCGCCTGGTCTGGGCCAACATCGAACGGCTCCAATGGGTATTGACTCCTGATCGCTCGCTCGTGACCCGGGCCGTAACCACCGGGGGCTTGGCCGATCCCCGAACGAGGGACCACCCGATGGCTCGCCAGCGTCGAGGGCTGTCACAGGCTGGTCCTGAGATCGTAATTGCCGTGCTCAGACGGCTCGCGGGGAAATCCTCACCTTCCGATGTTTCCCGTGTCCAACATGGCATCGTCGCGATGACTCGAACCATCTTCGCTTCAGGTGCATCCGTTCGGGGCGTCGTTTCGGCTCGCGCCATGGTACCGATCCTCGTCAATCTGTCTGCACGACAGTTCCGTAATTATCCGGCTGCGGCGCGTAAGAGAGCACTTCCCACCGATACCGCAAACGAGCAATGATCGTGTCCGCGATGCCAGACTTCGTGCCTACGCCCGCCGCGGGATCGGGTGACCTTCCTAGCTCGGGAGGGATCGTCCGACCTCGATTTCGTATTTTTGTCAGCACTTTTTCACTTTTCATCTCGAACATCTTTATCGCAGGCCTCGGGGCACTCGCACTCAGGCTGATGACGCACCGACTGGGCCCTGACGCGTACGGAATCTTCGTCACGGCGGGGACCTACGTGGCGACGTGGGAGATTCTGACCGACCTCGGTGTCAATGCTCTCGCTGGGCGCGAGATCGCGCGGACCCCAGACGAAGCGGGGAACATCCTCGCCTTCAACCTCGGGCTTCGGCTCTCGCTGAGCATGGTGCTGATCCCGATCGCCTGGGTCGTCGGGGATCTCGTCTACAAGACCTCGCCGAGTGACGTCCGCATAGGCATTCTGATTGTTGCCCTCTCGGTTCCTTTCGACGCGCTCCGGGCTGTTTCTCTCGCTTACTACGTCGGCAGCATCTCGAATCATTGGGTGGCAGGAATCAATCTGCTGCAACAGATCTTCTGGGTCGCTGGACTGGCCACCGCTCTAACGATGGGCGCGGGTGTCAGAGGATGCCTCGTGGCATATCTCGCGTCGATCGTTGCTCTATCCGCGGTGGCCTACTCCCTAGTCAATCGCCGGGTTCGCTTCCGCCCGCGGTTCGCCCTCGGCAGATGGATGGGGATCATCCGTCAGTCGATCAGCATCGGCGTCATACAAATCGTCAATTTAGTGTACCTCAGGGCCGACATCATCCTGCTGAGCGTCATGACGAGCGTGTATCAGGTGGCTATCTACGGCGTGGCCTACGCGATCATCGGCTTTGTTCTGTTCATCTCCAGTGCCTTCATGACGAGCGTCCTGCCGCTCATGACTCGCAGCCACGCGGACGAATTGAAACCCGTCGTCGAATGGGCTGTGTCCTATATGGCTTCTATCAGCTGCCTTTTCGCGGCAGGCATCATCTGCGTCGGCGCGCCCGTCATTCACCTACTAGCGGGGAACAAATACGCTTCCTCGGCGTCGCCGTTGTCAATCCTTGGGATCTCACTCATCTTCTCGGCGCTCAACAACGTTCTTGGCTTCGCATGTTTCTCACGAAACCGCCATCACAAGTTGCTCTACGTGAGCATTGCCGCGCTCATCCTCAATGTTGCGCTCAATCTGGTCGCCATCCCTCGCTGGGGGGTTAACGGCTCCGCGGGCGCGACAGTCATCTCGGAGGTTTTCGCGTTAGCGGGAAACTACGCCGTCTTCCGGTACGGTGTCGGTGTACGAATCGCGATCGTGCGGTCGCTGATGCGCCCGTGTCTCGCAGGTGCGATAGCAGCTGCTGTCTTCCGTGTCTTGCTCTGGTCGCCGCGAGCGGGCGCGCCCGAAACGTTGTTGCTGGGCACAGGAGTGACGACACTATATGTTGCAGTGCTCGCGATTCTGGGGGGTCTCCCTCCAGATCTCCTCGCGTTCTACCGTCGAGCGCTCCATGCTCTGGTGGAACGAGAACGGTGACCTAACAGGTCGGCAAGGGCCTCGGCCAAATCCTCCCGGCTGGGCTCGAGTTGAACCCGAAAAGCGAACGATCGTGTCCCTAAGTCGCAGACACGTCGCCCACGATGGGTCCCGTTACGGCCAGATGGAAGGCCCCGCGCGCCCCGAGGCCCGCAGGTCAGGCCTCCGGCTTGCTGCACAATCCCTCAGCAAAGCCGATGTCCCCAGCAACGTCCTCGATGAGACGGACATACGGATAGAGCATTGGCTCCATCGTGGAGGTCTTCCTGCACCTGGCTAGCCAGCCGCGGTACAGGACGGGTGGTAAGAGCACGAGCGCGAGAGCGGCGAGTTTCCGCCGCCACGCGAACAAGGGGATCAGAATGACCGCGACGACCAATGGGAGCGGTGAGAGCGTTGGGATGCCGCCACTTTTCAGCCAGATCTTCCCGTGGGCGACACCGTAGTCTCGAGATCGGCGTAAGGAATCAGCCAGATTCGGACGATAGTCATGGAGCATGTCGATCTCAGGCACCAGTTGCACCGTGTCTGAGCCGAACTTCGCGCGGAGAAGCTTGCAAAGCAACTCCTCCTCGCCGCCGAAGTGGATTGACGTGTCGAACCCGCCGACCTTCCTCACGGCCGAGAGACGCAGGGACATGTTCGCCCCGGCCATGTACAAGACCGAGCGCCGACCGGACTTCTCCGCTGGGGGCAGGAGCGCCCGTCGGAACCTCGCCACGATGCCGGGATCTGCATCTTCGCCGAGCTCCTGTGCCGCAAGTGGTCGACGGAACTCGATGAAGCGTCGATTGAAGGTGTCGACGGCAAGCGGCGTCACCGTCCCGCCGACGACGGACACGCTGTTCGGAGCCTGTGCCCACTCGTCCGCGAGCTGTTGGACCCATCCCGAAGGCGGCACGCAATCGTCATCCGCCATGGCGAGGTACGCGCCCCGTGCCGCTTGCACGGCTTCTCTTAGCGCTTGTCCACGTCCACAGTTCCGGTCGAGGCGGATGACCTTCGCCCCCGCTCCCGCGGCGATGCTCGCGGTGTCATCGGTGGAACCGTCGTCGACGACGATCACTTCGAACGGCGCGGTGTGAACCTGATTGTTCAGCGCTGTAAGCGCAGTGCCAATCCGCGACGCTCCGTTGTATGAGCAAATCGCCACCGTGATCAGTGGCGTGACCGTGTTCTCGTGGCGCGGTTCGACTCCTTCGGGCTCGACGTCCGGCGCGACGGTCACGAGCCATGGTCTCACGATGCGTCCGATCCATAGATGATGTCAGACCTCGAGACATAGAGGATGGAACGAGTTTGGTTGAAATCAGCGCTAGGAAACGCAAACGTTCCCGAGTACGTCCCTATGGCGGCTCTTGCCGTATGACCTGCGACGTTCACACTCGAAGCAAAGACCCACGCACTGTTGTCCACGATCACGGGATCCACGGTCAGGATGAGCTTCCTTCGGTCGGCACCGCTGAAGTTGTACGTCGCCAACGCGCTGTAGGGATCGGCCTGGATCACCCGGGTGCCGGAATTCTTCATCAGCCACTGGCCAGCATCCCGGTCGGCTGGCGTCACCGCGAGCAGGTCAATCTGTGATCCTGTCGCTGCGAGAGCTACAGGAAGGCTCGAGTTGGCAACCGCGTATCCACCAATGCCAAATGCAAGTGCGACTTGAATCGTGGCCAGTACTCCGAGGATTGACGCTGCAATTTGCGGGAGGCGTGCTCTGAAGTGGTGCACAAGGCACGCACACATCACGATGAAGACGAGATACATCTGAGCCTCGACGCGCTCTGTGTTGAATTGGACGGACAACGTGCCAGAGTTACGCGAGACAGCAGAGATGAATCCGCCGAACAGTACCAAGCCGAGGATTTCGACGTGTTCGTGCCACTTGACCCCACGCCAAATGCCCCAAATGACGGCCACGACGATGAAAATGAGGATCACCTCCCTCGCAGCAGTCGCCCCGTCGTTGACGATCGGGCCGAGGATGGAGACCCCGCGGGAACCAGGGGTCACGGCTGCATTCACGAGGCGAACGGCGGTGGCACGTGGGTCAACGCTCATCCAGGAGAACTGGTGGAGCCGGGCTGTGAGATCGAGTGAGCGCATCTTGGCGGCGGACACTGATTGCCCCGATGCCGTGCCCTCGACCCAACGCGAGAGCAGGCTTCCCGAACCCGGGAGGAAATCCAGGCCCGACACACGGATTGCGTGGGCGACCTGACGCAGGTACGGGGCCGTATGCGCGATGAGAAGTCCCCAGAGGAGCGCTGCGCCCACAAATCCTGCCGCGACCCCGGATGTAAGGACTCGGCGTGACCGGTCGCTCCGGAGCGCAAGACCGGTCAACCACCCCGTAACGACTGCGCCAGCCACCAAATATGCCGTTGAGTAGTGAGAAACGGCCAATCCGATCCCCATCACGACGGCAAGAACACGCACCCGGCGGATCGGGGCCGGCGGATCCGCGACAAGCTGAATCACGAGAGTGAAAAAGAACAGGGCGACGCTCTGGCGCATGATGGCGGGGAGCTCAGTGAGGAACGACGCCGTTCCGACGATCAACAACGCGACAAGAAAGGACGCGTATACCGGCCCGGCGATCCGGCGGATAGTCGCGAGCGTCGTTACCGCGCAGGCTGCGAGCATCACGCCCGGGATGAGAACGAGGATGGTTCGTAACTGCATCGAGTTGAGGAAGTGCAACTGGGCGGGGAGCACGGTCAGCGAGAGCATGCCCGCATACGGATCGTGACTGTGTGGCAGTGGGAACCTGCCTGACGTGATCGTCGCCGCCGCCACCGAGAACTCGTGCTGGATGTCCCAACCCCACAACCAGCCCCCGCGAGTCGGTTGTTGCCATATGAGCGTGACCACACCGCTTCCCAGGAGGGCCGCTTGGGCTGGTCCGCCGAGGCGTCGGCTGAGCGCGACACTCGCGAGTATGAGCCCGAGTCCCAGCACTGTCGCAATAACCGCGATGGCGTTGGCACCAGTCGCGTTGAGCTTCGTGGCGCCGACGAGCGCGACGCACGGAGGAAGCACCAGAACGAGGCCCCAGTAGTACGCGCGGCGGGAAAGCTTCGCAAGAACTTCGCCGACGGGATCAAGCTGGCAGCGAAAAGAGACCCCTCCGACCAACGCGAGTATCACCAGCCACAGCACCTCCAGAGGCGTCCGGCTGAGCGGTCGACCGACCCCGAGGGCCGGCCCCAAAGCCCCCGCGACTGCGCCCAGCAGACAGAACGCTGCGAGCCCCACGCCCGTGGAGATCAGCAACCTCCTCAGTCCGGTGAGACCCGACGGGATAATGAGCGAGGTGAGAACCATTCCGGGCAGCAGAATGAGACCTACGGTCGAGATGAGCTGTGCTCCGGGATTGGCCGAAACCACGATGGCCGCTGCCACGACGACGAGGGCCGCGACGGTCGCCCAACGTCCGGTAGCCCCCTGTGGTTCCACCTTCGTGTCGCTTGTCACGGTTCGAGCTCGACGCGCAGTGGGGCGGCAAGCCGTCCCACTGAGATTTTGGCCCAGGTTGGTCTTTTGACCACAGGCAGCATCACCGTCACCTCGGCCTGGGCACCTGGCGTGACACGTACCACTCCCGATGAGAGAACGATCCCTCCGACATTCTCGGACCAGTGGACATCCGCGCGAATGCTGGCCGTTATCGCAACGCGGATCTGCGATCCCCCTGTGACGCCCGCGCTAGCGGCGGATGGGTTGACGAACCATGCTGCTTCGCGATATGGCAGTTCACCGCTACCGGCTCCGCTGCCGACCCAACGTACGATCGGCCCGCTGAGCAAAAAAACACCGACGACGACCACGAGCACGGCCGCTGCAGTTCTCAAGCTGCCCAACTTGGTGGTCAGCTCGCGCCAACGATTCAGCATCGACGTACCACCAGACCTGTCTGCTTCAACTAGACCTTTTATCGTCGCGCCCTTTGAGCCCGGGCACGCGAACCACACAAGTCCTGAGCGGAGTTCTTCGTCGCACGCGTGCTTCACGTACCTGAGAAGCACGCCTTGATGGCTTGCTGAGACGAAGGCTGGATCTCTGCAGCGGTTGTAACGCTAGAACTCGGCGCGCTCAGAAGAGCACCTCCTTGTTCGTAGATCGCCTGGCCCCAGAAGTAGATTCCGCCCATGTTGTGCGACCGGAAGAACGTACAGGCCGCTGTGTACCAGTTGGCCTGGATCGATTGATTGAATGGATTCATCGTGAGCGGCAGCGACCACGCGTACGGCTGAGAATAAGCACCGTCTTGAGGCAGGATGCCGATCTCGGAGATTGTCGCCGAGGATATGTGCGAGAAGGAATACGTCGTGGCAAGAGCTGAGTCCCAGCCTGCGACGATCTCACTTGGCGTGGCCGTGTTTCCAAGCTGACGCAAGGGGACATACATGTCCACACCGACGCTCGTACCCGCCCAGCGAACTCCGTCATCTTGATCTGGCGCCCAGTTCGTAGTGAATACCAGGTCACCCTTGTACACCCTCCGTGCTTTGGCGATGAGTGAACTCCACATCGGCTTCGCAGCCATGCTCTGCAGCTCTGTCGAGATCGCGAAGTGTTCCACGTTGTACGCCCGGGCCATTGTCAGATACGGCAGCATCGTGTTCCAGTAGTTCTTAAACCACTCACTGGTGTTCGTCGGGTCGATGATGCCGCGCCAAGCGCCAACCTTCTCGGACCGCAGATCTGTCTCTTGGAGTATCGGCCGGAGAAAGACGTGCAATCCCTGGGAATGCGCTACTTCTACGATCTCGGCGATTTGCGTCGGAGTCGGTGTTTCAAATTCGCTATTGCAGACGTCCCTCGCGAAAAAGGCGTTCGAGTTGAGCGAATAGGTATAGAGCGGGAAGGCGATGGCAATCGAGTTTGCACCGAGACCTTTGAAGGCCTCCACCTGTGTCGTAGCCATCTGTGACCACACCGCCGCCGACTGGCAGTCGTAAACAACGTATGTGTTGATTCCGAGTTGCTTCCGTGTCACATGCTGGCGCGCCGCCGACGTGGGTCCCGATCCAACCGATACCTCGGCCAGGACCACCGTGAGCAGCGCGAGGCCGAGGGCAGCCAGAATGTGCTTCAGACTCAATGACATCCGACCCTCCTAATCACGTCCGATTCACGACGCATTGACAACGGATGTTGTCGCCGGCGTCACCAGTCAGCTGGCTCCGTTTCATCTGATGCCCTATCCTACAGCGGCATTTCTCGCCAACCGTTCACCGGCTTTCCTTCTAGAGAACAGCTTCTCGCGCACCTGCCGGTTGTTCACCGTCAGCTCCGCGAAGGACGAAAGTCAATGAAAATAACGAGGGAGCCCCGTCACCGGCCAGATCTCAAGCGGAGGCTCGCCTCGGAGGAACAGAAGTTCGATGCCGATGAATCGCTCGCGGCAATCGTGTACCACTTATACTCGTGCGGGTTTCCAATCGTTGGCACCACGTGTCGTGAAATGCTGCATCAACCTGCCGAGCAGGACCAGTCGGAGTTCGCATGACAACTGCCTACCTCGTCATGGCCCATCGGGATGCCCTCATGTTTCGACGGCTAGTCGCCGCGTTACCCGAAACGGCCTCGGTCTATGCCCATATAGACGCGCGAGTTGATGTAAAGCCATTTGAAGTCGGTTGCCCATCCGTGATCTTCCTCGAACACCGGCTTTCCCCCAATTGGGCATCGTGGACCATCGTCGAGGTGGCAACCCTACTGCTTGAAGCCGCGCTCCGTGACACTAGCGTTGCGAGATGCACGCTCCTGAGCGGCCAGTGCTACCCCATTCTCTCCCCGAACGCCCTCACAGCGTGGGAAGAGGATCCGGTGGACCATCTCGAGATCGTATCCGCACCAAACCCGAAATGGGGCAAGGAAGCATGGCGTTTCGAGCGTCGCTGGAACACCACCGGGCGCCGCAAACCTGACTCACTGACCGCGCGGGTCTCTGGTGCGCTCACGCGCCACTTCGGGTCACGGAGTGAGTTGACCGCCTTAGTCGGGGGAACGCCTCTCTATGCGGGATCTGCTTGGTGGTCATTCACGCGCGCAACTGCGGAGCGTGCAGCGCACACGGCCCGTAACGATAGTGCTTTGATTGAGTACTTTTCCCATACCTATTCGCCCGACGAATCGTTCTGGCATACCGTCGTTGCACGATATGTTGACATTGCCACGATCGCCTGCGGGCCTACGTTCGTAAAGTGGCAGGGAGGACCGCATCCGGCCCCGCTCACGTCCGAAGATGTCATTCGAGAGGCGCGCGCGAGACGCTTTGCTTTCGCAAGAAAGTTTGCCAGCGAACAGACCGAGCTTCTGGACCTTGTTGATCGCCTCAGGCAGGGACGAGCCCCATAGCACGCGTGCGCAAGAGTCATGACACGCGTGCTCGAGAGCACACGGTGATGTTCCTCAAGCCAAGGGCCGACAAACAAGACGCCGCGAACGCATTTCAGCGATTCGCGTGTAACCTTTTCTGCATTAGCGACCGCAATTCGGAGGCTGGAAGGGTGTTTACCCAATGTCGACGCGATCGGGGAGTCCGCGACAGTGAACGCGAAGTCGTAGCTGCCGCCGACTCTCGAAATGCCTTGATATTGCCCGTTCCGAATCCGTTGTTGATGGATGATCGCCGGACCCGCCGATGATTAGCGCGTCTGTTGTAATTCCTGTCGGACCTCGCATCGACCATCTCAACGAGCAGTTGCATGCTCTTGCGTGTCAGGAAACGGCTCTTGCCTTTGAGGTCGTCGTTGTCGACAACATGCCAGAGGGACGCGATATTGACGTTCCCGACGATCGGTTTCGCGTCGTTCACGCGCCCGAACGGCCAAACATCGCCTACGCGCGGAACGTTGGTGTCGGTCAGGCGAGTGCAAGTTTGATTCTCTTCTGCGATGCGGACGACATCGTTTCGTCGGGGTGGGTTGACGCGATGTCGTGCGCCGGATTTCATTTCGATGTGTTCGGGGGGCCGATCGACGATCGTCCGCTAGACGCGTTATTGGCCGCGAAGTCCCTGGGGCACCGCCTCTATCTGCCCAACGACCTAGGTCCGATGCCCTGGTTCATAAGCGCGAATATCGGGTTGACGTCAGAGGCGTTCAGGAAACTTGGCGGATGGGACGACACCTATCGCGCCGCCGAGGATATCGACCTGTGCTGGCGCGCCCAACTCGCGGGGCTGAAACTGGGCTTTGTTCCCGATGCACTCGTGGACTACCGCCCCCGGGTATCTGCCCGCGAGGCGTTCTCTCAGGGATGGTCCTGGGGGTTCGCAGAGCCTCGGCTTTTCGGTCGATACCGCAGCCACGGAATGTGGAGGCCCCGCCTGCGTGATGCCGCGCTCGACTATGCCAAACTTACGCTTTCCGTGCCGTTGCTGGTTTTATCGCGCCGCTTACGCAGGGATTGGGCCAGGCTCCTCGGGCTCCGTCTGGGTCGCGCGATGGGAAGCATACGATGGAAACAGCTCCTCTTATAGACAATCAGACACATCACCGCTTGCGCGTCACTCGCTGAGTAGATATCTCCGGCACCGAGTCGCCCGACTACGCCGGGGTCTCTTGGGGTTCACTATCGACGAAATTGGCAGCTAGCCCTGCCTCCTAACCGAAGGCACTCGCGTAGAGAGCAGTCGATGCCGGCACCGTAGACCTGAGCGGGGTGATCCCGTCGCAATCGCAGTCGAAGTAGCTCTCGTAGGCGACGTCGTTGTTCTTGACGATCCCGATGATGCCGTTCATGTAGACGGTGTCATCGGTTCCTTCGAGGCCCCACTCGGGAAGGCTCAGCGGTTTGCCCTGCGCCTTGGCGAAGGCGACCATGCCGGACATGCTGTTCTGGATCGAAGGATCAATCGTGAAGAGCTCAGCCCAGCCTTCCTGGGCGGCGCTCTTGCCGGTCCAGCAGTCGGCGTCGTAGAAGTCGGCCCCGATGATGTCGACGTATGCGTTGCCCGGATACGCCTGAGCGAGCGGGATATTGGTCGTGCAGGTGTTCGGGTTCCAGTCGAACAGGAAGTGCTCGCCCGGCACGGAGCGCATCGCCGTCACCTCGTTTTGGTAGCACCCGATCCAGTTCGCAAGTTCAGTCGAGTAGTTCGGGTCGGAGGGCAGACCAACGAAGTCGTTCTCCCAGTCGCCGTTGAACTCCTTGCCGAGGCGGATGACGGAGTTGCCCGCGCCCGCCGCGACGAGGTTCTCTGCGAGGGTTACCGCGTACTGGTCGTAAGCGCCGGACGCGCAGGTAGCCTCCCATGCCGTGTTCGTCGGATAGCCAGTCGGTGAAACGCTCTCCGGGACGAGGTTGAGTCCCAACACCAACTGGTTATCCGGCGAAGCGGCGAGCCACGCGTCCCAGCCGTCGCTCGTGATGCGGGTCGGCCAGGGGTTGTCCCAGTCGGTCCACTGTGGATCCTCGTCAGCGAACTCCTCGATGCAGTTGTAGGTCACCCCGGTCGTCTGCTCCACCGCTGCCAACCCCGCGGTGGTGAAGACACCACCGGATTCTCCGATGTAGATGCAGTTCGCCTTGGAGTCACCGGCCGTGATGACGCCGCTCGTTTTGAATGGTGACATCCTCGACCTCCGAGCTGGCGCGGTCGTCGTCGGAGCTGGCGCAGTCGTCGTCGGAGCCGCGGCGTTCACCGTGAGTGTCGCGGTGGCGGTCGTCGCCGACCCGGCCGTGTTCGTAAAGACAGTGTGGAACTCGTCGCCGCTCTGGGAAGCCGACGCGACCAATGAGTAGCTCGAGGAGATCGCGCCGGTGATGCCGGTCCACGTTTGACCCTTATTGGAGGAGACCTGCCACTGGACACGCGGCGTCGGCGCGCCGGAAGCCGAGGCCGCAAACCGTGTCGTCGCGCCAGCCGTCACCGTCGCACTCGCCGGCTGCGAAGTGATTGTCGGGGCGACATTCGCCGGTTCATCGGCCACCGTGGCAGGGATCGTCGTCGGGGTCTCCGTCGGTTCCTCCACTGACTTTGAGCCCATAAGCACGGAGTCGACACCGAGTTGACTCGGCGTCTCAATTGGAAGCTCCAATGATTTGAACGCCGGCTGACCGGAGGGAGCGGTCACAATCGCGAGGAAAACCGCGAGGCTCGTGGTCGCCATGCCACATTTCGTCTTGAAGGACACTCGGCGGCCCCCTCGGGACTCGTTTCTTTATGTTGCGAAGGTGTTACTCGCTAACTCCCGTTGTCTCGTTGGTATCCCTAACCTACAGGGCGACCGTGGTCGCGAGTAATCACGCTGATCTACCAGCCGTGACGCCACGAGACCGGGCGCGCATGCGACTGTTGTATCGGGCGCGTCAGACGGAAAACCGCCGGATCCGTTGGGCCCGCTGCTGGGATCAACCGATTCTGACCCCCAGCGTCGCACCGTGGATCAACGTTTGACTACAGATCCGCGTCTGCGCACCAAACCATCGGCGATCGCTTTGTTGAGCTGTCAGTGCGTGCGATCCAAACCCTTCACCAATGCCTAACGCGCTTCTTGGGAGCAGGCTACGCGAGTACGGCCTTCGCGGTCGCATCCCAACCAGCGCACCAGAGCCTTCCCGCCGCCCCGTGGAGCTCAGACGGCAATCCCCCGACAACGCACCGTAACCGCGCCTGCAACGCCTCGCACGAAAGAAACCGCCTCCTAACCGAAGGCACTCGCGTAGAGAGCAGTCGATGCCGGCACCGTAGACCTGAGCGGGGTGATCCCGTCGCAATCGCAGTCGAAGTAGCTCTCGTAGGCGACGTCGTTGTTCTTGACGATCCCGATGATGCCGTTCATGTAGACGGTGTCATCGGTTCCTTCGAGGCCCCACTCGGGAAGGCTCAGCGGTTTGCCCTGCGCCTTGGCGAAGGCGACCATGCCGGACATGCTGTTCTGGATCGAAGGATCAATCGTGAAGAGCTCAGCCCAGCCTTCCTGGGCGGCGCTCTTGCCGGTCCAGCAGTCGGCGTCGTAGAAGTCGGCCCCGATGATGTCGACGTATGCGTTGCCCGGATACGCCTGAGCGAGCGGGATATTGGTCGTGCAGGTGTTCGGGTTCCAGTCGAACAGGAAGTGCTCGCCCGGCACGGAGCGCATCGCCGTCACCTCGTTTTGGTAGCACCCGATCCAGTTCGCAAGTTCAGTCGAGTAGTTCGGGTCGGAGGGCAGACCAACGAAGTCGTTCTCCCAGTCGCCGTTGAACTCCTTGCCGAGGCGGATGACGGAGTTGCCCGCGCCCGCCGCGACGAGGTTCTCTGCGAGGGTTACCGCGTACTGGTCGTAAGCGCCGGACGCGCAGGTAGCCTCCCATGCCGTGTTCGTCGGATAGCCAGTCGGTGAAACGCTCTCCGGGACGAGGTTGAGTCCCAACACCAACTGGTTATCCGGCGAAGCGGCGAGCCACGCGTCCCAGCCGTCGCTCGTGATGCGGGTCGGCCAGGGGTTGTCCCAGTCGGTCCACTGTGGATCCTCGTCAGCGAACTCCTCGATGCAGTTGTAGGTCACCCCGGTCGTCTGCTCCACCGCTGCCAACCCCGCGGTGGTGAAGACACCACCGGATTCTCCGATGTAGATGCAGTTCGCCTTGGAGTCACCGGCCGTGATGACGCCGGAAGTCGTCGCTGGCGTTGGTGGTGTCGTGGTGGTCGTCGTCGGAGCTGGCGCGGTCGTCGTCGGAGCTGGCGCAGTCGTCGTCGGAGCTGGCGCGGTCGTCGTCGGAGCTGGCGCAGTCGTCGTCGGAGCCGCGGCGTTCACCGTGAGTGTCGCGGTGGCGGTCGTCGCCGACCCGGCCGTGTTCGTAAAGACAGTGTGGAACTCGTCGCCGCTCTGGGAAGCCGACGCGACCAATGAGTAGCTCGAGGAGATCGCGCCGGTGATGCCGGTCCACGTTTGACCCTTATTGGAGGAGACCTGCCACTGGACACGCGGCGTCGGCGCGCCGGAAGCCGAGGCCGCAAACCGTGCCGTCGCGCCAGCCGTCACCGTCGCACTCGCCGGCTGCGAAGTGATTGTCGGGGCGACATTCCGCTTGGGTCGCGGATTCCGGTTCGAGCCGGTCGACGCGGTTGGCGTTGACCGAAATGCCTGGGCCTTAGCTGACAAGGTCTTGTCATCATTATTCGACTTCGTCACCGTCAAATGTGCGGGCTTCGTCCTCGCGGAACCCGCCGCGTTCTGAAAGACCGCACGAAACTCGTCGCCCCGCTGGGAAGCTGAGCTGACAAAGGAATAGGTCCGTGATGTCGCGCCCGCGATGCGTTCCCAAGTGCGGCCGCGGTCAACCGAAATCTGCCACCGGACCTTGAGAGTTGGCGTGCCGGAAGCCGTGGCTGCAAAACGCGCCTGGGTACCGACAGCAACGATCAGATTCCTCGGCTGGGAAATAATCCTCGGAACCCTGGTCGCCGCCGTCGCATCGACACTGCCGATCTGACTCGCCAGAATGGCCACCGCCGCCGCAACGGCGCCACCCATGGCGATACGGCGCACGCTGTGGCGCGACGAACTCGTTCGGCGACGAAAAGCTTCGGATGCAGCTGCGGATATCGACCACTCTGCGTGGCGCCACTCTCCGTGATGTCTGTCCGACGCGCGATCTGTCATGGATGCATCGTCTGCCCTGGCCAGTCACGGGTACAGACGCGTCCATAGGCATTTTGCTGGTCATATTCGCTTCAGCAGGCGGCACAATTGAACCAAACGGCCCGAAAACAGAGTCTGATTTGTAGTACAGGTTGATTAAGCTGCGGCATTACACCACGACGGACGGTGAGGTGCTGACGGCAGCCCGACTTCCCTGTTGAACACAGACAGTGGTGCGCAAGACTCTGCAACCGTAACGACGAGCTCCAAAGAATGGAGCAATTTCACTCGGGCTCGATACTTGCGAACCTGGACCGACACGAATCGCTTGCTCAATCCTAGTCGAGTTCGATTGTGTCAAGTCACGGCTAGCAACGCGCTTCAGATGCCCGTGGAAGCCAGCGCCGCTCTCCAGACGAAACGCAGGCAACGACCCTCCCGCCCTGTCTCGTGCGAGAACTACTCCCCCGAAGGACCGCCGTTCCAGTCCAGGTCAGTGCACATGCCGTTGACATATCGCGTGCAGAACAACAAGGCGTCTAGCCGAATTCCTGCCGGTGATCAGTTCGAGTGATGGTTGAAAAGATCCGAATTCCAGAAGATAGGTTGCTAGCTTCAGCCGTTTCTTCACGACTCGAATGTCCTCGATCTCACACCACGGCCATCGGTGAATCGACCCGACCGTCGGCGATACGTAGTAGAGGGCTTTGCTCGTCCCTAACCAGTCGGAGTCCAACGCATCGACGCCCATGTCAAGCGCCTGTTCGCTCCCGACGCGGTCTACGAAGGCGTTAACGATTTCCTTATCGAGAGTCTCGATTCGTGCCGGGCCGCCGAGGATTGGATCCTCGTCAGGAATCCGCGTCGAAAACAGGTGCAGACTCTCAGTCTGCGTTCCACCGAAGCGCTTGAATACCTGACCGCGAGCATGCACAGAGGCTTTCCAGCGCCCAAACTCGTCGCTAGTCACCTTATCAGAACGTCACGTACCGACCACGATGGCCGGAATCGAAGTTGTCGCCGGTTGTCGTGTTGCGTGACCTAATAGCTGAAAAATCACCCAGTCCTAGCCCCCGGCCCCCTCCAGGCTCTCGAGATTGAGCATCGCGCCCGGTCGACTCCGATGAAACCCTTGTCAGATGCGTTGGCATTGCGATTTTCGATCGCGGCGAACCCGCCAGATCCGCCTGCGAGTTGCACGCACTACCAGGCAAGAATCGTTGGCCAATCACCGGGCCGGTCAGGTCAACAAACATCGCCACGAACGGCACGCCATACGACAGTGTCGTGATATGCGGTGAGGCGCGACCGGTCGGGTCTGCATGTCCCTCGCCAGTCCGAGTCGCAATGCGAGCGCTTTGCAAGATTGCAGACCTGCATGCGTGCCTACTGAAGAGCATGAGCACCGGAATGCGACCGGAACAAATGAGACAAGGCGCTTGGGCGATGACACCAGCATCTGCGGATTGCGAGTCGCCTTACGCCGTGCGGACCAGCGAGGATGATGGAGTTTGGGTAGATCCGCCATGGTACCCATCTAGTTCTTGTGCGGTCTGGCGAGGATGGTGGGAACTTGTCGCGCGTAGCTCCGTTGACCACGACCAGGCCCGTCAGTACGGACTGACTCAAATGTGGTTGACTCGTTCCGTCGAGCGACCGGCTGCGTAAACCTAATCGTGCGAACCAGTTGGCGACAACATCCACACTACCTGGAACTTAGTTTCGCACGTTACGCCTGGCAGCTGCGATGGTCATGCTCACCAACTCGCCAGGCTTCGTCTCGCGTGACAAAGCCGCTTCGCTAGCTGCGAAGGATGACTACCCTATTCGCGGGCTGAGCCGCCCCGAGATTGGTGACTGCTCCACCTCTTGAGAGGATGGAGCAATGGCAGAGCGACGACGACATGGCCGTTACCCGGATGAGGTGCGCGACCGCGCGGTTCGGATGGTCTTCGAACACCAGGCCGAGTACCCGTCGCAGTGGAAGGCGATCGAGTCGATCTCGGACAAGCTCGGGGTCAACCACGAGACGCTGCGGATCTGGGTGCGACGGGCGGAGACCGACGCCGGGCAGCGACCCGGTCTCACGACCGAGGAGCGCCAGCAACTCCGCGAGCTCCAGCGTGAGAACAAAGAGCTCCGGCGGGCGAACGAGATAGCGAAATCAACCGGTGAGCGCAACGGGTCCTGTGAGATGAGCGAAAGCCGATCACAGGAGGACACCGGTGCAAGGACGACATGGCCATCTCAGCGCGGAACAGAAGCAGCTCGCGTTCCGCCTCCGGGCGCAGGGCTGGCGTCTCGTCGACATCGCGAAGGAGATCGGCTGCACCGGGCCGATGGTCGGCATCATGGTGCGCACCGGTCGCCACACCGATGCGAAGCCGCTCGGGTGGGAGCCCCGGAGCGGCAATCTCACGATCGCCGAGCGCGAGCGGATTCTCCTCGGTGTCGGCCGGGGTGAGTCGCTCAGCGCGATCGCCCGCGAGCTCGGCCGGGTGCCGTCGACGATCACCCGCGAGGTCCAGAACAATGGCGGTCGCGAGCACTACTCCGCCTGGCACGCCCACGAGCGCGCCCGAGACGAAGCCCGGCGACCGAAGCCCCACAAGCTCCGCCGGGGCAGGTTGTTGCGCGAGGTCACCCGCCGGCTCGAGCGGCTCTGGTCGCCCGACGAGATCGCGCGACGGCTCAAGGTCGAGTTCCCCGACGACCCCGAGATGCGCGTGAGCCACGAGACCATCTATCGGTCGCTCTTCGTGCAGGGCCGCGGTGAGCTGCGCCGGGAGCTCGCCCGCTGCTTACGTTCGGGCCGCACGACCCGCAAGCCGCGCGGGCAGGCCGACGGCCGGGGCCGCATCCCGGGGATGGTGATGATCTCCGAGCGCCCCGCGGAGGTCGACGACCGTGCCGTGCCGGGACACTGGGAGGGCGACCTCGTGCTCGGCGAGGGCGGGCGCTCCGCGGTCGGGACGCTCGTCGAGCGGACGAGCCGCTTCCTCCTGCTCCTGCACCTTCGCGGCGAGCGCTCAGCAGTGACGGTCGAGGCAGCGATGCGAAAGGCGATGGAGGGCTTGCCCGCCGAGCTCCGCCGTTCGATCACCTGGGACCAGGGCGCGGAGATGGCGAACCACGCAGACTTCACCGTCGCGACCGACATCCCGATCTACTTCTGTGATCCGCACGCGCCCTGGCAGCGTGGGAGCAACGAGAACACGAACGGCCTCTTGCGCCAGTACTTGCCGAAGGGGATGGACCTCTCGACCGTGAGCGTCGGGGAGCTCCGCGACATCCAGCGCAGTCTCAACGGGCGTCCGCGCAAGACGCTCAGCTATATGACACCATCGGAAAAGTTCACAGAGCTCGTTGCAGCGACCGGTTGAATCCGCCGATCCTCAAGTCTGCAGCGGCTTTCTTCGGGGCGGAGCTCGACCGCCGATCGCTGAGATAGTCGCCTACATCGACGCCCACCGCGACCGTTTCGGGGTCGAGCCGATCTGTGCGGTGCTGAGAGAGCACGGCTGCAGGGTCGCCCCGAACACCTACTGGGTGGCGAAGAAGCGACGACCGTCGCGACGGTCCGTGCGCGACGGGGAGCTCCGGCGCGAGATCGCACGCGTCCATGCCCAGAACCTCGACGTCTACGGGGCCGACAAAGTCTGGGCCCAGCTCAACCGGGAAGGCCTCCGCGTCGCCCGCTGCACGGTCGAGCGCCTGATGCGGGAGCTCGGCCTTTCCGGCGTTCGTCGGGGCAGGGCCTACCGGGTGACGACGCGTGCCGACGAGCGCCAGCGCCGGCCCTCCGACCTCGTGGAGCGGAACTTCCGGGCGCCGGCGCCGAACCGGCTCTGGGTCGCGGACCTCACCTACGTGAAGACGCACTCGGGCTGGGTCTACGCGGCCTTCATCGTCGACGTCTTCTCCCGTCTGGTCGTCGGCTGGCAGCTGGCGAACTCGCTCCGGTCCTCGCTCGCCATCGACGCCTTGGAGATGGCGATCTGGAACCGGACTCGTGACGGAGGCGACCTCACCGGCCTCATCCATCACACGGACAGGGGGTCGCAATACCTCGCCATTCGCTACTCGGAGCGCCTGGCCGAGAACGACATCGTCGCCTCGGTCGGATCGCGCGGCGACAGCTACGACAACGCCCTGGCCGAGAGCTTCAACGGCCTCTACAAGTGGGAGCTCATCTACCCGAGAGGGCCGTGGCGGGGCCTCGACGACGTCGAGTTCGCCACCCTCGGTTACGTCGACTGGTTCAACCACCGGCGCCTCCACGGCGAGATCACCGACGACGCCTCCTACGTCACCCCAGCCGAGTTCGAGGCCGCCTACTACCGTCAGAGAACACCCGCCCTCGTGGCGGTTTCCCAAACCGGAGAGCAGTCATGAAACCCGGGGCGGTTCAGGCACCGATCGCGAGCACCGATCGCGAGCACCCTGTGGTACACCTGTTCCAGATCCTGGCGATCGGACAACTTGGCTTTGCTCACGGCCGCGGACGATCTGCGTCCTTGCGGAACGCGAACTCGATTCATCAACTGCACGAATGGCCTGTGTCGATTCAAAGTGAGGTGTCTGTGAAAAGTGATGACAACGTGTGCCACAAGAGAACGCCACGATGAAAAGCAAGGTTGCACAGCTGGTAAACACGTCGCTGTCCCGCTTCGGCGTCAAACTCTTGACAATAAGAGAACAAGCCAGGTTGGAAGCACTCAAGGTTGCCGGGCGTGTGGAAATCGGCGCGCACTCCGTTGGCGTTCCCTATATTGAAGTTCACTTGGGTGACATCAACAGAGTCGTGATCGGTTCATATACGTCGTTCGCCTCTGGCGTCACCATCATCGTTGGAGGCAACCACCCAACCGACTGGGTCTCCACTTTCCCCTTTCGGGCGGTGCTCGGCATGGACGGCGCATTCCACGACGGTCTTCCGACGAGCAAAGGCGACGTGCAAATTGGCTCTGACGTTTGGATTGGGCACGGGGCTACAATCTTGTCGGGCAGCAAAATAGGGCACGGAGCAGTCATAGGGGCTGCGGCCGTCGTGGCGGGAACGATCCGTCCCTACGCCATCGCCGTTGGCAATCCGGCTCGAGAGATCCGGCGAAGGTTCTCCGACGACGTCGTCGACATGCTCATAAGCCTTGAATGGTGGAATTTGCCGATCGAACGCATTCGCGAGTTGGTGCCCCTCCTCAGCAGTTCTGACGTCGAGGAGTTCTTGCGGCAGGTCTCCCCCGACAACGGCCATCTCAGCTTGACTTGAACTAACTCGCGCCATCTCATCCCAGGCCGCGCACGACAACCCGACGAGGTTTGCGGAGCCCGATTTCTCATGACCGTTTCCGACTAGCGGTCTCGAAAGGCCATGGTGGTCCGCGTACGCGTCGAAGATCTTGAGCATGCACTCGACGCTGTCACGCCGGTGGATACGCCAGTCTCGGTAGACGAGAGCCTCGCCGTCTATTTAAGGTTCTTCAGTGACTCATGCACTAGCGAAAGGCTTGCGTATACGCAGCGGTCGACGCCGGCAGCATCGATCCGAGTGGAGTTATGTGGTCGCAGTTGCAGTCAAAGTAGCTCTGATAAGCGACGTCGTTGTTCTCAACGACGTCGATAACACCGTTCATGTAGGTAGTGTCATCGGTGGTCGTGGTCTCGCCCCATTCAGGAATGCTGAGCGGCTTGCCCTCCGCCTTAGCAAAGGCGACGATGTTTGAGAGGCTCGTCTGGCTGTCGCGATTGTCTGTGTAGAGGGTATTCCAGCCTTCCTCAGCTCCCGTCTTGCCCGTCCTGCAGTCGGTGTCGTAGAAGTCCGCTCCGATGATGTCAACGTATGCGTTGCCCGGATACGCCAGAGCGAGCGGGATATTGGTCGTACAGGTGTTTGGATTCCAGTCAAACAGAAAGCGCGCGCCCGCGACGGAGCGCATCGCTCCAGCCTCTTGTGCGAAGCATCTGGCCCACGCTTGATACTCGGCCGTCGTGTTGCCTATGTAGTCGTTCTCCCAAGGGCCATTGAACTCCTTGCCCAGTCGGATGACCGAGTTGCCCGCACCTGCTGCAACGAGGTTTCGCGCGAGGGTGACCGCGTAATGGTCGTAAGCGCCGGACGCGCAGGTTTCCTCCCACGCCGTGTTCATTGGGTGGCCAGTTGGTGAAACGCTCTCCGGGACGAGGCTGAGCGCGAGCACGAGCTGGTGATCTGGCGAGGCAGCAAGCCACGCATCCCAGCCGCCCGAAGTGGTCCTCGTCGGCCACGGGTCGTCCCAGTTAGACCACGTCGGCTCGACGTCAATGAACAGCTCGATGCAGCTGTACGTCACACCGGTCGTCTCTTCTATCCCGGCTAGCCCACGGGTAGAGAAGACCCCGGCGACTTCATTGAAGTAAATACAGCTGGCCTTGGAATTGCCAGCGGTGATGACGCCGTCCGGACCTGCAACCCGGGTCGCGATCGCGTAGGCGGTAGCTCCCAAGAGCACGAACAGAACAGCGAACACCAACGCATAGCGGCGCAACCCGATTCGGCGGCGGTGTAGACGTCGTCGACTGCGTTTCAGCACCGTCGGCATCATGGAACCTCCGACGGGGAGCACGAGCTGAACATCACTGCTGACGTGCACCATTCCTGAGGGAAGCGGCCAAGGTGAAAGCTACCAGCCCTCGGCAATGGTTAGGCCGCCGAAGTGCACATCACCGAACGGATTCACTGGAAGGTCGCGTCTCATCCGTGGTGCTGGCCTTCAGTAGGTCCATCGCCTTGGGGAAGGTGACCTGCTCCTCAGGTACGATCTGGTCCAGAACCCGGGCCACGTGTCGGGGGTGTCAGAGAGCCAGGAAATAGCGTCCGAGGTGGCTGTTGCATGAATCCTGACGGTCCTGCTCGCGTTTCGCGGCGCGCGGAATGATGGTGCTTGCCGATCGATCTGCGCGAGGTGGACCGGGACCAGCTCTTCTTGTTGCCTCTCTCGGTTGCTGATTGACTGCCGGACGATCACCTCGCCTTCTTCGTTCTCGACGTGGTGGCCGAGCTCGATCTCGCGACGTTCAATGGCGAATACCGCGAGGACGGTCGCGGTGGCGTCGCCTATGACCCCGCCCTCGTGCTCGCCGTGCTCATCCACGCCTACTGCGTCGGCGAGCACTCCTCGCGAAGGATCGCGCGCCGACTGGTGGAAGACGTCGCTTTCCGGGTCGTCGCGGCAAACCAACGCCTCGATCACGCCACGCTCGCCCTCTTCCGCCAGCGTCACACCGCCGCGCTCGCGGAGCTGTTCGACCAAATGCTCGGGCCGTGCGTGCGAGAGGGGCTCGTCGAGGCCAGGGTCATCTCGATCGACGGCACGAAGATCGAGGCGAATGCCTCGGCGTGGTCGAACCGCACCCGCCGCCAGTCAGCGCGCCGCGATACGCCCGTGCGGCAGATAACGAGTTCGCGGATCCTGTCCGGGGCGGCGAAACCGACGCATCCGGCGAACTCGTACGTCCCCTTTTCCAGGCGATTCGGCCACGGGGCGAGGATCTGTCCGCGGCCTCCGGTGCACATCTCGCCCTCGTCGAAGCCCCAGACGACCGGCTTTCCATCGTCGTCGAAGAAGCGGAGTGTCGCTCCGACCTCGGCGACCGTCGCCGTCGTCAATTCCACAACGATCACTACTGCTCGCCAGACGTAAGTAGTGTACCGGTGGCCCAGCAAAGGCGAAATGAAAGGTCTTTCGAGACCGAGGAGCAGGCATGCGCATTCTCGTCACGAACGACGACGGCGTCTTCGCTCCCGGGATGGCCGCCCTCGCCGTCGCGCTCGTCGAGGCGGGACACGACGTCACCGTGGTCGCTCCGCTCGAGGATCACAGCGGATCGAGCGCCGCGACAATTCTCCGGCGGCGACGGCCGATTGGCGCCGTGCCGTTCCGGGCGGTCCGACTCCCCATTGACCCCAGCGTGCCGGCCTTCGGCGTTGCCGCGTTCCCCGCGGTGTGCGTTGTGCTGGCCCTCGCCGGCACGTTCGGGCCACGCGCCGACCTCGTGTTCGCGGGCATCAACCAGGGCCCAAACGTCGGCCGCTTCATCCTCCACTCCGGCACGGTCGGCGCCGCTCTCACCGCCGCGCAACTCGATCGGTCCGCCCTCGCGATCGGGCTGCGGGTGAACTGGACGGCCCCGGCGCACTACGAGACGGCGGTGGCCGTCGCCGTCGCCCTCGTCGAGCCGCTGGCGTCGATGCGGACCGGGACCGTGCTCAACTGCAACGTCCCCGACGTCGGACTCGACGCGCTGCGCGGCGTCCGCTGCGCCAGGTTGAACACCGCCAACATCTTCAACGTGGAGCACACCGGCTCGCGCCGTGTCCGGTTTTCCGGCGGCTTCCCCGATCGCCCGACGGCTCCGGACGACGACTGGGCGCTCGGGACGCTCGGCTTCGCGACGCTGACGCCGATCACCTACCCAACGACCGACCCTGACCCGGCGGTCCAGGCCGCCGTCGCCGAGACCGCGGCGCGCCTCGATGCCCGCTTCGCCGGCGCGACGATTTCAGCGGTTGAGGCCCAAGCCACCGCCCGACGGCGTCCGGGTGGCTTCCTTGCGCGCCTCGGCGGCGTCCGCCGGCGCCTCACACGGCATGTGAACTGGTAGAACGCGCGGATTCCCCGACTTCGGGGTGACCGGCGGGTAAACCTTAGGTAAATCCAATTCCGGTCGGTCTCGCGGCGCGCGTGCCTGCGGATCACCGACGTCGACCGGGGACCACAGGTGCCCGTTAACCGCCGGGCCGACCGACGAAGACCGTCCCACGGACAGTGAGGAGCAGCCAGGAAACCAGCCAAGGGCGTATCCTGTCGGCACCTCGCCTGGGCGCCCTGCGCGCCCTGGTCCGACCGCCCGGCCGGCTGCTCCCGCGCCTCTTGTCGCCCCTGCCCGCTCCCGGCCGTCGTTGTCGCCGGTCTTTGGCCTGCCTTCCCGCGCCTGTCCCTTTCTCCCTTATGAACTCGGTGGGCGCTGGCGGACTCGAACCGCCGACCTCAGCCGTGTGAAGGCTGCGCTCTAACCAACTGAGCCAAGCGCCCGATTCCCGAATGGTAACCGCATGCCGCGCCACCACGACCCGGTGCTCCAACGGACATTCGCCCGGGGGACTTGTGGAGCAATCCACCGGCTGGCGCCCGCACGCCCTATTCCATGCGATGCCGTCTTCGCAACTACCCTTTGCGAGGTGACCACGGAACCGCCCGACCGTCAGCTCGTCCCTGGCGACGGGCGCGCCCCGGCGTCGCCCAACGCGAACGACAACTTCGCGAACGACGCGCCGCCCCGCCGCCGGACAATCTCGTGGCGCTCACCGAGCACGTGGCTCCCAAACGCACCAGCGAGAACGGCGGGCCCGGCAGCATCAACGGACCGGCCCGCCGCGGGAATCCTCGACGAACGCGAGCACCGGTTCAGCGTCGCCGCGTCCGTCCTCGCGCTCGGACTGGTGGCGGCGGCCTACATCGTCAACCGCCACTCCACCGTCACAAAGGTCCGCGGAGACGCGCTGGAGCTCTTCGTCGCCGGCCTCATCCTCGTCGCCATCATGTTCGGTGGAATCTTCTTCCGACGCGCCTCGATGGTCGGCATCGCGAGCTTCATGATGGGCTTCGAGCTCTTCAGCGGGGGCGACCTCTTCGGAGTCATCTTCCTGGTCTTCGGGGGCTGGCTCCTGCTTCGGATGGTTCGCCGCCAGCGCGCTGAGATCGCCGCCGGCGGGCGGCCCTCGCGCGCGTCAAAGTCGACCCCGGCCCGGACCGCCGGACCGCCCAAGCCCTCGAAGCGATACACGCCGCCCCGCCGCTCCCGGGCTTCGGCGCGTCGGCGCTGACCGTGCGATCGGCTCCGACGTCGTGATCGCCGACGATCTCGCGGGCAAGCGCATCGCCATCACCGGCGCGACAGGGTTCCTCGGCACCGCGCTTGTCGAGCGTCTCCTGCGCTGCGTGCCCGAATGCCAGATCGTCGTTCTCGTGCGACCCGGCCGGCGCCAGAACGCCGCCGACCGAACGGCACGCGAGATCATTCGGAACGACTGCTTCGACCGGCTCCGCCGCGAGCTCGGTGACGACTTCGAAGCAACCGTGGCCCGTCGTGTGACGACGGTCGCGGGGGACGTGACGACCGATGGCCTGGGTCTCGACGACAACGACAGAGCGATCCTCGCCTCCTGTGACATCGTCGTACACGCTGCAGCGTCCGTGAGCTTCGACGCGCCGATCGACAGCGCCGTCGAGGTCAATCTGCTCGGACCGTCCCGCGTCGCGGCGACGATGAACGACCTCGTCACCTCGCACCGGGCGCCGGGACAAGCTCTCCCCCATCTCGTCTCGGTCTCGACCGCCTACGTAAGCAGCGGTCACCGGGGCGACGCACTCGAAGACCCGATCTCGGAGAGCCCGTACATCGCGCTGCCGGACTGGCGGTCGGAGGTCGACGCCGCCCGCCGGGCCCGTTCGGACGCCGACGCCGCGAGTCGTACCCCCGCCCAGCTCGCGAAGTTCCACAAGGCAGCCCGCGGCGAGATCGGCGCGGCGGGCACGGCGCTCCTCGCCGAAAGGACCGAGCGCCTGCGTGTCGACTGGGTGACCGACCATCTCGTCGAGCTCGGCCGGGCGCGCGCCCAGGCCCTCGGTTGGCCCGACGCCTACGCCTTCACGAAATCCCTCGGCGAGGTGGCGCTCGCCGACTCGAAGCGGGACCTCCCCGTGACGGTCGTGCGGCCTTCGATAGTCGAGTCCTCGCTCGCCGACCCCGTGCCGGGCTGGATCCGCGGATTCCGGATGGCCGAGCCGGTCATCATCTCGTACGCGCGGGGCCTCCTCCGACAGTTCCCGGGCGTGCCCGAAGGGATCATCGACGTGATCCCCGTCGACCTCGTCGCGGCGGCGATCATCGCGGTCGCGGCCCGCGGGCCGGGCTCGGCACAGGAGAGCGTGTTCCAGGTCGCGTCCGGCGTGCGGAATCCGCTGCGCTACGGGAAGCTCGTCTCGCTCTGCGAGGGATGGTTCACCGAGCACCCGATCTACGACAGCCACGGCCAACCGATCGTGGTGCCGAAATGGTCCTTCCCCGGCAGGGGCAAGGTCCAGGCCGACCTGCGCCGGGCGTCGACCGCTCTCCGCCTCGCGGAGCGCTTCGTCAACCGACTCCCGATCCGTGGGGACCTCGCCGAGCGGGCTCTCGGCGTCCAGGAGCGTCGTGAGCTCGCGGAACGCGCCCTCGGCTATGTCGAGCTCTACGGGTCGTACGCCGAGACCGAGGCCCGCTTCCGGATCGACCGGACCCTCGAGCTGTACCACTCGCTCGACCCGGTCGACCAGAAGGCCTTCTGCTTCGACCCGGCGGTGCTCGAGTGGTCGCAGTACGTGCGCGAGATCCACCTCCCCTCCATCGTCACCCACGCCCGGGTGCGCACCTCGCCCGCTCGGCGCGTCACCGAGAAGCGTGAAGACCGCTCCCGGCGCCGGATCCTCACGACCGAGCCCCGCTGCGCGGCGTTCGATCTCGAGCAGACCCTCATCAACTCGAACGTCGTCGAGTCCTACGGCTGGCTCGCGACCCGCCACCTCGCCCCGCTCCGCAGGGCCCAGCTCGCCGCCGAGCTCATCCTCGAAGGGCCGCGACTGCTGGCGATCGACCGCCGCGACCGCAGCGACTTCCTCCGCTCGTTCTACCGGCGCTACGAGGGCGCGCCCGTCGACCGGGTCCGGGAGGACTCCTGGGAACTGTTCAGCGACCTGCTGCTCACACGGGCCTTTCCCGGGGCGATCGAGCGCGTGCGGGCCCACCGCGCTCTCGGCCATCCGACCCTCCTCATCACCGGGGCGCTCGACTTCGTCATCGCGCCCCTCCGGCCCCTTTTCGACGAGATCGTGTGCGCCTCGCTCGGCGAGGAGAACGGCCGGTTCACCGGCGAACTCGTCTCGACGCCACCGACGGGCGAGGCGCGGGCGATCATGCTCGGCGAGTGGGCCGCCTCCCACGGACTCGACCTCGAACGGACCGTCGCCTACGCCGACTCGACGAGCGACCTGCCGATGCTCGACGCAGCCGGCCTCCCCGTCGTCGTGAACCCGGAACCGAAGCTCGCCTCGATCGCCCGCCGGCGCGGCTGGCCGATCGAGGAGTGGAAGCGGGCCCGCGGCGGCCCGTGGGTCCCCCTCGCCATCGCCATGCGCCGGACCGGTCCCCGCTCACCGGCCCCCCACGAGCTGAGCGCGCCGCACCCGGTCGACGAGAAGGGGCAGGCCGGATGAAGGCCCTCCTTTTCGAACGGCTCGTCCACCGCTTCGCCGCGGCCCGGCTCGTCTCGCTCGTCGCGGGATCGGGGACCGGCATCGGGGTCGCCCCGCTACGGCTCGGCGAAATCGACCCGCCGAGCCTTCCCGGCCCGAACTGGCACCGGGTCGCGCCGCGCCTGTCCGGGATCTGCGGATCGGATCTCGCGACGCTCGACGGGACGAGCTCCCGCTTTTTCGAGGACATCGTCACGTTCCCGTTCGTGCCCGGTCACGAGATCGTCGGTGTCGTCACCGACGGCCGGCACACCGGCAAGCGCGTCGTCATCGAGCCGGTGCTTTCCTGCGTCGTCCGTGGGATCGAGCCGCTCTGCCCGTCGTGCGCCGCGGGCCGCACGGGATCCTGCGAGCGGATCGCGTTTGGTCACATCCGTCCCGGCCTGCAGACCGGCTACTGCGCGGACACCGGTGGAGGCTGGTCCGACGAACTCGTCGCCCACGACGCCCAGCTCCACCTCGTCCCCGCCGGGATGACCGACGAGGCCGCGGTGATGGTCGAACCGGCCGCGTGCGCGGTCCACGCCGCGCTGGCCGGCCAGGTGGTGCCCGGCGAGCGCGTCGTCGTGCTCGGCGCCGGGACCGTCGGTCTCTGCACGCTGGCGGCGTTGCGCCACCACACGCTCCCCTCGGCACTCCTGTCCGTCGCCAAGTATCGCGTCCAGCGCCGATTCGCCGAGGACTTCGGTGCCGACGAGGTCGTCGCGCCGAGCGAGCTCGGCCGGGCGGTCCGCCGGATGACCGGGACCCTCGCGCTGGCGTCCACCGGGGGCGCGATCGACCGGCTCGCGGGCGGGGCGGATGCGGTCTTCGACTGCGTCGGCTCGGCGCGTTCGATCGCGGAGTCTCTGGAAGTCGTTCGGCCCGGAGGTCGGATCGTTCTCGTCGGGATGCCCGGTTCGGTCCGGGTCGACCTCGCACCGCTGTGGCAGCGGGAGGTCGCCCTCGTCGGCGCCTACGCCTACGGGATGGAGGACGTCCCGGGCGGGCCGCGCCGGACGTTCGCCCTCGCCTTCGAGCTCGCCGCCGCCGCGGGGCTCGAGCGGCTCGTGTCGGCCCACTACCCTCTGGAACGTTACGAAGAGGCGGTTCGCCATGCCGCGAACGCCGGGAGGCGGGGGTCGGTGAAGATCGTCTTCGACCTCCGTCGCGAGGAACCCGCGTGGCGGCGTACCGCCGAGCCGGTGGCCAAGAAACGTCCTAGCCCCCGTGGTGACAAGAAACTGGAGACGAGCGCGTGAGCCCGAGACCCGGATTCGTACTCGAGGTCGACCGGTCGACCCCCCCGACCGTTTTCTGGCACGGGGAGGGCTTCCGGTTCGAGCGGCTGCCCGAGGGTTCCCGAGTTGTCTACCCGCCCGAACCCCTCGACGGACTGGTCGACCCCGAAGCGTCGATCCGCCACGCGCTCGAGCACCCGCTGGGCGACTCCGCGCCGCTTTCGGCACTCTTGAAGCCCGGGATGAGGCTCACGATCGCCTTCGACGACGTCTCGCTGCCGCTGCCGCCGATGCGCCGGCCGGACATCCGCCAGCGGGTGATCGAAGCCGTCCTCGACAAGGCCGCCGCGGCAGGAGTGGACGACGTCGTCCTCATCGCCGCGCTTGCCATCCACCGGCGGATGACCGACGACGAGCTGCGCCACGCCCTCGGCGACCGGGTCTTTGACGCCTTCGCGCCCCACGGGCTCCTGCTGCAGCACGATGCCGAGGACCCCGGAGCCCTCGTCCACCTCGGCCTCACCGACAAGGGCGAGGACGTCGAGATCAACCGGCGGGCCGCCGAGAGCGACCTGCTCGTCTACGTGAACATCAACCTGTCGGCGATGGACGGCGGCCACAAGTCCGTCGCCACCGGGCTCGCCAGCTACCGGAGCCTCCGTCACCACCACAACGTGAAGGTCCTGCAGCACAGCCGCTCGCTCATGGACCGTCACCACTCCGAGATGCACGCCTCGAACTGGCGGATGGGCCGGCTGATCAGGGCCGCCGGCGTGAAGATCTTCCAAATCGAGTCGACGCTCAACCTCGACATGTTCCCGTCGCAGTTCAACTTCTTGCAGAAGCGGGAGTGGGAGTGGTCGCTCGCCGACCGCGCCGGCTTCCACGCGACCCGGCTCTCGCTCGACCGCACCCCGCCGCGGCTGGCGCGCCAGATCTTCCAGTCGATGCTCTCGCCCTACGCGGTCACCTCGGTGCAGGCCGGCGAGGTCGAGGCCGTCCACGACGTCACGCTGGAGAACCTCCACCGCCAGCAGCTCGTCTACGTCGAGGGCCAGACCGACATCCTGACGATGGGCCTGCCGTACCTGTGCCCGTACAACGTGAACTCGATCATGAACCCGATCCTCGTCGCCTGCCTCGGGCTCGGCTACTTCTTCAACCTCTACCGGGGCCGGCCGCTCGTGCGCGAGGGCGGGGTCTGCATCATGTCCCACCCCACGCCGTGGGCGTTCAACCCGGTCCACCACCCGAGCTACATCGACTTTTTCGAGCAGGTGCTCGCCGAGACGACCGATCTCGTGGAGATCGAGAAGCGCTACGAGGAGTCGTTCGCCACCGATCCCTGGTACATCCACCTGTACCGGACCTCGTACGCCTACCACGGCGTCCACCCGTTCTACATGTGGTACTGGTGCGCCCACGCCCTCCAGCATCTCGGCGCCGTGATCATCGTCGGGGGCGATCGGGCCGCCGTGCGGCGCATGGGGTTCAAACCCGCCTCGACCCTCGCCGACGCCCTCGAGATGGCCGAGGACGTCGTCGGCCGGAACCCGACGATCACGCACCTCCACGCTCCGCCGCTGCTCGTGGCTGACGTCTCGTGAGCGTCCGACTCCCCCGCATCGTCGAGGACGTCGTCTACCGCCCGACGTGGCCCGGGACCCTGCCGCGCCCGATCGAGCGGCGCAACATCGGAGTCGACTACGACACGGCCTGGACGCGGGCGCCCTGGGCACGGGCCGTGCGTCGCGTGCTCGTCGACAACGTCACCCGTCCCTTCGTCGCCGCCGTCGCCGCGCCCAAGGTCTTCGGCCGGGAGCACCTCGACGCGCTCGACGGGCCGGTGATCTTCGCCGCCAACCACTCGAGCCACCTCGACACCTCGATCGTCGTGGCCTGCCTGCCGGAACGCTTCCGCCACCGCACGGTCGTCGCCGCGGCAGCGGACTACTTCTTCGACCGCCCCTGGAAAGCGGCGCTGTGGTCGCTCACCCTCGGCACCATCCCGATGGAGCGGACAAAGGTGAACCGGCGCAGCGCCGATCTCGCCGCGCAACTCCTCACGGACCGCTGGAACCTCGTCATCTTCCCCGAGGGAGGTCGCAGCCGAGATGGCTGGGGCCAGGAGTTTCGCGGTGGAGCCGCCTACCTCGCCAAACGCTGCGACGTGCCCGTCGTCCCCGTCCACCTGCGCGGCGTCCGGCCGGTCTTCCCGAGAGGCAGCAGTTCCCTCCACCGGGGCAAGGTCGAGATCCGCTTCGGGGATCCCCTGTGGCCCGGCGAGGCGACAGGTCACGACGCCCGGGAAGAGGACGCGCGTCGTTTCGCCGTCCGTATCGAGGAGTCAGTGGCGCTCCTCGCCGACGAGGCCGAGTCGGACTGGTGGTCGGCGCGGCGGCGCGCCGCCGCCGGCGAGACAGTGCCGTTCCGCGGGCCCGACGCCTCGCCATGGCGCCGCTCCTGGGCCCTCCCGCCGAGCGCCCGGCGGACGAGGAGCTCGCGGTCGAGGTCCTCCGCCAAGCCCTGGTGATGCCTGCTTCGTACGGAAGGTGACGCCCCCCCAGGACGCGAAGAAGGGGCCGGGGGGGGACCGGCCCCTTCGTTCAGTTCACACCCACAGGGCTCCGGTGGGGGACCGTCACTCCCGTGGTTGACCCCTACTGTTGCCAAGCTCGCACCATCAGTCAAACAGTTGCGATAGATAGCGCCTATCATTTAGTCCGATGGACCTGCGGCAACTGAACGCCCTGGTCGCGATCGCCGAGCACGGCTCGTTCTCGGCGGCCGCCGACGCGCTCGCCACCGTGCAGTCAAACGTCTCGACGCACGTGAAGAAGCTCGAGCTCGAACTCGGATCCGTTCTCGTCGACCGTGCTACCGGGCAACTCACCGACGCCGGCGAGCTCGCGGTGGAGCGGGCCCGCCGCGTGATCGGTGAGCTCGACGCCCTCACCTCCGACGTCACCGCGCTCAGCCGGGAGATCATCGGGACGGTCCAGCTCGGCCTCATCGGGACCGCCGCGCTGTGGATCGTGCCTGAACTCCTCGACCTCGTCCCGGCGCTCCACCCCCACCTGCGTCTCATCTTTCGGGAGGCGACGACGCTCGGGCTCGACACGCAGCTCGCGACCGGGGACATCGACCTCGGAGTGCTCGCCCTCCCCGCCTCCGGCTCCGAGGTCCACACGGTGGCGCTTTTCGAGGAGGACATCGGCCTTTTCCTCCCCCGATCCCACCCGCTCGCGGCCCGTGAGACCGTGACGGTGGTCGACATCGCGGACCTCCCGCTCTTGCTGCCGCTGGAGGGCAGCAACTACCGGAGGTCCCTCGACTCCCTCGCCGCCGCAGCAGGGGTCGCGCTCCACCCCCGGGCCGAGCTGGACAGCCTCCGGCTCATGCGCTCGCTCATGTTCGAGGGCTGTGGCTTCGCCATCCTGCCGACGAGCACGCTGCCGGTCCGCCAGGCAAAGACCTGGACGATCATCCCGGTCGAGGGTCTCGCGCCCCGGGTCATCGGCGTCGCCCAACGTCGTCGGGCCCTCCCCGGCGCGCCGGTGCGCGCCGTGCTCGACGTGCTCACGACGATCCTCGCCGACCCGAGCCGGCTCCCGAGGGGCGTGCACCCCATCGCCCAGGAGCCCGGGGCGGCGACGCGCCGGCCCGAGCCGGGCCCGTCGCAGCGCGGACCCCGGCGGGCCTGACCGTCACGGACGCAGTTCACCCGACCCCGACGGACCCGCCTGCGCCGGCTCCCGCCACATCAGCCAGAGCCGCGGGCCACCCCGCGGCGCCCGGATCTCCCGTGTGACTCGGAATCCGAGCCGTTCGTAGAAGTGGGTGTTCGGTTCCGTCGAGCATTCGAGATAGGCCCCGACACGCATCGCGTCGCAACGCGCGAGTCCGGGCCGCATGAGCGCGCTTCCGAGCCCGCCCCGCTGGTGGGCCGGGGCGACGCCGATCGTGCCGAGGTAGTAGTGCGCCAGAACTGGGCGGTGCCGCTGGAGGGCGACTGCCAGCCGACGAGCCGACCAGTAGCTGCCCGACGCCAGCGAGACGCGCAAATAGGCGAGCTGGTCGCCGATCGTCGGCAGGCGCGAGTCCGGTGGCAGCCACATCGCCGCACCGATCGCGTTCCCCGTCGTGTAGACCTCGCCGCGGGGCAGGTAGGTCCGCGACAACTGCACAGCGAAGAACTCCCGAAGGATCGTCTCCCGGCGCTCGCCGTCGGGGAAGATGAAGGCGGTCACCGGATCGTCGACGAACGCCGACGCGAGCGAACGCGTGAGTAGGGTCATGTCCTCGGGGGTCGCCCGGCGCACTTCGGGCACCAGGCGATGGTATCTCCGCCCCTGCCAGGGCCAGGCTGGGCGCTCGCTATAGGCTTTGCGCGCAATCGCCAATCTGCACGGAGAGACCCCATGACGCCGACACCTCGGCAGTTTTCGATCACTTTCGACTACCGCTGCCCTTTCGCCCGCAACGCCCACGAACATGTCCTCGCCGCCGTGTCCGCGGGCGCGGACTACGACGTCCGCTTCGTCCCCTTCTCACTCAGCCAGACCCACGTCGCCGAGGGGGAGCAATCTGTCTGGGACAACCCTTCGGCCCGCAACGAACTCCTCGCCGGTGCCGCGGGAGTCGTGGTGCGGGACCGCTTCGCCGATGCGTTCCCGGCGGCCCATCTTGCGCTCTTCGCCGCCCGTCACGACCGCAGCGGTGATCTCCGCGATGAGAAGGTCATCCGCTCAGCCCTCGCCACGTCAGGCGTCGACGACGACGCGGTCTTCGCCGAGCTCGATGCCGGCTGGCCTTTCGAGGCGTTCCGTCGGGAGCACGAGTCCGCCGTGCACGATCACGCCGTCTTCGGCGTCCCGACCTTCATTGTGGGCGACCGGGCCGTTTTCGTCAGGCTGATGGACCGTCCCCAGGGCGACCACGAACTCGCCCGGGCGACGATCGATCGCGTGCTCGATCTCCTCGTCGACCATCCCGAACTCAACGAGTTCAAGCACACCTCGATCCCCCGTTAGGGGTCGGGGAGCTCAGCTTTCCAGGGAGATCGGTTCGTCGTCCCGGACGCCCGCTCCGAGCGGGACGTCGGCGGCGACCGTCGCCACCATCTTCCGGATCCGCTCATCGATCTCAACGACGAGCTCCGGGCTTTCCCGCAGGAACTGCTTGGCGTTCTCCCGGCCCTGCCCGAGCTGCTCGCCCTCGTAGGTGTACCAGGCTCCCGACTTCTTCACGATGTCGAAATCGACCGCAACGTCGAGGATCGAGCCTTCCCGGCTGATCCCCTGTCCGTACATGATGTCGAACTCCGCGGAACGGAAGGGGGGCGCGCACTTGTTCTTCACGACCTTCACCCGCGTCCGGCTCCCGACGATCTCGGCTCCGTCCTTGATCGACTCGACCCGGCGGATGTCCAGGCGGACCGACGCGTAGAACTTCAGTGCCCGGCCCCCCGGCGTCACTTCCGGTGAGCCGTAGATCACACCGATCTTCTCGCGGAGCTGGTTGATGAACAGAGCAATCGTGTCCGACTTGTTCAAGGTCGCGGTGAGCTTGCGCAGCGCCTGGGACATCAGGCGGGCCTGGAGGCCGACGTGCGCGTCGCCCATCTCTCCTTCGATCTCGGCGCGCGGGGTCAACGCGGCCACCGAGTCGATGACGAGGACGTCGATCGCACCCGAGCGGATGAGCATCTCGGCGATCTCCAACGCCTGTTCGCCGTTGTCTGGCTGGGAGATGAGGAGCTCGTCGATGTCGACGCCAATGGCCTTCGCGTAGACCGGATCGAGGGCGTGCTCCGCGTCGATGTAGGCGCAGACACCACCGTTGCGCTGTGCCTCCGCGACAACATGGAGCGCGAGGGTCGACTTGCCGGAGGATTCAGGACCGAAGACCTCGACGATGCGACCGCGCGGCAGACCGCCGATGCCGAGCGCGAGGTCGAGTGACATGGCGCCCGTCGAGATGGCCTCGATACCGAGCGTGAGGCTCTCACCCATCCGCATCACGGAACCCTTCCCGAACTGCTTCTCGATCTGGCCGAGTGCTGCCTCGAGTGCCTTGTCCCGCTCCATCACCCCTCACTTTCCACCGCTCACGCCGCCGGGCCGTGCACCGAGCGGACCTGCACGTTACGGCCCCGCTGTATCGCCGACGCCGCACCCCCGATGGCCATCCACCCGTACGGGAACTTCCATCAGTGTAGTTGCGAACACCTGTTCGATGGTGGATTCTCCAGAGACGTCGGCGCTGATACCTCAGAAAGGACCTCACCTGCGGTTCCTGAGAGAGATCGGCCGTAGCTCGCGCTTCGGACCGCGATTAACGCTCGCCGAGGCCCTGGCCCACGCCGCCGGGCTCACCGACCGCTCAAGTCCCGGATAGGCGACCGACGCTCCCCTAGCCCCCGGCTTCGAGGCGCCGGCGGAGCCAGTCCAGGGTGTTCATCGTGCCGAGCTCCCGCACCCGCTGGCGATCCCCGAAGATCTGGAACGAGGCCGTCTCGGTCTGCCCCCCGGCGAACGCGAGTCCGGCGAACGCGGTCCCGACGGGGAGCCCCTCCTGGCTCGTCGGCCCGGCGACGCCGGTCGTCGCGAGCCCGATATCGGCACCCAGCAGGTTGCGCACCCCGTCGGCCATGCCCGCCACCGCCACGGGGCTCACGACCGGTCCGGCGGGGAGGCTCAGGACGTCGCGTTTTACGTCCGCGGCGTACGGGACGACGCCCCCGCGGAACCATCCGCTCGCCCCCGGCGCCGAGACGAGGCTGGACGCCACCAACCCCCCCGTGTACGACTCCGCCACGGCGAGCGTGAAGTTGCGGGCCGTCAGAAGCGCGCCGAGGCGGATGGCCATCGTCTCGCCGTCGACGCCGAAGATGTTCCTCCCGACGAGTTCACGGAGCGCCGCCTCCTCGAGATCGAGGGCCTCGCGAGCCGCTTCGGCGCTTGCGGCCTTCACGGTCACCCGCAACTGGACGCCCTCCAGGCCCCGCGCCAGGAACGCGATCGTCGGCGCGCCCTCCCCCGCGGCGTCGAGCACCGCAAGGCGGGGCGCGACCAGCTCGGCGAGCGCCGATTCCCCGATCCCCCACGTCCGCAACACGCGGCTCGAGATCACTCCCGGCTCGCCCGACCGCGTTCGCAGATCGGGCAGAACGGCCCGCTCGAACATCTCCCGCATCTCTACGGGAACGCCGGGCAGCGCGTAGACGACCTGGGAACCGACCGGGCAGACGAGTCCCGGGGCGGTGCCGAGACGTTGCTCGATCACCTCGGCTCCGACCGGCACGTCCGCCTGTCGCCTGTTGCTCGGCGACATCTCGCGGTGACGGGCCTGAAACACCTGCCCGAGGAGCGCGAGAGCCTTCGGATCCCGGAGGAGATCGACGGCCATCACCTCGGCGATCGCCTCCCTCGTGACGTCGTCCTGGGTTGGTCCGAGACCTCCGCAGACGACGACTGCATCCGCCCGACCGAGCGCCACCCGAAGGACCTCGGCGATGCGCGCGACGTTGTCGCCGACCCGGGTCTGGTAGGTGCAGTCGACGCCCGTGGCAGCGAGCCGGTCGGCGATCCAGGTCGAGTTCGTGTCGACGATCTGTCCGAGCAGCAGCTCTGTTCCAACCGCCACGATCTCGACGCGCACCACCGTCTCACGCTCCCTGGGGGGTCGTGGCCCCGTCACGCCGACCGAGCCGGGCCCGCAGGTCGCGGCGGCCGTCCAGGTAGTACTCCGCCCCGGTGACGAGGGTCAGCCCCACCGCGATCCAGAGCGCGATCTCCACCGCGAGGAGGTGGGTCTTCCCGATCGGCGGGAAGAACGCCCCGGCGATGGCGAGGTCCTGAGCGAGGGTTTTCAGCTTGGCGAGCGGACGAGCCGGGACCGAGATCCCGTGACGTCCCGCCGTGATCCGGAACGTGCTCATCGCGATCTCCCGCGCCCCGATGAGCACGACGGGCAGCGGACTGAGAAGGCCGATCGCGCTCAGCGCGCTCAAGGCGCCGAGCACTAGGAACTTGTCCGCGAGCGGATCGAGGAACGCCCCCGACCGCGTCGTGCCGTGGCGCCGCGCGATGTGACCGTCGAGCCCGTCGGAGAGGCAGAACGCCGTCCAGAGCGCCCAGAGAAGCCACGACGTTGGCCCGATTTCGACAGTGAGCACGGCGAGCGCGGGCGCGCCGACGAGACGGGTGAACGTGAGCGCGTTCGCGGGCGTCAACAGCGCCGAGGGACCGAATGAGGGGCGGGACCCGTTCATGGGCGCGCCTCCGCGCGTGCTTCCCGGCGACGACCGGTCGACCCCGCGTCAACGAAGCACCCCTCAAGATCCGAACCCACGGCCGCCTCGACCCGCACGCGACGCAGCGAACCCGGCACACCGCCCCGGGGAACGTGGATCACGCCGTCGATCTCGGGCGCCTCGCGGTGCGAGCGCCCGACACCGACCTCGTCGATAAGCACTTCGGTCGTCACCCCGACGAGGGCGCGCCGACGTCGCGCCGTGATCGCGTCCTGCAGCTCCGCGCACTCGCGCAGCCGCTCGAGGGCGAGGGACGGCGGTACCTTGTCCCCGAGACCCGCCGCGTACGTTCCATTCTCCTCGGAATAGGCGAAGAATCCGGCCCAGTCCAATTCGGCCACCTGCAGAAAATCGAGCAGGGCGTCGTGGTCGTCTTCGGTCTCGCCGGGGTAGCCGAGGATGAAAGAGCTGCGCAGGGCGGCTTCCGGCGCGAGGGCGCGGATCTTGTCGATGCGGTCGAGGAAGACGTCGCCGGAGCCGAAGCGCCGCATCCGTCGCAACACGGGTCGCGCTACGTGCTGGAGCGACAGGTCGAAGTACGGGACACGCGTCGCGACGATCGTCTCGATGAGCCGAACGTCGAGCGCGGACGGATACAGGTAGAGCAACCGGACGCGCGCGACGCGTTCAGCGACCGCCTCGACCAGCCCCACGAGGGCGTCGCTGTGCCCCAGGTCGCGCCCGTAGGACGCGAGGTCCTGCGCCACGAGGACGACCTCGGCAACCCCGAGCCGGTCGACCTCGGCGAGGATCGCGTCCTTCCGCCGGGAACGCTGCGGACCCCGGAACTGGGGAATCGCACAGAACCCGCATCGGCGGTCGCAGCCCTCAGCGACCTTCACGTACGCCCAGGACGCCTGCGGGCGCGGGCGTACAGCATCGAGGAAGTCGATCGGGATGGCCCACTCGACCCGCGGGCGCCAGCGGGCGCCCCTGAGGTGCACCGGGACCCCCACGTCGACCACCGCGTCGACCTCGGGGAGGGCCCCGGCGAGCTCCTCCCCCGCCCGGGCGGCGAGACAGCCGGTCACGACGAGACGGGCGCCGGGACGCCGCTGGCGCGCGACCTCCAGGATCACCGCTACTGACTCCGCCCGTGCGGCCTCGATGAACGCGCACGTGTTCACGACGACGAGATCGGCGTCGAGGAGCGTCGTCGCCGGTTCCAGCCCCGCCGCGAGGAGCGAACCGGTCAGTTTCTCGGAGTCGACCTCGTTCTTCGGGCAGCCGAGCGTCTCGACAAAGAAGCGCTCCGGCACGGCCGGAGCCTACCGTCGGGGCGTCGCAGCGACCTGTGGCCCCTGGTGGCGCCTAGAAGTCGGCGTCCGACTCGACGGCATCGTCGTCCGAGCCGGCCACGAGCTCCCCCTTCAGGCGAACGTACTCCGCGTCCGTGATCACCCCGCGGCGGTGCAGCGTCGACAGGTGCTCGAGCTCATCGGCCACCGCGACCGGACCGACCGCCGCGTCGCCGCCCGAGTCGTGACGGCGGGACTCCTCGATCGTCCGGTTGATCAGCCCCTGCACGACGGCGGGGTGACGGACGTTCTCAAACGGTGCCTCGCCGCGCCCACCCGCCGATTGCACGGAGAGCTCACCCTTGCCGATCATGCGCTCGAGAAGGGTCTGGACGTAGCTCACGTCCTGGATGCTGGAGATGAGGATCTCGCGTCCCGAGCGGCGGACCACCCCGCGCCGGTAGATGACCCGCATCGTCGTCACGACGAGGTCCGTCGACCGCCACTGGACGAGCCGGGCGAGGAAGCGGCACACCGCGAGGACCGTCACTCCGAGCAGCACCCAATCGAACCACCTCGGCGCTGCGGACCACGTCACGTAGATCGCCACGCTCCCGGCGAGAACGACGGTCGCGACCAGGCTCGGACCGACGAGCAGCGACCAGTGCGGACGGGCTTCGAGGAGGACCTCCTCGTCCTCGTCGATGGCCCGCCTCGAAAACGTCACCGTCGCTCCTTCATCGCCGGTCGCGAGCTCGCGCGCCGGAAGACGGACTCGTCACTTCAACCGAGCTTCGCCGCGATGTTCCCCGCCCCGCGCAGCACCGATCCGTCCGCGCCGGCGACCGAAAACGTCATCGCCGGCCGCTCCAGCGCCTCGGTGACGAGCCCCGTGAGGAGCTCGCCGAACTCAAGCGGCGGCTCGATGAAGAGATAGCGCGACAGCGATCCGGGAATGGTGTTGATCTCGTTGACGTAGAGCTCACGGCCGTTACTGAGGAAGTCGATCCGGTTCACGCCCCGAGCTCCGAGGAGCCGCGCCACGACAAGCGCGAGTTCTCTCAGCTCCCGCTCGACACCGCTGTCGATCCGCGCCGGAAGCTCCCGCGGCGCGCTGAGCATTCCCTCCCCGCCGACGTACTTGTCGGCGTAGTCGAGGATCTCAGCCGTCTTGTTCCTCCCGAGCGGTCGCTCCACGGCCGACAGCACCGTCGCCGGCCACGTCCGAACGGCGACCTGCAGGTCGTAGAGGTCGTCCCGGTACGGTTCGGCCACCGCTCCCTGCCGCAGGTGCACGTTGGCACTGAGTCGCGCCTGCACGGTCGGCCAGTCCTTCACGACGTCGATCCCGATCGACGAGCCCCCGTAACGCGGCTTGACGATGTACGGTCCGGCGAAGGCGGGTGCCGCCAGCCCCGGACCGAGCGCGACCCGCGGCAACGTCGGCACGCCCGCGGCCGCGAGAACCCCCCTCGTCGCGAGCTTGTCCATCCCGAGCGCCGCCGCCGCGGCGCACGGCCCGCTGTACGCGACGTGAGCGCAATCGAGCATGCCCTGCAGGGAACCGTCCTCCCCCGGCCCGCCGTGACAACACACGAGCGCGGCGTCAATCTCGACACGGCGCAGCCCCGACCGCGGCCACGAGGCCCGGGCGACGAATCCGCCGTCGGCCCCCGTGCGCAGCTCGACCTGGCGACGAGCCTCGGGGGCTCCCCCGACGAAGGCGCTGGCCTCGAGCAAGGGAGAGACCTCGAGCCAATCCGCCGTCTTCGTCCAGTACAACGCGTGCACGGCCGCGACGGCGTCATCCGCGGCCAGCGCTCGTGCCGCCTGGAGTCCCGTCAGGATCGAAACGTCGTGCTCGGGCGACGGTCCGCCGAACAGCACGCCGACACGCAACGAGGAGCCGGGCATCGCGGCATTGTAGGCAGCACTTCGGCATCCCACGATGGAGGTCTCTCCGGCCAACTCACGGCCCGATCCCGCCTCTAGGAGTATTGATCAGGAAGGTCGTTCTCGTAAAGGACGACGTCGCCCGCGCGGAGTTCTTGTCGGACCCAGGCGACGGCCGCATCCCGCGAGGGAACCGTCGTCACCCGGAGACCCCGACCGCCCGCGCGCCGACCGCCCCGGGCCGCGGCCACCCCGCCGAGAAGGGCCCGGCGGTTCGTCGACCCCACGACGACGAGGTCTGTCGCCACGTCCGCCACCTCACCGGCGAAGGCCGCGTTCGCGGCGCGCTGGAGCCGGCCCAGCTCGACCATCCCCGGGGTGACGACGACCGCGCGGCTTCCCGGGCGCGCGTTCTCCCTCAACGCCTCGAGGGCGAGTCGCGTGCCAGCCGGGTTGGCGTTGAAGGTGTCGTCGAGGACGACGACACCGGCGGGAGAGGTGGCGACCTCCAGTCGGTGCTCGACGATCGGCAGAGAGTGCAGCCGGTCGGCGACATCGCTCAGCGGCACCCCCAGCGCGACCGCGATCCCGGCGGCGCACGCCACGTTCGTTAGCGCGATCGGCCGACCGGGATCGAGAGTCAGCCCCCCGACAACCGAGCCGGCCACGTGCAATGTGGCGCCGCGGGCCCCTTGGATCAGCGCGACGTCGGCGCGGCGGTCGACCGCTGAACAGCGGAGCACGCGGCGACCGGCGTCCTCCAGCTCGCGCGCCAGACGGACGAGGCGCTCGTCGTCGACGTTCAGGACGGCGCACTCGGCATGGGTGAGGATCTCGCTCTTCGCCGCCAGGATGCGCTCCAAGGACCCGAAGCGCTCGAGGTGGACCGGCCCGATCGCGGTAATCGCCGCGACACTGGGCGCCAGCCACGACACCATCTCGGCGATCTCCCCGCCGCCGTAGGCCCCCATCTCCGCGATGAAGACCTCCGTGCCCGGAACGAGGTGCTCGTTCACGGCCCGGGCGAGGCCGGCGCGGTTGTTGAAGCTGCGCGGGCTTGCCACGACGCGGAACGTGCCCGCGAGCAGATGGCCCGCGTAGCTCTTCGTCGAGGTCTTGCCGTAAGAACCGGTGATGCCGACGACGACGGGGCCGATTCGGTGCAGTTTCTGCGCGGCCCGCCGGACGAAACGCCTGGCGACTCCCCACTCGAGTGGCCGGTCGACGAGCAGGGCGATCTCCACGACAACCGGCGATCCGAGCGCTCCGGCCGCGGCAACTGTCGCCGCCAGGCGAAGTCCACCGAGTAACGATGCGGACGCGACCGCGGCGCCGTACTCGGCCGCGACAATCGTCGCGATCGTGCCGAGCCGGCGGGTCCACCGCAGCCGTCCGCTACGACCCCGCACGCCCAAACCGAGCGGACCGGAACCGACGACGACCGCTCCGAGGATGCCGATCCCCGCCTGGAAGCCCTCGGCCACCACCGATCCGAGCGCGCCCGCCGCGGCGGCGATGTGGACCCAGTCGCGTCCCCACCATCGCCCAGCGAAGCGCGCGACCGAGCCGCACAAGTAGTGCTCGCGCTGCGCGACTCGCAGCCATCGGACAGTGGCGAGAACCGCTCCCGCCGCCGAAGCAGCCAGCGTCGCGACGAGGAGCGCTCTCACGGCCGGTGCAGCAGTGTCGCGGCGCGCAACGCGCCGGGCGCCGCGGTCGGCACGAAGTGGCCGACGCCCGGCAGCACGGTCAGGCGTCCGTCGACGAGGGAGCGCGTCGCCTCGCGAGCGACGTCGACCGGCACCGCGGTGTCGTCTTCACCCCAGACGAGCTCGACCGGGCACCGGAGCAGGGTCAGCGTCGCCCGGTAGTCCTCGGCCACCGCGCGCACGAGCACGCCACGCATCACGCCCCGCGCCTCCCGGTAATCGCGTGAACCGTAGCGTTCCCGAGCCTGCTCCAGGCGGGTCGCGCTGACGATCCCCGCCGCGGCAAGTGACCGCACGACCCGGTAGCGAGCGTTCGGGCGGGGTCGTCGGCTGGCGGTGACGAGCGGCACCCCCGACAGGACCAGTGCCGCGACACGATCACCCGAGAGCGCGGCGAACTCCACGGCCACGCGGCCCCCGAAGGAGTGGCCAACGATCACGATGCGCTCCGCCATCTCGTCGAGCAACGGTTTGAGGAAGGCGGCGTACTCCCGCGCGCCCGACACCGCCTCCGGTGGTGGTGACGCTCCGAAGCCGGGTAGGTCGACGGCGATCGCATCGAGCGCCTGCTCGCCGTCGTTGGCACCGAGCACTTCGACGAAGTCCGCGTGCGACCGCGCCCATCCGTGCAGCGCGAGCACCCACGGCTTCGACGACCCGAACGCCTCGCCAAACGTCGTCCCGCCGAGATATCCGCTCAGCATCCCTGATGACGCTAATTGCTCCGGGTCCGTCAGACCGTGCTCATGCAGGCTCTTCGGACTGGAGACCACACCCGACGAGTACGGTCCGGAGCGGTGACCCTCGATCCCGATCTCCGTCGGGTCCTCGCCGGGTGCGACGAGTGCCAGCGCGCGGCGATTACCTCGCCCGCGGCGCCACTCCTCGTCGTCGCCGGCGCCGGGTCCGGCAAGACCCGCGTCCTCACGCGCCGCATCGCTTGGCGCGTGCTCAGCGGCTCCGCGGCCCCGGCCCACCTCCTCGCGCTCACGTTCACCCGCAAGGCTGCCGGAGAGCTCCGGTCACGCCTACACCAACTCGGTTTGCCCGCCCGCGTCACCGCCGGCACTTTCCACTCGGTCGCCCTCGCCCAGCTTCGTCTGCGGGCCATCGACGAGGACCGGGAACCACCCCCTGTCCTCGACTCCAAGGCCACATTGCTCGCCAAGCTTCTTCCTGCGGCCGAGTATCGGAACCCGCGGACGCGACCCGGTGGCCGGCGCGAACTCCTCGCCTCGGTGGCCGCCGAGATCGAATGGGCCAAGGCGAGGCTCGTCGCACCGGGTCGTTACGTCGAATGCGCGCAGGCGGCAGGACGCGCTCCGCTCGTCGAACTCGCCGCGGTGGCGGACTGCTTCCGGCGATACGAGAACGAGAAGCGCCGGATCGGGATCCTCGACTTCGAGGACCTGCTCGAGCGCCTCGCCGACGACATGGCCTCGGACGACGCCTTCGCCGCCGTGCAGCGCTGGCGTTTCCAGCACCTGTTCGTCGACGAGCTCCAGGATGCCAACCCCGCCCAGCTGCGACTGCTCGACACCTGGCTCGGCCACCGCGAGGACCTTTTCGCGGTGGGCGACCCGCACCAGGCGATCTACGGATGGAACGGCGCCGAGCCGAGCGCCGTCACCTCGTTCACCGACCGCTATCCGGGAGCGACGGTCATCGAACTCGCGACGAACTACCGCTCGACGCCCCAGGTCGTCGCCGTCGCTTCCGCGGCCTTGCCACCCGGAGCCCCGGCCCAGTCGGCCGCGGGCCCGGACGGATCGCCACCGCGTGTGACGGCCTACCCTACCGACACCGACGAAGCTGCGGGCGTCGCCGCGACCATTCGTCGCCTCCATCAGCCCGGTTCGCGGTGGTCGACGTGCGCCGTCCTCGCCAGGACGAACGCCCAGCTTGTGCTGTTCGAGCAAGCACTGGGCGCGGCCGGCGTCCCGTTCCGCGGGAGCGTCGGCGCCGCGTTCCTCGCGCGACCGACCGTGCGCGAGGAACTCGATCGGCTCGCGCGCCGGATCGGACGGGAGGGTTTCGCCGCCTGGCTCGAGGATCTCTCGCTTGAGCTGGAACGGGATCGCGAGAACGACCTGGACGAAGGCAGCGCCGCAAAGCGCAGTGACGACCCGAGCGAACGCGAGCTCGACCTCGCCGTCCTTTCCCGCGTCGGATCGGACTACCTCGCCCTCGACGCTGACCCCGGCGCAGAGGGTTTCCCCGCCCACCTGCGACAGATCTTGCGCGACGACCCGCAGGCGCCGGCGAGCGACGGGATCGACCTGCTCACGTTTCACCGTGCGAAGGGCCTGGAATGGCGGGTTGTCTTCGTCACCGGGATCGAGGACGGTCTCGTTCCCATCACCCACGCGAAGACCGCCGCGGCCCTGGAGGAGGAGCGGCGGCTCCTCTACGTGGCGTTGAGCCGGGCGACCCAGGAGCTGCACTGCTCTTGGAGCGAGCGACGCGCGTTCGGCCACCGCGCCTCGCGCCGCGAACCCTCCCCGTTCCTCCCCGCCGTGATGGAGGCGTGCCGATCGGTCGAGAACGCGCGCGCCTTCGACATGGATAGGGCGAAGGCCGCGATCGCCGCGACCCGGTCACAGTTGGACCTCGCCTCCCCGACGGTGCGCGAACTCACGTCGCTGCCGGACACCGGCGCCTCGGAGCGCTGAACCTTCTCGCCGAGCTCGGCGCCTGCCCCGCCGTGGGGGCGTCTAGCCGGTTGCCAGTTCGCTGGGACGGCCCGACGGGCTCGCCCGTCGTGACCAGACGTCCTCGCATTCCGCGCAGATCGAGGCAGGAATGATCCCAACGCGCATGAGCACGCCGAAGATCCTGCACCCGACGCAGTAGGCGAGGGCCGCCTCGAGCGTCGCCGGGATGATGAGGATCGCGAGCACGACAACGCAGGCGATTCCGGAACCGACGAGCCACGCGACCAGGGCGCCGAGGGCGAACGCGGCGCCCATCGCCTGGGCGAACCGCTTCGGCGCGCCTGGCACCGGCTTGGCCCAACGCTCGAGGCGGGGCGCGACGAAGCGAGTCGCCACGAACCCGAGCGGGCTGAGACGCGGCCCCGTGAGCGTGCGCGCGACGAACCCGTACGCGATCGGGATGGTGAGCCACAGCTGGCGAGTCGAGATGGCGACCGCCGCCGTCACCACGACTCCGGCCGCCACCGTCCTTGCCGCGACCTCGTTCACCGGGTTCGGGAAGCCGATCGGGTTCCGTATCATCGGGCTAGCCTACTGCTGTCTCAACAATTCCGATCAAGTTGCTCACCTAACGCGGTGATGTCGCCAAAAGCCCAGCCCATCGGACCAGGTATGCTCAGCGGGTGACCTCCTCCCCTGCCTTTTCCCGTCCGCGTCCGCGCACCGGACTCGCGGCGGCGGCAGCTTGCGCCGCGGCCTGTCTCCTCCTCGGACTGCCCCTCGTGGGCGTGGCGTCGGCCTCCTCCGCCCCGAGGAAGCACCCGACGGCGACCGCCGTCGTGGCCGCGACGAAAAAGGCGATGGATGCCCAGAAGAGCGTCCACTGCACCATCTCCGCCTACGACGCCTCGACGAAACAGACGACGACCGTCACCGAGGACGCCAGCAAGACGCGTGGCCTGGAAACGCTCGCCGTCGGCACGGCGGAGGTGAAGCTGCGCCTCACGCCCACCGCTGCGTACCTGTGGGGCAACTCCCAGGGCCTCTCCACCGTCTTTGGCATGTCAGCGAGCCAGATCGCGGAAGTCGGCACGAAATGGGTCTTCTCCAAACCCGGCACCTCCCAGTACGCGGACGTGAAGTCAGCCGTGTCGATCACTCCGTTGCTCGGGTCCCTCCTGCCGGCGACGAAGACCAAGGTCAAGATCGCCAGCGGGCACCTGAACGGCGAGTCCGTCCACGTCCTTTCCTGGACGACGACCAACTCGTCGTCGAAGACCGTCCACATCTCCCTCGACATCGCGGCGAAGGGTCCTTCGCTCCCCATCCGGCTGACCGCCCTCACCGGGAAGAGCCACGAGAAGGCGCTGTTCAGCAGGTGGGGCGAGGGCATCCACGTGCCCGTGCCGACCGCCACCGTCGAACTCGCGAGCTAGGGACCCGAGCTCCGGGACACGGCGCGGCGAACTCCATCGGCGTGTCCGATGCGGCCGCTGGTTCCGGTCCAACCCCGGCTGGGTGTGCCCGTCTGGCCTTCGGTCTACGGGACGTGCCGGTGGGTGCGGAAGTAGTCGACGAGCCCGACGGTCGAGCTGTCTGCCGCACCCAGTTCCGGTGCCGAGGTTGACGACAGCGCCGGGGCGAGGTCCGACGCCATCACCTTGCCGAGCTCGACGCCCCACTGGTCGAACGAGTCGATGCCCCACACGACGCCCTCGACAAATGTCGCGTGCTCGTAGAGCGCGACGAGCTGACCGAGGATGGACGGGGTGAGCCGCGGGGCGAGGATCGTCGAGCTCGGACGGTTCCCGGGCATCACCTTGTGGGGGACGAGGTCGGCCGGAACACCCTCGGCGACGAGTTCCTCCGCCGTCTTGCCGAACGCGAGCGCCGCGCTCTGGGCGAAACAGTTCGCCATGAGAAGTTCGTGCTGCTCTCCCGACTCCCGTGTCGAATTGGCGAAACCGATGAAGTCGACGGGAACAAGCTTCCTCCCCTGGTGGAGCAGCTGATAGAAGGCATGCTGCCCGTTCGTTCCCGGAGCGCCCCAGAACACCTCCCCGGACTGGATGTCCACGGCGACGCCGTCGCGCCGCACCGACTTGCCGTTCGACTCCATCGTCAGCTGCTGAAGGTAGGCGGGGAAGAGCGCGAGTCGCTGCGAGTACGGCAGCACGGCATGGGTCTGGGCAGCGAAGAAGTTGTTGTACCAGATGTTCAACATGCCCTGGATGACGGGCATGTTCTGGGCGAGGGGCGCGGTGCGGAAGTGATCGTCCATCGCCCGGAAGCCCCCGAGCATCTCAGTGAACCGATCCCTCCCGATCGCGACCAGGAGCGCGAACCCGATCGCCGAGTCGAACGAGTACCTTCCACCGACCCAGTCCCAGAATTCGAGCATGTTCGCGGGATCGATCCCGAACGCCGCGACGGCACCGGCGTTCGTCGACACCGCGACGAAGTGGTGGGCGACGGCGCCCTCTCCCGCTCCGAGTCCCGAGAGCAGCCAGGCCTTCGCGGCGCGGGCGTTCACGAGCGTCTCGAGCGTCGTGAAGGTCTTCGAGCAGATGACGAACAGCGTCTCGGCGGGATCGAGATCGTGCGTCTTCGCCCAGAGGTCGACCGGGTCGATGTTCGAGACGAATCGGCACGTCATCCGTTCGTCCGCGTAGTCGCGCAACGCTTCGTAGGCCATCGCGGGCCCGAGGTCCGACCCGCCGATCCCGATGTTCACGACAAACCGGATGGGCCGGCCCGTCGAGCCGACCCAGGCGCCGGTCCGGATCTGGTCGGCGACCGACCCCATCGTCTCAAGGACCCGGTGCACGTCGGAGACGACGTCCTGCCCATCGACCTCTAGACGCGCGCCGGGCGGCATCCGCAGGGCGACGTGCAGCGCCGCCCGATCCTCCGTCGTGTTGATGTGCTCGCCGGAAAACATCGCGTCGCGCCAACGCTCCACGCCGACGCGCGCGGCGAGCGCGACGAGCGTGTCGACGGTCTCCTGCGTCAGCCGGTGCTTCGAGTAGTCGAGCCGGAGCTCACCCGCTTCGACCGTCATCCGACGGCCGCGCTCGGGATCGTCGGCGAAGAAGCGGCGCAGATGGGTATCTCGGTCCCGGCCGCGCTGCTCGGCGAGCCTCTTCCATTCCGGCGTTCCCATCGCGTCCACCGCTTTGATCACGGTTGAATCTCCTCGTGGCCGCCGAAGGCGTTTCGCTGCGCGGACAGCAACCGGTCGGCGAACGACGCCGCGCCCTGGGATCCGAAGCGCGAGTAGAGGGCCGCGGTGAGAAGTGTCGCCGGCACTCCCTCTTCGATCGCCGCGAGGCTCGTCCACCGTCCTTCGCCCGAATCGGATACCCGTCCTGTGAACTGCCCGAGATCAGGCTCTGCCAACAGCGCCTCGGCCGTGAGGTCGAGTAGCCACGATGCGATCACGCTGCCGCGCCGCCAGACCTCGGCGATGTCGGCAAGGTCGAGCGAATACCGGTAGTACTTCGGGTCCCGAAGCGGAGCCGTCTCGGCGTCGACCGCCCTCGTGGCGTCGCCCGCGTCGGCGTGCTCCAAGATGTTGAGTCCCTCCGCGTAAGCGGCCATCAACGCGTATTCAATGCCGTTGTGGACCATCTTCACGAAGTGGCCGGCACCACTCGGACCGCAGCGGAGCCAACCCTGTTCGACGGGGGACGGATCACCCGTCCGGCCTGGCGTGCGCGGCGCCGTCTCGACCCCCGGAGCGAGCGCGGAGAAGATCGGAGCGAAGCGGCCGATGACGTCCTTTTCGCCACCGATCATCAGGCAGTAGCCACGCTCGAGTCCCCAGATCCCCCCGCTCGTGCCGACGTCGAGGTAGTGCACGCCCGCGACGGCGAGCTTCTCGGCGCGTTCGATGTCGTCCCGATAGTAAGAGTTTCCGCCGTCGATCAACGTGTCACCGGCCTCGACGAGTTCGCCCAGCACCTCCACCGTCTGGCCGGTCACGGCTGCGGGGACCATCATCCAGATCCCACGGGGCGCAGACAGCCTCGCGACGAGCTCCTCTAGCGAAGACGCCGCGACCACCCCGTCCCCCGCGAGCCCTGCCGCGGCGGAGGCGTCGACATCGTACGCGACGCACTCGTGACCGGACCTCGTGAGACGGCGGACCAGGTTCGAGCCCATTCTCCCCAGACCGACCATGCCCAGCTGCATGATGCGCCTCCTGTCGGTGCCGGACCACGTCGCACCACCGTGTGATCTCCGCGCCAAGCTAGCGAGCTGCGGCGATCACCGGAATCAGTCGCGCGCGGCGTGCGCCCCCGGCAGGATTCGAACCTGCGACCAACTGCTTAGAAGGCAGCTGCTCTGTCCGGCTGAGCTACGGGGGCTCAAGAACCGCCCGCGACCGACCGGCGCATTGCCGTCACGGTCGACTCCTGTATACCCTGCCACCGTTCGCCAGATGGAGGTGGGACCATGCCGCCACGGCTCCAGATCGGAATCGACTGCACGGACCCCGAGGCACTGGCGCCGTTCTGGGCGGGCGCGCTCGGTTACGGGATCGGTGATCTCGACCGCGCCGGGGTCTACCTCGACCTTGTCCCGCCGGACCCGTCCTCGCCGATCGTCTATCTCCAGCGGGTGCCCGAACCCAAACGGGTGAAGAACCGCGTGCATCTCGATCTCTATGCCCGCGATCCGCAGGAGACCATCGGGGCCCTCATCACCCTCGGAGCAGAAAGGCTCGGCAACCCCATGTCTGGATCCGAGGGCGGCTGGTGGCAGGTGATGAGCGATCCCGAGGGCAATGAATTCTGCGTCTGCCGCGAGGGATAGCTCGGCGTTCCGGCGGGTACCCCTCACTGCAGATTCGACGGGCCGTGTGCCATGCTGTCTGCGACGCGCCGAGGCAATCTCGGCACGCCGATGGTGGCCGTAGCTCAGTTGGTTAGAGCGCCAGGTTGTGGCCCTGGAGGTCGGGGGTTCAAGTCCCCTCGGTCACCCCAATTGCTCGCCTGCGTTCTCCGATCGAGCCCGCGGGACCCGTTATCATGCAGCGCACGCGCCTCTAGCTCAATCTGGTAGAGCAACGGACTCTTAATCCGCAGGTTGAGGGTTCGAGTCCCTCGGGGCGCACCCCTTGAGTGTGTTATCACGCCTGATGTGGAACAGATCGATAACGCCTGATGTGGAACGCAGTAACGGCTGATCCGTGACGCAGTAACGGCTGACCATTGACACCTCGGCCCCACCGGCCTCGGCTCTTGAGCACGAGGAGGTGGCCCGAGTGCTTATCGAGCTCAGCAAAGTGGAACAGCGTTATGACGCCGTCGCGGCGATCATCCGGGACGGGTTCAGCGTCACGGAAGTGTGAGCTGGGAAGACCGTATGCGCATGATCGACGACGGTATCGTCGAGTGCTGCAGAGTCACCCGTCGTCACTAGCTCGTCGGGTGCAAAAGGTTGTTTACGCGAAGCAACTAGCGTCGTCTCCGGCACCGATCGGGACACGACGGGGATTGAGGAGCAGGGACGAACGGTGGCCGAGGCATCGGTGGTCGAAACATCTGACCGCAGGGAAGCGCCCGACGATTTGGTCGAGCCGACCGGCAAGTTCCGCGTCTACCTCGGGGCGGTGGCCGGCGTCGGCAAGACCTGGGCGATGCTCGATGAGGGTTGGCGCCGTTACAAGCGCGGCGCCGACGTCGTGATCGGCTTCGTCGAGACACACGGCCGGCAGCTCACTGCCCAACAGATACGCGACCTGCCCATCGTCCCGCGCAAGTCCGTGGAGTACCGGGGCACGCGCTTCGAGGAGATGGACCTGGAGGCGGTGCTCGCCCGCAAGGCTGCCGTGACGCTCATCGATGAGCTCGCCCATACCAATGTTCCGGGCTCCGGGCCACACGCCAAGAGGTGGGAGGACGTGCTGGAGATCCTGGAGGCGGGCATCAGCGTCGTCAGCACAGTCAACATCCAGCACCTCGAAAGCGTCGCCGACGCCGTTCAGGAGATCACCGGCGTGGCCGTGCGCGAGCGCGTGCCCGACTGGGTCGTGCGTAGGGCCGACCAGGTGGAGCTGATCGACTCGTCGCCCGAGCAGCTGCGCAGGCGCATGCTGCACGGCCACATATATCCCCCCGAGAAGATCCCCCAAGCCCTCAACAGCTTCTTCCGCCACCAGAACATCTCGGCACTACGCGAGCTCGCGCTGAGGTTCGTGGCGGACGAGACCGAGGAGGAGCTGCTGGCGTACCTGGCCACCCAGCATCCGGACATTGTCTGGGACACGGCGGAGCGCATCATGGTGGCGGTGACGGGTTCGACGGGCACTGACAGGGTGCTGCGGCGCGCGGCGCGCATCGCGGCCCGCGTGCACTCCGACCTGCAGGTGGTCCGCGTCGTGGCGGACGACAGCTCGCGGGCGGCGTCCAAAGAGGAGCTCGCGTCTGTCAAGCACCTGGCTGCGGACCTCAGCGCGAGCTGGCACGAGATAGTCGCCGACGACCCCGCCACTGCCCTGGTCCAGTTCGCAAAGGACCACCAGATCACCCTGATCGTGCTCGGCGCCGCACGCCGATCGAAATGGCAGCAGATCATGAGCGGGGCGTCGGTCGTGCAACGGGTGCTGCGCTTCGCCGGCGAGACCGGCGTCGACGTACACGTCATCGCCCGCCACGGCGCCGAGGCGCCCCTCAGCGAGGCGGGCGCCCCCGATGACGGTTAGCGAGCGGCCCGAGCAGGCGTCGCGGCTTGCGAGATTTCCGCGGCCCGGTAGCTCCTCCGCAGCGTGCTCGGCCACCGTGGGACCTGGTCTGGAGCTGGGCCGTCGCACGGGGTTCGGGCGTGCGGTCAGTTCAGGAAAGAGAGCCGCTCGAGGCTATTGAGGAACTCGTTCCCCTTCACTGACAGCCATTGGGCACGACGGGGCCGGGGCCATAAGGCGACGTCGACGATGAGAGGACCTCCGCCACGAGCGCGGCTGTACTCCGACGGTCGGGGGATTATTCCGAACCAACCCGGTCGAGGACGTCTCGCCTTCGCGATAGCCCTTGTCTGGATGCACCCGACGCGGCCATACGGCTAGCCGTGGCGTCGGCGACCGCCGCCGGCTGCCGACCGCTAAGCGATGCTGACCGAATCGTCGAGGTAGACGTCCTGGATGGCCCGTATGATCCCGACCCCTTCGGCCAAGGGGCGCTGGAAGGCCTTGCGTCCCACGATGAGGCCCATGCCGCCGGCCCGCTTGTTTATGACAGCTGTCCGCACGGCCTGGGCGAGGTCGCTGGCGCCTTTTGACTCCCCGCCGGAGTTGATGAGCCCGACGCGCCCCGCATAGCAGTTCACGACCTGCCATCTCGTCAAGTCGATCGGGTGATCGCTTGTCAGCTGCTCGTAGACGAGCGGGTCAGTGCGGCCGAACTTCAAGGCGGTGTAGCCGCCGTTGTTCTCGGGCAGCTTCTGCTTGACGATGTCGGCCTCGATGGTTACCCCGAGGTGGTTGGCCTGCCCAGTGAGATCAGCCGCCACGTGGTAGTCGGCCTCCTTGGTCTTAAAGGCCGGGTTTCGCAGGTAGCACCAAAGGATCGTGAACAGCCCGTAGCGGTGTGCCTCGGCGAACATCTCGGTCACCTCACGCAACTGGCGCGAGCTCTCCTCCGAGCCGAAGTAGATCGTGGCCCCCACGCCAAGTGCCCCGAGGTCGACGGCCTGGCGGACAGAGGCGAAGGGCACCTGGTCGCCGCGGTTGGGATAGGTGAGCAGCTCGCTGTGGTTGAGCTTCAAGATGAGCGGGATCTTGTGGGCATAGCGCCTCGCGATCATGCCGAGCACCCCGAGGGTGGTGGCAAAGCCGCTGCATTCGGCGGCAACGGCAAGCTCGGCGAGCTTCATGGGGTCGAAGTAGACCGGGTTCTTGGCAAAGCTCGCCGCCCCCGAGTGTTCGATGCCCTGATCGACGGGAAGGATGGAGAGATAGCCCGTGCCAGCGAGGCGGCCGTGGCTAAAGAGCTGCTGCAGGTTGCGCAGGACCGCGATCGGCCGGTCGCTGGCGACAAGGACCCGGTCAATGTAGTCGGGGCCGGGCAGGCTGAGCTGTCCGCGCTCGATCGTCTTGCACTCGTGGCCGAGGAGGAAGTCCGCCTCGTCCCCGAGCATCTCGCGGATGTCGATCCCCACGGTGATTCTCCTTCTATCGGCGCAGTCAGCCAAGCGACTGCTGGAGCGGACGGTGCGGAGGCGAACGCTCCACGGATCTCATCACCCAGGTTCGCGCACGCCCTGCGGGCTTTCCAACCGGATCGTATCGCCTGGAGGCCACAGTTTTCCTGCTCCCCGTACAGAGGCCCGGGAGAACTCAACCTCACTCCTGCCGTTCCGGTCCGCTGGGACCCCGAAGGGCCGACGCCACCTCATCGGACGGGCGCATTTACCCAATGTGCCCGGTCGTCACTTCCGTCCTGTCGCCTCATGAGGGAACGGAGCATCTCGCGGCTCGTCACACCGGGCCAGCGCGCCGCGAGCGCGACGGACTCAATCGAAGAACGCCTGCGCGACGGCGTACCACTCTGGTGTCACCGTCTTCAGCTCCGCCGTCGCCTCGTCCAGCGATACGACGACGATGTCATCACCGCGCAGCGCCACCATCTGACCGAAGACGCCGTTGTGCGCGAGCTCTGCCGCTTTCAGGCCGAAACGCGTCGCGAGGACGCGGTCACGCGGCGTGGGGGTACCTCCACGCTGGATGTGGCCGAGCACGACCACTCGCGCCTCGAACCCCGTGCGCCGCTCGATCTCCCGCGCCAGCTCTTCGCCCACACCGCCGAGGAGGACATGGCCGAAAAGGTCGGTCGTGGGCGCATCGTGGCCCACCAGCTGACTCTCACCGCTCTCGTATGAGAGCTCGTAGCCTTCGCTGACGACGACCATCGAGAAGGTCCTGTCGCGTGCGTGACCTCGGCGCAACTCTTCGCAGACTGCCTCGACGGTCATCCGCTGCTCGGGGATCAGGACCAGGTTGGCGCCGCTTGCAATGCCGCTCATCAGCGCGATCCAACCGGCGTGGCGGCCCATCACCTCGACGACCATGACTCGATGGCGTGACTCGGCCGAGGTGCGCAAACGGTCTATCGCTTCGGTCGCGACGAACAGCGCCGTGTCGAAGCCGAAGGTGTAGTCGGTGCCGGAGAGGTCGTTGTCGATCGTCTTCGGCACGCCGACGACCGGGAACCCGTGCTCACGGTAGAGTCTGGCGGCCACACCGAGCGTGTCCTCGCCGCCAATGGCGATGAGCGCGTCCAGCTCGTGCTCGCGGGCGTTCTGAAGCAACTTCTCGACGCCGCCCTCGATCTTGTAGGGGTTTGTGCGGCTCGTGCGGATGATCGTGCCCCCGCTCTGGAGAATCTCGGAGACCTGGGCCCGACCGAGGTCACAGAAGAGCCCGTCGACGAGCCCACGCCAGCCTTCCAGCACGCCGACGCAATCCCAACCGGCGACGTCCGAGGCTCGTACGACCGCACGAATGACCGCATTCAGGCCGGGACAGTCGCCGCCGCCCGTCAGGATCCCGACCCTCTTCGCCATCGTGCCCTCCTCAGATCGTGGTTCTCGGCGGCTCGCCTCTGCGACGGCAGCCACGCCGAGATCGTCGACGGCTCCGCCAGGCACAACTGACAAGAGTAGTTACCTCTTTCGAGGCCATGGCGAGGCAGTTGGCCCGGTGCCCGCACGCCGAAGATGGGGAGGTGCTGGGGTTTCGGTAGGAGAGCGGTCTTTCACCTTCCGTCGCACCTAGAGCTGGCTCGGGCCGACGATGATGGGTGCCTGGTGATTCATCGACCAGAGCAGTCCTCGAGGTGCGAAGGATCGATCTGCCGGGGGGAGGAGAGAGATGGGCTTTGTGACCCCGGCCCAGCGCTACGACGTGATCAGCGTCGGTGACGTGGCGACCGACCTGTTCATCCGGCTGTCCGACGGCCCGGTGCAAAGGCGCGTCGATGAGCGGGGGACATGGCTTGAGCTCCCGCTCGGCGCCAAGATTCCCTATGAGAAGGCGACGACCGTCGAGGCCGGCGGAAGCGCCGCCAACGCGGCCGTGGCCTTGGCGCGCCTTGGCCTCCGGGTCGCGCTGGCGAGTTTCCTCGCCCATGACGAGCTTGGGCGCGACCTGCTCTCAGCGTTGCACACCGAGTGCATCGACACGCGTCTCGTCCACGTCGACTCGCCCGCCCATACGAACCGCAACTTCGTGCTGTCGTTTCACGGAGAACGGACGCTTCTCATTCGGCACGAGCAGTTCGACTACCACTGGCCGCACCTGCGGCCGAGCGAGGTGCCGAGCTGGCTCTACCTCACCTCACTCGGGTTGTCCGCGCTCGACTACCAGGAGATGATCGCCGACTGGCTCGACGAGAACTCCGCTGTCCGGGTGGTGTTCCAACCCGGCACGTTCCAGGTCGAAGAGGGGGTTGAGCGGCTCGCGCGCCTGTACGAACACGCGGAGGTCCTCGTCTGCAGCCGCGCCCAGGCCGCCGCGATGACGGACGGGCGCTTCGATGATCCCGCCGAGCTGCTCGATCCGTTATTGAAACTCGGCCCCCGTCAGGTGATCGTTCTGGACGAGACGGGCGGCGCCGTCGCGGCCGACGGCGCGAAGCGCTATCTCGTCCCGCCATTCCCCGACCCGAGCGCACCACTCGACCGCACCGGGGCGGAGGACGCCTTCGCGGCGACGTTGGCCGCGGCGCTCATCCGGGGCATGCCGTTCGCCGAGGCGCTGAGGTGGTCGCCGGTGAACTTCATGAGCGTCTCACACGAACTCGGCTCGCAGGCCGGTCTCTTACACGAGGAGGAGTTGCGCGCCCACCTCGACGAGGTGGGTGACGCTTATGCGGTGCGTCCCAGCTGAGATCGCGGCCAAACGGCGAGTTCATTCCCGAGCTGCACACGGCGTTGCGGTGATGCCTGGAAACCTCCTCGGCGAGCTCGAAGCGGCCGAACCCGTCGCTCCCGATGAAGCGGCAGATCACACCGTTGCCACCGAGGACGGCGAGGTCGCGGTAGGTCGCTCACCGGCAGTGTCGTGACCGGCGCGCCGCTCTCGGTCTCATTCAGCCTCGCTACCCCGTGAGAGATGCTTCGCCATGCACTCGGCGCGCATTCCGTTGTTCTCGATCGTGTGGGTCGTGCCACCGAAGCCGTTGACCATGGCGATGCGGGTCGCCCACTGTTCGATTTCTGGGCCTTCGGGTCTGCTGCACATTCAGTGCCTCACGGGGCCACACGGCCCATACGCGACTCTTAATCCGCAGGTTGAGGGTTCGAATCCCTCGGGGCGCACTAGTTACTGTGTTGTCACGCCTGATGTGGAACGCAGTAACGGCTGACCATTGACACCTCGGTCCCACTGGGCCGCTCGAAAAGCTGCGCGCGAGGCGAGACACCGTCGAATACGTCGGCGGTCTCGACGGCGCGATCGCCACAGCCCTCGGAATCAGGTCAGTAGTTGAGGATGATCGTCACCGACACGCCTTGACCCGAATTACCCGAAGGAGTTATCACTGGGACGGGCGCGGGGCTGGCGAGGTACTCGTCTGCCGCGAACGTCGAGGCATAGACGCTGTCCCCCACAAAAGCGACACCCACGGCGGGATTCGCGACGGACATCGAAGCCCCGTTGAAGTCTCCGAAGATGGTGATCAGCGTGTCGTGAGAAGTCGAAGGCGTCAGCTCGCCGCTGGTCATCGTCGAGTTCCAGGTGCTTTGGTCAATCGCTGGTGTCGTGCCGTCGGAGTTGGCATAGGCCAGCATCACGGCCGTGACATTGTTGAAGTTCGTGGAGCTGAAGGTGTCACTCGCCGGTTCGCTCGAAGTCGCGACGTGATAGGCAGTGAGGACAGCGCCAAGGGGTTCCGCTCCCGGACTCGTCCCGTTGGAGAGCACGGTCCAGCCAGCGGGCATCGCCACCGTAGTTGGGTCGCCGGCGTAACCGGTGGGGTTACCCGTATAGAGAACCGCGATGAGCAGGTCCCCCGCCGAGACGCCCGTCGGTACATTCAGAGTGACGTTATCGCTATAAGGATCTTCATACGTCGAAGCGTTGATGAACTGGGGGTCGCCAGGAGTGGAGGCTGCATTGGTGGTTCCCTGCAACAGCGAGCAGGTGTTGCCGCCACCGCTGGTGGTGTAGGAGTCGTAGTCCTGCCAGTTAGTGACGGTCGCGGGTGTCGGCGGAGGGTTACCGGCGTCAACATAGACCTGACCGGGGGTGAGACCGGTGGTGGTCAGGTTCCCCGTGGCGCCGGTCGAGGTGATGTACTGGATGTTCGTGGCCGAAGTCGCGAGTCCCACGTAGTAGGAGTTGTTGCTCGGCCAGCTCCGCAGGGGGGCGTTGGCGCTGTTCGAGCCGGATGTCAGCAGGACCGAGATCGACGCCGGTGGGACAGCGGTCGGGTTGATGGTGGCATCCGCCTCGTACGCCTGAACGCCGACCTCGACGGTCTTCACGTCGGTGTTGCACGCGGCCACGGCGCTGGAACCCGTGACACCGCCGAGGGCGAAGACGACGACGGCGGCGAGGATGCCCATGATGATGATGACGATGAGAAGTTCGACCAGGGTGAAGCCTTGCTGATCGCGCCCTTCCATCGTTGCCCGACGCATATCGCGGTAACGGCCGAACATGATGGCTGGTACCTTTTTTCAGATCGATGGCCATTACGGACTACGCGCGAAGGGTAGCCCTGGTCATACGGAGAGTGGCGGATTTCAGTCCATGTGGCCCATTGGGATTGGGCAATTTGAGCCAGCCGCGGACGCGCGTGGCGCGAACAGCATGACGGCGAGTACGCCGATTCCGAGGGAAAGCCGAGTCGCTCTCATGTCGCACGCCCTGTTGTCCAGTCAGCTAACGATAGATATGAGACATCGCGATCGCACAGGCGCACCCATGCCGAGTGCATCAAGGACCAAACAACGCCCCCCAGCAACGGCACTCTCATGCTCCATCGCACGCATGGGATCACGACCCGGATGATGAGGACTTCGACCTTCCGGTGGGCGTGCAATCGCCGCAAGAACGACCTCATCGTTGCGTTTCGATCTCCAGCCGCACGAAAGACCCGCCCTTCTTCGACTTCCGCTCGCGTCGAGAAGCAACCATAACGAGCTGCTGCATTACCAGGCCCCGTGCGGAACTGCTGCGGGACACGAAGCCCGGCCACCGACTCGCCTCCGGCACGCACATATTCACGTTTGGAACATCGCGCCGCGAGACGAATCGGCGGAGATTCGGCCGGCACGTTGGGAAATCGCTGGCGGGTGCCGTAAACCTGGCTGCGACGCGGCCGACCACCGGTGCAGACGTACGTTGCGATGGCTGCCCTGCTCCGCCAACCAGGCGGCTCCGCCAAAGTGGTTCTCCCTCGCCGGAACACGTCGCGACGCCCACGCTCCTTGGCACCGCGACGCCCGACCCGTTGTCTGCCGAGACGCTCGAACGGGTCGCCTGTGACACGCCGAACGAGTGCATCCCGACTCGCCGATCTACCGAGGCTTGTTACCTGATGAACGTGCGACTCGGTGAACAGAAGTTGACATTCCCTACTTGGTTGCGGGACTTACCTGCACACACCCTGCAATTGCCGTCCCAGGAGTTTCCTGTCACCAAAACTTCACCGACACGGCATCTCGTGTTCGTCTCGCCTTTAGAGACGCTTCCTAGGCTCTCGCCCCGACAGCAGCGGGTCTTATGACCCGCTCGCGAATGACAGGAGGCTCGATGCACAGAAGGTTCGGACGCCGGTGGCTTCGCCCAGCCACCCTTGGAGCTGTAGTCACCATGCTCGCCGCCTTCGCGGCGGTGACTGGGTCGGCTGCTAGCACCGCGGGCGCGTCATCGTCAGACGCCTGCTGGGCCAAGGCCGTCAACCTCGCGTCTTGTGGCGGCATGAGCAATCTCATCGCCGCGGCCAAGGCCGAGGGCACCCTCAATCTCACCGCTGATCCCGACACGTGGGCCAACTACGGCAACATCATCAAGGACTTCGCAGCCAAGTACGGACTGAAGATCAACGACTTCAACCCGGATGGCACGAGTGCCGAAGAGCTGAGCGAGATCAACCTCGACCGTGGCAAGCCGAATGAGCCCGACGTCATCGATGTCGGACCCGCCTTCGCCGAGGAAGGCGTGCACGGCGTACCAGGGTCTTTCAAGGGACCGGTCCTCGCCCCGTATAAGACCGCGGAGTGGAGTGAGATTCCGGCGGCCTGGAAGAGCCCGGCCGGCTACTGGGCCTATGACTACAGCGGCGTGATGTCGATCGGCTACAACGCCAGCGTCATCAAGACGGCGCCGACCGGCTTCGCCAGCCTCCTCCTTCCGGAGTTCAAGGACGCGGTAGGCCTCAGCAACAGCCCAACGTCTTCGGCTGCCGGATTCTCCGCGGTCTACGCGGCCGCGCTCGACAACGGAGGCTCGCTCAACAACATCCTTCCGGGCATCAGCTACTTCAAACACCTCAACTCGGTTGGTAACTACAACCCGACCGAGGCTGGCGGAGCAGGTGACGCGCCCATGGCCGACAAGACCGTTCTCGCCACCCTGGACTGGACGTTCAACCAGCTCTCGTGGCAGAAGGAACTCAAGGCGCAGGGCATCAACTGGAAGATCGTCATCCCCAAGGGTCAGCCGTACGCCTCGTACTACGCCATGGCGATCAGCGCCTTCGCGCCGCACCCGGCTGCTGCCCGGCTCTGGCTCGAGTACATGTACTCCCCCACCGGCCAGAACCTGTGGATGGAAGGCGGAGCGGTGCCCGCGACGATCACGGCAATGGAAGCGAACCACACGGTGAGCAGCGCGGCACTCGCCGCGGTGCCGGCTCTCTCCGAAGCGCCCACGATCGCCAGCCAGTCCCAATCCGACAAGGCAAAAAACCTGGTCGTGGCCGATTGGGCATCCGCCGTCGGCTAGCGATCACCGACTCCTAGACAAGTGAGCGCTGCACCGGAGCCCGCGTGAAGAGCGCGGGCTCCGGCGCGCGCCGATTCCGGTTCCTGGCGGCGATCGGGGTCGTTCCCTTCCTCGCTTACGTCGCCTTCTTCCTCATCATCCCGGCCGGATCGGTCATGGTCCAGGCCTTCCGGGATAACAACGGCCGGCTCTCCCTGTCGAACCTGGCGACGGTTCTTTCTTCCCAGCAGCCGTGGCTTCACTCCTACGCGGTGAGCCTGGAACTCTCGGCGGTCTCCGCGCTCATCGCTGCGGTCCTCGGGCTAGTGGGGACGGTGGCCCTCGTCAGCTCCTCGAACCTGCTCGCGCGTCGTCTCGTCACCACCGCCTGCGGAGTCCTTGCCAACACGGGTGGCGTACCGCTGGCGTTCGCCTTCATCGCCACGATCGGCAACGCGGGAGTCGCTACCCACGTACTCGCCGAAATCGGCTTCAATCCCTACGACCACGGCTTCAGCCTGTTCAGCTTCACCGGCCTCGTGATTGTCTACCTGTACTTCCTCCTACCCCTCGTGGTGCTGCTCATGCTTCCCCCGGTCGAGGCGCTGCGCCGGGAATGGCGGGAAGCGGCGGCGACGCTCGGGGCGAGCCCGCGGAGCTACTGGCAGAAGGTGGGTCTGCCGGTCCTCACACCGCCGCTCATTGCGACTCTCATGGTGCTGTTCATGGACGCCTTCGCCGCTTACGCCACCGCCCAAGCACTGACGACCGGCTCCGTCCCCCTCGTTCCGATCGAGATCGGAGCCCTGCTCGCTGGCAACGTCGTCTCGAACCAGGCCAACCTCGGTGACGCGCTCGGCTTCGGCATGATCGTGATCGTCGTCGCCGCCGGAGTCCTCTACGTCCTCGTGCAGCGCAGGACCGCCCGGTGGTTGCGGTGAGCCGCGGGCGCACCTTCCGCTGGGTCGTGTTCGGGCTGCTCGGTTTCTACGTCCTCGCCCCCATGGCCGCCTCGATCCAGTTCAGCCTCGAGGCCGGTTACCAGGGTCGCCTCTCGTTCACCGCTTACACCCAGGCGATCGCGGAACCCGGTCTCGCGGCGAGCCTCATCACGTCGGTGAAGGTCGCTGCCGGGGCGATGGTCATCACCCTCGTGCTCCTCGTCCCCACCGTCATCCTCGTCAACCTTCGTCTGCCCCGTTGGCGGGCCGTTCTCGACGCGGTCAGTCTGCTGCCGCTCGGCGTTCCCGCGGTGGTGGTCGTCCTCGGCGTTCTCGGCGTGTACCGCAACCTCCCCGACATCATCACCGGAACCCCGGTGATCCTCGCCCTCGTCTACGTCATCCTCGCCATGCCGTATTCATACCGGGCGATCGACTCGGGAGTCCGGTCTCTCGACCTGCACACCCTCGTCGACGCCAGCCGGTCGATGGGCGCCGGATGGGGCAAACTCTTCTCCCGGGTGCTCCTGCCCAACATGCGTTCGGGGATCCTCGCCGCGGCCTTCCTCACGGTCGCGCTGTCCCTCGGCGAGTACGCCATCGCCAGCATCATGGGCTTCATGACGTTTCCCGTCTGGCTCGTCTCCGTCGAGGGCAACAACCCCTATGTCGCGGTGGCGCTCTCGATCGCCGCCCTCCTCGTCACCTGGATTCTCCTCGTTGCCCTCGCCCTCGTTGGCTCGGGGAGACGGCGGACGACCGGTTTTGGCATCGGCCTCGTCGACGCCCTCGACGAAGCTGAGACCTCGGCGTCCGCCCCGGGTGCGGAGCCGGTGGCATGACGATGCTCCGGAAAGCGCTATGACGATCACCGTGCCACCGAGAGCCGAATCACTCGCCCGGGAGCGCACCCGCGGTGGCGTCGTGCTCGAACTCGTCAACTGCCGCCGCACCTACGGCAAGGTCCACGCGCTGGACGCCTTCTCCATTACCGTCGCCCCCGGCGAGCTCGTCGCCCTCCTCGGCCCTTCCGGTTGTGGCAAGACAACGGCCCTGCGGGCCGTCGCCGGGCTCGAACAGCTCGACGACGGCCGTGTCCTCGTCGGCGGCGAGGACATCACCCACGTATCACCGCACCGGCGAAACGTCGGGATGGTCTTCCAGGCCTACAGCCTCTTCCCGAACATGAATGCCCTCGCCAACGTCGCCTTCGGGCTCGAGGTCCGCCGCGTTCCCGCCGCCGAGCGCCACAAGCGCGCCGGTGAGCTGCTCGAACTCGTCGGGCTGGCGCCGCTCGCCGAGCGCTACCCGCACGAGCTCTCCGGCGGCCAGCAACAACGGGTCGCGCTCGCCCGGGCGCTGTGCGTCGAGCCCCGCCTGCTGCTGCTCGACGAGCCACTCTCGGCACTCGACGCGAAGGTCCGCTCCCAGCTGCGCGACGAGATTCGCCGCATCCAGCTCGAGGTCGGGATCACGACGCTCTTCGTGACCCACGACCAGGAAGAGGCCCTGTCCATCGCGGACCGCGTCGGCGTCATGCGAGCCGGTAGGCTCGAGCAACTCGGCCCGCCGGCGGAGGTCTATTCCACGCCGACGTCGAACTTCGTCGCCGAGTTCGTCGGCTCCGTGAGTCGACTGCCGGGCGAGATGAAGGCGCCGGACACCGTCGCCGTCCTCGGCGCGCGACTCGCCATCCCCGCGAGCGCCGGCGCAGGGCTGCGCGCCGGGCAGAAGGTCGACGTCCTCGTCCGGCCCGAGAGCATCCGGATGCGCCCCACACCCGACGGACCGGCGGTCGTCGCCCGCGCCTCGTTCCTCGGGGCCGTCGTCCGGGTCGTCGCCGCCCTGCCCGACGGCATCGAGGTGACGTCCACGCTCCCGGCGAGCGAGGGCTACACGTTTCCCGCTGGCGCCCGTGTCGACATCGACCTGCTCGGCGACGTCTTGTTCGTGGTCGCCCGTCCGCCCGCGACATGACCCGCGCCGCCACGGCGACCGCCGCCGCCCTCTCGCCCGCCCAACGCCGCCGCGACCTCGAAGCGATGAGCACCGACGTGCTCGACGTCGTCGTCGTCGGCGGCGGGATCACGGGGGCGGGGACCGCCCTCGATGCCGCCACGCGGGGACTGACGGTTGGGATCGTCGAGGCGAGGGACTGGGCCTCGGGGACGTCGAGCCGCTCGAGCAAGCTCATCCACGGCGGCCTGCGTTACCTCGAGCAGCTCCACTTCGGACTCGTGCGGGAGTCGCTCCGCGAGCGGAGGTTGCTCTTGGAAGAACTGGCCCCCCACCTCGTGCGCCCCGTTTCGTTCCTCTTCCCGTTGCGTCACCGCTACTGGGAGCGCCTCTACGTCGGGTCCGGGCTCACCATCTACGACCTGCTGGCCGGCGTCGAGTCCGGCGGCGCGCCGGCACGATCGCCCCCCACGAGTATCTCGACCGGTCGCGGACGCTCGAACTCGCGCCCGGGCTCCGCCCCGAGGGGCTCCGCGGCGCCCTCCGGTACCACGACGCTTGCGTCGACGACGCCCGGTTCACGCTCGAGGTCGTCCGCACCGCGGCCGCCGCGGGCGCCAGGGTTGCCAACCGGGCGAAGGTCGTCGGATTCATGCGCCGCGGCGACCACGTCGACGGCGTCGTCGTGCGTGACGAGCAGGCCGGTGTCGACCTGCAGGTCCGGGCGCGCCACGTCATCTGCGCCGGAGGCGTGTGGACCGACCCCTTGCAGTCCCGGGCAGGCGTCTCCGGCGGTCTCGGGGTGCGCATGTCCAAAGGCGTCCACCTCGTTTTGCCCAAGGAACGCCTGGCGCTCGGAACCGGGGTCATCACGCGCACCGACAAGAGCGTCCTCCTCGTCATCCCGTGGGGAGACCGCTGGATCGTCGGGACAACGGACACCGAATGGAACGGCAGCCGCGACGACCCCGCGGCGGACGCGGACGACGTCGATTACCTGCTCTCCCTGCTAAACGGCGAGCTATCCACGCGGGTCACCCCCGACGACGTCGTCGCCACCTACGCCGGATTGCGGCCCCTCCTCCAGGGCCGCGCCTCCTCGACGGCGGAGCTGAGCCGCAGTCACGCGGTCACGCAGCCGCTTCCCGGCCTCGTCGTCGTCGCCGGTGGCAAGTACACGACCTACCGGGTGATGGCGGCCGATGCCGTCGACCTCGCCCTGTCCGGTGAGCCCGGCGCGCCGACGAGCCGCAGCGAGCACGTCCGCCTCGCGGGCGCGGTCGACTTTGCCGCCACGGCGGGGTACCTCCGGGCGCTCGCCGGGCGCCTCGGCCTCGACGCCGACACGTCGGCTCGCCTCCAGCACCGCTACGGCGGGCTCCTCGGCGAGCTGCTCGACCTCGTGGTGGCCGATCCCTCCCTCGGCTCGGCCATCCCCGGCGCTCCTTCGCATCTCCTCGCCGAGGCCCGCTACGCCGTCTCCCACGAGGGCGCGCTCCACCTCGCCGACGTCCTCGAACGCAGGATCCGCGTCGCGATCGAGTACCGCGACCACGGAGCCGCAAGCGCCGAGGCCGTGGCGCGGATCATCGCCCCGCTCCTCGGCTGGACGCCCGCCGAGCGCGAGGCGGAGGTCGCCGCCTACCGGGCGCGCCTCGGCGGTGCGACGACGGACGCTGTCGTTGTGGAGGAAGACCATTCCCGACGCTGACGACGACGAGTCGCCGGCAGCAATGGCGGCGATACCGCCGCGGCAGGACGCGGCGACCACCGTCGACCGCACGGTGACCGCAGGGGCCGTGCTCCGGCGCGGGCGGCGCGGCGCCTACCGGCGTCTCGCCCACGGCCCCGGCGAGCCCCGCCTGGTGCGCCACGTCAACGGGGAGCCGAGTGCCCTCGGCCCGGGCGCCACGAGTCTCCTCCGCCTCGTCCACCTCACGGACTTCCAGCTTGCGGACGTCGCGTCGCCCGGACGCTTCGAGTTCTTCGAGGAGCTCGCCGGGCGGGCGGGGGCCGAAGCCTTCGTGCCCGCCCAACGGGCCCAGGAGGCGCTCGCCCTCCACGCCGGGGAGGTGATGGCCCGCACGTTGCGTCGCCTCGGTGCGAGCCGGGAGACCGGCGCCCCCCTCGGCCTCGTCGTCTGCACGGGCGACAGCATCGACAACGCCCAGGCGAACGAGCTCGTGAACTTCACGACGCTTCTCAGCGGGGGAGTCGTCATGCCGCGCTCGGGCGGGACCGACTACGAGGGGGTGCAGGCGGCCACCTGGCCGAACCCCCTGTTCTGGCACCCCGGCCCGGGAACGGACCGGTTCAAACTCGACTGGGGGTTCCCGGAGCGCCCCGGGCTGTTGCAAGAGGCGATGACGCCGTTCCGCGCCACCGGTGTCGGCCTCCCGTGGCTTTCCTGCTTCGGCAACCACGACGGGCTCGTCCTCGGCACCGCCATCGCCACCCCCCCCTACCGCGCCGCGGTCACCGGGGCGAGCAAGGCCGTCGCCCCGCCCCCGGGGCCGGACCTCCTCGGCCGGGAGGAGGAGCTGATCTCGCATCCCGAGCGGTTCCTCGCCGGGTCATCCCGTCCGGTCACCGCCGATCCGGAACGCCGGATCGTCGGGCGGACCGAGTTCGTCGCCGCCCACCTTGCCGCGGCGGGCCTGCCGCGCGGGCACGGCTTTGGCGCGGACAACCTCGCCTCGGGGACCGCCTACGCCGTGAACGACGACTTCGCGGGCGTCCGCATCGTCGTGCTCGACACGACGAACCTCGACGGCCAGCACCACGGCAGCATCGGACGTCGCCAGCTGCGCTGGCTCGCGGAACGCCTCACCGAGGTGCACTCCCGGTTCCGGTCACCCGACGGCCGCGTGATCACGACCGGCCACGCCGACCGGCTCGTCGTGCTCGCCTCGCACCACGGACTCGCGACCCTCGCCAACCTCCGTCAGGACCCCGCCGGAGCGGAGGACGACCACCCCCGGGCGGCGGCCCACGAGGTTCGGGCCCTCCTCCACCGCTTCGACAACGTCGTGCTCTGGCTGAACGGCCACCGGCACCTCAACGAGGTGGTGTTCTGGCCGAGCCCCTACGACCCGGCCCGGGGGGTCTGGGAGGTCTCGACGGCGGCGATGGCCGACTGGCCCTGCCAGGCCCGCGTCGTGGAGGTCGTCGTCGGCGCCGACGGCACGCTTTCCATGCTGTCGACCATGCTCGACCACGGCGCGCCCCCGACCCGGATTCGGCGGTCGGCCTGGAGCAGCTGGCGGCGTTGCACCGCGAGCTCGCCGCCAACGCCCCGGGCGCGGGACTCGAGGCGGGCCTCGCCGGGCGGGCCGAGGACCGCAACGTCGAGCTCACGATGCCGATGCCCTTCGCTACCTGAGACCGCGCTGCGCCGTCCGCGATCCTCACCGCACGTAACCGTCAGGCCCGACGAAGGCCTCGACCCCCGTGGCACCGCCGACGACGAGCAGCCCCTCGCCGGCACTCGGTGCGGCGAAGTGCTCGGTCGGGATCGCCGTCTCGGTCACGATCGGCGAGCCCGTCCGGGGGTTCACGCCGACGAGCTCGCCGTTGCCCACGCTCCAGACGTAACCGCCCGCCACGGTCGGCGAGCCCGAGACCCCCGCCGGGGCCTGCCAGGCGACGGAGAGCGCGTCGCCCCGGACGAGCAGCGCCGTCAGGCTCGTATCCGGGCAGGCGAGGTAGACGTAGTCGTCCGACGCGGCGTTCCCGCCGCGCGAGTTGCAAACCGCCGCCGACGCGACCTGTCCGCCGTAACCGCCGAGCCTTTTCCCTTCGAGCAGGTAGGCGGTGCCGGACTTGCCGACGATGAGGACGCGCCCACCGGACAGCACGACGGGCGCGGTCGAACCGAGATCGAGGTCGGTCTCGTTGTCGAGCGCCCACGTGGTCGGCGCGAAGTGGTCCACGAGCTTCAGCGTCGGCGAGAGCCCGAGGACGCTGTCGCCCTCGTCGTACGTCGTCGTCGATGCCCCGTTGCCCGTCGCGGCGAGGATCTCGCCGGACGGCTCCACGCTGACGCCGGCGGGGGCCCAGATGGCGCCGCCCTTGGCCGTCGGGACCCCGTAGACGAGGGTCGGTCCCACACCGCTCTCCGGTACGGCCATCAGGTAGCCGCGGTAGGAACTGCAGTCCCCGTCGTTCCCCCCGAAGCCGACGAGGACCCGCCCGGCGTCGAGCGCCAGCCCGGTCCGCTGGAGCTGCGCGGCCGCGGTCCAACCCGGTCGGTCGAGGTCGCGCGAGAAGAGCACCCGGCCGGTCGCTGAGGCGAGGGCGACGAACTCGTGGTGGACCGCACCGCCGATCGCGACCTCCTCCGAGGCGTACAGCACGCCCGAACCCGGATCGATCACCATCGTCGAGGTGATCCCGACGGTCGGGTCGATGTCGCCGCAGGGCAGGACGCCCGCCGACACCGGCTCGCCGACCCGGCGCGACCAGACGACGCGGCCGGTACGGGCGTCGAGCGCCTCGATGACATCGGACTCGGTGCCGACGTAGACACGCCCGTCGTAGATGAGCGGCTCGCCGTAGACCTCGCCGTCGATCGCCTGGTCGCGCCACAGGAGCCGCAGCGGCCGCAGGCTCGGACCGAGCGGTTGCTCGGCGGTGCGCTGGAAATTCCCTCCGTACGTCGTCCACTGGCCAGCGGAAACGCCAGCCGGCGTCGATCCCCCCGCGCCGGCACCGCCTACGAGCGGCCCGAGCGCGATCACCGACGCGACGATGACCGGAGACAATCGCCAGCCCCGCCGACCCGCCTTCGGGCCGGGCCGATCCCTCATCCTGGCGACCCTACCGTCGGCGGCAACAGTGCACGCCGCTTCGCGTGACGGCATCTTCGGACAAGATGGACCCGTGTTCGGGCTACGCGACCTCGCCGCCGCTGGCGCCATCGTCCTCGTGGCGGGAGTCTGGGTGACGTCGGTCCTCGTTCGAAGACGACGCTTCGCGATCTCGATCCGCGCCGCTCTTGCGGACCCCGAGGTGGCGACCCGCATCGCCGCCATCCAGATCCTCGACCGCCAGGACGCCGAGCGATTCGTTACGACGCTCCTGTGGCGCAGCCGCGTCGAGAAGGATCCGACGGTGCGCGAAGCACTGACGCTCGTCATCGGTGCCGAGGACGACGCGCTCCTCTCCGTCGGTGCCGACTTCCGGGAACGCCAGCGCGCGGCGCGCCGGCACATCCGCGCCCAGCAGCACCGGCCGACCTAACGCGACGCCGGTCGGACCCTGCGCCGATCGCCGCGCACGGGGACGGCGGCCGGGGCCCGACCTCTTCGACGGGTCAGCCACCCGATCAGCGAGCCCCGCAGTGCCTCTGGGATGATGGCGAACAGCGCGAGCAACACGATGGTCGCCAGGGTGATGCCCGTCGACACGTATTCCGTAGGCGACAGCCGGTAGAAGATCGAGATGCGCGCCGGCGTACCGCCCGAGAAGGGCACGTACATCATCCCCGGGCCGGCTGGATAGATCGGGGTCGCGACTCCGTTGACGGTCGCGTGCCAATCGGGGTAGTCGTTCTCCTTGAACAGCACCCCGGTCGCGCCCCCGACGCGCACGTCGACCTCGACGGCGTCCGCGCCCTCGAATCGCGTGCGGTAACTCGGCGGGGCCGGCGCGGCGGGCCGCGCATACGACCCCTCGATCAGACCCTCGAGAAAAGCCGCCTCCGCGGCATTGTTGAACGACGCCGCGTGGAACGGCAGATTCATCCCGCTCATCACGACCGTCCCGGCTCCGTCTCGCGCCTGCACGATGAGCGGATCGCCGTCGGCGTCGAGCACGACCTTCGACCGTGGCTCCCGTTGCTCGGCGATCTCCACGAGCCAGGGCTGCGAACCGAACATCGCCGGCCCAAAGTCGGAGAACGGGACCCCGGCGGTCAATGGCCCGCGGACGACCCCGAAGTTCCACTCCCGTTCCATCTCAAGGTCACCCCAGTTCTCGACCGGGAAGGCACGCGGCGCGAGCGCGGCGATCTGCTCGACGACCGGTACGTCTCCGGCCACCTCCACGAGAAGCCGCCCTCCGTGGCGGACGTAGGCGTCGAGCAACCGGGCCGCCGCAGCGTCGGAGTGCGCCGAGAACCCGTAGAGCACGACTGACTGGAACCGCTCCAGCTCGGCGAGGCTGTAATCGTCGATGTACGGCGAGCCCTGAACCGGGATCATCGAGGTGCTCGGCACGTCGTTGAGCGAGAGGTCCCTCAAAAGGAGCGAGTAATTCTCTTCTTCCCCGACGACCAAAACGGCCGGCGCCGCCGTCGCCGACAGCACCGGCGACGGATCCTGCACGCGAAAGGTGCTCGTCCCGGTTCCGGAGACGTCTTCCAGGAGCTTGTAATCGGCGGGTTGCGATTGGTAGGCGTTCGCCATCGCGCCATCGTCGGCGTAGAGCCACTTGATCGCGTACCAATCGACGAGAAACCCCCTCTCCGAAGCCGGGAACGTCGGCGTGGTCAGCGCGTCGTCGATCCACGCCTGGTAGTCGATGTTGAGAATGCCTTGAGCAAAGTCGTCGCGCTCTTCCGGAGTGTCCGTGACGGCATTCCCCCAACGCGTCGCCGTGTTGGCCGTCCCCGCGATCCGCTCGTCGAGTGTGTTCTTCGTAGCCGGCGTCGCACCGATCAGCGCCTGCTGCACGGTGCCCGCGTCGTTGAGCGCCCCCGGAGCGAACAGTGGCACCGAAACAACGGCGCAGCCGCTCGCGAGCACAACCATGACGCCACCGACAACCTGGCGGACACCCCACGCTGGGAACAGCGAGACGATCCCGCACGCCCCGACTCCGACCGCTGCGGCCAAGGGCCACACTGCATAGGAGAGCATCTGGTCCGGGAATACGCCGTCGAACGTGAGACGAAGTCCCTGGATGTGGGGCAGGAAGGCGTAGGCCAAACAGAGGAGTGCGGGCACGAGGCAGGCCACGGCGACCGCTACCGGCTGGGAAAGGCGGCTGCGGCGTTCCCGCCACGGCTGTCCTTGGGACTCTTCGAAGCCGATCCCACGGGCGTGACGCGGGCGCCAAAGCAACACCGTGATCCACGCACCAATCGCGATCGCGAGTGGGACGAGTACCGCGGGTAGTGCCAAAATCGACGAACCCACATACTGGCCACCGGTCGGGACGACAAGGAGCGTGCGGAACTGCGCGGGCGTTCCCGCGACGAGGGCAGACTGCGCAGCCTGCAGGTAGTACGAGCTCGGGTGGAGGAAGTAGGGCACGTAGTACCAGGCCGAAAGACCTGCGACGGCCACGAGGATCATCGCGAGGCGGCGCATTCGCTGCTCGAAAGGCGCCTGTGGCACGACCGCGAGGACGCACGCAACCTGGAAGACGACGAGCACGCCAATAACGGGATGCGATCCCATCGCCACGCCGAGAAGTAGCGCGATGACGACGGCGTGGACGCGCGTCGGTCTGCGCGCGTCCAATGCGGCCACGAATATCGCGACATCGCCGAAAGCCATCGCGCACAGTCGCGGGTAGCTCCCTGCCTGAATGGAAGCCGACCACAACGCGGGCGCGGCCAGAACAACGACTGCGGTCGCGACAGCGATCAGACGATTCCGCCCGAGGACCCTCACGAACCCGTACAACGCGGCGACAGAGACCATGTACATGACCGCTGTCGCGACGTCCATCGCCTGCGTGATGCTCGCGCCACTCGCCGCGACGCCGGCTGAGACGAACAGCGAATAGAACGGCGGATATGACCCCGGGTAGGCGGGAAACCCTCCGTACCACGCGTAGTTCCAGAGGAAGTGCGGGAAATTGTGGAGGATGAGCCGGATCGTGATGAAGTGGCTGTACGCGTCGTAGCCCTTGGGGAACCCGGTGAACGCACCCGAACGCGTGCCAACGATCCACGTCGCGTAAACGAGACCGACCAGGACCAAAACGTCCGTCATGAGACCCGCCGCGGATAAGACCGGAGCACGATCGGATTCGCTTCGTCCCCCGGCTTCCTCTCCCGACGTGGTCCTCCGGCGGCGGCGCCTCGCCGCGCGCGCCGGTCCGGCGGCCGAGTCCTCCGGCGCGTAGGCGAAGGCCCAAAGGCGCAACGCCAACCAATCAGGCGCCTGGGAGCGCGACCAGCGGCAGGTCTTGACGTGCTCGGCGAGGACGCGGAGCACCGCAGGATCCCGCCCGACGTCTCGGTGAGCGAGCAGCGTCCCGGCGTGCCGGCTCGGGTCCCCGACCGACTGGATCGCGTAACGCCGGACCCCGGCCGATTCCGATGCGAGAAGCCTCACGAGATGCCGGTCCGAGCGGCGTCGCTCTGACTCGGACCATCCCCAGGCTCCGACGAGAAGCACGAGGCCGACCACGACAGCCGGGACACCGCCGAAGTTTGCCGCCATCACCACGGACACCGGCTCCATCCTGGACCGTTCCTCCCACCCACCGCGTGGATGCTACGAAACGGACGCGAATCCGATCCCAGAGATCGCGATGATGGCCGCGCGCTCAGCTCGCGGTGTCGTCTACTACGACCGCCGCGGCGCGCACTGCGGCCACGTCCTCGGCGATCTTCGCGCGGAGATCCTCCACCGAGTCGAACCGGAGCTGCCCACGGATGAACTGGTCGATGTGCACGACGAGCCGCTCGCCGTACAGATCGTCGTCGAAGTCCAACAGGTGCGCCTCGACGACCAGGCGCCCTTCGTCGTCGTAATAGGTGGGCCGTCGACCAACCGAGATCGCAGAAACGTGCCTCGTCCCGTCGGCCCTGACGACAAAGCCGGCGTAGACGCCGTCCTCGGGACATCCCCGTCCGTCCGCCGGCTCGAGGTTCGCCGTCGGGAACCCGAGTTCGCGCCCGCGATGGTCCCCTTCAACGACGATCCCTTCGACGATCAGTGCCACTCCTTCGACGCTACCAAGCGGCCGGTGGGGGGTTGCTCACGGGTTCCGGTACGTTTCGCCGCCGACCGTGTCGACCGAGTGGCCCGCGCCCTGCGCCGCCTCCGTCGCCACTGTTGCCGACCTGCCCTCGACGCCCCGCCATAGCCATGCGACAAAGCCGCAGGCGACGACGGCGCACGACGCGGCCAGTACAAACGGGATGACGGGGTCGACAGCGAACAGGGCGCCGGCCGCGGCCGCGGATACCGCGGTCGCCGCGGTGCGTCCGGTCTCGATCGCGCCCTGAGCTTGGCCCTGCGTTTCCGCCTCGGTCGCCTCCGTGAGGATCAACACCGCGGCCGGCGCGCCGACGACCGAACATGCCGCCTCCAGCGACCCCAGCGCGACGAGCAGCGGCACGAGATGGATGAACGGATAGGCCGCGCAGAAAGCCGCCGAAGCGATCAGCCCGCCGAGGGCGAGGACGCGTCGGTCGAGTCGGTCGGCGAGTCGCCCGGCCGGCAACGACAGCGCGGCAAACGGCAGGGCGAAGAGCGTCCACGACAATCCGACGTCGAAGGTCGTCGCGCCGCGCAGCCTCAGCAGCAGCGTCCAGCAGGCCTCGTAGACCCCGACGAGCCCGCCCGTCGCGACGAAGGCGAAGACGACGCCCACGACCGCTGGGGAGAGCTTGAGACCGCGCGGCGCCCCGGCGAGGCCGAGCCCGCCTGGAGCCCCGCCGGAGAGTGCTTCGAGTTCCTCGACGCGGACCTCGTCGCGTGCGGGAACCCGCGCGGTCACTCCCTGGGGACGCCTCGAGGGGATGAATGAGGCGACCGGAACGACCGCGACGAACGCCGCCCCGGCGCCGATCACGAAAAGCAGGCGCATCGAGGTCGCTCCGATGAGGCTCCCGACGAGCGGACCCACCGCGAGCGCAGCCATCTGGCTCCCGTACAGTGCGCCGAACGAACCCCCGCGCTCGGAGACCGCCACTACCGAGCCGATCGTCGCCGCGGACGCGACCGTGACGGCGCCGGCGCCGACGCCCTGGAGGGCCCGCGAAACGATGGCGAACCCCGCGCCGGTCGTCAGCGCGAAGCCGATGCTGCCGAGGGCGAACAACACGAGGCCAGCGACGAGCACCGGCCGCCGCCCGATCCGGTCAGAGAGTCTGCCCGCCGGGAACTGCGTCACGACGCTCGCCGCGAAGTACGAGGCCATCACGAGCCCGATCAGCCCGGGCGACGATCCGTGCTGGCGGAGGTACGAAGGCAGCAGCGGGAGGATCGAGCTTCCGCCGATCCAGAGCAGGAACGTCGTTGCACAGAGCGCCACCACGAGCGTGCGCTCGGACGCGCTCGACGGAAGGCCCAGCGACCGCCGTTTCACCACATCGGGCACGGTACTGGCTCTCCACGACCCCACCGGATACGGGCACGAGATCGCGGCGCGGGCGGGTGCCGGGGGCGAAGCCCCCGGCGTGACCGACGACCGAACGCCGCGGCAATCATCCCGTCGGCCCGCGGCCCAACACAGCACGTCGCTTCCATCACTCGCCGCGCCGCCCGCGGACCCTCGTCCCGGGGAGTCGGCCCTGCGTGCGCCGCCCGCGGCGGCGTGGCTCGTTCATGACGGTTCGATTTCAGTTCTGTTGCTCAACTGGCTACAGTCTCGCCAACGCAGTCCGGGACAGTTCGGCTCGACTTCGTATCAAAGGGGGCATTCATGCATCGAAGAATCATCAGGATCGGCGTTCCGCTCGTCGCGGTCGCGCTGACACTCGGCACGTTCGGCGGAGTGGCGACGGCGAGCACCTCGCATTCGTCCAAGCCGACGTACACGATCGCGTACGAAGGTCCGCTCTCCGGCGGCAACGCCCAGCTCGGACTCAACATGAAGTACGCCGTCGAGCTCGCGATCAGATGGGCGAACGAGGGCAAGACCTTCGGCACGCTGCCCTTCAAGTTGCAGTACTCCGAGCAGGACGACCAGGGATCGGCCACCGAGTCACCGACGGCCGCAGAGGCCCTCGTCACCAACTCCTCGGTCGTGGCCGTCGTCGGTCCGGCATTCTCCGGTGCGACGAAGGCAGCCGAGCCGATCTTCTCGGCGGCGGACCTCGCGACGGTCAGCCCGTCGGCGACGAACCCGCAGCTCGCCGGCGAGGGATGGAACAACTTCTTCCGCGTCGTCGCTGACGACAACGCGCAGGGACCTTACGACGCTGACTACATCGCCAAGGCTCTGAAGTTGAAGTCCGTCTACACCGTCGACGACGCGAGCTCGTACGGGTCCGGCCTCGTCGGAGCCCTCGACACTCGCCTCACGCACGACGGCGTGAAGTTCACCCACCAGACCGCCCCCGGGACGACCCAGTGCCAGGCCGGGACCGGCAACGTCCAGGAGTACGGCGCTCTGGCCTCGCAGGTCGTCTCCAGCAAGGCCCCGCTGCTCTTCTACGGCGGCTACTACTGCGACTTCGCCCTGTTCGCCAAGGCGCTGCGCGCCGCGGGCTACAAGGGCCAGCTCATGTCCGACGACGGCAGCCTCGACCCGCACTACGTCAGCGAAGCGACCAAGACGGTCGCCAGCGACACCCTGATCACGTGCGCCTGCGCGGCTCTGCAGAACAACGCCGAGGACAACGCCTTCGGCACCGCGTTCAAGCAGCTCGCCGGCTTCGCCAGTGGGACGTACACCCCCGAGGCGTTTGACGCGACGAACGTCATCATCTCGGTCATGAAGTCCCTCGGTTCGCATGTCACCCGCGCGGCGATCATTTCGGCCCTGCACAAGGTGACCTACGTCGGCATCACCAAAACGATCACATTCGAAAAGAACGGCAATATCTCCGGAAAGACGATTTACGTCTACAAGGTTGAGAACGGGAAGATCGTCGAGCTCGGCTCGACCCTCTCGCTTATCGCATCGTCCTAACCTTCGCCCCTTCCGCGGCCGGGAGACCCGCTTGACGCGGGCTTCCCGGCCGCGGGGGACGGCATTGGCCCGGCGGAGAACCACCCGATGTGCTTCACGCAGAACTTCTGGAGCTTCCTCATTGGCGGCATTGCCAACGGGTTCCTCTATGCGCTGATCGCTCTCGGTTACACGCTCGTCTACGGCGTGCTGCAGCTCATCAACTTCGCCCACAGCGAGGTCTTCATGAGCGGGGGCTTCGCCGGCTACTTCGTCCTCAACGCGGTGATCGGCAACTCCCATCCGAGTGGAGTGGACTCGGTCCTGCTCGTCATCTTGGGCACCGCTGCCGGTGCCGTCGGCGGCGCGACGATCGCCTATCTGCTCGAGCGCGTCGCCTACCGTCCCCTCCGGCGGAGAAAGGCGCCCCGACTCGCCTTCCTCATCAGCGCGATCGGCGCGTCGTACTTCCTCTACAACCTCGCCGGGAAGGAATTCGGCCGCAACGCCGTCTCGATGCCTGCCGCGTACACGAATGGCACCGTCTTCACCGTCTTTGGTGCCCAGGTCCAGACCTACTACGTCGTTATCGCGATCGCAGCGATGATCATGCTCTTAGTCCTCGACCGCATCGTCGCTTCGACCCGCCTCGGTCGAGGGATCCGTGCCGTCGCCCAGGACGCCGAGACGGCGAGCCTCATGGGCGTGAACATCGACCGCGTCATCGCCCAGACCTTCATCCTCGGGGGGATCCTCGGGGGTGCCGCGGGGTTCCTTTTCGGTCTCAATTCCGGCGTCGTTTACACGATGGGATTCACCCCGGCGCTCAAGGCCTTCACCGCCGCGGTGCTGGGCGGCATCGGCAACATCCGAGGAGCGATGCTCGGCGGCCTGCTCCTCGGCATCTTCGAGAACCTCGGGGTCACCTGCGCCCCGACCGAGTGGCGTGACGTCATCGCCTTCGGGATCCTCGTGCTCGTCCTCATCATCCGGCCGACGGGCATCCTCGGCGAGCGCCTCGGACGGTCCGCATGAGCGCCTTCGCCGCGACCGCCGTCTCCCGGGTGCGATGGGCCAGACAGAACGTCGAGATCCGGCGCCTGTTCGCCTGCGTGTTCGGTCTGCTCGTGCTCGCGCTCATGACCGGACCCTCGGGGAGCAACACCGCGCCGGTCTCCGGTTTCACCGGGTCGCTGTTCCACCCACGCGTCCTCGACTTCCTCGGTCTCGGCGTCGGCCTCTGGGCGATCATCACCGTATGGAACCGCTGGGGCGAGGTGATCAAGCGCACGAGCGACCATGTCATGACCCTGCCCAGGCGTGTGATGCCAGACCGGCGCGTGCGCCTCTTCATCTATGCCGCCGCGCTCGCGGTCGCGATCATTCTTCCTTTGCACGTCAACGCCTTCTGGCAGGACGTCCTCGTCGACCAGATCGGCATCTACGTGCTCCTCGCGATCGGCCTGAACGTCGTCGTCGGCTACGCGGGCCTCCTCGACCTCGGCTACATCGCGTTCTACGCGATCGGCGCCTACTCGACCGCATACTGGACCGGCGCGCTCCCCGTCCATCCACCGATGGTCGTCAACGCGTTCTGGGCCATCCCGTTCGCGATCGCCACCGCGATGCTCGCCGGTGTCCTCATCGGTGCACCGACGCTGCGTCTCCGAGGCGACTACCTCGCGATCGTGACGCTCGGATTCGGCGAGATCATCCAGATCGTCGCGACCAACCTGCAGGGGGTGACCGGTGGCGCTCAAGGCGTGATCGGAATCCCCCATCCCTCGGTCAATCTGTTGCACATCCACTACTCGTGGCTGATCGACCCGCTTCCCTACTACTACCTGCTCCTTGCGTTCGTCGTCCTCGCGCTGATCGCCTACTCCTTCCTCGAGCATTCGCGGGTGGGCCGCGCCTGGACGGCGATCCGAGAGGACGAGGTCGCCGCCGAGTCGACCGGGATCAACGTGTTGAAGTACAAGATCCTCGCCTTCGCCATCGGGGCGTCGACGTCAGGCTTCGCGGGAATGCTCGAGTCCAGCAAGATCTCGTTCATCGAACCCGGCGACTTCACGGTCCAGCTCTCCATCCTCATCCTCGTCCTCGTCATCTTCGGCGGGATGGGATCGCTGCTCGGTGCCGTCCTCGGGGCCGCCGTGCTCCAGTGGTTCCCCTGGTACCTGCGGGAGCACCCGTTGTTCGGGTTCCAGGATCAGGACCTGTTCATCTACCTCGGCGCGATCCTTGTGATCATGATGATCTTCCGCCCCGAGGGGATGATCCCGTCACGAAGACGAAAGCGCGAGATCGGTCTCGCCGAGCACGGCGTCGGCACGGCCGACGCGATGAGCGGATCCTCGAGCGAGATCTCGTGACGACGACCGTCGACTCCACCGCCGCGACCGTCACCGGCGACATCATCGTCGACGTCGTGAACGTCTCGTTGAGCTTCGGGGGGGTGAAGAGCCTCGTCGAGGTGACGCTCAACCAGGCCCGGGGTGAACTGCTCTCCGTCATCGGCCCGAACGGAGCCGGCAAGACGTGCCTTTTCAACTGCCTCACCGGCGTCTACCACCCGCAGGTGGGCTCCATCAACTTCTACGCCCACGAGGGCAGCGCCACCCAGATCGTCGGCCGCAAGCCGCACCGCATCAACCGCCTCGGGATCGCGCGGACCTTCCAGACGAGCAGGCTCTTCAACGCCCTCACCGCGTTCGAGAACGTGAAGATCGGGGTCGAGTCGCGCCAGCACACCGGGCCCGTCGGGGCGATGCTGCGCCTGCCCCGCACGAGAAAAGAAGAGCGTGAGGGCGACGCGCGTGCGGCGCACCTCCTCGATTTCGTCGGCCTTCGCTCGCGGGCCAACGAACTCGCCAGCGCCCTTCCCTACGGGGCGCGACGGCGGCTGGAGATCGCCCGCGCCCTCGGGACGAGCCCGCAGCTCCTGCTCCTCGACGAGCCGGCCGCCGGGACGAACCCGGCGGAGAAGATCGAGCTCGCCACGCTCATCCGTCGTGTGAACAACGAGCTCGGAGTCACCGTGCTCCTCATTGAGCACGACATGGGCCTCGTCATGTCACTCGCCGAACGGATCATCGTCCTCAATTTCGGCCGGGTGATCGCCTCGGGCACGCCGTCCGAGGTGCAGCACAATCCTGACGTCATCGAGGCCTACCTCGGCGCGCCGGCGGATGACGGGGACGGCGAGCACGTCCCGCCCGACGCCACTGATGAGGGGGCCGAGTAGCCGTGCTGCTCGAGCTCGACCACGTCGAGGTCCGCTACGGACCCATCCGGGCGCTGCGTGGGGTCAGCCTCGCCGTCGATCCGGGCGAGATCGTCGCCCTGCTCGGCGCCAACGGCGCCGGCAAGTCGACGACCCTGCGGACGATCTCGGGGCTCATCCACCCGAATTCCGGGACGGTCCTTTTCGACGGCGCGCCGATCCAACGCACGCCGAGCCACGACATCGTGGGGCTCGGCGTCGGACACGTGCCCGAGGGGCGCCGCATCTTCCCGATGATGACAGTCCTGGAGAACCTCGAGATGGGCGCCTACCTCCACCAGGGCAACGTCTCGAAGAACCTCGAGCGCGTCTACGCCCTCTTCCCCGTCCTCGCCGAGCGCCGCCGACAGGACGGCGGGACGCTTTCGGGGGGCGAGCAACAGATGCTCGCGATCGCGCGCTCTCTCATGAGCAGCCCGCGTCTCCTGCTTTTCGACGAGCCCTCGATGGGGCTCGCGCCGATGTTCGTGAAGACGATCTTCCAGATCATCCGGGAGATCCGCGACGAGGGCACGACGATCCTCCTCGTCGAGCAGAACGCCTCCCAGGCGCTCCATCTCGCCGACCGGGCCTACGTCCTCGAGAACGGCTCGATCGTCATGTCGGACCGGGCCGACGTTCTACTCCAGGACCCGCGCGTCCGCGCCGCCTACCTCGGCGAGGGCGCGGCGTAGGCGATCGGCGGGACGGGCGACGGGTCGTGGGCGGCCGGCGCGCACCGATCACGGCACCGCGCCGCGCCGACTGCGCAGCCCGGGACGAGGCGGACGCCCTCGCCGGGCTTCGTGATTTCTTCGACCTTCCCGACGGCCTCATCTACCTCGACGGCAACTCGCTCGGGCCGCTCCCGCGCCCGGCGATTGCCCGCGTGAACCGGACGCTCCGAACCGAATGGGGCCAAGGTCTCATCCGCAGCTGGGACTCGGCTGGTTGGTGGGACAAGCCCCTGGCGCTCGGCGCGCGCATCGCCCCCCTCATCGGGGCGCGGCCCGAGGAGGTCATCGTCGGGGACTCGACCTCGGTGAACACCTTCAAGGTCGTCGTCGCCGCGCTGCGGATGCGGCCTGACCGGCGGGTGATCGTCACCGACCGTGACAACTTCCCGACCGACCTCTACATCATCGACAGTGCCGCCGAGCTGGCGGGTGACTACTCCGTGCGCCGTGTCGAGACCCCCGACGACGCCGCCGGCGCGATCGACGAATCCGTCGCGCTCGTCGCGCTGACGCACGTCGATTACCGCAGCGCCCGCCTCTATCCGATGGCCGAGATCACACGGGCGGCCCACGACAACGGCGCCGTCATCATCTGGGACCTTTCGCACAGCGTCGGTGCGGTCCCGCTCGACGTCGACGGCTGCGACGTCGACTTCGCGGTCGGGTGCACCTACAAGTTCCTGAACGGCGGGCCCGGCTCTCCGGCGTTCGTCTTCGCGGCGTCCCGGCTCCACGACGTCGCGCGCCAACCCCTTGTCGGCTGGCATGGCCACGCGCGTCCCTTCGGGTTCGAACCCGCCTACGTGCCGGCGCCGGGCATCCGACGGTTCGCCTGCGGCACCCCACCGATCCTTTCGTACGCATCGCTCGAGGGCAGTCTCGAGGTCTGGGATCACGTCGAGCTCGCAGCGCTCCTCGCCAAGGGCCAGGAGCTCTGCGACCTGCTCATCGAGCTCCTCGAGCCGTGTTTCGTCCCAGGGCGCTTCGAGCTCGTCTCGCCCCGCGACCCGCGTCTGCGCGGCAGTCAGGTCACGCTGCGCCATCCTGAGGCGCGCTCGTTCCTCGCGGCCCTCGCGCGACGGGGCGTGATCGGTGACCACCGCGAACCGGACCTTGTCCGCCTTGGCATCGCGCCGTTGTACCTGCGCTTCGTCGACATCTGGGACGCAGCGGACACGATCCGCGAGATCCTGTCCGCGGGTCGCGTCGCGCGACGCGACTGACCCCGGGCGGGCCGCGTGGCCGCCGCGGGCCGACTTGCCCGACGCCGAGTCAGGCGAGCGGTTCGAAGCGCGCCGTGAAGTGCCGAAGCTGCCTGGGTTCGGCCACGATCCGGAACCCGGGAAGTTGGGAGGCGCGCGCCTGGACCAACTGGCACACCTCGATCACGTAATCGATGTGGCTCTGGGTGTAGGTCCGACGGGGGATGGCGAGCCGCACGAGGTCCATCGTCGCCGGCTTCTCCGATCCATCCGGCTGCCGGCCGAACATGACGGTGCCGATCTCCGAGGTGCGCACACCGCCCGCCTCGTAGAGGGCGACCGAAAGTGCCTGCCCCGGATACTCGAGCGGCGGGATATGGGAGAGCATCGCCCGGGCGTCGATGTAGACGGCGTGGCCGCCGATCGGCAGGACGACAGGAATACCGGCGTGATCGAGCGCCTCGCCGAGGTACGCGGTCGAGCGGATCCGGTACTGCAAGTAGTCGTGCGAGACCGCCTCCTTCAGTCCCTGCGCGATCGCCTCGAGGTCGCGCCCCGCGAGGCCGCCGTAGGTCGGGAATCCCTCGGTCAAGATGAGCAGGTTCCGCGCCGCCTCGGCGAGGGCGTCGTCGTTGCAGGCGAGCCAGCCCCCGATGTTGCAGAGCGGATCCTTCTTCGCGCTCATCGTCATCCCGTCGGCGAGACTCGCCATCTCGCGCACGATGTCGGCGACCTCCCGCTCCCCCTGCCCGGGCTCGCGGGCACGGATGAACCAGGCGTTCTCGGCGAAACGACACGCGTCGAGGAACAACGCCACCCCGTGCGCGTCACAGACCGCCCGCACGGCGTGCAGGTTCTCCAGGCTCACCGGTTGGCCGCCACCCGAGTTGTTCGTCACGGTCACCATCACCACTGGGACGTTCGCCTTGCCGCGGCTCGCCAGCAGCGCGTCGAGCGCCGCCACGTCGACGTTCCCCTTGAACGGGTGGAGCGCCCTCGGGTCGCGTCCCTCCGCGATGACGAGGTCGACCGCCTCGGCCCCGGTGAATTCGATGTTCGCCCGTGTCGTGTCGAAGTGCGTGTTGCTCGGGATGACCCGTCCGGGACCGCCAACGACGGTGAAGAGGATCTTCTCCGCGGCGCGGCCCTGGTGTGTCGGAATGACGTGCCGGAAGGGGAACAGCTCGGTGACGGCCTTCCGGAAGATCTCCCAGGACGGGGACCCCGCGTAGGACTCGTCACCGTGCTGGATCGCCGACCACTGGTCGCGGCTCATCGCGCCGGTGCCGGAGTCGGTCAGCAGGTCGATGAGCACGTCGGACGAAGCGAGGTTGAAAAGGTTGTAACCCGCGGCGCGGATGGCCGCGCCGCGGTATTCCGGCGTCGTCATGGCGAGCGGTTCGACGGCGTGGATCCGGAACGGCTCGATCACGGTCCGGAACGGCTCAGACGGTATTTCCATCGCATCTCCTGTGTCGGGCCCGTGACGTGCACGGCGGCGGTTCGCGCCACGACTCTAGGATCCGGCGGCGCGTGCGACACACCGACGGCCGCTCGCTGACCGGGCGGAGGTGCACGCGCCGGGGACGTTGGGTACGACTCGCCGCTCGACCGCTCACGGTCGAGCGGGAGAATCCCCGATGTCTCGATCGCCCATACGATGCAGATCAACGCCGGGCACGTCGGACGCCAGTGGGCGCTTGACCGCCGCGGTCGGTGACGCCGCGAGCTACGAGCAGCCGCTCGTCGCGCCGCAGCTCGGACAGGCGTAGCAGGTGCCGGCCCGCTGCATGACGTTGCCACAGGAGTAGCAGAACGGCGCGTCGCCTTTCTCGAGCGACATCCGGTGAACGGCCGCCAGGCTGTCCCCGCCCTCGCCGAACCGCTCCTGCTCGCGCTTGGCGGCGTCGGCGAGCTCGATGTCCTCGAGGCCTGGCAGCGTCGGCTGCTTGCGTTCGCCGGTCGACAGGATGCCGAGCTCGACCCGATCGTCGTAGGGCAGGTAATCGAGGGCGAGGCGCCGGAAGATGAAATCAACAAGGCTTGACGCGATCCTCAGGTCCGGGTCGTCGGTGATCCCGGCGGGCTCGAAGCGCATGTTCGTGTACTTGCGGACGAACGTCGCCAGCGGCACGCCGTGCTGGAGGCCGAGGCTCACCGCGATCGCGAAGGCGTCCATGACCCCCGAAAGGGTCGATCCCTGCTTAGAGACCTTCAAGAAGACCTCGCCGGGGCGTCCGTCCTCGTACTCCCCCACCGTCACGTAGCCGTCGCAGTCGGCCACACGGAAGGCGAAGGTGTAGGAGCGGCGGCGGCGCGGCAGACGGGTCCTCGTCGTCGCATCGGGAGCGGTGACGTGCCCGGCGAGCGCGTCCTCCAGCTCGGCGATGCGGGCGTGCAGCTCGCCGACGCGCACGGAGTCGTCCGCGCCGAGCTCGCCGGGGATCTTCGTCGTCGACAGGGGCTGCGCGACCTTGCAGTTGTCCCGGTAGATCGCGACCGCCTTGAGGCCCATCTTCCAGGCGTCGACGTGCAGCTGTTCGACGTCGGCGACGCTCACGTCCTCCGGCATGTTCACCGTCTTCGAGATCGCCCCCGAGATGAACGGCTGCACCGCCGCCATCATCTTCACGTGGCCGAGATACTGGATGGAGTTCTCACCCATCGAGCAGGCGAACACCGGCAGGTGCTCGGCCCTCAGGTACGGCGAGCCGAGGATCGACTTGTGCTCGTCGATGTAGGCGACGATCTCGACGATCTCGCCGTCGGAGTAGCCAAGACGGCGCAGCGCTCGCGGCACCGTCTGGTTGACGATCGACATCGTCCCGCCACCGACGAGCTTCTTCGTCTTCACGAGCCCGAGGTCCGGCTCGATGCCCGTCGTGTCGCAGTCCATCAAGAACGAGATCGTCCCGGTGGGCGCGAGCACGGTCGCCTGCGAGTTCCTCACCCCGTGGGCGTCGCCGAGCTCGATCGCCTCGTTCCAGGCCCCGCGCGCCGCGCTCAGCAACGAGATCGGCACCAGCGAGGCGTCGATCGCCTCGATCGCGTCACGGTGCATCCGCAGCACGTTCCGCATCGGCTCGGCGTTCTCGTGGAAGCCCGCGAACGGTCCCATCCGGGCCGCGATCCGGGCCGACGTCGCGTAGGCGTGCCCGGTCATGAGCGAGGTCACCGCCGCCGCGACGGCGCGGGCCTCGTCCGAGTCGTACGGCATGCCGAGCGCCATCAGCATCGCCCCGAGGTTCGCGTAGCCGAGGCCGATCTCCCGGAACCGCCGCGTCGTCTCGGCGATCTTCTCCGTCGGGTAGTCCGCGTTGCCGACGAGGATCTCCTGCGCGGTGAAGACGACCTCGACGGCCGCCTTGAAACCCTTCGTGTTGAACGCGCCGTCGGTGCCGAGGAACTGCAGCAGGTTGATGCTCGCCAGGTTGCACGCCGAGTTGTCGAGGTGGACGTATTCGCTGCAGGGGTTCGAGGCGTTGATCCGGCCGGTGTTCGGCGCCGTGTGCCAGCGGTTGATCGTCGAGTCGAACTGCAACCCCGGGTCGGCGCACTCCCAGGCCGCCTGGGCGATCTCGTGGAAGAGCTCTCTCGCCCGTACCGTCTCGATCGTCGCGTGACTCGTGCGGGCGATAAGGCCCCAGCCGCCGTCAGCGAGGACGGCCTCCATGAATTCGTCGCTGACGCGAACCGAGTTGTTCGCGTTCTGGTACTGGATCGAATGGCTGTCCTCACCGTCGAGGTCCATGTCGAACCCCGCCGCGGCGAGGGCGCGGGCCTTGCGTTCCTCGCGGGCCTTGCACCAGACGAACTCCCGAATGTCGGGGTGGTCGACGTCGAGAATGACCATCTTCGCCGCGCGGCGCGTCTTGCCCCCGGACTTGATCGTGCCGGCCGAGGCGTCGGCGCCGCGCATGAAGCTCACGGGGCCCGAGGCCGTGCCCCCGCCACCGAGGAGCTCGCGCGAGCTGCGGATCCTCGAGAGGTTCACGCCCGCCCCCGATCCGCCCTTGAAGATCGTCCCCTCCTCGACGTACCAGTTGAGGATCGAGGGCATCGAGTCCTCCACGGCGAGAATGAAGCACGCCGAGGCCTGCTGGGGCACGCCTGCCACGCCGATGTTGAACCAGACCGGTGAGTTGAAGGAGGCCTTCTGGGTGACGATCAGGTACTTCAGCTCGTCGTTGAACGCCGACGCCTCGGCGTCGTCGGCGAAGTAGCCGTCACGGACGCCCCACGCCGTGATCGTGTCGACGACACGGTCGACGACCTGGCGCAACGAGCTCTCGCGCTCCGGCGCGCCGAGCGGTCCGCGGAAGTACTTCTGGGCGAGGATGTTCGTCGCGTTCATCGACCAGGTCTTCGGGACCTCCACCGCGAGCTGCTCGAAGGCGACCTCTCCCGTCCGGTAGTCCGAGATGATCGAATCCCGGCGCTCCCACTCGACGGCGTCGTAGGGATGCCGGCCCGGCTTGGTGAAGTGGCGTCGCACGCCGATGTCGACCCGCTCGTCCGCTACCGCCATCGTTCTGCTCCCCCTCCGCGTCGTCTGCGGCGCTTCGGTTCCGAACCCTGACCACGACCTGGCGATGCTTCCCCCCAGCGCCCCATACACACAATATGTAGTGGTTTATGGAGCCAACACCACTAGATGAGGAGATAAGTACACCACCGTAGTTACAGGGCTGTCAATGACTGTTTTCGACGGGGCTGGCGTGCCAGGAGGGCCCGCTGAGCCCCGTGGGGCAGCTGTCCGAGCCTCCACCCTCCCCGCCACGCAGCGCGCGCCGACGTCTTCGACCCACGATCCCGCCGAGGCTACTGGACGGCTCCGACGGTCCGAGCCCACCTCACCAGCCGAGCGGGATGCCCGCCGCCCGGGCCGCGGCAACGACCGGCGCCGCAGAATGCGGCCACCCGACGACGGCCCAGGTGGCGCCGGCGTCGGCGAGTGCCCGCAGCTGGGTCGCCGCCGCCGGGCGCGTCCGCGCGAGGACCCCGCCCCAGGAGACGGCGCAGTCACGACCGAGCTCGGCGACCCTGCCGACCCCCGCCCCAAAGACGTTGATCGTCGCCCCGATCTCGCGGGCGATCGCATTCGTCGGCGTCGCACCGGCCCCGATCCAGACCGGGATGCGCTCCTCGACGAGCGCCGCGCCGACGGTGTGGATCGCCTGCCGTCGCTCGGCCACACCCTGGGGCTCGAGCCCGTAGGCGAGGTTCTCGGGCGCGCTGCGGTGATCCCCCGCCCCGATCCCGGCGATCAACCGACCGCCGCTCACCAGGTTCAGGGTCCGGAACTCGGCGACGAGCACGTCTTCGGGCACGAGGCCGATCCGGGCGACGAGGGTACCGAGGAAGACGCGCTCGGTGATCGCTGCGAGCATCCCCAGCAGCGGGAACGGTGCGATCGCCGACCGCCCCGGGGTGCCCGGCGGCCAGAGGTGGTCGTAGGCGAAAAGACCGTGGATCCCCGCGTCCTCCGCCTCGGCGGCGCACGACCGGGCCGCGTCGACCGACGGTTCGAACGAAGGGAGGATGACGCCGACGCGCATGGTCGAACGCCCGATGACGCTCAGGATCCGCTTTCCACGCGGGCTTTGAGGTCACGCACCGCCGCGTGCAGGATGTGGGCCTCGGCTCGCCGTTTCACGAACCCGGGGATGGGCACGCGCAGCTCGACGGAGAGCTCGTAGCGCACCTCGGTCGTTCCGTCCGGCCCGGCGTGGAACTCGTAACGGCCGTCGAGCCGGCTCGTGAGGTCCCCGTCCTTCTGCGTCCACGCCACCGCGAAAGGTGCGTTCGAGTAGTCGTAGCTGAGGACGTAGCTCGTGCTCCGGCCGAAGGCCCCGGCCCGGAAGCTCACGGTCGACGGACGGCCCTCAGGGTCACGAGAAAGGACACTGACCTCCTTCACGTCGGCGACCCACTCCGGGTACCGCTCGAGGTCGGTCACGACCGCGAAGCAACGCTCCGGCGTCCCCGCGATCGTCATCTTCTGGGCCGTGTGCTCCACGGTCCGCTCCTTTCGACCCCGTCGAGGGCTCCATCCAGCCTCTCACGGCGACCAACGCTTGTGTAGCAGGCCGGCCGGCGTCGCGCGGCGATCCTCACTCCTCGGCGGCCCGCAGCGCGGCGTCGAGCCGGGGGGCGAGGATGTCGTAGTCGAACTCGGCACAGGCGCGCCGCCGGGCCGCCGCGCCCAGTTCAAGCCGCCGGCCCTCGTCGTCCAACAGCGCGGCCAACGCCCTCGTCGCCACGGCCACGTCACCGGGCCGGTCGACGACGAGACCCGTCACGCCGTCGACGACCGCCTCGTGCGAGCCCCCGCTGCGGCCCGCGACCTGGGGCACCCCTGTCGCGGCCGCCTCGAGGAAGACGATGCCGAAGCCCTCCTGCTCCAGACCACCCCAACGGGAGCGACAGAGCACGGCCGCGATATCCGCCGCCCCGACGAGGCCGGGCAGATCCTCGTCGCTCACCCGGCCGAGGAAACGCACCGGAGCGTCGAGGCGCCGCGCGAGCGACGCGAGCCGCCGGGCGTCCCGCCCAGCTCCGGCGATCGCCACGACGAGGTCCGGATGCTCGGCGGCGAGCGCCGTCGACGCCTCGATCAGCACATCCATGCCCTTTCGGGACACGAGTCGGCTCACCGATACGACGAGACGACCGGCTTCCGGCAACCCGAAACGCCGCCTGACCGAGGAGATCTCCTCGGCGGCGAGCGGGTGAAAGCGGCGCACGTCGACGCCCGGCGGGGCGACGACGACTTCGGGCAGGTCCTCTCCCGCGAGTCGGCGGGCCTCGTCGGCCGGGTAACCGCCAGCCGCGATCACCAAGTCCGCGCCGACGAGCACCCGTCGGAGCAGTCGTGACGTCACCGGAAGGCGCGCCGCGACGGTCACCTCGGCGCCGTGGAGGACGATCGCGTAGGGCAAGCCGAGCTTCGGTCCGACAAGACCGACCGGCAAGGCGGGATCGAGCACGACGAGCGAAGCACCCCGATCGTCCGCGAGTTGCCGGACGCGCGCCACGAGCCCCCGCGTCGGCAAGAGCATCCGCGTCTTTTCCCGCTCGATCGCGTGGGGTGCCGCGGCGTCGAACTCCCCGGCGCCGGCTTGGTCGATCGTCAGCACCGAGGCCCGTCCTGGGGAAAGCCGTCGCCAGTACTCCCAGAGGTAGGACTGGATGCCGCCGACCTTGGGCGGATAGTCGTTGGTGACGAGAAGGTGCGTCACCAGTTGCGCGCCCCCTCGACAGGAGCGTGCGGTGCGCCGGAACGCTCAGCCGGCTCGCTTCTCGTGCCGGAGCGCTGGAAGCAGGCCGGCCATTTCAAAAACGCGCACCGCCCTCGCCTCGGCGGCATCGATGATGATCGCGTCGGCGGGGTCGCGACCGAGCAGGAAACTGACGACGCAGTCGTCACAGGCCGACGTCCCCTCGTGGCTGCAGGTGTCGCAGCTGATCGTGAGCGTTTCCCTGGCCATCACCGCTCCCTCGGTCACCTCGGAGCACCGCGCCGAGCCCGACGCAGATCATGATGGCTCCCGGGTGTATCAAAGCGGTGCGGCCGCCTCCCCAGCCGTCGCGGTCGCTCCGCCGGCGACTGCCACCCCAGGCTCCTCGAACACCTCGATCGCCGAAGATTTCCCGCACCATCGGCACGTCACGGATTCGACCGCCTCGTCGAGGACCTCCTCCTCGTCGATCGCGTGCTCGCCACCCAGGGTGAAATGCCAAAAAGCCCGCGTCCGCCGCGTCGACACGACATCGAATCGGGTCAGGTTCCCGCATCCCAGGCAGCGGTAGCGAACGGACACGTTGCGAACCTAGCGCGCCCCGCCCCACAGCCTCGAACCGTACACCGACGCCGCGGCGCCTCGGGCCGCGCGGACTACCCCGTCGGGTCCGCCAGGTACGCCTCAAATCGCCCGGCGAGTGCCCGGAGGGCCCGCCCGCGGTGTGAGATCTCATGCTTGGCGCCAGCGTCCATCTCGGCGAGCGTCCGTCCGTCACCCGAGTCGGGGATGAACACCGGGTCGTAGCCGAAGCCGCCTGTGCCGCGTGGGCCTATGGTGATCGTCCCTTCGAGCGTCCCGGTCCCCACGAGCTCGGTCCCGTCCACCAGGATCGCCAGGGCGACCGTGCGGAAGCGGGCACGGCGGTCCTTGCGGTCACCGAGCGCGGCGAGGAGTTTCGCGACGTTGGCGGCGGAATTCCCGTCGGGCCCCGCGAAGCGCGCGGCGCGCACACCCGGCAGCCCGCCGAGCGCGTCTACCTCGAATCCGGTGTCATCGGCCACGGCGCCGATTCCGGTCGCCGACCGCACCGCCTCCGCCTTCAGGCGGGCGTTCTCCTCGAGCGTCTCGCCGTCCTCCTCGACGGCCGGCATGTGCTCGGGTCGTGCCACGAACTCGACGCGTTCGTCGAGGACGCCGCGCAGGATCTCGAGCATCTCGCGCGCCTTGGCGGGGTTCGCCGACGCGATGACGAGCCGCAAACGGCCGGAGTCTGCACTCACCCGGCGATCCGGGGGGACGGCGGGGTCGCGAGCATCACCTCGTCGCAGGCGAGCAGGCTCCGGATGCCCGCGCCGGCCAGTTCGAGCAGCTCGTCGAGCGTCGTTGGCGGGAACGGGTCGCGTTCGGCTGTCCCCTGGACCTCGACGAAAAGGCCCGAACCCGTCATGACGACGTTCATGTCGACCCCGGCCCGGGCATCTTCCTCGTAGTCGAGGTCCACCATCGCGACCCCGTCGACCAGACCGACGGACACCGCGCCGACCGAGTCGAGCAACGGGACGGCGCTGAGCACGCCCTCCGCGACGAGGCGCGCGCACGCGTCGTGCAGGGCGACGAACGCCCCCGTGATTGCCGCCGTCCTTGTCCCACCGTCGGCCTGAAGGACGTCACAGTCCAAGATGATCTGGCGTTCCCCGAGCGCCTTCAGGTTGCACACCGCGCGGAGCGATCTCCCGATGAGACGCTGGATCTCCTGCGTGCGTCCTGACTGGCGACCTTTCGTTGCCTCGCGCGGCACACGTTCGGACGACGAACCGGGAAGTAGCGAGTACTCGGCGGTCACCCACCCCTTGCCCGAACCACGCAACCACCGCGGGAGCTCGGCGTCGACCGACGCCGTGCAAAGGACCTTCGTGCGGCCCATCGTGACGAGCACCGACCCCGCGGCGAACTCGGTGAAATCCCGGACGATCTCGAAGGGCCGCAGCTCATCCGGCCTACGCCCGTCGTGGCGAACCTCGCTCGTCATCTTGGGTCAGTCCCCGTCGCCTTGCGTCCCTGGTCGGCCGCCGCGAGACGCGACCGTCCCGACGACCGTACCCGCCGCGCACCCGGACGCGCGGTGGGGCCACCTTGGCGGATCAACCCGCACCTGGTCACCCGCCGAACACGACGGATTCCGCCGCGACGAGTTCCGGCCCCAGCAGACGGCTCCCCATCGCGACGAACCACCCCAGGTCGCCGGACGATACGAACCGGTGAGTCCCTTTCGAGGGGATCCGGCGGCCAAGCCCCGTCGCCTCGAGGATGGCTCGCACGTCGAACGCCGTCTCCTCAGCTGACGAAACGAGGACGACGTCGCGACCCATGACGTCCGCGATCGTCCGGGCGAGGAAGGGGTAGTGCGTGCAACCCAGTAACAACGTGTCGATGCCAGCTTCCTTCAGGGGTTCGAGGAGTCGCTCGGCCAGAACATGGACCGGGTCGCCGTCGAGCTCGCCACGCTCGACGAATTCGACGAAGCCCGGACAGGCGGCGCAGTGCACTCGCTGGACGCCGTGGATCGCTGCGGCGGCTCGCTGGTACGCGCCGGAGGCGATCGTGCCGGTCGTACCGATCACGCCGATCTCGCCATTGCGCGTCGCTGCCACGGCAGCACGCGCTCCTGGTTCGATCACTCCGACAATCGGAACGTCGAAGTCGTAGCGCAACTCGTCGAGCGCCACCGACGATGCCGTGTTGCAGGCGACGACGATCATCTTCACGTCTTCGACCCGCACGAGATAGTCGGCGATCTCGTGGGAGAACCGCCGGACCTCGTCGACTGGACGCGGCCCGTACGGATACCGGCCGGTGTCGCCGACGTAGACGATGTCCTCGTCACGGAGGAGATCGATCAGCGCGGCGCGCGACCGTCAGACCGCCGAATCCGCTGTCGAAAACGCCAATGGGCCGATCGTTCATCTTCCGGCCCAGGTTAGGCGTTGGCGCCGAATCGGGCCTCTTGACCGAGGTGAGCCTCAGAAGTAGACGGACTGCCGGGCGCGCCTCACCACCGCGTCGAGGTCCCCCGTCCAGACGTCGGCGGACAGGTACTTCCATCCCCCGTCCGGGGACAGCACGACGATCACGCCGACGGGGATCTGGGTCGCACAACGCGCGGCACCGGCCATGGCCGCACCCGTCGAGAGCCCGGCAAAGATGCCGACGTCGGCGAGACGCCGCGTCCACTCCACCGAGTCCTTCGGACCGATCACCGTCTTGCGATCGAGCAGCTTCTCTCCGCCCAGGTTCGTGAAGATCGGCGGGATGAACCCGTCGTCGAGGGTGCGCAGGCCGTCGACCGCCTCCCCGGCGGGAGGCTCGACCGCCCATACCTCGATGTCGGGGTTCTGCTCTTTGAGGAACCGGCCGACCCCGAGAAGGGTGCCGCTCGTCCCGAGGCCGGCGACGAAGTGCGTCACCTCCGGGACGTCCCGCCAGATCTCGGGCCCGGTCGTCTCGTAATGGGCCCGCGGGTTCGCCGGATTCCCGTACTGGTAGAGGAAGACCCATTCGGGATGCGACACCGCGAGCTGCCGGGCGAGGCGGACTGCCCCGTTGGACCCCTCCGCTCCCGGCGAGGAGATGATCTCGGCTCCCCAGACCTCGAGCAACTGCCGACGCTCCGCCGAGACGTTCTCGGGGAGCACGACTTTGAGGTGATAGCCCTTGACACGGCTGATCAGGGCGAGACCGATGCCCGTGTTGCCGGACGACGGTTCGAGCAGGGTCGCGCCCGGCGTCAGCACCCCCCGGTCCTCCGCGTCTTCGACGAGGTAACGCGCGACGCGATCCTTCACCGATCCGCCGGGATTCGCCCCCTCGAGCTTCACGACGATGCGCACCTCCGGGTTCGGACTCAACCCGGAGACGTCGACCATCGGCGTGTTCCCGATCAACCCCAAGACGTCCTGGACGAGCATCGCCGACTGCCGCGCGCCTAGGTCGCGCCGCCTGCCACCGCCGGCAGGATCGACACGACGTCGTTGCTCGCCACCCGGGTGTCGAGTCGTTCGAGGTAGCGCACGTCGTCGTCGTTCACGTAGACGTTGACGAAGTGGTGTAGCTCGCCGTCGGCGGTCATGACCTGCGCACCCAGCGCGGGATGTTCGGAGATGACAGAACGGAGCACCTCGCCGACCGTCGTACCGTCGGCGGACACCTTCGCCCTACCCCCCGTCGCGGGACGCAGCAGCGTCGGGAGCCTCACTTCAACCGGCACCGGAACCTCCGTGGAATCTCGTCGCTCGAATGCTGACCGAACAGGTCATATTCTAACGACGCCCGGTCGGATTCCGGTCGCCCCGAGCTGGGCAGATGCGCCCGGGCCGCACCGCCACTCAGACGAGAATGACGGGCTCCTCCGTGACGACCCCCTCGCGGATCCGGAAGGACCGCATCGAACCAACCTCGCCACGCAGCGAGACCAGGATGTAGTGCCACCCCGGATCGGGGGCCTGGGCGACGTCGGTCGCCGACGGATAGGCGTCGGTGTGCGTGTGGGAGTGGAAGACACCGATGATCTCCAGACCCTCCTCCTCCGCCTCCCGGTCCGCTCGAAGGTGGTCCTCCGGGTCGACGACGTAGAGGCGGGCAGAAGCGGCGCTGTTCCGGACGGGGAACCATCGCACGACCCGGCCGCTGGCGCCATCGCCGGCGATCAGCCCACAGCCCTCGGTCGGGAAGGTCCGCAGGCAGTGCACCGTCATCTCGACGGCGAGCGCCTCGTCGAGGACCAGTTGCGATTCTTCTTCACGCGGCGACGCCCCGGGAGGGTAAGAAGAGCCCATCGGGCAGGGAGGCTACCGTCTCGGATCATGGCAACGCGATCCCCGAGACGACGGCCGGCCAGGCCACGGGCCGTGACCGGCTCGACACGGATCGAACGCGAGCCGATCCGGCCGGTGGCGCGGAATCGGCGGGCCCGGCACGAGTACGACATCCTCGACACGTTCGAGGCGGGGCTCGAACTGAAAGGCGCCGAGGTGAAATCGGTCCGCGCCGGCCACGTCAGCCTGCAGGACGCCTACGCCCGCGTCGAGGACGGTGAGGCCTGGCTGCTCGGCGCGCGGATCGCGCCGTACGAGTACTCGAGCGGCTTCGGAGCCGTGGAAGCTGACCGGCCGCGCAAGCTCCTCCTCCACCGCAGGCAGATCGACGAGCTCCAGGGACGGGTCGCGCAGCAGTCGCTAACGCTCGTCCCTCTCTCGGTGTACTTCAAAGCCGGACGTGCCAAGGTCGAGCTCGCGCTCGCCCGCGGGCGGCGGATGTACGACAAGCGCCGTGCGATCGCGGAGCGCGAGGCGGGGCGCGAGGCCGAGCGCGCGATGAAGGGAATGCGCGACTGACGCCGAAGCCCGGGATGTGCCCGGGGAGCGCTTCCGGCCGAGCGGTAGAATGTTCGAGCCGGCACCTGCCGGCGCCCAATATCCGCGTGCCAGTCGCCTGACTGGCACCATCCGAGGGGGTGACAGGCTTCGACTTCGGTCGTCAAGGTGGGAGAAGCGAGCCGTGGTCTCCGAATCCACGTAAAAGAGCCGGAAAACAAAACAAACGCCGAGCATCAGCTCGAGCTTGCTGCCTAAGTAGCAGCAACGTCTGTCCGATCTAGGCCCCGCGGGTCGGGACCAGGCGTCATCTAGCGGGACTCACCTGAGCAATGCCGTCAGCGCGTCGCCCGGGGACAACTCAGCTGACTGGGATCCTGCGCCGCTGCCGACGGAGAGGCGGGATCTGAGAACTTCCCGTCGGCTGCGCTCGGAGAAGGCCCATCGAGAACCCGAAGGACGCGGGTTCGATTCCCGCCACCTCCACTTCCGTCGTGCCTTCGGTTCGCTTGATGCGGCCGCGCTCCTCGAGTCAACGATCAGCCGCGGCGCTCGTCCCGGGTTCCCTTGGGCACGTAATCGAAGAACCGCTGGGTCGTCCCCCCGGCCGTCCACTGCGATCGCAACCGAGTGCGCCGCTCGACCCGCCTCAGCGCCGAGAGGAGGGCACGGTTGAGGTCCCGCGCGCTTTCGCCAGTCAGCTCGGCCACGACATGGAACCCGTCGTCAGTCGCGGTGATCTGACCACCGACGAGCCGATGCAGCACAGGCGCGATCGCCGACGGATCCTCGGAACTGACGTCGGCGACGAGAGAGAACACCTTCTCGCTCATTGCCTTATCTTGCCCGCGCGAGGTTCCTGCCGCATAAAGCGGGCGGGAAGTCCCTCTCGGCCGACCAACGAGATCCGGCCCCGCCAGAACACCCCACGTTCCCAGGCGCAAGAACCGTTGATTGACGCGACCGCGACAGCACCTCGGACAGCGGGGGAAGGTGCATAATCGGCACGTGTTCAACTCCCCGATCGGGCGCCTTCTGTGCTGACCGAGCCGGACACCTGTCCACAGTCGGACCGCCAGAGTCCGATCTCTTAGGAAGCGCTCCGTGGAAACTCGCTCACCGATCGCGACCCGGCTCCGGACGATGTTCCCGGAAACCTGGGGCCGCGATCCGACGATCTTCCGGGCTCCCGGGCGCGTCAACCTCATCGGGGACCACACGGACTACAACGACGGCTTCGTGCTGCCGGTTGCCGTGCAATACGCGACCTGGGCGGCGTTCTCTCCTCGCGACGATCGCAGGGTGAGGGTGCGCTCCCTGACGGTGGACAAGACCGCGGAGTTCGACCTCGACGAGGTCGACCCGCGTCCGCGGCATGATTGGACGGACTACGTACGCGGTCTCGCCTTCATGCTCGAGTCGGCGGGCCACCGGCTCGTCGGCGTCGACATCCTCATCGACAGCGACATCCCCCTTGGCTCCGGTCTCAGCTCCTCGGCCGCCATCGAGATGGCGACGGGTTTTGGTTTGCTCTCGCTCGCAGGAACAGCTTTCGATCTCGACGATCTCGCGACCGCCGGACAACGAACCGAGAACATCTTCATCGGCGTAAAGAGCGGAATCATGGACCAGTACGCGTCCTGCCACGGGATGCGCGGCCACGCCATGCTGCTTGATTGTCGGGACTTGGCCGCACGATTCGTGCCCCTCGGCAGCGACTCTCGATTCGTCATCGCGAACTCGATGGTCCGGCACGCGCACACGGCGAGCGCCTATAACTCCCGCCGAGCCGAGTGCGAAACCGGCGTCGTTGCGCTGGCGACCGTCATCCCGGGAGTTCTGGCGTTACGCGACGTCTCGCCCGCTCAGCTCGAGGCCAACGAGAGCCTCCTCCACCCGGTCGTCTACCGGCGTTGCCGCCACGTGGTGACCGAGAACGCGCGCGTGCTTCGCGCCGCGGACGCGCTCGAGGCCGGTGACGAGGAACGCTTCGGAGCGCTCATGGTGCAATCCCACGAAAGCCTCCGGGACGACTACGAGGCGAGCTGCGCCGAGCTCGACCTCCTGGTCGACACCGCGCTCACGATCGATGGCGTGCTCGGCGCCCGTATGACCGGGGGCGGTTTCGGGGGCTGCACGATCAACCTCGTGCGCGACGACGCCGTCGACCGCTTCTCGGAGACGCTCGCCGGCGAATATGAGAAATCGACCGGCATCACGCCCACGATCATCGTCGCCGAAGCCGGACCCGGGGTGGGGCCCGAACCAACCGGGATCGGAACGGACCGTTGAACGTGCTCGTCGTCGGGGGGGCGGGCTACATCGGCAGCGCGACCAGTCGCGCCCTTCTCGAAGCCGGTCACGAGGTCACCGTGTTCGACAATCTCGACAAGGGGCACCGCGCCGCGGTGCCAGACGGGGCCGAGTTGCTCGTTGGCGACACTGCCATTCCCGAGGAACTCGACCTCGCCTTCGCCGCGCGGTCCTACGACGTGGTCATGGACTTCGCAGCCTTCATCGAAGCCGGCGAGTCGATGGACCAACCAGCCCGCTACTTCCGCAACAACACCGCGAACGCCCTCACGCTCGTCGAGGCGATGCTCCGGCACGACGTCGGCCGCCTGGTCTTCTCCTCGAGCGCCGCGGTGTTCGGCGACCCCGACCGGGTTCCGGTCGTCGAGGAGGAGCGCCCCGAGCCGACCAACCCCTACGGCGAGTCCAAGCTCCAGGTGGAGCGGATGCTCGCCTGGATCGGCTCGGCGCATGGCCTGCGCTGGGCGGTGCTCCGGTACTTCAACGCAGCCGGCGCAATCAGCCCCGACTGCGGCGAGGACCACGACCCGGAATCCCACCTCATCCCGCTCGTGCTCGGCGTGGCGCTCGGCCGGCGCGAGGCGATCCGGGTCTACGGGACCGACTACCCCACGCCGGACGGGACCTGCGTGCGTGACTACGTCCACGTCGCGGACCTCGCCTCCGCCCACCTGCTGGCGATGGACTCCCTGCCGACGCGCCTGTCGGCCCGCTACAACCTCGGCAACGGTCTCGGCTACTCCGTTCGCGAGGTCGTCGACTGTGCCCGGCGCGTCACCGGTCGGGCGCTGCCGGTCGTCGAGGCACCTCGACGACCGGGAGACCCGGCGATCCTCGTCGCGAGCTCCAATGCGATCCGGGCCGACTACGGCTGGACCCCCCGGTACGCGGACCTCGACTCCATCGTCGCGAGCGCCTGGGAATGGCACGCCAAGCACCCCGACGGCTACGGGGACTGACGCGATGTCCTTCCTCAACGATTCCTCGCACCGCCGCTTCAACCCGCTCACCGGGGAGTGGGTTCTCGTCTCGCCCCACCGCGCCCAGCGGCCCTGGCTCGGACAGGTCGAACGGGGGACGGACGCCGAGCTACCCCGCTACGACCCGTCCTGTTACCTGTGCCCGGGAAACGCACGGGCGAACGGCGAGCACAACCCGCCCTACACGCACACCTTCGCCTTCGACAACGACTTCCCGGCACTTCTGCCGTCAGCACCCCGCGACGAACTCGACCGGGGGGGTCTGCTCACCGCGGCCGGGGAGTCAGGAATCTGCCGGGTGATCTGCTTCACTCCGCGCCACGATCTCGCGCTCTGCCGCATGGAAGCTACCGAAGTCGCGGGTCTCGTCGCCGTGTGGCGTGAGCAGTTCATCGAGCTCGCCGCCGGGAACTCGTTCCATTCGGTCCAGATCTTCGAGAACCGGGGCGAGATGATGGGTGCGAGCAACCCCCATCCCCACTGCCAGATCTGGGCGAGCGCGAGCGTGACGAACGAGCTGGGCAAGGAGACGGCCGCGCTCGAACGGTTCTCGCTCGCCCACGGATCCTGTCTGCTCTGCGGCTACGCCGCCTTGGAGGAGGAGCTCGCCGAGCGCACCGTCTACTCGAACGAATCCTTCGTCGTCGTCGTCCCGTTCTGGGCGATCTGGCCCTTCGAGACGATGGTCCTTCCCCGTCGACACCTCGGCGGGCTCGATCAATTCCAACCGGGCGACGTCGAGGGGTTCGCCGACGCCCTCTACGCCGTCACCGTCCGATACGAGAACCTCTTCGAAGCCCCTTTCCCGTACTCGATGGGCATCCACCAGCATCCGACCGACGGGCTGGCCCACGACGGGTTCCACCTCCACGCCCACTTCCTGCCGCCGCTCCTCCGCTCGGCGACGGTCCGGAAGTTCATGGTCGGATTCGAACTCTTCGGCTCGCCCCAGCGCGACATCACCGCGGAAGACGCGGCCGCCCGCCTGCGCGACCTCTCCGGGACCCACTACCTCGGCTCAGACGCCGGCTGACCGTACCTCAGCGTCGCCGGCCGGCTCGGTCGGCCGTCCGCCGCAATACGTCGACTACCCCTCCGGGACGTCGTCGTTGGGCGTGGACCGCGTCACGGCCCGCCCCCGGTAGGTGCTTGCGAGCAAGAACACGACCGCCAGTACGACGACGACGGACAGCCCGGCGACCCGGTCGTGGCGGAGCAGGAGTGCCGACCCGACGATGGCCAACGTGCCGACGAAGAGCTCCGGCGTGTCACCGACGAGAAAGTCCCACCAGAACCGTCCGAAAGCGACAACCGCCCGTTTGATGACGCTCCTCACCGGGCCAATCCCTCCCGATCGGCGAGAGCGCCGGCGACCCGGGGAGCCGTCGGGCGCACCAGCGCGCGCATCAACGTCACGGCAATCACCGTGATGCCGGCGAACCCGGCGACGAGCACCGGCACCGCGAGATCTGATCCGGGCCAATGCAGCCCCGCCCCCTCGGCGACCCAGAAGACGCCGAAGCTCGTCAACATGACGCCGACCGCCATCTTCATCACGTTCTCCGGGATCGACGAGAGCTGACGGGCGACGATGACGCCAGCGGTCCCGACGACGATAACCGCCGCCACGGCCGCCACGGCCGCCAGGCCGAGGAGGTGCGCGCTGGTGCCGAGGCTCAACACGATGAGGACGACCTCCATCCCCTCGAGGAGGACCGCCTTGAACGAGACGACAAACCCGAGAGCGTCGCGCCGCGCGCCACCCGGTCCCGGACCGGCCGGATCGCCCAACTTGGCGACCGTGTCGGCGTAGATCCGGTTCTCGTCATGAAGCGCCTGGTGGCCGCTCGCCCGCAAGATCGCCTTCCGGAGCCAGGAGAGCCCGAGCACGAGCAGGAGCCCGCCGATCACGACGCGCAAGGTCCCGATCGGCACGTAGTGAACGAGCGGCACGCCAACCAGCCCTACGAGCACCGCGAGGAGCGCGACGCCGGCGACGCTGCCCTCGATCGCCGAGCGCCAGCCGCGCGTCGCCCCCGTGGCGAGGACGATCGTCAGCGCCTCGACCATCTCGACCGCGCTGGCGAGGAAGACGGCTATGGCGAGCGCTACCTCGGTCGCTGACAACGTCTGCTGCCCCGCTCTCGTGTCCCCGGGTCGTCCCGCCACCAGGCAACACCGCGACACACTGGGCGCCGGGGCGCTGGAGCGCCGACGGCACGATCGTAACGGGCGTGCTCTTGCCCGGCCGGCGGCACGGCCGGGAGGGTACGGGGCGTTTCCCCTTGGTTCCAACGATGTCCCGCCGACCAGTAGGGTTGTCGGCGGAGCGACGCGGTACGTCCAATGAGAATTCACGTCACGGAGGTTGGGGAACAGTGCGTCTAGGAGTCCTTACCGGCGGCGGTGACTGTCCCGGCCTCAACGCGGCCATCAGGGCGATCGTGCGTCGCGCCTCGGTCACCTACCCCGACGACGTCGTCGGGTTCCACAACGGCTGGCAGGGCGTCGTCGAAGACGACGCGATGGCGCTCGACGTGGCGGCGTGCCGGGGGATCCTCCCTCGGGGCGGGACGATTCTCGCGACGTCGCGGTTCAACCCGTTCAAGTCCGCCACGGACACGGAACGCATCGCTGAGACGCTCGCGCACCGGCACGTCGACGCGCTTATCGCGATCGGCGGTGAGGGATCGCTCCGCATCGCCCGGGAGGTGTGCGACCTCGGCATTCCCGTCATCGGCATCCCGAAGACGATCGACAACGACGTCAACGCGACCGACTACGCGATCGGCTTCGACACCGCGGTCCAGACCGCGGTCGACGCCATCGACCGTCTCAACACGACGGCGGAATCGCACGATCGGGTGATCGTCTGCGAGGTGATGGGCCGCGAGGTCGGCTGGATCGCCGTCTATGCCGGCCTGGCCGGAGGCGCCGCGGTCGTCATCGCGCCCGAGGAACCGTTCGACATCGAACAAACGTGCGCCCACCTGATCCGGCGGCACGCCAAGGGTCGGTTCGCCTCCATCGTGGTCATCGCCGAAGGGGCCAAGCCGGTCAAGGGTACGATCGACCTTCCGCCCGCCGAGATGGATCGCTTCGACCACGAGAGACTCGGCGGCATCAGCTCGATCGTCGCCCGCGAGATCGAGGCCCGAACCGGTTTCGAGTCCCGCGTCACGATCCTCGGACACCTCCAACGCGGCGGCACCCCGACGGCGTTCGACCGCGTGCTCGCCACCCGCTTCGGTGTCGCCGCGGTCGACGCGGCCCACGAAGGCGCTTTCGGCACGATGACCGCCCTGCACGGCCAGCTCGTCGAGCTCGTCACCTTCGCTCAGGCGATCGACGAGCTCAAGCGCGTGCCGCGCGATCTCATCGACCGCGTCGCGAACATCTTCACCGACTAGCGATCGCCCCCGAACGGGTCTTCGCCGGCGGGAACCGCTGGGATCTCGCCCATGCGGCCGTGGCGGTAGTCCTCGAAGGCCTGTTTGATCTCCGAGTCGGTGTTCATGACGAAAGGTCCGTACCAGGCGACCGGTTCGCCGATCGGCGCGCCGCCGAGCACGAGGACGTCCAGTTTCGGGCTGCGCACGTCCTGGCGCGGGCTCGCCGCGACCTCCAGGTAATCGCCGTGACCGAACACGGCAAGCTCGCCTGACTCGATCGGCCGGGCGGCGCTCGAGACGGTCCCCCGCCCGGAAAGCACGTAGGCGAGGGCGTTGTAACCCACCGGCCACGGAAGCCGGAGCATCGCCCCCGGTTCGATCGTGGCGTGCACGAGGCTGATCGGCGTGTGCGTCGTGCCCGGTCCCCGGTAGCCCCCGACCTCGCCGGCGATGATCCGGACGAGCGCGCCGGCGTCGGGGGACGTGACGAGCGCGACGTTCCGACGGCCGATGTCCTGGTACTTCGGCGCGATCCACTTGTCCGCCGACGGCAGGTTCACCCAGAGCTGGATCCCGTGGAACAGGCCACCGGCGGCGACGAGCTCCTCCGGCGGCGCCTCGATGTGGAGGATGCCCGCGCCCGCCGTCATCCACTGGGTGTCGCCGTTCGTGATCAGGCCCCCTCCGCCGTGCGAGTCCCGGTGGCGGAAGGTCCCGTCGATCATGTACGTCACCGTCTCGAAGCCACGGTGGGGATGCCAGGGAGTGCCTTTCGCCTCGCCCGGGGCGTACTCGACCTCCCCCATCTGGTCCATGTGGACGAACGGGTCGAGTTCGGACTGCGGAACGCCGGCGAAGGCACGTCGGACGGGGAAGCCCTCTCCTTCGAAACCCCGCGGCGCCACCGTCACCGTCCGTACCGGCCGTTCCACGACCGTCGACGGGTCGAAGGGGTCGAGACGCGGCAAAACGAGCAGGTCCTCGACCGTCACCGCCGGCACCGCGCCTCCTTCCGGTGCGAACCGAACGTCCGCCACACTGCGTCGTCGTCTCACCCACCGCGACCCGCTTTTCCGGTTCAACAGCCCCGGGACCGGGGATGTTCCCGTCTCCGGTGACCGCGCCCCGGCGCAGCGGGAGGTGCAACGGGAACCACGAGGCGCACCGTGGCGGGTGGTCCGCGCCCGGGTCGAGACCGCGCCCACCCGGAGGAACCATGCCGATCGCTCCCCATGACGACCGAGCCCCGCAGGGGGCCCCCGCGCCGCGCCGGGCCGGAGCGGCGTCCTCGGGCCATCCGGGCACGGAAACGACGAGCCCACGGCGCCACCGGGATCTCGTCGCCTGGATCGCCCTCGGCCTCGTCGTCGCGACGGTGCTCACCGTCGTGGCCCGCGTCTCTGTCGCCCCGCCACGCCATCTCGCGGCGACGAAACCGGCCCATCAGACCGCTTCGCGGCGCGAAACGCCCTCGACGACGATCCTGGCGACGTACAAACAGGCCCGCGACCACGTCCGAACCGGACCGGGACCGACGCAGAGCGCGCCGCAGCCGACGAATCCGGTCGAGGTCGCCGCCCCGGTCACGACCGTCACGACTTCGACGACGGTGCCGAGCCCGCGCCCGTCGGTGCCGAAGAGTCGCGCGGCGGGCACGGCGACGCCGACACCGATCGTCGGCGAACTCCGCTATCCCGCCGATATCGCGACCTCGTTCCCGTTCACCTCTTCGGACGGCCTCGCCGCGGTGCACGCCACCTGGCTCGGGGGACAGTCGCTCGAGGTGACGCTTGGCTGCGGGACCGCCGTCACCTCGGGAGGCGGCACACACGGGATCTCGCTCGTCGTCGCCGGACGCCCCGGACCGTGCACGGTGTCGATCGCCCTCAGCCCGGGCCAGCACGGCGCGGTCGACTACACGCTCGCCGTTCGGGTGCCGGGAACCGGTTCGGCGGCTTCGATCAGCCGATGAGCGCGCAAACGACGGCGCCCCGGGCGGGTTTCGGCGCGCTCGCAAAGTCCGCGGTCCTCGTCGTCGGGGTGCCGTTCGCGCTCGCCCGACTCTGGCTGCTCGCGCCCTTGCCGGCGCGCCTCGTGAGTTTCGCCGCCACGCGGTCCGTGACGGCGTGGGCCCACCTCGCGGTCCTCGTCGTCGGGATGCTCTGGGCGGCCGCGACCGTGGATCTCGCCCGGGAGATCCGCGGCGCCCTGCGTCGTGGCGGGACTATCGACGGGAGCACGTGGTCGACGCGATGGGCCGCCGCGATCGCCGGGCTCATCCTGCTCGCGACGGCCGGGACGCCGCTCGTGGCCTCTGGCTTCAGCCGCGTGCCGTCCGTACCGGTCGCGACCGCTCCGGCAGGACGACGCAACGACTCCCGCCCCGTCGCCGTCGACCGTCCCGCCCGCCAGGCGCGCCCGACCGTCACCGTCCGGCGCGACGAATGCCTGGCCGACGTGGCCTTCCGGACGACCGGGTGCGTCGACGACTGGCCACTGCTCGCCCACCTCAACCTCGGCCAGCTGCAGTCCGACGGGTCGCGCATGCTCGACCCCGCCCGACTGCGCCCCGGCTGGCGTCTCAACGTGCCGGCCGGTACCGGTTCGGCAGCCGTCGGTGTCGCCCATGCGAAAGAGGCGGTCCCACCCCCGGGCTTCCCGCTCGACCGGCGCCTCGCCGAGCTCGCCCTCGTCGGGCTCGGGGTCGTCACGACCTGCGCGCTCGCGCGGCGCGTGCGCAACCTGCGCCGCACCGGCTCGAGTGCGCGGCGCTACGGCGAACGTCGTTGGCCGGGCGCCCGGCCGGTCGGCGAGACGCGGGCCGCGCTGGAGCCCTTCGCCGACGCGCCGCTCATCGACTGGATCGACCTCGCGGACCGCCTGCTCTGGCGGCTCGTCCACGACGGCGACGTCGCGCCGCCCGATGTCCGACTCGTACGCGCCGGTCCCGACGGGGTCGAGTTCCTCCTCGCCACCCCACGGCCGGAGGCACCGTGGCCCTTCCTCCCTCGGCGGGCCGGCCGCTGGTGGGTGCTCGACGCGGCCGTCGAGCCGGCGGAGTTCGCGCCGTTCGCCGCCGACAGCGGTCGCCTCGTCCAGCCCCTCGTCCCGCTCGGTGACGACGAATACGCGTCGTATCTGCTCGTCCTCGGTCGCGGTCGGCGACTCGGGATCGACGGACCCGACGAGCTCGTCGACCGGACGCTCGGCGCGCTCGTGGCGTCGCTCCGCACCGTGCCGTGGGCCGAGCAGCTCGCTGTCGAGCTCGTGGGCATCGACCCCCCGCCGCCGGGCGAGCACTGCTACCAGCTCAACCCCGCAACCCAGGCCGTCCTCACCGACCTCACCTCGGCGGACGCCCTCGGGCCCGAGCCCCGTCCCGGCGATCACGGACGGCCCGACCCGCTCGTCGTGGTCGGCCGCGACGCGACCAGCCCCGATTGCGAACGCGCCCTCGCCGCCGCCGGGGCGATCGCCGGGATCGTGGCCCCGGGTGGTCGCGGCACCGAGCGGCTCAAAGTCGCAAGCGACCACGCCACCCTTTTGCCCTACGGAATCGAGCTCACCGCGGTCACCCCGTCGAGCGGGCAGTTCGACCTCCTCGACGGGCTCCTCGCCGAGGCCCGTCGTCCGCCGATGATCGTGCCGATCCGCCCGGGGCTCGCCACCGACCGCGCCCGCCTCACCGACGTCCCGGTGGCCGGGGCGATCGAGGTGCGACTGCTCGGACCGGCACCCGTCCTCGTCGGCCCGACCCGGGATGTCGGTGACCGGGACGCCGCCCGCGTCGTCGAGCTCCTCGCGTTCCTGACGCTCCACGACGGACGCGTGACCCTCGACGTGGCCGCCGACGCGCTCTTCGCCCGTTCGGCGCCCGCCGTCCGCCGGAGTCGGATCGACCATGTCGCTAGCGCGGCGCGCGCGACTCTCGGCCCCGGTCCCGACGGGAGGACCCTCCTCGCGCGCCGTGGCGACGAGCTCGCCCTCGACCCCTCGGTCACCTGCGACGCGGTGCGGGCACGGCGCGCCTTCGCCTCGGCACGCTGCGCCGAACCGGACGCCGCCGAGGACCTCCTCGTCGGAGCGCTCGGACTCGTCGAAGGGCCACCACTCGGCGGCGTCGTCGCGGGCTACGCCTGGTTCGGCGCCGAGTCGCTCGACGAGGCTCTCACCTCCGAGATCGTCGACGGCGCCCATCACCTCGCCTCGCTCGCGCTGGCGTCGGACCGCGCCGAGCTCGCCCGCTGGGCGATCGGCCTCGGCCGGCTCGCCGACGCGAGTTCCGAGATCCTCGCCCGCGACCTCATGGCCGCCGCCGCCACCGAAGACGACACCGATGGCGTGCGGGAGGTGTTCGTCGAACTCGAACACGCCCTCGAACGGATCGGCGCCGGCGAGCCCTCGCTCGAGACGCGCGCGCTGCTCGAGGCGCTCGACACGAGCCCCTGAGGTTCGAGCACCAAGGCGCGGGACCCCGGGCTACTTGCCGCGCCAAGTGCCCCCTGGCACGATGCGGGCTGGACGATGTTCGAAGGAGACCCGTGCGCGTCGGCATCCCTCGGGAGCTGAAAGAAAGCGAGTACCGCGTCTCGATGACCCCGGCGGGCGTGCGCGAGCTCGTCGCCGCGGGCCACTCCGTCCTCGTCGAGCACGCCGCCGGCGAAGGTTCGTCCCTCCCCGACGCCGACTACCTCCGGGTCGGCGCCAGGATCGTCGCCGACCCGGACGAGCTCTGGGGCGAATCCGAGCTCGTCTGCAAGGTGAAAGAACCGATCAAAGAGGAGTTCCCGCGCCTGCGCGACGGGCTCGTGCTGTTCACCTACCTCCATCTCGCCGCCACCCGGGACTGCACCCAGGCGATCCTCGACGGCCGAACGACGGCGATCGCCTACGAGACCGTCCGGCTGCCGGACGGCTCCCTGCCACTGCTCGCGCCGATGAGCGAGATCGCCGGTCGGATGGCGACGATCGCCGGGGCGGCGCATCTCCAGCGGCCCTCGGGCGGTCGTGGCGTGTTGCTGAGCGGGGTCCCGGGGGTTCGGGCCGGCCGAGTCGTCGTGATCGGGGCCGGAGTCGCCGGATCGAACGCCGCGGCGATCGCCACCGGGATGCACGCCGAGGTGGTGGCGATCGACCGTGACCTCGCCCGCCTCGCCGCCCTCGACAGCATCTATCAGGGCCGGCTCACGACGCTCGCCTCGAGCGAACACGTCATCGAGGACGCCTGCTTGCGTGCCGACCTCGTGATCGGCGCCGTCCTCGTCGTCGGGGCGCGGACACCCCGGCTCGTGAGCAACGATCTCGTCGCCGCCATGCTGCCGGGCTCCGTCCTCGTCGACATCTCGGTCGACCAGGGCGGCTGCTTCGAGTCGACCCGCCCGACGACGCACACCGATCCGACATATCTCGTCCACAAATCGATCTTCTACTGCGTCGCCAACATGCCAGGCGCGGTGCCGCACACCTCGACTCATGCCCTCACGAACGCGACGCTCCCCTACGCGATGGCGATCGCGAATCTCGGATGGCGCGAGGCGATGCGCGAGAACCACGCCCTCGCGCTCGGTCTCAACGCCGTCGGCGGACGACTCGTCTCGGCGCCGGTCGCCGAGGCCCACGGTCTCGATCACGTGGAACTCGACGAGGTGCTCGCCTAGCGACGCGTGGCGCCGGAGACGCGGGCGTCGGCCGCGCGTTCTCGTCTTCGTTGTGGCGGACCGCGCAATGCCAACACCGGATGCGTCCGAACCGCTACCGTGCTGCTCGTGCCTGCCCATCGTCAAAAGTCCCGCCGACGCCAGATGAGCTTGCGCGCGTACGTGCGCAGTTTGCGAAAAGGACGCGTCATCGCGGCCGTGATCATCGTGCTCGCCGTCGTGGCCGCGATCGCGACGATCGTCGCCACCAGCCAGAACAAGACACCGAGTGCTTCCTCGAAGAAACACCACCACGCGACGGTCGTCTCGACGAAGTGCCCCCTCACCGACCTCCCCGCGCCGAATGGAAAGGCCCCGCAGCGCGAGCCTCTCGCCGTGAAGATCGGCAACGAGCCCGCCGCTCGTCCCCAGAGCGGCCTCAACGAGGCCGACATCGTCTATGACACGCCGGCCGAGGGGGGTGTCCAGCGCTACATCGCCGTCTTCCAGTGCGGTACACCCGCGCTCGTCGGCCCGATCCGGTCGGTCCGCTGGGTCGACTGGCACATCGTCCAGGTCTTCTCGCACGTCGAACTCGCCTACGTGGGCGGGATCCAGCCGAACCAAGACACCGTCGCCTCCCTGACGTTCATCGACAACGCCAACGCGTTCGTCCACTACGGGGCGTATCAGCAGAACCCCGACCGCACGTCGCCCGACGCGACCTACGCGTCGCCGGCGACGCTGTGGAAACTGTTCGGCCACCACGCCGCACCGCAGCCGATCTTCGACTACACGACCGGTCCTTTGCCCGCCGGGGCCAAGCCGACCTCATCGTTCGCGATCAACTTCTCTGAGGGGACGAACGTCGTCTGGCAGTGGGACGCCTCGACGGGGCAGTGGGTCCACACCTACTCCGGCGTGACCGATGTCGATGCCCTCACGGACCAGCCCGTGACGACGACGAACGTCGTCGTCCAGATCGTGCACTACACGATCGGCCCGGACAGCGAGGACCCCGAACCCAACTCGGGCGACGTCGAGAGCCAGACCGTCGGCTCCGGACGGGGCTGGGTCCTGCGCGACGGTGAGGAGATCCCCGTCATCTGGCACCGCGCCTCGCCCTCGTCGATCACGACCTACACATCGGCAACCGGGCAGCCGGTCGACCTCCAACCCGGACGCACCTGGGTCGAACTGGTCCTCAACACCACCGCGGCGATCCGCGGCGCAATCACGCCCTGACCGGCCCGACGGTCGAGTCCGGTTCGCGCCCGCTCAGCGGGGCGCCCGGGACCAGCGCTCGACGAAGCGGACGAACCGGATCTTGGCCGGCCGATACGGCGGGTAGAGCAACGGCACGTCAAAGCGGCGCGGCCGGACGAGCACACCGCGGCGCTGACTCAGACGATCGAATCCCGCCCGGCCGTGGTACGCGCCGATCCCGGAGTGACCGACGCCGCCGTAGGGGAGCTGCGGGACGGCGATCTGCAGGACCGTCCCGTTCACGCACACGCCGCCTGAGCGGGTGCGGGCGATCACCTCGCGCACGGTCCGACGGCTCGAGGAGAAGACATAAAGGGCGAGCGGATCCGGCCGCGTGGCGATCCGGTGCAGCGCGTCCTCCAGATCGTCCACGGCGATGACCGCCAGGATCGGGCCGAAGACCTCCTCCGCCATGAGCGGCGAGTCCCACGACGGGTCACGCACGACCGTCGGCGCGACATAACGCGTCGCCGAGTCCGCCTCTCCCCCGACGACGAGCTCGCCGCCGTGGGTCTCGAGCAGCCGGGTGAGCCGTGCGAAATGACGGTCGTCGACGATGCGCGCGTAGTCCTTGCTCGACCTGGCGTCGGTCCCGTAGAACGAGGCGATCGCAGTGCGGAGCGCGCCGACGAACGGATCGGCGATCCTGCGCTCGACGAGCACGTAGTCGGGCGAGACGCAGGTCTGTCCCGCGTTGAGGAACCGCCCCCAGGCCACCTGGCGCGCCGCGACGGCGAGATTGGCGTCGGCGGCGACGATCGCCGGATTCTTGCCTCCGAGCTCGAGCGTCACGGGGGTGAGCGTCGACGCGGCCGCCTGGAGGACGAGCCGGCCGGTTGCCTCGCCCCCCGTAAAAAAGAGGTGATCGATGCCGGCATCGAGCGCGGCCCCGACGACTTCCGGCCCTCCCTCGACCACAGCGACCGCTCCGTCGTCGAGGTGCTCCGCGGCGAGCTCGGCGAGCGCGCGCGACGTCGCCGGTGCGAGCTCGGACGGCTTGATCGCCACGCAGTTCCCCGCCGCGAGCGCGCCCACGACCGGCGCGAGCGAGAGCTGGATCGGATAGTTCCAAGCCGAGACGACGAGTACGACCCCGAGCGGCTCGCGCACGATCCGCGCCCTGTCGGGCCACAACGCGAATGGCACCCGCACACGCTCTTCGCGCATCCAGCGCCCGAGATGACGTGCGGTGTAGTCGATCTCGGCTGTGACGAAGGCGAGATCCGTTAGCCAGCCCTCGTGGGCCGGTTTGCCGAGATCTGCGGCGAGCGCGTCCAGGAGCCGAGCTTCGCCCGCGGTGACGAGTCGACGCAGCCGGGAGAGCTGCGAACGCCGCCACGACAACGGGCGGGAGGCGCCGCTCGCGTAGGTGCCGCGGAGCCGGTCGATCGCGCGCGCCGGGTCCCCCGGTGTCGCCGGCATCCCGGCCACCCCGGGTCCGTCCATCGGCGTGCCTCCTCGTTGCACAAGCGCGCCCCGCCGTGCCTAAGGCGGTCGCCGCGGCGGCTTGGGCCGTCCGCGGAGCGTACCAACCGCGTCCAGCCGAGCCGGATTGCACCCGCCGGAGCAAGGTTCGGCCACCCCGCCGTTACCCTGGTCCCCGGCACGACGAGGAGGGCGCTTCGTGGTCAACGTCGAAGTCGTCGAGACCCCCGAGCTCGGGGACCGCAGCTACGTCGCCCACGACGGTGCGACCGCGGTCGTCGTCGATCCGCAGCGCGACCTCGATCGCATCGAGGGACTGCTCACGACCCACGGGCTCCGCTGCGCGTTCGTGGCCGAGACCCACGTCCACAACGACTATGTCTCGGGCGGGCTCGACCTCGCCGGACGATGGGGCGCGGACTACCTCCTCGCCGACGGCGAGAGGCTCCCGTTTCAACGGCGCAACGTCAACGACGGGGATGAGTTCGTCGCCGGAAACCTGCGCGTGAAGGCGATCGCGACGCCAGGGCACACCTTCGACCACGTCACGTACCTCGTCGACGACGGGAGCACCCCTGTCGCGTTCACCGGCGGATCGCTGCTGTTCGGCAGCGTCGGACGGACCGATCTTCTCGGCGAGGAGCACACCGAGACCCTCGCCCGGCTGCAGTTCCGTTCCGCCCGCCGTCTCGGCGAACTCCTCGCCGACGACGTGCCCGTCTACCCGACCCACGGATTCGGGAGCTTCTGCTCGTCCGGCAACATGACCGCGACGACGGCGAGCACGATCGGCACCGAGCGCGCCAACAACGACGCCTTCACGATTCCGAACGAAGAGGCCTTCGTCTCGCGCCTCGTCGCCGGGCTGACCGCCTACCCCGCCTACTACGCGCACATGGGAGCACGGAACCGCGCGGGCGCGGCGCCGGCGGATCTCTCCGCCGTCACCCGGGTCGATCCCGGCGAACTGAGGAAGCGGATTGCCGACGGCGAATGGGTCGTCGACCTGCGTTCCCGGGTCGCGTTCGCCCGCGCCCATCTCACCGGGACGGTCAGCGTCGCCCTTGACGTCTCGTTCGCCACCTACCTCGGCTGGTTGATCCCCTGGGGGACGCCGCTCACGCTCATCGGCGAGACCGAGCACGTCGTCGCCGAGGCGCAACGACAGCTCGTCCGCATCGGGATCGACCGCCCCGCCGGCGCGTGGGTCGGCGCGGCAGAGGACCTCGGGTCCGACGAACCGTTGCGCGGTTACCCCGTCATCGGCTTCGCCGAACTCGCCAACGCCCGGAACCTCACCGTTGTCGACGTCCGTCGCCGCGATGAGCGGCGGGAAGGTCACCTTCCCGGATCAATCCACATCCCCATCCACGAGATCCTCTCCCGCCTCGACGAGTTGCCGGCCGGCCGACTGGCCGTTCACTGCGCGAGCGGTTACCGAGCCTCGACCGCCGCCAGCCTCCTCGACGGGATGGGACGCGACGTCGTGCTGGTCGACGACGATTGGACGAACGCGCGGACGTCCGGCCTTCGGATCGTCACCCCCGAGCCCGAGGTCCACGACGGATCGGAGACACCAACTCCCGGCCCCGATCGCGCACCGGCGACGCCGGACGGTCGTTCGGTTCGTCGGCATTAGAAAATGCTCCGGCGACACGGCCGGACGGCTCCCCCAAGGAGGCATTGAGATGCGCGGCGTCATCGCAGGGGTCTGTCACCCGCGTGAGGTGGGATGGGTCCGGGGGCGCGGTGCCCGCGCTGCGGCAGCGCCCGCCGGACGACCGGCCGGACTGCTCGCCGTCGGGGTGCTCTTGCTCGCGACCGGCATGCTCGGTCCGCTCGCGCCGGTAGCCGGCGCGTCCATCCCCCATCACGGTTCGGGCCACGATTCGGGCGTCGCTGCCCGCGGCGCGGACGATCGGCCGAGCAAGTCGGCGACGGTCTGGCTCTGCCGGCCGGGGATGCCACATGACCCGTGCGCGGCGAGTCTCACCACCACCGTCGTCGATTCCTCGGGGGCGATGTCGGTCGAGCACGCCAAGGACGACACGGCCTCGAAGTTCGACTGCTTCTACGTCTACCCGACCGTGAGCACGGAGTCGACCCCGAACTCCGACCTGCGCGTGCAGACCGCCGAGATTGACACCGCAATCGCCCAGGCGTCCCGGTTCTCCACCGTCTGCCGGGTCTGGGCTCCGATGTACCGCCAGATCACGCTGACGCGCCTGTTCGCCCTGCCGTTGCTCAACGCCTCCTCCGCACCTTCGGTGACCGCCTACGACAGCCTGCGCGCCGGGTTCGAGGACTACTTGAGGTACGACAACGCCAACCGACCGATCATCTTCATCGGTCACTCCCAGGGTGCCTTGATACTCATCCGCCTGCTCCAGCAACTCGTGGACAACAACCCGAAACTGCGTCAGCGCCTCGTGCTCGCCATCATCCTCGGCGGAAACGTCGTCGTCCCGACCGGTTCGCTCACCGGTGGCAGCTTCTCCCGCATCTCTGTGTGCACCTCGCCGGGCCAGGCGGGGTGCGTCATCGCCTACTCATCGTTCCCCAGCCAGCCTCCGGCCTCGGCGTTCTTCGGACGACCGGGTCAGGGCGTCTCGGTCATGGCCGGCCAGACGGCGAAGGTCGGTATGCAGGTCGTCTGCGTCAATCCCGCGGCGATCAGCGGGAAAAGCGCCACCCTCGAGCCGTTCTTCCCCTCCGAGGGCCTGCTCCCGACCCCGTGGGCCGAGTTCCCCGACCTCTACTCCGCGCGCTGCAAGACCGTCGACGGGGCGACCTGGCTCCAGGTCACGAAAGTATCCGGACCCTCCGACCCGCGTCCGGTGGTGACCGAGAGCGACGGACCGGGCTGGGGTTACCACGAATATGACGTCAACCTCGCCCTCGGCGATCTCCTCGCCGACACCGCCGCCGCCGAAGCAAAGTGGTCGAAGGGGACACACCGCTAGCGCGGGTTTGCGGGCTGGACCTCGCGACCCTCGGGACCGCGACGTGGCTCAACCGCTCCCGAGTCCCCTCGGGCGGCGTGTGCGCGTCGGCCCGCCCGGCCGACGAACGCTCGGAATCCCGCCGCGGACCGACCCTGCCCACTGACGTGCCGGTGACCCGGACGCCTCCCCCAAAAAGCGCTAGCTTCTCATCAAGGCGTGTCCCGTCGTGGCACGTCCGTGCCGCGTGTCCATCGCTGTCCACATCCCAAGAGGATCGCGTTGACCGAGCCGTCGAATCCACGTTCTGACCGCGCAAGCGCATTCGATTCGCGCGAGGAGACCGAGCGCCTCTGCATGCGCAATCTCCTCGACCTCCCGAGCGAGCGCATCTTTTTCAAGGATCTCGACAGCCGTTTCCTCGTCGTCAGCCGGGGATTCCTCGTCGACCAGGCACCGGACTGGGTGATGGGGGACGTTCTCGGGAAGACGGACTTCGACGTCTTCAGCGAGCCGCACGCCGCCGCGGCCTTCGAGGACGAGCAGCGGATCATCCGGACCGGCGAGTCGATCGTCGGCAAGGTCGAGCGGGAGACCTTCCGCCACCGCCCCGACGCCTGGGTCTCGACGACGAAGTTCCCGCTGCGCGACGACGAGGGCCAGATCATCGGGACCTTCGGGATCTCGCGGGACGTGACCGCCCAGATCGTCGCCGAGCAGGCGCTCACCTTCCAGTCGCTCCACGACGCCGTGACCGGGCTCGCCAACCGGGTCGCGCTGCGCGACCGGCTCTCCCAGGCCCTCGCCCTCCTCGAGCGCCAGCCCGGGCAGCTGGCGCTGTTGTTCGTCGACCTCGACAACTTCAAGACGATCAACGACTCGTTCGGCCACGAGACCGGCGACAAGGTCCTCGTCGAGGTGGCCCGGCGCCTGACCTCCGTCGCCCGCCGCGCCGACACCGTCGCCCGCCTCGGCGGCGACGAGTTCGTCATGCTCTGCACGGCGCTGCGCGACGACGACGACCCGCGGCTCTTGGGCGACCGGGTCGTGCGCGCCGTGGCGCACCCCTACATCGAGAACGACGTCGACCTCTCCATCACGGCGAGCGTCGGGATCGTTTTGACGGGCGACCCGATCGCCGACGCCGGCCAGCTCCTCCAGGACGCCGACATCGCCATGTACCGCGCCAAGGACGCCGGCAAGAACTGCTTCCAGGTCTTCGCCCCCTCCCAGCGGGCCCGGGTCGTCGCCAACCACGTCCTCGAGGTCGAGCTGCGCGAGGCCCTCGAAGCCGCGCAGCTCTTCCTCCTCTACCAGCCGCTGTTTTCGATCGAGGACCGCAGCCTCCGCGGCGTCGAGGCCCTCGTGCGCTGGAACCACCCGACGCGGGGGGTCGTCCCGCCGGTCGAGTTCCTGCCGCTCGCCGAGGAGCGCGGCCTCATCACCCGGATCGACTCGTTCGTCTTAGACGAGGCCTGCCGCCAGCTCGCCGCCTGGCTCGCCGCCGGGGGCTGGCCCGACGAGTTCACGATGGCGGTGAACATCTCCGGGCGCCAGCTCGTCGACCCGAGCTTCGCCGCCTACGTCGCCAAGGTCCTCGCCTACCACGACCTCGAGCCGGAAAGGCTCTGTCTGGAGATCACCGAGACGACGCTGAACGGCGAGGCGGGCGACGTCGGGGCGACCCTCGCCGCCCTCTCCGACCAGGGCGTCCGGCTCGCCATCGACGACTACGGGACCGGCTACTCGACGCTCGCCCACCTCCACCGGCTCCACGTCGACATCCTGAAGATCGACCGCAGCTTCATCGAGCAGATCGGCCACACCGTCCGGGACACGGAGATCATCGCCGCCATCACGGCGATGTCCCACGCCCTCGGGATGTCGGTCGTCGGCGAGGGGATCGCGACGAGCGAGCAGCTCACCGAGCTCACCGAGCTCGAGTGCGACACCGCCCAGGGCTTCCTCTTCACCCACCCGCTCCCGGCCGACGCGATCGCCCAGTATCGGCAGGGCGGGACACCGCACCCCGGGTAGTCGAAGCCCCGTCCCAAAAGGGCCGCGCGCGACGGATGGGCCTTCGCCCGGCGTCATCGCCGGGGCGTTGGGGGCTCCCCGGTTGCCGGCAGAACGGACCGCTGCAGACATTTGCCCATTGTTCGCAAGAAGGTCATCTCCCATTCACGAGGAGAAGTTGCTCGAAGCGGGCGCACCGAAGAGACTCGCGGCGGCGAAAGAGGGCGGGGCCATGGAGCGTTTCGAGACGAGCACACCGATCGACAGGGGCTCCCGGGTCGGGCTCGCGTACGAGCCCGAGCGTGACGCCTTCCGCCTTTTCCGGAGCGCCGAGAAGGAAGCCGCCCAGCGGGTGGACTTCGGCCGGCCGATCCTACGGAGCAACTGCCGTGAGCGCTCGCATCTCGCAGCCCGCATCCTCGCCGAGTTCGTCAAGGACTCGCGGCTCCGCGACGATCCGATGAACCGGTCGCGCTTCGCGCTCGCCCTCGCCGACCAAGCGATCGCCGACCACCCCGAATTGTTCAGCGAGCGCTTCGACATCTTCGCCGAGGTCTAGGTGCTCCGGCACAGACGTTGGTGACGCGGTAGAGGTCCACCCGCGGAAGGACCCCCGGTTGCGATGTGCAGGTGTCGTACCTTCACATCGGCCGGAGGCCGTCTCTGCTCACCGCAAAGCCCCTTCGCCCCTCGGGGCCGACTCCTCCCTGCCGGCGCATCGCGACGGGAAGCCCGGTCGCGCACGTCGCGGACCAGATGGGGATCTCCCGCCATTGCGCCACGAAGTGGTGGCTCGCTGCCAGGAACTCGGCGGCAAGGCCTCTCCGACCGCCCGATCCGGCCCGTCACCTCGCCGCGGCGCGCCCGGAGCGGCTCGAGGAGAAGATCTGCCGGATCCGCCGGGCCGGAAATCGGGCCGGACCGAATCGCCTGGCGCCTCGACATCCCCGCCTCGACCGTGCACCAGCTGCTCACCCACCACGGCCTCAGCCGGCTCCGCCAGCTCGACCGGGGTCTCCGCGGTACTTGGTGGGCCGTAGAGGACTTGAACCTCTGACCTCTTGCGTGTCATGCAAGCGCGCTACCAAACTGCGCCAACGGCCCAGGAAATGCGCACGTTACCACCGGGCGGTCACGAGATGAGACCGAGCGTCGAGGGGCGCACACCTGACCTTCTCACCCTGGGGGCTGCCCCGGATCCGGTCCCGATGGGCCGGCGCGTTGGCAGCCCCCCGGATCGGGCATCGCGATGTGCCGCGCCCTCGGCGGCGATCCCGGGTGGACCCAGCGGCGCTCGCGACATTCGTCGTGGCCGCCGTCCTCAGCCGCTGCCGGCGTCGACCTTCGGTCCGAACTTGGACCTCGGCGGGGACACCGCGACCCGGTCGTCGCCGTCGATCGCTTATCGCACAGACAGCGAGCTTGTAGCAGACTCTTCGCACAAACGGTGCACCCAATTGCCCGAGAGGACCTCTGTCATGGACAAGCACACGATGAGATTCGGCTCGGCGGGATGCGCCGCCACCCTCCTCGCCGGGATCTTGCTCTTCGGCCCGCTACCTGTCGGAGCGGCCGACGCGCAGGCGAGTCCGGCGCATGCTGTGACAGCGGTTCCGAAGCCCGGTAAGTCCTGTCCCGCCAAGAAGCTCGGGAAAAAGGCGAAGGACGGGAAGCTGAGCTTGGTCTGCAAAAAGGTCCACTCTCACGACAAGTGGGTCATTTCGAAAACCGTGGCGAAGAAACTTTCGGTCGCTCAGGTCAAGAAGGCGTTCTCGACGGACATCGCCCCAGCGGGTTCTGCCCTCACGACTTTCGAAGCCAAGGCCGAGCAATACGGAACCTCGATAACTCCGGCCGAGGCGGAATCGATCTCCGCGCCCCTTGCCGTCGCGGCCAGCAAGCTCGACTCCGAGCTCGACGCCCTGAACGCGACCGGCACGGTCGAAACGGACATCCACGCGTACGTCGCGGAGGACACCGTGATCGTCGGCCTGCTCCAGCAAGCCGGGAGCCAGACGTCGTTGACCCTCCCCACTTGGGGCAGGACGCTTCTCAAGGACGCGAGACTCCTCAAGTCGGACGGCGCCGTTCTGCGTTCCGCTCTCGGATTGCCACCGGCACCATAGGCAACTCAACACCCGGCCCGAAGACCCCCGGGCTCCGGGACGCGACTCGGCGCTTTCAACGCGCCCGGCCCGCGGTCGTCCGTGAGCCGTAGAGGAAGCGAAACTCTGACCTCTTGCGTGCCGGATGACCGAACAGCGTCCAGGAGCGTCGATCAGAGGTCGCCGCGGTCCGCTCGACTGAGCGAATGGTCCACCGGTCTTCGGATCGGCAAGAACGCGACGATCGTGACGAGCCTGCGCGCAGATCCCGGTTCGCGCGGGCGCGCGGTGTCAGGCGGCGTACTCGTCGTCATTGACGGCGCCAAGGCGCTTGAATCCGGGGCTCGACGGGGGGTGGACCTGGGCTGTCGGTAGGATCTCGGCCGTGCCGACCGCCCCCCGACCCGGTCCCACCGGGGCCGGCGGGACGGCATCCCGTCCCGGATCGGGCTTCGCGGCGCGCCTCGCCGCCCGCCTGCGGGTACTGGCCGATCCAGGCGCGCTCGCGACCTTCGTCGTCGTCGCCGGCGTCACCGCGTTCGTCATCGCCCAGCTCCAACCCGGACTGATCTTCGGTCCGAACATGGACGTCGGCGGGGACACCGCCGGCCATGTCGTCGCCGTCGACTACTTCATCCACCACCTGCTCGCGCACGGCGAGTTGTCGGGCTGGGACCCGCAGTGGTTCGGCGGGTTCCCGCTCTACGTGTTCTACTTCCCGCTGCCGGCGGTGCTCGTCGGCGCCTTCTCGCTGGTCACGTCCTACGCCGTCGCGTTCAAGATTGTGACGGTCCTCGGCACCGTCTTCCTGCCGCTCGCGGCGTACGCCTTCGGCCGTCTCGCTGGTTTCGCACGACCGGTTCCCGCGCTCATGTCGGCGGCCACCATGCCGTTCCTTTTCAACTTCGCGCCGTCGAACACCCCGGTTTACTTCCCGTGGAACATCGACGGAGGAACGATCGCCTCGACGCTCGCCGGGGAGTTCTCGTTCAGCCTCGCCCTGACCCTCGCAGTGCTCTTCCTCGGGGTCTTCGTCTACTCGCTGCGAACCGGGCGCTACCGCTGGCTCGCCGGACTGCTGTTCGCCCTGACGCTGCTCTGCCACGTCATCCCGGGTCTGTTCGCGGGTGGGGCCGCCGTCATCATCACCGTCGCGCGCGGGGAGCGGCGCGGCATCAAGACCCTCGTCCTCGTCGGCGTCCTCGGTGCCCTCGTCGCTTCGTTCTGGCTAATGCCGTTCGCCGCGTACCTCAACTACTCGTCGTCGATGAACTACGGCCGGGTCGGTGACGTCTACGCCCAGCTCTTCCCCGCCAACGTGGAACAGGCCGTCCAGTGGATCGCCGCGCTCGGGCTCGTCCTCGCGATCTGGCGGCGACACCGGATCGCCCTCGCCCTCGCCGCGATCGCCGGCGCGAGCGTCGCCGCCTTCTGCTGGCTCCCTTCGGGCCTCGTGTACAACGGCCGCTGGTTGCCGTTCTGGTACCTCGCGACGGCGCTCCTCGCCGCGTACGCCATCGGCGAACTCGGACACATCGCTTTTTCGGCCCTGGGCCACGTATGGCTCAACGCCGAGTTCACCGGCATCTTCGGGGCCACGGTCGCCGTGGTGCTCGTCGCGGCGTGGTTGGGAGTCCTCCCGTTCTACGTTCCCCCGAGCGGGAGCGAGAACCCCGTCGACTACTGGGCCGTGTGGAACTACTCGGGATACCAGGCCAAGCCGGGGTGGAACCAGTTCCAACGGGTCGTATCGATGCTCGAGAGCGCTGCTGCGGTCCACGGCTGCGGCCGGCTGGACTATGAGTACTCCCCGAACACCCAGAACGCCTTCGGCTCGACGATCGTGCCGATGTCGTTCCCGCTGTGGACGAACGGCTGCATCGACAGCGCCGAAGGTCTCTACTTCGAGTCGTCGACCTCGAACCACTTCCACTTCCTCGACCAGGCCGAGCTTTCGCTCCAACCCTCGAACCCCGTCGTCGGTCTCCCCTACCACTCCCTCGACGTCGCTGACGGCATCCGCCACCTCCAGCTCACGGGCGTGAAGTACTTCCTCGCCAACTCGCCGACGGTTGAAGCGGACGCCGCGGCGGATTCGGCTCTCGTCGAGGTCGGATCGACCGCTGAGTCGTCGGACGTCGTCGACGGGTCGACGCCCCCGCCGTCCGGCGCGAAGCCGGAATGGGTCCTCTACCTCATCCGCGATTCCCAGCTCGTCGTGCCCCTCCACTATGAGCCGGTCGTCGAGAGCGGCCTTTCCAAGACCCAGTGGCAGACGACGACGGCGATCACCTGGTACCAGAACCCGCGCTACTGGCCGGTGCCGATCGTCTCAGGGGGACCGAGCGCTTGGCCGCACGCCAAGGCGGGCACGTTGCTCCTCCCGGGGGCGTCGCGGCGCGTCCTGCCAACGACCGTCTCCCGCGTGACCTACACCGATTCGACCGTCTCGTTCGAGGTCGGGCGCCTGGGCGTGCCCGTGCTCGTCAAGGTCCCCTACTTCCCGAACTGGTCGGCGCAGGGCGCCTTGGGCCCGTACGAGGCGACGCCGAACCTGATGGTCGTCGTGCCCATCGCCCACCACGTCGTCCTCACCTACGGGACGACGACCGTCGACTGGGTCGGCCGTTTCGCCTCGATCGCCGGTCTTGCCGGGCTCGCGGCTGTCTGGCGATTCGGAGCCGCCGGCGCGGCCGCGCCACCGGCATCCGGCCCGGGACGGACGCCGACCGCGCCGGGCGGGGGAACCGGCGCCGAGCTCGGGAACGAGGCCGCCGACGCGGTGGACGCGGATGAGGCATCCTTCGACCCATGGAAACCCCCGCCGGAACCTCAGTGAGCGACGAACCCGGCCCCTCTCCCGGCGAACCGGCGCGTGCGCTCGAGCCGCCACCGGAGATCACCGTCGTCCTTCCGGCGCACAACGAGGTCATGCTCATCGGCTCGACCGTCACGAACCTCGTCTCGGGATTCGAGCGACGCGGTCGCGCCTTCGAGATCCTCGTCGTCGAGAACGGATCGACCGACGGGACGCTGCGCCTCGCCCGCCTGCTGGCGGCCCAGCTCCCCCATGTACGCGTCCTGTCGCTCGCATCCGGTGACTACGGCGGCGCCCTCGCCGCCGGTTTCCGTGACGCGCTCGGCGCCCTCATCGTCAGTTTCGACGTCGACTACTACGACCTGTCGTTCTTCGACGCCGCGCTCGGCCTTCTCGACTCGGGGGAGGCGGACCTCGTGCTCGCCTCGAAGCGGGCGGCGGGTGCCCGTGACCGCCGGCCCCTGCTGCGGCGCGTCCTCACCGCCGGTTTCGCGGCCGCGCTCCACCGGGTCGTCGGCTTCGAGGTGAGCGACGCCCACGGGATGAAGGTGGTGAGTGCGTCCGCCGTCGTCCCGCTCATCGAACAGACCGTCCTGCGCGGGAGCCTGTTCGACGTCGAGCTTGTTCTGCGGGCGAGCCGGGCCGGCCTCGCGGTGCGTGAGCTACCGGCGGTCGTCCGCGAGCTGCGGCCTCCGCGCACCTCGGTCCTCCGCCGCATCGTCGAGTCCGTGATCGGCCTCGTCCGTCTCCGACTGCTCGTCGGTGCGGGCAAAAGGCCCGAGAAACACCGATCGGAGCGACCCGCCTCCTGAGCTTCCGGACGGCTCTCGTCGCCGCTTTGCCCGGCGAGGACGTCGCGGGCTCTCTAGGTGGCGAGGATCCTGACGATCTGGCGCAGTTCTGCCCGCGCCTCGACGAGCTGCCCGCTCGCCACGGTGGCCGCCGAGGCCGCTGTGGCGAACGCCGCCTGGGCCGAGGCGACATTTTGCGGCGTGAGGGCGAGGAGCGACGCCGACGTGCCTTCCAACGAGGACTCGATTCCGGTGAGCTGGGCGACGAGCTTCTCATAGACCCGTTGCGCGGCGACGGCTCCGCGGCCGTTGTTCCGTTCGGTCGTGATCGCGGTCTGGATCGACGGTTCCAGCGCCGTGAGGGCCACCGCCTTGGCGAGCACCCGGGCGTTCCCGATCACGGCGCGCACCTCGGGGACGACGAGCGCGAAGACCCGGAAATTCACCACCATCGCCGCCGCCGACCCCCTCAACTCCGTCAGCGAGGTCTCGCTGGCGACCGACGTCGACAATGACGCGAGGCCGGACTGGTCGGAGGTGATGACCGCATCGAGCGCGGCGCGGTCCTGGGTCGTGAGGTTGCGAGCCGCGGCCACTGCCGCCGACGCCGCGGACAGCGCATCGAGACGCTCGGTCAGCGCTTTTGACAGCCAACGCTGCACCTGCGCCACCGGGATGACCGCGGGGATGACGGGTGCCGCGCCGTCCGCCGCCGGATTCGGCAAGCCACCCGGTCCGCCCGACGCCGCCTGGGAGATGCCGACGGACCCGAACAGGAGACCGAACGCGACGAGACTGGCTCCGACCGACGCAGCCACCCGTCTCACGTCGCCCCGCCTCTCACCGTCTCACCAGCCTCAACGCCGCGCTCCGGTTCTCCTGTCCGAGCCCGTGTGACGACATCTTGGCCCCATTCTGTTCGACGTCGGCGCGCGAATTGTGAGCAAAGTGTGATACCTCATTCGACCACCCGGACCTCCCCGGCGCCCGGTCGCAAGGATCGGGTGCGGCGCCGACGGTCCGCGGCAGCCCCGGTCCCGTGGGGCCCCGGGCCGGACGATCGCCCACCTACACTCGAGCCGTGATCCTCGCGGCGAGCACGCCGCCCTCCGCCGACGGGCGTGACGAACGGCCGGCTGGGTTCGCGCCGCTCCCCGAGCCGGACGCGATCCGATTCGCGGTCGTCGACGTCGAGACGACCGGACTCGACCCCGCGATGACGCGTGTGCTCGAGTGTGCGGTCGTCGAGCTCGACGCCGACGGACACCCACTCGGCGAGTGGACGAGCCTCGTATCCGTGCCCGGCGCGGGCGAGCTCGGAGCGAGCTGGCTGCACGGGATCACGCGATCGATGCTCGCTCCGGCTCCTCCGTTCGGCGACCTCGTGGGGGAGCTCACGGCGCATCTCACCGGACGCGTCGTCGTCGGGCACGTCCTCGATTTCGACCTCTCCCATCTGGCCGCCGAGTACGCGCGGTGCGGGCTCGTCCTACCGGACCTCCGACGGGTCGGCATCTGCACGCGCGAACTCGCCGCGCTCGAGCCTCCCCCCGGGGCCGCGCTCCCTCGTGGCGTGCTGCAAGGCACTCGGCGTGAGCTGTCCCGCGGCCCACACCGCGCTCGGCGACGCCCGGGCCACCGCGGCCGTGTTCGCGGCCTTCCTCCGGATCGGCGTCGTCCCCGACCCCCGTGCCGCAGCCGCCCGCGCCGCGGCGCTCGCCTGGCCGATGTCGGCCTGGGATCCGCTGGGACCGAGCTGCGCCGTCCCCCGCGGCTCCGTCGGACGCGGCGCGTAGCGAGGACCCGTCGGGTCGATCGATCCCGGCCGCCGGCGGCAGCCGGCGCGCTGGGTTCCCACGAGATCCCGGCCCGCTCGGTCGGAGGTCGCGAAGGCCTCGTCTATCGGTGCGGTCGGCCGCGGCCGGGCCCCGACGAGGCATCCCACCCGTGCGGTTCGGCCGGTCGGTTGCCCCGCCAAGCCGAGCGCGGTGCCGCCGGGCTCGCGCCGCGTCGGCGGCCGAACAACCGGGGATCCTCAGAACGCGACGGCGGTCGCGGTTGGGAACCAGTAGCCGGGGTCCCCGTCGAAGCGGCGGCGCTTCATTCCCGAATACAGGCGCACGCAGGCCGCCGCGACGTCGGGGTCGAACTGGGTTCCGCTCTCCTCGTCGATCTCGGCGAGGGCGTCGGCGACACTCGCCGCCGGACGGTACGGACGCGGCGAAGTCATTGCCTCGAGAGTGTCGGCGACCATGATCACGCGGGCGCCGAGACCGATCTCGTCGCCGTGGATCCCGAACGGGTACCCGGTGCCGTCGAGGCGCTCGTGGTGTTGCAGGATCGTCCGCGCCACGGGCCACGGGAAGTCGATCCCGGCGATGATGTCGACACCGGCCTGGGGGTGGGTCTTGATCAGCTCGAACTCCGCGGCGGTCAGCTTGGCGGGCTTGGAGAGGATCTGAGCTGGAACGACGATCTTGCCGATGTCGTGGAGCATCGCCGCGACCTCGATGCCCTTCGTCGTTTCGGCGTCGAGCCCGAGCTCCTGGGCGATCGTGACGCAGATCTTCGCCACGCTGCGCTGGTGCCCCGCCGAATAAGGATCGAACTCGGTGCTTGCGGCGACCGCGCCGACGGCCGCCTCGAGGGTGGCGGCGAGTTGCTCGAGGTTCTGCTGGTTCCGAACCCGATCCTGCAGCGTGGCGATTCCGTGTTCGATCCCGCCGATGAACTTCTGGAAGAGCCGCAGCCACTCCGCGTCGAACGCGGCTGGTTGCGTCGAGAAGAGGCCGATCGAACCCGACATCGAATTGCCGACGACGATGGGCAGCGCGACGGCCGACCGCATCCCGTAGTCGAGCGCGACCTGGCGCCAGGGATCTGAGGCGTCGAGCGCGGCGGCATCGTCGATCATCCGAATCTCCCCGGTGCGGATGGATTCGACCACCGGCCCGATCCCCTCGGTGAGCCCGGCCGAAGTGGCATGGAGAGCTTCGAAGAAGTCGCGACCCGCCGACCCGTGGTAGGCGAGGGAAGCGATGGCGGAAGGGTCGTCCGGGACGGTGGCCGCGATCCAGGCGAAGGCGTATCCGCCGTCCTCGACGAGGACCCGGCAGACGTCGTCGAGCAGCTGGGTCTCGTCGCGGGCGTGCACCAGCGTCTCACTCGCGGTCGTAAAGGTGCGCAACGACTGGGTCGCTACGGCGAGCGCGCGCTCCGCCTTCCGCTGCTCGGTGACGACCCGACTGTTGATGAGCAGGCCGTCGGCGAACTTCGCGACCGAGGTGTCGAATGCGCCGGCGACACCCCCGACCTCGCACCAGGGGATCTCGTAACGCTCGGGCACACCAGAGGCGAACACCCGCGAGTATCGCTCCAGCACACCGAGAAACTGGCGCGACGGGTAGAGCTCGAGCTCGCCGTGACCGAGGAGCTGCTCGCTGCTGCGCCCGACGAGGCGCTGTCCGGCCGCGTTCACGTAGCGGTAATCGAAGTCGACGATCTCGTCGGAGCCGTTGCGCCGCGGCACGACGATGAAGACGGGATCGAGGAGCGAGTCGAGGGCCGCGTGGAGCGAGTGCTCGTTATCGTCGAACACCGCGCCCGTGCCACCGTGTCTCGCCATGATCACGCCACCTCCTCCCCGGTCGACACCTCGTCCGGACCTGGCGCCACGGGCCGCGTGGCGCGGACTCCGGTGGCCGCCGCGGCGCTCCGGCGGGGCCGTGGAGTACAGCCGGGCGCCGTGGCGGTCACCCTTGCCGTCGTGCCTCCTGCGAAGCGGACGTGCCGGGGGGCGCGGCGCGAACCACGCGGGTTCACTCGTCCGATCGCAGCGGCGGTGACCAAGCTCAACTTCCCCTCTCGATCCCCGATCATCTCGGGATTTCCTTCCCTAACGACCGAGTTGCCGCCGCCGTTGAGACTCCGGGCCCGGCAGCTGAATCCGTGCGGTCTTCCGCCAGCGCTCCCGGCCGGAGCGATCGGCGCGAGATGGCGTCCGCTCCGGATCGGCCGAGCAGGTCGGCGGAGCTCTCTGGCCGACGTGGGCGGCCTCCGACCTGGAAGATCGTGTCCGGCGCGAGCGCGGGCACCTCGGTGCCGCCGGCCGGTCCACGACGCGGCACAGGTGATGCAAACTGGGCAGCCATCGGCCGCCCGCTACGCCGCTCTCCGTGCTCCTGCGGCTCCACGCGCCCCGACATGGCGCCATCTTCTGCCTAGGAAGAGCAGGGTCAAAGACATGAACTGCACCATTTCCGATGACGCAGATGAACCGGTCTGATCAATTCGCGAGTCACCCCGCGCGCGCACCATGGCGACGTGGCGGTCGCCCCGGGAACCCGTCCTCGCGGCGGCATCGCGGCCGGCCGGCGGTGGCCGCCCGCTCAGGCCGACTTCTGGCGCTGGCGCAGCATGCGGCGGCGTTCGCGTTCGGTGAGGCCCCCCCACACGCCCTCGCGTTCGCGACACACGATCGCGTGCTCCAGGCACATCTGGCGAACAGGGCAGAGCGCGCAGACGGCCTTCGCCTCCTCGGCCTCTTCGTCCGAGGGCGGAAAGAAGACTTCCGGGTCGAGCCCTCGGCAAGCCGACCGCTGGCGCCACGTGGTTTTCATCAACCGATCACTTTCTCCTACTGCGTCGCTGTCCTGTCTGCCGCCTCGCGCGCTCCGCGCGTCGCCACGCCACTTACGAGCGAGAACGGCCCGCGCGGGCCTGCAAGCAAGAGGTACCGTGAGGCGCGCGTGAACAAGCGCAGCGCAGACGGGCAAAGATTTTGCCAGAGCGGACCCCGGATGTAAAGGGTCCCGTGGACACCTCGGCGGCGAGCGCCTCCCGTCACCCCGCGGTGTGCCACACTGGGCCGCCGTGAACAGGACCGCGACAAGGTGAGCGTCCTAGTCATCGACGTCGGCTCGAGTTCGGTGCGGGCCGCCCTTGTCCGCGCCGACGGGACGCTCGGGCACCTGCACCAACGGCACCTGTCGGACCTCCGCCCCTCCCCCGGCGTCGCTGAGTTCGACGCCGGCGCCCTCGCCGATGCCGCGCTCGACGTCGCCCGGTCGACGCTCAGGGCCGGCGGTGCGGCGCAGGCCGTCGGGATCACGGCGCAGCGGGCCTCGACGATCGTCTGGGAACGCGAGAACGGGCGGCCCGTCGCCCCCGGCATCTCCTGGCAGGACCTGCGCACCGCCGGCCAGTGCCTCGCCCTGTCGGCGCGCGGGTTCCGGCTGACCCCGAACCAGTCGGCGACGAAGCTCGCCTATCTGCTTGGCATCCATGATCCTGATCGCTCGCGCGATCTGTGTTTCGGGACGGTCGAGTGCTACCTCACGTGGGTGCTCTCCCGGGGGTCCGCCCACGTCACCGACGCCTCGAACGCAGGCGTCACTGGTCTCATCCTCGACGATGCCTCGGACTGGAACGACGAGGTTCTCGAGGAGCTGCGCCTTTCGCGCGAGATGCTCCCCCGGATCGTCGACTCGACCGGCGTCGTCGCCGCGGCGTCTGCGCTCCCCGGCGAGCCCCCCATCGCCGGGCTCGTCGGCGACCAGCAGTCCTCCCTCGTCGGGCAGGCCTGCCTGCAACCGGGCCAGGCGAAGGCGACGTTCGGCACCGGCGCGATGCTCGACTGCGTCACCGCGGCGCGGCCCGCTTTCAGCGCCCGCGGTGACCGCGGCACCTTCCCCATCGTCGCCTGGCGCGAAGCCGGCAAGGTGAACTGGGGCATCGAGGCGATCATGCTTTCGGCGGGATCCTGCATCGAGTGGCTGCGCGCCGGACTCGGCCTCATCGGCGATGCGGCAGAGTCCGACGAGATCGCGGGCTCCGTGCCGGATTCCGGGGGCGTCGTCTTCGTCCCGGCGCTCGGCGGTCTCGGCACGCCGGTGTGGGACTTCGGGGCGCGCGGCACCTTCGTCGGGCTCGACGCCTCGACGTCGCGCGCCGAACTCGTCCGGGCGGTCCTCGAGGGCATCGCCCACCGCAGCGCCGACCTCCTCGAGGCCGCGGAAGCCGACGGCGGGGTCGAGGTTGCGACCCTGCGCGTTGACGGGGGCATGACCGCGAACGCGACCTTCCTCCAGCTGCTCGCCGACGCGCTCCAGCGGCCGATCGCCCCTTCGGCCGTCCGGGATGCGACGACGCTCGGCGCCGCCTTTCTCGCCGGCACAGCGACCGGACTGTGGGTGTCGCTCGCCGAGGCGGCCTCGACGGCGCGGCACGGCCCCGTCGTCGAGCCGGCTCGCCGGCTCGACCGCGACCGCTGGCTCGACGCGCGGGCCCGCGCCCTGCGCACCGTGCCCGCGATGTCAGCCATCTCGTTCTGACCTGACGCCTCAGGCGACGCCGAGGGCGAGCGCCTCCTCGAAGGCCGCTCCCCGGTCGAGCAGCGCCCGGAAGCCCATCAGCTGACGCGGACTGTTGAACCCCACGACCGCGGACAACCGCCCGTTGCGCCCGTAACAGGCGACAAAGCGCCGCGCGGCGATCGACCCGGCGACGACGCGCACCTCGTCGGTCGCGGCCGGGAGGCCGATCGACTGGATCTTCACGTCGAACTGGTCCGACCAGAAGTACGGCACCGAATCGAACGGGGTCGCCCCGGTCCCGGAGAGCAGGCTCGACGCGGCGTGCACCCCCTGTTCGGCGGCGTTCGTCCGGTGCTCGAGCCGCACCGTGCCGTCGGCCAGCGGGTGGGGCCACCGGGCAACGTCGCCGGCGGCGACGATCCCCGGCGACGCGACGAGCGTCGGGGCGCACACGACCCCGTCCGCCAGCTCGAGCCCCGAACCGTCGAGCCAGTCCGTCACCGGGATGACGCCGATGGCGACGAGCACGACGTCGGCCCGAAGGATCGATCCGTCGTCGAGACGGAGACCCTCGACGCGGCCGTGCCCGACGAGCCCCGAGACGCCGATCCCCGTTCTCAGCTCCACCCCGTGGTCGGCGTGGAGCTCGGCGATCGCCTGCCCGACGAGCGGACCGACAACGCGGCCGAGCGGTGTGGCCAGCGGCTCGACGACACTCACCGCGGCGCCGAGGCCGCGGGCCGTCGCCGCGACCTCCATGCCGAGGAAGCCGCCGCCGACGACGGCGAGGCGCGTGCCGGGCGCGACGAGCAGCGCCCGCAGTCGGACGGCGTCCCCGAGACTGCGCAGCGTGAGGACCCCGTTGAGGTCGGGCGTGCCGCGCAGCGTCCGGGGTGTCGCGCCGGTCGCGACGACGAGCCCGTCAAAGCGGAGCTCGCGTCCGGATTCCAGCACCACCGACCGGGTGCCCTGGTCGAGGCGACGCGCCCGTTCGCCGAGAACGAGCTCAAGGTCGAGGGCGGCGAGCTTCGTCTCGCTCGTGAGCGCGAGACGGTCCTCGCCGAACGAACCGGCGAGGAACTGCTTGGAAAGCGGCGGTCGGTCGTAAGGAAGGTGGGACTCGGCACCGACGAGCGTGATGGCTCCGTCGAATCCCTCGTGACGCAGGCCCTCACAAGCCTTCAGGCCGGAAACCGACGCGCCCACGACGACGACGGAACGGAGCACGAGGCGAGACTACGTGGCCTGCGTCGCGGGGACCGCGCCGCAGGCCACGACTCCGGGGCCACCGCCGACTCGTCGGGAATCCTCGCGCCGGGGCGTCAGGCGCGAGGGCTCCCCGGCGCCGGTGTATCCGCGAGCGCGCCGTGGCGGCCCGCGCCTGGCGCCGTCAAAGACGCAGCCTGGGGCCCATCCCGCTCATTCGACGCCCCAAACAGACGAACGCGCCTCGATCGCGCCGCCGCGCTGCTCGTATCCTCGCGGCGTGGGCGCGCCTCATCGCTACTTGGTCCGCGTCGGAGCAGCAGCGATGGCCGCCCTTGCGACCAGCGTCGGATACACAGCTTCGGCCCCGCCATCCGGGGCGTCGACGGACCCACCGGTCCGGCCGTTCGTCCTCGCTTACCAGGTGAGCAGGCGGTCGGTTCCCGCTGCGGGTGGGACGGTCGCGCTCACGGTCCGGGTGGGCGACACGACGGAGTGCCGCGTCCGGGTGACGAGTCACAGCGCGCTCTCCGTCTCCTACCGGAAACGATGGCTACGCTGCTCGAACGGCAGATTCACCGCGTCCGTGACGCTCGGCCCGAACGCGACCCAGTCCGCCGTGCTCACCGCGTTGCGCGTCTACGTCCGTCGAGGCACCGACACCCGCTGGAGCCCGATGGGGAATGTGCGCGTCGACGCGCCCACAACCGGTCCGACGGTCCGCCTCTCGATCAGCCGAAGCACCCTGCCCTCCGCAGGCGGGCCGATGACCCTCACCTACTCGTCGACGAACGCGTCGGTCTGCTGGCTCACGTCCGATCCGTCGCTGTGGCCCGGCGATAGCCCGGTGATGGTGAGTTGCAATGGGACGTACGACGCGACGATCGGCGCGACCAAACTGGAACAAACCTGGAGGTTCACCTTCGGCGCGATGAACTCGAGTGGCCAGTCGGCGACCTCCACCCAGACGCTGGCGCAGACCGTGCTCTCGTTCGAGCAGAATCCCAACTGGGCCGGCTACGTCGTGCGGTCGCGCCGCGCGCCGATCCCGGAGGTGAGCGGCCAGTGGACGGTGCCGACGCTCAAGTGCATCGCCACCCCGAACGCCGGGGTGGCGATGTGGCTGGGGATCGGGGGCGTGCAGTGGCGGTCCGGGGAAACGTCGGGGGATCTGCTCCAGACGGGCATCAAGGACGGCTGCGTCGACGGTGCGCAACGGGACATCGGCTTCTGGGAGGAATACCCGGAGGTCCCCGAGGCCGATTTCATCGATTTCCCGGTGTCGCCCGGCGACGCGATCGAGGCGTCGGTCTTTCAGATCGCCGGCGACTGCACGACGACGTGCGGGCAGTGGGAAACCAAGCTGGAGGACCTCGACACCGGCCTGTCGGGCGAGATGATCACCGGCGAGGGGTGGGGCGTCACCTCGAGCACCGACGGCGTCTCGTTCCATCAGGGATCCACCGTCGGCCTCGTCTACTCCGGAGGAACCACGGCGGAGTGGATCCTGGAGGACTACCTCTGGAACTACAAGTTCCACTATTTCGACGAGTCCTTCGCCGACTACGGAACGGTGAGCTTCTCGAACCTGTGGCTCGGCGGGGTCTCACCCTGGTCCCTCACCCCGAGCGAGGGGTGGGAGATCACCCAGGGCGGAGACGTCCTGTCAAAACCGTCGGCGCCTGGCAAGGACTGGTTCTCGGTCCGCTACACGGGCGCGTAGCGGAGTCCCCGGGGCCTTCACCCCCGTGACGGCGCCATCGACACGCGGCACACGAGACCGTGACGCGCCCCCGGCCGGTCAACGCGGCGGCAGGACTCCCGACCCCGGCTCACTTCGCCTGGTCCGGCGTTCCTTCCTCGCCGAGGGCGGCCAACCGCGGCATCAGCGCGTCGACGCGCTCGCGCGCGCCGCGGATCCGGCGGTCGAGCTCCTCGACGATGTCGATCGCGCGCCCGAAACGGACCTCGAGCACATCGACGTCGACCAGTCCCTCGTCGAGCTCGCGCACGATCGCGTCGAGCTCTGCGGCCGCGGCCGCGTAGCCGAGTTCGCCGACCGGCGTCACCTCCGCCTTGTCCTTGTCCACGGGCGTCATCGTTCGTCTCCACCTGTCCTTTTCCTGGTCTTCGGGGCGGGTTTTCGGGGCGTTGTCGACTCGACGACGGAACGCGCCTCCCCGTCGTCGAAGCGGGTCGTGATCCGCGCTCCGACGGTAAGCGCCGCGGCCGTTCGCACGGGTCGTCCCGACGCGTCACTCGTCAGCGTCCAGCCCCGTTCGAGCTGTCGCTTCGGGTCGTACGCCCCCAGCACCTGTCGCCTCCTCGTCAGCTCGTGCTGCTGGCCAGCGACGCTCCGGCGCGTCACCGCGCCCAAAAGCACCGCGTGGTCGGCCACCTGTCCGGCCTCACGGCGAAGCCGCGCCACGACGACCCGGGAGAGCTCGACTCCGGCGGCCCGCAGCACGACCGCACGCCGTTCGAACTGCTGCCGAACGCCTCGCCCGAGCGCGGCGGAAGCGGCGGCGAGCTGGTAGCCGGTCGAGTCCAGCCGCGCCCGGGCGAGTCCCGTGAGCGCGCCCGCCGTGCGCTCGATCTCGCCCAGGTACTCGGCGACCCGTTCGACGACGGCCTCGCCGCACTGCGTCGGCGTGATCATCGCCCGATGCGCCACCTCGTCGGCGACCGACCGGTCGCCCGTGTGCCCGATCCCCGTCCAGACAGGGAACGGGGCGGTCGCGATGGCCCGCGCGACCGGTTCGGAATCGAACGCGGCGAGGTCACCGCGCGCGCCCCCGCCGCGCACGACGACGGCGAGGTCGATCGGCGACAGTCGGAGGCGGGTGAGCGCCGCGGCGATCTGATCCGGCGCCTCGGCCCCCTGGACGAGCGTCGCCTCGAAATAGACCTGGAAGGCGAAGCCGGAGCGGTCGAGCTGCCCGACGAAGTCCCGGTGCGCCTCGGATCCCGGGCTCGTCACCACGCCGACGTGGAGTGGCACCAGTGGCAGCGCGAGCCGCTGGTTGGCGTGGAGCAGGCCCTCGGCCTCGAGCGTGCGGAGCAACCGACGACGGGCCGCGGCGATCCCGCCGAGCAGGGCCGCGATGTCGAGCTCGGTGAGCGTGAACCGCAGCTTGCTGCCGCCCTCCCAGACCGAGACGCGCCCGCGCACCCGCACGACGCGGCCCGGTTCGAGGGCGACGCCGGCCTCGCCGAGCGCCGCCGCCACCCTCGGCCATTCGCGTGCCCAGCAGACGACCTCGAGCTGGGCGGCGCCGCGTTCGGCCTGCTCGGCGGACTCGTCGGCGAGCTCGATGTAGTGGTGACCCCGGCTCTCCCGCAAGCCCCGTATCTCGCCAACGACCCACACGTCCTCGGTGAACTCCCGGGCGAGCGCGGCCTTCACCCGGTCGTAGAACTGGGACACCGAAAGCGCCTCGTCGGCGCCTGGGGCGTCGGGATCCCCCGAGACGTCGGCCCCCTCACCGACCGCGTCGGGCGGGGTCCGAGGCGACCGGGCCACACCCTGCGCCCGCCGGCGCGCCGGCCGGACGGGCGCGCCCGACCCCCCGCGACGTTGCTCGGCACGCTGGGCCGCCGCGAGCACGTCGTCGATTCTCCGCCGCAGCTCCGCCCCCGCCCCGTCGGCCACGGCGACGTCGTCGGCGGTCGCGGGGTTCTCAGCGACGTCCGCCACGAAATCGAAGCGCTGCTCCTCCGGCACGCCGTCGGACACCACGCGACAAAGCTACCCGTGGGTCCGACCGGCGTTGCGGACCGCTACGTCGGTCGCGACGAAGATCGCGAGCGCGACAATGGACCCGGCGGCGAGTCGGCCGGGTGGCCGCGGAGGAGGTGGAACCCACCTCGTCCGAGGAAGGTCGGGACTCCGCAGGGCAGGGTGCTGGCTAACGGCCAGTCGGGGCGACCCGAAGGAAAGTGCAACAGAGAGCAGACCGCCGATGGCCGCAAGGCACAGGCAAGGGTGAAACGGTGCGGTAAGAGCGCACCAGCGGTCGGGGTGACCCGACCGGCTCGGTAAACCCCACCCGGAGCAAGGCCAAGCGTGGGACGGGCTGCCCGCCCGATGTCCCCAGGTAGGCCGCATAGATGGATGGCCACCCCCCGGGGCGTTCCGCTCCGAGGACAGAATCCCGCCTACAGGCCGGCTCGCCGCCAACGAGCGCTCGGGCCCCGCAGGGCCACGACCCGGGCGGGGCGCGACGGGAGACGGGCCGGGGTTCCCGGCGAATCGTGACGTTGTGCCCTGGTGCGCAGGACCTTTGTCCAGAAAGCTTGGGTCATTCCTCCGGAAAGGACGTCGATGATGCTCGAAGTTGCGGCCCTCGACGCGGTCGAAATCCTCGACTCGCGGTCGCGGCCCACCCTCGCCGTGACGATGACGCTCGCCGACGGGACGAGCGCGCGCGCCGGCGTGCCGTCGGGGGCGTCGACAGGGTCGCGCGAAGCCGTCGAGCTGCGCGACGGCGACCCCCACCGCTTCTCCGGCCAGGGCGTTCTCGCCGCGGTCACCAACGTGAAGGGCGAGATCGCCAAGCTCCTCGTCGGTCGGTCGTTCACGAGCACCGCGGAGCTGGACCGAGCGGTCATCGAACTCGACGGAACCACAACGAAGTCCCGCCTCGGCGCCAACGCCATCGTCGGGGTGTCGATGGCTGCGGCACGGGCCGTCGCCCTCTCTGCGGGGCAGCCCCTCTGGCAGGCGCTGCGGCCCGAGGGGACGGCGCCCCGGCTCCCGGTCCCCCACTTCAACGTCGTGAACGGCGGCGTTCACGCGCCGAACAACCTCGACTTCCAGGAGTTCATGATCGCGCCGGTCGGTGCGCCCTCTCTCGCCGAGGCCGTCCGCGCCGGTGCCGAGATCTACGCCGCGCTGAAAGGACTGCTCGCCGGCAAGGGGTTCGCGACCGGTCTCGGCGACGAGGGCGGATTCGCCCCCGAGATCGACCGACCCGAGGACGTCCTTGCCCTGCTCGTCGACGCCATCACGACGGCCGGCTACACGCCGGGCCGTGAGGGCGTCGCCATCGCCCTCGACCCCGCCGCCAGCGAGTTCTACCGCGACAGCCACTATCACGTCGCCGGGGAAGCCCTAACGAGCGACGACATGATCGCCCGGTACGCCGAGATCGCCGCGCGCTTCCCAGTCTGGAGCCTCGAGGACGGGCTCGCCGAGGGCGACTGGGACGGTTGGAAGCGACTGACCGCGCGGCTCGGGGACACACTCCAGATCGTCGGCGACGACCTGCTCGTCACCAACCCGGCGATCATCACCGAGGCGATCGCGGCCGGCGCGGCGAACGCCGCCCTCATCAAGCTCAACCAGATCGGCTCGGTCTCCGAGACGCTCGAGGCGATGCGGCTGTGCCGACAGGCCGGTTGGTCCCAGATGGTCTCGCACCGCTCGGGCGAGACCGAGGACAGCTTCATCGCCGACCTCGCCGTCGCCACCGGTTGCGGTCAGATCAAGACCGGCGCCCCGGCGCGGGGCGAGCGCGTCGCCAAGTACAACCGGCTGATCGAGATCGAGGCCGGCGCCGCTCTCCCCTACGGACTGGCTTAAGGCCGTGGCCGGATTGTCGACCGTCCGTCTCGACCGCGAGGCAGCCGGTCGCTACGTCCTCAGCAGGCGAACCCCCCTCGGGGGCTATTCCTTTTACCGGACCCCGGAATGGGGCGTCGAGGAGCCGAACGCGCCTGACACGCTCGCCGCGCTCGAGTGCCTGCGGACGCTCGACTGGCCGATCCCCGAACCCGAAGCGACCGTCGCCTGGTTGCGGGGCCTGCAGAACGACGACGGCGGCTACCCCACCCTCACGATCGGCTGGGCCGCCCTGCGGGCGCTGGCCCTGCTCGGCGCGGCCCCCGACCGGTCACCTGCCGCGTGGCTCGACGAGCACGCGGAGGCCATCGGCCGCCCGACGGGGGCACGCGACTGGCAGGGCACGTTGCGGGAGGCCCTCCACGTCACCGAGTTGCGCCGCATCGGTATCTCGGCATCACCGGAATCCGCAAAAGACCCCTTCTCGCAGCTCCTCGACGCAGCACGCGACCCGCGCGGGGGCTGGGCGCGTCCCGGAGCCGATCTCGAGACCACCGCCGTCGCCGTCTCCATCGCCGGGCCGTCCCGCCTGACAGCCGAGGAACGGTCCGACGCCGAGTCGTTCCTCCGCCACTGCGAGGACCAGGTCCTCGGCATGCGGCTCACCCCGGAAAGTCGCGCGACCTGGGTCGGCGCCCTGTGGGGCGGACTCGAGCTCGCCCAGGGACTGGAGCTGCAGCCGAGCTACCCCGGAGCCGTCGGCGCGTGCCTGGCCGACCTGCAACGCGCCGACGGGGGCCTCGGCGCACGCCACTTCGCGATTTCCACGCTACGAGACACCTGGCGGGGTCTCGACGCCGCCCAATTGCTCGACCATTTACAGATCGATCAGCTACAGGAGGACAAGTCATGACCGGTTTCAAATACGTCCGCTTTTTCGAGGAGATCGGAATCGAGGACGTGCCCCTCGTCGGAGGAAAGAACGCCTCCCTCGGCGAGATGTACCAGAACCTGTCCCAAGAGGGCGTGCGCATTCCCAACGGATTCGCGATCACGGCCGAGGGCTATCGCCACATGCTGAAGGAAGCCGGTGCCCTTGCGCCGCTCCACGAGGCGATCGACAAGCTTGACCCCGAGAACGTCGCCGACCTCGCCCGCTGCGGCAAGCGCGCCCGGGAGATCGTCTACGGCGCCGGGCTCCCCAAGGACCTCGCCGAGGAGGTCATCGCCGCCTACCGCAAGCTCCAGCAGGAGTACGGCGAAGGTGTCAGCCTCGCGGTGCGCTCCTCGGCGACGGCAGAGGACCTGCCGACGGCGAGCTTCGCCGGCCAGCAGGACACCTACCTCAACATCAAGGGCGACGAGAGCCTGCTCGACGCCTGCCGGCGCTGCTTCGCGAGCCTCTTTACCGACCGCGCCATCCACTACCGCGTCGACCAGGGCTTCGACCATTTCGACGTGGCGCTGTCGATCGGCATCATGAAGATGGTCCGCTCGGACCTCGCCTCGTCAGGCGTGATGTTCTCGCTCGACACCGAGTCGGGCTTCCGTGACGTCGTCTTCGTCACCGGCGCCTACGGCCTCGGCGAGAACGTCGTGCAGGGCGCCGTCGACCCCGACGAGTACTACGTGTTCAAGCCCACCTTCGAGGCGGGGCACCGGGCCGTGCTGCGCCGCCTCATCGGCGACAAGGCGATCAAGATGATCTTCGTCGAGGGTGAGACGCGAGTCACCACCCGCAACATCCCGACGCCGAAGGCCGACCGGGAGCGCTTCTGCCTCTCCGACGAGGACGTTCTCGAACTCGCCCAGTACGCGATCGCGATCGAGAAGCACTACGGCCGCCCGATGGACATGGAGTGGGCCAAGGACGGCCTGGACGGCCTCCTCTACCTCGTCCAGGCCCGTCCCGAGACCGTCTCCTCGCAGCGCAAATCGACGAGCCTCGAGACCTACGTCCTCGACGGAACCGGCGAGATCCTCACCTCGGGACGTAGCGTCGGCGAGAAGATCGCCGCCGGTAACGCCCGCGTGATCGTCGACGTCACGCACCTCGCGGACTTCAACGCCGGTGAGGTGCTGATCACCGACATGACGACCCCGGACTGGGAGCCCGTCATGAAGACGGCGGCGGCGATCGTCACGAATCGCGGCGGTCGGACCTGCCACGCCGCGATCATCGCCCGCGAGCTCGGCATCCCGGCGATCGTCGGCACGGGTGACTGCACGACCGCGGTCCCTCAAGGCGTCTTTGTCACCGTGTCGTGCGCGGAGGGTGACTCCGGGCGCGTCTACAAGGGCGAGGTCCCGTTCCACGTCGTGCGCACCGAGGTCGAGGGCATGGAGCGCCCCGAGACCGACATCATGATCAACCTCGGCAACCCGGACCTCGCCTTCAAGACGTCGTTCCTGCCGAACGACGGCGTGGGCCTCGCGCGCATGGAGTTCATCATCAGCGAGTCGATCCGGGCGCACCCGATGGCGCTCCTCCATCCCGAGAAGGTGACGGACCACGAGGCGGCGGCGACGATCGCCCGGCTCACCCGGGGCTACCCCGACGGCGAGTCGTTCTTCGTCGAGCGGCTCTCGGAGGGCATCGGCACGATCGCCGCGGCGTTCTACCCGAAGCCCGTCGTCGTGCGGATGAGCGACTTCAAGACGAATGAGTACGCGAGCCTCGTCGGCGGCACCGCCTTCGAGCCCGTCGAGGCGAACCCGATGATCGGATGGCGCGGTGCGTCCCGTTATGCGCACCCGTCCTACGTCGAAGGGTTCGCGCTCGAGTGCAAGGCGATGAAGCGGGTCCGCGAGGACATGGGTCTCACCAATGTCGTCCTCATGATCCCCTTCGTCCGTCGCGTGAAGGAAGCGGAGGACGTGCTGGCCCAGATGGCAAAGCTCGGACTGACCCGCGGGGAGAACGGACTCAAGATCTACGCGATGTGCGAGATCCCGAACAACGTCATCCTCGTCGACAAGTTCGCGCCGCTTTTCGACGGCTACTCGATCGGCTCGAACGACCTCACGCAGCTCTGCCTCGGCGTCGACCGGGACAGCGAGATCGTGGCCTTCGACTACGAAGAGCGCGACGACGGCGTGAAGGACATGCTGCGCATGTCCGTCGAGGGCTGCCACCGCAACGGGATCCACTCGGGGATCTGCGGCCAGGCACCCTCCGACTACCCGGAGATGGCCCAGTACCTCGTCGAGATCGGCATCGACTCGATGAGCCTCAACCCGGACACCGTGCTGAAGACGACCGAGGTCGTCTTGGAGCTCGAGCGCAAGCTCGGCAAGACCCCGGGCGGCCACAAGGCCCACTAGAGAGACCAACCCCCCGGGCGGGCGTACACCGTCCGGGGACTAGGAGCGAAGATCGGTCCGGGCCCCGTGCCCGGACCGATCGCTTCCCCGGCCTCGTCGCGCCCGGACGACATGGCGCGGGCCGTTCGGCGCGCGAGACTCCAACCGTGCTGCGGCTCGTCTTCGAGATCGTCATCACTGGCCTCGTCATCGGCGCCCTCGGCCGGCTTGTCGTCCCCGGACCCAACCCGATGGGCATCGGGATGACGATCCTCGTCGGGATCGCCGGATCGATCCTCGGCGGACTGCTCGGTCGGCTCGTCTTCGGCCTCCGTTACGGCTACTCCTACGGGCTCGCCCTCATCCTCGCCGTCGGCTGCACGGCGATGATCGTCTACGCCATGGGGCGCCACAAACGCGGCCGCCATCGCGCGACCTAGTCGGCGCGGGCGGGACGCCAACCGCGACCGCTCAGGCGAACAAGATCCGCCCGCACTGTGCGCAGTGCACGACCTCGTCGGGCGGCGCGCGACGGATGTGTTCGAGCTCGGCTGCCGACGCGCCAAGGTGGCAGCCGTCGCAGGTTCCGTTCACGAGCCGCGCCGCCCCGACGCCGTCGAGCCGGGCGCGCAGACGCTCGTACTCGTCGAGGAGCGCGGTCGGCACCGAGGCCGTGGCGTCAGCCCGACGGATGGCGATCGTCGCCAGCTCGGTGTCGATCTCCGTCTCGGCCACCCCGAGTGCGGCGCGCACGGCGGTGATCTCGCTCGTGAGCGCTCCCCGTTCGGCGGCGAGCTGCCCGAGCTCGGCCTCCAGCTCCTCGATCGCCTCCATCACGACCAGCTGTTCGTCGTCGAGCTCACCACGGCGGCGCCCGAGCGTTCCCATCTCCGTCGCCATCGCCTCCTGATCGCGGAACGACGCCGCCTCGCCGGCGCGCAATCGGTCGTCGATCCGGGTCGTGCGACCGACGATCTCGTCCACCTCGTTCGCCAGCCCGGAAAGGCGCGCCTCGAGGGCCCGGCGTTGCACGTCGAGCTCCGCCGAGGCGGTGGTCGCGCGATCGAGTCTTGCCTCGAGCTCGGCGAGCGCGGCGCGCTCGGGAAGCCGGGCCCGCCGGTGACGAAGCTGGTCGGCCGCCGAGTCGGCGTCCTGCACCGCGAGCAACACCTCGAGCGGGCTCCGACGGACGGCGCCGGGACCCGCCGGCGCGTCGGTGCTCACGCGCGCCGCCGGTGGTGCGCCGAACGGGCCCGGGCGACGATCAGCGCCCCGAGCAGCTCCGTGGTCCCCGCGGCGACCGGGCTCCGGCGCTCGGTGTGCGAACGGACGACGAGGTCACGCCCGCCCGCCTCGCCGACGGCCGCACCGGCCTCGGTGCAGACGAGCATCCCGCCGAGGTAGTCCCAGACGCCGAGGCCGGCCGGGCTCCACTCGGCGAAGGCGTCGAGCGTCCCGTCGGCGACGGCACAGAGCTCAAGGGCGGCCGCCCCGAAGGACCGCAACTGACGCCAGCCGAGATCCTGGGACGGGTAGCCCGATACGGCGAGGACGGCGTCACCGAGCGACGTGACCTTGGTCGGCGCGATCGGGCGACCGTCGCGGGTCGCGCCTTCGCCCCGCACCGCCTCGTAACAGGAATAGTCCGCCTGGTTTACGACGAGCGCGGCATAGGGTCCCTGCTCGTCTAGGACGCAAATGCTCGTCGCGTACCAGCGCAGGCCGCGCGCCGCGTTCGTCGAGCCGTCGATCGGGTCGACGACGGCGAGGAACGGCCGGTCGCCCTCCGTCACGCCGCTCTCCTCAGAAAGCACGCCAAAACCCGCGCCGACGAGCACCTCGAGCGCCGCGGCGTCGGCAGCGAGGTCGATGCGGTACTGGCCGGGGCGGGCGCCGGGCAGCGACCAGTCCTCCTCGCGGGCGACCGCCCGGGCGACCGCGTACGCCGTCGCCGACAGCGTGGCGAGCACCTCCTCGGCCTGCACGGCCCGCAGGTTACCGGCTGGCCAGAGGTGCCATCGAACGCCGCCTTCCGGAATGGGCCTCTCCTCCCGGCAACTCCACTGAAGGGTCGGCGACAAGTTCTTAATGTCGCGACTCCCTGGGCGTGGGGGATCCGCGTCGGAGAACCGATGTTCACGATCTCCGACTGGCAGCTTCGGCCGTGGGCCGGGACCTAACCGGCGATCGGGGGCACCCTCACCCAGATATGACACGCGCGATGCTCCTATCAGTTGTCAAGTCCCTGCGGGGCTCGGGAGTGAAAACAGCGGGCAGAACAATGAAGAGCCACTCCGCGTCGGAGGGCAAGCTCTTATGAGGCCACGCGTTTCAAAGGATTGAACGGCCGGGCCGTGGGTCGGCGAATCGCGCGAAAGTCAGCCCGTTCGGGTGACAGTTATGGGGTGAGCCAGACCCACGGCCACGGACTCAGCCGCGAGGCAGGTGGTGATAGACCTCGCGGGCAACGTAACGCTTCAAGATGCGGATGACCTCGCGCTTGGTGCGGCCCTCTTTCACACGGCGTTCGAAGTAGGCCGTGGTCTCGGGGTCGTGCGCGATCCGAACCATGACGATGCGCCACAGCGCGCTGTTCGCTTGACGATCACCGCCGCTGTCGAGTCGATGGCGACCGGTGCTCTTCCCCGACGACGCCGGGATCGGCGCTGCCCCGCAGAGATGCGCGAAGGAAGCTTCCGAACGGAGTCGTTCGGGGTTGTCGCCGGCGCACACCAACAGAGCCGCGGCGGTGTCGGGTCCGACCCCGAACAAGGCGAGCAGATCGGGCGCGGTCGCAACGAGCAGCGCGTTGATCATCTCGGCGAGTTCGTCGAGCTCGGTCTCGAGCGCCTGGATCCGGTGGGCGAGCGAGGAGATGGCGGCCTTCGTCGCGGCAACGACCGGATCGGTCGATCGTGACGGGCGGAGCTTGGCCCCCTCTTCGACCAGGGCGGAGACACTCAGGCCCTTCATCCTGCGATGGAGCTCATCAGGAGCCGTGATGACGAGGTGGCGCACCTGGGTGACGGCTTTCACCCGCGCCTGGCGTGCCGAGCGCTTGGCGACGAGAAGGACCCGGATCGCCTCGACCGCGCCGTCTTTTGACTTCGGGACGCTCTTCGCTCGACCGCTGAGCGTGGCTCGGGCAGCTTCCACCGCGTCGAGGGGATCGGACTTTCCCGAACGGCGGCGTTCAGCTCGGTTGGGCCGGTCGACCTCGATGAGGCTCACGCCGTGCTGGCGAAGAAACCGGGCGAGCCCAGCTCCATATGAACCGGTTCCTTCGACACCGACCTTTCCGACGGCGCCGAAGCTCTCGAGCCAGGAGAGCAACGACTGGTAGCCGGCAGGGTTGACCTCGAAGGACTCCGTGCCGAGGAGGCCACCGAGGGGGTCCAGTGCCGCAGCGACATGCACGTCGAGGTGGGTGTCGACACCCCCGGTCACGCGACGCTCTTCTAGCATGGTCATCGCCATCCCTTCCTTTCCTTAAGTGGGTGAGGGGTGGCACGGCCGTCCCGGTTCGGAGTGACGGGTGGTCCGACTTGTTCGCTCAAGCCGGGCCAATCACCCTCGCTTCGGAACGGGACGTGCCGTCTCAATGTTGCTGGACGCGTTCAGCCGACGACAACTGACGTCGTCATCATCAATTCAAGTCAGGCTGAACACTCCAGTGCTCCCGAAACTATTGAGAACCAACGAATGACGCGGTGACCCTCAGGGGCATTGTCATTGTTATGGGACGCGTGCCGCACTCCGTATCCGTCGATCGGTCGCGACCCGTCACGCCGCTTCACGAAGACCAGGAGCACGCAGTTGGAATCTTCGGTCACCGCTGCGATCCGATTGCCTCGGCTGCCTCAGGCCTTGATGCAGGTGTACGTTCCGTACACTGATCGATCGAAGTCCGCGGTCGCGATCTCAAACCCGGCAGCTCTGAGCATCGGCTCGAACAGCCAGCGAAAGGTGCTGTGCTCGGTGCGGATGTGCTCGGCGAAGTCCTCGCGCGTGTACCCCAGCGTGGGATCAGTGGCGGCGTGGCCGAACCAACGCGTAAACACCGCGTCGGCCTGGAACGGCTGAAAGTCGTAGATCAGATCATGCAATCGCAAGACGCCGCCGCCTCGCATGAATGCCGCGATGCGGATCAGCGCTAGGGCCTTCCAGAAGTCAGGAAGGTGGTGCAGGGCGTTCCTTGTGTACACAGCGTCCGCTGGCAGCCCCGCATGCTCGTAGCTCAGGAACCCCGCCTGGATGCAATCGAGGTTGCCGAGGGCCAGCTCGCTTGCCCGGTCACGCAGCGCCTCCAGCATCGCCGGTGAGACATCGACCGCGATCACCTTCCCGAACTGTCGGGCTGCGCGCAGCGCGAATTGTCCGGTCCCCGCGCCCAGGTCGACGACGGTGGACTCCTTGCCAACACCCCTGTCAGCGAGCACAGCGAGGTCCTCGGCAGGATCCGGGCGGCCTTGCTTGTCATCGAAGCTGGACACGAACGCGGGGTCGAGATGCTCGTGACCGGCATGGGCCAGCTCGTCGATCGTCCATGATTCGGCCACGCCGTTGATTCTCGCGCCGCCGCGCTGGTAGGGGTGTCCCCGGCTCCGCCGCCTACACTCGCCCCGATGGCGGTCATCGACGTCGCCGGTTACGTCGCCGAGCTGAAGGACCACGCCGTCGAGCACGGTTTCCACGTGCACGACGAGCGCCACTTCGTGGAGACCTACTCGCTGCGCCAGTTCTGGGAGGTCGACCTCCACCCCGAGGAGGGCTGCGGCGGGCCGATCGACCTCCACCTCGCGCTCGAGGTCGACCCGCGGGCGCTCCTCGACTTCGAGGACGCCGTCGTCGCGCTGCCGGACGACGCCGAACCCCCGGACAAGTGGACCTTCCCGCTGACGTTCACCTGGGGCATCCCGCCGCTTCCCCACGGACCGGACCTGCTGCGGCTCGCGATCGACCTCGCCGGGGTCGGCGGGATCGAACTCCCGCTCGAGATCTCGGCCACGGACTCGTTCGGATCGGTGACCGATCCCCCCGTGCGGAGGCTGACGATCGTCGCCCGGCGGGAGGTCTCGCTCGCCCGGGTGCTCGCCGGCGAGGAGCTGCTCTGCGACGCCTTCGACCGCACGCTCGCCGTCAGCCGTTTCCTGCTCGACGCCGCGCCCGCCTGGCTCGAGCCCTAGCGGGCGGCCCGGTCCGCTCGGACCGGTCCCCCTACCGGTGCGGAATCGAGCGCGCGTCGTCCCAGAGCCGGACGCCGCCGATGATCCCGGCCAGGTTGTCGACCACCGTGTACGGCTCATTCACGCAGCTCCGCAGGTGGCGCGAGTTCCCGCCGCCGAGGTAGCAGTGGTCGAAGTTCGTGAGCACCCGGAAGTTCTCGAGCGCCTCCATGACCCGCCGGCGCCACCTTTTCGGGCCGATCCTCCGCAACGCGGCCTCGCCGAGCTGCTGGTTGTAGGTCTGGCCCTTGCGGAACGGCTGGTGGGCGAGCTCGAGGTGCGGCACGACGACGCCGCCGTAGAAAAGGGCGGTGCCGACCCCGGTCCCGAACGTCACGACGAACTCAAGCCCGTCTCCGGAGACGACCGCGAGTCCCTGGAGGTCGGCGTCGTTGGCGACCCGGGTCGGCTTGCCGAACTCGGCCTCGAGCGCCTCGGCGATCTCGAACCCCGACCAGGCGGCGACGAGCTTCGGATCGATCCGCGAACCGAGCCCCCGCTCGGTCACGAACTGCGGGGCGGTGAGGATCCGCCCTTCGCGCACGACTCCGGGGAATCCCACCGCGACGCGTTCGTAGGCCGGGAGCGGACGGACGAGGCCAGCGAGGGTGGCGATGAACCGCCCCGGCGGCAGCGGGTAGGGCGTCGCCACGCTCACCCGGTTGGCGACGAGGTGCTCGTCCATGTCGAGCACCGACGCCTTCAGCCCGCTTCCGCCGGCGTCGATCGCGAGCGTGTACGGACGGCGCGGGGCGTCGGACCGCTCGCCCGCCGCGGTCGGCCCGGTGGTCGGCGAAGCGAACGACGCGAAATCGTCCGCGCCGAGCATCGCCGCCGCCGTCGAGGCGTCGACGTCGGAGTCGGCCCCACCGTCCGCCGTTCGGGGGCTGCGCCGCCGCCCGGAGATCCTGTCGCGGTTCATCGCAGCACCTTTCTCCCTGCCGCACCGGCCCCGGCGGGGCTCCCGAGCGGCACATACGACTCGAGCAGTTCGAGCAGGGTCCGGACGCCGAAACCGGTCCCCCCTCGGCGCAGGTAGCCCGTCGACTCCTGCGAGTACGCGGGCCCACACACGTCGAGGTGCGCCCAGGGCGTCGCACCGACGAACTCCTCGAGGATGAGCCCGGCGACGAGGGTACCCGCCTCGCGGGCCACGCTGTAGTTCTTCAGATCGGCGATCTCGGACTCGTAGGACGACCGGTACGCCCAAGGGAGCGGGAGGCGCCAGACGGCCTCCCCGGCGCGCGCGGCCGCCTGCTCGACCGCCGCGACGATGCGGTCGTCATTGCCCATGAGGCCGGCGATCCGCCGGCCGAGCGCCACGACGACGGCACCCGTCAGCGTCGCCAGATCGACGATCGCGTCCGGCGACTCCTCCGCGGCGAGACACAGCGCGTCGGCGAGCACAAGCCGGCCCTCGCAATCCGTGTTTGCGACCTCGATCGTCTTGCCGTTGCGGATCCGCACGACGTCGCCCGGTTTGATCGCCCGGCCGCCGGGCATGTTCTCCGTCATCGGCATGAAAGCGACCACCCGCACGCCGACGCCGAGTCGCCGGCAAGCGCCGACGACGGCCAGCACGGTCGCGGCGCCGCTCATGTCGTACTTCATGGTCATCATCGATTCGGCGGTCTTCAGCGAAAGACCCCCGGAGTCGAAGGTGATCCCCTTGCCGACGAGCGCGACGGTCGCCACGGGGGTCGAAGCCGGTTCGTACTCGGCCCGCACCAGGCGGGGCGGCTCGGCGGAGCCCCGCGCCACACCGAGCAGGCCACCGAGACCTTCGGCGGCGATCCGCTCGGCTTCCCAGACGGAGACGGAGAACCCCTCGGCGGCGCCGTGCTCGGTCGCGAGCTCGCCGAAGGCCGCCGGCGTCAGCTCATCCGCCGGTGAGTTCACGAGGTCCCGCGTCAACGCGACCGCCCCGGCCGCCGCGACGCCTTGCGCGATGCCGTCGCCGACCGCGGCCGGCTCCGGGCCGACGAGCACGAGCCGGGCGAGGGCCGGCAACTTCGGATCACTCTTCAGCCGCCCGAACCGGTAGCTGGCGAGCAGCACCCCCTCGGCGAGCGCGCGGGCGCGCGCGGGCGCGTCGAGCTTTTCCGCCGCGAGCCCCGAGAGGTCGAACGCCGCCGACTCGCAGTGCGCGGCCGCCCCGGCGAGTGCCGCGCCCGCCCGGCGGAACGCCTCGCCGTCGAGCTCGGCGGGCTCCCCCATCCCGACGAGGATCTCGAACGCGCCGTCGCTCCGCTCGAGCGACGCGGTCTCCCCGAGGGCACCGGTGAATCCCTGGCGGGCGGCGAGCGGCGCGTCGGCGAGCGGCGAACCGTCGGGTACGACGAGACCGCAAAAGACCGGCCGGGCCCGAACATGTGCGCCTGCGGACCACGTCGGTGCGCTCTCGATCTCGACGGTCATCGTGGCGGGTCCCTTTCTTCACGGGCGGGCAGGTAACCATCTTCGCTCGCGCGGGCGAGCACCCAGCACAGGTCGGAAAGCCGGTTCACATAGGCGATCGCGAGCCCGGGCGCGGCGTCGAGCGCGACGAGGCGGCGCTCGGCCCGCCGCACGGCCGTGCGCGCGACGTCGAGCGCGGCGGCGAGCGGGTTCTCACCTGGCACGGCGAAACCGTCGATCTCCCCGAGCCGCGCCGCGCCCTCGTCGATCGCCGCCTCGAGGGCGGCGACCATCGCCGGCGTCACTTCGTTCTCGGGTCCCCGTCGGCGTTTCGGCCCAGCAACCCCGACCTGCGCCATCACGGTCCACAGGCCGCGCTCGAGGCCGACGAGGAGATCGGCGACGCCACCGTGGCGGTCGCACGCGGCCCGCGCCACACCGAGCGCCGCCTGGGCCTCGTCGAGCGCTCCGAGGGCCTCGACAACGGCGTCGGACTTCGGGATCCGACCCCCGCCGCGCAGCGACGTCGTCCCGTCGTCGCCCCGGCGGGTGTAGATCCTCACGGCCGCACGGCGAGGAGCGGCACCAGCGCCTCGGACGAGGTGAGCGAGCCGTGTCGCGCCACCAATCGCAGATCACCGGGGTCGGCAGGGTCGGCGAAGGAGACCGGCCCCCGGGCGACGAGGGCGACGTCGCCGACGCGCCGGCGGAAACCGTCCGAGAGCGGCCCGCCGAACCAGCCGGCACGGTCGATCTCTTCGACGGTGCGCACCCAGGCAATCCCTCCGTAGAGCTCGCGGGCGCCCGCCGCCACCTCGTCGGTCGCCCCGGGGCGCAGGTGGAGCCAGCGGAAACGCCCCTCTCCGGAAAGGCCGGTCACCTCTTCGAGCAGGGCGGGGTCGATCGTCACCGGCGGCGACGCCGTCTCCACCTGGCCGTGGTCCGCCGTGACCGCGAGGGCGCAGCCGGCCGGCAACCGGTTGGCGAGGTCGCCGACGAGCCGGTCGGCGGCGGCGAGCTCGGCCTCGTAGCACTCCCCGAGCCCCTCGGCGTGGGCGACCTTGTCGATCCCGTCGTAATAGGCGTAGACGAACGGTTCGCCCGCAGCGAGCGCCCGCTCGACGAACACGCCGATCGACGAGCTCACCCGCCAGCCGAAGAGCTCGGTGCCCGCCAGGTGCGCCTGCGAGAAGCCCGAACCGGCGAACGCGGCGCGCGAGACGACCGGGACGTGCCGACCGAGGAACGGCTCGATCTGCTGGAAGGCTCGCGGGCGGATCTCGGCGCGGGCGTCGCCGGCGCCCGTCGTCCACCGCAGCACGTTGAGCACCGTGTCCCCGGTTCGCAACCGGTAACCGAGCACACCGTGGTCGGCCGGGGGCCGCCCCGTGGTGAGCGAGGTGAGCGCGGTCGCCGTGGTCGTCGGAGCGACCGAGGTGATCGTCGCGGCCGCCATCGCGGACATCGTCGGCGTCACCGCACGGTGCGCGGCGAGGCTCTCGGCCCCGAGCCCGTCGAGCACAAGGAGGACGACCCGGGTCGCGTCGACGAGCGGTGCGGGCAGCCAACCCGGGATCTCGCCGTGCTGGCGCAGGGCGTCGAGCCGGAGCAACGTCGGGACGACTTCGGTGAGACACGCCCCGCCGTAGTCCGGGCGGAGTGGCTCGTCGGTGTTCCCGCCAACCACCCACGTCGCCGCGCCGCCAGCAGACGACGCCGGCGAGCCTGTCACGCGCGAGAGCATACGACGGCACTCCTAGGCGCCGTACCATGTGCGAAGTGAGGGTTTCCACGCGCGGTGACTACGCCTGCCGGGCTCTTTTGTCGCTCGCACTGCGCGCCGACGGCGTCACACCGACCTCGGTGCGCGACATCGCCGAACGGACCGGGCTCCCCCAGCCGTACCTCGAGCAGATCCTCCTCGCGCTGAAAGGCGCCGGTCTCGTGCGGTCCAAGCGCGGCGTCGGCGGCGGCTACGTGCTGGCGCGGCCCGCCGACGCGATCACCCTCGGCGCCATCGTCTCGGCGGTCGACGGACCGATCGTCGTCGGCGACTTCGGCCTGCCGCACGAGAACGGAGCGTGCGACCACGAGGGCCAGTGCGTCCTGCTGGACCTCTGGGCCGACGTGAGCGAGCACATGCGGCGCCACCTCGACTCCTACCGCCTGAGCGACATGGTCGCCCGCGCCCAGAATCCGGCCCGCGCGGTCCGGTCGGGCGCCTGACCCCGGCGGGCCAGGCCGCCTCCTCGTCGCCCCTCGGACCCCGCCACCACCCCGACCAGCACTTCTCCGTCCCGTTCCTTCCCGCGCCCCGCGGGCGGCCCATGGAATGCGCCCACCCCTGGCGGCGTTGCACAAGGTGACCGCACCTGGAATCGGGCGAGGGCAGTCCGGGCGTTCCAGGCGCGAGGAACGGAGACGAAGTCATCGCTACGACATACGCCGACGAGATCGTGGAGCACGCGAGCGGCGGCCCCGATCTCATGCGACTCTTCCTTGACGACATTGGCCGGTACCCGCTGCTCACCGCCACGGAGCAGGTCGCGCTCGCCCAGAGGATCGAGCGGGGCGACACGGAAGCAAAGAATCAAATGATCGCCGGCAACCTCCGGCTTGTCGTCCACTGGGCCCGCAGGTACCAGGGCCGCGGCGTCGACCTCACCGATCTCGTCCAGGAGGGCACCTTCGGGCTGATGCGCGCCGTGGAAAAGTTCGACTGGAAGCGGGGGTTTAAGTTCTCGACCTACGCGACGTGGTGGATCCGCCAGTCGCTCCAGCGCGCGGTGCAGTCGAAGGGCCGGGCCATCCGCCTGCCCGAGGACGCCGTTGCCGCGGAGAACGCCGCCGAACGAGCCGGTGAAGGCCACGAACGCCACCTGCCCCGGGTCGTCGCCAGTCTCGACCAGCCCGTCGCCACCGATGCCTCCGCGACGCTCGGTGACCTGCTCGCCGCCGACGAGACCTCTGTCGCCGACGACGTCATCGGGACACTCGCCGTCGAGGGCCTCGAGGAGGCCATCGATCGCCTTGGGCAGCTCGAGCGGGAGGTCGTCCGACTCCGCTTCGGATTGGGCGGGCAGCCCCCCGCCTCCCTCGAATCGACGGCCCGGGCGCTCGGGATCGGCGTTCGCCGGGTCCGCAGCCTCGAGGCTTCGGCGCTGCGAACGCTCGCGGCCCAGCCCGAGGTGCACGCCTTCCACACCGCGGCCTGACCGACCCGATCAGGACAGGCGGCCCAGCACCGCCGCGAGGTCGTCCGGGAGCGGCGCCGTCCACTCGCACAGCTCCCCCGTTCGCGGGTGGACGAGGCGCAGCGTCCTGGCGTGCAGGAAGTGCCGTTCGAGCCCGATCTCGGCCCGCGCCGCGGGGGCGAGCATGCCGCGGTAGCGGGAATCGCCGGCCACCGGATGGCCGATCGCCGCGAAATGGACACGGATCTGGTGCGTCCGCCCCGACTCCAGCGTCACCTCCACCAACGTCACCTCGACCGGTTCGCTGAAGCGCTGGAGCACCCGGTAGCGGGTCTTGGCGGCACGCCCCTCCACGGTCACGGCCATCCTCGTCCGATCTCGCGTTGACCGGCCAATCGGCGCGTCGATGCTCCCCGCGTCGGCGGCGAGCGGGCCGAGTACGAGCGCCTCGTAGACACGCCCCATCGAACGCGCCGACAGCTGGGCGACGAGCGATCGCCAGGCGTAGGGGTTGCGGGCCACGACGAGCAGACCGGACGTGTCCTTGTCGAGACGGTGGACGATCCCCGGGCGGGACGGGTCGCCCGCGCCCTCGCGCCCCGCCCGGGCGAGGTCCGGGTAGCGCGCCAGCAGCCCCGCCGCCAACGTCCCCGTGCGGTGGCCCGCGCCCGGATGAACGACGACGCCGGCCGGTTTGTCCACCACGATGAGATCGGCGTCCTCGTAGACGACACCGAAGGCCACGCCGCCGGGTGCGGCCGGTTCGAGCTCCGCTACCCCGTCCTGTGGTCCGAGCTCGAGTTCGAGGCTCGCCCCGGCGCTCACGCGCACGTGGCGCGACGTGACGACCCCGCCCTCGTACCGCACCTTCCCGGCAGCGACGAGCTCCGCGACAGCACTGCGCGACCGCCCCGTGATCGTGGCGACCGCGCGGTCGATCCGTTCGCCGCCGAGTGCCGCGGGCACCCGCACTTTGGTCACCGCTCGTCCCCCGGCGCGCCGCGGTGTCCGGCGCCGTGCGTGCCTGTCTGACGCCAGAACCGCGCCACCAGGACGACCGCACCGAGGACGATCGCCGCGTCCGCGCAATTGAACGTCGGCCAGAATCCGACATGGACGAAGTCCACGACCAAGCCATGGGCGCGGAAGATCCGATCGGCGAGGTTCCCCGCAGCTCCGCCGAGCAGCAACCCGATCCCGATCGCGACGGTGTAGCTCGGCGTCGAGCGTGCGAACCAGATGAGGACGGCCACGAGCAAGATGCCAATGACGACGAGCGGAAGCGTGAGGCCGGTGCCGAGCGAGAAGGCGATGCCCGGGTTGAAAGACAGCGCGAGCGACAGCGGTCCGACGAGGTGTTTCGGCCCGCTCGCCAAGCGATCCAGCGCGAGCGTCTTCGTGGTCTGGTCCAGGCCGACAACGACGGCCGCCGTCACCGCGACGACCCACACGCGACGTCGGGTCGAAACCCCGCCAGTCGCGCGTCGTTCCGGGTTCAACGTCGCGACAGCCCTCCGCTCTTGCAGGCCATGCACAGGCGCGCGTACGGGAGCGCCTCGAGACGGAGCTTCGGGATCAACTCACCACACCCTTCGCACACGCCGTACTTCCCGCTGTCGATCTTGGCGAGCGCGGCATTGATCTCCTCGACCGCTTCCAGGGCCTGAGCGGAGAGCGTGAGGTCCCGCTCTCGGTCGACGGCAACCGTCCCACCTTCACCCGATTCCTCGTCGAACTGGATGTCTCCGGGCTCCATCTCCGCGACCAGCAACTCGGCCTCCTCCTGCAGCGAGTTCGCCTGTTCGAGATACGTCGCCCGTTCCTTTTCGAGCACGTTCCGCTGGTGGTTGAGGAAGCGCTCGTCCGTGTAGCCCCTGCGGGGCGGTCGAACCGGGGCGGCACGGGTGACCGCCGGCCGGACGGGAGCGGGACGAGCGATCGCCCGAGTCGCTCCGCTCTTCGCCGCGATGCGACGGCTCACGCGGGAAGCGGCCTGCCCGCTCGCACCAGAAGCCCGCTTGACGCCCCTGGCCGGCACCATCGCCTTTTGCGGAACGGCCTTTTTCGCCGCGGTCTTCTTCGCCGTCACCTTCCTTGTGGCCTCCTTCTTCGCGGCGACCTTCTTCGCGGCGACCGTCTTCGCGGTGGCCTTCTTCGCGGTGACTTTCTTCACGACCTTCTTCGCGGCGACCTTCTGCGCGGTGGCCTTCTTCGCGATGACCTTCACCGGCGCGACCTTCTTCGCCGCCGACTTCTTGGCCGCAGGGGCCTTCGTGGCGGCATCCCTCGCCGTGGCGCGCGGCGGAACGGCCTTCTTCGCCGCCAGCTTCTTCACCGCGACGGGCTTGGCGCCGCCCTTCTTCGCCGTCTTCACCCTCCCGGCCGGGCCTCCCCCCGCCTTCGCCCGTGCTGGCGTCGGCGCCCGCCGGACCGGGGCCGCCGACCGCACGGCCACCGTCGTCGCCGGCTTCCCAGTGGGACGTCCCGCAACCTTGCCGATCGCCTTCCGAGTGTCTGCCACTGCTTTCGTCGCTCGCGCGATGAACGAACGGCGCGGAGACCTAGAAATCACTTTGTTCATGCCTGCTTTCACGGTGGGCTTCGTCATCTTGTGGGGCATGGTCGGCTCGTTGACCTCTCCGATGAAGGGGTTGAGGTTACCCGATCGCCACGGCCACCGCCGACCGATCAGGCTTCAGCGATTCGCGCGGCCGTGCCTCGGGTTGCCCGGACGCGTCTCGGCCTCGGCCACGGCGTCGTCGAGGACGCGCCGGACGTGGTCCACCTCGACGCCGCGCACCCGAAGCCGCTTCATTCGGTTCCGTTCGCCGCTCACGAGCTCGACCGCCGACTTCGGAACGCCTAGCAGCTCCGCGACGAGTTCGGCGCAGGCGACGTTCGCACGACCGTCGACCGGTGGGGGCGCGACCCGCACGTGCAAGGCGTCGCCCCGCGTTCCCGTGACGGCCGCCTTTCCCGCGCCCGGCTGGACGTAGAGACGGAGCAGGATCGTCGAGCGCTTGGCGGCTTTCGTCGCCTTCGAACCCTCGCGGGGAGCATCCTGCTCGATCTCGAACAGGTCTGCTGCCATGGGCGCATACTCTAGGGCAATGCCCGAACAACCGAGGCCGGACTCGTATCCCTGGGTCCCAACGACACCGGACTACCCGGCACTCGAGGAGGCGACGCTCAACTACTGGAACTCCGACGGCACGTTCCTCGCGTCCGTCGAGCAGCGCGACGTCGCGAACGAGTACGTCTTCTACGACGGTCCGCCTTTTGCCAACGGGATGCCCCATTACGGGCACCTGCTGACGGGATTCGTGAAGGACGCGATGCCCCGCTACCACACGATGCGCGGCCGACGGGTCGAGCGCCGCTTCGGCTGGGACTGCCACGGTTTGCCCGCTGAGACCGAGGCTGAACGCGAGCTCGGCGTCTCCGGACGCGCCCAGATCACCGCGTACGGGATCGACCGGTTCAACGAGTACTGCAAGACCTCGGTGTTGCGCTACACGGCCGCCTGGGAGCGCTACGTCACCCGCCAGGGACGCTGGGTCGACTTCGAGAATGACTACAAGACCATGGACGCCTCGTACATGGAAAGCGTCATCTGGGCCTTCAAGAGGCTCCACGACCGCGGACTCATCTACGAGGGCCTCCGGGTTCTGCCGTACTGCTGGGAGTGCGAGACGCCGCTCTCGAACTTCGAGACGCGCCAGGACGATGCCTACCGCGATCGCGTCGACCCGGCGATCACCGTCGCCGTCGCCTTCGACGCCGTGCCGGGCGGGAAAGGCCCCGCCGCGGGCGCGTTGCAAGCCCTGATCTGGACGACGACCCCGTGGACGCTGCCCTCGAACCTCGCGCTCGCGGTCGGGGGTTCGATCGTCTACGCGATCTACGAACGGGACGGCGTCCGCTATCTCGTCGGGCAGTCCCGGGCCGACGCTTACGGTCCCGAACTCGCCGGCGCCACCCTCGTCGGCACGGTCGAGGGCCGCGAGCTCGTCGGCCGGACCTACCGGCCGCTTTTCGACTATTTCGCGGGCGAGGCGAACGCCTTCCGCGTGCTCGACGGCGAGTTCGTCTCGACCGAGGAGGGCACGGGGATCGTCCACATGGCCCCCGGGTTCGGTGAGGACGACCAACGGCTCTGCGAGGCCTCCGGCATCGCCGTCGTGTGTCCGGTCGACGACCGGGGGCGGTTCGACGACCGCGTCCCCGACCTGGAGGGCCTGCAGGTTTTCGAGGCGAATGAGCGGGTCATCGAGCGAATCGCCGCGATGGGCGCGCTCCTCCGGCGGGAGGAGTACGTCCACAGCTACCCGCACTGCTGGCGCTCGGACACCCCCCTCATCTACCGCGCCGTCCGGTCGTTCTTCGTGGAGGTCACCGCGATAAAAGAGCGGATGGTCGAGCTGAACCGGCAGATCCACTGGGTCCCCGAACACGTCGGCCAGGGAGCCTTTGGCAAGTGGCTCGAAGGGGCGCGGGACTGGTCGATCTCGCGCAACCGTTTCTGGGGGGCGCCCATCCCGGTCTGGCAGAGCGACGACCCGGACCATCCGCGCGTCGACGTCTACGGGAGCCTCGACGAGCTCGAGGCCGACTTCGGGGTCCGCCCGACCGACCTCCACCGCCCGGCGATCGACGCGCTCACGCGGCCGAACCCCGACGACCCGACGGGGAAGTCGACGATGCGGCGCGTCGGGGACGTCCTCGACTGCTGGTTCGAATCCGGCTCGATGCCGTTCGCGCAGCTCCACTACCCGTTCGAGAACGCCGGCCGCTTCGAGGAGCATTTCCCGGCGGATCTCATCTGCGAGTACGTCGGCCAGACCCGGGGCTGGTTCTACACGATGCACGTGCTCGCCACGGCGCTGTTCGACCGCCCGGCGTTCTCGAACTGCATCGCCCACGGCATCCTGCTCGGCAACGACGGGCGCAAGCTCTCCAAACGCCTGAAGAACTTCCCCGATCCTGAGGAGTTCTTCGCCTCCGACGGCGCCGACACGATGCGCTGGTATCTGCTCTCCTCGCCCGTGCTGCGCGGGCTCGACGTCGCGATCGAGGAAGCCGCGATGTCCGAGCCGGTGCGCGTCGTGCTCAACCCGATCTGGAACTGCTGGCACTTCCTCTCGCTCTACGCCCGCAGCGACGGGGTCGTCGGGCGGGTGCGGGTCGACCAGCAGGGCCTACTCGACCGCTACATCCTCGCCAAGACCCGGCATTTCCTCGAACAGGTCACCGCGGCCTTCGACGCCTACGACCTCCCCGGGGCGGCCGCGGCCTACTCCGGCTATCTCGACGCCCTGACCAACTGGTACATCCGCCGGAGCCGGGAGCGGTTCTGGCGACCCTTCACCGGTGACAAGACGGCCGACGCCGACAAGACCGACGCCTACGACACGCTCCACACGGTGCTCGGCGTCCTCGCCCGCGTGAGCGCGCCACTGCTCCCGTTCCTCGCCGACGAGATCTACCGGGGCCTCACCGGCGCGCGCAGCGTCCACCTCACCGACTGGCCCGTGCCCGAGGCGCTGCCCGCGGACCCGGTGCTCGTCGAGTCGATGGACCTCGTGCGCGAGGTGTGCTCGGCGATCCACTCCGTGCGCAAGGCCCGCGGGCTCCGGGCGCGCCTGCCGCTGTCCAGCGTCGTCGTCGCACACCGCGACGCCGCTCGTCTCGAGCCGTTCGTCGCCCTCATCGCCGATGAGGTGAACGTGAAGTTGGTCAACCTCGAGGCCGAACCCGACCGGTTCGCGACGAACTCGCTCGTCGTCGTCCCCGCCGAGATCGGGCCCCGCTTGGGCCCGGTGACGCAACAGGTCATCGCAGCGGTCCGCCGCGGTGAATGGCAGCTGACCCCCGACGGCCGCGTTGCCGTCGCCGGCACACGCCTCGAGCCTGGCGAGTTCAGCCTCCGGCTCGTCCCCCGCGACCCCGAAGCGGGCCGGGTGATCGACGGCGAACGCGGCGTCGTCGTCCTCGACACGTTACCGACACCCGACCTCGAGGCCGAGGGCACGGCGCGCGACCTCGTCCGCCTCGTCCAGCAGGCCCGGCGTGACGCCGACCTCGTGATCACCGACCGGATCGAGCTCGCCCTCGCCGTCCCCGGCGACGTCGCGGCGGTCCTCGACGCCTGGGGCGACGAGCTCCGTCGCCAGACGCTCGCGACCTCGCTCGCCGTCATCGCGCCGGACGATCCCGGCGGCGTCGTGCTCGGTGATCGCGCCGGCACGACGCAGGCGTCCTACGAACTCCCCGACGGCCGCGGCGTCACGGTCTACCTTCGGCCCGTGGGCACGGCGGTTTCCGGGACGAACTAGCCCGGCTGCCCCTCAGGCCGTCCAGCCGCTGCCACGACGCCCGGTGTGGTTCGGCTTCGGGCGGACCGTCGGCTCGCGGTCATGCGGCACCGCGTCGAGGTCGGCCCCGCGGGCCCAGCGCTGCCAGAGCACCTCGTCGGGGTCGTCGTCGTCCGGTTCGACCGCCCGCAGCGTCCTCCCCTCGAGGTAGTGCGGCGGGTCCTCCCGCCCGTCGTGCGCGCCGGCGTCCTCGTCGTCGTCCTCGGCGAGCTCGAGGGCGTCGGCCGCGACCTGGCGGGGCGGCTCCTCGATCGGCTGGTCCGACATCCGCGGCGTCTCGGCCGTGTCCTCGTCCTCGGCCGCGTCCCCGGGGGCGTCGCTGTCCGCCGGCGGTTCAGCGGCGTCGTCGGGCTCCGCGGCCGCGGTCGTCGCCGCCCACTCGGCGACCGTCGCCTCATCGAGGCTTTCGAGGGCGGCGTTCAGCGCCGCGGAGAGCCGGCTCCGCTCGACGGTGGCGATCCGCTCGAGCTCCTCCACCTGCCGCTTCAGCTCGACCCGGCGCGCCTCCAGGGCGCCGATCTGGGCGCGGGCGTCCCCCTCGGCGTCGGAGCGCATCCGACCGGCTTCCTCCCGGGCCTCGGCGGTCAGCGCCGTCGCCTCGAGCCGCGCGTCCTCGATGAGGGCGGCGGCCTCCTCACGGGCCTCCCGCACGGCGAGGTCGGCCGTGCGCTGCGCGAGCACGAGCGTGCGGCGCAGGCTGTCGTCGTCGAGGCCGGTGTCGGTGCGGCGGGCAAGCTTGTCGCGGGCCGCACCGAGTTCGGCGACGAGCTCGTCGACGGCCACGGCGACCTTCTCCAAGAACTCGTCAACCTCGTCGGTGTCGTAGCCGCGCAGCCGGTCCCGGAACTCGACCTCACGCAGGATCCGTCCGGAGATCTCCATATTTAAATGGTACGCGGCCAATAACAGCAGCCGGTGGATACCGGGGCCGAAAATGCCACGCCCGGTGGTGCTTCCGGGCTCAGCGGGACCGCAGGATCGAGACGAGCACCTCCAAAGCGACGAGGGCGACGATCGGCGAGAGGTCGATCCCCCCGCCCCCGACGCGCAGCGGGGGCAGCACCCGCCGGATCGGCGCGAGGACCGGGTCGGTGACCCGCCCGAGGGCCCGCTCGAACCGGCCGAGACCGGACCACGGGTCGGTCGGGAACCAGGTGAGGATGATGCGCACGAACAGCACGACGATGTACACCTGGATCAGGTCGACCGCGATGCGGGCGATCACCGGCGCAAGCCTCGACGACCTGGACCGCGCGCCGCGGCGCTAGGACCGGTACAGGCCGCGTTGCTGAAGGCGCAGGCGCTCTTCAGGCGAGACCTCGACGTTCGAGGGTGCGAGCAGGAACACCTGGTCGGCGACCTTCTCCATCTGACCGTCGAGCGCATAGGTGAGCCCCGAGCAGAAATCGATCATCCGCCGCGACAGGTCCCGCTCGCTCATCTGCAGATTGACGATCACCGGGCTGCCCTGCTTCACGAGGTCGCCGATCTCCTGGGCGTCGCGGAAGTGCGCCGGGGCGACGACGTGGACCCTGCTCGCGGCGAGCGCCCCGGCGCCGAGCGGGCGCACCGTACCGGACCCCGTCGCCCCCGGCCGACGCGGATCGGCGGCACCGATGGGCCGTACCAGCGCGGTGACGCCCCGGGCATCGGATTCGTCGGGCCCGGGGTCCGGATAGACGGTCCTGTCGGGCGCGGAGCCCGGAGCGCCGACCAATGCGTCCTCGGAGTACAGATCCTCCTCGTCGATGTCTTTCAGCCCGAGGTAGGCGAGTGCTCTGTTCATGAACGACGACATCGGTCTCCTTCGCAGCCGAGCCTATTCTGGCATCGCCCTGCCCGCCGGACGAGGACCGAACAGCGCCGTGCCGACGCGCACCATCGTCGAGCCCTCAGCCACGGCGAGCTCGAAGTCGTCGCTCATCCCCATCGACGCCTCGCGCAGGCCGAGCCTCGTCACAAGACTAAAGACCTGCGCGAACGAACGGCGCGCCCGGTCCGCGTCCCGCGGTGCAGCGACGGTCATCAGGCCGCGCACGTCGAGGCCGAGCGCGAACAACCGCGCGACGAGATCCGGGGCCTCGTCCGCCGTGACCCCCCCGCGGCCGGGAAGGCCGGTCGTGTCGACCTCGACGAGTACGGCCGCGCCCGGGGCGTGACGGGCGAGCGCGACCCCCTCCTCGACCCGGTCGACGGCCTCGTACAACGCGACGAAGGGCGCGAGGCGCGCGACGCTGCGGCGCTGGATGCCGCCGATGAGGTGCCACCGCACCCCGGCGTCGGGCGACTCGGCCCGCAACCGCACCGCCTTGGCGACGAGCTCGTCGGCGTAGTTCTCGCCGATCTCGTCGCAGCCGGCCAGCCGCGCCGCCGTAACCGCGCCGTAGTCGAGCCCCTTCGTCACGGCGACGACCCGGACCCGTCCCGCGTCGCCACCGGCCGCCGCGATCCTCTCGCGCACCGCGGCCAGACGTGCCGGCACGTCGCCGAACGGCGCCCGTCCCGGGCCGCTCACGCCTCGTCCTCGAGCCACACGCCGAGCACGTGCCGGGAGCCGTCACGCCGCGCCCGGTGGCTGAAGTACGCCCCCGAGCAGGCCGTGCACACCCCGGCCTCGGCGACGAGCTCGACGTCGGCGGTGGCGAGGGCTTTCCGCACGGCGGCCGGGAGATCGAGGGCGGGCGAGCCGTCGGCGGCCGTGCCGACCACCTCATCGCCGAAAAGCCCGGCGAGTCGCGCGAGCTCGCGCGCCCGAACGGGTAGCACTCGGCGTGAATGCAGGCCGACACGACCGCCTCGACGCGGCCCGCGCCCATCGTCCGCATCATCGCGGCGGTTGCTCCGATGACGCCGGCGACGAGCCCCCGCCAGCCGGCGTGGGCGACGCCGACGACGCGTTCCTCGCTCGCCAGCCCGACGAGCGCGCAGTCGGCGCCCAGCACACCGAGCGCCGTGGCCGGAGACTTGGTGACGATGGCGTCCGCCTCGGCGAGCGAGTCCGCGGGCCCATCGACAACCAAGACATGGGCACCGTGCACCTGCCGGACGAAGGTCCACGGCAGGTCCACCAAGCCGGCGAGCACGGCGTCACCAGGGGACGCGGGCTCGAGCCGCGCCGGGCGGGCGTCGCCGTCCGCCCGCGACGTGGTCGCGACGACCGCCGGCCCGGAAAGCGGATAGAGCGTGGCCGAGACGGCCCCTCAGCGGAGGAACGACGGGACGTCGAACTCGTCGTCGCCGAGGTCGAGGTCGTCGTCGGCGGCGGCGAACGACTCGGCCTCGCCGTAGTTCTCGCCACCCCGCCCGAACTGGGCGCCACGACCGAAGCCCTCGTCGTACTCGCGGGCGACGTATCCGTAGCCGCCGTCGTCGAACGGCTCGAAGCCCGCCGCGATCACCGTCACGCGCACCGCGTCGCCGAGCTCGTCGTCGATCACGCTGCCGAAGATGATGTTCGCGTCGGGATGGGCGATGGCGTGGATCGCCTCGGCCGCCTCGTTCACCTCGAAAAGCCCGAGGTTCGGTCCGCCCGCGATGTTGAGGACGATGCCGCGCGCGCCGTCGATCGATCCGGACGACAGCAACGGGCTGGTGATCGCGTGGTGCGCCGCGGTCAGCGCGCGGCCCTCCCCGGAGGCGACACCGACGCCCATGATCGCCGACCCGGCGTCGTGCATGATCGTGCGCACGTCGGCGAAGTCGGTGTTGATGAGTCCCGGCATGTTGATGAGGTCGGTGATCCCCTTCACGCCCTGCAACAAGATGTTGTCCGCCATCTTGAAGGCTTCCACCATCGTCGTGCTCGAGTCCGCCAGCGTGAGCAGCCGCTCGTTCGGGATGACGATCATCGTGTCGACCTGTTCGCGCAGCCGCTCGATCCCCTGCTCCGCCTGCATCGCGCGGCGGCGCCCTTCGAAGGCGAACGGCTTCGTGACAATCGCCACGGTGAGCGCCCCGAGATCGCGCGCCACCTCGGCGACGACCGGCGCGCCGCCCGTGCCGGTACCGCCGCCTTCACCGGCGGCGATGAACACCATGTCGGCACCCTTCAGGGCCTCGCCGATCTCCACGGAGTGATCGAGCGCCGCGGCACGGCCGACCTCCGGGTCGCTCCCCGCCCCGAGGCCGCGGGTCAACTGGCGCCCGATGTCGAGCTTCAGGTCGGCCTCGCTCAACAGCAGCGCCTGGGCGTCGGTGTTCACGGCGACGAACTCGACACCCCGCAGCTCCGAGTCGATCATGCGGTTCACGGCGTTCACGCCGCCGCCGCCGATCCCGACCACCTTGATGACGGCGATGAAACCCTGAGCTGTCTCGGACATCTGTGACGCTGCCTTCCTGCAACCAACCACGCCAGCGCCAGGGCTCCGGCCCCGACGACGACTCAGAGGTCCCGAGTCCCGCCTATGGTCCCCCAACTGCTTCCGACGCCCCCGAACGGCCACCGTCTGCCCACCGGCCACCTGCGGACCCCAGTAGACCACTGGAGCGCCCCAGGCAGGCGAGAGCCAGGCCGACCATAGGACTGGCGCCTCATGGGGTCAAGACCGGATCAGACGGTGCGCGCAGGTCGATTGTCGCAACACCGTTCAGCGAAACCTCGGCGAGCATCGTCGCCAGCGCGACGAACTTCGCCGGCAGATCGACGGTTGATCCGAGGATCACACGCGGCGCGGCGTGCAGTTCGGCGACGACCCCGAGGCCCCGCTCGACCCGCAACGCCGCGATCCGCCCGACGAGGCTCCGGGGCAGCGCCGCCGCGGCGACAAGGAGCGTGGCCGCGCCCCGGACCCTCCGACCCGGCGCCGGGGACGCGCCACGCCGGCGACGAGCACGATCCCCGCCGGCCGGCGGGGATCGTCGACGAGGACGCGTCCGGTCACGTCGACCACAGCGACGCGACCCGACCCCAAGGCCACCGCGGCGACCGGGCGCCGCTCGGTGACGACGACGCGCACGCTCGACGGGAACGAGACCGTCACCGACGCGCTCTTGATCCAGGGCAACCGCTCGATGGCGTGGGCATCCGCCACCGTGTTCACGTCGATGAGGGGCGGGTCACCGCCGAGCCCGCCCGCGGCGAGGATCTCGGTGCGGGTCGTGTGCACCGCCCCGGTGACGGTCACGTGACGCGCCGAGACGATCGGCAGGTGCGCCAGACCGTAAAGACCGGCGGCGACCGCGACGACAACGATGACGACGACGGTACGACGCAGCCGCCGCCGGCCCGCCTCGCGGGCGACGGCGACGCGCCGCTCGGTCATTCTGTCCGGGGACCGCCGACGTCTCGAGCCTCCATGGCCCCCGGCGTCCCTGGACGGGCGGCCGCCGAACGGCGTCGGCGCCTCGCTCACGGGCCGAACCCCACGAGGCAGAGCTCGACCTGCAACTCGACGTCGCAGCGTTCGACGACGAGCCGCCGCACCTCGCACAGCAGGCGGTAGACGTCGTCGGCGGAGGCACCCGGGTCGGCCTGGATGAAGTTGGCATGGCGTCGGGCGACGCGGGCCTTGCCGATTCGCAGGTCCTTCAGTCCGGCGAGCTCGATCAGCCGCCCCGCCGAGTCACCCGGCGGGTTCTGGAAGACCGACCCGGCGTTGCGGCCGGCGGGCTGGTTGGCCCGGCGCCAGGCGACGATCTCGGCGATCGTGGCGGCCGACTCGGCGGCGTCGCCGGGGGCGAGAGCGAAGCTCGCCGACACGACGATCTCGTCAGGGCGCACCCCCGAGCGCCGGTAGGAAAGGGCGAGGTCGCCGGGGCGGGCGGTGCGGTCCGTCCTTTCCCGCAGGTCGACGATGCGGGCGGCCACGAGGCGGTCGGTCGTCTGAGAGCCGTGGCCGCCGGCGTTCATCCGGACCGCGCCCCCGACCGACCCGGGGATCCCGACCGCCCACTCCATGCCTGTCAGCCCCGCCGCCGCGGTTCCGCGGGCGAGCGCCGGGTAGGCGACGGCACCCCCGGCGACGACGGCGTCGTCGCCGGTCGCCACCGTCTCGAAGCCACGGCCGAGGACGACGCAGAGCCCGGGATAACCCGTCTCGGCGACCAACAGGTTCGATCCCCGCCCGACGACGAGCACCCCGACCCCGCTCTCGGCCACGGCATCGGCGACAGCGCCGAGATCGTCTTCGTCGTTCACGACGGCGAGGAGCGCCGCCCGACCGCCGAGGCGGTAGGTCGTGCGGGCGCCGAGGGGTGCGTCGCGCACGGCGAGGGGGCCGAGACGCGCCGCGGCGTCCTCCACCGCCGGGTCAGTGCGGGCGGCCCGGTCGCCGCGCGACCCGAGACGCCCCATCTAGCCCGCGGATCCGGCGAGGAGGTCCCCGGCGAGGCTCGTCAGGTCACCGGCGCCGAGCGTAAGGCAGCAGTCCCCGGGCCCGAGGGTGCGCCGCAAGTACTCGACGAGCTCGGCGCGCTGCGCGAGGTACGACACAGCGGCCTCCGGGTGAGCAGCGAGGACGGCGTCGACGACGAGCTTGCCCGACACCCCGGGGCGGGGTTGCTCGCCGGCGCCGTAGACGTCGGTGACGACGAGCTCGTCGGCGTCGACGAAGGCGTCCGCGAAGTCGCCGGCGAGCGCCGCGATCCGGGAGTAGCGGTGCGGTTGGAAGACGCAGACGACGCGGCGCCAGCCCCCGCGGCGCGCCGTCGCCAGCGCCGCGGCGACCTCGCCGGGCAGATGGGCGTAGTCGTCGACCAGCGTCGCGCCCATCGCCTCGCCGCGGAACTCGAAGCGCCGCGCCACCCCACCGAAGCGGGCGAGGGCGCGCCGCGCCACGTCGAGCTCGACCCCGACGGCCGCGGCGGCAACGACTGCCCCCGCGGCGTTGAGGGCGTTGTGCCGACCCGGGACCGGGAGCGAGAGCGCGGTCTCGTCGCCCGACGCCGAGCGGAGGTCGAAGCTCACGTCGCTGCGGCCCCCGGAGAAGTGCGTGATCCTCCAGGTCGCCTCGGCGCCGAAGCCGTACGTCCTCGCGCCGGGGGCGCGAGGCGCGCCGCGACCGCGTAGTCGCTGCACACGACGGCCCCGGACGAGGCGGCCGCCAGGAACCGACCGAAGGCCTCGCCGAGGTTCTCGAACGAGCCGTAGTGGTCGAGGTGGTCGGGCTCGATGCTCGTCACGACGGCGATCTCACACTCGAGCTCGAGGAAGGTCCCGTCGCTCTCGTCGGCCTCGACGACGAGCCATTCGCCGTCGTCCCACACCGCTCCCGAGCCGATCTCGTTGATCTCGCCGCCGATGATGAACGACGGCGACAGCGCCGCCTCGACGAGGATGAGGGCGAGCATCGAGCTCGTCGTCGTCTTGCCGTGGGTGCCGGACACCGCGATCGTGCGTCGTAGTCGGCTGATCGCGCTCAGCACCTCGGCCCGGCGGTGCACGGTGACCCCCCGCCGGAGCGCCCCGACGACCTCGACGTTCGACGGCGGGATGGCGCTCGAGATGGCGAGGAACTCGGCCTCACCCAGGTTCGCCGGGTCGTGACCGATCGCGACGCGCACGCCCAGGGCCCGCAGCCGTTCCAGGGCCACGCCGTCTTTCAGGTCGCTGCCGCTCACCTCGTGACCCATCTCGGCGAGCACCGTGGCGATCGCGCTCATCCCGGCACCGCCGATGCCGACGACATGCACCTTGCGCGGTCGGGAAAGATCCGGCTGGCTCACGTTTCCTCCTGTCGTGCGGGGCCGAACTCCGCGGCGCCGGCGCGCCCCTCGCTCCATTGCCGGGCGGCGACTTCGCGGACGAGCGCCGCGACGGCGGCGGCGGCCTCCGGTCGGCCGACTTCGTGCGCGGCGCGACCCATCGCCTCGAGGCGCGCCGGGTCGGCGAGCAGTGCCGAGGCCTCGGTTGTGAGGCGGCCACCGGTCGCCTCGTCGTCGTCCACGACGATCGCGGCCCCCGCCGCGGATAGCAGCTCGGCGTTGCGCCGTTGATGGTCGGACGGGGCCCCGGGCAGCGGCACCAAGATGCTCGGCGTGCCGATCACGGCGAGCTCGGCGACCGTCGAGGCGCCGGCCCGGCCGACGACCAGGTCGGCCGCGGCAAACAGGTCGGCGAGGTGGTCCTCGTAGGCGACGACCCGGTACCCGCTCCCGCCGCGCTCGGTGAGCCCGGCCGCCGCGGCGGCGGCCCGCGCCCCGGCGAAGTCCCGCCGGCCCGAGACGTGATAGACGAACGCGCCCTTGTCCACGAGCCGCGTGGCGAGCTCGACCGCGGCCTCGTTCAGGCGCCGCGCCCCGAGCGAACCGCCGACGATCCCGACGAGCGGGCCGTCACCGCCCACCGCCAGGTTCTGCCTGGAGCGGTGACGACCCTCGACAGAACGCTCGACCGCGAGCACCTCGGTCCTCACCGGGGCCCCGGTGAGGACCGACCGCGGCAGCTCGGTTCCCGGGAACGCGACCGCGCAGGCCTTGGCAAAGCGGCCGATCATCCGGTTCGCCGCGCCCGGGACCGAGTCGACGTTCACCACGACGACCGGGATCCGCAGCACGAGCGCCGCGCACGAGCACGCGACCGCCCCGAACCCCCCGACGGCGACGACGACGCGGGGACGCCGGCGCACGAGCAGCGCGAGCGCGGCGGCGAAGGCGGCGGCGATCCCGCAGATCGCCGCGACGTTGCGCAGACTGAGGCGGCGCTCGACGCCCCGCCCGGGCAGGAGGGTGAGCGAGAACCCCGCCTCAGGGACGAGGCGGCGCTCGATCCCGCGACGCGCCCCGACGAAGTGGATGGCCGCCGGCGCGTACCCCGAGGCGACGAGAGCCCGGGCCACGGCGATCGCGGGCAACACGTGACCGGCGGTCCCGCCCCCCGTGACGATCACCTCGGCCCGGGTCGTCGTCACCGCCCCACCCGGGCGTGGGGGCGCTCGTATCGCTCCGCGGCGAACGAACCCGTCTTCACCCCGGGTTGGTGGGCGATCCTCACGAGCAACCCGGTCGCGGCGAGCAGCACGACGAGCGACGAGCCCCCCGCCGACACGAACGGAAGCGGGATCCCCGTCTCGGGGATCGCTCCGATCACCCCGCCGATGTTGATGAGCGCCTGGAACACGATCCAGGTCGTGACGCCGATCGCCACCAGCGAGGCGAAGCGGTCCTCGCAGCGCCGCGCGATCCGGATGCCGAGCCAGCCGATCACCAGGAACCCGCTCAGCACGCCGATCGCGCCGACGAGGCCGAAGTTGTTGCCGATGATCGCGAACACGAAGTCCGTGTTCGCGTTGGGCAGGAATCCCCACGCCGCCGGGGATCCGCCGAGACCGGTCCCGAACAAGTGGCCGGAGCCGAGCGTCACGAGGGACTGGACGACCTGGTATCCCGTCGTCGAGGCGTGGGCGAACGGGTTCCAGAACGTGGCGAGCCGCGCCCTTCCGTACGGCTCGATGGCCAAGAACGCGCCGGCGGCGACGGCGAACAGCCCCACCATCCCCACGATCTTGCGGAACGGCGCGCCCGCGGCGTAGAGCAGCACCGCCCCGATCACCGCGATGACGACCGCCGTGCCGAGGTCGGGCTGGCGCACGATGAGGATCCCCAAGACGCCGAGCACGATGAGCACCGGGCGCATGACGTTCGCCCGGGGGCCGGTCCGGCTGACGCGACGGGCGATCAGGTCGGCCACGAATAGCGCGACGGCGAACTTCGCGAACTCCGAGGGCTGGAGGCGGAGCGGACCGAGGTTGATCCAGCGGCTCGAGCCGGCCGTGACGGTGCCGACCCCCCGGACGAGCACTGCCACGAGCGCCACCACGGTGCACAAAAGGAACGGCACGGCGATGCGGCGCCAGAACTGCAGGGGCAGGCGCGCCGCCACGACGAACACGACGGCACCGAGGGCAAGCCACACCCCCTGGTGCTCGGCGGTCGACCAGGGCGATCCGTTGGCCGCGATCGACTCCACCGGCGAGGCCGAGAGCACGACGATGAGGCCGAAGACGCAGAAGGCGAAGACGAGCGCCGTGAGCGCCGCGGCGTCGCGCCGGGCGGCGGCGGTCGTCGTCAGCCGGCGTTCGACCGGGCGCTTCGGCTCCGTCGTCGCCTTCTCGTCGGGCTCGCCTCGCTCGAGCGTCGGGCCGCCGACGAGACGCAGCCGCGCCCGGTCCGACCCGTCGCGTCGACGCACGGGCCGGGTGGCCGGCCGGCGCTCGATGACCCCGGTCGCCATCGTCAGCCCCCGGCCTGCCGGGCGACCGCACGCGCCGAGAGCCTCCGCACCTCGCGCGTGAAGTCGTCGCCACGCGCCTCGAACGACTCGTACCAGTCGAACGAGGCGCAACCGGGTGAGAGCAGCACCGTGTCCCCGGGCCGCGCCAACTGCGACGCCAGCGACACCGCCTCGCCCATCGAGCCGGCGGTCGGGACCGCGTAGTCGGGGGCGAACGCCGCGACGACGTCGGGCGCCGCCTCGCCGATCGCGACGACGCCGCGGAGCGTGCAACCCAGCCCCCCGTCGACGGCGCGACGCACCGCGGCCAGGTCGAGGCCCTTGTTGCGGCCGCCGAGGATCACGACGACCGAGGCAAAGCCCCGCAGCGCGGCGACGACGGCCGCGGGGGTCGTCGCCTTCGAGTCGTCGTAGTAGGCGACGCCGTTGACCGTCGCCACGTGCGTCAGGCGGTGAACCGGCGGCGCCGTCGTCCGCAGCGCCGCCCGACACCCGTCGACCGACGCACCCGCCTCGCGCGCCGTGGCGAGCGCGCCGAGCGCGTTCTGGGCGTCATGGGGCAGGTTCCGGACGAGGTCGGCAGTCGACGCGAGCACCTCCCCGTCCGGGGCGAGGAACCGGTTGTCGGCGAGGCGGTAGCCGGTACCGGTCGAGCCGAACGTCACCAGCCGCCCCGGAGACCGTCGCGCCTCGGCGGCGACGATGCGGTCGTCGAGGTTCGCCACCGACACGTCGTCGGAGTGCTGGTTCGCCCAGATGCGGGCCTTCGCCGAGACGTAGTCCGCGAACGACCGGTGCCAATCGAGATGGTTCTCCACCACGTTCAACCAGGTCGCGATGTGGGGACGAAACGACGGGCTGAGCGCGAGCTGGAACGACGAGACCTCGGCGACCGCCACGTCGACCCCGCCGCCGGTCACCGACGAAATCAGCGGCTCACCGATGTTCCCGGACGCCTCGGCGCGCACGCCCGAGGCGACAAGCATCGCCGCCACGAGCGCCGTCACGGTCGTCTTGCCGTTCGTCCCCGTCACCGCGACGATCGGGACGGTCGACAGTCGCCAGGCGAGCTCGATTTCCGACACGATCCGTTCCGGCTCGACGACGCGGAATACGGGGTGGCGCGGCGTCACGCCGGGGCTTACGACCACGAGCTCGCACCGCCCGACGGCGGCCGCGAGCTCTCCCTCGTCCGGAGCCATGACGAGTCCGATGCCGGCCGAGCGCGCGGCCGCCCGGCGCTCGGGGGTCGGCGCGTCCTCGACCGCGACGATCTCGAGACCCATCGCGCCGAGCACGCGTGCGACGGCCTGGCCCGTCACGGCGAAACCGATGACCGCCACAGGACCGTGCACAGCGCCGCCGGACACGGGACGCGCCGTCACAACAGCGCCCTCACGCCGAGGAAGTCTGCGTAGAAGATGCCCAGTCCGACCGCGGTGCACAGGGCCGAGAAAATCCAGAACCGCACGATGACGGTCGTCTCCGGCCATCCGACGAGCTCGAAATGATGATGGATGGGCGCCATCCGGAACACCCGGGTGTGGAAGACGCGGAAGCTGATCACCTGGATGACGACCGACATCGTGACGACGACGAACAGGCCGCCGAGGATCGGCAGGAGCAGTTGCACGTTCATCTCGATGGCGAGACAGGCGAGCGCCGTCCCGATCGCGAGGGACCCCGTGTCGCCCATGAAGATCTTGGCCGGGGCCGCGTTCCACCAGAGGAATCCCACGCAGGCGCCGGCGAGCGAGATCGCGACGAGGGCCAGGTCGAGCGCGGCGTGGACGTGGTAGATCTGCACGTGCCGGTACTGCCAGTAGCCGATGAGGGTCAGGCCGGCGAACGTGAAGGCCGAAGCACCCGCGGCGAGCCCGTCGAGGCCGTCGGTCAGGTTCACGGCGTTCGCCCCGGCGGTGACGATGAACGTGGCCCAGATGAGCCACACCGCCGTGCCGAGGACGACGCCGGGCACGCTCGCGCGGGTGAACGAGATCACCGTGCTCGCCGCAGCCCAGTGCTGGGCGGCGAGCGCGAAGCCGACCCCGACGAGGAGTTGCAGGACGATCTTGCCGCGCTTGTTCAGCCCGAGGCTGCGTTGGCGCCGCACCTTTAGCCAGTCGTCGGCGAACCCGATCGCCCCGGAGGCGACGAGCGCGAACATGACGAAGCCGCCCGCCCAGGTGAACCGGGCGCTGTTGTCGAGATGCCCGAGGAGGTACCCGGCGACGGCGGCGAGGATGATCGCCAACCCGCCCATCGTCGGCGTGCCCTCTTTCACGATGTGGATCGCCGGGCCGTCCCGGCGGACCTGCTGGCCGATCCGACGGTCCGCGAGCGCCCGCAGAAGGATCGGCGTCCCGAAGCCCGACACCAGCAAGGCGACGGTGCCGGCCATGAAGATCGCGATCATCTCGCCATCCCGCCCGTTCCGGGCGCGCGCCTCCTCGCCGACCGCCGGTTCGCCCGGTCGATCCAGTCGAGCTCGGCGCGAACGACCTCCCGGTCGTCGAACCGCAGGGTCACGTCGGCGAACTGCTGGGTCGTCTCGTGTCCCTTGCCCGCCACGACGACGACGTCACCGGGTCGCGCGGCGCGCAGCGCGCCAGCGATCGCGGTCCGCCGGTTCGGCTCGACGACGATCTTGGCGGGTCCCGCCATCCCGGCCCGGATCTCCTCGATGATCGACTCCGGGTCCTCGCTCCGGGGATTGTCGGTCGTCAGCACGACGACGTCGGCGAGCCGCGAGGCGATCGCCCCCATCACCGGCCGCTTCCCGCGGTCGCGGTCCCCGCCGCAGCCGAAGACGACGATGACCCCCGGCTTGCCCGGGACGTCCGCCGCGGCCCGGTCGGCGCGTACCGCGGCGAGCATCTGCTCGAGGCCCGCCGGGGTATGGGCGTAGTCGACGATCGCGATGACGCCTCCCGCTCCCTCCACGGCCTCGAAGCGCCCGGGGACCCCCGCCGCCTGGCCGAGGCCCTCGACGATGGCGTCCGGCTCGACGCCGAGGGCACGCGCCGCGCTCGCCGCGGCCAGCGCGTTCGCCACGTTGAACGCGCCCCCGAGCCGCAGGTGCACCGACCGCTTGCCGAGCCGGAAACTGGTCTCGGTCAGGCCGAGACTGAGCTCACGCACGTCGTCGAGCGAGTACGACACCGTCGGGATCTCGGCCCGGTCGAGCAGACGCCGGCCGAACTCGTCGTCGCGGTTCACGACGGCGAAACGGGCGCGATCGGGGGTGAAAAGACGTGCTTTCGCCGCGAAGTAGGCCTCGATCGTCTCGTGGTAGTCGAGGTGATCCCGCGAGAGGTTCGTGAAGACGGCGACGTCGAACCGGATCCCGTCGACACGGTGCTGAACGAGGGCGTGGGACGTCACCTCGACCGCGGTCGCGACGATCCCGGCGTCGCGCATCTCGGCGAGCGCCCGCTGGAGGTGCGGCGACTCCGGCGTCGTGCGCGCCCCTTCGAGCGTTCCGATCACCCCGGTCGGCCACCCGGCCCGTTCGAGGATCGACCGGAGCAGGTAGGTCGTCGTCGTCTTGCCGTTCGTGCCCGTGATCCCGACGCTGTGGAGCGCGGCCGCGGGATCCCCGTAGAAGGCGCACGCCGCCTTGGCCATCGCGATCCTCGCCGTGCCAGGGGGCACGACGAGTTGGAGCGCGTCGCCGACCTCGGGGCCAAGGGTGTGCTCGCAGATGAACGCGACGGCACCTTTCGCCGCCGCTTCGCCGGCGAAATCGTGTCCGTCGAGGCGGGTACCAACGAGGCAGCAGAACAGTGACCCCGGCCGCACCTCGCGGTCGTCGAAGACGACGTCGGTGATCTCGATACCCCGGCGGTTGCCGAGCTCGACGAGCGGCCCGACGCGGTCGATGATCCGCGCGACGACGAGGTCGGCTCCCACGTCGTCCACCGCCGGGCTCGTCACCGCTTCGACGCGGGGCTCACGTTCGCGTCGAGTGCCGCGCCTGACGCCGGCGCGATGTCGAAGCGACGGAGCGCATACCGCATGATCTGGGAAAACACCGGGGCGGACACCGTTCCACCGTAGATCGGTGTCGGGTGGTTCAGTACGACGATTCCCGAGAGCTGGGGATCCTCGGCCGGCACGAATCCGACGAACGTCGCGTTCCAGTCCCCCGCGACGTAGCCTGCCGCACCCGTGTCCGGGACCTGGGCCGTGCCCGTCTTGCCGGCCACGGTGTACCCGGGGATGTGGGCGAGCACGGCCGTCCCGTCCTGCACGACGCCTTCCAGCATCGGCACGAGCTCGGCGACGGTCGAGGCGGCCACCACCCGGACGCCCGACGACGCCGCCACGAGGTGCTCGGCCCCGTCACCCGTCACCGTGCCGGCGACGAGATGCGGCGGAACGAAGACACCGTTGTTCGCGATCGTGTTGTACGCATCGAGGATCTGGAGCGGCGTCACCGCGATGCCGGTGCCGATCGGGACCGCGGCGGCTGCCGAACCGAACCACGTCGCCGGGGAGCCGACGATGCCGGCGGATTCCCCCGGCCAGTCGAGGCCCGTCAGGTGGCCGAAGCCGAGGGCGGACAAGCCCGCGGCGAGCCGGTCGAGCCCGAGCCGTTGCGCGATCTCGATCGTGCCGATGTTCGAGGACTGGGCGAGAATCTGGGCCACGGTGAGCTGCTCGGTCGGGTGGACCTCGGCGTCGGCGAACTGGTAGCCGCCGACGCTCAGCGTGTCGGGGACGGTGAGCACCGTCGAGGGCGTGATGATCCCCGCCTGCAGCGCCGCCATGATCGTGGCGAGCTTCATCACGGAGCCCGGCTGGTACACGACCGTCGCCGCGAGATTCGAGGCCGCCGGCTTGACCTTGCCGTGCGGGCCGGCGACGAGGTCGACCATCGCGAGGATCGCCCCCGTGTGGACGTCCATCACGACGGCGATGCCGGACCGTGCCCCGGTCGAGATGATCTGGGACGCGAGGTCCTTTTCCACCTCGACCTGGAGGGGTTCGTCGATCGTGAGGACGAGGCCCGTCCCCGCCTTCGACGCGGACACGTCGGAGGGCTTCGCCGGCAGCGCGTACCCGCCTGGGGCGAGGGCGACGAGCTCGCTGCCCGACTTGCCGGCGAGGAGCGAGTTCTCCGCCTCCTCGACGCCCGCGTCACCGGCCCCGGCGGCGTTTACGCCGCCGATCAGCGGCTGGAAGTCCTTGCCCCCGGTCGTCACGCGGACGCTGTCGGCTGCGAACGTCAGGCCGGCGAGGTCGCGACGCTCGATCGGGGCCACCGCGGCGTCTCTGAGGCCCCGGGCGAGCACGACGTAGCCGTTGTGCTCGCTCAGTTCGGCGACGAGACGGGCGACGGGGACCCCGAGGAGCGGGGCGAGCGTGTCCGCCTCGGTCCGGGGGGCCGTGATCTGGAAGTCATCCGCGATGACGTCGGTACGCGGCACCGAGACGGCGAGGACGTCCCCCGTGCTGTCGTAGATCGTGCCACGCGTCGCGGTGAGGGTCACCTTCTGGATGACCTCGGCCTTCTCGTAGGCCGCGTAGCGGGCGCCGTCGGCGACCTGGACGACCGCGAGCCGGACCACGAGTCCGAGCGACGCGACGACCATGACCGCGGCGACGACGTGCAACCGGGCCCGGCGGACGGGCGGTTCCGGGAGGCGGCGGTGGGGAGTTCGCCGCGCCGGACTCGTCACGTCGCGGTCTTCGGTGCCGAGGACGCACCGGACCGGTTCGGATCGACGGGGACGAGATAGGTGACGTGGCTCGGCACCACCATCCCGAGCTCGTGCTCGGCAAAGGAGAGGATGCGGGTCGGCGATTCGAGCTGCGCCCGCGTGAGCTGGAGGTTCTGATCCTTGGCGACCGCCGTCGCGAGCTGCTGTTGCGCCCGGTCGAGGTGAACCTGCTGGGCGGAGACGAACGCCTGACCGGCGGCGACGATCACAAGCGCGGCGGCGACGCAGATGACCGCCACCATCCAGACGAACCTCGCCCTGCGCCGCAGGCGGCGCTCCTCGAGCTCGGCGCGGCCGAGGACCGTCAGACGGGTGCCGGCGGCGGCGTGGGCCGGTGCGACCGGTCGTTCGACAGGGACCGTCGCGGCGAGCCGGGCGGCCCGGGCCGGCGCCATCAGCTCGCCTGCTCCCCGTCGTCAGCCCCGAGGCGCTCGACCGCCCGCAGACGGGCGGCTTCAGCGCGGGGGTTGCGCGCAACCTCCGCCGCCGCCGGGCGGCGGGCACCCCGGGTGACGAGGCGCGTGACGGGTCGTGCGCCACAGACACAGGGAAGCCCCGGCGGACAGCTGCAGCTTCCCGTCGACCACGCCCGGAATCGCTCCTTGATCAGGCGGTCCTCCCCGGAGTGGTAGGCGAGGGTGACCAGGCGTCCCCCGGCGACGAGGCTCGCGAGTGCCGCGTCGAGGGCGACGGGCAGCACGTCGAGCTCGCCGTTGACGGCAACGCGCAGGGCCTGGAAGACGCGGCCCGCGGGGTTGCCCCGCCGACGGGCGCCGGCCGGAACGGCGGCGGCGACGAGATCGGCGAGCGCGGTCGTCGACGGGATCGGGCGGGCCCGGACGATCGACCGGGCGATGCGGTGGGCGAACCGCTGCTCGCCGTGGGCGGCGAACAGTCTCGCGAGGTCCTCCTCATCGAGGTTGTTCACGAGGTCCTCGGCGCGAGTCGGCCGCGAACGGTCCATGCGCATGTCGAGCGGCGCGGCGAACCGATAAGAGAAACCCCGATCGGCGTCGTCGAGCTGGTGCGAGCTCACCCCGAGGTCGAAAAGCACCGCCGACACCCCGCGCGACCACACGCCGTGCCGGGGAAGTTGCGCCGCGAGCAGGTCGGTGAGCGCGTCGAACCGGGCGTGGATCACCCGTGCCCGATCACCGAAGGGCGCGAGGCGCGCCGATGATTCCGCGACGGCGTCGGCGTCGGCGTCGATCCCGACCACGCCGAGGTCGGGACGACTCTCGAGGACCGCGACGGCGTGGCCACCACCACCGACCGTCGCGTCGACGACGACGCCCGACGGCACGGCCCGCAGCAGTTCGACGACCTCGTCGACCATGACCGGCGTGTGGAAGGTCCCCTGGCTCATCCGCAGCTCCCCGACTTCTGGCCGGGCGAGGGTCGCCCTGCAGAACGGATGGAGATCGGCGGAGAGGGGTTGATGCTGGCCATCCTTGGCCGCAGCCGAGGAGCTGCGGATGGACCAGGGGACGTTCCTCGGGGAGCGAGTCTGGCGACACGGGCGCGTCCGGCGCCGGCGGGGTCGGAGAAGCACACGGTCGGACTCCGTCACGGTCACGCGACGGTCGTGGCGGCCGCGCCCGCCGGGTCGAGCGCCTTGGCGTTCCAGGCCGGCGGGGACCACAGCTCGACGTGGTCCATGACGCCGACGATGACGACCTCGCGTTCGAGGCCCGCGTAGCTCCGCAGGTCCGTCGCGATGAGGATCCGGCCCTGGTTGTCGATCTCGATCTCGTCGATCGCCGAGCACCACTCGCGCACCTGGTTGCGCGACCAGGTGTCGACGGCGGACTGCTCCCGGGTGTCGATCTCGGCCTGGAAGGTCTCCGGCGTCCAGATCGCGACGCAGCCCTCGAGGTGGGGGGTGAGGAAGCAGCGGGCGCCGAGGCGGGAGCGGATACGTGCAGGGAGGATCAGTCGACCCTTCGAGTCGAGCGAGTGGTCATACCTCCCAAAGAAGCTGCTCTCAGGGCCCAACGCGGTTGCCCTTCCTTCTCGTCACCACGGGTCGCCGTTCGGGTGACTCCGCTCCCCTGCCCTCCATTTCGCGCCACTCTACGTATCAATCCCTCCACCGTCAACCACAAAGAGTTCGCAGCCGCCCGCGGCCTGCCCGAACGCGTGAAGCCCCCCCACCGACTTCCACACGCCGGCGGCGAGACGCGGCCGATTCGCGGCCCGAAAAGGGCGCGGGCGCCGAGCGGGGACCGGATTCGCCCAGTTCGGCACCGCCGGGGCGTCAACGGCCGCGATCCGGGGACGCGGTGGTGCGATGTGGGGCGGCGTCGAGGGGACGCACGGGCGCGGCGGCGCAGCGGGCGCGGGCACGAGTTGCCGCGCTCAGCGCGCAGCGGCCACCGTCTCGGCCCGGCGGGAGGGGGGTACCCGCCGGAGCCGCTACGAATGACTCGTGGTCAGTCCACCCCGACGAGCGTCTTCACCGCGGCGATGATCGCCCGCAGGCCGGCCTGGGCGTCGGCAAAGAACATGCCGGTCTTCGGGTCGTTGTAGAGCTCGTTGTCGATCCCGGCGTAGCCGTGGCCCATCGAGCGCTTGATGACGATGATGCTCTTCGCCTTGTCGACGTCGAGGATCGGCATGCCCGACACGGCGTTGCCGGGTCTGCGGGCCGCCGGGTTCGTCACGTCGTTCGCCCCGATGACGAGGGCGACGTCGGCGCGGGGGAACTCGGGGTTGATCTCCTCCATCGTCTTGAGTTGCTGATAGGGAACCTCGGCCTCGGCGAGCAGGACGTTCATGTGGCCCGGCATCCGTCCGGCGACCGGGTGGATCGCGTAGGAGACCTCGATGCCCCGCTTCTCGAGCAAGTCGGCCAGCTCCTTCACCGCGTGCTGGGCGTGCGCCGCGGCGAGCCCGTAGCCCGGGACGATGATCACCTTCTGCGCGTAGGCGAGCTGGATCGCGACGTCGTCGGCTCCGACCGAGCGCACCTGGCCGCCCGCACCGGCGCCGATGACGCTCGCCGTGTCGCCCGTGCCGAACCCGCCCGCGACGATGTTGAGGATCGACCGGTTCATCGCGTCGGCCATCAACTTCGTGAGGATGCTCCCCGAGGCGCCGACGAGCGCGCCGGCGATGATGAGGCCGACGCTGTTGATCACAAATCCAGCCATCGCAACGGCCGTGCCGGTGAAGGCGTTGAGCAGCGAGATCACGACCGGCATGTCCGCGCCGCCGATCGGCAGGACCATGATCACGCCCATGACGAGGGAGGCGATCGCGATCCCGATCAGCGTGATGTCGCTGTTCGCCCCCGACAGGATGTACCCGGTCCCCGCGCACAGTGCCAGCGCGAGCACGAGGTTCACGATGCGCCCAGAGGGGACGACGATCGGCTCGGACGGGATGAAGCCCTGCAGCTTGCCCGCCGCGACGACCGAGCCCGAGAGCGTCACGGCGCCGATCACGACGTCAAGGACGCTCGTCACCGAAATGCGCGCCGCGATCGTCGGGGCGTGGAGGATCCCGGCGAGCCGGACGAAGTCGGCGATCGCGACGAGCGCCGCCGCCCCGCCGCCGACGGCGTTGAACAAGCTGACGAGCTGCGGCATCGCCGTCATCTCGACGGTCCGGGCGAGGTAGAGCCCGAGACCGGAGCCGAGCACCCCGCCCACGGCGAGCATCAGCCAGCCGGTGGTCGAGATCGTCCCGTCGTGGGCGATGAGGGCGAGCGTCGCCGCCACGGCGACCGCCATGCCGAGCGCGGAGAGCCGGTTGCCGTGGTCCGCCGTCGGCGGGGCGTTCATGAGATGGAGCCCGATGACGAAGCACGTCGCCGAGGCCAGGTAGATGAGAGCGATGACGTCGTTGAAGGTGCCCATCAGGACTTGCCTCCGTCCTCGGTCGCCTCGCTCCGCGCCGCCGCCGGTCGGCGTTGGAACATCTTCAGCATGCGGTCGGTGACCGTGTAGCCCCCGACGACGTTCATGCCCGCGAACACCGCGGCGATGAAGGCGAGCGTGTAGCCCACCGCGTCGTGCGCCGTCGAGGCGATGAGGAACGCCCCGATGATGACGACGCCGTGAATGGAGTTCGCCGCCGACATCAACGGTGTGTGGAGCGTCTGGGGGACCTTGGAGATCACCTCGAACCCCACGAGAAGACTGAGCACGAAGATCGTGACATCAGTGATCAGACTCGTATCCATCGACTCAAGCTCCGTTCACTAGAGACTTGCTTGCTGCCTGCCCCGCGAGTTCCGCCGTCGCGGAGTTGACCACCTTGCCCCCGGAGGTGATCACGACGCCCACCTGGATCTCGTCGGCGAGGTCGACGACGACCTTGCCGTCCTTCACGAGGTGCGTGAAGAGCGCGCAGATGTTGTGCGAATACGCCGTAGAGGCGCCGTTCGCCATCGTCGAGGCCAGGTTGCCCGCCCCGATGACCGTGACGCCGTTCGCGGTAACGACGGTCTCGTCGGGGCGGGACGCCTCGACGTTGCCGCCGAGGGAGCTCGCCGCCATGTCGACGATCACCGACCCGGCACCCATCGCCGATACGGCGTCGGCGGTGACAAGGAGCGGCGGGCGGCGTCCGGGCACCTGCGCCGTCGTGATCACGACGTTGTGCTGCGCGACGTACCCGTTCAGCTCCTCCTGCTGCGCCTTCGACTCCTCGGCGGTGAGAGCACGCGCATAGCCACCCTCGCCGACCGCCTCGGCGACCGATTTCAGCTCGACGAAGCGCCCGCCAAGCGACTCGACCTGTTCTTTCGCCTCGGGACGGACGTCATAGCCCCGGACGATCGCCCCGAGCCGGTGCGTCGTCGCGATCGCCTGCAGACCGGCGACACCGGCGCCGAGGACGAGCACCTCCGCGGGTCGGACCGTCCCCGCCGCCGTCATGAGGAGCGGGTAGTAGCGCCCGTAGGCGTTCGCCGCGACGAGTGCCGCCTTGTAGCCGGCGATGTTCGCCTGCGAACTGAGGGCGTCCATCGACTGGGCGCGGCTGAGCGTGCGCGGCAGGGTATCGAGGCTCACGGCGGTGACGCCCCGATCGCCGAGACGCACGGCGAACCCGGGGTCGACGAGCGGGGCGAGCATGCCGATGACGACCTGGTCCGGCCTCAGCTTCTCCACGTCGGCATCGCTCGGGCGTCCGACGTAGAGCATCACGTCAGCGCGGGCGAGACACGTCGACCGGTCGACGACCTTCGCCCCCGCTCGGGCGTAGGCGTCGTCGAGGAACCACGCCCGCTTGCCGGCGTCCGCCTCGACGATGACGTCGAAGCCGGCGGACTGGAGCTTCGCCACGTCCCCCGGCACGAGCGCGACCCGGTGCTCGCCCTCGCCGGTCTCGGCGACGACCGCCACCACCGGCGCCGCGCCGACCGACGGCCTGTCCACCGTCTCTTCTGACGCCGCGGACGGTTCCACCCGATCTGCCATCATCACCCTCCTTGGGTGGCCCGAGTCTCCCGGCCACCCAACTGGTCGGGCCCGGGCGCACCGCGCGCCCCCGACCCCCGTCTTTCCGATCCAAAGTGGTGCCGCGCCGCAGCTGAATCCCTCTAGATCAGCTCCGGCACCATGACGATCGCACCGCAGGGGCACTCCGCGACGCAGATCCCGCAGCCCTTGCAGTAGTCGTAGTCAAAGGCGTACCGCTCTCCGGCTCCGAGCTTAGACACTGCGTTGTCGGGGCAGACTCCGTAACAGTTGTCGCACTCGAAACAGTTGCCGCAGGACATGCACCGGCGAGCCTCGAAGAGCGCGTTCGACTCCGTGAGCCCCCCGACGACCTCTTCGAAGCCGGTCTGGCGCCGTACGGCCTCGAGCTCGGGTTGGACCGTGCGCGGGGCATCCGCGTAGTACCAGGTGTTCAGGTCCTCGAACGGCGCGAGCTCGTGCCTTTCACCGGCGTGTTCTGGCTCGCCCGTCAGCCAGGCGTCGATCGAGCGGGCCGCCTTCTTGCCGTGCCCGATCGCGACGGTGACGGTGCGCTCGGCGCGGACCATGTCGCCCCCGGCGAACACTCCCGGGCACCCCGTCATCATGTGGTCGTCGACGACGACGCCGCCGTCGTTGACCTCGACCCCCGCGAGGTCGCCGATCGGCGCGACATCGGCCTCCTGGCCGAGGGCGAGAATGACGCAATCGGCGCCGAGCTCGTCGTATTCGCCGGTCGGTTGGGGGAAACCGGCGGCATCGAGCTCCATCTTCTCGATAACGATCTTGTCCTCGTCGACGCGGGAGATCGTCGAGAGCCACCGCACACTCACTCCCTCGGCGAGCGCCTCCTCGACCTCGACGTCGTGGGCGGGCATCCGATCGCGGGTGCGGCGGTAGACGATGACCGCCTCGGCCGCGCCGAGGCGTCGCGCCGAGCGGGCGGCGTCCATTGCCGTGTCGCCACCTCCGTAGACGACGACGCGCCGCCCGATGGCGGCCGGCTCGGCCCCTTCGCTGCTGGCGAGGAACGCCAGGGCATCGAGGACACGGGCCGAATCGGCGGCCGGAATGTAAGCGCGACGGGACAGCTGCGCGCCGAACGCGAGGTAGACCGCGTTGAAGCCACCCTCTGCTTTCGCCGCGGCGATATCGGTGACGGCGCGGTTGAGCTCGAGCCCGACGCCGAGGTCGAGGATCGCGCCGATCTCGGCGTCGAGCACCGCCCGGGGCAACCGGTAGGCCGGGATGCCGTAGCGCAGCATGCCGCCGGCTGCTGGCGCCGCCTCGTGGATGACGACCTCGTGCCCGAGCCGGGCAAGGTGGTAGGCAGCCGACAGGCCCGCCGGGCCGGAGCCCACGACGAGGATCCGGAACTCCGAAGACGCCGCGGGCTCGGGCAGCCGCCAGCGGCCTGACGTTGCGGCATCGCCGAGGAAGCGCTCGACCGCGTGGATGCCGACCGCCTCGTCGAGACGCGCCCGGTTGCATGCCGTTTCGCAGGGGTGGAAGCAGACCCGGCCGCAGGTCGCCGGCAGCGGGTTGTCCTCGACAAGCGACCGCCACGCCGCCTCGTACGACCCGGCCTCCGCGTCGTACAGCCAGTGCTGGACGTTCTCCCCGGCCGGACAGGCGTCGTTGCAGGGGGGAAGGCGGTCGACGTAGACGGGTCGTTCGACGCGCCAGGATCCGGTCAGGTTCGCACGGCTCGACCCGGCCTCGAGCGTGACCGCGAACGGGTGCTCGCTCACGTCTGCCCCCCGTCCTCGTCGGTCCCGAGGAGACCGAACCGCCGGATGTTCCGGTCCGCGATCGCCTGGATGCGGGAGATGTCGTCGGTGCGCGGCGGATCACCGAAGAGGTGGGCGAACCGCCGCTGCGGCCGCAGGTACGCCTCGACCGGGAGGAGGTGGCGGATCGGCGTCGCCTGGAGGATCTCGCCGTACGCCGCCTCGAACAACGGGAACAGACCCGTCTCGCAGGCGAGGCGGGCGATGCGGATCGTGTCCTCCGGGGCCGTGCCCCAGCCGAGCGGGCACGGGACGAGGACGTGGAGATAGCGCGCACCACGCAGGTCCATCGCGCGTCCGACCTTTGCCTCGAGGTCGTGCAGGTCGGCGACGGTGGCCGTGGCGACGTAGGGGATCCCGTGCGCGACAGCGAGCAGTGGCAGGCTCTTGCCCTTCCCGAAGGCGTTTCCGGGTTCGCGTCCGACGGCCTCCGTCGTCGCGGTGCGCGCCGCGGCGGGCGTCGCGCCGGAGCGCTGCACGCCGGTGTTCATGTAGGCCTCGTTGTCGTAGCAGACGAACAGACAGTCGTCGTCACGTTCGAACATCCCCGACAGACAGCCGAATCCGATGTCCACCGCTCCCCCGTCGCCCGCCACGACGACAACACGGGTCTTCGTGTCACCGGCCGTCTTCAGCGCCGCGGCGACCCCTGTTCCGACGGCGGCCGCGTTGCCGAACACCGAGTGGATCCAGGGAACCCGCCACGAAGACTCGGGGAACTGCGTCGAAAAAGCGACCAGACACCCGGTCGCGTTGACGACGATCATCTGCCCGTCCGTGGCCGCCATCGCGGCGTCGAGCACGTAGCGCGCACCCAGGGCCTGGCCGCATCCCTGGCACGCCCGGTGACCCGACGTGAGCGAGTTCCAGCGGCCGCGGTCGGACTGCACGGTGCGCTGCTGCGGGTCGACGAGCCGGTTGCCGACCGCGAAACTGCCCACTTGGTAGAACTTGATCGTCTGCTCTGTCATCTCGATCCCCTAGACGATCCGCGCCGTCGGCGTGCGCAGGTCGCCGAACACGCGTCCGACGCTCGGTGGGGTGCTCAAGTCGGCCGCCATCCGGGCGAGCTCCCGGTCGACGGCATCCCGGTCGAGATCGAGGAAGCTCACCGCGCCGAGCTCGCCGCGGATCGCCTCCCCGAGGACCCGACGTAGCGACCCTTCGGTGATCGCCCGTCCGCCCAGGCCAGCGACGACCGTGAAGGTTCTCGTCCCTCGATTGGTGACCAACGCGTCAACGTCGGCACCGAGGATGCCCCGGCTGCCGGCGGCGAGCGCCTTTTCGATGACGACGACCCGGTGGGCGCCTTCGAGCGCCTCGGCGAGCGCCGCCTCCGGGAACGGCCGGAACGTCGTGAGGTGGACCACGCCGATCTTCGTCCCCTCCTCGCGCATCTGGTCGACGACGTCCTTGGTCGTTCCCACGATGGAGCCCAGCGCGACGACGATCGTCTCGGCGTCCTCGCAGCGGTAGGACGAGACGAGGCCCCCGCTCTGACGGCCGACGACACGGCCGAATTCGTCCGCGAGCTCCGGGATCCGGGCGAGCGCGCCAAGGTGACGCGCCTGGGTGAGGTAACGGGCTTCGGCGTAGGCCTCCGGTCCGACCACTCCCCCGATCGAGACCGGGTCCGCCGGGTCGAGGATCAGCCGTGGCTCGAACGGCGGCAGAAAGCGGTCGACCTGTTCCTGGGTCGGAATCTCGACCCGTTCCACGGCGTGGGTGAGGGTGAAACCGTCCATGCAGACCATCACGGGCAGGCTGAGTTCCTCGGCGAGGCGGAAGGCCTGGATGTGAAGGTCGACGGCGTGCTGGTTCGTCTCGGCGAACAGCTGGATCCAGCCGGCGTCCCGCAAGGCCATCGCGTCGGAGTGGTCGTTCCAGGAGTTGACCGGCGCCCCCACGGCCCGGTTGGCGACGGTCATCACGATCGGCAGCCCGAGCCCGGCGGCGTTGAAGACCGCTTCCGTCATGTAAAGCAGTCCCTGGCTCGACGTCGCGGTGTAGGTCCGAGCCCCGGTGGCCGAGGCGCCGATCAGCACGGAGATCGCCGCGAATTCGGACTCGACGTTGATGAATTCGCACGGCTTGAGCCGCCCGGATTTCACCAGCGTCCCGGCGCCTTCGATGATGTGGGTCTGCGGCGAGATCGGGTAGGCGCAAACGACCCGAGGGCGACACAAGGCAACCGCTTCCGCGACGGCGCGTGAGCCCTCAATCTGGCGAAGCACCGACGGTCCTCCTTTGACTTATTTGGTGCGCCACAAGTGCTTCCGGGCCGGCGCGCGTCTGGTTGAACGCCTCGGTCACCGCGGCGACGTTCCCGTCGCGCATCGCCCCCGAGAAGCGCTCCTCGATGGCGGCGATGACGGCCGCAAGTGAAACGACACCGGTCAACGCGGCAAGACCGCCGAGCATCACCGCGTTCGGTAACGGCCGACCGAGGTGTGCGATCGCGATCTCAGTTGCCCGGAGCGACAGGACGTGGTTGGCGGGCAGATCCTTGGCGATCCCCGCGACGCCGAGCTCTTCCAGGGTCTTCGCGGTATTGACGACCACGTAGCCTTGGGGTTTCAGACCCGAGAACAACCCCAGCCCGTGCAGCAGCGTCGCATCCTGGATTACGAGCGCGTCTGGTTCGTCGATCGGCGCGCGCGTCCTGATCTCGCGTTCACTGATCCGGCAGAACGACGCAACCGGCGCACCGCTGCGTTCTGCGCCGAAGCTCGGGAAGGCCTGGGCGTGACGGCCGTCGTTGAACGCCGCGACGGCCAACAGTTCCGCCGCGGTCACCACCCCCTGCCCACCGCGTCCATGGAACCGAACCTGGAACATCCGCAGCCTCGCCGTCCGCCCACTAGACGCCTAGCTCGAGCACCGCCCCTCGATCTGGTCGCTTCCTTGGCCCGATGGTCGCGTCGGCCAGCCGCGTTGACCAGGGCCGATGGTCACATGCCCCCCGGTGCTTTGGCCCGGAATCCCCTTCTCGGGAATGGGTCCACCGGCCCTTCCGTGGCGACGAGCCGCGCCCTAACGTGTCGGCGTGCCTTCCCCTGATGGTGTCGTCATCGATCCAGACGGGGTCGACTCGCTCATCGCATCGCTTCGGGCCCAGGGCTACCGCGTCGTGGGACCCGTCGTGTCCAACGGTGCCATCGTCCATCGCGAGATCCAGTCCGTCGAGGATCTCCCGAAGGGCTGGCATGACGAACAGCGACCCGGTTCGTACCGCATCAGTCACGGCGACGACCAGGAGCTGTTCGGATGGGCGGTCGGTCCCGAATCGTTCAAGCAGTCGGTCTTCCCCTCCCGGGCGGTGCTGTGGCGCGCCCGACGCGACGGAGGTGAGGTCGCGGTCGAGGCGGAGGTCGACGACGCCCCGCGCGAGGCGTTCTTCGGGGCCCGCCCGTGCGAGGTCGCGGCGCTCGACGTCCTCGGCGGCGTGCTCGCCGGGGCGGCCCGTCCCGATCCCGTCTTCACCCGCCGGCGCGACGCGGCCTTCGTCGTCACCGTGGAGTGTGGCACTCCCGCGGCGACCTGCTTCTGCACCTCGATGGGCTCCGGCCCCGCGGCTGGGGGGAACTTCGACCTCGCGCTCACGGAGCTCGCCGGGCCCGATCACCGCTTCCTCGTACACGTGGGATCGGAGCGGGGCGGCGCCGTGCTCGCCGGGATCGCCTCGCGGCCCGCGACCGCCGACGACGCGAAGGCCCGCGACGCGGTCGTCGGCCGCGCTGAGTCCGCCATCAGCCGGACGCTCGACGCCGCCGCAGCCCCGGGGCTGCTCGCGCGCAACCTCGAGCACCCGCGCTGGGACGACGTCGCCAGCCGCTGTCTCGCCTGCGGGAACTGCACGCTCGTGTGCCCGACCTGCTTCTGCGCTGCCGTCGAGGAGAAGACCGACCTCTCCGGCACCGCTGAGCAGATCCGCCGCTGGGACTCGTGCTTCGACCTCGCCCACTCCTATCTACACGGCGGTTCGGTCCGCGTCTCGACGCGATCCCGCTACCGCCAGTGGATGACCCACAAGCTCTCGACTTGGGTCGACCAGTTCGGGAACTCGGGTTGCATCGGTTGCGGGCGCTGCATCACGTGGTGTCCGGTGGGCATTGACATCACCGAGGAGCTCGCCGCGATCGCGGCGAGCGACGGCGCGGTGAAAAAGGACGAACCCGCTGCGGTTCGGGACAGGTAGGCGTGATGGAAGAGATGAGCGATCTCATCGCCAAGAATTCGTTGTTCGCCGGTCTCCCCGACTCGACGATCGAGCTCGCCGTCGGGTGCGCGCAGAACGTCGCGTTCGAGCCCGGAGCCCGCATCCTGGTCGAAGGCGAGCCGGCCGACACCTTGTACCTCCTGCGGCGCGGACGGGTCGCCCTTCAGGTGCAGCGTCCGTCCGGCAAGCCCCTCGTCATCGAGACGATCGGCCCGAACAGCGTGCTCGGCTGGTCCTGGCTCGTTCCGCCGTACCGCTGGCAATTCGACGGCGTGGCGATCGACCCGGTCGGCGCCGTCGCCATCGACGGCACGTGCTTGCGCGCCAAGGCCGACGCCGACTCGGTGTTCGGCTACGCGCTCCTGCAGCGCATCAGCGGCGTCCTGCTCAGCCGCCTGCAATCGACACGCGTCCGTCTCCTCGACCTCTACGGGCACAGCCTTGATGACTGAAGCCACACTGACGAAGCCCGGGCCGTTCGTGCCCTCCCGATACCGCGTCGTGGACCGCAAAGTGGAGACGTTCGACATCACGACGCTGTGGCTCGAACCGGTCGATCAGCCGATCGACGCCTTCAAGGCGGGGCAGTTCAACATGCTCACGGCGTTCGGGGTCGGCGAGATCGCCATCTCCATCAGCTCGGCGCCGGGCGCGCCGGGCGCGATCGAGCACACCGTCCGTGACGTGGGCGCCGTGAGCCACGCGCTCTCGCAGTCCGCGGTGGGTGACATCGTCGGTGTGCGCGGACCGTTCGGCACCGACTGGGGTCTCGACACCCTCGACGGTGTCAACGTCGTCGTCGTCGCCGGCGGCATCGGACTCGCGCCGCTGCGCGGCGCCATGCGCTACCTCGCCGAGAACAAGTCGCCGAAGCGCGCCGTCGCCCTGCGCGTCGGGGCCCGGCTCCCGGACCAGATCGTCTTCCCCGACGAGATCGCCCGCTGGGGCGAGATGGGCCTCGACGTCGCGGTGACGGTCGATGTCGCCGACGCCGGGTGGACCGGCCAGGTCGGCGTCGTCACCCAGATCCTCGCCGAGCTCCCCTTCGACGGTGCAGGCGCGATCGCACTCGTCTGCGGACCAGAGATCATGATGCGCTTCAGCGCGCGGTCCCTCGTCGACCTCGGCGTCGCACCGGAGAACATCCGGGTGTCGCTCGAGCGCAACATGCAGTGCGGCATCGCGATGTGCGGGCACTGCCAACTCGGGCCGTACCTGCTGTGCCGGGACGGGCCGGTCGTCCCCTATGCGCCGCTTGCGGCGGAGCTGATCACGGAGAGCGAACGATGACGAGTCGACCGACGCTTGCGGTGTGGAAGTTCGCCTCGTGCGACGGCTGCCAGCTCGGCATCCTCGACTGCGAGGACGAGCTCCTCCAACTCGCGCAGGCCGTGCAGATCGCCAGCTTCACCGAGATGACGAGCGCAGTGATCGAGGGCCCCTACGACGTCTCGCTCGTCGAGGGATCGATCACGACCCCCGACGATGCCGACCGGATCCTCGCGGTGCGCGCCGCCTCGGGACTTCTCGTCACGATCGGGGCGTGCGCGACGGCCGGCGGGATCCAGGCGCTCCGCAACTACGCCAACGTCGGCGAGTACACCTCGACCGTCTACGCGCATCCGGAGTACATCTCGACCCTCGCCGAGAGCAGCCCGATCTCGTCATACGTCCAGGTCGACGTCGAACTGCGCGGCTGCCCGATCAACCGCCTCCAGCTCGTCGAGGTCGTCACCGCGCTGCTCGCCGGCCGCCGCCCGGTCATCCCCGGCTACAGCGTCTGCGAGGAGTGCAAGACGGCCGGCAATCTCTGCGTCCTCGTCGCCCACGGGACACCGTGCCTCGGCCCGGTGACCCGCGCCGGGTGCGGCGCCCTCTGCCCGGCGGTGAACCGCGGCTGCTACGGCTGCTTCGGCCCGGCGAACACGACGAACACCGGGTCGCTGTCGAAGCGGCTCGCCGATCTCGGCCTGTCCGACCGGGGGGTGTCGCGGATGTTCCGGACCTTCAACTCCGCCGCGACCGAGTTCTCAAAGGAGAGTCTCGAGCATGACGCCTAGCGGACCCAACGCGAACCGCACGATCGACGTCCACGGCCTTGCCCGGGTCGAAGGCGAAGGGTCGCTCCACGTCGCGATCCACGACGGGGCCCTCGAACGCGTCGAGCTCGAGATCTTCGAGCCGCCGCGCTTTTTCGAGGCCTTCCTCGTCGGCCGGGGCTACGAGGAGCCGCCGGACATTACGGCGCGCATCTGCGGGATCTGCCCTGTCGCCTACCAGATGTCCGCCTGCGCGGCAATCGAGGACGCCTGCGGCGTCACGGTCCCCGAGTCGATCGGCAAGCTCCGGCGCCTTTTGTACTGCGGTGAGTGGATCCAGAGCCACGCCCTCCACATCTACCTGCTCCACGCCCCGGACTTCTTCGGCTGCCGCGACGCCGTCGAGCTCGCCGCGCTGAACCCGGCCGCCGTCGAGCGCGGCCTGCGCCTAAAAAAGACCGGCAACCACCTCATGGAACTGGTCGGTGGACGGGCGATCCACCCCGTCAACGTCCGCATCGGGGGTTTCTACCGCTCCCCCGAACGCGCCGAGATCGCCGCGATGATCGAGCCGCTCCGACGCGCCCGGGAGGAGTCGCTCGAGACGATCGCCTGGGTCGCCGGCTTCGAGTTCCCCGAGATCGAGGCGGATTACCGCTTCGTGGCGCTTTCACACCCCGACCACTACGCGATCGAGGCGGGCCGGGTCGTGTCCTCCGACGGGATCGACGCCACCCCCGGCGAGTTCACCGACGTGGCCGTCGAGGAGCACGTCGCCCGCTCGTCGGCGCTGCACTCCCGGCTGCGCGGTCGCGACCCATACCTCACTGGCCCGCTCGCCCGCTACGCGCTCAACGGGTCGAAGCTGCCCAAAGCGGCGCGTGACGCGGCCGCCGAGGCGGGTCTCGGTCCGGTGTGCGCGAACCCGTTCAAGAGCATCATCGTGCGGGCCGTCGAGCTCTACTTCGCCTGCGACGAGGCGCTGCGGCTCGCGACCGAGTACGAACCGCCCGAGCCCGCGGCCGTCCCGGTCCCGCCCCGGGCCCGCGTCGGAGCCGGGGCGACCGAGGCCCCCCGCGGCATGCTCCTGCAGCGTTACGAGCTCGACGCCGAGGGGACGATCCAATCGGCGCGCATCATGCCCCCGACGTCGCAGAACCAGCTGACGATCGAGTCCGACGTCCGCCAGGTCGTCGCCTCCGGCCTCGAGCTCGGCGACACCGAGCTCACGGCCCGCTGTGAGCTCGCCGTGCGCAACCACGATCCGTGCATCTCGTGCGCCGCCCACTTCCTCGACGTGTCGATCGACCGCTCATGACCACGCGTGTCGTCGTCGCCGGGATCGGCAACGCCTTCCGCCGCGACGACGGTGCCGGGCCCGCCGTCGCCCAGGTCGTTGCCGCCTCCACCGGAGCGGTCGACATCGGCCCGATCGGCGAGCCCCTCGACCTCCTCGGCCGGTGGGAGACGGCGGACCTCGCCGTCCTCGTCGACGCGACCCGCTCCGACGCCGTGGCCGGAACGGTCCGGCTCGTTGAACTCGGCGACGCCGTCGACCGGCCGAGCCAGAGCACGCACGCCATCGGCCTCGACCGCGTCGTCCGGCTCGCCCAGGTGCTGCGGAGCGCCCCGGCCCGAGTCGTCGTCGTCGGCATCGAAGGGGAGGACTTCTCCGACGGGGAAGGCCTCTCCCCCGCCGTCTCCGACGCCGTGCCCGCGGCGGCACGCCGCATCGCCGAGCTCATCGCCGAGGCGTCATGACCGGGGGCCGCCGATGTGCATGAGCCGGCTCCACCGGGTCGTCTCGGTCACCGACGCCCGCGCGGTGCTCGCCGCAGACATCGACGGGAGCGAGCACGCGCTGTCGCTGCTCGCTTACGACGGCTGTGCGCCGCAACCGGGCGACTGGGTCGTGGCGCACAGCGGCTACGCGCTCGGCCCCGCCGACCGGGCCGAGGCGGAGGCGGTGCTCGCCGAGTACCGCGCCGCCAGCGCGGCGATTGACGAGAAAAGCAGTCCGAACTAGGAGACGAAGTGGCCAACTCGAACACGACAACAGGCAAGACCCGCCTTCCCGGACTGTACGTCGCCGGCGCCACGGCGATCATCAGCGGCATCTCGGTCTTCACGAACAGCTACGGCGTAAAGAGCTTCGCCTCCCCCGCCGTCTACACGACGGCGAAGAACCTCGCGGCGACGCTCGTCATCGCCGCGTTCGTCGTCGTCGCCTGGCGGGCGACCCGTCGGCCGGCCGCGGCGTCGATCCCCGTGGTCCCGTCCGGGTCGGGCCCGCGCCCGCTCGCCGGTGCCGCCCGGCTCGCCGGCTTCGCCTACGTCGCCGCGATCGGCGGCGGCGCGGCGTTCATCTTCTTTTTCGACGGGCTCGCCCGCACCTCGGCGGTGCCGGCGGTCTTCCTCCACGACACGCTCGTCATCTGGGTCGCCCTCGCCGCGCTCCCGCTCCTCGGCGAGCGCGTCGGGCGCTGGAATCTCGCGGCGATCGCCCTGCTCGTCGTCGGTGTCACGCTGACCTCGGGCGGCGTCGGCCACCTCGCACTCAACTCGGGCAACGCCCTCGTGCTCGGCGCGACGGTGCTCTGGGCGATCGAGACGGTCATCGCCAAGCGGCTGCTCCGCGGCGTCGGGCCGTCGACGCTCGCCCTCGTGCGGATGGGCGGCGGCGCCGTCGTGCTCGTCGGCTACCTCGCGGCGACGGGCCAGTTCCACGCGCTCGTCGGGCTCGATGCCGCCGAACTGCGCTGGGCGCTCGTCACCGGCTGCCTGCTCGGCGGCTACGTGGCGACCTGGATGACCGCGCTCAGCCGGGCCCGCGCCGTCGACGTCACCTCGGTCCTCGTCGCCTCCGCGGCGGTCACGCTCTTCCTCGACGCCGCCATCCACCACTCCGGACTCGCCTCCGACACCGTCGGGCTCGTGCTGCTCGCCCTCGGCGTCGCCGCCGTCGTGCGGGCCTGGCCCCGAGTCGCCCGCGCGTGACCCTGGGGCCGATCCTTTTCGCCCGGTACGCCTACCCACCGAACGCCCTCGGCTATTGCGGGCCGGCGGACCACGCGGCGCTGCTCGGCGCGGCGAGCGAGGGGGATGACCTGCGGGAGCTCACGTACCTCGCCTCGCGCTTCGAGGGTGCCTGGCCCTACCTCGAGCTCATCGCGGGGTGCAACGGCGTCGCCGACCCGCTCGACGAACGCGTCGTCGAGGCCTACTGGGTCGGCAACCGTCTGCTCGACCGCGTCCCTGCCGGCGCGCTCGTCGCCTCGCTCGACGAACGGTTCGCCCGCCGCACCGGTCGGGACTTCGAGCCGATCGCCGCGGCCGTCCCCCTCGGCGGCGTGGCGCACCACAGCTTCCACGTCTTCGCGGTCTATCCCTGGCTCGGCCTGCTGCGGTCCGGAACGGAGGGTCCGGCGCTCGCCGTCCTCGACCGGTGCCGCATCCGGTGGGGCCGTGTTGTCACGGTGGAAGGCGACACCGTCGTCGTGCGGAACCGGACGCTCGAATTCCGCGACGACCGGCTCGTGCTTGGCGCGGCGCGGACCGAGCGGGTCCGCCGCGCCGTCGACGGCGTCGGCATCCTCGGGGACCTGCGCGCCGGGGAGGTCGTCTCCCTCCACTGGGACTGGGTCTGCGAGCGGTTGTCGCCGGGTCGCCTCGCCGCGCTGCGGCGGGCGAACGCGCGCAACCTTGCGGTCGTGAACGCCCTCCCCGCGCCCGGCCCCGTCGTCGCGGCCAACTCCTGGGGCGGCTAGGGAGCGACGGCCCGGGTCCCCGGGGGGAAGCGAACCCTAGCCGGGGAAGTGTCGCCAGATCCGCCGCGGCACGAGATGGACGAGCGGCATCAGCACCCGGAGCGCCCGGGGAGCCCAGACGACGACGACGCCCGACCCGAGCGCCCGGACCACGTCGGCGGCGACGGCGTCGGCCGTCGTCGCGAGGGGCAGCGGGCGGCGTCCCGTCGTCATCTTCGTGTGGACGAACCCGGGACGCACGACGATCACCTCGACACCGCTCCCGACGAGAGAGTCGCCGAGCCCCCGAGCGAAAGCATCGAGGCCCGCTTTGGCGGCGCCGTAGACGAAGTTCGCGCGCCGCACCCGCACCGCCGCCGCCGACGAGAAGACGACGATGCACCCGCGCCCTTGGCGGCGCAGGACCCGCGCGAAGGCGACCATCGCCGCGGCCAGCCCGGTGAAGTTCGTCGAGATCGTCTCGGCCGTGACACCCGCCGTGAGATCGTCGGGCCCGTCGAAGCTGAGGCGCCCGGCGGCGACGATCACGAGGTCGATCGGCCCGACCCGGCGCGCGACCTCGTCGGCGAAGGCCTCGTGTGCTCCCGCGTCGCAGGCGTCGAACGTCGCCGTCTCCACGTCGTCGACGCCGAGGGCGGTGAGCTCACGTCCGACCGCTTCGAGGGCGCTCTGGTGCCGCCCCGCCAAGAGCACCTTCGAAAGGCGCTGCTTGGCGAGTCGTCGCAGCACGGCCGCCGCGAGATCGGAGGCCCCTCCGAGGACGACCACTGTCTCGGGCATTGCGGCCACGCCGTCCATCCCGGCTCCCCCCGATATCGATTCGAACCCGCGCCCGCGAGCAAACCCGCAGGCCGGATCATCGCGCGCCGTGGCACGCGCGGCTTGTGAATCCGTCACCTGACACGAACTCGCAACCATCGCCCTCCGGCCCGGGTCGCGCGACTTCGGATGGCGGGTCGGATGCGATCCGGCGACGGAGACGGCACAATGCCGGGATGCGGCGTCTCGCCTTGCCGGCCGGGATCGGGATCGCGCTGGCGGTCGTCGGGAGCTTCACGACCGCCTTCACCACGGGCTCGGAGATCGTCACCACGGTGGCGATCGCCGCCTTCGTCGCGGCGAGCCTCGTCGCCGCGCGCTGGCGCCCCGTCGCGGGGCCGCCGCCGGAGCCCGCCGGCGGCGGGGGGACCGAGCCTCCGAAAAGGGCGCCGCCCAGGGGGCGCGGCGCCCTTGTTTGGGTCGTCGCGGGCGGAGCCGCGATCGCCTTCGAGCTCTCCAACTACTTCCTGTCACCGCGGTACGCGCACCCGACCGTCAGTTACTTCCTCAGCACAGCCGCCGGACACCAGTGGTCGCGCGGCATCCTTTTCGCGGCCTGGCTGACCCTCGGCGGCTACCTCGTCAGCCGATGAGCGATCACGCCCTCACGATCGTCGCCTGGATCGCCATCGCCGCGGTGTTCGCCGGGCTCGAGATCGTCGCGCTGTCGAGCCGACGTCGTTTCGCGGGGATCGGTGGGGCGCTCAGCCGGATCGGCGGGGCGCCGGTCGGGCGCCTAGTCTTCGCGCTCGCCTGGATGTGGCTCGGCTGGCACGTCTTCGCCCGGTGACCAGACACCGCCGAGACCGGCGGCGAGCGCCCTTTCGAGCTCCGCGGCCGGGCATCCGGCGACCGCCGTCTCCGCCTCGAGCGATGTCTCGATCTCCTCGGCCTCCCCGGCCTCGACGGCGAGAAGCGATGCCAACCGGTGCTGTTCGGGCCGGACGAGCGCCATCGTGAAGAACCACGCCCCGGTGCGGTCGCGTCGCTGGGCGAGCCCGGTCACCTTCCGCCCGCCACGCGTCAGCTCCCCCGGCCCGATCCCCGAGAAACAGATCCGGCGCGACCACGCCGTCTCGACGAGCCCGCTCGCGTGGACGGCTAGCCCGGCGGAGCTCCCCGTCGCGGCGACGAGTGCGTCACGCCACAGCGCGCCGACGAAGGACGAAGCCCGCACGACGTCGGTGTCGAACAGCTGATCCGACACCGGCACGAAAAGATCGAGCCAGACCTGCGCGCCGGGAAAGACGACCACCGCCCCGCCACCGCTCCTCCGCTTGACGAGCTCGAGCCCGGCGCGCGCACAGCGGTCGGCGTCGAACTCGGCCGGAGCCTGCGCGCTTCCGAGCACGACGGCACCGCCGCTTGGATGGGCCAGGCAGGCGAGCCGGCGACCGGCGGGGTCGGGGGGCGTTGCGACGAGCGTCGCGGGTGGGCCGTGGCGTTCCACCAACCGCCAATCGCCGCGCCAGGCCGGCTCCGGCACGCCGGCGGCGCTAGCCCGCGGCGCGCTCGAAAAGTGGCGCCACGTACGGCTGCCAGTCGGCGCGCAGCTCGCCGGACGCGGCGAGCAGCCAGACGCGCGACCTGGGCGCGTGCGGGGCGCGGCGGAGCGTGAACCCCGCCTCTTCGAGGAGCCGGTCCTCTTTGAGGGAATTGCAGCGTCGGCACGCCGCGACGACGTTCTCCCAGATGTGCGCCCCGCCGCGGCTGCGCGGCGTGACGTGGTCGATGTTCTCGGCCTGGCCGCCGCAGTACTGGCAACGGTGCCCGTCGCGAGCGAACACGCTGCGACGGGTGATGGCGATGCGCGCCGTGTACGGCACCCGGACATAGTGCGCCAGGCGCACGACCGACGGCTCGGGGAACGAGACCCGCGCGGAGCGGTAGAGCCGGCCCGTTTCGTGGATGAGCTCGGCCTTCTCCTCGATCACCAGAACGAGCGCCCGGCGCGAAGACACGACGCAGATCGGCTCGTACGTCGCGTTGAGAACGAGGGACCTCCCGTCCACGTCAGGCCCGATCGTCCCCGAAAACATTGCGCGCCGGCATCTGCGGCGAGGCTAGCGCGCCACCCGTCTGCGTGAGCGCCTTGTCCCTTGCAGCACGCGCATCTGGCGGGCCCATTCGAGATAATCGGCGAGATCCTCCGCCGAGGGGACCGCGGTCGCGGTTCCGTAGGCGACCTCCATGCGGAACGCGATCCAGGCCGGGTCCGGCAGCGGGAGGAACGGGCGGTGGCGCCACCAGCGCCGCCGAACGAGGCTCAGCCCGAGCCGCGCCGCGGCGGGAACGAGTCGCGGCCGACGGACGACGACCGCGGCCATGGAACGGAACTGTGCCGCAAGGGCCGCCCGATCGGCCCGGTCCACAGCGCTCAGCGCTCGCGACCGAATCGTGACCGCAGGCGCCGACCGATCATCGACAGCTCCTCAGAAAGCACACGCGGCCTCGCTTGGCGGCCCGACGCGTCGGGGCGCCCGAAGACCTGATGGGCGCTGCGCTCGAAGAGCAGCGCCGCCATGAGCATGACGAGGAACCCGAAGGTCCCGATCAGCGTGGACGAGCGGAACGAGACGAGGAGCACGGCGAACCCGATGAGGAAGATCACCGCCGACCACCACATCGAACGGCCGGCGAGCGAGCGGGAGGGCTTCGTCCGGACGCGGCTCGCGAAGCCGCGGTCGTGCTCGAACAGCTTCTGTTCCATCTCGTGGAGAATGCGCTGCTCGTCTTCCGAAAGCGGCACCTTCTCCCCCTTCTCTCCGCGGCGGCCAGCTGGCGCTGACCGGACCACGGCGGCTTCGTCCGTCTGCCACGCTAATCCCCCGGCAACTCCCCGCCGCGCGCGACCCGCTCCCGAGTCTGCCCGCGGTGAACCGCTCGATCGCTCCCTAGTGCCGTTTCCGGCCAGGTCGGCCGCCGCGCCGCGCCGTCCGGCGCCCGGCCGCCGCCGCCGAGGTGATGGCGTCTGGCCCGAAGCGGCGCCGGATCTCGTCCGCCGCCACCTCGACCTCGTCGCCCCGGCCGGCGGGCGTCGGGAGGTCCCGGCCGGCGGCGGCGTCGGCGAACAGGCCGAGCTGCACGGCGTGCTCGAGGTTCGACTCGCCGAGGTTCGACACCGACACGCCAAGGAGGCGCACCCCGCGGCCGGCGTCGACCGCCTCGAGCAACGCCGTCGCCACCTCGGCGATCTCGGCGGCCGAGGTCACCGGGCGGTCGAGCGATCGGGAACGGTCGATCGTCTCGAAATCGCCGAACCGCACCTTCACCGACACCGTCCTCGCCGCGACGCCCCGGGCCCGACAGCGCGCCGCGACCGAGACGGCGAGTTCGCGGGCCTTGCTGGCGAGCGACGCCGGGTCGTGGTCGTCGACGTCGAACGTCTGCTCGTGGCCGATCGAGCGCAGGACGCGGTCGGTCACCACGCGCCGGTCGTCCCGCCCGGCCGCGAGGTCGAACAGCGCCGCGCCGTGCGCCTCCCCGAACATCGCGACCAGTCGCTGGCGCCCGACAAGAGCGAGGTCCCCGACCGTCGTCACGCCGATGCGGCGCAGGCGTTCCGCCGTGGCGGGCCCGATCCCGGGAACGGCCCGGACGGGGTGGGCGTGGAGGAAGGAGAGCTCGTCGGCGGGGACGACGAGGACGACGCCGGCGCCCGGGTCGAATCCACCGGGCCGGACGCGGGGTTTCGCCGCTTTCGAGGCGAGCTTGGCGACGAGCTTGGTCCGGCCGATCCCGATCGCGCAGGCGAGCGCGAGCTCGTCGAGCACGCGTCGCCGCAGGTCCGTCGCGATCGTCCAGCTGTCACCGAACAGCTGGTGCGCCCCGGACACGTCGAGGAATGCCTCGTCGATCGAGATCGGCTCGACGATCGGCGTGACCTCGTGGCAGAGCCCGACGAGGCGGGCGCTCACCTTCTCGTAGTCCTCGTGGTGCCCGGCGACGACGACGAGACCCGGGCAGCGCCGGCGCGCCTCGGCGATCGGCATCGCCGAGCGCACGCCGAAGACCCGCGCCTCGTAGGACGCCGAGGACACGACCGAGCGGGGCCCGGAGCCCCCGACGACGACCGGACGGCCGACGAGCGACGGGTCGGCGCGGACTTCGACCGCGGCGAAGAACGAGTCCATGTCGAGGTGCAGCACGTCGGTCGCGTCGACTCCCGCACCGAGCCGCACCGACGCGGCGCCGGGTCGAGGGACTTCTGGCACGGGCGGGCTCTCGGTCAGGGCCCGAGCCAGACCCGGCGGAACGCTTCCGCGTACTCGACGCCGGCGACGCGGCCCGCCTCGGCGGCGCGCTCCTCCATCACCGGCCGGAACGACTCCCCGGCCTCCCCGAGCTGGCTGACGTGGCAGCAGACGGCGTCCGCCTTGCGGCCGACGGTCGCCGTCACGTCGACGTAGACGTTGGGCTCGAGCGAGCCCGACAGCAACGCGAACCCGACGGCGTGCGGGGGCCCAGCGTCGGGGAAGTACAGCGGCGACGCCGCGCCCGGCGCCGCGCCGTCGAGGGCGGCGAACCCGACGACCCGGTGGTCGCGGTGGTTGTAGTAGTGCTCGCCGAAGAACACGGCGAGCGGATCGGGACAGACCAGCACCTCCGGGCGCAGCTCGCGCAACAACACGACGAGCTCACGACGGAGATCGGGATCGTTCTCGAACTCCCCGTCGGGACGTCCCAGCCGGTGCACGCCGGACACCCCGAGGACGCCCGCCGCGGCCTCGATCTCGGCGACACGGGTCGCGACGAGCTCGGCGGGATCCTGCGCCGCATCCCTCGTGCCCTTGTCGCCGGCGGCGCACACCACGAGATCGACCACCGTCCCCGCGTCCGCCCATCGCGCGAGCGTCCCCCCGCACGAGACGTCGGAGTCGTCCGGATGGGCGTAGATGGCAACGGCCCGGCGCGGTGCGTCGCTCAGCAGTTCGACGGACACGGCGCGTCAGCCCGGGGTCCGGGTCGCGCGCCGTGCAGCCGGCACGCCCTCGGGCGGGTGGTGCTGCTTCGGCGCCGTCGCCTTCGTCAAGAGCCCCGCTTCGCGCGCGAAGTCGCCGAGGCTCTCGAAACCCTTGTACACGCTGGCAAAGCGGATGTAGGCAACGTCGTCGAGGTCGCGCAAGCGGTCGAGCACCGCGACTCCGATCTGCTCGGTTGTCACGTCCCGACCCGAATGGGCGAGCTCGTTCTCGACGGCGACGGCGAGCGCCTCGATCGCGTCCTCGTCGACCGGCCGGTTCTTGCAGGCCGCCCGGACCCCGGCCACGACCTTCTCACGACGGAACGGCTCCCGTTCGGCGGACCTTTTCACGACGAAGGTGACCGGACCACCGAGGCGCTCGAAGGTCGTGAAGCGGTAACCGCAGTTTCGGCACTCGCGGCGCCGACGGATTGACTCGCCGCGGTCGACCTCGCGCGAGTCGATGACGTGGTCATCGCCGGCCGAGCACCTCGGACAACGCACCGCGGGAGAGTAGCGCTCCCAGGGCTTCGGCCCCGGTGCGTCGGGACACCGCCCGTCAGGACGAGGGGACGGTGAGAACAGTCCCGGGCCGGAGCGCGGCCCCATGGAGCTCGGCGGCGAGGGTCGCGACGACCTCGACCGGGTCGCCCGCCGGGTCGAGCCGCGTGGCAATCGCCCACAGGGTGTCGCCGGGACGGGCGACGTAGACGATCTCACGACCTCCGGCGCCGGCCGGGGCGTTCTGCGTCGCCCGTAGCGCCCCCGCGCCGAACCAGAGCCCGGCGAAGGCCACGAGCGCGGCCAGGGCGCCACCCACCTGGCGCCCGATCGCGGCGCGGGGCCGCGGGTCGATGAGACAACACGTCGCCCGGCCGCCGTCGCCTCCGACGAGCCCGAAGGACGCCTGCCCGGGATGCGGGACAAGACGGACCCTCGACTCCCGGAGCGAACCGACCACCGCCGCCATATCTGCCTCCGAAGAAACGGAACCCGCCGGGCGTCCGTACGTACGTTCGGCTGCCCGGGGACCATCGTCGCACGAACGTCTGTTCGGTGTCAACGACCGGGCGAACGGGTGTTCCACGAACGGATGTTTGCATCTGGGTGTGACACGGAGGTAACTTCGAGGTCAGGACGTGGCCGCGGGCCGTTCGCGAAAGGCGGGGCAGATGGCCGAAATCCAACTCTCGGGCAAGCGTCGTCAGATTCTCGAGTTCATCGAACGCGAGGTCCGCGAACGCGGCTACCCGCCGTCGGTGCGCGAGATCGGCGAGGCGGTGGGGCTCACCTCCTCCTCGACCGTCCACGCCCACCTGCAGATCCTCCAGCGCCAGGGCTACCTGCGCCGCGACCCGACGAAACCGCGCGCGATCGAGGTCTCCTTCGAGCCCTCGTCGGGCGCCGCGATCGGCGTGCGACCCGTCGCCCACGTGCCCCTCGTCGGTGACGTCGCCGCCGGCGTCGGCGTGCTCGCCCAGGAGAACGTCGAGGAGGTCCTGCCGGTGCCGGAGGACCTCACCGGACCGGGTGAGTTGTTCATGCTGCGGGTGCGCGGCGACTCGATGATCGGGGCGGGCATCCTCAACGACGACCTCGTCGTCGTGCGTCACCAGCCTGAAGCCGAGCCCGGCGACGTCGTCGTCGCCGGCATCCCGGACGGCGAGGCGACGGTGAAGACCTTCCGCCGCCGGCACGGTCACGTCGTGCTCGTGCCCGCGAACCCCGACTTCGCCGAGATCGAGCTGCCGCCCGAGGAGGTCACGATCTACGGCAAGGTCGTGACCGTCCTGCGCCGCCTGTAGGCGGCTCAGGCCCCGGCGAGCAACGACCGGAGCACCGAGTACGCCGCCTCGAGTTCCCGGCGGCTGATTCTCTCGTCCGGGTGGTGGCAGAGCAGCGGGTCCCCCGGCCCGAAGTTCGCTGCCGGCACGCCCCACGCGGCGAAGCGCGCGACATCGGTCCACCCGAGCTTGGCGCGGGGTTTCGCCTTGCTCGCCGCGACGAGGGAGGCAAGGACGGGATGGCCGAGGTTCGGGGGCGCCGGATCCGAGACCTCCTCGACCTCGATCACGTCACCGGCCGCAGTGTCGAGCGCCGGTCCGAGAAGAGCGCGGATCGAATCGAGGGCCGCCTCGGCGTTCCGGTCCGGTGCGAAGCGGTGGCTGAGGAGCGCCACGGCTCGGTCGGGCACGACGTTCACTCTCGCGGTTGACCCCCCTTCGGCCCACACCGCCTGGAGTGACTCGTGGTACTCGCAGCCGTCGAGCACGGGCCGGCGCTCGTCGAACTCGCCGATGCGCCCGATCAGCGCGCCGAGGCGGTGGAGCGCGTTCTTCCCCATCCACGGGCGCGCCGCGTGGGCGGGCGAACCTCGCATCTTCACGATGAGCCGCATCGAGCCCTGGCAACCGGCTTCGACGACCGCACCGGTCGGCTCGAGCAAGAGCGCGGCGTCGGCGACGAGCAGGTCGGGCCGCGCCGCCTCGAGGGCGGCGAGGCCCGAGTAGCGCCGCTCGACCTCCTCCCCGCTGTAAAGGACGAAGGTGAGGTCGTAGACCGGCTCGGCGAGCTCGGCGACGAGCGCGACTATGACGGCGACTCCGCCTTTCATGTCGACCGACCCCAGCCCGTGGCAGACATCGCCGTCGAGGCGCGACCCTTCGTTGCCGGCCGGCGGGACGGTGTCGAGGTGGCCGGCGAGCAGGACCCGCTCGGCGCGGCCGAGCGAGGTGCGGGCGACGACGTTGTCGGCGATGCGCGTGATGGTGAGCCCGCGATGACGCCGCAGCTCGGACTCCACGAAACCGGCGATCGCGGCCTCGTTGTGGCTCACCGACGGAATGCCGACGAGCTCGGCGGTGAGTCCCAACAGGTCGGTCACGGTGTCACGTTCAGGGAGCGACGCCGGCGTCGCGCAGGATCTCGTTCAGCTGCGCCTTGTCGTGGCGCTCCCCCTCGGCGAGGTGCCGGACGACGAGCACGCACGGCAGGAAGAACTCCCCGCCGGGGTACTCGCGCCGACGCGACGCGCCGACGGCGACGGTCCAGGGCGGAACCCTCCCCCGGCTGATCTCCTCGCCCGTTGCCGCCTCGATGACCGGCACGGACCCCGTGAGGATCGAGCCCGCCCCGAGGACGGCGCCCTCGCCGACCCGGGCACCCTCGGCGACGATCGAGCGGCTGCCAATTAGCGCGTCGTCCTCGACGACAACCGGAACGGCGTTCAGCGGTTCCAGCACTCCGCCGATGCCGACGCCGCCAGACAGGTGGACCCGCGCCCCGATCTGGGCGCACGAGCCGACCGTCGCCCACGTGTCGACGAGCGTGCCGGCACCGACGCGCGCCCCGATGTTCACGTAGCTCGGCATGAGGATCACGCCGCGGTCGAGGAACGCCCCCCAGCGCGCCGAGGCGCCTGGCACGACGCGAACGCCCTTGGCAACGAAGTCCTTTTTCAACGGGATCTTGTCGGCGTACTCGAAGGGTCCGAGCTCCACGGTCGTGATCCGCGAGAGCGCGAACAGCAACAGGATCGCCTCGCGCAGCCACTCGTGGACGACGACGTCGCCTCCCGCGGCGATCTCGGCGACGCGGGCGGCTCCGGAGTCGAGCAGCGAGACCGCCTCGATGACCGTCTCGGCGGCCCCGTCGTCAGTCGCGGACAGCTCGCCGCGGTGCTGCCAGAGCTCGTGTACCGACTCCTCGAGACCGTCCATCACGCCTCCCGCTGCGAGGCTAACGCGAGCCGACGTCGCGAATCTCCGGCTGGCAGTGAGGTTCCGTCCGAGCGGTGATTCTTGCTGACGAACCCAGGCAGGTTGCGCCCGCCGGGGGCATCGCTACGAGCCTCTAATGGCCTCTCAGGCGCGACATCTTGGGTCCAACTTGTAGACAGCGATACCGGATTCCGAGGGGTTCGGGCCACGCGTCTCGGTCGCGGCAACGATGAGGTTGGACTCGTCGGCTGCCAAGAACCCCGGTGGCGTCGCATAGGGGATGTTGGTCGGACTAAAGGTGTTCGGCAGGCGCAGGCTCGCGTCGAGACGCCCCGTTTTGCCGGAGACGCACTCCAGGGGACTGCCGGCGAGCTGGAACCATAGGTCACCTATGTCAGGCACCGCCGTCCACGTGCCGTTCGGGCCGCCCCCTACAAAGCCAGCAGTCAAGGGTCTGAGGCTTTGTGCGGAGTAGGCCGTCACCTCGGACATGTTGCCTGCTGGTGGGCTGACCCAGAGGACCTTGCCAGTCACGTCGGCCAGGGTGGACCCACCGAACAGATGAGGTTGGCGCGCGACTCGATGAGCACCGCTCACCGGGTTGTAGGTGGCGATCGCCGCCTCCGGGCTCTTCTGATTCTCGGCGACGAGGTACAGCTCGCTACCGGAGGACGTAACGCTGGCTGGACTGAGGCCGGCAGGAAGCCAGGACACGTCGGCCACCGAGACTCGCCCGTCTGCCGGGTTCAGTGTCTTCAATGAGAAGTTGTCGATGAACCAGAGACGCCCGGCGAACGGGATGGAGTCCCACGCAGTTTCTAGGTTGGCGAAACGATGCTCGACCCGCAGCGAGACAGGAGACAGCTGCATGAGGCTCGAGGCGGACGAGTCGGTCACCACCCAAATGTCGCCGAGACCCGCGAAAATCGACTGGCCTCCGGAAAGGGGGGCTGATCGCGTGACGGCGTAGGTGGTGAGGTTGACGCGGACGACCTCGGTGTTGGCGTTTTGGACGGGACCGACATCTTGAAGGATGAAGAGCGCTCCCCCGTCGATGACGCCAGTCCCCTTGAGTGTGCCTACGCATACGGTCCGGAGCCGGGCGAATGACTTGTGGCTGTCGAGGTCGACGATGGCCTCGTTGCCAGTCCTTGTGGACGAACACGTTGCCTTGGCGACCTGAGTCGCAGCTAACTTGCCGGCGGCCGAGGCTGTCGCTTGCCCTGTCAAGTTGGCAGCACCAAGGCCGAGAGCAACGACGCTCGCGACCAAGGGCGCGACCTTCGGGTGGCGGCGAAACAACCTCGATAGGGATGCTGGCCCAACTGTTGTGGTTGCACCAGTCTCGCCCACGTTCTTTCCTTCCGTTCCTACCTCGGGTCGCAGGACACCGTGGTGCCATTTTCCACCGGCAGACGACCGATGTCAGGCCGCCAACCTGGCGCTGGTTGGATGCCGCGGCAACCTGTGGCATTGAGGAAGGAGAGATGAGAGCGCGGGTGCGTGCCCTGTAACACAGCACCCGCAAACTGCATCATCAGACCAGAACGTCACGTTCGGCGACCCGACCCCTCGCCCCGGGTACACGCCGGGCCCGTCCGGCACCCTGGGGACACGAGCGCCGGCGGCGCTCACGGCTCGGCGCCGTCCCTGGCGGGCCCCGCCCCGGCGTCGCGGTCGGCCCGGGTCGTGAACTGGGCGAAGCGGCGCCGGCCGGCCTCATCGAGACGGACCCGGACGGACAGCCCGGACCCGGAGTCGTACTGGTCGAGCACCTCGCCTCCGCGGTGGAGGGCGGCGATCACATCGCCCCTGTCGTACGGGACCGAGAGATCGACCGTCCGGTCGTGGGCGCGCAGCGCCTCTCCGATGGCCCCGAGCAGGTCGTCGAGGCCTTCGCCCGAAAGCGCCGAGCAGATCACCGAATCCGGGTGCAACGCGTGGAGCCGGACCGTGGCCCGCCGCCCGCGGTCGCACTTGTTGAAGGCGAAGATCTCGGGCACCGAGTCAGCGCCGATCTCGGCGAGCACCGACCTCACGGCGGCGATCTGACTGTCGGGATCCGCCGCGGCGGCGTCGACGACGTGGACGAGAAGGTCGGAGTCCGCCACCGTCTCGAGCGTCGAGTGGAAGGCCGTGACGAGCTGGTGCGGGAGCTTGCGAACGAATCCGACCGTGTCCGAGCAGAGCACGGTCTCTCCTCCCGGCAGTTCGAGTCGGCGGGTCCTCGGGTCGAGCGTCGCGAAGAGGCGGTTCTCGACGATCACGTCGGCGGCGGTCAAGGCGTTGAGGAGCGTCGACTTCCCGGTGTTCGTGTAGCCAACGAGCGAAACGCTCCGCCGGGATCCGCGCCGACGGGCGCGGCGCTGGGTCTGTCGCGTCGACTCGAGGTTGGTGAGCACGACCTGCAACCGTTGGATCCGCTGCGTGATGCGCCGTCGGTCGACTTCCAGCTGCGTCTCGCCGGGGCCCCGAGTGCCGATCCGACCGGCCTGCTGCGAAAGCGTCATCCCCCGGCCGCGCAGCCGCGGCAGCCGGTACTGCAGCAGCGCCAACTCGACCTGGGCGCGGCCCTCCTCGGTCCGGGCGTTCTGGGCGAAGATGTCGAGGATCACGGCGGTCCGGTCGATCGCCGTGCGCCCGAGGATCCCCTCGAGATTGCGCTGCTGGGCGGGATTCAGCTCGTCGTCGAAAACGACGGTGTCGGCGTCGACCGACTCGCAGAGCAGGTGGAGCTCCTCGGCCTTGCCGCGCCCGATGTACGTCGCCGGGTCGATCGCGTCCCGCGACTGGACGACCCGGGCCACCTCGTCGGCTCCGGCGGTGTCGATGAGCAGACTCAGCTCGTCGAGGCTCGCCTCGACCTCTCCTATCCCGCGCGGCCGCGTCACGACTCCGACGAGCACGATCCGCTCCCGAAACCGGCGCTCGATGAGCGTCACGCGACGCGGACCTTCTTTGTCGGGGCCGGCTCGATGTCGACGACGAGGCGCGCCACGCGACGTGCCGTCCCGACGAGGGTGGCCTCGACCCCTCCGTCGGCGGCCACCAGTTCGACGGCGAGATCGCCGCCCGGATTGTGCACGACGACGTTTTCGCCGACGAGGCCGACCGAGTGGGCGGCTGCGGCGGCTGCGGCGCTCCCGGAGCCGCACGCCAGCGTCAGGCCCGCGCCACGCTCCCAGACGACGAGGCCGATCTCGTCGCTCCCCTTCCGACAGGCGGCGAGCTCCACGTTCTGGCCGCCGGACACTGCCCGCTCGAGCTCGGGTCCGACGACTCCGAGATCGACACCGTCGAGGTCCGCGCCGAGCAGGACGAGGTGGGGATTGCCGGCATCGACCCGATAGGCCCGCCGCCCTTGCACCGGAGAGGTCGCCAACGGATCCACCCGGACGGTCCCCATCCCCACGTGCACCGTGACCGGGCCGTCGTTCTCGGGGGCGTCGAGCGCGACCGGGGCGTCGCCCGCCTCGGTCTCGACGACGAGCCGACCCGCGGCGACGAGCCCGGCGTCGCGGGCGCAGACGACGGCGCAACGCAGGCCGTTGCCGCTCGTCTCGGCCGGTGTTCCGTCGGCGTTGCGCAACTCCATCCGCAACGTGCCGCCCGCGCGGGGGCCGAGAGGCGGATCAGCCCGTCGGCCCCGACGCCGCGGTGCCGCTCGCAGAGCGACGCGGCGAGCTCGGCATCGAAGCGGCCCGCACCAGCCCAGTCGACGACGATGAGGAAGTCGTTGCCCAGCGCCTCGTACTTCGCCAGTTCGAGCGATGCCACGGAATCAGTCTCGCGCCCCGGTATCGCCGCGGTCCGCCGCGGCGATGGCGTCGTCGAGCGCGTCGTCGAGGTCCCGGCGTGCCGCGTCCAGCCAGACGATCCTCGGATCACGCCGGAACCACGACTCCTGGCGGCGGGCGAAAGACCGCGTCCGGCGCAGAATCGTCGCCCGGGCCTCGTCGAGCGTTGCGCGCCCCGCGACGTACTCGAGCAGCTCCCGGTAGCCGAGCGCCTGACGGGCGGTGCGCGACAGGCCCGGCGACCGTGCCGCGAGGCCGGTGACCTCGTCGACGAAACCGGCGGAGAACTGGGCCTCGAGCCGGGCCGCGATCCGGCGGTCGAGCTCGCCGCGGTCGAGCGTGAGCCCGACGAGGCAGAACCGCGTCGGCCCGTAGTGACGGAGGCCTGGCCCCGTCGCGCTGAAAGGCCGGCCCGAGCCGAGGACGACCTCGAGCGCCCGGACGAGTCGGCGGCGGTTCGTTGGTTCGATCCGCGCCGCCGCCGCCGGGTCGAGCGCGACGAGGCGGGCGTGGAGGGCCCCCAGCCCGCCCGGGCCGTCGGCCTCGCCTTCGAGCTCGGCGGCGATCTCCGGGTAGCGCCCGGGCAGGTCGAGCTCGTCGACGACGGCCCGGTGATAAAGGCCCGTCCCCCCGACGAGGACGGCGCGGTGGCCTCGCGCCTCGATCCCGGCGATCGCGGCGTGCGCGTCGGCCTGGAAGCGGGCGACGCTGAACTCCTCGCCGGGATCGCACTCGTCAACGAGGTGCCAGGCGACGCCACGGCGCTCGTCGGGCGTCGGTTTGGCCGTGCCGACGTCGAGGCCGCGGTAGACGGCAATGGCGTCGACGGAGATGAGCTCGACGCCGCCGTGACGGCGGGCGAAGCGGACGGCGGCGGCGGTCTTGCCGGTCGCGGTCGGCCCGACGAGCGAGACGTGGCGCCCGCCCGGTGCCCGGCCCGGCCCGGCGGTCAGCCGGGAGCGGCTGACCTGGTCTTTGACCCCACACCCGCCCGCGGAGGAGGTGACGCCCCTGATGGCGGCGGTCGGTCGGGACCGACCCGGCGCCACCTGGTAGGGCACGCTTCGCTCCTTCTCCACGCGGCACCGTGCGGTGGCGCGTGGGCGGGGCTTACATCTAAGCCGCACCATGCTCAGCAACCACGGGTTGCCTTACGTGGGTCGTTTCGCCTGCGGCTGGCATCGACTTTCAACCACAGACCCGCTCCCGGCCTCGAACCAGCTTAGGGCGGGTCAGGTGCCCGAGGTCCACGAGCCGAGGTAGATGCGCTGCGCCTCCGTGAGCACGTCGACCGCGATGCCCATCGAGGCGAGCTTCAGCCGGGCGATCTCCTGGTCGATCTCGGTCGGCACGTCGTAGACGCGCGGCTCGAGCTCGCCCCGATGGGCGAGCACCCACTCGACGGCGAGCGACTGGTTGGCGAACGACATGTCCATCACCGCCGCCGGGTGACCCTCGGCCCCGCCGAGGTTGACGAGGCGACCCTCGGCGACGACGAGGATCCGCTTGGTCCCGCCCGTGGCGGCGGGGATGGCGAACTCCTCGACGTTCGGGCGCACCTCGCGACGCCGACCGTCGGCGAGCTTGGCGAGCGCGACGAGGTCGATCTCCACGTCGAAATGGCCCGAGTTGGCGACGATCGCGCCATCCGCCATTACCGCGAAGTGCTCGGCGCGCAGCACGTCCCGGTTGCCGGTCACCGTGATGAAGATCTCGCCGTCCTGCGCGGCGACCTCCATCGGCGCCACCCGGAAACCGTCCATCACGGCCTCGAGGGCGCGCAGCGGGTTGATCTCGGTGACCGTGACGATGGCGCCGAGCCCGCGCGCCCGCGAGGCGACGCCCTTGCCGCAGTAGCCGTAGCCCGCCACGACGACGCGCGATCCCGCGAACAACACGTTCGTCGAGCGGATGATCCCGTCGAGCGTCGACTGTCCCGTGCCGTAGCGGTTGTCGAACATGTGCTTCGTGTCGGCGTCGTTCACGGCGATGATCGGGTAACCGAGCGCGCCGTCGCGCTCCATCGCGCGCAGCCGGATCACACCCGTCGTCGTCTCCTCGGTCCCGGCCGAGACCTCGGCGACCTGCGCGGCCCGCGACTGGTGCAGACGCGAGACGAGGTCGCACCCGTCGTCCATTGTGACCGTCGGATGGGCGTCGAGCGCCGCGTCGATGTGCTCGTAGTACCGGGCCGAGTCCTCGCCGCGTACGGCGTACGTCTCGATTTTCTCGTCGAGAACGAGCGACGCGGCGACGTCATCCTGGGTCGACAGGGGGTTCGACGCGCACGCGACCACCCGGGCGCCGCCGGCCTTCAGCGTCCGCAACAGGTTCGCCGTCTCGGTCGTGATGTGCAGACACGCCGCGATCGTCGCGCCGGCGAGCGGCCGCTCGGCCGCGAACCGCTGCTGAATCGACGCGAGAACGGGCATGTTCGAGCTCGCCCAGGCGATCCTCTGGCGCCCGAGCTCGGCGAGGGAGGCGTCGGCGAAGTCGCCGGGGGTCGCGTGCGGAGGAGTCGTCGAGTTCTTGCCCACGTTGCACCCTTTCCGTCTTCGTGCGGCCGCACGAGCGCGGCCGCACGAGCAATCAAGACCTGGCTCGTGCCGACCATACCGCCGATCGGGACAACATTGTCACCCCGGACGCCGGCGCCGGCGGACCGGGCCTTCGGGCGCGCCTTTCGGCGACTCGTCGATCGCCGGGGCCGGCCCGGGGTCGACGCCCGCGGCCGCGGCGAGTCGCAACGAGACAAACTCCCCCACGACGACGAGGTCGACGAGCTGTGCGAGCGGCCCCGCCCCCTCGGCGTGCACGACAAGCCGGTCGGCGACGACCTCGGCAAGCAGCTCATCGACGCGCCCGAAGGCCCGGCCCGCCGGCGCCGGTTCGAAGTCCGACCGCAGCTCGATGAGCGTGAGGACCTGGCGCGTGACGTCGCCCGCCTGGCCGAAGGCCGCGATCGTGTCGGCGAGGAGCTCCGGCACGCTCGCCACCACGGCGAGGGTGCGGGCGTTCGCGGCGATCTCGGACTGCCACCAGCGCGCCGCGGCAGCGCCGAGGCCCGATGCCCCACAGAGCATGGGGAACGTCCGGCCGATCCGGCGCGCGAGCTCGCCCGCGACACCGCCACCCGCCGTGATGAGCGCGTCGCGACGGTGCGCCGCCTGGCGGCTCGCCGCGACGAGCGCGGCCCCCACCGGTTCGACGAGCCCCGCCCGCTCCAGGCCGACGAGCAACGCGACGACCATGGCGAGCAACGCGCCGCGCGCCCGCGGTGCGTCCGGGAGGGAGACGACCGGGGCGCCCGCCTCGGCGGCGAGGCGCCCGAGCTCTCCGCCGCGCGTGATCGCGACGAGGCGGGCTCCGCGCCTTACTGCGTCCCGGGCGGCGCTGCAGGCATCCGGTTCGTCCCCCGTGAACGCCGTGACGAAGACGAGCGAATTCCGGCCGACGAAGCCCGGGAGGTCGCCTCCCGACACCCCGACGAGCGGCACCCGGGCCGTCGCCCCGACGACGGCGCCGACCATCTCGGCTGCGCCCCGCGCCGGCCCGTCACCCCAGGCGACGACGGCGCCGGTCGGGGAGGCGTCGAGGCGGCCGAGGCCCGCGGCGTCCTCGATCGAGGAGTCGAGGAGCTCGGGAAGCGCCCCCGCCGCGGCGAACATCCCGAGCGAGTCGAGCGGCTGGTCCCCGCCGACCGCGCGGATCACCCTCCCTGCCGCTCCTCCGGTCGCGACGGCCCGGCAGGCCCGCCTCCGGTGACGACCGCCGCACGCTCGCGCGCGGTCAGCCGCGCCGCCTCGGCGTCGTCGACGCTTTCCGCCTCGGCGACGAGGAGCACCGGGATCCCGTCGCGCACCGCGTATCGCCGGCGAAGACGCGGGTTGTAAAGCGTCGACTCGTCGGCGAGGTACCACAGCGGTCCCTTGTCCTCCGGATCGACGAGGATCGACAGCAGGAACGGATCGAGACTCATCGCGTCTCCTCAGTGGTCGTGCTCGGCATCCCGAATGAGCGCCTCGACCTCGGCGACGTGGCCGGCGCACGATCCGGCGTCGGCCGCCTCGACGTTCAGCCGCAGCAGCGGCTCGGTGTTCGACGGCCGCAGGTTGAACCACCAGTCCCCGGAGTCGACCGTCAGTCCGTCGAGATCGTCGACGGGCCGGCCGAGCCCGGCGTAGTGCTTGGCGATCGCGGCGATGACGCTCGACGTGTCGGCGACACGCGTGTTGAGCTCGCCTGAGTCGGCGTAGCGCTCGAACGGCTGTCGCAGCTGGGAAAGGGGCACGTTCGCCCGGCAGAGCGCCTCGAGCACCGTGACCGCGGCGATGATCCCCGAGTCCGCCCGGAAGTTGTCCCGGAAGTAGTAGTGCCCGGAGTGCTCGCCCGCGAAAACGGCTCCCGTCTCGGCCATCCGGGCCTTGATGAACGAGTGCCCGACCCTCGTGCGCACCGCCACCCCGCCGCACTCGCCGATCACCTCGGGGACGGTCTTCGAGCAGATGACGTTGTAAAGGATGGTCGCGCCGGGGTGCTTCTCGAGCATCGCCCGGGCGACGATCGCCGTCGTCGTCGACCCCGAGAGCGGCTCCCCGAGCTCGTCGACTAAGAACACGCGGTCGGCGTCGCCGTCGAAGGCAAGACCGACGTCGGCCTCCGTGGCGAGGATGCGGGCGCGCAGGTCGGCGAGGTTCTCCCGTTCGAGCGGATTCGCCGGGTGGTTGGGGAAGGTCCCGTCGAGCTCGCCGAAAAGGACGTCGAGCGTGCAGGGCAGGCCCTCGAAGACGCGGGGCGCGATGAGGCCCCCCATGCCGTTCGCCGTGTCGGCGACGACCCGCAGCGGCACAAGGCTCGAGACGTCGATGAAGGAACGGACGTGGCGGGCGAAATCTCCGACCCAGTCCCGGTCGTCGAGCGCCGTCGACACGGCGGGGACCCGTGGCGAACCCGCTGCGAGCATCTCCTCGGCCACGCGCTCGATCTCGGAAAGCCCGGTGTCCTGGGCGACGGGTTTCGCACCGCCGAGGCAGAACTTGATCCCGTTGTACTCGGGCGGGTTGTGTGAGGCGGTGAGCATCGCGCCGGGCGCTCCGAGAACGCCGGACGCGAAGTAGAGCAGGTCCGTCGAGGCGAGGCCGATGAAAACGACTTCGGCGCCTTCGGACTCCACGCCGGCGGTGAACGCGCTGGCGAGCTCGACTCCTGACGTCCGCATGTCGTGGGCGACGGCGAGGCGCCACGCGTCCTCTGCCCCACGGACGAACCGGGCGAAACTTGCCCCGATCGCGAAGCAGCGCGCGGCGTCGAGCTCGGTCGGCACGATCCCGCGCACGTCGTAGGCCTTGAAGATCGCGCCGAACTCGCCGGAATCCGCCATGTCCACCGACAATACCCGTGCCGTCCCGGACCCCACGGCCCTTGGCCTAGAAATGGATCATGGCGATCGAGAAGAACGCCACGGCGTTGAACGTCGCGTGGGCGACGATCCCGGTTCCCAACCGCCCGGTTTTCGTCGCCAGGGCGCCGAGCACGATGCCGAAGCCGGCGAGCGCCGGGAACTCCAGCGCCTCGAAGTGCGCGAGCCCGAAGACGAGCCCGACGACGACGACCGCCACCGGGACGGCGGCTGCCGCCGAGAAGGTCGCGAACCGCCCGATCAGCGCGCGTTGCAGCAGCCCCCGGAAGAACAGCTCCTCGACGAGGGGACTGCCGACGCAGACGAGCAGGGCGAGCACGACGAGACCGGGACCGTGCACGTTGGCGATGAGCGAGCGTGCCGGCTGGTCGAGCCGGTGGAAAAGGTGCGGCACGAAGGGCTCGAGCGGCAGCTCCAGGAGCGCGACGAGGCCGAACTGCGCGACGACGCCGCAGGCGATCCCGACGGGTACGTCCGGCCAGACCCGGAAGGCGAGCCCGTACTCGCGGGCGAGCACGGACAGCGTGCGCCGGCCCGCCCGCCCCGGTTTCGACCAAGCGGCGCCGACCGCGGCGCCGGCGAAGCCGAGCCACAGCCCGGCGAGACTGACGACGTCGCCACCGAACCCGCCCGACCCGTGGTGGAGCCCGCTCGCCGCGACGTAGGCGCTGACGGCAACGACGGAGCACAGGAACCCGGCGGCGATGCCGCCGAGCGCCCAGCCGATCCCGTAGGGGTTCGCGCCCACGAGCCCGCGTCTCGCGACGTCGTCGACCCCGCGCGATTCAGCCACGTCCACACCCTGAGCGTCGCCCGCCCGGAACGGCAGGTCAACTCCCTCGACGCCGCGCCGTGCCGACCGGCCTTACGGGCCGGGCGCCTACGATGTGCCTGATGGGCAGACCACCTGACGACATGCGCCAATCGGGCGGACAGGGCCCCGGCCAGTCCGGCACGGGCGGCGACACCACCTGGCGGTGGGTGCTCGCCGGGCTCGTCGTCGTGCTCGTGCTCGTCATCTTCGGCTCGTCGCTCATCTCGCACTCGAGCGCACAGGCGATCGGCTGGAGCGGCTTCCAGCGGGATCTCACCCACCACGAGTTCAAGACCGTGACCGTCGACAACGCGAACGGCGTGATCACCGGCCAGTTCAAGGCGGCCTTCCAAAGCGGGGCGAACTACACGACGACCGGCCCGCTCGCCCTGTCATCTTCGGAGATCGCCGAGCTCGGCGCGTCCGGCGCGACCGTGAAGTTCGAGACGCCGTCGTCGAGCATCCTGCCGGACCTCCTCCTCTACATCGTCCCGATCCTGCTCATCGGTGCCCTGTTCATCTGGTTGCAACGGCGCGCCCAGGGCCAGATGTCCGGGATCATGTCGATCGGCCGTTCGCGGGCGAAGGTGTACTCGACCGAGCGGCCGCGGACGACCTTCGCCGACGTCGCGGGCTACGCCGGCGTCAAGCTCGAGATCAGCGAGATCGTCGACTTTCTGAAGTCCCCCGGGCGTTTCCGCGACATCGGCGCGCGCATCCCGAAAGGCGTCCTCCTCGTCGGACCCCCGGGTACCGGCAAGACGCTGCTTGCCCGGGCGGTCGCCGGTGAGGCGGGCGTGCCGTTTTTGTCGGTGAGCGGCTCGGACTTCATGGAGATGTTCGTCGGCGTCGGAGCGAGTCGCGTGCGCGATCTGTTCATGAACGCGCGCAAGCAGGCCCCGGCGATCATCTTCGTCGACGAGATCGACTCGATCGGCCGCAAGCGGGGAGCGGGGCTCGGCGGCGGACACGACGAACGCGAGCAGACGCTCAACCAGATGCTGAACGAGATGGACGGCTTCGACCCCACCGAGGGCGTCGTCATGATGGCCGCGACGAACCGGCCGGACATCCTCGACCCCGCGCTTTTGCGACCTGGGAGGTTCGACCGGGAGATCATCGTGCCGCTGCCGGACCTTTCGGAACGCACGCCGATCCTCAAGGTGCACTGCCGCGACAAGCGGATCGGGCCCGACGTCGACTTGGAGGTCGTCGCCCGCGGCACGCCGGGCATGAGCGGCGCCGACCTCGCCAACCTGGTGAACGAGGCGGCGCTCCACGCGGTGCGGCGCAACAGCCAGATGATCGAGATGCAGGACTTCGACGCGGCGCGCGACCGCGTCCTCATGGGCCAGCAGCGCGACTCACTCGTGCTCTCCGACGCCGAGAAGTCCCGCGTCGCCTACCACGAGACCGGCCACGCCGTCCTGTCGTACGTCCTGCCCTTCGCCGACCCGCTGCTCAAGGTGAGCATCATCCCGACCGGCCTCGCCCTCGGCGTCACGTGGCAGCTCCCCGTCGACGAGAAGCACATCTACCGGCGGGAGTACATCGAGGACTCCTTGTGCGTGCGGATGGGCGGGCGTGTCGCCGAGCTCATCATCTACGGCGACCTGTCGACCGGTGCGAGCGACGACCTGCAGCGCAACACCGAGCTCGCCCGCAAGATGGTCCGGGAGTGGGGCATGTCCGACCGTGTCGGCCCGATGGCGTGGGGCTCCCAGGGGACGGTTTTTCTGGGCGAGGACCTCATGCACACCCGCGACTACTCCGAGGACACGAGCCGCGTCGTCGACGAGGAGATCGCGCGCATCCTGCGCGACCAGGAGGACCGGGCCCGGCGCATCCTCGAAGAGCACCGCTCCGGGCTCGAGGCGGTCGCCAAGGCCCTCTTGGAGGCCGAGACGATCGACGGAGCCGAGGTCGCCCGCCTCATCGACAGCGCCTACGGCCGTCCCGTCCACGGCGAGGAGTCCGACGTCGCCCACGTCGTCGGGGGGATCGTCGGTCCGCCGCAGCCGGTCCCGGCCGGGGCCGGGGCCGGGGCGAACGGCGACGCCAGCACGCCTGCGGCTCAGCCGACGGGGAGCGCCGCCGGTGCCGCCAACCCGGGCGAACCGCCCAGGGCCCTCACGTAGAGCTCGTCGGCCGCGACGACGGGCACGTCGCTCGTCACCCGCAGCGAAAGCCGCCCCGCCGCGCTAGCCAGGTCGGCGAGATCGACGACGACCGAGCCGTCGGCGGCGACCGTGAACGGGCCGAGGCCGGCGAACGAGCCCGCGATGGGGGTGATCTCGACCGTCGCCGGCACCGCACCGGTGTTCGTCACGGTGACGAGCTCCGAGATGTGCGCGTCACTCTGGCCGCCGGCGAGGATCCACTGCCTGGCCGCGCCCGGCACCCCGGTGGTGACGGTGAACCCGACGGGGAGCGACGGCAGGCGGAAAAGGGCCACGCGCCGGCGCGCCGCGGCGCTCCGCGCCCGCCGGGCGGCGACGTGGATCGGCGAGGCGACGGCGAGCTCACGTGCCGCGACGACCGGCTCGTCGTTTCTCGAGGTGATGCTCGCCCAGCGGAGGGCGGCGGCAGACTCGTCTGGCGCCGGCGCGTAGCGCGTCGTCGCGCCGGGGCCGAGCGAGAGAGAGATCTCGCCGACCCCGCTCGGCCCGCCGAGGTGGATCTCGACCGAGGCGGTCCGTTTCCCGGGGTTCAAGATGTCGAAGGTCTGCTGCGCCGACGCCCCCGCCGGGGCCGCGGCGAAGAACCACCGCGCGGCCGGGCGGGCGATCGGGCCCTCGAGGGCCTCGAGCGTCATCGCCTGGTTCGTCACGATGTCGAGCGCCCCGGCGACGATCGCGCCCCCCGACGAACGCACCGTCGCCGACACGAAGCGCCGGAACGGAAGCGAGTGGGCGACATAGAGGACGACGACGTGACCCGCGGCAACCTGGACCCCCTGGAAGGCCGGGGGCGCTTGCGGTCCGATCGGCGTGGCGAACGTCACACTGGCGACCGCGGGGGTCGCGCCGGGGTCAAACAGCGCGATCGCGAGGTTGTCCTTCGCCTCCGTGCTCCCGGCCATGAGGTACTGGATCCCCGTCGCCTGCTCGGTGCACGGCGAGGCGTCCGGCCCGGCGGCGCCGTGGACGAGCTCGACGACCTCGACATCCCGCCCGTCGACGATCACCCGGGCCGCGGCGAACGACGAGGCGTGGATGTGCGAGAGCCCGAGGACCGACTCCGACGCCCCTGCCACGGCGAACGTCTCGGTCGTCGTCGCGCCCGAGACGAGGACGGTCGTGACGGACGCCGTGACCGGGGACGGGGCCCGGTTCACGATCGCGATCGACGCCGCCTCGTGGGGCGTCCCGACCGGCAACGGGCCCGCACAGAACCACGCCGTCGAGGTCGCGCCCGGCTCGCCGCGCACCGCGGCGGCGACCGACCCCGAGGCCGGAGGCGTCGCGGCGGGATGGATGAGCGCGCTCGCCGCCCCGGCGAGCGCGAAGGCGGCGGCGACCGCGGCGATGAACGAGAGCCGACGGCGCTCGACGAACGCGACCCGGCCGTTCGTGGCGGTCACGACCGTGCCCCCACGAGCTCCGCTCCCTCAGGGGCGACGGGCGGGCTGGCCGGTGACGCCGCGGCGCGCCGCGACCGCCGGGCCCGCCGGCGCCGGGAGACTGCGACCACGCCCGTGAACAACCAGCAGCCGATCGCCGCCGCGACCCCGATTTCGCGGAGTGGCACCGGGGTCCCGCCTCCCGGGACCGAAGGGGCCGCGACCTCGTCGGGTCGCCAGGACGTGTTCTCGAAGAAATACGTCCCTCCTTCGCTCGGCAGCTCCCGCAGGTCGAGCTGGCCGGCGAGCGTGGCGATGAGGTTGGCGGGCGGGGGCGCCGCGGCGGCGGATTGCACACCGGGCAGCACCGGCGCGAACGCCGTCGGCACGACGATCACCTTGACGCCGCCGGGCGCGAGGAGCTTCCCGAGCTCGACCGTGCGCCCGAGCTCGGCGTCGTCGACCGCCGCGGCCAGCCGCGCCGCGTCGCCGGGATTGGCGTTCGGCCAGAGCGCCGTGGCGTCCGGCAGACCGGTGACGGTCAGCGCCTCGGCGAAACCGGGGCGAACCTGCCAGCCGACGAGCGGCAGGGCGAGCGGCGCGCCGAGCCAGAGCTCGCGCCCCTGACCCTTCTGGTTCCCGGTGGCGGTGAGGACCGAGTCGTAGCCGATCTGCGGGACATCCCATCGTCCCCCCCAGGCCGCCCCGAGCACCGGCAGCAGGCCCGCCAGGGCGACGACGGCGAAACCGATCGTCGCCAACTGACGCCAGCCGAGCCGCGAGCCGGACACCTCGCGGGCCATCGACGAGACACCCAGCCCGACGAGCACCGCGACGCACGCCGCCGCCGGCACGAGAAGGACGCGAGCCGCTCCGCCCCCGGCGCCGAGCCAGCCCTCCCCCGCGGCCCAGGTGAAGGCGACAGTCGCCAACAGCGCGCCCCACAGCCGCACGCACCAGGCGAAGCGCTCTGCCGTCCCCACGACGACGACGAAGAGCGCCGCCACGACGAAGGCGTAGCTGATCGGGCCGGCGCCGATCGGGCCGAGGTCGAAGCGCAGAAGCGAGGCGAGATTCGGCACCCCTGCCCCCGACGACGTGACCCCCGTGATCGCGCTCCAGCGGGCCCCGGGCTGCAAGAACGTGACCGACCAGGGGAAGCACAGCAAAATGGCGACGACGGCCGAACCGCCGGCGACGACGAGGCTGCGCAACGACTGCACGCCCCGTGCGGCGCCCCGGAAGGCGAACGTGACCCCGACGAAGGCGACGGCGACGACGAGCATGGCGAGCACCGCCGCCGGCGCGAACGAGGCGACGACGGCGACGATCACGCCCAGGCTGAGGCATTCCTCGACCGTCGCGCGCCCGACGACCGGCACCGGCTCGTCGGAGTACGGCGGGAGCGCGGTCGCCCGGGCGATCCGGGCGAGTATCCAGGGCATCCCGCCGTAGACGACGAGCGCCTGGAGGTCGCCCCGCGCGAGGTCGTTCCAGACGAGCGGGAGGAAAAGGTACGTGATCCCCGCGGCGAACGACGCGGCGCGGGGACCGAGCGGGCGGACGAGGCGCACGACGCCGAACACCCCGGCGACGACGGCAACGACCATGCCGACTTTCAGGACGACGCCCATCGACCCCGCGGCGACGAAGCCCGCCAGGCCGAGGATTGCGAACGCCGGCGAGGCCGGTCCCGTCGGCTGGGTCCCCCGGTCCGTCGTCCCGCCGAGGTAGGTCGCGATGAGGTGGAACGGCTCCGGGATCGGCAGGTACCCGCCGACGAGGGGAAGATGGCCGACGAGGAGCAGCCGTGATCCGGCGACGGCGACGAAGCCGGCGGCCAAGGCGCAGATCGTCATCCAACGCGGCCGGTGCCCCGCCTGCTCGCCCTCGGCCCGCAGGCGCTTCGGGCCGTGCCGGCGGCTCCAGCGCAGGACCACCGCCTCGACCCGGGAACGCGCCGCCCGCATCAACCGCGAGGACCGGCGCGCGACGAGGCGCAGCACGACCCGGTCCGGCACCCGACGGGTCGCGCCGACCGCGGCCCGGGCGCCGCCGAGGTCGCGGGCCGGCGCCAGATTCCAGCGCCAGGCGTCGATCACCTCCTTCGCCCGGCGGCGCCGGCCGACCAGCGCGAAGTACACGACCTCCATAACGCTCAGCAACGCGAACTCGACGACGATCCGCGTCCGCCGGGTCGGCCCGTAGTTCTTGAGGACGGCGCGCAGCATGTGACGCCACTGCAGGGCGCGGGCGTCCGGCAGCGACCGGTGGCGCGCCGCCGTGGCCTCGAGGTGGGCCACCGTCGCGGCCGGCGTGACGACGACCCGGGCGCCGGCGATGCGGGCCCGCCACGACAGGTCGATGTCCTCGCCGAGCATCGAGATCTGGTCGTCGAAGCCCCCGATCGCGGCGAACAGGTCGGCGCGCACGAGGATGCAGCCGCCCGGGACGGCGAAGACCTCGCGGGGCTCGTCGTGCTGGGACTGGTCGAACTCCCGGCGCTCGACCCGGCGCACCGGCGCGCCGAAGCGGTCCATGTCCAGGCCGAGTTGCAGGATACGGTCCGGCTCAGCCTCGTCGACGAGCTTCGGGCCGACGATCCCGGCGTTCGAGCGCATCGCCTCTTCGACCATCACCCGAACGGCGTCGCGATCGAGGACGACGTCGTCGTGGCAGAACAGGTAGTAGGCCGCGCCGTGCACGACGTCGCGCGCCGCGTTCGCACTCGGGCCGAAACCGGCGTTCTTCTCGAGCCGGACGACGTAGAAGCCCGGCGCGACCGCGGCGACGCGGGGCGCGAGGGGCTCGCCGCTTGCCGCATCGACGACGAGCGTCGTCAGGTCCGAGTAGTCCTGCGCCAGAAGCGCGCTCAGGCACCTCTCGAACCACGGTCCAGAATCGGAGGCTACGACGACGGCGACGACCGGTGGCGCGTGATCCTCCGGCATCGGAGACTTCACGCTAGCCGGGGTGGCGCGACGACGCTCGAATGCCGCGAAACCGGTGCCTAACTGCGCTCGCGCGCTGCGGCGAGGACGTCGACGAGCGTCTGACGCAGCGGGATCTCGGGCTTCCAACCGGTGAGGGCCGCCAGCCGGCTCCCGTCTCCGACGAGGAGCGGCAGGTCGACGGGCCGGGCGAGCGCCGGGTTGTCGACCGGCACGACCGGGCTCGCCGCGAGGGAGACGATCTCGTCGAGCACCGCGGCGATCGGGAGCGCGACGCCCGAGCAGACGTTGTAGACCTCGCCGGCGACGCCGAGGTCGGCGAGGAGGCGGTAGGCCCGGACGACGTCGCGCACGTCGGTGAAGTCGCGGGCGGGCGTGAGGTTGCCGACCCGGATCTCGGCCGACCCCGTGCGTTCCGCCTCGACGACGCGCCGGGCGAGCGCCGCGACGACGAAGGACTCCGCCTGGCCGGGCCCCACGTGGTTGAACGGCCGGACCCGGACGACCTCGAGCCCGTGGCCGAGGAAGGCCTGGAGCCCCGCGTACTCCGCGGCGACCTTGCTCGACGCGTACGGCGTCACGGGCCGCAGCGGCGCGTCCTCGGTGACGGGGACGCTCCCGGCGATCCCGTAGACCTCGGCCGACGAGACGACGATGATACGGGGACGGGGTTCGAGCTTGCGCGCCACTTCGAGGAGCACGACCGTGCCGAGCGCGTTCACCCGGAAGGTCTCCGCCGGGGCCTCCCAGGAACGACCGACGTGGGTCAGCCCGGCGAGGTGGTAGATGACGTCCGGCCCGGCGATTTGCGCCTCGCGCCCCACCGCCGCCTCGTCAGCGATGTCGAACCCGTCGCGCATCGGGTAGACGGTGTCGCCGCACGCCTCGAGGTGGCGGGTGAGCCACGTCCCGACGAAGCCGGATGCACCGGTGACGAACGTCCGCAACGCGTCTCCTTCCCGCGGCCACGCTACCCGCCGCGTCCCGGCCTCACGTTGGCCCGAGCCCGTCCCGGAACGCGTCGAGGTGGCCGGCGGCCGAGCGCTCCCATGTGAACTCCGCCGCCCGCGCAAGCCCCATGCGCCGGCGGGCGTCCGCCTCCGCCCCGCCGGAGAGCGCGAGCCCCAGCGCGACCCGCAGCTCGCCCGGATCGGCCGGGTCGACGGTGAGCGCCGCGGGACCGGCGAGTTCGGCCATCACGGTCCCGGCGGACGTGACGAGCGGCGCCCCGCACGCCAGCGCCTCGAGGGCCGGGAGGCCGAATCCCTCGTAGAACGACGGGTAGGCGACGGCCGCCGCCCGCCGCAGGAGCGCCGGGACCCAGGCGGCGCCGACGTAGCCGAGCCGGACGACGCGGGCGCGGTGCCGGGCGGCACGGAGCGCGGCCGCGAGGTCCTTCGTCCCCCAGCCGTCCGGCCCGGCGAGCACGAGCGACAAGTCGGGGTGGTCGTCCGCGACCTCGTCGAACGCCGCGACGAGCGCGGGAACGTTCTTGCGAGGCTCGATCGTCCCCACGTGCAGCACGTAGGGCGCATCGACGCCCAACCGGCGCAGCGCGGCCGCGTCGGCACCCGGGAGCGGCTCGTCGGGGGTAAAGACGGCATGGTCGATGCCGTGCGGGACGACATGGACCGGGCCCCTGGGGTGGTAGATCTGCCGATACCGGTCGGCCGTCATCTCGCTCACGCAGATCACCGCCGCGGCGTGGCGCGCGGCGCGGGCGAGGGCCCGACGGAAAAAAACGACCTTCGTGCCTTCGTGCCACTCCGGGTGGTCGATCATCGAGAGGTCGTGGACCGTCACGACCGCGGGCACGGCGAGCCCCGCCGGCATCGAGTAGTGCGGCCCGAAAAAGACCGCCGCCGCCGGGCAGCGCCGGCGCACGGTCGCCCGCAGGCAGAGCTCGCCGTAGGCGACCCGGAGCAGGCGACGGTCGGGTGCCGAGGAAACGACGTGGGCGCCCGGGGCGACCTCGCGCCAGCGCGCCCCGTCCGAGCGCCGGGCGACCAAGTCGAGCACGACGTCGTCGCGGCGGGCGAGGGCGGCGACGACCGCGACCGTGTACTGCCCGGCGCCGACCGGCGCGTCCGGCACAGCGGTGACGTCCACGGCGACCGCCATCGGGCCGGGTGTGCCGAGCGGACCGCTCACGGCCCCGTCCCGACGACGCGTCGCCACACGGCGAGGTGCCCCTCGGCCGCAGCCCGCCAGGTCAGCGGTCCGACGCGGGCGAGTCCTCGCGCGACGAGCCCGGCGCGCAGTGCCCCGTCCGAGGCGACCCGGACCAGCCCGTCGGCGATCGCCTCGACGTCGCGCGGGTCGACCTCGTGGGCCGCGCCACCCGAGGCCGGGACCGCGCTGGCGACGACCGGGGCGCCGACGCGCATCGCCTCGACGACGGGGAGACCGAAGCCCTCGACGAGCGGCACGTAGGCCACGAGACGGGCCCTGCCGTAGAGCCCGGCGAGCACGCCATCGCCGACCTGCCCGGCGAAGACGACGCCCGCGGGTGCGGCCCCGGTCGCTGTCCCCCACCCCTCCGGGCCGACGACGACGAGCGGCAGCGGCTCGGCGAACCGGGGCCGCGCGATCGCGTAGGCGTCGAAAAGCCGTCCGAGGTTCTTGCGCGGCTCGCGCGTCCCCACCGTGAGCACGAACTCGCCCCCCACGCCGAGCTGGGCGAGCGCCTCCTCCGTCGCCACGGGGTCGGCGGCAGCGAGGTGGTCGGAGCCCTCGGCGACGACCGCGATGCGGTCGTCGCCGACGCCGAGACCCGCCTCCCGCAGAGCCTGGGCGGTCGCCTCCGACGGGACGACCAGGCAGGCCGCCCGGCGGGCGGCCCGCCGCAGCGCCTGCTCGTGCCAACGGCGGCCCCGGGCCGGGAACGCCTCGGGGACGGCGCGCCAGGCCAGGTCGTGGACGGTGACGACGAGGGGGACGGTGGCGGGCGGCGCGGCGAGCGAGACGGCGTGGACGAGCGCGGCCCGGCGCCCGACGCGCCCGAGGCCGAACCCCCAGGCGCGCACCAGCGCCGCGTCCGGCCACCACGAGGTCTCGACGGGGAACCCGAGGTCGCCAAGCGGGTCCGGCGACACCCGGGACCGCGCGGCATATAGGCGGCATCGGGGGCGATCGGCCCCGTCGAGGGCGGCGAGGGCGCCGACGAGGCCGCGCGCGTACGTGCCGATACCCCCCGGGACGGCGCGGCGCAGCTGTTCGACGACGACGACGACACCCCGCTCGAGTGGCGGCCGCGGGCCGTCTCCGGGACGCGGGGTCACCGGAAGAGGTCCTCGCCGTACGGGCGGACGATCTCGGCCGCGACCGAGGACTCCCGCAGCCAGGAGCGGTCGACGCCCCGCACGATCGCGACCGGCACGTGTGCAGACTTGCCCATGACGAGCTCGGCCGCGGCGGCGATCTCGTCGGCGACACACATCTCGGTCGCGGCGAGCATCCGCCCCGATCCGTCGAGGGTGCCGCGCAGATCGACGACGGCGGCGATGCCGGCGCACCCGATCGCCACGTCGACGAGGCCCCGGCGCCAGGCGCGTCCGAACGTGTCCGAGATGACGACGCCGACCTCGAGGCCACGGAGCGCCCGCACGGCGTCGCGGATTCCCCGCGCCGAGCGGTCGGGATCGACCGGCAGAAGCACGGCGGACCCCGCCTCGACGTTCGACAGATCGACGCCCGAGTTCGCGCAGACGAACCCGTGGCACGTCTCGGTGATGACGAGGTCGCCACGACGGCGCAGGACCCGCGTCGCCTCGGACTCGGCGAGCCGGCGCTTCGCACCGGGATCGGACGGGTCGACCGCGACGACGCGGCCCTCGGCCTTCGACACGATCTTCTGGGTGACGACCACGACGTCGCCCGCCTCGAGCGGTGCGGTCGCGGCGAGCAGTTCGCCGAGCCGCGCCCCGGCGACGATCTCCGGGAGCCCCTCGACGCCGACGACGACGAGTGACGGCCGCGTCATGGCCGCTCCACCCCGACGCAGTCGAGGGCGAACCGGGCGAGCGACGCCGCGACCTCGGTCGTGCGCATCACCGTGTCGGTTACTTCGGCCCGCATGCCGGTCGCGGTGACGGCGGCGGCGAGACCGGCGTCGGCCGTGTCGATGACCAGGCAGCCCGCGTACGGCCGGAGCAGGCGGGCCACGCCCACCGCCGACGACTCGTGCCCGAGCTCGGCGAGGAGCCGGTCCGCCGGGCCCTTCAGCGCCCGCCCGGCCACGATCGGCGACACGGCGACGACGCGGTCCCGCCGGCCGGCAAGGGCGTCCCCGATCCCGGGCACGGCGAGAATCGGCCCGATCGACAGCACCGGGTTCGACGGCGCGATGACGACCGCCTCGGCTCCGGCGAGCGCGGCGAGCACGCCCGGCGCCGGTTCCGCCGACTCGGCCCCACCGTAGGCGAGCGATTCCACGACGACATCGTGGCGCAGCCGGACGAAGTACTCCTGGAAATCGACCTCCTCGCCGTCGGCGAGGAGAAGGCGAGTCCCGACGACGTCGTCGGTCATGGGCAGCAACCGGAAACCGAGCCCCCAGGCCCTGGCGATCTCGGCCGTGACCTCGCTCAGGGTCGCGCCCGCCCCGAGGCGGGCGGTGCGGTACAGGTGCGTGGCGAGGTCGAGGTCCCCGAGACGGAACCACGTCGCCGCGCCATAGCGCTCGAGTGCCCCCATCGCCCGGAACGAGTCCCCGACGAGCCCCCAGCCCGTCTCCGGGTTCGCCGCCCCCGCCAGCGTGTAGATCACCGTGTCGAGGTCCGGGCTGACGTGCAGCCCGTGCAGGACGGCATCGTCACCGGTGTTGCCGATCACGGTGATCTCGCCCGCCGGCACGACGGTGACGAGCCCGGCGAGCAGACGCGCCGCCCCCACCCCGCCGGCAAGGACCGTAATCATCGCCGGGGACGGCCGCCCACCTGGCGGGCGACCGAGGCGAGGGTGGCCGCGACGCCCTCCTCGAGTGAGGTCCACGGTGCCCAGCCGAGGTGGAGCTTGGCCCGGTCCGGGTCGAGCGCGTTCGCCCGCAGGTCGCCGGGACGAGCCGGCCCGCGGACCGGTGGCTGCTCCGACCCCGCCTGCGACGCCATCGTGGCGTAGAGCTGCACGATGGAGGTCTGGACCCCCGTGCCGACGTTGAGGACCAGCCCACCACCACGCTCGATCGCGCGGCTGAAGGCGTCGACGACGTCGTCGACGAAAACGAAGTCGCGCGTCTGCTGGCCGTCGCCGTCGATCGTCGCCGGCCGGCCGGCGACAAGCTCGGCGGCGAAACGGGCGATGACGCCGGCCTCGCCATGAGCGTCCTGACGCGGCCCGTAGACGTTGGCGAGCGCGAGCGCGGTGAACTCCAACCCGTAGCGGTCACGGAACGCGGCGCAGTAGTCGATCGCGACTTTCTTCGAGATCCCGTAGGGCGAGATCGGCCGGAACGGATGGGTCTCGTCGACCGGGAGCTCACGCGGCTCGACCTCGCCGTAAAGGGTGCCCCCGCTCGCGGCGTACACGATCTTGCGCACGTCGGCGCGCCGCGCCCCGTCGAGGACCCGGACGGACCCGACGACGTTCACCGCGGCGTCGCGACCGGGGTCGCGCACCGACGCGGCGACGCTCGGCTGGCCGGCAAGGTGGAAGATGATCTCGGGCCGCCGACGTCCGATTAGCGCGCCGACGGCCTCGTCGGTCACGTCGATCTGGTGGAATCGGAACGCGCCGCCCGAGGCGCGGGCCTGCGACAGGTTGGCGAGCGAGCCGGTCGACAGGTCGTCGATGACGTCGACGGCATGACCCTCGGCGAGGAGACGGTCGACGAGGTTCGAGCCGATGAACCCCGCCCCGCCGGTGACGAGCGCGCGCACGAGCGGCGTCAGTCGGGGCGACGCGCGCCGATGAGCACGTCGTCGTCGTCGACGACGCATCCCGCGCCGATCACCGTCGACGCGGAGAGTTGCGCGCCCTCGCCGATCATTGCCCCGGGACCGACGATCGAATCCTCGACCACCGCCTTGTCGGCGATGCGCGCGCCCGACAAAACCACCGAGCGGCGAACCGTGGCCCCCGACGACACCCGCGCCGACGCTCCCACAACGGCGTCCTCGACGAGCGCCCCCGATTCGACGACCGCACCCGCGGCGACGAACGCACACCCCAGCACCTCGCCGTCGAGCGTCGCGCCCGGTGCGACAAACACGTTCGGCCCGCGCCGCTCGTTGTCGGGCAGGATGACGTTCGGGCGCAGGCCGCGCAGGATGTCAAGCTGTGCTTGCACGTACCTTTCCGGCGTCCCCGTATCGATCCAGTAGGCATCGGAGGCGTAGGAGTAGACCTCACCCCGGCCGACGAAGAGCGGCAGGATCTCGCGCTCGACCGACACCGTGCGGCCGTGTGCGATCGCGGCGAGCACTCGGGGTTCGAATAGGTAGCTCCCGGCGTTGATGAGATTCGACGGCGCCTCGTCCCGCGGCGGCTTCTCGATGAAGCTGAGCACCCGCCCCGTCTCGTCGAGCGCCGCGACGCCGTACGGCGACGGGTCCTCCACGGCGGTCAGCGCGATCGTGATCGCGGCCTGGCGCGTCCGGTGCAGGCGGACGAGCTCACCGAGGTCGAGATCGGTGAGGATGTCGCCGTTGAAGACGAGAACCGGCTCGTCGAGCATCTCCGCGGTCTCCGCGGCGAAAAGCACCGCTCCCGCCGTGTCGAGCGGATGCGGTTCGACCGCGTAGCACAGCTCCACGCCGGCCCAGGTCTCCCCGGGGAAGACTTCAAGGAACGGCTCCGGCTGGTAACCGAGTGAGAGCGCGACCCTCGTCACGCCGTGCAGGCTGAGCCACTCGACGATCCGGGCGATGATCGGGCGCTCGACGATTGGCAGCATCGGTTTCGGGACGTCGTAGGTGAGGGGACGCAGCCTCGTCCCCTCCCCGCCGACGAGCACGATTCCCTGCACGTCAGCTGCTCCCTGTCGTATCCCCGATCACGACTACTTACTTCTTCGCCGGCTGCGTCGTCGTCGTGGTGGTCGACGTCGTGGTGGTCGACGTCGTGGTGGTCGACGATCCCGACTTCCCGGTGAGCGCTTGCTCGAGCGTCGACCTCGTCGTGGCGGGCGGCGCCGGGATCCCGTTGCCCCGCGGGATGAACGCGAGCGTGATCATCTCGCCGTTCGTGATGTGGATCTTCGTCGGGTTGACGACGGTCTTGCCCGTGGTCGTCGTCGGCGAAGCCCACACCGCGGCGACGAGCGTCCCCTTGCCCTTGTCCCGGCCGGTGCAGGTGTCGCCGTTCTTCCAGGTGCGCTGGCCCTTGCCCGGGTAGTGCAGCTCGGTCGAGGTCAGCTTAAAGCCCGAGTACTTGTCGGCGAAAAGTCCGAGCGTGGCCTTCTTGCCCTCGTAGTCGGCCGCCCCACTCGTGACGGAGCTCGGATCGGCGTTGATCAGCCCGTCGCCGTACGTGCGCAACCCGGTCGAGCCGAAGTTCGTGCTCGCTGGCAGGTTTGGCTCGATCGTTCCGCAGATGTCGACGGCGAGCGCGGCGTTCCAGTTGTCACCCGCCGTCGGCCCGATCGTCGTGACCGGATGCAGCGCCTCGTTCCGGCTGTACACGATGAGGACGCAGCCGGCGACGACGATGACGAACATGAAGAAGTACCACGCCATGGGCCGCCGGGCCCGGTAGCTCTTGCTGCCGCCGCTCGCGGCGGCGCGCGCGACGGTGCGCCCAAAGGATCCTCGTGCCATGGCGCGCTGAGCTTAGTCAAGCCTCGACGTGCGACGACCCCGTCGGGTTGACAGCAACTGCCGCGCGCTGGCGAGACCCAGCCGCACGGCGAGCCCGGCGGCGACCGGGACGAGGAGCACCGAGCGCACCCCGACCAACGTCTTGCGCGCGAAGCGCAGCGCCGAGCGGTGGTGCGCGACGAGCATGCGGTAGGGGCGCGCCGCCGTCGACAGCCCCTGCTGGTGGACGGCGACCGCCGAGGGCTCGTAGAGCACGCGCCACCCGGCGCGCCGCAGCCGCCAGCACAGGTCGAGGTCCTCGACGTACATGAAATAGCCCTCGTCGAAGCCGCCGACCGATTCGAACGCCTCCCGACGAACGAGGCAACAGGCACCCGAGACCCAGTCCACCTCCTCGGTTTCCCGCCCGGAGCCGGGGCCCGACGACCGGCCCTCCCGGTACCTTTTCGTCCAGCGGTTGTTCGGCCAGAACAACCCGACGAGGGCGTGCCCCGCTCCCACCCCGACGGACGGGAACGATCGCGCCGAAGGGTACGTCGCACCGCCCGGCTCCCGGATCGACGGTCCGACGACGGCGACGTCGGGCTCGGCGCCGAGCCTCGCCGCGAGCGTGTCGACGGCGCCCGGTTCGACGACGACATCGGGGTTGGCGATGAGGACGAACCCGGCAGTAAGAACCGGCACGCCCCGGTTCACGGCCTTCCCGTAACCGAGGTTCCGGTCGGCCCTTTCGATCCGCACGCCCTCCGCCCCGAGCTCGGCGAGCGCGGCGAGCGATCCGTCGACCGAGCGGTTGTCGACGACGACGATCTCCGCCACTCCGGCGGACCGCAGGCTCGCCACGCAGGCGGCGAGCGCGGCCCCGCTGTTGTAGTTCACGACCACGGCGCCGGCTCGGCCGGCCGGACCATCCGGTGCGCTCACGACGAGACGGGCGCCGGGGTGCCGCTCAACCGGTGAGCTCCGCGACGAGCGCCCCGACCGACGCCCGCCAGTCGGGCAAAAGCGCCATCCCCGACAGCCGCAGGGCCGCGTTGTCCAACACGGAGTTCTGCGGACGCGGCGCGGCCCGCGGCGGGACGAGGTCCCCCGTCGAGATCGGCTCGACCCGCGACGAGTCCCCGCCCGCCGCCTCGACCACGGCGCAGGCGAAGCCGAACCACGAGGTCGTCCCCTGGTTCGTCACGTGGAACAGCCCACTGCGCCGCTCGAGGGATAGCGACACGAGCGTGCGCGCCAGATCGTGAGCGACGGTGGGGCTCCCCCGCTGGTCGGCGACGAACCGCAAGGGGGCGTCGGAAGCCATCAGCCGGAGGACCGTCTTCACCATGTTCGAGCCGTGCCGGCCGACGAGCCAGGAGGTGCGGACGACGAGCCCGTCCGGGGGGAGCTCGCGCTCGCCCGCGAGTTTCGACCGCCCGTAGAGCGAGAGAGGATTTGGCTCGTCCCACTCCGTGTACGGGCGATCGAGCGTCCCGTCAAACACGTAGTCCGTCGACACGTACGTCACGTGCACGCCGACGAGACGCGCCGCCTCGACGACGTGCCGCGTCCCGAGGGCGTTCACCGACCAGGCGAGGTCACGTTCGGTCTCGCAGGCGTCGACCGCGGTGTAGGCGGCGAGGTGGATAACGAGCGCCGGCGCGTGGCTGACGATCGAGGACATGACGGCGTCGCGGTCGGTGACGTCGAGTTCAGGCAGGTCAGAGGCGACGACCTCGAAGCCACGGTTCTTCGTCCGCTCCGCCGCGCGGCGCTCGAGCTCGGCGACGACCTCGGTTCCGAGTTGACCCCGGGCACCGGTGACGAGGACGCGCATCGCGAACCCTCAGCGCCCGTCCGGGGGGTTGGCGGGCGCACCCGAGGCGAGGGGAGCCGCCTCCCAGGATCCTTCGACGACCGGGGAACGACCGATGAGCGGCCGCCACCACGCCTCGTTCGCCCGGTACCACTCGACCGTCGCGGCTAGCCCCGAGGCGAAATCGACGGTCGCCGACCATCCGAGCTTGGCGCGGATCTTCGACGAGTCGAGCAGGTACCGCCGGTCGTGGCCGGGGCGGTCCGGGACGATCGTCTTCAGGGATGCCGGCGCTCGGGCCGCGGCGAGCACGCCGTCGGCGACCTCCTCGATCGAGGCCTCGAAGCCCGAGCCGACGTTGTAGGTCTCACCGGGCTCGCCGAGCCGCAGCACGGCGTCGACCGCCCGGCAGTGATCGTCGACGTGCAGCCATTCGCGCCGGTTCATCACCGAAGCGTAGAGGGGCAGCGGCTCGCCGCCGAGGGCTCGCGTGGCGAACAGCGGGATCACCTTCTCGGGGAATTGGTACGGCCCGTAGTTGTTACAGCAGTTCGAGATCGTCACCGGGAGGCCGAAGGTCGCGCCGTAGCAGCGCACTACATGGTCCGAGGCCGCCTTCGAGGCGTTGTACGGGGTTCTCGGTCGATACGGCGACTCCTCCGTGAACGACTCGTCGCTGTCGAGAGCGAGATCCCCGTAGACCTCGCAGGTCGAGATGTGATGGAACCGTTCGACTCCGACGCGGCGGGCCGCGTCGCAGAGTGCCTGGGTGCCGAGCACGTTCGTCCGGAAGAACCGGGCCGGGTCGAGGACCGCCAGGCTGTTGTGGGATTCGGCGGCGAAATTCACGATCGTCGTGATCCGCTCGGCACGCAGGACACCCTCGACGAGGGCCTGGTCCGCGATGTCGCCGTGCACGAAACCGACACCCGCCGTCTCCTCGAGCGGTTCCAGGCTCGACCGGTTCCCCGCGTAGGTCAACGCGTCGAGGACGACCACGGAGTCTTCGGGGTGCTCCCCTACCCAGTAGCGCACGAAATTCGAGCCGATGAAGCCCGCACCCCCGGTGACGAGCAGTCGCATGGACCGCAAGGGTAGCGACCGTTCCGCCCCGACGGATTCCAGCTCCCCCCGGGGCCCGTTCTGACCGGATCCGCAGGACAATCACGGTCGGTTCGGCCGGGCAACCCCCGATCCGGCGCGATCCGCGTGGCGCTCAGCTCGCGCCGCCTCCGTCGGGCGGATCGTCCCGCAGGTGGATGATGTCGGCTGCGTCGAGGGCGACCTCGCCGCCGCCGAGATCGACGACGAGCCGGCCGGCGTCGTCGATCAGAAGCGCGAGACCGGAGAACGACCCCCTCTCCGTCTCGGCGCGCACCCGCCTGCCCAGCGTGGTGCACCTGGCCCGGTATTCATCCATCGTCGACCGGTCGGGCGACCGCTTCGCACCCCACCGGTGCCGCAACGATCTCAGCATCGCCTCGAGCACCTCGTCGCGGGTGACAGGTTGGCCGGCGAGCTCGGCGAGCCCCGTGACCCGTCCGGCGGCGTCGGCGCCGAGCCGGGCCAGAACGCCCCCCGCCTCGAGGTTTACCCCGACACCGACGACGAGCGCGGCGGGCGCCTCGCCGGCGCGGTCGGCGGGGGCGACGACTTCGGCGAGGACGCCTCCCACCTTGGCGTCCCCCGCCACGAGGTCGTTCGGCCACTTCATCGTGATCGCTGCCCCGCTCGTCTGCGCCGCCGCGTCGGCCGCGGCGAGCGCGACGGCGGTCGGCACCAGGTGGAGGTCCTCCACGCCGAGGTCCGGGCGGAGGACGACCGAGCAAAGGAGCGCCTCACCGCGCGGGGCGACCCAGGTCCGTCCGAGCCGTCCGCGTCCGGCCGTCTGCTCCTCGGCAACGACGACGAGTCCGTCGGGTGCGCCACGGCGCGCGGCGTCGGCCGCGTAACGATTCGTCGAGTCGACGACATCGAGCCGCACCACGTTCGTGAAATCCGGCGAACCGGAACTAGCCTGCTCGCCTGGACGGAAGCGGGAGCTGCCAACCCCTCGAGGGGACCGACGCCTCCGCACAGCTGAACGATACGCACGGAGTGGAGCGCGTGTTCGACAAGGTCCTCATCGCGAACAGGGGTGAGATCGCGGTCCGCGTCGCGCGCACCTGCCGGGAGCTCGGCGTCACGACGGCGGCCGTGTACTCCGAGGCCGATCGGGAGGCGCTCCACGTGCGGTTCGCCGACGAGGCCTACTCGCTCGGTTCCGGTGGGCCGGGCGAGACGTATCTCAGCATCAACAGGCTCGTCGAGGTCCTCCACCGCTCGGGCGCCGAGGCCGTCCACCCCGGTTACGGTTTCCTGGCGGAGAACGCGCCGTTCGCCCAGGCGGTCGCCAAGGCCGGCGCGACATTCATCGGACCCTCCCCCGCGGCCATCGAAACGATGGGTTCCAAACTGACGGCTCGCTCCGCGGCAGACCGCGTCGGGGTCGCCGGCGTGCCCGGCCGCGATGAAGCGGTCACGTCGTCACAAGAGGTGCTCGCCTTCGGCGCCGAATACGGCTACCCCCTGGCGATCAAGGCCGCCTACGGCGGTGGCGGGCGCGGGATGAAGATCGTCGCGGGCCCCGACGACGTCGACCAGGCGCTCGCCGCAGCCCGCCGGGAGGCGGAATCGTTCTTCGGCCGCGCCGATGTCTACCTCGAGCGCTACCTCGCGGCGTCGCGTCATGTCGAGATGCAGATCGTTTCGGACCGCTTCGGCGACACGGTCTGGTTCGGCGAACGGGACTGTTCGAGCCAGCGGCGCCACCAGAAGCTCGTCGAGGAGACGCCGGCGCCGGGGATCTCCGGCGAGGTGCGCTCCGCGATGGGTGACGCAGCCCTCCGCGTCGCCGCCGCCTGCAGCTACGAAGGTGCGGGAACCGTCGAGTTCCTCTACGAGGAAGGCAGCTTCTACTTCCTCGAGATGAACACCCGGCTGCAGGTCGAACATCCGATCACCGAGATGGTCACCGGTGTCGATCTCGTCGCGCTGCAGCTGCGCGTCGCGGCGGGCCAGCCGCTCGGTTTGTCCCAGGACGAGATCGTCCGTCGCGGCCACGCGATCGAGTGCCGCATCAACGCCGAGGATCCGTCGGGCGGTCGCTTCTTCCCGTGCCCGGGACGCATCACACGCTTCCGCTTCGCCGACGGCTTCGGCGTGCGGACCGACACCGGCTATGAGCAAGGCGACGTCGTCGGCCCGGAGTTCGACAATCTCGTCGCCAAGCTCGTCGTCTGGGGAGCCGACCGCGAGGAGGCCCGCCGGCGGATGATCCGCGCCCTCGACGAGACGGTCATCGAGGGCATCGCGACGACGATCCCGGCCGCGCGCGCCATCCTCACCCACGAGGACTTCATCGCCGCCCGGCACTCGACCCGGTTCGTCGAGAACCGGATCGACTTCTCCTCGCTCCCGCCGGCCCACGTCCCGGACGGCACCGCCGACGAGGAGGGCCGCGTCCTGCGGACCGTCGATGCCGAGGTCGACGGCCGCCTCTACTCGGTGCGCCTCTACGTCCCCGGCCCGGCGGGCTCGGCGCGCGCCGCGGCGACGAGGCGGCGCCACAGGCGCCACACGACCGCCCCGTCGGACGGGACGGTCAGCGTCCCGATGCAGGGCACCGTGGCGCAGGTTCTCGTCGCCGAGGGCGACGAGGTCGCCGAGGGTGACGTCCTTTGCATACTGGAGGCGATGAAGATGGAGAACCCGATCCGGGCCTCGATCGCCGGCACGGTGCAGGAGGTCAGGGTCCACCCCGGCGACGCGGTCGGTTTCGGCGACGTCGTCGCGGTCATCGCGTGACCCCGACCCACCGCCGGGTGTCGGCGGCCAAGGAGAGCGCCCGGGCGACGGTCACCGCCGCGTTCCCCCGTCTCGTCGAGCTCTCCCACCGCATCCACGCCCACCCGGAGCTCGGCTTTTGTGAGTTCGAGGCGGCGTCCTGGTGCGCGACGACTCTGGAAGCGGCCGGATTCGACGTGCGTCGCGGTGTCGCCGGCCTTCCCACGGCCTTCGACGCCACGATCGGGAGCGGCCCGCTCGCCGTCGGGATCTGCTGCGAGTACGACGCGCTGCCCGACATCGGGCACGCCTGCGGCCACAACGTGATCGCCGCCGCGGGCGTCGGGGCGGGACTCGCGCTCGCCCCGCTCGCCGACGAGCTCGGCTGCACGATCCACGTCTTCGGCACCCCCGCCGAGGAGGGCGGTGGGGGCAAGATCCTCATGCTCGACGCCGGGGTGTTCGACGGGCTGGGCGCCTGCCTGATGGTCCACCCCGCCCCCGGCGAGCTCGTCCAGATGCCATGCCTCGCGATCTCGCATTTCGACGTGCGTTTCTTGGGCAAGGAGGCGCACGCTTCGGCATACCCCGAGCTAGGCGTCAACGCGGCCGACGCCGCCACGATCGCCCAGGTCGCCGTGGGGCTGCTGCGCCAGCACGCCAAGGCCGGGGACCAGGTCCACGGGATCGTCACGAACGGCGGCGCGGCGCCGAATATCGTTCCGGGGCTCACCGAGGCGAAGTATTACGTGCGCTCCGCGACGCTCGCCGGCCTCGCCGAATGGGAGCCCCGCGTCCGGCGTTGCTTCGAGGCCGGAGCCCTGGCGACCGGCTGTTCGGTCGAGTTCGTCACGCGCTGCCCGTCCTACTCGGAGTTCCGAGCAGACGAGGTGATGGGGGCGCGTTACCGGGCCAACGCCGAGTCGCTCGGGCGCATCTTCCCGCCACCGCCAGAGCACCCGCTCACGGCGTCGACCGACATGGCGAACATCTCGCTCGTCATCCCGGCGATCCACCCGACCCTCGACATCGGGTCCGCACCCGCCGTCAACCACCAGCCGGAGTTCGCGGCGCACTGCGTGACCCCCGCGGCCAACAGGGCCGTCGGCGACGGCGCTGTGGCGATGGCGTGGACCGTGATCGACCTCGCCCTCGACGAGACCGAACGGGAGCGGCTGCTGCGGGCCGCGCTCGAGAAGGGCCTGACCGGGTCGGCTCCGCACGGCGGGACGGCGGCACCGGCCGCGCCGCCGCAGATGGTCAGTGAGCGGACGACGCCGCGGCGTAGTGCGGCCGGCAGAGCTGGTCGTACTCGGCGATCACGATCTCTCCGGCCAACTCCCCGCAGGCCGGGCAGGCGGGGTCGCGGCGGAACGAGAAGCTCCGGAACTCCTCGGCGAGGGCGTCGTAGGCGAGCAGACGGCCGACGAGCGGCTCGCCGATCCCGACGAGCAGCTTGATCGCCTCCACCGCCTGGATCGAGCCGATGATCCCCGGCAGCACTCCGAGGACGCCCGCCTCGGAACACGACGGCGCGAACTCGGCCGGCGGCGGTTCGGGGAACAGGCACCGGTAGCACGGCCCGACGTAGGGCTGGAAGACGGTCGCCTGGCCCTCGAATCGGAAGATCGAGCCGTGGACGACCGGGGTCTTGGTGAGGAGCGCCGCGTCGTTCACGAGGTAGCGCGACGGGAAGTTGTCCGTCGCGTCGACGACGAGGTCGTAGCCCGACATGATCTCGACGACGTTGTCCGCACCGAGCCGAACGTCGTGGGTGATGACATTGACGTCAGGGTTCAGCGCCGTCAGGGTCTTTCTGGCCGATTCGACCTTGCGCTCGCCGATCCGGTCGCTGTTGTGGAGGATCTGGCGCTGGAGGTTCGACCAGTCGACGACGTCCATGTCGAGGATCCCGATCGTGCCGACCCCGGCGGCCGCGAGGTAGATCGAGGCGGGCGAGCCGAGCCCGCCGGCGCCAAGAACGAGGACCTTCGAATCCAGCAGCTTCTGCTGGCCGGACGGCCCGATCTCGGGCAGGAGCAGGTGACGCTGGTAGCGGTTGCGCTGCTCGTCGCTCAGAACCCGCGGCGTCGACCACGGATGACCTTCGTCCTTCCAGCGGTTGAACCCGCCGGCCATCGATGCCACGTCGCTGTAGCCGAGTTCGGCGAGCGTCTTGGCCGCGAAGGCCGAACGAATGCCGCCGGCGCAGTAGACGACGACCGGTTTGCTCTTGTCGGGTATCCGCCCTTCGACCTCGAGCTCGAGCGAACCCCGGGGCAGGTGAACTGCTCCGGCGATCGCTCCTTGGGCGTATTCCTCCGCCTCGCGCACGTCGAGCATCACGGTGTCAGCCGCGCGCGGCTCAACCTCGGCGGGTTCGACCTCCCGGATCTGCCGTTTCACGGCGGCGAGCATCTCGTTCAGGGTTGGCAAAAGCTCTCCTCAGACTCTCCGCAAGCCGGTGGCCCCCGTGCCGACCGGGGCCTTCATCACCGCCTGTCGGCAATAAAAACACTACCAGCGGAGTCGACATTCCCGTTCTGGCACGGCGCCTGACAGAGGCGACCAGTAGCGTGCCCGAGGTGGAGTTCTTCGACGTCGCGCTCCGCAGGCGCATGACGCGTCGTTTCGACCCCCGGCCGATCCCCCGCAACGTGCTCGCCCGCATCGTCGCCACCGCGGCGAGCGCGCCCTCCGCGGGCAAGACCGACGGCGTCGAGCTTCTCGTCCTCGAGTCGCCCGACCGCCGCGCCCTTTTCTGGGAGCTCGCTTCGGATCCCGTCTGGCGCGAGAACAGCCCCGAGTCGGCGGGACTCCTCGTCGCCCCGGTGATCATCGTGCCGGTCGCGGATCCCGTGGCGTACGTCGCGCGCTACGCGCGCCGTGACAAGGAATCCTCGGGACTCCACTGCCTCCCCGCCGACGACTGGCCCGTCCCGTACTGGACCGTCGACGCGTCGTTCGCGACGATGCTCGTGCTGCTCGCCGCCGACGATGCCGGCCTCGGCGCGCTGTTCTTCCGGCTCCACGCGCCGGCACAGTCGGTGCTCACCGGGCTCGGATTGCCGGAGACTCGCGTCCTGATCGGCGCGATCGCGGTCGGCCATCCGGCCTCCCGCCCGCCGGCCAACTAGCGGACGCCGACCGTCCGGGTGTGCTCCGCTCGCTGTTGCGGTCGCCGCGACGTCCTTGTCCGCGCTTCGCGACGGTGACAGGGTTGACGCCATGCGCGGGTCGGCTCGACCTCCGAGGTTCGGCTCAGCCCGACGGGTCGTCACGACAAGGCGGAGCGCGTGATCGGGTTCGTCGGCTCCGCCCCGCTCGCGCCCGGATACGCGAGTGAGCCGTTCTGGTGGGACGGGGTCGACTTTCCCGCCACGGTGACCGACCGTCCGCCCAGCGACGCGGACATCGTCGTCGTCGGCGCCGGTTACACGGGTCTGGCGGTCGCCTACGAAGCCGCGCGGCGTGGGCGTGCCGTCGTCGTGTTCGACCGGGACGACCCGGCGCGGGGCGCGAGCAGTCGCAACGGCGGCATGGTCCTGCCAGGACTGAAGTCCGACCTCGCGACGACCCTTCGTGCCGCGAACGGTCGCGCACTCTGGGATGAGACGGTCTCGGCCGTCGAGGGCCTCGGTGGGCTCATCGACGAGCACGGCGTCGCCTGCGACTGGTCACGATCGGGACACGTCGAGCTCGCCCACCATCCGCGTGCGGCACGTCGATTCGCCGCGGTCGCCCGCTCGTTCACCTCGGTCGGCGAAGACGCCCGGTTCCTCGACCAAGAAGAGCTTTCGGCCGAGATCGGCTCCGATCGATTCTGTGGCGCGCTCGTCGTCGAACGGAGTGCGTCCATCCATCCCGGCAAGTGGGCGGCCGCACTCCTTTCGCTGGCGATGAGCTCCGGCGCTGTTGTGGTCGGCCATTGCGGCGTGCGGCACGTCGAACGGGCTGCGACAGGGTTCCGCGTCGAGACCGAACGCGGAGCCGTCCACGCCCGCGAGGTCGTCGTCGCGACGAACGCCACGACGGACGCCTCGCTCTCACCCTGGCTCGCCCGCAGGATCCTCCCGGTCGGGAGCTACATCATCGCCACCGAACCGCTCGACCCCGGTGTCGCAGCCGCCGTGAGCCCGCGGAGGAGGATGTTCTTCGATTCGCGCAACTTCCTCTGCTACTGGCGGCTCTCACCGGACGGCCGGCGCATGCTCTTCGGCGGCCGGACGTCGTTCGCCCCCACGACCGTCGAGCGGGCGCGTGACCGTCTCTACGCCGTCATGGCCCGGGTGCACCCGCAGCTCGCCGGGGTCGCGGTCGAGCGCGCCTGGGGCGGCAAGGTCGCCATGACCTTCGATCAGCTACCCCGCCTCGGCCGGCACCCGGCGACCGGCATCGTCTACGCCATGGGCTACTGCGGATCGGGGGTCGCGCTCTCGACACACTTCGGACTCACAGTCGCCCGGTACCTGTCCGGCGATGGCGGACTCGGGCCTTTCGCCGGGCGAGATTGGCCGGCGGTGCCGCTCCCGGCGCGGATCCCCGCGCTGCTCCCTGTCGCCGGGCTGTGGTACCAGGGGCGCGACGTTCTCGGGGTCTGACGAGTTCCGGTCCCGGGCGCGGTCCGCACGTCACGAAGCCGCCGGGGCGGGCCGCAACTCGCGCGGCGCCGCCCCTCGCGGTTGTTGCGTCCGAGGGTGCGCCGGCCTACGGGTTGACCGCGGCGCAGAATTCTGCGAAGACCTCGACGAACCGGTCGATATGGCTCTCGTCGTGGCGCACCGAGATCGTCCACTGCTCTTCGTTCCCCGGCGTCATGAAGATGCCGCGGTTGACGAGCCAGGCCCAGGACGCGTTGAAAAGATCGACGTTCGTCTCGAGGAAGCTCCGGTAGTCGACGAGCGGCTCGGGCCGGTACGAGACGCAGCCCTTGCAACCGAGGTCGACGACGTGGGCCGGGATCGCGTGCTCGTCGATCGCCTTGCGACAACCCTCGGCGAGGCGGGCGCCCATCTTCTTGAAGTGCTCGTACGCCTCCGGCGTCAGCACCTCGGTGAGGGCCGCCAGCCCCGCGGCGACGACGAGCGGGTTCCCGTTGAACGTCCCCTGCTGGGCGATCCCGGAGGCGATCTCGTCCATGAGATCGGCGCGCCCGCCGAAGGCACCCGCCGGCGTGCCGCCGAACACCGACTTCGCGAAGCACGACAGATCCGGCTGTACGCCGAACATCTCGGTCGCGCCGCCGGCGGCGATCGTGGCACCGCACTTCACCTCGTCGAAGATGAGGACGATCCCGTATCGCGTGCACAGCTCCCGCAATCCCTCGAGATAGCCGGGACGCGGCAGCACGATCCCGATGTTCATCATCACGGGCTCGATGATGAGACAGGCGATCTCGGAGCCCCGCTCGGCGAAGAGCTTCTCGGCCGCGGCGAGATCGTTGTAGGGGACGGCGAGCGTCCACTTGCCCATCTCGACCGGGATCCCCCGCGAGGCGGGGGGCTCGGTCGCCTGGTTCTCGCTCGACTCGAGCAGCATGAGGCTCGGCGTAACCGAGAACATGACCGAGTCGTGGTGGCCGTGGTAGGAGCCTTCGATCTTGCAGATCGTGTCCCGCCCGGTCACGCCGCGCGCGACGCGGATCGCGTCCATCGTCGCTTCGGTGCCCGAGTTCACGAACCGGACCCGCTCCATCCGGAACCGGCGGCAGAGCTCCTCGGCGAGCCGGACCGTACCTTCAGTGGTCACGGCGAAGTGGGTGCCTGAGTGGGCAGCCCGCCCGATCGCCGCGGCGACGGCGGGGTGGGCGTGGCCGACCGCCATCGCGCCGAACCCGTTGTGGTAGTCGATGTAGCGGTGGCCGTCGACGTCGACGACCTCCGCGCCGTCACCCGAGGCGAGGTAGATCGGGTACGGCTCGGCCGCCTGGAACGACGACGCCACGCCGAGGGGCATCGTCTTGCGGGCCCGCTCGAAAAGCTCCCGAGACCTCGGCGTCGAGTCGACGAGCTTGGCGAGCTCGGACTGGAACAGGTTCACCGCCCTCGCGGTCAGCTCGTCGGATCCTGCCATGACTGATCCGCTGTTTTCCCTGGTCGTACCCATCGTCTCACGTCCATCCGGCATGTCGTTCGTGCGACCCCCACGGGGTCGCGCGCGGGTGCGACGACGCACCCTTTGTGCACAATTCTCCCATCCGGGCAGAGGCGAGGCAAAGGACCAGCGCCGGGCGCCGACCCGCCGGCCGCCCACGTCACCTCCGGGTGACTCCGGGGCTAACGTCACCGCAACTAGCTCGGCACGAGGGGGTTGCCGATGGCGACGACGACGGACGTGGTTGGGGCTCCGGTTGCCGACCGTGCCCCCACGAAGGGCCTGAAGACCGGCGCGCTCGGCCTTGTGTCGAGCATCGTGATCGGCGTCGCCTCGACCGCTCCCGCCTACAGCCTCGCGGCGTCCCTCGGTCTCGTCACCGCCGCGGTCGGGTTGCTCGCGCCCTCGGTGATGGTGCTCGCCTTCATCCCGATGCTCTTCATCGCCTCGGCATACTTCTACCTCAACCGGGTGGACCCGGACTGCGGCACCACGTTCACCTGGGTCACCCGGGCGATCGGCCCGAAGACCGGCTGGATGGCCGGCTGGGGGATCCTCATCACCGACCTCGTCGTCATGCCGAGCCTCGCCCAGATCGCCGGCCAGTACACGTTCCTGCTGTTCGGCGCCAACGGCGCCGCCAACAGCCGCTTCTGGGTCGGTTTCCTGGGTGTGATCTGGATCATCGTCATGACGGCGATCTGCGTGATCGGGATCGAGCTCTCCGCCCGCACCCAGGTCGGCCTGCTCGGCGCCGAGATCGTCATCCTCGCGATCTTCGCCGCCGTCGCCCTCGCCAAGGTCTACGGCTCGCACATCGCCCACAGCCTCCACCCGACGCTCGGATGGCTCAACCCGCTCCACATCTCTTCGACCGGCGCCCTGGCGGGTGCGATCCTCACCGCCGTCTTCATCTACTGGGGGTGGGACACCGCGGTCACGGTGAACGAGGAGGCCAAGGACACCAAGCGCACGCCCGGTGTCGCCGCCGTGCTCTCGACGCTCGTGCTCGTCGGGATCTACGTCATCGTGTCGATCGCCGCGCAGGCGTTCCACGGCGCGGGATTCCTCACGGCCAACAGCAACGATGTGCTGAACGCGCTGAGCCACGAGGTCTTCGGCAACGGCTGGGACAAGTTCCTCGTGCTCGCCGTGCTCACCTCGGCGTCGGCGTCGACCCAGACGACCATCCTGCCGGCGGCACGGTCCGCGCTCTCGATGTCGGTCCACAAGGCGATCCCGCGGCGTTTCGGAACGATCCACCCGCGCTTCCTCACGCCCGCGTACGCGACCTCCTGGTTCGGCGTGCTCTCGATCGTCTGGTTCGTGGGGCTCTCCATCCTCAGCAACGAGGTCCTCCTCGACTCCATCCTCGCCCTCGGTTTCGGCATCGCCTTCTACTACGCCATGACCGGCTACGCCTGTGTCATCTACTACCGGCGCCTGCTGCTGAAGAGCTTGAAGAACCTCGTGTTCGTCGGTCTCGCGCCGCTCGTCGGGGCGCTCATCCTGACGTGGGCCTTCCTCGACTCGATCTTCGTCTACTCCAACCCGGCGAACGCCGCGGGCGACCAGGTCTGGTTCCACTTCGTCAAGTTCAACGTCCACATCGTCGGCATCCACTTCTACGCCGACGGGCTCGGGCCGCCCCTCATCATCGGGCTCGGACTGCTCATTATCGGGCTTCCGCTTATGTTGGCGTGGATGCTTCGCCATCGGGAGTTCTTCCGCCACACCGCCGAGCACGCCGAATCGCTGCACGACACGGCACCCCCCCTCACGCCGGGCGCCCCCGTGGTGACGGACTGATGGCGGGCGACATCGTCCTCGGCTTCGACGGCTCGGCCGGCGCCAAATCGGCGCTCGAGGTCGCCGTCACCCTCGCCCGCGCCTTCGACGCGACGCTCGCGATCGTCTTCGGCTACGAACCGAACCCGATGGGCGGAGAAACGTCGGACTACCAGTACCAGCTGAAACGCCTCGGCGAGGGTTTCGTGAACGCCGCCGCGGCCGAGGCCCGACTCGTCGACCCCGCCGTCAACGTCGAACCGCTCGTCGTCGGGTTGCGCCCGGTCGATGCCCTCATCGAGACGGCCGCCGAACGCGAGGCCCGCCTCATCGTCGTCGGCTCGCACGGGGAGCTCCCGCTCGTCGGGACGATCCTCGGCTCGGTGCCCCACAAGCTCCTCCACCGCGCGAGGGTCCCCGTCCTCGTCGTCCCGCGTCCCGACTGAGCCCGCGACCTCGCCTGATCCTTCGGGCGGGCGGTCGGCCCGGTAGGTGACCGGGTAGCACCGGCCCGCAGAATCGGCTCAACGATCCCCACATCCGGCGGCGACCGGGTGCCGAGGCCGGAGGTGGTGAGGTGACGGACGTCCCCGAGACGATCGCGTTCGGTCGGCGGATCCGCGTCACGCGCTGGGTCGACGCGGCGGGCGAGGGCAGCGGCCACGACGCGCGCTCCGAGTACGTGGAGCGATACTGGCTCCCGATCCTCGGACCCTCGACGACGTGCCTGCTCCGTCATCTCGCCGAGCGCCTCGCGCGCTCGCCCGCGGGTTGCATGCTCGACGTCGCCGAGACCGCCCGTTCGCTCGGACTCGGAGAGCGGGCGGGTCGTCACGCGCCTTTCATGCGCACGCTCGCCCGCGCCATCGACTTCTCGATGATCCGGGTCGACCCGCCCGACGGCCTTGCCGCCCGGGTCCGGCTGCCGACGCTCTCGGCGCGCCAGATCGCGCGGCTTCCCGCGTCGCTACGCGCTGCGCACACGCGCGCCGGCGCCGCGGCACCGGAGCCGGACCCGGCAAACCGCCTGCGGAACCAGGGTCGGCAGCTCGCGCTGAGCCTGGCGTCGATCGGTGCGGCCCGTGACGAGATCGAGCACCAGCTGCTCTCGTGGCGCTTCGAACCCCCGCTCGCCCGGACCTGCGCCGCTTGGGCGGCGAACGAGGCGGCGCGCACCCACGTCGGATCGTGCCCGGCGGGCGGGCTTCGCTAGCGTCGAATCATGCCGCCGAACACGGGATCGCCGAGACGCGCCCGGGTCGCGCTCGCGACGTGTTCCCGATTCCCCGATCTCGCCGAGGACGGGCCTGCGATGCTCGACGCTCTCACGAGGCGCGGCCTCGAGGCGACGCCACAGATCTGGGACGAGCCCGAGACCGACTGGGACCGCTTCGATCTCGTCGTGGTCCGCGCGACCTGGGACTACACCGAGCGTCGCGCCGAGTTCCTCGACTGGGCGCGGCGCGTCCCGCGCCTCGCCAACCCCTACGGGGTCATCGAGTGGAACTCCGACAAGACCTACTTACGGGATCTTCGTGCGGCGGGGATCCCGACGGTCCCGACGCAGTGGTGCGAACCGGGCTCGCCGGTCGTCCTGCCCGCGGCCGAGACCGTCGTCAAACCCTCGGTCGGCGCGGGGCGCGGGGCGCGGGGCGCTACGGGCCAGAGGACCGGGAGGCCGCGACCGCCCACGTCGAACGGCTGGGCGCGGCCGGCTTCACCGTGATGGTGCAGCCGTACCTTTCGGCGATCGAGTCCGCTGGCGAACGCGGGCTCGTCTACCTCGGCGGCCGTTTCAGCCACGCGATCAACAAGCCCACACTGCTCGCGAACCGCGGGGCCTACGTCGAAGGCACGCTCACCTGGGAGCTCGTGAGCGCGACGACGCCGACCGCGGCCGAGCGCGCCTTCGCAGAGGACGTCCTCGCCGCGACCCCCGCCGGACGGGAAAACCTGCTCTACGCCCGCGTCGACCTCCTCCCCGGCGACGACGGCACGCCGCTTCTCATCGAGCTCGAGGTGACCGAGCCGTGCCTCTACCTCGGTCGCGGGCCGGGTAGCCCCGAGGCGTTCGCCGATGCCGTCGAAGGCTGGCTCGCGCGGCGCTGACCCGCGCGATTCCCGCCGCGGGCCCACCCCACCTGCGGCCGGGAGTTACTCGCCCGGTAGCCTGAGTAGACCGTGGCCGGATACCTCGACCTGCTCGCCGAACGCGTCGTCATCTTCGACGGCGCGACGGGAACGAACCTGCAGCTGCGCGGGCTCGGACCGGACGACTTCGGCGGGCCGGCGCTCGAAGGCTGCAACGAGCTGCTCGTCGCGACACGCCCCGACGTCGTTCAGGACCTCCACCGCTCCTTCCTCGACGTCGGCGTCGACGTCATCGAGACCGATTCGTTCGGCGCCTTCCCGGTCGTGCTCGCCGAGTACGGGATCGCCGAACGCGCCGCTGAGCTCGCCCGCCGGTCGGCCGAGCTCGCCCGGGAGGTCGCCCGCGGCTACTCGACCCCGGACCACTCGCGCTTCGTCGCCGGCAGCATCGGGCCGGGGACGAAGTTCCCGTCGCTCGGCCAGATCACCTTCGCCGACCTGCGCGACGCCTACCTCGTCGAGGCGACGGCCCTCTTGGAGGGGGGTGTCGACCTGCTCCTCGTCGAGACGGCGTTCGACCTCCTCGGTGCCAAGGCGGCTCTCGCCGCCTGCCGGCGGGCGATGGTCGCGACCGGGATCACGGTGCCGTTGCAGGTCCAGGTGACGATCGAGGTCACCGGCCGGATGCTCCCCGGGACGGAGATCGCGGCCGCGCTCTGCGCACTCGAGGCGATGCGGCCCGACGTCATCGGGCTCAATTGCGCGACCGGACCCGTCGAGATGTACGAGCCGCTGCGCTACCTGACCGCGCACTCACGCCGCCCCGTTTCCGTGCTGCCGAACGCCGGGCTCCCCTCCGTCGTCGACGGCAAGATGCACTACGACCTCACGCCCGACGACCTCGCCGAGCACCTCCACCGGTTCGCGACCGAGTTGGGCGTGGCCGCGATCGGCGGATGCTGCGGCACGACGCCCGCGCACTTAGACGCTGTCGTGAAACGCTGTTCGGGGCTCGTCGCCCCGCGCCGCGCCGTCGAGCACGAGCCGGGCGCGGCCTCGCTCTACAGCTTCGTGCCCTTCGAACAGGAGCTCTCCTTCCTCGTCATCGGCGAGCGGACGAACGCGAACGGCTCGAAGCGTTTCCGTGAGGCCATGCTGGCCGGCGACTTCGACACCACGACCGCGATGGCCCGCGATCAGGTGCGCGAAGGCGCGCACCTGATCGACGTCTGCGTCGACTACACCGGCGCCGACGGCGTCGCCGACATGCGCGAGGTGATGAGTCGGCTCGCGACGCAGTCGACGGCCCCGGTCGTCATCGACTCGACCGAGACCGCCGTCGCGCGCACCGCGCTCGAACTCCTCGGCGGGCGCGGCGTCATCAACTCGGTGAACCTCGAGGACGGCGATGGGCCGGGCACGCGGCTCGACTCGTTCCTGACTCTCGCCGCGGAGTACGGCGCCGCGGTCATTTGCACCTGCATCGACGAGAAGGGCCAGGCCCGCACCGCGGCGTGGAAGCTCGACGCCGCCCGGGCGATCCACGACCTCGCCGTCGGGCGCTACGGGCTTGAACCGGAGGACCTCTTCTTCGACGCCCTGGCGTTGCCGCTGTCGACGGGCATGACGGAGAGCCGGCGCGACGGCATCGAGACGATCGAGGCGATCAAGGCGATCAAACGGGAGCTCCCGGGGGTGCACACCGTGCTCGGGATCTCGAACGTCTCGTTCGGCCTCGCGCCCCCGGCCCGCCAGGTGCTGAACGCCGTGTTCCTCCACGAGTGCGTCGCCGCAGGTCTCGACGCCGCGATCGTCCACGCCGGACGGATCGCGCCGTTGCACAAGATCGACCCCGCCCACCGGGAGATCTGTCTCGACCTCATCTACGACCGGCGGCGCGACGACTACGACCCGCTCGCCGCATTGATGGAAGCCTTCGCCGGCGCCTCCTCGACCGCGACCGTCACCGAAGACCGCAGCGGCTGGACGGTCGACCGGCGCCTGTCCCAGCGCATCGTCGACGGGGACCGGATCGGGCTGGAAGGTGACCTCGACGAGGCGCTCACCGGGCACGGCGCCCTCGAGATCGTGAACGACTTCCTTTTGCCGGGGATGAAGACCGTCGGCGACCTCTTTGCCTCCGGTGAGATGCAGCTGCCGTTCGTACTGCAGTCGGCCGAGACGATGAAGGCCGCCGTCACGTACCTCGAACCGCACATGGAGAAGAACGAGTCCGGCGGGCGCGGCACCGTCGTGCTGGCGACGGTGAAGGGCGACGTCCACGACATCGGGAAGAACCTCGTCGACATCATCCTCACGAACAACGGCTACGAGGTCCACAACCTCGGCATCAAGGTGCCGATCAACGACATCCTCGAGAAGGCCGACGAGACGGGCGCGGACGCGATCGGCATGAGCGGGCTGCTCGTGCGGTCGACGCTCATCATGCGCGAGAACCTCGAGGAGATGAACCGCCGGAGCCGGACCGCGACACCGATCCTCCTCGGCGGGGCCGCGCTCACACGCAACTACGTCGAGCGCGACCTGCGCGCCGTCTTCGAAGGCCGTGTCTTTTACGGCAAGGACGCCTTCGAGGGCTTGCGCACGCTCGACAAGCTGATGGACGAGAAAGCGAGCGGCCTAGATCGACCCCACATTCGGCACGGTGCCGACGGGGCGCAAACTCCCGCCCCGCAAGAGCGCCGTCCTGGCGGCGATCGACCCGGCGACGCTGCCGCCGAGATCGCCCGAGGTCGTCTCGGACAATCCTGTCTTTTCGCCACCTTTCCTCGGCACGCGGGTCGCCAAGGGGATCCCCCTCGACGACGTGCGCGCCTATCTCAACGAGACCGCACTTTTCCGCAACCAGTGGGGATACCGGCCGAACGCCGGCGAGGCGGACGAAGAGTTCAAGGGGCGGGTCCGGGCGGAGTTGCGCAGCCGGCTCGACGAGGCGAAGGCCGAGGACGTCCTCGTGCCCCAGGTCGTATGGGGCTACTTCGCCGCCGGGTCGGACAACGACGACCTCGTCGTGTTCTCCGACTCGAGCCGCTCGGCGGAGAAGGCGCGCTTCCACTTCCCCCGTCAGCGCGAGCACCCGTATCTGTGCATCGCCGATTTCTTCCGCCCGGTCGTCGGGCCCGACGTCGACTACGCCGCCTTCTTCGTCGCCACGATCGGCGCGGCCGCGTCGGAGCGGGCGCACGAGCTGTTCGCCGCCGACCGCTACCTCGACTACGTCGCGCTCCACGGCCTGTCGGTCGAGATGACCGAGGCCCTCGCCGAGCGTTGGCACCGGCACATCCGGGAGGAGTGGGGATTCGCCGACGAGGACGGCCCGAACCTCACGGGGCTCTTCCGTCAGAAGTACCGCGGGGGCCGCTACTCCTGGGGCTACCCGGCCTGCCCGGACCTCGAGGACAACGCCAAGGTCGTCGAGCTGCTCGACGCCGGCCGGATCGGCGTGACCGTCTCCGAGGGTTTCCAGCTCGAACCCGAGCAGACGACGCTGGCGATCGTCTGCCATCACCCACAGGCGAAGTACTTCGTCGCCTGACCCGTCGCCAGGGCCGGTTGCGCCATCCGGTAGCGTCGCAACGTGACCCGCGAAACGACCGACGCGACCTTCCAGGCCGACGTCGTCGCCCGCTCGGCCGAACGGCCCGTCGTCGTCGACCTCTGGGCGCCGTGGTGCGGACCGTGCGGGACGCTCGGCCCCATCCTCGAGAAGGTCGTCGGCGAGACCGCGGGCGCGGTCGAACTCGTGAAGGTGAACGTCGACGAGAACCCGCAGGTCTCCGCCGCCTTCCAGGTGCAGTCCATCCCGGCCGTCTACGCGATGCGCGACGGCAAGGTCGTCGACGGCTTCATCGGGGCCGTGGGCGAACCCGCGGTGCGCGAGTTCGTCGGCCGCCTCTCCCCCAAGCCCTCCGAGGCGGATCGGCTCACCGAGGCCGGCGACGAAGCCTCGCTGCGCGCCGCGCTCGAACTCGAGCCGGACCACCCGGGCGCCGTCGTCGCCCTCGCCGAGCTGCTCGTCGGGCGGGGCGACTCCGAAGAGGCGCTCACGCTGCTCGCCCGCGTCCCCGACTCCGACCGCACCCGACGGGTCGCCGCCCTCGCCCGGCTCTCGGCGAACGGCACCGGGCCCGCGGAGTCGGCCGAAGCACGACTCGACGACCTTCTCGCCAGGGTGAAATCCGACGACGGGGCGCGCCAGGAGTTCCTCGATCTCTTGGAGACGATGGACCCCGAGGACCCCCGCCGCGACCGCTACCGGCGGGCGCTCGCCTCGCGACTTTTCTGAGCCGTGGGCGCCCCGGTCGACGGCCGCCGGTTCGTGGAGCTCGGCAGCCGCCGTTACGACGTCACGACGCGCGTCCTCGTCATGGGGATCGTCAACCGCACGCCGGACTCGTTCTACGACCACGGCGCGACCTTCGAGCTCGACCGGGCGCTCGCCCGTGCCGACCAGCTCGTTGCCGATGGCGCCGACATCATCGACGTGGGGGGCGTGAAGGCCGGGTCGGGTGACGCCGTCACCGTCGCCGAGGAGCTCGACCGGGTCGTGCCGGCGGTCGAGGGGATCGCCGCACGCTTAGACGTCGCCATCTCCGTCGACACCTGGCGGGCCGAGGTCGCCGACGCCGCCTTCGGCGCCGGGGCGGTGCTCGGCAACGACATCAGCGGGTTCGCCGACCCCGCCTATCTGCCGGCCGCGGCACGACACGGGGCGTCCGTCGTCGCGACCCACATCCGGCTGCGTCCCCGCGTCGACGACCCGGATCCGCGCTACCCCGGCGACGACGTCGTCGGCGCGGTCGAGCTCTTCCTGGCCGACCGGCTCGAGATGGCGATCCTGGCGGGGATCCCGGCCGCACGGGTCCTCTATGACGTCGGGCTCGACCTCGGCAAGACGACGCCGCAGTCGCTGGAGTTGTTCCGCGCCACGGCCCGCTTCGCCGCGATGGGGCAGACTCTTTTGTTGTCGGCCTCGAACAAGGGATTCCTCGGCGACCTGCTCGACCTGCCCGTCGACTTCCGCGAGGACGCGTCGCTCGCCGCCGTCGCCTACGGCGTGGCGCGCGGCTGCCGCGTCGTGCGGGTCCACGACGCGGCCCGCGCCCGGCGGGCCGCAGACGTGCTCACCGCGGTGCTCGCCGCATGACGGCGGGCCACCTCGCCGCCGACGGCGGGCCGCACGCCGCCTACCTCGTCCAGGCCGAGGACCCGGGACTCGTCAGCCAGGCGCTCTCCGCGCTCCTCGCCGAGCTCGAATCCCTCGACGGATCCGGCGCCGTGCCGGTCGAGGAGTACGGCGAGGTCGGGCGCGGCGACGCGGCAAGCAGCGAGCCGTTCGCCCTCGGCCCGGTCCTCGACGCCTGCCGCACGCCGCCCTTCCTCGCCGCCCGGCGGGTCGTCGTCGTGCGCGACGCGACGCTCCTCGACACGGCCCAGGTCCGTGAGCTCGCCGCCTACCTCGCCGAGCCGCTCGAGACGACGGTGCTCGTCGTCGTGTGCCCCGGGCGGCGCGCCCCCGCCGCGCTCGTTGCCGCTGTCCGTGCCGCCGGTCTCGTCATCGACGGTGCGCCGGCGCCGAATGACCGCGCCCGGGGTCAGTGGATCGCCGATCGGCTCCGCGGCGCGCCCGTCCGCCTCACCCCCGAGGCGGTGGACCTGCTCGCCGAGCACCTCGGTGAGGACCTCGCCCGTCTCGACGGCTTGCTCGCCACGCTCGAGTCCGCCTTTCCGGCCCCCGGGGCCATCGACGCCTCCGAGCTCGCCCCGTTCCTCGGAGCCGCCGGCGGGGTGGCCCCCTGGGACCTCACCGACGCGATCGACGCCCGCGACGTCCCCGCGGCGATCGCCGCGCTCTCCCGCCTCGTCGGCCCCGGGGAGCGCAACCCGTTCCAGGTCCTCGCCCTCCTCCACCGCCACTTCGGCGCGATGTTGCGGCTCGACGGCTCCGGCATCACCGACGAGGATTCCGCCGCCCAGGCGACGGGTCTGAAGCCCTATCCCGCGAAGAAGGCCCTCGCCTCGGCACACCGACTCGGCCACGCCGGCATCGTCCGCGCGATTTCGCTGCTCGCCCGCGCCGACATGGACCTGCGCGGCGAGTCGGGCTGGCGCGACGAGCTCGTCCTCGAGGTCCTCGTCGCCCGGCTCGCCCGACCGCCGACCAGCCGGCCGCTGGCGCGCCCACCCGTCCGCCGGGCCCGGTCCCGGTGAGCGCGGGGGCGTCCGGGTCCGACCCGGCAGAACTGCTCGAGGTGGCGACCCGTCTCGCCCGGGAGTCGGGCCAGCTCCTCGTCGAGGCGAGCCGGCACCGCCTCGACCGGCTGGCGCTCGCCGACACCGCCCGCCGCAAGTCCTCGACGACCGACCTCGGCACCGAGGCGGACCGGGCGAGCGAGCAGCTCATCGTCGGCGGCATCAAAAAGGCCCGTCCCGCCGACGGGCTGCTCGGCGAGGAGGGTAGTGAGCACGAGGGCACCTCGGGACTCACCTGGATCATCGACCCGATCGACGGCACGACGAACTTCGTCTACGGCTTCGGGTCCTGGGCCGTCTCGATCGGCGTCGCCGACGCTGCTGGCGCGCTCGCCGGTGCCGTCTACGACCCACTGCGCGGCGAGATGTTCACCGCCGTCCGGGGCGCCGGATCGTTCCTCGACGGCAGGCGGCTCGGCCCCGTCGACGCGGTGGCCCTCGACGAGTCCCTCATCGGGACGGGCTTCAGCTACGCCGCCGTGAACCGCCGCAACCAGGCACGCCTGCTCCCGGTCGTGCTCCCCCGGGTGCGTGACATCCGCCGGGCCGGAGCCGCCTCGCTCGACCTGTGCTACGTGGGGGCGGGGCGGCTGAACGGCTACTACGAATCGGGCCTCCACCCCTGGGATCGCGCCGCGGGCCTCCTCGTCGCGACGGAGGCGGGGGCGGGGTTCCGTGACGTCGAGGGCCTCGACCCCCGACGCTCGACGCTCGTCGTCGCCCCGCCGGGTCTGCTCGAGGAGCTGCTGGCCCTCATCGTGGAGGCGGCGGCCCGGCGCTGACTACCATGCCAGTGCCGCGGTGAGACGCCCGCGCGCAAGACGAGTAAGCGACCCGCCGCGACGCGGCCGTCGACAACGGAGGAACGAAGGCAGATGACGCCCATCTTCGCCAGCGAGGGCAGCTACCAGGCATTCACTCTTGGCTCCGCCGAGCGGGGGTGGCTGTACTTCGCCCTCGCCGCCGGCGCGCTCGCGCTCGTCGTCGCGGTCGGCCTGATGCGCCAGGTGCTCGCCGCCGACCAGGGCACGTCGCTCATGCGTGAGATCGCGGCCGCCATCCAGGAGGGCGCCGTCGCCTTTCTGAAGCGCCAGTTCCGCGCCATCGGCATCGTCGTCGTGCCGCTCGCCGTCCTCGTCTTTTTCACCGCGACCAAGGTCGTGAACTCGACGAACGGGCACGTCGCGCTGAGCTTCGGGCAGTCCGGGCTCTACCGGGCGCTCGCCTTCCTCCTCGGCGCGACGTTCTCCGGGCTGACGGGGATCATCGGCATGAACCTCTCCGTGCGGGGCAACGTCCGCACCGCCGCGGCCGCCCGCAGCGGCGAGTTGCCGATGGCGCTGCGCGTCGCCTTCCGGTCCGGCGGGGTCACCGGACTGTTCTGCGTCGGGCTGGGGCTCATCGGCGCGGCCGGGCTCACGCTCATCTTCCAGAACACCGCCACGGCGGTGCTCATCGGTTTCGGGTTCGGCGGCTCGCTCATCGCGCTCTTCATGCGTGTCGGCGGCGGCATCTTCACGAAGGCGGCCGACGTCGGCGCCGACCTCGTCGGCAAGGTGGAGGCGGGGATCCCCGAGGACGACCCGCGCAACGCGGCGACGATCGCCGACAACGTGGGCGACAACGTCGGCGACTGCGCCGGCATGGCCGCGGACCTGTTCGAGTCCTACGCCATCATGATCATCGCCTCGATCATCCTCGGTTACTCGGCGTTCCACTCGATCGGCATCGACCCCGCCAAGGGCGTGGTCTTCCCGCTGATCGTCGCCGGCTTCGGGATCATCGCCTCGATCGGAGCGATCTTCTCGGTGCGGGCCCGCCGCCGCGACCGGACAGCGATGAGCGCCATCAACCGCGGCTACCGCCTCGGCGGCGTCGCCGTCCTCGTCGCGGCGTTCTTGGTCGCCCAGTTCTACGTGAAGGACTTGAAGGTCTTCTGGGCGGTGCTCATCGGCGTCGCCCTGGGCCAGGTGGCGAGCCTCATCACCGAGTACTTCACATCGACCGAGCGCGCGCCGGTCCGCGAGATCGCCGAGGCGGCCCGCACCGGGCCCGCGACGACCATCCTCGCCGGAATCTCCTCGGGCCTCGAGTCCTCGGTCTTCGCCATCATCGCCATCGCCACGGCGATCGGGTTGTCGATCATCATCTCGCTGGAGACCGCCCACGGGAACATCGAGCTCACCCTCTACCTCGTCGCCCTGACGGGCATGGGGCTCCTCTCGACGACCGGCATGGTCGTGTCGGAGGACAGCTTCGGGCCGGTGTCGGACAACGCCGCCGGCATCGCCGAGATGGCCGGCGAGTTCGGCGGGGACGCCGAGCGTGTCCTCGTCAGCCTCGACGCCGTCGGCAACACGACGAAGGCGATCACGAAGGGGGTCGCCATCGCCTCGGCGGTGCTCGCCACCGTGGCGCTTTTCGCCTCGTTCGTCGAGACGATCGGCAACCAGCTGAACCTGCGCGCCACCGGGTCGGCGCTCTTCCACGAGGCTGCCACCCAGATCAACGTCGGCAACCCGACAACGTTCCTCGGCGTGCTCATCGGCGGCTCGATCGCCTTCCTCTTCTCCGGACTCGCCATCCGCGCCGTCGGTCGGTCGGCCGGCACCGTCGTCGAGGAGGTGCGCCGCCAGTTCCGCGAGCACCCCGGGATCATGGAGGGCACCGAGAAGCCCGAATACGGGCGGGTCATTGGCATCTGCACCCTCGGCGCCCAACGGGAGCTCGTCACGCCGGCACTGCTTGCCATCCTGGCGCCGGTCATCGTCGGGTTCGGGATCAACTACCTCGCCCTCGGTGCCTTCCTCGTCGCGGCGATCCTCACCGGCCAGCTGATGGCCGTGTTCCTGTCGAACTCCGGCGGCGCCTGGGACAACGCCAAGAAGTACATCGAGGACGGCCACCTGGGCGGCAAGGGATCGGATGCCCACAAGGCCGCCGTCATCGGCGACACCGTCGGCGACCCGTTCAAGGACACCGCCGGCCCAGCGCTCAACCCCCTCATCAAGGTGATGAACCTCGTCTCGCTGCTCATCCTGCCGGCGGTGATCACGTACCACTACCACCCGGCGATCCGCTACTCGATCGCCGGGGTCGCGCTCGTCGTCCTGCTCGCGGCCATCGCCTTCTCCAAGCGCCGGACGACGTCGTTCGGCGACGAACCCGCCGCCGGTTCCGCGCCTGGTGTCACGGCCGTGCCCGCGGTCGGGCCGACCGCCTGAGCCCTCGATCGGCTCCGGGCGGTCGAGCCCGGTGCCCCGATCGGGGTGACATCACCGATGGGCGCCGGGCTCGCGCCCCAAGGGATGACCACGACGGTCGCGCCATCTTTTCGGGCGCGGGTGCCGACACACCTCTGTTTCACGCCAGAAACGGTCGAAACGGCGACACGGCAATGTGGGCGAAGCGAGGACGTAACCGGCCGCCGGAGCGGTGATCGACGGGTCAGAGCTTGATGTGCCAGATCCCTTCGATACGACTGACGACATAGTCGCCGAGCAGGTCGGTGCCGCCGCCCGGGTCGATGTGGACCCCGTCCGGGTCGCGCACCTCGACGAGGCTGCCGCTCGCGTTCGGCAGGAACGCGGCGTACTGGCCGGCCGAGTTCGAGAACAGCTTCCAGGTGGGGATGAACACGACGTCGCGATAGCGCTTGGCCTGGCTGATGTAGATGGCGTTCAGGTACGCCATGTGGGACCCGAACGTCGGGTCCTCCATGATCGGCAGGCCGACCCACAGCACGTGGGTCCCGGCGGCGGTCGCCTCGGTCATCACCTCGTCGACGCGCTGGGTGTAGACGCTCGTCCAGAGCTTCGTGCCGGTGAAGGCGACCTGACCGTTCGTGATGAAACCCTGCCAGTCGTTCCCACCGAGCATGACGACGACGAGCTGCGGGTGGTAGCGCTGGAGCTGCTGGGCGAGCACCGCGGGCCAGTCGAAGTAGCCCTCGTTGGAGAGCCCGGTGTCGCCGACCGCGTTCTGCAACAGGTGGACCCGCGGGTCACCACCGAGCTCGTCGGCGAGTCCGAAGCCGAGGTCCTCACCGAGCGAGTCGCCGATCTCGAGGATGGTCATCGGCTTCGCCGTCGTCGGCGACTTGAGCGGCGGCGGGCCCTTCGGGGGCACCGGCTTTTTCGTGCGGTGCCCGGCTCCCCCCGCGGTGGGCGCAGCCGCCGGGGTGACCACCCCGCCCGGCATGCCGCGGGCGACCCCGCCGAGCGCCCGGCGGCCCCCGTTGATCACCCGGTCGAACCCCAGGAACTCTGCTGGCCGGGCGATCGGACACCGGATTGACAGCGCCTCGCTGCGGCGAGCGCCGAGTGGCGATGCGCTCGCCGGGTTCTCGAGCTGACGGACGTCGAGGAATGTCCAAAGGGACAAACAGACCACTCCGACGAGGGCGACGTAGCCCGCCGAGGCGAAACCTCGGCGGACACCCCCGTCGGCGGGGCGAGCCGCGAGGCGCCCGAGTCGAGCCGAGGACGCCGCCGCCTCCGCGTCTCCGTCGCCCAGTCCCAACCGTGCTCGCATCGGCGCCAAGTCAAGCACTGTTGCCTGCGCTCTCGGTGTCATCTCCCCACGGGTTTCTCGCTCGCTTTCTCGGACCGGTAGGCAAGGCTGAGCGGCACCCGGGGCCGAGCGACGGCGACGAGGGGGCGCCCGCCGCGCCCGCCCGGCTGGCGGTCGGCGAGGTCACGGTGACCGGTCGCCGTCCACCGCGTCGGGCGGCGAGGAGAAGACGAAGCGCCGCTGCCGCGATCGCGCGAAAGAGCGAGCCCGCGGCGAAAGAAACAACCGCGCCGGGGTGACGCACCGCCGAAGGAGAAGTACCCGGGGAACGATCCCGAACGAGATCCAAAATCGCTCGTCGGCTCAGCACGGCGGGGTCTTGCTCGTCCCACCGTCGGGTCGCCACCCGTGACCGCGTCGCCCGAGATGGCATGACAGGGCGAGTTTGGGGTCGAATACGCGCCGGTTTGCCTGCTCGTCCCGGCCGGGCGGACGAGCGCGATTTTGGCGAGACCCTTGCCAGTCCGCTCCGGCCCGCATACGATCGGCGCCACCGACCCGGCGGGGTCGGTAAACAAAGCACTTCACGTGGACGAGTCGCACGAACGGCAACGCTTCCTTGTGAATGTGTGCACGAATACGGGGGCGGGATGCCGACGGACAGCCGCCGGGGCGGGAGCGTGGCTCTCACCTGGAGCAGGGCGATCGAATGGGACTGCGCCGACTGGCGCAACCGGGCCGCGTGCCGCGACACCGATCCCGACCTGTTCTTCCCCGTCGGCACCACCGGGCAGGCCGTCGAACAGATCGAAGCCGCAAAGTCCGTGTGCGCCCAGTGCGCGGCGCAGCCGGAATGCCTGGAGTTCGCCCTGGCGACGAACCAGGAGTCCGGGGTGTGGGGTGGCGCCTCGGAGGAGGAGCGCCGCAAGCTGCGCAAGACCTGGCTCGCCGAACGGCGCCGGGCCTCCTAGACGAGGCGGCCGGCGACTTAGACGGGGGCGGCCGGCTCCGACGCCACCGGGATCGAAAGACGCACGATGGCACCGCCGTCGTTGGTGACCGCGATCGACCCCCCGAGCTGTGAGCGCACGAGGTCGCGCACGATCGACAACCCGAGCCCGGTCGAGCGGTCGATGTCGAATCCGGGCGGGAATCCCGCGCCGTCGTCGCGGACCTCGACCTCGAGCTGCTCGGGCCCCGGGATGAAGACGAGATCGACCACGAGCGACGTCGAGTCCACCCCGACGTGGGCGTGCTCGACGGCATTCTGCAAAAGCTCGGCGATGACGAGCGAGAGCGGCGTGGCGATGTCGGCGTTGAGGTCGCCCGCGTCGCCGGTCACCCGGATGACCACCTCGGTCGAGTCGACGACGGCGTCCCCGGCGAGCTCGACGAGCGAAGGCACGATCTCGCCGAAGGGCACCTGCGCCGAGGGCTCGCGGGCGAGGACCTCGTGGACGACGGCGATGGCGCGCACCCGACGCTCCGCCTCGACCAGGGCGTCCTGGCCCTCGCCTTCCTCCATCCGGCGCGACTGCAGTCGCAGGAGTGACGAGATCGTCTGCAGGTTGTTCTTCACACGGTGGTGCACCTCACGGATCGCGGCGTCCTTCGAGAGCAGCAACCGGTCCCTCCGCCGCAGATCGGTCACGTCTCGGAGCAGCATCGCCGCGCCGACGACCGTGTTGGCCTCGATAAGCGGGATGCAGTGGATGAGGACGACGACCTCGGGGCGCCGCTCGATCTCCTCGATGACGGGGAGTCGGTTGGAGAACACGGTCGAGACGGCGTGGGTTTCGGCCTCGAGCGGCTCGAGCCTGGACCCGACGATCGCCGAGACGATCCCCATCCGGTGCAGGGCGTTCACCGCGTTCGGCGAGGCGAAGGTGACCCGGCGGTTCTCGTCGAGGACGATCACGCCGTCGCCGACGCGCGGCGTGTCCCCGACCGTCGCGGTGGCGGTGTGGAACGGGAAGAGCCCGGCGTTCACCATCGACGCGAGTCGCTCGAAGATCCTCCGGTAGACGCGCTCGAGCCCGCCGGTCCGCCGCCCGGTGCGCGGGGACCAGACCCGCTCGAGCACCGCCACGACGGCCCCGGCCCAGCGCACCGGGATGCACTCGCACCGCACGGGGCCCATCTCGCCGCCGTAGGGGCGCTCCCCGACCAGGATGACGGCGGTCCGCCAGGCTTCGGCGATGAGCTTCGCCTCGGCCTCCTCGGCAACCTCGCCGACGAGGTCCGACTCGAAAAGCGTCTGGCTCGTCGTTGGACGCATCTGCCCGAGCACGGCGAAATGCTCCGGCGCGCTCCCGGGAGGCTCCTCGGCGACCGGCACGTAGAGCACGAGGTCCGAGAACGACAGGTCGGCGAGCATGCCCCAGGACCCCATGAGCCGCTCGAGGTGATCCTGCGCCGCCTCCGGCAGGTCGCCGAGGAAACGGGTGAGCTCCGACGAGGTCATCGACGGACACCCCGCCCGTCGAGCTCCGGCGACACCACGAGCGGCACGTCGTGGCCGACGCGAGCCCGGAAGGCGCGCAGCGTCCGATAACCGGCCGCCTGGGCGAAGCCACCGAGCTCGCGGGCCCGTTCACCGACGCGTCCGGGCCCGTGAGAGTCCGAAGCGGTCGTGACGGGCACGTGTCGAGCGGCGAAGCGCTCGAGCAGCGTCACCGCCGGGAACTGCTCGCCGGCCGGGGTACCCCAGCCTGCCGAGGAGATCTCGGCGGCCATCCCGGAGGAAGCGGCGGCCTCGGCCATCCGGTCGTGACACTCGTCGAGGGTGGCCGCCGACGGACGGCGCCCGGCGAGCTTCACGAAGTCCGGGTGGGCGAGCACGTCACAGGTCCGCGTCCCGGCGAGCTCGCAGAGCGCCTCGGTGTAGCGCCGCCACACCTCCTCGACGTTGCGGCGATCCCACTCTGCCGCGCAGACCTCGTCGTGGAGGAGGTCGAACTGCCAGATTCCGAGCCAGTGCACGGAACCGAGCAGGACGTCGAAGGGATACCCCTTGAGCAACCGGGCGACCGCGTCCATCTTCCCGGGGTAGTAGTCGACCTCGAGACCGACGACCACCGGGAGGCCGGCGTCGCGCGCCGCGGTGGCGGCCGTCACGTACGCGTCGAGGTCGGCCGTCGCGTGGTGGTCGAAATACGCGCCCATCGTCGCGGCGAAGGGCGACGTCGGCGCGTCTTTCCAGAAGTCCCCCACCGCGGCCCGGCCCTGACGGAACCGGAAGAAGTGCTCGGTGAGCGCGATCTCGGCGACACCCTCCCGCGCCGCCTGCTCGCAGTAGGCGGCGAGGCGCTCGAGCCGTTGCTCGGCGGCCTCGGCCCGCTCGGCGTGCGGCCACAGGTGAACGTGGTAGTCGATCACGGCGTCATGGTAGGCCCGCCGGTCCGACCTCCCGGCGGGACCGGTGACGCCACGCGCCCTCGCCGATCGCCCTCGCGACCAGCGTCATAGGGCGTCGCGGGGCTTTTCGGCACCCGGTCGGCGCTAGGGCGCGCCGAAACCGACGCGCCGGTCCTCGGCGGTCCCGCCGACTTCGACGTAGGCGACCTTGGCCGTCGGGACGCCGACGCGGCGGCCGCGGCGATCCGTCAGCCACAGCACCCCGTTGGCGTCGGCGAGCGCGGCCTCGATATCGGCGAGCACGTCCTCACGGGTGACGTCGTCGCCGACTTCGACGTCAAGTTCCTTCGTCGACTGGATGATCCCGATCCGTACGTCCACGCGCCAGCTCCTGGTCGAGTACCCGGCCCATCGTAGAAGGAGAAGCCACGTCCACCCGCGGACCCGGCCGAGCCACGCCCAGGGTACGCTCAACATCGAGCTTCGCGTTCCTGCGCGCGGCCCCCGGGCGGCATTTTTGTCGTCGCTGGAGGGAGGACCTATGTGGATCGTCGCCGGAGTGCTCCTCGGGCTCGTGGTGTTCTCCTCGATCTTCGGTTTCCACTTCGGGCCCCACGCGCACGCGGTCGCGGCCGTCGCGGGGATCGCCGCGGCCGGCTTCCTCATCGCGATCGCGGTGTCCGGCGACACGCGCTCGCTCGTCTTCTTCCTTCTGAGCGCGGACGTCGTGGTGTCGGCGGGCGTCGCGACGATCGCCTGGAAGGGCCTCTCCGACCCCAGGTTGCGCGGCGGGCACGCTCTCCACTCGCTCGTGTCTCGTGAGGGCGTCGCGGTCAGCGATCTCGAACCGTCCGGCATCGTGCGCGTCGCCGGCGAGAACTGGTCGGCGACCTCCCTCAACGGCCGGATCCCGGCCGGCGCGAGGATTCAGGTAATCCAGGCCGACGGCGTCCGGCTGTCGGTCTGGGGTGACAACGGAATCCCCCGGGAAACTGGCGGTCCGGCCGCGCTCGACAAGCGCTCGCCCTCCGCCGACGCCGCCGGGCCGATCGAAGGGACAGATAAGTCGTGATCCTCGGAATCGTCATTGCGGTAGCAGTCGTCCTCGTCATCGGTCTCTCGCGGTCGGTGAAGATCATCCGTGAGTACCAGCGCATCGTGCTCTTCCGCCTCGGCAGGGCGATCGGCCTGCGCGGCCCGGGCATCGTCTTCATCAACCCGATCACCGACCGCACGACGCTCGTCGACCTACGCGAGCAGTACCTCGAGATCCCCCATCAGACGGCGATCACGAAGGACAACGCGCCGATCTCGATCGACTTCATCATCTTTTACAAGGTCGTCGACCCTTCGATGTCCGTCCTCACCGTGCAGAACTTCGCCGGTGCGGCGCTCAACCTCGCCGCGACGACCCTGCGCAGCGTCGTCGGCGACATGCCCCTCGACGACGTGCTCTCCAAGCGCGAGGACATGAACGCCTCGCTGCGTGTCCGGCTCGATGACGTCACCGAGCGATGGGGCGTGAAGGTGACGAGCGTCGAGGTCCGCGAGGTGAACCCACCGCCCGGCGTCCTCGAGGCGATGACCCGTCAGATGTCCGCCGAGCGGACCCGCCGGGCCCAAGTCACCGAGGCCGAGGGCCAAAAGTCCGCCGCGATCCTCTCCGCCGAGGGCGAGGCGCAGGCGGCGATCAACCTCGCCGAGGGCCGCCAGAAGGCGACGATCCTCGCCGCCGAGGCGGACCGTCAGTCCGCGATTCTGCGCGCCGAGGGCTACGCACGCGGCCTCGAGAAGGTCTTCGCCGTCGGCCAGACGCTCGACCCCAAGACGATGGTCCTGCAGTATCTCGACACGCTGAAGCAGGTGGGGACGTCGGCGTCGACGAAGATCGTCGTCCCGATGGAGATCCTCGACGGCCTGCGCAACCTGCTCCCCGGCACGGAGCTGCCGGCGGCGAGCGCAAAGCGCTCCCAGGGCTAAGAGGGACCCGCGACCTAGGTGCTGCGCGCGAGGTAGCGCGCCGGGAGCTCGTCCTCGGGCCAGTCGAGGAGGCGGATTGCGGCCTCGACGGCGAAACGGTCGGTCATGCCCGCGACGTACTCGACCGCGGCCCGCAATGCCTCGGGAGTCGCGGCGCCCCACCGGCGTGCCCGGTCCTCCGGGAGCAGCTCCGGCGCTTGCGCGTACGCCTCGACGAGCGCCTCGAGAAGCCGGCGCACCCGGCGCCCCTGCTCGACGGAGTCCGGCCGCAGGTAGATGCGCTCGTAGTTCCACTCCCTGAACGCCGCCAGAGCCTCGGCGCGGTCGACTGTCATGCCGACCGACCCCGTCTTCTCGATCGCCTCGATGACGCCGGAGATGAACGACGAGATCTGGGAGGCGCGCGTCGACCCGCAGCGCTGCGCGACGAGGGCGGGCAGATCCTCCGGGCGGACGATCCCGGCGGCGACCGCGTCCTCGAAGTCGTGACAGACGTAGGCGATCCGATCCGCCCAGGACAGCACCTCGCCCTCGGGAGTCGCCGGCGCGGGGCGCGACCAGGAGTGGTTCCGCACGGCGTCGAGCGTCTCCTCGCACAGGTTGAGGGACCGCAGCGCGACATCGGCTCCCCACGAGGCGTGGTCGAAACCCCCTTCGACGAACGGGCCGAACGCCTCCTCGCTGGCGTGCCCGCCCGGGCCGTGCCCGCAGTCGTGGGCGATCGACGCGGCGTAGACGAGATCCTCGTTGAGGCGTGTCGCCCGGGCGATCGCCAGTGCGACCTGGGCGACCTCCATCGCGTGCGTGAGACGCGTCCGCTGGTGGTCGAGCGGATCGATGAAGACCTGGGTCTTGCCCGCCAGGCGGCGGAACGCGGCGGAATGGAGCACCCGGTCACGGTCGCGCTCGAAACAGGTCCGCAGCGGATCCGGTTCCTCGGGCCGGGACCTCGTCCCTGCGCCGACGGCCCTCGCGGCCCCCGGTGCGAGGACGGCGTCCTGTTCGGCTTCGCGCTCCGTGCGCGCTCTCCGAATGACCGTGCCAGTTCCTGCGTGGCTCGTGGCGTGGGCGACGCACACCCCGGAGTCGGGGTCGAGGAGGTAACCCTCCATCGTCGCCGCCCAGATCGAGGCGCGGTCCGCCGTCGCGCCCCCGGTGGGCGGGCCGCCCCTCCGGTCTTCCGGATCCCTCGTCGATCCCACGGTTCGAGCCTACGTGGGCGCGCGACCGGAACCGGCTCCGGATCACGTGTCAGCGACGGTCGCCGGGGCGAGATCGCCCGGTTTGCGCGGGCTCAGGTGATGTTGAGCTCGCGGCGGTAGATCCGAGACGGGCCGAGGGCGACGACGCGGGCCGCGAGGGCCTCGAACGCCTTCGCGACGTCGGATGCCGCATCGACGAGTGCCGCGGGGCGTCCCTCGTCCGCGCCCGCCCGCACCGCGGGGTCGAAGGGGACCTGGGCGAGCAGCTCGACGCCGAGTTCAGACGCCAGGTCGGCTCCGCCGCCCGCACCGAACAGCTCCAGACGGGCGCCGTCGGGACCCGTGAACCAGGACATGTTCTCGATGACGCCACGGACCGACAGCCGGAGCTCGCGGGCGAGCGCTCCGGCACGCTGCGCGACCCGTTCGGCGGCGGGCTGCGGCGTCGTCACGACGTACAGCTCCGCGGCCGGCAGGTGCTGCGCGACCGAGAGCGCGACGTCGCCCGTGCCCGGCGGCATGTCGATGAGGAGGAACTCCGGATCCCCCCAGTGGACCTCGGTGATGAACTGCTCGAGCGCCTTGTGGAGCATCGGGCCGCGCCAGGCCACCGCCCGGTTCTCGTCGACGAAGAACCCCATCGACACGCAGCGCACGCCGTGGGCAACAGGGGGCAGGATCGTCGGGCCGACGACGACCGGCTCCCGTCGCGCGCCGAGCATCCGCGGGACTGAGAAGCCGTAAACATCGGCATCGAGCAACCCGACCGTGTGACCGCCCTTCGCCAGCGCCACGGCGAGGTTCACCGTTACCGTCGATTTGCCGACGCCGCCCTTGCCCGAGGCGATCGTGAGCACGCGCGTCGCGCCGAGCGGGCGACCGTCGCCGCGCCGCCCGAGGGCGCGCAGCCGTTCGCCGAGCGCATCGACCTCGTCGGGACCCATCGCCTCGGTCACGACGTCGACCGCCACGGGCGCACCGGAGGCTGCTGCTGCCTCCGTGAGGCGCCGGCGCAGCTCGTCTATGGCCGGATGCTCGTCGGCCGGGATCCGCACGACGACGTCGACGCCATTGCCCCGTGTCCGCACGTCGCCGAGCACGCCGGCCTCGCCGAGTGAAGCGAAAAGGAACGGGTCTTCGACCGCTTCGAAGGCCGCGCGCAACGCGGCGAGATTCGGATCATCCATCGCGAGTCACGGCTCCAGCCCGGAGACGAGGACGCCGGGGACCCGGCGCGTCGCAGGTAGAATACCAAGCGTGCGCTCTGCTCCTTCCCGGGCGCCGGCAGGTTTCATGTCGAGCACGAGCCGCCGACCCGTCCACGAGATCGACGACGCAACACGCCCTTCGCCGGGCCGGGATGGCGACGACGAATCGTTTTCCGCCGCGGTCGCCGCCATCACCAGCGCCTTCGGTGACGCGACCCGCCGTCACGTCTACCTTTTCTGCCGGGAGGTGGACGGTGCGACCGCCGCTGAGGTCGCCCGGAAGTTCGCGCTCCACCCGAACGTCGCCCGCCACCATCTCGACAAGCTCGCCGCCGGCGGTTACCTCGAGGTCACGCTCGACCGCGCCGCCCCCGGCGCCGGCCGGCCCTCGAAGCGCTACCGGCCATCGTCACGAGCGACGACCGTGCCGATCCCGTCCCGGCCGAACGAGCTCGTCATCAACCTGCTCGTGCGGTCGCTCGCCGCGCTTGACCCCGCCGTCGCCGACCAGCTCGCCGAAGAGGTCGGCGAGGAATACGGGCGCGCCCTCGCCGCTGAGATGGCGCCGGGTGAGTCGCAGCGCTCGATGCGCGCCGCGATGTCCGCCGTCGTCGACGCGCTCACCGCCCAGGGGTTCGCCGCCCGCGCCGAGAGCGACAACACGACGACCTGGGTCGTGCGCGAGCACTGTCCGTTCGGGGAGGTCGTCCTCGAACACCCGGTGCTCTGCGCCGTCGACCGGGGAATGGTGAAGGGACTGCTCGCCGGGCTCTGCGGCGACGAGGTCCCTGTCCGGCTCTCGTCGCGCGCCCTCGGCGACCGGTCCTGCTCGAGCGTCGCCGGGTAGGCGGCGTGGCCCGGCACTACCTCGACCACGCCTCGACGAGTCCGCTACGGCCAGAAGCCGCCGCGGCCATCGCCTCGTGGCTCGACCGCGGCGTGTATGCCGACGCGGGGCGTCCTTACGAGGAAGGGCGCATCGTCGCGGCCGCCATCGAGGAGGCGCGCGAGGCCGTCGCCGACCTCGTCGGGGTGAGCGGCCGCCAGGTGATCTTCACCTCCGGCGGTACGGAATCGGCGAACTGGGCGAACTGGGCGGCGCGGGAGGCGGACCACACCGGTCCGATCGTGTTCAGCCCGGTCGAGCACTCCTCGGTCCGGCGTTCGGCGGAGCGTCACGGCCCCGTCACGACAATCCCGGTCGACCACGTCGGCCGGGTCAACATCGGGTCGGTTGACGCCCTGCTGGCGAGGCGTGATTCGCTGCCGGCCCTCGTCAACTGCCAATTTGCGAACCATCAGGTGGGGACTGTCCAGCCGGTCGGCGAGATCGTCGAGCATTGCCGGCGGGTCCGGGTTCCCGTCCACGTCGACGCGTGCATGGCGATCGGCCAGACGGCCGTCGACCTCGCCGCGCTCGACGCCGCTTTCGTGTCGGTCTCCGCGCACAAGTTCGGCGGACCGACCGGCGTCGGGGCGCTCGTCGTCGGCCGCCGCACCCGTGTCCCGCCGCTGCTCCTCGGCGGCGCCGAGGAGCGGGCGCGCCGGGCGGGGATGGAGAGCGTCCTTTCGATCGTCGGCTTCGGTGCCGTGGCGCGAGCTCTCGCCGCACCGGGAGTCCTCGAGGACGCCGCGAAGCGGGCCCGGTTCCTCACCGAAGAGATCGCGGAGGCGGCACTCGGCGTCGAAGGCGTCTCCGAGTACGGCGACCCGGTCGGGCGCGTCCCGCAGCTCGTCTGCTTCGGGGTCCCGGGGGTGAGGGCCGAAGGCGTCGTCATGGGACTCGATCAGGCGGGCGTGGCGGTCCATTCCGGGTCGGCGTGCGCCTCCGAGGCGTTCAAGCCGTCCCCCGCCTTGGCGGCGATGGGCGTCGACGCCGATCGTTCACTCCGCTGCTCCGTCGGCTGGTCGACAACCGACGAGGACGTCGCCGCGTTCGCCAGCGCCTTCCCCACCGTCGTCGGACAACTGCGGTCGCTGGCGCTCTGACCGGGCAGCCGGGGGGTGGTGCCTGCCCCAGCCGCCGGTCCGCCGAGGCCGCGTCGTCGCCGACTGATCCGGCGCCTGGGAAGTCTTCAGCGCCGAAGCGTGGCGAGATCGGCGTCGACCATCATCTCGATGAGGTCGGGGAAGCCGATCTCGGGCTTCCAGTCGAGCTTCGTATGCGCCTTCGTCGCGTCGCCGACGAGGACGTCGACCTCCGCCGGGCGCAGGAACTTCTCGTCGACGACGACGTGGTCCTCCCAGTGCAATCCCACCCGGCTGAAGGCCACATCGCACAGCTCCCGCACCGAGTGCGTCTCGCCGGTCGCGATGACGAAATCATCGGGCGCGTCCTGTTGCAGCATGAGCCACATCGCCCGCACGTAGTCAGCGGCAAAACCCCAGTCACGCTGCGCGTCGAGGTTGCCGAGCCGAACCTCTCGCTCGAGGCCGATCGCGATGCGCGCCGCGGCGTTCGTAATCTTCCGGGTCACGAACTCGAGGCCCCGCCTCGGACTCTCGTGGTTGAAAAGGATCCCCGAGGAGGCGTGGAGCCCGTAGCTTTCGCGGTAGTTGACGGTGATCCAGTGGCCGTAGACCTTGGCGACGCCATAGGGGCTACGCGGATGGAAAGGCGTCAGCTCGTTCTGCGGTGATTCGTGGACCTTGCCGAACATCTCGGACGAGCTCGCCTGGTAGAAGCGGATCTTGGGGTCGACGAACCGGATGGCGTCGAGCACCCTCGTCACCCCCAGCGCCGTCGCCTCTCCGGTGAAGACCGGCTGGCTGAACGAGGTCTGCACGAACGACTGCGCGGCGAGGTTGTACAGCTCGTCCGGCTCGCACTCTCGCAGGACGTTGATGATCGAGACCTCGTCGAGGATCTCGCCCGGCACGAGCGTGATGCGGTCCTGGATGTGGGCGACGCGTTCGAAGGTGACGGTGCTCGAGCGGCGGACCATGCCGAACACCTCGTAGTCCTTGTCGAGGAGGAACTCCGCGAGGTACGAACCGTCCTGGCCGGTGACACCGGTGATGAGCGCGCGTCGAGTCACGGTGCTGTTCTAGGCGAGGGACCGCCCCCTCGCAACCACCCCACCCCCCGACCGGCGCCACGCGCCCGGAATCCGCCGCCCGGATCGCCACCTGGCCGCGCGCCGGCCTCGAGGGCCGGAGAGGCGCGCGACGACGATGACGCAGCAGTTGCGGATCCAGGGGTCCGCGCTCGATTCGTCGCGAGCGCCCCGACGGCCGGAGAAGCGGTCCGCCGAGACGTCAGACGATCAGACTGGCCGAACGTTCGCCGCTTGGAGGCCCTTCTGCCCCTCCTGAACCTCGAACTCGACCTGCTGACCCTCTTCGAGCGTGCGGTAGCCGTTCATCTGGATGGCGGAGTGATGCACGAACACATCGGCGCCGCCCTCTTGCGAGATGAAGCCGTAGCCCTTCTCAGCGTTGAACCACTTCACTGTTCCGGTCGCCACTTCGGCGATCCCCCTTCGTTCGATCACACGTGCAGAGAGCGATCGCCATGGTCACCGCCGCCTGAGCTGACCGGCCGATCCTTGCGGACCAGACGCTTTCCGGCAATCGCGAGACGACGGAATCGACTAGGCAGTTTCTCTCGGCGCGCAGACTACCAGTCCAATCCCCCGACGTCACCCGCCGCGCCACGGTGAAGGCGGCAGGGGCGTCTCGATGTCCCCCTCTGGGGCACGAAGTACACGACGTCTCCCCGGTCACGTCCGCAACCCGCCCAACCGTTGCGGGGTCCGAGCGGCGAGAAGCCGAGCTCTTTCCGCCGGGAATCCGGGTCGCGGCAACGGGCGCCGGGAGGGCCCAACCGGCGAGCGCTCCGGCAGGTTGGCCGCACCGACCGGTTGCCGGAGCCCCTAATGGGGATCGACCACCTCGCCTGATTAACAAGCGAGGCTGGTCAACCGAGCTACCGACGGGTGAGCACTGCGAGCCTCAGGGCCTCGAGCCCTACGGCTAGATCGTGCCCCGGTCGGTCGGTGAGGTCTCCTTCGACGGCTGGTGGGATGTCGTGCCTCGAGCACTGAACCATTAGGAAGCTGCTGGGGTCCTCGGGCTCGACGCCGGTGCCGTCGATGGGAGGAGTCAGATGATCTTTGTCGGAGTGGACTGGGCCGAGGCCCACCACGACGTGCACGTTGAGGACGCAGAGGGCAGGCGCCTCGGGGGAGGCCGGCTGCCCGAGGGCGTCGAGGGGATCGCCCGTTTTCACGAGCTCGTCGGTGTGCATACCGAAGATCCGAGCGAGGTGATCGTCGGGATCGAGACCGACCGGGGCCTGTTCGTCGCGGCGCTCGTCGCAGCGGGCTATCTCGTGTTCGCCGTGAACCCGATGTCGACCTCGCGCTATCGGGACCGCCACTCGACCTCAGGCGCGAAGTCCGATCCCGGCGACGCCAAGGTGCTCGCCGACATGGTCCGCACCGACCGGCACAACCACCGCCCCATCGCTGGTGACTCCGAGGTCGTCGAAGCGGTGAAGGTCCTCGCCCGGGCTCACCAGTCGATGATCTGGTCGAGAGGCCGGCAGGCCAACGCGCTGCGCTCGACGCTGCGAGAGTTCTACCCGGCGGCGCTCTCCACCTTCGACGACCTGGCGAGCGCAGATGCCACAGAGGTGTTGCGAGTGGCGCCGACCCCGAGCCTCGGAGCGGCGCTTTCGCTGGCAAAGATCGCCTCGGCACTGCGCCGGGGCGGGCGGCAGCGACGGATCGACGAGCGAGCTCGAGAGATCCAGGAGGCACTGCGCGCACCCCAGCTCCAGGGCTCCGCGCTGGTGGCGAGCGCGATGGGTGCTTCAGTCAAGGCGTCGGTGGCGGTGATCTCGACGATGAACGCCGAGATCGCGAACCTCGCGCAGCAGCTCGAAGCGGGTTTTGAGTAGCACCCGGCCGCCAAGGTGGTCCGTTCCTTGCCAGGACTGGGGACCATCCTCGGCGCCCGGGTGCTCGGCGAGTTCGGGGATGACCCGGACCGTTACGCCAGTGCCAAGTCTCGCAAGAACTACGCCGGCACGTCGCCAATCACCCGCGCGTCGGGCACCAAGCGCGTCGTGCTCGCCCGCTACGCCCGCAACATGCGCCTCGCTGACGCGATCTACCTGTGGGCCTTTGCGAGCCTCACCACGTCGCCGGGGGCCCGCGCCTTCTACGACGCCCACCGGCACGCCGGCGACACCCACCATGCGGCGCTCAGAGCCCTCGGGAACCGGCTCGTCGGCATCCTCCATGGCTGTCTCGCCAACGGCAGCTTCTACGACGAGCACACCGCCTGGGGCCACCGTTCAGAGAGCCAACTCACCGAGGCCGCTTGACATCTTCGGGCCGTGGGATATCTAGCCGGACTGGCGGTAGATCCGCGTCCCCCCGGGCGTGTCCTCGACGACCCAGCCCAGCTCTTCGATCTCGACCCGGAGTCGGTCCGCCGCGGCGTAGTCCCGCGCCGCTCGCGCCGCGTCCCGTCGATCGACGAGTTCTCGCACCTCGTCGCTCGCCACGTGCCGCACTCCCCCGGCGGTGACGCCGAGCGCCGCGAAAAGGTCCAGCACGACACGCGCGACCGACCCCCCGGCACGCAGCTCCCCCGCGTCGCCCAGGGTGTTCGCCCGGCGCATCGCCGAGAACAGCCCCCCCAGCGCACGCGGCGTGTCGAGGTCGTCGTCCATCGCCTCGCAGAACCGACGCCGCTCCTCACCTCCATCGTTTTCTTGGGCGTCAGGGATCGCGTCGGCGAATCGCCGGGCGAGACCGTCGAGGCGCTGCAGCGTCGTCGTCGCGTCCTCGAGCGTCTGCTCGTTCACCTCGACCGGCTGGCGGTAGTGCGAACCGAGCACGAGAAGCCGGTAGGCGCGGGCGTCGGATCGCTCGAGGAGCTCCGCCATCGTCGTGAAGTTACCGAGCGACTTCGACATCTTCTCCCCGTCGACGCGAACGAGCCCGTTGTGCATCCAGTGACGGGCGAAGGCCCTGCCGTCGGCCACCGCCTGAGCCCGTTCGTTCTCGTGGTGGGGGAAGATGAGGTCCTCCCCGCCGCCGTGGAGGTCGAAGCCCTCGCCCAACAGTGAGAGCGACATGACGACGCACTCGGTGTGCCAGCCGGGGCGCCCCGGTCCGAACGGCCCATCCCAGCTCGGTTCCCCGGGCTTCGATCGTTTCCACAGCGCGAAGTCGACGGGCGATCGCTTGTGCTCGTCGACCTCGACCCGGGCGCCCGCCCGCAGCGACTCGATGCTCTGGTGCTTCAACAGGCCGTAATCCTTTACCGTCGAGGTGTCGAGATACACGCCATCGTCCGTCTCGTAGGCGGATCCCCGCCCGACGAGTTCGCCGACGAGATCGATCATCTCGGCGATGTAGTCGGTCGCGTGGGGGATCTCGGTCGGCCGAGCGAGGCCCATCTTGTCCATCGCGGCCCACCACTCGGCTTCGGCGTCGTGCGCCACGTCGCGCCAGTCGCGGCCCTCGGTGGCGGCGCGTTCGATGATCTTGTCGTCGATGTCCGTGACGTTCGAGACGTGGTGCACCTCGAAGCCGGAGAACTCGAGATAGCGCCGCAGCACGTCGTAGACGAGGGCGAAGCGACCGTGGCCGACGTGCGGGGCGCCGTACACGGTCGGACCGCACACGTAGAGACCGACGACGCCCGCGTCGCGGGGCTCCAGCTCGGCGACGCGACCGGTGAGCGTGTCGCGCAACCTGAGCACACGACTACGGTACTAGTCCGATGCAAGCCGAAGACGAGCCCACCACGGCACGCGCCTTCGACCCGGCGGCCGAGAATCGAGCGAGCTCGGACCCGGTGCCCGCCGCGACCGCCGATGACCAGTCGGGTCGGGTGATCAGGATTCCCGATCACCCGCAGCTCGAAGGGCTCGAGGAGCGCTGGGCGGCGCGCTGGGACGCCTGGGGGACGTACCGCTTCGACGATTCCAAAGCGCGCGCCGAGGTCTACTCGATCGACACGCCGCCACCGACGGTCTCGGGCGCGTTGCACGTCGGGCACATCTTCTCGTTCACCCAGACCGATTTCGTCGCCAGGTTCCAGCGCATGCGCGGCAAGGCCGTCTTCTATCCGATCGGCTGGGACGACAACGGCCTGCCGACCGAACGCCGGGTTCAGAACCACTACGGGGTCCGCTGCGACCCATCCGTCCCCTACGACGGCGGGTTCATCCCGCCGGCGAAACCCCCGAAGCACCCGCTGTCCATCTCCCGGCCGAACTTCGTCGAGCTCTGCCACAAGCTCACGTCCGAGGACGAGCAGGCCTTCGAGGCGCTGTTCCGCCGGATCGGGCTCAGCGTCAACTGGGCGGACCAGTACACGACCATCGGCCGGCTTGCCCAGCGGACGTCCCAGCGCGCTTTCCTGCGGATGGTGGCCGCCGGCCACGCCTACCGCCAGGAGGCGCCGACGCTGTGGGACGTCGATTTCCAGTCGGCCGTCGCCCAGGCCGAGCTCGAGGACCGGGAGATCGAGGCGAACTTCTTCCGTGTGCGCTTCTCGTCGGCTGAGACCGGCGCGCCGGTCGAGATCGAGACGACCCGGCCGGAACTCATCCCGGCCTGTGTCGCGCTCGTCGCCAACCCCGACGACGCCCGCTACCAGGGGCTGTTCGGCACGACCGTGGTCACGCCGTTGTTCGGGGTGGAGATCCCGGTCCACCCCCACCCGCTCGCCGACCCCGAGAAGGGCTCCGGCATCGCGATGGTCTGCACCTTCGGCGACCTCACCGACGTCACCTGGTGGCGCGACCTCGGCCTCGCCACCCGGACGATCGTCCTGCGCGACGGCCGCCTCGGCCGCGCCCCGTTCGGAACCCCCGGCTGGGAGAGCCGCGACGCCGGACGGGCGAGCTCGGCGTACGCCGAGCTCGAGGGGCTGACGGCCCGCCAGGCCCGGACTCGGATCGCCGAACTGCTCGCGGCCTCGGGCGATCTCGTCGGCGAGCCGCGGCGCATCACGCACTTCGTCAACTTCTACGAGAAGGGCGAACGGCCCCTCGAGATCGTCTCGTCCCGCCAGTGGTACGTCCGGACGCTCGAGCGGCGGCAGCGGCTGATCGAAGCCGGACGCGAGATCACCTGGCACCCCGATTTCATGCGGACCCGCTACGAGGCCTGGGTCGAGGGACTCACCGGGGACTGGAACATCTCGCGCCAGCGCTACTTCGGCGTGCCCTTCCCGGTCTGGTACGCCGTGCGGGCGGACGGGTCGGTCGATGACGACCATCCCATCCTCGCCGAGGAGTCCCAGCTCCCCCTCGACCCGGCGACCGCCGTCCCGGACGGCTTCCGGGCGGACCAACGGGGCGAGCCGGTGGGGTTCGTCGCCGACCCCGACGTGATGGACACCTGGGCCACGTCGTCGCTCAGCCCCCACATCGCCGGGCACTGGGCCGACCGGCCCGACCTTTTCGACCGGGTCTTCCCGATGGACCTGCGCCCCCAGGCGCACGAGATCATCCGGACGTGGCTGTTCTCGTCGGTGGTGCGCAGCGAGCTCGAGCACGGTTGCGTGCCCTGGAGACACGTCGCGATCTCCGGGTGGATCCTCGACCCGGATCACAAGAAGATCTCGAAGTCGAAAGGCAACGTCGTCGTGCCGAGCGACTCGCTCGACGCCCACGGGACCGACGCGGTCCGCTACTGGGCGGCGTCCGCCCGCCTCGGCGTCGACACCACCTTCGACGACCAGCAGATGCGCATCGGCCGGCGGCTCGCGATCAAGATCCTCAACGCGACGAAGTTCATCCTGCAGCGCCTCTCTGACGATGCTCGGGACGCGTCAGCCGACACCTCCGTACCGCCGAGCCATCCCCTCGACACGGCGATGCTCGGACTCCTCGCCGCGGTCGTCGCCGACGCGACCGAGGCCTTCGAGAACTACGAGCACGCCCGGGCGCTCGAGCGGATCGAACACTTCTTCTGGACCTTCTGTGACGACTACCTCGAGCTCGTCAAGGGACGCGCCTACGGCACGGGGCCGACCGCCGATTCGGCCCGCCGGGCCCTCGCCCTCGCCCTCGACACGCAACTGCGCCTGTTCGCCCCGTTCCTGCCGTTCGCGACCGAGGAGGCATGGTCGTGGAGCCACGCGGGATCCGTCCACGCCGCCTCCTGGCCGACGCCGGCCGAGCTCGCCGGCGCAGGCTCCGGGTCTGACGGCCGGCTGCTCGACCAAGTCGGCACGGTCCTCGGAGCGGTCCGCCGCGCGAAGACCGCGGCGAAACGCTCGATGCGGGCGCGCTGCGCGCATGTCGTCGTCACCGCGCCGTCGGCGACGCTCGACCGCGTACGCCTCGCCACCGACGACCTCGTCTCCGCCGGGGTGATCGACGACCTCGAGCTCCAAACGGGAGACGGCGAGATCGACGTCTCGGTGGAGCTCGCCCCAGCGGACGACGACAACGCCCGGTGATGCGCCCGACCCCAGGGCGGGACACGTCCCCGCCCGGCGCCGTTAGGTTCGGGCTCGGTCTTGTGATGGACTCCGCATCGCCGTTCGAGACGTCACCGCCGGGCCCGGCGAATCCTTCGTGACCGCGGCCCGCCGTGCGACGGCTTCCCGTCCCTCCGGGGACGACGGCGCCGTCGTCCGCACGGTCGACTTAACGAAGGTCTACGCCGGGACCGATTTCCGCGCCGTCGACGAGCTGAACCTGGCGATCGACAAGGGCGAGATCTTCGGCCTGCTCGGCCCCAACGGGGCCGGCAAGACGACGACTGCGGGGATGCTCACGACCCGGGTCATCCCGACGTCCGGCAGGGCCTTCGTCGCGGGCATCGACGTCGTCCGACACCCTTCGCCCACCAAGCAGCTGATCGGCGTCGTCTCGCAGACGAACTCGCTCGACCGCCAACTGAGCGTGTGGGAGAACCTGTACTTCCACGGTCGTCTCTTCGGCATCGGCGCGGCGCAGTCCCGCCGGACAGCCGACGAGCTCCTCGAGCAGTTCCAGCTCACGAAGTGGGCGACGGCGTCGGTCTACGCGCTATCCGGCGGGATGGCGCAGCGGCTGATGGTTGCCCGCTCGATCTTCCACCGGCCGGCGGTGCTGTTCATGGACGAGCCCACCGCCGGGCTCGACCCCCAGAGCCGACTCGCCCTCTGGGATCTGCTCCAGCAGCTGAACGCGGACGGTCAGACGATCCTGCTCACCACGCACTACATGGAGGAGGCGGACCGGCTCTGCGGCCGGGTGGCGATCATGGACCACGGCAGGGTTCTCGCCCTCGACACGCCGGCGAACCTCAAGCAAACCGTCGGCGCGGACACGATCGTCACGATAAAGACGACGGGCGACCCGGAAGCGCTCGAACGCGCGCTCGCCAACCAGATCACCGGCGTCACCCGCACACGGCGCACCGAGGACGGCCTCGAGCTCCACGTGCGGGGCGGGACCCGCCTCGTCGCCCGGGTCGCCACCGCCGCCGAGGCGGCGGGCTTCGACGTCGCCGATCTTGCCGTCACCGAGCCGAGCCTCGAGACGGTCTTCATCAACCTCACCGGACGGGAGCTGAGGGAGCAATGACCGCCGACGCTTCGCTGATCTCGGGCCACGCCCCGGTCGTCACCCAGCCGCGCCGGACCACGCTCGCCGCGAGCCGGGTCGCCCTGCGGGCGCTCCTGCTGCGGGACTTGACGGTGCTGCGCAAGAACATCTTCGAGTTCACGATCCGCACGCTCGTCCAGCCGTTCCTTTTGTGCTTCGTCTTCCTCTACGTGTTCCCGAAGATCGGCCAGTCCGTCGGCGGCGCGCATGGGACGGGCGGCGAGGCCTCGTTCGCGACGGTGCTCGTTCCGGGCGTCGTCGGGATCTCGATCATGTTCCAGGGCGTGCAGTCGGTCGCGCTGCAGCTCTCCCAGGAGTTCGGGTTCACCCGCGAGATCGAGGACCGCGTCCAGGCGCCCTGCCCGATCTGGCTCGTCGCCATCGCCAAGGTGCTGTCGGGGGCGATCCAGGGGATGATCTCGGCCGCCATCGTCCTGCCGATCGCCTCGCTCGTCCATGCCGCGGGGGTGGAGGCCCAGATCGACCTGCACTGGTGGATCATCCTCACGCTCGTGCCGATCTCGTGCGCGACGATGGCCTCGCTCGGGCTCGTGCTGGGCACGAGTTTCGAACCGCGCAACATCGGGCTGATGTTCGGGTTCGTCATCCTGCCGGTCACGTTCCTCGGCGGGACCTACTACCCCTGGACGCGGCTCGCACCGGTGAAGCTCGGCGCCTGGCACTGGCTGCAAACAGTTGTGCTCGTCAACCCGCTCATCTACGTGAACGAGGGGATGCGGGCCGCCTTCACGGCCTCGGCGCACCTCCACCTCTACGTCGTCTACCCGGCGCTCCTCGGCTTCTGCGCCATCTTCCTGACGCTCGGCCTGCACAACTTCCGCCGCCGGGTGCTGTCGTAGAGGGCCCGGCGATCGCCTGGCGTTCGGTCGTTGGGAATCGGCATCCGCCACTCTCGCCCACCTCACAGTTGGGAAGACTCGTCACAACCGTGATGGAACTCGGTGGCGCTTGGCGATGGGGGCTGCTTCGATGGCGCGGTGACCGACGTCCGGACATCACGCCTGCAGCTGCACGCGATCGATGTCGCTGAGGGAAAACGCATCCTCGCTCGAAGTGCGGGACCCGCCGATTCTTGGGCGGAGGATTTCCCCTTCGAGGGCGACGTTGACGCCGTGGGGAGCTTCCTTCGCGCGACGACCGAGCGTGGAGAGCAACGGCCGTTCGGCCACTACCGGATCACCCGCCTGGCCGACGGGCAAGCAATCGGGGGAATTGGCTTCAAGGGACCGCCAGACGGCGGATGCGTCGAGATCGGCTACGGCCTGGCTCCTTCGGCCCGCGGCCACGGCTACGCCGCAGAGGCGGTCGCCGCCTTGCTGGCCATGGCCGCCGACCACGGAGTGTCGAGGGTGATCGCCGACACGACTGTGGACAACATCGCTTCGCAACGGACCCTCGTCCGGGCCGGATTCCGCCTCGTGGGCACCGATGGCGGGCTCCTCCACTACGAGGTGCCTCTCGACATCGGGCATCGAGCCGGGTAGAGGGGCCGAACGACTCAGCCCGGGAGCGAACGGCGTCGGCGCGGAGCCCAACCCGGGAGCGCACGGCGTTCGGCGCCCGAGACGATCCGCAGGTCAACGGACTCCATCGCCGAAACACGCCCCTATCGCGTGAGCTCGCTATCGGCGGCGCCCGCCAGGAGCTCGCAGGCGCGCCAGCAGTACCAGGCGGCGACCGACCGGTATGGACGGAAGGCGTCGCCGAGCGGTTCAAGCTCGCGCTCGGTCGGCGCCGGCACCCGCCAGGCGAGCCCGTAGCCCCGGCGCACGCCGAAGTCCCCGACCGGCCACACGTCGATACGCCGCAGCTGGAACATGAGGAACATCTGTGCCGTCCACCGGCCGATCCCGCGCACCATCGACAGGTGCGCCACGATGTCCTCGTCGTCGGCCCGAGCGAGGTGGCGCGGGTCGAGGTCGACGGTCCCGTCGAGCACCTTCGCCGCGAGGTCGCGCAGCGACTCAGTCTTGTTGCGAGACAGCCCGACGGCCCGCAGGTCGTCGTCGGACAGGCCAAGCAGGGCCGCGGGGTCATCCGGATCACCCATCGCCGCGATGAGCCGGCCGTGGATCGCGGCGGCCGCCGCACCGGCGAGCTGCTGGTAGAGCACCGATCGCGTGAGCGCCGCGAACGCGGAGTCACTCGGCGGCCGAAAGACGGGCGGCCCCGCGGCCTCGAGCAACGAAGCGAGCACCGGGTCCCGCCCGGCGAGCTCGGTCGCCGCGGCCTTGTGGGAGGGACGTCGGGAGGCAGGTCGTCTTCGCTCATCGGTCACGGGAAGAGTCTGCCCCGCCGCATGGCCCCGTCGGCAAACCGACGCTCCGGTTGGCCCTCCGCACGAGCCGCCGCTCCGAGGGCCGCGCGACTCCTCCTGGCGTCGCTCTGTCCGCGGCAGGGCGCGATGATCGGGATCGTGGTCACCATGACGACCGAGCGGTTCGAGGAGCTCGTCGCCTCGGCCCTCGACTCGCTCCCGGAGAGCCTCGGCCGCCAGATGGAGAACGTCTCGGTCTCGGTCGACCCGTACGCGCCGGCCGGCAGGCTGTTCGGGCTCTACGAGGGTGTGCCGTTGACCCGTCGAGGCATCTCGTACTCGGCGGTCCTGCCCGACCGGATCACGATCTTCATGCGGAGCATCTGCGCGAGTTGCCGGACCGAGGAGGAGGTCACGGCGACCGTGCGCAAGACCGTGATCCACGAGGTCGCCCACCACTTCGGGATCGGGGACGCCCGCCTCGGCGAGCTCGGCTGGGCCTGACCAAGCATCGTCCCCGGCAACCGCCCGTGCCGGGTTGCCCGGGTAAGCGGGCCGGCCGGCGGGCGGACGACTCTCTAGCTGCCGTTCGGCGAGAACTGCCCGCGGATCTGGTCAGCGATCTCCGACTCGGTGCTCGGGACCTTGAAACTGATGAGCGCCGAGTCGTCGGACGGCTCGAACCCGACCCGGTCGTCGTGGAGCACGCAGGTGCCGTCGTCGAGCGTCCGGAACCCGACGAGCAGGTGCGACTGGTCGATCCCGAGGAACTTCGCCGCCTTGTTGAGAAGGGCGAAAGCACCGTCTTTCGTGGCGAAACTCCAGCGGTAGCGGTCGCCCTGGCGTTCGATGAGGAGCTGGGGATCGATCGTCATGGCCGCCTCGATCGCTTCGCAGACGGTCTCGAGCGGCGAGAACGCGAACGCGCTCTCGAGCAGCCCGATCCGATTCGAACCCTGAGGTGTATCCGAGGAAACTGTCACTGTCCCGTCGTCATCCCGCATCACGTTCTATCGTGCCAAACCAAGGCCCGTCACACCGACCCGAACGGACACCGGGGCACAACCCCATCCCGCCAGCACACCTCCGCTGACCGACTTGATTATCGCAGGAAGCGCGGACCGCCCGCGCTCGGACGGCCTACGCCGCCCGGTCGTCCCGTTCCGCCTGCGCCCGGGAGAGGATCGCGGCCGCGGTCTGCTGGATGCGCCCGCAGGATCCGCGCACGGTGCCGATCGCTTGCTCGCCGCCGCCGGCCCAGGCTGCGACGTATCCGAAGGAGTAATCGCCGCTGTCGATGCCGAGCGCCCGGCACACGACGTATGCCGTCGATTCGGCCTCGAGCTCGGCGAGCGCCCGGTCGCCGAAACCGTCGTGGAGGAGCGCATGGGCGAGTTCGTGGGCGAGGGTCTTGATGCGCTGGGACGGCGTGTTCCGCACTTCGACCCGGATGCGGCAATCGGCGTGGGAACAGTCGCCGTTGAGATCCCCGGAGAACTCGTGATCCTCGACCACGAAATCGAGCGATCGGGCGACACCGACGAGCCGGTCGTAGCAGCCCGCCGGATCGTCGCCCACGAGCCGGCTGCACACCGTCGGCAGTCGCTCTCCGTCGGTCTGGGAGACGTCGAAGACGGGCACGAGCTTGAAGCCCCGGACGACGCGCTCGCTGTCGCTGGTCGTGTCGTCGCGCCGATAGCAGATCGGCGCGAGGATCCAGATCGCCTTCTCCCCTGCCCGCACGTACCGGTTGAGCTTCGCCCAGGACCGGTAACCCGCCACCTGCGTCGCCTCGGGACACTGCGCGGCGATGAGGAGGATGTTGTTGAGGCTGTAGCAGTGGAACCGGCTCACGTACCCGAGGTACCTCCTCCACTCCCCAGACGTCGTGAGGCTGGCGATCCCCTCGGCGAGCTGGGCGATGACCTCCGCGTGCCTCTTCGTCGGGACCATCGGCCGTCCTCCTGTCGCCTCGACGCGGTGCACCCGAGACATCCGGGCGAAGCGACCCGACCGGCCGGTGCGGCTCCGCGGCTCTTGGCTGCGGGAGGCCGACACCGCGTTGGTAGGTGACGCTGATAGGAGGACCCTCGTCGGGACGACCGATCGCCGGCACGGCCCGGACAGCCCGAACCGCCGGCAGCAAAGGACCGATGAACGATCCGATCGGAGCCGTCACGCTAGGTGCGCCGTGTGACACCGCCCTTTGCCCCGACGATCCGGCGACGAGCGCGCCGGCGTCAACAGAGAGGAAGCGCGAATCAGCCGGCCAAAAAAACGGGCGGGGCCCCGCGAGACGCCGCCTCTTAGTCAGCTGATCGGCGAGATAGCCGTCGGAAGGCGGCAGTCCGACTCGCCGAGTCGCTCAGGCGTTCGCCAGGATCGACGCGCCAAGGTGCCGGGCGATGATCGCCATCCGCATCGGGATCATGTTCGCCATCTGCTCGACGTCTTTCATCCTCGGATCGGAGTCGACGCTGGGGTGCAGCTCGTCCCGGCGCGGCCTGGGATGGAGCACGATCGCGTCCGGCGACATCTGCTGGATCCTCTCGTAGTCGACGATCCAGCTCGCGTAGTCACGGGCGAGCTGCTCGGCGCGCACGATCTCGGCCGGATCCTCGCCCGTGTACTCGTCCGGATTCCGGCCGATGTACAGAACGTCCGTGTCCCGCATGGCCCCGTCGAGATCGCCTGTCCTCGTCAACCGGGGCCCCAGGAACGCGACGAGCTCGCGGGGCACCCGCGCCGCGGGGGACTCCACGGCCACCACGTGCATGCCGAGCGTCGCGGCCCCGATCATCAGGGAGTGGTGGGCGCGGTAGCGCTCCTGGTCGCCGACGACCGTGACGGTCAGCCCGTCGAAACGACCGAACTTCTTGTGCACCGTGAACACGTCGCCAAGGGCCTGGGTCGGGTGCTCGTTGTGCCCATCGCCGAGGTTGATGACCGGCACGACCTCCCCGAGTTGGCCGTACTCGACGGCCTTGGCGATGACGTACGCCGCGAACGCCGGTCCCCCGTTCTCGGCGGTCCGGATGCCGAGGATGTCGGCCTGGGTCGCGAAGGCGACCCAGGAGTCGGCGAGCGACTCGCCCTTCGCCTCGGACGAGCTGCTCATGCCGCTGATCAGCTCGGCGGATCCGCCGAGCTTGCGCATGGCCGAGGTGCAGCTGCCCCCGGTCCGAGTTGAGGGCTGCCGCATGATCGCTTTCATGACGGCGCGTGGCAGGAGCGCGAGGCCGCGCCGCTCCGGGTCGTGGATCGCCCGCTCGGCGGCATAGGCCTCGTCGAGGTAGGTGGCGATGTCGTCTGCCGTCAGCTGGTGCACGGAGAGCAGGTTCTTGCCCGCCGCATCTCCGGCAATCGGCTGCGTCACCGCAGACAGGTCGATTACTTCCACCGTTTCGGCTGCTGCCATCTTCTTCTCCCTCGGCACGAGGCACGGTTGGAACGGTTGAGTGCGGGATTCCGACGGCCGATCGCCGGCGCGATGAAAGTTCCGCCCATCACGGACGACGGCGGGGGCATCGCGACGTCCAGGTACCCGGCCGCGAACATTCCCTCAGCTTCCGTGATGCGAGCTCCGGTGACGCGTCGACGAGATCGGTCGCCGTCAGGCTAACTGCGTCCCCAGCGGAAAGGGGGAACGGTAGTGGCCTAGTTTCAATCGAGCAGGCCAGCGACCTGCTGAACGGACCACGGGAAGGTCGCGATCCCTGCCGCCATCGCAGGCGTGCGCTTGGTCCGCGTCCCGTCCGCGTTCTTGATCGTCAGCGACGAGTGCACGCGGCAGAAGTTGTAGTACATGAAATAGAGGCTGACGGCGTGAGCGTGGAACTGGACCTTCTTGGAGTAAGCGTTGGTCAGCCGGGTGAATCGACGCATCCCCATCCTCATGCTGAGGTTTTGGCGCTCGACGTAGCTGGTCGAGATGCGGCTGGGGTCGGGTTTGCCAGCCACGATCCGAATGTCGGTTCCCGTGCAAGCGCCAGGGCTGTATCGCTGTTCGGGACTCTCAGAACCGAGCGCGCCGTAGACCTTAATGAGCTGGGCGAAATCGACGTTGTTGCGCCACAGGGCATCGGCCGCGATCGCGTAGTGCGAGAGGCCATCGGTTGTGAGCTGAATGCGGTTGTTCTTAAGCCGTGTCTTGAGGTCAGCAAGGAACGTGTAGCAATCGGCCAATGTGCGCTCGCCGACGAGCCACGACGGGACGAGCTTCGTGTCCGCGTCAATTGCGGTCCAGGTCCACACGTCGCCGTAGTCGGGGTCGTGCTCTTTGCCCTCTGGGACGTTTCTGGCTTTGGAACCGACGAAACTCCAAATCTCGTCGCACTCGACAACCTCGCAGGGCAGGTTGCGGAGAACCGCATCCTGGTATTCGGAACAGGCTTGGCCGATGTTTTCGAGCAGATCAGAAACCGTCTGACGGGCCACTCCGGTTGTCCGGCTGACGGCCCTCATGCTCATGCCCTCGCAGAGAAGGCCGATGACTTGTGCTCTGCGCTCCGTGCTCAACCTGTTCATACTGGCCAGTATACGCAGAGGGTGTATCAGGACATTTAATGCTCAGAGCCGTGACTAGGCATCCGCGCGCGCGGCAAAATCGACACATAGCCTTAATGACGCGGAACGACCCCGGCGGCAACCGGGGTCGTTCACAAGTGGGGCGGGTACTGGACCTACGGACGGCTTGTCACCCTCCCGAAGCGGGTTCGATACCCGTCGCCTCCACCTCTTATGCGGGGGTTACGCCTCTTTGACATTTCCCCAGCGAACATTGGCAGCGTTCCGAGCATCCTCGGAACGCTGGGCCGGAGTGAGGCGGTACATGCGCGCCAAAGCACCCTTGCGACCGCGCGCCACCGCGGCAGGATCTTTCTTAGGGACCGACTCAGGCTCAGCCTGTCCGGTCGCGACTCGGACGACTTCCCAAGCTCGCTGGGAAGCGTCGCCGCTGACTCGGCTGCGCTTCATCGTCTCCTCTCCCAGGAACATCCAAAGCGTAGTCGACTGCACTTTGGATTCGTCGCATCCTGCACATTTCCCCTGGTCAAAGCCACTGTTTCAACCCTTTCGACGTCGTCCGAGATGGAGGTTGGTATGAGCCTGCGAGATGAGACAGAGCAACTGCTGATCGAGGCGCACCAGGCTTCTCCCGCTGGTCGTCGGTTCTCACCGGGAGCGGTCCTTACCTGCTACCGCGCGCTGACGCCGACAGAGTTGACCGAGGTCGTCCAGCACCTGCTGTTCATCGTGGCGACCCTTGAAACGATCGTGAAGCGCTACGCGGATGAAATTGAGCAGTTGCGGCCGTCGGCAGGGAAACAAGACAACTGAGTGGCGCTCCGACGGGTCAAACCTGTCGAGGGCGCGTGCCAGCCGTTCGGCACCTTCAGCGGGGGTGGGGGCGCGGGTCATCAAACTAGGCCACTACCGGGGGAACCACCGTGCGTGGCGGGCCGCCCCGGGCTCGGGCCGTTGTCGGCGCGGGCCGGCCCGATCAGGGTATTTCGAGGTCGGCGAGGTCGACGATCTCCCGGGAGTGCTCGCCCCAGTCCGACCCCCCGGCCCAGGTCTCGCGCTTCCAGATCGGCACCGTCGCCTTCACGAGGTCGAGACAGAGTCGGGCGGCGGCGAAGGCGTCCGACCGGTGCGGGGCGGCGGCGGCAATTGTGACCGACACGTCGCCGACCGCAAGCATCCCCACGCGGTGGAGAAGCACGATCCGCCGCACCTCGGGATAGCGCGCCCGCACGGCCCTCGCCACGTCGGACATCTTCGCCGTGGCGTAGGTCTCATATGCCTCGTATTCGAGACTGACGACGCCCGGACGACCTTCGGATTGGTCGCGGACCGACCCGCAGAACGAGACGACGGCTCCGCAACCCGGCTGCGACGCCCACGCCAGCGCCTCGGTGACCGGTAGTTCCTCCGCCGTGACGGCGATCCAGTTCTCCTGATCCTCACCGCTCATCGCGGATCGATCGTAGGCCGGGTGCCGCGGGGCCGATTCGCCAGGACCGGGCGCGAGCCCCGGGCGGACCGGGAAAGTGCCGATCCGAGGATTCCCGAACCGGGGTCGCACGACCGTGCCGGGACGGCGACGGCCCGATAGGGGCTCGTCTGGGTGATGTACGCAGCCTCCAGTCCACGGCACCCTACGCTTGACCAGGTGCAGGAGATCCTCGACGACATCGAGCGATGGCGGACGGCCGGCCGCCGGGTGGCGCTCGCCCGGGTGATCGGCACCGAGGGATCAGCTCCCCGGGAGCCTGGCGCCGCCATGGCGGTCAGCGAGGACGGCGAGGTCGCCGGGTCCGTCTCGGGCGGGTGCGTGGAGACGGCGCTCGTCGCCGACGCCCTCGACGTCCTCGGGTCGGGGCGCGCCCACATCGCGACCTTCGGCTACTCCGACGACGAAGCATTCGCCGTAGGTCTCACCTGCGGGGGCACCATCCGGGTGTTCGTCGAACCCGTCGGTGATGGCGGGGTGGCCCCCGAGATTCTCGAGGCGCTGCACGGCCATCTCGCGGCACGGCTTCCGGTGGCGCTCGCCACGGTGATCGAGGCGGCGGCCGACGAGGCGGCGGGCAAGGGTGATCGCGCCGCGGCGGCTGGGTCGACCTTGCTCGTGCGGTCCGGCGGCGAAACGACCGGCACGTTCGGGACCCGCGAGCTCGACGACGCGGTGCGCCGCGACGTGCTCGGGCATCTCGAAGCCGGAACGACCGCCATACGCCGGTACGGCCCCCACGGCGAGACCGGCCGCAGCGATCTCGCCGTGTTCGTCGAGACGTTCGCGCCGCCACCCCGGATGGTCATCTTCGGGGCGGTGGACTTCACGGCGGCGCTCGCCAACGTGGCGAAGATCCTCGGTTACCGGGTCATCGTGTGCGACGCGCGCCCGGTCTTCGCCACGCCGGCCCGGTTCCCTATGGCCGACGAGGTGGTCGTCGACTGGCCCGACCGTTACCTGGCGACGATCGGCGCGACGCTCGGCGCGCGTGACGCGGTCTGCGTCCTCGCCCATGACCCCAAGTTCGACGTCCCCGCCGTCGTCGCGGCACTCGCGACCCGCGTCGGCTACATCGGCGCCATGGGGTCCCGCCGCACCGCGGCCGACCGCGAGCAGCGGCTGCGGGAGGCCGGCGTCGGGACCGAGGAGCTGGCCCGTGTCATGGCCCCGATCGGCCTCGACATCGGGGCGGTGACCCCCGAAGAGACGGCGATTTCGATCTGTGCCGAGATCGTCACGCGGCGTTCTTTGGACCGCACGGGCGCGCCGCTGCGCACGACCGACGGGCCCATCCACCGCCCGAACCGATGAGCCCCGCCGACACCTGATGCCCAAGACACCCAGCAAGTTGGCACGGACAGCCAACTAGCCTCGAGCCAAGAGAGATCCGTTGACGACAGCCATCACCACCGGGACCCGAGGCCGGGTCGGAGAGGCCGCCCCGCGTATCGACGGGGTGCCGAAGGTGGAAGGGTCGTTCGCCTACGCGAGCGACCTGCACCGTGAGGGCATGCTCTTCGGCGCGACGTTGCGTTCCAAGCCCGCCTACGCCCGGATCCGATCCGTCGACACGTCGATGGCGGTGGCGAGCCCCGGGGTCGCGGCGGTCATGGTGGGCGCCGACGTGCCGGGGATCAACCGGTTCGGACTGAACTTCATCGACCAGCCGGTGCTCGCCGACGACGTCGTGCGGTACGCGGGCGAGCCGATCGCCGTCGTCGCCGCCTCGACCCCCCGTCAGGCGCAGGCAGCGGTGGAAAGGATCGCCGTCGACCTCGAGCCCCTCGCCGGCGTATTCGACATGGAAGAAGCGCTCGCTCCTGACGCCCCGCGACTCCACGAGTTCGGGAACGTGCTGCGCCACGTCCACATCCTCCACGGCGAGCCCGACTCCGCCAAGGCCGACGTCTGGGTCGACGGCTACTACGAGACGGCCATGCAGGACCAGGCGGCGCTCGGACCCGAGGCGGGACTCGCCGTGCCCGCGGAAGACGGCGGGGTGGACCTCTACGTCACGACGCAGTGGCTCCACGTCGACCGGGAGCAGATCGCACCGTGTCTCGACCTGCCCGAGGACAAGGTCCGGTTGCACCTCGCCGGCGTCGGCGGCGCCTTCGGGTCCCGCGAGGACATCCATATGCAGATCCACGCCTGCATGCTGGCGTTGCGCACCGGTCGTCCCGTGAAGTTCAGCTACGGACGCGAGGAGTCCTTCCACGGCCACGTCCACCGCCATCCATCCCGCATCTGGATGCGACACGGCGCGAACCGCGACGGCAAGCTCGTCGCCCTGGACGTCCGGCTGATGTTCGACGGCGGTGCCTACGCCTCGTCGTCCCCCGCCGTCTTGGGCAACGCGGCGAGCATGGCCGCCGGGCCGTACGAGGTGCCCCACGTCCGGGTCGAGGGCACGGTCGTCTACACGAACAACCCGCCGTGCGGCGCGATGCGCGGGTTCGGCGCCCCCCAGGTCTGCTTCGCCCACGAGGCCCAGATGGACAAGCTCGCCCGCGAGCTCGGCCTCGACCCGGTCGAGCTGAGGTTGCGCAACGCCCTCGCCACCGGCTCGGTCCTGCCGACCGGACAGGTCGTCACGGGGAGCGCCCCGGTGCGAGAGCTGATCGAACGGTGCATGGCGCTCCCCCTGCCGGAAAGGGAACCGGAGCAGGGCCGCGGTGTCATGCGCTATCCGGGCGGCGCCGGGAACGTCACCCACGGCGAGGGGCTGAAGCGCGGTGTCGGCCTCGCGGTCGGCTACAAGAACGTGGCGTTCAGCGAGGGTTTCGACGACTCGGCGACGGCGAGGGTGACGCTCGCCCGCAGCGACGGCGGACCGGAGGCGGAGATCCACACGGCGGCGGTCGAGATGGGCCAGGGCCTGTACACGTTCCTCACCCAGGTCGTGCGCACCGAGCTCGACATCGACCGGGTCGTTCTGCACGCGATCGACACCCAGATCGGCGGCGCCGGATCGACATCGGCGTCGCGCCAATCGATGATGGCGGGCGGCGCAGTCCAGATGGCGTGCGCGGCGGTGCGCGCCGCGCTGTTCGAGCGGGCACGCGCCCAACACGCTTCCCTGCCTCCCGACGTCGAGCTCTCCTTGGCTGGCGGCTGGGTTATGGCGGGAGATTCGCCGGTCGTCGCCCTCGACGACCTCCTCGACGAGCCAGTCGTCGGCGAGGCCGTCTACCACCACCGCCCGACCGAGGCCTTCGACGAAAACGGTCAGGGTGACGTCCACGTCTGTTTCACCTTCGCCGCCGAGCGGGCGGTCGTCGAGGTCGACGAGGAGCTCGGCCTCGTGCGCGTGCTGCAGGTGGCCGCCGCAGTCGACGCCGGCCGGGTCCTCAACCCCATGGGCCTCACCGGCCAGATCGAGGGTGGGACCGCCCAGGGCCTCGGCCTCGGGCTGATGGAGGAGGTCCAGCTCGCCGACGGGGTGATCCGCAACCCCTCGTTCACGGACTACCTCATCCCGACGATCCTCGACATGCCCCCGGTCGTCTCGGTCGCCGTCGAGGAGCCCGAGCCCGGCTCCCCCTACGGCCTCAAGGGCGTCGGTGAATCGCCGACGATCGTCGCGACGGCGGCCGTCGTCGCCGCGTTGCGCGACGCGACGGGTCGGGAGCTCAACCGCGCCCCCGTTTCGCCGGACGAGCTCGTCGGCCTGCGCGGACCGGCGCGCGACGCCGGCCGTCCCCCGCTGCCCGAGGTCCCGGGCCAGAAGTCGGTGCCTTTCTACTTCGAGATGAGCTCCGGCCAGCAGAAACTCATGTGAGAACCGATGACCCATCCGATGCGAATCAGGCGATTTCGGCCCCAGCGGCGCCACGATGACGCCGCCCGGTGACGCCGTGACGTTCATCCGGCCGACGAACTGGGCGGAGGCGCTCGCCGCCCGGGCGGCCCATCCCGAGGCCGTCGTGGTCGCGGGCGGCACCGACGTGATGGTCGAGGTGAATTTCGGGCGCCTGCACCCGGCTGAGTTCCTCGACCTGTCGCGAGTCGAGGAGCTGCACGCCTGGGGACGCGAAAACGGACAGGTCCGCGTGGGCTCCGGCGTCACTTATCACGGGATCATGCGCGGCTTGTCCGGCGAACTCCCGGGCCTCGCCGCCGCCGCCCGCACGGTGGGCTCGCCGCCGATCCGCAATCGGGGGACGATCGGCGGCAACCTCGGCTCGGCCTCGCCTGCCGGAGACTGCCACCCGCCCCTCCTCGCCAGCGGCGCCGAGGTCGAGATCGCCTCGGTGAGAGCGAGCAGGACCGTGCCGATCGCCGAGTACTTTGTCGGTCCGAAGCGCAGCGTCCTCGGCCCCGACGAGCTCATCGCCGCAGTGTGGATTCCGGCGGCGACGGGCCCACAGTCGTTTTCGAAGGTGGGATCGCGCAACGCCATGGTGATCGCGATCTGCTCGTTCGCCCTGGCGCTCCACCCCGCAGAACGGCGCGTCGGCACCGGCATCGGCTCCGCGGGCCCGGTGCCGCTTCGCGCCGGTTCCGCCGAGGAGTTCCTCGCCGGGCACCTCGAAGAGACGAACGCTTGGGACTCGCGTCCCCCGCTCGACGACGCCGCCGTCGACGAGTTCGCCCGGCTCGTCGCCGAGTCCGCCCGACCGATCGACGACGTGCGCGGATCGGCGGACTACCGGCGGCACGCGCTGCGGGTGCTCGCCCGCCGATCGCTCGCCTGGTGCTGGGACGAATACCGGGAGACGAAGTCATGAACGTCGCGTTGACCGTGAACGGCGTTGCCCGCGTGGCCGACGGCGTCGAGGCCGAGGCGAGCCTGCTCGACCTGTTGCGGGACCACCTCGGGTTGTTCGGCACGAAGAACGCCTGCGAGCAGGGTGAATGTGGGTCGTGCTCCGTCTACCTCGACGACCTGCTCGTCTGCTCGTGTCTCGTCCCCGCCGGTTCCGCCGAGGGCGCCGCGGTGACCACGGTCGAGGGGCTCGCCGCCGACGGGATCTTGGACCCCGTCCAGCAGGCGTTCGCCGCCGCCGGCGCCGTCCAGTGCGGGTTCTGCACGCCCGGCTTCGTCATGGCCACCCACGACCTGCTCCGGCGCGTACCCGACCCCGACGACGCCGAGATCCGGGAGGCGCTCTCGGGCAATCTCTGCCGCTGCACCGGGTACCAGAAGATCATCGACGCCGTCCATCTCGCGGCGCGGAGCTGAACGCTCGGCTGGTCCTGCCTCGTCATACCAGCGGGCAGCGACGTGACTTCGTACCTCAATGGGGAACGAAACTTGCGAACGTCGACGGCAATTTCCACTCCGCGCCGACGGATCCGCTTCGCCCCCCGCCGGGACCGCGTGACGCCTGGTGGGTCCCGGAGCGGCGAAACTCGCGCAGCTCCGAGACATGAACGGTCGGAATCCTGTGATTCCCCATCGCAACGAAGTGGGGTTAACCCCCCACCCGAGACACCGACTGGCCCGATTCCACCACGCATCTCGAATCCTTAAGGTGTCCATGCGGGTCGGCGGCGGTTATCGCGGCCGTCGTCCCGCAGGAGGGCGAGCGAGATGATCACCGCACGTGGCCTAGCAGGGTGTGGCAACCAAACAGCGGCCGTCCGTGACCCGAGCCACATCGTCGACGGGCCGACCAAAGGTGCCGCATGACGACAACTGACGAGAGCGATCAAGGCATCCGCGTGCAGCTCCGCCTCGGTGGCAAGGAGAGGGTGATCGTCGTCCCCGAGGCCTGGCTCGCGAAGGGCCGTCGCCTCGCCCGCACCGTCGCGCACGAGCCATTCCGCCCGCAGCCCTGGCGCGAGCTCGGCTTCTTCGCCACCAGCAGCCTGCTCACCGCGGTGGCCGCCGCCTTCATCGTGGTGACGCTGGTCGCCGGCGTCGGCCTCTTCGTCACGTTCGTCGGCGTCATCGTCATGGCCGCCTCCTTGCGCGGCGCGAGGGGGTTTGGCCGATACCACCGGGCGTTAGCCCGCAAACTCGCGATCGCCGACATCGAGGAGCCGGAGCCGTTCGCCGCGAAGCCCGGGTTCTTCGGATGGCTGCAGTCGGCACTGCGCGACCGGCCCGGATGGCGGGCGATCGGCTACTCGATGGCGAAGCTCCCGCTCATGGCCTTCGGGGTCTGGTTCGCCTTGAGCGTGTGGGTCGACGCCTTCTTCTGTCTCACCTACCCCATCTGGGGCGCCGGGGATTCCCGGCCCACCGAGTTCGGACTCTTCCGGAACGCCTTCGCTCCCGGCTTTCTTTCGGTGGGCAACTCCGGCATCTTCCACGGATTGTTCATCTTTGTCACCGGCGTTGTCCTCTTCTTCGTGGCCCCGTGGACGATGCGGCTGGTCGTCTACGTCGACCGTTCGCTGATGCGGTGGCTTCTGGCGCCGGACCCGGTCACCGTTCGGCTCCGGTCACTCGAGCAGACCCGAGCGCAGACGGTCGACTCGTCGGCCGCGACGCTGCGCCGGATCGAACGCGACCTCCACGACGGCACCCAGGCGCAGCTGGTGGCGGTGGCGATGCGTCTCGGTCAGGCAAAGGAGAAGCTGGCCGTCGGCGGCGAACCCGACCTCGACGAGGTGCGCCGGCTGGTCGACGACGCTCACAAAGGGGCCAAGGAGGCGATCACGGAGCTGCGCGACCTCGCCCGTGGGATACACCCCCCAGTCCTCGACACGGGGCTGGAGGGCGCGTTGACCACGCTCGCCGCCCGCGCCGCGTTGCCGACCGAGCTGGAGGTCGACGTCCGGAACCGACCGACACCGGCCATCGAGACGATCGCGTACTTCTGCGTGGCGGAGCTGCTCGCGAACGTCGCCCAGCACGCCCACGCCTCCCGGACAACGATCCGATGCGTGCAGCACGGGCAGTGGTTGCGCCTCGTGGTTCGCGACGACGGACGCGGTGGCGCGCTCGTGTCCACGGTCGGGTCGACGTCGAGCGGGCTGAGCGGTCTCACCGAGCGCGTGCGCGCGGTCGACGGTCAGCTGAGCATCGACAGCCCGGCCGGCGGCCCCACCGTCGTGACGGTCGACCTACCGATCCACGCCTAGAAATGACCGACTCCATCCGGGTGGCGATCGCCGAGGACTCCGCAGTCCTGCGCGACGGACTCGTCGAGCTGCTGGCCGACCGAGGCTTCGAGATCACTGAGGCGGTGAGCGACGCCGAAGCGCTCCACAGGTCGGTCGAGCGCGCTCTACCGGACGTGGTCGTGGTCGACATCCGCATGCCGCCCACCTTCACCGACGAGGGCCTGCGCGCCGCGCTCGAGCTGCGACACGACCACCCGCGGCTCGGCATTCTCCTTTTCTCCCAGTACATCGAGACCCGGTACGCCGCAGAGCTCCTCGGCGAGGACGCGGCCGGCATCGGGTACCTCCTCAAGGACCGGGTGGCCGACGTGAGCGACTTCGTCGAGGCGCTGGTGCGGGTGGCCTCGGGCGGCACCGCCCTCGATCCCGAAGTGGTCACCCAGCTCGTCGGCAATTCGCGCCGCGCCGACCCGCTCGCCGGCCTCAGCGCTCGCGAGCGCGAGGTGCTCTCTCTAATGGCCGAGGGGCGCTCGAACGCCGCCATCGCGACCGCCCTCGTCGTCTCGGAGGGCGCGGTCGAAAAGCACGTCGCCAACATCTTTTCCAAGCTCGGCCTGCCGGTGTCGCAGTCAGACCACCGGCGCGTCCTCGCGGTGCTTCGATTCCTCGATTCCTAGGCCCTCAGCGTTCGTCGGGCGCCACCGCACCCGCAGGCGCGGGCTCAGTCGATCGTGAAGTGCGTCCCGGTCTGGCCGGCGAGCGCGCGGGCGAGGTTCGGGGGGTCGGTGACGATGGCGTGGCGGCCGCCGTGCTCGAGGAACTCGACGATCGCCTCGATCTTCGGCGCCATGCTCCCCGCCGCGAAGTGCACGCCCTCGGCGAGATAGCGGCGCGCCTCGGCGAGCGTGAGATGGTCGACCCAGCGCTGGGCGGGTGTGCCAAAGTCGAGGGCCACCTTCTCGACCGCCGTCGAGATGAGGAACAGGTCGGCGTCGAGATCCCGGGCGAGGAGCGAACAGCCGAGGTCCTTGTCGATCACGGCCTCGACGCCGACAAGATCCCCCTCGGAGTTGGCGACGACGGGGATCCCCCCGCCTCCGACCCCGATGACGATCGCCCCGGCGGCGACAAGGGTCCTGATCGCCTCGAGCTCGACGATGCGCTGGGGCCGCGGGGAGGCGACGACGCGCCGCCACCCGCGGCTCGCGTCCTCGACGACCTCCCAGCCGTCCTGCTCCCGGCGCCGACGCGCCTCGGCCTCGTCCATGAACGAGCCGATCGGCTTGCTCGGGTTGGCGAAGGCGGGGTCGTCGCGGGCGACCTCGGCCTGGGTCACGACCGCCACGACGGGCTTGTCGATCCCGCGTCGGCGCAGGACGTTCTGCAGGTTCTGGGCCAGCGCGTAGCCGAGCGCCCCCTGGGAGTCCGCGCCGCACACGTCGAGCGGGATCTCGTGCAGCTCGTGGGCGGCGATCTCGGAGCGGCGCAGGATGAAACCCACCTGGGGGCCGTTGCCGTGGCCGACGACGACGTCCCAGCCGTCGGCGATCATCGCCGCCACGTGCTCGGAGGTCTCGTGGGCCGCGACGTACTGGTCGCGCACGGCCTGGTGCATCCGGTCCTTGATCAGCGAGTTCCCGCCGATCGCCACGACGACGAGTCGTTTGGTCATGGTGTCGACCTCAGCTCATCGTGAGCGCCATGACCGCCTTCTGGCCGTGGAGGCGGTTCTCGGCCTCGTCGTAGACGACGGAGTGCGGCCCGTCGATCACCTCGTCGGTGACCTCGACGTTGCGGTCCGCCGGGAGCGGGTGCATGAAGATCGCCTCCTCGCTCGCCATGCCGAGACGACGGCCGTCGGTGATCCAGTCGGGGTACTTGGCGATGAGCTTCGCCCCTTTTTCTTCGTCCGTCGTCGTGAGCAGCGCGCCCCAGCTCTTGGCGTAGATGACGTCCGTCGCGCGCATCCCCTCGTCGAAATCGTGCGACACCTCGAACGAGGCGTGGGCGCGCCTCGCCTCCTCGCGGGCCTGGTCGACGATCTCGGGCATGAGGCCGAACTCGGGCGGGTGGACGAGCCGCACGTTCATGCCGAAGCGCGGGAGCAAAAGCGCCAGGCTCTGCGGCGCGCTGATCGGCTTCTGGTAGCTCGCGGCGCAGGCCCAGCTGATCGTCGCCGTGCGACCGCGCGGGTCGCCGAAGCGCTCGATGATCGTCATGAGATCGGCGAGCGCCTGGTGCGGGTGGAAGACGTCGCACTGCATGTTGAGGACGGGGACCCGGCTCGCCGCGGCGACCTCACGTTGGTAGGCGTTGCCGACCTGCCAGTCGACGTTGCGGATGGCGATGCCGTCGTTGTAGCGGCCGAGGATCTCACCGATCTCCTTGGCGGTGTCGCCGTGGGCGATCTGGGTCGTGCGGCTCTCGATGAACTGGGCGTGGCCCCCGAGTTGCGCCATGCCCGCCTCGAACGACGCCCGCGTCCGCGTGCTTGAGAAAAAGAACAGCATCGCGAGGACCTTGTCCCGCAAAAGCGGGTGGGGCCGCCCGAGCGCCCGGTCGCGCTTCAAGCCGAACGCCACCTCGAGCACGGTGTCGATCTCGTCCTTGGTCCACTCGCTGAAGTCGATGACGTCCCGACCCCGAAGATGTGTCTGCATTCTTCGCCTTTCTCGACTCGTCCCAGGTCCCGGCGACTACTCCACGGCGCCGAGCACGAGGGCCAACAACGCCATGCGCATCACGACGCCGTTGAATGCCTCGAACCAATAACGGGCGTGGCGCGTGCTGTCGACGTCGGGGGGCAGCTCGTCCATCCTCGGCAGCGAGTGGAGGATGATCGCCCCGGGCTTCGCGGATTTCGCCATCAGCTCGCGCGTGACGCGGTAGGCGGGCGGCGTCAGCCCGTGCTCCTTCACTTCTTCGCGGGACTTCGTGTAGTCGGGCTGGACGACCGGTTCCATGTAGACGACGTCCGCCTCGGCGATGCACTTCGCCACGCTCTCGTACTCCCGGTAACGGACGCTGCGGGCGTCGAGCTCGGCGGAGAACTCGGGTAGGAGCGACATCTCGGGCGGGTGGACGAGCGACGCGGTCATGTCGAACTGCGACATCGCGTAGAGGATCGAGTGCATCGTGCGCATGCGCATATCCCCGACGCACAACACGTTGAGCCCGTCGAGCGTGCCCTTGTCCTTCCAGATCGTGTAGAGATCGGTGAGCACCTGGGTGGGGTGCTCGCCCCAGCCGTCGCCGCAGTTGATCACCGGCACCGAGGCCCACTTGGCGGCCTCCGCCGGCGCGCCCTGCTCGAAGTGGCGCATCGCGATGACGTCTCCGTAGTACTCGAGCATGTGGACGGTGTCCTTGATGGACTCCTGGTAGAAGTCCCCGGCGCGGGTCATCTTGGCGTCGGAGAACCCGAGCACGTGCCCGCCAAGGCGGTGCATCGCCGCCTCCGTCGCGAGGCGCGTCCGCGTGCTCGGCTGGTAGAAGGCCGTGAGGAGCGTCTTCGAGGAGAGCAGGTCGCCGTTCTCGCGGCGCTCCGCCAACGGCGCCAGCTCGTCGGCGACCCGGAACACCTCGAAGTACTCGTCACGCTCGAAGTCCTTGAGCGAAAGGATGTCCCTTCCGGCGAAGCTCCTCATCTCGTTGCGACCTCCTGTGTTGGCTGGCTCGTCATGAGCCGAAAGTGTCGATCATCAGCCGCACGTCGCTGCCGAGCGGGTACAGGATCGGGCAGGTCGCGCCCGCCGCGATGTACTCGTCGACCTTGGCCCGGCACTCCTCGGGCGTGCCGGACGCCGTGATCATCTGGACCGCGTCGTCGGGGACGAGACGCATCGCCTTGTGGATCTCCTCCGGCCCGGCGGGCCAGGTGAGGACCTTGCCGATCTCCTCGATGAGGGCCGGGTCGACCCCGCTCGCCTTCATGATGTGGGGCTGCTGCCCGAGATACTGGGTGAGGAGCTCGCGGGACCGGTCGAGGGCGAGCTCGCGGTCGTTGTCGAGCGAGCACACGACGAGCTGGGGCCGGTCGATCGCGTCGAGGCTGCGCCCGGCGCGGCCTGCGCCGATGGCGAGGTGCTCCATCGCCTCCCGGTTGTAGGCGGGGCTCACCATGTAGTTGAGCACCACCCCGTCGGCGATCTCGGCGGCGAGCTCCATCATCTGCATGCCGGTCGCGCCGACGTAGATCGGCACGTGCTTCGGCGAGCGGTCGCCGTGGACGATGTCGATCTCGACGTCGTCGAGGTGGACGAACTCCCCGTGGTAGGTGACGCGCTCCATGGCGAGGAGCCGCCTCGTCGCCTCGACCACCTCGCGCATCGCGCGGAGCGGTTTGCGGCGGTCGATGCCGACCTTGCCCGCGAGTGGTTCCCACCACGCGCCGAGCCCCAGGATCACCCGCCCCGGGGCGAGCTCGTCGAGCGTCGAGAACGTCGCAGCGAGAAGGCCCACGTTGCGGGTCCAGATTGGGATCACCCCGGAGGCCACCTTGATCCGGCTCGTGACGGCGGCGTAGGCCGCCATCGGCACCGTCGCCTCGCGCACGAGCCGGCTCTCGGCCTGCCAGATCGCCTCGAAGCCCCGCTCCTCGGCGTAGCGCGAATACTCCATGCCGTCACGGATCGGGTGCATGTCCTGCAGGTACAGGGCGGCTCTCATCGCTCCTCCCTCCTTCTCGGATCGTAGGTGTGCGCGGGCGTCTCTTCGAGGCGCCGCCACAGCCGCTCGGTCGTGCCCACCTCGTCGGCGGCGACCCCGGGCTCGTCGACCCGGGTCGAGCGGCCTTCTTCGACGACGAGCTCGCCCGCCACGTAAACGTCGCGGACCCGCCCCGGGGCGAGGCCGAACACCCAGTGCCCGGCGAGGTTTGCCGCCCCGATCGGCGTCGGCGGCGCATAGGAGAGCACACAGAGGTCCGCCGGCGCGCCGGGCACGAGCGTACCGAGCAGCGGCTCGTCGAACGCCCGTGCCACGAAGCGCGCCCCCTCGGCGAGACGGACGAGCGGCCACTCCGGCGCGGTGCCGAGATCGGCCTCCTTGGCGCGGAAAAAGCCAGCCTGCGATTCGGCCAGCATGTCGCCGCCGATGCCGTCGGTCCCGAGCGCGACGCGCCCCGTCCGGCGGTTGAACGGCGAGTGGCCGACGCCGTTGTTCATGTTCGAGCGCGGGTTGCAGGCGACGGTCGCCCCGGACGACTCGACGAGGCGTGCCTCGGCCTCGTCGACGTGCACGCAGTGCGCGAGCAGCGCCCGTTCCGTGAGCACGCCGGCGGCGGCGAGCCGGCCCGCCACTCGCTTGGAGTAACGCCCGACACAGTCGCGCTCGTCCACGTCGTCCTCGGCCACGTGGATGTGCACCCCCACGCCGGCGTCGGCCGCCTCGCCAGCGCACGCCTCGAGGGTCGCGTCCGAAAGTGTGAACGAGGCGTGCGCGCCCACCATTCCGCGGGCGAGGGGGAGATGGCGCCGCAGGAAGCGCCGGTTCTCCGCGAGGCCCGCCAGGGCGCGCTCCGGGCCGTCGCGGTCCGTCACCTCGTAGCAGAGCACCGAGCGCGCTCCCAGCCTGCCGAGCGCGTCGGCGATGACGTCGAGCGAGCCGTCGATCGCATTCGGCGAGGCGTGGTGGTCGACGATCGTCGTCGTCCCGGCGAGGAGGGCGTCGAGCCCTCCCCGGACCGCGGAGGCGCGCACCGATTCCTCGTCGAGGGCGCGGTCGAGCCGCCACCAGATCCGCTGGAGGATCTCCGTGAAGTCCCGTGGCGCAGCCAGCGCATACGGCATGCCTCTCGACAGGGCCGAGTAGAGGTGGTGATGGGCACAGACGTTGCCGGGCACGACGAGCGTGCCGGTGCAGTCCCGCGACACGGCCGCCGCGGGTGCGTCGCCGAGCGCCCGGACGCGCCCGTCGGCGATGACGAGGTCGGAGCAGACGACCTCGGGCGGGTCGAGCGAGACGACGACCGTCGCGCCGCGCAGGACGACCGCCGGCGCCGGGACGGGGCTGCGGGGCCGGGCCATCGCGCTCAGCGCTCGATCCCGGTGAACAAAAGCGCCACGCGCTCGTCCGTGCGCACCGCGCCGGCGCCGAGCAACTCGACGAGCCCGGCGAGGCCGGCGGATCCGGTCGCCGAGACGTTGAAACCCGCGTCGTGACCGAGCTGGTGGGCCTCGGCGAGCCGCTTCTCCCCGACGACGACCGGCTCGCCGCCGGTAACGAGCATGGCCCGCACGACCGCCAGCCAGTCGTAGGTCTCGTCGTCGAGGATCCCGTCGGCGACGCTTTTCGGCTCGCTCTCCCACGGCCACATGTAGCTCGACCGCGCTCGCGCCGCGCTTTCGAGCGCGCCGTCGATCTCGGCGGCGTCGGGCGAGGCTGGGAGGGTGGCGCGCACCTTGTGGTAGGCGCGCTCGAGCGGATGGGCGCCCGTCGTCTGCACCGTGTGGATTCGCGCCACGTGGTCCATCCTCCCGAGCGCGGAAGACTCCGCAAACGCCTGGGCGCAGCTGCTCGCCAGCGCGCCCCCGCCCACCTGGACGACGACGTGATCGAGCGTGAGCCCGCTTTCCTCGCACTGCGACGCGATCTCGTAGCCGAGGGTCTCGCCGCCCTCGATCGCCAGGCCGTTCAGGTTCCCCTGGCAGGTGAACGCCAGCGCCCCGCGCCCGAGCTCGTCGAGCAATCGAAGATAGGTCGGGTCGCCGGGTTCGCCGGGCCGGCGTTCGCAGACGACGATCTCGGCGTCGAGATCGCCGAGCCGCTCGACGACGTGCCGGTCAGCGTCGACGGGCACGAACACGCGCAGCCGCCACTTTCCGGCCGCGGCGACGACCGCGGCCGCCAGCGCGGCGTTGCCGCAACTCGCAATGGCGAGTGGCGGGCGCCGGTCACGGTCGGCGAGACCGGTCAGCTCCGCCACCTCGAGGTGCAAAAGCACTCCCATGAGGTGTCGCGCCTTGTGCGAGCCGGCGACGTTGTCGATCTCGTTCTTCACCCAGACCCCCCCGGGCTCGACGAACCCGAGCGCGGGGGACAGGGTCTCGCTGCGCGTAAATGGCGTCGCGCGGAAACCGTGGTCGTCGACTTGGCTGACCGCGGTGTCCAAACGCCGCACGAGCTCGACGAAACGCGCGTCGTCGAGGCCGTCGGCGAGCGCCCGGTGGTAGCTGTGCAAAAGCTCCCGGTAGGCGACGAAGGGGCACGGGTCGATCCTGTCCGGGTCCGGGAAGCGCACGCTCGGGATGTCGAGGACACGGACGAGCACGTGGTCGACGTCGCCGACGCCGCTGTTCGGGCAGCGGAACGGGTAGGGCTCGGTGGGACTGGGAGACGCGCCGCACCCGGAGCAGACGAGCGTGCTGGCGGTCGCGCTCAAGAGACAGTGACTCCCGTGCGAGCGTTGAACTCGCGGATGAGGTCGTCCCACTGCGGGATCTCCGCCCGCAGCTGCCGCCACCAGGACTGGTCGCGCCGCGCCGTGAACTCGTCGATGGCGACCCCTTGCTGCTCCACCCAGGTGAAGTAGCCGAGGTTGAACACGCGGGCGCGGTCGACCTCGGTCATCTCGAGCAGATGGTCGGTCTCGGCGCCCGTCATGTGCTGGCCGAAAGCCCCGGCGGCACGGACGTCGTCGAAGCCTTCGGGGAAGTCCCGTGCCGCAATGCGCGCTCGTTCGCTGGCGTACATCTCGGCACCGTCCGTCGCCACGGTCATCACGACGTCGTCGGGCCCGAGTCCGAGGTACTTGGCCGTCTTCACGGCGGCGACGATGTTGCAGATGCTCGAGAGGCCGAAATCATCGAGCGCGGCGAGGACGTGGCCGGGCACGTGGCGACGCTTGGCGAGGAAGGTCCTCCCGGCGTCCGTCCCGAAGACGAGGGCGAGATGGTCCGTCGCACGGTCGGAGACCGCCGTCACGATGTCGGTGTTGTAGACGTTGTGGATGAACGGGATGTGCTTGTCGCCGATGCCTTGGATGTTGTGCTCACCGAATCCGTTGTAGAGCATCGTCGGGCACTCGAGCGCCTCGACGGCGACGATCCGCGCCCCGTGGGACTCTTTCAGGCGGTCTCCCGCCCCGAGCGTCCCCGCCGAGCCGGAGGCGGAGACGAACGCGGCGAGCCGCAGCGCGGGCCGCTTCTCGCGCATCGCGTCGAAGACGTCGCCAAGCGCTGTCCCCGTGCACAGGTAGTGCGCGAGATGGTTCCCGAACTCCGAGAACTGGTTGAAGATCACGTTCGCGGGGTCGCGGGAAAGCTCGGCGCAGCGGTCGTAGATCTCCTTCACGTTGCTCTCGGTGCCCGGCGTGGCGATGATGTCGGCCGGATCGGCCACCCAGTCCTCTAGCCAGGCGAAGCGCTCCCGGCTCATGCCCTCGGGAAGCACGGCGACGCCCCGGCAGCTCATGAGGCGTGAGATCGCCACGCCGCCCCGGCAGTAGTTCCCCGTCGAGGGCCACACCGCCCGGTGCGAGGTCGGGTCGAACTGACCGGTGACAACGCGCGGCACGAGGCACCCGTACGCGGCGAGGACCTTGTGGGCCCGGATCATCGGGAACCGGTCGCCGAACGCCACGACGATGGGCGCCTCGACCCCCGTCAGCTCGCTCGGAAGCACGACGTACCCGGGCAGAGCGACCCGGCGGGTGCGATCCGCGTCGTTGAACCAGTGCACCCGGAACAGGTTGAGGGGATTCGCCTCGTCGGGGCCGACCGACGCCAGCGCGTCCTCGATGGGGGAAGGGATGGTGCGGGGATCGGCGAGCTCGGCGAATGTCGGGAGAAGGATCCTGCGTTCCTTGAAACGCTCGACCGTGCGGTCGTACACCGCTCGATCGACGATGTCACCTTCCAGTCCCAAGGTCCGCATCTCTCTCCTCCGTGTCAGTTCGGGCGCGACGATCCTCTCGTCGTCGCCAGCCGGACTTGAGGTCCCCGAGCCTCCTTCGACTGCCCCGTGTGACTGTCCTATCCGAAAACATCGGCCGGGCAACGCGCCCGACCGTTCCCTCACCCCGGCGCGGTTGCCCGCCCAGGCTCCTATCTGCCTGCGCACCCCAGTGACGACACCGTCCCTTCGAACCGCCCGGCGATCCTGGCAGGGCGATGGCCCCCGCGCTGCGCGCGGGGGCCATCGCGGATCTGCCTAGGAGGAGTACTTGCCGATCTCCTTCGGAACCGAACGGAACGACAGCACGTAGTAAATGATCGCGCTGACGAGCAGCCCGAACGCCCAGCTGAAGTCGGCACCGTAGAAGTGGTTCGACAACGGCGACGAGTACGAAGGCACGTAGTACTGCGCTTCGATCCACATCATCGCCGCGAACATCCCTGCGGCGAGTGCGGACAGCGCCTTCCAGTTGAAGCCGCCGTTACGCCAGTACAGGCCACCCTTCTTCGCCGCAAGCGAGCTGAAGTCGTAGCGACCACGACGGAGCATGTAGTCGACGATGTAGACGCCGAACCACGCCCCGAGCCACACGACGATGTAGTCCAAGAACCCCGAAAGGTCCGTGTAGAAGTTCCCCTTGAAGATCACAAGTGCCGTCACGCCACCGGAGATGATGGTGTCGATGACGACGCAGACCCACCGCTTGGTCGGGAGGCCGAGCGCCTGAAGTGTGACCCCCGAGGAGTACATGTCGATCGTGTTGATCGCGAACAGCTGCGGGAGCGCCAGGATGAGGAACGGCCAGAAGAACCAGCTGGCGAACGCTGCCGGCACGGCGGCGGCCGCCGTGACCGCCGGGCTCACGAGGTAGGCCGCTGCGCCGAGGAGCTCAAGCAGGATGGACGGAATGGCTCCACCGAGCGTCGCGGCCCAGAACGTCTTCACCGGGGGGGTGTCGGCCGGGAGGTAGCGGGAGTAGTCCGCCGCGTTCTCCGTCCAACCAAGGCCCCCAGCCGAGACGATGAGCACGAGCGCTCCCGTCCACAGCCACCACGACGTGTTCTGGTGCAAGCTCGTCACATGGGCGTGCGGGATGACCAGGCACGCCATGATGATGAACACGACGATGAACACGTAGGACAGGTAACGCAAGACCTTCGTAATCGTCGCGTGCCCGAGGAACGGCACCACGAACTGGATGAGCACCGCGAGGATGATCGCGATCGTCTTGCCCGTGTCGTTGAGGTGAACGCCCTCGCGGACGAACATCGCCACGACGATGAGCACCACGATCACCAGGCCTTCGACCTCGAAGCCCACCTGGGTGATCCAGTTGAACAACGACGGCGCGCGGTTGCCGTTGCGGCCGAAAGGCGCCCGGCTCACCATGAACGCCGTCGTTCCCGACTTCGGTCCAGAAAGGCTCGCCCAGCCGAGGAACACGTAGAAGATGTTGCCGACGAGGATCGCCAGGACTGCCTGCCAGAATGACAGCCCGAAGGAGACGATCAGGGCGCCGTAGACGAGGAACTCGACGTTCCAGATCGCCCCGGTCCACATCCAGAACAAGCCTGCGGGGCGTAATTTCCGGTCGGCGTCCGCGACGTGCTCGATGCCCCGCTGCTCGAGCTTGAAGGCGCTGTATCCCTCCGCCTCGCCACCGAGCATCGGCGACCCGCCTCCCGGCGGGCCGGAGCCCATGTCCACACCGTTGGCCATCGTCGGACCTCCCTCCGTGCGCCCTCAGAAAGGTCGGTCGGCCCTCGTCGTGCGCACTATCTCGTCGTACGACAGAAAATGATGCTGAGAACCTGCTGAAACTGTCGGAAGCGTATCCCTTTACCAACGGCGCGTCTTTGTTAAGGAAGTGAAATAACACGCTGCCGATTGTGCCCATGTGAGCGTCTGGGAGTCGGGTCCCGGGGGCCCCGAGAGTCCCCCGTCGCACCCGGCGGGACGCCGGCAAGCGCCGGTTCCGCCCGACCCGGCGACTCGGGCCCCCGGCGCCGCGGGGAGCACAGAGGCGAGGCCGAGACCGGAATCGCGCACCAGATGCTGGTCGGGCGACAACTGGGACGGCGATACTACGGGCGTGGAGCATCGGACGGTCCTGCGCGGCGCTCGCTCGCCGGGCGACGTCGCCGTCGAGGGGGGTCGCATCACCGCCGTCGGCGCGGTCGACGCCCGTCCCGGTGACCGGGTCGTGCGCTGTGACGGCGACCTCATCACCGCCGGCTTCGTCAACACCCACCATCACCTCTACCAATGGATGACGCGGGGACGGGCGACGGCGTGTGACCTCTTCACCTGGCTCACGACCCTCTATCCGGTCTGGGGGAGGATGTCGGTCGACGACACCGCGGCGGCGGCCCTCGTCGGTCTCGGAGAGCTCGCCCTGTCCGGCGCGACGACCGTGTCGGACCACCACTACGTCGTGCCCCGCGGCGACGACGGCGTCTTCGACGCGATCGCCGCGGCGGCACGCACCGTTGGCGTGCGCCTCGCGCTGTGCCGCGGTTCGATGGACCTCGGCCAAAGCGCCGGTGGCCTGCCGCCCGATTCGGTCGTGGAATCGATCGACGCCATCCTCGCCTCGACCGAGGCGGTCGCCGCCCGGCTGCACGACGGTGAGCGCGTGATGATCGCCGTGGCGCCGTGCAGCCCCTTCTCGGTGTCGACCGACCTCATGCGGGAGTCCGCGGCGATGGCGCGTCGCCTCGGCCTGCGCCTGCACACCCACCTCGCCGAGACCGACGACGAGGCGAGCCACTGTCTGGCGCGCTTCGGCCGGCGACCGCTCGAGCTGATGGAGGAGCTCGGCTGGCTCGGCGACGACGTCTGGTTCGCGCACGCGATCCACCTCGACCCCGCCGAGGTCGCGACACTCGGCCGTGCCGGGACCGGCGTCGCGCACTGCCCGAGCTCGAACGCCCGGCTTGCCGCCGGCATGTGCCCGGTGCGGGGCCTGCTCGACGCCGGGGTTCCCGTCGGCTTAGGGGTCGACGGCCCCGCCTCGAACGAACTCGGCGTGCTGCTGCCGGAGCTGCGCCAGGCCCTCTACACCGCCCGGCTGCGCGAGGGACACGCCGACGCGCTCTCCCCCACCGAGGCGCTGGCGCTCGCCACCTCCGGCGGGGCGGGGTGTCTCGGGCGCGCCGATCTCGGGCGTTGCGAGGTGGGGGCGGCGGCAGACCTCGCCGTCTGGCCCGTCGACGACCTCGCCGACGTCCCCGACCCGATCGACGGCCTCGTGCTCGGCCCGGACCGTCGCGTGCGCCACCTCCTCGTCGGGGGCGAGAGCGTCGTCGCCGACGGCGCGCTCGTCGGCGTCGACCTCGGGCGCGCCCACGCCGAACTGGCGCGCCGGGCCCGCGACCTGTGGTCATGACGGGACCCTCGCGGCCGCGCCCGTCGGGCGGTGCCGACGCGCCACACCGCGACGAGCCCGATGCCTTTCAAGAACTGGGGAAGACACGATGTTGATCCGCGGCGGCACGGTGATCGACGAGGCGGGCGAGCGCCCCGCCGACGTGCGCGTCGGCGATGACGGCCGGGTGGCCGAGGTGGCTGCGGGGCTGGCGCCCCGGGGGGCGGAGCCGGTACACGACGCGACCGGCAAGCTCGTCATCCCCGGTGGAGTCGACCCGCACACCCACATGCAGCTGGCCGTCGGCGCGGTGCGCGTCTCGGACGACTTCGCCTCCGGGACGAAGGCCGCGGCACTGGGCGGCACGACGACGATCATCGATTACGTCACACCGAAGCGGGGCGAGGACCCCCTCGCCGCCGCCGAGAGGTGGAGGGCGCTCGCCGCGCCCTCGGCGATCGACTGGGGACTGCACCTCTCGTTCACCGCCGCGGTGCCCGAGGCGATCGTCGCCGCGGCGGTCGAGGCCGGCATCACCTCGTTCAAGCTCTATCTCGCCTACCCCGACCGCCTCCAGGTCGACGACGGAGCCATCGTCGACCTGATGCGCTCGGCCCGGCGCCAGGGCGCGCTCGTCACCTTGCACTGCGAGAACGGGGCGGCGATCGAGGAGCTCCGACGCGAGGCGCTGGCGGCCGGCCGCACCGCCGTCATCGAGCACGCCCGCACGCGACCGCCGCTGCTCGAGGCCGAGGCGACGTCCCGCGCCTCGGTGCTCGCAGAACTGACCGGGGCCGCGATCTACGTCGTGCACGTCTCGAGCGCCGACGCCCTCGCGGCGATCCGGCTGGCCCGCGAGCGCGGGGTGGACGTGAAGGCCGAGACCTGCCCCCAGTACCTGTACCTCGACGAAACAAGGCTCGAGGGCGATGACGCCGCCGACTTCGTCTGCACGCCTCCGCTGCGCGAGTCCTGGCACGCCGAGCAGCTGTGGGAGGGGCTGGCGCAGGGCTGGATCCAGACGGTCGGGACCGACCACTGTCCGTTCTGGCGCGCCGACCGGCGCGCCGGGACACTCGGGCACCCCGGCGGCGTGAGGGATTTCACGGAGATCCCTGGCGGCCTGCCGGGCGTCGAGACACGTCTCGCCCTCATGTGGGAGGCGGTGCGCGCCGGGAGGATCACCGCGACGGACTGGGTGCGGGTGTGCTCCGAGGCGCCGGCGCGCACCTTCGGGCTGTGGCCGGCGAAGGGGTCGCTCCACGTCGGCGCCGACGCCGACTTGGTCGTGTGGGATCCCGGCCGCCGCCAGTCGCTCGACGCCGGGGCGCTCGACATGGCCGTCGACCATTCCCCCTACGAAGGGATGATCGCGACGGGCTGGCCGGAGCTCGTCCTTAGCCGGGGTCGGGTGGTCGCGGCAGACGGGCACTTCCAAGGTGAGCCCGGTTGGGGCCGCTACCAGGCCCGTTCACCCCTACCCCAGTGACGGGAGCCCGTCGGAGGTGGGGCGTTAGGCTCGTTTCGACCCGTCCCGGGAGGCACCGGCTCGACATGGTGAGCACTGCACGGTACTGGCGCCCGCAGTCGATGGAGGAGGCGCTCTCTCTCGCGGAGCGCCCTGCGGCCGCGGTGATGGGCGGCGGGACGAGGCTCAACGCCCGCCCCCTCGCCGAGCGCGGCGAGGTCGTCGACCTGCAAGCCCTCGGCCTCGACGGCATCGCGCGCCGCGGTCGGGCGATGCTCGTCATCGGCGCAATGACGCGCCTCCAGGACCTCGCCGACCACGCCGAGGTCCCCCCGGTCGTCCGCGACACGGCCCGCCGGGAGGAACCGAGCACCCTGAGGACGCAGGCGACCCTCGGCGGGTGCATCGCCACCGCCGAGTCCGACAGCGAACTGCTGGCGACGCTCCTCGCCTACGACGCGCAGGTACAGCTCACCGCGCGCTCCGGTGTCACCGAGGTCGCCCTGGAGACGCTCCTCGCCGGTCTGCCGCTGGACCCGGGCGTGATCATCACGGCCGTGTCGATCGACACACGCGGCCGCGCCGAGCTCGCCCGGACCGGTCGCACGACCGCCGACCGGGCGATCGTCGCGGCGGTCGCCCGCAAAAAGGACGGAGAGCGCCGGTTGGCGCTCGCCGGGGTCGCGGCGACGCCGGTCGTCGTCGCGCTCGGGGCGCGCGACCTCGACGGATCGGGCACACAAGACGTGGCGGCCGGTCTCGCGCCGCCCGGCGACTTCCGCGGGTCCACCGAGTACCGGGCGGCCCTCGCCCGCGTGCTTTCCGCCCGCGTCCTGGAGGCGGTCGAAGAATGAGCAAGGTCGAGACGCGCCACGCGTCAAGCGACGGCGGCGCGACGCCCCGCGGAGCAGCGATGGTCGAGATCACCCTCATGGTCAACGGCACGAGCCACACCGTCTCGTGCGCGCCACAGGCGACGTTGCTCTCGGTGCTGCGCGGGCTCGGGTTCTTCAGCGTCCGCTTCGGGTCGGCGACCGGTGAGACCGGTGCGGCCGCGGTCCTCGTCGACGGACGGCCCGTCTCTTGTGACGTCCTGCTCGCCGCGCAGGCGGTCGGCCACGAGGTGACGACGGTCGAGTCGCTCAACGTGGCCACCGGGGAGCTCCACCCGATCCAGGAGGCCTTCGTCGAAGCGGGGGCGATGCAGTCGGGGTACTCCACGGGCGCGATGGTGCTGGCGACGAAGGCCCTTTTGGAGGCGAACCCTGACCCGTCCGAGACCGAGATCCGCGACGCCCTCAGCGGGATCCTCGACCGCGAGACTGGATACGTGAAGGTCGTCGAGGCGGTCCAGCGCGCCGCGGCCGCGTTGCGCGGCGAGAAGTCCCGACCGATGGACCCGGTGGTCGTCCCGGCCCTCGCCGGCAAGCACGGGTCGAGGTCGCTCCGGGTCGCGGAGACAGACGGCGACGTCTCGATGGCGGTGCCGCGTCTCGTCGCCTCCCGCGACGTGCCGCAGACCGCGGTCGTCGGCAAGCCGGAGACGAAGGTGGACGCGCTGCGCCTCGTGAAGGGCAACCCCGCCTTCACCGACGACATCGAGCCGCGCGACATGCTCTACGCCAAGGTGCTGGGCAGCCCCCACGCCCACGCCCGCATCGTCGCGATCGACGACGCCGCGGCACGCGCCCTGCCGGGCGTGCACGCCGTGCTGCACTACCAGAACACCCCGCGGGTGAAGTACGCCTCGGGCGGCCAGAGCTGGCCCAACCCGCAGCCGTGGGACCAGGTGAGCTTCGACGACAAGGTGCGCCACGTCGGGGACCGGGTGGCCGCGGTCGCGGCGGAGTCCGTCGAGATCGCCGAGGAGGCCTGCCGGCTGATCAAGGTGACCTACGAGGTCCTCCCCGCCGTCTTCGACGAGGTCGAAGCCATCAAGCCCGGCGCGCCCGTCATCCACGACGAGCCGGACACGGAAGGGATCTTCGACGCCGCCCGCAACATCAGCCACCACATCGAAGGACAGACCGTCAGCGACGCCGATCTCGAGGCGGCGTTCGCCGGCGCGGCACGGGTCTTCGAGGAGACCTTCCACGTCCAACAGGTCCAGCACACACCCATCGAGCCCCACATCACCATCGGGTGGTTCGACGAGGACGAACGGCTGGTGCTTCGTTCGTCCACTCAGGTTCCCTTCCACGTGCGCCGGATGGTGGCGCCGCTCCTCGGCCTGCCCGTCAAGCGCATCAGGGTCGTGAAGCCCCGCCTCGGCGGCGGTTTCGGGGCGAAACAGGAGATGGTCATCGAGGACATCGTCGGCCACCTCGTTCTCGCCACGCGCCGCCCGGTCCGCTTGGAGCTCACCCGCGCCGAGGAGTTCGCCGCCTCCCGTGTCCGCCACGCCATGACCATCCGGTTCCGATCGGGCGTCGACGCCAACGGTCGGCTCGTCGCGCAGGACATGGACGTGGTTTCCAACACCGGTCCCTACGGCACGCACGGCTTCACGGTGAACTCGGTCTGCGGCCAGCACGGCCTGTCGCTCTACAACTGCCCGGCGAAGCGCTTCCGCTGCGACGTCGCCTACACGAACCGCCCCGTCGCCGGCGCCTTCCGCGGTTACGGCGCGCCCCAGGCCTTCTTCGCCCTCGAGTCCCACATGGACGACATCGCCCGGGCGCTCGAGATGGACCCCGCGGAGATCCGGCGGCGCAACTGGGTCACGATCGGGGACCCGCTCGACATCGTGCTGCGCCTCGGCGAGCGGGGCGGCGTCGAGGACATCGCCCCCGAGGACATGCCGATCGTCACGAGCTGCGGCCTCGAGGAGTGCGCGGCCCAGGGGATGCGCGCCATCGGCTGGGACCACAGACGAGACCCGGCGTGGCACCAGCCTCCCGACCGGCCGAACATCCGCCGCGGCCTCGGCATGGCGCTCGCCATCCAGGGCTCGGGGATCCCGCTCGTCGACATGGCGGCCTGCTCGATCAAGATCAACGACGACGGGTCCTTCAACGTGCTGTTCGGGGCGACGGACCTCGGCACCGGGTCGGACACTGTCCTCGCCCAGATCGCCGCCGAGGTGCTCGGCGTGCCGGTCGAGGACATCCTCGTGTACTCCTCCGACACCGACTTCACGCCCTTCGACGTCGGCGCCTACGCCTCGAGCACGACCTACGTCTCGGGCATGGCCGTGAAGAAGGCGGCCGAGGCCGCCCGCGAGCGGATCGTCGCCCGGGCGGCGCGGCTGCTCGGCGGCGAGGACCCGGCGACGATCGAGCTCCACGACCGCCGGGCCTGGGCGGCCGACGGGCGCTCGGTGTCGTTGGGGGACATCGCGCTGAACGCGCTGCACACCGAGGATCAGGAGCAGATCATGGGGACGGCCTCCCACGTGTCGCCCGAGTCGCCTCCCCCGTTCTCGGCCCAGCTCGCCGAGGTGGAGGTCGATGTCGACACCGGCCAGGTGACGGTCACGAAGCTCGTCACCGCGGTCGACTGCGGCGTGCCGATCAACCCGGTCACGGCGAGCGGCCAGGTCGAAGGGGCGATGCTCCAGGCCCTCGGCTACGCGCTCTGCGAGGAGGTCGTGCTCGATCCCGCCGGGCGGATGGTGAACGACCGCTTCGGCCCCTACTGGATCTTCCGGTCCGACGACACGCCCCCGACCGAGGTCTACTTCGTCCAGACGATGGAGCCCTCCGGTCCCTACGGGGCCAAGGCCGTGGCCGAGATCCCGATCGACGACGTCGCGCCGGCGGTGCGCAACGCGATCCTCGACGCGACCGGCGTCGCCATCAACTCGATCCCGTTCACCCCCGAGCGCGTCTGGCGCGCCCTGCAGGCGGCCGAGAAAGTGCACACGTAAAGCGGGAATCGGCCCGCGGCCCGATTGAGAAGCAGGGCCGCAGACGATGATGGGGCCATGACGGTGCACGCGCGAACCTCATCGATTGCGCTGTGTGGTCGAGCGCGTGCAGTTTGCGGGTCCTGTGTTGCGGGGCACGCACCCGCCACTTCGCGAGTGCCTTGATCGCACCGGATCCCAGTCGCGAGCTGAACGAATCGCAACGAACGACTATCTCGCGCTCTTCTCCGCTCGGCTCTTGAACTCTCGTGCAACCTCAAGAGTGACCGGCGTGTTCAAGAACGGCGACGCGATTTCGAAAATCAACTGGCGGAGTTCTTCTCCGCCGACTACCGCGTAGCCCACGTCCTCACGACAATCGATTGCTTCAGCCCAATCGCTCAGTTCCTCGCCGCTGATCGACCCAACCAGGTAGCGATTAATCGCGTTGACGATGGCGTCGACCGTCACGATTACCAGTGGAGGCTCAGCCCAGTCCCACGGCAACGACCTGACCGCTTCGATGAGGGAATCGATTCGACCATCGCAGGCAATCAGATTCTGCAGGATGGTGACACGGTTGTCGGTTCGATGTCGACGGTCAGAGTCCACTGCGGAAAGTGTCCCAGAACATTCACCCCGGCGGGCACGGTGGTTGCCCCCCTCGCCGGTTAGGTCTCAGCCCACGGCTCAAGCCGCCGGTCGGAGATCGTGGACATCGATTCTCCGACGCGAACGCCCATGCCCAGGTAATGGTGACATGAAGAACTTGTCGCTGAGCTCTTGTACCCCGTGGTGGAACGCCACCTGCCAGGACGAGGCGGCCGACTCCAGCCCGCTTGCGACCCACGTCATCCACACGGTCTGGCTCTGGGCGTGCATCCTTCCTGAGACGCGCTCGTCGCCGGGCGGGAAACGATCCTCAACCGCGAGAGAGTAAGGACGAGCCGACGTCGGGCGGGCCGGAGCGGTGGAAGCGAACCCCATGGCGCCGCGAACGCGCGACGCGCACCTCACCGATCACGTCACGAAGCAACCGGCGGTCGACGGCTCAGACGTCCGCGACGTCGATGAGCGAGAAGGCGTTGACGTCGAACAAGCCCCGATCGGTCATCCGCAGATCCGGGATCACCGTGAGGCCGAGGAAGCTCAGCTGCATGAACGGCTCGTCGATCGTCAGCCCGAGCCGGTCCGAGACGATCCCGGCGAGCTGCTTCACCGCACCGGCGACCTCGACGGCGTCCTTGTCGCTCATCAGCCCGCCGATCGGCAGCCGCACCTCGCCGATCACCCGTCCGCCCAAGACGGCGACCTGCCCGCCGCCGATCTCGGCGAGCCGGGCAACCGCGGCGGCCATCTCGGTCGGGCCGGAGGCGTCACGCGCCCCCACGACCATGCAGTTGTGGGCGTCGTGGGCGACGGTCGAGGCGATGGCTCCCCGCACCAGTCCGAAGCCGGCGACATAGCCGAGACCGATCCGGCCGGTGTGACGGTGACGCTCGACGACGCCGATCCGGGCGACGACCTGGGTCGGGTCGGCGAGGTCGACGACGAGATCCTTCGTCGAGAGCGAACGCGACTCCACGCCGATCACCCGCGCCTTACGACCGGCCGGTTCGGCGAGGTCGAACGCCTTCGGGCCCGGTGGGTTCTCCAGGTGCACGGAATGGAACATCCAGTCGGGTGCCGTCGCTGACGGCACGACCCCGGGGACGATCCGGCCGTCCATCGCGACGAGCCTGCCCGCCTGCCAGACGCGCGCCGGCTCGAAGCTGGCTAGGTCGTCGAAGCACAGCACATCGGCCTGGTAGCCGGGGGCGAGCCACCCGAGATGGTCGAAACGGTGGTAGTCGGCGGGATTGGCCGTCGCCATGACGAGCGCGTCCTCGACCGGCACGCCGGCCGCGACCGCCAACCGCACGCAGTCGTTGATGTGGCCCTCGTGCAGGAGCGTGTCCGGCTCACGGTCGTCGGTGCACAGGGCCACGCGGTCGGTGCCGTGGGAAAGGACCGTCGGCACGAGATCCGCGAGATTGCGCGAGGCGGAGCCTTCGCGGATGAAGATCCACATCCCCTTGCGGCGCTTCTCGTCGGTCTCGTCGACTGTGGTGCACTCGTGGTCCGACTCGACGCCCGCGGCGATGTAGGCGTCGAGCTGGCGGCCCCGGATCCCCGGAGCGTGCCCGTCGACGCGCCGGTTGCCCGCGGCGGCGATCTTGGCGAGCACCTCGGGATCACCCCGGATGACTCCCGGGAAGTCCATCACCTCGGCGATGCCGATGGCACCGTGCTCGTCGAGGAGCTCGACGAGCTTCGAGTGGTCGAGCACCGCGGCCGGGCTCTCGAACGGAGAGGCGGGCACACAGCTCGAGGCGCAGATCCCGAACGTGAACGGCAGGTCGCGCGCCGCCTCCGCCAGGGCGACGACCCCGCGGACCCCGAAGACGTTGGCGATCTCGTGCGGGTCGGCGGCGACCGCGGTCGTCCCGTGCGGCATCACGGTGCGCACGAACTCGTCGACCCACAGCTTCGTCGATTCGAGGTGCATGTGCGGGTCGATGAAACCCGCGGTGAGCGAGGCTCCGTCGACGGCGACGACCTCGGCGGCGTCGCGCACCCCCCAGCCGGCGATCACCCCGTTGGCGATCGCGAGATCCGTCGCGACCCACTCCCGGGTGCCCGGGACGAAGACCCTGCCGCCCGTGATCAGCAGGTCGGCGGGTTCGTCTCCGCGGGCAACGGCCAGGGTTCTCGGTGTACCGCGCCGCGCCATCATGGAAACGACTCTAGGCCGCCCGATTCCCCGAATCGGTCGGAGACGGCCCCTGCCGCGGCGACACGGCCGGGGTCCCGCGCCCGCCCCGGCACCGGGCCGGATCGGTACTCTCCTCGGGGTGGTTCGACACAGAGGAAGGCGCGGCGTGGACGTGGGCAGCTCCAAGACTCCGCCGCGCGCCGGCGTCGCCGGGATCGTGCTCGCCGCGGGCGAGGGGCGGGGCTTCGGCGGGCCGAAGGCTCTCGTGCGATTCGGCGGTCAAACCCTTGTCGAACGGGCCGTCCAGACCCTTTTGGCGGGCGGGTGCCGGCCGGTGTGCGTCGTGCTCGGCGCCGCCGCCGACGAGGTGCGCCATACCTGCGTCCTCGACAACGCGGTCGTCGTCGAAAACAAGCAGTGGACCGACGGCATGGGCGGCTCGCTGCGCGTCGGCCTCGACGCCGCGCGCCGCGAGCGGGCGGGCGCCGCCCTCGTCCTGCTCGCCGACCAGCCGCTCGTCACCCCCGCCCTCGTCGAGCGCCTGATCGGTGCCTGGCGGGCCGGCGCGCGCGCCGCCGTCGCGGCCTTCGGTGGCGAGGGTCTCACCCCGGTCGTTCTCGACCGGACGCTCTGGCGGCGGGTCTCGCGGACCGCCGTCGGCGATGTCGGCGCCCGGGCGCTTTTGCGCGCCCAGCCCGAACTCGTCACGCTCGTCGACTGCGACGACATCGGCTCGCCCGACGACATCGACACCCCCGAGGACCTCGACCGGCTCGAGCGCGGCACGTCGCGTTAGGTGTCGCCGCCTAGCGGTTCCAGGTCCCGGAACGTCCTCCCGACTTGTGCAAAAGGACGAGGTCCTCCACGCGGGCCGAGGGGTCGACCGACCAGACGGCGCGCACGATGCTCAACCCGGCGCAGGCACAGGCCGTCAGCGCCTCCATCTCGACGCCGGTCCGCTCGACGGCCTCGGCGGTCGCCTCGACGCGAACGCCCGATTCGCCGACCGTGATGTCGACTTCGACCGCGTCGATGTGGATCGGATGACACAGCGGGATGAACGACGCCGTGCGTTTGGCGCCGAGGAGTCCGGCGGTGCGGGCCGTCGAGACGATGTCGTCACCCGCCGTCCCGTCGCGCAACAACTGCAGGCCGGTTGACGAGGCGCGGACCGTGCAGCAAGCCCGGGCGACGCGCAGTGTCGGGCTCTTGGCGGTCACGTTGACCATCGCGGCACGACCGTGCGCGTCGACGTGGCTGAGGCCCCCGCGCTCGCTCACGCCCACCAAGCCAGCTTCGCGCCGCGCCCGACGGGCGATCGTCGTCGGGCGCCGTGGCCCGACGCCCGGGGAACCGGGGCCCGATACGCTGCCCCAATGCCGATCGCCGCCAAGGTCCTCACGGTCTCGAACGGCGTGGCGGCCGGAGAGCGGGAGGACACCTCCGGACCCGCGCTCGTCGCCCGGCTCGAAGAAGCCGGCTTCACCGTGGTCGAGCGCCGAGTCGTGGCCGACGGCGAGGGCCCAGTCGCCGCCGCGCTCACCGAGATGGCGGCCGGCTTTGAGGGCCTGATCGTCACGACCGGCGGCACGGGTTTCTCACCGTCGGACGCGACGCCGGAGGCCACCCGCGCCGTTGTCGACCGCGAGGCACCGGGGCTCGCCGAGGCGATGCGCCGGGCGAGCCCCCTCGGGCGGCTGACCCGTGGCCTCGCCGGCACGGTCGGCGCGACGCTCGTGCTCAACACGCCGGGATCGCCGTCCGGCGCGGTCGAGGATCTCGAGGCCGTGCTCGACGTGCTGCCCCATGCCCTCGAGCTCCTCGCCGGGGGGCGACCGCACTAGCCGCCTGACACGGGAGGCAGGACCGCCACCTCGTCGGTGTCGCCCACCGGAGTGCGGTCGTCGGCGTTGCGGCCGTTTACCCAGACACGGCTGCGGCTGAGGACCTCGGTGAACGCGGTCCCGTAGCGCGAGCGCGCCACGGCGAGGAGCGCGCCGACAGTGCCGGCCGCGATCTCATCGCAGCGCACGCCGGCTGCATCCCCGGCGGGCCCGAAGAGACGAAGTCGGGACAGGTCAGCCCCCGATCATCGACATCGTGCGCACCGGTCGGGTGAACGAGGGCTCGCCGATGCCGTGGCCGGCGCGTTTACCCCAGACGGCCCGGCGCAGCACGGCCGCGATGTCATCGTCGCCGCCGTGACCACGCAACACGGCCCGCACGGAAAGCTCGTCGTCGGAGAAAAGGCAGTTGCGCACGGCGCCGTCGGCGGTGAGCCGCAGGCGATTGCAGGTTCCGCAGAAAGGTTGGGTGACGGTCGCCACGACACCGACGGAGCCACCACCGTCGACGAAGCGGTAGACGGACGCGGGGGCGGCGTCCGGACCGTCCCGCTCGGCGGGCACGACAGGAAAGCGGGCATCGATCCGCGCGATCACCTCCGCCGACGGCACGACGACGTCAGCCGCCCAGCGTCCCTCGGCGTCGAGGGGCATGAACTCGATGAACCGCACCTCGCGGCACGTCGCGCGGGCGAACGCCGCGAAGTCGAGGATCTCGTCGTCGTTCACTCCCTTTTGCAGAACGACGTTCACCTTCACGGGACGAAGGCCCGCTTCCTCGGCGGCGTCCATCGCGGCGAGCACCCGGCCGAGCTCGCCGTGACGGCGGATCGCCGCGAACCGCTCCGGTCGCAGCGAGTCGCAGCTCACGTTCACGCGATCGAGCCCGGCCGCGGCGAGCGCCGGGGCAGAACGGGCGAGCGCGGTCCCGTTCGTCGTGAGCGCGAGGTCGTCGAATCCGAGCGCCTCGAGGCGGGCGACGAAGTCCACGAGTCCGGCGCGCATAAGCGGTTCCCCGCCGGTCAGGCGCACCGCGGTGACCCCCAGCGAATGGGCGACCCGGGCGACCCGTTCGACCTCGTCGAACGTGAGCAGTTCGTCACGCGGAAGGAACGTCTGGGCCTCGTCCGCCATGCAGTAGGTGCACCGGAGATTGCAGCGGTCGGTCACCGAGATCCGCAGATCGGTGTGGACCCGACCGAACGTGTCGACAAGCGGACCCGTCGCCGGCACCGTGTCCGCGTCCGGCCGACGGATCGGTCGCGCCCCGAGACGAACGGCAGTGCGCACGGCCGACGTCATGGGGGCCCCTCCGCCCCCACCGCGGCGAGACCTTCGGCGTCGAGCAGCATCACCTGCACCCGGTCGCCGCGGCGCGCCCCGTCGCCGTCCGGAAGCAGCGCGAGGGCGTTCGCCCGCGCCATTCCGAGCAGCATGTGCGAAGCCTGCCCTCCGGACGAGCGAACGTGCACGCGGCCGTCGTCACCAAATGTCGCGACCACCCGGGCGAGGTGCAGCTTGCCGTCGACGACCCTTCCTAGGTCCTCGTCGGCGACGGCCGCTGTGCGCGGCCGGTCGAGGAGGTGGTGTCCGGCCAACTTGCGCAGCGCCGGCCGCACGAACAACTCGAACGACACCATCGCCGACACGCGGTTGCCCGGCAGTCCGAAGACCGGCGTGCCCGTCGCGGCAAGCACCCCGAAGGCGAACGGCTTCGCCGGTTTGATCGCCACCTGCATCCACCGCATCGAACCGTCCGTCATCTTGTCGAGCACCGTCTTCACGTAGTCGCGATCGCCCATGCTCACCCCGCCGGAGGTGACGATGGCGTCGCAGTGCCCCGTCGCTTCACTTATGGCGGCGGCGATGCGGTCCTCGTCGTCGGCGACGATCCCGAGGTCGGCAGCCGCGAAGCCGGACGCTGCCGCCAACGCGAGCAGGGTCGGGCGGTTGGCGTCCCGGACGGCCCCGGGTCCGAGTGGTTGGCCCGCGGTGACGAGCTCGTCGCCGGTCGACAGCACACCCACCCGAGGCCGCCGGTGGACGGCGACCGACGCAGCTCCCAGGCTCGCCAGGACGCCGAGGTGCGCGGGGCCGAGCACGGTGCCGGCCTCGATCACGACCTCGCCCGCCTTCACGTCACTGCCGGGGAGGCGGACGTATTCGCCGGGCCGGACCGGTCCGTCGACGACGACGACGGCACCGCCGTCCTCGGTCACCGTGCGTTCGACCATGCACACGGCATCGGCACCGGGGGGGATCGGCGCCCCCGTCATGATCCGCACCGCCTCGCCGGCCCCGACCGAGACCTCGGCCGACTGTCCGGCGACGACCGTGCCGACGACACGGAGGCGCCCACCCGCGGCGGCGTCGGCCGAGCGCAGGGCGTAGCCGTCCATCTGCGAGTTGGCGAACTCCGGGATCGGGCCACCAGCGACAACAGGTTCTGCAGCAACGCAGCCGAGTGCCTCGTCGAGCGCCACGGTCACCGGCGGCAGCGGCCGCATCTGGGACAAGACGAATTGACGTGCCTCTTCGAGCGGGATCATCGGGCCGTCACCTGGTCATCGTACCGGCGGACGGGCTACATCCCGGTGGACGAGGAGCCTGTCGCAGCTGAAAAGCCGGCCCGATTGCGCCCTCCATCACGCGTCCCGGGGCCAGACGGCGATCGCCGACGGAGGCAGCATGATCCGGCACCGCTCCCCCGCCGAGAATTGCGAGACGTCCCGACCGCGGGCCCGCAGCACAAAGTCGCCGCTGACCCGCAGCACGACCTCGCTCGTCGATCCGAGGTCGAGGACGTCGACGACCTCGGCCGCGAGGTCCCCCTCCGGACCGACGACGACCTGCTCCGGACGGATGCACCACCACAGCGGGGCCCCGGGGGCGAGCTCTCCCGTCACCGCGTCGAACGCCACGTCCCCGCACACGATCCCGCCACCGGCGCGCACGACGCCAGCGAGGACGTTGGCGATGCCGAGGAGGCGCGCGACCCGGGGAGACGACGGCTTGGCGAAGACCTCACGCCTCGTTCCGGCCTGCAACAGGCTCCCGTCGCTGATCACCATCACCTCGCTCGCCAGAAGCGCCGCCTCCTCCGGGTCATGGGTGACGAGGACGGTCGAAATCCCCGTCTCGCGCTGGAGCTGGCGGAGCTCCCGGCGCAGGTCGGCACGTACCGGCGCGTCGAGGGCCGAGAAGGGCTCGTCGAGCAGGAGGAGCCGCGGATTGCGGCTGAGCGCCTGGGCGAGGCCCACGCGTTGGCGCTGGCCGCCCGAGAGCTCTTCGGGCAGCCGGTTCTCGAGTCCGGCGAGACCGAGCCGCTCCAGCCAGTAGGCCGCGGCGGAAGGTTCCGCGCCGGACCCGAAAAGCAGCTGGTCCCAGACGGTGAGATGCGGGAGGAGCGCGACCCCCTGGGGCAGGTAGCCGATGCGGCGCTCCTCGATCGGCACGCCCGTCACGTCGCGCTCGCCGTAACGGACGGTTCCGGGCAAGGACCCGTAGAGGCCCGCGAGACAGCGCATCGTGGCGGTCTTCCCCGATCCCGATGGCCCGAGGATGGCGAGCTGCCCGCTCGCGCCCCGGTGCTCGAGGCGAAGGCGGAAGGTGCCGAGCCGCAGGGCAAGATCGAACGAGACGGGCTCGCCCGCGACGACCGGGGGTGCGGCCGGACTGGGCAGGCTGCGAACAACCCGGCGGCGGGTCCGGCGACGCAGTCTTGTGAGGGTGACGACGATGACTGCCAGTCCGAGGGCGAGGGCCGTCGGCGCCTCGGTTGACGAGAGCCCGCTGGCGCTGAACTGCACCGACGTGAAGACGGGCAGCGTGTAGGGGTGATAGGCGAGGATGACCGTCGCCCCGTACTCACCAAGCGCGCGCAGCCAGGCGAGCAGGAGGCCGGCACGGATCCCGGCCGCCGCGCCCGGTAGGCCGACCTTCCAGAAGCGCGCGAGCTCCCGGTGACCGAGCCCGGCCGCGAGGTCGTAAAACGCCGGGTCGACGCTGCTGAACGCGGCGCGCGCCACGAGAACCAAGAACGGCGAGGCGACGAAGGTCTGCGCCAGCACGACCCCCGCCATCGAGTCGGTGAGATTGCCGTTGAAAAGGCCGCCGATCGTCGTGTACGGGCCGACGATGTAGATGAGGAGGATTCCCGCCATGAGCGGCGGGAGCGCCAGCGGCAGCGATACCAAGACGGTGAAAAAGGAACCCCACCGCGACCTCGACCGGGCCAGCAGGTAGGCGAGCGGGATCCCGAACACCGCGATGAGCGCGGTGGAGATCGTCGCCGTGACGGCCGAGGTGTACAGCGCCGGGAAGAGCCCCGGCTGCGAGAACCCACGCTGGCTGGAGCTCGAGAGCCGGAAGACGAAGGCGCCGAGCGGGACAGCGAGGTAGAGCGCGAGCAACCCGCCGAGTACCAGAAGCGGGCTGACGCGCCAGGCTCGCTGGCCAACCGACAAAGGGCCCGCTTCCTAAGAGACGAGCGACCGCAACGAAGACGGGACGGCAGAACGGGGACCGGAGAGGATCGCCGGCCTGTCGACCGTGAGCCCCTCGCGTCGCAGGATCGCCGCAGCCTTGGCACTCAGCAGGTAGTCGACGAAGACAACGGCCGCGGCCTCGTGCGGAGCACGGTTCACGACCGTGACGACGTAGGGGTTCGTGAGCTTGATCGCTCCGAGGGTGACCGTCGGGATGTCGGCAGCCTTCGCCTCGACCTCGTAGAAGAAACCGGCGTCGAGCTGGCCCGCCTGGAGTCGGCCGACCATCGTCTCCTCGGGAAAGACGTCGGACGTCTCCGTCGCGAGCGTCTTGAGCGCCGGCATCTTGTACATCGTGGCGGCTTCATCGAGGGCGGTCACGGCGAGGACGCCCTTCGGGTCGACGGCCGGATCGGTGCGTCCGAGCCGGAAGCCCGGCAGGGTGATGACCTTGTACCACGGTTCGGTCTTGAAGTCCTGGGCGAACTTGCTCTTCGGGTTGTAGCCGATGTAGAGCGGCGTCGTCCCGAACTGCGCGTACCAGGAGACCCAGTCGCCGTTCTTCGATCCCTCAAGCGACGCGGGGGCCTTCGTGCCCGCGGCTACGAAGACGTCGGCCTTCTGGGTCTTGCCCTGGATCTCCGTGGCGAGCGCGGTCGACCCGGCGGAGAATCCGTCGAAGGTGTAGCCGGTCGCCTTTTCGAAGGCCGGACCGAGCAGGTTCATCGTGTCGACGAGCGATCCCGCGTACAGAACGTCGACCGGCCCGCCGTTCGACGTCGACGCCGTCGCCGCGCCCACGACGGGGATCACCGCGACCATTCCGAGCGCGGAGCCGGCGATCGCGACGATCGCGGTGCGCCAGATGCCTTTCCGGCCGGTTCCGCCCCGTGAGCGCGGAAGCCGACCTCGAGCCCCGACCGGGTGGCGGTGCGAGGGATGCACCATGAACAGCCCCTTTCCACTAGTCACCGTTTGACTAGTGACCATAGCCGGGCCGCATTCCCCCGTGACCGATCCCGCGCTCCGGGCATCCACGCCTCAGTGGCGCTCCGGCGGCTTTGTCTCCCCCTCCCCTTTCGGGACAGGAACCCCGTGGCTCTGCCGCTCATCGATCAACTCGGCGACAAAGTTCGCCAGCGCCTCGGCAGAGGCGAGCCGCCAGCGCGCCAGCGTCGCGTCGAACCCCTCTGCTTGCGCCAGCTGCTCGCGCAATCCGACGAGCATCGGACGGATCCGCTCCGCTTGAGCCTCCAGAAGTTCGCGGGCATCCCGCCCGGCCCGGTCGAGCAGCAGCAACTTCACCAGCAGTTCTGACCGGGCGTCGCGGACGTGCGCGACCGGCTCGCCGAGCCACGAGTCGAGCGCGACCCGTCCCTCCGGAGTCAGGTCGATCAGCCGCCGTTCCGGTCCGCGAACCCCGGGAACAGAGCCGGTCTCCCACACATAGCCAGCAGTCTGGAGCGAGGCGATCGCCCGGTAGACGAGGGGCCGCGGGATCGTCCAGATCCGCCCGATGACCCCGTCTGGCGCGAAAGCACGGCTGAGGGCGAATCCGTGCGTCTCGCCCTCTGCCACCAACCCGAGCACGGCCCACTCGCCAAGTGACAGGTCGTTTGTCGCGGACACCTCCACGACAGTACGCGAGACCGCGCCACGCTGGTCTGCGAACCCCGCGGACGGACTACGGCTTCGCCACCATCACCGAGGTGGACTTGACCACAGCGACGACCTCGTCGCCGACGTCGATCTGCAAAGACTCGACCGAATCTCTCGTGATCGCCGCGACGACTTCCTCCCCGCCGGACAGGCGGACCGTCACGGTCGACATGACGGCACCCTGCTCCACCGCGACGACCGTTCCGGGCAGCTGATTGCGGGCACTGATTCTCATGTCCGGACAGTACCGCCCCGGGCGGAAATCCAGCTCCCCTCGTCTTCGAAACGTGCAGGTCAGGTGGCCGAAATGGCCTGATTTTTGCGCCAGGGTGCACGCTGCCATCCCTTGCGGGCGCGATGGGGCGAACCTACGCTCCCTGGGCTGATCGCCTTCGAGTGACCACCGGAAGGAGCAGGCACGCGATGCAGAGTGCCTTGGAAATCGCCCGCCAAGCCGAGTTGAAGCCGATCGAGGAGATCGCGGCCCAGATGGGGATCCGTCGCCACCTCCTCGAGCATTACGGCGAATACGTCGCCAAGATCAAGCTCGACGCCATCGACGAGCTCGCCGACGGGCCCCGGGCCCGTTACATCGTCGTCTCGGCGGTCAGCCCGACGCCGTTCGGCGAGGGCAAGACGACGATGACGATCGGCCTCGGCCAGGCGATGCACCTGCTGGGCAAGCGAGCCACCGTGACGATCCGGCAGGGATCGATGGGGCCGACGTTCGGCATCAAAGGCGCGGCCGCCGGCGGCGGCTACAGCCAGGTCGTGCCGTTCGAGAACCTCGTCCTCAACCTCACCGGGGACATGCACGCCGTGACTGCGGCACACAACATGCTCGCCGCGATCCTCGACAACCACATCTACCAGGGCAACGAACTCGGCATCGACATCCACGACATCACGTGGCGCCGCGTCCTCGACGTCTGTGACCGGGCGCTGCGCAACGACATCATCGGGCTCGGGGGACGTCTCGACGGTGTCCCGCGCGAGACCGGGTTCGACATCACCGCCGCCTCGGAGGCGATGGCAGTCCTCGCTTTGTCGAGCTCCCTCGCTGACATGCGCAGCCGGCTCGGTCGCATCGTCGTCGGCTACACGCGAGATGCCGAGCCGATCACCGCTGACCAGCTGCGGGGAGCCGGCGCGATGACGGTCATCATGCGCGAGGCCCTGAAGCCGAACCTGCTGCAGACCCTCGAGAACACCCCGGTGATGGTGCACGCCGGGCCCTTCGGCAACATCGCCCATGGCAGCTCGTCGATCGTCGCCGACCTCATCGGCATGCACTGCGGCGACTACCTGCTCACCGAGGCCGGTTTCGGGGCCGACATGGGGGCGGAGCGCTTCTTCAACATCAAGTGCCGGACCTCGGGACTGGAGCCCGATGCCGCGGTCGTCGTCGCGACCGTGCGCGCGCTCAAGGTCCAGTCCGGGAAGCACCGCGTCGTCGCCGGGCGCCCGCTTCCCGAGGCGCTACTTGCCGAGAATGTCGACGACGTCCAGGCGGGAGCGGCGAATCTCGCCAAGCAGGTCGACAACATCCGCTGCCACGGCGTCACGCCGGTCGTCGCGATCAACGCGCTGCCGAGCGATTTCCCATCGGAGCACGAGGCCATCCGCGAGATCGCGCAGTCGCTCGGGGTACGTGTCGCGCTCTGCCGGCCCTACACCGATGGCGGCAAGGGAGTCGTCGAGCTCGCCGAGGCGGTCGTAGAAGCCGCCGAGGAGCCGAGCAAGTTCCAGCTCCTCTACCCCGCTGAGATGCCGTTGAAGCAGAAGATCGAGACGATCGCCGCGAAGATCTACGGTGCCGACGGAGTCGATTACTCGCCGCTCGCCGACCGTCAGCTCGCGCGCTACGAGAAGGACGGCCTGGGGAACCTCCCCATCTGCGTCGCCAAGACCCAGTACTCGCTCTCGGCGGACCCGGCGCTCCGCGGCGCGCCGACGGGCTGGCGCCTCCCGGTGCGCGAGGTGCGCGCCTCGGTCGGCGCCGGGTTCATCTACCCGATCTGCGGCGACATGTCGACGATGCCCGGGCTCAGCTCGTCGCCCGTGGCTTACGAAATCGACATCGACGACAAAGGAGAGATCGTCGGTCTTTCCTGACCAATCGCGCGCTGGCCTTCGGTCGCCGGTCAGCCTCGCCGTCGTTCGACGTCGGCGACGTGATGGATCATGTCGTGGACCATGTAGCGGGAGATCGCCCCGACGCTGAACGTCGCCCCGTCGCTCCGCCGGCCGGTGCGCGCCCGATCGAGTTCGGATAGACCGTCCAACTGAGACGCGATGACTTGAACCGAGGCGCTCGGTGAACGCCCGTGCGGTTGTGCGACCGACGGGTCACCCACGGGGATGGCAGGAGAATAAGTAGCCTGTTCGCCTCGTGCAGCTCATCGACACCCTCGTTCCGGCGGACTTTCGGTCCACGATCAACCCGACGTTGCGGCGCTTCTACCTCTGCACGTTCTTCAGTTGCATCGGCACCGGGCTCACGCTCTCGCTTTTCGTGGTGTACCTGCACAACGTGCGGGGGTTCACGGACAGCTTCGCGACGCTCCTGCTCGCGCTGTGCGCCTTCGCAGGACTCGCGACGAGCCCAGTTTGGGGCACCACGATCGACCGCTTCGGCCCGGTGCCGGTGGCGCTCTTCAGCTACGCGACGGGAGCGGGCGCGCTCGTGCTCTGGGCCTTCGCTCACACCCGGTTGATGGCTCTCGCCGGGGGCCTCGCGATCGCGGTCTTCAGCGGGGCCGGCTGGGGCCCGGCGAGCACGCTGCTCAGCCGACTCGTTCCCGAAGAACACCGCCAGCGAGCGTTCGGCTTCAACTTCATGCTCGTGAACTTGGGTATCGGCTTCGGCGGACTGATCTCAGCCTCGATCGTCGACTTGCACCACCCATTCAGCTTCACCGTGCTCTATCTCCTCAACGCCGGGGTGACGGTTCTCACCGGCATGCTCTTTTTCACACTGCGCGCCCACGGCGGGCCGGTCAGGGTCCACCACGACGACCCCGAGAAGCTTGCCGAGGGGTGGCGCCGCGTCCTCTCCGACCGACGCCTGGTACAGATCGTGCTCGCCTCGCTCGGCCTGTTGATCGGCGGCTACGGGTCCCAGGAAGCGGGCTACAGCCTCTTTGTGGTGAACAACCTGAAGCTTTCGGTCCACGTGATCGGCGTCATCTTCTTCTTCAATACCTCGACCATCGTGCTGGCCCAGCTTTGGGTGCTCAACCGTATTCAGGGGCGCAGCCGGACCCGCATGATGGCCCTTACCGGGGTGTCATGGTTCGTCTTCTGGGTCCTGCTCGACGTGGCGCTCAAGCTCCCCGCCGCCGTCACGATCATCTCGCTCTGCGTCGGGATGGTCATCTTCGCCCTCGGCGAGACCATGCTCACGCCCACGAGCTCGGCGCTGGTGAACCAGATCGCACCCGAGCACCTGCGCGGCCGCTACAACACGTCCCTCGGTCTGACCTGGGGGCTCTCGGGCATGGTCGCTCCCGCCATCGCGGCGATCTACTTCGGAGACCACCTCGGCGGGTGGTGGCCGATCAGCATCGGGCTGCTGGCGCTCGCAGGTTCGGCGATGATGCTGAATCTGCGCCGCACACTCAGCGCCAGCGAGGACGGCCGCGTCGAGGCCGCGAAGTAGCTACCCGACGTCGACCGGCGCCTGCGGGCCTGCGCACCCGCCGAGCCCGGCGGGGCGGCGAGACCGAATCACCGGGTTCTGACGAGCTCGCGAAGCCCCGAACGTGCCGCATCACCTGCGCGTACGATGCCCGCGATCGAAGACCTTCTCGGCCGCCGTCATCGGATCGCGCGAGTTAGCCGACCGGTTTGATCGTGCTCGCGGCGTACGTGTACTCCTTCTCGAGGGCCTTCAGCGCTGGTCCCGCAATCGTCTTGGTCTTGCCGTCTGCGGCCACATAGCTGACCTTGGTCACCGGGCCGACAGTGAACCACGCCTGCTTCGCGACGACGTACCCGGCGACCTTGGCGTTGGTCTCAGGCGAGAGATCCGCGAAGGTCGCGGGCGTCGGACTGATCGCGCCCGTGAGGTGGTCCACCACATAGACGACGACCTTGGCGGCGTGGTCCGACGCGATGATGCCGTCGTACGCGTTCGGATGCCAGGGCGTGTCCGAGATCCCCCGGACGATCATCCAAGGCACACCTTGTGACGCGCACGCGAAGGCAAACCCGGTTCCTTCGTTCTCTTCGGCATCGGTCTGGTACACGATGTCCTGTGCTTCGAGCCACCCCAACGGCTCGGTCCACACCGGTGCCTGTCCGATCACCCCGACGACAATCTTGTTCGCGATGACACCCTTCGCCTTCTGTCCGGTCGCGTCCGCAACGGTGGTCGTTCCGAGTGAGGGTGACTGCTCTGCGGTCTGGACGAGCTGCCGGGTCGCGGCGAATGCCGTGATGTAAACCCACTGTTTGTTCGCCGTAGAGGGACCGTAGCCGAAGGTCTTCGCGTCGGCCGGAGTCGGAACCGGGGTGTCGTACCCGGCGGTCTCGTCACCCGCGGTCGTCACACCAGGGCCGATGTGCATCTCGACCCCCTCATACGGGGTCTGGTACCCACCGAGTTGGTAGTGGAGGTTGGACTTGTCGACGACCATCCCGCTCACGACGACGTCGCCCACGTTGATCGGTGCAGCCTGGGCACCCGCCGTCCCCGAGAACAACATCGCACGGGGATGGAAATGCGAGATGAGAAGGTAGGCGGCCAGCTCGGCCGACTCGTCGACCTCTCCTCCGAACGCGTCCACCACGGGACGGCCGCCGATCGTGCCGACGTAGAAGAGGTACCCGTCGACTGTCACCGACTTTGTCACGTGCATGGCAGCAAGCACCGGCGCCTGTTCCGCCCCTTCGGCACTGATGATCCCGATCGGCGCGAGGGAAGTGCCGCCTGCCGAATTCGCCCTTGTCGAAGCTGAGGCAATCGCACCGACGGTGAGGCCACCGGCGATGACGACCGCCATGAGCGCGGCCCGTCCAGCGAGATGGCGGCTCCTACCGCCAAGGACCGCGCGCTTGTCGTGGGGTCTGTTTCCAGTGAGGAAAGTCATGGTTCTCCTCTTTCGTCTGGGAAATTCGATCTGTCGGCCCAAGACGTCGCTCACTTCCGAAGCGCCGCTTTGACGTGTTCGGCAACGGCGCAGCCTCTCGTCGTCGCGTGCCGCGATTATGTCGTGCCAGTCACGCGCGAACGAACGACGCGAGGCTCTGTCTAGCCGCTACCGGCAAGACGGACGTCCTGACAGTCGGGCGCCTTGTTCGCCGGACGATTCCGAAGAAGATCTCCACGTCAGAGCGCTTGTCCGTCGTGTCAGAGGCAGGATTTGAACCCGCACGGGATGGCTCCGGCCAGCCCCTCAAGCCCGAACAATACGGCCGCCCAGCGACTTTCGGCGCTGGCCTTGGTACGCCCTGACCGGGGATTGTGTCCCGTGGATCAGCGCAGGAGACCCCCTGTCCCGAGCTCCAGAGGTCGGAAGCGAAGATCGGACCAGCTTGCGCGCCGCCGCCGACGAGGCTGACCGGGTATCACCGATCCGAGCGATCGGGCGCGAGTCCGTCACGGCCGGTTGGCGAGCGTCGGTGTCGGCACCATGCTGCGGGCCCCACCCGGTGGCTCCGAGGTACCTGAACTGCCGAACCCCTCGCGGCAGGCCAAAATGGGCCCGATGACGATCGGGGACGCAAGTCCGGGCGGTGCTGGCCGACCAACACGGCCGAGCTCGCGCGGCGGCCCGCGTGTCGCGAACTGGACGCTCCGGCTCGGCCTTGGCGGCGCATTCGTGGCGCTCATCGTCGTCGCGTCCGTCGTCTCCTCGATGCCGGCACCGTCGGTCGCGACGTCGTCGACGTCGACGTCAACGACGGCCCCGAACGGGGCCACAGGACCCAAGACGACGATTCCGAGCGTGCCGGGCGCGTTCACGGACCAGGTCACCGTGCCGGAGGTCGGGGGCAGGTGTGGGTTCGCGCTCGAGGATCCAACGCCATCGAGGTCATCCGCGAAAGCTTCATCGTCAGCTAGCGCCAAAGCACGCCCAGTCGGTCACTGCACAGTGCTCGAGATTGGCGACTCGCTTGGCAACGACCTTGGGTGGGGCATCAGCCGTCATCTCGCCGCGACCTCTGGCCTCAACATGGTGCAGATGGACAAGTCGTCGACGGGCCTCGCGAACTCATGGTTCTACGACTGGCCGGTGCAGTTGAACGCCTTCTTGCACCAGTACCACCCACAGCTCCTGCTCGTGTTTCTCGGCGGCAACGACGAGCAGGGCATGACGATCGACGGTTCCGCGGTGCCATTCGGCGAGCCGACGTGGAACAAGGCCTACCTCGGCTACGTCCGAGAAGTCGTTACGGATGCGACCAGGGCCGGCGCGTACGTGATGTGGATCGGAATGCCGATCATGCAGCAGCCGACCTACAGCCAGGGCATGACGATCCTTAATTCCCTTTTCGAACAGGGTGTCACCTCGGAACCGAACGCGACCTTCGTGCCCACGTGGTCGCTGTTCTCGAATCCCCAGGGTCAGTTCCAATCGCAAGCCGCGGTAAACAGGGTGGAGACGACGCTGCGTGAACCCGACGGCATCCACCTCTCGTTCTCTGGCGAGGACGTCCTTGCGACGTACGTCATCCGTGAGATGGCTGCCGTGTACCACGTCACGCTCACGCCGACGTCGCCTTCGGTCATCACGAGCTGGAGCTGACGGTCCCGTCCACGCCCCGCCGGCGGGACGCGCCGACCTGAATCGTCTGAGCCTCACGTCAACTGCACGAAGTGCCCAACGATGATGCTCGCCGTCCACGACGTCGCGACGCAGACGAAGAGCAACAGCAGCACGGCCACGCGATCTCCGGCGAACCGCCGCGACCGGCGGATCGGATTCTCGAGGAGGTGGTACGACAACGCAGCCGTGACGAAGGTGCCGGCCAGTTCGAGGACAGCGCCACGGCCAGCTCGTAAGCGGGCTCGCCAGCTGTTCGGGAATCACGAGCCAGGCGTAGTGCGCCAGGTAGAGCGAGTACGAAAGGTTGCCGATGTAGCCGAGCGGGCGGGTGGCGAGAAGCCGGGTGACGGGGTTGCGCACGCCACCGATTCCGGCCCACACGAGCAACCCCGCGCCAGCGCACGGCAACCACGCGAGCGAACCAGGATACACGCTTGTCGGGTTGAGCTCGGCGAGCGCGACAATGATGAGGGCGACCGCGACGACAGCCGCGATCCATTCGCTTCGTGCGGTCCGCGCCGGGCGACGCACGGTCAACGTAGCGATGAGGCATCCGAGGCCAAGTTCCCAGAAACGCGTCAAGGGCGTGTAATACGCCGTCGCAGGTTGGCTCGCAGAGATCGCGATCGACCACCACGCCGAAAGCACGATGGCAACAGTGATGGTGACTCCGAGAACGGCCACACGTCGCGCCGGAGGCGCGAAACGCGCGACGAGAAACACGATCAAGGGGAAAAAGAGATAGAATTGCTCTTCGACGGCGAGCGACCAGAACTGCGTGATGAGCGACGGGAATATCCCGGGGACGAAGTAGTTGCTACCGGTATTGATAAGGCGGAAGTTCGCCGAGAACAGCGATGCCCATCGCACGTCGCCCGGCAGGTTCGGATTGAAACGTGTCCCGAGAACCGCCCACGCGACGAGCACCGTGCCGACGAGCGTGGCGGTCGCCGCCGGAACGATCCTCCGGACCCGGCGGGCGTAAAAGTCGCTGAGCCCGGTCCTGATGCCTTTGCCGGCTTCGCGTAACACGAGTTGCGTGATGACGTAACCGCTGATGACGAAGAAGATGTCGACACCGATGAAGCCCCCGGAGAACCCGGGGATACCGGCGTGGTCGGCAATGACGAGCAGGACGGCGACCGCCCGCAACCCCTGGATGTCGCCGCGGAATGGTTGCTCGGCGGTGACGCCGAACGGCCCGCGTCCGGCGGCCGAGGTCTCTCCGCGTTGTTTCGTCAGCACGTCGCGCCGCCTCTGATCGCCCAGGATTGGGCACCCGATGTCGTCACCGCCGCCTCATCGTTGCCGAAGACGTGCTTCGACTATCACGCTTCGTTCGTCGCCGGGTGGATCGAACCTGTCGGCTCCGAACCGGGCGGAGCATCGGTCGCTCGCGAGAGGGCGAACGACTCGGGGCGGGAAGCGATTGTTGCCGACCGCACGTCGCGTGGACGATTCCTGGGCCAGGTCCTCGACGACGACGGTTCTTACCCCTGAAGAAGTGGAGAAGGTGCTCACCACCCAGGGGACCAGGACTTTCGCGGACGCTGGGGGACCAGAGGCCGGCGGGTCGGAACGAGGTATCTCCACGCCGGTCGCGGTGGCTCCGCCGGGAATGGAGGTGGAGGCCACCACAGCACTGGCGGTTGGCTGCCGTGGTGTCCGAGGCGGAACTTGAACCCGCACAGGATTGCTCTCACCAGCCGCTCAAGCTCGCCGGAACCGTCCACGCCGAAGCACCGAATGACATACTGCCTGGTCAAAGCCTTGACGCCGTCCATGCAGTTTGCCTCGGAACGCCCCAAACCACGCCTTGTTCAGGTGATGTTTAGCAGGGCCCTCCCCGCAGGCGTGGTCCGGCGGGGGTGGTTGAGGCAGCGGCTCGAGGACGCGGCGCGGGGAGCCACTCGATACCGGCGGCGCGGCGAGCGTGGTCAACCAATCCGTTCATTGTGACGGGCTCGAACTTGGGCCTCGACGAATCGATGTCCATCTCAATGGGGTGCAGGCCATGACGATGCACCGGGTGAGCACTCTGTAGGAAAGCGAAGGTCAAACCTCTAAGGACTAAAGCAGGAATGAGAACAGGGGCGACCCCGGTGGTACCTGCTCAATCTCAAGAGGACTTTCTGCCATTCGCTCCAGGAGACCCTCAAGACGACTGGGGTCATCGATTTCGATACCCACGAGCGCAGGCCCCGTCTCCCGATTGTTCTTCTTCACGTACTCGAAGACGACGATGTCCTCTCCATCTCGCAGCACCTCGTCGAGGAAGTGGCGGAGCGCCCCCGGTTCTTGGGGGAAGGTCACGAGGAAGTAGTGGCGCAGGCCTTCGTAGAGCAGCGAGCGCTCGACGATCTCTGCGTAGCGGCTGACGTCGTTGTTGCCACCCGAGACGACGCACACGATCGGACCTTCGGGTGGCCCATTGAGAAAGCGGCGGGCTGCGGCGCTCGCCAGCGCTCCGGCTGGCTCGGCAATGATGCCCTCGGATTGGTAGAGATCGAGCATCTCCGTGCAGACCGCACCCTCGGGCACCACCACCATCTCGTCGACCAGATCGCGCACGATCGGATAGGTGAGGTCCCCGACACACCCGACGGCTGCGCCGTCGACGACGGTATCGATTGTGGGCAACGGAACGGGTGCTCCCGCACCGAGTGCCGCGGTCATGCTCGCCGCGCCCGCAGGCTCGGCGCCGATGATCCGAACCTGAGGAGAACGCTCCTTCAGCCAAGTGGCGATTCCGGCGATGAGTCCCCCACCGCCGACCGGCACGACGATCGTGGCGATCTGCTGGGCTTGCTCGGCGATCTGCACCGCGACGGTGCCCTGACCGGCGATCGTTCGAGCATCGTCAAATGGGTGGACGTAGACGGCCCCACTCTTCGCGCCGTCGGCAAGCGCGGCCGCGCTGGCCTCGTCGTAGGAGCTTCCGACCGCGACCAGCTCGACCCAGCGTCCGCCAATCGCTCGTATGCGCTCGCGCTTTTGGCGTGGGGTATTCGTCGGGACAAAGACCCGACCTTCGATCTCAAGTCGTCGGCAAGCAAAGGCGAGGCCCTGTCCATGGTTGCCCGCGCTCGCACACACGACTCCTAGCGAGCGCTCCGCTGGAGCGAGCGTGGAAATGAGGTTGTAGGCCCCGCGTACCTTGTAGGAGCGACCAATCTGCAAGTCCTCCCGCTTCAAAAGGACGGGAACACCGAGATCCTCCGAGAGCCGATCGCTTCGCTCAAGTGGCGTGCGACGGACGACATCTCGAAGCCGGTCGGCAGCGGCTTCAACCTCGGTCGCGTTCACAACGCTGAGTCTCCCATCCCGCCTGCACATCGGGTCAGGACTGTCTCAGACCGCCGGGTCCGCTGCGCGAAGCAACGATATCCTGCCTCGGCAACCATCCCGCAAATGATCGACGATAAGGGTCTCACCAGCAGGTCTGAATGGACCATCGCGAAGCGTGCGGGTGCTCCCTTAGGCGTGGCGCTCGATCATTGTTGGCTCGGGGGCAGGATTTGAACCTGCGACCTTCGGGTTATGAGACCCTTTTCGATCTGGTGCAAGCCGTGATCGCTGTGTCAATGCTTACATCAGCATCGATGGCGGGGGGAGCAGATAGCGAAAACCCGTGGAAACAAGTGAGCCCCGCTCGAGAATCCATGGGTGGTATATCCGAGCACGACCGCCAGAAGCACTAACTTCGCCGTTGGCGGATCGGCAAATTTCAACTGCGGCCAGTACAAAGAGGCTCATTCGTGGATAGTTGCGAGCGTGGGTCACCTCGTTCGGTGTTAGTAGAACCTCGTCGCCCGGCGTCGTCGTGCCCTTGACCTCTATTCGCCACTCCGCGCCGTCGATCGAGCACCGAAGGTCGAAGCTCTCGGTTCCGTGAACGTCTTCAACCGCGCCGAGCGCTCCGTAGTATGCGATCGCGGCATTCATCGAGAGTGCCTCGACGGCTGCGTTCACCTGCTGATCAAGCCGACGCCCCTGACCAAGTCTCATCCGCCCCTTTCCTGCCGCGTCGGCAAGGGAACGCTCGGCGACCAATAGCTCTGATGCCGCTTGAATCGGACCGACATGTTCTCTGGTCGCTGCGTCAAGAGCGGCGGACAGTCTCGGCATAAGTGCTATCGCCGCTCGGGGAATCTTCGTCAAGTAACTCTGGAAAGTCCGGATTGGCCCTTCGCCGTATGGGATCCAGGGGAAGTGAACGGGTTCACCGTAGCGAGAGATCAGTCGATCTCTAATTGCCATTAGTTCTGCGGAATGCGCGCGGATCTCGTTAAGTCCGATCGGCGGCAGGACTCGATGGAAGCTATCGAGCGGAACTCTCACGCCAGCGTGCCACCGAGCGTGCTCGCCCGCGCGACGGGCCGAGGTTCCGCGTGCGACCCAGAAGATTGGTGCGGGTTCAGGCTCGCCGGCAGCGATACTGGCTCCGACGATGGTCTCTGAAGCGCTGTCGTAGTGGACTATGGCGTCACCCGCTGACTCGATGCTCACGAGTGAGTAACCGGGGGTCGAGGAACCGCCGCGAGCCTCCGTCGGAGCTTTGAGATCTGCTCCAATGTCGGCGCGACGCGTGATCTCCATAAAGGCATTCTCGGATGGCTCTTCGTCCCACCAATACACGAGACGTCCTCCGGAAGGCGGCTAGGACCGAATCATCGCTGCGGCAACTCGGTGGGACGGCGCGTCCGTGAGTGCGCCTTAGACGTCGCCGGATACCGAGCTTCGTTGATCGCAACTTTCGAGCGAACAGCCGCGTCAAGGTCGACGCCCAGCACGTCGGCCAGTCTGATCAAGAACTGGGTGATATCGGCGAGTTCGTCTCTGATCGAAAGTGAAGTTTCGGGATCTTCCATCGCGTGCATCGACTCTTCAGGCGTCAGCCAACGGAACAGCGCGAGGAGCTCCCCCACCTCGCTGGCAAGGGCGACGGAGAGGTTTTTCGGTGTGTGATACTCCTCCCAGTCGCGGCGACGCGCGAAGTCTCGAAGTAGGAGCGCCAGCTCGTCGAGTTGGCGTGATGGGACCTTGTCCTGCTCCGTTCTCGTCACCGGTCCTCCCCTGGAAGCCGAACCTCAACCAGTGGTCGCGAGGCACCGTCGTCGATCGAGTGTGCCGAACAGCCGATGGGGCCACGAGAAAATGACAGGTGGTGCATATTGGTTATCAACCTCCACGAACCAAAAGGCACGATGAGCTATGAGGTTCGCCGGAGTTGCCGTATCCCTCTTCTACTGGCCTCCGCACGACTCGATGTCCATCCCCATGATGGCACGCCAAAGCCGTAGCTGAAGCCTTCAACTGCGCGTTTCCCGGCATGTCGGTCCAGTTCAGTCGAGTGGAAAACCCTGGGGCCAGTACACGACATCTTCTAGATTTATGGGCGTGCAGCTGTACAGCGGCTCGTCGCTCGATTTCATAGATCAGACCCAGCGCGGACAAATCGCGCCAAAACTTGCCGAGAGCTTCTTCGAACATTTCAGGCACCGTCCGGGAGATTCAGAGGTGCGCTCGTGGGAGAACTCGCTCGTCCGGATGGCCAACCTGATGCAGCTCGCGAACCTCAGGGATCAAGGCGTGGTCGTTGAATACCAGTTGCCGCTGACCTCCAGACGGCTTGATGTCATGGTGACCGGCCATGGAGGAGGTGGCGTCCCCGGAGCTGCGATCGTCGAACTGAAGCAGTGGGACGAGGTTCGGCCCTCGCCGATCGCCGAGTGCGTCGCGACCTTTCTCGGAGGGCGGATCCGCGACGTCTTGCACCCTTCAGTCCAGGCCGAGGGTTATCGGCAATACCTAGCCGACACCCACACGGCGTTCGGCGACGGCAAGATCGCCTTGAGATCATGCAGCTTCTTGCACAACCTGGCGTCGGCAGACGCCGGGGAGCTCTTCGCGAGCGAGTTTACGGACGTCGTTCGCAGCAGCCCGTCGTTCACGCGTGACAGCATCGATGATCGCGACGGCATCGCGGCCTTCCTGACGGCAAGCGTTGGCGAGGGTGGGGGCGCCGAGACGCTTAGAACCATCCTGTCGGGGACGTATCGACCGCACCGCCGGCTCCTGGAGCACACCGCACAGATCATCAGGAATGAACCGGCGTTCACGCTGCTCGACGAACAGCGCGTCGCGTTCAACGACGTGCTCCGGCAAGTGAAGGATGCCCAGATCAGCAACGACCAGATAGTCGTCCTGATACGAGGAGGACCCGGAACCGGTAAGAGTCTCATCGCCTTGAATCTCCTCGCCGAATTGTCCAGCGAGAATTTCGTATCAATGCACGCGACCGGATCCAAGGCCTTCACCGAGAACCTGAGGAAAATCGTGGGCCGCCGCGCCGCAGCGCAATTCGGCTATTTCAATTCGTTTGTCTCGGCGGAGCCGCGTTCGATCGATTTCCTAGTCTGCGACGAGGCTCACCGGATCCGGGAATCCAGCAACAACCGCTACACGAAGGCGGCTGCGCGCTCGGATCTGGATCAGATCGACGAGCTACTCGACGCCTCGAAGGTGAGTGTGTTCCTCCTCGACGACATGCAGGTCGTGCGTCCCGGTGAGGTCGGATCGTCAGAGATGATCCGCGAAGCGGCACATGCCCACGGTGTACGTGTCATCGAACACGAACTCGAGGCGCAGTTCCGCTGCAACGGCTCAGATGCGTACATCCAGTGGGTCGATTCAACGCTCGGGCTTCGCCGAACCCAGTACGTGCTCTGGGAGCGCTCCGACCCGTTCGACTTCGATATCGTCGAATCTCCTGACGAGCTTGAAGCTCTCATTCGATCGAAAGTGGATGAGGGATACTCAGCGCGCCTGACGGCCGGATACTGCTGGCGCTGGAGCCTTCCGACCGACGAGGGTCACCTCGTCCCCGATGTCAAAGTCGGGTCGTGGTCCCGGCCCTGGAACGCGAAACCCGATGCCGGGCGATTGGCGCCGGGTATTCCGAAGAGCAACTTCTGGGCCTCCGATCCGAACGGAATTGACCAGGTCGGGTGCATCTACACGGCCCAGGGCTTCGAGTTCGACTATGTCGGTGTCATCTGGGGTTCCGATCTCGTCTATCGAGCAGGGCAGGGATGGCTCGGACAGCCGCAATACAGCTACGACTCGACGGTGAAGCGGGCGGCAACGAGATCGCCAGAGGAGTACCTCCGTCTCGTCAAGCACACATATCGAGTTCTATTAACCCGTGGCCTGCAAGGTTGTTACGTGAACTTCACCGATCGTGAAACACGTGACTTCGTCCTGTCGCGGACCGAAACATGGAGCCAGAACCGTTCAGAATTATCTGGCGATCAGGGACGGGAGCGGACGTCCGCGGTCGAGGGTCAAGTCCGCACGCCCATGTAGATCGCGCACGCCCGAGCGTCATGCTGCCCGTCGCTCTGCCGTTTTCCATCGTCGCGTTGCCTGATCTTCCGCCGGCGGCGGATCGAGCCCGAGCTCGGCACGCAGCAGTCGCAACTGGTGACGTTCGAGGTCGTTGATCGGGACCCGGCACCAGCGCCGGCATCAGACATCAGGGGGGAATCGGCCGCCACACAACTCGACCTGGGTGGCGCCAACTGAGCTCGGCGCACGCTCTCATGTGCTACTACGCCCCGCGCATCCCAGATACCGCGAACTCCAGCAAGGAGACGATCCGGCGGAATCGCCACTCCCACCTCTACGATTGTCCGGTCAGGAGGACCATTGCCCCGCGTGGTCACCATCGAGAACCCGATCCTCAACTCCGCCTACCTAGAGCCGTCGCGCCACTTCCGCTTCGACGACGACGGGATCACAGAGGACATCATCGACTGCCGTCGACCGAGCTCTTATTTCGTACCGATCCCCGCCGCCCGGCGCCGGGGAGGCCAGCAGGCCTTCGACACCGAGTGGACCCGTGACCGTGTCGAGGAAAACGACGTCACCAACCGCATCCGTGCTGAAATTGATCGCTGGCGTAGCCAAGGCCACCCTGGCGTGAGCCACACCACCCGCTACCTCCTCTCGCACTGGCGGGACCCCGAGCGCGATAACCGGCTCTTCTTCTGCCAGGTGGAGGCCGCTGAGACAGCCATTTATCTCGCCGAAGCTGCTCCGAAACTCGGCGGGCAGTGGATCCTTAACCATCTCCGCGAAGACGCCGAGCGCCACAACCCAGGGCTGTTCCGGGTAGCGCACAAGATGGCGACGGGCACCGGGAAGACCGTCGTCATGGCGATGCTCATCGCGTGGCAGACGCTCAACAAGGCGGCGAACCCACAAGATGCCCGTTTCACCGACACATTCTTGGTCGTGACGCCGGGAATCACGATCCGCGACCGCCTGCGAGTGCTCCTCCCCTCCGACCCGGGCAACTACTACCGCGAGTGGGACCTCGTTCCTGCTGACCTCTTTGAGCAGCTCGGGCGCGCCCGGATCGTGATCACGAATTTCCACGCCTTCTTGACAAGAGAGATCGGGATCGGGAAGGCCTCCAAGCTCACGAAGGAACTGCTCGTCCAAGGAGACGGCCCGAGCCCCTTCACCGAGACGCCGGCTCAGGTCGTCACCCGTGTCACCCGAGAACTCGGTGGAAAACACCAGATCGTCGTCTTGAATGACGAAGCGCACCACTGCTACCGCCGGCGGGAAGACGCAACCGATAAGGAGCGGCTGTCGGGAGAGGAGGCTCGCGAGGCGAAAATACGCGAGGAGGAGGCCCGGGTCTGGATTACGGGGCTCTCCTGGGTACAGGACAAGATCGGAATCAAGACCGTCTACGACCTCTCTGCGACACCGTTCTTCCTCCGGGGTTCGGGATACTCCGAAGGCACCTTGTTCCCCTGGGTCGTATCCGACTTCTCGCTCATCGACGCCATCGAGTCGGGCGTCGTGAAGATCCCCAGAGTCCCAATCGACGACAACGCCATGACCGGGACAACGGTCACGTACCGGGACCTGTGGATTCGGATCCGCGACGCGCTTCCGAAGAAGGGCCGGCGCAGGAGAAGTGACGACGCTGACACGGTCGTTGTAGACGAGTCTGCCCCAGCGGCCGTGCTCAGGCTTCCGACCGAGCTGCAGGGAGCCCTTCACAGCCTCTACGGGAACTATGAGAGGGCCTACCGCGCCTGGGAGGCTTCTGAGGATGCTCGCGCGGCCGGCTGGACGCCACCGGTCTACATCGTCGTCTGTAACAACACGACGACCTCGAAGCTCGTCTACGACTACGTGGCAGGCTTCAAGAAGGAGCTGCCAGACGGAACGACCGTAGCGGTCCCCGGTGAGCTGGCCCTCTTCTCGAATGTGGCCGACGGCAAATTCATGGCGCGACCGGTCACGATCCTCGTCGATTCCGCCCAGCTCGAATCCGGGGAGGGCATGTCGGACGAGTTCAAGCGCCTCGCTGCGAGCGAGATCACCGAGTTCAAAGCGGAATATATCGCTCGCTTTCCCGGGCGCGACGCCGAGGAGTTGACCGACGAGGACCTGCTCCGCGAAGTGATGAATACCGTCGGCAAGCCGGGTCGTCTCGGCGAGAACGTGCGCTGCGTCGTGTCGGTCTCGATGCTCACCGAAGGTTGGGATGCCAACACCGTTTCCCACGTCCTCGGTGTGAGAGCCTTCGGCACCCAGTTGCTCTGCGAGCAGGTCGTCGGCCGAGCACTTCGTCGAAGAAGCCATGTCACCGACGAGGACGACCACTTCTCACCCGAGTACGCCGAGGTATACGGCGTTCCCTTCTCGTTCATCCCCACCGCTGGCTCGGTCGGTGAGCCGAAGATCCTTCCGCCGCCTACTCACGTACGCGCCTTGGACGCGCGTGCCGAAGCCGAGATCACTTTCCCGCGGGTGGTCGGCTACCGGTACGAGTTTGCTGCCGATCGTCTCGATGCCGATTTCAAGAAGGAATCCATGCTGGTCCTGTCGGCAGCCCACGTGCCGACCACGACCGACATCGCAGGCATCGTCGGCGAGACGACCACTCACACGCTCGACGACCTCAAGAAGAAGAGGGAGCAGGAGGTCGCCTTTCGGCTCGCCAAGAGACTCCTCGAGCTGAAGTTCCTCGACTCCGGCGTCGGTGGTGAGCCTGCCCAGGAGGTCTTCTTATTCCCACAGCTGCTCGCGAGCACGCGGCGTTTCATGGCCGAACGTGTGCGCTGTAAGGATGATGCGTTCGTCCAAATGTTGCTTCTCCAGCGGATTGCCGATGACGCCTGCGATCGCATCTACCGTGCCATCGCCCGTCACCGGCCGGACGGCCCAGGCGTCGTCGGAGTGCGGCCGTCGCTTCATCCGTTCGAGCCCACTGGCTCGACGCGTTTCGTGAGCTTCGACACGAGGAAGGACACATACCGGACGGGTGAGAAGTGCCACGTGAGCCACGTCGTTTGCGACACGGGCTCATGGGAGCAGAAGCTTGCCCGCTCACTCGAGGAGATGGATGAGGTCCGCTACTACGTGAAGAATGAGCACCTCGGCTTCGCCATCCCGTACACCCTTGACGGTGAGGAACACAACTACCTCCCTGACTTCATCGCCAGAATCCAAGACGGGCACGGAGACGACGACCTGCTGAACCTGATCGTTGAGGTCTCCGGAGCGGGCCGGCGGGACAAGGCCGCCAAGGTTGCGACGACTCGGACGATGTGGATCCCAGCGGTAAACGGGACCGAAGCCTTCGGCCGGTGGGACTACATCGAGGTAAGAGACCCCTGGGAAGCCAAGGCTCTGATCCGTAGGCATCTCACAGCATCCCAGCCCGCAAAGCTTGTAGGAACGAGGTAAGCCATGCCACCACGACGGCGAGCAACCTCACGGGTGGAAGTGGAGGCGACACGCCATAAGGACAAGCGGGCCAACATACCAACTACCGAGCTTGGCGGTTTCGTCATCGAGCAAGAGCTGGCGCCAGCCAGGCTCCGTTATCCACGCGACCCGAGCCTCGATCCTCAGCTCGTGTGGAAGGGCAAGGACGAGCAGGACGGGACGGACCTCGAGGTCCCCGCGGTACCAATCTATGTGCAGGAAAAGATCGAGCCGAAGGCGCTCGTCGAGGACCTACGTCGGCGATCGGCTGAAAGCCATCCCGTTGCGGAGCAGCAGCTCTTCGCCGACTTTGACGGGCTCCCCTTCGAGGAGTTGATCGACTTCTACCACCACGAGGCGAACTGGTCGAACCGGATGATCCTCGGTGATTCGCTTCTCGTGATGGAGAGCCTGGCCGACAAGGAAGGCCTTCGCGGCAAGGTTCAGATGATCTACGTGGACCCTCCTTATGGCATCCGTTTTGGGTCGAACTGGCAGGTCTCCACCCGCAGGCGCAACGTCCAGGACGGCAAAGAGGCCGATATAACGCGTCAGCCCGAGCAGGTGAAGGCTTTCCGGGATACTTGGGAGCTCGGTATCCACTCCTACCTTGCGTATCTCCGCGATCGACTTGTGGTTGCCCGCGACCTTCTTACCGAGTCCGGGAGCATGTTCGTTCAGATCGGCGACGAAAACCAACACTTAGTCCGCAACGTCCTCGATGAGGTATTTGGTTCGGAGAACTTCTGCTCGCTTATCACTGTCAAGAAGACGGGCGGGCTCGGAACGGATCTGCTCAAGAACGTCAGTGACTACATCGTTTGGTACGCGAAAGACCGGGAGCAGGTTAAGTACCGGAAACTCCTTGCTTCTAAGGCGGTTGGTGAAGGGCGCACTACTGGTGCCCGGTATGACCAGCTGCTGATGCCAGATGGGACCAGGCGACCACTGACCTCCGAAGAACGATCCGATCCATCTCTGATCCCCGAAGACGCACGACCTCTGAAGGTCGACAATCTTGTGTCATCTGGGACTACGCCATCTTGCGTCTTCCCATTCGAATTTGAAGGCGTTACCTACAACCCAGGCGGTCAGCGAAGCTGGAAGACCAACAAAGAAGGAATGACTCGGCTTGCCACCGCAGGCCGGCTCATCGGAACTGGACGTTCTCTCAACTATTTGAGGCTTCTTGATGACTTTCCGGCATACGAACTCAACAACGTCTGGGAAGATGTAGCTGTCGGAACAGACAAGGTCTACGTCGTTCAGACTCCCACTACCGTCATTCAGCGTTGCGTTCTGATGAGTACCGACCCAGGGGATCTCGTTCTCGACCCTACTTGTGGCTCAGGAACGACCCCGTTCGTCGCCGAGCAATGGGGACGCAGGTGGATCACCATCGACACCTCTCGGGTGGCACTCGCCCTCGCTCGCACTCGGCTCATGGCTGCTCGTTATCCCTTCTATCTCCTAGCGGACTCGCCAGAAGGAACTGCGAAGCAAGCCGAGTTGGCGGCTCCGCCAGAGATGGTAAATGGCTTCGCCTGCGACGTCAGGAAGGGCTTTGTCTGCGATCGAGTCACCCACGTTCAGCTCAGATCGATCGCTCAGAATCCGGATATCCATGAGGGTATGAACCGGGAGCAGATTGAAGCCGCGATCGCGAGACACGCCGAAAGCGAATTGCTGGTGGATCAGCCCTATGAAGATCCCAAGCGTGTTCGAGTCTCTGGTCGGTTCACGGTCGAGAGTTTGTCGCCGCACCGGATCCTCGCTTCGGCCACGGAGCGACCGACATCCGCTCCCGCGAACGAAGAGGAAGTGGGTAGTGACTACACGACAGTCGTGATCGACAACCTGCGAACTGCCGGCGTGCAGAACACGAGGAAGGGCGAGCGGCTTCAGTTCGATCGCCTGGAGGCTTGGCCGGGAGAGTGGCTCAACGCTGCGGGCGAATACACGGATGCCGAAGGCACTAGCCGCCGTGTTGCCGTGTCGATTGGCCCTGAACACGGCACGGTTGGCCCGGTGCAGGTGAAGGAGGCCGCTAAGGAGGCCCTCCGCGGAATCGGCTTTGCCGTACTCATCATCTGTGGATTCGCATTCGACGCGGCGGTCGGGGAAACGGCACGCGAGTTCGGCAACCTGGCGGTGCTTCCAACCAAGATGAACCCAGATCTCACGATGGGTGCAGGGCTTCTGAAGAAGACCGGCTCAGGTAATCTCTTCATGGTCTTCGGCGAGCCGGACGTCATTGTGAAGACCGAGGAGGGCGAGGTCTGCGTCGAGCTCCTAGGGCTCGATATCTACGACCCGACAACCGGGGAGGTACGCTCCTCGTCGACCGAGGACATCGCCTGCTGGTTCATCGACACCGACTATGACCAGGAGAGCTTCTTCATCCGCCACGCTTACTTCACTGGCGGGAGCGACCCCTACGAGGACCTCCGGAGGTCACTCCGGGCTGAGATCGACGAGGCAGTTTGGCAGAGTCTGTACTCGACCGCTTCGCGTCCCTTTCCAATGCCTTCAACCGGCAAGATAGCCGTCAAGGTCATCAATCACTACGGCGACGAGGTGATGCGCGTCTACGAAGTGGCGTAGACAACAAGCAACTCGTCCCTCCTCGCCCGGTTCGCCGGTCGCCGGTCGGCACCACGAACGGTTAGGAACGCCTTGCGCTCTTCTCGGGCATTGGCTGAACAGATGAGTCACAGCACGATATCTGACCCGTCCTCCGACTGGCTGCCCGGAAGCTGCCACCTTGGCGGATCGGTCTCGAGTCGAACCAAGAGACCGAGTTAAGCCAGGTCCGTCAAGAACATCGCAACATCAGCAGCATTGTTAGTGACGCCGCGCTCGACTACGGGCCACAGGGGGGCGTTGGTGTCAAACGGTCCATATTGCGCCAAGCCCCCGGCGATCTTCTTCATGCCTTCGAAGTCCGCTTCGCTGAAACTTGCCTGATACCGCATCGTGGCCGCGAAGCAAATTAAGCAGAAGCCGATAGTGGCGGAGCTAGCTGCGCAATAACTTCGCCCACAAAGGCCTGCAACTCTCCGAGCCTTACGTACACCGCGTGCAGAGGGGCCAGAATCGGGTCGTCGCTTCTCGTTGGAACTGCTTTCACTCGCGTCGGCACGCCTGGCTGGACCGGTGACAGTAGACCTTCGTCGACGAGGAGCTGTTCGGCGGCGCGGATGGTCCCCCATGACACGCGAATTCCGAACAGTTGCTCTGACTGCTGCTCGAGCTTCCAGAGGTCACCGACCGATTGGCCGATCGGCCAGTGTCCAGCGGCGATAAGCCGACGCATCGCGTTCGCCACTTGGTCTCTCTTTGTCATGGGCATCTCCGACTCCCCTCTGTAGGGTCTAGCCCCCATACCCTACAGTAAGGTTATTACTGAGGGAAGCGGAACCACGATGCCGGGCCGGATAGGCGTTGCAATACGGCACCTTGAGGACATTGACGGTAGGGACCCGCCATCGGTTGAACCGATCCCGTTCCTGCGCGCATGTCCCCCTCTTAAGGTTCGCCTTCAGCGGAATCCACAGCAGGACGGTGAACGAGCAAGTCAAGCTGCTTAGCGAAACCGAGTTCACTCGGGGTAGCTGTTCCGTCCAGATCTCGTTGAACCAATCCCGTGAAAATCTCAAGCGCTCGATCAGGATCGTCAATGAGTTCAGCCATCGCCATCAGTCGGGTATCCCAATGGAGGCGACTGTTCCAGCGAGACTCCGTGAGAAACTGCTCATAACTTGGGGTATTTATAACCTTCTCTGCAGCTCTCAATGGGGCAGCGCTGAGGTGTCCGAGAGCGGGGATCAGAATGCTTTCGCGCGTACGCCAAAAGAAGGTTCCAACCACATAGGGATAGCACTGACATGGGATAGCTCGACCGATCGCCAGCTCGTTGGTGAGCAACGCGAGCAATGCGGGACGACTCATCGATGATGCCCAGTAGCTTGGATACCCATGCTGATACGCGGCCGACAATAGGCAAAACGCCGCAGAGTTGTCGTCGAGTACCAATTCTGCGCGCTGCAACCACCAACGCAACAGAGCGTGCTTAGACACTCGATGAAGTAGATCGACCTGCTGCCAATGCCTGACCTGGCTCATGAGTTCGCCAGAAACCGACGAATAGGGCACCTCGGGGGAAAGCACATCGCGAAGGCTGACCGCGGGAGCAGAAGGATCGTCAACTATGCGAACGGGACGTCCCTCGCTCCCCGAAACCAGAACGAAGCCCGTATCCGACTTCGGACCCGAGGAGACTATTAGCTCAGCGTCGGGTGGCAACGACGCAACTCGTTCGATCCTGGCCAGTGTCTTCTGAGTTGCGAGATCAACGCTGTGCTGCCACACCTCGCGGACATCGATTTCTCGTGCCGGACCCGACCGGCCTGGCGTCCGCACGTAGAGCAACCCTGGACGAATCACTAGATGGTGATTGCCAGCAGAGTCGTTGTAGCCCCACTCCACATCGAATACGAGAGGTACCACAACAGAACTGACCAATAGGCATCCAAATCGCTTTCGGTAGTAAACAACTTCGACATATTCAGTGCGAATTGACGCAGATGGAGCCTTCCTCCGCAATTGGTCGATCAGTTTGGCCGGGTCAAGGACGCTCGTAAGGGAGGCGGATAACCCGATACGCGTGCAATCGTCTGCAATGCCGAAGACGACAAGGCCCCCACCAGAATTTGCCAATGCCACGACGTCACGAGCAAGCTCAGCCCATTCGCGCGGCCCGGGGATGAATTGGCGCTTGAGCTCAAGATAGGCGCACTCGACCGAACCACGATGAGGCAGCTTGCGGATCAGGGCAGTGAACCCACGCTCGAGACTTGGGTGTGAACCAACCAGTAGCTCGCGTGCGAGATCATCAAGCTCCATTGTCGTATTCTGGCGCGGCGGAGTTCAGTGCGAGCGTATTTTGGCAGAGTGTGGTCGGAACGGACCTCGACGGCCTAAGCCCGTGACCTGCGCGTTCTCGTCGGGCGAACTCATGTGGAGACGAGACTGTTGGGGCGACGCAATCCGCGTGACCTTCAACGCCAAGTCGGGCGCTTCGACCTAATCGACATCGTCTGTAGTGCCCTACGGAGCGAGCGCTGCACGCCGCTACGGTCGATTTCTCTCTGCATGAGGCACACCGATCGAATATGAGCAAGCTTGAGCTGCACGGACGCCCCTTGCTGCGCTCCGACGGAAAAGTACTTAAGTCGCCCTCGTACCAACCTCCGATTGTCGAACCAGTTCTCCGCAGGTCGGCTGACCCTGCCTCGGCTCTATAGCAAGCAGACCGCTGACTGGCTCACCTTAACTTCGAGCCCAGATGGTCTTAGAGGGGCCGTCGGCGCATCGCAGTACGGCAGTTGTCGTTGCCTTGAGGATGTCGCTGACTCCCTCCCGAACCGCGATCTCTGCAATTGCACGCTCTCCTCGAACGCGTCGTGAGGCCCCGAAGTCGAAGTCGCGAAGTAGCGTAAACGTGAATGTCCCCCGCGGAGCGGCCCTATAGACAGTTGCGCCCGAATTGATCGTCGTAAGCGCGATGTCCTCCGTATGCGCCTTTACTAGAGCGGAGGTGTCGATGGTAAGAACGAGGTGAGCGTCGTTCCTATACGCCCGCGCTCCGAGCAACGTCTCTAGCCTCTCCTCGCTCGGCCAGAAGAACACTTGGCTATTCAAGAGCCGGTAGTAACTAGCGGCATCAATGCCTACCAGGCAGGAGGCAAGTGCGGAATCCGAAATCGGTTTGTTGTCGCGCACGACCGCTCTCCCGTAAACGGGGTGGGTGATCACAACAGACTCTGGCCTTCGCGTCGATTCGATCGCTTCCCTTTCCGGCCCCGAGTACTCGAACAAATCAAGAAGTGCCGAGGTTGAAAGCAGGCCGTGCGCCTCGATGCCCGCCCATGCATCCTTATGCGCCATGTGATAGAGCCGAGGGTACCGATCGACCAATTCGGATGGATCCACGATCACCATCTCCGCCGGTCGATGATGCTCCGCTGGTGAAACCGCGTCGAAATCAAGGATACGGGAGCGCCAGAGACCCTTTCGATCTCTTCTATGAACTCGATCGTCGCCTCGCTTAGCTGTTCGAATCTGCGAGCGCTGCGATTGGTAGCTTCCAGCTGATCTGCGAAAGTGAGCGCAATGTCGGTCGGGCCATTGAGTGCAGACGCGCGTTCGAGGAGCGCCCAGTCGAATTCGGCAACGCGGCGTTGACGCCGAGTCGTGCTCGTCATTTCCTGCGCACGCAGTTCTGAAAGGTCGAGACCTGATCGCTGCGCGATCACTTCCCAGGACAACTCCCCCGACATTGGACCAGACGTCTTCCCGTCCTCGTCCGGATTCTGGACACGGATTGGATAAGTCCGGCAAACCATTACCGTCCTGCGTACTCTCGACGGCGGTATCCCAGCCTCGGCGAGAAGCCCGGACGCTGTGGTGTCTCGAGAGGTGACGTGAGGGTATGGCCCATGAAGGAGGCTAAGGCCCGTTCCCTGAGTTCCCTCTACGAACACCTTCTCGCCCGAAGAGAAGGCGGCCGCCAAGACATCGGACGCGCTTCCGATGTAGGGGCGGAGAGCGTCGATGTCCTTGGCCAGAGTCGCTCCCCCAGAGCGCGCTTTGATCCGATGCGCGGTGGCAGCGCCAACGCCCGATCCGGTAGATCCGATAGATCTCACTAGGTCGGCCTCTTCCTGGCGATGCGCCTCCGTAATCACGGTCGCGTGCTCATCGATTACGAGGCGATGGGTCTCCACCTTGGACTCGGCAATTTCCACGAGCAACTTCTGGGGATCGATGACCGCACCCGCCGTCAGAACGAGGCGGGCATCACTCAAGCGCGTTCCGGATGGTAGGTGATGCTGAATGTGCTTACCGCTCGGCGTCATCACGCTATGACCAGCGTTAGGGCCTCCACTTCGCACCAGCAACCCATACTCGGGAGCGAGATATGCGGCGACGTTGCCCTTTCCCTCGCTCCCGTACTGTCCGCCCACGAGAACGTCGACGAGACGGGCAGAGCGGTTCGCGTCCAGTTGCAGACGCGTAACAGCACGGATGTAGATGTCGTCCGGGGCGTTGCGCTCTGTATCGATGACGATGTCAGCATCGCGCCCAAGCTGCTCGATTCGCCGTTCCACCCGATTCGCTCGGACGTCGGCATACCTTGTGAGCTCCTGCACATCGGATCGCACTCTCGACTCGTAGCGATCGGTGAGAGTTCCGAGGGATGCAGTTAGGTGCAGATGGACGACCCTCGGTCCAAATGCCTCCCGTATCGCATCTATCTGCTCCTGAATCCGGACTGAGTCGACTACCACAATCGCGCTCTCTGGCAAGTCACCACAGCGACGGATCAAGGCATCCGCGACCCAACGACCCTTCGTCTCTCGGTCGAACCGTTGCCCCCTCAGCTGGAGTCGTCTCCGGTCGGGCATATCCTCTCCGATTTCCTCCCGCAACAGATCGTTCGTTCGGAAGACGAGAGCACCGCGTTTGTCCTGAAGCTGTTGGGCGAGTTCGGTCTTTCCAACAGCCACCGGTCCCGATAGGAGCACCAGTCGCATCATTGGCCCAGGATGACTTCAAGTTCGAAACTTCCTTGCACCTCTGGTAATCGCTGGTCCGGAGGGTCGTATACGGTGACGCGGACTCCTCTCGCTACGAGTTCGCTCCTAATCAGATCACCTATGACGGCCCAATCCCCTCGTGCTTGACCAGCACCGATGCGAGGCATGTGCACGCTCACAGAGTGTTCGAGCGCCCAGGAGCCAACATCGAAGAGGCCCGTTCGAAGCGCGGCGTATCGGATCCTCGGCTTCATCGAGGGTCCGTAACCAGACTGGGCGACGACCGAAGCCGTCCAGATATCCTGATCCACCTGGTGAACCCTTGTTGCTCCGAGCGCCAGGTTGCCCCGGTCACGATCCACCCACTCGGAGAAGTCCGAAGCTGCTTGTGGCCAACGGGCGCGAAGTGCGGAGGCGAACCCACCCTTCCAGGCTCTCGCTTTGTCATTCACCACGTGCACGATCAACCGCCGTCCCGAACCCCGCGGCAGGGTCGCATCGCCCACGAGATGAACGGGATTCGGCGAACTGATCGGTATCGGGCCAGTGGGCTCGAGAAAACCGACCACTCGGGGCACGACGTGACCGGGATACGGCGGAATCCCAACTGCTTGGACCGTGAGGTCGGACACAGCATTTGGCCAATGTTCGACCTCGGATCTGGCGGTGTAGCCAATAGCGATGCATTGGCCGACAACCGAGTTGCGCAACACCGATCCAAGTCGAACGCCAGGACTCCAGCCACTCGAACCAACGATGTAATCGACGCGATACCGACCGCTTCGTTCCTGAGGCTTGACCGATGAACAGGCAAACACTGCCGCCTGACCGTCGTGCAGCTTTAGGGCACGCTGGAGCAGCGCCTCAGCAGAAACGTCCAGCTCTGGCCGGAGATCGAGCAGTTGGCGAAGATCGAGCTGTCGATCTCTGAGAGAGTCGAAGCTTCCGATCGGCATTACCAACTCGGCGGCCGCTAGGTTGCAGAGGACCTCGAGTTGCCAGTCGTCGCTCAATGCGCGATCGGTCCATGCTCGATTCCTTACCGATTCTGCACAGTCCGGGAAAAGCAGATGCGCGATTTCGTGCGCCAAGGAGAACCGGCGTCGACCTGCGGGACGATTTGGGTTGTATTCAATCGTCACACCGCTCTTGCCCGCCGGCACGAGTCTGGCGTCGAACACGTCGTCCACGGGAACAACTGGCACGCCGAGTTTGTCTGCGAGGAAGATCGGGTCGTATGGGGGCCCGCTCCACCCCTCGTCAAGTGCTTTAGTTACCAGGGCACGAGCTAAGTCCTCCACGACACGCACCGGGTCGTGCTCTCCCGCGAGAGCACGCACGGAGCTATTTGTCCAGTGACCGGGGGGTCGCGTTCGAGCAGTCGGCATGTCCTGCGACCGTAGTCCCCGGAAGTCTGGTCCGCCGCCGAGAATCCAAGCCCTACGCAGCTCACTGCATCGTTGCCCTCTTTTGCGGCGGCTCGGCGACCGTTAGTCCCGTATGACCCTCCCGCTCAACCCGGGTCGGCCCGGCGCTTCGGCCTTCCACGAGTACGAGCGGCGTACTGTGGCCGCCGGTAGCCGCAGGATCGCGCGGTGCAGAGTTCGATACCTCTCACAGCCGAAATCGGCCCTGCATAACGTCTGCTGCAAGTCTGGGAGAACAGTGATCGCAACATCCTTGGGCGTGCTCGACCGCCACCTTCTCGCCAAATGCCCAGTTGAGTATTCGAATAGACCATGATGTCCTTGGTCGTGTGTCGCCTAGCAGGTGGGTCACGAGGGCTTCGCGGAAGCAGGAGCGCTGAGCGTTGGCAACCTCCGCCATTTCGGCAATATCGTCCAGGCGCCTGTCGCGAGACGGAGTGTCGTCCTTGCCAACCATGTAGTCGAGGAGCCCTACATCCTGGCGCTCGTCTGTGAACAAGACAGCGAGCGAGCGCTTGCCGTCACGCCCCGCGCGACCGAAGCCCTGGACGTACTCTTCCACGGAAAACGGGTGCTGCCAGTGAACGACGAGGCGGATGTCGGGAATGTCGAGTCCCATGCCGAATGCGCTGGTGGCGATGACAGCATTGATGGCTGGGAGGATTCGGCCATCGAACCGCCCTTGAAGGTTGTCGCGCCAGGCCGGATCGCGAGCGTTGGAGTGGAAGAACTCCAATTCAACTCCTCGCAGCTTCAGTGCCGCCTGCACCTTCTCACCCTCCTTGACCGTGGGAACAAAAATGATCGCGCGCCCTGGCGTGACCTTCGAAAGAAGACTCATGACGATCTCGATGCGCTGCGGATCGTCCTTGGAGCAAGGGAGGCGGACCAAAGCTATGTTCGCTCGGTCTGGATTCTCGACGATGATCGCGGCATCCGGAATGCCCATGGACTCGCACACACGGAGCTGCATCTCCGGACTGGCGGTGGCGGTGAAAGCAAGCGCTGGGGGCGAGCCGACCAGTTCGCGGATCTGCGCGATCTCTGCATAGATAGGCCGGAAGCCGTCACCGTACTGCGACACAGTGTGCGCCTCATCAATCACCAAGTAGTTCGGGCGAAATCGGATCAACCGGTCGTACTCCGACGTGTCACGGATCACGTTACGGTCGAAGCGTTCCGGTGCCACGTAGAGGAATTTCCAGGTGCCTGCCTCGAGCAGGTCATAACGCCGTCGCCGTTCTCCTAGGGGAACGTCCGAGGTTATGAAGGTCGCGGGGAGCTGGAGCGCATGGAGTCCCCGAACCTGATCTTTCATGAGAGCCTTGAGTGGCTCAATCACGAGCCCGGTTCCGGGGTTCAACAGGATTGGGATCTGGAAGCAGAGCGATTTGCCGCTTCCTGTCGGTCGGACTGCAAGGACATTCCTGCCTGCCAAGATCGCGAGAATCACCGGTAGTTGCCCATCGCGGAGCCTTGCCTTGCCTAGCATTTGGAGCACAGGGCCCAAGTCGAGATTGGTCTTGGGTAACTCGCCGTGGAAATCGACCAACCGCGCCACCCGCACGGACCACCGCTCTATAACCCGACGCGCGAGGCCCACCTGCAGGTTCAAGTGGAGTCCAGCGTGACACCCATCACAGAGAGTTACGAGATTGGCGGCACTGTGGTCGACCTTGATCGATCGTGGCATCCGGTGGTGGACGTCCAATTCGGAGCGATTGGATGCTCCACACCTTTGGCAACGGTATTCGTCGCGAACTAAAGCAGCCTTCCTCGCCGCGGGCCAAGGCTCGGTCGCGAAGCTTGCGGTTGCGTCTATTCGGTTTACCATCGCGCGCGTCGCGCGACATTCCCGTGCTTGAAGTCGTGTTCTCGCGCGTGGTGGTAGATCATCTCCCTCCTTACACCGTAATCACACTCAACAAGCTGGCCTGGCCGGCACGAGCAGGATCGGCTTGTTGGACCCTTCAAGCTGGTCGAGATGCAAGCGGAAATCGGGAGTCGCACGAAAGTGCAGACCCGCCCTGCCCCCTGATCGTGTCTACGTGTCTTTGCCGACGTGCCAGCGCGTCCACGCCGAACCTACCGACACGTGACAGGAGTGCTACAACTCCACCATGATCGAGTCGGCTGACACGTCAGATGCTGCGCTCCGTGCGGCGGTATTCGAACACCTGGATCGACTCGTTCGGACTAGCCCTGATGGCGCTCTCGCCTCGGCAGACATCAATACGTTCACCTTTCATGGTCGGCCAATCCGCCTGATCGTGCAGACTGGGATCTGGAAGCCAGCAGAACTCAGCGCCGCCCTCACGATCCGAACGACCTTTACTCCGCCGAACCAGCCTCCGCGGTACTCGGATGACGTCGGTGATGACGGCCTCGTTCGCTACAAGTACCGGGGCACCAACCCCGATCTCTCCGACAACCGAGCGCTCCGGACGGCGATGGTCCAAAGACTGCCGCTCGTCTACTTCGTTGGCGTGGCTCGAGGTATCTACGTGCCGCGCTACCCGGTCTGGCTCGTCGGGGAGAATCCAGCAGGTCACGAGTTTGCCGTTGCTGTCGACGAAGGCCAGCGCTTCATCGATCTGGCAACTCTCGCGGCACCCCAGCGCGCGTACCTTAAGCGGCTCACGAATGTCCGGCTTCACCAGCCCGTCTTTCGCGCCCGAGTATTGCGCGCATACGACGAGCGCTGTGCCATGTGCCGCTTGCACGAGGCCCAACTGCTCGACGCCGCCCACATCATCCCTGACGGTCAGCCCAAGGGTGATCCAGTGGTTCCGAATGGACTGGCTCTATGCAAGATCCATCATGCGGCATACGACGCCAACCTGATTGGCGTGCGCCCGAATCTCGTTGTTGAAGTGGTGCAGCGACTGCTGGACGACACCGACGGCCCGATGCTTCGACACGGCCTACAAGAAATGGCTGGTACTCGACTGCTTCTACCTCACGAGCGAATTGCCCAGCCCGATCCAGAGCGCTTGGAGCTGCGGTACGAGCAGTTCAGAGCCGCGAGCTGAGGGAGTCGCTTGGGGAAGAGGATGCGCCTGCCGACACGGATGCAGGGCTATCGGATGCGTTCACACAGGGCGCGCTCCGAGGCGCTTCGCAAGGGGATGAGGACCGCGACCTTCAGGTGGTCTTAGACCTGCCTCACCTCGTGATCACCTGGGGAATCTCGTTGATCGACCCTATCGGCGGCGTTGGGCGACGAGAGCCGATCTCGCCTTGGCGATATTCGAGTACATCGAGGCCTTCTACTACCCGAGGAGGTGCCACTCCTCGATCGGCAATCTCAGCCCCGTCGAGTTCGAAATACGACACACCTGCACCGCGGTTGCGGCATGATCATCTCAGCCGACCTGTCCGGAGAACCGGGGGAAGCTCAAGCTCTTGCCGGGGGACGCGATGTTCGTGAAGATAGCAACCCAGCCGGTGTGTGTGTGGGGCCCGGCGCCCGATGATCAGGCAGCACATGCCTGGGTGCTCGAGAGGCTTGTCGAAATGGGACTTCCCTTCTCGCGTGGGGTGCTCTCGAGCCGGATACAAGGGAATCTGGGGGAATGCTGCTGCATGCTGATTGGAGCGGAGAATGATTTCAGGGGTTTCAAATGCTTTCCGGCGAACGCTCACCAACCTCTTCAGGACATCTCACGGTCCGAGCTCGACCTGGTCTGGCTCTGGCTCGACCCTGACCCCAGCGGCGACTACGCGGTTCTCCAAGAGATCAAGACGACCGGTGGAGCCGATCTCGCTTATGCCGACACGCTGTGCCAGGACTTCGAGAAGCTCTTCGGGCCCGATCCTGCTCTCACGCTTCACACCCGCCTGAACGCCATCGCGAACATGCTTGAGTACGGACATCTCGACCTGTTGCACGCTGACCGCGTTCGGATGCTCGCTGGACTTACGCCGCAAGCTTCCTCTGATGTTTTCCTTGTGCCGTCTGTTCTCTACGACCGCAAACTCATCGCCGACCCGTCGCCGAAGATGGCTGCCGTGCGTCGATCCATCATCGCTGACGGTTGGGCACCGGATATCGTGCAGGCTTGGGCGGTTGGCCTAGGCGATTTGCTCGCTCGGCTAGCGAGACTGAAGGCCGGATTGAACTAGCGAAGGCTGAGGCTCATGGTTCAGTCGCTCTCAGAACTCCTGCGCATCGAGCAAGCAGCCGGGGCTCAGTCGCTGGGCTTCGGCGGCTCTCTGGTCGCGTGGTGGGAAATCGTTGCTGCGGCCCAGGCAGCCCTGTCGGATGCGCATGTGGTCCTACGTTCATCGGAGAACCTCGACACTGCGGAGCCGCTCTTGTCCTCAGCTGCTCGCATGCTGGACGCCGCTTCGCGTCCGGTCTCGGATCTTCCTGCAGAGCAGCGGCGTTCCATTGCGCTTCTGGCACTTCAAGCCTTCTCGATGGACGGCAATACTCCATCAGCCATGGCTATGGCGACGCGGTTCCCTGACCTTCTCAACGCTGGCAGCCCAAATGAGTTGGTGTCTGTGGCTACAGCGCTGCCCGCCAAGGTCGGCGATATTCTGCGCGTGGTAGAAGCGGGGCCACAACGCGATTACCTGGAACAGCTGAATTTTTTTCTCGAGACCGGCAACTTACAGCTGGCTGACGCTCTTCATGAAGCCTTACGCTCCCTGATTCTCAGCAATCCCACTTCGCTGGAGTCCGTTCTCCTCGCTAGCTCGATCAATACTCTTCGCGCGATCACTCGCAACTCAGTGGCGGTGGCGCTGCAACCCCGCGCCGGACCGTTTCTTTCCAGCTATGTCGATCGGTTAGTCGCTGAAGGGATCAGAACTCTGCTGCCGCCTCAGGTTGCGGCACTTGACAACGCCGACATACTCGGAAAGCGGAATGCCGTTGTAGCTATTCCGACGAGCACTGGCAAGACGCTTCTCGCCGAGCTAGCTCTAATGGCCGGACTTGAGTCCGGTCCCGGGCTTGTCTGCTACATCGCTCCGTACGTGGCCCTCGGACGACAGGTGGCAACGACTCTGAGACGCCGCGCACGCGGATTAGCGCGGGTCTACCCCATGATTGGCGGCTATAGGTTACCGAGGCCGCTCGAACCGACTGTCAATCGAGAGATCGCGATTTGCACTCCCGAGCGCTTCGACGCTCTGTTGCGCTTGTCTCCTGAGATCCACGAACACATTCGTGTTGTCGTCGTTGATGAAGCCCATCTCGTTGGCAACGGCGTCCGAGGTGCACGGCTTGAAGGAATCGTCGCGCGACTGAGACTGCGTCAATCGGCGGGTCAAGCGAGTCGAATCGTGCTGCTATCTGCAGTGATACCCAACCCGGCCGACCTCGCCAGATGGCTGGGTCCGAAGACAGCCATCGCGACATCCGATTGGCGTCCTAGCACAAGACGCACAGTGCTCTGGGCAGAGGAGGGTCAGCTTCAACTACTCGTTGGCGATGACCGACTACGCCAGCCGGGACAGACCGCGGCCACACTCCTTGGTTCGCAACCCTTGCCCTGGCCAAAGGCGAACTTCTACCGAACGTCAAACGTGGGCCAACAACTCTCGCAACTCCCCGCGGTGTACGAGAACGTCGCTTATCTGGTGAGGTTCCTCCTGGCTCGTCAAGAGGGCAGCGTGCTCGTGATTTGCGGGTCACGAAAGGGAACACGCGCTCTCGCCGGTTCCGTCGGAAAACAGCTCCCGCTTGTGGAGCCGACGCCTCCGCGAGTTGCTCGCCTGCTCGCCCGTATCCGGAGTCGCCATCCATATCTCGGAACTTTGGCCACGGCACTGGAATCTGGAGTTGCCTATCACAATGCGGCGCTGCCCGGCGAGCTGAAAGAGCTCATCGAGGACTCGGCCCGGCATGATGAACTGAAGGCAGTCATTGCGACCACCACCCTTGCGGAAGGCGTTGATCTGCCTTTCCGTTTTACGGTCTTGGCTGACTGGCTCGTCCCAGCGGCATCGGGACAGCGCCCGATGGACCCACTGCTATTCCGAAATATCGCAGGGCGCAGCGGTCGAGCGGGGTGCCACACCGAGGGTGTAACGGTCGTCTACGACAATGTTGTTGGCACCCCTTCACTTGTGGCACCTCAGACTCGTCGGAACCTGCAGCGGCAAGTGTTCGCTTCGGACATGCTTCCGCCGCTCGAGAGCACGTTCGTCGAGAGTGGTGAGCCTGAAGACCGAGCAGCGACAATCGCGGTAGTTGAGTCCAATTACCTCGCGGCAGTGCCAGAGAACCCGCTGGAGGAGAATCTTGGGCAGGCTTTGTACGAGCACTCGCTCTCGTTCGTCCGACCAAGGGGCCAACGACTACTGAGATTACTTGAGCAGTCGCGGGAGGACCTCGTGAGTAGCCAGCGACACGGTCCATTTGCTACCGCAGCCAGCCCTCTCGTTCTGACACCCGTCGGCACGGCGGCGAATCTGACAGGTCTCTCACCAATGACATGCCACGCCATTCTCGACATGCTTGATGGCTTCGACGCGAGCGCGGAGCCCGCCGAGTAAGTTGCCGCACACGTACTACGGACGTTGGCTGGGGTACCGGAACAGATGAACGAGAAGTTGTGGAAGCGACTTGAGGGGGCCAACAACAAGTATCCCGTGAAGAATGGTGACCTCGAACAACTCATCGCACGATGGATCGCCGGGGAAGAAGAGGAAGAGCTCTTCAGGCAACTTGAGTTCGTTCGAGGCTCGAAGCGAAAGCCAGTAATCGACGACTGGCTGTCAGGCCTCGTCGAAAGTTCGACCTGGCCAAACGACTTTGACAGCTTCATCGATTTCCGTTCAACCACCCTGACGGGGTTCTTGCCTTGGGTGCTTCGGGCATGCGCCACGCTTTCGTCAGTCGACGACCCCTTTAGGGAAGGGTTCGCTTGGGCTCTGCTTGCTGACTTCGTCGAAACAGGTACGTGTAACCGCTGGGCCGCTACTGCGGTACGGGAAAGTGCGCCCTGCGCTCGGCGAGTCGCCATCGCGGTTGGCGCCGCGTTCCCGGAGCGCGAGCTATCGCCTGATGATCCTCTTGGTCTGGCTTTTTGTAGGTCCTCACCTGACGTGGTGTCGGCTCTATTCGCTCGGAGTGCAGAAACTCTGGACGAGGACCTTATGGAGGACCAAGCTGCTCTCTTCAACTGGCTCTTTGCTCAAGCGAATGAATGACGCACTGCTCGCTTGGCGATGAGCCGCCGAGTGGGGAACCCCAGCCCCAGCCCGGCACCCTTACGCTTCAAGGGTGCACAAGCCATCTGTAATCATCCGTCGGCGCGTCCGCCGACTTGTACACAGCCAATTCGGCACCAGCGAGGTGCGTTTCTCCCATGCTGGATCTTGTTCGTCGCCCTGACTCCGCGCAGCCTCGAGACGGATCGGCCTTCTACCACTACATGACAGGTGCCGACGGCGTCGCGATTGCCCGCTCCGTCTCGACCGTCCCCCACTCCTCGCCCGGATCTGGCCCTCGTCGCAGTGCTTCCCGATCGGAATCGACGAGAGAGTCATCTTTCGAGAATCCACTGGTGATTCTTTCTTTCTCCATCGACTCCATCTCCTGACCCCTCTGCGCCGTTGCTTCACCGCGCCGGGCGCGCACGACCCCGAGCTCACTGGCGAGCAGCTCCGGGCCGTTCGCTCGAAGGCGACGCTCCGTCGCGACGAGCGCGCTCGTCTCGTCGCTCAAGACGGGGAGCGCGTCGTCGCCGAGCGGTTGCGAGAGATCCCGTCGCCGGATCGCGATGGCCCGGAGATCGAACTGGCCTCTCGTGATTCCGACGTAGACGCCCTCGGGGCTCGAGGCGTCGGTCACCAGAGGCGCGGCAACGGCGAAGGTCTTGCCTTGGGCCGCGTGTGACGTCAGGGCGTAAGCGTGCTGCAGGCCACCGACGATGCCCGCGGAGACCTTGCGCTCGAGGTAGGTAAGGGGGACGGCGACGCGTCCCCAGCGTTCGAAGTCGACAACCACGCCGTGCTCGTGAACCTCGACCACGGTTCCGAGCGAGCCGTTGCGGACGTAGGCGTCACGCGCCGCGCCTTCTCTCCGCAGCGAGCGTTCGGTTACCCGGGCGATCACCTCATCACCGGATCGGAACGAGAGACCGGCGGCAGTGAGCTCGGGACCGCTCAACGTCCCATCATCGGCCAGGAGTGCCCGGGCGCGAACGTTCAACTCGCGCCGTTCGAAGTGGTGTTCGGCAATCATCGCGCTCCACCGGCGCGCAGGTTCGCCGACGCGCTTCTGCCGCTCCCCATACCAGGCACAGGTGAGTAGGTCGTAGGCCTCGTCGGCCGACTCGGCTTCGGTGATACGGCCGTCGCGCCGCAATCGTTCCAGTGCCTCGGTGATCTTTCCTTCCCGGTATTCGGCGTTGGCGAGACGGACCTCGGCCATTTCGGAGCCATACTGGCGGTACAGGTGGCTGAGGGTGGGTGTCTCGTCGGGGTGGTGCTCGACCAGGTATCGGAAGATCCCGCCAGCCGCGACCGCCGAGTGCTGGGCGGGATCCCCGACGAGGCGGAGGATGGCGCCCGTCTCCTCGGTTGCTCTTGCGAGCGCGACGATGTCGCGCGTCGAGACGAGGCTCGCCTCGTCGACCAAGAGCACAGTGCGAGTGTCAATACTCGCAAAGTCACCGCGGTCGAAGTAGCGAGCCAGCACCGAGGCGACCGTACGACTCTCAACCCCGGTCTCTTCGGAGAGGACGACCGCCTGCGTCCCGCCGACCGCCGCGCCGAGCACCCGGTAGCCCCCCGCTTGCCAGCAGGCCACCGCCGCTTCGAGGGCGGTCGTCTTCCCGCTCCCCGCCGCCCCGACACCGGCCTGAACTCGCATCCCCGAGGAGGTGAGCGACTCGACGAAACGTCGCTGCTCCTCGGAAAGCCGGGCGAAGCGCTCCGTGTCGAGGACCTGTTGCGTGCACTCCGCCGGCACGATCCCCGCTCCCGCCTCGCGACCACGCTCGTAAGCAGCAAGAGCGCGGCGCTCGAGGACGAGCATCGAGACGGTCGAGTAGATCCGCTCCCCAGGCAACTTGACAACGCGTCCGTTGCCGCGACGGATGACTCCTTGCGCCGGCCTCTCCCGGGTCGCTCTGAGCTCGACGAGCTCGGGTTGGGTGATGAGCTCGTCGGCGAGCGCATCGATCGCGTCAGCGGAGAGCCGGTCCCCGGAGATCTCCGAGAGGCGCTGGACGACGTGACGGCGTTCGAAGACCGCCTCGTTCTGGGTGAGGCCGTCGGAACGGACGAGCTCACGGAATCGCCGCGCCCTTTCCTCGGCGGTGAAGAGCCGGGGTCCGTCGACGCGGCCGAGAACGTTCACACGCGCCTCAGGGCCGTAGCCGGCGACGGTGAGGCGCTCGTCCCAGGAGGCGAAGAGAGCGTCGAGGTCGACCCCATGCTCCTTCGCTGCCCGGGTGTCCCACGCCGCCACCTGACGCGCTCGGGCCGAGGAGACTCCGCGCGCCCCGGTCGCTTCTGAGATCTCGCGGGCCCGCGAGCTCATCTCTTCGAGCGCGGTGGCGGGGACGCCCTCGATCTCGGCGACGCCGTTTTCGACCGCCGTCCAGGTGACGCCGAGCCGGGCCGTCAGCTGGTGGCGCAGCTCGGCGGCGGCAAGGAAGCTCGCCGTCTTGGCATGGTGGAAGACGAAGCGGGCATCGAGGGCGCGGGCCACCCCGTCCGGGCCGAGCCCATAGTTGGCGACGACCACGTGGTGGTGGAGCTGCGGCTCGAGGGCGCGCGAGGTCGCATGGAGGTAGTCCGCTGCCACGATGCCGCTCGCCGGGAGCGGGCGCTTCCTCACGCTCACCTTGAACGCCTGTCGTTTGAGGTAGCGCAGTCCCCCGGCGACGGCCTCGTCAAGCGCCTCGAGGACCGCGGCACGCGTCGCTTCGTCTGCTCCCGCCCAGAGGACGCTCACCGACTTCGGAACCGAGAAGGTGAGGTCGTAGCCGGCGACGACCTTCGGCGGCTCGCGGTGCTCGGAGATGCGCACCACCGCGTCCTTGTTGATCTGCCAAGCGCCGGAGCTGTCGATCTTGATGCCGTCGGCGTCGTCATCACTGGCTCGGACCCGTGCCCGAAGCAGGCGACGGAGGTACGAGGGAGTGATCCCGAGGACCGAGGCGGCCTCCTTCGTCGAATACCACTCCCTGTCGAGACGCGTCGGTGCGAGCGCGAGACGACGTGTCCGTTCGGCCCGCCGTGCCGATCCCCGCGCCGAGATGAGCGGCTCCCCGGTCGCGGGATCGACACCCGCGAGGAGCGTGGCGAGCTCGGCCGGGTCGACCTCGCCCGATCTCCCGAGCACCCAGCGGCCGGGGCGGAGCCCGGCGGAGTCGGCGTAGTAGGCGACGGTCCCTCCCTCGGGCGAGGGGAGCTCGGCGATGCTCCCCGGACGGCGCCCGCCGGCGACTGCGCGCCCGCCCTCCAGGTACTCGACGATGCGCTGGCCGATTACCGCGAGCGGCGTGCCGTCGTTCGAGCCAAGGACGGTGACCGAAAGAATCATCGAAGCGACGGTAAGAAAGAGGCATTACGAACGCGTTCCAAAAGGAGCGCGAAAGGAGCACGACGACGGAGATACCGGCCGAAGGCCGGTATCTCCAAGGGTGTCTAAGCCGGACTCGTTCGGGTTAGCTCAACTGAAGTGAACCGCCCCGAGATTGGTGACTGCTCCACCTCTTGAGAGGATGGAGCAATGGCAGAGCGACGACGATCCACCCGTCCTTCTTGGGGTGACACCACAGGACTTGGGCACCGAAGGTCAGCTTCCACGTGTCAGTCGCACCAGGCGACACATCGCTCTCCGTCACTTGAGTCCACGCCTGCTGGACGCCTCCGGCCTCGGCCAGGAGCGCCCACCGATCCGAAGCCGGCCACAAGATAAGAGGGACTTCGGCTGCCGGGTTCCGTGGCGTACTTGGCCTCCACCTGGCATCCTGTCAGAACATGACGAATGTCGAGACACTCGCGTCTTACCGGCGCTGTTGTGAGCAACTCACCAGCGAGTGGAGGGCGTTCGGCGCAAAGCGCCAGGAGCGCCTCGCTCAGGAGCGCCGCTTCGGCACCGCCTCGGAGAAAGTGGCGGAGAACATTCTTGAGGACCTCTTTACGGCGGTTCTCGACTGGAGCCTGGCCGATTACAACAACCAGGTGTCCTACGCCGACATCGTGCTCACCCGGCTCGGCATCAAACACCTCATCGTGGAGGTGAAGCGCCCCGGCGCGCTTGCTTGGAACCAGAGGTCCGTCGACGCCGCACTGGTGCAGGCACATCGCTACGCGGATGAACAGAAGGTCCGCTCAGTGGCAATCAGCGATGGGGTGATGCTCTACGCGAGAGACCACATACCCGGCGGACACCGGGATCGGGTATTCGTTCGACTCGACCAACCTGAGCCGCCGTTAGATCTGTGGTGGCTGAGCGTCGACGGCATCTATCGACCCCGAAACGACGATCAACGCGCTGTCCTAAGGCTCCTGCCTCCGGCCCCTGCCTTCGATCAAGGTGATGTCGAGAACCACGAAGAGAGCCTGCTTCACCCCAAGTACCACCTACCTGCCACCTGCTTTGCCTACGTGGGCAACGCCGCTGATGTCCGAACCTGGCACCTGCCGTACCTACTGGACGACGGACGACCCGATGCGGCGCGACTGCCCAAAGCAATCCAGGCAATCCTCTCCAACTATCGAGGGGCGCACCTCAGCTCCATCCCGGAAACCGCCATCCCCGAAGTGTTGGTGACGCTTGGTCTTGCCGCACGCCAGACAGGCAAGCTTCCCGCAGTCGGCCCGAATGCCCCTCGCGTCTATATGCAGCTCCAAGAGACTCTCGATCAGCTTGGCCGACTAGCTGACGTTCTACCTGCTTGACTCTCCCACCCGATCCTGCTCCGGCCATTTGTAGAGAGCGGCCCCGGTGACATCGAGATCAGATGCGGTCTTCGCGACCGACTGATGGACCGAACGAGCGAAATCGCCCATTGACGGAACTCCACTGGGTAAGCACGAGGCATGAGATCGTGCCTTTCATTCCGGCCCGTTCTCACCAGGGAAAGCAGAAACGATCTCTGGGGCGGGTCAAAGCCTCTACGAAACCCAGCGCGGTTCAACGGCAACTGCCCCGGCACCGAACCCAACTGCCAGCTCCACGCTGCACTAGTTTCAGCGCAGTCGAGCTGGAGGGACGCAAACCTATGACTCAGCCTCCTGATCTGAACGCTCAACAACCCTGGTCGGGTGGTACTCCTCCGCCGGTGGGCTACCCGTATTCCATGCCACCGCCTGCCGCCGGATCCAGCTACGGACAGCCAGGTCCCGGTGCCCTCCCTCCGGGCATGTACTTCGACCCGGCAAGCGGCCTCACCTTGCCCCAGGGGGTGACCTTGGCCAGTGCCGGCCGGCGCATCGCCGCTTGGTTCCTGGCGATTCTCTTGTGGATCTGCACCCTCTTCTTCGGTTACGTGATCTGGGGGTTGATCGTGTGGGGTCGCGGTCAGACTCCGGCCTTGCAGGTATTGGGGATGCGCTGCTGGCGGCCGGAAACTGGGCGCGTGGCGGGCTGGTGGTGGATGGCACTGCGCGAAATCATCGGGGGTCTGGCCGAGGGCATCCTGGGCTGGATCACCCTGCTCGTGTCGTTCATCCTGTTTCTCGCGAGAAGAGACCACAAGTGTCTCCACGACCTCGTTGCCGGCACCGTCGTGCTCCACGACCCGAACAAGGTCATTCAGTACCGGGCGATGTAGGCGGCAGCATCGTCTGTCCGGCGCTGAGGACAAATTAGTCTTATACCGTGTTAAAGAGAGCGCAGAACGTTTCGATCGCGCGCTATCGCAACTTCATTACCGGGCGTGGTTGGATGACGATGACGATCGGGAAGACCACATACCGCATCGCCAAGGTGACGGCGAGTCAGGTCGAGGCGATGAAAATGGAGCAACAACGATCCCCTGTCGCACTTAGACGCGTCGGTGAGCGTAGCTACTGGTGGTTCCAGGGTCGTTTCTACTGGGACAACGACAATCTCACCCAGAGTGAGGTCTGCGCGTTGCTTGTCACGCGTCAGCAGCGGTATCAACAGCAAATCGCCACGGCGCAAGCGACAGTGGCGCTTGGTACCGAACGCCAGCCGTCACCCCGAGGCGCGATTCCTGACGATGTAAAGCAATACGTGTGGACACGCGACCATGGAAGGTGCTGCAACTGTGGGTCGACCGTGGAGCTTCAGTTCGATCACATCATCCCCGTTGCGCTCGGCGGAGCGTCGGTGGCAGACAATCTGCAGGTGCTGTGTGGGCCGTGCAACCGCCGCAAAGGAACCCGACTAGCCAATGGTTAACCGTCGGCTGCGACGCCCGGGGGCGCTTCTAGTACGCCACCGACTGTCCATCGCATCACCGGTGAGCCGTGGTGGAAGCAAACTGACCTCAATCAGTGAGGCAACGTCCGCGGGCAGCGAACTGTGAGCGCTTCGTGACCTGACCCCCCAAAACCGGTCCACACCGAAGTTATGGTTTCGGACCGCAAAGGAGGAATCAGATCATGTCCCAGTAGCGCTACCGCCCCGAGGAGACCATCGCCAAGCTGAGCGAGGCCAAGGTTCTACGGGCCAGGGCAAGAAGGTATCCGAGGTCACAAAGACGATTGGAGTACGCGAGGTCAGCTACTACCGCTGGCGCAAGGAGTACGGGGGCCTGAACGTCTCGCAAACCAAGCGCCTGAAAGAGTTCGAGCGCGAAAACACGAGGCTGCGCCGAGTGCGGATGGCACAGTCTCCAAGGGACGACCCGAACTGGACTCTGAACTCCAACGCGAAACCGTAATCACGTCTAGCTATTGACCCAGGGGACGCTGCAACAGGCAGGAGTACAAACGTGGACATCAAGTCGCTTGAGGAATTGACGACGCCGGACGAGCGGGTACTCCGCTTCACCCCCTTCGGGCTCAGCACCATGGGCACCTTGAAGCCAGAGGACGCTACCGAGTTTCAACAGCAGGTCATTGCGCACTGTGACCTCCACGAGGATGTCGCCGAGACGACGCGCGACAGCTTCGAGCGACTCCGCAAGCTCCATAGCTACGGCGTCCTCTGCTACGAGGCGTTCACGGTCGCTGAGGACTTGGCGTGGCTCCTCTTAGAGCAAGCTCTCCGCGAGCGCTTCCTTGCGTTCTTCGATGGCGTGATTCCGCTCGTCGACACGAGGACGGGCGAGGAGCGTCCCATCACCGCAACGAGCTTCGACGTCATCGACGAGGCGTTTCAGCGGGGCGGGTCCCACGGCAAGGGAAAGTGGCGCCTGCAACTCCGGAGCGGTGAGACCATGGAGTTCGTCGGCAGCATGGCGCAACTCCAGTCCTGGGCACGGCACGAGGGTCTCCTCGACGGCCAGCGGAACAAGCGCCTAGATCCCGTGCACGTCGAGATGCGAAACGCGGTTGCGCACCCTCGGTACCACCTCGCGATGCCACCCGATTCCGCGCGGACGATCCGCGATCTCGCCGAGATGATCAACCGGCTGTGGGGGCACACGACTCCCGGCGGGCGTCTCTATCCGGCGCCTATCGAACGGGAGGTTCTCATCGTGGCGTGGACCGATGCCGAGCAGGGCGTGACGCACACGCTCTTACGCGACTACCAGCTGGAACTGTTCAGCGAGCCCGGAGATTGGACGTGTGTCATCGTTCGTGGAGTCTCCGAAGACGAAGGCATCTGGGAGTTCGACGCGCAGTACGAGCGGACGAACTTCCCAGCCGAGTTGCTCTGGGGTCCCGGATCACGAGAAGCGGCGCTCGCATGGCTCAACGAAGCGAAGCCAAAGGGCGACACGATCCCGCATCTTGACAGGCTCTTCGCCGTGCGGATTCACGAAGGTCGCGTCTCGATCGCTCGTCGTCCGGAAGTCGCGCTCGCGCTCCCGTCGAACCGGCGCGAAGGACGCTGGCTCCTCGTCCGCGCGGATTTCCCCATTGACGCCTTCGTACATGGACGGCATCTCAAGGACGGAGTGTCGTGCGGCGGTTCTCAAGCCATCGTTCGGCAGCTGCACGAGGGCGTGATTGTAACGTCGCCGCCGATTCCGTCCTGTGCAGTCGAGGAGCTGTTCGATGGCGACTGGGAAGCAATGGTAGAGATACTCGGCCGTCGCTTTCACGTCGCGGACCCCGCGGCGTTGTCCGCAGTCCGGGTGCGTCCTCGCTTCAGCATGGGCGATGCCCCAGACGTTGAAAGCGACTGAACCCGTTCGCGGCACTAGTTGGCTGGTCATTCGAAGGGATCGAGGTTGACGCCCTAAGTAAGGTCAGCGAGTCAGTTCACCCTTTCTACGCCTTGCGGGCCGGGGCCTTCTTCGCCAGAGCCTTGCGAGCCAGGGCCTTCTTCGCCGGGGCCTTCTTCGCCGGAGAATGGAGAGGAATTGCCGAATTGGGCCGGTGATTTACACCGCCAACCTGACCAGATGCCGTTGAACGGGGATCGTTCTGTTGATCGACACCGCACACCTTTATTGCTTGTTCAACCGAGAATCTTCCGAGCTCCCGGTATGCGTCAAAACGGTCGGAGTCATATAGCTGATCAAGGGTTGGATCGCAGGGGAACTTGGGATGGTCACTGGCGTACGCCCGCACGCTCCACGGTGCGTCCTTCGGGACGCCTGCCTTCACTATCACAATGGTCCCTTCGCCGCCATCGGGGTAGGTAATCTTTCCTTTCGAGTAAGGAATCGGAACATACCAAGGTGAATTTGCGCTCCTCGGGGTCGTCGGCGCCATCGTCGTCGGATCGACGTCGATCTTTACATTGAGCTCGCTGTCCGCAGTCATCAATGCCTCGCCAAAAGTATCGAAGGTGTCTTCTTGATCACCCGACGCATCGATGCACCAGATCGTCTTGCACTTCCGCCGCAAGAGTTCGACGAGTCCGAGGTTGTCGTAGTGACCACCGTCGGTCACGTAGATGAACGGCGCGTCGAGGTGATTCCGGCCAAACATCTCGCGCACAAAGTATTGCGGCCCAGGCTTCGGCTGAAGTAGCGACTTCTCGAACTTCTCCAAGCGACGGGGGTTGGGAATCCATACCCCCAGCCGAAGGTTTGCGAGCGCCATCAGCATGCGATACGGCGAGCGCGTCATCCGGCCCATAGATGGCGCGATCGCAGCGCCGGAGAGAGCCATTGCGGTCGGGAGTGTCGCGAAGTTTCTCGACAAGGGACGCTTGTTCATAGCTTGCTCGTACTGGTTGGTCGGAACGGCTCCGACGAGAGGACCACCGATGTAGGAGGCGCTGAACACGAAACTCGAGACGTGCGTGCCAGTTGGCGTCGCGCCATAGTCCGAGATGTTCGCCGAGGCACAAATCAGCACCTCGGGCAGGTCGCTCGGCGCGAACTTCGTTATCTCGTAGCCGATCGAGTAGGGGCGCTCGTCGACATCGATGTCGCCGACGGCAGTCGGGGACGGTCTGCTCTGCGCTGTGTGATGGATGCGGCCGAGGGCAAAAGCCGCCGAAAGACGGCGACGGTAGAACGGATACAGCGACCAAGTCGTGACGTCCATGCGCCACATCGACCACGCTACGCCTACTAGAGAAGCGATCCAGCCCCCGAGTTCGAGCTGCTGCGGAAGGTTCGAGGTGCCAATCGGATAACGCGCGCCGACTCCCGCGAGCGCGCCGACTCCAACGAGCACGAGCATCGGCCCCGCGATTGTCGCGACGACGTTCGTGGCAAACGCGCGATGCTTATCGAGGAACTTCGACATCTTGCTCGAAATTCCGGTCGAACTCAGGATCGGCGTCGCAAGCAGCCGCTTGGCAGCCATGATCCAGGCGGTCACGAGGGCAAACAAGCCGGCTGAACCGACACCTAAAGTCACATCTTGCGTCGTTGCCTCAGCGCTCGCGCTCGATGATGCCACCGCTGCCGTACCGGATCGGGATGTCGGTGGTTGGAACGAAAGCAAATGCAAGATGACTGGAATCGCGACACCGAACAGCAGAAGAAGCAGCGCCGCGCCTAGCAGAGCCAGGGAGATGCCGCCGAGCCAAGCCTGGGTTCGGTCGCTGGCCCTCGTCAGCAACCAGGCGAATCCGACGACCACCGAACACATTGCTGTTGCAATGATTGCCAACCACAGACCGTCAGGAATCGTGAATTTTGCCGCGGCTACACAAGACGTCGAGCAACCCGTCCAAAGGCTCGGCCATGCCCTCCCGTAAAGCCAACCGAGTGGAAGAGAAACGGTCGCGAGCGCAGCGGCGACAAAGACGAGATTGAGGAGTATCCCGAGTAACAATCGCCAGAGCGCAGCCAGTATCCCGCCACGGCCGTGGGTGAGATAGAGAGCCCGGTTGCGGATGAAGCGCTCTTCGGGCGTCCCGGGAGCGAAGGGTTTCATGTTCGGCGGCGAAGCTCCCGGACGGGTCACATCGGCCTGCGCGAGCTGACCGTGCCAGTCGACGCTCCGATCACTCTCACCCACACTCGGGCTTGCGACCATCGCGAGAGCTGTCGCGATGTATGACCCGCCCGACACGGCGGAGACGTATTTTGCACGCTTGCCATCGTCTGATGTCGGGCCAAACAGCATGTCAGCTTCAGACATCGCCTGCAGCGCGCCGAGGCAGAAAGACGCTGATCGGATGCCTCCGCCCGAAAGACAGATGCCGATGCCGTCCGGCCGTACTCCCCACAATGGCGGAAGTGCTGGCACGGACGCCAGTGGCCTGCCCGCAATGACCTCTTTGAAATCAAGTGCCAGCGTGTCTGCGTTCCGACCTGCCAGCGTCCTCGGTACGGCGATTGACTTCTCTATCCGGTCTATCCAGACCGGATGCTCGGGCTCGATTGGCTGCTCGGGCTCGATCGGCTGCTCGGGTGACCGCAGTGCTTGAAACGGTGGAAGCAAGTCCCGGAAGGAGTCGATATGGCGGCGACCCACTCTTAGCTCCGGGTAGGGCGGCGGGTCGCCGCCGGACCTATGAAACCCTGGGGGTTGCATGATGTCGTCCCCATCGTCCATCTGGTCACCCAAGAATCGTCAGCCTTCTATTAGCTTCGCGCACGCGAAGTAAGGACACCACACCAGATTTCGCCTGACGGCTCAATGGAGCCTGAACCACTTTCCCGCACACTGAATCTGAGGCGATCATTCGTCTTGGAGGGGAGTCCGACATGCCCCGCCCACATCCGCCGGAGTTCCATCAGCGAGCAGCGCAGCTCGCGAGGGAGCAAGCGAAGCCGATCGCCCAGATCACACACGACCTGGAGATCTCCGAGAGCTGCCTGCACAACTGGGCCCACCAGGCCGAGATCAAGGTGGAGCGCCCGCAGCAGAGCGAGGACGAACGACCTTGTCGCCGGCACCGAGCGGCACAGGATGTCTCAGATTGTGGTCGGCGGTCGCTAAGCGCCGTTGGTTCGCACCAAGTTCTCTCGCGTCAGAGATCGTGAGAGGGGCAGGCTCGGTTGCCGAGGCATGTCTTCGCTGAGCTGCCGCCGGTTCTCCGGACAGGTTGGCTGAGGTAATCATGCCGCGACTGCGGCCATGGTGAAGTGGGTTTCGAACTCGACGTTGAAGCCGCAGAGCTCGAGCGTGTCGTGAACGAAGCGGGCGCCGTTCATCGACTCGATCGCGGCGCGCACCGGCACGCCGAAATGGGAGATCTCACATGCGAGGTGGCGCAGGCCGTCCGCATCCGGAGAGATCGCGGTCACCGCTAGCTTCTCTCCACCCTCGTCGAGCACGCACACGTCCAGGTGCTTTCTGCTGAGGTCGAGTCCGAGATGCAACATGATTGTGGCGGCCTCCTTGGTGATTGGTTCCGGGCGAGCGTCTACGTCCACTGAGGCCGGACGCCTTCTTCTCGGTTCGGGCCGCATCAGAGACCCCTCCTTGTCGGCGGTCCTCGGCGGAGGAGTGAACCCGCTCGCTGAGGTTCGGCTACGTCCGTACCGCGTTACCTACACTTTCGCGAAGAGGCCGACGAAGTCGCGTCGGAACGGGGCCATTGAACAGCCGGCAGATCCGACGGAACCGTGCTCACGCGAATGCCCGCGTAACGTCAGTAGACCGGTCTACAACAGGGGCCAATTCGGGGGATCTCGGTACACGGTGGCCCAAACGGAGGTGCAGCTAAACACACTCGAACGAACGGGCTAGACATGTGACAGCACCTTGCCAGGGTGAGGGTCGCGGGTTCGAGTCCGATGTTGGCACGATGATGGCACTGGGGTCGGCGAGCAGCGACAGAAGGTCGTCTCCCTCGGGACGAGTGACCTCCGGCAGGCATGTGACGAGTTTCGCTAGACCCTCCTAGCTACCGCTCGCCAGCTCGGCTGGCTTCTTGTCCTTGGCGGCGAGTACTTGGCCCATGACGGTGGCTGCTGCTCGATTCCGCTCTTCGATGGCGTGGGAGTACACCCGAAGCGTAAGCGAGGGATCGGAGTGGCCGAGGAAGTCGGCGACGGTCCGGACATCCACGCCAGCCCCGATGAGCTGCGTGGCGGTGAAGTGACGCAGGTCGTGCAGACGCACGCCTGGCGCGCCAACCTCATCCCGGACACGGATGAAAAACGACGTCACGTTGTCGGGCCGGAATGGGGTACCGGCTCCGACAAAGGGGGAGAAGACGAAGGCGTCAGGATCAAGCTCGCCTCCAGCCTCGGTAATCCAATTATCGACGTGCGCTCGATGAGCGGTTAGGAGGGCCACGCCGACCGGGTCAAGAGCGACCTTCCGAGAACGATCCGTCTTGGTGGACTTCTCGGCAAGCCCACCCTCAACGACGACGACAGAGCGAGCGACTTCGATGACACCACGGGTGAGATCGACATCGGTCCAGCGGAGCGCACATAGCTCGCCACGGCGCATGCCGGTGAGCGCCGCGAGCATGAGGAGCGGAGCAAGCCGTGGGTCTCGACGCTCCGCCTCCTCGATGACGTCTCGGACGACATCGACAGATGGCGCTTGCACTCGGCGATGGGCAACCCGAGGGGGCTTTGCTTGTTTGCCGACGTTCGTGCGGACCCATCCCCAGCGCACGCCTTGGTGGAGGGCTGCGGAGATGACGGCATGGTGATTCCGGATCGTCTTGGGGGACTTGCCAGCGTCCTTCATGGCGCCGTACAGATCGTCCAGGTGACGAGCGCTGAGCTGGCTGAGCTTCAGCTTGCCGAGCCGAGGACGGATGGTCTTCGTGATCTGCGCCTTGTAGTTACGGATCGTTGTCGGGGAGAGGTCGAGCCGCTCGCACTCTTCGAGCCAGCGGTCGAAGAGCTGACCAACGGTCGCTCCGACACCGTCAGCCCGGCCTGGGGCTTGCTGGTCTACAAGGTCACGAAGTGCAGCGTCCGCTGCACGTGAGCCACCGTGGAAAGTCTTGGAGAGCTGGCGCAGCTTGCCGGTGACGGGGTCGTTGCCAAGCGACACCCGTAGCTCCCACACCCCTGAACGAACCTGGCGCTTCGATCCACGCACGCATCCCATGGTAGCGGCGTGGTGCGACCGTTCATGGGATGACCCATGGGATGGATTGATGGGCAGCAGAAGGGCCAGCCCTTTCGGACTGGCCCTGACCTGCTCTTTTCTTGGTGGCGGGGGCAGGATTTGAACCTGCGACCTTCGGGTTATGAGCCCGACGAGCTACCAGACTGCTCCACCCCGCGCCGATAAACCGGGACAAGTTTACCATCGCCGGTTCTGGCGGCCTTCTGGCCGGCGGGCGCCGACGGGCCCCTGGTCCGGGCGGTGGATTCCGCCAGCGGATACTCCGGTCGCGCCCCGGCGTTCGGATCAGGCGTCTTTGGATAGGGCCGCGTGCGCGTGGGTCTTGCCGCCCGGGACGGTGGTCGTGGTCGTCGTCGACGCCGCGGGCGTCGCGTTCATGATCGCGTTCGCCTCGCCGAGGAGCGTGCCCGCCCTCGTGACGTCGGTTTGATACGTGCCGAGGTCTCCGTGGGCAAGCGCGGTCTGGGCCGCCTGGTAGGCGGCGACGGCCTGCGAGATGTCCGCACGCGCCTGTGCGGAGACCGAGGTCTTCGAGCCCGATCCCTTGCTCGCCGGTCCCGTGCTCGCCGGCGCGGTGCCGAAAATCTCGGCGAGGGCGCCGCTGAGCGTCGGTTCCATCGCGACCTTCTTCCCGTAGACGGCGACGACGTCGACGAGCTGCGGGAACGGGGTCTGCGACGACGACACGTAGAGGGGGCGCACGTAGATGAGCGAGTCGGCGATGGGCAGCACCTGCACGGTCCCGAGCGTCACCGTCGACCCCCGGCTGTCCAAGAGCGTGATCGCCTTGGAGATCGTCGGGTTGGCGTTGATGTCGGCGTTGGCGAGGGCCGGTCCGTGGATCGACTCCCCCGGCGTCACGTAGGCGTCGAGCTTGCCGTAGCCGTTTGCGTTCGAGTCGGCGACAAAGAGCGCCCGCAGCGTTTGCAGGTTCCCGTTCGTCGAGAAGGGCACGAGGGGCTCGACCGCGTCGAAGGTGAGCGCGCTCTGGCCGGGGAGCTGCAGGAGCTCGTAGACCGGTGTGAAAGAAGCAACCGAGCCATTCGCGGCAAGGGCGAGCTGGCTCGAGGGCGATCCGGTGGCCGAGTTCGAGGTCTGCGAGAGGTTCCAGGCGTCGGACAGGCTGTAGAAGCCCGATGGCGACTCAATGTGATAGCGGCCGTACATGTCGGCCTGGACCATGAGCAGGTCCTGCGGGTAGCGCAGGTGTTGACGCAGCACCGGGTTCATGTCCTTCAGGGGCTGGAACAACCCGGGGAAGGCATCCTCATACGCCCGGATGAGCGGGTCCGACGGGGCGATGACGTAGAACGACATCTTGCCGGAGTAGGCGTTGACGACGACCTTGACGGCGTCGCGCACGTAGTTGTAGCCCCCACGAAGGCCGCTCCCCGACGGGAGCTCGCTCGTCACCGCGGGTTGCCCGTAGGGGTAATAGGCGGTCTCCGTATAGGCGTCGACCACCCAGTCGATCGAGCCGTCGACGACAACCGGGTACGGGTGCGAGTCGACCGACAGGAAGGGCAGCGCCTTCTGGACGCGCGCCTCGATGTCGGGGATGTAGATGAGGCGGGACTGCGACGTGACGAGGTTCGAGATCAAAAGGTTCAGGTCCCGGAGGTGGATCGCGTAGGCGAGCCGGTTGAGGATGCCGCCGATCGGGATCCCGCCACAGCCCTTGCAGTGACCCTCGACGCTCGACCCGTTCGCCTTTTGGTACTGGACCTCGGGCTGCTTCGTGTCGACGACGACGTACTGGCTGTCACCGGGCGCGTAGTAGACGTCGGGATTGCTGAGCGTCAGCGCCTTTGACTTCGAACTCGCCGGGATGCTGCCGGCGAGGAAGTTCGGGAGGTTGCTCAAGTTGGCGACGTTGGCGGCGGCAGCGATGACGCCGTAGCCGTGCGTGTACTGCAGGTGCGTGTTCACCCAGCTCTGCTGGGCGAGCCCGGTCGGATTGAGGGCGCGCACGCCGACGACGACGGGGGTCGTCTTCCCGTCGATCTCGTAGCGGTCGACCGCGAGCGAGTTGAGCTGGTAGTAGCTCTTGATGACCTGCAGCTTCTGGAAGGTCGACACGGCGACCGCCGGATCCCACAACAACACGTCCGAGAGCGTCTTCTGGTACTGAGTGAGCACCGTGGGTGTGAGGTCCTCGTTCGCCGGGAACGTGTGCCGGGTCACGTCCCCGATGCCCATCGCGTATCGCGTCGCGGCGATGTTGTTCTTGATGTAGGGCAACTCGAGCGTGCTCTGCGCCGGGGTGACCCTGAGGACCTGGAAGATCGCCGGGTAGATGACCCCGACGACGAGCGCGAGAAACACCCACAGCCCGAACGTGATCGCCGGGAGGGCGAGCGAGCGTCGGTAGATGTTCACGCTGAACATGACGAAGGCGACCAAAGAGACGACGGCGAGCAGCGTGAGAGCCGCCAGGCGCACGTGGACGTCGGTGTACGACGCCCCGTGGACGACGCCCGACGACGACAGGTCGAGGTCGTACCGGTCGACGTAGTAGTACGCCCAGGCCCGTTCGAGGACCATCAGAGCGAGGATGAGCGAGATGTGGGCGATCGCCCGCGGTTCGACGCGGACACCGCGACGGAATTGGAACGCGCCGTTGAGGAAATAGGCGATCGCGGTCACGATCAAGGTGACAAGCAGCGCGACGAAGATCCAGTCGACGATGAAGGACAGGAACGGCAGCCGGAAGACGAAGAAGCTCACGTCCCGGTGGAAGAGCGGGTCAGTCCGTCCGAACGGCAGCGCGTGCTCGAACAGGATCCAGTGCTGCCACTGACCGGACGCCCCCGTGCCCAAGATGAGCGCGATCACGAGCGAGACCACCGTGCGCAGGAGGAAGGCGTACGGACGGACCGTCTCCTGGTAGCGCCGGACGAGCTCGTTGTCCCCGGCGAGGAGCATCGCCCGGGGCGCGACCGTGTCGACGATGAACAGCGAGACCCACAAAAGCGCCCAGGCGATGGCGATGAACACGACCGCGAGCACAATCTTCGTCACCGTGACCTGGCTCCAGACGCTGCCGAGGCCGTTCCAGTGGAACCAGAGGAAATTCGCGTAGAACCCAGCGAGCCCCTGCACGACGAGCAAAAGGACGATCAGCGCGACGATGACCGCGACGATGACGACGTTCCGTCGCCTGGTGGGCGGCCGGAGGCGCCGCTCGGGTGAGACCCTCACGATTCGCTACGTCCCCGCCGGGACGAGGATGCAACGGCAACCGCCGTGCGCTGGTGGATGGAGCTGTCCGGTCGGGAACGTCGCGCCCGCCTCGACCAGCCCGGCGAGCTCGTTGTCGTCACAATCCGAGCAGCGGCTCGCCCCGTCGTCGACGAGCCAGGAAACCGGGACCCGCGCGGATCCGACCACCTCGAGCGTGCCTGCGGCAAAGGCGTCCGTCGCGTAGTCGCTCGCCGTGTCCTCGATCCGCTCCGCCTTCCAGTCGCGGTAGGCGGCGCCGACGGCGTGCTGGAGCGACGCGGCGTCGCCGTCGCCGCCGCGGAAGCTCCGGACGAGGTGGGTCGCGATCGCCGTCGCGATCTCCGTCCCCAGCTCCGTGGCGACCGTCTCGGCCGCGGCGCGTGACGCTGCGTCATCGGACGGGTCCGGGCCCATCGACTGACCGGTCGCGCTCATCCGCTCCCGGGCGAATCTCGCCCCCTCGCGCCACACGGCGGCCAACGCGGGGACCGCCGCCACAGCCAGTCGCTGCGCCTCATCGGACAGGGAGGACAGAGTCGACGGTTCCGTGCCCCGGGGCGCCTCGCGCAGGCGGTGGAGCAGATCGTTCTGCTCGACCCGTAACGCACGTTTCAGCACATGAACGAGCTCAGCGAGCGGAGCCTCGACGAGCTCGTCACGCCGCCGCAAAAGCTCGCCCCGCTCCACGACGACGTCGCCGACGAGCAGCCCCGCCGGGACCTGTGCACCGCCCGCCTCGGGCGCGGGCCCGGACCCCTCGGCACCGTCCGCGACCTTCTCGGGCGCGTCGACGGCGGAGTCGACCGGCACGGATCCGTCGGCCACCGCTTCCGAGTCCTCCGACGGCGCCGCGGTGGCGGCAGACGCCTCGCGGATCCGGGCGAACAGCTCGTCGACGATCGCGGCCCCCGAGACATCGGTCGCCGCGGCATCCTCCGCATCGAAGTCACCGCCCGCGGGGACCTCGGCGCGCTCTCCGCCCGGGACGCCGTCCACCGTCGATTCGACGAGATCATCGGCGCCGGATTCCTCCCCGTAGCCGGCCTCCGGGCCGGCCGGTTCCGCGAACGGCTCGTCGACGACGACGCCGGCGCCGGTGGACGCCGGTTCGAGTTCCGTCGCACGCCGGGCGACCTCGGCGGCCACACGCGCGTCCTCCTCCGAGCCGTCGAGACGCGACTGGACCGCGGCGATCGTGTCGGCCACGTGGGCGACCACCGACGCCAGCGTGTCCTTCCCGGCTCGCAGCTGCTCGATCTGGGAGTAGTAGACCTTCCGGCGCTCGGCGAGGTCCGACAGGATGCGCCGGCGAACCTCGCGCGACTCGTCGATCATCGCCCGGCAGTCCTCTTTGGCGGCGTCGATCATCGCGTTCGCCGCGCCCCGCGCCTCGCTGACGATCGCGGCGGCTTCGGCCTCGCCACGACGCCGGAGCTCGTGGGTCGCCGCCTCCGCCTCGGCGACGACGTGGGCCGCCCGCGCCTCCGCCCTCGAAACGACCTCGTTCGCCGCGGCATGCGCGACGTGGAGGACGCGCGCGGTCTCCGAACCGAGCGCCGCGGAGAGCGTCTCCTCGTCGAGCTCGGGCTCCGCGGCACGGCGCTCGGCGTCGGCGAGTCGCTCGGTCAGCTCCCGTTGGTTCGCCCGCAGCTGCTTGAGGAGCTGACCGACGTCGACGAGGAAGCGGTGGACGGACTCCTGGTCATAGCCGCGCCAGGCGACCGGGAACTGGCGACCGGCGACCGCATCGGGGTCGAGGTTCGGGTGCGATGAGATCGTGATCGGTCGCGGATCAGCCATTTGGTGAAGCCTATGACCTCACCGGGCGCCCGGCGCTGGCACGAGCCGGCCGCCGAGCCGTTCGAGCGCGCCGACCGCCTGGCCAATCGACGAGACGGCGATGATTCTCAGATCCGGTCCGGCGTTCTCCCGGGCGACCGCGGCATTCCCCCGTGGGACCAGGAACACGGTCGCCCCGGCCTCGCGGACGGCGATCGTCTTCTGGGCGATACCACCGATCTCCCCGACCGAGCCGTTGTTCGCGATCGTCCCCGTCGCCGCGACCCGACGCCCCCCGGTGAGGTCGGCCCGGTCGAGCTTCTCGATCAGCCCGAGCGTGAAAGAAAGCCCCGCCGACGGTCCGATGATCCCGTCGGCGTTGATCGAAACCCGGAAAGGCTCGTTCGTGTCGGTGTCGAGCTGCTCCGCGTAGACCGGAAGACAGCTCACCGCGTGTCCCGAGCGTCGGGCGAGCCGACCGGTCGTCGAGCCGACTTTGGCGCACGTGTAGACCGTTGCCGAGGACGGGCCGGAGCTCCTCAGCTCCCCGACGACGACGAACTTCGTCCGCGACGTCCTCGAGCCCAGCATGTGGTACGTGAGCATCGTCGCCAGGCCCGGCGCCACCGCCCCGATCGCGGCAGTGAGCTGACTGAGCAAGGCCGTCTGCGCCGGCCCGACGTAGGTGATGACGGCACCGACCGGGAGCGTCATCGCGCTGGCCGCGCCTGGGAGGTCGGCGAGGACGACGACGCCGGTCGGCTCGGCGCGCGGGTGGTAACCGAGCTCGCGCAGCGCGACGAGGGCCGCCGACTGGCTCGCCTGCGCCATCTCGACGGCACCCTGTTCGTCGTAGGCCGCGGAGCTCGCTCCGCCGGTGAGCTCGGCGGCGGAGACGATCTCGGCGTGCTCATCGAAGCGGTAGTACAGGTAGCCGAGCGCCGAGAGGTGGACCAGAGATACGTCGGTGAGGACGACGCTGCCGCGGTGCGCGTGCGCCGCATTCCGCGGCACCGAGATGAGCTGGCCGACGTTGAAGGCGGTGCCCGGGGTGATCGCGTAGTACGGCACCACCCAGCGCGAGGCGACGAAGCCGGCGACGACGACGACGGCGACGAACCCCACCGCGACCCGCAGGGCGATCCGCCGGCGCCTGCTCTGTCGCGGTCTACCGGGTCCCGCTGACCCGGCGGACAGACGACGCGGGCTGAGCCAGTCCTCCCCGCCGGGCGCACGCCAGGCGTCGTTCCTCCCCACGTCCCGTAGCCTGCCACGGCAAGGGGGCGATCAAGACAACGCGATGGGCACCGCCCGGTTCGACGACGAGGACTCGGTCACGGCAAAGCGGCTCGCGGCGGCGCTCGCCGGATCAGCCGGCGACGAGGCGACCGTCCGGGGACTGCTCGCCGACGGTTCGCCAAAAGTGCGCGCTGCCGCGATCATGGCGCTCGTCGCGGCCGGCTTCTCCCGGCCCGACGACGTGCGTCGGGCGCTTTCCGACCCCGATCCGACCGTGCGCCGGGCGACGTGCGAGCTGGCGACCCGGCTCACGGGCGCCGACTTCACCCCCCTGCTCGACGACGCCGATCCGACCGTCGTCGAGGCCGCGGCGTTCGCCGTCGGCGAGGCGGGCGACCGCGGGGCCTGCGGAAGGCTCGCCGAGATCGCCGGATCCCACCGCGATCCGCCCTGCCGGGAGTCTGCCGTTGCCGCGCTCGGCGCCATCGGCGACGACGCGGGCCGGGCGGCTGTCCTCGCCGCGCTCGGTGACGTCCCCGCCGTCCGCCGCCGCGCCGTCGTCGCGCTGGCGGCGTTCACCGGGGATGACGTCGAGGCCGCCCTGCGCGGAAGGCTCTCCGACCGGGACTGGCAGGTCCGGGCTGCGGCCGAGACCGTGCTCGGGATCAGCGGATCCGAGACACGCTGACCGCGTAGGAAAGCCCGTCGGGCAGCTCGAGGCAGCGAGCCGCCCCCAACACCGCGCACCGCCCGGCGGCGGCGGCGACGTGGACGGGCACACCCGTCACCTTGGCGAGGCGCCTGTCGAATCCGTCGAGCAGGCCGCCGCCACCCGCGAGCAGGAGCCCGGCGCCGATCAGGTCGTTCACGAGCTCCGGGGGAGCCTCGGTGATGCCATTCACCGCGGCATTGAGCATCAAAGCGACGAGTGGCCCGATCACCGGCTTCAGCTCGACGTTCGTCACCACCGCCCTCGTCGGCCGCCCGGTTCGGGCGTCGCGGCCGACGACTTCCACCTCCGAGTCGGGCGGGCGGGGCGCCACGGTTCCGAGGGCGCGGCGTGCCGCCTGCGCGGTGTCCCGATCGACGAGGATCTCACGCTGGCGCACCAGGTAGCTCCTCACCGCGTCGTCCAGGTCGTCACCGCCGTGCGCACACGACGACGAGACCACGATCCCACCCAGGGCGAAGACGGCGGCGTCGGTCGTGCCGGCGCCGACGTCGACCACCATCGAACCGGTCGGTTCGTCGATCGCGATCCCGGCGCCGATCGCGCAGGCGGTCGGATGGGCGATGAAAAGGACGTCTTTCGCCCCCGCCTTGCGCACGGCGCGGTCGAGCGCCCGGTTCTGCACGCGGGTCGCGCCGATGTGGGTGCAGACGAGGACGCGCGGATGCAACAGCCGTGAGGCCCCGGCCCGCCGCAAGGCCTCGGCGAGCACCTCCTCGACGAGATCCAGGTCGACGAGCTGGCCATTGCGCACCGGATACCGGACGGCCACCCGACCGGCGGCGCGGGTGCCGAGACCGAGCACCTCGGAACCGAACGCGACGATGCGGCCCGTGTCCTTGTCGACGGCCGCGACGGTCGGCTCGTCGACGAGCAGCGCGCCACTGGCATCGGCGATGCGTGTCGAGCCCGTTCCGAAGTCGAGCGCGAACTCGGCGCTCAACGAGGTGCTCCGTAATCCACTGCGCCACATCGTAGGAGGGGTGGCGACCGCCGAGTGTCGGCCGACGTGGCGGACGCGGGGCGCTGACGTCCCTTTCGACCGAGGGACAATTAGCCTGCGCTTGCGTGACGTCCACCCCGGGCGAGTTCGAAGGACCCCTCGACGAGGGACCGCGCCCGCCGCTGCTGCCCCCCGAGGACCGCCTGTGGCGGCACCCCTCCGAGCTCGGCGCGGAGCACTCGTCGCTGCCCCTCGACCCGGTCGCGGTCCGGCGCCGTTGGCTGCTCAGCCACCCGTCGCGTCGGAGCGCACTCACCGCCGGCGTCGTCGGCGCGCTGCTGGCGACGGGCGTCGTCGCCCTCGGCACCCACCTCGCGGACTCGATGGCCGGCAGCAGTCATCCGGCAGTTTCGAACGCCGCAGCACTCCAGTCGACGACGGCGATCACCACGTCGACAAGTCGCGACCTCAGCGCCGACCTCGTCGCGAGCGTCACCCGGGTCAGTGCGGCGATGGTCACCGTCGAGGCGATCCGCGGCGCGACCCACGCCCGCGTCCTCGGCCTCGTCGTGCGCCCCGACGGGATGATCCTCGTCCCGGCCGACGGCGTCGCGGGCGCGGGAACGCTCATCGTCACGCTGGCGACCGGCGACGTCTACGTCGGTGACCTCGTCGGGGCCGACACGAAGAGCGGCCTGGCGATCGTGCACATCAACGGCGCGACGGGGCTGGCGACGGCGGCGCTCTCTTCGGACCCGATGGCACGGGGCGCCTTCGCCCTCGCCGTGACGACGCCCGGCGGCTCGGCGTTCTCGCTCGGCACGGTGCGTGGCCTCTATGCGTCGCCGCGGGTCGGCGGGCACCGGCTCATGGGCGCCCTCACGACCGACCTCTCTGCCGCCTCGGGACCGCCCGGGAGCCCGCTCCTCGCGTCGAGTGGTGCCGTCGAGGGGATCGTCACCGGTTGCACGAAGGCCGGCGCGGTCGTCGCGCCCTCGTGGCTCGCGGCGCCCGTCGCCGACGAGCTCATGGCGACCGGCAGGGTGACCCACGGTTGGCTCGGCCTCGAAGGCGTGACCGCCAAGGGCCGTCCGGCGGGAGTGCGCGTCGAGACCCTCGCCACGAACAGCGCCCTCGCCGAGGCCGGCATCGTGCCCGGGGACCTCATCGTCTCGCTCGACGGTACCCCGGTGACCTCGCTCGACGAGTTGCAGGCCCACCTCTACGTCTTGCAGCCCGGCGCCCGCGTCCGGCTCGGCGTGCTCCACGACGCCACAAGGTCGGTCCATCTCGTCGTCCTCGGTACCCAGCCGAACACCTAGCGCCGCCGGCGGGGCCCGCTCGCCCGGCGGGATCCGCGAAAGGCCCCGACGGCTCCGCGGCCTAGATTCGTTGCGTGGCTGAGGGATCGTCGTCGGACATGGGGGGCTTCCTCCCGGGGTTCCTCGGCGATCTTCTTCGCATGATGCACACTGACGCGCCCCTCCAGTGGGACCTCGCCGTGCAGCTTGCCCTGGCCGTCGCCTCCGACGGCCAACCGGAGCCGAACGTCGATCCGATCCAACGGATGCGCTTCGAGGAGATCACCCGGATCGCCGAACTCCAGGTCGGCGATATCAGCGGGATGCCGACGACACCGGGCGGCGGGTCCGTCTCGGTCGTGACGGCCGGGCCTGCCGAGTGGGCGCGGCGGAGCCTCGAGTCCTGGCGGCCGCTTATCTCGGAGTACGCCGCGGCGATTCGTCTCCCGGTGACGGAGTCGCCGGCCGACGAGGAGCCCGACGACGAAGCCGGGACCGGGCTCGCCGCCGTGATGGAGAAATGGGCCGCGGCGATGGCCCCGGCGATGATCGCCCTCCAGGTCGGTTCCATCATCGGTCACCTCGCCCGCCGCACGCTCGGCCAGTACGAGCTCCCGCTGCCGCGCGTCCCGTCCGACGAGATCGTCGTCGTCCCCTCGAACGTCGCGGCGTTCGCCTCGGATTGGAGCCTCGAGTTCGACGACGTCACGATGTGGTGCGCGGCGCACGACCTGGCGGCGCACACCGTGCTCTCCCGCCCCCACGTCCGGGCCCGGTTGCAGTCGCTCCTCGTCGCGCATGCGAGCAGCTTCCGGCCCGACCTCGGCGCGCTCGAGCAGCGTCTCGGCGAGGCGGCACTCGGCGACCCCGGCGAACTCGGGGACCTCGGACGCCTCCTCGGCGATCCCGCGGCGCTCGCCGAGCCGGCCGACACGCCCGAACTCCGGCGGGTCCGCGCCGAGCTCGCCGCGTTGACCTCGGCCTTCGCCGGCTACGTCGAATGGGTGACCGACGCCGTCGCTGCCCGGGCGATCGGCGCCCGGCGACCGGTCCGCGAGGCGCTGCGACGGCGGCGGGTCGAGCGTTCGGACGACGAGCGCGCCGCCGAGATGCTCTTCGGGCTCCGTCTCGACCAGGACGCCCTCGACCGGGGCGAGGCGTTCGTGCGCGGCGTCATCGAGCGGGGTGGCGACGTCGAGCTCGCCAAGCTGTGGACGGTCGAGGAGAACCTCCCGACCCCCGCCGAGGTCGACGCCCCAGGGCTCTGGATCGCGCGGGTGAACCTGCCGGGCGAAGCCGGCGCGGGCTAGCCGCACCCTTCTCAGGACTCGGGGGCCGCGGGCTCCTCCGGGATCCCGAGATCCCACTCGAGCAGCAGGTTCTCCCGTTCCGCGTCGCGCACGACGCGTTCCCGGTTGCGCCGGAACTGCGGGTCGTGGGGTGGGAGCAGGACGAGACGGGCGAGGGCGCGCTCGCGGAAGGCCTCGATCACGGGCCGTTCGCCGAATTCCGACTCGATCTCCCAGTGGGGAGCCACGGGACCCAGGTAGACGATGCGGACGTGTCCGCGCGGGGGCTCCGGCGCCTCGGCTTGCCCACTCAACGGCGTGGTCATCGGCATCCCTCCGGTTCAGTCCGGCCAGAGTCTATCGACGGCCCGGTCCTCGACTTCGACGGCTTGGCGGGGTCGGGTGACGGGTTGGCCGAAACTGTGAAGACCCTATGAATTAGGCGCTGATCCGCCTGAAACCGGTGATGTCGGGTGTAGCGTCGCTCACAAGCCCGCAAAAGGCGCCAAGGGACCGAATGACCCGCCGGGTCGCCGGGACGAACGGGCGAAGGGGTGGTCGCGGATGGAACTCGAGTGGATGGTGAAGGGCAAGTGCCGGATGCTCCCGCCCGAGACCTTCTTCCCGAGCGACGGCGTCGGAGTCGACATCGCGCGCCGGATCTGCCAGGACTGCCCGGTGAAGTCGCCCTGCCTCGAGTACGCGATGGCGAACCACATCGATCACGGCGTGTGGGGCGGCACCTCCGAACGGGAACGTCGCCGCCTCGCCCGGGCCCGGCGTCACCTCACCGTCTACCAGTCCCACTGACCGGGGCGATCTCCCGGCGACGAGCTGGCGGCGATGCTCGAGTGCGTCGTCAACATCAGCGAGGGTCGCGACACCGAGCGGCTTGACGAATTCGCCTGCCTCGCCGGCGCGGCGCTCCTTGATCTCCACGCCGACGCGTCACACAACCGGTCGGTGTTCACCCTCGCCGGACCCGAGGCCGAAGCCGCCGCGCAGGAACTCGCGCGCGTCGCGGTCGCCAGTCTCGACATCGGCAGCCACGACGGCGTCCACCCCCGTCTCGGCGTCGTCGACGTCGTGCCGTTCGTCCCGCTCGGTCCGGACGCCATGCGGCCCGACGGCGATCTCGGCGAGGCGATCGCGGCGCGCGACCGGTTCGCGCGCTGGGCGGCGGGCGAGCTCGGCGTCCCCTGCTACCTCTACGGCCCGGAACGCTCTCTCCCCGAGATCCGCCGCCACGCCTTCGTCGATCTCGCCCCCGATATCGGACCGCTCGCGCCGCACCCCTCCGCGGGGGCGACCTGCGTCGGGGCGCGTCCCGTGCTCATCGCCTACAACCTCTGGCTCGCAGACGACGACCTCCACTTGGCGCGCCGCATCGCCAACGCGCTGCGCGGTCCCGCGCTGCGTACCGCCGGCTTCGCGGTCGGCACAGGCGTCCAGGTCTCCTGCAACCTCGTTGCGCCCTGGAAGGTCGGCCCCGCCGACGTCTACGACCGGGTCGCCGAATCCGCGCGGATCGAGCGGGCGGAACTCGTCGGGCTCGTCCCCGACGCGGTCCTGCGCGCAACGCCCGTGCGCCGTTGGACGACGCTCGATCTCGGCGAGGACTCGACGATCGAGGCGAGGCTCGCCGACCGTGGCATCGCGACCCCGGGTTAAGAAGCGGCAACCTCGCGCTGCTGCAACAGGCGCGCCCGACGCACCCTACGACGTTCGCGTTCGCTCATCCCGCCCCAGATGCCGAACTTCTCACTGTTCGCGATCGCGAACTCGAGGCACTCGACGCGTACAACGCAGCCGCGACAGACCTCCTTCGCCTCCCGGGTCGACGAGCCCCGTTCGGGGAAGAACAGCTCCGGGTCGACCCCCATGCAGTTCGCCCGCGCCTGCCACGCCCGTGGACCTTGGTTGATGAGCGCCTGGATGTCCACCGACACCCCCTTAGCGTCTGCCACTCAGTGTGAGTCGCAGCCGTGAAATTACACGGTTCGTATTATGATGACGCCCAGCTCAGCGAGATGCAAGGGGGAATTTGCTGTTCTCAGCAGGCTGTGGATAACCACGCGGAGCGACCCGTTGTGCCTCGCCCGCCGACGGCCGAGGTGGAAGGATGTGCGGGTCGCGGCCACGGACGCCGAACGTGGACGCGGCTCCCGCCGGTGCGCCCGGCGGTGGCGGACGGAACGTCGAGATGCGAGGAGCGTGAGTGACCGTCGTCGAGGAGGCGAATAGAGCGCCCGAGCCGACACCAGTGCGGATCGGGGGCATGCGGGCCGGTCCGGCGCGGTCCGTCGTTTTGCGCCGCGACCGTTGGTGGTTGCAGCCGGCGGCGACGGCGACCGGACTCCTCGCCTTCGTCGGCTACTCGATCTGGGCAGCCTTCCGCAACGGCAGCTACTACGCCGGGAACGTCGGGCGTGACTACCTGTCGCCGTTCTACTCGCCGTGTCTTACGGCGAACTGCCACGGCTACGTCTGGGGACCGATCACGGGATCCTGGTGGCAGGTCTCCCCCGCCCTGCTCATCCTCATTTTCCCGCTTGGATTCCGGGCGACCTGCTACTACTACCGGAAGGCCTACTACCGCTCGTTCTGGCTGGCGCCCCCGGCCTGCGCCGTCGCCGATGTCGGTTCGACACGACCGGGTGGGGTGCGCAGCCGCTACACGGGTGAGACGCGGTTCCCGCTCATCGTCCAGAACTTCCACCGCTACTTCTTCTACGTCGCCTTTGCCTTCGCGGCGATCCTCACCTGGGACGCGATCGCCGCCTTCCGCTTTTCGAACGGCGTCGGTGTCGCCGTCGGCACGCTCGTGCTCTCGGTGAACGCCGTCCTCATCTGGGCCTACACGCTCGGATGCCACGCCTGCCGCCACCTGTGCGGCGGGGGCCTGCGGGCGCTGTCGAAGGCACCGCTGCGACGCTGGTTCTGGCAGAACGTGTCGGGAAGGCTGAACCCCCACCACCAGCTGTTCGCCTGGCTGTCGCTGTTCTGGATCGCGTTCACCGACTTCTACATCTGGCTCGTCGCGACCGGCACCATCCACGACCCGAGGATCTTCTGATGACGGACTACGAGACCCGCTCGGTCGACGTGCTCGTGATCGGCGCCGGCGGTGCCGGGCTGCGCGCCGGCATCGAGGCGGCGGCGAACGGCGCCAAGACGGCGATCGTGTGCAAGTCGTTGCTCGGCAAGGCGCACACCGTGATGGCCGAGGGCGGCATCGCCGCGGCGCTCGGCAACGTCTGGACCGATGACAGCTGGAAGGTGCACTTCCGCGACACGATGCGCGGCGGCAAGATGCTGAACAACTGGCACATGGCCGAGCTCCACGCCCAGGAGTCGCCCGACCGCGTCCTCGAGCTCGAGAGCTCGGGGGCGCTCTTCGACCGCACGCCGGACGGGCGGATCCTGCAGCGCGACTTCGGCGGGCACCGCTTCGCCCGGCTCGCCCACGTCGGCGACCGCACCGGGCTCGAGATGATCCGCACGCTCCAGAACCGCGCCGTCGCGGCCGGCATCGAGGTGTTCATGGAGTGCAAGATCATCCGGCTGCTCGCCGACGCTTCCGGCGCCGTCTGCGGCGCGCTCGGGATCTGGCGCGAGTCAGGCACGTTCATCGTCTTTTCCGCCAAAGCGGTGATCCTCGCCTCCGGCGGCATCGGCAAGGTCTGGAAGTTCACGTCGAACTCCTGGGAGTCGACCGGCGACGGCCACGCCCTCGCGCTCTGGGCGGGTGCCGAGCTCATCGACATGGAATGCGTGCAGTTCCACCCCACGGGGATGATCTGGCCGGCCTCGGCGCGCGGGCTCCTCGTCACCGAAGGGGTGCGCGGCGACGGAGGGATCCTGAAGAACGAGAGCGGCGAACGCTTCATGTTCCGCTACATCCCCGAGTACTACGCCAAAGAGACCGCCGACACGATCGAGGAGGCCGACCAGTGGTACGACGACAAGTCGTTCCGGCGCCCGCCGGATCTCCTCCCCCGTGACGAGGTGGCCCGGGCGATCAACACCGAGGTGAAGGCCGGCCGCGGCACCCCGCACGGCGGTGTCTACCTCGACATCGCGTCGCGCCGCTCGCCCGAGTACATCCGGCGGCGGCTGCCGTCCATGTACAAGCAGTTCAAAGAGCTCGCCGACGTCGACATCACGACCCAGATGATGGAGATCGGCCCGACGTGTCACTACATGATGGGCGGTGTGCGTGTCGACGCCGAGACCCAGGCCTCGACGCTCGCCGGCCTCTACGCCGCCGGTGAGGTCGCCGGGGGCATGCACGGCGCCAACCGGCTCGGCGGCAACTCGCTGTCGGACCTCCTCGTGTTCGGACGGCGTGCCGGGATGGCCGCCGCCGAGTACGCCCGCGCCCTCGCCCGCCCGGCCGAGCCGGATCCCGCCGAGATCGGGCGGATCGCCGACGAGGCACTGGCGTACTTCGACCACGCCGACGGCGAGAACCCGTACGCCGTCCACCACGAGCTGCAGGAGGCGATGCAGTCGCTCGTCGGCATCATCCGCACCGCGTCTGAGCTCGAACGGGCGGTCGGCATCCTCGACGAGCTCGACGGCCGCGCCCACGGCGTCGCGGTCGAGGGGCACCGGCAGTTCAACCCGGCCTGGCACCTCGCCCTCGACCTCGAGTCGATGCTCGCCGTGGCGCGCGCCACGACCCTCTCGGCGATCGCGCGGCGCGAGAGCCGCGGCGGCCACACCCGCGACGACTACCCCGACCCCGACCCCGAGCACTTCGGGAAGGTGAACATGGTCACCCGCCTCGCCGGCGGAAGAGTCACGGTCACCGAACGCCCGGTCGCCCCGATGCCCGCCCGCCTCGCCGAGCTATTGGGAGATGGGCACTGATGGCCCCCGACGAGACCGTCCGCTCCAAAGATGTATCCGCCGTTTTGCAGCCGACGGTCACGCTCGCCATCTGGCGGGGTGACGCGAAGGGGGGCGAGTTCCGTGACTACACCGTTCCGGCGAACGAGGGCGAGGTCGTCCTCGACGTCGTCCACCGCGTCCAGGCCGAGCTCGCGCCGGATCTCGCGGTGCGCTGGAACTGCAAAGCGGGAAAGTGCGGCTCGTGCTCGGCGGAGGTGAACGGCAAGCCCCGCCTCATGTGCATGACGCGAATGAGCACGCTCGACACGACCGAGCGGATCACGATCTCTCCGATGCGCGCCTTCCCCGTGATGCGCGATCTCGTGACCGACGTCTCGTTCAACTTCGCCGTGGCGCGCCGGATCCCGCCGTTCACCCCCGCGCCGCGCCCTCCCGACGGCGTCTACCGGATGTCGCAGTTCGACGTCGACCGGGCCCAGGAGTTCCACAAGTGCATCGAGTGCTTCCTCTGCCAGGACGTCTGCCACGTCATCCGCGACCACGAGGAGAACAAGCCCCGCTACGCGGGCCCGAGGTTCTTCGTCCGCCTCGCCGCGCTCGAGATGCATCCCCTCGACACCCTCGACCGGCGCGAGCTCATCCGGCGCGAGCTCGGGATCGGGCTGTGCAACATCACGAAATGCTGCACGGAGGTCTGCCCGGAGGGCATCCACATCACGGACAACGCGATCATCCCGCTAAAAGAGCGCGCCGTCGACGCCCATTACGACCCCGTCGCGTGGCTCGGCCGCCGGATCCTCCGCCGGCCCCGGCCGACGCCGGCGGCGGCAGCGGCCGCGGCCTCGCCCGCCACAAGGTCCGGCGAGGTCATCTCGCTCGAGCCGGCACCGTCGCGCGAGAAGAGCTGACGGGCGCGTGCTCCGCTTCCTTTCTCCCGAGTGGTTCGCTGCCTTCGCCCACGAGCTCGCCGCCGTGCAGCCCGACCCCGCCGTGCCGCCGCTCGCCTTGGGCCAGGTCGTCACCGGCGCACCCGACGGGACGGTGAGCTACTCGATCCTCGTTTCCGGCTCGAAGGCCGAGCTCGTCGTGGGGTCGACCGCCCAGGCCGCGGTCACGCTCGTCGAGGACTGGCCGACCGCCCGGGCGATCGCCGGGGGCACACCCGTCTCCGAGCTCCTCGCCGCGGGCCGGATCACGCTGCGCGGTGACGCCAACGCGCTCCTCGCCGGACAGCGGCACCTCGAGACGCTCGGCCGGGCCCTGGGCGCCCTCGAAGCCGAGACGACCACCTGAACCGCGAAGAGGGCCATGATCATCGAGAAGGCAGTGATCAATGTCGACCCCGGGAAGGAGGCCGCGTTCCAGGCGGCATTTTTCGAGGCGGAGCCGTTCGTCGTCGCCTCCCCGGGCTGTGAGGCCGTCCATCTCTACCGCTGCATCGAGGAGCCGGGGCGCTTCATGTTCGTCATCGAATGGGAGTCGGTCGCGGCCCACGAGGAGGGGTTCCGGAAATCCCCCGCCTTTGCCGAGTGGCGACGCGTCGTCGGTCCCTATCTCAGCGGCCTTGCCGAACTGGCGCACTGGCGGCCCCTAGAGGCGCCCTAGCCCAGGAGCGCGGACGCTTCCTCCCGCTCGCTGGCGAGCTCCGCAGCCGTGGCGGCGATGCAGCCGGCCGCGAAGGCGGAGTGCTCGAGTCCCTCGACGACGTGCCACGACGAGCAGTCGCTTCGCACCGGGAACCCGAACTGCAGACCCTCGGGGATGCCGTACTCGCCGCGGGAGACGACGCCCAACGAGGTCCAGTCGCCCTCCGGGGTGGGATTGATGATGCTCCGGAACGAGCCGATCGCGGCGTTGGCGGCCGACGCCGCCGCCGAGCCGCCGCGGGCCGCGATCACCTTCGCGCCGCGGCCCTGGATCATCTCCAAGAACGGGCCCTGCAGCCACTCCTCGTCGTCGATGACCTTCTGGGCCGACTCCCCGTCGATGAGGGCGTTCTCGTAGTCAGGGAACTGCGTCGTCGAGTGGTTCCCCCACGAGGCGAGCCTCGTCACGGCCCCGGGGGTGCGGCCGGCCTTGCGCGCGAGCTGGGTCCTCGCCCGGTTCTCGTCGAGACGCGTCATCGCGAACCACCGGTCCGCCGGCACCTCGGGGGCGTTCGTGCGGGCGATCAGGCAGTTCGTGTTGCACGGGTTGCCGACGACGAGGATGCGCACGTCCGACGCGGCGTGGCCGGCGATCGCCCGGCCCTGCGGCTTGAAGATGCCGCCGTTCACGCCCAACAGGTCCCGGCGCTCCATGCCGGCCTTGCGGGGGATCGACCCGACTAAGAAGGCGTACGAGGTCCCCTCGAAGGCGACACCGAGATCCGCGGTCGTGACGACGTCGGCGAGCAGACCGAAACCGCAATCGTCGAGCTCCATGACGATCCCCTCGAGATTCGTCATCGCCGGCTCGATCTCGAGCAGGCGGAGCACGATCGGCTGGTCCGGCCCGAAGAGTTCGCCCGACGCCAACCGGAAAAGCAGCGCGTAGCCGATGTTGCCGGCGGCTCCGGTGACCGTGACGGTCACCGGGCGCTTCGTCGGAGGATCCCGGAAATCTGCCATCGATTCGAGGCTAACGGCGGCAGCCGGCGAAGCAGCCGGGCACGCGCCCCTTCGGCGGCGCGGCCCTACAGGCGCTCGACGATCGCCTCGGCGAACTCGCTTGTGCGGACTTCGTGGGCCCCCTCCATCTGGCGGGCGAAGTCGTAGGTCACGATCCTGTCGGCGATCGTCGCCTCGAGGGCGCGCACGATGTCGGCGGCCGCCTTGTCCCAGCCGATGTGCTCGAACATCATCACCCCGGAGAGCAGGAGCGATCCCGGGTTCACCTTGTCCTGCCCGGCGTACTTCGGCGCGGTGCCGTGCGTGGCTTCGAAGACGCCGTGGCCCGTGACGTAGTTGATGTTGCCGCCGGGGGCGATCCCGATGCCGCCGACCTGGGCGGCGAGCGCGTCCGACAGGTAGTCGCCGTTGAGGTTCGTCGTCGCGATGACGTCGAACTCTTCGGGGCGGGTGAGGACTTGCTGCAAGGTGATGTCGGCGATGGCGTCCTTCACGAGGATCTTGCCCCCGGGATCCCCGCGGCAGTCCTCCCACGAGACGGCGACGTCGCCGAACTCCTCGGCGACGAGCTCGTAGCCCCAGGCCCGAAAGGCGCCTTCCGTGAACTTCTGGATGTTCCCCTTGTGGACGAGCGTCACGCTCTTGCGATGGCGTGCCACGGCGTACTCGAGCGCGGCACGCACGAGACGCTGCGAGCCCGTCTTCGAGACCGGCTTGATCCCGATCCCGGAGTCCGCGCGGATCTCCCAGGAGAACTCGTCACGGAGCCACACGATCAGCCGCAACGCCTCCGCGGAGCCCTTTTCGACCTCGAGACCGGCGTAGACGTCCTCGGTGTTCTCCCGGAAGATCACCATGTCGACCTTCTCGGGATGGCGCACCGGCGAGGGCACGCCCTGGAACCAGCGCACCGGCCGGAGGCAGACGTAGAGGTCGAGGATCTGGCGCAACGCGACGTTGAGCGAGCGGATGCCCCCGCCGATCGGGGTCGTGAGCGGTCCCTTGATCCCGATGAGGTGGTCCCGGAACGCGGCGACCGTCTCCTCAGGAAGCCAGCTCCCCGTCTGCTTGAAGGCCTTCTCCCCGGCGAGGACCTCCCGCCAGGCCACCTTCTTGCCGTGCCGGCCCGCCGCGGCGTCGAGGACGAGCTGGGCGGCGGGCCAGATGTCGACGCCCGTGCCGTCGCCTTCGATGAAAGGGATGATCGGTTCGTCGGGGACCTGGAGCAGGCCGTTCGCGGACTTCGTGATGTTCTCGGGCATGGCCGGAGCCTACCTGCGCCGTTTCGCCCGACATCCTGGGAACCCGCCCCCGGGCGCCCTCACGACCGCGCCGGCGCGAGCCCCAGGTTGTCGCAGATAGCGACCGTCGCGCTCACCTGGTTCATCGTGTAGAAGTGCAGTCCCGGGACGCCTTCGGCGAGGAGGTCGCGGCACAGCTCGGTGGCGATCTCGATGCCGACGGCGCGCACCGCGTCCGGGTTCTCGGCCACGCCCTCGACCCGGGCGGTCACCTCGTCCGGGATGGCAGCGCCGGACAGCTCGGCCATCCGGGCGACCGATTTGAGGTTCAAGATCGGCATGATCCCCGGTATGACAGGCTTCGTGACCCCCAGGCGGGCGAGGTCGTCGACGAGCCGCAGGTAGTTGCTCGCCCGGAAGAAGAACTGGGTGATGGCGAAGTCGGCCACACCGAGCTTCGCCGCGAGATGACGCCGGTCGGTCGCGAGGTCGGGCGCCGCCGGGTGGCCCTCCGGGTGGGCGGCGACGGCGACGCAGAACGGCGCGACGGACTTGACGAGCTCGACGAGGTCGACCGCGTGAGCGAGCTCTCCCGCGGCGAACGGCCCGGGCGCCTCACGGGGTGGATCGCCCCGCACGGCGAGCACGTTCTCCACGCCGGCACGGGCGTAGCGCTCGAGGATCTCGATGAGCTCATCGCGCCGGTGGGCGAAGCAGGCAAGGTGGGCCATCGGCTCGGTGCGCCCCTGCCGGTGGATGTCGACGACGAGTTCGTGGGTGCGCTCCCGCGTCGTGCCGCCCGCGCCGTAGGTGATCGAGGCGAACGTCGGGTGCAGTTCGTAAAGTCTGGGCAACGCCTCCTGGAGGTGCGATGTCGCCTCGGGGGTTTTCGGCGGCCACAGTTCGATGGAGAGCGATCTCGTCGACCGGAGCAGCTCGTCGATGCGGGCCATCGGGCAAGTTTCGCAGTCGCGCCACCGCCACGCGCAAACCGCCGCGCCTCGCCCGCCGGGGCCGGCGGAGGCGAGGATCCTGCCCGAGGCGCGCAGAACCCAGATCGCGTCCCGCTACCGTCGCCTCGTGGCCAAGGCGTTCCGCGTCCTCGGTGAACGCGACTTCGCGCTGTTGTGGGGCGGCCAGACCGCATCGATCATCGGCGACGGAGTCTTCACCGTCGCGCTCGCCCTCGAGACGCTGCATGTCAGCGACCACGCCAGGACGCTCTCCTACGTCGTCGCGGCCCGCGTCGCCCCGATGGTGCTGTTGCTCCTGTTCGCCGGGACCGTCGTCGACCGGCTTCCTCGACGGCTCACCGTCCTCGCCGCCGACTCGGTCCGTGGCATCGCCGTCGCGGCGATCGCCGCCCTCGTCGTCGCCCACGCCCTCGACATCACCGACCTCGTCATCATCTCGGCCATCGTCGGCGTCGCCGACGCCTTCTTCTGGCCGGCCTACAACGCCATCATCCCGGAGATCCTGCCGCCGACGCTCTACATGGAGGGCAACGCCTACAACACCGCCAGCCAGGTCATCGGACAGTCGCTCCTCGGCCCGGCGATCGGCGGCGTGCTCATCGCGGCCTTCGGCGCGGCGTCGGCGTTCGGGGTCGACGCGGCGAGCTTTTTCGTGAGCGCCGCCTGTGTGATCGCGATGCGCGCCCGGCCCGCTCCGAAGGCCTCGGGCGAGTCGATGCTCGCCGACGCCGTCGCCGGGCTTCGCTGGACTCGTGCGCAACCTTGGCTGTGGTACTCGATCATCGCCGCGTCGGTCGCCAACGCCGTCGCGTTCATGCCGTTCGCCGTCCTCGGGCCGCTGCTCATCCGCGACGTCCTCCACCAGGGTCCGACGCAATACGGTCTCGTCTTCGCCGCCGCCGGGATCGGCGGGGCGACCGCCTCGGTCGTCGTCGTCCGGTTCGGGTCGCCCCGGCGGCACGTGAGCGTCATGTGGGGCGCCTGGGCGGCCGCCGCGGCCGCGATCGCCCTCATCGGCTCCGCGCCGGACGCGCTCATCGTCGCCGCGCTCGGCACCGTTGCCTTCGGCCTCCTCCAATACGGGTCGATGATCTGGAGCACCATGATGCAGTCGCTCGTGCCCCCGGAGATGCTGGGGCGCGCCTCCTCGGTCGACGCCCTGTTCTCTTTCTGTCTCGCGCCGATCGGCGTCCTCGTCGCCGGCGTCGTCGCGGCGGCGATCGGTGTGCGGACCACGCTCATCGCCGGCGGCGTGATCGGCGCCATGACGACCCTCGTCGTCTTCGTGCCCGGCGTCCGGGACCCCGAACGCGTCGAGCCCGTCGCGGAGGCCGCCGACGCAGCCCTCGTTGCCGAGCCCAGCGGCTAGCGCGCGGTCGTTTAGGCGGCGGTGGACTCGGCTGGGGCGGGGGCGACCCGGCGCCTGGTCCGCCCGTAACGCATCTGGAGGGCAATCGCGGCCGAGATCACCGCGGCCCAGGCGCACCACACCGAGGCGAACCCGTCGATCGTCAGGTTGGCGATCGTCACGACGGCGATCAGGTTGGCAACGCCGAAGATGACGATCCTCCGGTCGCTCGACAAAAGCGCCGCCCCGCAGGTCGCCAGCACGTAGAGCCCGACGATGACCCCACCGTCACCGAGGTGGACGCTGTAGGCGAGGTGGTAGGGGCGCATCATCACGGTCATCGGCCCGCGCACCATCGCCGCCAGCAGCAAGCCCCCGACGACGGTGCCGACGACGGCGAGGGAGGTCGCCAGGCGTCTTCGCCAGCGCGATGGCTCGATGGCCGCCACGGCGATCGGCACGAAGATCGGCAAGAGGACGAACGCGACGACGAGGTAGACCCACAGCGCGCTGCGCCCGAGTCCGTGCGACACGTGGCCCTGCAGGCTGAACCAGACGACCGCCTCGACCATCTGGTGGGCGCCGAACACGATCGGCAGGGTCGCGAGCGCGATATGGCTTCCGCGGCGGTCGACGTGCCGGATTGCGTCGACACCGACGCCGCAGATGACGGCCCCGCCGATGAGATCGGCCTGGGGCGAGAAGCACACGCCAGCAAGTTACCGCCTGGCGTCTCTTTACCCCGGCTATCGGCGGGTCGAGTGGATCACGTCAGGCCAAGCACGGCACGGCGCGCGGAGCGCCCCGGGTGCTCCCGGCGGCTACGCGACCGTGGCGAGCCGGCGGCGGGCGGCGCGTACCGCGTTCTTGAGGAGCATCGCCCGGGTCATCGGTCCGACCCCTCCGAGACGCGGGGTCATCCATCCGGCCACCTCGGCAACGCCCTCGTCGACGTCGGAGAGCAGCCGGCGTCCCTCCCACGACGTCCCGGCGCCCACGACAGCCGCACCGGGCTTCACCATGTCCGCGGTGACGATGCCGGCATGGCCGGCAGCGGCGATGACGATGTCGGCTCGTCGCACATACTCGGCGAGATCGGCGACCCCCGTGTGGACGACGGTCACCGCGGCGTTGCAACCGGGCCGTTTCAGGGCGAGGAGCAGGGCGAGGGGGCGTCCGATCGTCAGCCCGCGACCGATGACCACGACGTGGCGACCCTCGACGGGAACGTCGTTGTGACGGAGGAGCTCGACGATCCCGGCCGGCGTGCAGGGCAGCGGTCCGTCGACGCCCATGACGAGGCGACCGAGGTTCACCGGATGGAGGCCGTCGACGTCCTTTTCGGGATCGACCGCGAGCAGGGTCGCGAACTCGTCGATGTCGCCCGGCAGCGGGACCTGGACGAGGAAGGCGTCAACCGCCGGGTTGGCGTTGAGCCGGCGGACGGCGGCGAACAACTCCTCCGCCGTCGTGCCGGCCGCGAGGTGCTCGTGAACCGACTCGATGCCGACCTTGGCGCAGTCCTCGTGCTTCAACTCCACGTATCGGGCGCTCGCCGGGTCGTCGCCGACGAGGATCGTGCCGAGCCCGGGCTGGACACCCCGGTCGCGCAGTCGCGCGACTTCCTCGGTGACCTCAGCCCGCATCTCAGCAGCGAGTGCCTCGCCGTCGAGGACCTTGGCCGTCACCGCGACCACCGTCCGTCCGTGCTCCTGTGTTCCCGTGCCATGTCGGCCCTCGTCGCATCGTCGCTGGCAACCCGTGCCACGATACGCGCCGCCCTGGTGTCGGGCTGCGTAGGCGGACGAATGGTCTCACGCCGCGACCCGGTGACCCGGGTCATCTTTGACCAGCGGGTCGGAACCTGGTCCGGGGGGACAGCCGCGATCCCGTCTCACCGACGCGTAGGCGGCCCTGCCGCGGAGAAAGGACCGTCGAGGCCGTGGGTTCCTCGCTTACGACTTCGCTCCACCACCGCTCGTTTGCACGATTCCGGGACCTTTCCCGAGAACCGACGAGCACGCCTTCTGGGCCGCCTGGAACTTCGGCGAGCTCGGGTTGAGGTTGCTGGCCCCGCCCTGTGCCTTTAGCGACATCGAGATGCCGTCGCCCTGGACTCTCGGATCGGGGTAATCCGTGATGCCGTGGTTGCGCATGCACTCGGAGAACTTCAGGGCGGCGGCGAGCATCTTGGCCCGCTCTGCCGGAGAAGGACCCTTCCCCGAGCTCCCTGTGGGGAGCGTGCTGGCGCACGCCTGCTGGGCGGCCTGGAATTGCGACGAGGTCGGGTTCAGCGCACCGCTCGGGTTGAACTGGACGTTTCCCTGGCTGTCGGGGTCGGGGAAGCCCGCGATGCCGTGGGCGCGCATGCAGGCGGAGAAGGCGACGGTGAGTCCACCCATCCCCACCCCCCCAGACGTCGCGTTCGATGCTCCGCCCGAGCCGCCCCCTTGGCTGGTGGAGCCACCCCCGGACGGGACAGCGACCGTCGTCGAGGTTGTCGACCCGATGCTCGCGACGCCCGGCGGTGATCCGCCGCCACAAGCGGCGGCGAGGACGCCGATGCCGAGAATGACGAGCGCGACGGGGCCCGTCCGACGCATCCGGAACGGACGAATCGAGCCCCGGCCAGACCCCGTTCGCGCGCCCTCGGCCGTGACGTGTTCCCCTCGACTCGCGTTGTGACTCATCGAAGCCACTTGTACCACGCGACCGCTTACAGCGGGCTAACGAACCGTTAGCCCGCTGTAAGGCGAGGTGGGGCATGCTCGCGCCCTATGGCCGACGAAGCCCGCGAGGTGTTCTCGGGCGTGTCGCGATGCACCCGAGAACGAAGTGAGCGACCATGGAGCTCGGACCGCCGCAGACGAGGAGAGCCGTTGACTCCGCTCGCGGGTCCAGCCGTCGAGGTCGAGGAACCCTGATGCACGTCCGTCATCTCCACCGGTCGCTGATCGCCCGATTGCACTTCCCACGGCGCACCGTGCGGGCGCGCCTGACCGCCGTCTACGGCGGGCTCTTCCTCGCCTTGGGTGCCGTCGCTCTCGTGATCACCAGTGTCCTCTGGGATCAGGCGACGCGTAGCCCGTTCGCCGGATACACGGTCGTCGTCGGGCGAATCGCCGGGCGTATCCAGCAGCTCTCGACTCCTGGGCTGCCGCCGAAAACAGGCCCGTTCGTGCAGGCGCAAAAGGTGGGTGTGCAACTACGGATCATCGCGTCGTCGCAACACGCATCCGATCTCCACCAGCTGCTCCTGTACTCGGGCATCGCCCTCGCGATCATGGCGATCGTCGCCGTCGTGCTCGGTTGGCTGATGGCGGGCCGGGTGTTACGGCCACTTCGCACGATCACCTCGGCCGCCCGGAACATCTCGGCCACGAACCTTCACGAGCGACTCGCCCTCGCCGGGCCCGACGATGAGCTCAAGCAGCTCGGGGATACCTTCGATGAGTTGCTCGGGCGACTCGATCGGTCGTTCCAGTCACAACGGCAGTTCGTCGCCAACGCCTCGCACGAGCTCCGCACCCCCCTCGCGACGATGCGGGCCTCGCTCGACGTCGCACTCGCCAAGCCCGAGCCCGCGCCGCCTCAGCTGGCCGCGCTCGCCGGCCGGCTCCAGGGGGAGCTCGACCACATCGACCAGCTGCTCGAGAGCTTCCTCTCCCTCGCGCGTGCCCAACGCGGGCTTGCAAACGACGAGATCACGGTCCCGCTCGACGCGCTCGGCGCCTCGGCGCTCGAGGAGAGGGCGGCAGCGATCGCGCACATGGCTCTCGAGGTCCACCAAGAGGATTGTCCCGAGGCGATGGTCACGGGAAGCGAGACGTTGCTTACCCGCATGGTGGACAACGTGATCGACAACGCGGTGCGCCACAACGAACGCGGCGGCTGGATACGCGTCCGGACGACCACCGAGGACGACTCCGCGAGCCTCATCGTCGAAAACGGCGGTCCGACCATCACCGACGACGCGGCCCGGGAGCTCGCGCAACCGTTCCGGCGACTCGCTGGAGAACGGACCGGATCGGACTCCGGCACCGGACTGGGTCTCTCGATCGTCGCGGCGATCGCCGAGACCCACGGCGGATGCTTGCGACTCCAGCCCTTGGACGGCGGGGGGCTCCGGATCATCGTCTCGCTCCCGCGCACACGGCGCGCCGACACCGGGAGCTCCGCGTGAGGGTGCTCGTCGTCGAGGATTCCAGACGCCTGGCGGACGTGATCGTCGAGGGACTGCGCGACCAGGGGATGGCCGTCGACGTCGCCTACGACGGGCGGGAGGCGGCGGCGAAGCTCGATGTCAACTCCTACCACGTCGTCGTCCTCGACCGCGACCTTCCCGGAATCCACGGAGACACGATCTGCCGGATGATCGTCGAGGGCGACAACCCGGCGATGGTGCTCATGCTCACCGCGGCCGACTCGCCCGGAGATCGCGTCGCGGGCCTGGGTCTCGGCGCCGACGACTACCTCGCCAAGCCCTTCCACTTCCCCGAGCTCGTCCTCCGGGTCCGCACTCTCGCCCGGCGCCAGCCGCACGCCCGCGAGCGGGTCCTTCGCGCCGGTGGGATCGAGCTCGATCCGCTCCGCCACGTCGCGACCCGCGACGGCCGCCCGCTCGACCTCTCCGTCAAGGAGTTCGGGGTGCTGGAGTCGCTGCTGCAATCGGAAGGCACCGTCGTCAGCGCCGAGGACCTCCTCGAACAGGTCTGGGACGAGCACGCCAACCCGTTCACGAACACCGTCCTCGTCACGATCAGCCGTCTGCGGCGCAAGCTCGGCGACCCAGGGGCCATCGAGACGGTTCCTGGTGTCGGCTACCGCATCGCCGGGCGAACGGGCGACGATTGACGACTGTTCCGTGGCCGCTTACCTGTAGTTGCTGACGACGTTCCGTCATCGGCGCGGCCTGGCGGGTCACAGGCTCCAGAGGGCTTCCGTCGGCGACATCCGTGCCGCCCGCAGCGCTGGCCAGAGGCCCGCGATCGCCCCGATGACGATCGCCGCGCCGATCCCCCCACCCCAGGCGAGCGCCGGGATGACGATCATCCAGTGTTTCGTCGAGGCGTAGATAGCCGTCGAGATCGCCCCGAGCGCCACGCCGACCGCACCGCCGATGAGGGCGAGCAGGATCGCCTCGGTGAGGAACTGCGTGCGGATGTTGCCCCTCGTCGCCCCGAGCGCCCGGCGTAGCCCAATCTCGCTGCGACGTTCGAGGACGGAGATGACCATGATGTTCGCCACGCCCACCGCACCGACGAGCAGTGCGACGGCTCCGAGTCCGAGAAAGAGCCCGTTGAGTGCCGCCTGGGCGTCGGCCTGGGCGACGAGCGCGGCCGACGGCTGGCTGACGTCGACGTCGCTCGGTGCCTCGGGGTTCGCCGTCGCGGCGAGCACCGTATCGACAGCACCGACGTCGCTCGTCACCGTGCGGAGGTAGATCTCCGACGGGTGCCCGTCGAAGCCGAGGTAGGTCTCCGCGGCGGGAAACCCGATGAGCACCGAGGAGTCGATCTCCGGCGCGAGGAGCGCCGGGCGGAGGATCCCGATGACGTAGAACCACTCGTTTCCGACCCAGATACGTTCGCCGGAGAAGACCCGGTCGATCCCCAGACGCTGTGCCGCCGCCGCGCCGAGCACGCACACCGGCTCGCGAGCCGTCGCCGCGTTGAGGAAGCTGCCGACCGCGACACCCGTCCCCACCACGTGCGGCAGGCCGAGGGTCGTGGCGTCGACGGAGATCGCGTTCGTGTCGATCGACGGGATGACCGGGCTGCGGAAGGCGTTGGCGCTCACCGCGCCCGTGTCCTGCACGTCGGTCACCGGACCGATCCGGCCGATCATCGCTGGCGCCACCTTCGGGAGCTCCGCGGTCTGGCCGAAGAATGTCTGGCCGTTCGTCACGGTGAGCAGGTTCGTCCCCAGCTGATTGATCTCGGCGAGCAGTCCCGCCTCCGAGGACGAGGACAGCCCCAGCACCGCGACGATCGCCGCGACGCCGATGGCGATACCGAGGGCGGAAAGCCCGGCGCGGAGCTTGCGCGTCCTTAGCCCCAGGCTCGCCAGACGGAAGAGGTCGCCGGGTCGCAACCGCGATGTCGCCACCGACGCCGACCTCGTCAACGTGGCTCCTCCCCCGGGTCCGCCCGCCACGGGTCGACGATCGTGTCAGACACCCCGCCCCCACGACCACCTGGGGGCTCGGCCGGCCCCGCGCCAGCCGCGGCACGGTCGGCGACGACCCGGCCGTCGAGCAGCTCGATCTGGCGGGGAAGTCGCCTCGCGATCTCGCGGTCGTGGGTGATGACGACAATGGTCGCGCCCGCTCGGTTCAACCCGACAAGGAGATCGAGGATCGACTGCCCGGTCGCCTGGTCGAGGTTGCCGGTCGGCTCATCGGCGAGCACGATCGCCGGGTTCCCGACGATCGCCCGGGCGATGGCGACTCGTTGCCGCTCCCCGCCGGATAGCTGCGTCGGTCGCGCCTCGGCGCGACCGCTAAGTCCGACACGACCGAGCGCGGTGGCGGCGCGGTCGCGGCGCTCGGCCAGCCCGACGCCGGCGTACAGGAGACCGTCGGCGACGTTGTCGAGCGCGCTAGCGTGTTCAGCGAGGAAGATCTGCTGGAAGACGAAGCCGATCCTCGTCGCCCGCAGCGCCGAGAGCTCACGATCGCCGAGACCCGCCACGTCGAGCCCCGTCACGCGCACCGTGCCGGACGTCGGACGGTCGAGGGTGCCCATGAGATGCAACAACGTCGTCTTGCCCGAGCCTGAGGGCCCGACGACCGCGACGAGCTCTCCTTGTCGGATGCGCAGGTCGACGCCGACGAGCGCCTCCACCGGCGGGACACTCGGATAGACCTTCGTCGCCGCCGTCACCTCGAGGACGACCCCGTCGCCGGCGACTCGGGTCGGCACGAGCGCGGTTTCCCCTCGCCCGGTGACCATCACAGCGCCGGGACGACGACCCGCTGCCCGACCGCGAGCCCGGAGCCGGAGACCTGAACGACGCCAGCGGCGTCGTCGAAGATCCCGAGCGACACCGCGACGAGATGGTGCACGCCCGTCGGCGAGACCTCCTCGACGGCGTAACCGCCGCCCGAGAGCGCGAGGAGCGCGTCGACCGGAACGACGAGCGCGTGGGCGACGCTCGCCTCCGTGATGTCGACCTCCACGCTCGCCTGGTCGAGCGAGCCCGTCTGCGCGGGGTTCAGCGGCGCGACGAGCACGGTGACCGTCGGCGTGCTCCCGCCCGTCGCACCGGCGCCCCCCGGCGTCGTCGCCACGGTACCGACCGAGGTGACGACGCCCGGAATCGTCGAGTTGTCGGGCAGCGTGATCCCGACCTTGTCGCCGACCTTCACCTCCGGCACGAGCGAGACGTCAAGGTCGATCGTGACGACACGGCCGGTCGAGGTCGCAGAGAGCACCGACATCCCGGGCTGGGCGGCGGAGCCGATGGTTGCCGTCACCGCCGTGACCCGGATGGGCCCTGGTTCGACGACGATGTCGCCGAGGGCGACGACCCCGGTCGCCGGCTCGCCGAGAGATCGCTGCCAGGCCATGACGGCGGCGGCCGTCGCCGCCGAGAAGTGCGGACTGGCGCTCACCCCGCTACCGAAACCAAGGGCGATCAGGTTCTCGTTGAGCTCCGTGACATCCGGGCCGTCCGAAACCCCGAGTCTGAGCGCGCGGTACATCGTGGCGGTCCCGTAGAAAAGCGGCACGGGCCGATCATCGAGCGAGTACACGCTCTCGCCCCGGGTGATCCGCTGTCCGAGGCTCGGCAGTGCGGTGAACTGCGACCCAGCGTTCGTCGCCCGGGCCTCGTCGGTCGAGAGCGCCGCCTCGGCGCTGGCGAGGGCGGCCCTGTCCTGTCGCACCTGGGTCGTCGCCTGGGCGAGCGAGGAGCTGCCGTTCACCTCGTCGGCGGCGAGCGCGTCCTTGTCCTGGGTGAGCGCCTGGTCGTCGGTCGCGATCACCTGGCGTTGGGCGACGCAGGAGGACTCGGTGGTTGTGAACGTCCCCGTCGTTCCGACCGAGGTCCCGAGGTCGTTCTCGGCGACGAGAGAGAAGCCGTAGGTCGTGTCCGGCCGCAGTCCCGTGATCGTCACGGTGACCGGGATCGGGCTTGTCCCGTTCCCGGCGTCGGTGAGCGGCGACGTCGATCCGAATGCCGACGTCGTCCCCCACTCGAAGTAATACGTCGTGTCGACACCGTCGGGATCGACCGTGCCCGACAGTGCCTCGGAGGTCTGGGAGACCGCGGTCGCCGAGCCAGTCGTCGCCACGGGCGGTCCGGTGGTCGTCGAAGACGCGTCCCCAGCCGACGGGTCGTTCGACGCGTCCGCGCCACCCTGAGTCCCTGGAGAGGAAGACGAGCCCAGCGGTGTCGTCACGGTCGCAGCTGATGCGACCGGACAACCGAGTTTCTCGTCGTCGGCAAGCATCGTCTTCGCCTGGGCGATCGTGGTCTCGTCGCTCCGCACCGTCGCCTCGGCGGCGAGGATCGTCGCCGTGCCCGAGCTCTGCGCGAGCCGCTTCGCGTTCGCGAGCACCTGCTCGTCGGCAGCCAGCCTCTGCCGAGCCGACTGGACCGCGGATTGGTCCTGGGTGATCGCTCCGGACTGCGTTCCCGAGGGCAACGCGATGTCGTACGTTCCCGAGTAGCCGAGGGTCGCGCCGACCTGGGTCTGCGAGGAGATCGCCCTCTCGCGGACCGTGGCGAGGCCTGTCGGGTAGGAGTTGTCGGCGACCCCGCCACCCGAGGTGGCCTTGCTGGCGAAGGGATCCGTGACCCCGACCACAACGGCGGCGACGACGATGACGAGCACGACCGCGGCGACGAACCATCGCCGACGCGACACCCACCGCCTTGGGCGAGACGACGCGACGTTGGGATCGGCGGATGAAAGTGGCGGCAGAGAACTCATGACGCTCGAACACCTCCAGGCAAAGAAGGCCGACACGCCCTTTGGGTGGCCGGGTCGTGCGGCGGGCCGATCCGCTCGGCTGACAACGGTGACATTCTGTCCATCTCTACGGACCTCCACCCGGCATGAGGTGTTGACAGGCGTTTTGGGCGGCTTGGAACTTGGGCGAGCTCGGGGAGATGCCGCTACCTGGCCCGATCTCGATCGTCACCCCGCCATCAGCGGCCTTCGCGTCCGGGAAGTTCACTATGCCGTGGGCGCGCATGCAGGCGGTGAATCGCAAGGACGCGGCGAGCGCCTGCTGTTGCTCCGCCGCGGTCATATGTCCGCCGTCCGGGAGCAGGTGCCTGCAGGCGCGGTCCGCTGAGCTGTAACGAGCAGAGCCCGTATTGACGATCTGACCGTTGAGCTTCCCGTGAATGGAAAGGAAATCGCCCTTGCTGTTCGGATCCGGGAAGTTGTCCACGCCGTGGGCGCGCATGCAACGGGCGTAGGCGACCGCATCGGCGTAGTTCGTGGCATTGGATCCGCCCTCGGATGCCGAAGCCGCGTTCGTCGTCGAGGTCGCGGAACCGATGCTTGCCACACCGGGACCGCTCGGAGTGCTCGAACAGGCGGTGAGTAGGCCGGCGAGGACGAACGTGAGAACGATCGGCCCTACCGATCTCGCCCCGACGTCGGACCCGGGACCTCCGAGCCGCTCGAACACGCGGCGACGAGGAGCGAGCAATCCACGAGCGCGACGGCAACCGACCCGACCCGCCGGAAACGGGAGGGACATCCGGTGTCCGGCGCCATCGTTCGATGCACGCCGTCGCCTATGTCGCATCGCCTACCGTCTCGGACTCGACTGCGCCACGAGGTGACTTGTAGCACTCGGGCGGTAACACGCCGCTAACAAGACCCACTCCCGTCTCTTGCCAACCCAGCTGGGAGAACGCCTGCGAATGCCCCTGACAGTCGCCCGGAGCAGGTTTCATCGGTGCCATGTGGCGCGTTTGCCGGGCACGAGCCTCGATCACCGTCTCGTATTCCAAGACACCCCGGAACCAGCGGGTTAACGTCGAACGCGTGGCTGTTCCCGCCCGGCACTGGGACGCCGTCTACGCAGCGAAGGCGACAGACGACGTCAGCTGGTTCCAAGCGGATCCGGTCGTCTCTCTGCGCCTCCTCGCGAAATGGGCCTCACCGTCCGGTTCGGTCGTCGACATCGGCGCGGGGACTTCGACGCTCGTTGACTCTCTCCTCGACAAAGGGTGGACCGACGTCACCGTCCTCGACGTTTCCGAACAGGCACTGAACAAGGTTCGCGACCGCCTCGGCAGCCGCGCCGGGGCGGTTCGCATCGTTGCGGGCGATGTTCGTTCTTGGCGGCCGTCGCGCACCTTCGACGCCTGGCACGACCGAGCCACCTTCCACTTCCTCGTCGATGGACCCGATCGCGACGGATACGTCGCCCTGGCTGGAGCGGCGGTCGCCCCGGGCGGAGTCGTCGTGCTCGCGACCTTTGCCGCCGACGGGCCGACCGCATGCTCCGGACTGCCGACCGCCCGCTACGACGCCGACGAGCTGTCGCGCCTTTTCAGTCCGGCGTTCGTCCTCGAGCACGCCGAGCGTGAGGAGCACACCACCCCCTGGGGCGCTGGGCAGTGGTTCACCTGGGTGGTGCTCCGCCGCACACCAGGGCGCGGGGCCTCGTGACGCCGCCGCGGTTCCGCCGGAAACGGAGCCGCTCCCGTCACCGCCCTGGGGCGCTCGGGCGGCGTCACGACGACCAGCATCATGGGAGGTTGCGATGGTAGATGGGTCGGCTTGGTCTTCCGAGAAGTCCGACACCGACAGGCTTGAGGCGATCCCGTCGTTCCTCGGTGCGGGTGTCGTGTCGACCGTGTTCAAGTGTGCGAGCTGGATCGTCATCTTTGTCGGAGTCATCGGCACTTTCGGGCTAATCGCCTTCATGCACTCCAACGCGTGGTCCGACCGAGGGGTTCTCGTCGTTTCACTTGGGACCGTTCTTGGGGCAGCGCTGATCGCCGCATCGTTTGCCTTCTTCGCCTACGTCCTCGACCTGTTGCGGTCGATCGCTCACGACACCAAGGCCGCGACTAGCGAGAGACGAAGGTAGATGTCGGCGGCTGGGTCTGCAGCTGACGCCGTCTCGGCACACGTTTGAGATCTTCGCCGCACCACCGGATCGCAATGGCGGCTCCATGACGACGAAGACGATTCGACTCAGCTGCGGCGGGATCTGAACTCGGCGCGGGCTGGCACTTCCTCTTTTGCACGGGCTTCATGGGACGCCGACTCTCGTGCCATCACCAGCCTTGACTTGACGTGGCTTCTGACGCGTTTCGCCGGAGGTGCCAACAGGTGCGAATGACGTACCGGTGACGCGTCTCGCCTGTCGTGCCCGGGCGCTATACCATGCCGATCCTTGTCCAAGACCGATGTCGAGACGATCACTGGGATCATCACGCTCGCTGGAACTGCGTCGAGCTCCCTCACCTTGATTGCTCTCCATCTCCTGCCTACTGGACTTTCTCCTTTGCGCAATGCCGTCAGTCAGTACGGCATCACTCGTTTCCGCGCGGGCTATCGCCTCCAGACGATGAGCATGGGCGTTGCCGCTATCGCCGCGGCGATAGGGATTCGCGAGGTCGGCCCGACTGGGGGCACGCTCATCGTGGCTCTGCTCGTTGTCTGCGGTGCCGCTCGGCTTGCGATCAGTTGGTTCCCGATGGACCCTCCGGACTCGCAAACTACGGAGACCGGCCGGCGGCACGGGCTCCTCGCGATCGCGGCATTCGCGACCGCAGCGATTGCGGCGATCCGCCTCGGTGAGGTCCTCGACCGCGCCGAGGTTTGGCGCCGAGTGAGTGGCGCGGTGACCGGCTTGGGATACGAAATGGTTGTCGCGCTGATCGCCCTGGGCGCGTCGAGACGAACCGAATCGCTGCGTGGGTACTTCGGTCTGGTTGAACGCGCGTTCTACGCCGGTGCGATCGCGTTCTTTCTGATCGTGGGTGTGCAGCTCGTTCAACACTGAGCTCGGGGCACACGGGCAAGGTACGAAGCGTTACGACGCCTCCCGCGTCGCCGGTCGGCGACGACGCTCGTCCACGATCTCCGACTGGCGCTTTCAGGCTTGAGCGCGCAGGCGTTTGGTGACGCTTTCAAGTCCTAACGCTGACGCGCGTTATGGGGCGCGAGTCGTACTCCAGATCCGTCGATCTGGATGGCCGCTGGTCCCGCCAAGTGTAAACGCTGATCCAAAAGGGGAGCACCTGAGACTCAGAACGCGCTGATCGAAAAGGGGAGCACCTGACCATCCCTGGTCTTGCTCGCCCCAGCCCTCAGGCTTCTCGCCTGGAGCTGGGCGAGGAGACGGGAGAAGGGTGCACACCGACATGGAGATGTGGACAGAGATCCGGCGCAAGGTGCTCGTGGAGGGCGCTTCGAAGCGCTCGATCCGAAGGGACTACCAGGTCAGCGCTCGGACACTCGAGAAGATCCTGGCCAACGCCGAACCGCCCGGCTATCGCCAGAGGACCACTCGCCCGAAGCCGATGCTCGGTCAGTTCCTTCCGGTGATCGACGAGATCCTGGAGTCCGACAAGACCGCACCGCCAAAGCAACGCCACACGGCCAAACGCATCTATGAGCGCCTCAGAGACGAATACGGCTACATGGGCTGCTCCTCCCAGGTGAGAAGGGCCGTGTCCAGGTCCAAGCACTACTCCAGGGAGGTCTTCGTCCCGCTCTCGCACCCGCCGGGACACGCCCAGTTCGACTTTGGCGAGGCAACGGTGGTGATCGCGGGCGTCGAGGTGAAGGCGACGCTGGCGGTGATGACGCTTCCCTACTCGGACGCCTACTTCGTCTCGGCCTATCCCCGCGAGTGCACCGAGACCTTCCAGGCAGGCCACGTCGCCGCCTTTGAGTTCTTCGGTGGCGTGCCTGTGCGCACCAGCTATGACAACACCTCGATCGCGGTCAAGAAGGTGATGGGACGCGAGCGCGAGCTCACCACCGAGTTCCTGCGGCTCGAGAGCCACTTCCTCTTCGGCCACCACTTCTGCCGGGTCGGGCGGGGCAACGAGAAGGGCCACGTGGAGACCCACGTGGGCTACGCGAGGCGGAACCTGCTCGTCCCCGTGCCGAGGTTCTCCTCTTTCGCCGAGATGAACGAGTACCTCGCCGGGTGCTGTTATGCCGATCTGTTCCGCCGGGTCCGGGGAAAGCCCGAGACAAAAGCAGAGCGCCTCGTTATCGACCAGGCTGCCATGTTGGCGCTCCCGGCTGAGTCCTTCGAGGCGCGAAGAGTCGAACAGCGCGGGGCGAACTCACTGTCGCTCGTGAGATTCGACCGCAACGACTACTCGGTGCCGACTGCCTTCGCCCATCACGACGTCACCGCCCTTGGCGGGATCGAAGAGGTCCGCCTCCTCGTCGGCACCGAGGTCGTGGCCACCCACCCGCGATGTTGGTCGAAAGAGCAGGTCAGCTTCGACCCCTGTCACTACCTGGCCCTCTTGGAACGAAAGCCCGGTGCCTTGGACGTCGCCCGCCCGCTCGAGGGCTGGGAGCTCCCCGAGTGCTTCTCGGTGCTTCGCCGGCGCCTCGAGGCCTACCTCGGCTCGGCGGGGACCCGTGAGTACATCAAGGTGCTTCGCCTCATGGAATCGGCGACGTTAAAGGAACTGACCGGAGCTGTCGAACAGGCGCTCTCGATCGGGGCGACCGGTTCGGACGCCATCGGGCTCATCCTCACCCATTCAAAGGAGACCCCGGTCGGGCTGTTCAGCCTCGACGGACTCCCGCACCTGAAGGCCGTCGCCGTCGAGGCCCCCGACCTCGGGGCCTACAGGGCGCTCACCGAGATCGGGGCCTGAGGCCCACGCCCTCGGCGCAGATCGCGCCATCAAGAGAAAGGAAACACCACCGTGAAGAGTTTGGAGACCAAGTCCGTCGTGTTATTGCACCATCACCTGAAGGCCCTCCGGCTGCCGACCATCGGTGCCGAGTGCGAGAAGGTGGCCAAACAGGCGGCGGCCGACAACGTCGACCACCTGAGCTACCTGTTGCAGCTCTTGGAGCTCGAACTGTTGGACCGGGAGAAGCGCTCAGCCGAACGACGCCTCAAGGCAGCACGGTTCCCGACGCTGAAGACCCTCGAGAGTTTCGACTTCGCGGCTCGCCCGTCGGTCAACAAGATGCTGATCGCCGAGTTGGCGCGCTGTGAGTACATCGACAAGCGCGAGAACGTGATCATGGTGGGCAACCCCGGCACGGGGAAGAGTCACCTGGCCACGGCGCTGGCCGTCCAGGCCTGCCACAAGGGCTACAAGGTCCGCTTCTTTCGCACCACCGAGCTCGTGACCGCCCTGATCGAGGCAAGAGACGAGCGCACCTTTCTCAGGCTCAAGGGCCAGCTCGCGAGGTTGGACCTCTTGGTCCTTGACGAACTGGGCTACGTCCCGGCCTCCAAGGTCGGCGCCGAGCTGCTCTTCGACGTCATCTCGACCGCCTACGAGCGCACGAGCCTGATCGTCACGAGCAATCTCCCCTTCGAGTCCTGGACAGAGGTCCTCGGCTCCGAGCGGCTCACCGGGGCGACGCTCGACCGGCTCACCCACCGCTGCAGCATCATCGAGACCAAGGGCGAGAGCTACCGGCTCCAAGACGCCAAGGCCCGAACCCGACGAGCCAAGCAATCAGTCGATCCCTCAGGCAGCCAGCCTGTGGACCAAGCTCCGATCACCAAGTAGCTTCAAGCTCAAAGTGCTCCCGTTTTCGACCGGCGCGCGCTCCCCTTTTGGATCAGCATTCACATCGCCTCGACCGCGCCGTCTTTTGACTTCGGGACGCTCTTCGCTCGACCGCTGAGCGTGGCTCGGGCAGCTTCCACCGCGTCGAGGGGATCGGACTTTCCCGAACGGCGGCGTTCAGCTCGGTTGGGCCGGTCGACCTCGATGAGGCTCACGCCGTGCTGGCGAAGAAACCGGGCGAGCCCAGCTCCATATGAACCGGTTCCTTCGACACCGACCTTTCCGACGGCGCCGAAGCTCTCGAGCCAGGAGAGCAACGACTGGTAGCCGGCAGGGTTGACCTCGAAGGACTCCGTGCCGAGGAGGCCACCGAGGGGGTCCAGTGCCGCAGCGACATGCACGTCGAGGTGGGTGTCGACACCCCCGGTCACGCGACGCTCTTCTAGCATGGTCATCGCCATCCCTTCCTTTCCTTAAGTGGGTGAGGGGTGGCACGGCCGTCCCGGTTCGGAGTGACGGGTGGTCCGACTTGTTCGCTCAAGCCGGGCCAATCACCCTCGCTTCGGAACGGGACGTGCCGTCTCAATGTTGCTGGACGCGTTCAGCCGACGACAACTGACGTCGTCATCATCAATTCAAGTCAGGCTGAACACTCCAGTGCTCCCGAAACTATTGAGAACCAACGAATGACGCGGTGACCCTCAGGGGCATTGTCATTGTTATGGGACGCGCGACCCAGCGCCCGATCCGTCAATCGGCGCGGGATCAGCTCATCAAGCCGCGATCATCACCGTTGCGGTATTGGACATCTCGCCTTCGGCGTTCGTCACTGAGATGCTCGCCTGCGAACCAGGTACCACCTGCCAGCAGTCGTCAGGCCCTGACGGCAACGGCGCTTGGAAGGCGACCTGGCTATCGCTCCAGCTATCGAGGCTGAAAGTTGCCGCGCATCCCGGCGCCCCCCAAGCAGTGCCCGCGTCGTAGAAGGTGACGTAGCCGTTGCCCTGAACGCTCCCGAAGTCCACACCGCTCAGCGTGACCAATTGCCCGGCCGAGACGGTGGTGGGTGACACGGAGGAAACGATTGGGGTCGACACCGGCGCAGGCCATTGGACGCCCGGCGGCGCGATCGGCGGTTCGGCCTCGAACACGGCACCGCTTTGCAGGCGTCGTGTAGCGGCCCCGGCCAGGCGTAGTGATCGGGGAGCGCGTTTGCGGACGACCCGAGCGAACGTAGCCGGTTACAAATCGACGGTGGCTGGGCTGACATCAGCGGCATCGACAAGGCGCTCGATAACGATGCGGCGGGTGGGGTCGGTGCTGATCCTGTCTCGGCCGTGGTCTCGCTCAGGTCACCGGGAAGACACCGGGTTGCTTCCTTCGATCCTCCTGCAGCCCTACGGCTAGCCCTGTTGTGGACATACACTCGATGAAGAAGTGCCCCGGGGAAGGTCCAGCATGCGAACAGTTCTCCGTCCCCTCATTTCGGCGGCAATTCTCGCCGCCGTCGCAGTTCCCGCACTGGCAGGTGCCGCGAGTGCCGCGACAGTCCCGACTCGCTACCTCAGCGCGAAAGGCGGCACGCTGATCTGGGCTCTCACCGTCCATAACGCCAAGACGTGTACTTGGACGTCGTCGCCGAAGGTCGCAAGTTTCGACGGGACTGTGAAGTGCAAGACCGGCAGGGTTGTTCGACGGGCCACGTTCAAGGCGAACACGTCAACCGGGGCGAAGGACTACATGCTCAAACTGGTCGTGCGCGGTACGACCAGGACGGTCGACCACCTGAAGGTCGTTGAGGCCGGGAACACCACGACCACCACGACCACCACGACCCCGCCGGGCAGCTCGTTCTCGTCAACGCAGACTGATCAGTGGGCTGGTTACTACGGGACGTTCGGAACAGTAGCCTCGGCGAGTGGCACCTGGACCGTGCCGTCGCTTACCTGCGCGCCTGGTTCGACAACGACCTCGTCAACGTGGGTCGGGGTTGGTGGCCTCGACGGCGGCGTCCTTCTACAAGCCGGGATGTTCGACAACTGCATCGGCGGTACCGAAGAACAGGGCGCGTTCGCCGAGGCCTATCCAGGCAGCACGAGCAGCTTTGGCCTTCTCATCAGGCCTGGCGACACCGTGACAGCCACCATCAAGCAGGCGGCGAGCGGTTGGGACGCAACCGTGACGGACGTGACAACCGGACAGTCCAAGACCGCGAACGACCCCACCTACGCGGGTGGGTCGTCAGTTGAGTGGTTCGTGGAGGACTACGGATATCCCACCTATCCGCTCTCGAACTTCGGTTCCGAACAGTTCACGGACGTGGCCGTCAACGGTGTGAACGCCTCCCCGTCGCAAGGTCGGGAGATGGTGCAGAACGGCACGGTCGTCGCCTGGCCAGCCGACCCGAGCAGTGGCTACCGGATCAATGAATGACTGACACCGACGCTCGGAGGCAACCCGGACCTCTTTGCTCGCGTCGTCTGCTTTGTCATTTTCGACTCGGTCGCCTTCCGTGTCGATCTGTCTTTGCAGGGCGGCCGGGGTTTCGGTGTTTGAGCGCGGGCGTGTCCGAGCCGGTTTAGGGTCCCTAGCAATAGACACACGGAATGACTCAACTTCCGCCGGCCGAGGTCCACGGGAGGACGACGGTCCGCTACCCCGGCTGACATACGAGCGCTTCGGAAGAGGCGCCACGATCCTCCGAACCCTGGTCGCTCCCGACGCCTCCTCTGACTGGCAACAAAACGGGGGGCACGATGCGCGGGCGAATGTTGCATCGGGTGTTCTTGACTGTCGGGGCGGGAGCGTTGCTGGCAGCGGTGGTCGGAGTTCCCTCCGCCCTCGCCGCGCCGAAGATCACCCAGACGATCACTTTTGGGCCACTGGCGGACAAGACCTTGCCGCAGTCGCCCGTTACTGTTGTTGCCACCGCGTCCTCAGGGTTAGCGGTGACCTTCACAACTAGCACGCCGTGGGTCTGTGCTTCGAGCGGAGCCAACGGCGCCACGGTCAAGCCGGACTTCAGCGGGTGGTTCGCGAACGTCCTGGTAGTGCGGGCGCGATCGAAAGTTGTTTCCCCCACACCGTGCGCGTTTGCCCAGCTCAGGAGATTCTGGCCCGGCTCCACGCGTCGGCCTCGATGCGCCAGGCGTCGAGGATCTGACGTTGCAGCGTTGTCGGTCGGTCGACGAGCTCGATGTGACGTCCGGCGTTCAATTTGTGCAGCCGGATGGTCCCGAGCTCGGCCAAGGCCCGGCGCGGCGAGATCGTCTGGTCGGCGATGTCGGGGTCCTTCACGCCGGCGTGCTGCAGGTCGTTGCCCATCACCGCTTCGATCACCGCGGCGATGACGCAGAGCGCGATGTGGCCGCGGACGCGTTCCTCTTTGTGATGGTGCACGGGGCGAAGACCGAGGAAGTCCTTCATCACGCGGAATCTGCGCTCGACGTTCTGCAGCATCTTGTAGTGCCGCACGATGTCGGTCACCGACGCCTCCCTGGCCTGCAGCGACGTCGTGAGCACGTAGCGACCGGCGAGGAGCTTCTCGTCATAGGCGAGCGCCTCCTCGTCGAAGCGCCAGGAGAAGACGCCGTGTCGGATCGTCACGGCGAAGCACCGCCCGACGCCCGAGTCCCGCAGGATGCGGTCGGCGGCCGCCCCGATCTTCGCCGGATCGACGAGCTTTCCCGCCCGCACGCGATCGGCGAGCGTGATGAGCTTGGACTCCACCCTGGCGAGGAGCTCTTCGCGTCGCCGGTCGTCGCGTGCCTTCCGCTCGGCTGATGACACCACGACGAATCGCCGTCCGCCAAGGTTCACCTCGAAGGCCTTCGTTCCCGGAAAGCCCGGCACCGCGCGCCACGCGTCGTCGCCGGCGGCTGCGGCGCGCTCGAGCACGGCGGCGACGTCGCCGTCGTGGTGGAGCCGTGTGGCGAGCACATGGTCGAAGCCGGCTGCCGCCACGTCTTGCAGGTTCTTCTCGCTGATGAGGCCCCGGTCGGCGACGAGGGCGATCTTCCCGACGCCGAAGCGGGACTGGTAGTCGGCCATCACCTGTGGCAGCGTCGTCGAGTCCCGGGTGTTGCCGGGAAAGACGTAGTGGGCGATCGGGATCCCGTTGCCGGTCACGAGGAGGCCGATCACGACCTGGGGACGGTCGGGGCGGTGATCGCGGCTGTAGCCATAGGCACGGGAGGAGAACTCATCGACGGGACCTCGGCTTGTCTCGAAGTACGTGGAGGTGAGGTCATAGAGGGCGAGGCGAAGGTCGAGGTTCGTGAGATCGGTGAGGCGCGCGTACAGCAACTCTTCGGTCGCCTCCTTCTCGTCTGCGATCGCGTCGATGCCCCGATAGCACTGGTCGAGCAGCGGTGACACGACGCCTTCGGGCAGCGCCACGGTCGCGAGCCATTCGTGGATCGTCCGGCGCTTGGAGGACGGATCGCACAGACGGTTCGCCACCATGACGAAGATCGTGTCGGCGAGGTTCTTCGAGTGCCGCCGGTCGCCGATCGCGCGGAAGTGTTCACGCAGACCGAGGCGATCGAAGTAAGCCGAGATCGCGGCCGTGGCGCCAAACGAGGGCGCACCTTCACCCTCGAGCCCCTCGGCCGCGACGAAGTGCTTCGTCGTGTAGCCCGACAGCGCGGCGACGATGCGATCGAGCTGACCGCTTCTTTCCAGCTCGCCGATCTCACCCAAGCGCAACAGCGTCTGGTGGGTCTTCTTGCCGTTGATGCGCACCGACTCGACGAGCGAGAGGTAGGTGTACTCCTTTTCGCCCCTCCTGCGAGTCGTGCGCTTCACGTGCACACGCCCATCTTATGCCATGTAGATGTTCGATGTCGAGGATGTGTCGCCCCCACATTCGGCGAGCGAACTCCGGCATTACGCCTTGTTTTCCCTACTCAGCGCATGGCGGGCAGGCCGAAAGCCGTCATTTCAGGGGTTGAGGCGCGGAAGTCCGGTCAAGTTGCTGGCCGCCGGGGTCTGCACGGTGGTGGCCAACCAGGCCGGTAACGTCACGTACGGCCCGGCGCCGGCGGTCGCCCGCAGCTTCACGGCAGCAGCTCGTCACCTGACGACGGTGAGTTTCTCCTTGGGAGAAGTCGAGCCGGCGAAGTTCGTGCTCCCGCCGTAAGTGGCAACGAGGTGGTAGGTACCCGCCTTGAGCTGCTTGGCGGACAACTTGCACGATCCCTTGCCCGACGAGAGCTTGATCACACACAGCGTCCTCGTGGACTGCTTGACGGTGACCTTCCCGGTCGGCTTCGAACCTGGGAACTGCGGGGAAACCGTGACGGACAGGTGCTCGGTCTGCTCGTGTTCGTAGGTGACCTTCCTCGCAGACAGCTTGAGGGCGTTCCTGGTGGTCGCCTTTAGTGGAGGTCCGCCGACGGTGGCCATCCACTGGGCATAGAGCGTGACGCTGGCGGTGAAGGGGTAGATGGCGCCGTTGGCGTAGGAGGTGCCTCTGCCGCCAGCGACTGTGTTCCAGTCGTTGAAGGTGTAGCCGCTACGGGTGAAGGCGTTGGCTGTCAAGGCCGTTGGGGCGTTGTCGGTCTCGGGGGCCATCGTCCCGGTTCCGCCGTTGGCGTTGAAGGTGACGGTGTAGGAAACGGGGACCGCTGTCCATTGCGCGTAGAGCGTCACGCTCGCGGTGAACGGATACGTCGCACCGTCGGCGTAGGCGGTGCCCGAGTCGTTGGCTGCAGTGTTCCAGCCGGTGAAGGTATAGCCCGTGAAGGTGAAGGCATTGGCGGTGAGCGCGGTCGGGCTGCTCTCCGTTTCAGCGGCCATCGTCCCGGAGCCCCCGTTGGCATTGAACGTCACCGCGTACGAAACGGGGACCGCTGTCCATTGCGCGTAGAGCGTCACGCTCGCGGTGAACGGATACGTCGCACCGTCGGCGTAGGCGGTGCCCGAGTCGTTGGCTGCAGTGTTCCAGCCGGTGAAGGTATAGCCCGTGAAGGTGAAGGCATTGGCGGTGAGCGCGGTCGGGCTGCTCTCCGTTTCAGCGGCCATCGTCCCTGTGCCCCCGTTGGCATCAAAGGTGACGGTATAGGTAATGGCATAGACCCCGTCAGCGACAAAAGCCTGAATGTTCCCGGCGCCGTCTTTGTAGTACCCACCCAAGGCGCAGCTGCCGTCCGAGGTGCACGAGATCGAACTGACCTCCCCGTCACCGCCGACGTTGAGTGTTCCGACCACCTCACTCGCTGGTTCCCAGACACCGGCAACCTCGTCGACAACGAATGCCTGGATGTTCCCAGAGCTATCTTTGTAGTATCCGCCAGTGGCGCAATTACCATCTGACGAACACGAGGCTGTATTGACCCACGCGACTGTATTGTCCCCCGCGTCACCGCCAAGGTTAAGTAGTCCGGCCACTTCACTTGCCGTTCCCCATGTGCCAGCAACCTCATTAATGACGAATGCCTGGATGTTCCCAGAGCTATCCTTGTAGCGTCCGATGGTCGCGCAATTACCATCTGAGGAACACGAAACCTCAACGAGCCACGCGCCACCACCTACGCTAAGCGTTCCGGCCACTTCACTTGCTGGTTCCCAGACACCGGCAACCTCGTCGGCTACGAAATTCTGATAATTTCCAGAACCATCCTTATAACGCCCACCGGCAACGCAATTACCGTCCGAGGAACACGAAACCGAAAAAACTTGCGCGCCACCGCCAATGTTAAGTATTCCGGCCACTTCGCTTGCTGGTTCCCAGACACCGGCAACCTCGTCGACTACAAAGGCTTGATAGTCCCCGGAGCTGTCCTTGTAACGCCCACCGGCAACGCAATTACCGTCCGAGGAACATGAGACTGAATTTAAATCCGCGTCACCGTCCACATTGAGTAATCCGGCCACTTCGCTTACTGATTCCCAAATACCGTCGACTTCATTGACAACGAAGACCTGGTAATTCCCGAAGCCGTCCTTGTAGCGTCCACCGGCCGCGCAATTGCCGTCTGAAGTACACGAGACTGAATTAACCCACGCGTGACCACCCACATTGAGTGTTCCGGCCACCTCACTTGCCGTTCCCCAGGCACCGGCAACCTCGTCGACGACGAAGTTCTGATAGTTCCCGGAGCTGTCTCTGTATCGCCCACCCGCGGCGCAGTTGCCTACCGAGGAGCACGAGACCGAATTGATCCAGGCGTTACCGCCCGCGTTGAGCGATCCGGCGACCTCGCTCGGCGTTCCCCAGGTGCCGGCGACCTCGTCGACGACGAAGGACTGGGTGTTCTTAGAGCTGTCTTTGTAGTACCCACCGGCAGCGCAGTTGCCCACCGAGGAGCATGAGACCGAATTGATCACCGCGTCACCGCCCAGGTTGAGCGAACCGGCGACCTCGTTCGGCGTTCCCCAGTCGATGTCGGCGCCTGCTGGTCCCGCCGAGGAGGCGACCGCCACCGCAGACGCACCGACGGCGAGGATCGCGACCAGCAGCCGAGAGATGACCCGGCCCATAACTGCCCCCCATCAAAAACGATGGCAAGTCCATCGTCGGACACGAGATCGGGCGTCAGATACAGACTCGCGACCAGATGTGCCCGGCAGCCGCGATCACCGGGCGGGCGATCGCTCAGCGGGATCCTAGACTGGGGGATGTCGGTTTGAAGGCTCCGCTTACCTCGTGCGGGTTAGCAAAGTCCTCTACCGGCGCTCGGTGCACGAGGGAAGCAGGGCAACTCCCCAGGTCAGAGGCTGTCGCACGATTGGCTCGTGGAGCTCTGGGACCACCGATCTGCGAGGTGAGACCTGACGAGTTCTTAGAGGAGCTTGACGAAGTTTCGCCCGAGTTCAGTGAACGCGCCCGGAAGTTCCCCTTATGCGAAGGCAAGACGGTGGTTTCGCACCTTCAAGAGGTTGTGGACCGAGCAGATGAGGCGCCACTCGCTCAGGGCCGCCTGTATCCCGCGCCCGGAGAAGCGTCGACATCGGAGATTGGCCTTGATGTTGCCGAAGACCGGTTCGGTGGTGACCTTGCGCTTGGCGTAGGTTTGCCGGCCTTCGGCAGTGGAGAGCCGATCGAGCATCTGCTTTCTGAGCACTGCAGGATCACCTCGTCCAACCCGGTAGTCGCCGAGCAGCTGGCGTGCCCAGTTGTAGGAGACACCCATCTCGATTGCGCCCTCTTTCAAGCTGAGCATCCCGGCGTCGATGCGGCTGAGCACTTTTGAGCGTTCTTGGATGCGCGGGTCGTCGGGATCGGCGATGCCCTTGGTCGCCGGCATGGGGGTGATGAGCACCCCGGAAGGGGTGGCGATCGTCACGTTCTCGACGCTCCAGTAGCCGGTGTCGGCGACGAAGGTTCCGGTGCCATCACCCTCGGCTGCGGCGAGGTTCTCCTCGCTCGCTCTCACCATCTTGACGAACATGGTCGAGTCGTTTGCTGCGTTGGTCACCTCTGCAGCCACGATGACCTGGTCGGTGGAGACCGCAGCCTGGGCGTTGTAGCCCTGGAGGAATCGGTTGCGGGCCCGCAACATCCTCGAGTCCGGGTCGGTCGGGTTGGCGAGACGCTCCTTGCCCGTCTTCCCACCGGGCGTAGGTCTGCGTCCGGGAAGCTTGTGCCCGGTGGCCCGCTCGCGTGCGGCGCGCTCGGCAAGGTAGCTCTCGTAGTCAGCGGCACCTTGCTCGTCGAGCTGGCGGAGTGCCTCGCGGACTCTGGCCCGCCGGTCCTCACGCCGAGCCCAATTGGGCGGGAGCTCGTCGCCACGACTCTCACCGAAGCGCTCGTCCTCTTCTGCGTCCTGGCGTTCTGCCTCGGCGAGGATCTCGTCGGCGAGCTGACGGCGGGTGCGGTTCGCCCACGCCGAGGCGTTGGCCTCGATCTTGGTGCCGTCGATCGAGATCACCTTGGAGTCGACGAGCCCCTCCTTCACGCACAGTCCGAGCACCTGGCCGAACAGTTCGGCGATCGCCTCGGCATGCCGCCGGCGGAACCGGGCGAGAGTGGCGTGGTCGAGGAGCTGGTTCGCACCCACGACCCGGAAGGCGACGTCTTCGACGAGCCGGCGCTCGATACGTCGTGAGGAGCGTTCCCCGACGCAGTAGGCGTAGACGAGCACGGCAAGTACGAGGGCCGGGTCGTAAGCAGCGCCGCCGCGGCCGTCCTCGCGGTACTCGCCATAGAAGGCGTCGAGGTCGAGCTCGGACACCACGTCGAGCACGAAGAAGGCGAGGTGGTTTTCCGGGAGCCAGTCAGCGACCGAGGGCGGCAGCAGGAACAGCTGGTCGCGATCGGCCTCACGAAGGTTGATCGGCATGCACCAATTGTCCCGCCTGACCCAAATCGCGGGCAGGACGGTCAGGATTCGTGCGACAGCCTCGTCAGAAGGGTGTCGGAGGAGGGACGCGCTCGTTCTGCTACCAAGCACTGGCGGCTCGACCTCCAAGACCCGGAAGTGTCCCCGAATACACGCTGAAGATGAGGTGACAGGGTCGCCTCAACGTGCCGTTACACGGGTGATCTTTCAGGCTTCGGCTTCAACGATGCAACCACGTCCTGGCTCGCGTGTCCAACCTTTCGCGGGAGCTGCCCGGTCAACTTTCCTTCGTCAATCCTTCAACGAGTTCTTTGAAGATGTGGGCTCGCTCGAAGTCGGCGAGAGCTTCCGCGTTGTCGCGTTGGCGGCGAAGGAGGGGCAGGAACTCCTCGTCGGTCTGAAAGAACCCGCAACCCTCGCAGATCGTCTGGTAACTGCAGTCGAGCTGCGCGGGGCGGGTGCAATGGCCGTCCGCCAACTGGCGACGGTGGGTCTGAGCGCCGAGGTCGTCGTCGACGCAAAGCGGGACGCCGACACTTTCGACGACCCGCGTGGCTCGGAAGTACTGCTCGGCGACAGAGTCGTTCGAGATGCGCGCATAGACGAGCGTCATGCGCGGCGAACGGTGACCAAGCATCGCCGCGATCGCTTCGAGGCTCATTCCCCGGTTGATGCAATGCGTGGCGAGCGTGTGGCGCAGCTGATGGGGGTGGACGTGGCCGATCCCGGCGCGCTTCGCGACCGACCCCACGTAGCGGTGGATCGTGCGACGGTCGAAGGGCTGTCCGTCGTTGCGCACCACCAGGAGCCCCGACGGGCTCGGGCCTCTTCGCTCTCGGTAGTCCTCGATCAGCTCGACGAGGACCGGGTGGAGCGGCACCGTCCGGTCGTTGTGGAGCTTTCCGATTGGGATCCGCAACCAGTGTTCGCCGCCGAGGCGGAACACCGCGTCGTCACGAAGGCCGCCGATCTCGCCGGCGCGCATCCCGGTGCGGGCGAGGAGCTCGACGATGAGTCGGCGGCGAAGGTTCGTGTCCTTGGCGAGCGTCGCCATGAACTTCGCGTAAGTCGGGTCGTCCAGAAAGCGCGGCAGCGGCTCGTCAGCCTTCGGGATGTCGCCGGCGAAGATCGGCACCTTGCGCGGGGCGTCGGGGTAGTCCCACTCGATGATGCGCTCGAAGAACGTGCGCAGCATCCCCAACTTGTGGCGAATCGTCGCCACCGAGGCGGGCTTGCCGGGGTCCTTGCCAGGCCGCTTGGCCAAGGCGAGCTTGTAGGACTCGATGTGGTGCCGTCCGATCCCGGCCACCGCGTCGCACGTTGGGTCGACCTCGATGAGGTGGTCACAGAAGACCCGGAGAGCGAGGTTGGCCGCCTCGACCGTGCCAGGCCTCGACGACACCGCGATCTGGTCGAGGTAGCTCGTCATCGTCGAGGCGATCCGTGGCGCCCTTTTTGAGATCTCGTCCCAGGTCAGCACCGGTGTGAAGCGGGGCACGGGCGGTGTGGGCATGCCGATGACACCGGGTGTCCTCGATCTCCTCGGAGCGGGGCGGGAAGGCACCTTTAGTGCAACGGGTGACGTCGTTGGCGCCGCGGCGCGACTCATCGGATCGCCCCGGCGACGAGTTCGGCTTCGAGCACGTCGGCCGCCCGCCGGTACTCGGCAGCCAGCCAGTCGGCGCCTAAGTGGAGGTAGATCTGGGTCGAGGCGATCGAGCGGTGGCCGGCTTGTGCCTGGAGCGCTTCGAGTGACATGCCCGCTTCGCGAAGGCGCGTGAGACAGGTGTGGCGGAGCTCGTGGCAGGTGCCGTGCGCGAGCCCGGCCCGTCTTCTCGCCGAGGCGATGACCTCGTCGAGCCCCTCGGTTGACAGTGGGCCGCCGCGGCGCGGGCCTTTCAGGACGACGAAGACCCGGTCCGTCGTCGCCTCTTCCGGTCGTTCGCTCTCCAAGTAGGAGGCCAAGGTCGAAAAGAACGTCGGCGACAACGGGACGAGGCGTTCGTGGCCGCCCTTTCCTTCGGCGACAAAGACACGGCACTCACCGAGCCGGATGTCTTCGAGGCGGAGCCCGAGCACCTCGGAGCGGCGAAGCCCACCCAACAGCATCGCTTCGACGATCGCTCTGTCGCGGCGTGTCCGCAGCGCCGCAAGGAGGGCGATCGCTTCTTCTGGATCGAGGATCCGCGGCAGGCGACGCACGCCCCTCACCAACGGCGCGCCTCGCAGCTCTCTTCTGTTGCGCCGTGTCGGCAGGCCGCGCGGCACCGGGTTGGTCTCGATCGGAGTGTCGGCTCGGGCGAGCAGATATCCATAGAACGCGGAGACGGCCGCCAGCCGACGCATAACCGTCGCCGGTGCGAGCCCCGACGAAGCGTCGGGGAAGCGGACGACGTTCTCTGCGCCGGGCCGAGCCGTTTGCTGTGCTGTGACGAATTTGATGACGTCGGCCGGCGTCACGTCGATCGGGTCCTTCGCGACGATCGAGAAGAACGTCTTCAAGTCGTGCGTGTAGGCGCGAACCGTGTTCGGACGGGCGCGGCCCGAACAGAACTCCAAGAACGCGTCGATCAGCTCGTGACCGAGCTCGTAACGGACACCGCCTCCTTCGCGGGCGGTGCGAGACAGCTGCGGGGTAAAGACCACGGTCGTCCTCCTGTTCTGGCCTCCCCGCTCGGAGAAAGTCTCCCCGAGCGGTCAGCCGAACTGGCGGATCACCCGTATAAGTGGATTACCCGTATAAGTGCCGGTCAAGGGCACTCGCGAAGTGGCGGGTGCGTGCCCTGTAACACAGCACCCCCGCAAACTGCATGATGCTCGGCCCGGTGTCCAGTCCTCTACTGAACGAGGCCCGGTCAAGGCCCGCCGAAGGCTGCCCATAGGGAAAGCCTTGAGGGGGCCGGTCATCGTCGCGGAGACCTTGGTGGAGGAGTCCGCGGGTGGGCTCCTGGGGGCTGCGTCCCAATTCGCGCATCGGCAGATGACCCAGGGGCCAGAGCGACCCTCCCGGCCTTTCCCATCCCGCGCCCTGAAGCTTCGGTCGTTCGCGCGACCGGTGCCGATGACGGATCGGGAGGATCGCCCGGCTCCTGCCGCCCGAGCTGTGGAACGCACCGCCAGCGGGCCAGGTGCGGTGTCAGTGGCGGAAGTGCCTCTCCCCGGTGAACACCATCGCGACCCCCCGCTCGTTCGCCGCCGCAATCACCTCGGGATCGCGCACCGACCCTCCAGGTTGGACGACGACGGTGATGCCGGCGTCGCAGATCGCGTCGAGTCCGTCTCGAAATGGGAAGAATGCGTCGCTCGCCCCGGCGCCGCCCGCAGCGCGTCCGGCGGCCTTCTCGGCGGCGAGTCGCGCCGCGTCCCGCCGGTTCTGCTGGCCACACCCGACCCCGGCGACCCGGCCGTCTCGGGCGAGGACGATCGCGTTCGACGTCGACCGGGCGCACACCCGCCAGGCGAGCTCGGCGTCGGGCCACTCGTCGGTCGACGGCTGTCGTTCAGTGACGACGCTCCAGCCGACGCGGTCGGCGCCCACGACATCGGATTCCTGAACGAGGAAGCCGCCCGCGAACTGCCGGAAAGAGATCGGGCCGACAACCGGCACCGGTGCCGCAAGGACTCGCATATTCTTGCGCCGCGAGGTCAGCACCTCGAGCGCCCCTTGTTCGTAGCCGTAGGCGACGAGCACGTCGGCGAGCGGGTTGGCGACGATCCTCTCGGCGAGCGCGGCGTCGACCTCACCCGACAAGGCGATGATCCCTCCGAAGGCGGACTCCGGGTCCGATTCGAAGGCCCGCTGGTATTCGGTCGCAAGATCCGACCCGACGGCGACACCGCAGGGGTTGGCGTGCTTCACGATCACGGCGGCGACGCCGGCTCCCCCCACGCCGAGCACCTCGTGGCAGAGCATCCAGGCGGCCTCAGCGTCGATGAGGTTGATGAACGAGAGCTCCTTGCCACCGTGCTGGTGGACGCCGGCCCACCAGTCCTCTGCGACGCCGGCCCGGTGGTAGCGGGCGGCCTTCTGGTGCGGGTTCTCGCCGTAGCGGAGCTCGCCCGCCCGGGTGAGCACGATGCCGATCGATGACGGCATCGCGTCGCTGGGCACGTCGCTCGACGCGAGCCACGCCGCGATCGCAGCGTCATAGGCGGCGGTGTGGGCGAACGCCGCCTCGGCGAGGCGCCGGCGCGTCGCCACGGTGACGAAGCCGGCGGCGCGGATCTCGGCGAGCACCGCGTCGTAGTCGTCCGGATCGACGACGATGGCGACGTGGGCGTGGTTCTTCGCCGCGGCCCGGACCATCGTCGGCCCGCCGACGTCGATCATCTCGATCGAGGGTGAAGCCGAGAACGGATAGAGGTTGCACGCGACGAGGTCGATCGGTTCGATACCGCGCGCCTCGAGGTCGGCGAGATGGGCGGGCTTCGACCGGTCGGCGAGGATCCCGCCGTGGATCGCCGGGTGCAACGTCTTCACCCTGCCATCGAGCATCTCGGGCGCTCCGGTCACCTCGGCGACGTCCCGGTGCGCTACCCCCGCCCGCTCGAGCGCGGCGGACGTACCGCCGCTCGCCACGAGCTCCCAGCCGAGCGCGGCGAGTCCCGCGGCGAATTCGGCGAGCCCTCGCTTGTCGTAGACGGAGAGCAGCGCCCTCATCGCCGCCTCATCCGGCGATCCCGGGACCCGCAGCGGATCCCGCAGTCTCGAGGAAGGTGCGGATGGTCGCGGGATACAGCCGTCGCTCGACCTGCTTGATGCGTTCGTGCAACGTTTCCTCCGTATCGCCAGGCAAGATCGGCACCTTTTCCTGGGAAAGGATCGGCCCGGCGTCGACTTCGCGCGTCGCGAGATGCACGGTACACCCGGTCACCGAATCTCCCGCCGCCAGCGCGAGCTCCACCGCGTGCCAGCCCTTGTAGGCGGGAAGGAGCGACGGGTGGGTGTTGAGGACACGCCCGCCGAAGGCCGGGAAGAAGGCGGGGCCGAGCACGGTCGCGAACCCCGCCATCGCGACGGTTCCGACGCGATGGCGGCGAAGCGCCGCGATGAGCTCGCCGGTGTAGGCGTCCCGGTCGAAGGCCGCCGAGAAGTCCCGCCGCACGACTGATTCGACGAGGAGTCCGGCCGCCTCGGCGATCTCCGCGGCGCGGCACGGCCGGTCGACCCCCACCACGACGATCGGGAGCTCGGCGGCGATGAGCGCCTCGAGGATCGTCCCGGTACCCGAGGCGAGCACCGCGAGCCGTCGGGTATCGGGCGGTTCGCGGCCATCGCTGGTTGACGTCTCAGCCGAGCACACGGACGATCTCCACCATCATCTCCCCCGCTTGCGACGGGTTGCGCGCGACGCGCGCCCCGCACGCCTCGAGTGCGGCGATCTTGGCCTTGGCGGTGCCCGAGCTACCCGAGACGATCGCCCCGGCGTGGCCCATCGTCCGGCCCTCGGGCGCAGTGACGCCGGCGATGTACGCCACGACCGGTTTCGTCATCGACTCGGCGATGAACGCCGCGGCACGCTCCTCCTCGGAACCGCCGATCTCGCCGATCAGCATCACGGCCGCCGTCTCGGGGTCGTCCTCGAACGCCGCAAGGACGTCGGTGAACGACGTCCCGGGCACCCGGTCGCCCCCGATGCCGACACAGGTCGTCTGGCCGACTCCCTGCTGGGACAGCTCGTGCAGCGCCTGGTAGGTGAGCGTGCCCGACCGCGAGACGATGCCGACCGGGCCGCCGGGCAGGGCGATCTCCCCGGCGGTGATACCGATGTTGCACTTGCCCGGCGAAATCAGCCCGGGGCAGTTCGGACCGATGAGCCTCGTACCCGGGAACTCCCGGCGTAGCTGGTTGAAAAGGAGCGCCTCGTCCTTGGCCGGGATGTGCTCGGTGATGCAGACGACGAGCCCGATGCCGGCGGCGGCGGCCTCGAGGACCGCCCCGGGCGCGGCGCGCGGCGGGACGACGACGAAGCTCGCGTTCGCACCCGTCGCCTCGACCGCCTCGGCGACAGAATCGAAAACCGGGATGCCCTCCACCGACTCCCCGCCCTTGCCCGGCGTCACCCCGGCGACGACCTTCGTCCCGTAGGCGCGGTTCCGCAGGCCGTGGAAACGCCCCTGGGTCCCGGTCAGCCCCTGCACGACGACGAGCGTCGTCTCGTCGACGAAGATGCTCATCGCCCTACACCGCGGCGAACTCGACGGCGCGCCGGGCGGCGGCGAGCATCGTCGGCGCGAGGACGAGCCGGTCCGAAAGGTGGGGCCGCAGGATCTCGTGGGCCTGGGCGGCGTGCGTGCCGTCGAGGCGGACGACGATGGGCGAGGCGAGCTCGACCCGTTCCATCGCGCCGAGTACGCCGCGGGCTACGTCGTCGCAGTGCACGATCCCACCGAAGACGTTGACGAGGATGGCGCGGACGCGCTCGTCGGAGTTGATCACCTCGAGCGCGCCGGTCATGACGTCGGCGTTCGCCTCGCCCCCGATATCGAGGAAGTTCGCGGCCGCGCCGCCGACCTGGTTCACGACGTCGAGCGTGCTCATCGCCAGACCCGCCCCGTTGGCGATGATGCCGACCGAACCGTCGAGGCCCACGTAGCTCAGCCCCTTCGCCCGCGCCGACCGTTCCCGAGGGTCGTCGGGCTCGGCGTCGGCGAACTCCGACCACTCCGGATGGCGGAAGGCCGCCTCGTCGTCGAGGGTGACCTTGGCGTCGAGGGCGCGGACCTCACCCGAGGTGGTGAGGACGAGCGGGTTGATCTCGACGAGATCGGCATCGCCCTCGAGGTAGCAGCGGTAGAGCCGCAGGACCGCGTCGACGACGCCCGCCTGCGCCCCGGCGTCGATCCCGGCGCGCTCGACGAGGGCGCGCGCGTCGTTCCGAGCGAGCCCGTCGAGCGGATTGACCTCCAGCCGTTCGATCGCCGCGGGGTCCTCCGCGGCGACCTGTTCGATGTCGATGCCCCCCTTCGCCGAGACGATGGCGAGGTGGAGTCTCGTCCCGCGGTCGAGCGTGAAGCTCGCGTAGTACTCCCGGGCGATCTGCGACGCCTCCTCGACCCAGAGTCGCCTCACCGTGTGGCCCTTGATGACGAGACCGAGGATCTGGCGCGCGGCTTGCTCGGCCGCGGACCGATCGGCCACGACCTTCACGCCGCCGGCCTTGCCGCGCCCGCCGACCTTCACCTGCGCCTTGATGGTCGCCGGGTAGCCGAGGGTCTCAGCGGCCGCGACCGCCTCGTCGACGGTGTCGGCCACCGCCCCCTGCCCGGCGGGGATGCCGTAGCGGGCGAAGTACCGCTTCCCCTGGTACTCGTAGAGATCCAAGAACCTGCCTCCTCGACGCGGTCTGCGGTGGCCCCGCGACGGGCCGATCCGGCAACACCGCGGGCGCCGTCACTCCAGGCGGCGCCGGGGCGATCCTATTAAGCGGGGTCGCGCCGGACGAACCGGAACGGCCGTCAGGCCCGCTTCAGCGGCGTGGCGGAGAGCAGGAACCGCTTCTCGCCATGACGGTCGAAGGCGATCACCGCCTCGGCCTTCAAACCCTCGCCGGCGACCTCGACGATGACGCCCTCGCCCCAGCGGGCGTGCACGATGCGCTCGCCCGGGACAAGGGCGAGCTGCTCGGCTCCGGTCGTCGCCACCGGCGCGCCCGGCGGGCGCCGGGTGCGCGAGTTGGAACGTCCGAACGACGGCGGCGCTTCGAACTCGGGATCGGTCGACCGGCCGGCCGCCCACGGAGTGGTCGGCTCCTCGCCCAAATCGACGATCAGGTGCTCCGGGATCTCCTTCATGAAACGGCTCTGCAGACTCTCCCGGCTCTGCCCGAACAGCGTGCGCTCCCAGGTGTGGGTGAGGTAGAGGCGGCGACGGGCCCGCGTGATCCCGACGTAGCAGAGCCGGCGTTCCTCCTCTAAGTCGTCGGGTTCCGCCATTGCCCGGTCGTGGGGGAAGACGCCCTCCTCCATGCCCGTGAGGAACACGACGTCGAACTCGAGTCCCTTCGCGGCGTGGAGCGTCATCAGGCACACCCGGCCGCCGGAGTCGTCGAGGTCGTCGGTCGCCGCGACGAGCGCCATCGACTGGAGGAAGGACTCGAGATCCTCGTGGGTCGCGCCGACCGAGATGAGCTCGGCGAGATTCTCGAGCCGGCCCTCGGCCTCGAGCGCGCCGAAACCTCCAACCGCGACCTCCGCCTCGAGCGCGTCCCGGTAACCGCTCCGGCGGAGGACCTCGGCGAGGATCTCACCGGGGCGGCAGTCGACGAGATCGCCGAAGGAGGCGACGAGCTCGCGGAAGCCTTCGATCGCGCGCACGGCCCGGCCCGTGGCCCCGGCGGCCTTCGGGTCGGCGAGCACCTCGGCGAACGACACGCCCGAGCGCGCCGCGTAGGCGCCGAGTTTCCCCACCGTCGTCGCGCCGATGCCCCGCTTCGGCGAGTTGAGGACCCGGCGCAGTGACACCTCGTCGGCGGGGTTCGCGACGAGGCGCAGGTAGGAGACGGCGTCCCGCACCTCCCGCCGGTCGTAGAAGCGGGCGCCCCCGATCACCTGGTACGGCACGCCCCGGTCCGCCAGCGCCTGCTCGATCGCCCGGCTCTGCGCGTTCGTGCGGTAGAACACGGCGATCTCGCCGCGGCGGATGCGCCGGGCGTGGCAGAGCTCCTCGATCTCGTTGGCGACGAACATCGCCTCGCCCCGTTCGTCGCCGGCCCGGTAGCGCAGGACCTTCTCGCCCTCGCCGAGGGCGGACCACAGCGACTTGTCCTGGCGCATGAGGTTGTTGCCGATCACCGCGTTGGCGGCGTCGAGGATGGTCTGGGTCGAGCGGTAGTTCTGGTCGAGGACGATCGTGCGCGCCTCGGGGAAGGCGAGCTCGAATTCCAACAGGTTGCGGATCTCCGCCCCCCGGAACCGGTAGATGCTCTGGTCGGTGTCGCCGACGACGCAGACGTTGCGGTGCCCGGCGCCGACGAGCGTGACGATCTCGTTCTGCGCCCGGTTCGTGTCCTGGTACTCGTCGACCAACACGTGCTCGAAGCGCTCCTGGTAGCGGCCGAGCACCTCGGGGTCGGCGTGGAACAGGCGGACGACGACCGACAAAAGGTCGTCGAAGTCGAGCGCGTTGCCCGCTTGCAGGCGCCGCTCGTACTCGGCGAACACCTCGGCGATGCGCCGCTCGTAGATCGTGTAGGCCCGCGCCTCGTAGCCCGCGGCATCTAACAGCTCGGACTTCGCCTGGCTGATCGCGCCGAGCACGGCCCGCGCCGGGAAGCGCTTGGCGTCGATGCCGAGGTCGTCGAGCACGTGCTCGATCATCCGCCGGCTGTCGCCCTCGTCGTAGATCGAGAACCCCGGGCGGTAGCCGATCCGGTCCGCCTCCCGCCGCAGGATCCGCACGCAGGCCGAGTGGAACGTCGACAACCACATCTTCTCGGCGTCTTCGCCGACGAGCTCGACGACCCGGCGGCGGACCTCGTCGGCCGCCTTGTTCGTGAACGTGATGCCGAGGATCCGCCACGGCGCAACGCCCGTGGCGACGAGACGCGCGATCCGGCGTGTGAGCACCCGGGTCTTGCCCGAACCCGCCCCGGCGACGACGACGAGCGGGCCGCCGTCGTAGCAGACGGCCTCGCGCTGGGGAGGGTTGAGATTGTGGAGGATCGACGCGAGCTCATCTGGCCGCGGCGCCCCGCGACGGCGCTCGCCCGCCGGGACCACTCCTTCGTCTCCAGGGTCGCGCGGGCCGTTCACCGCCACGCGCGCCTCACTCCCATTCGATCGTGCCGGGCGGCTTCGACGTGATGTCGTAGGTGACGCGGTTGACCCCGTCGACTTCGTTGATGATCCGGCTCGAGAGCCGTTCGAGGAGATCGTAGGGAAGACGGGCCCAGTCCGCCGTCATGGCGTCGTCGCTCGTCACGGCGCGCACGACGATCGGGTACTCGTACGTCCGCTCGTCACCCATGACGCCGACCACCCGGACGGCCGGGAGGATGGCGAAGGACTGCCACAGCTCGCGGATGAGACCGGCGCGCCGCACCTCATCGAGCACGATGGCGTCGGCGGCCCGGAGGATCTCCGCCCGTTCCGGCGTCACCTCGCCGACGATGCGAACCGCCAGTCCCGGCCCCGGGAACGGCTGGCGCCAGACGATCTCCTCCGGCAGCCCGAGCTCCTCGCCGACGGCGCGCACCTCGTCTTTGAAAAGCAATCGCAGCGGCTCGACGAGACAGAGCGCCATGTCCTCGGGCAGCCCGCCGACGTTGTGATGCGACTTGATCGTCGCCGCCGCGGTGGTGCCCGATTCGATGACGTCCGGGTAGAGGGTCCCCTGGGCGAGGTAAGCGACGCCCGGCAGTTCGGCCGCGACCTCTTCGAAGATCCTGATGAAAAGCTCGCCGATGATCTTGCGCTTGTCCTCGGGATCGGCCACGCCACGCAGCGCCGAAAAGAACCGGTCGGCGGCCTTCACGTGGTGAAGGTCGATGCCGAACTGGCGGCGGAACGTCCCCTCGACCTGGTCGGCCTCGCCGGCCCGCATGAGGCCGGTGTCGACGAAGACGCACGACAACTGCTCGCCGACCGCCTTGTGGACGAGCGCGGCGGTCACCGCCGAGTCGACGCCCCCCGACAAGGCGCACAGCACGCGCGCCCCGCCGACCGTCGAGCGCACCTCGTCGATCGCCGCCTCGATGACCGAGGTGTGCGTCCAGGTCGGACGGCACCCACAGACGTCGTAGAGGAAGCGCTTCAGCAGTTCCTGTCCTTGGGGGGTGTGCACGACCTCCGGGTGGAACTGCACGCCGTAAACGCCCCGTTCGACGTTCTCGAACGCCGCCACGGACACGTCGGGGGTCGAGGCGATGGTGCGGGATTCCGGCGGGGCTTCGACGATCGAGTCGGCGTGGCTCATCCAGGCCTCGGTCGTCTCGGGCCATCCGGACAGAAGCAACGAACGCGGGTCACAGCGCAGCTCGGTCCTGCCGTACTCGCCCGACCCGGTTCGGCGCACCTCGCCCCCGAGCTGCTGCACGATGAGCTGGGCCCCGTAGCAGATGCCGAGCACCGGCACGCCGAGCTCGTACACGGCGGGATCGACCATCGGCGCCTGGTCGGCGTAGACGGACCTCGGCCCGCCCGACAAGATGATCCCCTTCGGCGACCGCTTCCCCATCTCGGCGGCGGTCGCGGAGTGCGGCACGATCTCCGAGTAGACGTGGGCCTCCCGCACGCGCCGGGCGATCAGCTGGGCATACTGGGCACCAAAATCGACGACGAGAACCGTGTCGAATTCTGCGGCCACCGGTCGAGGCTACCAACGGGCCCCTCGACCGGGCGACCAGCCAGAGGTCGCGCACCGGTTCCGACGGCCCGCCGGTCGAGACGGCCCAAAGGAGGACCCAACATGCTCGAGGTTGAGACCACGGATGTGCTCTGGCACGTCGACCACGTCCTCGACGCGATGGCTGTAATCCTGGCCCGGCTCGGAGACCGGCTGGCGAACGAGAAACCGGACCTGCCAGGGGCGAACTCCCCGTTCGCGATCGTCACCCACTGCCTCGGCGTGATGGAGTTCTGGGCCGGCACGATGATCGCCGACCGCCCCATCGTGCGCAACCGGGACGCCGAGTTCACCGCCACCGGATCAGTCGACGATCTCATCGCCCGCGTCGCGCTGGCGCGGCGCCGGTTCGCCGCCGACCTCGACCTATTGGAACCGCTGGCGTCGCCGCGCCGCCCGGCTGCTCCGCGCGACGCCGGCCTGCCCCTCGCCACGACGCAAGGAGGCGTCGTCCTCCACGTCTTAGAGGAGCTGTTCCAACATCTCGGCCACCTCGAGCTCACCCGCGACGTGCTTCTCGCCGCGGGTCCGCGCCGCCCGGCCGCTCAGACCCAGTAGCGCACGGCGACCGCGAGTCCGAGCGCGACGACGACCGCGCGCAGGACGCCCGGGCTGACGAGATGGACGACCCGTCCCCCCGCCATGCCACCGACCATGCTCGTCGGGACCATCACCGCGACGAACGTCCACGACACGTGGCCCGAGAAGGCGAGAAACGCGCTCGCCACGACGCCGATCACGAACGAGAGCGCCTGCTTGACGGCGTTGAGGCGCGGCAACCGGTCGTCGGAGAAAAGGCCGAGGAACGCGAGCAGCATGATCCCGAGCCCGGCTCCGAAGAACCCCCCGTAGACCGAGGACAGGAACACCCCCGCACGCATCAGGGCGCTCGGGTGGTGGTGCGGACGCGGGACCGCACCACCCGACGCCTGACGACGGGTGACCGCGGCGCGCAACCTGTCCTGCACGAGGAGCAGACCGCAGGAGAAAAGGATCAAGAACGGCACGACATCGCGGAACTGTTGGGCCGACGTGACAACGAGGAGCACCGATCCGGCTAGCCCGCCCGCGGCGGCGAAGACGCCGAGTTTCGCCGTCCGCGCGCCCTGGCCCTCGAGGTCGGCGCGCTGGGTATAGGTGCCGGCCGCATAGCCCGGTGTGAGCGAGATGATGTTCGTCACGTTCGCCCGCACCGGGGAGAGACCGAGCGCCTGAAGCGCCGGGTACGACACGAGCGTCCCGCCACCGGCGACGGCGTTCACGGCACCGGCGATGCAACCGGCGCCGCCGGCGAGCACGTAGCCAAGCGCGCCGAGGCTCACGCCGCGACGCCGATCACAGATCTCACGAGTCTCCCGCTGGTGGGCGGTCGCCGGGGGTGGCGACGTCGGCAGCGGCGGGACCCAGGGAGGTGACGTGGCCGGCGATCCCCGCCGGAGTGATGCGCTCGGGCTGCTCCCGAATCTGCCTGTTTTTGCTCGTTATCATGCGATATCGTCTACCCTCGCCCGAGCGGGCCAGCTCGCCGGGATGGGCGATCCGACCTGAATCGCCCCGCCACGTTCTAGCCGAGGAGACATTTGGTGATCGCGGCACAACGACGACGCGCCATACTCCGCCGGATCCACGACGACGGCTACGTCGAAGCGAGTCGGCTCAGCGCGGAACTCGGCGTCGACGAGTCGACGATCCGTCGGGACCTCACGACCCTCGCCCGCTGCGGGCTCGTCCAGAGGACTCACGGTGGCGCACTGCCGTTGGGGCCGGGCGGAACGACTGACGCCGCCAACGACGCGGGTGAGCCCGAACATGCCGAGGAGAAACGGGCGATCGCGCGCTTCGCCGCCGGACTCGTCGCCGACGGAGAATCGGTCGCCCTCGACATCGGTTCGACGACCGCCGCGCTCGCCCACGAGCTCTCCGCAAGACGCGACCTCACGATCGTGACCTGCGACCTCGCCATCGCCCACCAGCTCGCGGTGGGACACGACGTCCGCCTCGTCGTCGCCGGGGGCGAGTTGAGCGAGGACCGCCGCTCTCTCGCGGGCCCGTGGACGCTGAACCAGCTCGCCGGCATCCATGTCGACCGGGCGTTCATCGGCGCCTCTGCGGTCGACGCCTCCGGGGGTGCCATGATCGACGACTTCGCCGGTGTCCCCTGGAAACGGGCGATGCTCGCAGCGGCACGTTCAGCCGTCCTCGTCGCCGACAGTTCCAAATTCAATCGTCACGCGTTCGTCGCCTTCGCCCGAATCGACGATTTCGAACTGCTCCTCACCGACGAGGGACTCCCCGCGGACCGACGCGGCCCCTTCGGCCCGTCGCTCACGTGCGTCGCCGTCGAGGCGCCCGGCTAGCGAGAGTCCTGATCTCATCGCCCGGCGCAACCGGCAACGCCGGGGGCGGATCTCACCGTCTCGTCGAGCGGGTGCGGCCTAGCTCCCGCTCTCGTCGCCGCCATCGGCGTTCTCGGGGCGCCGGCCGGCCGCGCGCCGGCGCGTGCGCGCGAGCGCCGCTTCTCCGAGGCTGCGGAACGCCGGCAGGAACGGCCAGAGCCCCAAGGCGAGCAGGGCCAGCAGGGCGAGCACGATCCCGTAGGTGAAATCGCGGGGCCAGTAGTAGGCGGCGACCGTGTGCGTGCCGGCCGGCACGGTGACTTCGAGGAAGGAGCCTTCGTAGCCGTGGACGGCGAGCGCACGGCCGTCCGCGGTGACGTGCCAACCGGGCACGTCGGTGATCCGCAGGACGAGCTCCGTGGGCGTTTTCACCCGCACGGTCAACGTGTACCTCGCGTCGCCCGGATGGCGCGCCGAGAGGACCGCGGCCTCGGACCGGGGGGCTGCGAAGGTGAACTTCGCCGCATCCGGCACCTTGGCGAGATCCAGGTGGGCACCGTTGGCGAGGGTCAGGACCGCGACCTTCTTCATCCCCGCGGGCACCGGTAGTCCCGGCCCGACGAGCACGTACGACACCCCGTAGCGGCGGGCCAGCGCCACGGTGTTGATCGACGGGGCGAAGAACTGCAGGTTGCCGATGTAGGACTGTCCCGAATCGGGCACCGGCCAGTTCGAGAAGTACGACTCCGGGATCGTCGGGTCATGCATCGCCAGCTCGTCGACGCCGTAGCCGAGCTGGATGTTCGGGATGAACCCGATGCCCAACCATTGCCGGATCCCGCACGGCAACCCGACGCGGGTAGGCGGCGGGTTGGCGCAGGTGGTGTTCGGTCCGTCGCTTCCCAACAGGGACGTCCCGACGATCCGCTGCACGGTCGACACCATCGGCGTCACCGGGAAGAGGTCCGTCGAGTAGCTGTTGAACCCCACCCCGGCGAAGACGAGGAACGCCGCCTGGGCCGAGACGAGGGCCGCGCCCAGGAGCGCGGCGAACCGCCGGCGCCCCGGAGCACCGAGGCGCCCGACGGCGAGGACGGCCACCCAGATGACGACGAGGAGCCCGATCGTCGCCGACGGCCAGATCAGGCTCGACCGGCGCAACGACTGCTCGAACGAGGTGAGGCCGGGGTCGTGGACCGCCCGCCACATGAAACAGATGACGACCGCGACGGCGGCCGTCATCGCGCCGAGCGCCATCCGCACGCCTCGTTCACCGAAACGTTTCACGACGATGTCGCACCCGAGACCGGCGAGCACGGCGATCGGGAAGCCCAAGACGATGAGGATGCGGTGGATCGGCAGCGCCTCGAGGCCGACCCGGGTGACGAGATGATCGACCCAAGGCCCGCCGACCTGGTAGGCGACGAACATGCAACCCAGCGCTCCGAGCGTCATCCCGACGACGGCGGGACGCCTCCAGGCGATGAGGATGGCGACGCCGGCGAGCACGAGCGCGATCACGCCGACGTAGGCCGAGGACTCGACGTAGTTGGCCGGTCCGAACCACGTGCTGCCGAGGGTCGGCAGTCCGTAGAAACCCTGGGTGAAGACCTCGGCGATCGCCCGCAGCCCGAACTGCCCGTCGAGATCCTTGTTGAGGCGCGCCGAGTGGGCGAGCAGCGAGACGCCCGGGAGCCACAGCGGGGCGGAGAGCGCGATCCCGCCGGCGAAGCCGGCCCCGACGCGAGCGAGTCCCTTTGTGGCGAGCCGACGCTTCTTGGCGAGGATGACGAGCGCCGCGACGCCGAGGATGCCCAACAGGGTGACGCCCATGAGGACGTACTCCTCGGGGAACCCGCCGTAGACGGCGAAGGCGACCGACCCGGCGAGCAGCCAGAGGTCGCGCACCCGGCGCCGGGAGCGGTAGGCGAGGACGACGCCGGCGACGATGAAGCCCGACCAGGCGACCGGTCCGCCGACCGCCCAGCCGAGGAACCCGGTGAAGCTGCCGGACAGCATGAATGTGACGCCCCCGAGCGTGGCGCCGACCGGCCCGGCCCGCAGCACCCGGCAGCACACGTAGGTGCCGAGCCCGGCGATGAGCAGCTTGCCGAGCACGGTGATGAGGAACGACGCCGACAGTGGGAAGAGGTAGCCGGCGAGCGTCGGGAGGGCGAGGGACGCCGATTCGAAGTTGAAAAGCTGTGGCAGCCCCGTGCCCGCGTAGCTGTCCCACAGCGGCAGCGAACCGTGGTGGACGATCTGCCAGTCGAGCGTGTTCCACGGCACGTCCTGGTCGATGACGTCGCCGATCAGGTGGTTGTGGATCGGCGTGGTGACGATGTCCCGTGTGAGGTACGAGGCCGAGGCACCGAGCTGGCCCGGCCCGAAGCTGAAGCCGTCCTTCAGCGCCGGCGACAGGTACAGAAGCGCGACGAGGACGACGACGGCGACCCCGATGGCGTCGGCGACCCAACGGTGGCGGTGGACGGCCGCGACGAGCCGAGCGGTCACGTGCGGCGCGCCCCCGTCACGCGTCCCGCCCGCTCCCGCTCGTCCCCCCCGGGCGCCGGATCCGTCTCCTCGGGCTCGGCGCCACAAGCATCGTCGCCTTGTGGAACTCGCGGACCGTCCCGTACCCCGACATCGCCATGGCGGCGCGCAGCGCCCCGAAGAGGTTGCACCGGCCGTCGGCGTCGTGCGACGGGCCGGTGAGGATCTCCTCGAGCGTGCCAAGCACCGGCACGCGCTCGACCGCGCCCCGCGGCAACGTCGCGTGGCCGGCCGCCGGCGCGAACCAGACGCCGCGACCCGGCATCTCCGCCGCGGCGGCCAACGGCGTCGAGAGCATCACGGCGTCGGCGCCGCAGGCGATCGCCGCGGCGACGTCGCCACCCGTGGCAATCGGGCCCTCGGCGACGACGTGCGCGTAGACACCCGTCTCCTCGAGATGGCGACTGCGCGCCCCCGCAGCGTCGGCGATCGCCGTCGCCATCGGCGCGGCGACACCGAGCACGCGCCGCGTCGAACCCGCCGACTCCCCCGGGCCGAGACCGACGAGCACGCCGACGGCGCCGGTCCGCATGAGGTGGAGCGCCCCCTGGTACGACGCGCACCAGCCCACGATCACCGGCAGGTCGAGGGCGCGGATGAACCGCTCGAGGTCGAGACCGACCGCGGAGCGCGAGACGTGCTCCGCCGAGATCGCCGTGCCGGCGACGACGAGAACGTCGAGGCCGGCTCCGGCGGCGGCCGGGACGAGCGCCGCGGCCCGCTGGGGAGTGACGGCCCCGCAGGCCACCGCACCGCTCTCGGCGATCGCGCGCACCCGCGCCGCGACGAGCTCGGTCTTCACCGGCTCGGCGTAGATCTCCTGCAGGCGCCTGGTGACCCGGTCCGGGCTCAGCGAGGCGACCTCCTCGAGGAGGGGCACCGGGTCGGCGTACCTCGTCCACAACCCTTCGAGATCGAGGACGGCCGCGCCGCCAGCCGCGTCGATCAGCCGGGCCGAGTCGGGGCCGACGATGCCGTCCCGGGGTGCGGCCATGAAGGGCAGCGCAAAACGATAGGCGTCGAGCTGCCAGGACACGTCGACGTCACGCGGGTCTCGGGTCCGGCGCGAGGGGATGACCGCCACCTCGTCGAGCCGGTAGCCGCGGCGGCCGACCTTGCCCATCCCGATCTCGGCGTCCGCCACGTGTGCAACTTCTCCTCACCCGAAAACCGCGTCCCGGAACCGGCGGACGACCCCTGTGGACAGTAGTCGAGCCCCGGACTAGGTCCCGGCGAACACCGCCGCCAGGAGATCCCAGACGATGCGGGCGGTGAGGCCCCAGATGAGGTCGTCGGCGAGCTCCGGCGCCCCGGCGAAAAAGCACACGCCGGCTTCGCCACCGGGGGTGCCCCATCGTTCCTGCCAGGAGACGCCCTCTCCCGCCAGCGACGCCAGGGGCACCTCGAGGATCGCCGCCACCTCATGCCCGTCGGCCACGTAGTCGGGGTGCCCCGTGACGACCCCGACGAACGGGACGACCCGCTCATCGCCCCGGATGCGTTCCACGACCGCGAAGGAGCCGATCACCTCGACGAGACCCGGATCGAGCCCGATCTCCTCCTGCGACTCGCGCAGCGCTGCGGCGACCGGCTCCTCGCCGGGCTCGAGGTGGCCGCCGGGGAAGGCAATGTTGCCCGCGTCACGCTCGAGCGCCGCCGAGCGGCGGATGAGGACGAGCGCCGCCTCGCCCCTGCGCTCGACGACCGGGATGAGCACCGCCGAGTGGACCGGTGGCGAAGGCGCCGGCGTCGTCGCCAGAGGCGCGAGCCCGCGTCGCAACCGGTCGACCGGGATCGCGGAGCGCCGCGCCGCCGGGAGTGCCATCCACGGCGCGGGTTCGCCGCGACGCGCGTCGTCCGGGCGGGGGACGGTCTGGCGGTACGGCGCGGACACGCGCGCAGCGTACCGGACCCCGCGGCGGCGGCCGGGTGAAACCGGCGTCCGCCGCGGGTGCGGGTGAACGGCCTTACATCATCCCCATGCCGCTCGGGTCCGGACCGGCCGGTCCGGCGGACTGCTTCTCGGGCTTGTCGACGACGAGCACGTCGGTCGTCAAGAGCAGCGCCGCGACCGAGGCCGCGTTCTGCAGGGCCGACCGCGTCACCTTCGCCGGGTCGATGATGCCCGACTTCACGAGGTCCTCGATGACGCCGGTCTGGGCGTTCAGCCCGATCGTGCCCTCGCGGGATTCGACGTCGCGAACCATGAGCGACCCTTCGAGCCCGGCGTTCAGCGCGATCCACTTCAACGGCTCCTCGAGGGCGCGGGCGACCGCCATGGCACCCGTCTCCTCGTCGCCTTTCAGCGAATGCGCCACCTTCACGACCGCGGGGCGCGCGCGGAGCAACGCCGTGCCGCCACCGGCGACGACGCCCTCCTCGATCGCGGCACGGGTCGCGGAGAGCGCGTCCTCGATGCGGTGCTTCTTCTCTTTCAGCTCGACCTCCGTCGCCGCGCCGACGCGGACCACCGCGACGCCCGCGACGAGCTTGGCGACGCGCTCCTGGAGCTTCTCCTTGTCCCAGTCCGAGTCGGACTCTTCGATCTCGTGTTTCATCTGGGCGATCCGGGCCTTCACCGCATCCTCGGAACCGGCGCCTTCGACGATCGTCGTGTCGTCCTTCGTCACGACGACGCGACGCGCATGTCCCATCACGTCGAGCGTCGCCGACTCGAGCTTCAGCCCGACCTCCTCGGCGACGACCTGGCCGCCGGTCATGACGGCGATGTCGGCGAGCATCTCCTTGCGGCGCTGCCCGTAGGCCGGGGACTTGACGGCGATCGACTGGAACGTGCCGCGGATCTTGTTCACGACGAGCGTCGCGAGCGCTTCGCCCTCGACGTCCTCGGCGATGATGAGCAGCGGCTTGCCGGTCTGCATCACCTTCTCGAGCACCGGGACGAGATCGTGCACGGCCGAGATCTTCGAGTCGACGATGAGGATCTGCGGATCCTCGAGCACGCCCTCTTGACGATCGGGGTCGGTCACGAAATACGGCGAGAGGTAGCCCTTGTCGAACTGCATGCCCTCGGTGAACTCGAGCTCGAGCCCGAAGGTGTTCGACTCCTCGACGGTCACGGTCCCGTCCTTGCCGACCTTGTCGATGGCATCGGCGAGGACCTCGCCGATCGAGGCGTCGGCGGCCGAGATCGCGGCGATCTGGGCGATCTCGTGCCGGCCCTCGACGTCGCGGGCCTGGGACTTGATCGATTCGACCGCCGAGGCGACGCCGCGCTCGATGCCGCGCTTCAGCGCCATCGGGTTCGCGCCGGCCGCCACGTTACGCAGGCCCTCGCGCACGAGCGCCTGGGCGAGCACGGTCGCGGTCGTCGTCCCGTCGCCGGCGATGTCGTTCGTCTTCGTCGCCACCTCACGGACGAGATGGGCGCCGAGGTTCTCGAACGGGTCGTCGAGATCGATCTCCTTGGCGATCGTGACGCCGTCGTTCGTGATCGTCGGCGCGCCCCATTTCTTGTCGAGGACGACGTTGCGCCCCTTCGGCCCGAGGGTCACCTTCACGGTGTCGGCGAGCTTGTTCACGCCGATCTCGAGGCGCCGGCGGGCGTCTTCGTCGAAGAGCAGTATCTTCGGCATCAGCCGACCACCTTGGCGAGCACGTCGCGACCCGACAGGATGAGCAGGTCCTCACCGTCGATCGTGATCTCGGTGCCGCCGTACTTCGAGTAGACGACCTTGTCGCCGACCTTCACGTCGAGCGGGATGAGCTCGCCGGTGTTCTCAGCCCGGCGTCCGGGCCCGGCCGCGAGGACCTCACCCTGCTGGGGCTTCTCCTTCGCCGTGTCGGGGATGACGAGACCCGACGCCGTCTTCTCCTCGGCCTCGCTCGGGCGGACGACGATGCGGTCGTCCAGCGGTTGCAGCTTCATTTCCGCGGCCTCCTGTGGCTCCGTTGGCACTCTCTGGTTTCGAGTGCCAACGATACCGGGGCGCCCGCGCCCTGGCAAACGGGTGGGCCGAGTGCTGACGACCTCGTCGTCGGGGCGGCGCGCCGTCCCGTCTCAGTCGAAGATCACGTGCCCCCAGGCGGCGACGGGCCCGGGATCCCCCGCGACGGTCACCGCCGCGGGGTCGCGGGGGGTCCGGTGGAGGAGCCAGAGGTACAGGTCCGAGGCCGCGGCCGTGACCGTCGCCTGCGCCGCCTGCGGATCGTCGGCGGTGAGCCGGTCCGGCGCCATGCCGAGTCGCCAGCTGCGGCCGGCATCGTCGGCGACGAGCGAGAGCGTGCTGGCGAGCTCCTCGATCGGGTGGACGGCAACGTAGCGGGCGACGAACCCCAGGTACTCGTCGACGCCGTCGACGGCGAGCGCGGCGTCGATCGCCGTCGGGGTGCCGGCGGCGGCCTCGGCGTCCCAGCGGTGCACCGACGTCTCCTGGGCCATGCGCCGGAACCAGAATGCCGCGGGGGCCGGTGCGTCGGCGGACCAGTTCCAGACAGGCTCGGCGGGGTCCGTCACCTCGAACGCCGCGACGAGCGCGGCGAGCCCGGCGTCGTAGGCGGCGGCGAGATCGGCGAAGCCGACGTCGTCGCCGACCCCGATGCGGGTGACACGGGCGGTCGCCTTGGTAGCCAGGATCTCGGCCACCCAGCGGTGGATGGCCTCGATGTGCGCGAGCAGCTGTCCCATGTCCCATTCCGGGCAGCTCGGGACGGGCACGCTCGGCGCGGCGCGCGCCGCCGTGACCAGGCGGCCGCCTTCGATCCGGAGCTGGTCGAGGTACTCGTCGGTGTCCATGGATCTAGATCTTCTCCGCGGTCGAATGGCCCGACAACTCGACTCGGGCGCGCGGCGAGCGCTTCGTCGCCCCGCGACGGCGGCCCGGGAACGCCAGCCCCGGCTCGGCGCCCGAGTCGAGCGGCGTCGGGCCGCAGGCAGCGAGGTTGTAATGCGCCGCGGCGGCGATCATCGCCGCGTTGTCGGTGCACATCGCCCGGCTCGGGAGGTAGACACCGAGCCCGGCCGAAGCCGCCGCGGCCCGGAACGCGGCGCGCAGCGGGCCGTTGGCGGCGACGCCCCCGGCGAGGCAGACCGAACGGGCCCCGAGGCTCTCCGCAGCGCGCATCGCCTTCGTGATGAGGATCTCGACGACGGCCGCCTGGAACGACGCCGCGACGTCGGGGCCGGGGACGTCGGGGTGGGCCCGCACGTAGTGGATGACGGCGGTCTTCAGCCCCGAGAACGAAAGGTCCAGTCCCTCGCGCAGCATCGGCCGCGGAAAAGCGATCGCCGCCGGATCGCCCTCGGCCGCGGCCGCCTCGATCGCCGGGCCGCCCGGGTAGGTGAGCCCGAGGAAGCGCGCCACCTTGTCGAACGCCTCGCCGGCGGCGTCGTCGACCGTCTCGCCTAGCACCTCGTAGGCACGCGGCCCGGTCATTTTCACGATCAGGCTGTGACCGCCCGACACGAGGACGACGACGGCCGGCAGTTCGATCGTCGGGTCCTCGAGCAGCGAGGCGTACAGGTGGCCCTCGAGATGGTTCACGCCGACGTAGGGAACGCCCCACGCCATCGCCAGCGCCTTGGCGAAGGAGACCCCGACCAGGAGCGCGCCGATGAGCCCGGGCCCTGCCGTCGCCGCGACGGCCGCCACCGGTGGCGACCCGGCCCGCAGCCCCGCGCCCTCGAGCGCCTCGGTGAGGACCGGGACGATGCGCTCGAGGTGCGCCCGGCCCGCGAGCTCCGGCACGACGCCGCCGAAGTGGGCGTGCAGGTCGACCTGGCTCGACACGACCGAGGAGAGGATCTCGCGACCGTCGGCCACGACGGCGGCCGCCGTCTCGTCGCACGAGGTCTCCACGGCGAGGACAAGCTCGCTCATCGGCCCTCCCGCACTTCGGCCGTCGGCTCGGCGAGCGCAGCGCCGATCGAGGCGAGGCGCGCCCCGTAGTCGTCGGAGTCGACGTCGTGGACCCACATGACGAGGCCGTCCTCGTTCGACCTCGCGTAGTAGTTCTTGCGGATCCCGACCGGGGCGAAGCCGAACCAGGTGTAGAGCCGCTGCGCCGCGACGTTGGAGAGCCGGACCTCCAGGGTGAGCGCCGACGCCCCGGTATCACGCGCCTCGGCGACGAGGCGCCAGAGCAGGCGCGCGCCGATCCGACGACCCTGCCACGCCGTGTCGACGCCGAGCGTCGTCACGTGGCCCTCGCCGGCGATGAGCATGCACCCGGCGTACCCGACGACCTCGCCGTTCGCTCTCGCGACCCAGTACTGGCGGGTCGTGCGCAAGGCGAGCTCCGACAGGTAGAGCGCGGCCGACCACGGCTCGGGGAAGATCTCCCGCTCGATCATGACGACCGAGGCGACGTCGCGCCGGTGCATGGGCGCGACGTCGACGGCGTCCGCGCCCCGCGGCGGCGCCGGCTTCGCCCCCGGATCGTGCCGTCTGATGAGCCGCGTCACGGCCGGTTCTTCCCGGGCGGCTCGCGGGTGACGAAGTTCGCGCGCGCGTCGGCGGCGCGCAGGTAGCACGGTTCGATCCCCACGGCATCCGTCGTCGCGCCTTTGGCGACGCGCTCGACCCCGATCGCCCCGAGCACGGCGACCGAGGGTGCCGCCAGGTCGTCACCGCCGAAGCGGCACACGAGGCCGTCCCGGTTGACGAGCACCGCCTCGAGGTCCCCCGCGGCGTCGCCGACGATGAACACCGCGCCAGACAACTCGCCGAGGCGCGCCTGCAGCCGCGACACCGGGCCGATCTCCAAACCGCCGCCGGGGAACTCCCAGGCGACCTCGCCGCGACGCATGTCGACGACCGGCACGACGACCCCGGGCGGGCGGAGCGGGTCGGCGGAGGCACCCCGCCGGAGCACCTCGGTGCTCCGCACCGCGACGAGTGGGATGCCGAGCGCGAAGCCGAAGGCCTTCGCCGCGGCGATGCCGACGCGCAGCCCGGTGAACAGCCCGGGCCCGACGTCGACGGCGACGGCATCGACCTCGGAAAAGCCGATCCCGGCCGCGGCGACGACCGATTCGACCGCGGGGTGCAGCGTCTCGGCGTGGCGACGCCGGCACGGGTGATGCGACTCGGCGAGTACTCCGTCCGAGCCGACGAGCGCGGCTCCGACCTCGATCGTCGCGGTCTCGAGCGCGAGGACGATCACTGCGGCATTCGTCCCGGGTCATCGCCGGCAGCGCCGACGGCGAGGCCCGCTCGCTCGAGCGCCGCGGCGAGCGTGCCGCCGCGGCCGGCCCACGCGGCCCCACGGCCCCAGAGAGTGATCCGGCGCCGGTCCTCGTCGGTCGCCGCGTCGGGCGCCGCGGACGTCGGGGATCCCGCCACGATCTCGCACTCCAGCGCGTCAGCGGCGAGCAGCTCCCGGATCCGCTCACCCCATTCGACGACGACGACGCAACCGTCCTCGAGCGCCTCGTCGAGCGCGAGATCGGCGAGATCGTCGGTCGACGCCACCCGGTAGCAGTCGACGTGGGCGACCGGCGGCACGGTCGGGTAGAGATGGCACAGCGTGAACGTCGGACTCGTCGTCGACTCGCCGCCCCCGAGGGCCGCGACGAGACCCTTCGTCAGGACCGTCTTGCCGGCACCGAGCTCGCCGGTGAGCAGGACGACGTCTCCCGGCACAACGACAGCGGCGATCGCCGCGCCGACCTTCCGGGTCTCGTCGGCCGACCGCGTGACGACCTCGAGCGCCTCGCCGGTGGCGGTCACCGTTCGTCGGTGGCGACGAGCTGTCGCTTCGCGCGCACGAAGTCCGCCCGCATCTGGGCGAGCACGAGACCCCCGCCGCGCAGGGCGGCCGCGGGATGGAACGTCGGGACCAACACGCCCGTCGCGAAGGGGTAGACCCTCCCCCACAGGCGGGTCACGCCCTCCGCGCTGCCGAGCAGCGCGTGCGCCGCGAAGTTGCCGAGGGTGACGACGACCGCCGGCGCGACGAGGTCGACCTGTCCAGCAAGGAAGTGGCGGCACGCCGCGACCTCGTCAGGCAACGGGTCGCGGTTGTTCGGTGGCCGGCATTTCACGACGTTCGCGATGTAGCAGTCGCCCCGCGTCATCCCGATCTCCTCGGCGATCAGGCGGTCGAGCAAGCGCCCGGACCGCCCGACGAACGGCTCACCGGCGAGGTCCTCGTCCCGTCCCGGTCCTTCGCCGACGAACATGAGGCGCGCCCTCGGATCCCCGGCTGAGAACACGACCGTCGTCCGCGAGTTTGCGAGCGGACAGGCGACACAGGAAAGGGCTTCACGCTCGAGCTCCGCGAGCGTTACCACGTCGGCATGCTACCGCCGCGGGGCTTGTCGCAAGCCCGGGCGGCGGGGGCGCGAGACCGCGTCCGGCCGGCGATTCCGTCACGGTCGCCTCTAGATCACGCGGCGCGGCACCCGCGGGCCGATCCCGCAGAGGACCTCGTAGACGATCGTGCCCAGCCGTTCGGCCCACTCGTCGGCGGTGATCTCCTCGCCGCCCTGGCGCCCGATGAGGACGACCTCGTCGCCGGCACGCACGTCGTCGTCCCCGCAGTCGACGAGGAGCTGATCCATCGTCACCGTGCCGGCGATGCGCCGGCGCCGGCCCCCGACGAGGACCTCTCCGCCGGCCGCCGCGAGCGCCCGACGCAGCCCGTCGGCGTAGCCGATCGGCACGGTCGCGACGAGCGTGTCGGCGGCGAGCTCGTAGTTGCGCCCGTAGCTCGTCCGCTCCCCGGCCGCGAGTCGGTGCACGCGGTGGACCCGGGCCTTCAGCGAAAGCGCCGGGCGCAGCGCCTCCCCCGGCCCGACGAGCCCGGCGAGCACCCGCCCGACCTGCACGGAGGGTGCGTACCCGTAGCAGGCGATGCCGCAGCGGACGAGGTCGTACCGGCCGCGCGGATGGGCGATCGCGCCGGCGGAATTGGCGGCGTGCAGCACCGCCGGGCTGCCACCCGCCGCCCGCACCGCTGCGACGGCGGAATCGAACCGGTCGATCTGCGTCGCGGTGAAGGCGTCGTCGAGATCGTCGGCGACCGCGAAGTGCGTCCAGAGCCCCCCCAGGGAAAGCGGGCCCGACCCGGCGACGCTGGCGGCGAGCGCCGGCACGTCGGCGGAGTCCGCCCCGACCCGGTGCATGCCGGTGTCGACCTTCAGGTGGACGCCGACTTGCCGTCCGAGCCGCGCCGCGGCCCCGGCGGCGAGGGCGATGCCCGGCTCGCTGTAGACGGTCGGCATCCCGCCGATCGCCAAGAATTCGCCGATCCCGTCGGGAGGCGCCTCGGTGAGCAGCAGAACCGGGGCGTCGATCCCGGCTTCGCGCAGCGTGACCGCCTCCTCGACGAGGGCGACGGCGAGCATCGCCGCGCCGCCCGAGAGCGCGGCCCGTGCGACCGCGACGCTCCCGTGGCCGTAGCCGTCGGCCTTCACGACGGCGCAGAGTCGCGCCGGCGCGACGAGCCGACAGAGCAGGGCGACGTTCGCGGTGACGGCCGAGGTGTCGATCTCCGCCCACGTCGGGCGGTAGGAGTCCGTCACCGCTCCACCCCCCGCCCGGAGGCGGCGGAGAGGAGCGAGGCGACGAGCACCGGCAGGTCGGAGGCCTCGAGACCCTCGGCGAAGCCGATCGAGGCGGCCCGGCCGTGGACGTGGGCGGCCAGGGCCGCGGCCCGCAGCGGATCGAGCCCCCGGGCCAAGAAGGCGCCGATCACGCCGGAGAGCACGTCGCCCGTCCCGGCGGTCGACAACCGGGACGAGCCGGAGCTCACGAGCAGTGCCTCGCCACCCGGCGCGGCGACGACGGTCGCCGGTCCTTTGAGGAGGACGAACGCGCCGAGGCCGGCCGCGAGCTCACGGGCCGCGCCCAGGCGGTCGTCGCCGGGCTCGGACCCGACGAGGCGGGCGTACTCGCCGTCGTGCGGGGTGACGATCGTCGCCTGCCGGCGGTGCCGCAGGATCGCCGACGCCGCCGCCACGGTGCCGAGGGCGGCGAGGCCGTCGGCGTCGATAACGACCGGAACCTCGGCCCGACGGACGACATCGAGGATGCCCTGGGTCGCGTCAGCGCCCCGCCCGAGCCCTGGCCCGACGACGAGGGCCTGGCAGCGGACGAGCTCGTCGAGCACCGCGCCGGCCCAGCCGGAGGCCGGGATGGCACGCGCGACCGCCTCGACGACCTCAATCGTGCCCGGCGCGACGCCCGGGGAGCCGAGGCGGACCATCCCCGCCCCCGCCCGGAACGCGCCGCTCGCGGCGAGCGAGGCGGCACCGAACATGCCCGGGGAACCGGCGACGACGTAGACGGCGCTGTCCCACTTGTTGCCCTGCGGGTCCCGGGGGGGAAGCCAACCGAGGTCGCCGTCCTCGACGAGGTACTGGGCGGGGGTGCCCACCTCCAACCCGATCGGCTCGACGATGACCGCGCCGGCGAGCTCGGGCCCCCGGCCGAGGATGAGGCCGGGTTTCAGCGCGCCGAACGTCACCGTGACGTCGGCCCGCACCGCGCCGGGGGTCGCCCGCCCGGTGTCGGCGACGAGGCCCGAGGGGACGTCGACGGCGAGGACGACGGCGCCCTCGGGGGGCGCGGTGCCGAGTACTCCCCGTGGAAGCGGGTCCCGTACGCCGCATCGATGACGAGGTCGCACGCCCCGAGCACGCCGGGGGCGTCCGCCGCCTCGTCCACCGTCACCTGCGCCCCGCGTCGGGCGAGGACGGCCGCGGCGACCCGGCCGTCGTCACCGTTGTGGCCCTTGCCGGCGACGACAACGACCCGGCGGCCGTAGGTGCCCCCCATCGAGGCGACCGCCGTGCGGGCGACCGCGAAGCCCGCCCAGGCGACGAGGGTCTCTAAACCGAGCCGGCCCCGAGCCTCCTCGTCGACGGCCGCCATCTCCGCCGACGTGAGCACCGGCTTCATCGCGGGCTCGGGGGGAGCGGTCGGCGGGTCACCGCTTCATTCTGCGACAACGACGGCTCCGGCGTGCGTTGCCGTGTGGGTGAGCGAGACCCGGAAGGCGTCGATCCCCAAGGCCGCGGCGCGCTCGGCGGCGCGCCCGGTCGTGACGAGCGAGGGCGCGCCCGAAGGCGCCCGCACGACGCCGATCTCGGCGAGGCGGACGGACCCGATCCCCACGCCGAGCGCCTTCATCGTCGCCTCTTTGGCCGCGAACCGCGCCGCGAGTCCCGGCACGGGGTCGGCGCGGCCGGCCATGTCGGCCCGTTCGGTGGGGGTGAACACGCGGTCGGCGAGTCGCGGATGGCGCCGCAGCGCGGCCCGGAACCGCTCGACGTCCACGGCGTCGAGCCCGATGCCGATCATCGGCGCACCGCGTCGTGTCGGGAAGGCCGCGGCCCTACCGGCGTCACTCGACGGTCACGACCTTGGCGAGATTGCGCGGGCGGTCGACTTCGTTGCCCCGCGCCCGCGCGATGGCGTAGGCGAAGCACTGCGTCGAGACGGCGGCGACGATCGGCGTGAGGAGCTCGAGCGTCGGCGGGACCTCCAGCACGGCGTCGACGAGCCCCGCCGTCTCGCCGTCGCCCTCGTCGGCGATGGCGACGATCGTCGCGCCCCGGGCGCGCATCTCCTCGACGTTCGCCATCACCTTCTCCCACAGACCCGAGCGCGTCGCCACGACGACGACGACGACACCGGGCTCGATGAGCGAGATGGGCCCGTGCTTCATCTCGCCAGCCGGATAGGCCTCGGCGCGCACGTAGGCGAGCTCCTTCAGCTTCAGCGCGCCCTCCATGGCGATCGGCAGCCCGGAACGGCGGCCGAGGAAGTAGACGTCGTCGACCGCGGCGAACCGCCGGGCGACGTCCATGTACTCGTCGGAGCGCGCGACCGCCCGGGCGACGAGGGCGGGCATCGAGGCGAGCCCGTCGGCGACGGCCCGTTCCTCGGCGCCGTCGATCGTGCCCCGCGCCCGCGCGAGGTGGAGCGCCAGCACTTGGAGCAGGGCGAGCTGGGCGATGTGGCACTTCGTCGACGCCACGCCGATCTCCGGCCCGGCGTGCGTGTAGCAGACGCCGTCGGACTCGCGCGCCATGACGGAGTCGACGACGTTCGACACGGAGATGACCGCGGCCCCGCGCCGGCGCGCCTCGCGGATCGCGTGGAGCGAGTCGACGGTCTCGCCGGACTGGCTCACGGCGACGACGAGCGTCTCCGGGCCGACGACCGAGGCCCGGTAGCGGAACTCGCTCGAGATCTCGGCGTCGGCGTGGACCCGCGCCCAGGTCTCGACCGACTGCCGCCCGACGAGCGCGGCGTGGTAGCTCGACCCGCAACCGAGGAACAAAAGGCGCGAGTACGCCGCGAGCACGTCGGGGGGGATCTGCAGCTCCTCGATCTCCGTCGCACCGTCGGCCGTCAGCCGGCCGAGCAGCGTCTGGGCGATGGCGTGCGGCTGCTCGTGGATCTCTTTGGACATGTAGTCGTCGTAGCCGTCCTTCTTCGCATCGGCGACGCTCCAGGAGACCTCGTGGCGCCGGAGCTCGACCGGGTTGCCGACGAGATCGCAGGCCTTTACGGACCCGGGCCGGATCTCGGCGACCTCGTCGTCATCGAGCAGGTACAGCTGGCGCGTCGTGCCGACGAGGGCCGCGATGTCCGAGGCGACGAGCCCGACGTGATCGGTGAGGCCGATGACGATCGGCGAGGTCCGGCGGGCGACGACGATCGTGTCGGGCTCGGCGAGCGCGACGACGGCGAGCGCGAAATCCCCCCGCAGGATCGCCATCGAACGGCGCACCGCCTCCCGCAGGCCGGCACCCCCGGCGATCTCCGCCTCGACGAGGTGGGCGATCACCTCGGTGTCCGTGTCCGATACGAGCACGTGGCCGTTGGCGACGAGCGCTGCGGCGAGTTCGCGGTGGTTCTCGATGATGCCGTTGTGCACGATGGCGACGGTCCCGGTGCAGTCGACCTGCGGGTGGGCGTTGCGCTCGCTCGGCGCCCCGTGGGTCGCCCAGCGCGTGTGCCCGACGGCCGCGCCCCCGGTGACCACCACGTCGGCGATCATCGAGCGCAACTTTTCGACCGAGCGCGTCAGCTCGGCGACGCGCACGACGCGGAGCTCGCTCGATTCCGGGTCGACGAAGGCGACCCCGGCCGAGTCGTAGCCGCGGTACTCGAGTGATCCAAGCCCCGTGAGGATGGCACCGAGCGGTTCAGCGGTTCCCGTGATCCCGAAGATTCCGCACATGGCCCCAGGCTACGGGTTCGACGGTCGGGCCGGGGAACGGGTGCTCGCCCTTCGTGCCGTCGCGCCGTCTCAGGCGGATCCGAGCTCGTGCTCCACGACGGCGACGATGCGGCGGACGGCCCGGTCGACGGCGTCGGCGCTGTCCGCCTCGACCATCACCCGCACGGCCGACTCCGTCCCGCTCGGGCGCAGAAGGACCCGTCCGGAGTCGCCGAGCTCGCGCTCGACGACCGCCACCTCCTGCCACACCGCCGGGGCGTCGTCGAGCCGGCCCGGGTTCGCCACGACGACGTTGCGGAGCGTCTGCGGGACGCGCGTCATCGCCTCGCCGGCGAGCTCGGCGAGCGGGCGGCCGAGCCGGCAGACAAGCTCGACGAGCTTCAACCCGGTGAGGATCCCGTCGCCGGTCGTCTCGTCCCGCCGGAAGACGATGTGACCGGACTGCTCGCCCCCGAGCACGAGACCGTCTCGTTCGAGCGCCTCGGCGACGAACCGGTCACCGACCGGCGTCTCGACGACCCCGATGCCGTGGGCGGCGAGCGCCCGGCGGAGGCCGAGGTTGCTCATCACGGTGACGACGATCGCGTCGTTGTCGAGCAGGCCGCGGGCGTGCAGGTCGAAAGCGAACAGGGCGAGGAGCGCGTCGCCGTCGACGACCCCGCCGGCGTGGTCGACGGCGATCATCCGGTCGGCGTCGCCGTCGAAGGCGATGCCCAGGTCGGCGCGCCGGCGGACGACCTCTCCGCCGACGAAGTCCGGCCGGGTCGCCCCGCAGCCGGCGTTGATGTTCACCCCGTCCGGCGTTGCGCCGACGAAATCCACCTCGAGACCGAGGTCCCCGAACACTTTGGGCGCGACAGACGAGGCCGCGCCGTTGCCGCAGTCGCACACGACGCGGAGACGGCTGCCCGGGGGGATCGCGACCGCCCCGGCGAGGTGTTCCGCGTACTCGGCGACGGCGCCGCGGCCGTCGACGATCTTGCCGACCGGTTCGCCGGCGACCGTCGAGCCGACGAGACGATCGATCTCGGCTTCGATGGCGCGCTCGGTGGCGTCGGGGATCTTCGTCCCCGACGACGAGATCAGCTTGATGCCGTTGTCGGCGAAGGGGTTGTGCGACGCCGAGACCATCACGCCGGGCATGCTCCGGCGCGCCGCGAGCCAGGCGAGGCCGGGCGTCGGCACGACGCCGACGTCGACCACCCCTCGCCCCTCGGCGGCGAGTCCCGCCGAAAGCGCGCCTTTCAACCCCGGTCCCGAGATCCGCGTGTCCGAACCGACGAGGAACCCCGCGTCCCCGAGGTGGCGGGCCGCGGCGCGACCGACGACGAACGCGATTTCCGGAGTCAGCTCGCTGTTCGCGACACCTCGAATGCCGTCGGTGCCAAACCGCAACAACATCGGGAACCGACCTGGGTCAGCGCTTCGAGTACTGCGGGGCTTTGCGGGCTTTCTTGAGGCCGTACTTCTTGCTTTCCTTCTCGCGGCTGTCGCGCGTGAGCAGTCCGGCACGCTTCAATGTGGTGCGCAACTCGGGCTCGATCGCGATCAGCCCGCGGGCGATGCCGAGGCGGAGCGCACCGGCCTGTCCGGCGACCCCGCCACCGTCGATCGTCGCGAAAACGTCGAAGTTCTCGGCGCGCCCGGCGACGCGCAACGGTTCGGTGGCGTGCATCCGGTTCGAGACCGAGGAGAAGTACTCCTCGAGCGGTCGGCGGTTCACGACCACCTTGCCCTCGCCAGGGACGAGGCGGACTCGCGCGACGGCGGCCTTGCGGCGTCCGGTCGCCTGACACAGCGGTGCGGGCATCACTGGCTCCTCGCTACGAGGCCGACCGAGCCCGCTCGAGCGGGCGCGGCTTGGGCGACTGGGCGGCGTGCGGATGGTCCGGACCCGCGTAGACCTTCAGTTTCGTCAACATCTTCCGGCCGAGCGTGCCCTTCGGCAGCATGCCGGCGACGGCGCGGCGCACGACCTCCTCGGGCTTGGTCTCGAGCAGGCTGGCGAACGTCGTCGCCGTGAGCCCGCCCGGGTAGCCGCTGTGGCGATACGACTTCTTCTTCTCGGCCTTGCCCGACGTAAGGACGACCTTCGCCGCGTTGACCACGATGACGTGGTCACCGGTGTCGACGTGCGGGGCGAAGATCGGCTTGTGCTTGCCGCGCAGCAAGCTCGCTGCCTCGGTCGCGAGCCTGCCGAGGACGAGGCCGTCCGCGTCGATGGTGTGCCATTCGCGGACGATGTCGCTCGATTTCGGGGAGAACGTGCGCACTGCCCATCCTTTGCCCGCGGGGAAGGCCGCGGGTCACTGTGAGGCCGAATGCGCGCATCGACGTCCGATTTTGCGCTGCTGGCCGGGTTCTAAGGCTAGATGACCTGCTCGGACGGTGCAAACGCCCCGGCCAAGCCGTCATAGGCCTTTCCGCCGCCGGCGCCCGCGCCGGGCGTTCCGGGGGCGGTTCTGGCGAGCCTACCGTGGAAGCGTGAAGAAACGGGACCCCGTCGCCGCCCCCGTCGCCCCGGTCGCGCCCCCGGCCGCCGACCCGGCGCGCGGCGACGATCCCTACGACGTTGCGGTCCGCGATCTCGCCCTGCGCGAGCGCGACCGGATCCTCGATCAACTGAACGAGAGCACCGTGCTCTCGAACCGGGCCCAGCTCATCGACGCGGCCGTCGCCCTCGCCGGGACGGCGTCGGCGGAGTGGTATCTGACGGCGGACATCGCCGCGGCGGGCGACGGCGGCGGGCCCGGGCTCGGCAATCTGGTGCGCCACAGGGCGAAGGCCGGACGGGCGCTCAGGTCGGACGAGTTCGTCTTCGTCGCCGCGGTCTGCACGTTCTTCTACCTGTTCGGCGTCATGGCGGACCGTGACCGTCTCCCGGCGGCGCGCACTTTTGTGAGAGAGATCGGCGCGCCGGAGGCGCTCGGCGACGTGGCACGTGAGCTCGAGTACGCCTACCCGACCCGCCGGCCGTCGCCCCGGCCGAAGACCACCATGTCGGAGTACCTGGCCCGCGCCGACGAGTACCTCGCCGGCTTCCTCGAGGTCGACAACCGCCCCGGCTTGAGCGCCGGCCAGGCGGCGACGGTCATGGCCCGTTTCGGGACCCTCTACCACCAAAACGTCGTTCCGGTCGTCTCCCGGGTCAGATGACCCCGGGCCGGGCCGCCTAGCGCCCGAGTGCCCGGATCGCCTCGTCGGCGAGTTCGATGTGCTGGGCCGCGACAAGCTCGAAGGAGGCCGCGCGGCGCACGAAGTCGCGGGCTGCGTCGCCGGCCATACGGGCCGACTCCGGCGCGACGAGCACGTCCCGCATCCGCTGGGCGAGCGTGGCGTCCTCGCCCTCGTCGACCGGAACCCGCCAGCAGAACCGCCCGTCGAACTCCTCATTCTGGGGCACGTCGGAGGCGATCACCGGCCGGCCGATCCCGAAGGCGTTCATCATCGGCCCGCTCGTCTCGCCGACGGTCGGCCAGCGCAGGGCGATGACGGCGTCGCAGCCGACGATGAGCCGCGCCATCTCGTCCTTGGGCACGTCGATCCGCAGCTGCGCCGCGTCGCCGAGGTTCGCCCCAGCGAGCCGCGCCCGGATCGCAGCGACGAACCGCCCGCTTTCGTCCGACCGCCCGCAGACGACGAGCCGGGCACCGGGGAACTCGCCGTGGACGGCGGCGAAGGCGTCGATCACGTGGGCGGTCCGCTTCGGCGGCGTGATCCCGCCGAACGTGCCAAACGTCACCGTCGCCCCGGGCGGCAGCCGGTCGGGCTCCGCGGCCGCGGCGACGGCCGCGTGGTGCCGGTGCACGATGTTCGCCGCCGGGTAGCGGGCGCGGAAGGCGTCGCGGATCCACGCGCTGTGCACGATCGTCAGCGCGCTCGCCTCGACGACCCGCCGGGCGAGCGGCAGCCGGAGCCAGTCCACCTCGACGCGGCCGTCGACGTAGCGCACCGGGAGGGCGGCCCCAGACTCCGGACTGTCGAAGCTGGCCTCGGCCCGGAAAAGAGTCGAGTCGTACCCGCCGCACAGGTCGTGATGGAAGTCAGGCAGCGCCGGGTCGTGGAGGACGAGGATCCCGGGACGCCGGCGGATCGCCTCGAACATGTAGGCGTGGAACCGGGCCTGGTTGCCGAAGTGGTAGACGTCGAGGTCGGCCGCGTCGGGCTCGTAGTCCCGGCGCGCGATCAGCGCGACGCCGGCGGGGGCCCGGGCGGACGGCGCGACGTCGTCGCGCACGACGGCGACGACCTCGGCTTGGCGGGCGAGCTCGGCGAGCAGCCGGAAGGAGTAGTCGGCGATCCCGCTTCGTTGCGGGGGCAGCGGCGTCCAGACGGCGAGCTTCAAGTCTGCGGGACCCGGCCGCGGGGGCCGGCGGGCTCGTTCTCGCGCCCCCCGACATACCGGGCCACCAGGCCGAGCTCGCGCCGGACGGCGCCGACGGCCTCGTCGATGCCGTCGAGCGCCTGGCGTCGCGCCAGTTCGACCTCCTGGTGGACGAGGTCGCGATCGACCATCGCCTCGTTGAGGCGCGCGTCCGTGGCCTCGAGCAGCACGTGCAGCTCATCGACCCGGGAGGCGAGCATCTCGAAATGGGTGACGAGCGCGGCGAACTGGTCGGCGGTCGACGCGCCGAGCGCCTTCGTCTGGGCGACGAGCGAGTCCCGGATCGTCACGAGCTCGGCGAGCAGCTCGAGGTTGTAGGTGGTTTGACGCCGGAAGAACGGCCGGCCGACCGCGGCGACGACGCGCTTCGCCAAACGATGACGCTCGCCCGGCGAGGCCGGCCGGTCGAGGCGGGCGTTGGCGTTCGCCGCGACCCAGTGGCTCGACTCCCCCGCCGGCTGGCTCACCCGGTCTCCTCCGCGCGATTCACGGGCAGATCACCCGAAAACCCCAGATTAGCTGGGGCCCTCGACCGGCATCGGTTGGTCGGCGACGGCCGCGGCCGCGCTCGCCGGATCGGCGCCCCGGCGCCGCGATCTCGCCGTGCCGGGTCCCGCCGGGGCAGTTCGCGCCCCGGCATCCCGACCGCCCTTTTCCAGGAGCTCCAGCATCTGCTCGCCGAGCACCCGGCTGTTGCATTTCGACCGCATCGTCGCCGCGGCGGCCGCTCCCAACCGCCGGCGCAGACCCTCGTCCTCGTAGAGCCGGCGCATCCAACGCGCCGCCTCGTCGACGTCCGGGTCGGCCCACCACTCCCCCGGGCGGTAGACCTGCTCGGACCGGCGGTTGAAGCGCAACTCACCGAGGTCGATCTGCACCATGCGATAGCCGACGGGGCAGCTGTTCTCCACGGTCATGAAGTCCATGTTCCCCGAGTAGGCCGTCCCGATCACCGGTTTGGCGAAGTACATCGCCTCGGCCATGCCGAGCCCGAATCCCTCGGCGCGATGCAGCGAGACGTACACGTCGCACAGCGAGGTGAGCGCGGCGACCTCCTCGGGCCGCAGGTCCGTGTCGATGATCGTCCCGCCGACGAGCTTCACGGCGGCTTCGAGCACCGCCTGCGCCTCGGGGTGGCTCGCCAGGTTGATCGTCTTCATGACGAGGTGCGCGCCGCCCGCCCGCTCAGCGGGGGAAAACGCCCTCCGGAAGGCCTCGATCACCCCGCGGGGGTTCTTGCGGGCGAGCGTCGAGTTCACGTCGAAGTGGAAAAGGAACAGGCACGACTCCTCGGGCAAACCGAAGTCCGCGCGCCGCAGCCGTGCGTCGGCGACCGGCTCGACGACACACGGCACGACTTTCAACGGCTTCGTCGTGTAGTTCCGGAACGTCTCGGCGGTGAACGAGCTCGAGACCCAGACCTCGTCGACGCGCGCGAACTGCGCCTGGAGCTCGGCCGGGAGGCTGACCTGCTCCCAGTGCCAGTAGGCGACGACCCGGTGGTGCCCGGGCGGCCGCAGGTAGTCGTCCGTCACGAGGGTGAGCTCGTTCACGTTCAAAAAGCACAGATCCACGTCGTGGGCGCGACCCTTCGGCAGGACCTGCAACTTGACCGGGAGCCGCCGGGGGTCCTGGGGCGCGCCGTAGTCGTAGTCCTCGAGCGACACCTCGACGCCGGCGTCGACGAGGGCGCCGACGCAGCGGCGGGCCGCCTCGGTGAGCCCGGTCGTCGCCTCCCAGCTGCCGATGGCGTTCACCCCGACGGTTCTCCGGTTCACGACCGCCGCCAGGGCGGTCTCGACCCGAGCCCCGCGCCGGGCGGCGCAGACCCGGGCGAGCTCGAGGTACTTCGCCCCCAAGGCCTCGGGCGCGAGCGCCGGCCGGATGGCCGACGCCGCGATCCGGCCCGCCGCGCGGGCCCCTTCGGCGTCGGCCGCGGCGCGCAGGCGGGCGACGAGCGCCGCCCGCTCGGTTGCCGGGTCGGTCGGCACGGTCCAGCAGAAGCGCTCGTCGAACCCCCGGTACTGGGGCGCCTCGCTGACGATCACCGGGCGCCCCGCGCCGAGCGCGCCGAGCACGAGCATGCTCACCCCGCCGGCCGTCGGCGTCGTCAGGTCGACGAGCACGTCGCAGCGGGCGAGCAGCGCGGCAAAACCGCCCTCGGCCGAGACCCTGCCGGCCCCGGCTATCGACCCGGCGAGCCCCGACTCCCGCACAAGGGCGGCGATTGCCTCCCCGGCGTGGGAGTCGTCCCCCGCGCCAATCACGAGTCCGACCCCGGTGAGCTCCCGGTGGACCTCGCCGAAGGCCCCGGCGGCGAGCGCCAGGCGGTCGCGATCGGTGTGGCCGCCGATCACCCCGAACACGGTCGCCGCGCCCTCGCGGGCCGGGGCCGGGTCGAGGAGTTCGACCGCCCGGGGGGCGACGACGACGTCCGCCCCCGGTGAGCGGCCCGACAGCACCTCGGCCGCCCAGGCGCTGTGCACGACGGTCATGAGGCTCGTCTCGACGAGCCGCCGCGACATGAGCAACCGGAGCGGTTCCGCCGTCACATCGTCCCCGGTCGGCCCCGGGGGGTCCGGACCCGGCCAGCCGGGGAGGTTGAACGCCACCTCCTCGCGGAACACGGCCCCGTCGGCGTCGCCGGCGAGCCGCCGGTAGAAACCGACGAGCGCCGGATCGCCGAGGATGAGGAGCCCCGGACGACGCAGCGCCGGTCCGTGGACGAAACCGTGGCCGGCGGCGTCATTGCCCATCTCGTAGACGTCGATGTCGTAGTCGTCGGGCTCGTATTCGGACGCCGCGACGACCCGCACGCCTTCGGGAACCTCCGCCCACCCGGCGACGTCGTCACGCACCACCGCCGTGACGGCAGCGTCGGCAGCGAGAGCGGTGAGCAGCACGTGGGCGTGACGGGCGACCTCGCCACGTTGCGGGGGCAGCGGGGTCCAGACCGCGACCCTCACCGAGGCGCTCCGCCCGCGGCCGTCACGGGCGGCGCGGCGAGGACCGCGTAGTCCTGCGCGCCAAAAAGCCGCGCCGTGACGAGGTCGTAGAGCCGCTTCACGTCGCCGGACCACGGCGCGTCGACGGCCGGCTCCGGCGCCGGCTGCTCAGGGGGCTCCAAGAAGCGCACCTCGACGTCGGTGAACCCGCGCGACCCGACGACGAAGGCGAGCAGCTCCGGCGGGATCGGCTGGCGGTGCGTCGGGTCGAGGTAGAAAGACGACGCCCCGACGACGAGGTTCTCGGGGTTCGGCGTCTCCAAGATGACGAGCCCGCCGGGTTCGATCGCCCGCACGGCGAGGTCGAGCAGCGCGATGAGCTCCTCCATGGTGAGGTGCTCGGCGACCTGGATCGCCGAGACCGCCCGCAGGCTGTGCTCCTTTAGGCCCTCGAGGTGCTCGACGGCCCCGGCGAGGCGGACGTCGAGTCCGCGTTGGCGGCCGGACTCGACGAAGTACGGGTTCGTCTCGACGCCGTAGGCGGTGGCGCCCGCCTCGGCGAGGAGTTCGAGGAGCTCGCCGCGCCCGCAGCCGACGTCGAGCACCGGGAGGGCGGAATCGACGGCCACGATGTCGGCGAGGTACCCGCGCATCCGCTCCTTGACGACGTCGCGGGGTCCGCGGAACGCCTCGACGAAGGCGCCGTAGAGGTTGTCGACGGCGGACGGCAGGGCGGCGAGTTCCTCGGCCGGCGGGAGGTCCGGAAGGCCGTGGCGCACCCGGTCGAGCAAGAGGTCGACCTGGGCGAGGCGGATCTGGGCCTGGTCGAGGCGCGCGCCGAGCTCGGCGACCCGGGGGCGGGTCTCACCGGCATCGCCGGCGACCGCGGCCATCTCGGATCGAAGCTGGTCCACGACCTCACCCATCTCGGTGCGGATGATGCCGACGGCGTCGTTGAGCCGCGCGAACGACTGCTGGTGGGCGAGCTCGACCTCGTCGCGCAACAGGTCCCGGTCCCACAGGACGTCCTCGAGGATGTCGTCGTGGCGCACCATCTCGGCGAGGAGCTCCCGGTTGAACTCGACCTGGGAACGCAGCATCGGCCAGCACAGGCGGGCGACGAATCGCCGCACGAGCTTCCAGTGGGCATCCGGCGGCACCGGGAGCCCGAAGCTCGCGTTGACCCCCATCGTGTGGTAGCGGTCGGGGGGAGACGGTGGACGGGGCATCGGCTCTTCCTTCCGAGTTCGCCGCGGTCGCCCAAGTGCGTTGGCCGCGACGAAGCCTAATGTGCCCGCTCCGGGCGTTGGCGCTGCCCACCAGTCCCGCGCCTCCGACCCTCGGCCCGGAACCGGGCGGCGCGCTTTCGAGCCGTCAGGTCAGGCGGTGAATGCGACTGTTGACGCTCGCTCCCGCTGCGCCGGGCGCTCCAGGCGCGCGGGTGGAAGATCCAGTAGAAGTTGATCGTGTAGCCCCAGCCGAAGCTCTTCGGCGGGAAAAGGCGCGGGTCCTCGCCGTTCCACATGCGCGACCGGGTGCGCTCCGCCGTCGGGGGCCGGAAGTCGTACGGCATACCGAGGAATTCCTTCGGAACCTCTCCGTCGGGTGTTCCGGGTTCGTTCGCCATCGCGCTCCTCGTGTCGGGGCGCCCCATTATCCCGCGCGACCGCGCCCGGACCCCGTCGGGCGGAAGAACTACGACCAGGTCCCCGTGAGGGCCGCCGGATAGCGCACGGCGACGAGGCACAGCCCGGCGGGCGGGGCCGGCGAGGGTGCACCGGCCCGGTTCGCGCTGGCCAAGAGGGTGACGAGGTCGCTCGGCCGCAGGCGCCCCGTTCCGACGGCGACGAGCGCGCCGACGATCGAGCGCACCATCTGGTGGCAGAAGGCGTCGGACTCGATCTCGAAACTCACCAAGCCCTCGCCCGCCGTCGTGAACAGGGCGTGTGCGACCCGGCGCACGATCGGGCCGTCCGGCCGGTCCGGCGGGCGGCGGCAGAAGGCGGCGAAGTCGTGCTCGCCGAGCAGCGCGTCGGCAGCGAGCCGCATCGGGGCGAGCTCGACCGGCCCGTCGAGGTGCCAGACCGCCCCGCGTCGCCGCGGGTCCGGCCGGGCCCCCGCCTCGAGGTCGTAGCGGTAGCGGCGGGCGACGGCCGACTTCCGGGCGTCGAAGCCCTCCGGGGCGACGAGCGCCCGCCAGACGGCGGTCTCCGGGCCGAGCTGGTGCGAGAGCGCCTCGGCGAGCCGGGGCAGCTCGAGCCCCGGGGTGAGCGGGTCGTCCCCGTAGCGGCCGGCGACAAAGACGGCGTCGAGGTCGGCGTGGACGACCTGGGCGGTCGCGTGGACCCCGGTGTCGGTCCGGCCGGCGCAGGTGAGGCCGACGGCCCGCCCGGTCATCTCGCCGAGCGCGGCGGCGAGCTCGCCGCCCACGGTGCGCTGGCCGGGCTGCGCGGCGAAGCCGTGGTAGCCGGAGCCGTCGTAGGCAAGTCCGAGGGCGATCCTCCGGGTCGGCGCGAGGTCGTCGCCCGTGGGGGCGCGGGGCTCGACGACGGGTGCCTTGGGGCGGGCCCGCTCGCCCACGGTGCCGCTAACCCGGTTCGACGAACTCGACTCTCGCCATCGGGGCGTTGTCCCCCGGGCGGGGGCCGAGCTTCAGGATCCGCAGGTACCCGCCGTTGCGGTCGGCGTAGCGCGGGCCGATCTCGGAGAACAGCTTGTGCGCCATGTCCTTGTCCCGCAGGAACGCCACGACCTGCCGCTGGTTGTGCACCCCGCCCGCGCGGGCCCGGGTGATCAGCTTCTCGGCGACCGGGCGGAGCGCCTTCGCCTTGGCCTCGGTCGTGACGATCGCCTCGGCGGCGATGAGCGAGGCGATGAGGTTGCCGAGCATCGCCTTCTGGTGGGCCGCGTCGCCGCCGAACCGCACGCTCTTCCTCGGGGCCGCCGGCATGTCAGAACCGGTCGCCGGCGAGCGAGAGCCCGCGCTCGTCGAGGCGCTGCAGCACCTCGTCGAGGGACTTCTGGCCGAAGTTCGTGATGCCGAGCAGGTCCGCCGCGCTCCGTTCGACGAGCTCGCCGATGGTGTTGATCTGCGCCCGCTTCAGGCAGTTGCGGGGCCGCTCGGTGAGGTCGAGCTCCTCGATCGGCTGGTCGAGGTCCGGCGAGCCGCTCGACGCCGTGGCGGCGTCGCCGAGCTCGAGCCCGTGGGCCTCGTCGGAGAGCTCGGCGACGAGGTTGACAAGGGCGCGCAGCGTCTGGCCCGCCGAGGCGAGCGCCTGGCGGGGCGAGATCGATCCGTCCGTCTCGATGTCGAGGACGAGCCGGTCGTAGTCCGTCGACTGCTCGACGCGGGTCGGCTCGACGGTGAAAGCGACCCGGCGGACCGGCGAGAAGATGGCGTCGACCGGGATGACCCCGATCGTCGAGGAGTGCTTGCTCTTCTCCGCCGAGACGTAGCCCTTGCCGCGCTCGACCGTCACGTCCATCGCGAGGCGCCCCTTGGCGTTGACGGTGGCGATGTGCAGGCCCGGGTTGAGCACCTCGACGTCGGCGGTCAGCTTCAAGTCGGCGCCGGTGACCTCCGCCGGACCGCGCACGTCGACGCGCAGCGTCACCCGCTCATCGGACTCGACGACGAGGACGAGGTCCTTCAGGTTCAAGATGATGTCGCTGACGTCCTCTTTCACGCCGGTCAGGTAGGTGAACTCGTGGAGGGCGTCATCGAAGCGGACCTGGGTCACCGCGGCGCCCGGGATCGACGAGAGCAGGGTGCGGCGCAACGAGTTCCCGAGGGTGTGCCCGAATCCCGGGTCGAGCGGGCCGACGGAGAACTGCTGGCGGTTCTCCTCCTCCTCGCCGATCGCTTCGACGGCGGGTCGCTGGATGATGAGCATTGGTGCTCTCCTCGCTCGGGCGCGACTACTTCGAGTACAGCTCGACGATGAGCTGCTCGCGCACCTGGGTGTCGATCTGTTCGCGCTCGGGCAGCGCCCGGACGCGGACGGTGCTGCCGCCCTCTTCGACCTCGAGCCAACCGGGGATGGGCCGGTCGATGAGGTCGAGGTTCTGGCGCACCGTGATGAGCTCCGCCGCCTTCTCGGAGAGGGCGACCACGTCGCCGAGGCGGACCCGGAAACTGGCGATCGTGACCCGGTGGCCGTTCACGCGCACGAGCCCGTGGGAGACGAACTGACGCGCCTGGGACCGGCTCGTGGCCCAGCGGGCCCGGAAGACGACGTTGTCGAGGCGGGTCTCGAGCATGCGGAGCAGGTTCTCGCCGGTGATGCCCGGGCGATGGCTCGCCTCCTCGTAGAGGCTGCGGAACTGCTTCTCCAGCACGCCGTAGATGCGCCGGGCCTTCTGCTTCTCGCGCAGCTGGGCGAGGTACTCCGAGCCCTGGCGCGACCGGTCCCGCCCGTGCTCACCCGGCGGGTACGGCCGCCGTTCGATCGGGCACTGCGGGCTCTCGCACTTCGGCCCTTTCAAGAAGAGCTTGACCTTCTCGCGGCGGCACAGCCGGCACACCGGACCCAGGTAACGGGCCATCGTCGTCCTTTCCTCGCCTAGACCCGGCGCCGCTTCTTGGGGCGGCAACCGTTGTGCGGGATGGGCGTGACGTCCTTGATCCCGGTTACCTCGATGCCGGTCGCGGCGAGCGACCGGATCGCCGTCTCGCGCCCCGAGCCCGGTCCCCGGACGAGCACGTCGACGCGTCGCACGCCGTGCTCCATCGCCCGGCGGGCGCACTGCTCGGCGGCCATCTGGGCAGCGAACGGCGTCGACTTGCGCGAGCCCTTGAAGCCGACGTTGCCGGCGGAGGACCAGGCGATGACGTTGCCCTCGTGGTCGGCGATCGAGACGATCGTGTTGTTGAACGAGCTCTTGATGTGGGCGACGCCGTGCACGACGTTCTTGCGCTCGCGCTTGCGGGGCCGGCGGCCTCCGGGCTTGGTCGGCTTGGCCATCAGGCACCGACCTCGGGGCGGCCCGCGAATCGACGCGGCGCGCCGGCGGAAAGGTGACTCAAGTGGCGGGTCGTGTGCATCAGTGCTTGCGGACCTTCTTCTTGCCGGCGACGGTCTTCTTCGGGCCCTTGCGGGTTCGGGCGTTCGTGTGCGTGCGCTGTCCCCGCACGGGGAGTCCCCGACGGTGGCGGACGCCCTGATAGGAGCCGATCTCCATCTTCCGCTTGATGTCCTGGGCGACGTCGCGCCGCAGGTCCCCCTCGACTTTCAGGTTGGCGTCGACGTAGGTGCGGATCCGGGCGACCTCTTCCTCGGTGAGGTCGCGCACCCGCGTGTTCACGTCGAGGTCGGCCGCCGCGCAGATCTGCTGTGAGGTCGTGCGGCCGATGCCGTAGATGTAGGTGAGCGAGATCTCGAGACGCTTCTCGCGCGGGATGTCGACGCCGGAGATGCGGGCCATCTTCTAGCCCTGACGCTGCTTGTGGCGCGGGTTGTCGCAGATCACGACCACGCGGCCGTGCCGGCGGATGACCTTGCACTTCTCGCACATCGCTTTGACGCTCGGACGTACCTTCACTGCCCCATCCCCTGGATCGTGGTTCGGCGGGACCCTGCGGATACCAGCTCGTGCCTACTTGTACCGATAGGTGATCCGGCCCCTCGACAGGTCGTACGGCGTGATCTCGACCTGGACCCGGTCGCCCGGGAGGATGCGGATGCGGTGCATGCGCATCTTGCCTGAACTGTGGGCGAGCACCTTGTGACCGTTCTCGAGCTCGACACGGAACATCGCGTTCGGCAACGGCTCGACGACCGTGCCCTCGAGCACGATCGCGTCTTCCTTCGGCTTCGGCAGGTCATCCTCCTCGACAGATCTTCCGCTTCGCGGCCGCACCACGAATCTGCACGCCGGACCGCGCCGCCGGTCCACGACGAGCGGTGGGAACGCCCCGACCGTCCGCGTGACCTGCGGCCGTGGGGCCACAAGATGTGCATTCTCGCATGTGCTCAGCGGCCCGCGACAACAAAACGACGGGCCGGCCGACCCGAAGCAGGCAAGATTTTAGCACCTCACGGCCGATTCGGTCACGGTCGGGTGAGCACCTCGGGCCCGTCCTCGGTGACCGCGATCGTGTGCTCGAAGTGTGCCGAAAGGCTCCCGTCGGCCGTCACGACGCTCCAGCCGTCGTCGAGCTCGACCGTGTCCGGGCCGCCGACGTTCACCATCGGCTCGACGGCGAAGACGTTCCCGACCTTCAGCTTCGGGCCGGGGGCGCCGGGCCAGTAGTTCGGGACCGCGGGCTCCTCGTGCATCTCGGTCCCGATGGCGTGCCCGACGTACTTGCGCACGACGGAGAACCCGGCCACCTCGACGAAGCCCTGGACCGCCCGGCCGATCTCGTGGAGCCGGTTGCCGGGGCGCATCACGTCGACCCCCCGCCACAGCGAGGCCTCTGTCACCTCCATGAGCCGTTGGGCGAGGGCGGAGACCTGGCCGACCGGGGCCGTGTAGGCCGCGTCGCCGTGGTAGCCCTCGACGATCGCCCCGCAGTCGATCGAGATGATGTCGCCCTCCGCGAGTACGTAGCCGCCGGGGATGCCGTGGACGATCATCTGATTCGGCGAGGTGCAGACGACCGCCGGAAAGCCGTGGTAATTGAGGAAGTTCGAGCGCGCGCCCCGCCGCTCGAGGACGGCCCGGGCGACCGAGTCGAGCTCGAGGGTCGTGGCACCCGGGCGGATCGCCGACTTCGTCTCGGCCATGATCTCGGCGACGACGCGCCCGGCGCGGCGCATCTTGTCGATCTCCTCGGTGGTGCGGATCACGCCCCGACCCCACCGGCTACGAGGCGCGCCTCGACGAGGGCGAGGAGCCGGGCCGCCACCTCCTCGACGGTGCCGTTCGCGTCGACCGGCACGAGCCTGCCGGCCGTGGCGTAGCGGGCGATGAGCGGCGCCGTCTGGGCGTCGTAGAGGGCGAGGCGCCGCGTCACGGCCTCCTCGGTGTCGTCCTCACGCTGGACGACCTCGCCGCCGCAAGCGTCGCAGGTCCAGTCCACCTTCGGCGGCGCCGTCGTGGCGTAGACCCGGCCGCACACCGAGCAGGTGCGCCGCTGGGCGATCCGCCCGACGACGACGCTCGTCGGGATCTCCAGGCTCACGACGACGTCGATCGAGGCTGGCTTCAGGATCTCGTCGAGCCGGTCGGCCTGGGCGGGGGTGCGCGGGAACCCGTCGAGCACGAAGCCGCGCCGCGCCGCGTCGTCCTCGGCGAGGCGCGCCGCCATCACCTCCAAGATGATGTCGTCCGAGACGAGTTCGCCGGCCTCCATCGTGGACTGGACGCGCGCCCCCAGCGCCGATCCGGACTTCACCGCGGCGCGCAGCATGTCCCCGGTCGAGATATGCGGGATGCCGTAGTGCTGCGAGATCCGCACGCACTGGGTTCCCTTCCCCGATCCCTGTTTGCCGAGGACGATGAGTCGCGCCGCCCGGTCCATCTAGGTGAGGTAGCCCTCGTAGTTGCGCATGGTCAGCTGGCTGTTGATCTGCTGGTTGGTCTGCAACGCGACACCGACGCTGATGAGCAGCGTCGTCCCGAAGTACGGGATCCCCGTGACGTGCCAGGCGGCGAGGATCGCCGACGGCGTGAGCGCGACGAACGCGAGGAAGAGTGACCCGGGAAGCGTGATGCGGTTGAGGATCTTCGACAGGTAGTTCTCGGTCGGCGGCCCGGGGCGGATCCCGGGGATGTACCCGCCCTGCTTGCGGATCTGGTCCGCCTGCTGGACGGGGTCGAAGCTCACCTGGACGTAGAAGAACGTGAAGGCGACGATGAAAAGCCCGTAGAGGACGAGGTAAAAGCCGCCCGTCGGGTTGACGAGGTTCGCCGTGATCCAGGCCCGCACGCTGGCCCACGGCAGCACCGTCGAGACGAGGACCGGGATGTAGAGCAGCGAGCTCGCGAAGATGATCGGGATCACGCCGGCCTGGTTCACCTTGAGCGGGATGTACGTGCTCTGGCCGCCGTACATCCGGCGACCCTGGACCCGGCGGGCGAAGGTCACGGGGATCCGGCGCTGGCCGAGCTCGGTGAACACGATGGCGACGAGCAGCCCGACGCAGACGATGCCGATGATCACCAGCCCCGACCAGGACTTGTCCGCCTTGATGAGGTCGACGTCGAGGGGCACGGTCGCGACGACGTTGGCGAAGATGATGATCGACATCCCCTGGCCGATGCCGCGTTGGGTGATGAGCTCGCCGAGCCACATGACGAACGCCGTGCCGGCGGTGAACGTGAGGATGATGAACAGCACCCGCATCGCCGTGAAGTCCGGGATGAGGTCGGTGCCCGTCCCGGTGAGCTCGCCGGAGTGGAGCAGGAACACGAGGCCCGACGACTGCATGAGGGCGAGCGAGATGGTCAGGTAACGGGTCGCCTGGGTCAGCTTGCGCTGGCCGACGGCGCCCTGGTCGCGCCACTCGCTGAACTTCGGGATCACCGTCGTCAGGAGCTGGATGATGATCGACGAGGTGATGTAGGGCATGATCCCGAGGCCCAAGACCGCGGCCCGGGCGAGCGCCCCTCCCGAGAAGAGGTTCAAAAAGCCGAGGATCCCCGAGCCCTTGGCGGCGTTCGAGATCGACTGGATCGCCTTGAAGCTCACGCCCGGGACGGGGATGTTGGCTCCGAGCTGATAGATCGCGATCACGAGCAGCGTGAAAAGGACCTTGTTCCGGAGGTCGGCGACCCGGACGATGTTCTTCAGGCTCGAGAGCACGACGCCTCCCGTTCAGCGGCGCTCGACCGTCGGCCGACGAGGCGCCGACCCGACCCTACCGTCCACCCCGTCACGGTCCCGCTCACCCCGTCCGCCTACCGGTTCGCGAGCGCGTTGCCCCGCACGGGGGGACGCCGGTCACCCCGCGGCGACGCCACGACGGTCACGGAGCCGCCCGCGGCGGTGATCGCCCGGGCGGCGGACTTCGAGAAGGCGTGCGCCTCGACGGCGATCGCCCGTGAGACCGCGCCCCGCCCGAGTACCTTCACGAGTCCCTTGGCGTGGACGACCCCCGCGGCGCGCAGCGACTCCGGCGTGACCGTCGCCGCGCCGAGCTTGTCGAGATCGTCGAGGTTGACGACGTTGTACTCGATCCGGAACGGGTTCTGGAAGCCGCGCAGCTTCGGGATCCGCTGGGTGAGCGGGAGCTGGCCCCCCTCGAACCCCGCGTTGACGGTGTTCCGAGCGAGCTGGCCCTTCGTGCCGCGGCCGGCGGTCTTCCCGCCCTTGCCCCCGGTGCCGCGGCCGACGCGGCGACGGGCGCGGCGGGCGCGGCGGGCGGGACCGAGATCGTCGAGCCTCACTTCGCACCCGCCTTCGCCGTCGGGGAGGCCTTCGCCCGGGCGCCGGCCGCGCGGGCGCGCGGGCCTGCCTCGGTGACGCTCACGAGATGGGACACGCGCGCGAGCATGCCACGGATCTCCGGCCGGTCGGCCAACACGTTCGACTGCCCGATGCGCCGCAGTCCGAGCGCCCGCAGGGTCGCGCGGTGCTTCGGCTTCGAGCCGATCGCCGAGTGGATCTGGGTGACGAGGATTTCGGCGGATCCCGAGGGCGAGCGCGGTGCCATCTCAGTCCCCCTCGCCGATGACGGTCCCGGCGCGGCGCCGCTCGTTATAGGCCCGCAGCACACCCGCCGGGGTCACCTCTTCGGGAGTCTTGTCCCGCAGGGCGGCGACCTCGTCCGGGCGGCGGAGCGCCTTCAGCCCGGCGATCGTCGCGTGCGCCACGTTGATCGAGTTCGAGGTGCCGAGCGACTTGGCCACGACGTCGCGCACGCCCGCCATCTCGAAGATCGCGCGGGCGGCGCCGCCTGCGATCACCCCGGTGCCCGGGGCCGCCGGCTTTAGCAGCATGCGGCCGGCGCCGGCCGCGCCGATCACCGGGTGGACGATCGTCGATCCCGCGAGCGGCACGTCGAAGAGGTTCTTCTTCGCGTCCTCGATCCCCTTCTGCACGGCGAGACCCGCTTCCTTGGCCTTGCCGTAACCGAGGCCGACGCGACCCTGGCCGTCGCCGACGACCATCAGGGCGGTGAAGGAGAAACGCCGACCGCCCTGGACCACCTTGGCGACGCGGTTCACCCGGATCGTCCGCTCCTCGTACTGGGACTCAGGCATTCAGAACTCCAATCCCGCCTGTCGAGCGGCCTCGGCGAGGGCCGCGACGCGGCCGTGGTACCGGGAGCCGCCGCGGTCGAAGACGACCTTGCCGACCCCGTGTTCGCGGGCGCGTTCCGCCACGATGCGACCGACCTCTGCGGCGGCCGCGACGTTGCCCGTGGGCCTGGTTCGCAGGCTCCCCTCCAGCGTCGAGGCGGCGACGATCGTGCGCCCGGCGGTGTCGTCGATCACCTGGGCGACGATGTGGCGGTTCGAGCGGAAGACCGCGAGCCGCGGCCGCTCCGCCGTTCCGACCACCTTGCGGCGCAGCCGTTCGTGCCGCCGGCGGCGCAGGATGTGGGAGCGCTCGGTGTCCGGCATCGCTACTTCCCAGCCTTTCCGGCCTTGTGCGGCACGAACTCACCCGCGTACCGCACGCCTTTGCCCTTGTACGGCTCCGGCTTGCGCATCTTGCGGATGTCGGCGGCGACCTGGCCGACCCGTTCCTTGTCGATGCCGCGCACCGTCACCCGGGTCGGGGCGGGCACCTCGAAGGTGATGCCCTCGGGTGCGTCGACGACGACCGGATGGCTGAAGCCAAGCGCGAGTTCCAGCTGGCTCGGGCCCTTCGCCGTCGCCCGGTACCCGACGCCGACGATCTCGAGGTCCTTCGAGAACCCTTCGGTGACGCCGACCATCATGTTCGCGATGAGAGTGCGGGTGAGCCCGTGGAGCGCCCGGCTCATCCGTTCGTCGTTCGGCCGCTCGACGATCAGTCTCGAGCCGTCGTCCTCGGCGCGCACCGAGATCCTCCCGGGGATCACCCGTTCGAGCGCCCCTTTCGGGCCGCGCACCGCGATGCGGTCGTCGGCGAACGTCACCTCGACGCCGGCCGGGACCGTGATCGGCATCCGTCCAACCCGCGACATCAGCGGATCACCCCCCGCGCCGCCGCGACCCGCTCACCAGACATAACAGAGCACCTCGCCGCCGATCTTGCGCTGCCAGGCCTCGCGGTCCGTGAGCAGCCCCTGGCTCGTCGACAGCACCGCCACGCCGAGACCCCCGAGGACGCGGGGCAGCCGGTCGGCGCGGGCGTAGACACGGAGACCCGGCGTCGAGACCCTCTTCAGGCCGGCGATCGCGCGGGCGCGGTCGTGCGTGTACTTCATCTGGATCTCGAGGACCGTCCCAGGGCGCGATCCGTCCTCGGTGGTCGTGAAACCGGCGATGTAACCCTCGCGCTCGAGGATCGAGGCGAGCGACATCTTCAGTTTCGATCCGGGCATGCGGACGGTGTCGTGCATCGCAACGTTGGCGTTGCGCACGCGGGTCAACATGTCGGCGATGGGATCCGTCATGGTCATCGGCGATCCCCTCCCGTCACCAGCTTGCCTTCGTCACACCAGGGACTTCTCCTGCATGAACAAGCTCTCGTAGGCAGATACGGCACATCCCGAAACGTCGGTAGACCGAACGCGGACGCCCGCAACGGCGGCAACGGGTGTACCCGCGCACCTTGAACTTCGGCTTGCGCTGCTGCTTCTCAACGAGTGCCTTTTTCGCCATGATCCGCCTCTTACCCTTCGCGTCGGAACGGGAAGCCAAAGGCGTCGAGCAGCGCCCGACCCTCGGCGTCCGTACGGGCCGTCGTCACGATCGTGATGTCCATCCCACGGGTCGCGTCGACCTTGTCGTAATCGATCTCCGGGAAGATGAGCTGCTCGGAGACTCCGAGCGTGTAGTTGCCGTGACCGTCGAAGGATCGTGCCGGCAGGCCGCGGAAGTCCCGGACGCGCGGGATCGCGAGGCTGATGAGCCGGTCGAAGAACTCCCACATCCGGTCGCCCCGCAGCGTCACCATCGCGCCGATCGAGTTCCCCTCGCGCAGCTTGAACGCGGAGATCGACTTGCGCGCCCGCGTGACGACCGGCCGCTGGCCGGTGATCGTGGCGAGGTCCCGCACCGCGCCCTCGAGCAGCGACTGCTGCTGGGTCGCCTTGCCCACGCCGATGTTGATCACGATCTTGGTGAGCCGCGGCACCTGCATCACGTTGGCGAGTCCGAGCTCGGTCTTGAGCCGGTCGCGGACCTCGTCCTCGAAACGGGCCTTCAGGCGGGGGCGTTCGGCCACGGCCGTCGCCGCGCTCACAGCTTGCCCCCGCATTTCGCGCAGACCCTCGTCTTTGTCCCGTCCTTGCCGATCTCGTACCGGACCCGCGTCGGGCCGTCCTTTGAGCAGATCAGCGCGACGACGGCGACCGGCAGCGGCATGTCCTTGTCGATGATCCCGGCCTGCATCGCGGCCCGCGTCGGGCGCTGGTGCCGCTTGGAGATGTTGACGCCGGAGACGACGACCTTGCGCTGCTCGGGGAGGGCGCGGATCACCTCACCGGTCTTGCCCCGGTGCTTGCCCGAAAGGACTTGGACTTCGTCGCCCTTGTGGATCTTCACCTAGATCACCTCCGGCGCGAGGCTGACGATGCGCATGAACCTCTTGTCGCGCAGCTCGCGACCGACCGGCCCGAAGATGCGGGTGCCCCGCGGCTGCAGTTGCTCGTTGATGAGCACCGCGGCGTTCTCGTCGAAGCGGATGTAGCTGCCGTCGGGACGGCGGCGCTCCTTCTTGGTCCGCACGACGACGCACCGCACGACCTCTCCCTTTTTCACGGCGGCACCCGGGACGGCGTCCTTCACCGTCGCGATGAAGACGTCACCGATGGCGGCGTAGCGGCGGCGCGAGCCCCCGAGCACCTTGATACACAGGACCTCTTTCGCCCCGGAGTTGTCCGCGACCTTGAGGCGCGACTCTTGCTGGATCATCGTGCGCGCTCCAGGACCTTGACGAGACGCCACCGCTTGAGCTTCGAGATCGGGCGCGTCTCGGAAATGAGCACCTTGTCGCCGACGGAGGCGGCGTTCTCCTCGTCGTGGACGTAGAGCCTCTTCGAGCGCTGCACGGTCTTGGCGTACTTCGCGTGGCGGACGCGCTCGACGACCGAGACGACCGCCGTCTTGTCTCCGGAACTGGAGATCACCATCCCCTCGCGCACCTTGCGACGGTTCGGACGCGCCGCGCCGGGCGTCGAGACCGCTGGTTCGGTTTCGTCAGCCACGGTTCCTCCTCGTCCTTCTCACCGGCTCCTCGGGCACCTCCGGTGCCACAAGATCCACTTCCGGCTGCCGGTGCGCGGCAGCGGCGTCCTCGGCCTCGATCGTCCGCAACCGGGCGATGTCCCGGCGGACGACCGCGATCCGGCTCACGTTGTCGAGCCGGCCCGTCGCCAGTTGGAAGCGCAGGTTGAACAGCTCCTTGCGCGCGTCGACGAGGCGCTGGGCCCGGTCGAGCTCGGAGAGCGCCCGTAGTTCGGTCGGCTTGGTCATTTCACCGCACCCCCGGACTCGGCCACAACGCCGGGCCGGACGACGACCTCGGCCTTGATGGGCAACTTCTGGATGGCGCGTTCCATCGCCTCGCGCGCGAGCTTCTCGTCGACCCCCGCGATCTCGAACATGATCCTCCCGGGCCGCACGACGGCGACCCAGTGCTCGGGATTGCCCTTCCCCGAACCCATGCGCGTCTCGGCCGGCTTCTGGGTGACCGGCTTGTCCGGGAAGACCCGGATCCAGACCTTGCCGCCGCGGCGCACGTGGCGCGTCATCGCGATACGTGCCGCCTCGATCTGGCGCGCCGTGATCCAGCCCGGTTCGAGCGCCTTGATCCCGTAGTCGCCGAAGTCGATCGACTGCGCGCTCTTCGCGAGGCCGGAGCGCCGGCCGCGATGCTGCTTACGGTGCTTCACCTTCTTGGGCATCAGCATCGTCAGTCGTTCTCCTTGCGGAAGTGCGGCGTCTCGTGGTGCTCGTCACGCGTCCGCCGTTCGATCTCCTCTTCCTCGGCGAGGAGCTTCTCGAGGGCGTCGTCGGCGGGCGGAGCGACCGGCTCGGCAGCCGGCTCGGACGGCGCCTCTTCGGGCTCGGACGCCGCCACCGGGGCGGGGACCTCCTCGGGCGCCGCGCCCGGCTCGCCGAGCTCCGGCCGGCGCCGGCCGCCACCGGCGGAGACGATGCGGCGCGGCCGCGCCTGGCCGGACGTCTCGCCGACGGCCATCGCGGCCTCACGGGCGATCTTGTCCTCCGGAGCCGCCCGGTACGGGAGGATGTCGCCCTTGTAGATCCACACCTTCACGCCGACGCGCCCCGTCGAGGTGCGCGCCTCGCGGAAACCGAAATCGATGTCGGCGCGCAGCGTGTGGAGGGGTACGCGGCCTTCCCGGTAGGACTCCTTGCGCGACATCTCCGAGCCGCCGAGACGGCCCGAGCACTGCACGCGCACTCCCTGGCCGCCGGCCTTCTGCACGGTCTGGATCGCCCGCTTCATCGCGCGCCGGAAGCTGATCCGCCGGGTGAGCTGGTCGGCGATGCCCTGGGCGATGAGCGCGGCGTCGAGCTCGGGTTGCTTGATCTCCTGGATGTTCAGCTGGACGTTGGCGTTCTTCGTCATCCGTCCGAGCTGGCGGCGGAGGCGGTCCGCCTCGGCCCCCCGCCGACCGATGACGATTCCGGGGCGGGCCGTGTGGACGTCGACGCGCAGCCGGTCGCGGGTGCGCTCGATCTCGATCCGGCTGACGGCGGCGGACTCCAGCTGGCCCATCAGGTAGTCGCGGATCTTCCAGTCCTCGACGACGGCGTTCTGGTAGCCGCGGTCCTCGAACCAACGCGACTTCCAGTCGGTCGTGATGCCGAGCCGGAACCCGTACGGGTTGACCTTCTGGCCCATTAGCTCTTGTCCTTCCCGGACGGCTTGCGCGTCGTTCTCTTCGCGCTCTTGGCAACCGCCCGGGTCGCCTTGGCGGGCGCGGCCTTCTTGGCGGGTGCCGCCATCTTCGCCGGCGCCTTCTTGGCGGGTGCCTTCTTCGCCGGCGCCTTCTTGGCGGGTGCCTTCTTGGCGGCGGCCTTGGCCGGGGATTCCTTGGCGGGTGCCTTCCTCGCCGCGGCCTTCCTCGCCCGCGGCGGGCGCTCCTCGGCCTCTTCGGCCGTCTCGGCGACCTCGCCAGCGGCGAGGGCCGGCGTCTCCTCGGCCGCCCGGGCACGCCGGCGGGCCCCGGCGACGCGACGGGCACGGCGGTCGGCGTTCTGCGCCGCCGAACGCGCCTTTAGCCGCGCGATCTGGTCCTCGGGCATGCGCGCCAGCACGATCGTGATGTGGCAGGTGCGCTTGCGGATCCGCGAGCTGCGGCCCCGCGCCCGCGGGCGGTAGCGCCGGAGTGTCGAGCCCTCGTCGGCGTAGCACGACGCGACGTAGAGCTCCTCAGGGAACTGTCCGTCGTTGTGCTCGGCGTTGGCGGCGGCCGAGCGGAGCAGCTTCGCGACGACCGGACCTGCGCCGCGCTCGGTGTGGTCGAGCAGCTCGACGGCCCGCGTGTAGTCGAGCCCCCGCACGAGATCGAGGACCTCACGAGCCTTGGTGCTCGACATCCGGCAGTGCCGCAGCACGGCGCGGGTCCCGGGACGCTCGTTCGTCTTGACGGTCATCGTCAGTGCCTCGCCTGACGTTCCTGGCCCGCGTGGAAGCGGAAGGTCCGCGTCGGCGCGAACTCGCCGAGCTTGTGGCCGACCATCGCCTCGGTGATGTAGACGGGGACGTGCTTGCGCCCGTCATGGACGGCGATGGTGTGGCCGACCATGTCCGGGATGACCGTCGAACGCCGCGACCAGGTCTTGATGACACGCTTCTCGTTCTTTGCGTTGAGGTCGTCCACCTTCTTCAACAGGTGGTCGTCGACGAACGGTCCCTTCTTCAGGCTGCGGGGCATGCGATCCTCGTTCGCTTCCTCAACGGCGCGCACCGCGGCCGCGTCGGCGGCGCACGATGAGCTGATCGGACGTCTTGCGGCGGGCGCGCGTGCGACCCTCGGGCTGTCCCCACGGCGAGACGGGATGGCGCCCGCCTGAGGCCTTCCCCTCGCCGCCCCCGAGCGGGTGGTCGACCGGGTTCATCGCCACGCCTCGCGACTGGGGCCGGATCCCGCGCCAGCGGTTGCGCCCCGCCTTGCCGATCGAGATCAGCTCGGCCTCGGCGGTTCCGACCTCGCCGATCGTCGCCCGGCAGTCGATCGGGACCCGGCGCATCTCCGTCGACGGGAGCCGGAGCGTGGCGAGCGACCCTTCCTTCGCGACGAGCTGCACGCTCATGCCGGCGCCGCGGGCGATCTTGCCTCCGCCGCCGGGTCGGAGCTCGACGTTGTGCATGACAGAACCGACCGGGATGTAGCGCAGCGCGAGGGCGTTCCCGGGGCGGATCTCGGAACCGTGCCCGGACTGCAGCATGTCGCCGACCTCGACGCGTTGCGGGGCGAGGATGTACCGCTTCTCGCCGTCGGCGTAGTGGAGCAGCGCGATGCGGGCGTTGCGGTTCGGGTCGTACTCGATCGCCGCGACCCGGGCCGGGACCCCGTCCTTGTCGCGCCAGAAGTCGATGACGCGGTACTGGCGCTTGTGGCCGCCGCCGCGGTGCCGCGAGGTCATCCGCCCGTAGCTGTTGCGACCGCCGGACGACGGCAACGGCTCGACGAGCGTCCGCTCGGGTCGGTCCTTCGTGATCTCCGAGAAGTCCGAAACCGACTGGAATCGCCTTCCGGCGCTCGTCGGCTTGCGCTTGCGAACTGCCATCTCGTCCCTCAGCTCTCGAACAGTTCGATGCGGTCTTCGCCGACGAGGCGCACGATCGCCCGCTTCGTGTCCGACCGCCGTCCGAACGTCATCGACCGGCGGTTCCGCTTCCGCTTCCCCTTGCGATTGAGCGTGTTCACGCTGGCGACGTGGACGCCGAAGCTCTCCTCGACGGCGTCGCGGATCTCCTCTTTCGAGGCCCGGGGATCGACGACGAATACATAGGCCCCGTGCTCCATGAGCCGGTACGACTTCTCGGAGATGATCGGGCGCAAGAGCACCGTCCGGTTCGTGGTCATTCCCCGCTCCCCTCGTCCGTCGCCGTCCGCTTGCGCGCCGGGGCCTGCGCCGCCGGGGCCTTCGCCGGTGCCGCTGTGCGCGCCGGCTTCGCCGCGACCGTCGAGGCGGTCGGCGAGCCCGGGACCGTCTCGTCGGTGAACACGACGACGTCGGCGGCGAGCAGGTCGTACGCCGTCACCTGCTCACCGGGCAGGACGGCGACGTCGGGGAGGTTGCGGAACGACCGGGCGACGACGTCGTCCTCGTGGGCGGCGACGATGAGGACCCGGCCGGCACAGTCGAGCGCGGCCAGCGCGGCGAGGGCGTCTTTCGTGCGCGGCACCTCCATCGTCCAGCGGTCGATGAGCCGCACCGCGCCGGAGCGGGCCCGGTCCGACAGCGCGCAGCAGTAGGCCTGGCGGATCATCTTGCGGGGGGTGCGCTGCGTGTAGTCACGGGGCTTCGGGCCGAGCGCGACGCCGCCGCCCGCGTAGTGGGGCGCCCGGATCGATCCCTGCCGGGCGGCCCCGGTGCCCTTCTGGCGGTAGGGCTTGGCCGAGCCGCCGCGCACCTCGGCACGGGTCCGCGTGCTCTGGGTGCCACGCCGCCTCGCGGCGAGCTGGGCGGTGACGACCTGGTGGACGAGGGGCTCGTTCGCGGCCACGCTGAAGAACTCCCGGTCGAGCACGACGGTCCCGAGCACGGCGCCGGCGTCGGTGGTGCGGTTGATCGTGACGGCGTCGAGCAGCCGCTCGGCGCGTGCGGGGGGCGAGGCGAGGGTGCCGACGCTCACTTCGCACCGCCCTTCACGGCCTGGCGGATAACGACGAGCCCGCCGCGGGGCCCGGGCACGGCCCCTTTCACGAGGACGATCTCGCGCTCGACGTCGGCCTCGACAACTTCGAGGTTGAGCGTCGTCATCTGCTCACCGCCCATGCGACCGGCCATGCGGGTGCCCTTGAAGACGCGCGCCGGGGTGGCGCAGGCCCCGATCGAGCCGGGGGCGCGGTGCTTCTTGTGGTTGCCGTGGGCACCGCCCTGGCCGGAGAAGTGGTGGCGCTTCATGCTGCCGGCGAAACCCTTGCCTTTCGAGATGGCCGTGACGTCGACCTTCTCGCCCGCGGAGAGGATCCCGAGATCGATCTGCTGGCCGACGGCGTAGCCGTCGGTCGAGTCGACGCGGAGCTCGACGAGGTGCCGGCCGGCGTCGACGCCCGCCTTGGCGAAGTGCCCGGCCTCGGGCTTGTTGAGCGATCCGACGCGCTTGAAGCCGTACGTGACCTGCAGCGCGGAGTAGCCCTCACGTTCGGGGGTCTTTACCTGGACGACGCGCAGGGGCGCGACCTTCACGACGGTGACGGGGACCGCCCGGTTCTCGGCGTCGAAGATCTGGGTCATCCCGACCTTCTCGCCGACGACCGCTTTCAGTGTCATCGTCGTTCCGCTTCTCCGTGCCGGCCCGTCTCCGGGCCCTTTGTGGCCCCGGCGCCCGCGGCGACTCCGCAGACACCGGGCTCGACGGGGTGGACACACCACCCCTTCTTACGCGGGCGCTCCGCCCGGTGACCGGGCGGAGCGCAGATCATTTCTGCCAGGCGGTCCCCCGACGCACGAGCGACGGGGCACGCTCGGACTTCGTCCTCACAGCACGCCGGGACCTGCCCGGCGAGGCAAAAATTGTACCACCAGCTGGTTGCTAAGCCTGCTGGATCTTGATCTCGATGTCGACCCCGGCGGGCAGGTCGAGTCGCTGGAGGGAGTCGACGGTCTTTGGGCCGTGCTCGACGATATCGACGAGCCGCTTGTGGATCCGCATCTCGAAGTGCTCGCGGCTGTCCTTGTGCTTGTGCGGCGAGCGCACGACCGTGTAGCGGTGACGTTCGGTCGGCAGCGGGATCGGGCCGCGCACCTTCGCCTGGGTGCGGAGCACGGTTTCGACGATCTTCTTCGTCGACTGGTCGACCACCTCGTGGTCGTAGGCCTTGAGCCGGATGCGGATCCGCTGCGCCACGCGTCGCCTACTTGATGATCTTCGTCACGCGGCCGGAGGCCACGGTGCGACCGCCCTCGCGGATCGCGAAGCGCAGCCCCTCGTCCATCGCGATCGGCTTCTGCAGCTCCACCGTCAACGACGTGTTGTCGCCCGGCATCACCATCTCCGTGCCCTCGGGCAGGGTGATCGAGCCGGTGACGTCCGTCGTGCGGAAGTAGAACTGCGGCCGGTAGTTCGAGAAGAACGGCTTGTGCCGCCCGCCCTCGGCCTTCGTCAGCACGTAGACGTTCGCCTCGAAGTTCGTGTGCGGCGTGATCGACCCGGGCTTGCAGACGACCTGGCCGCGCTCGACCTCCTTCTTGTCGATGCCCCGGAGCAACAGGCCGACGTTGTCGCCCGCCTGGCCGGTGTCGAGGAGCTTGCGGAACATCTCGACGCCGGTGACGACCGTCTTCTGCGTCGGACGCAGGCCCACGATCTCGACGGTCTCGCCGACCTTGATCTGGCCCTGCTCGATCCGGCCGGTGACGACCGTGCCCCGGCCGGTGATCGTCATGACGTCCTCGACCGAGAGGAGGAACGGCTTCTCGATCTCGCGCTTGGGCTCCGGGATGTAGTCGTCGACCGCGTCCAGCAGCTTGAAGACGTCCTTCGCCGCCTCGGCATCGCCGTTGAGCGCCTTCAGGGCGCTCATCCGGACGATCGGGACGTCGTCCCCGGGGAACTCGTACTCGGTGAGCAGTTCGCGCACCTCGAGCTCGACGAGGTCGAGCAGCTCCTCGTCGTCGACCATGTCCACCTTGTTGAGCGCCACGATGATCGACGGGACGCCGACCTGCCGGGCGAGCAGCACGTGCTCTCGGGTCTGGGGCATCGGGCCGTCGGCCGCCGAGACGACGAGGATCGCCCCGTCGATCTGGGCCGCGCCGGTGATCATGTTCTTGATGTAGTCGGCGTGTCCCGGCATGTCGACGTGCGCGTAGTGCCGCTTGTCGGTCTCGTACTCGACGTGGGCGATCTGGATCGTGATGCCGCGGGCCTTCTCCTCGGGAGCGGCGTCGATCTTCTCGAACGCGATGTACTCGATGTTCGGGTTCTTTTCGTGGAGGATCTTCGTGATCGCCGCGGTCAGCGTTGTCTTGCCGTGGTCGATGTGACCCATCGTCCCGACGTTGACATGGGGCTTCGTCCGTTCGAACTTCTGCTTGGCCATTGGTGCCGACAGCTCCGTCTGCTCTGGGCAGCGCCCCTCGGCCCTGCCGTTACCTTTCTGCGTTGAACCTGCCGGGCTTGTCCGCCCGCTTGCTGCACACCCCCGTCGCCTCGGGCACCCTAACGCCGACCGGACGGGTCGGCACCGGATTGTCGAAGGTTCCGGGGCCTCACTCCCCCGTCGCCCGGGCGACGATCTCCCGGGCGATCGACTCGGGAACTTCCTGGTAGGAGTTGAACTGCATCGTGAACGTCGCGCGACCCTGAGTGCGAGAACGCAGGTCGGTAGCGTAGCCGAACATGTCCGACAATGGAACCTGCGCCCGGATCACCTGACTCGTCCCGCGGCTCTCCATCCCCTCGACCTTGCCGCGGCGCGCGGACAGGTCGCCGATGACGTCGCCCATGTGCTCCTCGGGCGTGACGATCTCGACGGACATGATCGGTTCGAGGATGACCGTGTGCGCCTTGCGCGCCGCCTTCTTCCAGGCGAGCGAGCCGGCGATCTTGAACGCCATCTCCGACGAGTCCACCTCGTGGTACGAGCCGTAGGTGAGGGTGACGCGCTGGTCGACCGCGGGGAAGCCGGCGAGCACGCCGGACTCCATCGCCTCGCGGATCCCGTGGTCGACCGCGGGGATGAACTCCTTCGGGATCACCCCGCCGGTGATCTTGTCGACGAATTCGTAGCCGCCGCCGGGCCCCGTCGGCTCGAGGTCGATGACGACGTGGGCGTACTGCCCGTGGCCGCCGGTCTGGCGGACGTAGCGCTCCTCGACCTTGTGGACCTTGTGCCGGATCGTCTCGCGGTAGGCGACCTGCGGCTTGCCGACGTGGGCGTCGACGTTGAACTCGCGCAGCATCCGGTCGACGAGCACCTCGAGGTGCAGCTCGCCCATGCCGGAGATCACCGTCTGGCCCGTCTCGTCGTCGGTGCGGACGCGGAACGTCGGGTCCTCCTCGGAGAGGGCGAAGAGGGCCTTGCCGAGCTTGTCCTGGTCGGACTTCGTCTTCGGCTCGACGGCGACGTGGACGACCGGCTCCGGGAACGTGAGCGTCTCGAGCACGATCGGATGGGCGGGGTCGCACAGGGTGTCGCCGGTCGTCGTCGTCTTCAGGCCGACGACGGCGACGATGTCGCCGGCGTAGATCGAGTCGCGGTCCTCGCGGTGGTTGGCGTGCATCTCGAGGATCCGGCCGATGCGCTCGCGCTTGTCCTTCGTCGAGTTGAGCACGGCCGAGCCCTTCATAAGCGAGCCCGAGTAGACGCGCAGGTAGGTGAGCTTGCCGACGAACGGGTCGCTCTGGATCTTGAAAGCGAGCGCCGAGAACCTCTCGTCGTCGGCGGGACGGCGTTCGATCACCTCGTCGCCGCGCAGGCTGCGGCCGATCGTCGGGGGCACGTCGAGCGGGCTCGGCAGATAGTCGACGACGGCGTCGAGCAGCGGCTGGATGCCCTTGTTCTTGAAGGCCGAGCCGCAGAGCACCGGCACGATGTGGCTGGAGATCGTCCCGACGCGCAGGGCGCGCCGCAGGTCGTCGGCGGTGATCTCCTGGTCGTGGACGTACTTCGCCATCACCGTGTCGTCGTAGTGCGACATGACGTCGACGAGGTCGTGGCGCGCCGCCTCGGCGGGGGCGACGAGCTCGGCGGGGATCTCCTCGTCGCTCCAGACCTCGCCCTTGCCGGAGTCGTCCCAGACGAGGGCGCGGCGCGCGATCACGTCGACGACCCCGCGGAACGACGACTCCGCGCCGAGCGGCAGCTCGGTGACGGCGGGGATCGCGTCGAGCCGGTCCCGGATCATCTCGACGGTGCGGGGAAAGTCCGCGCCGACGCGGTCCATCTTGTTCACGAAGCAGATGCGCGGGACGTTGTACTTGTCCGCCTGGCGCCAGACCGTCTCGGTCTGGGGCTCGACCCCCGCCACCGCGTCGAAGACGGCGACGGCGCCGTCGAGGATGCGCAGCGAGCGCTCGACCTCGACGGTGAAGTCGACGTGCCCGGGGGTGTCGATGATGTTCACGGCGCAGTCCCGCCAGTGGGCCGTCGTCGCCGCCGACGTGATCGTGATGCCGCGTTCCTGCTCCTGGATCATCCAGTCCATCGTGGCGGCGCCGTCGTGGACCTCGCCGATCTTGTAGTTGCGCCCGGTGTAGTAGAGGATCCGCTCGGTCGCCGTGGTCTTGCCCGCGTCGATGTGGGCCATGATCCCTATGTTGCGGACGTTGGCAAGGGGGGTCGTGCGGGGTGCGGGGATCGCCATGGGCTCATCTTCTCGTGACTGCGTGAACTGCTACCTATAAGAGTACGGGGCGCGACGGATCGAGCGGTGCGGAGGGCCCCCGGCGTGGCCTCGCCGGGCTACCAGCGGTAGTGGGCGAAGGCTCGGTTCGATTCCGCCATCTTGTGGATGTCCTCGCGGCGCTTCACCGCGGCACCGAGGCCGTTGGCGGCGTCGAGGATCTCGTTGGCGAGCTTCAGCGCCATCGTCCGGTCGCGGCGCTGGCGGGCGTAGCTCACGATCCAGCGGATCGAGAGCGTCGTCGCCCGGCGTGGCCGGACCTCGACAGGGACCTGGTAGGTCGTCCCGCCGACCCGGCGGGAGCGCACCTCGAGCTCGGGCCGGGTGTTGTCGAGGGCGCGCTTCAGCGTGGCGAGCGCGTCGCCGGCGGTCCGCTCGCCGACGACGGTCAGCGCGTCGTAGACGATCTGCTGGGCGAGGGTCCGCTTGCCCCGGGAGAGCACCTGGTTGGTGAGCTGCGTGACGAGGACGGACCGGTAGACCGGGTCCGGCTGGAGCTCGCGGCGCGGGGCCGGCCCACTGCGCGGCATCAGGCTTCCTTCTTCGTGCCGTAGCGGCTGCGGGCCTGCGCCCGGTCGCGCACGCCCGAGGTGTCGAGCGTGCCGCGCACGATCTTGTAGCGCACGCCCGGGAGGTCCTTCACCCGGCCGCCGCGCACGAGCACGATCGAGTGCTCCTGGAGGTTGTGGCCGACCCCGGGGATGTACGCCGTGACCTCGACGCCGCTCGTGAGGCGGACGCGGGCGACCTTGCGCAATGCGGAGTTCGGCTTCTTCGGGGTCGTCGTGTAGACGCGCGTGCACACGCCGCGCCGCTGGGGCGCGCCCTTCAGGGCGGGCGTCTTGGTCTTCGACCGCTTCGACTCCCGTCCGCTCCTCACGAGCTGGGCGATGGTGGGCACGCGCTTCCTCTCAGGTGTTTCGCAGGAGAACCGCCAGACGGACGCGAGCGCCCAGTTCAGACGGCACGTGAATACTAGATGCGCGGTACGCGGCACGCAACGCGAAAGGACCTCATCGCCCCTCGCGCCGGCCCGTCACCAGCGATCGCGTCGGCTCAGACGGTCGCCTCTCCGAGATCCGGGGGCTCGGTCGCTTCGGCCGGCGCGCCCTCGGCCTCGCCCGTCGCGGCGTCGGCCGTCTCGTCGCTGCGGTAGTAGCTGAGCGCCTCGTCGACGGCCTGGTCCTCGGAGCCGTAGCCGCCGAAGGGCGCGCCCTCGATGTTGCGCAGCCACTCGGCGAGCTCCTCGGGCCCGGGCTCGGAGAGGTCCGACGACCAGAACGACATCCGCTGGGCGTCGGGCGTCTCGACGGTGACGTCCCGGTAGCGCTCCATGCCGCTGCCCGCCGGGATGAGCTTGCCGATGATGATGTTCTCTTTCAGGCCGAACAGGTGGTCCGACCGGCCCTCGATCGCCGCCTCGGTGAGCACCCGCGTCGTCTCCTGGAACGACGCCGCCGACAGCCAGGAGTCGGTGGCGAGCGACGCCTTCGTGATCCCCATCAGCTCCGGACGGCCCTCGGCGGGGCGCTTGCCCTCGGTGACGAGCTCGCGGTTGACGTGGGCGTAGCGCTGGCTGTCGACGCGCTCGCCGGGCAGGAACGTCGAGTCGCCGGACTCGGCGACGAGGACGCGACGCAGCATCTGGCGGACGATCAGCTCGATGTGCTTGTCGTGGATCGAGACGCCCTGGTCCCGGTAGACCTTCTGCACCTCCTCGACGAGGTACTGCTGGGTCTCGCGGATCCCCTTGATCTCGAGGAGCTCCTTGGGGTCCTTCGGGCCCTCGATGAGCGACTCGCCGGCCTGGACCTCCTGGCCCTCGGCGACCTCGAGGTGGGCGCGGGACGACACCGGGTAGGCCTCCTCGTCGCCGCGGTCGCCGACGACGGTGACCTTGCGGCCGGACTCGTCCTCCTCGATCCGCACGACGCCCGAGGTCCGGGCGAGCACGGCGGCGCCCTTCGGGGTGCGCGCCTCGAACAGCTCGACGACGCGCGGCAGACCGTGGGTGATGTCCTCGCCGACCACGCCGCCGGTGTGGAAGGTCCGCATCGTGAGCTGCGTGCCGGGCTCGCCGATCGACTGCGCGGCGATGACGCCGACCGCCTCGCCGAGCTCGATCGTCCGCCCGGTGGCGAGCGACTGGCCGTAACAGGCGGAGCAGACCCCCTGGGGGGACTCACAGGTGAGCACGGAGCGGACGCGGATCCGTTCGATCCCGGGATCGGAGGCGAGCCGCTCGACCTCGGCGTCGCCGAGCACCGTGCCGGCGGCGAGCTCCGTGGAGTCGGCGAGGGTGACCGGCTCGGCGAGCACGCGCCCGTAGGCGCGCGTCTCGAGGTAGGACCGGGTCCCCGTCGCGTCGGGGACGACCCCTTCGATCCAGATCCCCCGGGAGGTCCCGCAGTCGACCTCGCGCACGATGAGCTCCTGCGCGACGTCGACGAGGCGCCGGGTGAGGTAGCCCGAGTCGGCGGTGCGCAGCGCGGTGTCCGCCAGGCCCTTGCGGGCGCCGTGGGTCGAGATGAAGTACTCGAGCACGGAAAGGCCCTCGCGGAACGAGGACACGATCGGGCGGGGGATCATCTCGCCGCGCGGGTTGGAGACGAGCCCTTTCATGCCGGCGATCTGACGGACCTGCTGCGGGTTCCCCCGGGCGCCGGAGTCGACCATCATGTCGAGCGGGTTGAAGGCGATCGTCGCGAGGGTCTTCTCCATCGCGCGACCGACCTCGCTGTTCGCCGACGTCCAGATCTCGATTTCCTTCTGGCGCCGCTCGTCGTCGGTGATGATGCCGCGCTTGAACTGCGCCTCGGCCTTCTCGGCCTCTTTCTCGTAGCGGTCGAGGATCATGGCCTTGTCGGGAGGCGTCTTCACGTCGTCGATCGAGATCGTGAGCCCGGACCGGGTCGCGAAGGTGAAGCCGAGCTCCTTCACGCGGTCGAGGCTCTCGGCGACGGTCGCCTTCGGGTAGTGCGAGGCGAGGCGCTCGACGATCGAGCCGATCGAGGTGGCGCGCTTGCCGACGACGTCGTTCACGTAGCCGAAGTCCGGCGGCAGGGCCGCGTTGAAAAAGAGCCGGCCCGGCGTCGTGACGATCTCGTCGGGTTCGTCGGCGCCCGCCTCGTCGCCGTGACGGAGCCCCCAGTAGGCGAACGGGTAGCCCTCGGGACCGCGGCGGAGCTTGATCTTGGCGTGGAGCGCGACCGAGCCGCGCTCGTAGGCGGCCTCGACTTCGTGCAGGCGGCGGAAGACGAGCCCCTCGCCCACCGCGTCATCCTCCATCAGCGTGAGGTAGTAGACCCCGAACACCATGTCCTGGGTCGGGACCGTCGTCGGGCGTCCCGTCGCCGGCGACAAGATGTTGTTCTCCGAGAGCATGAGGATCCGCGCCTCGGCCTGGGCCTCGGCCGAGAGCGGCAGGTGCACCGCCATCTGGTCGCCGTCGAAGTCGGCGTTGAACGCCGCGCACACGAGCGGGTGGATCTGGATCGCCTTGCCCTCGATGAGCACGGGCTCGAACGCCTGGATGCCGAGGCGGTGGAGCGTCGGCGCCCGGTTCAGGAGCACCGGGTGCTCCTTGATGACCTCGTCGAGCACGTCCCAGACCTGGGCACGGCGCCGTTCCACCATGCGCTTGGCGGACTTGATGTTCGGGGCGATCTCGATGTCGACGAGACGCTTCATGACAAAGGGCTTGAACAGTTCGAGCGCCATCTGCTTCGGCAGTCCGCACTGGTGGAGCTTCAACGTCGGGCCGACGACGATCACCGAACGGCCCGAGTAGTCGACGCGCTTGCCGAGCAGGTTCTGGCGGAAGCGCCCCTGCTTGCCCTTCAGCATGTCCGAGAGGCTCTTTAGCGGACGGTTCCCTGGACCGGTGACCGGGCGTCCGCGGCGGCCGTTGTCGAACAGCGCGTCGACGGCCTCCTGGAGCATCCGCTTCTCGTTGTTGATGATGATCTCGGGCGCGCCGAGGTCGAGCAGGCGCTTCAGCCGGTTGTTCCGGTTGATCACCCGGCGGTACAGGTCGTTGAGGTCCGAGGTCGCGAAACGGCCGCCGTCGAGCTGGACCATCGGACGCAGGTCCGGCGGGATGACCGGGATCGCCTGCAGGATCATCGCCCGCGGGTCGTTCGCCCGCCGCCCGTCGTCGTCGCGGCGGTTGAACGCCGAGACGATCTTCAGCCGCTTGATGGCCTTCTGCTTGCGCTGAGCCGAGAGCGGGCGCCGACCGTCGGTCGGGTCGATCGCCTCGCGCAGCTTGATCTCCTCTTCGTCGAGGTCGATGCGGCTGATGAGCTGCGCGATCGTCTCGGCGCCCATGCCACCCTCGAAGTACTCGCCATAACGGGAGTGGAGCTGTCGCCACAGGAGCTCGTCGTCGATGATCTTCCGGGCGTGGAGGTCGCGCAGCTCGTCGAGGGCGCGCCTCGCCATCACGATCTCGCCGGTCGCGCGGTCGCGGATCCCGGTGATCTCCTTCTCGACGGCGCGCTGGCGGGCGCGGACCTCGGACTCCTTCGCGCCCTCGGCCTCGAGGGCGGCGAGCTCGGCCTCGAGGGCCGCGAGCCGCCGTTCCGCCTCGAGGTCGCGCTCCCGCTCGATCTCACCGATCTCGGCGGCGAGCTCGGCCTCGAGGTTCGGCAGGTCGGTGTGGCGCTTCGCCTCGTCGACGTGGGTCACGAGGTACGCCGCGAAGTAGATGACCTTCTCGAGCTGCTTCGCCTTCAGCTCCTCGCGGGCCTCGGTGCCCATGAGCAGGTAGGCGAGCCACGACCGCGTGCCGCGCAGGTACCAGATGTGGACGACCGGCGCGGCGAGCTCGATGTGGCCCATCCGCTCGCGACGGACCTTCGAGCGCGTCACCTCGACGCCGCAGCGCTCGCAGATGATCCCCTTGAACCGGACCCGCTTGTACTTGCCGCAGTAGCACTCCCAGTCCTTGGTCGGGCCGAAGATGCGCTCGCAGAACAGCCCGTCCTTCTCGGGGCGCAGGGTGCGGTAGTTGATCGTCTCGGGCTTTTTCACCTCGCCCTTCGACCACGTCCGGATGTCCTCGGCCGTGGCGAGGCCAATGCGCAGCTGGTCGAAATCGTTGACGTCGATCACCTAGAAGCTCCTCTCGGCGGCGCGGCGGGCGTCTTCCTCGTCCGAGCCCCGCTCGGGCCGGCTGATGTCGATCCCCAGCTCCTCGGCCGTGCGGTACACGTCCTCGTCGATCTCGCGCATCTCGATCTGCTCGCCGGAGACGCCGAGCACCTCGACGTCGAGGCAGAGCGACTGCATCTCCTTGATGAGCACCTTGAAGCTCTCGGGGATGCCGGGCTCGGGGATGTTCTCGCCCTTCACGATCGCCTCGTAGACCTTCACGCGCCCGAGCACGTCGTCGGACTTGATCGTGAGCAGCTCCTGGAGCGCGTAGGCGGCGCCGTAGGCCTCGAGGGCCCAGACCTCCATCTCGCCGAAGCGCTGCCCGCCGAACTGCGCCTTCCCGCCGAGGGGCTGCTGGGTGATCATCGAGTACGGGCCCGTCGACCGGGCGTGGATCTTGTCGTCGACTAGGTGGGCGAGCTTCAGGATGTACATGTAGCCCACACAGATCGGGTTGTCGTAGGGATCGCCGGTCCGGCCGTTGAAGAGCGTCACCTTGCCGTCGGGCTGGATGAGGCGCGCCGAGCCGTCGGCGGCATCGTTGTGGAGGTGCTCGAAGATCGACTTGATCGTCGGGTGCCTGCCCGCCTCGGCCTTCTCGTCCCAGTGCGCGCCGTCGAAGACGGGCGTCGAGATCCAGACCGCGGGGTCGGTCTTCGGGCGCGTCTTTTGCTCGTTGCCCCGCGCCGGCGAGGACGCCGTCGTGCTTCCCGAGGCCGCGTCCCAGCCCCAGCGCGCCGCGTAGCCGAGGTGCGCCTCGAGGACCTGGCCGACGTTCATCCGGGACGGAACGCCGAGCGGGTTCAAGATGATGTCGACGGGCGTGCCGTCGGCGGCGTACGGCATGTCCTCGATCGGCAGGATCTTCGAGACGACGCCCTTGTTCCCGTGGCGCCCGGCGAGTTTGTCGCCCTCGGTGATCTTGCGCTTCTGGGCGACGTAGACCCGGACGAGCTGGTTCACCCCGGGCGGGAGCTCGTGGGAGTCGTCGCGGGAGAACACGCGGACGTCGATCACCTTGCCCGACTCGCCATGGGGGACCTTGAGGCTCGTGTCGCGCACGTCGCGCGCCTTCTCGCCGAAGATCGCGCGCAACAGCCGCTCCTCGGGGGTGAGCTCCGTCTCGCCCTTGGGGGTCACCTTGCCGACGAGCACGTCGCCGGGGCCGACCTCGGCGCCGATCCGGATGATGCCGCGCTCGTCGAGGTCGGCGAGGATCTCCTCGGACAGGTTCGGGATGTCCCGCGTGATCTCCTCGGGGCCGAGCTTCGTGTCGCGGGCGTCGACCTCGTGCTCCTCGATGTGGATCGAGGTGAGCACGTCGTCGCGCACGACGCGCTCGGACAGGATGATCGCGTCCTCGTAGTTGTACCCCTCCCACGGCATGAACGCGACGAGCAGGTTCTTGCCGAGGGCGAGCTCGCCGTGGTACGTCGAGGGGCCGTCGGCGATCACGTCGCCGGGGTCGACGGGGTCTCCCTCGTCGACGAGCACCTTCTGGTTGATGCAGGTGTTCTGGTTCGAGCGGCGGAACTTAGCGAGCGGGTAGGTCTTCTTGCCGAGCTCGACGCCGAAGCGGTCCTTTTGCCCCGGCTTGTACTCGACGACGACCTGGTTCCCGGAGATCTCGGTGACGCGCCCCGCCCCCGCGGCGATGATGACCTCGCCGGCGTCCTGGGCGGCGCGGGCTTCGACGCCGGTGCCGATGAACGGCGCCTCCGCGACGAGCAGCGGCACGGCCTGCTTCTGCATGTTGGCGCCCATGAGCGCCCGGTTGGCGTCGTCGTGCTCGACGAAGGGGATGAGCGCCGTCGACACCGAGACGATCTGCTTCGGCGAGACGTCCATCAGGTCGACCTCGGCCGGCGGGACGTAGTCCACCTCGCTCGTCGTGCCGTACGAGGTCGTCGTGGCGCCGACGCGCACCCCGGCTCCCTGCGGCCCGCGCCGGACGAGCACGCGCTCGCCGGTGAACCGGCCGTTGCGGTCGAGGGTCGCCGAGGCCTGGGCGATGACGTACTCCTCTTCCTCGTCGGCGGCGAGGTAGACGATCTCCTCGGTCACCCGTCCGTTGGAGACCTTCCGGTAAGGCGTCTCGATGAACCCGTGCTCGTTCACCCGCGCGTAGGTCGCGAGGTGGCCGATGAGGCCGATGTTCGGCCCCTCGGGCGTCTCGATCGGGCACATCCGTCCGTAGTGGGAGGTGTGCACGTCGCGCACCTCGAAGCCGGCGCGCTCGCGCGACAGCCCGCCCGGCCCGAGGGCCGAGAGGCGGCGCTTGTGGGCGAGGCCCGACAGCGGGTTGTGCTGGTCCATGAACTGCGACAGCTGGCTCGTCCCGAAGAACTCCTTGATCGCCGCGACGACCGGGCGGATGTTGATGAGCGTCTGGGGCGTGATCGCCTCGACGTCCTGGGTCGTCATCCGTTCGCGCACGACCCGTTCCATCCGGGAAAGCCCGATCCGGACCTGGTTCTGGATCAGCTCGCCGACCGAGCGGATGCGCCGGTTGGCGAAGTGGTCCTGGTCGTCGAGCCGGTAGCCGGGCTCGCCGTTGGCGAGGTGGAGCATGTAGGTCGAGGCGGCGAGGATCTCGCTCGGGCTGAGCACCCCCTGGCCGGGCGCCGGGCGCTCGAGGTCGATCTCGAGGATCTGGGAGATCTTCTCGATCTCGGGACCGAGCTTGCGGTTGAGCTTGTAGCGGCCGACCCGGGTGAGGTCGTAGCGGCGCGGGTTGAAAAAGGCGTTCTCGAAGTACGCCCGCGCCGACTCGAGCGAGAGCGGCTCGCCCGGGCGCGCCCGCTTGTAGATCTCCAGCAGCGCGTCGTCGCGGGTCGGGATGAGCTCGCGCTCTTTGTCCCACTGGCTGGTGAGGAAGTCGAAGTGGCGGACGAAGCGCTCCAGGAACTCGCCGTCTTCGTAGCCGAGGGCGCGCAGCAGGACGAACAGCGACAGGCGGCGCTTGCGGGCGACCCGGGTGCCGGCGGTCACGTCGCGCCCCGGCTTCGCCTCGACGTCGAACTCGATCCACTCGCCCCGGTAGGGGTGGACGGTCCCGGTGACGATCGTCTTCGCGTCGCGGCCCGGCTGGAAGATGACCCCCGGCGACCGCACGAGCTGGCTGACGACGACCCGCTCGGTCCCGTTGATGATGAACGTGCCCTTCCGGGTCATCATCGGGAAGTCGCCCATGAAGACCGTCTGCTCTTTGATCTCGCCGGTCGAGGCGTTCATGAACTGCGCCCGGACGAAGATCGGCGCGGCGTACGTCATGTCCTTCGACTTGCACTCGTCGATTTCGAACTTCGGCTCCGGCCGCAGGTCGATGTCCTCGGGGTCGAACTCCAGCTTCAGCTGGAGCTGCCCGGTGAAGTCCTCGATCGGGCTGATGTCGGCGAAGGTCTCGGCGAGGCCCCGGTGCAGGAACCACTCGAACGAGTCGCGCTGGACGGCGACGAGATCGGGCAGGGTCAGGACTTCATCGAGATTCGCGAAAGAAAAACGCTCCGGGGTGCGGAAACGTGACGGCAACGGGCTACTCCTCGCGAGAGCGGGTCAAGCTGGGCAACGAACGGTGACTGCGCCGGGGGCGCGCTTCACCGGACGGCTGAATCTGAAGCGCGACAGACGAGCACGACAGGACACAGCATAGGCGCGCGTCGACAAAAAGGACAACGCTCGCGCGCGTGTCCACGCGGCAGGGTACGGGACGCGAGGCGCGGGGTCAAGATGTCCCCGCCAGGGGCGGCCGGCGGCGAAGCCCCCCGGCCCTCCCCACCAGCGATTACTTGAGCTGGACCGTCGCGCCAGCGCCCTCGAGCTGCGCCTTTGCCTTCTCGGCGTCCTCTTTCGAGACCTTCTCGAGGACCGGCTTCGGGGCCGCGTCGACGAGGTCCTTCGCCTCTTTGAGGCCGAGGCTTGTGAGGGCGCGCACCTCCTTGATGACCTGGATCTTCTTCTCGCCCGCCGCGGCGAGGATCACGTCGAACTCGTCCTGCTCCTCGACCTCGGGCTCGCCGCCGGCCGTCCCGCCGGCTGCGGGCGCGGCCGCCACCGCCACCGGTGCCGCCGCGGTCACGCCGAACCGCTCTTCGAACTCCTTCAGCAGGTCAGCGAGCTCGAGGACCGTCATCTTCGAGATCTCGTCGAGGATGCTCTGTTTCGTCGCCATCGTGATTTCCTTCCCTATTCGAACGTGTACGACCTGGTTGGACCGGCCTCACTCGCCGGCGGTGCCGGATCCCTCCGGCTCGGCCGGTTCGCCGGCGAACCCCTCCTCGGGGGCCGCCTCGTCGGCCACGACCGGTTCGCCGACGGACGCGGGCGCGTCGGCCACGGCCTCCGGCTCGCTGACCTCGGCTTCCGCGACCTCGGCTTCCGCGACCTCGGCTTCCGCGACCTCGGCTTCCGCCGGGACGGGCGAGGCGGCCGGCTCGACACCGCCACGCTGCTCGATCAGCGCGGCGAGCCCATAGGCGAACTTCCGGGGGAGCGCCCCGAGCAGACCGGCGAACGCCTGCAGCGGCGCGGCGAACGCGCCGGCGATCTGGGCGAGCAGGACATCGCGGGAGGGCAGGTCGGCAAGCGCCGAGGTCTGGGCCGCGTCAAAGAGCCCGCCCCCGACGAGCGCCCCCTTGACGACGAGCTTCGGGTTCGTGCGGGCGAACTCCTTCAGCGCCTTGGCGACCGCGGAAACGTCGCCGGTCACGAAGGCGAGGGCCGTCGGGCCGTCCAGCAGGTCGTCGAGCGATTCGAGCCCGTTATCGTGCGCGGCCCGGCGGACGAGGGTGTTCTTGTAGACCTTGTACTCTCCCCCGGCGGCGACGAGCGCCCGCCTAAGGACCTGGATCTGGGCGACGGACAGGCCCCGGTACTCGGTGATGATCGTCGCGGCAGCGCTGTTCAGACGGCTTCGGACGTCGTCGACGACCGCGACCTTCTCCGGCCGTGGCGTGCGCAGCTCAGTCTCCACGTTCGCTCCCTCTCATCAGCCGGTCCATCGGCGCGGCACCGAGCGGCAAGACGGGGAAGCGGTGGAACGCTTGCCTCGTCAGGCGGGCTCTCGCCCTTTACGCGCCTCGGCGCACCGGATTTCTCAGGCTCGTGCGGGCTCACGCCCGCATGTCGGCAGACACGTTACACGCCGAGCCGCGGCCCCACTACGCCGTAGCGACGAGATCCTCGTCGGTGATCCGAATCCGGCTCGTGTCGATCGGCACGCCGGGGCCCATCGTGGAGGCGAGCGTCACCGAGCGCACGTACTTCCCCTTCGCGGTCGCCGGCTTCACGCGCTGCAGCTCGTCGAGCACCGCCCGCACGTTCTCGAGCAGCTGGGTTCGGTCGAATGACGCCTTGCCGACCCGGAGGTTGACGTTCCCGGTCCGGTCGGTCCGGTACTCGACGCGTCCGGAGCGGAACTCGGCGACCGCCGCGGCGACCTCGGTCGTCACGGTCCCGGTCTTCGGGTTCGGCATGAGGCCCCGAGGCCCGAGCACGCGCCCGAGCCGCCCGACCTGCGACATGAGATCGGGTGTCGCGATCGCGACGTCGAAGTCGAGGAAGCCCTCCTTTTCGACCCGGGCGATCAGGTCGTCGGCGCCGACGAAGTCGGCGCCCGCCGTCCGCGCCGCCGCGGCGGCCTCGCCGGCGGCGAAGACGGCGACCCGGACCTTGCGACCGGTCCCCGCGGGCAGGGTCAGCGAGCCGCGCACGATCTGCTCAGCACGGCGCGGGTCGACGCCGAGCCGCACGGCGAGCTCGATCGTCTCGTCGAACTTCGCCTTGGCGAGGCTCTTCACGAGATCGACCGCCTCCGCGGGCGAGTAGAGCCGCTCGCGGTTCAGCCGCTTCAGTGCGTCGAGATACCGCTTGCCCTTGTTCGACATGGTTCGTCCTCTGTCTGTCTGTGTCGTGCGCGCCCGCTCAACGCGCGACGCTGATGCCCATCGATCGCGCCGTGCCCTCGACCTGCCGCTTGGCGGCCTCGAGGTCGTTCGCGTTGAGGTCGGGGAGCTTCGTCTTGGCGATCGCGGCGAGCTGCTCGTCGGTGATCGTCCCGAGCTCCTCCCGGCCGGCGAGGCCGGTCCCCTTCTCGAGTCCGGCCGCTTCGCGCAGCAGCACCGTCGTCGGCGGGGTCTTCAGGATGAAACTGAACGTACGGTCCTCGTAGATCGTGATCTCGACGGGGATGATCGTCCCCCGCTTCGGCTCCGTCGCCGCGTTGTACTGCTTGCAGAATTCCATCGTCTGGACGCCGTGCGGGCCGAGCGCCGTCCCGACCGGGGGCGCGGGTGTCGCCGCCCCCGCGGGGAGCTGGATCTTGACGACGGCGGTGACACGCCTGCGGGCCATGGGACGATCTTTCCTCTCGCTGCGAATCTAGAGCTTCGCGACTTGGCTGAATTCGAGCTCGACGGGCGTCTCACGCCCGAAGATGTTGACGAGGACCTTGAGCTTCAGCTGGTCCTCGTTGATCTCGGCGACCTCGCCCGTGAAGTCGGCGAACGGCCCCTCCTTCACGCGCACCGTCTCGCCGACCTCGTGCTCGAGGCGGGGGCGGCGCGCCCGCGGCGCCTCGGCGCCTTCCTCCCGGACCTGGAGGATGCCATCGACCTCGGACCGCGTCAGGGGCGTCGGCTTCGTCCCGGGACCGACGAAGCTCGTCACGCCCGGCGTCTGCCGGATGACAGACCAGGAGTCGTCGTCGAGCTCGCACCGGCAGAGCAGGTAGCCGGGGAAGACCTTCCGTTGGACGGTGACCTTCTTGCCGCCCTTGAACTCGACGACCTCCTCCATCGGGATGACGACCTCGTAGATGCGCTCCTCCATGTTCATCGACGCGATCCGGCTCTCGAGGTTCGACTTCACCTTGTTCTCGTAGCCGGCATAGGTGTGGACGACGAACCATTCACCGGGTCGGTCGAAGGGACTCGGCGCGGGTGGCGGCGCGGTCTCGACGAACTCCTCGGGCTCCTCGTCGGCCGGCTCGGCGGCGGCCTCCAGCTCCCCGGCCTCGGGGCCGGGTTCGGGGGATTCGCCGACGGGCGGGACGGCCTCGGAGGTCCCCTCCGGCGTCGCACCGACCGCCGCCGGGGCAGGTTCTGCCACGTCGGGTGTCTCCGCCGGGACCGGCGCGTCCTGCGCCGTGTCCTCGTCGTGTCCGTCGGTCGTCATCGCCATCGTCGCCTGTCGCTTGCTCGTCTCACCCGCACCCGGGCCTCGCCATCTCGTCGTCACCGATCATCTGGACCTGGTCCCCGCCGCCGGTGCCGCGACAACCCACGCCCGCCGGGCCGTCACCGGTGGAACAGGTAGACCACGCCCCGCGCGAAGACGTAGTTCAGCCCGAAGATCAGAAGCGCGATGAAAACGAGCGTCGTCAGCACGACGGCCGAGTAGGTCACGACCTCTTCCCGTCGCGGCCAGAGGACCTTCGACAGCTCGGAGCGGACCTCCCTCAGGTACGTACCGACCCGCTGGACGATCCCGGGACGCGCGCGTTCGGGCGCCCGGCGCGCAGCCCCCGTCGACGGGGCGCGCCGCGTCGTCGGCGCCCCATCGGCCCCGAGCTGCCCCTGTCGCTGGAGGAGCCGCCTCGTCTCTCTGTTCACGTCGTCGTCCTCGGGTCTGGCAGGTGAGCAGGGCAGGAGGGACTCGAACCCCCAACCGCCGGTTTTGGAGACCGGTGCTCTGCCAATTGAGCTACTGCCCTAAAAGCGTCGCACACGCTCGTACCGGCGCGTCCGTACCGCACCGTCGTGGGCCGTATGACGTTAGCACCGGGTCGTCCCCGGTCATCCATCGGCGAGCGCGGCGCGCACGTCACGAGGCGCGCCGAATCAGGCCGGTAACGGACATAGCCGCCAGGCGGGCGCCGCCGCGGGCTGGCGGCTACCGCGTCTCTTTGTGCAGAGTGTGCTGCTTGTCGTGGGGGCAGTACTTGCGCATCTCGATGCGCTCGCGGTCGTTCTGCTTGTTCTTCGTCGTGATGTAGTTGCGGCGCTTGCACACCTCGCACTCGAGGGTGACCTTGACCCGCTTCTCGTTCTTCGCCACCGATCGCTCCTCGTCGTGCTCGCCGTCGCCGCCAGCGACTGCGCGTACACCCTAGGGCCTCAATCGCCCGCCCGTCACCGGAGGGGCTGGTAGCGGCGGCCGGACTCGAACCGGCGACCCCACGATTATGAGCCGTGTGCTCTTACCAACTGAGCTACGCCGCCTTCGACTGCGAGCCCCCTGTCGGAATCGAACCGACGACAACAGCCTTACCATGGCTGTGCTCTGCCGACTGAGCTAAGGGGGCGACGGATCCTGTCGCGTTTCCGACGGGTCGCATCTTACCCAAGCGCGCGGCCGGACCGTCGGTGGATTTCGGCGCGCGCGGCACGATCGGTAGTGTCGTCGGCGTGGAGATCCGAACGGCGCGTGCCGCTGACGCCGAGGCGATCCGGTCCATCTACAACACCGAGGTCGCCGGGTCGACGGTCACTTTCGATCTCGTCGAACGGAGCGTCGCGGAGCACGCCGAGTGGATGGCACAGCACTCCGGTGTGTACCCGCTCATCGTCGCCGAGGCCGACTCGAGTGTCGTCGGCTTCGGCTCCCTCTCGCCCTACCGGCCGCGCCCGGCGTACTCGACGACCGTCGAGGACTCCGTCTACGTCGCGAAGGACTGCCGCGGCCGCGGGGTCGGCAAGGCGCTCCTAACGGAGCTCGTCGAACGCGCCCGGACACACGGCTTCCACTCGGTGATGGCGAGGATCGTCGGCGACCACGACGCCTCGATCGCGCTGCACCGGTCGTGCGGGTTCGATCTCGTCGGCACCGAACGCGAGGTCGGGAGGAAGTTCGGCCGCTGGCTCGACGTCGACCTCATGCAACTGCTCCTCTAGGCGCTACGAGGAGCCAACCAGCTCCCTGTGCGTCGGGCGGGTTCGCGGGTACTTCGGTCGCAGGAGGAACGCGCCGATGGCGACGAGGGCGGCACAGGCGAACGCGACGAGGACACTGTTGGCGGACTTGATCTCGCTGATGAAGACGTGACCCCCGGTGAGCCCGAGGAAGCAGGCCACCGCCGACACTCCGATGACGACCTTGCGCGTCAACCCGACGGCGACCGGGGCGAGGAAGACGAAGCTCCACGACAGGTACCAGAGCTGGACGACCGGGCCGAGGACGACCACGGCGAACAGGGTCCAGCCGATCGCCTGCAGCGACCCGACCCGTTCCGAGTTCGCGAGCAGCCAGAGCCCGATCAGCCCGGCGATGCAGGCCGCCGTTCCCCGAACGACGGTGAGGATCATGTGCACGTGGTGCCCGAAGCCGAGCACGGCGACGAGGTGACCGAGCACGAGCGCGATCCCGGTCGCCGGGTCGAGCCACGACCGCACGGTGTCCGGCTCCGTCAGGCCCCCGATCCAGCCCCACCCGAGATTCGCCGCCTCGGAGATGCAGACCATCGTCCCGACGGCTAAGAGCAACGCCGTCGCCACCGGCCGGACCCGTTCCCGGATGCTGCGCCCCGGTCCGAGCCACTCCCATCCGATGTAAACGGCACCAAGGAGCGCGGGGACCTTCACCGCCGCGGCAAGACCGCAGAGCACGATGCCGACGACGGGTCGGTGCCTGCGCGAGAAGGCGTACCCGGCGGCGAGGAGACCGACCATGAGCGCGTCGTTGTGCGCCCCCCCGACGAGGTTGAGCAGAACGAGCGGGTTCAGGGCGGCGAGCACGAACGCCGTCGAGGGATCCCGGCCGAACGACCGGGCGATCGACGGGACGGCGACGGCGAACAGGACGACGCCGACGAGGGCGAGCAGGCGCAGACCGACCACGGAGAGCAGGAGGTCGTGGTGCGCGAACGTGACGATCCAGCCGTCGACGACCAAGAAGAACGGGCCGTACGGAGAAGAGGAGTTGATCCAGAGCCGGTCGACGAGATGCGAGAACGGCGTCGCGCCGAGCACGCCGGTGCCGTACAGGTACGGGTTGATCCCGCGCGACATCATCTCGCCCTGGGCGGCGTAGGCGTAGACGTCCTTGCTGAAAAGCGGCGCGACGACGAGCAGCGGCAACACCCAGGCGACAAAGACCGGGGCGAGACGGATGACCGGGATGCCCGGGCGTCCCGAGGTCAGCTTGAAGATGTCGTACCAGGCGCGGATCAGCAGCACCATGCCGCCGTAGACGGCGACGACCCCGAAAAACAGCCACTGCCCGGGTGCGGGGGTGTAGCCCTGCACGAGCGCCGGGGCTGGGATCCCGAAGTACCAGGAATCAGGGAGCTTCGACGTGAACGGGGAGTTCGGCTGCGTCGCGCCGAGGAAGATGGCCGTCGTGGCGACGAAGCCCATGATCGCCGGGCGGGCGAGCGACCACCCGAGCTTGGTCTCCCCGGGCACGTAGGGCTCGACCGTTCGCGCCGGTGCGCGCCAGCGGTCAAGCTGGGAGTCGAGCCACCGCCAGATCGTCCACGCGCGCTCACGACCCGCGGGCCCGGCGATCGAGGTCAGGAATTGCTGGAGACGCGGGCGCCAACCTTTGGCCCGTTCCTCCTCGGATGGCGCGCTCGCGGTCTGCCGACCGAGTTGACCCGTCGACACTCCCGGAGCCTACCGACTCGTCCGCCGCCGATACAGGGGACGACAGACGTCGGCGGCGGTCGCCCCGGCCGGTTGCGCTGGGATACGGTTCCGGCGTGACGTCGCGAGTCCTCCGGTCAGCGCTCCGCCCGGTGCGGCCGGTGGTTTGCTCGCCGTTCGGCGCCAGCTAAGACCCCGGTGCGAGTCACGCGCCTCACCCGGGGCGACTGGATCGCGCTCGCGATCCTCGTCGGGATCCCCCTTGTCGCCTTCTCGGTCCCCGCCGCGCTCGGCTACCCGCTGCTCACCGGCGATGCCGTCATCCAGAACTACCCGCTGCGGGTGCTCGCCGGTGAGATCATCCGCCACGGCCACCTTCCCGTGTACGACCCCTACGCCTGGGCAGGGTCGCCGCTCCTCGCCTCGTCGAACGCCGGTTCCGCCTTCCCCGACATCTTTTTCTTCGCGATCTTCCCGCCGCTCGTCGCCTGGGTCGCCGCCGAGGTCGCCGCCTTCGGTGCCGCCGCGGTCGGGCTCTACACCTTCCTCCGCTTCAGCCGCCTCGGGCCGTTGTGCGCCGCGCTCGGCGGCGCGACGTTCGGGCTCGCCGGCTTCGTCTCCTCGCAGGCCGTCCACCTCGACGTCGTCGAGACCGCGGCGTCGATCGCCTGGGTGCTCGTCGCCCTCGAGCGCATCGCCCGCGGACCGGAACGCCACCGTCTGGCCTGGACGGCGTTGCTCGGCGCGGCGACGGCCGCGACCATGCTCGCCGGGAGCCCCGAGGCGGGCGTCTACGCCGCCCTCGCGGCCGTGATCTACGCCGTATCGGCGGTCGTGCACTCGCCGCGGCGCGCCCGGACCGCCGCGCTGTACGCCCTCGGCGGTGGTGCGGGGGCGCTCATCGGGGCGGTGCAGGTCCTGCCGACCGCCCGGTTCGTCGCCATCTCCCAGCGCGCCCACGTCGCGTTCAAATTCCTCACCTCAGGCGAGCTGCGGCTCGCGCAGCTCCCCCTGCTCCTCGTGCCGCACCTCCTCGGGGGCGGGCCGATCGGCCTCGCCAAGTACGTCGGGAGCTACAACCTCGGCGAGATCGACGCCTATCCCGGTGTCCTCGCCCTCATCGCCGTCGTCGCGCTGGCCTGGCGGTGGCGTTCGCCGCGGGCGGCGGCGATCCGCGTCTGGTACCTCATCGGGGCGGTCGGACTGGTCATCACCGTCGGCTCGGTGACCCCGCTGCCCCACCTGCTCCAGCGGATCCCGATCATGGACGTGAGCCGCCTGCCGAGCCGCGCCCTCCTCCTCGTCGCGCTGGCCTGCTCGGTCCTCGTCGCCTACTGGGCCGCGGAGTTCCTCGACCCCGGGAGCGCGCTCCCGCGGCGACGGGCCCCGGAGCCGGGCACGCGGCGCGCCTTGTGGGAGAGGTACACGCCGTTCGCCGTCCCCGGCGTGATCCTTGCCCTTGTTGCCGCCACCGCCATCGGCGGCAAGACGGTCGCCCACGCCTTCGGCAAGCAATCGCTCGGGCCGTGGACGGTCGCGCGGGTGGCGCCGTACCTCGCGGTCACCGCGGTGATCGCCTGTGCCGCGGTGTGGCTCCTCCTCGCCGGCCCCGGACTCGCCCGGCGCCGGCGGGTTGCCGCCCTCGTCTGCCTGGCGGTCGTCGACCTTCTCGTATTCACCGCGAACCAGAGCTCGCTCGCGCCGGTGCGGGTGGGCGAGCTCGGCCCGCCGCACCAGCTCGAGCGCGAGCTCGCCCGGGCCGTCGGCGCGAACGGGCGCTTCCTCGTCGTCGACCACTTCCGAGTCGGGGGCGTGGAGCTGAACGACATCGGCGCGCCGAACCTCAACGTCTTCACGAAGCTCGAAAGCGTCCAGGGCTACGGATCGCTCACCTGGGCCGCGTACGCGGACGCGACCGGGACGCACGGCCAGAACCGCGCCGCGCCGGCGGCGTTCGCGACCCAAGTCTTCGACTCGCTCGACGTTCGGGCGCTGCTCGTGCTGCCCTGGGCGTTCCGGACCCAAGTCACGCCGGCGAACCCCGGCCTCGTCCCGCTGGCGGCCTCGGCACCGACAACACGCTACTTCGGCGGCACGGTCGACGTCACCTCGATCGAGCTCTCGACGTACTTCGGCGTGCCGCGCTCGGTGCTCGCATCCGACGCGCGCGCCGTCCGGCTCCTCGGCGCGCGGGGTCAACGCGCGCCCACCCGCGTCGTCGTCGACACGAACAGCGCGACCGCCTACTTCGGCCGGGGGCTGGCGAGCGTCGGGCTCACCCTCGCCGGTGCCGGCGGCGGTCCGACCGCGCTCGCGGTGGCGGTGACGACGGCGAAGGGCGCGGTCTTCTCGCCAACGGGCCTGCTCTCCGCCGACGTGACACCGCCGCACTGGAGGATCACCGGGTCGATCGGGGCGTACCAGCTCCTCACCGACACGCGGGCGTTCGGCCCGCTTACCGCGTTCTCGCCGTCCGGCGAAAAGCGCGTCGCCGCCGCCATCCGGGTCGTCTCCTCGTCGCCGTGGACGCCGACCGAGACGGTCGCCGTCGACGCCGCGCACCCCATCCTCCTCGTCCGAAGCGTCGCCGACCTCCCCGGCTGGCACGCGACGGTGACCGAAGGGGGCCGTGTCGTCCCGGCGACGCTGCAGCGGCACGGGGTCGTCCAGGCGGTCGAGCTTCCCGCCGGACGAAGCCTCGTCACGTTCGAGTACTCGCCGCCCGGGCTGCGCACCGCCCTCGCGCTCGCCGCCGTCGGATGCGCCCTCCTCGTCGCCCTCCTCGTCGCCGACGTGACTCTCGCCCGTCGCCGAAAGGACACGGCCTGAGCCGGCGAAGCGCCGCGCCCCCGGACCGGGCGGTCGGTCGGGGGATCAGCCCGCGGGGGTCGACCTCCGCCAACGCAGGGCGTCCCAGCCGTGCTGGAAGGGCTGGTCGAGCAGGAAGAGCAGCACGAGCGCGACCCCGGCCGCGCTGACGACGTACCACGGCCACGGTCCGAGCAACCGCAGCACCGTCCACTCCCCGGGGGGCCGCCGCAGGAACATGTAGTTCGCGCCCGTCACGCCGTCGACGAGCCCGACGAACGCCGTGTAGGCGGCGGCGATCGTGAACACCCGGACGACGGCGCCCGAGCGGGGCCGGAGGCGCATGCCGACGACGAGGAAGAACGCGGCGAGCACGATCCCGACGTGACCGACGAGGTACTCGAAGAACACGAGGTGGGGGAAGGCGACGCTGAGGTCCGGGGTGAGCACGGCCTGCAGCGTCCCGGCGAGACCGACGAAGTAGGTCAGCTCGACGAGGAGCGGGATCCGCCACCAGCAGGCGACGGCGGCGACGACCACCCCCGCGTTGCACAGCGCGAGCGGCAACGAGGTGTCGGCCGTCCAGGTCTTCGCCACGACGAGCCCGACGGAATACGCGACGATGTCCGCCCCGAGCGCCAGGCCGATGAGTCGGGCCGCGACGATCCGCCACGGGCCCGCGTTGCGCCGGGCGGCGAGACACAACGCCCCGCAGAGTACGGCGCCCAGCCCGACAGTGATCCAGTAGGCCGCGGGCGAGACGACGGCGAGCACCTTTCCATCCTGTCGCGGTCCGTCGCCACGGGCCCGTCGAGGCGCATCGCGGTGATCGGGAACATTCGCGCCAGACGCGTTGTTGCACACTGCGGGTCGAAAAAAGACCCGGTGGGGGTCAGCGACTACGGCTGGTACCGACCTCCCCATCCGAAGGACGAGCTTGGGGGTTGCCCGATATCGTGTCCGGGCAGGTCTCAGGGGGCAGGCAGACCGCACGCTTGAGGGTGTTGCGGAAGCAGGGGCCAGCGGGCTCCGGGCGCCACCTCCCGAGGCGCTCGCTCTTCGGGCTACGCCAGAGCGAGGCGCCCGTTCCGGGTGATGGCGGGACGGGCGCCTCGTCGCGTCCGGAGCTAGCCGGGCATCCCCTCCGGCACGACGCCGAGCTGCTGCATGATCGACATCACGTCCATCACACCCCAGTGCTCGTGGGCGAGACCGTCGTCGGCGAACCGCACGATGTCGATAGCCGCCACGTCGATCCTGCGGCCCGTCGCCGGGATCCCCATGAAACTCCCCGTCTGCGTCCCGGTGACGTGCAGGCGGGCGACGACCTTGTCACCGTCCGCCAGGATGTCCTCGACGTCGAAGCGCATATCGGGAAAGCCCGCCCGCATGCCGGTGAGCAGTTCCTTCGTCCCGGCCTTCGTCGGCGGGATGCCCGGCACGGGCTCGTGGTCGACGAAGTCCTCGGCCAAATTGTCGCCGAAGCCCTCGATATCGCCAGCGTTGAACAAGTCGAACGCGTGTCGCAGCGCTGCTACGTGGTCCATCTCAACCCCCCCTTGGATCGTTGCCGGGAGCCAGGTTACGGCCGACGCCCCGTCAGTCCGCACGCCTGCGCCCGGCGTGTGGTCGGATCCGTTTTCCCGGGGCCCTAACGGCCGGGTTCCCCGTCTTTGGCGACCGGCCAGCGGCTCACCACGGGGTCGCCGCGGCCCGGCCCCGAGCGCGTCCGGACCGTCACCGCGGGGCGCGCACCACCTACCCGGCTGGATGACGGTCGACTCGTCCGGACGTCACGTCCGACGCTTTAGAAGGGGAACGGGCCCCTCCGGCGCGAACGGGCTTGCTTGTGGGCCGGGTGCCGGGTCCAGCTGTCGACGAAGGCGTGGGCCTGATGGCACGCCTCGGAAACGGACCCGCCGTTCGTGTAGCAAACCTGGGCGACGGCGGCAGCCCGACTGGCCGTGGCGCGATCGCCCGGCCGCTCTTCGATGACCCACGCCCGCACGGCTTCGGCAAGCACGCGATCAGTCCTCAAGGCAACCACCTCCTCTGCGACGCTAGGCCCGCGCGACGGCGGCCGACAACCCGGAGATCCGGACCCCGGCGCCACCGGCCCCGGCGACGGGCCGACCGGCCGCTACCGGCCTTCCCGACGCCCCGACGGCCCGGCGGCCGTCTGGTCCGCTGGGCGCGCGTCCCTGGTCGGCAGCACGAAAAGGACGACGAACGCCGCGACAGCGACGACGACGGTGGCGACAAGGAGGGCGAGGTCCATGCCGGAAACGAAGGATTCCCTCGCCACCCGGGCGAGCTCCTTCCCCAGGGAGCCGACCCGCGCCGCGAGCGCGAGCGCCCCGCCCAGGGACCCGGTGATCTGGCCCTGGACCGTCTGCCGCATCGAGTGCGGGATCGCGCTCAGGTACGGGGCGAGCGCCGGGCCCATCCGGTCGGCGTACCGGGTGTTGAGCAGGCTGCCGAGGATGCCGACCCCGAGGGCCCCCCCGAGCTGCAAAAACGTGCTGTTCGTCGCCGAGCCAACGCCGAGCTCGGCTGGGGGCAGGGAGCCCATCACCGACTCCGTGCACGGCGCGAGCGCCAGCCCGACGCCGGTGCCCATCAGAAACAGTGCCGGGAGCGCCTCGAGGTACGTGCCGTGGACCGTGATCCGCGCCAGCAACGCCAGCCCGACGGCGATGAGGCCGAGCCCGGCGAACACGACGGGCTTCGTCCCGACGTAGCGGACGGCGAGTGTCGACAGCGGCGCCACGACGAGGAGCACCGCGGCGATCGGCGCGATGCGGAGCCCGGTCTGCAACGCGCTGTATCCGAGTGAGAACTGCAGGTACTGCGTGAGGAGGAAGAGCGCCCCCATGAGGGCGAAGATCACGAGGCCCATCGCGCCGATCGCCACCGAGAACCGCCGGGATCCGAAGAGCGACATCTCGAGCATCGGGTGCGTCGAGCGGCGCTCCCACCAGACGAACGCGGCAAGCACCGCCACCGCGACGACGATCGCCCCGATGATGACGGGCGAGGTCCACGTCCGGTTGGGGGCCTCGATGATCCCCCAGAGCAACAGGGCCATGCCGGCGATCGACAGCACGACCCCGATCGGGTCGGTCCGCTTGCTCGCCGGGTTGCGCGAGTTCGGCACGCACCAGGCCGCGGCGAGAAGTCCCAGCAGCGCGATCGGCACGTTGATTAGGAAGACCGACCCCCACCAGTAGTGGGCGAGCAGCCAGCCGCCGGCCACCGGGCCGACGGCGACCCCGAGCCCGGTCGTGCCCGACCAGACGCCGATCGCCTGGAGCCGTTCTCGCGGGCCGGTGAAAACGCTGGCGAGGATCGACAGTGTCGACGGCATGATCGCGGCCCCGCCGATCCCCATGAACGCACGCGCCGCGATGAGACGGTCGGGCGTCACCGAGAACGCCGAGGCCGCGGAGCCGGCGGCGAACAGGGTGAGCCCTGCCATAAAGACCCACTTGCGCCCCACCCGGTCGCCAAGGCTGCCGAGGGCGAGCAGGAGCCCGGCGAAGACGATCACGTAGGCGTCGACGATCCACTGCAGCTGGCTCGACGTGGCGTGCATGGCGCGCACGATCGTCGGCAATGCGACGTTCAGGATCGTGCTGTCGAGGCTCACGATGAGGAGGCTCACGCTGAGCACGGCGAGGATCACCCGGCGGTGTTCCGGCCGCGGCCCCGCGCCCACCTCCGGCGCGACAAAGGTCGGAAAAGAATCCGGACCGGCCCGGGTGTGCGCCATCGCGACCAGGCTCGCGCCCGGCGGCGTGTCCCGCCAGGGAACTAGGTCCTCGCCGGCGCGACGTGGGCTCGCGATCGGGCCGCGGTCCGGCGCGACGCGGTTCCGGGAGGTGTCGTCGCGGCGCGCGTCGTCGTGGACGGAAAACCGGTATTTTTCCTGGGAAAAGTGGGCCGGGTAGGATTTGAACCTACGTAGGCAGTGCCAGCAGATTTACAGTCTGCTCCCGTTGTCCGCTTGGGTACCGACCCGCGAGACGACGAGGATAATCGAAGCCCGGCAACCCCGGGTGCGCCAAAGCGGGCCGGTGCCGCCGGCCCGGAACCGGCGCGCCCCCGCCGGTAGCGTGGTGGGATGCCGAGTTTCGACGTCACCTCCGAGATCGATTTCCAGGAAGTACGCAACGCCGTCGACCAGGCCTCGCGCGAGGTCGCGACCCGGTTCGACTTCAAGAACACCGGCTCGACGCTCGAGCTCAGCCCGCACGAGATCGAGCTTCACGCGCCGACCGAGGACCGCCTGCGCGCGCTCACCCAGGTGCTCGAGGAGAAGCTCGTGCGCCGCAAGGTGTCGCTGAAGGCCCTCTCCTACGGCAAGGTGGAGGAGGCCGCCAAGGGCGCGGTGCGCCAGCACGTCGCGCTGGTGGCCGGGATCTCGGCGGACCACGCGCGCCGGATCAACAAGATCGTGAAGGACCTCAACCTGAAAGGCGTGACCTCCCAGTCCCAGGGTGACCAGGTGCGCGTCTTCGGCAAGAAGCGCGACGACCTCCAGGCCGTGATCGCCCGACTGCGAGAAGAGGACCTCGGCATCCCGGTCCAGTTCGGCAACTACCGCGATTGAGCCGGCGGGCCGGGCGGCACCCGCCTAGTGGAAGATGAGCGTCGCGGCCCGGGCGAAATCGATGAGCGGCTGGGGCCAGACGCCGAAGACGACCGTCACGCCGAGACAGATGGTGAGCCCGAGGGCGATAGCCGGCGAGACGGCGAGACGCTCGGCGACCGGGCGCACGAGGGTCGCCACGCCCCCGGCGGGAGCCTCCGCCGGCGCCACCGGTCCGGCGGGAGTGGGCGCGGGCTGGGTCGCAAACATCAGGCGCACGACGCGCAGGTAGAAAAAGACGGCGATCGCCGCCGAGGCCATCGCGATGACGGCGAGGGCATAGCTGTGCGCCCCGACCGACGCCTCGACGACGTAGAACTTGGCGAAGAACCCGGTCGTGAACGGCACCCCCGCCTGGGCGAGCAGCAGCACGGTGAAGGTCGTCGCCAGCACCGGGTTGTGGGTCGCGAGGCCCCGATACGCCTCGAGGTCGTGGTGGCGGTCGCCCTTCCCGCCCACGACGCCGACCACGGCGAAGCTGCCGAGCACGATGAAGGCGTAGGCGAACACGTAGTACGCGCCCGCGGCGACACCCCGCGTCGTCGCCGCCTGCAGGCCGATGAGGACGAAGCCGGCGTGGTTGATCGAGGAGTAGGCGAGCATGCGCTTCACGTCGCGCTGGACGAGCGCGACGACGGCGCCGCCGAGGAGCGTCACGGCGGCGAGCGCCCAGACGACGGGCTGCCAGTCGCCGCGCAGCGTCGGGAACGTCGCGACGAAGACCCGCAGGAACGCCGCGAAGCCACCGGCCTTGGCGATCGCCGCCATGAACCCCGTCACCGGCGTGGGCGCGCCCTGGTAGACGTCGGGGGTCCACATGTGGAACGGCACCGCGGCGACCTTGAACGAGAAGCCGACGATGATGAGGGCGATCCCGGCGAGCAGCACGCCGTTCGCCGTGATGACGTTGTGGGCAAGGAACGCCGCGATCTCCGGCAGGTTCGTCGATCCGGTCGCGCCGTAGACGAGCGCGATGCCGTAGACGAAGACCGCCGACGAGAACGCGCCGAGCACAAAGTACTTGATGGCCGCTTCCTGGGAGGTCGCCCGCCGGCGGTCGAAACCCGCCAGCACGTAGAGCGGGATCGACAGCACCTCGAGGGAAAGGAAGATGAGGATCAGGTCGTTCGCCGACGCCATGAACATCGCGCCCGACCCGGAGATGAGGGCGAGCGCGTAGTACTCGCAGCCCTCGATCCCCTCGCGCCGCAGGTACCCCGCGCCGAGGATCGCCGCCACGACGAGCACGGCGGAGACGAGGACGAGGAAGAAGACGGCGAAGCCGTCGACGTCGACGGAGTGGGCGATCGTCGTGAAGGCGCCGTGGTCCTGGACCCGTCGCCACAGCCGCAGCGAAGCGACGAGCGCGGCGAGGCCGATCCCGACCGTCGCCGCGGCGAAGACGCCCGTCGGGGGCCGTCGCGACGTCATCGCCGACAACCCGATGAGGACGAGCACGCCGCCGAGAAGGATCAGCTCGGGCAGGATCGCGCCGTAGTCGATGTGCGGGATCACGATCCGCGACGACGTCCCGGTCGCGGCGGCGAGCGCGGATGCGAGCGAGCTCATCGCGCCGCCTCCACCCGGTCCGTGAGGGAGGGCTGGCCGAGCTTCGGGATGACCGGGTGGGCGACCTGCTCGACGTGGTTGACGAGCTGGTCGACCGACGGCGTGATCCGGTCGAGGACAGGCTTCGGGTAGACGCCGAGGAACACGATGAGCACGACGAGCGGCGCCATCACGGCGCGCTCACGCCACGTGATGTCACGGAAGGGCCGGTCGCGATCTGCGGCGCGTTCGGGGCCGTGGAAGATCTGCTGGTACGCCCAGAGCAGGTAGACCGCGGCGAGGACGACTCCGGCGGTCGCCACGACCGCCCACCAGCGGTGGGTGAGGAAGGTGCCGGAAAGGATGAGGAACTCGCCCACGAAGCTGTTGAGCCCCGGCACGCCGATCGACGCCAGCGCGACGACGGTGAACGTCGCGGCCATGACCGGCGCTTTGTGCTGGAGGCCACCGAGGTGGGCGACGCTCATCGTCTGGCGCCGCTTGTAGATCATGGCGACGAGCAGGAACAGCGCCGCCGTGACGAGCCCGTGGTTCAGCATCTGCAGCACCGCTCCCGAGACCGCCTCTCCGGTGAGGGCGAAGGCGCCGATGACGATGAAGCCGATGTTGGCGAGCGACGAGTAGGCGACGAGCCGCTTCAGGTCCTTTTGCACCGCGGCGACGATCGCCCCGTAGATGATGCCGACGACGCCGAGCGTCAAGAACAGCGGCGCGAGCACGACGGTCGCGTGCGGGAACAGGCCGAGGTCGAACCGGATGATGCCGTAGGTGCCGAGCTTCGCGGTGACGCCGGCGAGGAGCACCGAGCCGGCGACGGGGGCCTCGCGGTAGGCGTCGGGAGACCAGGTGTGGAACGGGAAGATCGGCGCCTTGACGGCAAAGGCCGCGCTGAAGGCGAGCAGCAGCAGCACCCCCGCCGTGCCGGAGAGCCGGGTCTGGGCGAGCTGGCGGATGTCGAAGGTCGTCACGCCGGTCTGGCCCTGGTGGATGGAGACGAGCGTCAGGATGCCGACGAGCATCACCGCCGAACCGGTGAAGGTGTAGATGAAGAACTTCATCGCCGCGTGGTTGCGCCGCTCGTGGCCCCACCCGCCGATGATGAAGTAGATCGGAACGAGGGTCGTCTCGAAAAACAGGAAGAACATCAACACGTCGAGCGACAGGAAGCTCCCGAGACACGCCGCCTCGAGGAGCAGGATCCAGACGGTGAACGCCTTCACGTTCGACCGCTCCCCCGCGCCGACGAGCGCGAGCACGAAGAGCAGCGCGGTGAGCAACACCAGAAACAGCGAGATCCCGTCGACGCCGAGGTTCCACGAGATCCCCAGCGAGGCGACCCAGGGGTGCTGCGACACCATCTGGTAGCCGCCGACACCCGCCTGGAACTCGTCGAGGACGGCCGCGGCGATGCCGAGCACGCCGAGGGATGCCGCCAGTCCCACCCCGCGGATGACCCAGCTCGCCCGCTTCGGAACCACGAGCGCGAGGAGCGCCGCGCCGACGGGCACGAGGACGAGCGCCGTGAGGAACGGGAAGGCGCGCTGGTCGGCCACGCTCGCCAGGCTGAGCAGCGTGGCGTGGGCGGTCATGACCCGGCCCTCGTCACGAGGTAGGCGACGATGATGACGACCCCGCCGACGATCGTGAGGGCGTAGGTCCGCACGTAGCCGGATTGCACGCGCCGGAGCCGCTCGCCGGTCGAGCGGAACATCCTCGCCACCCCCTCCACGGCGCCGTCGATGACACGGGTGTCAACGACGGACGCTGCGAAGGCGGATACCGCCGCGCCCGGGCGGGCGACGAAGCGGTCGTAGCTCCAGTCGACGAACCACGCCATGAGAAGCACGCGCGGTTCGAGCCGCGGCCGGTTGACGGCCACACGCCAGACCGCCGCCGCCACCGCGATCCCGACGAGGGCGAAGGCCACGTCGGCGAGCCCGAACCCCCAGAGCTCGGCGACGCCGAAGTGGTGGACGGCGACGCTCGCGCCGACGACGGGTTGCAACCAGCGCTCAAGGAACGACCACGTCGGATGGAACGGCAGGTCGATGAAAAGCCCGAGAAACGAGCACGCCGCGAGCACGACGAGCGGCACGCCCATCACCCAACCGGGGTCCCGCGGCGCCTCACCGCCGGGCCGCGCGCCCTCCCAGCGGGGGTCGCCCATAAACACGAGGAAGAACTCGCGACCCATGTAGTAGGCGGTGAGGATGGCCGTCACGGCGCCGATCGCCCACAGCGCCGGGCTCACCGCCCAGGCGTTCTCCAACACGTCGCTTTTCGCCCAGAATCCGCTGAACGGCGGCACGCCGGCGATCGAGAGCCAGCCGACAAAGAAGGTGACCGCCGTCACCGGCATGAAGGCGCGCAGCGAACCCATCTTCTTCAGGTCCTGCTCCCCGTCGAGGGCGTGGATGACGGAGCCGGCGGACAGGAACAGGAGCGCCTTGTAGAAGGCGTGGGCGAGCATGAGGAAGATCGCCGCCACGTAGGCGCCGGTGCCGGCGGCGAGGAACATGTACCCGAGCTGGGAGACCGTCGAGTAGGCGAGGACCTTCTTGATGTCGGTCTGCGCGCAACCGATCGTCGCCGCGACGAGCGCGGTCGCGACACCGACCCACGCCACGACGTGTCCGGCGACGGGCACGGCGTGGAGGATCGGGTTGATCCGGCACATGAGGTAGACGCCGGCCGTCACCATCGTCGCGGCGTGGATCAGGGCGGACACCGGCGTCGGGCCCTCCATGGCGTCGGCGAGCCACGGGAACAGCGGGATCTGAGCCGACTTGCCGACCGCGCCCACGAACAGCAACAACGCGATCGCCACGAGGCTCGCCTTCGAGACCTGCCCGAGACGGGCGAAGACGGTGGAGTAGTTGAGGCTCCCCGTGCGCTCGAAGACGAGGAAGAGCGCGACCAAGAACCCCGCGTCGCCGATCCGGTTGTAGATCATCGCCTTCTTGCCGGCGCTCGCCGCCGCCGGGCGGCGGAACCAGAAGGCGACGAGGAGGTACGAGCAGACGCCGACGCCCTCCCACCCGAAGAACGTGACGAGCAGATTGCTCGACAGAACGAGCATGAGCATCGAGAAGACGAAGAGGTTGAGGTAGCAGAAGAACTTGGCGAAGTCCTCGTCGTGCTCCATGTAGCCGATCGAGTAGAGGTGGATGAGGGCGCTCACCCCGGTGACGAAGAGCGCCATCGTCACCGAAAGCGGGTCGACGCGCAGGCCGACCACGACGCTCAGGCGGTCGACGGTGAACCACGTGAACCAGTTCTGCGTGAATAGGCGCGCGTCGGGCGCGTGGGCGAAGAGCGACACCATGACGACGACCGACATGGCGAACGCGGCCCCGACGGCGACCGTCGCGATCCAGCCCGCGATCGGCGTGCCGATCCGCCGGCCGAACGCCAAGAGGACCGCAAACCCGCCGAGCGGCAGAAGCGGGATGAGATAGGCGAAATGCAGCACGGCCGCCTCAGCCCCTCAGCTCGTGGGGGTCGTCCGCGGTCGCGCCGACCTTGCGGCGGAAGATCGCGACGATGATCCCGAGGCCGACGACGACCTCCGCCGCCGCCACGACGAGCACGAAGAACACCGCGACCTGGCCGCCGATGTCGTTCAGCTCACGGGAGAACGTGACGAAGGTGAGGTTCGCGGCGTTCAGCATCAGCTCGATGCACATGAACATGACGAGCACGTTCCGCCGGACGAGCACGCCGACGGCGCCGATCGTGAACAGCACCGCCGCCAGCGTCAGGTACCACGAGCCGTCGATCGTCATCGGCCCGTCACCTCGTCCCCGTCAGGCGCGTCCGCCGTCTCTTCGGGGGTCGGGCCGGCGTCGCCGCCGAAGCTGCGGTCGAACCGCCGGGCGAGGACGACCGCCGCCACGACGGCCACGACGAGCAACGCCGAGGTGATCTCGAACGGCAGCAGGTACGTCGTGAAGATGGCCCGGCCGAGCTGGGCGACGTTCGACTGCGGGCGGGAAAGGGCGCCGGTCGTCGCCCGGGCCCCGGTCGCCCAGTGGCCCGTGCCCAACAGGAGCACCTCGGCGAGCACGAGGAGGCCGAGACCGCCGGCGACGAGGTGCTGGCCGCGGAACTGGTCCGCCAGCACGCGTTCTTGGCGGTCGACGCCGAGCAGCATGATGACGAACAGGAACAGAACGACGATCGCCCCCGTGTAGACGATGATCTGCACGGCCGCGAGGAACTGGGCGTTCTCCTCCACGAACAAAACGGCCACCCCGAACAGCGTCAGCACGAGGCTGAGGGCGGCGTGGACGGGGTTGCGCCCGAGGACGACGCCGAGCGCGCCGCCGATGACGATCGCCGCGGCGATGAGGAAGGTCGCGAGGTCCGGGAGCGACACCGTGGCGAGAAGCGGCCCGGCCATCAGCGCCTCCTCCCGCCGAAGCGGACGGGGATCTTTTTGCGCTGGGTCTCGCGGATCGAGATGTTGCCGGTCGCCTCGTCGTCGCGCTCGCCGCGCTGGCCCGCCTCGGGGCGGCGCACGCCGTAGCCGAGCTCGCCCGACCACTGCACCTCGCCCTCGTAGGCGGCCGCGCCGGACGGCGCCGTCACCCGCATCCAGCCGGAGGTGAAGCGGTCCTCGCCCTCCCGCCAGTCCTCCCACGGAAGCTGCTGGGGCTTGCCGTCGTCGGCGACGACGAGCTCGGCCTTCGTGTAGATCGCGTCGGCGCGGCTCGTGAACGAGAACTCGAACAGCTTCGACTCGGTGATCGCCTCGGTCGGGCACGCCTCGACGCACAGGTCGCAGTGGATGCAGCGCAGGTAGTTGATCTCGTAGACGAAGCCGTAGCGCTCGCCCGGCGAGACGGGCGCGTCGGGGTCGTTGTCGGCACCGCGCACGTAGATGCAGTCCGCCGGGCACACCGCGGCGCAGAGCTCGCAGCCGATACACTTCTCCATCCCGTCCTCGTAGCGGTTGAGGACGTGGCGGCCGTGGAGGCGCGGCGGCTTCGGCCGCTTCTCGGCCGGGTACTCGGACGTGACGCGCGGCTTGAACACCTGTTTCGCCGCGACCCAGAACCCGCCGAAGAAGTTGGTCTCGCCGAGGATCCCCATCCTCAACCCCCCACCGGTGTGCCGTCGACGAGCGTCGGTGCGGCGAGGGGTCCCCGCGGCGCCGGCGAGGCGGGACCGCCGAGGCGCGCCCGGCGGCGGCGCGCTGTCGCGCGGGCCTGGGCGAGCATGAGGCCGGCGACGATGATCCCGGCGAAGATGCCATAGCCCCATGCCTTCGAGATCTGCGAGCCCGCCACGAGGAGGAGCCACCCGAGCGACAGCGGGATGAGCCACTTCCAGCCGAGGTTCATCAGCTGGTCGTACCGCAGCCGCGGGAGCGCGGCACGGATCCACACCTGGATGTACAAGAAGACGACCGTCTTGCCGAGGAACCACAGGATCGGCCAGAGCCAGCGCACGACGTGGAACCCGGGACCGTCGGGCCCCCCGAAGAAAAGCGTCACGACGACGGCCGACATCGTGATCGTGTTCATGTATTCGGCGATGTAGAACATCGCGAACCTGATCGACGAGTACTCCGTGTGGAACCCTCCGCCGAGCTCGGTGTCGCCCTCGGCGAGGTCGAACGGCGGCCGGTTGAGCTCGGCGGTCCCGGCGATGAAAAAGATCACGAAGGGCACGACCCACAGCCGCAGGGCGTTCCAGTGCCAGAAGTACTGGGCCTGGGACTCGACGATCGCCCGCGTCGACAGCCCGTGCGACTCGAGGATGACCGTGACGACGGTGAGCCCGAGCGCGGCTTCGTACGAGATCATCTGGGCAGACGCGCGCACCGACCCCAAAAGCGGGTACTTCGAGCCTGACGACCAGCCGGCGAGCATCACGCCGTAGACGGCGACCGAGGAGAGCGCCAGCACGAAGAGGATCCCGATCGGCGGGTCGGCGACCTGGAGCTCGACGACGTGGTGGGCGATCGTCACCACCCCGCCGACCGGGACGATGGCGAAGATGAGGAAGGCGGGCACGACCGACAGGAACGGGGCGATCCGGAAAACGACCCGGTCGGCGCGCTCGGGGAGCAGGTCCTCCTTCAAGAACAGCTTCACCCCGTCGGCGAGGGTCTGCAGGATCCCGAACTTCCCCGCCCGGTTCGGCCCGATGCGGTTCTGCATGTCCGAGAGCACCTTGCGCTCGAACCAGATCATCATCATCACCGAGACGAGCAGGAACCCGAAGGCGACGAGCACCTTCACCACCACGATGACGACGACGCCGAGATCGACGCCGTGGGAGAAGAGGGGGTCACCCATCACGCCTTCTCCAGCCAGACGTCGGTCGCCGGGAGCGATCCGTCGACGAGCGCGCTCGCGCCGTGCGCGCCGGGACCGGCGAGGTTGGCGACGACGAAGACTGCGCCCCGCGGCAGCGACCCGTCGACGCGGACGGGCATCACCAGCGAATCCCGCGCCGACCGCACGGTGACCATCGCCCCCGGCTTCACGCCGAGCCTTCTCAGGACGGCGGGACTCACGAACACCGCGGGCTCGGGGACGAGCGGTGCGAGCGACGGGCTCTCGGCGACGAGCGTCCCGCGATCGTAAAGGGTCCGGCGCACGACGAGACGGTAGGCGCCCTTCGCCGGGGCGACCGCGGGAGCGACCGCGCCGGGTTCGAAGATGAGCGGGCGAGGACGCGCCGGGCCCGGGGCGTGGGGCGCCGCGGCGCTGGAACCCGCGGGCCGTGCCACGCCGAGGTCGAGCGGCGCCCCCTGCTCCTCGACCGAGACGATCCCGGGAGTCGCGATCGGGTCGATCGGCCGCGGCGGACCCCCGCCGATCGTGACCGGGGCTTCGGCGAGCGGTACGACGACGCCGTCACGCCACTCCGGCCGTCCGAGCAGGCCTGCGTCGACCCCCCGGTACGCCGGGGCGACCCGGGCGATCTCGGCCGAGATCTGGTCGACGCCGTCGAACCCGAGCGTCGCGTTGAGCCGGCGGGCGATCTCGCTCGCCACCGTCCAGGCCGGCCAGGCGATCCCGGGCGGGACCACCTTGGCCGCGAGCCTCGTCACGCGACCCTCGCAGTTCGTCGTCGTGCCACCCCGCTCGCCGTCGCCGGCGACGGGGAGCACGATGGTCGCCAGCGCGCCCGAGCTGTTCGGATGGGTCCCGACGAACACGAGCGTCCGCACCTGCTCGAGCGCGGCGAGCGCGAGCTCCCGGTCGGCGCAGTCGGCGAGCGGGTCGCAGCCGAGCAGGACGAGCGTCGTGATCTCGGAGTCGACCGTCGCCTCGAGGATCCCCCGCGCGTCGCGGCCCGACCGCTCCGGCAGCGGGCCCCACTCGGCGGCGAGCCCGGCCCGCCCCTCCTCGAGGGTCACCCGGCCCGGCAGCAGCCCGGGAGCCAATCCCATGTCGAGCGCGCCGTGCACGTTCGCCCGCCGCAGCGCGGGCAGGAACCGGGCGTTCGGATACGCCTGCCAGATCGCGTGCGCCGCCGTGGCGACGCCGGCGGCCGGCTCGGCGAGCGATGTCCGGCCCAAGACGACGACAAGGCCGTCACCGTCGCCGGGGAGCGACCCGAGAAGGGCGCGTGCCTCGGCGAACGAAGCCGGGTCGACGCCGTCCGGGGCGTCGGCGCCCGTCGGGGTGACGAGCGCCCCGCCGAGGCGCGTGATCTCCCCGGGGAGATAGGCGAGGCGATGGCGCGCGTACGGTGTGAGCCCGGTCGCCGCCGTCGAGCACTCGATGATCGGCACACCGTCGAGGGCGGCGCGCCGCAGGCGCAGGAACAACACCGGAAGTTCCTCTTTCAGGTCGCCGCAGAGCGTGATCACCGCCCGCGCCCGGCACGCCTCGTCGATCGTCGCGTGGGGCAGGCCGAGCACCGCCTCGGCGGGGAGCCCGTCGTCGAGCTGCGCGTCGACCGAGTCGGTGCCGAGCACCGCCTTGGCGAGCTTGGCCCAGGCGTAGGCGTCCTCGTTCGACAAACGCGCCCCGCCGAGGATCCCGACCGCGTCCGGGCCGCCCCGACGGTGGGCGTCCCCGATCGCCGCGGCGACCGCGTCGAGCGCCTCGTGCCAGCTCACCGGGACCGGGACGTCGGCGCGCTCGATCGTCGGCGTGACGAGGCGGTTCGGCGAGTGGACCGCCTCGAAGGCGTAACGGCCCTTGTCGCACAGCCAGCTCTGGTTCACCGGGTCGGAGTCGACCCCGAGGTAGCGCACGAGCCGACCGGCGGACGACTGGGCGACGACCCGGCACCCGACCGCGCAGGTCGTGCACGTCGTCTCGACCTGCTCGAGGTCCCACGGGCGCGCCTTGAACCGGTAGGCGGGGGACGTGAGCGCGCCGACAGGGCAGATCTGGATCGTGTTACCGGCGAAGTACGAGTCGAACGGCTCGTCCGGGAAGATCGCGACCTCGACCGCGTCGGTGCGGAAGGCGAGGTTGATGAGCGGCTCGCCGGCGACCTCCGCGGCGAAGCGGGTGCAGCGGGCGCACTGGATGCAGCGCTCGCGGTCGAGCAGCACGAGCGGGCCGATCTCGATCGGCTTCGCCCAGTGGCGCTTCTCCTCGAGAAATCGGCTCTCCCCCGGGCCGTGCGAGAGCGCCTGGTCCTGGAGCGGGCACTCGCCGCCCTTGTCGCACACCGGGCAGTCGAGCGGGTGGTTGACGAGGAGGAACTCGAGGACGCCCTGCTGGGCCTTGCGCGCCTTGGCCGAGGCGGTGCGCACCTCCTGGCCCTCGGCGACGGAGAGGTAGCACGCCGGCTGCAACGTGAAACCCCGCGGGCCCGAGACCTCGACGAGGCACATCCGGCACATGCCGACCGGAGCCATGCGCGGGTGGTAGCAAAAACGCGGGATGAAGACCCCCGCCCGTTCCGCGGCGTCGATGATGCTCTCGCCCGGCACGGCCTCGACGGCCACCCCGTCGATCGTGAGGCGGACCACCGCCTCCGTGCCGGATCCGCTCCCCGCCGGCAGGCTCATCTCGTCCCGGCTCCCGCGGTGAGCGCCGTGTCGAACGGGCAGCCCTCGTTGCGGATGTGCGCGGCGAACTCCTCGCGGAACATGCGGATCGCCGAGGCGATCGACGACGGGATCGACGGGCCGAGCACGCAGATCGTCGTCTGCTGGGGTGGCCAACTGAGCCCCGGGGCGAGGTTGTCGCACACGTCCATCAGAAGGTCGATGTCGCTGAAGCGGCCGTCGCCCTCCTCGATGCGCCGGAGGATCTTCTCGAGCCAGTGGCCCCCCTCCCGGCACGGCGTGCACTGCCCGCAGGACTCCCGGTAGAAAAAGCGCGTGATCCGCCAGGCGGCGCGCACGACGCAGGTCGCGTCGTCGAGCACGACGACGGAACCCGAGCCGAGCATCGAGCCGGCCCCGCCGACCGCGTCCTGGTCGAGACCGAGGTCGAGCTCGCCCGGGCCGAACCACGGTGCCGAGACCCCGCCGGGGATGAAGGCCTTGAGGGCTCGACCATCCGCGATGCCACCACCGAGGGCGGGGTCGAAGATGAGGTCGCGGAAGGTCGTCTTCGCCATCTCGAGTTCGAACCAGCCGGGGTGCGCGACCCGTCCGGAGAGCGCGAAGAGCCGCGTCCCGGTGGAGCTGCCGACGCCGAGCGCGGCGAAAGCGTCGCCGCCGTGCTGGACGATCCAGGGCAAAGCCGAGATCGTCTCGACGTTGTTGACGACGGTCGGCTCGCCGTAGAGGCCGAACGCCGCGGGGAAGTGCGGGGGCTTGATGCGCGGGAAACCGCGCTTGCCCTCCAGGCTCTCGATGAGCGCCGTCTCCTCGCCGCAGATGTAGGCGCCCGCGCCCGGGTGGACGACGACGTCGAGCGAGAAGGCCGAGCCGAAGATGCGCCTCCCGAGCGCGCCGTGTCCGTAGGCCTCGTTGCACGCCTGCGTCAGGCGCTCGAGGCCGAGCGCGAACTCGCCGCGGCAGTAGATGAAGGCCAGACGGGCGCCGACCGCGTACGCCGCGATCGCCGCCCCCTCGATGATCTGGTGCGGGTCGCGCTCGATGAGCAGGCGGTCCTTGAACGTCGCCGGTTCGCTCTCGTCCCCGTTCACGACGAGGTAGGTCGTCTCGGACGCCCGCAGCATCGACCACTTCCGCCCCGCCGGGAAGCCGGCCCCACCACGGCCGAGGAGGCTCGCCCGGTTCACCTCGTCGCGGACCGCCTCCCGCCCCATCCGCAGCGCCTTGTGCAGCGCCTTGTAACCGCCGGTCGAAAGGTAGCGCTCCAGGGTGTGCGATTCGGCGTGGTCGAACCGTCCCGTCACGATGCGCGGCGCTTGCGTGAGCACGGCTCACTCCCCCGCAGCCGGGCGGGCGGTCGTCTCGGCACCGGGCAGGCCGACGGTGCGCTCGATCCGGCAGAGCACGCCGTGCGGCGGGATGTCGGCGCGGCGCCTGCCCGCGGCGAGCTCGGCGACGAGCCGGTCGAAGCCGTCCGTGTCGAGCGGCCCGACGAAACGGTGGTTCACCTGCACGCACGGGGCGGCGTCGCAGCCGGCGAGGCACTCGGCCTCCTCGAGGGTGAACTCGCCGTCCTCGGTCGTCTGCCCGCAGCGGATGCCGAGCCGGCGCTCGGCGTGGTCGACGAGCTCGTAGGCGCCGTCGAGCAAGCAGGCGATGTTCGTGCAGATCGCGATGACGTGCCGACCGACCTTTTCCAGATGGAGCATGTCGTAGAACGTCGCCGTCCCGTAGACGTCGGACGCGGTCACGCCGCAGAGCTCCGCGATCTCCTCCATCGCCTCGCCGCACAACCAGCCGTCCTGGGACTGGGCGAGGTGGCAGAGGGGGATGAGCGCCGAGCGCGGCTGTGGGTAGAGCGCGACGAGCGCCACGGCCCGGGCTCGGTTCGCCGCCGTCAGGTGGGCGGTCACCGGTCGACGTCCCCGAGGATCGGGTCGACGGAGGAGAGGACCGCGACCATGTCGGCGATGAGGCCGCCGCGTAACAGCGCCGGCACCGACTGCAGGTTGGCGAAGCTCGGGGCGCGAATGTGCATCCGCATCGGGTGGTTCGACCCGTCCGAGACGAGGTAGCAGCCGAGCTCGCCGCGGGGCGACTCCACGGCGACGTAGACCTCACCTTCGGGGGGCTCGATGCCGCGCGTGAAGATCTTGAAGTGGTGGATGAGCGCCTCCATCGACTCGTCGATCCGGGCCCGCGGCGGCGGCGTGACCTTCTTGTCCTGGGCGCGGTAGTCGCCCAACGGCATCTTCTCGAGGATCTGGCGGACGATCCGGATCGACTCCCGCACCTCGTTCAGACGCACCGCGTAGCGGTCGAAGCAGTCCCCGGCCGAACCGACGATGACGTCGAAGTCGACGTCGTCGTAGGCGAGGTAGGGCATCGCGCGGCGCAGGTCCCAGGCGACGCCCGCGGCGCGCAGGAGCGGCCCCGTCGCCGAGAGCGCGATGAGGAGCTCGGCGGGCACGACGCCGACGCCCTCCGTCCGCTCGCGGAAGATCGGCTGTCCGGTGAGGAGGTTGTCGTAGTCGGTGAGCCGAGCGCCGATCGTGTCGACGATCGCCTCCACGTCGTCCTCCCACCCGTCGGGGAGGTCCGCCGCGACGCCGCCGGGCCGGATGTAGTTGTGGTTCATCCTCAGCCCGGTGACCTTCTCGAAGAAGGTCAGCACGAGATCGCGCTCGCGCAGCCCGAAGATCATCATCGTGGTCGAGGCGAGGTCCATCCCGTTCGTCGCCGCCCACATGACGTGGGACGAGATCCGGTTGAGCTCGCACATGAGCATGCGGATCCAGGTCGCGCGCGGCGGGATGTCGACGCCGAGAAGCTTCTCGACGGCGAGCGAGAAGACGAGCTCATTGTGGAGCGGCGACAGGTAGTCCATGCGCGTGACGTTCGTCGCGCCCTGGACGTAGGTGAGCTCCTCCGCCGTCTTCTCCATGCCGGTGTGGAGGTAGCCGATCACGGGCTTCGAGCGCAGGATGGTCTCGCCCTGCAGCTCGACCATCATCCGCAGCACGCCGTGGGTCGAGGGGTGTTGCGGGCCGACGTTGAGGATCATCGTCTCGCCGGCGCCGAACGTCGCGTCGGCGGCGTCCGGGTCGAGGGCGTTGCTCTCCGGCACCCGGAGCACGCCCCCCTGCTCGATCGCCAGCTCGACCCGACTCGTCGCGTCGGCGGGCGCGAGCTCCTGGGATCCCTCGTCGGTCTCGGCGACGAGCCGCGCGAGTTCCGGGTCGCCGGTCTGGGCGGCCGTCACCGGCGCGTCGCCGATTGCCCCGTCAGTGTGGTCGGCCGTCATCGTGGACCGGGTGCCTCTTTGAACTGCACCGGGACACGGCCGACGCCGTAGTCGCGGCGCAGCGGGTGCCCTTCCCAGTCCTGGGGCATGAGGATGCGGCTCGGGTCGGGGTGGCCGTCGAAGCGGATGCCCATCAGGTCGTACGCCTCGCGCTCCATGTTCTCCGTGCCGGGATAGACGAAAAAGAGCGTCGGGCAGACCGGGTCGTGCTCGGGGACCATGACCCGGAGGCGGACACGACGCGCCGGGGCGAGCGAGAGCAGGTTGACGACGACCTCGAAGCGCTCGGGAGCGACCCCGTCGGGGACCTTGCGGCCCAGGTGGGTGAGGTAGTCGACGGCGCACAGGTCGCTGCAGGTGGCGAACCCCGCTTCCCGCAGGACCTTGGCGACCTCCACGTACTGGGCACGGGTCGGGAAGAACACCTCGTCACCCGCCGAGTCGGCGGTCGGGATCTGGCCAAGCGCTGGGATCTGCCAGGCGAGCGAGCCAGCGCGCGCCATCAGCGCGGCGTCCCGAGGTGGACCGGCGTGGCGAGCGGCTGGGTCCAACCGGGTACCTCGGTCGCGAGGTCGACGCCGGCACCCGCACCCGAGGCCCGGCGCCGGCGGAGGATCTCGCCCGTCCGCACCTTCTCGTGGAGGGTGAGGATGGCGTGCAACAGCGTGTTCGGGCTCGGCGGGCAGCCGGGCGCGTAGACGTCGACCGGGACGATCTCGTCGACGCCCTGGACGATGGCGTAGTTGTTGAACATGCCGCCCGACGAGGCGCACACCCCCATCGAGATCACCCACTTCGGCTCCACCATCTGGTCGTAGACCTGGCGCAGGACCGGCGCCATCTTCTGGGAGACCCGGCCGGCGACGATCATCAGGTCCGCCTGGCGCGGCGAGGACCGGAACACCTCCATCCCGAACCGCGACATGTCGTATTCGGCGCCTCCCGCGGCCATCATCTCGATCGCGCAGCACGCCAGGCCGAAGGTCGCCGGCCACATCGAGCTGCGCCGCGACCACCGCACGAAATCCTCGAGCTTGCCGGTGAGCAGATTGTGGCGGACCGACTCGAGGCCGTTCCAGGACTCCGCGATCGGCACCTACGCCGCCCTCCCGCCTGCCGAACCGACGCGGCGGACGGTCGACTCGGTCGTGCGGTCGGACGCGCCACGGAGCGATCGCGCCCGCCGCTCGGGACCCCAGTCGAGGGCGCCGTTGGCGACGAGGTAGATGAACGAGACGAAGACCGCGCCGGCGAAGACGATGACCTCGACGAGGCCGAATCGCCCGAGTTGCCCGTAGATCACCGCCCAGGGGAAAAGGAAGATGATCTCGATGTCGAAGATGATGAAGATCATCGCGATGAGGTAGAAGCGGACCGGGAAGCGCTGCGGGGGATCGGCGGTCGGCACGATGCCGCACTCGTACGGGGCCTGCTTCGCCGCGTTCGGGCGGTACGGGGCGACGAGGCGCGACGCGGCGATCGACAATGCCGCGAAGAGGACCCCCAGCGCGAGCAGCAAAAAGATCGGCAGGTAACTGTCGAGGCTTCCCATGGCGCCCTGCGGTTTTACCACGACGGGCACGAACGGGCCATCCGCGCACGGCGCGGCGACCCCTGCGACAGGTCAACGGGTCGGCCGGTACGCTCCTGGTGTGCCAGGTCCCGTCGACGACGAGGGTCACGCGCCGGCACGGAAGATCCCCCGCTCCTGCGAGGTGCTCGTCATCGGTGCCGGCCCGGCGGGATCGGCCGCGGCGTACTGGCTGGCGGAGGCGGGATTCGACGTCGTCGTCGTCGAGAAGAAGCACTTCCCACGCGAGAAGACCTGCGGCGACGGGCTGACGCCGCGATCGGTGCGCCAGCTCGAGGACATGGGGCTCGGCGACGATCTCAGCCGCTACCACCGCTTCGAGGGGCTACGCACCCTCGCCTACGGCCGCGAGCTCCTCCTGCGCTGGCCGAAGCACCCCGATTACGGGGAGTACGGCTACGTCATCACCCGAGCAGAGCTCGACGCGCTCGTCGCCCGCCGCGCCGAGAAGGCGGGCGCCACGCTGCTCGAGGGCTGCGAGGCGATCGCGCCGCTCGGGGCCGGGGCCGGGGTGGGCGGCCCGGCGGCCGGGGCGGTCGTGAACGAGCACTCGAGCGGCACGAGCCACGACGTCGCCGCCCGCATCGTCATCGTCGCCGACGGCTCGAACTCGCGCTTCGGCCGCGCGCTCGGCGCCTCCCGGGACCGCACGATCCCCCAGGGGATGGCGATTCGCGGCTATTTCTCCTCGCCTCGTCACGACGAGACCTGGATCGAATCGCACCTCGACCTGCGCGACGAGACGGGAGCCGTGATCCCGGGCTACGGCTGGGTCTTCCCCCTCGGCGACGGCCGGGTGAACGTCGGCATCGGCATCGTGTCGAGCTTCGAGCGCTGGAAGTCGATGAACACGTCGCGGCTCCTGGAGGCCTTTGTCTCCCACGCGCCGGCCTCGTGGTGCCTCGGACCCGAGAGCGCGCTCGGCGAGCCCTGCGGGGGGCGGCTGCCGATGGGGCTCTCGGTCGGGCCCCGGCAGGGACCGGACTACGTCCTCGTCGGCGACGCGGGCGGCGCGATCAACCCGTTCAACGGCGAGGGGATCGCCTACGGCTACGAGACCGGGCGCATCGCGGCGGCCTTCGCCGCCGAGGCGCTCCTCACCGGCGACAACCGGGTGCTCGAGGGCTACGAAGCCAAGCTCACCGAGAACTACGGCCTGTACTTCAAAACGGCGAGCGCCTTCATGCGGTTGATGGGCCGCCCCGAGGCGATGCGGCTGCTCGTCAGCACCGGCATGTACTCCCGCACGCTCATGGAGTGGCTGTTGCGGATCATGTCGAACCTGATCCGCACCGACGAGATCGGCCCGGCCGAGCTCGTGTACGGCGCGATGGCGCGCCTCGCCCAGTCAGCCGGCTGAGCCCCGGCGCGCCGCGGCGACCTCGCGGGCCGCGGCTCCGGCCGCGGTGAGCGTCGCCTCGAGCTCGGCGTCGCCGTGGGCGAGCGAGCAGAACATCACCTCGTACGGGCTCGGCGGAAGGGCGATTCCCCGCTCGAGCATCGCCCGGAAAAATCGCGCGTACTCGCCGTTCGCCGCGGCGCGCCGCGCCCCCTCGTAGTCCGAGACCGGTGCGGCGCTGAAGGCGACGCCGCAGAGCGTCGCCGCGACGGGCGCCTGGGCGACGAGGCCGGCGTCGGCGAACGCGGCGGCGAGCCCGACGGCGAGCCGGCCGACCGTGGCCGCGAGCTCGGCAAAGACCTGGGGCGAGAGCAGCTCGAGCACCGCGAGTCCGGCCGCGGTGGCGAGCGGGTTCCCGGACAAGGTCCCCGCCTGGTAGACGGGACCGAGCGGCGCGAGGACCTCCATCGTCGCCGCGGCCCCGCCGACGGCGGCGAGCGGCAGCCCACCGCCGATCACCTTCCCGAAGCAGTACAGGTCGGGCCGCACCCCGAACCGGCCCGCCGCGCCGTCGAGGCCGACCCGGAAGCCCGTGATCACCTCGTCGAAGATGAGGAGCGCACCGACCGCGTCACAGGCTCGGCGCAGCCCGGCGAGGAATCCCGGCGCCGGCGGGACGAGTCCCATGTTCGCCGCGATCGGCTCGACGATGACACAGGCGACCTGCTCGTCGAGCCCGGGCACCTCGTTGTAGGGCGCGACGAGTGTCGCCGCGACCGCGGCGGCGGGGACCCCGGCGGAGCCGGCGAGCCCCAAGGTGGCGACGCCGCTGCCGGCGGTGGCGAGCAGCGCGTCGCTGTGACCGTGGTAGCAGCCGGCGAACTTGACGACGCGGTCCCGGCCCGTCACGCCCCGGGCAATCCGGACCGCCGTCATCGCCGCCTCGGTCCCCGACGAGACGAGCCGGACCATCTCGCAGCCGGGCACCGCCTTCGTGATCCGCTCGGCGAGGAGCACCTCGGACTCGGTCGGGGCGCCGAAGCTCGTGCCCCGGGCGGCGGCCGACGCGACCGCGTCGACGACGGCGGGGTGGGCGTGGCCGAGGATCGAGGCGCCCCAGGACTGGACGTAGTCGACGTACCGGTTCCCGTCGACGTCCGTGACGTAGGCACCGTCGGCCGCGGCGACGAAGTACGGCTCGCCGCCGACCGACCCGAAGGCCCGCACCGGCGAGTTCACCCCGCCGGGGATGACGGACGCCGCCCGGGCGAAGAGCGCCCTGCTCCGGCGGCCCGCCACGGCTACCTGCCGAGAAGCTCGGCGGCCTGCCGGGCGAGGTAGGTGAGGACGAACTGGGCACCGGCCCGCTTGATCGCGGTCAGCGTCTCCAGGACCGCGGCCTCGCGGTCGACGACGCCCGCCTCGGCGGCGGCGGCGAGCATCGCGTACTCCCCGCTCACGTGGTAGGCCGCGACGGGCACGTCGACGGACCGGCGCACCGCGGCGATCACGTCGAGATAGTGGATCGCGGGCTTGACCATCACGACATCGGCGCCCTCGGCGAGATCGAGGCGCACCTCGGTGAGCGCCTCGCGGCCGTTCGCCGGGTCCTGCTGGTAGCCGCGCCGGTCGCCGCCCCCGGCGATCGCCACGTCGACCGCCTCGCGGAACGGCCCGTAGAAGGCGGAGGCGTACTTCGCGGCGTAGGCGAGGATCGCCGTGTCGGCGTGGCCCGCGCCGTCGAGGGCGGCGCGGATGGCGCCCACCTGGCCGTCCATCATCCCGGAGGGCGCGACGAAGTCGGCGCCGGCCGCGGCCTGGGCGATGGCCACCTCGCCGTAACGCAGGAGCGTCGCGTCGTTGTCGACCCGGCCGCCGCGGTCGAGCACGCCGCAGTGGCCGTGATCCGTGTACTCGCACAGACACAGGTCGGCGATCAGCACGAGCTCGTCGCCGACCGCGTCCCGCAGCGCCCGCAGGGCGACCTGGACGATGCCCTCCGGCTCGGACGCCGCCGAGCCGGCGGCGTCCTTTGCGCCCGGCACCCCGAACACGACGAGCGCCGGGACGCCCAAGGCGCCAAGCTCGCGCGCCTCGGAGACGAGCGAGCCGACCGTGTGCTGGACGACACCCGGGAGCGCGGCGATCGGCGCCGGTTCGTCGATGCCCTCCCGCACGAACACCGGCGCGACGAGGTCGTCGACGCCGAGGCGCGTCTCAGCGACGAGCCGCCGCAGCGCGGGCGTACGCCGCAGCCGGCGCATGCGTCGCCCGGGGAACTGCCCGCCAGAAGCTGGTACTCGGTCCGGCACCGCGCCGAGCCTACGACCGCGCCCCGGTCGGTGGCCCGGGGTGCGCCCCCGCCCAGTCGACGAGCGCGTCGACGAGCCCGTCGAGCGAGTGCACCCCCGCCTCGACGGTGACCGGGAGGCCCGCGGCGCGCAGCGTCGCCGACGTCACCGGCCCGATCGAGACGACGACCGGGGGGACGTGCCCGGCGGGAACGAGGCTGCGCAGTCCCGTCACCGTCGAAGACGATGTGAAGACGATCGCGTCGGCGCCGTTCGCCCGGGCGAGCGCCCCGGGCGGCGGTGTCGCCGGGACCGTCCGGTACGCCTCGACGACGTCGACGGCCCAGCCCAGGCGCCGGAGACCCTCGGGCACGACGTCGCGCGCGACGGCCGCCCGAGGCAGCAGCACCCTCCCGCCCGGGAACCCGGGCGGGAACCCGGCGACGAGCGCCTCGCCGACGTAACGCCCGGGCACGAAGTCGGCCTCCACCCCCCGGAGCCGCAGCGCCTGGGCCGTGCCGGAGCCGATCGCCGCGGAGTGGACCCCGCGGGGCCACCCGGCGTCCGGGAGCGCGGCGAAGAAACGCCCCACGGCGTTCGCCGACGTGAACACGACCCAATCGAACCGGTCGGCCGCGCCCGCCGAGCGGCGCAACGCCGCCCCGCCGTCCGCCGGGTCCTCCACGCGGATCGTCGCGAGCTCGACGACCTCGGCCCCACGCGCCCGCAGCGCCGCGGCGAGCGGCGGGACCTGCGCCTCGGGCCGGGTGACGACGACGCGCCAGCCGGCGAGCGGCCCCCCGACCGGACGGGCGTCCCCCGACCGGCCGGGTCCGGGCGGCAAGAGCCGGTCGCCCCCTTCGGCGAGGAGCTTTTCAGCGAGCGCGGTTCCGACGGCGGCCGGGTCGTCGCCGCGGCACACGGCGCGGACGAGCACGTGCCCGTCCTCGCTGGCGATGAAGCCGTCCAGCTCGACCGGACCGCGCGGCCGGTCGCAGGTCGCGTGCGCTCCCACCGGCGCGTCGCAACCGCCGCCGAGCCGGGCGAGGAAGGCCCGTTCCGCGGTGACCGCCCGTGCGACGAGGACGTCGTCGATCGCCCCGAGGATCTCGATCGTCGCGGCGTCGTCCTCCCGGCAGCGCAGGCCGAGCGCGCCCTGTCCCACCTGGGGCAGCATCGTCTCGGTCGTCAGGATCTCGGCGGCCCGGCCGAGGAGGCCCAACCGCTCGAGCGCGGCGACGGCGACGACGACGGCCCCGCCCGGCGGCACCCGGTCGAGGCGGGTGGCGATCGCGCCGCGCAACTCGGCGAACGACAGATCGGGTCGGAGGTGCGCGAGCTGGGCCCGCCGGCGGACGGCGCCGGTCGCGACGAGCGCCCCGGGCCCGAGCTGGCCAAGCGTCCGGCCGACGAGGGCGTCGCGCACGTCTGCGCGCTCGGGCGTCGCGGCGAGCACGAGGCCCTGCGGCGGGTTCGTCGACGGGAGGTCCTTCAGCGAGTGCACCGCGACCTCGGCGCGGCCGGCGAGCACCGCCTTTTCGATCTCGGCGACGAACACCCCGCCACCGCCGAGGGAGTGGATGGGGGCGTCGGGTCGCCGGTCGCCGCCGGACTCGACGACGACGAGGCTCGTCGCAAGGCCCGGGTCGAGGGCGGCGAGACGGGCCTGGACCCGCCGCGCCTGCGCGAGGGCGAGCGGGCTGCCCCGGGTGGCGAGCCGCAACTCCCTCACGGTGCCATCGAACCCGCCGCACGCGCGCCAGATCGCCCGGGGCCCACCGTTGTTACAGGTCGAAAAGCGCGCGCAGCGCCTCGGCGAGACGCTCGCCGCGGGCCGAACCGGCCGCGCTCTTCACGTTCACCGTTGGCTCGTGGACGAGCTTGGCGACGATGCGGCGCGTCACCGACTCGATGGCGTCGCGCTCGTCGGCGCCGAGCCGGGCGAGCACCGGGTCGATGCGAGCGAGCTCGACGGAACGGATCCGCTCGGCGTGGTCGTGCAACGCCGCGACGACCGGAGCGACGGCACGCCCCCGGGCGTCGAGCGAGTACCGGCCGAGCTCTTCGTCGATGATCTCCCGCACGCGGTCGATCTCCGCCCGCCTCGCCGCCAACGAGCGTTCCGCGAAGTTGCGGAGGTCGTCGACGTCCCGCAGCGTGACGTCGGGGAACGACGCGACGGCAGGGTCGACGTCGCGGGGCACCGCGGCGTCGATGATGAGCAGCGGCCGCCGCGGCCGGTTGGCGCGTGCCCGCCGGAGGTCCTCGGGCCCGAGCAGGATCTCCGGAGCCGCCGTCGCCGTGAAAAGCACGTCGGCGTCGGCGAGCTCCGCGCCGAGTTCGCCCAAGGCGACGCCGCGCCCCCGACGGCGCCCGCCGCTGCATCCGCCTTCTCACGGCTGCGGCTGGCGACAACGAGTTCGGCGGGTTGCGCCGCCGCCATGAGCGCGGCGACGATCCCCTCGCCCATCTCGCCGGCACCGACGACGACGACCCGCCGGCCGGCGAGCGACCCGCCGAGCGTCTCTGCGGCCAGCGCCACCGCGACGTGGGCGAGCGAGGTGACGCCGCGCGCGATCCCGGTCTCGGCCCGGGCGCGCTTGCCGACCTCGACCGCGTGACGGAACAGCCCGTCGAGCACCGGACCCGAAGCCCGTTCACGGCGGGCCTGCTCGTGCGCGGCGCGCACCTGGCGGAGGATCTCGCCTTCGCCCAGCACGGGAGAATCGATGCCGGACGCCACCTCGAACAGGTGTCGCACCGCCGCCTCGTCGTACTCGACGGCGAGCGCCTCGGCGAGCGCTCCCGGGCCGCAACCGTCGGTGAGGTGGTCGGCGAGGAAGCGCCCGATGTCGTCGACCCCGTCGTGGAACCGCTCCGCGACGGCGTAGACCTCGGTGCGCATGCACGTCGAAAGGATCACGGTCTCGGACAGGTGCGGGCTGTCACCGATCCCGGCGAGCGCCTTCGGCAGCTCCTCGTCGGAGAACGCCAGGCACTCCAGAAGCTCGAGCGGCGCGTCCCGTTCGTGGAGCCCGACCACGACGACCGGCACGCGCACCTCCTCGTCCTCGGGTCGCCGCTCGCCGCGGCGCCATCTCATCCGTGGCCGGATCCGCGCCGCCACGGGACCGCGTGCAGACTCTACGGGCCGACGGCGACTCCGCGGGCGGTGCGGTCGTCGGAGGCCCTCTCGCCGAGCTCGCCATCGCGGGGCACGTGGCCGCGGGGGCGGGAGTGGTAGAAGGCGAGTACCTGGAGCTCGGCGGCGAGATCGACCTGGCGGACCGTTACCGAGTCCGGGACGATGAGCACGCCGGGCGCGAAGTTGAGGATCGAGAGCACCCCGGCGGCGATCAGCCGCTCGGCGACGCGCTGGGAGACGCTCGCCGGGGTCGTGATCACGCCGATGCGCACTTGCTCGCGCGCGCAGGCTTCGGCGAGCCGGTCGAGGTGCTCCACGACGGTCCCGTCGAGCGTCGTGCCGACGACCGCTGAGTCGACGTCGACGAGCACGGCGACGCGGAAGCCGCCGGAGTGGAAGCCCCGCGAATGGGCGAGCGCCCGCCCGAGGTTGCCGATCCCGACGATCGCGACCGGCCAGTCCCGGTCGAGCGCGAGCGCGCCTTCGACACGGGCAAGCAGGTGGGGAACCTCGTAACCGGTCCCGCGCGTCCCGTAGGTGCCAAAGCGCGACAGGTCCCGGCGCAACGTCGCCGGATTCACCCCGACGACCGAGGCGAGCTCGGCCGACGACACCTGCGTAATGCCGCGCTCCGCCATGACGGCGAGCGCCCGGTGGTAGAGCGGGAGGCGCGCGACGGTCGGCCCGGGGATCCGGTTGAACTCTCGGATCGTCGCCTCCCCTGTCACCTCATGCACGCTAACGACGAGTCGCGGACACGACAACGCGCCGGCGGCGCCGGGCGCGATCCGGATGACAGGTTCCGGCGCCGCGCGCCCGGCCCCGGGGCGCGCACGAGCGGTGGAATTCCCAAACGGATCCTCACGGCCGACGGCGTGCCCGCCGTCGGCCTGCGGCGACGAGGAGGCGCCTAGACCGCCTCGGTGAACCGTGCGGCGAGGTAGCCGTCGACGTCCTCTTCGCGCAGCCGGTAGGACTTGCCCACGCGGACCGCGGGCAGCTGCCCCGAACTGATGAGCCGGTAGACGGTCATATTCGAGATCCGGAGCATGTGCGCGACCTCACCAACCGTGAGGAATTGCGACTTTGTGTATTGGATGGACAGTTCAATCACCCCTCTCCGCCGACACGACTGTAGGCCAGCGGGGCTCGTGTGGAAAGAGGGGAAATGGATCTTGTCGAGCCTGCTCGTCACCTGGACTTTTGTCGCGGCTTGGGAGGCGCCGCGCCGAGCTCGCCGGCACGCACCTTCGCCGCGGTGACGGCGCCGGCGAAGGCGGTGCGCACGGCGCGCGCCTCGAGCACGTTGATCGCCGCCTCGGTCGACCCGCCGGGCGAGGCGACCTCCGCACGCAACACCTCGGCGGGCCGTCCCGTCTCGACGAGCATCCGCGCCGCCCCGAGCAGCGTCTGGTCGACGAGCTCGCGGGCGACCCCGGGGCCGAGGCCGGCGGCGACGCCGGCCGCGACGAGCGATTCGGCGACGTAGAAGAGGTAGGCGGGACCGCAACCCGACACCGCCGTGGCGGCGTCGACCAGCTCCTCGGGCAACCGGACGACGGTGCCGACCGCCGACAGGACCCCCTCCGCCCAGTCGAGATCGGCCTCGCCGGCGTTCCCCCCGCCGACGAGGATCGAAACCCCGGCGCCGAGCTGCGCCGGGGTGTTCGGCATCGCCCGCACCGTGGCGACTCCGTCGCCCAGCCACTCGACGAGGCTCCCGGTCGTCACCCCGGCGGCGATCGACAAGGCGCGGCGATACCCCAGGCCGCGTAGCGACCGGCAGACCGCCTCGGCGTCGTGCGGCTTCACCGCGACGATCACCCCGTCGGCAGCGACCGGTTCGGCCGCGACGAGGAGCCCGGGGAACCGCGATCGCAGCGCGTCCCGCGCCCCGTCGACACGTTCAGCCACGGCGATCTCCCCGGCCGTCGCCCATCTGGCACCGAGCAGTCCCGCAACGAGGGCCGTCCCCATCCGGCCGCCCCCGACGACGCAGAGCCGGACGCCCACGACCTGCGACCTCAGCCGCACTCGACGAGCGTGCGCGCCGTCAGGTCGTTGTAAAGCCGGCGCAGGCGGGCCGCGGCAAACGACCAGGTGTAGGCCTGGGCTCGCCGCGCCGCCGCCGCGCCGAGGCGCGCCGCGAGCCCCGGTCGCGTGACGATTTCAGCGACGTGCTCGGCGAAGACATCGGCGCCGCGGTCCTCGACCAGAAAACCAGTTTCGCCGTCGTCGACGAGGGTGGTGAGGCCTCCGACAGCGGAGGCGACGACGGGCGTGCCGCACGCCGCCGCCTCGAGCGCGACAAGCCCGAAGGACTCTGAACGGCTCGGCACGAGGCAGACGTCGGCCGCCCGGTAGTACGTCGAGAGCCGCTCGTGCGGCTGGGGCTCGACAAACGTCACCCGGTCGCCGAGGCCGAGCTCGGTGACGAGGGCGCGCAACATTCCGACCTCCTCGTCGCCGCGCGGCCCGCTCGGACCCCCGACCACGGCGAGGCGGGCCCGATCGACACCGAGACGGGGAAGCGCGGCGAGCGTCCGGATGGCGACGTCGCTCCCCTTCAGCGGCTGGATCCGGCCGACGAACAAAAGGAGCGGACCCGAATCCGCGAGCCCCAGCGCCCGGCGGGCCTGGCCCCGGTCACCCGGCGAGAAGAAGGCGTGGTCGACGCCAGGCGCGACGATCTCGACGCGCGACGGATCGGCTCCATAGAGCTCGACGAGCTGGTCGAGCTCCACCGAACAGGTGGCGAGGATGGCATCCGAGCACCCGATGATCTCCGCCTCGGCCCGGGCCCGCTGCCCGGGGTCGGCGGGGTCGAACTCCTCGGGGCTCGCCTCGGCCTTCACGCGGTCGAGGGTGTGGAACGTCGAGACGAGCGGGATGCCCAGCCGGTGCTTCAGGGCATGGCCAGCGATCCCCGAGAGCCAGTAGTTGGCGTGGATCGCGTCGGTCCGGGGCGCGCCGACGAGCTCGAACCCGGCCATCCGTTCGGCGACGGCCTCGGTGAAAGCACCAACGAGCTCGCACAGCTGCCCCTTCGCCACGGGGCGGCGGGGACCGGCCTCGACGTGGTGGACGGTCAGTCCGGGCTCCACCTCGACAAGCGACGGGAGATCGTCGCCCGACGCGCGGGTGTAGACGTCGCACTCGACACCGGCGCGGGCGAGCGACGACGACAGCTCGCGTACGTAGACGTTCATCCCGCCGCCGTCACCGCTGCCCGGCTGCTCGAGGGGCGACGTGTGCATCGAGAGGACCGCGAGTTTGTGCATTTCTCTCAGCGTACCGGCGCCGTGCCGGCGACCCGGACCATCGTCGTTCAGCGGAGCGGACCGGCCCATTCCCGGGGCGAGTAGCGGTAGCGGGCCACGCCGACGAGGAGACGGCGGGGTACGACGCCATAGTCCCGGCTGTCCCGGCTGGCGCCGGGGTTGTCACCGGCGACGACGATCCCGGAGGGCACGACCTCGGAGACGCGCTTCACGATCAGCCGGCCCGGATCGTCCAGGTCGGCGAACACGACGAGGTCCCCCGGCGCGACCTTCCGCGTCCTTCGGACCATGCAGCGGTCGCCGTCGCGCAGCGTCGGCAGCATGCTCGGGCCAGAAACGACGACACGCGTCGGAGCTCTCACGAGCCGCGCAACCGCCGCCAACGACCGCCGCGGGCGGTATCTCTTCAGGCGCACCTCGTTAGTGTTGTCGACGCCGCGCGCTTCGGCGACGGAACTGCCCCGCCAAGGCAGGGACGGAACAGCGATGGAAGGAGTTCTGGCATGCCGCTCACTTCATATCTACTCTCGCTCGCCGACCGGGTCTCGCGACCCCGGACGGCACACGCGCACTGCGACCTGCCCTGCGGCGTCTACGACCCCGCACAGGCCAGGATCGAGGCCGAATCGGTGAAGGCCTGCATGGAGAAGTTCAACGCCTCCGACGACCCGGTGTTCCGCCAGCGCGCCATCATGATCAAAGAAGAGCGTGCGGAACTCGTGAAGCACCACGTCTGGGTGCTCTGGACGGACTACTTCAGGCCGGAGCACGCCGAACGCTTCCCCGAGCTCCACGAGCTCGTCTGGAAGACGACGAAGGCCGCCGGCGAGGCGAAGAAGACCTGCGATACCGCGGTCGCGGACCGCCTGCTCGCCGGCATCGCCGAGATCGACCGCATATTCAAGGAGACGAAGAAGGCCTGAGCGGTCCTTCCGCCACCCGGCGCGAGGCGACCGGTGGTCAGTCCGGCGCGCCGTGCGCCCCGCAGCGGCGCACCGTCGGCTCGTCGACGAGCCGTTCCGGCTCGATCGGCGAACCGCACACCTCGCACGTCGAATACGTGCCCTCCTCAAGGCGCGTGATCGCGTGCTCGATGGCGTGCAGCTCGCGCTCGGCATCGCTGAGCAGCGCCCGCGCCTCATCGATCGCCAGGTCGTGTGGGGCCCGCCGGGGATCGCCCGGTGCCGGATCCGGCGACGGCTCCACCATCGGACGACCCTCAGGTTCCACGGATCGACGCAACGAAGCGTGCCGGGTGCCCGGACATGGCGGGAGCGTAGCGGACATACCGGTCCGCGACGCGACGGTTGCCGGCCGACGCCCGGCGATCAGCACGAGCGCGTTGCCCTTCGGGAGGAAGGCAGATTGGCCGCGCGGCTAGCCTCCCGGGAAGATGGAGACTGCAACCGATGAGCGAAAACACGTCGATAACCCTCACCGACGGGATCGATCCGGACGTCTCCCGCGTGCTCGTCGTCGCCGCGCACCCGGACGATGCGGACTTCGGTGTCGCCGGCTCCGTCGCGCGCTGGACCGACGCCGGCATGGTCGTCGCGTACTGCATCGTCACTGACGGGGACGCGGGAGCGATCGACCACACGATCGCACGCGACGAACTGGCGAACCTCCGCCGGGACGAACAGCGCGCCGCGGCCGCCGTCGTCGGAGTCCACGATGTCCATTTCCTCGGCTATCCCGACGGCGCGCTCGTCGCGTCACGCGAACTGCGACGTGACATCTGTCGCGTCGTGCGGACCCTGCGACCCGACCGCGTGGTCTGCCAGTCGCCGGAACGGAACTGGGAAGCCATCGCGGCGTCCCACCCGGACCACCTCGCGGCGGGCGAAGCGACCGTCTGCGCGTTCTACCCGGACGCGCGCAACCCGTTCGCCCACCCGGAACTCCTCGCCGAAGGACTCGAACCCCACCGGGTTCGCGAGTTGTGGTTGGCCGCGCACCCCGATTCGAACTGTGCAGTAGACGTCACAGAGTCGTTCGACCGCAAGATCGCCGCACTGCGCTGTCACGTGAGCCAGGTGGGCGAAGGCGAATGGCTCACCGAGCGCGTCGGGTCGTGGCTCAGCGCGGGCGCGCGGCGGGCCGGCCTTCCAGATGGCCGCCTCGCTGAGACCTTCCGGGTCGTCACCGCTCCCTGACGACAGCTCTCCGCGGCGGGTCGGGTTCCATGAACACTGGACGTCCCGCGCCGGTACCTGACTAGTTGAAGTGGACGAGCATTGCGGAGCCGAACACCACGCAGTAGATCGCGAACGGCGTCAACGTCCGCGTCTTGAAGTAGCGCGTGAGGAAGCGCACGGAGATCCACGCCGCGACCCCCGCACACGCCGCAGCGGCGAGTGTCTGGCCTCGGACCCCGTTCCCCGTCGACCCGAGCAGATCCGGCAACTTGTAGACGCCGGCTGCGAGGATGATCGGCGTCGCGAGCAGGAAGGAGAAGCGCGCCGCGTCCTTGTGATCAAGGCCACGCGCGAGGCCCGCGACCATCGTGATCCCGGAACGGCTGATCCCGGCGACGAGCGCGAAGACCTGCGCGACGCCGACCACGAAGCCCTCTTTCATGTTGAGCGTGGCGAGCGCCCGGTCGGGCCGTGGCGGGCCGAGCTCCGTTCCGCCACCGGTCGCCTGAACCGCCGGGGCGGCGCGTCTCCGACGGAGAACTTCCCCGGTGGCGAGCAGGAACCCGTTGACGACGAGGAACGCGGAGGCCGGGACGGGTTTGGAAAAGAGTACCCGGAGCGGGTGCTCGAGCAGTATCCCGGTGATCCCAGCGGGGATCGTCGCGACGACGAGGAGCCAGCCGAGCCGCTCCGTCGGCGTCGCGATCGCCCGACGCCGCGCCGAACCGACGAGGGCGCCGACGATCTCGACCCAGTCCTTGCGGAAGTACACGACGAGGCCGATCGCCGTCCCGACATGGAGGCCGACGAGGAAGGCGAGCCAGAACGACTCCGGAGCCGACTGGGCGGCGACGACGTTGGTCCACCCGAAAAGAGCCGGGAAGACCACGGTGTGCCCGAGGCTCGACACGGGGAAGAGCTCGCTGACGCCCTGGAGAATACCGAGGATGATCGCCTGCCAGTAGTGCATGCTGCCGGGATGCGAGTGCGCGACGTGAGCCGCCCCCCGTAACAGCGAATGCGCGACGATCACGCCCGGCCCTGTCATCGGCTCGACCCGCTCGCCAGCGCGCCACATCGGGCGCGCCGGCCGCTCCGGGCCCTGTTCGCCGACGTGCCGGCGCCGAGGTCGTCAGCGCTCCCCCGCCTGAGGTTCGTGTGACCCTCCGCCGCCCGAGGTGACCTGTGCACTACCCGCTCCTTCGATGGGGGTCCGTCGGATGCTACGACGACCGAGCCGTCCCGCGCCGCGCATGCCGAATACGCCCCGAGATCGAGAAGAGCCCGCCGGCACAAGCCGGCGGGCTCTTCGAACGACCTTCAAAAAGGCCTAGACCACGCGTACGTTCTGGGCTTCCTCACCTTTGCGGCCCGGAACGACGTCGAATTCGACGCGCTGGCCCTCCTCGAGGGACTTATAGCCGGTTCCTTGGATGCTGGAGTAGTGGACGAACACGTCGTCACCCTGCTCGCGCGAGATAAAGCCATAGCCCTTCTCGGAGTTGAAAAACTTTACGGTTCCAGTTGCCAATTCGGATTCTCTCTCTCAACAGCGCGCGCGGTCCTCTTGACCCCGTGCTAAGGGCAGCCTACGGGACATTCGACACCCCCGCGTCAGATCGTCATCTGGGGGTCGTCACTCCAGCTCCTGGCAAGGTCGTCATGCACGCCGTCGCGCGCCAGGTTTCCTCTGCCCTGTCTTGGAGCCGTTCGCTTCTCGTCGCCAGTCCGGGTTCCCCGGGCGTCCGCGGGATCCCCGCCGCGGCAACCGCGAGGCGCGAAGACGCTTTGGTGCTTCGACGACCGACACTCGGTCGGTCCGGCTCCCCACCACACGAAACCGGTCCAGCGCGCCCCTTCGTCCCGCTCGCTACAGTCACACGGTCTGCGCCAATCGTCGAGGGAGAAACCGTGCACGCCGTCGCTACCTTCGCAACAGTCCTTGCAACAGTCAGCAAGCACCACGTGGCGGGGATCGTCGGCATAATCGTCGGCGCCCTGTTGGTGATCGTCGGCGGCATCCGGGTCGCAATGCGCGCCACGCGCGCGATCGCCGTGCCGATCGTTGGCCTCATAATCGTGGTGGGCTCGATCCTCGTCTACGCCAAGGTCTACTGAGCCGGGTCGCGCTCGGTTCTCAGGTGGAATTCGCGCTCAGGCCCTCGCGCACAGGTCCACCTTCTTCGCAGCGATCACGTAGCCGACGGTCGCGACGAGCTGGGACCTCGACAGCTCGCCGGTGGCGACCGCCTCCACGATGGCGTGCACGATCCGGTTGGTCGTCGCGTCGGTGCTCGGGCCGGACACTTGATACAAGAGCAGGTCGGCACCGGCACTCAGCGCCGCGACCGCCGCTTGGGGCAGGGTCAGCCCCGTCGCGACGATCGACTCCGCGGTCAGGGCATCCGTAGCGATCAGCCCCTTGAAGTGCAGCCTCAGACGCAAAAGCGACGTCTCGACGACCGCCGACAGGCTCGCCGGCTGCGAGGTGAGGCCGGGGATGCTCGCGTTGGAGACCATCACTGCCGGGACGCCCGAATCGATCGCGTCGACGAACGGGACCAGCCCGGTCTTCTCGAGGAGGTTCCACCGCAGCGTCGTGGCAGGACCGACGTCGGTGTTCTGGCTCACACCCCCGAGACCGGGGAAGTGCTTGACCACCGGGATCACCCCGGCACGTTCGAGACCTGAGGCGAAGGCGAGGCCGTCAGCGGCCGCGACACTGACCGTCGCGCTGAACGAACGCGTTCCGTCAGGATGACGGGCGTTCGGTCCGACACCCCCGTCGACGTCGAGGACGGGCGCAAGGTCCATCGTCACTCCCGCGGCGAGCATGCGCCGGCCGACCTGCGTCGCCAGCGCTTCGATCTGGGCCGGGGTCATCGTCGCGCCCATCGTGCGCGGAGCCGGAATCGACCCGACGAGATTCGCCATCCGCTGCACGAGCCCCCCCTCCTCGTCGGCCATGACGAGAGGTTTCACACCTCCGGGTGCGTGAGACTCGACCGCGGTGAGTTGGACGGCGAGGTTGGACGGCGCAGTGGAGCCGAACAGGATGATCGCGCCGATGCCGATAGCGACCTCGTGGGACACAAAGCCGACATCGTCCTCCTCTACACCCGCGGCCAGCGTCTGAGCCGCGAGACGCGAGGTGCTCCACGATCCGAGCACGCCGGCCGCGGAACAGGCACGGGGAGAACGCGCGGTCGCGGGCGGCCGGAGCAACGCAGTGCTCGCAACCGCGGGCCAGAGCACGACGGCAACGAGAACCCCGGTCGCCGCGACGAGGCGCGCAGGTATGACCGCGGATGCCCTGAGGTGCGGTGTCATCTGATCGCGACGATCCTCGCTCCTTCGGTGGCGAAGGACAAGTCACTGGGCCGTCACGACTCCAACTTGACTCCTCCCCACGGCGAAAGCCGGGGACTTCTCGCCCCACACTTCATTTCGGTGCATCAGCCCCGGACGAGCCCCTACCATCGGTGGCGGCGCGTCAAGCGGCAGGATGAGCGTTACGCGACAATCGAGACTGATCGGCCCACTTGAAAGGACCAGACGATGGCGGACAAGTCACCGAAAAAGACGAGCACCAAGAAACCGGGGCGGAGCGTGAAGGAAAAGCGCGCCGCGAAGAAGTCGAAGGAAGCTTCGAAGTCAGCCGCGGGAAGCCTCGGCTAAGCCTCTCCTCCCTCGTCACGAGCACCTTCCGCGGGTCGCCCGGGGCGGAAAAGGCGCGCGCTCGGGGGCTCAGGCAGCCGATCTGCCCGGACGGGGGGGTTGACGCTGCTCCCCGGTCCGATCCGCCAGCTTGAATCCCGCGTCACGTCGAGATCGCGCTCCTGGGTTCCGCTCCCCCGAGCCGTCATTTGGATTAATTCGCCAGCGTGCGCGAACATGCACGCGCTGGCTTGCTGCAGGTCAACCCTGGGGATTACCAGCAAGCCAACGAGCCCCGACAGCTGTCGGGGCATCTCTCTATCGAAGGGGGCTTGATGCCACGAGACCGACGACTGACCCGATCGACCATGAGCCGTTTGGCGGGCGTTGTAGTGGGAGTCGCGCTGATCGTTCCGGCCACAGCCTGGGCGGGCGCAAGCGGGGCAGCGACCAATAACGCTGTGCACCACTCCCCCCCGAACGTCACGATCACCCTGGGCACGACAGACCGCATCGTGTCCTTGGACCCCGCAGGCTCCTACGACTTGCCTTCTTGGACGATCATCTACAACGTCTACCAGACGCTCCTCAAGTACGTCCCCGGCACGACGACGATCGTTTCTGACGCCGGTACGTGCGCCTGGAAGGGAACGGGAGCGACCACCTACGTCTGCACGGTGAAGCCGAAGCAGTTCTTCTCGAACGGTGACCCGGTGACGGCGGCCGATGTGGCGTTCTCCTTCAACCGGATCAACAAGATCGCTAACTCCAACGGTCCTTCGAGCCTCATCGCGCCGATGAAGAGCGTCACAGCGTCCGGCGACAAGGTGACGTTCACGTTGAAGGCCGCCGACGCGGCGTGGCCGGACGTCCTCACGACCGGTGCCGGCGCGATCGTCGACCAGAAGGTCTACTCGCTGAAGTCGCTGCAGCCCTCGACAGCCGGGAAGATCATCGGGTCCGGTCCGTACTACATGGCGTCGTACACGCCGGACCAACTCGCCGTGTTCAAGCCGAACCCGCACTACGGCGGCAACGACGTCCTGCACAACAGCGAGTTCATCGTCCGTTATGAGGAGACTGCCACGACGCTCGTCTCGGACGTCACGTCCGGAGCGGTCGACATCGCCTACCGGGAGCTGAACCCGACGCAGATCCTCGCACTCGAGAAGACCTCTGGCATCACGGTCGAACAGGGCAAGGGCATCGAGATCCGCTACATCGTGTTCAACTTGAAGGTCCAGCCCGGATCGACGGCCGCGCAGAAACTCGCCATTCGCCAGGCGGTCGCGTATCTCGTGAACCGCAACGACATCGCGAAGAACGTCTACAAGGGGACGGTCAAGCCTCTGTACTCGATCATCGCGGACGCGCTCGCCGGCCACATCAACTCGTTCGAGAACGTTTACGGTTCGTCCCCGAACGTCGCGAAGGCGAAGGCCGTCCTCAAGGCCGCCGGTGTGAAGACCCCGGTGAGTTTCACCCTCTGGTACAACACCGACCACTACGGGGACACTGACCTGGCGACCGAATTGCAGCGCCAGATCAACACCGGCGGTCTGTTCGACGTGTCGCTGAACACGGCCGAGTGGTCCACCTACGTCAAGGCGGGGACGACGAACCAGTACGGGGTGTCCCTGTTCGGTTGGTTCCCGGACTACCCGGATGCCGACGACTACACGGGCCCGTTCTACCTGTGCGACGCCGAGTGGATGGTCAACCACTACTGCAACAAGCAGGTGGACGCGGACATCGCGGCAGAAGAAGCATCGACGGTCCAGTCCGTCCGGGACTCGGCGTTCGCCAAGCTCCAGACGCTGACCGCCGAGGACGCGCCGCTCATCCCGATCTGGCAGGGCGGTCAGGTCGCAGGAGTGCGTAATGGCGTGACCGGCGTCAAGTCGACGCTCGACGCCTCCTACACGTTCCGCTTCTGGCTGATCGGCAAGTCCTAGTCGGATCTGCCCAAAGGGGGCCGGGCGCCTCGCCCGGCCCCCTTTGGAGTCCGGACCCCGAAAGGAATCCTCAACTTGGCGTCGTCGACGGGCTCGCTGCGCCGCTACTTCATCACGCGGCTCCTGCTCGTGCTGCCGATGGTGCTGATCCTGCTGACGCTCGTCTTCATGCTGATGCGGGTCGCCCCGGGAAACCCGATCCTCGCCGCGCTCGGCGGGCACCTCTCACCATCCCAGCTCGCCGCCCGGGAGCGCGCCGCCGGTTACGACAAGTCGCTCATCGTCCAGTACGGGGAGTACCTGCGGCAGGTCTTCACGGGCAATCTCGGTACGACCATCACGGACCACCGCCCGGTCACGCAGATCATCGCCCAGAACGGAGCCGCCACGCTCGAGCTCACCACAGCGGCGATGTTCGTCGCCGTCGTGGTCGGCATTCCGCTCGGCATGCTTGCCGGAAGGATGCGCGACACCTGGGTCGACGCCTCCGCGCGCATTTTCGGCATCGTGATCTACGCCGCCCCCGTCTTTTTCCTCGGGTTGCTAGCCCAGCTGCTGTTCGGGCACATCCTCAACTGGTTACCGACCTCGAGCGAGGCGAGCGTCATCATCCAGGCCAACCTCACGGCGCACACGAACATCCCGATCATCGACGCGATGATCGACGGACAGTGGGGGGACCTGCCGGACCTCTTCGCCCACCTCGTCCTCCCGGCGATGACGCTCGGACTCGTGATCTCGGGGGTCGTGCTGCGGCTCGTGCGCGTGAACGTCATCCAGACGATGAAGGGCGACTACGTAGAAGCAGCCCGCGCCCGCGGACTGAGAGAGCGCGCCGTCGTCGTCCACCACGCCTTCCGCAACGCGCTCGTGCCGATCATCACGGTGACGGGTCTCCAGGCTGCGCTCCTGTTGTCGGGCGCGGTCCTCACTGAGGAGACCTTCAACTGGCCGGGAATCGGCAATCAACTCATCTTCTATCTCGAGGCCCGCGACTACATCGCGGTCCAGGGGATCATCACGGTGTTCGCGCTCGCTGTCGTCGCGATCAGCCTGATCATCGATCTTCTGAACGCCTGGATCGACCCACGGGTGCGTTACTGATGGCGACGACCGTGCCCGTCACCGTCGACCGTCAAGCGTCGCTTGGCGGCGCCGAAGATGACCGCTCCGGGCGGATGCGGGGTCTCCATCACGCGATCGCCCCGCTGCTTGCCACGCGCGGGCTCCCGCGCTGGCTCTTCTGGAGCGGCGCCGCGATCACGGTGTTCTTCGTTGTGCTTGCCGTCTTCGCGCCGCAGATCGCCCCCTACGGGTTCAACCAGTACATGGCGCACGGCGTCCGCTTCCCACAGCAGGGCGCGCCGTCGGCGGCACACTGGATGGGAACGACCGTCGTCTCCGAGGACGTGCTCTCCCGGGTCATCTTCGGCGCACGCACCTCGATCGAGGTCGTCGTGCTGGCCCTCGCGTTCAGCGTCGTCATCGGGGTGCCGATGGGGCTCATCTCCGGCTACTTCGGGGGTTGGCTCGACCGGGCACTCGTTCTATTCAACGACTCGATCTTCGCCTTCCCGTACCTGCTACTCGCCATCGTCATCGCCTTCCTCCTCCAGAGCTCGGTCGGCGGGGGGGTCTTCACCGCGGCGATCGCCATCACCGTCGTCTACATACCCCAGTACTTCCGCGTCGTGCGCAACAGCGTGCTGTCGGTGCGCGAGGAGTCGTACGTCGAGGCGGGGCGCGCCCTCGGGGCCAAGCCGCGCACGGTCATCCGCCGGTACGTGTTCGCCAATGTGATCCAGTCCGTCCCGGTCGTCGCCTCGCTCAACGCCGCGGACGCCATCCTCACGCTCGCCGGGCTCTCCTTCCTCGGCATCGGCATGGACCCGTCGGTCGCGGCGGAATGGGGCTACGACATCTCGCGGGGCATCTCCGACGCCCAGGCCGGCTTCTGGTGGACGGGGCTGTTCCCGGGGATCGCGATCATCCTCCTCGTCACCGGTCTCACCCTCGTCGGCGAGGGGCTGAACGACAGCTACAACCCGCTGCTGCGCCGGCCGAACCACCGCTCCTACACCCTGCCGGGCGGTCAGCCGGCGGCGACAACCATCGCCCTCGCCGCGGCGGAGCCCGTCATCCGGGTGAGGGACCTGCGCGTCTGGTACGCGACCGACCGCGGTCCCGTACGCGCCGTCGACGGCGTGAGCTTCGAGATCCGCGAACGCGAGACGCTCGGACTCGTCGGTGAATCGGGGAGTGGCAAGTCGACGCTCGGAAGGGGGCTCCTCGGGCTGCTGCCCGTCGGCGCGACCCGCGACGGTGTGGTCGATTTCGGGGGACGCAACCTCGTCACGGCGTCGCCGGCCGAGATGCGCAAGCTGCGCGGCCCCGAGATCGGTCTCGTCTTCCAGGAGCCGATGACCCGGCTCGACCCGCTCATGAGGATCTCGGACCACTTCGCCGAGGCGCTGCGCTCCCACGACCCGGACATCTCCGACGCCGAGGTGCGCCGGCGCTCGCTCGAGGCGCTCGGTGGGGTCGGCATCCCGCCGACGCGTTTCCGCAACTACCCCTACGAGTTCTCGGGCGGCATGCGGCAGCGGATCATGATCGCGCTCGCGCTCGTCTTCCGCCCGCGTTTCGTCGTCGCCGACGAGCCGACGACCGCCCTCGACGTGCTCGTCGAGGCGCAGATCCTGTCGATCATCGCCGATTTGAAACGCAACTTCGACGCGTCGCTGCTCCTCATCACCCACAACCTCGGCATCGTCGCCGAGTCGTGTGACCGTGTCGCCGTGATGTACGCCGGCCGGATCGTCGAGCAGGGCGCCGTCGACGACATCTTCAGCCGCCCGGAGCACCCCTACACGCAGGAGCTGATGCGCTCCACGATCTCGCTTTCGACCCGCGAGCTCCACTTCATCCCCGGGGCGCCGCCCGACCTCGTCGAACCGCCTTCGGGATGCCGCTTCCACCCGCGCTGCCCCGCGGCGATGCGGGTCTGTGCCGTCGCCGCGCCGATCGGCACGGAGGTGCGGCCGGGCCACCTCGCCGAGTGCTGGCTGCACGGACCGGCCGACCACCTGACACCCGACGACCGGGTGCCGCTCGAGCGAGAGGAGATCGGCATTGCCGACGAAGCCTGACCTCTCGACAGCCCCGGTGCTTCTCGACGTGCGCGGCGTGAAGGTCCACTTCGGGCTGCGCGGCAACTTCCTCCAGCGGGTGCTCGGCCACGACACCGGGTCGGTGAAGGCCGTCGACGGCGTGAGCTTCCAGCTGCACCGCGGCGAGGTGCTCGGGCTCGTCGGCGAGTCCGGCAGCGGCAAGACGACGCTCTCGCGGGCAGTGCTGTCCCTCGTCCACGTGACCGACGGCTCGATTTCGCTCGACGGCGAGAAGATCTCGGATCTGTCCGAACGGCACTTCAGGCCGCTGCGCAAGCGGATGCAGCTCATCTTCCAGGACCCGCACGCCTCGCTCAACCCGGCGATGACCATCCGCGACGCCGTCGGCCATCCGCTCAAGATCCACGGCATCGCCCACGACGAGCGCCAGGTGACGAAGCTCGTCTCGGAGGCGCTCGAACGCGTCGGGCTCGTGCCGGTCGATCGCTTCCTGCGCAAGTACCCGAGCGACCTCTCGGGCGGCCAGAAGCAGCGCGCCGTCCTCGCCCGGGCGATCATCCTCGGGCCGGAGCTCGTCATCGCCGACGAGCCGGTCTCGATGCTCGACATGAGCGTGCGCGCCAAGGTCCTCCAGCTCATGGACGGCCTGAAGACCGACCTCGGACTCACGTACCTCTACGTGACCCACGACCTCGCGACGGCGCGCTACTTCTGCGACCGCATCGCCATCATGTACCTCGGCCGGATCGTCGAGATCGGCTCCGCCGCCGACGTCTACGCCAACCCGCGTCACCCGTACACGAAGGCGCTCCTCGAGGCGATCCCGGAACCGGATCCCCGCCACCACGTGCCGCGTGACCTTCCCCGCGGCGAGGTGCCCGACGCAGCCGTCCCGCCGCTCGGCTGCTCGTTCCACCCCCGCTGCCCGCGCGCCTACGCGCCCTGCGGGTGGGAGAGCCGTGACCTGAGGACACTGCTCGAGGAACGCTGGGCCCAACTCAGCCCGGAGGAGTTCCAGCGCGAGCGGGCCGTCATCGGCGGCCTCGACGGGCTCGACGCGCCGTCTGCCCTCGCCCTACTCCCCTGCGCCTCCGGCCGCAGTCCGACCGAGGTCGCGGCCCTGCTCGAAGAACATCGTGCGGCGAACCCGGACGACCCGTTCTGGAGGGGCGTCGTCGTGACCGAGGAGCGCGCCGCTGGCGTCGCCGTCCGCTTCCACGAGGGCGTCGACCCCGTCCTCGGCCCGGTCGGCGACGACACCCCGCCGGTTGAGGTCGCCTGCCATCTCTACCGTCCGGACCTCGGTTAGGACCGCGCCCGCGCCCCTCGGGCGATGCCGGACGCAAATCGTCCCGGCGGTCCGCGACTCAGCTCCGGGAGACGGCCCGACCACCGGCCGGCAATTGAACTCCCTGGCGTGACGAGGACCCGTTTACCGGTGCTTCGGGACTGGGCGGGGTGCGGCTACGGTGACCTGCCCGAGCTCGAGTTCTCGATCGTCGCGAAGGACCATCCGAACCTTCGCTTCGCCGACTCATCGTGAGCTCCTCGCCCGCACCGGGTTATCCGCGCCGGCGAGATCGCCTTCTGCCGAAGTCGGTGTTCAGCTCAGGGGAACACTGGCCCGACCACCGGCCGGCAACCGAGGCTCCCTGGCGAGACGGGACCGGTTCACCGAGACACGTTCAACGCGCCGGCCGCGAGGATCTGCGCCGCGACCCGACGGAGGCAGTCCGCCGTCGAGTGGACCGACGCCTCGGCGCCGAACAGCTCGGACAGCTCGACAATCGGTGCCGGGGACAGGTCGAGGGCGCCGCGGTCGACCTGGCCGGCGACGACGACGGCCGGGACGTGCCGACGCTCCGCCTCGGCGAGCACGCCACCGACCACCTTGCCCTCGAACGAGGTGCGATCGAGACGGCCCTCGGCGGTGACGACGAGATCCGCCGCGGCGACGCGGCCGGCGAGCCCGACGTGGCGGGCCACGAACTCGAAGCCGGGCTCGATCCGGGCCCCTGCGGCCCATAGGCCGCCCGCCAGACCTCCGGCCGCCCCGGCTCCGGGGACGATTCCGATGTCGACCGCGAAACGCTCCCGCACTAACTCAGCCTGGGCGGCGAGACGCCGCTCGAGGCGGAGGACGGAGTCGGGGTCGGCCCCCTTCTGGGGACCGAACACGCGGGCCGCGTCGAGGTAGCGCGTCGTCACGTCCGTGGCGAGCACAACGCGACAGCCAGCCGAGAACGGGACGAGGTCGGCAAGCGCCTCCAGGGCGCCGGCGCCCCCGTCCGTGGTGACCGACCCGCCCAGTCCCACACTCACGTCGCGCGCTCCGGCGCGCAGTGCCTCGCCGATCAGCGCGCCGAGGCCGTAGGTCGTCGCCTCCTCGGCCTGCCCGGGTCCGGGCGCAGCACACTCCCCGTAGCCGATGACGACCGCCGACTCAATGACCGCCCGGCCGACATGCAACCGCCACGGAGCCACGACGGGCACGCCGAAGGCGTTCGGCACCTCGCTGGTGCGGTTCGCACCTCCCAGCGCGTCGAGGAATCCCTCACCGCCGTCGGACAGGGGTAGGAGGATCGTCTGCGCGCCAGCCGCGTTGAGGCCCTCGGCAAGTGCCCGGGCCGCGTCCCGGGCACTGAGCGTGCCACGCAGCTTGTCGGGCGCGACGAGAACGTGCACCCTCTCAGCTCCCGCCGAGGGCCGCCGCCACGCCGGTCGTCGCCATGAGTGCGATGCGCAGCCTCGTCGCAAGCGTCGCGCTGCCGATGTGCGGGAGGAGCACCGCGTGCGGCGCGTGCAACAGGGCCGCCGGAACCCGCGGCTCATCGGAGTAGACGTCGATGCCAGCCGCGAAGATCCGCCCGCCCTCGAGCGCGTCGGCGAGCGCCTCCTCATCGAGGACGGCGCCCCGGGCCGTGTTCACGATGACCGAGTCCGGACGGAGCAGCGCCAGCTCGCGCGCTCCGATCAGGTGACGGGTCGATTCGGTGAGGGGCACGTGCAGACTCACGATGTCGCTGCGAACGAGCAGGTCGTCGAGATCCGCCACGTAGCCAGGCTCCCCCGTGTCGCGGTGCGACCAGTGCAGTACGGTCATGTCGAACCCGGCGGCTCGTCGCGCCACGGCGCGAGCGATCCTCCCGAACCCCACCAGGCCGAGCGTCGCGCCGTAGACGTCGCGGCCGAGGTGGTCGAGAAGGCTCCAACCACGCCAGTCGCCTGATCGGAGGTCGCGCTCGGCGTCGGGCGTCCGGCGACTCGCCGCGAGGATCAGGGCGAAGGCGAGATCCGCGGTCGTCTCGTCGAGGGCACCCGGCGTGTTGAGCACCTGCACGCCCGCCGCATGTGCCGCGGCGAGGTCGATGTTGTCGAGCCCGACCGCGACGTTGCCGATGACCCGCAGCCGTGGGGCTGCGGAGATCACCTCGGCATCGATGCGATCAGCCAGGACGCAGACAATTGCATCGATGTCGGCGACGGCGTGGATGAGCTCGGCGTGGCTGTAAGCAGTATCAACGGCCCGGATCCTGATTTCGTGAGCGGCGAACGGTTCGAGCGCTCCATCGGGCAGGTGCCGTGTCACCAGCACAGTCGCCATAACTCCGAGCTCCTTATCGGGTCATCGAGACCAGGACCTAGCTTCGCACGCCACGCGATTCGAGCCGAGTGTTCGTGCGCAGGCGCGTTTCGCGAAGATGTGTTGTCATTGTGAGGCGCTGATCAACGAGGTTGCAAGGAGGGGGAAGATGTTTCCGATCTTCTGGCGCAGGAACGGAGCCCCCCTCAAAGCGGTCAGCTTCGGCGTGATGGGTCTGCTCGTCTCAGGCTCGATCGGCTTGTCGACAACGGGATCTCTGTCCTCTGGGACGCACCTAGCCCCTCCCGTGGCCTCCGCCACACCGTCGACAGGACCGAGGTTCCCGGGCACAGGTTGCCCTTCTTTCCCGGCGGACAACGTCCTCAACACTCCAATCACGGACCTGCCAATCAATCCCGACAGTTCGAGATGGCTCGCCTCCATGGATTCCTCGACGACCTACCTGCACCCGGACTACGGGCCGTCCGGCAACGAGAACAACCCGTACGGCATTCCCTTCCAGGTAGTGGGCCCGACTCAGCCACTGGTTCGAGTCAGCTTCGAATATGCGGACCAGAGCAACAGCGGCCCTTACCCCTTCTCGCCGTCGACGCCGATCGAAGGAGGGAGGAATGCCTCCGGTGACCGCCATGCCCTGATGGTGAATCCGGCGACCTGCAAGCTGTACGAGCTCTGGGATGCCTTTTACAAGCCGAACGGGAGATCTACTGCCGGATCCGGTGCCGTTTGGAGCCTACGGTCCAATGCCTTGCGACCCGCCGGCTGGACCTCGGCGGACGCGGCGGGCCTTCCCATCGCGCCTCTCCTTGTGCAGTACTCCGAGGTGAAGACCAGAACGCTCGATCACGCGATCCGCTTCACGGCCGATTGCACGCAGCGCTCGTACCTGTGGCCCGCACGCCACGAGGCAGGACAGGCGAACAGTGATTGCCCTCCGATGGGGGCGCGCTTCCGGCTGAACGCGAGTTTCTCGTTGCCTGCGTCACAGTGCTCGGCGATGTGCCAGACCGTGATCACGACGATGAAGACGTACGGCCTCATCCTCGCGGACAATGGCAGCAACTGGTACTTCCAGGGCCAAGCCAGCAAATCGTGGACTTACTCAGAGGTCGATCAGCTAAAGCTGATCCCAGCTTCGCAGTTCGTGGTAGTGGACGAGTCGTGTCTCATGGTGAGTCCCGATTCAGGCGAGGCATACCAGCCAGGGACAGCCGCCTTCACGGCTCATTGCGGCTGAGCTGGCCCGTTACGGCGTGCCTGGCGACAGCGGCACCGGGGTGCGCCTGCCGACGGCCGGCGAGGCAGTACAGGTGCGGCGGGGCCGGAAGGTTGTCTAAAACTGGCCTTCCTGCTGCAGGCGCATTCGCCGGTCGGAGACTGAAGAATCTGGCTCCCGATCCATGACTTATGTTGATCATCTTCGCTGAGCAACTTGCCCCTAGCTTCAAGACACTTCTGATGGACCCATTTACTCTACCTGTGTGACCCTCTTCCAGATGTTGCCCCGCAGAGGTCGGACGGCTTCCGTTCTCTTGTCCGCCCTGATCGCATTGACCCCGGGAGCGGTTCTTCTCCACCTCGCTTCGCCTCTCGCGAGCGCGGCCAGCGAATTGAACGGGAACTGGACGGCGACGTTCACCGTCAACTTCTCGTCCGTCGCAATCGCTCAGCCCGGGCAGCAGTTGACCGGCCTTACCTTCAGCGTGGAAGGGTCGCAGATCAGCGGGGACATCAACGGAACGATCGATCTCACCACTCAGACCCTTCCGACGATCTCGGAGCAGGTCTACGTCGCCCAAGTCACTTCCAACGTGATCGGTGCAGGTGTCTCCTGCCAAGGTGAGATCTATTTCAACTCCCAGGGCTCTTCATATGTGGGTACCGAATACGAAGACAGCATCAGCTGCAATGGGGGCCAGATCACCGGTTCGCTCGACGGCTATCGGATCACGGGCTCCTCGACAGGGACGTCGACGACGACCACGACGCCGACTTCGACCTGTGGCGTTTCGGCCGCCTCCTTCCCCGCCTCAGACGACTTCGTGATCGTGACCCTGGTTAATCAAACGGGCGCACCAGTCGTCGTCTACGGGAACATTCCGGCCGGTGGCGTGCTTCGGCTCATGTCGCTGTCAAGCGGCGAGTCCTTCGGCTTGTCCGAGGAGACCGGCTCCTCCATCTCCGTCACGCCGGAATCCACCGACAAATGCCTCGGACACTGGACGATCGAGAGCAGTGAGACGATCACGCTGTCGAAGACCGGCAGCCCCGCGGCCTCGGGGGGATCGAATTCCTCCACGACGACCACCATCGCCGGAACACCCTGTCTCGAGACGGCCACGTGCGTGGTTCCGCTCCTGAGGGCCCCGACCGTTTCGCACGGCAGCGCGACTCTCATCGATGACAAGACCGGCGCGCGCGAATCACTTCCCAACGCTCGATCACTCGTGCCCTACGACTCGGTGCACACCTCCTCGACCGGTGTCGCCCGCCTCGCGGTAACCGCGGGAGCGGTGACCGCCGGGGCGTCGGTCGCCCTCGTGATTGGCGCGGGTTCAGTCTGGGCGCTCCCGGCGTTGCCGATCGTCGTGCTGTCCGGCTCCGTGTTCCAGCTCGCTTCGTTGCAAACTCTCGGCGATGTCCTCTATGACGTCAGCGGACGCTCTCTCCAACCAGAGGTGAGGACGTCAGAGATGATCACCCGGGTCAATTACGCCGCCTGCGGCAACTGCGTTGCTGCGGGAGCAATTCCGCACGCCCAGCAGACTCCGGTCGCAAGCTTCAGCGTGGAGGTCACGAAGTCCTACTCACGGGTCCGCGTCTATGCCGGAGCGGTCACGGTGCGGAACTTGCATGGAGCGCACAAGACCGTGATTGTTCGAGCTGGCTTCCAAAGCCTCGTGAGATCTGCGGGTCCGCCTACCACCCCAAGCAGGTTCGCGATGCCGAAGGCTCCGTTCTGGAAGTGAGCAGTTTCACTCGTCGAACTGCCCAACGAACCGGGTCCGCAACAAGCCGTTATCGCGTAACGGATCACCCGTTACAGCGTCACAGATCGGGCGTCATCGATCCGTCGCAGATCAGCCGTGGTTTTACAGAAATACAGCTGGCGGGGGAGGACTCGAACCTCCAACCTCCTGATCCAAAGTGCGTTTAAGTGATTCCCGGCGGGTCCCGCTGGGTGTCGGGGCGTCCCAGAATTCCAGCTCAGAGAGCCAAAACGATTGATCGACGGGACAGCGCGGGACAAGGTGGGACCCACGGAGACGCGAATGTTGGGTCAGATGTTGGGTTTTTCTTCCCGAGCACATGAACACCATGACAGATCCGAACGGCGCAGGGGTTCGCGTCGGAGGGCTAAGTGGCTTCACAGTCAGCCGCCGCTCACGACAGGCGATTTTCTTCCGAGAAGGCTTGCCACCGAGCCTTGCTCCTAGAGAACCGCCCGAGGCGACGTGCACAATTCGGGTGCTACGCTCAGTTGATCGATATCGATCAACTGAGCGGTGGCAATGCCTGAAGACCTGCTGACCATCGAAGAAGCAGCTGATCTGCTCGGCGTGTCACCCGCGACTGTCAAGAGAATGTGCGTCGCGGGCAGGCTCGACTCATACAAGATCGGGCGCAGCTGGGTCATCAAGGCCGACTCCCTGCGTCGAGCCCCAACCCGTCCACGCGAGCGAGTTCGCCGACCAGCCTCCACATCAATGCAACTCGACTTCGACTTAGCGGTGCGGCAACTGCGTTCCTACGATTTGAGGCGCGACCTTTGGGTTCCCGACATCCTCAACCATCAGGATGATCTGGCGGACGGTTCGCGCCTCATCGCAGCGGCGGCGGACCGGGTGGACAATCCGCTTGGGGCGTTTGACGCTCCAATCAAGATTCCCGTCCCCAAGTCACCGATCTTCCCTCGGAACGCCACAAATCTGACACTTCCCGATCGCGTTGCGTATCACGCGACCGTCGCTAATTTCGCCTCGTTGATCGAGTCGGAATTGACTGGCGCGTCTTACGCAGCGCGGCTTCGCGGCGACGGCCGCCGGAATGTGTGGCTGAAGAACGGACGGAATCAGTGGATTCGGTGGAAGAACGACATCATTCGCGCGATCGACCAAAATAGCTGGGTTGTCGAGGCGGACATGACCGCGTATTTCGACCTTATCAAGCACGAGATCCTGCTCCCCGAGATCCAAGCTCTCGGCGTGCCGCCGAACGTCGTGAACGCCCTCCGAGAGATGCTGCGGACGTGGAGTTCCACGCCGAATACCGGTCTGCCTCAGGGCCCCGACGCGTCTCGGGTGCTCGCCAACTTCTACATGGCACCGATAGACACCGAGATGCTGCGAAACGCTGGGATTGCCTACTTCCGGTACATGGATGACATCCGCATCGTCGCGCCATCCAAGGGAGCTGCCATTCGCGCACTTCACGTATTGGACTCCGAGTGCCGCCGACGGGGCCTTGCGCTGTCGACCCAGAAGACGCTCCTGAAGCGCGGTCCCAGCGCGCGCCAAGACCTCGGCGACCGTGAACTTGATGCCATCCAGTACCTCTTCGTCGTCGTGCCAGAAGACAGCTCAGAACTACGAGACAAGCTGCGCCAACTCTTCCAGAAGGCAACCGAAACACGAGCGTTCGACAGGCGAAGGGCAGGCTTTGCAATCTTCCGCCTGTTCGTTCTCCGCGATCAAAGCATCCTCGTCCGGGTGCTCGCGCGACTTGAACAACTCGCCACGCTTGGCTGGCTTGTGCCCGCATACTTGCTTCCGTGGCTTCGCAGGTCGTCCGTTCAAGAGCGTGTGGCCGATTACCTCGAGGACGAAGACCGCAACGTCTCGCCGTATCTGAGCACCTGGCTGCTCGCCGCGCTGCTCGACCTGCGCCCCGGGATCCATCCGCGGCTCTTCCGATATGCCCGCAAGGTCGCCCTAGATCGAGATGAGCCCGCATTTCATCGGGCCGTTGCCCTCGTTGTCTTTGCCCTGAACGGAAGCGATCGAGACCTTGCCCGAGTCGAGGAGATCGCGTTGAGGGAACACGACCCGGAAATCATCCGAGCGTGCATGGTCGCTCTCGCTCGCGCCTGCTACCACGGTAGGCGGGTCAACGATCGAATCGCGCGCGAAGGCTCACTTGACCAGACTGCGGCCTACCTACGCGGGCGAAACAGCTACCCCTCGTTGATATTTCCCGGGACCTTCGTCGACGGACAGCAAGCGCGACGCGCGTAGTGCTCGATTTCTTTGATTTCGCTAGGTCCTGCGCAGCCGACGCCGAGGCGCGCAGGCGAAAGCGGCGCCGCTCGAACGACCATTGACAAAACGTTGACAACTGGGCCGAGCGCGTTCAGGCGGACCGCGATGACCCAAGTGTTTGCGCTGGGCTGAGTGGGTCCACAGTCACCCGCCGCTCGCGATGGAAGAACTGTCCTTTGAAGCTTGGCTAAGAAATCCTTAGACGCCGCTTTGCCGCGTGAGCCTTCGCCATATCGCGCCGAACAGTCAAAGGCCGACTCGGAGAGTGCTGAAGGTTCTACCGATTAGCAAACTCTCTCTGAACTCGGAGCAGCGTCAGCTGTTCGATGGCGGCGCGTCGGTAGGGGCGCTTCCAAACCGGCGGTCGAGCGCTCTTGATGTCTGTGCTCCAATCGCGAGCAGCAACAGATCGATCGGAATGGTTCCGACACCTGATGTGCCGGATTCGGGACTCAAAGCCACCGGGTCTTCGGTCGCGAGCCAACAACGGTTCCTGAATCGCGGGTGCAATCGGGCGAATTCGATAAGGCCAGCACGAGTGTGCGAACTCGACGTCCCGACCTCGATGGCGAGAGGCGAAGTCGGATGGTCGTAGACAAGATCGACCTCTTTGGGCCCACTTCTCCAGTGGAACAGGCGCACACCCTCCTGTTGCGCCAGACCTCGCAGGTGAGTAGCGACGAGATTCTCAAGTAGATGTCCAGCCTCGACAGGGTCTGCCACAGCCCGAATGCCCCTCTGAAGAGCGGCATTTCTGATGGCACCGTCGACGAAGTAAAGCTTTCGACCTCGTCGCTGAATGGACCGCTCGCTCCCCGAGAAGTTCGGCAATGTAAAGACCAGGAACGCGCTCTCAAGATAGGAGAGGTACTTGTCGAACGTCGGTTGAGTTAGACCAAGCTCGCTGGTGATGTTGCCCGGCGAGAGCACATCCGTCATCTGTCCGGCGAGCACGTAGAGGAGGCGTTCGAGCATCATCGGGTTCTGTACGCCGAACGACTGCGGGATGTCTTTGTACACAGCTCGTTCGACGGCGTCGCTCCTGAGGGTCGTTTGGGATGCAAGGACTTGCTCCTCTTCGTCCCCTTCCTTTTTGATCGCGGTGAGCAACTCTGGAAAGCCACCGGTGAGCATGAGTCGACGACGCGCTGTTCCCGCGTCCGCGTAGCTAGACGTCGGCACAATTAGGGACTTTGTCATCGTGTCTGCAAGGGTCGATTCGGCGTCGATTCGGATGTTCGACCCGTCGAGTTCCAGGTATTCACTCAGGTGGTAGGGAGCAAGGAACTGCTCCTCCCAGCGGCCGACACCGCTCTCGATGCGTCGCTCATGCAAGGCGGCCGTCGCGCTCGATGTCCCCACGATCTTGACTGGCAGCCGGTCATCAAAGAATGTCTTCAGCCAGCGATCCCACTGATCCGCATACACCAACTCGTCGAGGAATACGTAGGTCGTCTGGTCGCCTTCGGCTCCGCTGATGCCTCGGAGAACTTCGACGAGATCGCCGAGATTGATCGGGAGTAGGTAGGGATGGTCGAGTCTTAGCCAAGCGAGACGCTGAGCGGGCACGGCCGCATTGAGCAGGCGCCGGACGGTCTGGTACATGACCGTTGTCTTGCCGACACGCCTTGGCCCGAGCACTACCTCGTAGCGGAGAGGGCGATCACCGAGCAGGGTCGCGCCGAGGGCCCCGACTAGGGGTCGCTCCGTTTTGGGGGCCAATATCTCCGGGACGTGACCGGTGTTCCACCAGGGGTTCTGTTCCACGATGACGCGCGAGATCTCTTCAAGGGGAGGCAGTGGCATCGTTTCCTCGCAGTCTGGCTGGCATCAACATAAGCGCCAATTATGTTATCAGGTCAGCAGGGTACTTCGAGCTCCCAAGTGTTGGCTTATCAGGTGGCAGCACGCCAGCAGAGATCAGGCAGGTGTGCCGGACGCCAAGTGAGTTCAATTGATTCCCGGCTGGTCCCGCTGGGTGTTGGGCCGTCCCAGAATTCCAGCTCAGGGAGCCAAAACGATTGATCGGCGGGACAGCGCAGGACAAGGTGGGACGCATGGAGACGCGAATGTTGGGTGAGATGTTGGGTTTTTCTTCCCAAGCGACTCGCACACTGGCACCGCGCGCTCGTGCCGTTTCCCACACGGTTCCAGAGAGATGATCGCCGTGCTTAGTTCCACGCGGCACTAGTTTCAGCGCAGTCGAGCCGGAGATGAAAACCTATGACTCAGCCTCCTGATCCGAACGTTCAACAACCCTGGTCCGGTGGTACTCCTCCGCCGGGGGGTTACCCGTATTCCATGCCACCGCCTGCCCCCGGATACGGCTACGGACAACCCGGTCCCGGAGCCCTACCTCCGGGCATGTACTTCGACCCGGCAAGCGGCCTCACCTTGCCCCAGGGGGTGAAGTTGGCCAGTGTCGGCCGGCGCATCGGCGCCTGGTTCTTGGCGATCCCGTTGTCGATTGTCACCCTCTTCATCGGCTACGTGATCTGGGGGGTGATCGTGTGGGGTCGCGGTCAGACCCCGGCGCAGCAGGTGCTGGGAATGCGCTGCTGGCGACCAGAAACTGGACGCGTGGCGGGCTGGTGGTGGATGGCACTGCGCGAGATCATCGGCAGTGTGGCAGAGGGCATCCTGAGCTGGATCACCCTGCTCGTGTCGTTCATCCTGTTTCTGGCGAGAAGAGACCACAAGTGTCTCCACGACCTCGTTGCTGGCACCGTCGTGATCCACGACCCGAACAAGGTCATTCAGTACCGGGGGATGTAGGCGGCGAGACCGCCTGGTAAGCGCGATGTCCCTGGCAACGTGCTACGCCAGCTGCGTTCAGCAAGCCAGCTAGAGACTCACGGGTCAAGACTTCAGGCACTCACCCATCATGGCCCATCGGTTAGTGAACAATCGGGGCTAGGGCGTGCGGGGTTCGCGTCGGAGAACCGACAGAGCCTGTCCGGGAAAAACCGCAGGTAACGCCCGCCGTCGCACCGTGCTCGTATCATTCAAAGAGGACCGCCGGGCGAGATTTGGCTCTTCGGCTCGGCGAGTCCCGCTTCACCTGGAAGGACACCATGAACGCTCGCATCACTCACGAGCTCACCCGGATTCCACAGGGCGGCCTAGCCCAAAATTCGTACCGGGCGGCCTATATCGATGCGCGTCAGAACGCACTCGGCTCCCATCCGGAGCTCGGGCCGGACCCGGCGGAAGCTCACGGGCTCGCGCTCAGGGTGGTGCGCGATCAGTACGCCGACTTCACTCCCAAACTGCTGCCGTAGGCCGTCATGCCAGGGAGGCGCGTCTTCTTCAGTTTTCACTACAAGGAAGACGTCTGGCGCGCCTCGAACGCCCGGAACGCCGGGCAGTTTGATGCCCGCGCCGCGGCGGGGTGGACGGATGCCTCCCTCTGGGAAGAGACGAAGCGGAAGGGTCCCGCCGCCGTTCGTCGCCTCATCGACGAGGGGCTCGACGGGACGAGCGTCACGGCCGTTCTTATCGGCGCCCACACTGCGCAGCGGGACTGGGTGACGTATGAGATCGAGCAGAGCATCATACGGGGGAACGGGCTTCTTGGCGTCCGCATCCACAACTTGAAGGACCAGTACGGCAAGACGAGCACCCGCGGAGCGGTACCGAAGGCCCTCGCCGACTACCGCGTGTATGCCTGGGACGCGCTGAGATTCGGGAAGTGGGTTGAGCTTGCCGCGATCGACGCGGGGAAACCATGCCTCCGGCACCAGACGAAGAAGTGCTGGCGGTGCAAGTTCCTGCTGAGGTACTGGTAATGGCGTCGAACGCGCCAGAGACACACGGGAAGGACCTCGAGGCAAAGCTCAAGCACCTGGAGTTCATTCAGGGCGTCATCGGCCGGATGTCGAACAGTTCCTTCTTGTTCAAGGGCTGGGCGATCACGATCGCGGCAGGGCTCTCGGCCTTCGCGGCAACGAGCAGCCGGGGCGTGCTCCGAGTCGCGCTCACCGGAGCGATCGTGTCATCGCTCCTCTTCTGGGGTCTTGACGGTTATTACCTCTGGATCGAGCATCGGTACGTCGCGTTGTACCAGAAGGTGGCCCACACGGAGCCCGGTGAAATCGAGTTTTCGATGGCGACGGACAGAGCACATCCGGCAAGCCACTGGTTCGCGGCGTGTCGCCGTCCGCATCTCGTGTTCTTCTATGGATTGATCTTGATGGGCGAGATCATCGGCCTCGTACTGATAAAGGGGAAGTAATGGCTCGACGGGTGTTCTTCAGTTTCGAGTACGAGCACGACGTCTGGCGGGCGAACGTGGTCCGAAAATCTGGGGTGACGAAGGGCATTGAGGACGCCGGATACATCGATGCCGCTGAGTTCGAGAAGGTGAAGAAGAAGGGGGACGACGCGGTCAGGGAGTGGATTGACGAACAGCTTAACGGGACGACGGTCACGGCCGTCCTGGTCGGCGAATACACGTGCTCGAGCAAGTGGGTGGAGTACGAGATCGAGGCAAGCGAGAAGCGCGGCAACGGCCTGCTCGGGATCGACATCAGCAAGATCGAAGACGTCAATGGAAATACGTCCGAGCGGTGCGGAAGGCTCCCCGAGGGGTACCCCTTCTACTTGTGGAACAACGGCAAGGGCTACGAGAACTTGGGCTCCTGGGTCGAGGATGCCGCGAAGGCCGCCGGGAAATGACCTTGGCGTGGGACGGCCCTGTCGAGGGCTGCGACTTCTGCGCGATCGCACGGGGTGAGGACCGCTCGGTGGAGGTCGTCTGCGAGGGCGACGACTGGATCGCGTTCTTTCCGCTCAAGCCGGCGACGAAGGGTCACACGCTCGTGATCCCGCGTCGCCACGTCTCCGACGTCTGGGAGCTCGACGAGCGGCTTGGTTCCAACTTGATGGCCGCGGTGGTCCGGGTCGGGCGGGCGGTGGAGACGGCAATCCATCCGGAGGGGATGAACCTCATCAGCTCGAAGGGCAGCGCCGCGGAACAGACGGTGTTCCACCTGCACCTCCACGTCCTACCGCGCTGGAACCGTGACGGCTTCGATCGCATCTGGCCGACCGAGAGCCCGTACGAGGACATCGACCTCAAAGCGGTCGCCGAGCGCATCAGGGCGGTCTGCGCGACGCCCCGCTCTTAACGTGGGACCGGACTCGCCGAGCGCTTCGGCAGTCACGTCCCCAGCTGGATCCGGTCTCGTATCATCGACCCATGTTCGACCGCATCGATAAGCCCCTGATTAGCACATTTCGTCTCATGTGCGGCCGAACCCGTCCTTATCGAAGATCGGCACCCGCCCCGACGGCGGCCGGGCTCCGCTCGTAGGCGACGGCGACAATGGCAAAGCTCGACGAGCTCATCGCGCAGATCGGCGACGCCAGGCTGCGCGCGCAGATGGAAGAAGCAGCGAGCGAGCTGCGCCGGCGCAAGAGGTTCGGCTTGGTGTTTGAGCAGCACATTCCGGAGACGACGGTCCTGCCGGACGCCGAAGTTCGAAAGGGCTCGGTGGTCCTGATCCGGACGGAGCCGGGCAACGGGACAAGGTACGCCGTCGACGACGTCAACGGTCCCGAGGCGACGATCTCCGCGGGCGAGGAGGGGTGGATCATCCCGGCCGCCGACCTTCTGGTCGTCAAGCCGTTCGGGGAGCCCGTGTATCCGGTACTCCGACCGGTCGGGAAGCCCGTCATTCGAGAGGACGAGTGGCCGTTTCAGACGATCATCAACGGCGAGAACTTCCACGCGCTGCAGCTCCTTCTCTTCGGTTATGAAGGGAAGGTCGACTGCATCTATATCGACCCTCCCTACAACACGGGGGCTCGCGACTGGAAGTACAACAACGACTTTGTCGACCGGCAGGACTCATGGAGGCACTCCAAGTGGCTCTCCATGATGGACAAACGGTTGCGATTGGCAAAGCGTCTCTTGAAGTCCAACGGCGTCCTCATAGTCACGATTGACGAGAACGAGGCGAGCCATTTGGGCGTTCTCATGGAGCAGTTGTTTCCGGAGGCGCGACGCCAGATGGTGACGATCTGCATCAACCCAAGCGGCGCCTCAGGCCAAGGAATCTCCCGTGTTGAAGAGTACGCGTGGTTCTGCTTCTTCGGCGACGCGGAGCCGGTGCCAACGCCGGACGACATGCTGTCTCCGATCGTCGAAGCCGACGGCGCCGCGGTCCAGTGGGAATCGCTCCTCCGACGGGGCAACGCGTGGTACCGGCAGAGTCGCCGCAACTTGTGCTACCCCGTCGTTGTCGATCCCGCATCGCAACGGATCGTCGATGTGGGGCCACCCTTGGAAGGCGAGGACGACGACCGACCGCGTGAACGGGATGGCTTGCCACTCGCGTGGCCCGTTCGAACGGACGGGCGGCTGGGCATTTGGCGAGTTGATGGAGCACGGCTCCGGAGCTTGGTCGACTCCGGGTACGCCTGCGTCTCCTCGCGAGACGAGAGCCGCGACACCTGGAGTATCCGCTATCTCATGAGCGGCACGATCAATGATATTGAGGCGGGCAACATCACGATTACGGGGACGGGTGAGCACGGCGAAGTGCTCCTCGAACAGGCAGGCCGGCGAGAGACGACCGCCAAGACGATGTGGCATCGAGGCCGTCATACGGCAGGGGGCTCGGGAGGGACGCAAATACTCAATGCGTTCTTGGGCGAGCGGAATCTCTTCCCGTTTCCAAAGTCGGTGTATGGGGTCCGGGACTGCCTGGCTGTCGCCGTGGGTGACCGCAAGGATGCCCTCATCGTGGACTTCTTTGCCGGATCGGGCACGACTCTTCATGCGGCGTGCCTGCTGAACGCTGAAGATGGCGGGCACCGGCGGACGATCCTCGTGACGAACAACGAAGTCGACGAAAAGAGGGCTGCTGACCTGAACAAGCAAGGTCTCTACCTAGGCGATCCGCAGTTTGAGGCCCACGGCATCTTCGAGCAGGTGACGAGGCCCCGATGTGAGGCGAGCATCACCGGACGCCGCCGTGATGGCGTGGCTGTCGTCGGCAAGTACCTCAGTGGGCGGGCATACGCAGAAGGATTCGATGAGAACCTACTGTCATTCGGTATCTCGTACGCCGATCCGGATGCGATCGACGTCGGCGCGAGCTTCGACGAAATCGTGCCTGCCCTGTGGTTTGCGGCCGGATGCCACGGAGACCCGACGTCACTCAAGCATGATGACCGTTGGTTGCTCTGTCCAACCGCTCGCCTTGCAGTTCTGCTGGACGAAGACCGTTTCCAAGCCTTTCGGTCCGCGCTTGAGAGAGAACCCGACATCACCCATGTCTGGCTCGTCACCGACAGCGAAGCGGCCTTCGCGCGTATGCGCGAAGGAATCGGTGGTTGGCGGCAGGTCGGGATGCTTTACCGAGACTACCTCCGGAACTTCCAAGTGAATGTTGACCCCTCGATCACGGCGGGTGACCTGCCGTGAAGCTCACCCTCAAGCAGTTCCAGGAGGACTACGTCGAGGACCTGCACCGTCAGTTCGAGACGGTGCAGAACATCGTGACGATCGAGCAAACGGTGGCGCTGTTACTCAACGCTCCCACCGGGTCGGGAAAGACGGTCATGGCGACCGCGCTTATCGAGGAGCTCGTGCGCGGCACCGAGTTTAGCGCTCCAGACACCGACTACTGCTTCCTGTGGCTCACCGACCAACCTGAGCTCAACAAGCAAACGTACGACAAGATGCGATCGACGTCCGATCTTCCGCTGGAGAGTTTCACCATCATTAACGGCGGCTTCGACGCCGAGCGGTTGAGCCCGTCGCGGGTGTACTTCCTCAACACACAGAAGTTGGCGTCGCACTCGACGTTCGTGCGAGCGGGCGACTCGCGGAATTGCACGCTCTGGGACACGATCACGAACACGGTGAACGCCGACCCGAAGCACTTTGTCCTCATCATCGACGAGGCGCACCGCGGGACCAAGGGCAACGATGCCGTCGAGGCGGAGACGATCGTCAAGAAGTTCCTCAAGGGCAGTCCGAGGGAGCTCCCCGCGATCCCCCTCGTCCTTGGAATCAGTGCCACGCCGGACCGCTTCGTGCAGCTCTGCTCGGTGACGAACCGTCCGCTATTCAAAGTGGAGGTCGACCCAGAGCGCGTCCGCGAGTCCGGACTTTTGAAAGAGCTGGTCGACCTGTACCACCTCGGGGAGAAGCAGCCGAGCGACGTCACGATGCTCATTCAAGCTACGAGGGACTGGTTGTCGTATCGAAAGGAATGGGCGGACTACGGGACTGCAGAACACGAGGTGACGCCCCGGCCGGTCATGGTCGTCCAAGTCGAAGACACGCGGGCGGGCGCCTCAAGCCGGTCGAAGACCGACCTCCGCTCGGTGGTCGGCACGCTCGCCAAGGCCCTCGGAACGGAAGCCACGGAAGGATGGATCGCGCACGCGTTCCAGGACGACACGGGGTTCGACGAGGCGGGACAGCACATCCGGTACCTCGCTCCCTCGGAGATAGACCGCGACGGCGACGTCAAGGTCGTCCTGTTCAAGACCTCGCTCAACACGGGGTGGGACTGCCCGCGGGCGGAGGTCATGGTGTCGTTCCGCACGGCGAAGGACGAGACGGCGATCGCGCAGCTCGTCGGCCGGATGGTTCGGGCGCCGCTCAGCCGACGCATCGACGCGAACGAACACCTGAACACTGTGGCGCTGTACCTACCGTTCTACGACAGCCACACGTGTGAATGCTGATCCAAAAGGGGAGCGCGCGCCGGTCGAAAACGGGAGCACTTTGAGCTTGAAGCTACTTGGTGATCGGAGCTTGGTCCACAGGCTGGCTGCCTGAGGGATCGACTGATTGCTTGGCTCGTCGGGTTCGGGCCTTGGCGTCTTGGAGCCGGTAGCTCTCGCCCTTGGTCTCGATGATGCTGCAGCGGTGGGTGAGCCGGTCGAGCGTCGCCCCGGTGAGCCGCTCGGAGCCGAGGACCTCTGTCCAGGACTCGAAGGGGAGATTGCTCGTGACGATCAGGCTCGTGCGCTCGTAGGCGGTCGAGATGACGTCGAAGAGCAGCTCGGCGCCGACCTTGGAGGCCGGGACGTAGCCCAGTTCGTCAAGGACCAAGAGGTCCAACCTCGCGAGCTGGCCCTTGAGCCTGAGAAAGGTGCGCTCGTCTCTTGCCTCGATCAGGGCGGTCACGAGCTCGGTGGTGCGAAAGAAGCGGACCTTGTAGCCCTTGTGGCAGGCCTGGACGGCCAGCGCCGTGGCCAGGTGACTCTTCCCAGTGCCGGGGTTGCCCACCATGATCACGTTCTCGCGCTTGTCGATGTACTCACAGCGCGCCAACTCGGCGATCAGCATCTTGTTGACCGACGGGCGAGCCGCGAAGTCGAAACTCTCGAGGGTCTTCAGCGTCGGGAACCGTGCTGCCTTGAGGCGTCGCTCGGCGGAGCGCTTCTCCCGGTCCAACAGTTCGAGCTCCAAGAGCTGCAACAGGTAGCTCAGGTGGTCGACGTTGTCGGCCGCCGCCTGTTTGGCCACCTTCTCGCACTCGGCCCCGATGGTCGGCAGCCGGAGGGTCTTCAGGTGGTGGTGCAGCAGCACGACGGACTTGGTCTCCAAACTCTTCACGGTGGTGTTTCCTTTCTCTCGATGGCGCGATCAGCGCCGAGGGCGTGGGCCTCAGGCCCCGATCTCGGTGAGCGCCCGGTAGGCCCCGAGGTCGGGGGCCTCGACGGCGACGGCCTTCAGGTGCGGGAGTCCGTCGAGGCTGAACAGCCCGACCGGGGTCTCCTTTGAATGGGTGAGGATGAGCCCGATGGCGTCCGAACCGGTCGCCCCGATCGAGAGCGCCTGTTCGACAGCTCCGGTCAGTTCCTTTAACGTCGCCGATTCCATGAGGCGAAGCACCTTGATGTACTCACGGGTCCCCGCCGAGCCGAGGTCGGCCTCGAGGCGCCGGCGCAGCACCGAGAAGCACTCGGGGAGCTCCCAGCCCTCGAGCGGGCGGGCGACGTCCAAGGCACCGGGCTTTCGTTCCAAGAGGGCCAGGTAGTGACAGGGGTCGAAGCTGACCTGCTCTTTCGACCAACATCGCGGGTGGGTGGCCACGACCTCGGTGCCGACGAGGAGGCGGACCTCTTCGATCCCGCCAAGGGCGGTGACGTCGTGATGGGCGAAGGCAGTCGGCACCGAGTAGTCGTTGCGGTCGAATCTCACGAGCGACAGTGAGTTCGCCCCGCGCTGTTCGACCCGGCGCACCTCGAAGGACTCGGGTGGCAGCGCCAACATGGCAGCCTGGTCGATAACGAGGCGCTCTGCTTTTGTCTCGGGCTTTCCCCGGACCCGGCGGAACAGATCGGCATAACAGCACCCGGCGAGGTACTCGTTCATCTCGGCGAAAGAGGAGAACCTCGGCACGGGGACGAGCAGGTTCCGCCTCGCGTAGCCCACGTGGGTCTCCACGTGGCCCTTCTCGTTGCCCCGCCCGACCCGGCAGAAGTGGTGGCCGAAGAGGAAGTGGCTCTCGAGCCGCAGGAACTCGGTGGTGAGCTCGCGCTCGCGTCCCATCACCTTCTTGACCGCGATCGAGGTGTTGTCATAGCTGGTGCGCACAGGCACGCCACCGAAGAACTCAAAGGCGGCGACGTGGCCTGCCTGGAAGGTCTCGGTGCACTCGCGGGGATAGGCCGAGACGAAGTAGGCGTCCGAGTAGGGCAGCGTCATCACCGCCAGCGCGGCCTTCACCTCGACGCCCGCGATCACCACCGTTGCCTCGCCAAAGTCGAACTGGGCGTGTCCCGGCGGGTGCGAGAGCGGGACGAAGACCTCCCTGGAGTAGTGCTTGGACCTGGACACGGCCCTTCTCACCTGGGAGGAGCAGCCCATGTAGCCGTATTCGTCTCTGAGGCGCTCATAGATGCGTTTGGCCGTGTGGCGTTGCTTTGGCGGTGCGGTCTTGTCGGACTCCAGGATCTCGTCGATCACCGGAAGGAACTGACCGAGCATCGGCTTCGGGCGAGTGGTCCTCTGGCGATAGCCGGGCGGTTCGGCGTTGGCCAGGATCTTCTCGAGTGTCCGAGCGCTGACCTGGTAGTCCCTTCGGATCGAGCGCTTCGAAGCGCCCTCCACGAGCACCTTGCGCCGGATCTCTGTCCACATCTCCATGTCGGTGTGCACCCTTCTCCCGTCTCCTCGCCCAGCTCCAGGCGAGAAGCCTGAGGGCTGGGGCGAGCAAGACCAGGGATGGTCAGGTGCTCCCCTTTTCGATCAGCGCGTTCTGAGTCTCAGGTGCTCCCCTTTTGGATCAGCGTTTACACCGAGCCGCCGCTGTGTCGATCGTTGCCGGCGCCGTCCTCCTAGTGAAGGCAGTGATGGGCGTTGGCAACGCGTCTCGACGTTTTCGACCAGGCAGCCCGGCGCGCGACTGGCCAAACCTCGTCGCAAGGTACCGGGCGCGTAGGCTCTAGCCAATGCAGCTGGAGCGGATGCGCAAGGGATTCATCATCTTCGACGGCGACGACACCCTCTGGGATGTCGAATCCCTGTATCAAGCGGCTCGAAGGGCTATCAAGAGATTCCTTTCGGATGAAGGGATCGACCCGGAACGCTGGGAGGGGTTGCAGCGGGCAATCGATGTTGACAGATTTGTGACGCAACGGTTTTCGCCCGATCGCTTTCCTGGCTCCTGTGTCGACGCGTACCTCAGACTCGCTCAAGCATCCGCAATCAGCACGCGAGATGAATTGATCACACAGGTAGACGAAACGGCTAGAAGTGTTTTTTCGAATCGAGCTCCCCTCGTGCCGGATGCCGAAACCACGCTCGAAAGGCTTCGGGAAGATTTCGATCTCCTGCTGCTCACGCAAGGAGATGAGTCAATCCAACAAAAGCGAATCGCTGACAGCGGATTGAAACGGTTGTTCGCCGCTGCATTAATCACACCGCACAAGGATGAACGAGCTTTCCGCGCTGCAATCGATCAGGCGGGCGCGAATGCTCATGTCGGTTGGTCGGTCGGAAACAGCTTGGCCTCGGATATCGAACCAGCTCTGCATTGCGGTCTTCGCGTCATTCTCGTTCATTCCGAGAGTTGGGAGTTTGAGAATCGCGAGAGCAACGTTCCAGGACAGGATGTCATCCAGGCGAGGTCCCTCGTGGAGATCCCCCGTATCCTTCTCGACGCGAAGGCTCAGATCGCGTAACCAATATGGCAAATCGATGGATCCGGCATTGGACTGATCGGATGCCAGCGGAGGATCCGTCGCGCGTAGGTATTACATTCGTTGATGTCCTCTTCGCACTTGTCATGGAGCGGGTTCTCGATCCGTTTGCATCGTCACCAAAGCCAGCTGCCGCTGGGACGGCTCAGCTGGTTCTGGCCGGTGCGCTCACCGTGACAAGCTGGGTTGGATACCACAGCAGCTGGAATCGACCTCAATGGTTCATCCGATTTCCCAATCTTCCGCTATTGCAGTTCTTGACGGACGTGCTGCTTGTCGTTGACTACTGGTTTCTCGCGACCAGCTTCCCTCTGAGCGACAAGGACGCCTCGCCCCTTGCAGCCGTTATCTGCGTCTCAATCGCGTTTGTCCTATACGGGATCTGGGACGCCACGTCGTACTGGATGCGGAAGGATGATCGCTACGTCGACAGGCCACTGAAGTACGACGTACCGAAACGACGCAGGGTCACTTACGTCTTCTTGGCCGCTAGTCTCATGCTGCTTTCCTGGGTATCCGCAGGACACCCGGCTGGGGGACCCGTCTGCGTAACCATCTGCGTGCTTCTGACGGTTCTTGTTTTGGGCTACCGGTTTGCGAAGGACTTCTTCTTCGCTGCAGATGAGCCGCGCCGGGTATCGACGGGGGCGTAGAGGGTGCTCCATGTCTGTCTTCTGAGTGAACTCAGGGAGGTCGCGTCCCTCGGGCGTTCACCGGTGTCATAGCAACCGGTCGCTTGCCTTAATAACGGTGTTGAGCGTCCATCCGGTGCGGCAGGCGTTGGTTGTAGGCAGCATCCTCTTCTGGGTACTATGGCGGATACAGCTGTGCGGCAAGGACGGGCACCCGCATCTTCGATTGCAGCGGCGACACGGAGCGCGCCACTAGATCGGCGGGTCAGGGTCGCCTGAGCCGTCTCGGCTCTATTGCTCCAATTGCCGCATCCGATAGAGGACGCGGTAGGGGCTCGAAGCCCGTTCTTTGCGGCTCGCCCGCGCCGCATCCGTCGCTTTGGCCCCGATGACGGAAGCGGCTCCGATGGCGCCCGCGAGGGTGAGGTGAGCCTCACCGCTCACGAGACCGACAAGTCCGGCGAGCGTTGCCATCCACGTCTTCTCATCCGCGAACGTCTGATCGAAGAACGCGTGAATAGCTCGCTGGTTCAGCCGGAAGAGAGCCGCCAGCGAGTCAGCTACCTCCAGTCGGATCAGACGCTCGACCTCGTCTTTGATAGTGGGGAGCGACGTATTTGGACTCACGCTCGCGGCGAGCCGCTCGCACTGCACTCGCAGCGCCTCGAGCTCGGCGAACCTATCCGCCTGCAGTTCCGCGATGAAGGGAAGCTTCGTCGGGGTCAGCGGATCCATCTGGGCGCCGACGAGCTGTCTGAACACCTCCCAGGCAACGGCATTCCGCCCCGATCCTGTTCCGATCGGCTCGCCGTCTTCGATGAGGGGAATCAGGCGCTCATTGGTGAGCAATATGGCGGCGGACGGAATGTCAGGTTCGTCGAGCAGCACGCGTACTCGAGCTAAGTAGCTGCTCACGAACAGGGACTCGGTCGAGGCCTCTGTGGCGAACTGCTCGGCTACATACTGGTAGACGGCGTCGATGTGCCCGTCGAACTCCCCCCAGACATCGGTCAAGAGATATCGCATAGCGTCGCCGACAATCCCGTCCACGTCTTGAGGGGCGACGGCGGCGAGAGTGAGGTTTGCCTCCTGGGCATACGTGCGGTTTTCCTCAATGATCCTGCGCGTCGCTGGATACGAGAGGTACATGGTCTTCGTGGCCTCGCCAAGAGTCTTCAGGAGCGCATAGGTGTTGCCGCTTCGCTCCTTAAAGCTCTGCCAGTGAAGGAATGCGGTGATGAACCGACGCTGCCACTCGCTCGGCCGGGCCTCGACGTACGGCAACAGCGCGTAGGCGTCCTGGACGAGAGCGACAGGTGGCACAAGCAGCCAGAGCGGATTATCGAACCACAGCAGGACGGCACTGGAAAGCGTGTCGAGGCGAGTGATGGGGTCAGGAAAGACGATCGGAACGAGGCTGTGTCGGTCCAAGGCGCTCACGCCACTGCATTATTGTCATCCAGCGATAGCGGTGCTCGCTATTCGATCGCGTCTGGGTAAGAGAGAGCTCGGAGAGATCCGGATAGGTGGCGTGGTCGCGTGCGCCGTGTTTCAGACGCACACCGAACTACGCCTCCTTCAAGGAATTACGTTGCGCCGAGTCGACGTTACGGGCATTCGTGAGTGTCACATAGTGCACAACAACTTTCGTGAGATGAACTCGCCCCGATATGCCGGTCCGGGGCAGGAAATCCTTGCAAGCACGAAGAAGTCCACGTTCGGTAGACCCTGCTGAAATCCGAAGAGCTGCCTTGCCGACATCATTACGTGTCGAATCTTTGCTGACGACATTGCTAGGCCGGTTTAGATCGAGGGATCGGGCATTCAGCAGGTCGAACGCCCAGGTCACGGGGATCAGGGCAGACGTTGTCGGTTAACGGACTAGAGGTGCGGGCCCGTCCGCTACGACGGCAGCATCGAGGATCTGACTGAGGTGTTCGGCGGCTCGTCGATCCTCGTGCTCGATGACATCGGTGTAGTGGCGGGCCATGTGAACTGTCGACCAGCCGAGTCTCGCTTGCTTCTGCCGCTCGGAGATGACTGGGTCGAGGACCGTCGCCTGGAAATGCCTGAGTGAGTGCAGGTGGATGTCTGTTGAAACGCCCGCGATTCTGCGTACACGGATGAAGGAATGGGTCATGGAATCTGGGTGTGGCGGCTGACTTCCGCCAGACTCAACCGAGAAGACGAAGGCTTCGGCCTCGAGCCTTATTCCGCTGAACGCGGCGAGTTGGCTCTGCTCAGTGTGGAGTGACGAGAGAGAAGCCAAGGTGACCGAATCGATTGCAAGTCGCCGGATGCTCGCCCTGGTCTTTGGAGACTTCACGGCGGCGCCTCCTTTCGCGACGACGAGGGACTCGTTGACTGTCAGGGCGGATGCAGACCAGTCGACGTCGGACCACCGGAGGGCGCAGGCCTCGCCCCTTCGCATGCCTGTCGCGGCGACGACACGAAGGAAGACTGCAAACCGATGGTCATCTCCCTGCGCCGCCGCAATGAGCGATCGAACCTCCTGTGGAGTGGGAGCGCGAACCGGATTGCGCTTCTCAGAGAGCGACCAACTGGGTAGCTCAGTGTTGGCGACGGGATTGGACAGCGTTCCTCCGCTCCAACGAGCCGCTAGACGACAGGACCTGTGGAGCAGGGATTTCACGCGCCGCACGGTGTCGGGTCCACAATCTTCTTGTTTCAGGTTCCGAAAGAAGCGTTCAATTTCATAGGGATTGAGTGAGGAAATCCGTCGCCGACCAATGGATTCCGCGACGTAGCGGTCCCAGATCTCCTGGTATCCCCTCGAGGTCTTCGGGGAGAGATCGTCCCACCCGTTCTCCTTCCAACGTGAGATCGCATCGTTCACTGTGGTGGAATTGTCCCAGAGCTGAGGCTCCTCGGGTGTCGGAGCTGGATGATCATCTTGCGCAATGACAAGACGAGCAAGTTCGCGTTCGGCACCACGGCGGGTGCCGCGGAAGGTGTGATGCGCGTGGCGGACTCGACCGACTGAGTCACGTCCGATGAAGACACGTAGCTCCCAGACGTCCGGACGTCGCACCAGTCGGATGCTGCCCGCCATGCCCTCCCCTGCCCTACTCCCAAGTGTTGGGTTTTCTGTTGGGTTTTCGGGAGGTGAAGCTAGCAGAGATTCCTACCGCTGAGTATTTAGGCCTCTGACGTGGTGCTACCTAGCTGGCGGGGGAGGACTCGAACCTCCAACCTCCTGATCCAAAGTCAGGCGTTCTGCCTCTTGAACTACCCGCCACCGAGTCAAGACTTGCTACGACCTTTTCGCTAGCTCCCGGTACCACGGACTCGCAGGTCGAAACATCCCTAGCCTCGCGCAGGTGGGCCCCGACGCGCGCGACCTCGAGACGCTGGCGCAACTTCACGGCCCTGCAAGACGGGGGGTGACCAGTGTCGCCAAGACGCGACTCCACCGCAAAGTCGAAAACCGCTGATTGCTGCGAACGTCGCGACAGGAATCGCCGATATTCTTCAGCGGACATGGGCGCGTTTCGGTTCCACGCAGGAAATCGCGAGTGATGAAACGACTCGCATCTGCCGCGATCGCCGTTTGCGCGCTGTTCGGTGTCTCGCTGTGCGGCAGTGTTGCCCTCACGAACAGCGCGTCGGCGAGAACCACGCTCGTCGGTACCTTTCGCGTCATCCCGTCGGCTTTGCTCTTTTCCACGGGGCATTCGACGTCTTTGGCCGCAGAGAATCCTGGATCGGCGAGGGCGGGGCGCCGCATAGTCACCGTCCTGCCCGACCTGCGTCCAAAGCCTGCAACCAAGTCCTCAGCGAGTGGCAAGCCGTCTCTGTCATCGGTCAAGAGTTCCCCCTCGGCCTTGCCGAGCTCGGGTGGAATTGCCCGACCTATGGCAAAGGTAAGCAATGCGACCAACTGCACGTTTTCTTCGTTCAGATGGCAACGAACTCCCTTCAAGAGAACCGTGCGCTGCACAGGCACCAAACGGCGGGTCGAGATCTCCGTGTTCGTTCCGGCGAATACTCGAAGCACACCCTTCACTGCTGAGGTTCGCATCACGGCGAGCAATCGCTTTGGAACCAGCACAGCCATCTGGCATGTCGTCGTTAGCGCACTACACCGCCGGCCCACACCGACGACGACAACGCCGCCCGCCACAACCACCACGCCGCTGACCACCACCTCGACAACGCCGACCACCACCACGACAATGCCTCCGCCCACGACGTCTACGACAACCACCACCACGACAACGCCGCCGCCCACGACGTCTACGACAACCACGACGTCTACGACAACCACGACGCTCGCGTCTGCTAAACCCCTCATCACAGAACAGCCAAAGAACCAAACAGTTTTTGCGGACGATTCCGCGAGCTTCACCGCCGCGGCGTCGGGCACTCCGACCCCCAGTGTCCAGCGGCAGTACTCGTCCAACGGCGGCACAAGCTGGACGCCCGCCTCCGGCGCCACTTCGACGACCTACTCCTTCACGGCGTCGAGCACGGAGGACGGCTACGAGTACGAGGCGGTCTTCACCAACTCGGAGGGCTCGGCGACGACGAACCCGGCGACTCTGATGATCGGGTCCTATAACTGGTCCGGTTACGTGGACACCGGAGGCACTTTCACTTCAGTGAGCGGGAATTGGACGGTTCCGACTGCGACCTGTGCATCGGGTAAGACCGCGTACTCGTCCACGTGGATCGGCATCGACGGCTACGGGAGTCAGACGGTCGAGCAGGACGGCACTGATTCCGACTGCTCGGGCGCCACGCCGGCCTATTACGCCTGGTATGAGTTCTACGCGTCGTCAGGGTCCCCCGTGAATAACGGCGAATCGGTCGAACTGCCAACTTCGTCCTACCCGGTCTCCCCCGGCGATGCGATGTCCGCTTCGGTGAGCGTGGTGAATCACAGCTGGACTCTCGTAATTCAGGATTCGACAAAGTGGACGTACACCGAGGGCCCAGTTACCTGGGACGCTCCTACCGAGGCGTCAGCGGAGTGGATTGTCGAGCGACCTGAGGTATGTGACCCTGGGTGCGCCATCACTGCGCTCGCCAACTTTGGATCCGTGAACTTCACCAGTGCGACAGCGACGGACAACGGGACCAGCGGATCGATCTCGGCCTTCTCTGCGTTGGCGTTAGGGATGCTCGCTAACAATGCAACGACAGTGTTGGCCGCGCCCGGACTGCTCAGCAACGAGGGCGAGAACTTCACGGACAACTGGGAAGCTCTCGGTCCTTGAGCCGCACGTTCGCGGGTGTGTCGACTCCCACCGCCCGACGACTCGGAGTCTCGCCACAAACCGGACCTGGGTGACGCGGACTGCCCAGCGCCCTTCGGGCAGGCCCGGCTGCCCGCCGTGAATGCCGACCGGATTCCATCAGCTATCGTCTGCGAAGCCATGGGATCGCTGATCAAGAAGCGCCGCAAGCGCATGCGCAAGAAGAAGCACAAGAAGATGCTGAAGCGCACACGTTGGCAGCGCCGCGCGAAGTAGTCCTACTCACCCGTTCGCGGGGACGAGCGCTCCCGGTCCGAGCGATTTGCTCAGGATCGGCACGCGCTCAGGTGACGGCGCGCGTGACCGCGACGAGAACCGACAGCTTCGTCGACTCGACCCTTCTTCGGATCTCGCTGGCGACGGCCGGCGCTTCCGGTGGCTCACACTCGACGAACCAGGTCGCACCGCTCCCGGCCAGTGACGGCTGCAATCCGGACGCCTCCGCGAGGAGCTCCCGGTAGTGCGCGAGCCGTGGCTCGACGACGAGTGCCGCTCTTTCCAGGTCGTTTGTCGCGGATCCCGGCGCCGGGGCGCCGACCTCGTCGAACGCCGCGTAGACCGCAGCAGTCGATACGCCGAACGAAGGTGTGACGATGACAAAGACCTGGTCAGCGGGTACCAGGGCTTCCACGACTTCGCCGACACCGCGCACGATCGCGCGACCGCCTCGCAAGCAGAATGGCACGTCCGCACCGAGTCGCGCCGCGAGCGCGAGATCCTCGACTCCGGCCCAGCGGAGGACAGCCGCGGCATCCGCCGAGCCGCCGCCGAGACCCGCTCCAGGCGGGATCCTCTTTCGGAGCCGGACGTGCGCCTGCCGACCAACGAGATCGAGGGCCCGGACGACGAGGTTCTCGCTGACCGGCACGTCCGAGAGCACCGGGACTTCGACTCCGGAACCCACCCAGCGGACGGCGTCGACGACCTCGAGACCGTCGCCAGCGCTGAACTCGAGCTCGTCGGCGAGGTCGAGCGAGACCATCTCCGCTTCGATGAGGTGGTACCCGTCGTCACGTCGCCCGACGACGCGGAACGTCCGGGTCAGCTTGGCGGGGGCGAACCCGCGATCGACCTTCGGCACGCTGCCAGCTTGCCCCAAGTCACGACGTCGAGCCGCTCGGCACGCAGTCGGGCGTCGACCCCCGCAGCCTCGAACGCTTCCGGGGTCACCAGCGCGCCAAGAGCACGCCGGAGCATCTTCCTCCTGCCACCAAATCCGGCGCGGACGAGCTCGTCGATCTCCTCGTAGCTCGCGAGGCCGGGATCGACTGCAGGCCGGTCCCGCCGTTCGATGGCGACGAGGGCCGAGTCGACCTTCGGGCGCGGATGGAACACCTCGGGCGGCACCCGGCCGACGACCCGCGCCGTCGCGAAGTAGGCGACCCGGACACTGACCGCGCCGTAGCTGCGGCTGCCGGGCACCGCGGCGAGGCGGGCACCGACCTCGGCCTGGACCATGACGAGCATGCGGCGGATGGCCGGCACCGCCTTCAGGATCTCGACGATGAGCGGGGTCGCCACGTTGTAGGGCAGGTTGGCGACGAGTACCCAGCCGGCCCCTGGCCCGCCAGGGGTCGCGAGGACCTCGTCCCAGTCGAGGTGCAGCGCGTCGGCCTCGACGACGCGAACGGTCCCGGGCACGAGCGAGCGCAGCTCCTCGACGAGGCGGTGGTCGATCTCGACGGCGGTGACCTGGGCCCCGGTCCGGGCGAGCGCGACGGTCAGCGCGCCGAGCCCGGCACCGACCTCGACGACCCGGTCCCCCGCGCCGACCGCGGCCAGACGCGCGACCCTCTCGACGGTATTCGGGTCGACGACGAAGTTCTGCCCGAAGGCCTTGCGCGGCGTGATGCCGCGGGCCGCGAGCAGCGTGCGCAGCTCACCGCGCCCGAGCGGTCGCGGCCCGGTCACCGCGATCAGACGCCGAGGGAGAAGACGGCCGAGACGTTGGCGTTCGTCGCCGCGGCGAGTCGCTCCGCCGGCTCGCCGCGAATCTCGGCGAGCGCGGCGCCGACGAGGGCGACGTAGGCCGGTTCGTTCGGCTTGCCGCGGAACGGGACCGGCGCGAGGAAGGGCGAGTCGGTCTCGACGAGCAGGCGGTCCGCCGGGCAGGCGACAGCCGCCTCCCGGACGGACGCCGCGTTCTTGAACGTCACGATCCCGCTGAACGAGAGGTAGGCACCGAGGTCGAGGCAGCGCCGGGCCTCGGGCTCGCCGCCGGTGAAGCAGTGGATGATGGTCCGCTCCGGCGCGCCGCAGGCGCCCAGGATGTCGAAGGTGTCCTCCCAGGCGTCCCGGGTGTGGACGACAAGGGCGAGGTCGTGGCGCTTGGCGAGGTCGATCTGCGCGGCGAACGCCTCACGCTGGGCCTTTTTCGGCGAGTGCTCGTAGTAGTAGTCGAGACCGCACTCGCCGATGGCGACGACCGACCCGGGCGCCTTCGGACCGGGCCGGGGCGCGAGCCCTGCCACGAGGTCCGCGATCGCTTCGACGCCGCGCGACGCCTCGTGCGGGTGGAGGCCGACCGCCGACCACACCGCCACGTCGGAGCGGCGCTCGGTGACGCTCCGGGCGAGCTCGACCGCCTGACGCGACTCGACCTCGGCGGTCCCGATGCAGACGAGCCGACCGACACCCGCCTCGGCCGCCCTCGTGATGACGGCGTCGACGCCGCCCGGGTCCTCGAGATAGGCGTCCTGGATGTGGCAGTGGCTGTCGGTCCAGCGCGGTGCGGTCCCCTCGGTCATCGGCCGTCGCCGGCCGATGCCGCGGCCGCCTGCTCGCGGCGCGGGAAGAGCGGTGCCGCCTTCTCGACGGGGCGACCCCCCGGGTACCCGCCCCAGCCGAGGCCGCCGCCGGCGGGGGCGGCGAGGCCCGGCGCGGCGACGTCGCCGTCAAGCCCGAGCCTGCGCCAGATCGCCTGGGCCGTATTCGGGATCGCCGGCGAGGCGAGGACCGCGACGATGCGGAGGACCTCGAGCGCGTCGCCGAGGATCCCGTCGACCTCTTCGCCCGCCGCGAGCTTCCAGGGTTCACGCCGCTCGAGCTCGACGTTCGTCTCGTGGATGAGCCGCCACGTCGCCTCGAGCGCCTCGTGGGGGTTCGTCCGCGCCCAGGCCCGGCGCGCCTCCTCGACTATCTCGGCGGCGAGGGCCGCCAGACGGTTCCCATCGTCTGCCGGCCGCGGGGCGGGTCCGATCCCGCCGCATTTCGAGGCGACGACGGCGGCCACCCGTTGCAGGAGGTTGCCGAGGTTGTTGGCGAGGTCGGCGTTGTAGCGGGCGACGAGGCCCTCGTAGGTGATATCCCCGTCGAGCCCGAGCACGACATCCCGGAGCAGGTGGTAGCGGAGGGCGTCGACGCCGACGTCGGCACCGAGCGCGACGGGGTCGATCTGGTTCGCCCTCGACTTCGCCATCTTCTCGCCGCCGACGAGCAGCCAGCCGTGGGCGATGACCTGGAGCGGCGGGTCGATGCCCGCCGCCATGCACATCGCCGGCCACCACACGCAGTGGAACCGCACGATCTCCTTGGCCATCAGGTGGTGGACGACGGGCCACCACGCCGCGAACCGCTCGTCGTCCTCGCCGTAGCCGATCGCGGTGGCGTAGTTGACGAGCGCGTCGAACCAGACGTAGATGACGTGGGCGTCGTCCCAGGGCACCGGGATGCCCCAGTCGAACGCCGTCCTCGTGATCGAGATGTCCTCGAGCCCCTGTTTGATGATGCCGAGCGCCTCGTTGCGACGCGTCTCGGGGATGACCGCGGCAGGCGCCGACGCGTACCAGTCGGTGAGCCGCTCGGCGAAGCGGGACAGCTCGAAGAAGTAGTTCTCCTCGGTCAGCCACTCGACGGGTCGCTCGTGGACCGGGCAGCACTCTCCGGGTAGGAGCTCCTCGGCCGCGTAGTACGCCTCGCAGGCGACGCAGTACCAGCCGGCGTAGGTGCCCTTGTGGATGTAGCCGTTGTCGTAGATGGCCTGGACGAAGCGCTGGACCGCCCGCGTGTGGCGCGGCTCCGTCGTGCGGATGAAGTCGTCGTTCGAGATGTCGAGCGCCCGCCACGCCTCCTCGAAGTGGCCGGCCATCGCGTCGACCCACGCCTGCGGTCCCACGCCCTGGGCTTCGGCGGCCCGGGCGACCTTCAGGCCGTGCTCGTCGACGCCGGTGAGAAAGAACACGTCGTCACCGACGAGCCGATGCCAGCGCGCCAGCGCGTCGGCGACGATCGTCGTGTAGGCGGTCCCGAGGTGGGGACGGTCCGTCACGTAGTAGATCGGCGTGGTGACGAAGAACCGGTCGGGCACGTCGAAAGCGTACCGGCCGGGCACGTGGCGGCCGGAAAGCGCGGGATAACGCGGCCCTCAGCCGCTCGGCGCGTCGGCCCCTGTCGCCTTGCGGATGGCGAGCGCGGCCTCATAGGCGTCGCGGTGGGTGACGCCGAGGAGGATCTCGACCGCGCTCGTCGCCTCCCGCAGCCCGATGCCGGCGGCGACGAGCCGCCCGATCGCGGCGCGGGCCTCCGCGCCGGTGCCGCGCGGCGGGGACGGCGCGGCGTCGACGACGAGGACGTGCTCGCCGCGGGGCTCGACGGCGTTGGCCCGTGCCCGGGCCTCGTCGAGACGGCCCCGCCACACCTCCTCGTGGAGCTTCGTGAGCTCGCGGGCGACGACGACGCGACGGTCTACCCCGGCGGCTGCGCCGAGGTCCCCGAGGGTCTCGGCGACCCGGTTCGGCGCCTCGAAGACGACCGTCGGGCAAGGCGAGGCGGCGATCTCTGCGAGTCGCGCTCGCCGGGCGGCGCCTTTGCGCGGCAGGAACCCCTCGAAACGGAACCGGTCCACGTCGAGACCGCTCACCACGAGCGCGGCGAGCCCCGCCGACGGGCCCGGCACGACCGTGACGCGGTACCCGGCCTCGATGACGGCCCCGACGAGGCGCCCCCCGGGGTCGGAGATGACCGGCGTCCCGGCGTCCGAGACCAGCGCGACCTGCGCCCCCTCACCGAGCAGCGCGAGGACGGCGCCGGTCTGGGCGACCTCGTTGTGGGCGTGCAGGGAGAGGAGCCGGCGGGCCTTCACCTCGGCGAGCTCGAGGAGCCGTCCTGTATGACGGGTGTCCTCGCAGCAGACGACGGCGGCCGCCGCGAGCACCTCGGCGGCCCGGCGGGAGAGATCGGCGAGGTTGCCGATCGGCGTCGCGACGACGACGAGTTCGCCGGGACCGTCGCCGCGGGCGTCACCGGCACCCGTCGCGCCGGTCACTCCTTGATCTCCAGCTCGTCCCCGACCACGAGCCGCCACCGCTCGAACGCCCCCGCCTCGGCCTCGAGGACGGCGCGGGCGTGCCGGGGCAGCAGACCGACCCGGTAGGGCCGGAGCCGGGCGACACCGATCACGACCCGGGAGCGGTCGAGGTAGGCGACGTCGATCGGGAACCGGACCCCGAAGGTGTGGATCGCCCGGCGCGACTCGATCAATAGACCGCCGTCGAGGCTTTTCCGACCGATCAGGCGGGTCGCGCCCCGCGCCCGGGACGGCGCGAGCTCGATGCTCGCCAGCACGTCACCTTGCCGCAACAGCCAGGCCATGCGGACCTCCAACCGAACCCTTCGCGCCGCTGAACGGTAGCCGGAGGTCGGCCGCTCTTCTCGGCGCGCCGATCAGACGTTGAAGCGGATCTCGAGCGTGTCGCCGTCTTTGACGGCGTAGTCCTTCCCCTCGAGCCGGATCCGCCCGGCCGCTTTCGCCGCCGACCACGAGCCGATCTCGACGAGCTCGTCCCAGTGGATCACCTCGGCGCGGATGAACCCGCGCTGGAGGTCGGAGTGGATCACGCCGGCGCATTCCGGCGCCTTGGCGCCCTTCCGGAACGTCCAGGCACGCGACTCCTTCTCCCCCGTCGTGAGGAAGGTCCAGCGCCCGATGGCGTCGAACAACGCCCGGGCGACGCGTGGCAGCGCGCCCTCTCCGAGCCCCAGCCCCGCGAGGAGCTCGCTCCGCTCGCCGGGCTCGAGCGCCCGGGCCTCCGCCTCGAGCTCGACGCTCACGCCGAGGACGGTCGCGTGCTCGCCGAGCTCGGCGGCGACGGGACCGAGCACGTCGGCTTCCCGGCCGACCTCGTCCTCGGCGAGGTTGACGACGCAGAAGAACGGCTTGTTCGTGAGCAGGAACAGCGGAGTGAGCGACGACTTCACCTCGGACGAAAGCGTCGACCGGTACAGGGGTACACCCGACGCGAGCACGGCCTGCGCCGCTTCCATCGCCTGGGAAGCTCCGGCGAGGGCGGGATTCGTCCGCGCCGCCTTCTGCTGCTTGGTGAGCTGGCCCTCGAGCGACGCGAGGTCGGCAAGCACGAGCTCCAGCTCCAAAACGCCGAGTGCGGCGAGAGGGTCGTGCTCGCCCGGGATCGAGTCGTCCTCGAAGCTGCGCAGGACGAAACAGAGCGCGTCGACCTCCCGGATTCCGGCGAGAAAGCGATTCCCGAGACCCTCACCGTGCTCGGCGCCCGCAACGAGCCCGGCGATGTCGACCACCTCGACCGTCGCCTCGACGACCTTCCGGCTCGCGCTCATCGCCGCGAGCGCGGCGAGCCGGTGATCGGCGACATGGGCGACGCCGACCGCCGTCTCCGTCGTCGTGAACGGATGCGGGGCCACCGGCACGTTCGCACCAGTCAGCGCGTTGAACAACGCGGATTTCCCTGAATTCGGCAGCCCGACGAGACCGATGCGTTCCACGGGCGTCGAGGCTACTCCGGGGCCTCGGCTACACTGCCGGGGCCATGTCGAAGAAGACGAACAAGCGCAAGTTGCGCAAGAGGAAGAAAGCGAACCACGGCAAGAAGCCGAACTGCGGTCACGGCTAGAAGCTCTTCTCCCCGAGCCCTGGAACCGAGCTCCCCGGCTCGCCCTTTCTAGGCGCGCCAGGCGACGCCGAGACGGGCAAGGACCCCGACGATCACGCTCGGACGGTCCGTCATGATCCCGTCGACGCCGATTCCACAGAGACGCTCCGTCTCGGCGGGATCGTCAACCGTCCAGACGTGGACGGCCAGGCCGAGCGCGTGCGCCGCCTCGACGAAACGTTCGGTGACAATTTCAACGCCCAAAAAGCTCGGTGGCACCTGGATCGCGGCGTGCTGCGCGAGCGCGGGGTCCGGCGTCTCGCCGCGGGCGAGGGCCTGGACGAAGCCGACGATGGCGTTCTGGCCGAGCGACGTCGCAATGTGTGGCGCGTACCGTCTGAACGACTCGGTCGCCGCGTCGTGGAACGACGCCACGATGACGTCGTCCCGTCGGCCGTGTGACGCAAGGGCGCGGGCGAGCGACTCCTCGTAGGGCGGGACGGTCGGCGCCGTCTGCTTGATGTCGAGGTTCACGAACACGCCCTCGGTCACCTCCAGCACCTCGTCGAGGGTGGCGACCGCGAAGCGCGGATCGGCGGGCGCCCTGCCCCGGAACTCGTAGTCCTCGTCGGGACGGTCGCGCACCGTCGCCTCGCCCGGGACGAACCAGTAGGCGTTGTCGAGGCGCCGGATCTCGGCGAGCGAGAGCGCGGCGATCGCCCCCGAGCCGTTCGTCGTCCCATCGAGCGTCGGGTCGTGCCCGATGACGAGCACGCCGTCGGCCGTCGCGTGGACGTCGAGCTCGATCCCCGTCGCGCCGAGCGCGAGGGCGCGTTCGATCGCGTAGAGCGTCGAGGACGGGGCCTCGAACTTGCCCCCCTGGTGCGCCCAGGCGAGCACGCGCCGTTCGAGCCACGGATTCGCCACGACTGAGTTCTAGCCCGGTCCCTCGGCGGTGACGCGCGCTGTGCCGCACGAGATCCCGCCCGCCGTGCATTTTCGCAACCCGAGATTCGTGGCATGCCACCTCGGAGGGGCCCACAGAACGGCACCACTAGGATGCGACCGGTGCCGCGGCACGGCCGCTGCTTCGATCCGCGGGGTGACAGATGGCGCGTACAACGAGCACGGCCGGCGTGATCGACGACGCCCTCGTCGCCGATCTCACCCGTTCCGAGACCTCGTTGCGGCGCTTCCTATATGAGCTGCCCGGTGTCGACCAAGTCGGGGCGGAGGAGCGGGCCCGGTCGCTCGCCACCCGTTCGATCAAGGCGGCATCGAAGCTGTGGGCGATTGAGACCGCGATCTCGATGGTCGACCTCACGACGCTCGAGGGCGCCGACACACCCGGGAAGGTGGCCTCGCTCTGCCAGAAGGCCCGCCGTCCCGACCCCGGCGACGAGGGTGTCCCGCCGGTCGCCGCGGTCTGCGTCTACCCCGACCTCGTCGGAACGGCCAAGCGCGAGCTCGCCGGGTCGGCCGTCGCCGTCGCCGCGGTCGCCACCGCCTTCCCGTCGGGGCGAGCGACGGTCGAGGTGAAGCTCGCCGACGTCGCCTCCGCCCTCGACCAGGGTGCCGACGAGGTCGACATGGTGATCGACCGGGCAGCCTTCCTCGCCGGGCGCTTCGGGTTGGTCCTCGACGAGATCCGCGCCGTGCGCGAAGCCTGCGGGCCTGTCCGGCTGAAGGTGATCCTCGAGACCGGCGAGCTCGCCACCTACGACAACGTCCGGCGCGCCTCGTGGCTCGCGATGCTCGGCGGCGCCGATTTCATCAAGACCTCGACCGGCAAGATCGTGCCCGCCGCGACGCTCCCTGTCGCCCTCGTCATGCTCGAGGCGGTCCGCGATTTCGCCGTCGCGACGGGCGCGGAGATCGGCGTCAAGGTGGCGGGCGGGGTCCGCACGACGAAGGACGCGATCCGCTACCTCGTCGTCGCAAACGAGACGGCGGGCGAAAGGTGGCTCGATCCGGCGCACTTCCGCTTCGGCGCGTCGGGCCTGCTCAATGATCTCCTCATGCAGCACGCCAAGCAGCGGACCGGCGCCTACGTCGGCCCCGATGACTTCAGCCTCGAGTGACGAGTCCGGGTCCCCGCCCGGGGTGGGCGCGATGACCTGGGAGTACTCTCCGGCTCCGGAGGGTGCCCAGGTCGCGCTGCGCCAGTCCTACGGGCTGTTCATCGACGGGAACTTCGTCGAGCCGTCCGACGGCGCAACGTTCGCGACGCTCAACCCCGCGAACGAGCAGGTCCTCGCCGAGGTCGCGACCGCCGGAGCGCGCGACATCGATCTCGCGGTCGCGGCGGCGTGCCGCGCCTACGAGGGCGCCTGGGGGGGAATGCGCCCGGCGGACCGGGCGAAGTACCTCTACCGGATCGCGCGCCTCATCCAGGAGCGCGCCCGCGAGCTCGCCGTGCTGGAAACCCTCGATAACGGCAAGCCGATCCGCGAGTCCCGCGACGTCGACGTCCCTCTCGCCGCGGCGCACTTCTTCTACCACGCGGGCTGGGCGGACAAGCTCGCCTACGCCGGCTTCGGACCGGATCCCCGCCCGCTGGGCGTTGCCGGCCAGGTGATCCCCTGGAACTTCCCGCTCCTCATGGCGGCCTGGAAGCTCGCCCCGGCGCTCGCCGCGGGGAACACCTGCGTCCTCAAGCCGGCGGAGACGACCCCCCTCACCGCGCTCCGGCTCGCCGAGATCATCCAGCAGGCAGAGCTCCCCCCCGGGGTCGTGAACGTCCTCACCGGGGCGGGCGCGACCGGGGCCGGGCTCGTCGCCCACCCCGGCGTCGACAAGGTCGCCTTCACCGGGTCGACCGAGGTGGGCAAGGCGATCCAGCGCGCGACGGCGGGTACGGGCAAGCACCTCACGCTCGAGCTCGGTGGGAAGGCCGCCAACATCGTCTTCGCCGACGCGCCGCTCGACGAGGCGATCGAGGGGATCGTGAACGGCATCTACTTCAACCAGGGCGAGGTCTGCTGCGCGGGATCGCGACTCCTCGTCGAGGAGTCGATCGCCGACGAGGTGATCGCGAAGCTGAAGACCCGGCTCGCCCGCCTGCGGCTCGGCGACCCCCTCGACAAGAACACCGACATCGGCGCGATCAACTCGGCCGCCCAGCTCGACAAGATCCGCGAGCTCGCTGCCGCCGGCGAGGCGGAGGGGGCCGAGCGCTGGTCGCCGCCGTGCACGCTGCCCGAGCGCGGCTACTGGTTCCCGCCGACCGTCTTCACCGGCGTCGCCCCGGCGCACCGCATCGCCCGCGAGGAGATCTTCGGCCCGGTGCTCTCCGTGCTCACCTTCCGCACCCCGCAGGAGGCCGTGACGAAGGCGAACAACACGACCTACGGGCTCTCGGCCGGGGTCTGGACCGAGAAGGGGAGCCGGATCCTCTGGATGGCGGCAAGGCTGCGCGCCGGGGTCGTCTGGGCCAACACGTTCAACCGCTTCGACCCGGCGAGCCCCTTCGGCGGCTACCGGGAGTCGGGCTTCGGCCGGGAGGGCGGCCGCCACGGACTCGGGGCGTACCTCGATGGCTGAGCGACGGGTCCCGGTGAAAAAGACCCACAAGCTCTACATCGGCGGGGCGTTCCCCCGTTCCGAGTCCGGGCGCAGCTACGTCGTCTCGACCCCCGGCGGCGAGTTCCTCGCCAACGCCGCGCTCGGTTCGAGAAAGGACGTGCGCGACGCCGTCGTCGCGGCGCGCGCCGCCCAGTCAGGCTGGGCGGGCGCGACCGCCTACAACCGCGGCCAGGTCCTCTACCGGGTCGCCGAGATCCTCGAGGACCGCCGGTCCCAGTTCGTCGCGGCCGTCGCCGCGGGCGAGGGGCTCGACGCGGACGGCGCCGCGGCCGCGGTCGACGCGGCGGTCGACCGCTGGGTCTGGTACGCGGGATGGTGCGACAAGGTCGCGCAGGTGGCCGGCTCGTCGAACCCCGTCGCGGGCCCGTACTTCAACTTCTCGATTCCCGAGCCGACCGGGGTCGTCGGTGTGCTCGCCCCGGCGCGCTCGTCGCTCCTCGGCCTCGTCAGCGTGCTCGCCCCCGTGCTCGTGACGGGGAACACCGCCGTCGTCATCGCCTCCGAGACGCGCCCGGTGCCGGCGGTCGTGCTCGGCGAGGTCCTCGCGACCTCCGACCTCCCCGGCGGCGTGGTCAACATCGTGACCGGCCGGGCGGCGGAGATCGCCGCGACGCTCGCCGCCCACCGGGACGTCGACGCCCTCGATCTCGCCGGGGCGCCGGCCGAGCTCGCCGCGGAGCTCGCCCGCGCGGCAGCGGTGAACGTGAAACGCGTCCTCGCCGCGCCCCCCGACGAGCCCGACTGGACCGAACCGCCGACGCCGCGGCGCATCCTCGCGTTCGTCGAGACGAAGACCGTCTGGCACCCGGTCGGGACCTAGACCGGCACCGAGAAACGGAGGCCCTGTGGCTCTGCATGTCGTCGACCACCCGCTGGCGCACTCCCTGCTCACGGCGTTGCGGGACCGCTCGACGCCGCCGCCGCTTTTCCGCGTCCTCTCCAAGCGGCTCGCGCTCGTGCTCTGCGTCGAGGCGACGCGGGGGATCGCGACCGAGCCCGTCGAGGTCGAGACGCCGATCAAGACGACGACCGGGCGGCGGATCGCCACGACCATCGTCGCGGTCCCCATCCTGCGCGCCGGGCTCGGCATGCTCGAGGCGGTCACGGAACTCTTCCCCGAGGTGCTCGTCGGCTACATCGGGCTGGAACGCGATCACGCCACGTTCGAGCCGTCGCTCTACTACTCGAAGGTCCCACCCCTCGACGGTCGCCTCGTTCTGCTGCTCGACCCGATGCTCGCGACCGGGGGCTCGGCGACGGCGGCCTGCACGGCCCTTTTCAAGGCGGGAGCCGAGGCCGTCTCCCTCGTCTCGGTCGTCTCCGCGCCCGAGGGGGTCGACCACCTGACCGCGGCGCACCCGACGGTCGACATCTACACGGCTGCCCTCGACGAGGGGCTGAACGAGCACGCCTACATCGTCCCCGGTCTCGGCGACTTCGGTGACCGCCTCTTCGGCACCTAGAGCGGCGGTGATGGGTGCGCTGACGAGGCAGCACACCTGGCTTCTCATTGCTCGTGTGGGGACTGACCCGCCAGGCACACCTACGGGTCATCCGCGATTGCGAGCTGGCCCCCGTTGCCACTCGACCTTGTCCGACGCCCGAGTGTTGGATGGGGACAAGTCGGCCTGAACGAGGCACTTCGCGGCCGCGACAGCAAACCGATCGATTCCCGTGCGATCGCTCCGGAGGAGACCGGAAATATCCTTCAGGTAATCGAACCCCAGCCGGATGTGCGCTGCCAGCACCTCCGACGTCAAGTCCGATGTCGCAATCAGGCGACCCGCGAAAGCCTCCGGGTGCATGTCGGGGAGCAGCGCGAACAACTCACTTCGGTCCTTCTCGCCAGGTTGTGATTCAGGGCGGTCCAGGAGGGCCGCGAGCTTCGTCGCCGCGTGAGCATCGACATCGAGCACCCTCCAGCCGTCAATCTCTTCCGTATATGCCGCGAGGGGTGCAACCCGAAGTTTCAGCTCACGGCCCAGGCGCGACCGGCGTGGCACATAGAGGTCGACGTGGATGCCTTCGACCTCGGCGCGCCACTTGATCCCGCCGAGATGGCTCGATTCGGAGTGATCGTCAGCGAGGGCGAATATCACGTCGCGGCCTGAATGATCGACGATGAGGTCTATGTCGTGGCTCGTGGGACCGTGCTTGCGCACCCATGTGCCCCAACCGCCGATCAGGATCCCATCCGGCACGATGTCCACGAGCTGACGAAGGACTTTGAAGCTCTGGTCGGTGAGATCCTTCGGGTAGAAGCTCTTAGGCTGCGGCATCAGCGGCGATCAGGTCGTTCACCTCGGCCACGAAGCGAGCCGCTTGCCAGCCGGGAAGATTGAACAAGTCGACATAACATTGGGCAAGCGGGGCCACCCTCCCGTATCGCCCCAGCAACGGATCCGGCTCGAGGACGATAAGCCGTGTCGGTCCGTCGGCGTCCGAGCCGAAGTCCTCCAACGGCGCGCCGTAGTAGACAACCGTGTCATACGAGGCGATCGGATTACTCCTTAGGTGACTCACGATTCCGCCGAATCCGCTCAGCACGGCATCCGACTCTCGCACCCGTCGCTCGATTTGATTGGGTGACAGCGCCGACGTCGATCGGCAAAGCACGTCGTTCTCCAGGTTCCTCTTTCCGGCCCACAGCACGAGGAGACGCCACGGGTCAATGACCCGCACACCACGGCTCGGATGCACGACGACCGCACCGATCGTGGTTGGCCGTTCAAGTGCCTTGTGCACCGTTGAGACGCCCAAACCAAGTTCGGATGCAATTGCCGTGATCGACGGCTGACGACGCTCGTCACGCTCAAGCGCTGCCGCGAGGAGATAGCGCCACACGGACTCGGTCTTGCTGATCATGTTCAGCAGTGTAGCAAGTTCCACTTACTAGTGGAAGTATATATCCACTAATTTATGGAATATGTTCTTCACCTGCGGCGACACGTGCCATGAGTTACCAAGACGACCGAGTCAACGATCCCGCCCGACGCAGTTGCGTGTCCGACCGCGCGCGTTTCATCAGCGCACGCATCGCCAGCGCGGCTGGCGGCGGGACGACGCTCCTCCGGATACCGGGTCCCGGGCGCAAGCCGGCCACCGCAAATCGCGAAACGGTAGGGTCGTGCGCGGCAATGGAGAAGCGATGACACCCGGCCCGTTTGAGCTCGCCAGATCAGGCGCGGAGACGCTGGTCGCCGAGCTCGGCGGGGTGCACCACGTCGCCGCGGTGGTCCTCGGCTCGGGATGGCAGGACGCCGCCGATGGCCTCGGGACGACGAAGGCCGAGCTGGCGACGGGTGACCTCCCGGGGTTCGTGCGCCCTACCGTCGCCGGGCACGAAGGGCTGGTCCGCTCCGTGGACGTCGGGGGGAGGCGGGTCCTCGTCCTGCTCGGCCGCGTCCATCTCTACGAGGGACGCTCGGCGGCCGAGGTCGTCCACCCGGTCCGCGTCGCGGTGCTCGCGGGGTGCCCGGTCGTCGTCCTCACGAACGCGGCGGGCGGACTCGACCCCGGGATGCGCAAGGGCCAGGCGGTGCTGATCCGGGACCAGATCAACCTGACCGGGGCCTCGCCGCTCACGGGACCGCCGCCGCCCGAGGGGTACGCGGCGCGTTTTGTCGACCTCACGGGGCTGTACCCGGCGAAACTGCGCGACCTCGCCCGCGAGGTCGACCCTGCGCTCACCGAGGGCGTCTACGCCGGGCTGCCGGGGCCCCAGTACGAGACACCTGCTGAGATCGCCATGCTCCAAAACGCCGGCGCACAGCTCGTCGGGATGTCGACGACGCTCGAAGCGATCGCAGCGCGCCACCTCGGCGCTTCCGTCCTCGGCGTCTCGCTCGTCACGAACCACGCCGCCGGCGTCGCCCATGCGCCGATCGATCACGCTGAGGTGCTCGAAGCCGGTTCCGCCGCCGCCCCGGGTCTCGCCCGACTGATTGCCAGCTTCGTCACACGGCTGTGACACCCGAGTCCAAAGCCGACCGCGACGCGCCGGAGCTACCGCGCGCGCTCGTCGACGAGGTCCTGGCGTGGATCGACCGCGACCCGGATCCGGCGACCCGGGCCGAGCTCGAGGGGCTCCTCGAGGCTCGCGACGAGGAGGCGCTGCGGGCCCGTTTCGACCGCCCCCTCGTGTTCGGGACCGCCGGCCTGCGCGGCGCGCTCGGCGCCGGCCCGGGGCGGATGAACCGGGCCGTCGTGCGCGCGACGACGGCGGGACTCGCCCGCTGGGTCGCGGACCAAGGCGACGCGGCCCGCCGTGCGGGCGTCGTCGTCGGCTACGACGCCCGCCACGGCTCGGCGGCCTTCGCCAAGGACGTCGCGGCGGTGGCGGCGGCGGCGGGCGTGCGCGTGCGCGCTTTTCCCCGCGCCCTGCCCACGCCGATCACCGCCTTCGCCGTGCGTCAACTGGGTGCCGCGGCCGGCGTGATGATCACCGCGAGCCACAACCCGGCGGCCGACAACGGCTACAAGGCCTACGCCCCCGACGGCGCCCAGGTGATCCCCCCGGACGACGCGCGGATCGCCGACCTCGCCGCCGAACTCGGCCCGGCACCGGAGGCCGGCCCGAGGCGCGGAGCGCGCGCCCTCGTCGAGCGCCTCGACGAGACCCCGCTGCTTTCCGCCTACGCGGCGGCGGTCGCGTCGGTCCTCGAGCCGGACGGGCCGCGCCAACTGCGGATCGTCTACACGCCCCTCCACGGAGTCGGGGGTGCGGTCCTCCCGGAGCTCCTCGTCGGTGCGGGATTCGATCCTCCGGCCCTCGTCGAACGGCAGGCCGATCCGGACCCGGATTTCCCGACCGTCGCGTTCCCGAACCCCGAGGAGCCGGGAGCACTCGACCTCGCCCTCGCCCGGGCCCGGGAGGTCGGTGCCGACGTCATCCTCGCCAACGACCCCGACGCCGACCGCCTGGCGGTTGCCTTCGCCGACCGCGCCGGCGCATTCCGGGTGCTCAGCGGCGACGAGCTCGGCACGCTCCTCGGCGACTACCTCCTCGGAAGACGGCCGGGACCGGGCCGGCTCGTCGCGACGACGATCGTCTCGTCGTCGCTGCTCGCCGCGCTCGCCGCCGAAGCCGGTGCCGACTACGCCGAGACCCTCACCGGTTTCAAGTGGATCGCCCGCGCCGCGGCCGCACGCCCCGGATCCCGTCTCGTCTTCGGCTACGAGGAGGCCCTCGGCTACGCGGTCTCGGACGCGGTCGCCGACAAGGACGGGCTCTCGGCCGCGCTCGTCGCCGCCGAGCTCGCCGCCACGGAGAAGGCGGCGGATCGCACCCTCGCCGACCGGCTGGACGACATCGCCGCCCGCCTCGGCGTGCACCTCACGACCCAGATCGCCCTGCGGGGAGAAGGCGAGGGAGCGATCGGCGAGTTCGCGGCGGCGATGGCGCGCCTGCGGGCGCACCCGCCCGGCCGGCTCGCCGGGATCGCGGTGACCGAGGTCATCGACTATGCGCCGGGGACCCGGGACCTCCCGCCCGCCGACGTCCTCGCCTGGCGGCTGGGCGACGGCGCCCGGGTCGTCCTCCGTCCGAGCGGGACCGAGCCGAAGTTCAAGGCCTACCTCGAGGTGAGGACCGATCCTCCCGGCCGGACCGGGCTCGAAACGGCCCGCGCCGAGGCCGCGGCGACCCTCGCCCGGCTGCGTCGCGACGTCGAGGCGATCCTCGCGAGCTAGTCCCCCTGCCGTGAGCGCCGGTTCTCCGGGCCCACCGGGGTTCCGTCGAGGAACGCCGCGAAGCCCGGCTTGATCATCGTGTCGATGATGACGAGCCGGTCGTCGAAGGGGTAGAAGGCGCTCTTCATCGCGTTGATCGCCAGCCAGCTGAGGTCGGGCCAGCCCCAGCCGAAGGCGGCGGCGCATCTCGCGAGCTCCGAGGAGAGTGTCAGCCCGCTCATCAGGCGGTTGTCGGTGTTAACGGTCACCCGGAACCGGAGTTCGCGCAGCAGGCCGATCGGGTGGTCGGCGAGGTCGGCGACGACGCCGGTGTGCACGTTCGACGTCGGGCAGAGCTCGAGGGGGATGCGCAGGTCGCGGATGTAGCTCGCCAACCGGCCGAGCGTGACCTGGCCGTCGGGCGCGACGGTGATGTCGTCGACGATCCGCACCCCGTGGCCGAGCCGCTCGGCGTTGCACCACTGGAGCGCCTGCCAGATCGACGGCAGTCCGAAGGCCTCCCCGGCGTGGAGGGTCGCGTGGAAGTTCTCCCGCTGGACGAGCTGGAAGGCGTCGAGGTGCTGGGTCGGCGGGTACCCCGCCTCCGGCCCGGCGACGTCGAACCCGGCGACGCCCTCATCGCGGTAGCGCACGGCGAGCTCGGCGATCTCGAGGGACCGCGCCGCGGTCCGCATCGCCGTGAGGAGCGCCCGCACGACGATCGGCCTGCCCGCGGCGGAGGCCGCCGCCATGCCGGCACGGAAGCCCTCGAGGACCGACTCCACGACCTCGGGAAGTTCGAGCCCCTCCTCGGTGTGCAGCTCGGGCGCGAAGCGGACCTCGGCGTAGACGACACCGTCTGCCGCGAGGTCCTCGACGCACTCGACGGCGACACGCCGGATGGCGTCCTTGTGCTGCATGACGCCGACGGTGTGGGTGAAGCCCTCGAGGAAGCGAACGAGGTCCCGCCGCGGCGCGGCGATGGCGAACGACCGGGCGAGCTCGTCGGGATCGGTCGTCGGCAGGCCCCGGTAGCCGCATTCGGCGGCCAGTTCGACGAGGGTGGTCGGACGAAGCCCCCCGTCGAGGTGGTCATGCAACAGGACCTTCGGCGAGCGGACGATGTCCTCGAGACTCGGTGCCTTCTCAGCCATGCCCGCAGGTTAGTGGTGGACGCGCGCCTCGCGGCCGGGCGGCCCCGGGTCACGGCGGACAGACGGAACCATGAAGCCACGACCGACGCTCGCCTCCTCGGGCGCGCCGCTCGTGCGAGTCGCCAGAACGATCCTGGGCCCGCGGGCCGACGTGGTTCGCGTTGCGCTGGGCGCGGTCCATGCCGACGTCAGTCGCGCGTCGACTGACCTTCGGGCGTGCCGCCCGCGATCTGCTGGGCGAGCTGGTGAATCCTCTGGGTGAGATCGTGCACCTTCTGGGTGAGGTCCGTGTTCGAGGCGAGCAGCTGGTCGATCTTGTGCGTCTCGTTGTAGTGATGAGCAGCGAGGATCTCGTCACGTGCCGCCGCCCGGTTCTGGCTCATCATGATGATCGGCGCCTGGATACCCGCGAGTCCTGAGAGCACGAGGTTGAGGGCTATGTAGGGGTAGGGATCGAAGGCCCGGTGGCTGAGGACATGCTGGATGAGAACGGTGTTGATCACGATCCACAACACGATCATCCCGATGAAGATGAAGATGAACGGCCACGAACCTCCGAAGCTCGCGATTTCGTCGGCGACGCGCTCGCCGAGGGTACGGTCGTCATGCGCGGCTTTCAGCGCTGGGTGGGCGTGCTCCGGATGACGCCACGGGAACCAACTGCTGCGCGACGAAGTCCTGGCTGCGGTGACGGTGTCCGCGGTCACTGGTATCCACCTTTCCTCATGCGTCGAGACCACCGAATGTTGACACTTGCGCAGCGCCGGGGACTCTCGGTCGAGCGGTGCAATGAATCCGAGAAGCGACGATCCGAAGGGCCGCCGGTCTGACCGGGGACGCCGGACGGTTCGGGGCAGAAGCGCCCAGGCCGTTTTCTCGAGGACACACGGTCGGACGGAATGGTATTCGCGACCCCGGGTTAGCCTCCTATCCGCACCGGATCAGAAAGGACGACAGTGGTCTCTCGCGCGAGTTTCGACGCCGTCGCCTTGCGCGGCGGAGCCGAGATGCCGATCCTCGGGTTCGGGACCTGGCAGATGCGGGGTGGGCGCGCTCGCGAGGCGGTGCTCTGCGCCTTGCAGGTGGGCTACCGCCACATCGACACCGCCACGCTCTACAAGAACGAAACCGAAGTGGGACTTGCCCTCGCCGACAGCGGGTTGCGTCGAGAGGAGGTCTTCCTCACGACCAAGCTGCTGCCCGAGGAGGCGCACGCAAGGCCGGCCATCGAGAGGAGCCTTGCGGAGCTTCGGGTCGACTACGTCGATCTCTGGCTCATCCACTGGCCCCCTCCCCCGGCCAGTTCGCTCTCGCTCTATCAGGAGATGCTCGCATTGCGCGACGAGGGTCTTGCGCACGCGATCGGGGTGAGCAACTACAGCACCGGGGAAATCGACGACCTCACGGCTGCGACGGGAGAGATCCCCGAAGTCAATCAGATCCGCTGGAGTCCGTTCCTCTACGACCCCTCACGACAGCGCGAACTCGACCGACGCGGCGTCGTCCTCGAAGGGTACAGTCCGCTAAAGGAGAGCCGTCTCGACGATCCCGTCATCACCGCGATCGCAGCCGCCATCGGCGCCACGCCGGCACAGGTCGTGCTGCGATGGCACATTCAGCATCGCGTCGTCGTCATTCCGAAGTCGATCGATCCCGATCGCATCGCTAAGAACTTCGACGTCTTCAACTTCTCGTTGGACACCGACTCGATGCGGCAACTTGACGACCTCTCTTCGCGTTAGCCCTTCCGAGCCAGCGCGACCATGACGCGCCCGCACTCCGCGCGTCCCGATAAGTCCGCCAATCTGGCAGTCAAGATGCTCGACGAGAAGGTCGCGACCTTGGCTGTCACAACTGCTCGAGGAGTCATGATGTGCCCGCGGCAACCTGTTCCAGGTCCGGCTGGAACGGGCTGGCTCCCGAACCGGGGTACGCACTTCCCGGAAGTTCTCTTTGGGCTGTTCGCAGTTGCCTCGACCGCACGAGGCACTTCCGACAGACGCAGGCTGGGGCGCCTAACTGCTCATGACTTCGAGATACGGTCGCTGGTGAACTGAGCCGGTCCGGCTCCGGCGGAGACGAGCTGCACGAAGAAGGTGGTCGCTCCGGGCACGCGCGCCACGGACGCGGACGCCTGGCCACGACCGGCGGAGTTGGTGGTGAACGTGCCGGCGTTCGCCGCGTTTTGCGGGCACGACCCGGGGACCTGCTGCATGTACACCCCATAGGTCGTGTTCGGGGCGCCCTTCTGCAGCTGGATCTCGGCCTGGAACGAGCCGGCTGTGAGTTTCAGCACCACGTACCCGACCGAGGTGGCCGCCTCGCTGGTGTTCGTGGTGCAGTCCCCCACGGCGGGACTGTTCGTCCCGAGCGCCTCCTTGTGGCTGCCGCCTGGGGCGGTGGTCGAGGACGGCGCGCTGGAGGTGGTCGGCGGCGAAGCCGACGGCGACGGGCTCGAACAGGCTGGCAGGAAGACCAGGGTGGCTACCAGCACGATGGAGACCACGAACATGGACCGACGGGGCAATGTGGCTCGCATACGCGCCATCGTCCGTAGCGGCATCGGCGCCAACTAGGGACTTTGGTCACATTTGCACAATAGGGAACGAGTGGTACTGGCCTAGTTTGAGTTATCGCGCCGTCGTGAGTGCAGCCCATCGGGAGACTTGCCCGCCCCGGGGATCGGAAAGCTCTTCCAAGAATCGCCTATAGCTAACTGACTTCGCTATGGCCATAACTCTCCTACTGATTTTCGTCACCCGAAAGATCCTCTTCTGTCAACAACTCAGATATTGGCTACCTAACCAACCTTCCTAACGCGGAGTAGTTCGCCTTTATTCCTTAGGCGGTGCTCGATGACCTCGCGGCGCGAAGGGGTTCTCGTAGTTACGGCGTCGTCAAGGTCAAACTAGGCCACTACCGAACGGGCGGCCGGGTCTCGAGCGCTTTGACGAAGCCAACGCCCACTTCGAAGCGCTCCCGCGGCCGGCCGGCGGCCTGGCGCATCTAGCGCGCCGCACCGTCTCCTCGGCGATCCCGAAGTTAAAGGCGACCTCGGCGACGTTCAGATCACCGCGTCTAGCGACCGTGACCGTTCAGTGCAAGCGAATGTCGCTCCGCAGATTCCCAAGAGATTCCCGACCGCGGGACGGGCGAGATGGAAGTAACGAGTGAGCAGATGATCGCGCGCCAACCGCTGAGTCAAGCACTTGCCATCCTCGCCCTGGCAGCAGGGGGCCTCGTAGGCGCGGCCTGCGGCGGGTCACCGTCGTCCGGCGTCGCAAACCTCGGCTCCTCGACGACGACAACCCAGACGTCGTCGTCGCAAACAGCGGGAAGTGGCGGCAGCACCGCCTCGAAATACAAGGCCGCTCTCGCCTACGTCGGCTGCATGCGCTCGCATGGCGTGCCGAACTTCCCCGACCCGACCAGCGATGGCCAGATCAACGTCAAATTCGCGTACGGCGGCAAGGATGGTGCGCCGGCGTCGAGCGGTATCGATCGGATGTCACCTCAATACATCTCGGCTGATCAGACATGCCGCCACCTCCTCCCAGGCGGGGTACCGACCCCCGCGCAGAACCAGCAGGCCCTCGCCAAGGAACTGAAGCTCGCGCAGTGCATGCGCTCGCATGGCGTGTCGAACTACCCCGATCCGACCAATGCCGGAGTCGTGCGCCTCATCGGCGTCGACCAGAACTCTCCTCAATACCGGAGAGCGCAGAAGGCGTGTGAAACCCTCGTGCCCGAGGTTTACTCCAAGTGAACCGGTCTGCCCGCCGCGTAGAGAAGACGTGTCCGGGCCTCGACATACGCCTCGTGATGGCAACCGTGGCAGAGGTCTGTGGTCGGTCTCCTATCGGATCGCCCCGGATGAGCCCGAGCTTTTCGGCAGCGTCTGTGTCCGCCTCCGGGAAGAGATGGCCATAGCGGTCATAGGTGAAGGTCACTGAACTGTGACCGGCGCCTCGCCATCTCGGATGGACAGACACCCGTAAGAGCGAGCAAGTTGGTCCGGCACGACTCCTAAACGCACCTTCACGTGGACAGCGCCTCCGTCAACTGCCCCAAAATGCGCGCCGACGATCTACGGCGAGGATGTCACTGACCGCCGGTTAGGTGGGGCAGTACGGCAGGTCGGGGCGAGTGCAACCGCCGCGCCAGGCCCGCCGGTTATGGGCTACCCCTCGCGAGCTACCTGATCGGACAGACCACCTCGATGGCGCGCACCACGATGGACCTATCCGACCCCGCCCGACTCGGCACTCTCACCCGGTGTCCCGCTGCGCAAAGTTCCTCACCACCATTGTCGAACACTTTCGGGCTGTAACCCGTCACCCGATAGGTGAAGCCCGCTGGCAAAAGCACATTGAACGTGCCGTTCGGTCCCGTCGCGTGGGTGAACGAGCCGCTCGTCCCGACGAGAGAGAGCACGACTCGACCTGGGATGCCCACTGCGGCGCCAGGCGCCGGCCCGCCGACTCGCATGAGGCGTCCCGTGACGTGCCCCAAGAGACCGCCGGAGCTATGCGACGACACTGCCGCCGCCGAGTCAACGTCGGTTGCTGGGACCACTTGCAAAGCACTTCCCGAAAACGGTCCAAGACCGGTATCGAGTTCCCATGAGAACTTCGCCATCGTCGGCTTGGTCACCTTCGGCGTCGGTAGCTCCATTGCGAACACTCTCGTTTGACCGGGATCGATCGGCCGTGCCCGAGCGCAGTTGAGGGTGTAGGTCCGTATTGTCGGTCGCTTGAATGGGTAGTACACGCCTTCCGTGTAGTCCGGACAGTGATGCAGATCGACAGCACTGTCCGTTGGGTTGTGCAGGGAGACGGTATAGCCGAGCACTTCGCCGGACCGTGCCGTTGGAGGCAGGTTCACCGTGGCAGTGAGTGAACCCGGACTGCCCGGCGCTGGCGCCTCTGTTACAGGTGGCGGCCGGGAGACGCCGAGTTCGCTTTCGTCGAATCCGCAGGCAGTGTCGAAGGGATACGTCGAGGCGGTAACCGAACCTTCGCCGGTCGGAAGGATGATCACCACCTCGTCGTAGGTGTGGGCTTTCACAATCCGTTCTACGGCAGCTTGGCTCGGCTGGTTGAACGCATTGCAGCCGTTCGAGGTCCCGAGCAGGAGCTCGCCGCTCTGTCCTTTTCGGAGATCGGCCGGGATCAAGTTGCCGAAGTACGTGCGGTACTGCCTGGCGATCAGTCTCACCTCGCCTCCCGTGGGAGAGATACCGATGAGCTTCGGATAGCCACCGAGCCTGCACGTCGGTCCAGTATTGGTGAGGACAACAACGGTCAAAACGTTCCCTAATCCGACGCCGCCTCTTCCTCGACTGGCTTGTAGTTGGCTCGCCCTGCATGGTGGCGCCGGAGCGAGCGTCGTCGTCGTTGTCGTTGTGGTTGTGGTCGGTGACGGAGGAATCGGATACCACGGGACGGTGGCGCTCAAAGCAAGCGGTGCCGTACCGCAGGCGCCGAGAGCGAGTGACGATACGACCACAATCAGAGCGAGGACGGCTCGCCTACGAGCGAAACCGGTGGTCCTCATGACGACATTGAAGCACCAGGCGCAAGAATTACAAGATCGATGCGGTACGACGCCGTCGCTCACGTTGTTTTGCTTGACGACCGTCTCATAACGCTCAGGGGAAGAGGGGTGGGATATCCACAAACGCCGGTTAGGTCTCGGCCCACGGCCCAAGCCGCCAGTCGAAGATCATGGACATCGGCTCTCCGACGCGAACCCCCCACGCCCAGGTACTGGCGAAATTGAGAACGTGTCGTTGATGCGCGGAATGGGAGGCAGCCCCTAAGAGCCCGCTCCGCGGGCTCTTCCACGAGGGTCTCCGCGACGATGACCGGCCCCCTCAAGGCTTCCCCTATGGGCAGCCTTCGACCAGCCTTGACCGGGCCTCCCCCGAGGTGCAACGGGTCGGTGTGTCTACGTCGTCACCGATCAGACTGCGCCGAAGCGAGCGTCGTATGTCGCCGCCACCGCCGCGACGAATTCCGCCACCGAGCATTGGAGACTCTCTCAGACGGAATAGGACTGCAGGTGTGGTTCTTGCGAACGGTGAGGCTCGCATTGGAGACCGTCTCGTTTGGAGCGGCGCTTCCAAGTCAACCGGCGTCTTGGCTGAGCTCGATGGTGACGCGCTTCCACCTACGCCCTCCGTTGCTCGTTCTTTCGAGACGACCCAAAGCGGGATTGTCCCCTGGCTGGCAGATCGCCACGCCGTCAGTGACGTTTGTGAAGACTAAGCCCTCGATGTTGGAGCTGGAGTTAGTGGTGGAACACGACAAGACCCCAACCGTCGTGGCCACGCGAGCGGAGTCGCTGAAGCGGACGAGAGGCCTCGTACCTCCATATTCAAGGTACGCGAGCGTGCTTGAGACTGGATCGAAGCTTCCACCACCGGTTCCGAAGAACTGATGTTGGGGAACCGGCGTCCACGATGCACCCGCGTTGGCCGAGAAGGCAAACGAAACCTGCATCCCCGTCGGACACTCGGCCCAGAGTGCTCGGGCCGACTCCGCGGTCAACGTAAATCCGGCCACGCTGAGAAGACTTGGCCTTGGCACTGTGACCTTCTTGAATGTTCGACCACCGTTACGCGAGTAGAAGATCACCGAGGGTATCTCGGAGATCCACACGTCGGAGCCGTAGGCACCCGGTTTGCCAAAGAACCCCCACCCCGTGCCGTTGTAGGGTGAACTGCCGGGCAACTTCCAGCTCAACCAGTGCTTGGCATCGAGGGACGACCGAGCAAATCGATAGTCGCGGCAGGTGTCACCATTGGGCGAACAGAGACCGGTGATCGCATAGAGCGCGCTCGTCGTCACGGTGAGCTTGAGAATCGAGGCTCCCTTTTGGATGGTGACCTGGTGCCAAGACTTCGCGCCGTCGAGGGTGACGTAAAGTGCCAGAGGATAATTCTCGCCCAATGTTGCATAACCATCGTCAACGTTGGCGAACTGCATGCTGTCCAGGTTGAAGTTCAACGTTCCATTCAAAGCCTTCACGGGCGGGGGACTAACGGACGCGAACGCTGAGGTGCTGACGGTGGTTCGAAACAGCCGGAGACACGACGCGCGCGAACAACCGGTCGTCGCCAACACGTAGACCACACTGGACGAGTGAACCTGAGAGATCACTAGCGGCGTCAAGGGTTTCTGACTGTCCTTCGCGCCATACGCCATCGAACTAGTCCCTGGTGCCAACGAAAACGTTGGCAACAGCAGCATGCCCAGCCCAGAACCCACGCCAGTCAGTCGAAGTCTTCGTGGTTTCCAAAACACTTGCCGATACTGGTCTCTTGCAAGTTCCAGCGCAATTCATGGCGGAGGCCCGAACCGATAGCGCACCGCCTGCGACTGTCAAATGAGCATGGCTCGATGGCGCCGGCGTACGCATGCGCGCGAGCGCAGCGCCGGCGGCCCCGACGGCTCATCGTTTGCCCGACTCGCAACAAGGGTTGGATGAGAAGAATGGTGGACGCCAACAAGCTGGTACTGCGCCCACTCATCTTGGGTCGGTTCCCGGCGACAGGCTTCCAACTTAACGATCATGACCGGACGCTGCGCGGGCCCGGCGCGACAGGGACACAGCACGCACGCCAGTGCGTGATTGACGCAGAGTCAAGAGGAGGGCGGGGGAGTGCAGTGGCGACGACTACTTGACTCTTGGTCAAATGGTGCCGAGACGCCTCTCGTCGAGACCCTTCAACGTCTTGGCAGGCGTCACTGGAATCCCTTCAAAAATCCCTTCACCACCCCGAGACCCGACCTGCCGAGCCCTCAGAGTTGCATTGGAAGGAGCAGGTCATATGGGATGTACTGGAGAAGGTTCGTACCTGTCGGGGCAGCGTTCTGGACTAGCAGTCAAGACGTTCCGGGATCAAAGCTGACGGCCGTGCAAAAGGCACCAGCCTCTGCGGCACGTGCTTCAGAGTGGACACGAAGTTGGACACGAACCTCGTGGTGTCTGAACCGCCCCGAGATTGGTGACTGCTCCACCTCTTGAGAGGATGGAGCAATGGCAGAGCGACGACGACATGGCCGCTACCCGGAAGAGGTGCGCGACCGCGCGGTTCGGATGGTCTTCGAACACCAGGCCGAGTACCCGTCGCAGTGGAAGGCGATCGAGTCGATCTCGGACAAGCTCGGGGTCAACCACGAGACGCTGCGGATCTGGGTGCGACGGGCGGAGACCGACGCCGGGCAGCGACCCGGTCTCACGACCGACGAGCGCCAGCAACTCCGCGAGCTCCAGCGTGAGAACAAAGAGCTCCGGCGGGCGAACGAGATAGCGAAATCAACCGGTGAGCGCAACGGGTCCTGTGAGATGAGCGAAAGCCGATCACAGGAGGACACCGGTGCAAGGACGACATGGCCATCTCAGCGCGGAACAGAAGCAGCTCGCGTTCCGCCTCCGGGCGCAGGGCTGGCGTCTCGTCGACATCGCGAAGGAGATCGGCTGCACCGGGCCGATGGTCGGCATCATGGTGCGCACCGGTCGCCACACCGATGCGAAGCCGCTCGGGTGGGAGCCCCGGAGCGGCAATCTCACGATCGCCGAGCGCGAGCGGATTCTCCTCGGTGTCGGCCGGGGTGAGTCGCTCAGCGCGATCGCCCGCGAGCTCGGCCGGGTGCCGTCGACGATCACCCGCGAGGTCCAGAACAATGGCGGTCGCGAGCACTACTCCGCCTGGCACGCCCACGAGCGCGCCCGAGACGAAGCCCGGCGACCGAAGCCCCACAAGCTCCGCCGGGGCAGGTTGTTGCGCGAGGTCACCCGCCGGCTCGAGCGGCTCTGGTCGCCCGACGAGATCGCGCGACGGCTCAAGGTCGAGTTCCCCGACGACCCCGAGATGCGCGTGAGCCACGAGACCATCTATCGGTCGCTCTTCGTGCAGGGCCGCGGTGAGCTGCGCCGGGAGCTCGCCCGCTGCTTACGTTCGGGCCGCACGACCCGCAAGCCGCGCGGGCAGGCCGACGGCCGGGGCCGCATCCCGGGGATGGTGATGATCTCCGAGCGCCCCGCGGAGGTCGACGACCGTGCCGTGCCGGGACACTGGGAGGGCGACCTCGTGCTCGGCGAGGGCGGGCGCTCCGCGGTCGGGACGCTCGTCGAGCGGACGAGCCGCTTCCTCCTGCTCCTGCACCTTCGCGGCGAGCGCTCAGCAGTGACGGTCGAGGCAGCGATGCGAAAGGCGATGGAGGGCTTGCCCGCCGAGCTCCGCCGTTCGATCACCTGGGACCAGGGCGCGGAGATGGCGAACCACGCAGACTTCACCGTCGCGACCGACATCCCGATCTACTTCTGTGATCCGCACGCGCCCTGGCAGCGTGGGAGCAACGAGAACACGAACGGCCTCTTGCGCCAGTACTTGCCGAAGGGGATGGACCTCTCGACCGTGAGCGTCGGGGAGCTCCGCGACATCCAGCGCAGTCTCAACGGGCGTCCGCGCAAGACGCTCAGCTATATGACACCATCGGAAAAGTTCACAGAGCTCGTTGCAGCGACCGGTTGAATCCGCCGATCCTCAAGTCTGCAGCGGCTTTCTTTGGGGCGGAGCTCGACCGCCGATCGCTGAGATAGTCGCCTACATCGACGCCCACCGCGACCGCTTCGGGGTCGAGCCGATCTGTGCGGTGCTGAGAGAGCACGGCTGCAAGGTCGCCCCGAACACCTACTGGGTGGCGAAGAAACGACGACCGTCGCGACGGTCCGTGCGCGACGGGGAGCTCCGGCGCGAGATCGCCCGCGTCCATGCCCAGAACCTCGACGTCTACGGGGCCGACAAGGTCTGGGCCCAGCTCAACCGGGAGGGCATCCGTGTCGCCCGCTGCACGGTCGAGCGCCTGATGCGGGAGCTCGGCCTTTCCGGCGTGCGCCGGGGTCGCGTCTACAAGGTGACGACGCACGCCGACGAGCGTCAGCGCCGGCCGAGTGACCTCGTGGAGCGGAACTTCCGGGCGCCAGCGCCGAACCGGCTCTGGGTGGCAGACCTCACCTACGTGAAGACGCACTCGGGCTGGGTCTACGCGGCCTTCATCGTCGACGTCTTCTCCCGTCTGGTGGTCGGTTGGCAGCTGTCGAACTCACTCCGTTCCTCGCTCGCCATCGACGCCTTGGAGATGGCGATCTGGAACCGGACTCGTGACGGAGGCGACCTCGCCGGCCTCATCCATCACACGGACAGGGGATCGCAATACCTCGCCATTCGCTATTCGGAGCGCCTGGCCGAGAACGACATCGTCGCCTCGGTCGGATCGCGCGGCGACAGCTACGACAACGCCCTGGCTGAGAGCTTCAACGGCCTCTACAAGTGGGAGCTCATCTACCCGAGAGGGCCGTGGCGGGGCCTCGACGACGTCGAGTTCGCCACCCTCGGCTACGTCGACTGGTTCAACCACCGCCGCCTCCACGGGGAGATCACCGACGACGCGACCTACATCACCCCAGCGGAGTTCGAGGCCGACTACTACCGTCAGAGAACACCCGCCCTCGTGGCGGTTTCCCAAACAAGCGAGCAGTCATGAAACCCGGGGCGGTTCATGGTGCTACCAAACCTTTCTTTACAAACAACGACATGGACCGCATCCTAAGGCCTTTGGTTGTTTGACGGCATCGGACGTGTTCGCCTGTGCCGTTGCAATGACCGAATGAGAACGGCCACGGTTGCGAGGACTGCACGCAGCCGACAGGATCTGCCGCGCGGGTGACCCATACCGCTGGTTAGGTCCCGGCCCACCGCTCAAGTCGCCAGTCGGAGATCGTGGACATCGGTTCACCGAGCTGAACCCCACGCTCAATGGGGTGACTGGGGATCGTGCGGCCAGTCCCTCACTTGAGGCTTCCGATCACGATCCCGCCCGCGCCGGCGAGCAAGACACCGACGAGAGCGATCCGGGCGGCGCGCGAGTGCGGCTCGGGCACTTTGAAGACGAAGATGCCGATTCCCACATTGACCAACAGGCTGAGTTGGGCGATGGTGAAACCGATACCGGTGCCGACGCGGGCAACCAGGTCGAGCAAGACAAGATTGCCCACCCCGAACAAGACGCCAGCTGCCACCTGGACTGCGGTGTGCCTGGGTTTCAGCCTCGCCGGCCCGCCCGTCGCCATCACCAGGACCGCGCCGCCAGCGAGGATCCCGAGTGCCAGCGGGAAGTTGCTCAGCTGCGCGGGCACCTTCGCCCATTGCGCCGGCACGAAGTAACTGCCCCAGAGGACGCCGGCCGCGCCGGCGAAGAGAAGGCCACGGCGGTGGCTGGCGGCGATTCCGCGCACTGGGACCTCGGCCGCCAGAACGGCGCGGTTCAGGGCGGAACGTGTTCCCAACGGGCTGACGGGCACCACGCGGGCGTCGTGTGATCGGACGATGAACCAGATCCCCGCCAGCACGAGAACGAGCGCCGTGCCGAGGACCGTGAACTGGGTGACGCTGAACCCATCGAGTTCCTTGAAAAGAAGCGCTCCCCACACGAACGCGACGATGATGTTCAACGGCGTCCACGAGCCGCTGGCTCGGGCCAGCCCGAACTCCTCCGTCGCCCGGAAGGCGGAGTAGTTCCCTCCCGTCCACACCACCCCGCCGGCGAACGGCAGCCAGAACTGCCGCCACCCGAACACGAGGTGCCCCCCGCCGACGGCGAGCGCTCCGAGCGCGAAGGCGACGTTCCCCAGGGTCGCGTAGAACGTTCGCGAACTCTGGGGAATCCCCGGCACGGCCTGCGCCAGCGGTATCCAACATCCGAAGGCGAGCACCATGGTGAGCGCCAAGAGCGCGGTCACGCGCCCTCCAGTGAACTCAACTGCTCCATTCGGGGACCCTCGTCACCACTCGCCGCAGCCACGATAAGGCGCCAAGCCGCCTGACCGTGGGACGTTGCCCGTGTCGCCCAACCTGCAGTGCCGGGCCGAGACACCGCGCCGAGGTTCAGACGATGCGCTCGAGCACGACGGGTGGGTTCGCCGGCGGCGACTCGGCGACGTCGAACGCACCAACGAGGCTGGCACGTGCCCCGGCAATCCGGGAGTCGTCCTCGGCATGGAGCTCGAGGAGCGTCTGTCCCGCGACCACGGCGTCGCCAGGTTTCACGCGACAGATCACCCCGGCCGAGGGGCTGACGGGGTCCTCCTTGCGGGCTCGGCCCGCGCCGAGCCGCCAGGACGCCACCCCGACGGCGCGCGCGTCGAGGCGCGCGAGATACCCGGACCGGTCGGCGACCACCTCGTCGACGACCGCTGCCCGCGCCAGCGCGGCGTCGGGATCGCCCCCCTGGGCGACGACCATCGCCCGGAAACGTTCCAGCGCCGATCCGTCGCGCAGCGCCTCCGCTGGGTCGACGCCACCGAACCCCGCCAGATCGAGCATCTCTCTCGCCAGCGCGAGGGTCACCTCGACGAGGTCGGCGGGACCGCCACCGGAGAGCACCTCGACCGCCTCGGTGACCTCGAGCGCGTTTCCGACGGCCCGCCCGAGCGGCGCGTCCATCGCGGTCAGGAGGGCGACGACCTGGAGGCCGTGCTCGCGGCCGAGCCCGACCATCGTCCGGGCGAGCTCGGCGGCGCGGCTCGTCTCGGTCATGAAAGCTCCCGAACCGACCTTCACGTCGAGCACCAGGGAGGCGGTGCCCTCGGCGATCTTTTTCGACATGATCGAGGCCGAGATAAGCGGGATGGACTCGACCGTCGCCGTCACGTCGCGCAGGGCGTAGAGCTTGCGGTCCGCCGGCGCGAGATCGCGTCCTGCGGCGCAGATCACGCAGCCGACCTCCTCGAGCTGGTGGTGGATCTCGTCGGACGTGAGTTCGGAGCGCCAGCCGGGGATCGACTCGAGCTTGTCGAGCGTGCCCCCGGTGTGGCCGAGTCCCCGCCCGGAGAGCTGCGGCACGGCGGCCCCGCAGGCCGCCACCAGCGGGGCGAGGATGAGTGAGACCTTGTCCCCCACCCCCCCGGTCGAGTGCTTGTCGACCGTCGGCCTGGCGAGACCCGACAGGTCGAGGCGGCTCCCCGAGGCAACCATCGCGCTCGTCCACGTCGCGAGCTCTCCTGGCGACAGGCCCCGGAAGTAGATCGCCATGAGCAGTGCCGAGAGCTGCTCGTCGGGAAGCTGTCCGCGGGAGTAGGCGCCGATCAGCCAGTCGATCGCGGCGTCGCTCAGCGATTGACCGTCGCGCTTCGCCCGGATCAGGTCGACGCAGTCGAAGGGAGCTGCGGCGTTCTTAGTCGGCACTCGGCGAGCGGGTTGAAGGGACGTCCTCGGGACCGCGGAACGCCTGCGGCAGCAGGTCCCGCATCATCACCGGTTCCTCACCCTCGCCCCTGTCGAGCAGGAGGCCGACGGCGCCGTGCTCGACGAGGAGCTGGCGACAGCGCCCGCACGGCATGAGCGGTCGGCCGTCGCGGGCGACGACGGCGAGGGCGAGGAGCCCCTCCGCCCCGGTGGCGACGATGCTCGAGACGAGCCCGCACTCGGCGCACAGCGTCAAGCCGTAGGAGGCGTTCTCGACGTTGCAACCGATGAAGACCCGGCCGTCGGCGACGAGGCCGGCCGCGCCGACGCTCAGTCCTGAGTAGGGCGCGTAGGCGTTGTGCGCGGCCCGCGTCGCCTGGGCGCGCAGGTGGGGCCAGTCGATCTCGATCCTGTGACCTGCGTCCTTCGACGACATCACGTCGGACACTACACTTCCGGACGCGTGATAGTTGCCGCCGGTCGCCAATTCCGTGTCGGGGACCACGTCCGCCAAGCCCTCGCCGATGGACGCGGTGTCGTCGCGCTCGAAACGACCCTCATCGCCCACGGGCTGCCGAGCCCGAACAACCTCGAGGTCGCCCGCCAGCTCGAACAGGACGTCCGGGACCAGGGGGCCGAGGCCGCGACGGTCGGCGTGATCGCCGGCGTCCCGACCGTGGGGCTGTCTCCCGCCGAGGTCGAACGCCTCGCCGACCCCAATGCCGCGGTCACCAAGCTGAGCGCGCGGGACCTCGGCCTCGCGATCGCGGGCGGAGTCGACGGGGCGACGACCGTCGCTGGGACGATCACGCTTGCCGCGCGGGCGGGCATTGCGGTGATGGCGACCGGCGGGCTCGGTGGAGTCCACCGCGGCGCCGTGACGACCTGGGACGTCTCGGCAGATCTCGAGACGATGCGCGTCGTCCCCGTCCTCGTCGTCTCGTCGGGCGTGAAATCGATTCTCGACATCGCCGCGACGCTCGAGCGCCTGGAGTCGCTCGGCGTGCCGGTCGTCGGCTACCGCACGAAGCAATTCCCCGGCTTCTACGTGTCGGCGACCCGGCACCGACTCGACTGGAGCGTCGAGTCTCCCGAGGAGGCCGCATACGCGTTCGCCGCGCATCGCGACGTCTCGGGCAGTGGGATGTTGCTCGCCAATCCCGTCGACCCGGCCCACGAACTCGATCCGGCGCGACACGACGCCGCGCTGTCCGAGGCGCTGGAACTCGCTGAGATCGAGCAGCTCTCCGGCAAGGAGGTGACGCCGTTCCTCCTCGCACACCTCGCCGAGGCGACACAAGGTGAGAGCGTGCGCGTCAACCGCGCCGTCGTGCGGGGGAACGCGACGCTCGCGGCCCGCGTCGCCGTGGCGCTCGCCGCATGTGGGCACGCGCGCTGACAGGCCGCGGCGTGAGGACTCCCGACAGGAGGCGGTTCGTCCCCGGCGCGACCGCTCGCCGGGTCGTCGTCGTCGGCGACCTGATGACTGACATCATCGTGCGCCAGACAGGGCCGTTCGCACCGGCGAGCGACACGCCGTCGTCGATCACGCTCGCACCGGGCGGCTCGGCGGCGAACCAAGCGGTCTGGCTCGCCCGCGGCGGCGCCGCCGTCCACCTCGTCGGCGTGATCGGAGACGACGACCTCGGCCGGCGGTCTGCACGGGCCCTCGAAGACGCGCGCGTCGTGATTCACCTCGACCGCCTCCCCGGGCGACAGAGCGGCGTCGTCGTCTCGATCGTCGACGCCGCGGGCCAGCGTTCGATGCTCACCGACCGCGGCGCGAATCTCGCCCTCTCGGCCGCGTCCGTGCCCCGGAGGCTCTTCCACCATGGCGATCACCTCCACCTCTCCGGCTACGAGCTCCTCGACGACGAGACGCGCGACGCCGCGCTCGAGATCCTGCGCCGCGCCGGGCGTTCCGGCATGACGCGCTCGGTCGATCCGTGCTCGGCGGGCCCGCTCGGGCGGGTCGGCGCGACCGCCTTTCTCTCCTGGACAGAAGGGCTCGACCTGTGCTTCGCCAATCTCGAGGAGGGCCGAGTGCTCACGGGCGAGAAGGAACCGGAGAAGGTGGCCACAAAGCTCGGCACGCACTTCGGTGAGGTCGTCCTCACCCTCGGCTCGCAGGGCGCGCTCTGGGCGAGGCGCGGATCACCGCTGCTCACCCGGCCGGCGCGTCGCGGCGACGTCGTCGACACGACCGGAGCCGGCGACGCTTTCACCGGGACGTTCCTCGCCGCCTGGCTCTCGGGTGCTCCTCCCGGGAGGGCCCTCGCCTCCGGGCTCGAGTCGGCCGCGGCCGTCGTCGCGGCGCCGGGCGCCCGACCGGCGCGGTGAACCCCGGCTACTGCGGGCGATAGGGCTTGCCGTCGTTCGCCGGCGGGCGGACCCGGCCGACGAGGCCGGAGACGACGGCGATCGTGATGAGATACGGCGCCATGACCAAGATGTTCGGGTTGATCGGCACGTTGAGCACGGAAAGCGTCGCCTGCAGCGAGTTCGAGAATCCGAACAGCAGCGCCGCCAGGAGACCCCCGTAGGGACGCCAGCGGCCGAAGATCATCGCCGCGAGGGCGACGAAGCCGAGGCCCGCGGTCATGTCGGAGGAGAACTCGCCGGTCGAGCCGATCGTGAACGCCGCCCCGCCGATCCCGGCGATCACGCCGCCCCAGATGACGTTGCGGTACCGGACCGTGAGGACGTGGATGCCGACCGTCTCGGCGGCCTCGGGGTGCTCGCCGACCGCTCGCACCCGCAATCCCCAGCGCGTTCGGAACAGGCCAGTCGTCAGCGCGACGAGGAGCACGATGGCGATGTAGACGAAGATGTTCTGGTCGAAGATGTCCGGGCCGACGATCGGGATCTTGTCGAGGAGCGGGATCGCGACCGGCCCGAAGATCGGCCCCGAGTTCAGCGTGTTCTGGTACGGGACGAGCAGCGTGTCCGTGAGGTAGTTCGTCAGCCCGAGGGCGAAAGCGTTGATGACGATGCCGACGATGATCTGATCGGCGGCGTAGCGCAGCGACAGGAAGGCGAGCAGCCCGCCGAGAAGCCCGCCGGCGACCGCCCCGCAGACCAGCCCGAGCCAGAGGTCGCCCGAGGCGCTCGCGATCATCGCGGCGATGAACGCGCCCATGAGGAACTGGCCCTCGATCGCCACATTGATGACGCCCGACCGCTCGCACATCACGCCGGACATCGACCCGAAGATGATCGGCACCGCGGAGATCAATGTCACGCCGATCATGCCGACGAGGTTGAGCTCGTTATTGCGCGCCGCCCAGGCGAGGAACGACCACAGGAACAGCACCACGCCGAGGCTGAAGACGAGGTAACTGCCTCGCGTCCTGCGACGGACGACGAGCCAGACCCCGAGCGCCGCCGTGACGGCGGCCATCACGATCGAGGTCTCGCGCACCGGGAAGTGCAACGGCGCGATGTACCACGCCGTCGAGTACATCGAGGTGAGCTCGAACGTCGTGCGGGCCCCCGGCGAGACGCCGAGGCCGAACGTGGTCAGCATGAGCACCGAGGCAAGGACGAGGAAGATCCCCATGCCGCGACGCCGGCCGACGGAGACGATGCGCGCCTCGACCGAGACGAGCGGCTTCTCGCCGAGGATCGCGACCGCGGTCATCGCCACGACCCGCTTCCCCGCCCGCCGAGAGGTTCGCGCCCGCTCACGCCGCCCAGCCCCTCGTCAAAAGACCCTGGCCGACGTTCATGCCGCGGAGCCGGTAGACCTCGTTGACGAGGCCCGGCGTCGCGACGAAGAACACGATGATCGCCTGGATGACCGAGGCGAGGTCGAGCGGGATCCCCGTCGACGCCTGCATGTACCGCCCGCCGACGTTCAACGCGGCGAAGAGCAGCGAGCCGAGCACGATGCCGATCGGGCGGTTCCGGCCGAGGAGCGCCACGGTGATGCAGTCGAACCCGACCGTCCCGCCGTAGCCGGAGGAGAGGAAGTAGTCGGAACCGCACAGCGAGATCATCCCGGCGAGCCCGGCGAGCCCGCCCGAGATCACGAGCACGAGGATCGTCGAGCGCCGGATGTTGATCCCGGCGACGCGGGCCGCGTCCTGGTTCGCGCCGACCACCCGGAACCCGAAGCCGAGCGTGCCGCGCCGGAGCAGCCAGGAGACGCCGAGCGCGCAGGCGATGGCGATGAGCACGCCGACGTTGACCCGCAGGTTGTGCCCGAAGATGCGGGGCAGTTCGGCGCTCTGGAAGATCATCCTGCCGATCGCGTTCTGCTGGTGCGGTTGCTGGAACGGCTGCGTCGTGAGCGCCAGGACGAGCAGGTCGAGGAACACGTAGTTGAGCATGATCGTGACGATCACCTCGTGCGCCCCGGTTCGCGCCTTCAGAAAGCCCGGCACGAAGCCCGCCACCGCTCCCCCAGCGAACCCGGCGAGGATGCACAGCGGCACGTGGATGATGGCCGGCGGGTTGATCTCGAAACCGACGTAGCTCGCCGCCATCGCCCCGGCGATCAGCTGGCCCTGGCCGCCGATGTTGAACATGCCCGTACGGAACCCAAGCCCGACGGCGAGTCCCGCGACGCAGAGCGGCGAGGCGTAGAGCAGCGTCTCGCTGATCGGCGTGAGCGCCTGGGTCCATCCCTGCCCGGTGTGGATCGCGTGGCCGATCACGAACGGGTCGCCGAGCGAACCGGTGAACAGATCGCGATACGCATCGCCGACGGTGAAGAACGTCACGCTCACCGTCGTCCCGGGGTGGCTGAACAACCCCGCCCAGGCGTGGAGCACGTTGGCCTGGGTGACGATGATGAGGATCGCGCCGACGAAAAGACCGCTGAAGATCGCGAGTGCCGTCACCATGACGACGTTCGCCTCGACCATCCAATGGAAGAACCGGCTCCAGCGGAACGGGGCGCGCGTCGGCGTGGCGGCGGCGGTCGGTCCGGCGACACCCCCGAGAGCGATCGGGGCGTCGCTCACTTGTCCGTCCCCGACGTCGTCCCCGCGGGCGGGACCGACCCCGCGCCGTCGCCGGTGATCCCCGCCATCAGAAGGCCGATCCTCTCGCGCCCGACCGTCGGGTCGACGGTTTCCACGATCCGGCCGCGGTAGACGACCGCGATCCGGTCGCCGAGGGCGAGCACCTCGTCGAGCTCCGACGAGATGATGACGACCGCCGCGCCACGGTCACGCTCCTCGACGATCCGCTTGTGGACGTACTCGATCGATCCGACGTCGAGCCCGCGCGTCGGCTGGGCGGCGACGAGCAGCGTGGTCGGCCGGGAGAGCTCGCGGGCGACGATCACCTTCTGCTGGTTGCCGCCCGACAGGGTGCTCACGAGCATGTCGGTGGAGCTCGCGCGGATGTCGAAGTCGGCCAGCTTCTGCTCCCCGTTGCGCTTCACCTCGCCGAGGTTGCGCGCGCCGAAACGGGCGTGCGGCGCGACGTCGAAGACGTCGAGGATGAGGTTGTCGGCGATCGTCATCGAGACGACGAGGCCGTCCCGGACCCGGTCTTCGGGCACGTGGGCGATCCCGGCGCGCAACCTCGCCTTCGGCGACGCACGGGTGATGTCGCGTCCGAGCAGCGTGACCCTGCCCTCGGCCACCTCGATCAGGCCACAGAGCGCCTCTTCGATCTCGGTCTGGCCGTTCCCCTGGACACCGGCGATGGCGAGGATCTCTCCGGCGTGCACGTCGAAGCTGATGTGGTCGACGACGGTCAGCCCGCGGGGGTCGACGACCGTCAGGTCCTCCACCGCGAGCACGACGTCACCGGGCCGCGCCGGTTCCTTCTGCACGACGAGCTCGACCGTCCGGCCGACCATCATCGACGCGAGCTCGGACTCCGTCGTCGTCTGCGGGGTCGTCGTGCCGATCACCGCGCCGAGCCGCATGACGGTGATCCGGTCGGCGATCGCGAGGACCTCCTTCAGCTTGTGCGTGATGAAAAGGATCGACCGTCCCGACGCAACGAGCGATCGCATGATCTCGAAGAGCCCCTCCGTCTCCTGCGGGGTGAGGACCGAGGTCGGCTCGTCCAGGATGAGCAGATGGGCGTCGCGCGAGAGCGCCTTCAGGATCTCGACGCGTTGCTGGACCCCGACGGGAAGCTCCTCGACGATCGCCTCCGGTTCGACCTCGAGACCGAACTCGTGGGAGATCCGGAGGATCTCGTCCCGCGCCTTGCGGCGGTCGAGCAGCCCGAAGCGGCGCGTCGGCTCGAACCCGAGCGCGACGTTCTCGGCCACGGAGAAGACCGGGACGAGCATGAAATGCTGGTGGACCATGCCGATCCCGTGCCGGACCGCGGCACCGGGGTCGGCGAAGTGCACGACCTCGCCGTCGAGCATGATCTCGCCCGAATCGGGGTGCATGAGACCGAACAGGACGTTCATGAGGGTCGTCTTGCCGGCGCCGTTCTCGCCCAGGAGCGCGTGGATCTCCCCCGGCTCCACGGTGAGATCGACGTGATCGTCTGCAACGAGGGATCCGAAGGTCTTCGTGATCCCCGACAGCTCAAGCTTCACGGCTACCTCGAACCCGCGGCAGGAGGCCGGGCCCCAACCCGGCCACCTGTCCGAGATGTCGTCTTCTTTTCGGATCGGCACAGCCCGGGTCCGGGATTCGGACCCGGGCTGTGCCCCAAAGAGCCGGCTAGCTCGCCGGGTAGGAGTTCGGGTCGACCGAGATCGTCCCGGCCTCGATCATCGAGGCGATCGTCTTGATTCCCGCCTGCAAACTGGCGGGGATCACCTTGGCAAAGTCGTGGTACGGCGACAACGCGACACCGCCGTTCTTCAGCGTGCCGAAGTAGTTGCCACCCTTGAATTGGCCGTGTGCCGCCGAAAGCGCGGCGCTCTCAACCGAGTTCACGATGCCCTTCGTCACCGAGGTGATGAAGATGCTGCAGTAGTTCGGCGCCGAGATGCAGCCGTCGGTGTCAACCCACTCCATCGTGACGCCGTGACCGGCGGCCTTCACCGCGGCCGCGGCACCGAGCCCCACCGAGCCCGCAACCGGGAAGATGACATCGGCGCCCTGCTGGATGAGCGACGTCGCGTCGGTCTTGCCGTCCGCCTGGCTCGTGAAGGAGTTGGTGAACACGCCCGTCCCGTCATAGCTGTTCGCCGGACGGACCTTCTTCGGGGTCCATCCGAGGGCGACGACGTGCGCGTGGTCGACCTTGTCGAAGTAGCGGACTCCCGCGACCCAGCCATCCATGTAGATGGTGACGGTCGGGATGTCCTCGCCGCCGAAGGTCCCGACCTTGCCCGTCTTGCTCATCGCGGCGGCGAGGAACCCTCCGAGAAAGGCGTCCTGGTTCGTCTCGTAGAGCAGGGAGTCGATGTTCTTGATCGCCGGCGAGTAGCTGTAGTCGACGATCGCGAACTTCTGACTCGGGTGGGCCTTCGCCGCCGCCTGGGTGGCGGCGCCCATCAGAAAGCCGACGGTGATGATGATTCCGCAGTGCTCGCCGACGAACGTGGCGATGTTCGGCACGTAGTCACTCGACGAGGTCGACGACAGGTAACGGATCGTCATCGACGGGTCCACCTTCTTGGCGGCCTGAAGTCCTGCCCACGCGGAGGCGTTGAACGAACGGTCGTTGATGCCGCCCGTGTCGGTCACCTCGCAGGCGAGGAACGAGCTCGTGTGACTGACGACCGCCGGAGCGCGGTGACGTGCAACCTGCGCGGCGGAGGCGATGCCGGTCGAGACGACGCCCGAGAGGAGCGTGAACGTCGCGAGGACGACAACGGCCCGCATTCCCGGCATCCGCCGGTGGCGACCCGCCTTGATCAGCGGATCACTGAGGCCATGAACAACCATAAGCCCTCCTTCAATTGGGTTCTCCGGTGCGCCGTTCGGTCGCGACTGATAGGCAGCCGCCTGCCCGTATGTCCTTGAAACCCGGGCTGTCGCTCATCGCCTCATCGTTGATGCCGAACCGCTCTGCCGATATCCGTCGGCCAAGCTACTACTCCCCTACCGGCGCGGGCGGGGGAAAAATCGCACAAAGTGGCGGACGCGGGACGGCATCCGCCAGGGGGTGGCCGGCGCAGATAGCCTCTGCGCGGTGATCGACCACATCCTCCTCGACGTGATCGGGGCGATCCGCGAGGCGCTCGAGGGGGCGCTGCTCGAGCAGCAGGCCGTCGAGGAGCGATTCCAGGTCGACGTCTTCCTGGGGGACGTCACCTTCGAGACCTCGTTCTCGCTACCGGGCGAGCAGAACCCCCCGCGGGTGCGCGCCGACCTCGGGCTCGAATGGCCGACCTGGAGCCAGAGCGCCTACCGGTCCTGGTCGATCGGCGAGCCGACCTCCGAGCGTCCCGAGCTCGTCGTCGAGGTCACCCTGCGGCTCCAGCGCCTCGCCGCCGTCCCCGACGCCGCGACGGTGCTCGCCGCGATCGGCGAGAGCCGCCCCGAGCTCGCCGGCGAACCGCTCGAGCGCAGCGGGATCACCGTCGAACAGGCCTTCGACGCCGAGCCCGGATCGGCGACCGCGGCGATCGAGATCGCCTACCAGGGCACCTACCGGCTGAGCGACGCCGTCCTCGAGGAACCGGATCGCCTCGACGGCCAGGTGGCGCCGCTCGCCCGCTGGATCGCCTCGGCGCTCGTCCGCCTCGCCGACCTGGAACTGCCGTCCCTGCCGGTCGACGACTCCGAGGCGAGCACGTAGAGCCGCGTCTAGACGACCCCGACCGCCCGGGCGAGGTCGGCGAGCGACGACACCGGCCGGGCGCCGAGATGCCCGATGACCTCGCTCGCGGCGAGCGCGCCGAGGCGTGCCGCGCCCTCCGGGCCGTGGCCGTGGGTGACCCCGAAACAGAAGCCGGCGGCGAACAGGTCGCCGGCGCCGGTCAGGTCGACGACCCGGTTGACCCGGTAAGCGGGGACGTCGACGAGGCCGCCTGAGGTCCCGACCATCGCGCCCTTCTCCCCGCGGGTCACGACCACGGTGAGCCCCGGCCGGGCGATCGCGTCCAGTGCACGTGGCGCGTCGACCGCGCCGGTGAGCTCGAGGAGCTCCGATTCGTTGGAAAAGACGATGTCGACGCGCCCGCCGGTGAGCTCCTCGAGGACGCCGCGATGCCGCTCGACGAGCAGAGCGTCCGACAACCCGAGGGCGACGGCCGTGTCCCGGGACCGGGCCGCGTCGATGAGGCGGCGGAGGAGCGCCGGGGCGTCGGGCAGGTCGAGGACGTAACCTTCGAAGTAGACGAGCTGGGCGTCTCTTACGACCTCGACGTCGATCCCTGTCGAGTCGAGCCGCCCGCCGACCCCGAGGGCGGTCGCCATCGTCCGCTCGGCGTCCGGCGTGACGATGACGGAGCAACGTCCGGTCGCCGCCTCGTCACCGGCGGGATCGGCCGCGAAGCGCTGGAGGACGGCGTGGACCCCGGCCGCTTCGAGGTCCGCGGCGAAGCGGTCACCGAGGTCGTCGGTCGCCACCGCGCCGATGAAGGCGGGGTGACCCCCGAGCGAAGCGATGCCTACTGCGGTATTCGTGACCGAGCCGCCGGGGACCTGCCGGCCCTCGCCGACGAGCGACCGGATCCGGTCGCTCGTCGCGATGCTGACGAGCGTCATCGAGCCGAGCGGCAGCCCGAGGGACTCGACGACGGCGACGTCGGCGAAGGCGAGGTGGTCCATCAGCGCGTTGCCGACGCAGACCACGTCGAAACGCTTCGACGAAACGGGCGGAGACGCCCGGTTTGAGCCGTGCTCCCCCGTCACGCCGACACCCTAGTGCGGCCGGGATCGGCGACCGCCAATAGGGGCAAGCCGCGTGACTAGCCTCGACGTGCTGTGACCACGATCAACGACCCCGCTTCGTATCGGCTCCCCCGCAACGCCATCCCGCGGCGCTACGACCTCGAGCTCGCCCCCGACATCGAGACGTCGAGCTTCACGGGCACGGCGCGTATCGAGCTCGAGGTGCTCGAGGAACTCACGGAGCTCGTCCTGCACGCCGACGAGCTGACGATCACCGACGCCGGGATCACGCCCGGCTGGGCGGATGCCGGCGAGCCATCCGCCCTCTCCGTGTCGCTCGACGCGCCGGCCGAACTCGTGCGGTTCGGGGTCGGCTCGGCGCTGCCGCCCGGGCGTTACACGCTGCGCTGCCGGTTCGCCGGCGTCCTCGGCGACAAGCTGGCGGGTTTTTACCGCAGCGAGTTCGTCGACGGCGACGGGGTCGCGCGCGCCATCGCCACGACGCAGTTCGAGGAGACCGACGCCCGCAAGGCGTTCCCGTGCTTCGACGAGCCGGACCTGAAGGCGGTCTTCGGAGTGGCGCTCATCGCCCCGCCGCGGATGTTCGCCGTCTCGAACGGCCCCGAGACCTCGGTGGAGCTTCTCGCCTCGGGGGCGCGTCGTGTCCGGTTCGCCGACACGATCCCGATGTCGACCTACCTCGTCGCCTTCGTCGTCGGTCCCCTCGAGGCGACGGAGCCGGTGGACGTCGACGGGATCGCCCTACGCGTCGTCACCGTTCCCGGCAAGGGCCACCTCACGGCCACCGCGGCGGAGATCGCGGCGCACGCGCTCCGCTACTACCGCGACTATTTCGGGATCCCTTATCCCGGCGACAAGCTCGACCTCGTCGCGATCCCGGACTTCGCCGCGGGGGCGATGGAGAACCTCGGCTGCGTCACGTTCCGCGAGGCGGAGCTCCTCGCCGATCCGACGGACACGGCCAAGCCCGAGCTGCGCCGGATCGCCGAGGTCATCGAGCACGAGCTCGCCCACATGTGGTTCGGGGACCTCGTCACGATGCGCTGGTGGAACGGCGTCTGGTTGAACGAGGCCTTCGCGACCTTCATGGCGCTCCGTTGTCAGGACGACTTCCACCCCGACTGGCAGTGCTTCATCGGATTCGCCCGCCTGCGGGAGATGGCTCGCTTCATCGACGGGCTCCCGTCGACTCGGGCGATCGAGTTCCCTGTCGTGACCCCCGAAGAGGCCTCGGCGATGTTCGACGTCCCGATCACCTACATCAAGGCCCCGGGCGTGCTGTGGATGATCGAGCAATACATCGGCCATGACGAGTTCCGCGCCGGCGTGCGCCGCTACCTCGAGGCGAACGCCTACGGCAACGCCGAGACGACCGACTTGTGGGACGCGATCGAGGCCGAGAACCCCGGCGTCCCGTTGCGCGCCGCCATGGACTCCTGGGTCTTCCAGGGCGGCTATCCGATCGTCACAGTGACCGGGCTCGCCGGCGACGAAGGGACGGTCGAGCTGCGCCAGGAGCCGTTCGCCTACCTCCCGGCCGAGACGACAAAGGACCCGGCGAGGCCCGCGCAATGGCTCGTGCCGGTCATCGCGGCCCCCGCCCGCGACCGGGGCAAGTCAACGAGGGTCCTCCTCGCCGACGCGCCCCTGCGGATCCGGCTCCGCGGCTCCCCGGTCGTCGTCAACGCCGGAGGCAGCGGCTTCTACCGCGTCCGGCACGACCCGGCGCTCCGGGCCGAGCTGCTCACCCACCTCGAGGCGCTCGACACGGTCGAACGCCTCGGGCTCATCGGCGACCTGTGGGCGGCGGTCCTCGCCGGCATGACCGGGCTCGGGGAGTTCCTCGACGCGATCGGCCACCTCGCGGGCGAGGACAACCCCTACATCTGGTCGGTCGTGACGAGCGCGCTGCGCACCGTCGACCTCGTCGCTCCGGATCGCGAGCGCCCGCTCGTCGCCCGCTACACGCGGACGGTCCTCGGGCCGGAGCTCGCCCGCGTCGGCTGGGAGGCAAAAGCGGGCGAGGGTGAGCAGACGCCGGTCCTGCGCTCGGCGCTCATCGCCGCGCTCGGCACCGTCGGTGGCGACGACGACGTGCGCGACCGGGCGCGGGAACTGTTCGCGGCCGACGTCTCCGGACGCCGGGAGCTCGACGCCGACATCGCCGGGAGCGTCCTCGCCACCGTCGCCTGGAGCGCCCGCCGCAGCGAGTTCGACGCGCTCGTCGCCCGCGGCCGCCAGCCGCGGTCGCCCCTCGACGAGCGCCGTTACCGGACCGCCTTCGGCTACCTCACCGATCCGGGGTTCGCGGCCGAGGTCCACGAACTCTGCCGTGGCGAGATCCGCAGCCAGGACGCGCCGTACCTGCTCACGGTGATGCTCGGACAGCGCGCGATCGGACCGGTCACGTGGCAGTTCGTCTCGACCCACATCGACGAGCTCGAGGCGCGCTACCCCGACAACTCGATCCACCGGATGTTCGAAGGGCTCGCGGGTCTCGCCGAGCTCGGCGACGACGGTGAGCCCGTCTACCTCGACGCGGTGCACAGCTTCGTCGCCGCCAGGTACTCCGGCGGACTGCGACGCCTCCTCGACCAGATCGTCGAGCACCTCGAGGTGAACCTCCGTCTCGCGACGAGCGTCCGCACGACGCTTCACGACCTGCTGTCGGGGCGCTGACTCGTCGGTGAACCTCGGTCTCGCCGCGGCGACGTTCGCCGTCGTGATCCCGGCGGAGCTCCCCGACAAGACCTTCATCTCCACGATCCTTCTGTCCTCGCGGCACCGGCCGCTCCCGGTGTGGCTCGGCGCGGCTGCGGGCCTCGTCGCACAGGCCGGCGTCGCGGTCGTCGCCGGTCGGCTCCTCGGGCTCGCGCCGCACCGCGTCGTCGCCGCGATCGTGGCCGGGCTCTTCGTCGCCGGGGCCGTCTACCTCTTCGCCAGCAGCGCCGCCGTCGTCGACGAGCGTGGCGCGGCGATCGCCTCCGACGAGGATCGCCTCCTTCGATCCAGCGCGGGCTCAACCCCCGCGGAGCGCCGACAAGGGCCCTCGGGCGCGCGGATCGCCGCCACCACGTTCGCCGTCATCGCCCTCGCCGAGTTCGGCGACCTCACCCAGATCGTGATCGCCAACCTCTCGGCGCGGACGCGCGACCCGCTTAGCGTGTTCGCCGGTGCCGCGCTCGCCTTCATCGCCGTGAGCGGCTTCGGCGTCGCCGCCGGCAGGGCGATCACGCGCGTCGTGCCGCTCGACGCGCTGCGCAAGGTCTCCGGGTTGATCCTTCTCGGACTCGGGATCTGGAGCGCCGTCGCCGCGGGGACCGGATGACCGCCTCGGAGCTACCGCGGGACGGCGCGCCCGCTCTCAAAGGCCGGGCCGAGTCGTTGCTCGCCGCGGCGCGGGCGACCGACGGGTTCCTGCCCTGCGAGGAGGCGATGGCCCTCTACGCGGTCGCCGCACGCGCGCTCGCGGCGCGGTCCGGGCCGATCGTCGAGATCGGCGGCTATCTCGGTCGATCGACGCTCTTCCTCGCCGCGGCGATCGCGGCCGTGGACGCCTCGGCCACCGCCGTCTACAGCGTCGACCACCACCGCGGTTCCGAGGAGATGCAGCCGGGTTGGCCCGGTCACGACCCGTCGCTCGTCGACCCGAGAACCGGCCGGATGGATTCGCTGGCCCGCTTCCGGGCGACGCTCGAGCGGGCCGGAGCCGAGGACCTCGTCGTCGCGGTCGTGGGCGACTCCGCCCGGGTCGCCGCCGATTGGTCGACGCCGGTCGCCCTCGTCTTTATAGACGGCGGTCACGGGGAGGCCTGCTGCTGGTCCGACTACCGCGGCTGGGGGCGCCACGTCGCTCCCGGGGGCTTCCTCGTCTTCCACGACGTCTTCGAAGACCCCCGCGCAGGCGGCCGCCCCCCGTACGAGTGCTACCTCGACGCGCTCGGCTCCCAGCGCTTCACCGAGGATGTCGCCGCGGGCTGCGGCAGCCTGCGCGTGCTCGTGCGCACGGCGGTTCGCTGGGACTGAGAGGGTCGGTCAGCCCAGGCGGTCGAACACCGCCGCGGTGACGCCCCCCGACAGCACGTCGGTGGCGAGCACGACCGCGGCCGCGGAGTACGACGTCCGCTCGCCGGGCGGGAACTCGGACCGTTCCGGGAAGACGAGACCCGTGAGGTACGAACCGTCCCCGCAGCGCAGCCCGTCGGTCGTCGCCAGCAGCGCCGCCGCCTCGTCCGCCCAGCCGACCCGGGCGAGCGCGATGGCGCACTCCGCGGTCTCGGCGGTGGTCACCCACCGCCGGTCCGACCGGCACAAAACGCCGGCCTCGGGCACGACGAACTCGCCGAGGCGGGAGCGCAGCCGGGCTCGGGCGGCGTCGAGGCCGAGCACGCCGGCGAGCGCCGGGTAGTACCAGTCCATGGCGAACTGCGCGTTGTCGGCGAAGAACGACTCACGCTCCGCGACGAGCCGGCCGACCCGGGCGGCGGTGGCGGCCCAGGCGGGGCGCTCCAAGCCGAGGGTGGCGGCGAGACGCTCGCCGGAGCCGAGGCTGTGGTAGATCGACGAGCTCGCCGCGAGGAGCGAGAACGCGGCCAGCCGTCCGCCCGGTCCGACGGACCACGGGATCGCGCCGTCCGGGGTGGCGAGCGAGACGACGAACCCGAGCGCCCGGTCGACGACGGCGAACATCTCCCCCGCGAAGCCGGGATCCCCGCCCGCCCACAGGTACTCGAGGACGCCGGTCGCGACGTAGGCGACGGCGTTCGTGTCGACACGGGCCTCTTTGACGCCGCCGGCGCAGTCGTAGGCGGCGTGCCAGCTCCCGTCGGCGCGTTGGCGGCGGGCGAGCCACTCGAGGCCGCGCGCCGCGGCCGCGAGCTCGCCCGTCGCGGCGAGCGCCATGACGGCCTCGACGTGGTTCCACGGGTCGGCGTGGCCGCCCGGGAACCACGGGATCAAGCCGTCGGGCTGCTGGACCTCGAGGATCGCCTCGACCGCCGATCCCGGCTCGACGAACTCCGCCGTCTGGACGACCGCGTCGGCCATCAGCCGGCCTTTTCGACGTAGACGACGAGGCTCTTCCCGATGAGCGGATTGAGCGCCCGTTCGAGGGCGCGGGTGACGAAGGGGCGGTGCGTGATGTCCCAGACGAGGAAGCGGTGGTAGGCGGCGACGAGCGGGTGGTCGTCGCGGCCGACCCCGACCACGCACCTCAGCAGCCAATACGGCGAGTGGAGCGCGTGGGCGTGGTGCGAGCCGACGAGGCGCAGCCCAGCCCGTTCGCACCGGCTGACGAGCTCGCGCCGGCGGTAGATGCGGAGGTGCCCACCCTCGACCCCGTGGTAGTCCGACGACACCGCCCAGTTCGCCCGCTCGGGACCGGCGGCGGGGACGCTGAGAGCCGCCAGGCCCCCCGGCCGCAGGACCCGGGCGAACTCGGCGAGCGCCGTCTCGTCGTCGCGGATGTGCTCGAGCACCTCCGACGCGATCACGCGGTCGAAACTCGCGTCCGCGAAGGGGAGCCGCGTCGCGTCGGCGGCGACACCGCCCTGGCGCACGCCCACCGGCACCTCGTCGGCGGCGCGCATCGCCGCGACCATGCCCGCGACGGTGTCGAGCTCGGCGCGCGCGGCGTCGAGCGCGACGACGTGCGCGCCCGCCTTCAAGGCGGCGAACGTGTGGCGCCCGCCCCCGCACCCGACGTCGAGCACGACAAGGCCGGGGCGCACGGCAGCCCGTTCGAGATCGACGGTCAGCACGGCCGGCCCTCAAGGGCCGCCCGGTACTCCTCGGCCGTGGCGACGGCGACCCGCGCCCAGCTGAAACGCTCGAGCACACGGGCGCGTCCCGCGGCCCCGAGCCGCCGGGCGAAAGCCGGTTCCGCGAGGACCCGGCCGATGGCGGCGGCGATCGCCCCGGGGTCGGCCGGCGGGACGACGAGGGCGGAGCCGCCGTCGGGCCCGACAACCTCGGGCAGGGCGCCGCCCGTCGTCGCGACGAGCGGGACGCCGCACGCCATCGCCTCGACCGCCGGGAGCGAGAAACCCTCGTAGAGCGAGGGGACGACCGCCACCGACGCCTCGGCGTAGCGCTCGGCGAGGCGACGGTCCGGCTCGCCGGCGACGAACTGAACCGCGTCCTCGAGCCCGAACCGGGCGATCGCCGCCGCGACGGGACCCGTGGCGCGCGGCCGCCCCACGACGACGAGGTGCGCGTCGTCACGTTCGGTGCGCAGCTTCGCCAGCGCCTCGAGCAGATAGACAAGCCCTTTCAGGGGCACATCCGCGCTCGCCGTCGTCATGATCCGCCCGGGGACCCGGGGGATCTCCGGTCGCGGGCACCAGCAGTCGGTGTCGACACCGAGCGGGATGACCGAGATCCGCTCGGGGGCGACGCCCATCAGCTTGACGATGTCGCGCCGCGACGACTCCGAGACCGTCACGATGCGCGGGATGCGGCGCGCGACACGGCTCTGCATCGCCGCGAAGCCGTACCAGCGCCGCAGGGTGAGCGTCCGGGCGGTGCCGCGGGCCTCGGCGAGGTCGAGTCCGCGGTCGACAGAGACCGGATGATGGATCGACGCGACGACCGGCCACCCGTCGCCCATCATGCGGAGCAGTCCCGTGCCGAGGCCCTGGTTGTCGTGGACGACGTCGAAGTCGCCTCGCCGGGCGGCGAGGACGGCACGCGCCCGCCACGAGAACGTGCGCGGTTCCCCGAAGCCCCCGGTCCACATCGTCGTGAGCTCGACGGCGTCGGTCACCGAGGCGATCTCCCGAAGGCGCGGCCGGCGGAAGGGGTCCGGCTCGCGATAGAGGTCGAGGCTCGGCACCGGGGTGAAGTCCACGCCCGGATCGAGCTCCGGGTACGGCTGGCCGGCGAACACCGTGACATGGTGGCCCGCCGCGACGAGGGCGCGCGACAGGTGCCGCGTGTAGACGCCCTGTCCGCCACAGCGCGGGTTCCCGCGGTAGACGAGGAGCGCGACGCGCACCGGGCCGTCCACTGGCATTGGCCGGACGGAGGCACGTGCTTTCGCGGCGGGGCTCATCGGGCAAGCCTCGCCCTTCGCCGTCCTCCCGGCAAACGGTGCGGAATCAGTGGCTCCCGATCCCCAGCTCGACCGCCTTCACCGCCAAAAGCGAGACCGCGACGAAGAGGTAGCCCCACATCGCCACCATCGTGACTCGTCGCCCCCTCGACATCACGGGCTGGGCGAGCAACGTGAGGGGGGGCATGCGCCAGTTCTCGCGCTGGGAACGAGTCGCGCGGGGCTCGCCCGGCGCCTCCCGACGGATACCGGCGCGCCAACCGAAGACGGCGGCCAGCAATCCGCCGACGACGAGCATCGCGCCGAGCAGCGAGACGACGAACATCACGTTCACATGCGGGAAGACGGTCGTCACCATGAGGATGAGCGAGAGCGCGACGAGCACCGAGACGATGAGGCCCGACAGCACGTTCAGCCAGAGCCGGTTGACCCATGGCCCGAGCACCTCCCGGTCGTTGCAGAGCAACACCAGGAAGACCGTCGCGCTCGGCAGCAGGACTCCGGCGAGCGCCTGGACCGCCGTCGTGATGAGGCCGAGGGGGGCCCTCGGGATGAGCACGACCCCCGCGGCGACGAACACCAGCGCGGAGAAGGTCGCGTAGAACGCCTTCGCGTCGGTCACCCGGCGGTGGAGCGAGTGCTTCATCGAGAACATGTCGCCGAAGGCGTACGACGTCGCGAGCGTCACCGCCGCCGCCCCGATGATCGACGCGTTCAGCAAAACGATCGAGAAGAGCGTCCCGGCGCTGTTGCCGAGGTAGTGGTCGAGACCGCGGGCGACCCCCGCGGCGTTCGTGAAGTGACCCGCGAGCGGCGTGTGCGCGAAGGCGAACGCCGCGGTGACGACGATGAGCGTCGCGGCGAAGACCGTGACGAGCGAGCCGAGGATGGTGTCGACCCGTTCGTAGTTCACCCAGCGCGGGGTGATCCGCTTGTCGACGATGTTCGACTGCTGGAAGAAGAGCTGCCACGGCGCGACCGTCGTGCCGACGATGGCGATGACGAGGAGGACCGCGGTCGAGCTCACGCCCCCTCGCACCCCGGGGACGAGAAGCCCGTGGATCACCGGGCCGGGGTGTGGGTGCGAGAAGATGACGAGCGGGATGACGAGGAAGTTGGCGACGACGAAGAGCAGCATGAAGCGTTCCCAGCGCCGGAAACTCCCCGAGGCGGTCATCGCGACGAGCCCGACGGCAGCGACCGGCACCGAGATGTACGGGCTCACGCCGAAGTAGCCGAGCGCCAGGCTGATGCCGATGAACTCGGTGACGATCGTGAGGAAGTTGAGGACGAAAAGGTCCCCGACCGAGAACCTCCCCCAGAACCTCCCGAAACGCTCGTTGATGAGCCGGGCGTGGCCGACGCCGGTCACCGCGCCGAGCCGGACGACCATCTCCTGGTTGACGACGAGCACCGGGATGAGGAGCGGCAGCGTCCACAGAAGCGTGAGCCCGAAGTTCTGGCCCGCCTGCGCATAGGTCGCGACGCCGCCGGCATCGTTGTCGCCGACCATGACGATGAGGCCGGGCCCGACGATCGCCGCCAGGGTGAGCAGGCGCGCGAGGAACGACCGGCGCGCGCCGGTGTCGCCGACGCTGATCGTGCCGAGCGCGCCGCGGATGTCTCCGATGTGCGCCTCGTCGAGGACGGCGGTCTTGCCGTCTTCGTATGCATGGTCGCGACTGGCCATGCTCGGTCGACCTCCCGCTTTTTCGGGTGGAGCGGACGTTGCTTCTCGGTCGCGCACGTCCGCAGGAGGTCGGCGGTTCGGGTCACCGAACCCTTGTGTCACCTCTAAGAGACGTGCGCCGTCGTCGTTCGGACGAACGTCTATCGGCGCTCAGGGTTTCTCCCTTGTCGTGCCCAAACTCCAGTCGGCGTGGGTGGAGCCCGTTGGGCACGGACCGCCGCGGCGGACGCCTCGGCGCACCCCTCTCGTCAGAGCTTTGGCGCCCGCCGCCGTAGGCCGAAGGGCCAGCCACCTCGGACGATCCCTTGTGCCGGGAAAGTCTGTCCTGACCCGGAGTGTCTTTCGACAGGTGGGGTCAGTGGCCTGTGTGCGACGAGCCGCCTCACCGAACGAGGTGCGACTGCTTGCACGGGGATGTTACCCGGGCACCCCGGGGCGTTCCAGCAGTTCAGAGGGGAATCTTTTCTCGAACACCTCGCCCCCGGGGTCGTTCGCGGACGCGCGGCACGCGCCACGACGCCCGGGTCGGCGCCGGGGCCCTAGTTGCTCGGGCAGATCGTCCCTTTCGGCGGGAGGGCAAGGGTTGTGAAGTACTGGTCGACGTAGCGCCGGATGCACGCGCTCGAGAAGTACCCCGTGTGACCGGTGCCCGACCGGGTGAGCAACCGGGCGTTGTCGAGCTGCGAGGCGATCGCCTGTGCCCACGGGTACGGCGTCGCGGGGTCGCCGGTCGAGCCGACGACGAGGATCGTCGGCGAGCCCGCGGCATGGATCGGTCCGGGCTTGCCCTGGGCGGGGACGGGCCAGTACGCGCAGGTGAGCGAGCCCCACGCCTCCGAGGCCCCGAAGTCCGGGGCGAGGGCGGCGAGGCTCTTGGCGAGCGCCTCGTAGAACGACAGGTCGCGCGGCGAGGGTGCGTCGACGCAGTTGATCGCCACGTTCGCCTCGTCCTCGTTCGAAAACTTGCCGCTCTGCTGGAGCCCCACGTATTCGTAGGCGAGCTCGGCGAGCAGGTCGCCGTTACCGTGCAGGCCGCGGTCGATCGCCAGCCCGAGGTAGGGCCAGGCGAGGTTCGAGTACAGCGTCGAGATGACGCCGATCTCGGCGACTCCCAAAGTGACCGGCAGGAGCCCGCCGTATTTCGCCTTGAAGTTGGCGTGGATGACGCCCCCGGCCGCGAAGGACGCCATCAGCCTGGCGTAGGAGGCCGCGGCGCCGTCGGGCAGGCGCTGGTGGCACGTCTTGTTCGCGTCGCACCAGGTGAAGAAGGCGTGGAGGTCGCCCTCGAAGCCGAGCGCCTGCTCGCGGTCCTCGGCGGTGAGGGTCAGCTCAGGGTTGATCGCGCCGTCGAGGACCAGCGCCCGAATGTGGTGCGGGTACTTCTCGGCGTACAGCTCGCCGATGTACGTCCCGTACGAGAACCCGAGGTAGTCGAGCTTCGGCTGGCCGAGGTCGGCGCGCAGTTGGTCGAGGTCCTCGATCGTCGTGCGCGTGCCCACGTTCTCGAGGAGAAGCTTCGAGGTGTGCGCCTCGCAGGCGGCGACGAACTGCTTCGTCAGAGCGACGACCCGGTCGATCTCGGCCGGCGTCGAGGGCTGCGGGTTCTCCTCGGTGAGCGTGCGGATGCCGTCCGCGTCGACACAGGTCACCGGGTCGCTGCGCTCGACGCCGCGTGGGTCCCAGCTCACGATGTTGAACTCGACGCGCAGCGACTTCGGGAACGACGACAGGCTCTCCTCGAGGAAGTCCACGCCCGACGCCCCCGGACCACCCGGGTTCGTGAAGACGTCACCCAAGGGGTGCGCACCGGTCGCCGGGAGCATCACGACGGCGAGTTTCAGCGTGCCGAGCGAGGGGTTCGAGTAGTCGATGGGAACGGGGACCGAGGCGCAGCGGAACTTCTTGTGACCGGGACAGATCTTCCACTTCACCGACGTCGTGGTCGTGTGGCTCGCGCTCCGGGCCGAGGAAGCGGCGTTCGCCGCGCCGGCGCCGACGAGGAACCCCGAGCCGGCCACGGCGAGCACGGTGAGAGCGAGGATCCTCAGGGCGCGCATGGCTGCATTGCCGATCTTTCCTGGGCGCGGGGCGCGCCCGTGCGATCACTGTAACGGTCTCCCGCCACCCGTCGGCGGCGCCCCCCGCTACTCCTCGGCCGCGGTCATCCCGAAGTCGCGCCGCCATCCCGTCGGCAGCATCAGCTCGAGGACGTCGTCGACGGTGATGACCCCGAGCATGCGGTGGTCCTCGTCGACGACGGGCGCCGAGGAGAGGTTGAAGTCCGACATCTTGCGCACGATCGCGTGGATGTCGGCGTCGGCGCGTACCGTCACGGGGTCGTGCTCGGCGATCGACGAGAGCCTGGCCCGGGCGGACGCCTTCAGCAGCCGCACGACGGAGACCGTCCCCGAGATCCGTCCTTCGGGGTCGGTCGTGTAGATGGTCCCCAGCGCCTCCGGCGCGATGTCGCTGGTGCGGATCGCCTCGAGCGCCTCGCCGGCCGTCGTCGCCGAGGCAAGAGCCAGGAAGTCCGGGTTCATGAGCCCGCCGCCGGTCTCCGGGTTGTAGCTCAGCAGCCGGCGCACTTTCGCCTGCTGGCGCGCCGGGAGCGCCTCGAGCACCGCGAGGCGGCGGTCCTGATCGAGGTCGTTGATGAGGTCGGCAGCGTCGTCCGGGGCCATCGTCGCGAGGACCCGGGCCGCCTCGGCGTTGGAGCGGGATTCCAGGAACTCGCGCTGGTGGTCGGAGTCGAGCTCCTCGAAGACGTCGGCTTCGAGCTCGCGGTCGAGGCTCACCGCCTCGATGATCTCCTCCCCCTCCTCGTGGGAGGCAGCCTCGACAAGGTCGGCGATCTGGGCGGGACGGAGCCGCGCCAACTTGCGCAGCGGTATCCGCATACGGGCCGTCGGGACGTGGGCGACGAACGGCTCGATGCTCTCCCAGTCGACGAGCGACTTCGCCCGGATCCGGCGGGCGAGCGGACGCGGGATGAGGCGGCGCAGCACGCCGCGGCCCGAGGGGTCGACGCCGACGACCTGCCAGACCCCCTCGGACTGGGCGAGCTCGATCTCGTTCGCCCGGATGAGGTGCGCGCCGAGGACGTGGATGAGGTGGTGGGCCTGGAGGTCGCGGTCGAGCAGCAGCTCCCCCGGGCGGCGTTCGAACCGGCCGAGGTCGAGCGTCTCGCCCACGAGCTGCACGAGGCGCGGCCGCAGCGACTCGACACGGTTGATCGGGATGAACAGGTCGCGCCCGGCGACGCGGGCGACGAGCCCGGTGATCGGCGGGTGCGGCTTGCCGTCGAGGCGGACGATCAGGTCTTTGACCCGGCCGATCCGTTCCCCCGCCGGGTCGACGAGCGGGCTCCCGACGAGCGGGGACAGGTGGAGGGAATCAGGGGGCATCAGGGGTCGCAGCGGAAGACCAGCGTCGCGGCTTCGCCACGTCACCCATCCTAATGAGCGCGCGGCACGACGGGGATGGGCGGGCGAGTCCCGACCGGTGGTTCAGAACTCGGTGATCGCGAGCACTTCTTTCTGGAACTCGGCGAACTCCGGCGACATCGTGATCGGCAACAGCGACATGAGTTTGCCGACGTCGCCGCCTACCTTGACCTTGCCCTGCATGAACGCGGCGTTGGCGTCGAGCTCGCCCTGCTGCATCCGTTTCGCGTCCTCGTAGCTCTCGGTGAGCGTCACCTCGGAATCGGCGAGCGCGCCGAGCTTGTTCTCGACGAGCTGGCCGTCGACGATGATCCAGTAGTACTCGACGTCGCCCCCGGGTCCGCCGGTGACGACGTACTGGAGCCGCGCCGACACGCCGGGGCGGACCGGTTGGGTCGCAGCGAGACGGGTGCTCTCGTCGAGCCACTCCTGCGTGAGCCACTTCGACACGTCGAGACCTCCTTGGGGAGAACGCGTGGGCTGCGTCCCGGGACGCAGCCCCCATTTCTACCCCCCGGCGGCCGCGACGTTCTCCCGAATCCCGGCGAACAGGTCGTCCTCGGCGCCGATCGGCCCGACGAGGTTGCGGGCGCAGACGTAGGACTCCGCCGAGTACAGCCGGCGGTCGACGTCCTCGGGGAGCCCGAACCAGAACGGCGACGACGGGTCGATCTGGGTCGCGTGGGCGAGCAGCCCGCCCCGGCGGGCGTCGTAGTACTCGGAGACGTCGACGCGCGCTGTCGGCGCGAGCTCGCCCATCCGGTTGGGCCAACCGTCGGCGAACCACTCGGCGTACGGCGAGGTGATGCCGAGCTCGACGAACTTCTCGTGCCGGGCCACGATCTGCTCGATCGACCAGACCGTGAAGTACAGCTTCTGGGGCTGGTAGGCCGCACCGGCGAACGGGTAGGCAGCGGGGTCGCCGGCGGCCTCGAAGGCGGCGACCGAGATCTCGTGGACGCGCAGGTGGTCGGGGTGGCGGTAGCCGCGCTGTTCGTCCGGGTAGGTCACGACCACCTGCGGGCGCACCCGGCGGATCTCGGCGACGAGCCGGCCGACCGCCTCGGCGAGCGGCGCCCGGGCGAAGCAGCGGGGATCGGCGTTCGCCGGCGAGTCGGCCATGCCCGAGTCCCGGTAGCCGAGGAGAACGACCTCGTCGTAGCCGATGACGGCCGCCGCGTCGTCGAGCTCGCGCCGGCGGACCGCGGCGAGGTTGGCGCGCACCTCGTCGGTGTCGAGCGCCGGGTTGAGGATCTCGCCCTCCTCGCCCCCGGTCGCCGTGACGAGCACGGTGTGCACGCCCTCGGCGTGGTAGCGCGCGATCGTCCCCGCACCCTTCGACGCCTCGTCGTCGGGGTGGGCGTGGACGGTGAGAAGACACAGTCGATCGGACATCAAAACGAAGATACCGCCCCCGAGCCGCGCTCCGATCGTGCCGGCCCGCTCGTCGAGGCAGCGGGCACGCGGCGTATGCTCGCAGCGTTGGTCGCGGCGGTTCGCCGCCGCGGGTGCGGATCTTTACCGGCACCGGTCCGTAAGGGGCGGTGCGCCTCGGAGGGAGCAAGCGATGAGCGTGATGAAACGCTTGAGCAGTGTCGTGCAGGCGAAGGCGAACAAGGCCCTCGACCGCGTCGAGGATCCCCGCGACACGCTCGACCTGTCCTACGAGAAGCAGCTCGAACAGCTCCAGCAGGTGCGCAAGGGCGTCGCCGACGTCGCGACGGCCCGCAAGCGGATCGAGCTCCAGGCCGAGCAGCTCCAGGCGAACGCCAACAAGCTGCAGGACCAGGCGCGTTCGGCCCTCGCCCAGAACCGGGAGGATCTCGCCCGGGAGGCGCTCACCCGGCGGGCCGCGATCGCGACCCAGCTCGAAGGGCTCAAGACCCAGCACGACGGGCTCGTCGCTCAGGAGGACAAGCTCGTCGTAACGACCCAGCAGCTCCAGGCGCGCGTCGAGGCCTTCCGGACCCAGAAGGAGACCCTGAAGGCGAGCTACACCGCCGCCCAGGCCCAGACGAAGATCGGCGAGGCCGTTTCCGGGATCTCCGAGTCGATGAGCGACACCGGCATGGCCATGCAAAGGGCCCAAGACAAGATCGCCCAGATGCAGGCTCGGGCGGGGGCCGTCGACGAGCTGCTCGCCTCGGGCGCCCTCACGGACCTCACCGGGAGCTCGGACCCGATCCAGGCCGAGCTCGACAAGGCCTCCCAGTCGGGCCAGGTCGACGCCGAGCTCGCCCAGATGAAAGGCCAGCTCGCCGCCGCCTCGCCCGCCGGCGCCCTCGGCACGGCCCAGAAGCCTTCCGACACGCCCAAGGAGGACGCACCCGAGGAGGACAAGGTCGCCGACGCCGAACCGGTGACCGAGGCCCCGGAGGAGTCAGGAAAGTCCCCCGACCCGTTCACCCTCGAGGACAAAGAAGGCGAATCATGATCGTCCGCATCCTCGAAGACGGCCAGTACAAGGTCGACAAATCCACTGCGAAGAAGCTCGACGCCCTCGACGCGAAGCTCGGGAAGGCGCTCGACAAGACCGATGAGGCGGCGTTCGCCAAGGCGCTCGCCGGCCTGGTGAAGACGGTGCGCTCCTCGGGCAAGAAGCTCGAACCGAGCGTCATCACCCCTTCGGATCTCGCCATCCCCGCCGCTTCCTCGACGCTCGCCGAGGTGCGCGAACTGCTGAACTCCGAGACGATCACGGTCAAGAGAAAGAAGGGCTGACCGCCGACCATGGCAACCCGCCACCGCTACCCCGTCGACCGGGGTCTCACCGCCCACATGCTCCTGACGATGTTCCTCCTCGGTCTGCTCTACGCCGTCGTCATCGCGGCGCTCGTCCTCGCCAAGGTCAACCTCGTCGTCATCCTCGTCATCGCGTTCGTCGTCCTTTTCGTCCAGTACTACTACTCGGACAAGATCGCCCTGTACTCGATGGGCGGCAAGATCGTGACCGCCCAGCAGCAGCCCCAGCTCCACGCCGTCATCGACCGGCTCGTGGCGATGGCGAACCTGCCGAAGCCCCGCGTCGCGCTCGCCCAGACCGACATCCCGAACGCCTTCGCGACGGGCCGCGACCAGAAGCACGCCGTCGTCTGCGTGACGACGGGGCTTCTGCGCCGGTTGAACGAGCCCGAGGTCGAGGCGGTGCTCTCCCACGAACTCTCCCACGTCGCCCACCGCGACGTCGCGGTGATGACGATCGCCAGCTTCCTCGGCATCATCGCCGGGCTGATGACGCGGGTGTTCATGCTCATGGGCTTCTTCGGCGGCTACGGCGGAAATCGGGGCCGGGGGGGCGGCAGCGCCGGCGGCCAGATCGCGCTGTTCGAGATGGCGGGACTGCTGTTCTCGGCGATCCTCTACGCGATCAGCTTCATCCTCATCCGGGCGCTCTCGCGCTACCGCGAGCTCGCCGCGGACCGGTCCGGCGCGATCCTCATCGGCCAGCCGGCCCTGCTCGCCCAGGCGCTCGTCAAGGTGAGCGGGGAGATGTCCCGCATCCCGTCGCGGGACCTGCGGGCCGCCGAGCACTTCAACGCCTTCTACTTCGCCCCGGCGCTCGCGCCGGGCATGAGCCTGTCGTCGCTCTTCTCGACGCACCCGCCCCTGCAGAAGCGCCTCGACCAGCTCGCCAAGCTCGACGCCGAGATGCGTCGCAACCCGGTCGCGTAAGGCGGGCCGGTGGGCTTATTCGACGCGCTGCTCGGTCGGACGAAGCCGGCCCAGGCCAATCTCGACCGGCTCTTCGGGCTGCCGGGAGCGCAGATCACGCTCGAGGCGGCCGAGGGGCTCCAACCGACCGGCCAGGCCGGGGTGTGCTTCAAGCCCGCCGAGGGCCAGGCCTTCACCGCCACCGAGACCGAGTTCACCGCGCTTTTGAACCTCGGCGACGACGCCGGCGCGCACGTGAGCGAGAACTCCGACCAGTACGGCTACCGCTGGGTCGTGCTCAGCGCCGACGACTTCCAGACGCTCGTCACCCGCGTCCACGTGACGAACTCGACGCTCCAGGACAACGGCTTCGGGCCGCAGCTCCTCTGCTCGGTCTTCGGCTTCGCCCCGACGCCCGCGGCGGGTGCCGCCCGGGCGGCGGCGACCGTCTACCTCGTCTACCTGTACAAGCGCGGGACCTTCTACCCCTTCGTCCCGGCGGGCGGCGAGCGCCGGGACAACGAGGCCGAGCTCCGGCTGAAGAACGAGCTCGGCGAAGACCTCTCGATCGAACCGGACCTCAGCCGGTGGTTCCCGATCTGGGGGCTGCCGGTCCACTGAACCGCCGGCGGGGCCCCGGCTCCGGTCGGCGACGCTTTCTACGGCCCAAGGTCGACGACGACCGGGGCGTGGTCCGAAGGCTGACGCTCCGTCCCCTGGCCCTTGCGCGCCTCGCGGTCGACGAAGGCGGCCTCGACCCGGGCGGCGAGCGGCGCCGAGGCGAGCACGAGGTCGATCCGCATGCCCTCGCCCTTGTGGAAGGCGCCGCCGCGGTAGTCCCACCACGAAAAGGGCCCCTCCTCGGCCGGGTGGAGCAGGCGGACGACGTCGGTGAGGCCGAAGCCCATCACCTCGCGCAACGCGGCCCGCTCGGGCTCGGTGACGTGGGTCAGGCCGGCGAAGGCGCCGATGTCCCAGACGTCGCGGTCCTCGGGCGCGACGTTGAAGTCGCCGCCGATCGCGACGGCGGCCGAGGGTGCACACGTCGCGTCGAGCTCACGGCGCAGCTGCCCGAGCCAGCGCAATTTGGCGGCGTAGAACTCGGAGCCGACCTCCCGGCCGTTCGGGACGTACACCGAGTAGACGCGCACGCCGCCGCAGTCGGCCGACAGGATCCGGCACTCGCCCGCCAAGTCAGGCGGTGCATCCTCAAAGCCCGCCCGGACCCCGCCGAGCCCGACGCGCGAGACGATGGCGACGCCGTTCCACCGTCCGTCGCCGTGGTGGGCGGACTCGTAGCCGAGCGCGGTGAAAGCCGCGGCGGGAAAGGCCGCGTCGGCGCACTTCGTCTCCTGGAGGAGTATCACGTCGGGCGCGTGCTGGGCGATCCATTCCTCGACCCGGGGCAGCCGGGCCTTCAGCGAGTTCACGTTCCAGGTGACGAGGCGCATCGGCTCTAGCCCCCGGCGAACACGAAGAACAGGCCGGTCGCGCAGGCGAGCTGGCCGCCGACCGAGGCGGTGCCCTGCCCGGTGCCCGCTCGCGCCGAGAGCCGACCGAGCGTCACCTCGAGCTCGACGACGTCGCCGGGCACCACCTGGCGGCGAAAGCGCGCCTTGTCGATCCCGCCGAAGAGCGGCAGCCTGCCGGCGAATCGTTCGTCGGCGAGCACCGCCGCGGCCCCGAGCTGGGCGAGGGACTCGACGAGTAGCACGCCGGGCACGGTCGGGCGGCCGGGGAAGTGCCCGGCGAAGAAAGGTTCGTCTCCCGTGAGCTCCCAGCGCCCCCTCGCCCGCTCACCCGGCTCGAGCTCGTCGATCGCCGAGATGAAAAGGAACGGCGCGCGGTGCGGGATCAGGTCCTCGGCCCGCCACGTCATCGCCAGCCGGCCCCTTCCTGCCCGGTGGGCGGTCTCAATGCGTTCGCTTGCGCGGGGCCGCGGCCCGGCCGACCGGCGACGACTCGGCGACGCGCCGCGCCGTCCGCGGGGAGCGACGCGGTCCTCCCGCCGCTTGGGCTGCGGGCGTCGCGGTCGCCAGCTTCGGCGCCGCGGCACGTGGGCGTTTGGCGGCGGACGGGACTGCGGCCGGGGCCGCGCCGACGCGTCCGGCCCGCGGCGCCGCTTTCCGGGGCGCCGCCCGCTTGCCGACCTTGGCACCGGTCGATCCCGCGGCCCGGGCCGACGACGCGGGGCCGGGCGCGGCGGATTTGGCGGACCTGTTGCGTGCCATCTTCACGACGGCCGCGACCGTCTCCTCGCTCGGGTGCCCCGAGACGACGCCGACGCCGGGCAGGGCAAGCTCGACGCCCCGCCGATAGGGGTCGAGGGCGGTGACGACGAACCGCCGAGTCTCACCCTTGCGCAGTACCCCCCGGGCGCTGCGCGGCGCGGGGTCGCCGAGGCCCGCGAGCGGCACGTAGGCGCGCAGCTCGCCCGCCCGCGCGACGGCGCCGTGTGAGGAGAACGCCTCGACGACGGCCTCGATCTCCCCGCCGAGGGGGTGGTCGGCGATGAACGAGATGAACGTCATCGGGTCGTTCGCGGCCTGGGGCGCCGCGGTCGTCTTCGCCGGTGCCGCCTTCGCCCCGGCGCGGGGCGCGCGCGTCGGGGCGACGACCTCCTTCGTCGCCACGGCGATCGCCTTCTCGACCTGCTTGTGCGCCCGCGCCGACTCGCGCACGGCGACCCGGCTGCGCGGGCCCCGCACCGGGCTACGGGCGACGAAGATCCAGCCGACGCCCGGCACTCGCGTCGCGCCGAGCAACCGGCCGTGCTCGAAAAGCCACGCGTGCTCGCCGTGGAACTCCTGGAACGAGTCGTTCGAGAGCACGACCCCGTTCACCTTCTCGGCGATCCGCAACAGGAAGGCGTCGCCGCGCCCGACGGCTCCCGCCGGGGGCGAGACGAGCGACCCGGCGGCGGCGAGCTCCTCGAAGTGCGGGCGTTCGGCCTCGTCGATGCGGTGGGCGAACGAGGCGTCGACGACGACGGTGACCTCTGCCTCACCGAGCTCGCGCCGCATCTCGGCGACCGCCTCCTCGAGCTGGGCGAGGCTCGGCGTCGTCCGCCCCTCGGTCGCGAGATTCGATCCGTCGACGACGATGTGCCGGGATGTCACCTCGCCAGTCAACCACGATGCGACATCCCGGCGCGCGACCGCCCGCCGGGGACCCGAGAGCGACGGCTAGCGCGGGGCGGGCAGCGGGCCGACCGCCCCGTCGACGAGCGCGGCGAGCTCGAGTTCGTGGATGGCGTGCGACCCGGTCGCCGGGCTGCCCGCCGCCGGCCGACAGGCGTGGCGCAACCGGTAACGGTCGCGGAACAGCCGGTGGAGCCGCTCGTGGACGAGGCCCCACGCCCCCATGTTCTCCGGCTCGTCCTGCAGCCAGACGAGGTCCGTCGCCGCGGGATAGCGGTCGAGCACGTCGACGAGTTGCGCCTCCGGCCACGGGTAGAGCTGCTCGATGCGGACGACCGCGCAAAGCGGGCCCGGCGACCCGGCGGCGACCAGGGCGTCGCGCCGGGCGAGGGCGTGCTGCGCGATCTCGCCCGAACAGCACACCACCCGGCCGGCCATGTGCGGTTCGAGCGAGTCCGGGAACGCCGGGTCGTCGAGCACCTCGGCGAAACTTCCGTGGGAAAGGGCCGAGATCGGCGATCGCGCGAAAGCGCGCCCGCAGAAGCGACTTCGGTGTCGCCACGACGAGCGGGCGGTGGACCGGGCGCCGCACCTGGGCGCGCAGGAGGTGGAAGTACTGCGCCGCGCTCGTCGGTTGGACAACGGTGATGTTCGCACCGGCGGCGAGGGTGAGGAAGCGTTCGAGACGGGCCGAGGAGTGCTCCGGGCCCTGACCCTCATAGCCGTGGGGCAGAAGCAGCACGAGCCCCGATACCTGACCCCATTTCTCCTCGGCCGCGACGATGAAGTTGTCGATGATGACCTGGGCGCCGTTGGCGAAGTCGCCGAACTGCGCCTCCCAGGCGACGAAGGCGTCGGTCGCCTCGACCGAGTAGCCGTACTCGAAGCCGAGCACGGCGAACTCCGAGAGCAGCGAGTCACGGATGGAGAAGTTCCCGATCCCCGCCGTCGACCTCAGCGGCGGCTCGCCGCCGACGCTCTCGCCGAGCGACCCGAGCGGCGCGAACTCGGAGCCGGTCGCGTAGTCGACGAGGACGGCGTGGCGCTGGGAGAACGTGCCGCGGCGGGTGTCCTGGCCGGTGATCCGCACCTCGGTCCCCTCGAGCAGCAGGCTGCCGAAGGCGAGCGCCTCGGCGAGCGACCAGTCGACCTCGCCGCCCTCCCAGAGCGCGCTGCGCTGGCCGAGCTGGCGAGCGAGCTTCGGGTGGAGCGTGAAGCCCTCCGGCGTGGTGCCGAGCCGGCGGACGAGGGTGTCGAGGACGGCGGCATCGACGCCGGTCGGGAAGGCAAGCCGGCCCACCTTGGGGGCGCGCCGGCGCGGCAACCGGTCGATTCGCGGCGGCGCCGATGAACGCGTCTCGTCGAGCGCCGACTGGAGGCGGGCGTGGAAGTCGGCGACGACCTGGCCGGCCTCCGTGTCGGTGATGTCGCCGCGGGCGACGAGCGCGTCGGTGTAGAGCGTGCGCACCGAGAGGTGCTCATCGATCTTTTTGTACATGAGCGGCTGGGTATAGCTCGGGTCGTCGCCCTCGTTGTGGCCGTGGCGGCGGTAGCAGACGAGGTCGACGACGACGTCCTTGTGGAAGGCCTGGCGGTAGGCGAAGGCGACGCGAGCGACGCGCACGCAGGCCTCGGGATCGTCCCCGTTCACGTGGAAGATCGGTGACTGGACCATCTTGGCGACGTCCGTCGGGTACACGGACGAGCGTGCCTCGGTGGGCGGCGTCGTGAAGCCGAGCTGGTTGTTGATGACGAGGTGGACGGTGCCGCCGGTGCGGTAGCCGGGCAGCTGCGACAGATTGAGTGTCTCGGCGACGACCCCCTGCCCGGCGAAGGCGGCGTCGCCGTGGATGAGGAGTGACAGAACGGAGAAGGCCTTCGGGTTCGGCTCCCGGTCCTGCTTGGCGCGCACGATCCCTTCGACGACGGGATCGACGGCCTCGAGGTGCGACGGGTTCGAGGCGAGCGAGACGGTGAGCGACGTGCCGTCCGAACCGCGCCACCGGCCCTCGGCGCCCTTGTGGTACTTCACGTCGCCCGATCCCTGGACGGTCTCCGGGTCGAGGTTCCCCTCGAACTCGCCGAAGATCTCGGCGTAGGACTTGCCGACGATGTTGGCGAGCACGTTCAGGCGCCCGCGGTGCGCCATGCCGAGGACGACCTCCGAGACCCCGGCGTGGGCGGCCGCGTCGAGCACGGCGTCGAGGAACGGGATCGTCGACTCGGCGCCCTCGAGGCCGAAGCGCTTCTGTCCGACGTAGCGCAGGTGGAGGAACGTCTCGAAGGCTTCCGCGGCATTCAGGCGGCCGAGGATGTGCCGCTTTTCCACGGGCGTCATCAACTTCGAGGCGCCTTCGACGTGGTGCTGGATCCAGAGCTTCTCCTCGGGGCTCTGGATGTGCATGTACTCCACGCCGACCGATCCGCAGTAGGCGTCGCGCAGGATCTCAAGGATCTCCGACAACGACAGGATCTCGCCGCCCGGCAGGCCGAAGGTGTGAAAACCGCGGTCGAGGTCCTCCGGGCCGAGCCCGTACTGACCGGGGTCGAGGTCGGCGCGCAACTGGCGCGGTTCGCTCTCGAGCGGGTCGAGCCGCGCGATGAGATGGCCGCGCACCCGGTACATGTTGATGAGCGACCGGACCATCAGCTCCCTGGTCAGCTGGTCACCGTCGGCGCCGGCGGGCGGCAGGGGGCGCGACTGCCGCCACGGCTCGGCCGCGACGCCGAGCGAGGAGAAGACATCGTCGTAAAAGCCGTCGCCACCGACGAGCAGCTCATGGACGCGCCGCAGGAACAGGCCCGATTCGGTCCCCTGGATGATCCGGTGGTCGTAGGTCGACGTCAGCGTGACGACCTTCTCGATGCCGAGGGCGCGCAGGGTCTCCGCCGGGGTCGACTGGAACTCGACGGGGTAGTCGAGCGCGCCGATGCCGACGATCGCGCCCTGGCCCCGCATGAGCCGCGGCATCGACTGGGTCGTGCCGAGGGTCCCGGGGTTCGTGATCGTCACCGTCACGCCGGCGAAGTCCTCGACCGTGAGCTGCCCGGACCGCGCCCGGCCGACGAGTTCCTCGTAGGCGGCGTGGAACTTGGCGAAGTCCAACGTGTCGGCGTCCTTCACGACCGGCACGACGAGCGAGTGCGAGCCGTCGGCGCGCTCGAGGTCGATGGCGAGCCCGAGACCGACGTGGGCATGGCGGGCGACCCCCGGGGTCCCGGTGCCGTCGGCGTCATCGAGGTAGCTCGCGTTCAGCGCGGGAACGTCGCCGAGGGCCCGAACGACCGCCCAGCCGATGAGGTGCGTGAAGCTCACCTTCGGGCCCGCCGCCTCCCGCAGTTTCCCGTTGAGAAGCGAGCGGTTCGCCGCGAGCACCCCGGCCGGGACCGGGTGCACGCTCGTCGCGGTCGGCACCGCGAGGCTCGCGATCATGTTCGCGGCGATGCGTCCCCTGGCTCCCCGAAGCAGCGTGACGTCCCCGTCGGCCACCGGGACGGCGGCACCGGGGGCCGGAGAAGCCGGTCGGTCGCCGTCCGGCACGCGGCCTCGCCGCGCGTCCGGGGGGACCCGCGTCTCGGCGAGCGTCGTCTCGACCGGGTCGCCACCGGCGCCTGCGGCTCGAGCGCGAGCGACCGTCGGGTCGTCGGGCGGGACGCGGCCCCGGTAGCCGGCGAAGAAGTCGCGCCAGTCGTCGCTGACCGAGAGCGGATTCGACCGGTACACCTGGTACATCTCCTCGACGAACCAGGCGTTGACCCCGAGTGAATCGGAGTGCGCCGGGTCGGGGGGCACGGCGGCCGGATCTTGGTCGGTCTCTCGGCTCACCCGGATCATTTTAACGGTGAGGGTCTCCGGGCCTGAAGGCCGTCTCTCTCCCCGTGCCTTCCTCGGTCCGCCGGCGCGCGATTGCCCGCAACGCCGCCCCGGGCCTCCCGATCACCTCGCCATGGCGCGAGGTTCGCGGCTTCGTCGCCTCGGACGAACAGGTTGTCAGCACAACCCGCCGGCGGGAACACCAGCACCGGGGAAGCCCGCCGCGTACACTCCCGACAATCGAAGCGCAAGGGTCGATCCTGAGGGCAACTGACCGTACGACGACAGCTCGGTTTACCTAGGCGCACACGGCAGAGGAGCAGCCCCTCATGCGCATGCTCGTCAGCGGATCGAACGGCCTCATCGGACGCGCCCTCGTCGCCCGGCTTGAGGCCGACGGTCACAGCGTGCACCGCGTCGTGCGCGGCGCTCCGGCGTTAGGGGTCGCCGCGGTCGACATCGCGGCGCGTCGTCTCGATCTCTCGGGGTTGCCCGGCGGGACCCTCGATCGGATCGACGCGGTCTTCAACCTCTCCGGGGAGCACCTCTCTCCCCTGCGCTGGAGCCAGACCAAACGCGAGCGGATCCGCGCCAGCCGCGTCGTCACGACCGACCTCATCGCCCGGGCGATCGCGGCGGCCGACACGCCGCCCGCGGTCTTCGTCTCGGCCTCCGCCGTCGGCTACTACGGCAGCCGCGGGGACGAGGCGCTCGACGAGGAAAGCCCGCCGGGATCGGGGTTCCTCGCCGAGCTCTGCCGCGCGTGGGAGTCGGCCGCCGCGCCCGCCCGGGACGCGGGCATCCGTGTCGTCGCCGTCCGTAGCGGCATCGTCGTCGGCCGCGCCAATCCGCTCATCGGGTTGCAGCTCCCGCTGTTCCGGGCCGGACTCGGCGCCCACGTCGGGTCGGGCCGCCAGTGGATGAGCTGGATCGCCCTCGACGACGAGGTCGCGGCGATCATCCACGCCGCGCTCACGCCCGCCGTCGACGGTCCGTGCAACCTCACCGCCCCGAACCCGGTGCGCAACGCCGAGTTCGCCGAGGCCTTCGCCCGGGCAGTCCACCGCCGTTCTTTTTACGGAGTCCCCCGCCTGGCGTTGCTCGTGGCGATGGGACGCGAGGTCGCCGACGACATCACGCTGGCGAGCCAACGCGTGCTGCCGCGCAAGCTCACCGAAACGGGCTTCTCGTTCTCCCACCCGGAGATCGGCGACGCCCTCGCCGCCGCCCTGGCAACCGGCGCCCACCCGGGTCCGGACCCGGGTGGTGACGCCGCGCGGTGACGAACGACTTCGACGTCGTCGTCGTCGGCGCGGGACCAGCCGGCTGTGCCGCGGCGACGACGCTTGCGCGCGGCGGCAACCGCGTCCTCCTCGCCGACCGGGCGCGCTTCCCCCGCGACAAGTGCTGCGGCGACGGACTGACGACCGCGGCCACACGACGACTTGACGCGCTCGGCCTCGATCCCGCGGACGTCGCCTCGTTCCGTCCGGCCGCGGAGTTCGCCGTCCGCTCGCCGTCGGGGCGCATCATCCGATTCCCCCTCGGAAAAGGGCCGGGCGTCTACGCCGCCGTGGCCCGCCGCACCGACCTCGACGCCGCGCTCGTCGCGCTCGCCCGGCGGCATGGCGCCACCGTCCGCGAGGGCACGCGCTGCGTCGGCGTAGCGCGAGACGACGGCGACGTCCACGTGCGCTTCGAGGGCGGGGAGGAGGCCCGCGGCCGGTACGTCGTCGCCGCCGACGGGGCGTGGTCACCGATCCGGCGGATGCTCGCGCCTCCGGCACCGCCCGCCGGGCCCGGGCGCGCGACCGACTCGCGATCGGACTGGATCGCCTTCCGGACCTACGCCACCGGCGTGCGCCCGGCGGCCCTCGACCGTCTGTGGGTCTGGTTCGACGCCGCGCTCCTGCCCGGATACGCCTGGTCGTTCCCGCTGGCGGACAGCTCGGTGAACCTCGGCATCTACGTCCGGCGCGGCGAGGGCGGGCGCGCCGCCACGCTGTGGGAGTCGACGATCGCCGGCTCATTCGCCGCCTCCCTCCTCGGTCCCGACGCGGTCCTCGTCTCACCGCCGCGGGCGTGGCCGATCCCGACGGCAATCGAGCGCGCCGGGCTCGCCGGCTTGGGGGGCCGGGTGCTCTTCGTCGGCGACGCGGCCGGCGCGGCCGACCCGCTCACCGGCGAGGGCATCAGCCAGGCCCTGGAGACAGGGATCCTCGCCGCCGCGGCGATCGCCGGCGCGCCGTCCTCGCCCGGTGTCGTCGCCGACCGCTACCGCAGAGCGGTGCTCCGGTCGCTCGGGCGGGACCAGCGCGTGTCGCGCTGGTGCCAGGTCCCTCTCGCGAGGCCGCTCGGCGCGCGGGCCGCCCTGCGGGTCGTCGACGCGAGCGGCTTCGTGCGCCGCAACGTCGGCCGCTGGGTGTTCGGGGACTTCCCGAGGGCGGTCGCCGTGACGCCGCGGGCCTGGTCCTCGCTCGTCCGGCCCCAGCCGGGTGCGTTCACCGGTTCACGCGACGCGTGAACGGTCAGCCGAGGTTCGCCCCGTTGCGCCGGACCTCGTCGACGACGCCGTAGTAGGCGTCGATCGACTCGCCCGCGTCCCCCCAGAAACCCTCGTAGATGTCGTAGGACATCTCGCCGCGCTCGACATAGTGGTTGTTCACGTCGGTGATCTCGAGCTCGCCCCGCGACGAGGGCACCAGCGCGGGGATGACCTCGAACACCGACGGCTCGTAGCAGTAGACGCCGGTCACGCAGTAGGCGCTCGGCGGCACCTCCGGCTTCTCGACGATGCGCACGACGCGTCCCTCGTCGTCGAGCTCCGGGACGCCGAGGTGGCGAAGGTGCTCCGGCTCGGCGACGCGGGCGAGCACGATGCGTGCCCCCTTCTCCTGCTCGACGAAGCGATCCACCGTCGGCCGGATCGTCCGCCCGAAGACATTGTCGGCGAGCATGACGAGGACGCGCTCGGCTCCGACGAAACGCTCGGCGAGCCCGAGCGCCTGGGCGATGCCGCCGGGGTGGTCCTGGTAGGCGTAGGTGAGCCGCCCGACGCCGTGCTCCTCTCCGTTCGAGAGCAGCCGCAGGAACTCGCCGGCGTGGGTGCCGCCGGTGACGACCATGATCTCGTCGATCCCGGCCTTCACGAGCGCCTCGACGGCGTAGGAGATCATCGGCCGGTCGTAGACGGGGAGCAGGTGCTTGTTCGTGATCCGCGTCAGCGGGTCGAGGCGGCTCCCGGTCCCGCCCGCGAGCAGGACGCCCTTCAAGGCCTGCGACCGCCGGGACGCGTCATCGCCGGAAGCGTAGTGGGGCGATGCGGCGCGGGTTCAGCCGCCTTGGCCCGCCGGCACGGCGCCGGTGAGCGTCGCCGCCGCGATCGACGTGCGCGGCGGCGAAGTGTCCGGCGCCCCAGGTCGCGACGGCATCGGGGCCGGCTGGGTCAGCGACTACCGGGGTAGGCGGCGAGACTCAGACGTCGAGGAACCGCCGGATGGCGACGAACGATCCGACGATGCCGATCACCGCTCCGAGCAGTACGACGACGAGATCGGTGAAGATGAGCTCGCGGGCGTTCAACACCGCCTGCGCGAAAAGCTGCACGTTGTAGTGGCTGTGGAGGTAGCTCACCCCGAAGTTGGCGAGCAGGACGACGAGAACCGCGACGACGGCGCCGAGCAGGCCCTGGACGAGCCCCTCGAGCATGAACGGGATCCGGATGAACCAGTTCGTCGCGCCGACGAGTTTCATCACCCCAACCTCTCGTCGTCGCGCGTAGATCGCCATGCGGATCGCGTTGAGGATCAGCACGAGCGACGAGAGCAGGAGCACGAGCGCGATGACGACGAGGATGACCTGGACCGCGCCCTCCAGGTGCTGCATCGTCCGGATGCTCTGCGCGGCGTAGTCCACGGCGTAGACGCCGGGGACGACCTTGAAGGTCTTCGAGAGCGCCAAGGCGTCACTCGGGTCCTGGAGCTGGCAGCGGAAGACTGTCGGAGTGATCGCGGGCGATATCGCCGCGATCGCTGTCGGCGCCTTGGCGAGGAGCTTCTTCGCCCAGTCGTAGGACTGCTGGTGGTCGAGGTAGGTGAACTTCGTGATCTGGGGGGTGCGCTCGATGAGCGAGCGGACCGACGCCAGCTGGGCCGTCGACGCGTTGGCGTCGACGAACACCTCGAGGCTGACGTTGTTCGACCACTGGACGAACTGGCTCTTCACCGCCTGACGGAGCAAGAGCGCCGTCCCGACGAGCGAGAGCGAGACGGCGACCGTGAGGACCGCGGCGACGGCCATGACGCGGTTGCGCCACAGGTTCGTCGCCGTCTCCCGGGCGACGTAGTCGAGTGAAACGGCCATGCAGCGCCTACCGATCGCCCCGGCGGGTGCGCTCCGCCGTGAAACGGGAGGTGACCGACTCGACCTCGAAGCTCTCGTCCGATTCGGGCTCGTCGGCGACCGGCACCGCGGGCACGCCGCGCGATGTCGTATTCGACAGTTCGCTCGCGTAGCCGTAGACACCCCGGGCCTGATCGCGGACGATCCTGCCGTGGTCGAGCTCGACGACCCGGCGGCGCATCAGGTTGACCATCGACACGTCGTGCGTCGCCATGACGACCGTCGTCCCGGTCCGGTTGATCCGGTCGAGCAGCTTCATGATCCCCTGGCTTGTCGCCGGGTCGAGATTCCCCGTCGGCTCGTCGGCCATCAGGACGAGCGGCCGGTTGACGAAGGCGCGGCCGATCGCGACCCGCTGCTGCTCGCCGCCCGACAGCTCGTCCGGCAGGCGGTCCGCCTTCTCGCCGAGCCCGACGAGATCGAGGACGATCCCGACCTGGGTCTTCACGATCGACTTGTTGCGCCCGATCACCTCGAGCGCGAAGGCGACGTTCTCGAAGACGGTCTTGTTCGGCAGCAGGCGGAAGTCCTGGAAGACGCAGCCGAGATTGCGCCGCAGGTACGGGACCTGCCAGGGCGACAGCTCGCCGATCTCGCGCCCGGCGACCCAGATCTTGCCCGTGTCCGGCATCTCCTCGCGGAGCAGCAGCCGGAGGAACGTCGTCTTGCCCGATCCCGAGGACCCGACGAGGAACACGAACTCGCCCTTGTCGATGTCGAGCGAGATGTCCCGGAGTGCGGTGACGTCTCCCTTGTACGTCTTCGTGACGTCTTCGAAACGGATCATCAGCCTCTTCCTCGTGGTTGCTGCCGATGCCGGGCCGTGCGGCTCGTCCGTCGACGACCGCACGGAGCCGTCAGTCTTGCCATCTCGCGGATGCTCGTCCTATCCACCCGTCGGGCGCGCCAGAGGATCTCTCGCACCAGGTAGGGCCGCGCCACAGGCGCGTTTCACCCTACCAGTCGACCCGTGACGGACCCGTGAAACAACACGTCAGATCCCTTACGCGGTGGTGCCCCGGCGCCACCGCAGGCAGGCGAGCATGAAGGCGTCGAGGTCACCGTCGAGCACCGCCTCGACGTTCCCGGTCTCGTGCTCGGTGCGCAGGTCCTTCACGAGCTGGTAAGGCGCCAGCACGTAGGAGCGGATCTGGTTGCCCCACTCGATCTCGGTCTGCGGCCCGGCGAGCTGGGCGAGCTCCCGGCGGCGCTCCTCGCGCTGGCGCGCGGCGATCTTGGCGGCGAGGATCTGCATCGCCTTCGCCTTGTTCTGGTGCTGGCTCCGCTCGTTCTGCACGGCGACGACGATCCCCGTCGGCAGGTGGGTGAGCCGCACCGCCGAGTCGGTGACGTTGACATGCTGACCACCGGCCCCCGACGAGCGGTACGTGTCGACGCGCAGCTCCTTCTCGTCGATCTCGACCTCGCCCGTCAGGTCGTCGAGGAACGGCGTCACCTCGAGCGACGCGAAGCTCGTGTGGCGCCGGTGCTGGGAGTCGAAAGGCGACATCCGCACGAGGCGGTGCACCCCGCGTTCCCCGTTCAGCATCCCGTAGGCGTGACGCCCGCGCACGAGGAACGTCGCCGACAGGATCCCCGCCTCCTGGCCGGGCGTCACCTCCTCGAGCTCGAACGCGAAGTTCCTCCGCTCCGCCCAGCGCAGGTACATCCGGAGCATCATCTCCGCCCAGTCCTGGGCGTCCGTGCCGCCGGCGCCGGCGTGGATCTCGCAGACCGCGTCGCGGTCGTCGTGCTCGCCGGCGAACAGGCTGTGCAGCTCGAGCTCGTCGAGGGCGCGGCCGAGCGCGGCGACCGACCCGGCGAGGTCGCCCTCGACCGAGACGAGGGCTTCGGGGCCCTCGGCCTCGGCGATCTCGTAGAGGGCGGAGGCGTCGTCCAGCTGCGCCGTCAGGCCCTGGAGCATTTCGACGTCGGCACGCACCCGCCCGTACGCCGTCGTCACGGCCCGGGCGTGCTCGGGGTCGGCCCAGAGATCGGGGGCCTCGATCTCCGGCTCGAGCCGCGCCACCTCGGCGACGAGCTCGTCGAGCCGCAGGTACTTGCGCGCCGCGTCGAGACGGACCCGGAGCGCCGCGAGGTCCTCGGCGATCGTGCCCGGTTCGGTCCCCGCCGGGCGGGGCGCGGCCTCGTCAGCGGGCGCCATCGCGACTAGGACGCGCCGTGGCAGAGCTTGAACTTGCGCCCGCTCCCGCACCAGCACGGCTCGTTGCGGCCGAGCTTCGTCTTCGGCGGCCGCGGCACGCCGGCCAGCGCCACGCCCACGCCCGGCCCCGCCGCCCGCGCCGGAGCCGCGGCGGGTCCGACTGCTTCCGGGTCGGCGCCGCCCGACTCGACCGAGGTCGCGAACGGCGTCGCCGGGTCGGCCGCCGCCTCGTAGGTCGCCTGGCGGAAGTCCGGCGCCGCCTCCTCGCCGCTGAGGACCTCGACGTGCATGACGTAGCGGAGGTAGTCGTCGTCGATCGCCGCTATGAGCAGGCCGAACATCTCGAATCCCTCGCGTTGCCAGGCGACGAGCGGGTCGGTCTGGGCGAGGCTGCGGAGGTGGATCCCCTCGCGCAAAAAGTCCATCTCGGCGAGGTGGTAGCGCCAGCGCTGGTCGATGATCTGCAGCATGATCTGACGCTCAAGGTCGCGGGCGGCGTCCAGGCCGCCGGGGATGGCGAGCTCGCGGGCCTCGTAGCACTCGAGCGCCTCGGCCCAGATGCTGTCGACGAGTTGCTCGGTGCTCGTCGCCTGGGCGAGGTCGGCGACGCTGAACCGGGTCGGGTAGTACTGGGCGCACTCGGCGACGAGGCGCTCGAGATCCCACTCCTCGGAGAACTCGGACGGGCAGCACGTCGCGACGAGGCCCATGATCTTTTCCTCGAGGAGCTCGAGGGTGCGCTCACGCAGGTCGTCGCCGTCGATCACCTGCATTCGCCGCCCGTAGATCACCTTGCGCTGCTCGTTCATCACCTCGTCGTATTTGAGGACGTCTTTGCGGATCTCGGCGTTGCGCTGCTCGACGGTCGCCTGGGCCTTCTCGATCGCCCGGGTCACCATGCGCGCTTCGATCGGGATGTCCTCCGGCAGCGCCTTGTCCATCACCCAGCTCATCGCCCCGGAGGCGAAGATTCGCATCAGTTCGTCCTCGAGCGAGAGGTAGAACCGGCTCTCCCCGGGGTCGCCCTGGCGGCCGGAGCGGCCACGCAGCTGGTTGTCGATGCGCCGGCTCTCGTGGCGCTCGCTGCCGAGCACGTACAACCCGCCGAGTTCGAGCACCTGCTTCGCCTCCTCGGCGCACGAGGCGGCGAACCTGGCGAGCAGCTCCTGGGACCGGGCGCGGCCCTCCTCGGAGGCCGGGTCGAGGCCCTCGACGATCATCGCCTCCCGGGCGAGGCCCTCCGGATTGCCGCCGAGGACGATGTCGACCCCTCGACCGGCCATGTTCGTCGCCACGGTGATGGCGTGGAGCCGGCCGGCCTGGGCGACGATCGCGGCCTCCCGCGCGTGGTGCTTCGCGTTGAGGACTGAATGCGGGATCCCCTGCTTGTCGAGCAGGCGCGAGAGGTGCTCGGAACGCTCGACCGACGCCGTGCCGACGAGGACCGGCTGGCCGGTGTCGTAGCGCTCGACGAGGTCCTCCACGACGGCGTGGAACTTGGCGTCCTCGGTCTTGAAGATGAGGTCGGGGTGGTCCTCCCGGATCATCGGCTCGTTCGTCGGGATGGGCACCACCTCGAGCATGTAGGTGGAGGCGAACTCCGCCGCCTCGGTCTCGGCGGTCCCGGTCATCCCGGCGAGCTTCTCGTACATGCGGAAGTAGTTTTGCAGCGTGACGGTCGCCCAGGTGTGGTTCTCGTCCTTGATCCGGACGCGCTCTTTCGCCTCCACCGCCTGGTGGAGCCCGTCGGACCAGCGGCGACCCTCGAGGACCCGGCCCGTGAACTCGTCGACGATCTTCACCTCGCCGTCGGCGACGATGTAGTCCTTGTCCCGGTGGTAGAGCTCCTTGGCCTCCAGCGCCTTGCCGAGCTGGTGGACGTAGTTCACGGCGACCGCGTCGTAGAGGTTCTCGACGGCGAGCTGGCGCTCGACCTTGGCGATTCCCTCCTCGGTGGGGACGACCAGGTTCTTCTCCTCGTCGACCTCGTAGTCGGCGTCGCGGTCGAGCGTCCGGGCGACGCTCGCGAACTGGTAGTAGAGCTTCGTCGCGTCGTCGGACGGCCCGGAGATGATGAGCGGGGTTCGCGCCTCGTCGATGAGGATCGAGTCGACCTCGTCGACGATCGCGTAGTGGTACCCGCGCTGGACCATCTCGGCCCGGCTCGGCGCCATGTTGTCACGCAGGTAGTCGAAGCCGAACTCGGTGTTCGTGCCGTAGGTGATGTCGGCCTCGTAGGCGGCGCGCTTGTCCTCGAACGAGTCAATCTCCGGCACGACGAGCCCGACCGTCAGGCCGAGGAAGCGGTAGATCTGGCCCATCCACTCGGCGTCGCGTCGGGCGAGGTACTCGTTCACCGTGACGATGTGAACGCCCTTTCGCTCGAGGGCGTTCAGGTAGACCGCCAGCGTCGAGACGAGCGTCTTGCCTTCACCGGTCTTCATCTCGGCGATCCAGCCGAAGTGCAGCGCCATCCCGCCCATCAGCTGGACGTCGAAGTGGCGTTGGCCGATCGTGCGCCGCGCGGTCTCCCGCACCACGGCGAACGCCTCGACGAGCAGGTCGTTGAGCTCCTCACCGGCGTCGAGCCGCTCGCGGAACTCGACGGTCATGTGCGCGAGCTCCTCGTCGCTCATCGCCGCGACCTCGTCCTCGAGCGCGTTGATGAGCGGGACGACGTCGGCGAGGCTGCGGACCTTGCGGCCCTCGCCGGCGCGCAGCACCTTCGCGAACACGCTCATGGCAGGGCAGTCTACGTCCGGGTCCGCGCGCTTCCCGCCCGTCGAGAACCTGCACGAACACGGTTGCGGGGTCGCAACGGCCCTCTTCGCGCCTAGCTCGCCGCCACCGGGATCGACGTCCGGCGGTGTGACGACGCCTCCGGGCCCTCGCGCGATTCGAGGTCGCCGGCGAGGTGGTGCGGGCCGGCCGAGGTGATGCGGACCGTCGCGTAGGAGCCACGCGCCATCGGCTCGGCCCCCGGGTCGAAGTGGACGAGCTTGCCCTGGCGGGTCCTCCCGGCGAGGACCCGGGGATCCTTGCGTGAGGGACCCTCGACGACGACCTCCTCGACACGCCCCAAGCGGGCCCGGTTGCGTTGCAGCGCCGAACGGTCGACGACCGCCTTCAGCCGGGCGAACCGCTCGGCGATGACGTCCGGGGCGACGAAATCCTCGACCATCTCGGCGGCGCGCGTGCCCGATCTCGGGGAGAAGATGAACGTGAAGGCGCCGTCGTAGCCGGCCTCGGCGACGACGGCGAGCGTCTCGTCGAACTCGTCGTCGGTCTCGCCGGGAAAGCCGACGATGACGTCGGTCGTCACAGCGAGGTCGGGGATCGCGGCACGGGCCCGGGCGAGCCGGTCGAGGTAGCGCCGCACGGTGTAGCCGCGGCGCATCGCCGCGAGCACCCGGTCGCTCCCGGACTGCAGCGGGAGGTGGAGCTGCTCGCAGACGGCCTTAGTCCCGGCCATCGCCTCGATCGTCTCCGGGCGGAGGTCCTTGGGATGCGGGCTCGTGAACCGGACCCGGCGGATCCCCTCGACGGACCCGACCGCGCGCAACAAGTCGGCGAAAAGCGGCCGCGGGCCGCGCCTCGCCTCGTCGACCCACGCCGCCCCGGCGAGGCGCACCTCGTCACCGCGCGATTCCGGCGCCTCTCTCAGCCGGAGGGCGAGGTCACGTCCGTAGGAGTTCACGTTCTGGCCGAGGAGGGTCACCTCGGTCGTGCCGCGCACCGCGAGCGCGCGCACCTCGTCGACGAGCTCGCCGAACGGGCGGCTCTGTTCGGGGCCGCGCACCGAGGGGACGACGCAGAAGGCGCAGGAGTTGTCGCAGCCGATCTGGATCGTGACCCACGCCGCGTACGGCAGGTCGGGGCGGACGAGCTGCGCCGGGGGGAAGGCGTCGGCGTCGTCGGCAGGCGCCTCGAGGATCTCGATCACCGGATGGCCGGCCGATCGCGCCTCGTTGAGCAGCTCGGCCACCCGGCCGACGTTGTGGGTACCGAAGACGGCCGCGACGTGGGGCGCCCGGGTGAGAATCCCCTCGCGCTCCTTTTGCGCGAGACACCCCCCGACCGCGATCTGCAGGCCGGGCCTGCGCTCGGCGAGCGACTTCAGCTGACCGAGGTGCCCGTAGAGCTTCGTGTCGGCGTTCTCCCTAATACAGCAGGTGTTCAGGACGACAACGTCCGCTTGTTCTGGGTCGTCGGTCCGCTCGAGGCCGTCGGCGACGAGCTCGGCGGCAATGCGCTCGGAGTCGTGCTCGTTCATCTGACAGCCGAACGTGCGGACGAAGAACTTGCGGACCACACCGCAAGGCTACGCGAGCGCGATCCGTTACCGTCTTTCCGTGCTCATCGGCGCCCACGTCAGCTCGTCCGGCGGCCTTACCAAGGCGCTCGAGCGCGGGCACGAACTCGGGGCCGACGTCATCCAGATCTTCACGCAGAGCCCGCGGATGTGGCGCAGCCCGTCGCACACTCCCGCCGAGCTCGAGGCGTACCGCGTCGCGCAGCAATCCGACCCGTCCGTCCGGGCGACGTTTTGCCACGCGACCTACCTCATCAACCTGGCGTCGCCCGATGACGCACTCGCCGAGCGGTCGCGGGCCTGTCTCGTCGCGAACCTCGTCGCCGCGTCGGCCCTCGGCGCCGCCGGGGTGATCGTCCACGTCGGCAGCCACCTGGGCGGCGGGTTCGAGCAGGCGGTCGACGCCGTCTCGGCGCGTCTCAACTCGGCACTCGACGAGGCGGCGGAGACCCTCGGCGTGCCGCCGTGTCCGCTGTTGATCGAGAACGCGGCCGGGGCGGGCGGCACGGTCGGGCGGACCTTCGACGAGATCGCCGCCCTCATCGCGGCAACGGGAGACGACCACAGACTCGGGATGTGCCTCGACACGCAACACCTGTTTGCCTCGGGCGTCCCGTACCGGGACGCCACGGAGGCGGACGCCGTCGTCGTCGCGCTCGACCGCGCGATCGGGCGGGGACGGCTCGCCTGCATCCACCTCAACGATTCGAAGGTGCCACTCGGGGCGAATCGCGACCGGCACGAGAACCTCGGAGACGGCGAGATCGGCGCCGAGGCGCTCGGTTGGCTCGTCAGCCATCCCGAACTCGGAGGCGTGCCGGCCGTACTGGAGGTCCCGGGAGCGGGTGACGGTCCGCGGGCCGAAGACGTGACCACGGCACGATCGATCCTCGCCGCTGGCAACGCGCGCAGGACGGCCGAAGGACGGTTGGTTCGCTAAAGGTTGCATCGCGGGCACCCGCGGGGCACGATCTCGATGTGACCGAACCCCTCGGTGTCCATCACGCGCAGATCGGTTCTCAGAAACTGGAGCTGCCGCTCATGGCCGTCTCCGACGAAATCGCGATCGCCTTGTTGATCACCGTCGACCAGGGGGTGCGCTTCGCGGAGCGGGCCGGACGCGAGCTCGCCGACCAACTCAAACCGCTCGGTGTCCAGGTCGTCGCCTCGGTCGCGACGATGGGCATACCGGTCGCCATCGAGGTGTCCCGCTCGCTCGGCATCGACGATTACTTGGTGCTCCAGAAGACGCCGAAGATCCATCTCGTCGACGCGCTCGCCGAACCGGTCCGGTCGATCACGACCGGCGGCACCCAGCAACTCCTTTTCGACCGGAACCGTCTCGACGCCGCCGCCGGCCGGAACGTCGCGCTCGTCGACGACGTCATCTCGACGGGTGCGTCCGTCCACGCCGCGCTGGCACTGCTCCGGCGCGCCGGGGCGAACCCCATCGCGGTCGGCGTCCTCGCGACCGAGGGCACGGCGTGGCGCGAGAACCTCGGGCCCGACGCGGACCTCGTCCGTTCCCTCGGGTCGCTGCCGCTGTTCCGACGCGGCGCCGATGGCGAGATCTCGGAGATCAACTGACGGACGCAGCTGATCCGGTGACGGGGCCGGATCTGCCTCGACTGTCCCGCCGGTCGAGGGTCCGGCCGCGACGTCACCGGGAGTTCGCCGGAGGCGACGATCCAGTCGACGGCCGCGGCGCATGGTTCGGGCGTCTCGGGCCGGCTCTCCTCGTCCTCGCCCCGATGGTGTTCAGCGCCGTCGAGCTGCGGGCAGAGCTCACCTACGTGCCGCACCTCAACGATTCCGCCGTCCACGCGGAGATGGTGCGCTACGCCGTCGCCCAGTTTAGGGCCGGCCATTTCCCGCTCGACGGGTGGTTCCCGTACCTCGGGCTCGGGTCCCCGCTCCTTCTCCATTACCAGAGCCTCGGCGTGATGCTGACCGGGCTGATCGGGCTCGGCATCGGGGCGAACCAGGCCTTCAGCCTCACGCTCTACCTGTTGCTCGTCACGTGGCCGATCAGCGTCTACTGCGCGGGGCGGCTCTTCGGCTGGTCGCGCTGGGAGTCGGCGTTCGCCGCGCTCGCCGCGCCCTTCGTCGTCAGCGCCACCGGGGTCGGGTACGAGCAGGGCGCCTATCTCTGGAGCGGATTCGGGATCTGGACCCAGGAGTGGGGCATGTGGACGTTGCCGCTCGCCTGGGGCTTCTCCTGGCAGGCCGTGAACGAGGGCCGCCGTTACCTGCCGGCGGCCCTTTTCATCGCCTTGACCGCGGCGTTCCATTTCGAGACGGGCTACCTCGCTTTCATCCCGCTCGTTCTCTGGCTCGTCGTCCGGCCCTCGCGGTTCCTCGAACGGGCGCGCCGGGCCGTCATCGTCGGCGTCGGCGGGTTCCTCATCGCGGCGTGGTCGATCGTCCCGCTCATCGTCTACCGCGGCTGGGCATCGATCAACGAGTTCCTCCAGCACGGCCCGGACGTCCGGTCCTACGGCGCCGGACGGGTGCTGAGCTGGCTCGTCACCGGCCGGATCCTCGACAATGGCCGAATCCCGGTGATCACGATCCTCGCCGGGGTCGGACTCGTCGCCTGCGCCGTGCGATGGCGCCGCGACCCCAAATCGCGGGCGCTCGTCGCCGTGTTCGCCACGAGCCTCGTGCTTTTCATCGGAAGGGCGTCACTCGGTTTCCTCATCGACCTCCTCCCGGGGAGCCGGGACATCTTCTTCCGGCGCTTCATCATCGGCGTGCAGCTGAGCGGGGTCCTCCTCGCCGGTGTCGGCGTGGTCGCCGTCGGGAGGCTCGCCGTGGCCGCCGCACGTCGTCTGGCACGGAAGGATCTCGAGTCGTCGCTCGGCCGGGGTTGGCGTCTCGCCGCGGCCCGGGTCGTCGTCGCCGGTCTCGTCGTCGGCGCGGCGGCGCCGATGTGGACCGAGATCGCGAGCCACGACAGCTCGGACGCAAGCCTGATCGCGACCCAACGGTCGAACTCGGCCGAGGCGGCCCAGGTGAACGAGCTCGTCGCGACCGTGAAGCGGATGGGCGGGGGACGCGTCTACGCCGGCATGGCGTTCACCGGCTGGGGACCGAGCTTCCGCGTCGGCTACGTCCCCGTCGCCGAGTACCTGTCGAACGACGACGTCGACGCCATCGGCTTCACGAACCGCACGGCATCGCTGATGAGCGACCCGGAGGCGTACTTCGACGACCTGGATCCGGCCGACTTCGCCCTGTTCGGCGTGCGGTTCGTCATCGTGCCGGCGGGCCATGCCCCGCCGGCGGGGGCGCGCTTCGTCAAACAGGCGGGCCATTACCAGCTCTGGTTCCTCCCGCACGATGGCTACGTCCAGGTGGTCGACACCTACGGCCCGGCGCTCGTCGAGGACAAAGCGCACATGGGCGTGGACTCGGCGTCGTTCGTGCGCTCGGACCTCGCGGGCGAAGACCTCTACCCGGTCGTCGCCTTCGGGGGCCGCAAGGCCGCGGCTCCGACGCTCGAGTCGTCGATCCGGCCGAAAGGTCCGGTCGGAACCGTCGTCCACGAGTCCGACGACCTCGTCGAGGGGATGGTCACGGCGCGCGTCGTGGCAAATCGCACCTCGGTCGTCCTGTTAAAGGAGTCGTTCGATCCGGGGTGGACGGTGACGGTCGACGGCCGGCCGGAGCCGACCGAGATGATCGCCCCCGCCTACGTGGGCGTGCGGGTCGGCGCCGGCCACCACGTCGTCGTCTTCCGTTACCAGGCGTATCCCGACTATCCCGAACTCTTCGGCCTGGCGCTCGCCGCGATCCTCGCGCTCGGATTCGGGCCCTGGCTCTGGCGCCGCCGGGTGCTCGGCTCAGGAGCGACAGCTACCGACCGGTGACCCCAGGGACATCGACCGGAAAAGGACGCAATAGCTCGAGAGCTGCAGCTGGAATGTCACCGGGCCCGTCGCATCCCCCGGGAGCGGAGACACCTCGTCGCCGAGCTCGATCGCGTTCAGGTAGCTCTTCGCCGACAGGTCCCGTGCCCCTTCGCCGGTCGCAATGGTGATCGCGCGGGTGAGGAACGCCCGCAATGGGATCGAGATGGTCCCATCCTCGAGGCCGGTCGGCAGGGCCTTGCCCGAGGCGCGGACGAGGACGAACGACACGACGCTGTGATTTCCCGGGCCGTCGCAGTCGACCGAGCCGTAGACGCAAGACCAGACCTCGAACTGCGACGTTGTGGCCCGCGCCCCGAGGCCGATCGTCGGCGAGAACTCGCCCACCGGAGCATCCGTCTCGGTCGCCGGTGTGTAGCTGGAATTGACCGGGCTGTGGGCCAACCAGATCATGACCTCGAGGACGTCCGAAGGTGCGGTCAGGCACCCGGCCGCGCGCCCGGCGACCGTGCCCGGTGGATTCTCGATACCGGTGCCGCACCACGAGCTCGGAGATCCCGTCGTCGTCTTGTCGAGGTCGTTTCTCGAGATGAACATGTCGTAGGTGAGGTTGCTGTCGGTCGAGGCGTATCCCGATGTCGTGTAGCCGGTGCGCAGGAGGACATCGGGCAGCCCGCCGATCGTCGACGGCAGTTCGAAGTCCGCTGGCATCGGGCTACTCGCGACCCCCGAGTACGGCGAGTAGCCGTAGTAGATCTCCGGGTAGCCGACCGGGCCGGCGCCGCCGTTTCCCCGAGAGCTCCTCGTCACGTCGAGCCGCATCGAAAGGACCCGGTCCCGGTAACTCCACGAGACGCTCCCCTCCGCAGGTGAGCCGGACTCCCCCGTCCCCGCCGTTTGCGCGCACGCGCCGTCGGGAACCGGGGGGACGACGTTCCACAGATTCGGCTCGACGATCACCGACCGCATTCGCACCAGGCAGTGCGCTTTCGTGCTGGGAGTGCCGAGACGGAACGTCTCACTGAACGGAGAGGCAGTGTTCGGCACGAGCACGATCGGTGCTGCGGGACCCGGTCGACGCGCCGTGCCTGCCGGGGCCCGCGCCGAACGATTCCCCGCCGATTCGACGGAGGACGTCCTTCGTTGCGCAACCGCACCTTTGGCGGATCGGCCCCTCGCGGCTGATCCGGGCACCCGTGGGCTGGCCAACGCGCGTAGGTCTGGTCCTGACGCCGCCAGCGCCGCAGAAGTAGTCAGGACGATCGAGGCCACGATCCACCAACCACGTCCGACACGCGGCGCCATACGTTTCACCTAACCGGAACTCGGCGACGTCCCATCCACTCAACCGGGTAACGCCGCGCAGATCGATGGTCGACCACCTGGTGGATTGTGAATGTAGCAGCGCAGATCGACGAGCCAGACGTGGAGGTGGAAGCCCCCGTCGGAGAGGACGCCTTGCCGGACAACGCGGGGTTTGTACGGCGCGAGCCACCTCACCGCCTTGTAGAAGCCTTCTCCGGTAAAGCCCATGAGCAACACCTGTGCGGGACGCCGCGACTCGATCTTCTCCTCGGACGACGCGACGAGATTCGGGAAGGGCCCGGTGACTGCGTTGAACTCGGCATGGAACATACCAATCGGCTCGATCAGAGCGTGGGTGTCCTTCTCCGACCACCAAGTGAGCAGCTGCTCGCCGGCGTAAGTGGCGTGGCCGACGAACGCCGGCAGCTCGGAGTCCACCTGGTACTCGTCGACGTAGGCGGTGTCGCTCCCGCCGAGCGCGGTGGCGTAGGCCGGCACGATGTCGCCCTTTGAAGTGTTCGGGAGCTGCGGGTGCCCCGCTTCGTGGGCCACCGTGAGGATGAGCAGCGCGCCGGCGACGACGACGAACGCAGCGAGAGGGACCGCGTCGCGCAGCACCTTCGCCGCCAGCACCCGAACCCGGGGGCGGCAGGCGAGCCGCGTGGCGGCGAGCCAGACGAGCGCCGCGGCGACGACGATCAGGGCGACGCGCCAGCCCCAGGTGCCGGGCTTCATGACCGGAACGTGGGGATCGGCCTCGTAGGCGAGCGCCACGCCGAGGACGAGGAGCGCCGGGAGGACGGCGCGCACCGCCCGCACGACCCCCGCCGGTGTCAGCGAGGCCGATGTCGCGCGCCTACCCCGGGCCCCGGCGCCGGCGACGAAGGGGGCGGCAAGCTCGGCGAGCGTGAAGGCGACGAGCAGGGCGACGAACGACCAGAGCAGCGAGGAGAAGTAAGACATCTCGACCATCTGTACGTTGCCCACGAACTGCAGCCAGGCCGCCGTGCCGAAAGCGAGGAGCGCGGCGAGCGCGGCGAAGGCCTGTGGGGTGCCGAGGCGGCGGCCGTGGCGGACGAAGACGACGGCGCCGGCGGCGAGGGCGGCGGGCGGGACGAGGAGGTAGGTGTCGTAAAGGACCCAGCGCCAGTTCGCCGAGTGCCACAGCGCCACCTGGGCCGGGGTCGAGAGGTACCGCGCCGCCTCCCAGGTCAGGCTGATGAAGTTGTACTCGCCCAAGAGCAACCCCGAGGCCACGATGAGGAGCCCCGTCGTGGCGAGGGCCGCCCCGGTGAGCACGACCGTGTCCCGGACGAGGTGCGACCGCTCCCGGGCGAGGCGGATGGCGGCGTAGGCGACGAGGGCGGCGGCGACGAGCGGGACCGCCGCCCCGTGGGCCCAGACCGCGAGGGTGAAGGCCACCGCCGCCGCGGCGAGCCACCAGGGCCGGCGGCGGGAGGCGGCCGGCATGACGAGGGCGCAGAGCCCCGCGGTGAGGTAGGAGATCGCCGCCGAGTCCGGGTAGTCGGTCCCCCAGGCCGTGACGAAGACCGGGTTGCTCATCACGACGGCGATGGCGGCGGCGCCCGCCCAGCGGCCGTGGGTGCGGGACAGGAGGAGGTAGAGCGGCACGACGGCGACGAGGGCGAGGACGTAGCGGAAGGTAAAGAAGCCTCCGACCGCCCCGAAGGCGAGGTAGGCGAGTCGGGCCGGGACGAGGAAGCCGACCCGGGCCCCCTCGCGCAACCGGGCCGTCGCGGCGAACACCGCGGCATAGCGGGTGAACATGTCCCGGGGGTCGACGATGTAGGTCGTGTGCATGCTCGGGTCGGGAAGTTGGACCGGCGCCATCCCCCGCAGGCGCAGCACCGCGTAGCAGACGCCCGGTGAGGCGAGGACGGCGATCGCCTCGAGGGCGCGGGTCAGCCAACCGTGAGGCGACCGTCGCAGGAGTCCGGCTCCGGTTACCATCACTCGGTGCTCAACAGCATGCGAATCGCCATCGTGCTTCCCGCCCAGAACGCCGGGTTCACCTTGAAGCGAACCGCCGACGAGATCGACCGTTCCATCGTCGACGAACTAATCCTCGTCGACGATGCCAGCGCGGACGACACGATCGAACTCGCCGAGTCCCTTGGACTCTCGGTCCTGCAGCACAGCTCCGTCCGCGGTTACGGCGCCAATCAGAAGACGTGCTACCGGGAGGCGCTCGATCGCGGGGCCGACATCATCGTCATGGTCCACCCGGATTATCAATATTCCCCGCTTCTCGTCCCCGCCATGGCGGCCATGATCGCTTACGGACAGTATGACTTCGTCCTCGGGTCCAGAGTCCTCGCTCAGAATCCTGTCGCCGAGGGCATGCCACGGTACAAGTATGTCGCCAATCGCATGCTCACCACGTTCCAGAACGTGGTGATGCACGAGAGGCTCTCCGAGTACCACACGGGACTCCGAGCTTTCAGTCGCACACTGCTCGCGGCCTTGCCGCTCGAGATGAACTCCGACGATTTCGTGTTCGACAACCAGATCATCGCCCAGGCGCTGGTCGCGGGCGCCAGAATCGGTGAGCTCTCCTGCCCGACGAGGTACGCGAACGATGCGTCGTCGATCAACTTCCGCAGGAGCATCAAGTACGGCGTCGGAGTGCTGCACACCTGCGTCCAATACCGCCTGCAGCAGATGGGAATCCGCTCGTACCCGTACTTGCAAGTTTCTCCCATCAACCAAGAAGCTCTCACTCGGCGTGGCATCGACGCATCAAACCCCACCCAGGCTGAGCCGTCTGCCTCCAAAGGCTAGAAGACACAGCTTTTTGTCGACGGCGCTCGAAAAAGCCATCGACGTATGTAGTCGCTAGTTGCGAATTGGTGCGACTTATCATTCGCGCCAGGAGCTCAGTGGGAGGCGTGATGAGCCTTCGAGATGGTGCCCGCTTTGTGGTGTCGTTGATCGCAGGACTGAGCGCGTGCGTCCTGGCAACGATCACCGCCGGAGCGCCTCCTGCTCCGGCGGTCACGCACTCCGGCTCCGACATTCGGACCGCTGCGTACCACCGGGCCACTGCGCCTCGTCTCGGCGCAATGGTGTTTGCCGTCGGACGTGAGGATCAACGTCGCCTCGACGAATCACGCCCTGAAGCGGCCAGTAGGTCCACCTTGCGCATCACAACGACATCGCTCGCGAAGGCGACCGTGGGAGTCACCTACTCAGCAACTCTTGAGGCGTCGGGGGGGACTGCTCCCTTCAGGTGGCGAGTCGTCGGAGCTGCAGGTCCACCACCGGGTATCACCCTCTCCTCTGGGGGCAGGCTCCGGGGAGATCCGACAGCTTCGGGGTACTACCAGTTCACGGTGCGGGTGACGGATTCCTCGACGCCGTCCCGCCACACGACGAAAGCGTTAGTGACGTTGCCGGTGTACGAGCGGGCACCGCGCACGGACCACCCCGCGAATTGGTCGGGAAACGAATTCGAGGGCGGCCCGTTCACGGCAGTAATCGGGAACTTCAACGTGCCCAGTCTCCGTCCGTCACCGGGTGACACGTTCACCTCGGAATGGGTGGGAATCGACGGCGCGACGAATTCCTCGCTCATTCAGGCCGGCGTCACCGAGGAATACGACGCCGCGACGAAGTCGGTGCTAACGGGTGCTTGGTGGGAAATACTTCCGGCAGCAAGCACTCCGATCCCGATGACGGTCAATCCCGGCGATGAATGCATGGTGACCATATATCAAGTTTCCGGAGCAACCTGGTCGATCACGCTCTCCGACACCACGACCGGACAGTCCTTCAACACCGAGAAGAGTTACTCGGGACCCGGTGCGACAGAGGAATGGATCGTCGAAGCTCCATTGAACGAGCGCACGGGCAAAGAGGACACACTTGGCCATTTCTCGCCTGACGTGACGTTCAGCAACATGCGCGCCACCGGCACAGTCACGGCCTGGGCAAAGGACATCATGGTTCAGAACGGCGTGCGTGTCTCTGTTCCGTCAACCCTCGGGACGTACGGCTTCACGGTCGCGTACGGGAGTGCAACTCCTTTGTCGAGCTAGAAACGACGCTCCGAAGGCGCGCGAAACCGATCCTGCTCCCCGGCGTCCCGGAGAAACAACTGGTTTTGCGGTCACGATCGTCTGTGGAACCTGAACCGTTTCTCCGAACAGCTTGTATTCGCTGATCACGCCGCAACAAGGATTTGCCCCGGCGCTCCGATGGGCGCGTAAGTAGTCCGCACCATACGATCGCGGCACTGTGCCAAGCCCTGTGGCAGAGTCGCTGGCAATTTCTCTGCTTGTCGTGACGCTGATCGGCGCCGTCGTCCGCCCCAAAGGCCTGTCCGAGGCGGCGTTCGCGATTCCGGCCGCCGCGATCCTGCTGCTCTCGGGTGCGCTTCCGGTGGATCAAGCTGGCAAAGAGGTTAGAACCCTCGCGCCGACGATCGGCTTCCTGGCTGCCGTCCTTCTCCTCGCCAACCTCTGCGATCGCTATGGCCTCTTCGAGACGGCCGGCCAATGGATGGCGAAGGGCTCTCGCGCCAGGCCCGTCGGCCTGCTGGCGCTCGTCTTCGCAGTTGCTAGCACGGTCACCGCCGTATTCAGCCTCGACGCAACGGTCGTGTTGCTTACGCCGGTCGTGTTCGCGACGGTTGCGCGGTTGCGTCTACGCGCCAAACCGCACGTCTACGCCACCACGCACCTCGCCAACTCGGCGTCTCTGCTCCTGCCGATCTCGAACCTCACCAACCTCCTCGCCTTTCAAGCGAGCGGCTTGTCCTTCTCTCGCTTCGGCGTGACAATGGCGCTGCCGTGGCTCGCCGCGATCGGCACCGAGTGGCTCGTGTTACGGCGGTTCTTCGCCGCGGACCTCGTTGGACACGGCGAGGTTGTGGTCGCCCCGCGACGCCCGGTGCCAGTTTTCGCCACCGTGATCGTGGGCCTCACGCTTGTCGGGTTCTTCGTGACGTCGAGCCTCAAGATGGACCCCGCCTTCGCGGCCCTCGGCGGCGCCCTCATACTTGGTCTTCCGGCGCTCTTCCGCCGGCGAGCGACGTTGCGCGACCTCGCTCTCGCGGTCGACCTTCCCTTCCTCGCCTTCGTGCTCGCCCTCGGCATCGTCGTGAAGGCCGTCTCCCTTCACGGCCTCGGTGGGCTCGTGGTCCATCTCGTCCCGTCCGGGGCATCGCTTGGGAATCTCCTCCTCATCGCAGTCGTCGCCGCGCTGCTCGCGAATCTGATCAACAACCTCCCCGCCGTCCTCCTGCTTCTGCCCGCCGCGACGGCCGCGGGCCCCGGGGCGGTGCTCGCAGTCCTGATCGGCGTCAACACCGGCCCGAACCTCACCTACGTCGGCTCGCTCGCCACGCTCCTGTGGCGTCGGGTCCTCCGCCGACATGGAGAAGAGCTTCCGATTTCGGAGTTCCTCCGTCTCGGCGTCATCACCGTGCCGCTCGTGCTGGTTGCGGCGAGCCTCGCCCTTTGGGTGTCGCTGCGCCTGGTGCAATGATGCCCCGATGAGGGTCATCATCTGGTTGGTCGAGGGGACGTGGCAAGGCTGCGTCGACACCGCAGCCCGATACGTTCCCTCCGACGCCCACGTCGAACTGCTCCATGTCACGCCTTCCGACATCACCGAGGCCGCCGGGGCCGCCGCCGCCGGCCTACTGGGAAGGATCCTGCCAAGCCACCCACCCGGCCGCCGGATCGAAGAGGTCGCGGGTGAGGAGGCGTCGAGCTTGCTCGCGGTCGCGGCGGCGCGCCTTGGCCGCGAGGGTGCCGAGCTGATCCATCGCCAGGGACGGGTCGAGCGCGAAGTCGTTCGCGCCGCCGAGGATGCCGATCTTCTCGTAGTCGCGCGCGACGGTGACCGCTCTCGTCTGGGGCCCCACAGCCTGGGTCCGGCCACGCGCTTCGTTGTCGACCACGCCCCGTGTGCGGTTCTGCTGGTCTGGCCGGACGAGCCACCCGACATCGAGTCGATACCCCCGCCGCCACCCCACCGGCACGAGCCGCCGTCACCACCTCAGCGCGGAGGGCCGCGCCTTCTGGCGCCGTAGTGGTTCGCCCGCGACCAGCGCGTCCGGCCGTGCAACCAGGAGAACAGCCGGTTCGGCAAAGGGCGCGATGAAGCCGCGTAGCGCCCGGGCTACTCGCCCCAGAGGGCCGCGCTCATCGCTTCAGCGGCCTGCTCGGGCTGTGGGACGAGCACTTTGCCGTAGGCATCGGCCATAAGGCGCGTGGACGAGTAGCCGAGGACGTGCGCGACGATCTCCGATGGCACACCCTGGGCCAGGAGTATTGAGGCACAAGAGCGACGCAACTCGTGGGGTTGCCAACCGGAGAGACGCGCCTTCTCCGTGACACGGTCGAAGACCCTGCGAAAGTTCGTCGGGTCGATGGGCCCGCCTGTCCCGGTGGTGAAGACGAGGCCCCTCTCAAGCCAGGCGTCACTGGCAAGCAGCCGTTCAGCCGATTGGCGGATCTGATGCGCGCGCAGCGCTGACACGACCTGTCGTGGGAGATTGACTTTTCTCCTGCTCTTCGCAGACTTCGGAGAGCCGACGACAAGACTCTCATCCACGCGAGAAGCGGTCTGGCCGACGGTGACGACGCGGTCGTCGAGGTCGATGTCAGCCCAACCGAGGCTGAAGACCTCGCCTTTTCGAAGGCCAAGGCAGAGCAGCAGAATGAACGCTGCCTCCAGTCGCTCGCCGTGCGCGGCGTCGAATAGCGCGCGGGCTTGTTGCGGCGTCAGGGCGCGACTCTCGGATGGGGCAACTCGGGGTCCGTCGGTGAACGTGACAACGTTTCGGGCGATCATGCCCCATCGCTCGGCCTGGCCGACGGCCTGGCGGAGCACGCCGCGGATGAGCTTGACCGTACCCGGCGAGTATCCACCGGCCGTCGATCGCTCGACCACTCCCCTTCTTGTGCTGACGGGGCGCGGAAGTCTCGACTCCTGCTTCTGGCTGAGGAGCACTTGCACATCCGTGGGGGTCAGCGCGATGAGCCGCTTGCTGCCAAGAACGGGAATGACGTGCCGCTCGCAGACGATCCGGTAGTTGCGGAGCGTCGAAGCGCTGACCCGCCCCGGTACGACATCGCTCAGCCAGCGGCGAAGCAGCTCTTCGACGGTGATGCGGCTGTTCGGTGTTGGAAGACCTCGGGAGATCTCGAAGTTGAGTTGCCTCACCTTGCCGAGGACTTCCGCCTCGGACCTCCCGTAGACGACCTTGCGACGGCGATGGCCGCCTTGACTTTCGAGCTGGACCGAGCCCACCCATCGGCCGTCGGCCTGGCGGCGATAGATCGAACCGTCGCCTTGCCTGCGACGCTTGGATCGAATGGTGCTCGCGGTCACCGTGGTCACCCGGATCTACTGGCTACATAGTTGGCTACATTTCAGCATTCAGAGTAGCAAAGACAAGGGTGGAGCGGTTGATACTTCTTCTTATCTGGGATTCTTCTGTGGATACGAAGGGTGCTGAGTTGTCAACCTTTTGATTGTTGGTCAATTTCTACTGTCTCTCGACCGCACGGTGTTGCTCGGCGCTCCGTATGTCTAGGGCGAGAGCCGACTTCAACCGAGCGACACGTGGTCACACGCAACGGATCGAGCCTTCGAAAATCCGCGCGCGCTCACGACTCCTCCACTCGTCGTCCCACCGCCCCGCTCTCGTCTTTCATGATCCCTTTTGCCCCAAGAACGCGGGCGCAGAACGCCGAACGGATCGGCGTTCCACGCAACGGGGTCAACCGGCCTCAGTCGGGCGACCAGTATTCGAACCCCCGAACTTCTTCCCTGCCTCGGACCGGACCCTGGCCCGGGCCTGTCCAATCGAGTCCAGCGCTTCATCGCTGCCCGGTGTCGTGTTCTCTGGGATTCCGGGCGCGTCAGCTTCTGTCCAGTCCCTGGGCGGCGGAGATGGCTACAGCCAACGGTCGGGTTGGCGACCCGAGATCGACTGCGAGCAACGGCGACATATCGTCTGGTCCCCCTGCCGGTGTTCGCGCTCACGTCAGCTCTTCCGGCGGGAAAACAATCCTCGTTCGTTATGCTCACCCTCGCCCAGCAGAATCGACGACTGGGTATTGAGCCTCGTCGGAGACTCCGACGAGACCGAGAGGTGAAAAATGCGACGCAAGACCTTCGATATCCTCGTCAGCTTTGGCGGCGTCGTAGTCGTCGTCACACTCGTAGTGGCGGGCGCGCTGCTGATGTGGGGCTACAGCTTCACCTCCTCGAGCGTGCACAACCAACTGGCTCGACAGGACATCTACTTCCCAGCAAAGTCCGAGATCACCCCAGCGCAGAAGTCCTACCTCCTCCAGTACGCCGGGCAGCAGGTCCTCACCGGGCCGCAGGCGAATGCGTACGCCGAGAAGATCGCTTCTGACATCAACGGGCTGCCCTACCACGGCGTCTACGCGAAGGTCAGCGCAGCTGCCATCGCCCACCCGAAGAATGCGAAGCTCGCAGCGGACGTCGAGGTCGCCTTCAAGGCATCGACCTTGGAGGGACTGCTTCTTGAGGCCTATGCATTCGGCACCTTCGGGACGATCGCCTTATGGGCCGGGATCGCATCGTTCATCCTCGCGGCCGTGATGCTCGTCCTCGTCCTGTTCGGTTTCTTCCACGCCAGGAAGACGCCACCCGATAGGGAACTTCTGCCCCTCAAAGAGGGCTAGTTGTTCATCCACGGACCTTGTTGATGCGGATGCAGCCATGAAGTGAGCCTCCAGGGAGTGTGGGAGCTGTTGTCACGAAACCCACACTCCCTGGAGGCTCAGCTGCACCGTAACGCCCCGCTCACCGTCGAGGGACGACGCCTGGTCCGCTCAGCTCTTCGTCGGACGACATTGCCATCCCGTTACCGCGGGTTCGCGCTCCTGCTCGACCGTGCCGGAGCGCCGGCGGCAAGGGCGGCAAGCAACACGGGCATCGGCAACGTGGCCACGCCGATGGCGGAGTCGCCTATGCCGTAGGGAAGGATCAGGGTGCCGGCGTGCTCGAGGGCGCCGCAGGAGTAGACGACGTTCGGCACATAGCCGTCCTGTTCGTCGGGAGCCGGGCTGAGCAGTGGCTCGCGGAGCTGGCCGATGATCCGGGTCGGGTCCTCGAGATCGAGAAGTATGGCGCCGATGTTGTAGGTACGCATCGGGCCGACGCCGTGGGTGATCACAAGCCAGCCAGCGTCAGTCTCGATCGGCGAGCCGCAGTTGCCGAGCTGGATCACATCCCAGGTCTGGGTAGGCACCTGGTACGGAAGCGCATTCTCCCAAATACGCAGGTTCTCAGAGAAGATAACCGTGTTCGTCTCGTGGTCGGACCTGGATAGGGCCGCGAAGCGGCCGTCGATTTGGCGAGGAAACAGCGCGAGGCCCTTGTTGGCCGCGAGGTTGACGATAGGCGAGGAGGTGAAGGCGCGGAAGTCTGTCGTCTCCAGAAGCTGTTGAGCGATGTCGACGCCGTTATAGGCCGTGTAAGTGGCGAAGTAGGAAACGGTCAGGTCCTGGTGCTCAAACCGCACGAACCGGGCGTCTTCCATACCGTTGCGTTCGGCTCCCATGGCCGGCAGGAGGACTCGCTCGGCCAGCGACGTGTCCGTCGAGAAGCGGACACCGTAGGTCCGCTCGGCGATCTTGCGCATGAGTGAGATCATCGACCCGTCCTGTCTGCGGGTCACCAACTGGCCCTGAAGTCGGCCCAGCCGTTCCTCGAGCTCCGCCGCGGTGAATTGCTGACCGAGCGCGTCGAGGACGTAGTCGGCGCTCTCCCCGTCGCTGTGGAGTCGACGAAGCTCGCTCCGGAAGACGGCGCCGTCGAGCGGGATGGGTTCAGTCATTCCCCTCGTCGCGAAGAGTGGTGCGACCTCGATCTCGACTTCGCCGCGATCGTCGACCGTTCCTGTCCGGAACTCGATAGAGGACCGATGTCCCTCCCCGATCGCCCGGACACTCATCACAAAGCGCAAGCTGCCCGCGGGTAGGCCGGTCTGGTCGGGATGGGCCACCATGCTGGGGTTGCAGAGCGCCGCGCCTTCGACTGCGTACTCGTTGGTGAACGTGGCACCAAGCAGCAGCCGACGTGCCTCGGAGAGCTCGCACCGAGGATCGAAGCGTTCGGCGAGCTCGTCGGCGTGCCGCCGGAACGTGTCGATGAGGTCGCGGTGACGGCATTCGAACCGAGCGGTGACATCATCTAGAGACCGCTCCACCTCGTCATCGTCGAGCGCCAGGATGCGAGCCGCCACAGCTGAGGTGCGAGGCTCCTCACGGCCGAATCTCTCTTGCCCCGGCACAAACAGCATCGTGACGACCCGAGATGAGTCCGCCGCGAGGCGCCGAGGGCTGCGCCGGACGCCGTCAGTGACCGCGGTTCTCACCGCGGTGCCATCACGAGCCGATGCGCATGTTGCAGCGTCGAAAGCAGAGCCAGCGTCGATTCGGTGCCCTGGTTGAGGTTGGGCCCGCTAGGCGTAAGGCCATCGAAGCCACCTCCCGTGTCCGGGTCCCACATGACGTGTTGTCCGTCGTTGTCTCCAAGGAACCAGGCCTCTGCGGCGCGAAGGCCGTCAACCCAACGCCGGTCGCCATCGACGGTCGCCGCGCGGACGCAGGCGCCGGCGAGCGCGGCGACCTCAATGGGCTGCTGGTCGAACGCGGGCCGGATGTCACCGGGTCCTGCCCCGCCCACGGGCGTGACCGACAGATGATTGCCCACCGTCTCGTGGTCAAGCAGCCACGCCAGGAGATCGAGGCCGTGTTGCAGCAGCATCGGTCGGTCCAGCGCAGCACCAGCGGCGATCATCGCCTCCGGCAGGACGGCGTTGGCGTAGCGGAGTCGAGCCTCCGGCCAGGGCCAGGCGACATCGGCGTGGGGAGGCGCCATGCCGTCCGCCGCATCGGTCAGCAGTGCGTGTGCCCCACAATGGCCGGGCTCCGCCTCAAGCAACTCGGCTGCTCCCAGCGCGGCGAACGCCATCGCACGCGGGTGGGGCGAGCGCCGCCGTGCCGCGCGCTCGAACTCTGCTGTGGCCAAGTCGCGTAGCCAACCGTCGTCGCTGTGCGACGCCGCGGTGCCGAGGCCCCAGATGCTCCTGCCCCAACAGTCATCCAAAGCCGGGCGGTCCTTCCAGCGTCCCCGCCGGCTCAACCGGTTCCGGTAACTGCCGTCGACGACCTGCGCGTCGATCAGGAACCGCAGGCTGGTCCTGGCGAGGTCGCGTACCGCCTGAGTGGCGGGGAGCTCTCGTGTGGCGACGACGAGGACCCGGGCCATGTCGTCGGTGCAGTAGCCGAGCTCTCGCCTGGGTTCGCCGTAGCGGGCGTGCTCGAAGGTACCCCGATCGTCCGACATTCGGCAGAGGTGGTCGAAGTTGGGCTCCACCATGCCGGTCACACCAGTGCCAGGCTTTCGCTTACCAGGCTTTCGCGAAGAAGGCGATTCGCCAGGTCCACATATGCTCCCGCGACCACCGGCCAACCCATGCTCGGTGCCAGTCGTGACGCTTCCGCCGCCATGCGGTCAGCGAGCCCCGGTTCGGCGAGCACCCGGCGCAGGGCTAGGACCAGCGCTGCCGGGTCGTCACGGTCGACGACGATGCCCGCCCCGCTCGCCAACAACTCGACGGCGTGGGGAAAAGCTGTGGCAACCACCGGCCTGCCCGCCGCGATGGCCTCAACGAGCACACCGGAGGTCACCTGGTCCACAGAGTCGTAGGGCAGTACGACTACAGCGCACGACTGGATCAGTGCCGTGAGGGACGCCACATCCCGATAGGCGGCGTCGAAGAAGACCGAGTCTCCAACCCCGTTGCGTAAGGCCTGTTCGATACGGGCATGACGGTAAGCCTCGCCGTCGTGGGCGAGCACCTTCGGATGGGTCTGGCCCGCTACGAGGTAACGAGGTCGCGCCGGAAGGCGATGCAATGACCGCATCGCGTCGATCACCCGCTCGATGCCTTTGCCCGGTCCGATGAGGCCCCAGGTCAAGATCGTCGGCCGAACCGCGGGGTCGTGCGGGGCCCGACCCGTAGGGATCGCCGCCCCGTGTGGGATGGTCTCGACAATCGCCGAGTCGACATTGAACTGGTTGCAAAGTCTGTCTCGGGCCGCGTCCGACATGACGATCACCCGGTCCGCAATTCCGGCAATCGCGACGAGAATGGACCGTTGGTTCGCAGTGGGGTTACTGAGAATCGTGTGGGCGATCACGATGGACGGGATGTTGAGGCCACCGAGGACGTCCAGCACCTCGTCGCCGTCGGGGCCACCATAGAGGCCGTACTCGTGCTGCACGATCGCCACGTCGCACCGGTTGAGCAGTTCCGAGCTCGCTGCCACGGACCGGGGGGAGCCATTCACGAGTTCTCCGATGACCCGCTTGCTGGAAGCGGGCGATCCGTCCGCCACTCGCACGACGCTCACCTCGGCACCGTTTGCAACCAAGCCGTGGGCAAGAGCGACGCTGAATGTCGCCATCCCGCATGCGGTCGGGGGGTAGGTGCTGAGTATCCCGAAAGACGGGGTGAGAAAGCGCTCTCCGCCAAACGGCGGAATGCGTGAACCCGGGACGCGCATGAGACTCCTCGAAGTTGCTCGGTCGAGGCGTCAAACCTGCACGGGGCGATAACCGGTGGTCCTAGACGACCGTCCTGCCCAAGCGAAGCGACTCTTCCAATGGGAACTACCAAGACAAGACTACCGTGTTATCCCAACGTGTGGACGCGATCGTGCCGTCGCGCGGCGAGGCGGCTGGAGTCGGGTCCGCTGCGGTCGTCTCGTTGCCCGCCCCGTCCAAGCTGGCCCTGAGCCTGCCAACCGGCCCGGTCTCCCGAGGGGGAAAGTCTGGCAGGGTGAACTCGCCCCGTATTGCAGCGCCGAGCAAACCGACTAGGTCGGCAGCGTGGCGGGGTGACGTGCTGACTTCCCTGCAGATGGGTTCGGCCTGAGCAACCGTGTCGTTAGCGCGAACCAACGACAAGCAGGCCCGGGCCAATGAGGAAGCCACCCCCGTCCGTGCTCGTGCGCGAGGAGCTCGACCGGCTGCTCACCGGCGGCGTCGACAACGCTGGTCCGGGTGACCTACCCTCCGCCCACTACGGCGCCACATCGGCGATCGGTGGGCGTCCAACGGCAGGCGCGGGGTACGGGTGCTCTTCGTCGAGCGGGTACGGGTGCTCTTCGAGGTGGCTGAGCAGCTTCTCCAGACTCGCCTCGGCCAGGCAGACCACGCTGTCCGCGGCGCCGTAGTAGACGTGCAGGGTGTCGCCATCGTCGCGTAGGACCCAACCGCACGGGAACACGACTCCGGGCACGTCGCCCGATTGTTCGTAGGGTTCGTGGGGACCGAACACCCACTCGTTTCCGCGCGCCAGAACCTTGGTCGGATCGTTCCTGTCCAGCAATGCCAACCCGAGCCGGTAGATCGACCCGGCTGCAGTGACCCGCACCCCGTGGTAGCAAAGCAGCCAACCATCCTTGGTGAGGAGCGGCGGGGGCCCGATCCCCACCTTGTTGGCGTCCCACCAACCACCGTGCCGTGCCGCGAGCAGCACGCGGGCGTCACCCCAGTGGCGTAGATCGGGGCTGAACGACAGCCAGATGTGAGCGCCCAACCCCGACATCGCCGGTGCTGGCCGGTGAATCAGCGCCCACCGTCCATCGAAGGTCGTCGGGAAAAGTGCGGCGTCTTTGTCCTCGGGCGGCTGGAGGATACCGCTCCGCTCCCATTGCACGAAGTCACGCGTCTTAGCCAGACAGACGAGCGGCCCGGCGGTCGAGTACCCGACATAGACGACGAAGTACTCGTCACCGACTCGGGTGATCCTCGGGTCCTCGATCCCCCAGTGCTCCTCGAAACGGTCCGACCGTGCCCGCAGTCCCCGAACCGGGTCGATCTCCCAACCCGTCAGACCGTCTTTGCTGGTCGCCACAACGAGAGAGGAGAGACCGGTGCGATACTCGACGCGTAACAGCAACAGCGTTCGGCCGTCGACGACTGTGACGCCCGGGTTGAACACCGCGTTGACCATCATGGGGAAGTCATGTGGACGCAGGATCGGGTTGCCCTCGAAGCGCTGGAACAGCTCACGTGGGTCGGCCCTGTGGCTCATCGGCCAGACGATAGTTGTTTGGACGCGGTTCGCACTTGAGGACGAATAGCCGATCGTGCAATGCGGGCACAAGCCGACTTCAACGCAGTCTGCTCAGATCCGCCCGCGTTTGGGCTCGACGACATCCACTCCGGCCCCAGTGCCCTTAATCTACGGTGCCCCGGCAAACCACCTCAGCCAACCTGTCCGGAGAACCGGCGGCAGCTCAGACGGTGTTGGACAATCTCCTTTCGGCCGAACAACCAGACGCGTAACCTGTGGCTGGGCCCTCGGGGGTAAACCCACACCGAAGAGCCGGAGTTGAGGGTGAGAACCGGCCGCGCTGGCAGGTCTTTTGACCGCAGATGTCGTTCCCTCCTTGGGACGCTCCCGAGGGCCCACCACCTCATCAGCACCCAATTTCCGTTTCGGTTGCACACGGCGGCCACCGGTGGCATGCGTGCGACGCCAGCCAAGAGGTGCAGCTCCTCCATCACGAGTGCAGCTGTGGGATGACCTTCGGTTGAACGGGTCGCAACGTCCGCTCTTCTCGCTGGCGTGACCCGGGTTTTGGCGCCCTACACCTCGGGACACGCTGATCGCGGCGCCTCAGCCTCGGCAGTGACGGGAGAATTCACGGTCGCTCCTTAACGCCTTCGAGCTCTCCAAGTTGCCATCGTGAGTCCGTGCCGCGCCGCACAATCGGGCGCGTGCATCATCAATGAAATCGGCCCCCCTGCGGGGGAGCCGATTTCATTGCGCCAGAAGTCACGTCCTCAGACGAGGTCACTCCTTAGACGGAGGCCAATGCTGGAGCGACGGTCTTTGCCGCCACTCCCGCGTGGGCGATCTTGACCTTGCGGGGCTTGGCCTGTGCGATCACCGGGATGGTGACGGTGAGTACGCCGTCTTCGTAGGCGGCCGTGATCTTGTTGCGATCGAGGCTCTCCCCGAGGAACAGCTGGCGGCTGAACTCACCTTTCGGGCGCTCCGTAATCGCGATCTGGTCGTCATCGAATCGGAGCCAGGTGCGCGTGCCTCGCACGGTGAGGACGTCGTTATCGACGGTCAGCTCGATGGAGCCCGGATCGGTGCCCGGTAGATCGAACAGGACCTTGAACTCGTCGTCCCGGCGGTAGGCGTCGACCGGGATCTGCCAAGCCCGACGTTCGCTCTTCAACTGCTCAGTGATCTGGTCGAACTCACTCAATGGTTCGAATCGCATCAACATGGCTGCATCCTTCCGCTGACTCTCGAGCAACTCGGTGTCGGCGACAGGGGGGCCTCGGGGTCTGAGACTTACTCTACTCTAGTTGTACAGAACTAGCAATTTACTTCTAGAAAAATATGACTATACTCACTGGCGATGGCAGCGTGGAGTTTTCTCACCAAGCACGCCCGGGTCCTCGTGTGCATCGCCCACGACCCCGGGGTGCGGTTGCGCGACATCGCCACGATGGTGGGCATCACCGAACGCACCGCCTTCGACGTCGTAAACGACCTGGCCTCGGCCGGCTACGTGGTCAAGAACAAGGACGGCCGTCGCAACCGCTACGAGATTCAAGCCCACCTACCCCTACAAGAAGCCATCGGCCGAGAACGGACAATCGGTGAAGTGCTGGAGATCTTGGTTGACACGAACGTCCCCGAGGGACCTCTGACCTAGACCCCAAAGAGTGGAGGCGACGGGATTCGAACCCGCGAACCTCTTGACTGTCAGTCAAGTTTGCCCAGCCGCAGTGTGCCGCCTTGTGTCGCAACACACCAGCTCTGAGGCCATTTACGCCTGGGTGACACCAGGCGATACAAGACGGCCAATAGTGCCCATAGTTGGCGTGTAGTTGGCGGAGGTGGGGCACCTCCTCTTGACGTAGCATCAGTCGTGCTCCCTGCGCTTCGCTCACCGGCGCGTGGCGCGCCTACAACGCTCTCGCGCGCGTCGTCGATCTGACGATGGTCTGGCCGGTCGATGAGGACGACCTGACGGGGTGACTATCCATCGCAGCCCAGCACCGCGACATGTTTTGAATTGTCACCGTCGAGCCGAGAGGTGCCGCAAGTGTGCAATCGTTCAACCGATCACCGTCGTCACAAGGCAAAGAACTCCACCGGCGACCCGGCCCGCCTGAATGCCTTCTGTTGTGGCTCCAACATCCGATCGCTTTAGAGATTGATCCGCGTCAGTGAACCCCAGCCCCTTTGCTGCGCGGGCCAGCATCCCAGTGGTCAGAGATGGCCGGACCGAGCTGGTCCGCGTACGCGTCGAAGATCGCGAGCATGGACTCGACACCGTCGCAGCCGCGAATGCACCAGTCTCGGTAAACGAGGGCTGAGACCGTGGCGTAGATACCCATGAGGAGCGACGGGCGGTGGTCGGTGGCTGGGTCGACACCTTCGCGTTCGGCGAGCACACGGGCGGTCTTGTCGCTGTTCTCGTAGACGTAGCGGAGGTTTGCCGCGAGCAACGCGGGGGTGGCCTCGATGAGCCTGATGACCGACAGGTACCTCGGCTCGCCATTGCGGATGCTGCTGTCGGCTTGCAGCCGCTCGAGGCCGAGCCGGAAGGCGTTGCGGACGGCGGTGAGCGGTCCTTCGTCGGCAGGTCGGGCGGCCAGCTGCTCGGCGAAGGCATCCATCTCCTGTTTGACGAAGAAGATCGCCAGGTCTTCCTTGTTGGCGAAATAGCGAAAAAAGGTGCGTTCCGAGACGTCGACGACGTCGGTGATCTCGTGCACCGCGGTGTGCTCGTAGCCCTTGGCTTCGAACAGGTCTAGTGCCGCGTCGATCAGAGCATCTCGTGTCTGGCGCTTCTTGCGTCCTCGCCGGGGCCCGTCTGGCGGGGTGGCGACGCCCCCGGCCGGTCGCGACGGGGGAGTGCCCCGTTTCCGCGTCATCGCCACCGTCGAGTAGGCCAAACCGCGCTCCACGCTCTTACATTAGCCGAACTTGCCAGATAATGACAATCGTTATAGGTTATCAGATGTCAGGTACTGACACATTCATCGAAGTTGTCACCCGCAACGGACCCGTGCCCGAGAAAGGAAGCGCTAATGCAGACAGATGTGGCGGTTGTCACGCCGGGTGTGGACGGAGGCGCGCCGAGGCGTGGTCGCTTGTACGGCAATCCCAAGCTGACCCTGATAACGGTCGCACTCGGCGTGATGATGGTGCCGCTGGACGGCACGATCATCTCGGTCGCCAACCCGGTGATCCAGTCTCACCTGCATGCGTCACTGGCCGACATCCAGTGGGTCTTCAACGGGTACCTGCTCGCACTGGCGGTGACCTTGATCACCATCGGCAAGGTTGGCGACCGTTTCGGGCACAAAAAGGTGTTCGTCATCGGCATGATCGGCTTCGCCTTGTTCTCGGCGGCGATCGGCGTGTCCGGAGCTACAGCCAAGAGCATCTCGTTGGTGATCGCGTTCCGTGTCGCGCAGGGCGTGTTCGGGGCGATGCTGATGCCGACCGCTCTGGCGCTGATGCGCGAGACGTTCCCGGTGGAGAAGCTGAATAACGCGCTCGGTATATGGGCCTCGGTGATCGGTGGCTCCACGGCGGCGGGCCCGATCATCGGCGGCCTGCTCGTCCAGCACGTCGACTGGGAGTCGTGCTTCTACGTCAACGTGGTAGTCGGCACGTTCGCCCTGGTCTCGACGTTGCTGTTCGTTCGCGAGACGCCACCGTCGCCGGCCGCCCAGAGGTTCGACCTGCCCGGCATCGGCCTGTTATCGGGCGGGCTGTTCCTGTTGGTCTGGGCATTGATCAAGGCGTCGGCTTACGGCTGGGGAAGTGGCAGGACGATCGGGTTCCTCCTCGGCGCGGCGGTCGTGCTGGCGCTGTTCGCCCTCTGGGAGCAACATTCGGCTCAGCCGCTCCTACCGCTGCGGTTGTTCCGCTCGGTCTCGTTGTCGGCGGGCACCGTGCTTGTGATATTGCTGATGTTCGCCATGCTCGGCTCCATGTTCTTCATGACGTTCTTCATGGAGAACGTGCACGGCATGAGCCCGGTGATGACCGGGGTGCGATTGGTGCCGCTCAGCGGGTCACTCATCATCGGGGCACCGCTCGTGGGCCTCTTCATCACCAAGACCGGTCCGCGTGTGCCAATCGCGGTCGGCATGGTGATCGCCGCGGGCGGGATGTTCGGTCTCTCCCGACTCGGCGCGGCGTCCGGCACCGATGCCACGATCATCTGGTTCGTGCTCATCGGCTTGGGCCTCAGCCCGGTGATGGTCGGTTCGGCTGGCGTGATCGTTGGGAACGCTCCGGTGGAGCTGGCCGGCGTCGCGGGTGGCTTGACCACGACCGGGCTGCAGATCGGCGGCGCGCTCGGCACCTCTGTGCTCGGCGCGGTCATGTCGACGAGAGTCGACAATCTGTTACCCGTGCGCTGGGCCGCAGCCCACCTGCCGGCGCTGACAGCCCCGCAGTTGGCCGCGGCCAAAGGAGCGGTAGCCGTCGGCGTCGCACCGGTCAGTCCCGACATGCCGAGGCAAGTTGCCGCTCTGGTGACCTCCGTCGCACATTCGACGTTCATGAGTGGCTTGGATACCGCGTTCGTAGTCGCGTCGATCGTCGCTGTCGTTGCCGCTGCCGTGGCCCTGCTCATCAAGTCCGGTGGTGCGAGCGACGGTGACCGGAGCCAGATGGTGTTGTAGGCGTCCTCAAAGGATGACGTCCTCGCCGAAAAGTAGCCGTCACTGTGGGCGGCTTCTGCGCCCGTCAGCCTGGCCGTTCGCAAGCGTTGTAACAGGGGTTCTGTAACACCCTCCCGCCGTGGGCGCCCTGAACCGGTCCGTTCGTCACGCGAAGTCGGCGTCCACCGCGACCCGAGCGAGCCCTGCCCAGAGCGCTCTCGCGTGTTCAGCCACCTTCGACAAGTCGATAGGCCGCTCGATGCTCGGGCACGCGATCTTCAGGAGAATGCAGCAGGCGAGAAATGTGTCGCGGAAGTCGCGCCAGAACTGCTTGAACGCCTCGCTGGTTCGCCCGAGCGACGAGCTGCCTACTTCAGCACGAGACATGCTGGCACTTTGGGCGTTAGGTCGTAGGCCATCCGCCATCCCCACAATCAGCGTCGCCCACGTGTCCATCGAATACGTCCCTCAACAACTCGGAACCGAAGCGACAAGCCGCCGCGTGTAGGGATGCACCGATGAGGAGAGGACGGAGTCCACATGGCCCGACTCGACAATTTCACCGCGGTACATGACGACCACATCGTCAGCAACCTGGCGGACCACCGCGAGGTCGTGCGAAATCATGAGCACCGCGATGTTGAGCTGGTCCCTCAGATCCGATAATAGATTCAGGATCTGGGCCTGAGTCGATACGTCGAGGGCCGACACAGCTTCATCCAGCACCAAAAGATCCGGCTCTGCGGCAAGCGCCCGAGCAATCGCGGCCCGTTGGCACTGGCCTCCTGACAACTGTCGCGGCGACCGGGAACCGAGACGAGCATCCAACCCCACCTGCTGGAACAGCTCCGCGACCCGTTCGGCGCGCCGCTCCGCGGGTCGTACTTGGTGGAAGGCGATAACCTCCTCGATCGCGCTGGCAATGGATTGATGCGCGTCGAGTGAAGTAAATGGGTTCTGGAAGACCATCTGAATCAGGCGCGCTCTCGCGCGACGCTCGGCCCTGTTAGGACGCGTTCGGAGGACGTTGCCGGCAAATCGGATCTCTCCAGAGGTAGGCGTCTCCAGTCCGACGATGATCCGGGCTGTAGTCGTCTTGCCTGAACCAGTCTCGCCCACGATCGCCAGCGACCCAGAGTGCGGGACTGTGAAGCTCACGTTCTTCACCGCGTTCAGCAATGTCGACCTTCTCCGCCAGCTCGACCTCAGGTGAAAGTCTTTGCACAACGACCGGACCTCGAGGAGATCACCGCCCGGGTCCGTGATCACGACGAGTCTCCGTGCGCAGTTGCGGCCTTGTTCCGCGGTACCTGATCGAGCCGCCAGCAGCGAGCCATTCCCCCTGTTATCGCTACAGGCGTTGGGACTTCGGACGCGCACCGTTCGTCTGCATAAGGGCACCTAGGATGGAAAGCACATCCGTCCGGAGCTTCCATCGCGGTCGTAGGATTGCCTGAGATGACCTTGAGGCGATCCAGCTTCCTGAATATGTCAGGTCGCGCCGCTAATAGACCCTGGGTATATGGATGCCGAGGGTCATAGAAGACACCCTTTCCCTCACGTTGCTCTACCGATCGTCCGGCATACATCACACAGACACGATCGCAAATCAAACTGGCCAGCGCCAGGTCATGAGTGATGAATAACACCGAGAGACCGCGATCAGCTCTAAGTTGACCTATTAAGCTTACGATTTCCGCCTGGGTCGTGACGTCGAGTGCCGTCGTCGCCTCGTCGGCGAGTAAGAGGATGGGCTCGACAGCCAGCGCTCCTGCAATCATGACCCGTTGGAGCATCCCTCCCGACAATTCGCCGGGGTATTGATGAAACACCCGCTCCGGATGACCCAGCCCGACCTCCCCAAGTAGCTTGATCCCCCGTTGCCTTGCTTCGGAACGCGACAGACCAAGATGTGTCCTCATGCCTTCTGTCATGTGGGTCCCTACCCGCCATAGCGGGTCAATATAAGCCCGCGGGTCCTGAAAGATCATACCAATATGCTTCCCGCGAATCTCTCGAAGACGCCGCCGCGACGCGCCAACCAGTTCCTCTCCCTGCACCCGAATCGAGCCCTCTAACACCGCATGGCTCGGCAGCGCACCCACAATGCTCCTAACCGTCACCGTCTTCCCGCTGCCAGACTCACCGACTACTCCAACGATCTCTCCGCGGTCGATCCTAAGATCCAGCCCGAGCACGACGGCTTGCAATCGCCCACCTGATGACAAGCTCGTAGTTAGCGACTCGAGCTCCAATGTAGGCGTCCCCGACCCTCCAGTAGAGGAGAATCCGCAACGATGCTCCTGCCCCGCGCCAGCAATAACTGCAGTCATTGGGAGTCGCTCGCACGATCCGCGAACCAGTCCGCGAGCAAATTGAGAGACACTACGAGAAGGACAATCGCAACAGCCGGCGCAATCACGCCCGTCGGGGACTCGAATACACCCTGATTGGCATTCTCAAGCATCCCACCCCAGTCGATCTGGGGAGCCTGTACACCTAGACCAAGAAAGGAGAGAGCGGCCAGGTCTAGAAGGGCATACGCGAAATAGAGCGTTGTCTGCGTAATGATCACCCGCGCGATACTCGGGGCTATATGCACACCAATCACCCGTACAGCACCATAACCCTGGACGCGACACGCCTCAACATACGACTTATGTCTCTCGACCAGCCCCGCAGAACGCACCACCCTTCCCATGAGAGGAATATAGGTGATTCCAACGGCAAACACCGCCGTATAAAAGCTCGCGCCAAAAGTAGCGACTATAACGATCGCGAGAAGCAGGGAGGGAAAAGCGAATATAAGATCAAACACGCGCGACACTATACCGTCGCTCCAGCCCCCACTGTATGCGGCCATCAGGCCTAGCGGGACACCGGTGGTCACCGCCATAACCACAACAATCGTCGGACCTAGTAAAGAAAGCCGCGCTCCATACATCAAGCGCGACAGAACGTCACGGCCAGCGCCATCCTGTCCCAACAGATACCGTCGACTCGGACCGGCATACGCGTTCAGCAAGTGCAGCGCAGTCGGACTGTGAGGAGCGAGCCATGGAGCAAACACCGCGACCACTACGATGAGTCCAATAATCGTCACACTCATAAAGAGGACAACCTTGGCAAACAGGCCAACAGCGCCCTCTCTTTTGACGGCGGTTCTACGGCTAGCATTGAGGGCCAGTTCTGATATCGCCAGCGTCAATCGCCTCCCCGCCGGGACCCCGCTAACCGGATCCGCGGATCTATCACCCCGTATAGCAAGTCCACAAGCAGACTGATCATCAGGAACTCGGCCGTGATAAACAGTGCTATCGCCTGGACCACAGCGTAATCCTTATCCAGAACCGAAGACACCAGTAAGGTGCCGAGACCGTTCAAACCAAACGCGTACTCAACAACGATGGCGCCGCTAAGAAGGTACCCAATCTGCGCGCCCACGATCGTTATAACCGGCACTAGCGATCCCCTCAAAGCGTGCTTGAGAACAATTGTAACCTCCGAGAGTCCCCGGACCCGCGCGCCGAGAACGTGCTCACTCTGCAGCTCGGCAATCGCGCCCGCACGGGTAACACGGCTCACAATCGCCAAGGAGCACAATCCCAATGCGATTGCTGGAAGCGTAAGAGAATCCAATCTCGTGAAAAAGCTTCCCACGCCCCCACCCCCCAGCGCTGGAAACCAGGCGAGCTCGATTCCGAATACGACTGCCAACACAACTGCGGTCACGTACGACGGTACGCCGGCAAGTGTCAGTGAGCCCAGCGTAGCCATGAAATCTGCCACCCCGCTCCTGAAAACGGCACTGATAAGTCCGATCCCGATACCGAACACCACCATGATCAAGGCAGCGTAGGCCGTCAAGAAGAGCGTCACGCTGAAGCGGGGCGCCAGCACACTCACCACGCTCGCGCGCGCTGCAATCGACTCACCCAGGTTTCCCCTAAGTAGGTGGCTAATCCATAGGAAATACTGAGTTGTCAACGGACGGTTCAGCGCGTACTTCGCATCCAGGGACTTAATAGTCGCAGCGTTGGGCGGGTGACCCCCATTCAGGAGAACTGCAGGGTTACCAGGCGCGATATGCAACAAAAGGAACACCACTAGAGTCGACGTGATCAGCAGCCCAATCTGGGCCAACACTCGTCTGCTTACATACTGCAGCACTTCTTCCTCCAACCGACCCTGACATGCTCGGTGTTCGCTGCATTCGAGATCACCGCAAATCAGCCTCGCATCTACGGCTCCCTCAGCAAACGTGCAACCCAGAGATATATAGACCTGCAGCCCGGTGTTGGAATAACCCCACGCGACATTCCCACCCATCCCGCGAACGACAGTAATTCGGGCATTTCACCTACGCGGCGGCGACCTCCCGACGGGACCAATATCACCATCTACCGACCTCTCACACCGGAAGCCACCAAGGACCGGATCTTCCCGATATTACTCTAAGCGTTCCCTCGCAAAAGTCCATACGGATCCGAAACAGGCCGTTTCCGTCTGAGTACACTAGACGCCGCCCAGCCATGTAATCGGCAGCTGCCCGTGACGGCCACGAAACTTTTTCACTACTGCACCCAGACGGAAACGCTTGAACGTTACTTGAAATGCAGCTGCACAGCAAACGGTTGATACTCCCATACCTGCGACTCAGTATAGCCGGTCAAACTCACCTCGTGGACTTGTACGAGGGGATCCGCGTATAGAGGAATATAGACGTAGTCATCTGCGACGAGCTTCATCATCGCGATGGTTGCCCGGGCCTGCGTCTCACTGCCGTTTGGGGACGCCGCCCACTTCGCCTTTAGCGCGTTATATGTCGAGGAGAAGTAGCACGAGTTATTGGAATAGACGCTCGCCAGCGGTGGAACAATCTCGGCAGCGGCCGTCGGAAAGTCTGGCGCCCAGTAGCCCGTCACAGCGTTATAACTCGGACAGTGTCCGCTGTAAACTGTGGCGTCGAAAGCCGCCGACGTAAGCCTTACCATCTTCACCTTCAGGCCGATAGCCTGCCCTGCTGCCTCCAATTCAGCGGACACGGTGTCGGAAGTAAGGCTGTCCTCAATGCCGATTGTAACCGTTGTGCCCTGCGCGTGGGCCTCCTTAATCAATGCCTTGGCCGCTGTAATATCGGGGTGAATTGGGTTGGGTAGGCTGTCGTACGCACCCAGATATAGCGACCGATAGTCAGTGAACAAAGCTGGCGTCTCCATGTCCTTCAGCGGTTCTCCCTCCGCGCCGTCGATGGCGTACGCCAACGCGGAGCGGTCTACTGCCAGGCTAAGCGCTTTACGGATCAGCGGGTTCGCCAAAGGACCCTTTTCGAGGTTCGGGTTGATGAAGTTGCTGTTACCCGCGTAACGAACGAACTCAACGTCGAGCTTGCTATCGTGCTCCAGAGTGATCGCGTCCCGAGCGTCCAGGTCGAAGGTTCCGCTGATCGCCCCGCTGCGAAGCCCCGCTATTAGTGCCTCAGCGTCGTTCACTTGCTCGAAGGTTATCTGATTGAAGGTTGGAAGAGCGGCCTTGTTCCAGTAGTTAGGCACTGCGTCAAGTACTGTCGTAGCACCCTTTACATAGCTGACCGGACGATACGGTCCGCTACACATCACCTTGTTGGGGGCGCTGCCGAAGGCTGATCCCCACTTTTCAACTGCACTTTTCTCTACGACTTGCCCGATGGGCGTGGCTGGAAGATCCTTAGCAATCGGATTCGCCTGGCTGAGCTTGATGATTACTTGCCACTTTCCATTGGCGATGGCCTCTTTAATGCTCCCAGCCTGCACCAGGCTTAGCAACGGAGAAGCCAACTTGGGACTGCTAAGACGGTTGATCGAAAAAGCCACATCCGTGGCAGTCACTGGGTTTCCATCCCAGAACCTGGCGTTATGGACAAGATTATAAACGTAGGTTGTGGGACTAGTTTGCTTCCAGGAGCTAGCCAGATCTGGCTCGAGCTGGTCGTTGGTGCCGAATTTGAGCAGAGAATCGCATTCCTCGAAGGTTATGGAGTTATCGTCGGTAGAGTAAAGAACACCTGGATCTAGCGACTCGTCTTGAGTTGTTATCCCCCAAGTAATCGATCCTGTCGGCTTCGCAGACCGAAGTAAGGCAGCCGAGGTACTGGGATTTGCTACTGCCACCGCCATTGAGCTGCCAAGTGTAAACGCAGCAACGATGACACTGAGTTTGAATTTGGCCGAAATACTCGACATTTCACCCTCCTGCGTCGGCTAATTCAGAATCCCGACTAGTCGATGCAACGTTTGATGGTCAGTTCACCAACAGCATTGCCTACTTTGATGCAAAAAGTTCTTTCTCATGACTGAGCGGCAAGATGATCAGCGGCCGCAAGCTCGCCGGCGAGACATAAGGGCCCCTGCCAGCGACGCGTCTCCCTCACGAGGGGATTGACAACTGAGCTGGCCCACCCGGTGGCCAGCCATGAAAGCGTGGTATCGCACATCTCGGCGCGCAACTTGGCCAGGCTGTCGGGCGAGCCGGCCGCCGCGTGGGAAGTGAGCACGACCTCATCGATCTCGCGCAGGCGGCTAGCGGCCGGCAGCGGCTCGGTCTCGAACACATCGAGTCCGGCACCGAACAGCCTTTTCTGCTGCAGGGCTTCCGCTAGGGCGTCCTCCTCGACCACGCCTCCACGGCTCGTGTTAACGAGCACGGCGCCGGGCTTCATCCACCCGATACGCTCCCGGTCAAGCAGGTGCTCGGTGTCCGCACTGAGCGGCACGTGCAAAGAGACGATGTCGGATTGTTCGAGCAGCTGACGGAACTCGACGATAGAAACGCCCTCAGGGGGGTCGACGGGAGCAAGGACGTCGCTCGCCAAAACATGACATCCGAAAGACTCGGCGAGTGCCGCCACTCGACGGCCGATGTGCCCGAGACCGACCACCCCAAAGGTGCGCCCGTTGATCGCTTCGCACCCCCAGTCGGTCCCCCCCCAATCACCGGCACGGATGCGGCGGTCTCCCAGGGCGATGCGCCTCGTCACCGCAAGCAGTAGCGCGAACGTGTGCTCCACCACCGTGTCGGTACAGTACGAGGGCGCGTTTGCAACAGCGATGCCGAGCAAGGATGCCGCCCGAACATCGATCTGGTCGTACCCGACGCCCCAACGCATGACGAGTTCGCAGTCCGGCAGCGCCTCCAACACCTCACGGGTGATCGCTGGCGTCCACTCGATCCAGATGACACGTGCACCCTGCGCCTCGGCGACCAGCTGCGAGCCCGACTCGCAACGCCCGACTCGCAACGTCGCGCCGACGGCGCCGAGCACACGCTCCTCGTAGTCGTAGGGCTGAAGCTCTGCAGTCTGCTCGGACTGGAAGACGACAGTTAATTCGTCCACGTAGCAGCCTTTCATCGATCTCGGTCGGGTTGTTTGGGCGTTGTCCCCGACTCGTTCCCGACAATCGCTGCACCCCGTGCAGAAGGGTCGGGCGCTGGTGATACGACCTTCTGGGCTGCCGCCTTCATGAAACTCTCGACCCGCGCCGGGTCGACAGGGTTCCAGGTGTAGCCGTCCGTCTTGAGGTCAGAGCCGACGATGATGCCATCGGCGACCTCGAGGTAGGAGGCCACGTTCGTCGATTTCACACCTGTGTTGGCAATGACGGGAACCTCACCGTGGACGGCCTCGGCGATTTCTCGCAACACATCCATGTCGGGCTCCGCGCTGGCCATGGGGCCCGAGACGAGAATCGCATCCGCAAGACTCGAAACGATGACAGAGCGGGCGATATCGCCGACACTGCGACTGCCGAGTCGGCTGGCGAACTCCGGCGTCACGTTCATGAACATGCCGACGTGGTCCGCATTGAGCCGGCGCCGCTCGCGAAGAAGATCAGCAGCGTCGGTGTTCCACAAGCCCATGTCGGACTCATAGGTTCCGGTCATCACTTCGCGCACGAAGGAGGCGCCGGTGGCGGCAGCGACGGCGAGAGCCGCGCGCGGGTCCCACAAGAAGTCGACTCCGAAGGGACGGTCGGTGGGAGCGACCTGAGCCACGACGCGGGTCATTGTGGCCACCCCTTCATATCCGGCGCGGAACGAGTACGGCCGATCGCCCTCATTGCAGAACATGACAGCGTCGAACCCGGCATCGAGGAGGATCCGCAGATCCGCCCGAACGTGCTCGATGTTTCCTTCCATGCCGGATCTCGCGTCATAAAGCGGCGTCCCGAGAGTCGGGAGCAGGTGCACCATCGCGATGAGTGGCTTGTGGTCAACAAACAGTTTTTGGATATCTTCCATCACGCCACCACTACCTCCACATGAGTCGATTCCAGCGCGGCCACCTGCTCCGGCTGTGCCCTGGCATCTGTGATCACGACATCCACCGAATCGAGAGGGCAGACTCGAGCGAATGTCACTACACCCAGCTTGGAACTGTCAGCGACGACGATGCAGCGCCTTACTGTCGCAAGGGCGGCCCTCTTGACGCGGGCATCATCGCTGTTGAACTCGGTGCAGCCGACTTCGGCTTCCACTCCGCCCACGCCCATGACGAGCGTGTCGAAACGCAGTCGCACAAAAGCATCTTCGGCAAGATCGCCGATGAGCGAGAGATCACCCTGCGTGACCGTGCCACCAGTGACCATCAAGCGGATGCCCTGTTCTTTGGCCAAGACGTTGGCGATGTGCAGGCTTGGGGTGATCACCGTGAGGTTTCGCCGCCCGCGAAGCGCTCGAGCCGCCTCGAGCGTCGTTGTTCCGACGTCAATGATGACAGTCTCCCGTTCACCGATCATCGAGGCCGCAGCCTGACCGATCCGCTCCTTGGCCTCCATCGCGCGCTTTTCTCGAACGGAATAGGGGGGAAGGTCGCCTCTTGACGTCAAGCTGATCGCGCCGCCGTGCACGCGTCGGAGCACGCCCTCCTGCTCTAGGACCTGCAAGTCGCGACGGATGGTCATAGGCGAAGCACCAGTCCGTTCGCTCAGCTCCACCACCGACAGTTCGCCCTTTTCCTGAAGCAGCTCCAGAGTCGTCTCGTAGCGCAGCTGACTGTTCATCTCTGTGCGAGAATACAATTTTAGCTGTTGAAACGCAAGCCCAGAGAGACAATTTGTGCGTGTATCAGTCACATTGTGTGCTAACCTCGATCCTCGGAACTCCTTCTTCCGATAGTCGCGTTGAAGTTCAGCGGGGCGGGAAGCCGAAACGGAGCCGCCCCCCCACCAGGGGACAGGGAGGTCGAGCACATGAAATATCGCCAGCTAGGCAACTCTGGACTGCGTGTCTCGAACGTCACGCTCGGCACGATGGGCTTCGGCGGGACCGGATGGGCAAGTCCAGTGGGTCACATAGACGTCGAGGGAGCTCGCAGGCAGATCAGCCTTGCCAGAGACGCCGGCGTCAACCTGATCGACACCGCCGACGCGTACTCGGATGGGTTGTCGGAGGAGATCTTGGGCCAGGCTCTCGGCAGCGATCGTGACCGGGTGCTCATCGCGACCAAGGTGCGGTTCCCGATGAGCGACGAGCCCAATGACGCAGGGCTGTCGCGTCACCACATCATCTCTTCGGCCGAGGCGAGCCTGCGTCGGCTGGGCACCGATCACATCGACCTGTACCAGATGCACGGATGGGACGGCCAGACCCCACTCGAAGAGACCCTGGGCGCGCTGGACCTCCTGGTCCGCTCGGGAAAGGTGCGCTATGTAGGCGCCTCGAACTTCTCCGCGTGGCACCTGATGAAGGCGTTGGCGGTGTCGGAGCGGGATGGTCTGCCGCGCTTTGTCAGCCAGCAGATCTACTACTCACTACAAGCGCGCGACGCCGAGGCCGAACTGGTGCCGGTGTCGATCGACCAGGGCCTGGGCATCCTGGTGTGGAGCCCGCTTGCCGGCGGCCTGCTCTCGGGCAAGTACCGCCGACAGGGAAACGAGGCCCCAGAGGGAAGCCGGCAATTGACCGGTGAGTGGGACGAACCGCCGATTTACGACCAGGAGAAGTTGTACGACACGATCGAGGCATTGGTCGAGATTGGCTCGGCGCGCGATGTGTCGGCGGCTCAGATCGCACTGGCCTACCTCATCGGCAAGCCGGCGGTCACCTCGGTGCTCATCGGTGCACGCACCGAGGAGCAGCTCACCGACAACCTGGCCTCGGCTGAGCTCACACTCACCGACGAAGAGGTGTCGCGGTTGGACGCGGTCAGCGCCGAGCCGCTGCGCTACCCCCACTGGCATCAGGCCGCGAACATCGCTGATCGGCTCAGCCCGGCCGATCTCAGCCTGCTCGGCCCTTACATCGGTTGACGGCTAGTTCCTTCACCGGCCCGGCCGGGTCCTGTGGGACACCATCTAGACCCGTTTTCCGCGGCGAGCCTAAGGGATCCGCGCAACAGCTCAGCGAATCGACGACTGTGAGTTGACTCGACCGGGAAGTTTCCTTGGCACCGCGCCTAACGCTGAGCAACGTGAGCACGCGCGAAGGCTCCGACGAGAAGGGAGGACGATCCGCGAGATTGCAGCGGAGATCGGGTGCTCGCGTTCGATCGTGAAGTTCGTCGTGCGCGCTCTCGGCAAGCGGGAGTCCGGCCAGGTCGTGTGGCCGACGAGCCAGTCACGCCTGTCGCTCGCGGATCGTGAGCAGATCAGCCATGGGCTGTCGATCGGTGAGCCGCTCCGCGCTGTCGCCCGGCGGCTCGGCCGGGCGCCATCGACCATCTCTCGTAAGGTGAAGGCAAATGGCGAACGTTCCCACTACCGAGCGGTGAGGGCGCACCATGGAGCGTATGCACGCGCTCGTCGTCCGAAGACCCCGAAGCTCCTCGCCGGCCCGTTCTGCGCGCAGGTCACCATGTGGCTCAAGCAGTGGTGGTCGCCCGAGGAGATCGCCCGACGTCTCCGGATCGAGTTCCCCGACGACGAGACGATGCACGTGAGCCACGAAACAATCTACCAGTCCCTCTTCGTCCAAGGCCGCGGTGAGCTGCGCAGAGAGCTCTACCGCTGCCTGCGAACGGGCAGGGCCGAGCGCCGCCCGCAGGGGCGGCTCGAGCGTCGCGGGCAGATCCCGAACATGGTGAGGATCTCCGAGCGTCCTGCCGAGGTCGCCGACCGCGCCGTTCCCGGCCACTTGGAGGGCGACCTCATCATCGGCAAGGACAACGGCTCCGCGGTCGGAACCCTCGTCGAGCGCACCACCTGCTTCGTGCTGCTGCTCCACCTCCCTGACGGTCGCGAGGCCGAAGAAGGTCAACGAGGCGATGCGAAAAGCGATTGCCACCCTCCCCGCAGAGCTGGTCCGCTCGATCACCTGGGACCAGGGAAAGGAGCCGTCTGCCCACGTCACGTTCACGGTCGCAACCGGTGTCCAGATGTACTTCTACGACCCGCACAGCCCGTGGCTGCGCGGGTCGAACGAGAACACGAACGGGCTACTCTGTCAGTACATGCCGAAGGGACTGATCTCTCCGTGCACAGCGCGGGGGACCTCGCCCGGTTTGCCGCGAGTCTCAACAACCGTCCACACGAGACGCTCGGATTCCGGAAACCATCAGAGAAGCTCGCTGAGCTTGTTGCGACGACTGGTTGAGTCCGCACGCACCGTTTTGAGTGAGTTCAGCCCTTAGGTGGAAGTACAGAGGCGATCTCCAGCGCGTCGAGGATCGCTTATTGCACTGGACTGAGCGGGTCGGGAATCGCCTCGAGGCCAATCGTGGTTCGTGCGCGTTGAAAGCCAAGGCCGACAAAAGCTTTGAAGATATTCTCGACTGTTGGTCCGGCGGCCCGTTGTTCGGGAAGTAACCCGTTTATGGTGCGAGCGGGATCGCTCCCCTCTCGAATTCACACAGCCGAAGGTCGGCTATGGACACCTGAACAGTTACGATTGTCGCTTCTGGGTCGTACCGGGAGGTTCGGTCGGACGGCGGCACCCGCTGGTTCGTGACGTGGCGTGAAGGAGCTCGCATGGGGATGACGGTCGAAGGTGACGCCAAGCACAGTCACGACCTGCCCAGATACGAAGAGCTGCCGGCGGCCGATCTGGGAGGACGAAGCGGGTGGAGGCTGTTCGGCCCCAACGACTCGGTCGGGCTCATGCACCTGCAGACTCCCGAACGCGTGCTCGCTGCCACGAAGTTGGTGAGACGCGGAGCCGTCTTCCCGCTCGACGCTGCACTCGACGCTGTGGATCCCGCGCTCGATGTCGATCGCGGCCTTCCCCGCCAGCGAGTCCTCTACAGGCCCGGGCCTGTGGAGGACTTCGACGACGTCTATGACAACTTCTACCCGCAAGCCTCCAGTCAGTGGGACTCGCTCGCTCACGTGGCGTACGCGCCCGGCATCTTCTACAACGGAGCCTCCGCCGAGGACGTGCTCACGGGCGGCAGGAATACCATCGACCACTGGGCGAGACGGGGAATCGCCGGACGGGCGGTGCTGCTCGATCTCGAACGAACGCTCCGCACTAACGGAGGATCGTACGTTCCGGAGGGATCGACCGCTTTCTCGGTCGAGGATCTCGAGCGGGCCCGCCAACACGCCGGAGTGTCCTACTCGACGGGCTGCATCCTGTTGCTGCGGACCGGGTTTCTCGGTTGGTACGGCACCCAGCCGTACGCCGTCCGGCGGCGCACGGCCCAGCGGCTGAAGGCACCGGGTGTCGCGCACTCCGAGGACATGGCGCGCTACTTGTGGGACAACGGCATCATCGCCATCGCGGCCGATACCGTCGCTGTCGAGGTCTGGCCACCGGACTTCAGCGAGGAAGCGTTCCCCTTCGGCTTCCTCCACCGCATCCTCATCGGTCAACTCGGGATGGCCCTTGGGGAGCTGTGGTCGCTCGATGCGCTCGCGACGGACTGCGCCAACGATGGCGTGTATGAGTGCTTCTTGACCAGCGCCCCCCTGAACGCTCGGGGCGGCATCGGTTCTCCGCCGAATGCTCTCGCCATCAAATAGGGGTCTTCCGGCATAGACGTAGGTGACCACACCAGTTTGAACAGGAGTTTCTCGTTGCAGGGCAACGGTTATAAGCGATCGCTGACCGTCCACTGATCCGTACCCGTTTTGCGGCAGTGGTTCTCAAGCAGTGGAGGACTCACGACTGGCCATCCGCGTGACACCCACGGGTGGGAGCTATGACCGAAAGTTGTGGATCACCCACCTGCTGTAGGAAGCGACGTACCTTCCTCGTTGATATCCAAAGTGAGATCACCGGCGTTCGCGCGCTGGTGAGGAGGGAACGTCAATGCTGACCATAGTGAACGTGAACCGCCCCGGGTTTCATGACTGCTCGCTTGTTTGGGAAACCGCCACGAGGGCGGGTGTTCTCTGACGGTAGTAGTCGGCCTCGAACTCCGCTGGGGTGATGTAGGTCGCGTCGTCGGTGATCTCCCCGTGGAGGCGGCGGTGGTTGAACCAGTCGACGTAGCCGAGGGTGGCGAACTCGACGTCGTCGAGGCCCCGCCACGGCCCTCTCGGGTAGATGAGCTCCCACTTGTAGAGGCCGTTGAAGCTCTCAGCCAGGGCGTTGTCGTAGCTGTCGCCGCGCGATCCGACCGAGGCGACGATGTCGTTCTCGGCGAGGCGCTCCGAATAGCGAATGGCGAGGTATTGCGATCCCCTGTCCGTGTGATGGATGAGGCCGGCGAGGTCGCCTCCGTCACGAGTCCGGTTCCAGATCGCCATCTCCAAGGCGTCGATGGCGAGCGAGGAACGGAGTGAGTTCGACAGCTGCCAACCGACCACCAGACGGGAGAAGACGTCGACGATGAAGGCCGCGTAGACCCAGCCCGAGTGCGTCTTCACGTAGGTGAGGTCTGCCACCCAGAGCCGGTTCGGCGCTGGCGCCCGGAAGTTCCGCTCCACGAGGTCACTCGGCCGGCGCTGACGCTCGTCGGCGTGCGTCGTCACCTTGTAGACGCGACCCCGGCGCACGCCGGAAAGGCCGAGCTCCCGCATCAGGCGTTCGACCGTGCAGCGGGCGACACGGATGCCCTCCCGGTTGAGCTGGGCCCAGACCTTGTCGGCGCCGTAGACGTCGAGGTTCTGGGCATGGACGCGGGCGATCTCGCGCCGGAGCTCCCCGTCGCGCACGAAGCGTCGCGACGGTCGTCGTTTCTTCGCCACCCAGTAGGTGTTCGGGGCGACCTTGCAGCCGTGCTCTCTCAGCACCGCACAGATCGGCTCGACCCCGAAGCGGTCGCGGTGGGCGTCGATGTAGGCGACTATCTCAGCGATCGGCGGTCGAGCTCCGCCCCGAAGAAAGCCGCTGCAGACTTGAGGATCAGCGAAATCAACCGGTGAGCGCAACGGGTCCTGTGAGATGAGCGAAAGCCGATCACAGGAGGACACCGGTGCAAGGACGACATGGCCATCTCAGCGCGGAACAGAAGCAGCTCGCGTTCCGCCTCCGGGCGCAGGGCTGGCGTCTCGTCGACATCGCGAAGGAGATCGGCTGCACCGGGCCGATGGTCGGCATCATGGTGCGCACCGGTCGCCACACCGATGCGAAGCCGCTCGGGTGGGAGCCCCGGAGCGGCAATCTCACGATCGCCGAGCGCGAGCGGATTCTCCTCGGTGTCGGCCGGGGTGAGTCGCTCAGCGCGATCGCCCGCGAGCTCGGCCGGGTGCCGTCGACGATCACCCGCGAGGTCCAGAACAATGGCGGTCGCGAGCACTACTCCGCCTGGCACGCCCACGAGCGCGCCCGAGACGAAGCCCGGCGACCGAAGCCCCACAAGCTCCGCCGGGGCAGGTTGTTGCGCGAGGTCACCCGCCGGCTCGAGCGGCTCTGGTCGCCCGACGAGATCGCGCGACGGCTCAAGGTCGAGTTCCCCGACGACCCCGAGATGCGCGTGAGCCACGAGACCATCTATCGGTCGCTCTTCGTGCAGGGCCGCGGTGAGCTGCGCCGGGAGCTCGCCCGCTGCTTACGTTCGGGCCGCACGACCCGCAAGCCGCGCGGGCAGGCCGACGGCCGGGGCCGCATCCCGGGGATGGTGATGATCTCCGAGCGCCCCGCGGAGGTCGACGACCGTGCCGTGCCGGGACACTGGGAGGGCGACCTCGTGCTCGGCGAGGGCGGGCGCTCCGCGGTCGGGACGCTCGTCGAGCGGACGAGCCGCTTCCTCCTGCTCCTGCACCTTCGCGGCGAGCGCTCAGCAGTGACGGTCGAGGCAGCGATGCGAAAGGCGATGGAGGGCTTGCCCGCCGAGCTCCGCCGTTCGATCACCTGGGACCAGGGCGCGGAGATGGCGAACCACGCAGACTTCACCGTCGCGACCGACATCCCGATCTACTTCTGTGATCCGCACGCGCCCTGGCAGCGTGGGAGCAACGAGAACACGAACGGCCTCTTGCGCCAGTACTTGCCGAAGGGGATGGACCTCTCGACCGTGAGCGTCGGGGAGCTCCGCGACATCCAGCGCAGTCTCAACGGGCGTCCGCGCAAGACGCTCAGCTATATGACACCATCGGAAAAGTTCACAGAGCTCGTTGCAGCGACCGGTTGAATCCGCCATCTCGTTCGCCCGCCGGAGCTCTTTGTTCTCACGCTGGAGCTCGCGGAGTTGCTGGCGCTCCTCGGTCGTGAGACCGGGTCGCTGCCCGGCGTCGGTCTCCGCCCGTCGCACCCAGATCCGCAGCGTCTCGTGGTTGACCCCGAGCTTGTCCGAGATCGACTCGATCGCCTTCCACTGCGACGGGTACTCGGCCTGGTGTTCGAAGACCATCCGAACCGCGCGGTCGCGCACCTCTTCCGGGTAGCGGCCATGTCGTCGTCGCTCTGCCATTGCTCCATCCTCTCAAGAGGTGGAGCAGTCACCAATCTCGGGGCGGTTCAGGAGGAGACATGGGCGTCAACGTTGTGCAGTTCAGCCACATCGGGGACCTGACAACGATCAACACCAAGGTTCGCGTGGACGATGGCAAATCCCAAACCACAGCCGAAATGGACGTGCCCTTTGAATGGTCTGACTCCGTCGGCACAACGATCGCGAAGCTGATTGAACTTCTACAGACGAGTGTTGCCGCTTTCCTCAACAAATCGCTGGAGTGAACCGCTAGAGACTTCTAAGTCTGAAACGACCTGGATACCTACACGACCAGTCATCCACGCGCCAACCCCAGCACGAAACGTCACCGTCGAACCATCGACGCCATCGACAACTGCACCCGGTGGGATGCCACCGCCGGACAGCGACTGGCCGACAGTTATCGCAAGAGTGTCGGAGCAGTTCTTGATTTGGTACCCGCCCTCGGTGACCTCACCGTCGTGATGGGACGTACAGGAGACAAACATGCTCAGCCCCCTCGGGGTCGGGGCAGAGGGCCAGGTGAAACTAGCCCACTACCCTGCCGTCGCGGACGGTCGTTCGATGCTGGACGAGATCTGTCGCGAACGTGCACGCCGCATGCTGGCCGCGGTCTTGGAGGCCGAAGCCGACGCGTATGTCGCCGAGTTCGTCCCAGAACTCGACGAGGAAGGCCACCGCCTCGTAACGCGCAACGGTTACGCCCGGTCGCGAGAGATCAAGACCGTCGTCGGCGCGATCGAGATCCGCCAGCTCCGCGTGAACAACCGCCGCGTCGATGCGAAGACCGGCGGGAGGATGCACTTTGCGAGCAGCCTCGTGCCACCTTGGTGCCGCAAGTCCCCGAAGGTCACCGAGGTGCTGCCGCTGCTGTATTTGCACGGACTGTCGAGCGGCGACTTCGTCCCTGCGCTCGAGTCCTTCTTCGGTTCGGCCGCTGAGCTTTCGGCCTCGGTGATCACCCGGCTCACCAGGGCGTGGTCCGACGACCACGCGGCGTTCATGGCCCATGACCTCAAAGACGTCGACTACGTCTACATCTGGGTGGACGGCGTCCACTTCAACGTGCGCCTCGAAGAAGAGCGCCTGTGTTGCCTGGTCATCGTCGGCGTGTGTCTCGACGACACGAAGGAGCTCGTCGCGCTCTGTGACGACTATCGCGAGTCGAAGGACTCGTGGGCAGCGCTGCTCAGAGACCTGCGCCATCGCGGAATGCGCGCCCCGGTCCTCGAGGTGGGCGATGGCACACTCGGCTTTTGGGCGGCACTTCGAAACGTCTCCTCGGAGACGAAAGACCAGAGATGTTGGCTGCACCAGATGGTGAACAAGCTCCACGCGCTCCCGAAGTCGATTCAGCCGCTTGCCAAGAAAATGCTCATCGAGATCCGCGAGGCCGAGGACAAAGATCATGCCCGTGCCCCCGCCAAAGCCTTCGACGCCGAGTTCCGCGCGAAGTGGCCGAAGGCCGCCGAGCGCATCAGTGACGACCTCGATCAGCTGCTGCGTTTTTACGACTTTCCGGCCGAGCACTGGGTCCACCTGGAAACGACGAACGCGATCGAGTCGACGTTTGCGACAGTGAGGCTCCGCACGCGCGTCACCAAGTGACCCGAATCTCGTGCCGCCGGCTTGGCGATGGCCTTCAAGCTCCTCGAAGCCGTCCAGGACCGCTGGCGCTCGGTGAACGGGCCGAAGCTCGTCGCTCTCGTGCGGGCCGGCGCGAAGTTCAGGAAGGGGGTGTTGGTCGAGAGCTCACTGCAAGAAGAGGAGGTCGCCGCGTGATCAGCGAATTGGTCTCATCCACAACTTTTGACGATTGCTCCACGAGTGGTCCCTAGGTTCGCTGTTACGAAGCCAAACGAGCCGAGGAGACCGGTCCCGTGGGTGTCATCACCGCATTCAAGCGTCTTTTGGACCCTCGCGGGGTCACCGTCACCGACGTGGACTTCCAACCTTCCAAGATGGTCGTGACGCTGAAGCTGCGCTCAAGACGGCTGTGCTGCCCGGAGTGCGGATTCTCCACCAAGGCCCGCCATGACCTTCGCAAGGTCGCGTCCTCATGGCGCCACCTCGATCTTGAGCATTGGCGCGTCGAGGTGCGCGCCGAGCTGCGACGGCTCACCTGCCCCACCCACGGCATGCGCACCGAAGGCGTCCTGTTCGGCCGCTCCGGTTCACGGTTCACCCGCGACTTCGAGGACCTGGTCGGCTGGCTCGCCACCACGATGAACAAGACAGCACTGCGACGTCTGGTCCGCGTCGACTCGGACACGGTCGGGCTGTAGGGCGCCAAAACGTCGATCGGACCGCTGAGTTGGCACTCTTCGGCATCGTCGAGCATCATCTGCCGTGCCCCTTCGCCTCTACGACCTCGTCGTGTGCCGGACCTTCGGCCTGCTGAGATCCTGCCGGTGGACAGCTTTGGACAAGGACCTCGAGCTATGGTGCTCTGCCACGAGGTCCGCTTTCTCAAGCGTCAGCTCCATGGCCGCGTCCGCTAGCGGACCACGGACCGAGCGATCCTTGCGGCGCTCAGCGGATTGCTCCCGCGATGGCGGTGGCGCTGTTTCCTCGTCACGCCCGAGACCCTGCTCACTGGCATCGGGAGCTCTCGAGACGCAAGTGGAAACCTTGGCGAGCCCAGCGAGGTCCTGGACGTCCCCCACTCGGCGATGAGATCGTCGAGCTCATCGTCCGCCTCGGCCGGGAGAACCACCGCTAGGGGTGTGTTCACATCCAGGGCGAGCTTGGCGGGCTCGGGATCCGTGTCTCGGCAAGCTCGATCCGCCGAGTCCTTCGACGCCAAGGTCTCGGACCAGCACCTCGGAGCGGACCCAAGTGGAACGAGTTCCTCGCCGCCTAGGCGAGCGGCATCTTGGCCACCGACTTGTTCAGCGTGGACACCATCAAGTTCGCCCAGCTTTATGTGCTGTTCGTCATCGAGCTCTAAATCCGAATAGTCCACATCCTCGGTGTCACCGATCATCCGACCGGCTCCTTGGTCACCCAGGTTGCCCGCAACCTCGCAGGATCGGTCGTTCAGGTTCCTCATCTCGGACCGCGACGCGAAGTTCACCGCCAGCTTCGACGAGGTGTTCGCTTCCCAAGGTATCGAGGTGGTAAAGACACCGATGAGTTCGCCTCGAGCGAACGCGATCGCCGAGAGGTGGATACGGACCGTACGTGAAGAGTGCCTCGACTGGACGCTCGTTCTCGGTCGCAACCACCTCGAAGCCGTCCTTCGCGACTACATCCGACATTACAATCAGCATCGGTCTCACCGCGGTCTTCGACTCCAAGTGCCCGCACGGGCCAGCGCAGTGACCTCTGCTCCCCGGTCGCTCAGCGACATCGGCCGTTGCGACGTGCTGGGTGGGATCATCCACGAGTACCACGCTGCCGCGTAGTCCAGCTTCACACCGGTCGGATTGTCTACGCCTCTGGCCGCTCAGTTTGCGGTCAGGCCGGACTTCAGCGGGTGGTTCGCGAACGTCCTGGTAGTGCGGGCGCGATCGAAAGTTGTTTCCCCCACACCGTGCGCGTTTGCCCAGCTCAGGAGATTCTGGCCCGGCTCCACGCGTCGGCCTCGATGCGCCAGGCGTCGAGGATCTGACGTTGCAGCGTTGTCGGTCGGTCGACGAGCTCGATGTGACGTCCGGCGTTCAATTTGTGCAGCCGGATGGTCCCGAGCTCGGCCAAGGCCCGGCGCGGCGAGATCGTCTGGTCGGCGATGTCGGGGTCCTTCACGCCGGCGTGCTGCAGGTCGTTGCCCATCACCGCTTCGATCACCGCGGCGATGACGCAGAGCGCGATGTGGCCGCGGACGCGTTCCTCTTTGTGATGGTGCACGGGGCGAAGACCGAGGAAGTCCTTCATCACGCGGAATCTGCGCTCGACGTTCTGCAGCATCTTGTAGTGCCGCACGATGTCGGTCACCGACGCCTCCCTGGCCTGCAGCGACGTCGTGAGCACGTAGCGACCGGCGAGGAGCTTCTCGTCATAGGCGAGCGCCTCCTCGTCGAAGCGCCAGGAGAAGACGCCGTGTCGGATCGTCACGGCGAAGCACCGCCCGACGCCCGAGTCCCGCAGGATGCGGTCGGCGGCCGCCCCGATCTTCGCCGGATCGACGAGCTTTCCCGCCCGCACGCGATCGGCGAGCGTGATGAGCTTGGACTCCACCCTGGCGAGGAGCTCTTCGCGTCGCCGGTCGTCGCGTGCCTTCCGCTCGGCTGATGACACCACGACGAATCGCCGTCCGCCAAGGTTCACCTCGAAGGCCTTCGTTCCCGGAAAGCCCGGCACCGCGCGCCACGCGTCGTCGCCGGCGGCTGCGGCGCGCTCGAGCACGGCGGCGACGTCGCCGTCGTGGTGGAGCCGTGTGGCGAGCACATGGTCGAAGCCGGCTGCCGCCACGTCTTGCAGGTTCTTCTCGCTGATGAGGCCCCGGTCGGCGACGAGGGCGATCTTCCCGACGCCGAAGCGGGACTGGTAGTCGGCCATCACCTGTGGCAGCGTCGTCGAGTCCCGGGTGTTGCCGGGAAAGACGTAGTGGGCGATCGGGATCCCGTTGCCGGTCACGAGGAGGCCGATCACGACCTGGGGACGGTCGGGGCGGTGATCGCGGCTGTAGCCATAGGCACGGGAGGAGAACTCATCGACGGGACCTCGGCTTGTCTCGAAGTACGTGGAGGTGAGGTCATAGAGGGCGAGGCGAAGGTCGAGGTTCGTGAGATCGGTGAGGCGCGCGTACAGCAACTCTTCGGTCGCCTCCTTCTCGTCTGCGATCGCGTCGATGCCCCGATAGCACTGGTCGAGCAGCGGTGACACGACGCCTTCGGGCAGCGCCACGGTCGCGAGCCATTCGTGGATCGTCCGGCGCTTGGAGGACGGATCGCACAGACGGTTCGCCACCATGACGAAGATCGTGTCGGCGAGGTTCTTCGAGTGCCGCCGGTCGCCGATCGCGCGGAAGTGTTCACGCAGACCGAGGCGATCGAAGTAAGCCGAGATCGCGGCCGTGGCGCCAAACGAGGGCGCACCTTCACCCTCGAGCCCCTCGGCCGCGACGAAGTGCTTCGTCGTGTAGCCCGACAGCGCGGCGACGATGCGATCGAGCTGACCGCTTCTTTCCAGCTCGCCGATCTCACCCAAGCGCAACAGCGTCTGGTGGGTCTTCTTGCCGTTGATGCGCACCGACTCGACGAGCGAGAGGTAGGTGTACTCCTTTTCGCCCCTCCTGCGAGTCGTGCGCTTCACGTGCACACGCCCATCTTATGCCATGTAGATGTTCGATGTCGAGGATGTGTCGCCCCCACATTCGGCGAGCGAACTCCGGCATTACGCCTTGTTTTCCCTACTCAGCGCATGGCGGGCAGGCCGAAAGCCGTCATTTCAGGGGTTGAGGCGCGGAAGTCCGGTCAGCCGGCATTGGCCGTCTCAATTGGATGACCAGGCGACAATATCGCCATCGCTGCTCGTCACCCGCCACCTTCAAAGACAATCCGTGGCTATCCTCTCGAAACCGGCCTGCATTTGGCGCTTCGACGAGCGCGATCAGAATACTGGTGGCCTACACGCCACCATCGGGCAATCTTGGGACCGTGCGAACGCAGAATCCCGTGCTTGCACCCTTCACGCTTCGCGATCCTTATCAACATTCAATTCTCAGCCGTCTAAACACCCGGTTTTGACACCCCACAAGCCTCGATTCCTGTCTTCCAGTAGTCGACACTCTCAATGAGCTCCCTGAGCACGGTGGCGTCATCGGCCTCATGGGCAGGAATAATTTCTAGAAAGAGATACACTTCCGGAACCTTCCAGGCGGAGAGCCTCTCGAGGACCTCGTCCCGATGAACGAGACCCACTTTGTTCGTGGCTTCTGTGAATGGTCCGTGCAGGTCTGCACCGCGGTGCGCTTGCTGCAGTTGCAGAACTGGCGTGTGACGCCAGGTCGTTTCCAGCCAGGCCAGTGGGTCGTCGCTACTGGTCCCGGTCTGTAATGCCGCCGGGTGACCGAGATCAAGGCAAAGCGTCCACGGCACTGGCGTCTCGCTAAGTGCCTCTTCAAGGGCTCGTGCCTCTTCAATGCTGTGTCCGTACTCACGAGAGACAGCGAGGTTCTCGAACAGAAGAAAAGCTAGTTCGTGGGTGGCCGCGTAGTGCGCAAGACGATCCAATCGATGCTTCTGATCCTCAAGGAGGAGGCCTCGCTGTTTGACATCGTGGTTTGCGGAGACACTGAGCGCACCAATATGACCGCCGGCGCCACGCGCGCCGACGAGAGCGGTCAAATCAATAACCTCGCGATACCATGCCTCGGCCGCGTTGCGCTCGGACTCATCAGAGCTGAGTAACAAGTTGGAAGCGTAGGCGCCGAGACCGGTGAAGACGCTATGAATCGACAGACCCATGTCGGCAGCCGCCTCGCGGCTGGCTTCAGCGTAGGTACGAGACGGTTCCGATGTGAACGCCGGTGGCAGCAAGTCGAGGCTCAGCTGACAAGTCGTCAGACCCAGTTCACCGCAAATGATATCGGTCCACTCCCGCGGCTGCGGCCATCGCTTAAGGGCGAAGCAGTTGTTGATTCCTAGTGTTAAACGGGGCATCTTATTCCTTTCAGTTGGTCGGAATCCTTGCCTGGCGGTGTTCGACGAAACGGTGCTCGATCTGCGGATTACCTGGGCGGAGTTGTTAGCAATGGACATCGCCCAGGAACATCACAATGAGAGTCATGCATGGGCCCAGTTCCCATTCACCAACACGACAGACGTGCGAAGGTACTCAGTGACATGCGTACGGCACGATCATGTTCGCCAGCACCAGGGTGGTGATGAACGCTAAGACAAGTGACTGGAGCAATGCAGAGCCGGCGTTAGGATACTAAACGAACTAAAGACCACTCGAGAGCCGGGTGACTCTTTCGTGACGATGGCGAAAGCAACCCCTCCTGTGTCAACGGCGTGAATTTGAGTGCATTTGCTTCAGTGTCTTCGCAAACATTGGTCGGGTCGGTCAGCATGGGAATAATGACTGAGCGGCGTACCCGAAATCAGCGACCAGCGCGTGAGCGTTGATCGAATAGGCCACTGGCGAGGCAAGAATGGTGAGGTAGCGAGCAATGTCCTCCGGTTTCATCACTGGGTAGTCCACTCCTTCAAAGCCACTCTCCAAGAGGCCCACGTCAGCCCGGGACTGTCTAGTGTCCACAATACTGGGGCAAACACAGTTGACTCGGATGCCATCTTTCCGTAGGTCTACCGACAATGCCTTCGTGAGCATGAGCACAGCGCCCTTCGAGGTGCAATACGGTACATGCAGGGGTGAAGCCCTGAGGGCGGAATCAGACGCAACTATCGAAACTGATGCTCTTGTGCTCTTGCGAAGATAGGGAAGCGCGTGCTTAACACACAACCACTGGCCGCGCACATTCACGCCCATCATGGTGTCCCATTGGCTAACCTCGATTTCTTCGATCTTTTTGCCGTACAGGCCCGAGATGCCAGCGCACAGGATCAGGTAGTCAATGGCCTCCCACTCGGCCGCAACTCGCTTGATTGCCTGCTTCACTGATTCTTCGTCAGCGATGTCGCAGGTAATGGCAATGCAAGAGGCGCCCTTCTGGACGAGTTCTTCTGCGCCCGAAGCCCCGAGCGCACTGTCACGGTCCAGGATGGCGACCTTCACTCCTTCTCCCGCGAGAACGTGAGCGGTAGCTCGACCGATGCCAGCTGCACCGCCGGTTACAATAGCAACTCCACCGCCGATTCCGAGTTCCATGGGGCTTATACTCCTTTCGTAGGAATGGTATTCCCTTCGTTTAGATATGAACAATATTGGTTTAGCTATCAACAGTATTGCCGGTCAGTATGTGAAGACATCTGCCACTACGGGTAGCGCCGTCGCTCGGCGTTACCCGCGTTCAGCGGCGACACCCCCTCGTCGGTGAGAAGGAACTCAGCCGAGGGCAGGTTGTCGGTAAGCTGCTGCTCGGTGTCCGCGTGTTCTGACATGACGAGGAAGGAGCGCCAGCCCCCGCGATAGCAACAGCGAGTGGGGGCGAGGATCACCCGATCTACAGGGCGATAGGACACGCACATTGAGTTGGCGCTTGAGGATATGCACCTGGTGGCGGAGCAGCATGATCTCGATGTCCTTGTCCGTCTCGGTCTGCGGAGAGGATTGGAGCAGGCCGAGGACCCGGCACAGGCCGAGGCAACGGAGGGTAAAGGCCACGGCTGATCATGGTCGCTAGCACTGAACACCACCATTTCCGGGCAGCGAGCGAGGTTTTGGTGCCCTGCACTTCTCGTCGAAATCGGTCACCGCGACCTTGAAGTCGCGTTCGGCGAGCAGCTGCGCGCTTGTCTCGCCGATGCCACTTCCCGCCCCGGCGATCAACACGTTCATGACAGAACCTCCTTCAGTGCCGGATAAAGCGCTCGATATGCGGCGTAGTGACGGTCGTAGACAGGGTCAGGATGCGATTCGATGACCTCGGAGACTTTCACGAAGCGTTCGATGTCGCGCCAGTTCGTAAAGACGCCGACGCCTACGCCCGCGACAAAAGCGACAGCCAAAGCCGAGCCGCTCCGTACTTCCACTTTCTCGAGCGGCAGGCCGATCACATCGGCTGTGATCTGGGTCCAGACCCTCGATTTCGACCCGCCGTCGCTGACGCGGACGCGGCGTGGAATGTGCCCGCGCTCGGCCAAGACGTCAAGATGGTGGCGGAATCCGTAGGCGATACCTTCGAGAACCGCGCGGAACAGGTTGCCGCGCTCATGAGTGAGCTGCAGACCCACAAACGCCCCGGTGGCGTCCGGATCGTTGATCGGTGTCTTCTCACCGAGGAAGTAGGGAAGCGCGATGACGCCACCAGCACCTGGCCCGACGCGGTCAGCCTCCACATCCAGCTGCGTGAGGTCGGCTCCATCGGCGACGACCCGCTGGAACCAGCGAATCAGGCTCCCGCTCGTCGCCATGCAGCCGCTCATCATGTAGCGACCGGGCAGAAGGTGGAAATCGAGGTAGAGACGTTCGTCAATGAGGGGCTCGTCTACCGCGAGCATGATGTCGCCGGCACCGCCGAGCTTGACAAGCACGTCGCCGTCGTCGAGGATCCCCGCCGCGAATGCCGAACCGATATGGTCTGCCGCGCCGGCCACGACGGGCAGGCCGACTGGGAGGCCGGTCTCGCGGGCTGCCTCTTTGGTGATATGACCCACGATCTCCTCGGGTCGGCGGATGGGGGGCAGTAAGTCCAGCCGGCCGCCCGAAGCGGCCACGATGTCCTCAGCCCATGAACCGGCGCGGAAGTCGAACAGACCTGTCTCAAGAGCCCAGTTGGCCTCGACGGCGCGTTCGCTGGTCAGTCGCATGGAGATGTAGTCATACGAGCCGAGCACGGTGCGCGTCTGTCGCCAGATGTCCGGCTCGTGCTCGGCAAACCACAAGAAACGAGGGCCGGTCGCCTGTTGGGTGATGGCAGAGCCGGTTCGTTCCAGGACTCGGGCGCCTGCCAGTCGCCGATTTAGCTCCGCGACCTCAGTCCCCGATCGCGCATCGTTCTGCTGGACCGACCAGCGCAGAGCACGATCGTTCGCATCCAGCAGAATCGTGCACGGGACCATGCCGGTAACACCCACTGCGGCGATATCGGTGCCGTGTGCCAGTTCGCGTGTGAGTGCACAGACGTTGGCCCACCATGTATCGGGATCCTCCTCGGCCCACCCGGGCAGGGCAGCGTGCAACTGTGACGGACGTTCGGCCTCTGCGACTGGACCCCGTTGTGGATCTAGCAACAACGCCTTGGTTCCCGTGGTCCCGATGTCGATGCCGAGCAGGAAACTCAAGGACGTGCCGCCTTCATGAAACTCTCGACCCGCACCGGGTCGAGAGGGTTCCAGGTGTAGCCGTCCGTCTTGAGGTCAGGACCGACGATGATGCCATCGGCGACCTCCCTTTCCTGGAGCAGCTCCAGAGTCGTCTCGTAGCGCGCTTGACTACCGATCTTTGTGCAAGTATACAATTCTAACTGTTGAAACGCAAGCTAGAGGATATAATTTGTGCGTGAATCAAACATAAAGTTGGACGCTTCTGGGCTCTCCCTGAGTAGGAACAGCCGATTGATGTGAACAGGCGTTCGATATCAGTAACATGCCCGTACCTCAGCCAAGAGCAGCAACTAGGTGTTCTGCCCACGGACGTTGTCGACGCGCATCCACCGATGAAGTGAGCCCCCAGGGGCGGTGTGGAGCTGTTCCACAACCACACACCCTGGAGGCTCGCATGCACCGTAACGCCCCGCTCACCGTCGAGGGTCGACGCCGGCTCTGTAACCGCATCATGGTCGCCCGGACGATTAACAGCGAAAGGACCCGTATGAGTACTTACGACAGACAGTCTGGCTGGGTTCGGCACTTAAGCGGCGTCATTGTGGCAATGTGTACTCCATTCGAACTCGACGGCTCTGTCGATTCTGAACGCGTTCCCTCTTATATCGATTTCTTGGTATCGCGGGGCGTTGCCGCGGTCATGGTAGGGGGAACCACAGGTGAGTTCATCGCGATGTCTGTGCGGGAGCGTGCCACTCTTATCTCGACGGTTGTCCGGTCAGTTGATGGCCGTGTACCGGTAATCGCTCACGTTGGACACGTCGTCCTAGAAGACGCCCTTCGGTTAGCGGACGGAGCAGCGACCGCCGGCGCCACTGCGTTGGCTACTATTGTTCCGTATTTTCAGCCATATAGCGAGCTGGCGATCATCGACCATCTGCGCTCATGTGCTGGGCAGACTCCTGAACTTCCCATCTTCGTATACAATTACCCGGCGGTTACCGGCAATAGGCTAACTGCTGAAGGATTTGTCGAGCTGCTTGATGCACCTAATATTGCGGGAATCAAGCTGTCCATGGAAACGATGTACGAGATCGAACCCTTTCTCCAATTTCTGCCGGATGTGTGCGTCGCTAGCGGCAATGACGCGGTTTGGGGTGAGTTCACCGCCAAGGGTGGTCGGGCCGTAGTGTCCGGCAGTGCGGCAGTAGTCCCCGAGTTGGCGGTTGCGATGCTCCAAAGTTATTTGGCTGGGGATGAGCATGAGGTTGAAAGCCTGAAGGTTCTGTTTGATGAGTTCAATCAGTTAGCTCATGATGGAGCGCCCTTGCTGCTGAAGGAAATCCTGCGGTCTCGGGGACTCGATATTGGTTCCGCTCGGATTCGATCCGTGTCCCCTAGAGAGACACCCCCAACCGTATGTCCTAGCGACACACTGAGTAACCACATCAGCTGGCAGATAACGTCAGTCTAGGGATGCGAGCGGCCGGGTTTGGGGAAGCGACGTCGCACCGCGTCTGTTGTCATTTCGAGTCCCTTACGGATCTCTCACTCACGGTCATTTGCTGACGGTAATGATCATTGTCACATGGTGCCGCCGCTGAAGCCCCTGACGAACGTCCCGCTGAGGCGCTGCCCCGCAAGTGCCAAGATACGCCGTAACTCGCGCAGCTGGATCTACACCCAGTCGGATATCCGCGCCGTCGGCTCAGGGAAGTGATCCCCCTCCGAGATTTCGAGGAGGAGGCACGCTTGGCCGATCACGACAGAAGGGACCGAACGCCCCATCTGTGTGGTCGCTCAACAATCTTGGCGGGACCAGCCGCTATCCAGACGGATCAGGAGTACGACTCGCGCCCCATAACAATGACAATGCCCCTGAGGGTCACCGACCGCCGATTCATCCGCCGCCGGGGAGATGCCCGAATCGGATGGATCCAAGAGGACGCGAAGTAGCCCTCGTGTGGACAAGAATCTGTTCAGTGGCCTCGGATGAAGTTGCGCGATACGAACACAAGCAACAGTACAATCCAAACGATCCAAAGCACCGGCTCCAGCTCGTCAAGGAGGCGGTTGCCATGGCCAACGCCGAAGGCGGGGTCATCGCGATCGGGCTGGCCAACGACGGCTTTCGCGTAGGGGTCGACGATGCGTGTGTCGCTGCACTGGACCCTGCGCATCTCTGCGATCTCGTGGACAGGTTCATCGCGGGCGACCACATCGAGCTCAGCGTGAGGACGAGTCCAGCCGAACAACCCGAACTCCACGTAGTTGAGATCTCGGTTCCCCGGCACCCGAGACCACCACTGGTGTTCAGCAAGGATGGGAACTATGCATCTCCATCAGGCCACCAGGAGGTCGCCTTCCGCCGAGGGGACGTCTATATGCGAAAAGGCACGAAGGCAGAAGTCGCATCTCGCAATGACTACCTGGGATGGATCAGCAACGCAGTTGACCGCGAGCGAGAACTATGGCGAAGTCGAGTCACGCTGATCGCAGAACTCCCGCCAGATGCCGAGCTCTCGTTTGCCACAGGTTCCGACATCCCCCAGGACGAACCCGCTGCGATTCTCAGCCGCGCTATACCGATTTGGAAGCGTGACCCCTCGAAGCTTCTCAGTGGCCAGGAACTCGCCACGCTCCTTCTAGTTCGAGAGTCACTGAACCCCAGTTCTGAAGGCCAAGCCCTGATTCTTCACAGTGCGTTTCGACGTAGGTCAACGCTCTGGCACTGGCTGGGCGACTTCATGCCTTCGGTCGACCGTGTGAAATCGCTTCTTCTCGATGCCGTGGGAGGGTCCGATCGAGACAAGTCCGATGCCGCTCGATCCATCGTGGAAGTCGCTGCCGCGCTGCTGGGTCCTACGGACTATGGACAGGTCATCGGTGCATTGGGTAGCTCCTCCTATGCACACTTCCGCGAGGCCGCCCACGAAGTAGCGGATCAGTCGCATGTGCGTTCCGACTTGAAGAAGCTGCGCAAACGACTTCTCAACGGTGTGTCGCTCGTAGATGCGAGCGATGCTGAACTCCACGCCGTGACACGCGAGCTTGCGGGCGTTCTCACAACTCCGGGCCGACACGTCGTAGATAGTCGCCAGCTCAATCGCGTCGGCTTGGAGTTCTTCGCTCGTTCACCGCTCGGACAGGTTGCTCTCGGCTATAGCCGCAAGTAGGCGCATACCCCGTAACGCAGCTTCGCGGTCACGCCGTAACGGTCCAGGCTACGACCAGAGTGCTTCTGCCATCGCTTCCGCGGCCTGTTGGCGCTGCGGATCGAGGATGTGGCCGTAGACGTCGGCAGTGATCCGGATCGACGAGTGGCCGAGGACGCGCGACACGACTTCGATGGGAACTCCCTGCGCGAGAAGAATCGAAGCGCAAGAGTGGCGGAGTTCATGGGGATGCCAGCCCACCAGACCCGCCTTGGCGGCGACGCGGTCGAATGAGAATGTCAACCCAATTTGGCCCCACCGTGCTCACCGGAGTTGGCCCCACCTGATTCGTTGCTTCGCGGCGAACCCTCCGCCTGGTGCGGCCGCGTAGCGTTGAGGGTGTGCCCGGTGAGCCGAACGTGTTCTGGATGCGGATCGCCCTGTTGGACCATGAGCCCGAGATCTGGCGGCGGCTGCTCGTGCCCGGGTCGGTCCGGCTCGACAAGCTGCACCTGATCTTCCAGACGGCGATGGGGTGGACGAACAGCCACCTCCACCAGTTCAGGATGAGCAACGCGCTCTATGGGATGCACGTCGAAGAGTGGGACGACGACGAGCTCCACGAGATCGAGTACACGCTCGCCGAGGTGGTCCGCCCCGGTGGCGAGTTCCTCTATGACTATGACTTCGGCGACTCCTGGAAGCACCAGGTGGTCGTCGAGCACACGTCGAGGACCCGGCCGGTGTTGAAGTTCGCCGTCTGCACCGAGGGCGCTCGGGCCTGTCCGCCCGAAGACGTCGGTGGGACGGGTGGCTATGCCCAGTTGCTCGAGGCGCTTCGCGATCCACGCCACGAAGAGCACGAGGAGTATCGGACCTGGGTCGGAGAGGACTTCGATCCGGGGTTGTTCGATCTGGCGCAGGTGAACGCGGCGCTCCAGCGGATCCGCTGATCAGCGGGACCGCTTCGCCCGGGTTGCGCGGAGGCGGTAGCTGTCCGATCCCGTCTCGACGATGTGGGCGCCGAAAGTCACCCGGTCGACGATCGCCGCGACGAGCCGTGCGTCGGCGACGACCTGGCCCCACTCCGAGAACGGCAAGTTCGAGGCGATCGCGATCGAGGCCCGCTCCTCGCGTTCGGTGAGGATCTGGAACAGCAGCTCCGCGCCCCTGGCGTCGAAGGCGACGTAACCGAGCTCGTCCAAGAGCAAGAGGTCGAGCCGGCCGTAGCGGGCGATGAGTCGGGAGAGACGACGTTCGTCCTGGGCCTCGGCGAGCTCGTTCACGAGTCCGGCACAGGTGACGTAGCGGACGCGCCTTCCCTCCTCGCAGGCACAGATCCCCGTCCCGATCAGCAGGTGCGACTTGCCGGTGCCCGAGTCGCCGAGGAACACGACCGGTTCGCCGCGTTCGAGGAACGACAGCGACGACAACAGGGCGATCGTCTCCGCCCCGACGGACTTCGACGCGGCGAGGTCGAACTCCGAGAGGCGCTTTTGGCGCGGGAAGCGCGCCTCGGCGATCCGGCGCTCGCGGCGGTGGGCATTGCGCTCGTCGACCTCCGCGCAGAGCACGTCGGCGAGGTAAGGGAGGTGGCCGACGCGTTCGCGTGTCGCCTGCTCGGCGAGGCGTGGGGCCTCGGCGCGCACGACGGGAAGGCGGAGGTCCCGGGTCGCGGCGCCGATCGCGGCCAGCGCCGCCTGGTCGGACAGCTTGGTCATGAGCTCTCCTCCAACAAGGTGTCGTAGGCCTGCAGGGTGGGGGCGGGCCGGTCGAAGCGGCTGAGCGCGCCGATCGCGACGACGACGCCGGACCGGTCGTCCGCGGCGCGGCGCGCCTCGACGATCACGACCTCGGGGTCGACCGATCCGATGCCGAGGGCCCGCTCGATGCCGGAGAGGACCGCAGCCCTTGGCAAGTTGCGGTGCGCGAGGAGAACGCCGATGAGCGCCCGCGTCCCTGCCGCGTCGCCGAGCCGGCGCCGCGCCTCGGACCAGAAGCGCTCATGGAGCGCGGTGAACGCGCCCGACGCCCGGGCCTGGTCGAGGGCGGTCGCCCCGGGGAACGCTCCGGGCTTGCGCTCGAGGACCTCGAGGTAGTGGTCCAGAGTCAGGGACTCGGCGCCCTTGGCCATCAGCCGCTCGTGACGGGCGACGAGCGCTCCGCCGTCGTAGGCCTCGACGAACGACGCCGAGAGCCGGACCTCGAGGCGCCGGCCGACGAGGCGAGCCGGGGCGGAGTAGAAGCGCTGGCGGACGCAGATCCTCGAGCGCTGGTCGACCCGGCACCGCAGGGGCAGCGCGGTGTCGAAGCGATCGGTCGGCAGTGGCAGGAACAAGGCGAGCTCCCCGCCGCGTGCTCGGCGACGCTCACCTTGCGCCCGAGCAGGTGGCGGCCGTCGTCGAGGTCGTCGGCCAGCGCCACCAGCCTGTTCAACTCGGCGAGGCTCGAGACATTCGGCACCGGGACGAGGTGGCGGCGGCGGAACCGGCCGACCTCGCCCTCGACGCCGCCCTTCTCGTGCGCGCCCTCGACGCCGGGGATGCAGAAGAAGCTGTCGAAGCCGTAGTGAGAGCGGAGCGCGACAAAGCGGGCGGCTTCCAGCCGGTCCCGACCGCGCAGCACCTTGATGACCGCGGGCTTCAGGTTGTCGTAGCGGATGCGCCGGGGCACGCCACCGAACCGTTCGAACGCGCCGACGTGGCCGTCGAGGAACACCTCCTGGGTCTCGCCGGCGTAGACACGGTGGAACGCCCGGCCCGAGGCGGACAGCCGCATCACGAAGAGATGGCCGGTGACGAGCTTGCCGTTGCAGACGAAGCTCACCTGCCCGAAGTCGACCTCGGCCTCCTCGCCGGGTGGGTGGATCTGCGGCACCTTGACCTCGGCGAGCGCGACGGGCCGCTTCCGCCTCGCCTGCGCGACGTAGCGGCGGACGGTCGACTCGCCCACCTCCGCCCCGAGTTCTTCAACAAGGCGCTGGAAGACTCGTCGGGCGGTGTGGCGCTGCTTTCTCGGCGCGGACTCGTCCTCCGCGAGCCAGCGGTCGATCGTCGCCTTCCAGGGATCGAGCGCCGGCGACGGGTGCACCGCCGACTTTCGCGGCGGAGGGATCGGCGATGCCAGCGCCTGGCGCACCGCTCGTCGATGCACACCGAACCGATTCGCGAGTGCTCGGATGCCGAGCCCCTCGCGGTCGTGCGCCTTGCGGATTTCCTCGAACAGCTCCACCCGTGACCTCGTCATCCGCCCAGATTCGGCGCACCGACCGCGATGGTGGTGGACCCTGGCGGAGGCACTCTGGGTGGGGCCAGATCAGGTGAGCACGACCGTCAGAAGTGGGGCCAGACCAGATGAGCACACTCAGTCGAACGAGTGTCGGAAGTTCGCCGGATCGAGTGGCGTGCCAACTTCGCTCGTGAGGACAAGGTCGGTGTCCAGCCACGATTCGCCGACCAAGAGCCGCTCGGCTGCCTGGCGCTTCTTGTGGGCCCGGAGTGAGCTTGCCACCGGAGCCGGAAGGTTGATCTTCCTGCGGCTCCGTTCGGTCTTCGGTGGACCGAGGACGAGATGACTACCGACCCGAGAAAGGGCCTGGGAGACGGTGAGGATGTTGCTCTCGAAGTCAACGTCCATCCAGCGGAGACCGAATACCTCGCCTCGGCGCAGGCCGAGAGAGAGCATGGCGACGAACGCCGCTTCCAGTCGCTCGCCACTCGCGGCTTGTAGTAGTGACCGGGCTTGCTCCGGCGTGAGAGTGCGGCCCTCGGTCTTCGGCTCTCGAGGCCCGTCGGTGAGTCGGACGACGTTTCGCCCGACCATCCCCCATCGCTCCGCCTGCCCGAGGGCTTGGCCAAGCACAACTCGAATGAGCCTGACCGTCCGGGGCGAGTAGCCGCCAGCGGCGGTGGGCTGCTCCACGATCCCGTCACCCGTTCGGACCCGTCTGGGAAGTCGCGTCTCCTGTTTGCGACGGAGGAGCGCTTGCACGTCGGCGGGCGAGAGCGCGGTCAGCTTCTTCTTGCCGAGCTCGGGAATGATGTGGTGTTCAGCGATGAGCCGATAGTTCTCGAGTGTTGCGGGGCCCACGCGACCGGGCACGACATCGCGAAGCCAACGGTGGAGCAGTTGTTCGACGGTGGTCCGGTCGTCCGGAGGAGGGAGACCCTTCGAGATCTCGCCGTGGAGTTGTTTGATCTTGCGGACCACCTCCGCCTGGGTCCGGCCGTAGACGACCTTGCGGCGACGCCGCCCGTTCTCCCAGCCGAGATGGACCGAACCGACCCAGCGGCCGTCGGTGTCGCGGCGGTAGATCGAGCCTTCGCCGTGCCCACGGCGCTTGGATCGGTCGGCATTCGTCGCCACGCCAGCACCCCCGGATTCATGGCTACATTTTTGGCTACATTCCGGGTGACAAACTAGTCGGACGGGTTACCGATGAGAAATAATCGGCCTCTGACCTGAGATTCTGTGGTGGAGGCGACGGGATTCGAACCCGCGAACCTCTTGACTGCCAGTCAAGCGCTCTACCAACTGAGCTACGCCCCCGAGATGCTCCCTGTCTGATCACCAGACGACCATTCTTGGCGCCTGCCGCGGTCTCGGGACCCGATCAGGCGCACCCGTCAACTTCGGGTGTTGCGATCTTAGGTCGCGGCGACCGGCGCGCTATTCCGGCGATCGTCCCGTCCCCACTCGGTAGTCTTTGGCCCCAATGAGGGCAAACTACGACTTTGCGGAAGCCGAGCCGCGCTGGCAACGGCGCTGGGCGGAGGAGGGCACATACGAGGTCGACCTCGACGATCCTCGCCCGCCCTACTACGTCCTCTCGATGTACCCATACCCGAGCGGGCCCGCCCACCAGGGCCACATCCGCAACTACACCTTCGGCGACGTGCTGGTCCGGTTCCGGACGATGCAGGGCCACGCGGTGCTCTCGCCGTTCGGGTTCGACTCGTTCGGGCTGCCGGCCGAGAACGCGGCGATCAAGGGCGGTGCGAGCCACCCGCGCGAGTACACCGAGGCCCGCATCGAGGAGTTGCGCGCGAGCGTGCTGCGCCTCGGGGCCGTCTACGACTGGCGCCGCGAGGTGCGCAGCCACGACCCCGACTACATGCGCTTCAACCAGCTCATCTTCCTCCGGTTCCTCGAAGCGGGCCTCGCCTACCGGCGCAAGGCCCCCGTGAACTGGTGCCCTGGCTGCCAGACCGTGCTCGCCAACGAGCAGGTCCTCTCCGACGGCACCTGCGAGCGCTCGGGCGACGTCGTTGAGCGCCGCCTCCTCGAGCAGTGGTTCCTCCGGATCACGAAGTACGCCGACGAGATACTCGCCGCCCTCGACTGGCTCGACTGGCCCGACCGGGTGAAGACGATGCAGCGCAATTGGATCGGACGGTCCGAGGGGGTCCTTTTCCGTCTCCCGGTCGAGAACCGCCCCGACGTCTCGATCGAGGTCTTCACGACGCGGGCGGACACCGGGTTCGGTGTCACCTACGTCGTCCTCGCGCCGGAACACCCCCTCGTCGGCGAGCTCACGACCCCGGACTGCGCCGCCGCGGTGACCGAGCTCTGCCGGGCGGCGGCGAGCGAATCCGACCGGCAGCGCCTGGAGGGCGACGTCGCAGCGGCCAAACGCGGCGCCTACACCGGGAGCCGATGCGTCAACCCGTTCACGGGTGAGCCGGTGCCGATCTACGTCGCCGACTACGTGATCGCGACCTACGGCACCGGGGCGATCATGGCCGTCCCGGCCGAGGACCAGCGCGACCACGACTTCGCCGTCGCCCACCACCTGCCGGTAGTCCGCACCGTCGCGCCCCCCGACGACTTCACCGGCGAGGCCTGGACCGGGCCCGGCAGGAAGATCAACAGCGGTTTCCTCGACGGCCTCGACGTCGAGACGGCGAAGGATCAGGCGACCGAGTGGCTCGTCGACAAGGGCCTCGGCGTGCGCTCCGTGCAGTACCGGCTGCGGGACTGGTTGATCAGCCGGCAGCGCTACTGGGGGTGCCCGATCCCCGTCGTCTACTGCCCGGTCGACGGCGTCGTCGGGGTCGCCGAGTCCGACCTGCCCGTGCTTTTGCCCGAGGACGTCGAGTTCCTGCCGACGGGCGAGTCGCCGCTCAAGCGCCACAAGGGCTTCCTCGAAGCGACGTGCCCGCGCTGTGGCGGCCCGGCCGTGCGTGAGACCGACACGATGGATACCTTCGTCGACTCGTCCTGGTACTTCCTGAGACTCTGCTCGCCGCGCGACCACTCGGAGCCGGTCGATCTCGAGTCGGCTCGGCACTTCATGCCGGTCGACCAGTACATCGGCGGCATCACCCACGCCATCCTCCACCTGCTCTACGCCCGCTTCTACACCCGCGCCCTCGGCGACCTCGGCCTCTCGCCGCCGGAGATCCGTGAACCGTTCACTCAGTTGTTCTGCCAGGGGATGATCCGGCTCGGCGGGACCGCCATGTCGAAGTCGAAGGGCAACGTCATCGCCCCCGACGAGTACTTCGCCACCGTCGGCGCCGACGCGCTTCGTCTTTTCCACCTCTTCGTCGCGCCCCCGGTCGACGACTTCGACTGGACTCCCCAGTCTGACGAGATGATCGAAGGCTGCGCCCGCTATTTGCGACGGGTGTGGCGTCTCGCCGTCCCCGACGACGAGACCGAGCCGGCCCGGCCGGCAGACCTGGCCGCGCGCTCGGGTGCCGGCGACGACCTGCGCCGCGTCATGCACCGCACGATCGACTCGATCACGACCGACCTCGGCCGTTACGAGTTCAACACCGCCGTCTCGTCGGCGATGGAGTTCACTAACGCGATCTACCGCGCGGCTCGCGACGGCGCCGAGCCGGCGCTCTGCGACGAGGCGGTCGACACGTTGCTCAAGCTGCTCGCGCCGATGGCGCCCCACCTCGCCGCCGAGGCCTGGGAGCGCCGGCACGGCGGGCACGTCCACGAGGAGCCCTGGCCGATCGCCGAGGCGTCGTTCCTTGTCGACGAGCAGGTCACCTTGATCGTCCAGACGAACGGCAAATTGCGCGACCGGATCGTCGTCGACGCCTCGATCTCAGAAGATGACGCCGTCCGCCTTGCCCTCGCCTCGCCCAAAGTCGCCGAGGTGCTCGGGGGCAAGAAACCCCGCCGGGTCGTCGTGCGGCTGCCGCATCTCGTGAACATCGTTTCCTGACGCCCGCGGGCGCCGCGGCGGGATCCGGGCTAGGAGACTTCGATCACCGCGTCCTGGTCGTGTGAGCGGTAGTAGCCGGTGCCCGTGTAGCGCACGACGACGACCTGGCGGCCGGTGCCGAGCTTGGCGGCCGGGATCGCGCACGTCGCCGAGCCACCCCGCAGGGACACGGCACAGAGCGTCGTCGAGCCGTGCGTCACCTCGACCTTGCCCGAGACGGTGCCGTGCGGACCGGAAAGGTGGACGGACAGCGTCGCCTTGCCGCCCGCCGCCACCGGGGACGGCGTGGCGACGACGGTCTCGGAAGGCGTGACCGCCGTCACGACGACCTGGGTCACCCTCGCCTCGGCCGCCGCGAAGTTCGGGTCGTAGCCGTAGGACGCGACGATCCGATAGGTGCCGGGAGCCGCGAACGTGATCGTGCAGATGGCGGTGTCGGAGCTGAGGGAGAGGAACGAGCAGCCGGTGAGCGCCTTGCCGTTGACCGTGAAACTGACCGTTCCGGAAAGCGCGTTGCCACCCCCGCCCGAGACCGCGGTGACCGTCGCCAGGTAGGCGACGACGCTGCCCGTCGCCGCACGCGCCGGGGAGGCGGGCGTGATCGCGACCGACGCGACGCCAGCCGCCGTCGTCGCCCGCGCGACGCCAGTCGCCGGCCGCACGCCCGCCACGGCGGCCCCGGCGAACGCGATCGACCCGACGACCGCCAGAACCGTCACACCGAGCACCGTCGACCGCCGCAGTGCTTCTCGCATCTCAGACCCTTTCGGTTACGACTCCGATGACAAATTGCCCACTACGAACCGATACCGGCTGGTCGACGACCCGGGAGCCGCCGGCGCGCCCGGTGTCCCTAGCCTCCGCCCAAAGCGGAGGAGAACGACGAACTGACCCCGGCGGCGGTCGCCGAGATCGACGACGCCGTCACCGCCCCGGACTTCGTCTTGACCCCCTCGACGATCACCGTGTCGCCGATCTTCAGGTCGGCGAGCGACGACGTCGCGTTTCGCGTGACCGCCGCCGACGGACCGAGCGTCACCCTGACGAGGCTGCCCGACGAACTGGTGATGTAGAGCGTCTTACCGATGATGTCGGTCACGGTCCCCGTCGTCGCGCCACCCGTCCCGAACAGCGAAGAGGCTCCGGTGCGCGAGGTCGCGCCGCGGGAGAACTCGGATCGAAGCGACGAGAGGCCGCCCGCGCCGGAACTTCCTTCGTCCTTCTGGAGGATCACCCCGCCCCAGAAGCCACCCGCTAGAAGGACCAGGCCGACAAGCACCGCGGTCAGCGTGCGCAGCCGGACGCCGCGCTTCGCGGTCGCGGTCGGCCAGTCCTCGTCCCCGAGGACGGCGTCATCGGTCCCGCCCGGACCCATCGGCGGGAATGCGAACGCGTCGGACGCGTCCGCTTCCCGCGGCGTGCCACCCTCACCGGATTCGACGTTCACCATTGATGACTCCCTGCTACTCGTAACGAAGAGCGTCGATCGGTCGGAGCGACGCGGCCCGGTTGGCCGGGTAGAAGCCGAAGAACACACCCACCGCCACGGACACGCCGAGCGCGAGAACGATCGAGTACGGGGCGATCACGGGCATGACCCCGTCGATCCGGAACTGCGTGCCGATGTAGCCGACGATCACGCCGGCGATCCCGCCAAGCAGCGACAGCAACACCGACTCGTAAAGGAACTGGGTGAGGATCACCGACTTGCGCGCCCCGATTGCCTTGCGGATGCCGATCTCCCGGGTCCGCTCCGTGACGGAGACGAGCATGATGTTCATCACTCCGATCCCGCCGACGAGGAGGGAGATCCCGGCGACCGCGGCGAGCAGGACGGTGAACGTGCTCGATGTGGACTCTGCCGTGCTGACGAGGCTGGCCTGGTTGACGATGATGAACGGCAGGTCGGCCACGGTCGTGTTGTTCGCCGTGGCGAGGATCGTCTCCACCTCGCTCTCTGCGAGGTCGAGGGTCGACGAGGACTTCCCCTGGACGAGGAGCTCACTGAAGGACTGGGACTCACCCGTGAGCTCGTCCTGGACCGCCGTGTACGGGGCGATGATGACGTTGTCCTCGTTCTCGACGCCCGTCGACCCCTTCGTGGCCAGCACGCCGACGACCTCGAAGCTCGAGGAGCCGAGCTGGATCGTCTCGCCGATCGGGTTCGCCGTGCCGAACAGGTCGGTCACGACAGTCTGGCCGACGACGCAGACGCGTTGGCGGTTCGTGACCTCGGAGCTCGTGATCGAGCTGCCCGCCTCGACCGTGTAGTCGCTCGCCGTGAGATACGACGGCGTGCTCCCCGTCACCGTTACGTCCGAGTCGCTCGCGCCGGAGTAGGTCGCGGTGGTCGATGTCGACACGACCGGTGAGACCGTCTTGACGTCGGGCGCCTGGGACGGGTCCTCGATCTGGCGCACGTCGGCGATTGTCATCGTGGCGGCACTCGTCTGGGTTCCGACCGTCCCCCGCCCGCCGAAGCGACCGAGGTTCATCACGGTGATCGTGTTCGTGCCGAGTCGGTTGATGTTCGCCTGCACCTGCGCCGACGACCCCGTGCCGACGGCAACGAGGATAATCACCGCCGCCACGCCGATGAGGACGCCGAGCATCGTGAGCATCGAACGCAACTTGTTCGAGGTCGCGCCCTGCAGGGCGATGACGAAGTTATCCCACAAGCTCATGACGCGACGCTCGGTGTCCGGATCGTGTGCTCGGCGTGGAGTCGCGGCGGCATCCCCACGACGGGGGCGGTGCGGACGTCGGCGACGATCTCCCCGTCACGCAGGCGGATGATGCGCTTGGCAAACTCCGCGAGGTCCGCCTCGTGCGTGATGAGCACGACCGTCCGCCCTTCGGCATTGAGGAGGCTGAAGATGTGCATCACGTCCTCGGCGGCCGCCGTGTCGAGGTTCCCCGTCGGCTCGTCGGCAAGCACGAGCGCCGGGTTCGTGACGATCGCCCGGGCGACGGCGACGCGCTGCTGCTGCCCACCGGACATCTGGTTCGGGCGGTATTCGAGATGGTCGGCCAGGCCGACGAGCTCGAGCGCGTGGATCGCACGGGCGCGCCGCTCCTTGGGCCGTACACCCGAGTAGGCGAGCGGCAGCTCGACGTTGGCAAGCGAGGTCGTCCGCGGGATCAGGTTGTAGGCCTGGAAGACGAAGCCGATCTTGCGGCTCCGCACCTCCGAGAGGGTCACCTCGTCGAGCTTCCGGACGTCGACGCCGTCGAGCCAGTACCAGCCCTTGGTGGGAACGTCGAGGCAGCCGAGGATGTGCATCATCGTCGACTTGCCCGACCCGGACGCGCCCATGATGGCGACGAAGTCACCGCGCTCAATCGTGAGCGAGACGCCGCGCAGCGCGTGCACCTCGGCTTCGCCCATCGCGTAGATCTTCGAGACGTGCCTGATCTCGATGATCGGTCGACGACGCGGGCTTGCCCCGTCCGGCGGGCTCGTCGTCATCAGCCGCCGAACCCTCCGAGGCCCAATCCTCCGCCTCGCCCGCCGGTGAAGGTGGTGCCGCCCGAACCGCTCGTGCTCGTCCCGGTCGAGGAGACGCTCACCGTCGGCTCGACGACGACCTCGCCAGCTTTCAGGCCCGTCACGATTTGCGTCATCGAGCTCCCGACGAGACCGACGACGACCGACTGCGTCGTCTGGGTGCCGTGGCTAAGGACCGTCACGGTCGACCTCGTCCCGGTCGTCGTCACGGCCGCCGACGGAACGATAAGCACGCCGGTCTTCGAGGCGGTGATGACGGTCACATCGGCCGTCATGCCGACCTTCACGTCAGAAGGCGGGTCCTTGATGGCGATCGTCACGTCGTAGGTGACGACGTTGCTCGACACGGTCGAAGTGGGCGACACGGCGGTGACCTGCGCCGAGAGGTCCGTGTCAGGGAGCGCGGCGAGCGACACCGTCGCCGGGTCGCCGACCGCGATGTTGGAGATGTCCGCCTCGGCGAACGACGCGACGACCTCGAGGTCGCCGAGGTTCGTGATCGTGACGAACGAGGAGCCCGATGAACCGGATGAGCCAGATGAGCCCGTCGCCCCCGAGTAGGCGGAGCTCGAGTTCGAGCTCGAGTTCGAGCTGCCTCCGCTGACGGTCTCGCCGACCGAGCCGTTGAGCGCCGTCACGGTTCCGGCGATTGGCGACGTGAGCGTCGTCGCGCTGAGCGATTTCTCGTCATCCTTGATCGTCTGCTCGTCCTGGACGACCTGCGACTTGTCCTGGGCGATCGTCGCCGGGTTTAGGGCCGAACTCGTCGTCGCCTCGGTCCGTGCCGAGGAAAGGCTCAGCTGAGCCTGTTCGTCGGTCAGCTTCTGGTGCGCGACGGCCTGTTCGTCCGTCGTGAGGGTCGAGTTGTCCTGAGCGCATGTCGTCGTCCCTGTCGTACCCGCCGTCGTGCCCGCCGAGAGCGCGATGGCGCGGAGAACCCCGTCTCCGACCGTCGCGGTGCCGCTTGACGACGTCTGGGTCTCGCTCGAGGTCGCCTCGGGGCAGCCGGCCTTCTCGTCCGCCGCGAGCTGGGCCCGCCACAGGGCAACCGCGGCCTCGTCGGCGGACAGCTGCTGCTCGTCGGACTCCAACGAGAGCTTGGCCTGGTCGATGTTCGCCGTGTTCGAGGCCTGCTGTGCCGCGGTCGGCCCGGTCTCGGCCTGTTTCAGGTTGTACTCGGCGACCGTCAGCTGGGCCTTGGCGGAGACGAGCGCGGCCTGGGCCGAGCTGGCGTCGATCGACGCCAAGGTCTCTCCGGCCTTCACGGTGTCGCCGACCGCGACGTCGACCGCGGTGAGCGTCCCGCTCGTCGAGAACTCGAGCGAGGTCGATTCGGCGGAGCTCACGTTGCCTGACGCCGTCTCGACGGCCTGGACGGTGCCACGTTCGACGGTCGCGGTCCGGGTCGTGCCCGACGACGCGCCGGAGCTCCCGCCGTAGACCGAGTCGAGACCGAATCCCGAAGCGGCGCAGACCGCGACGATGAGCACGGCGTAGAGCAGCGCGCCTTTCGACCAGAGTTTCTTCGGATGGATGGTCATGGACAACACCGGCTCCTTCGCGTGGCCAGGGATCTGATCACTTCGACGACTTCTTGGTGGTCTTCTTTGTCGACTTCTTTGTCGACTTCTTTGTCGACTTCTTTGTCGTCTTCTTTGTCGTCTTCTTGGAGGTCTTCTTCGACGACTTGTTCGCAGGTTTCTTCGTTGCGGACGACGCAGGCCGTTTCGGGAGCAACGGCGCGCACGCGGCGAGCGCGGCCTTCATCTTTGGGCTCTGGGCGAGTGTCGTCGTCGTCGAGCTCGATGAGCCCACGGTCCCAGACGGACGGTACGAAGCGGGAAGGGTTACCCCGTGGAGCTTCAGACATGAGCTATAGGCGGCGAACGCCGCGCTGTCGGAGAAACCGCTACCGCCACCGAACGTCCCCTTCGGGCGCAGGCTGGCGCAGGCCTTCTCGGCCTTGGCGAACTTCGAGTTCGAGAAGCCGGCGCCCGATCCCCCGGGGAAGGACGGCCGCGTGCCTGACGAGCCGGCAGGGAAGGACGGCCGCGTGCCGCCCGAACCGAAGCGCCCCGTCGGCAGCTTGACTCCGTGTTTCGCGAGGCAGGTCTCATAGGCTTTCATCGCGGCTGTGGAACTCCCGGACTTGCCCGAGCCCGGCTTCGTCGTCGTCGTCGTCGAGGCCGATGCCGCGGTGATGCCGCTGAAAGCGGCGACGGCCATGGCGACGCCGACCACCGTGACGCCGGCGAGACGCCTCCGGACCGCGGACCCGCGACGGGATTCCCGTTGCCATGCCGGGATCGAACTCATGTGCCACCGCCTCCGAGAAGAAGGGACCGCGGCGAACCGTACGCTCGGAGTCTGTGCGTCAGATCAACGTTTCCTGAGAACGTCCGGTGTCCTCGGGCCTGCCTTCGCGCCGTCGGCGGAGAGGGTCGGGACGGACCTAGCGCTCGTGTCCCACCGGCGCGAGCCCGAGAAGGCCCGCGACCTCCGATCCAGGGAACTCGTCGAGGGAGGAGAGCACGACGTCGGCGAGTACCCAGCGCGGGTCGCCCTCGGTACCGGGTTCGGGCACCGCGACGACGCGCATCCGGGCGGCCTTCGCCGCGATGCAGCCGTTCAACGCGTCCTCGACCACCACGCAGCGGACCGGATCGACGCCGAGGCGTTCGGCCGTCACGAGCAGGACCGCCGGGTGCGGCTTGCCCAGCTCGACCTCGGCGGCAGAGACGACGACCGCGAACCGGTCGCGCAGGTCGAACCGTGCCAGCACGGCGTCGATCACCGGTTCCACCGATCCCGAGGCGAGCGCCACCGCGAGCCCGTGCCGCGCACAGAAGTCGAGGGCTTCGAGCGCCCCCGGCAGGATCCGCGCCTCGCCGGGGATGGCCGCGAGGACCCCCTCGACGATGCGCGCCCCGAGCTCGGCGTCGCTCGGGCCGGCGAACCCGAGCCGTTCGCGGAATAGCCCCACGGCCTCATCAGCGCGCATGCCCGTGATGAGCCCGCTCCCAAGCAGCGGACGGACGTCGACACCAATCTCGTCGAAGATGGCCGCCTGCACGCGGCCCCAGATCTGCTCGGTGTCGACGAGCAGGCCGTCCATGTCGAACACGACCGCCTCAGCCGGCGGGCCCTCGGCCGCGGACCCGTCGCTCACGCCGACTCGCCGCGCAAGTACCGCTCGAGCTCGGAGGCGATCTCGTCGCCGGACGGCAGGTCGCCCTCGATGTCGAGCAGCACCTCGCCCTCGGTGTCGAGCTGCTCCTCCATCTGCCGGACCATCGCCTCGTGGTCCGGTGACTGGGCGATCAAATCGTCGACCTGGCGGCGGGCTTCCTCGGCGCTGCGCGTGAGCCCGTCCGTCCCGAACACGAGCCCGGAAATCGACGACAGCCCCTCGACGAGCGCGAGCGCGGCGGGCGCGAACGGCATCGCCGCGACGTAGTGGGGGACCCGCGCCCACAGTCCGATCGACGGGATGCCTGCCGCGACGCACGCTTCGCCGATCACCTCTCCGAGTCCCGCGGGCACCTCGATCGACCCGCGCACGACGCCGATCTGGCGCGCGAGCTCGGCGTCGGACGCCGTCGCGGCGAGCTTGATCGGACGGGTGTGCGGCGTCGCGTTCGGGAAGGCGCCGAGACTGACGACGAGCCGGACGTCGAGATCCCGCGCGACCTTGACGACCTCGCGGGTGAACTGCCGCCAGCGGTAATCGGGCTCTGGACCGATGAGCAGCGCGACGCCGGATCCCATCCGGTCCCGTCCGACGAGCACCTGGAGCTCGGGCCAGGAGATCCCGGCACGCACGCCGTCGTCGATCCTCAACCGCGGACGACGCGCCCGCTGGTCGATCAGGTCGTCGGCCTCGAAGGTCGCGAACGTCTCCGTCTTCATCTCCGAGAGGATCGCCGCGACCGCGGTCGCGGCGCCGAATCCGGCGTCCACCCAACCGTCGAGCACCACGATGAGAACCGGGTGTTCGGGCGGCGTCACCGGGAGTCTGGCCGTCGGAGGCACGGTCCGAGGTTACCCGGAGTGCCTCGGAGCCGGATCACCGCGATCGTTCCGCGCCCGGTTCATGCCGGTACGACGGAGACGGCACGGTCGGTCTCGTTGCACATCGACACCGAGCGCAGCCGAGCACGCCCTCACCCAATCGGCACAGCCGAGGCGCGCCGGGACCAGGTCGTCGGGCATCACGCCGGGGCCGCGACCCTCCGCGCGGCCTCGGCCCCCTCGCGAGCGTGGTAGCTCGAGCGCGTGAGCGGCGACGCCTCGACGTGGGCGAAACCGAACTCCATCGCGAGGCTGCGCACGGCCGCGAACTCTTCCGGCGACCACCAGCGGGCGACCGGCAGGTGCGCAGCCGACGGGCGCAGGTACTGGCCGATCGTCAAGATGTCAACACCAACGGCCGCGAGGTCGGCGAGGACGCCCTCGACCTCGGACTCGGTCTCTCCCAGCCCGAGCATGAACCCGGATTTCGTCGTCAGCCCCGCGGCCTTCGCGCCGGCCAGCACCGCGAGGCTGCGTGCGTACGACGCCGAGGGCCGGACGGCACGCTGGAGGCGGAGCACGGTCTCCACATTGTGGGCGAGCACGTCCGGACGCGCCGCGAAGACGAGCCGCAGAGCTGACTCGTCACCTTTGCAGTCGGAGATGAGCACCTCGACGGTCGTGCCGGGCCGGCGCGCCCGGATCGCGGCGATCGTTGACGCGAACGCCCCCGCCCCGCCATCGGCGAGGTCGTCGCGGGCCACGGCGGTCACGACCGCGTGGGCGAGCCCCATCCGCGAGACGGCATCGGCGACGCGGGCGGGCTCTGTCTCGTCGAGCGGCAGCGGGTGCCTCGTGTCGACGAGGCAGAAGCCGCACGCCCGCGTGCAGCGCTCGCCGTTGATCATGAAGGTCCCGGTGCCGTCGGCCCAGCACTCGTAGATGTTCGGGCAGCCCGCCTCCTCGCACACCGTGACGAGGTCGAGCGATCGCATCGTCTTGCGCAGAGCGAGGTACTCCTTGCCCATCGCAGCCTCGACCCGCAACCACGGGGGCTTGCGCGAGCTGATCTCGACGCCGCGTCGCGGGTCGACCCCCGCCGCGGCGAGCCGGCGGAAGGCCGGTCGCTCCGGCGAACCGGACACCGCGGAATGTCGAACCTCAGCCGCCGACGCGTCCTGGCGCTCGACCGTCCGGACACGCGGCGCGCCCCCGAACACGGACGACGTCCGTGCCCGATTGACGATGGCGTCGATCACATCCTTTTGGGTCGCGGCGACGCCTTCGGCGCGCAGCGACGTCACCGGCCGGTCCGGGATCCCGCACGGCACGATGTGGGAGAACATCGCGAGGTCGGCGTCGACGTTGAGCGCAAAGCCGTGCATCGTCCGGCCCCGCGAGACCCGCACGCCCACGGCGCAGATCTTGCGCGGCACGTCGCCGTCCGGTTCCACCCAGACCCCCGGGTACCCCGCGAGCCGGCCGACCGCCGGCAGCCCGAGATCGCCGAGCGCCTCGATGACGAGATCCTCGATGCCGTGCACGTACGCGGGGATCGCCCCGGGGCCGAGGTCGACCGAGATGACGGGGTAGCCGACGACCTGCCCCGGCCCGTGGTACGTGACGTCGCCGCCACGGTCGGCCCTCACGAGCTCCGCCCCGACGCTCGCCGGGTCGACGAGGACGTGCGCGGGACGGGCCCGCACCCCGAGCGTGTAGACGTGGGGGTGTTCGACGAAAAGCAGGTAGTCCTCGCGGCTGCGGCGGAACAGCGCGTGCTGAAGGGCAAGCGCCTCCCGGTACGGCACGCGCCCGAGGGAGCGGACCCGCAGCGGTCCGCGGGAACGCGTGGGTGCCGGCGTCACGTCTACAGCTCGGCGAGCCAGTCGCGCGTCTCGATGACCCGGGCGACGTCCCGCACGAACGAGGACGCGTAGGCGCCATCGACCGCGCGGTGGTCGAAGACGAGCGCGAGCACGCCGACCGAGTGGATGGCAATCGATTCGGACCCGTCCTGCGCCACGACGACGACCGGCTTCCGCTTCACGCCGTCGGTCGACAGGATGGCGACCTGCGGCTGGGCGATGATCGGCGCGGTGATGAAGGTCCCGAACGGACCGGGGTTCGTGATCGTGAACGTCCCACCGGTGATGTCGTCGGCGCTCAACTGGCGATTTCGCGCCCGCCCCGCGAGGTCGGCGATCGAACGCGCGAGCCCCCGCAACGACTGGCCGTCGGCGTTGTGCACGACCGGGACGATGAGGCCCTCGCGCTGGAGGTCGACGGCGATCCCGAGGTGGATGTCGTGGTGGACGATGAGCGCGTCGTCGCCGACCGAGGAGTTGAGGTTCGGGTAGTCCCGCAGGACGTCGATCACCGCCCGGGCGACGAACGGCAGGTACGAGAGCCCGATGCCCTCCTCCGTCCGGAACTGGCTCTTGAGCGCGTTGCGAACGCGTTCGACGTTCTCGAAGTCCGTCTCGATCGCGACGAGCGTGTGCACCGAGGTGTTGATCGATCGGATCATGTGCTCGGCGGTGACCCGGCGCACCGGGGTGAACGGCACGATCTCGTCGCGCACGCCGAGCGGCGCCGGCGGGACCGCGATCGACGGCCGTTCCATCGGCTGGACGGCCGGCGCAGCCGTCACGGGGGCCGTCGGCGAGGCGGGGGCGCGGCCGGCCACGGCGACGACACTCGAGACCGTGCCGAGGTGGGCGAGCACGTCGTCGCGCGTGATCCTCCCGCCGACCCCCGTGCCCGGGATCTGCGAAGGATCAAGCCCGTTCTCCCGTATCAACCGGCGCACGACCGGCGAGAGCAGGGCGCCCCGCGATCCGTCCTCCTCGACGTCGTCCGGCGCGACCCGGACCGCCTCCGGCGGCGGGGCCTGCGGCGCGACGGGGGGCGGTGCGGACGGCGGAGGCGGTGGTGGCGGCGGCGGTGGCGCGGATTGTGCGGGCGGGGGCGGGGGCGGCGGGACCACCGGCTGGGCGGCAGGTGGCGGGGGCGGCGGCGCGGCGGCGGCGTCGGCCACCGCGGAGCCGATGACCGCGAGACGTGAGCCCACCGCGACGGTCTGGCCTTCCGCAACGATGATCTCGGAAAGGACTCCGGCGAATGGCGACGGGACCTCGGAGTCGACCTTGTCGGTCGAGACCTCGAACAACGGCTCGTCGAGCGCGACCTGGTCGCCGACCTTCTTCAGCCAGCGCAGGATCGTGCCCTCGGTGACCGTCTCGCCGAGCTGCGGCATCGTGATGTCAGCCAACGTGAAGACCCCTTCCGGTCAGCGCGAGGACCGTCTCGCCGAACGTCTCGGAGAGCGTCGGATGTGGTTGGACGAAGTGGGCGATCTCTCCGGGGGTCGCCTCCCAGTTCACGGCGAGGTAGGCCTGGCCGAGCTGCTCGGTCACCCAGGGACCGACCATGTGCACCCCGAGCAGGCGTCCGGCGCTGCCGGACGGGGTCTTCTCGGCAATGACCTTCACGAGGCCCTCGGTCTCGCCGAGGATACGGGCCCGGCCGTTCCCCCCGAACGGGTCGCGTTGCACGACGACGTCGAAACCGGCGGCACGTGCCGCGTCCTCCGTCATGCCGACGAATGCGACCTCGGGATGGCAGTAGATGCACCAGGGGACGGTTCCGTAGTCGACGGGCACCGCCGGCTCACCAAGGATCTGCTTGACGACGAGGATCCCCTCGGCGAACCCGACGTGGGCGAGCTGCGGGGTGGCAACGAGATCACCGATCGCAAAGACCCCGTCGGCGTTCGTGCGCATCCAGGGGTCCACGCTCACGAAGCCCCGCTCGTCGATCTCGACGCCGGTGCCCGCGTCGCACAGGCCCTCGGACAGCGGCCGGCGGCCGACGGAGACCACGACCACGTCGACGTCGACGTGCTCGCCGTCGCCGAACAGGACCGTCGTCCCGTGCCCGTTCGGCTCGTGGCCGCGCACGGCGACCCCGGTGCGGACGACGATCCCCCGCTTCTTGAACGACCTCACGACGACGTCGGCGACCTCCCGGTCGCACCCGGGCAGGATGTTCGGCAGGACCTCGAGGAGCGTGACGTGCGCGCCGAGGTCCGACAGCATCGACGCGAACTCGCAGCCGATCGCTCCTCCTCCGATCACGGCAACCGCCGGCGGGATGTGGTCGAGCTCGAGCACCTCGTCCGAGGTGAGGACGAACCCTCCCGCCTCGAACCCGGGGATGAGCCGCGGCACGGAGCCGGTGGCGAGCACGACGTTCGTGCCCCGCAGCTCGGTGACCGAGCCGTCGGATCCGGTGACGCGCACGGTGTGGTCCGCCGCAAGCCGCCCGACGCCGGAAAGCGTCGTCACGTCGCGGCGCTTCAGGAGACCAGTCAGGCCCTTGAACAACTGGTCGACGACCTTGCCCTTGCGCTCGAGGCTGACGGCGAAGTCGACGGTCCGCGGGCCGGCCGAGATCCCGAACTCCCCCGCCGCCCCGACCGTCCGGTAGACGCTCGCCGTCTCGAGGAACTCCTTGGCGGGGATGCAGCCGCGGTGCAGACAGGTGCCGCCGACCTTGTCCTTCTCGACCATCGCGATCGACAGGCCTGCGGCCGCGCCGTAGAGCGCGGTGGCGTACCCACCGGGACCCCCGCCGACGATGACCAGGTCATAGCGCCCTTCGTCCGAGCCAGCTTCGGCCGTGTGAACCACCTCCCGGGTGCGAAATGCCGCTGGCAAGACTATCGACCGGGCCCGGACGCCAGCGTCAGAACCGGCTCCGGACCTCGCCCGATGACCCGCGAAGGTGCCGCGCCGCTCCCGGATCCGGGTTGCGCCTAGGCGGCGGCGCCGACGATCATGCCCGCCCCGACGGTCCGGCTCGTTGCTTCGTCGACGAGGATGAGGCTCCCGGTCGCGCGGTTGCGGCGGTAGTCGTCGAAAAAGAGCGGCGCGGCGACCCGCAGGTCGACACGGCCAATGTCGTTCAGGTCGAGCCCGCCGACGTCCGGGACGCGCCCGAGCGAGTTCACGTCGAGCCGGTACTCGATCCGGTCGACAATCCCCCTCGTCCAGCGCGACGTATGTTTCACGTGCAGCCGGGTGCCCGCCCGCAAGGGCGACCGGTCCATCCAGCAGACCATCGCCGAGATCTCCTGGGCGACCGTCGGGTTCGTCCCGCTGCCACAGATCATGTCGCCGCGGGCGATGTCGAGATCGTCGGCGAGACGGACGATGACGGACATCGGCGGGAAGGCCTCCTTGATCGGGCCGTCCGCCGACTCGATCGCCACGACACGCGTCATCAGACCGCCCGGCAGGACGGTCACCTCGTCGCCGGGCGCGAGGATCCCACCGGCGAGGGTCCCGGCGTAGCCGCGGAAGTCGTGCCATTCGGCCGAGCGCGGGCGCGCGACCCACTGCACGGGCAGGCGCAGATCCTCGAGGTCGCGGTCCCCCGCCACGTGCACCTCCTCCAGGTGGTGGAGGAGGGAAGCTCCCTCGTACCACGGCATCTCGGCCGACCGTTCGACGACGTTGTCGCCGTTCAGCGCCGAGACGGGGATGAAGGTCACGTCGGCGATCTCGAGAAGGGAGGCGAACCCCTCAAACTCGGCGCGGATCTCGTCGTACCGCCGCTCGCTGTAGCCGACGAGGTCCATCTTGTTCACGCAGATCACCATGTGGCCGATGTGCAGAAGCGACGCGATCGAGGCGTGCCGGCGCGTCTGCTCCGTGATGCCGTGGCGGGCGTCGACGAGGATGAGGACGAGGTCGGCCGTCGAACAGCCCGTCACCATGTTGCGCGTGTGCTGCACGTGACCGGGCGTGTCGGCGACGATGAACTTGCGCCGGGGGGTCGCGAAGTAGCGGTAGGCGACGTCGATCGTGATCCCCTGCTCCCGTTCGGCGCGCAGGCCGTCGGTCAGGAGCGCGAGGTCGACGTAATCGTCACCGCGTAGGTTGCTCGCCCGCTCGATCGCCGCGAGGTCGTCGTCGTAGACCGACTTCGAGTCGTAAAGCAGCCGGCCGATCAGCGTCGACTTGCCGTCGTCGACCGAGCCGGCGGTCGCCATGCGGAGCAGCTCCACTAGAAGTAGCCCTCCCGCTTGCGGTCCTCCATCGCCGCGACGCTGAAGCGGTCGTCGGCCCGCGTCGCCCCACGTTCGGAGATCCGGGTGACCGCCGTCTCGGCGATGACCTCCTCGACGGTCGCCGCTCCGGACTCGACCGCCGCCGTGCAGGTCATGTCGCCGACGGTCCGGTAACGGACGGTCGCGACAAAGGGCCGCTCGTCGGAGGCGTCGTCGCGCGGTCCCGAATACGGGCCGACCGCGAGCAGCATTCCGTCGCGGCGGAAGACCTCCCGATCGTGGGCGAAGTAGATCGACGGCAGCTCGAGGTGCTCCCGGCCGACGTACTGCCAGACGTCGAGCTCCGTCCAGTTCGAGAGCGGGAAGACGCGGAAGTGCTCCCCCGGGCGGTGGCGGGTGTTGTAGAGGTTCCACAGCTCCGGCCGCTGAGCCCGGGGGTCCCATTGGCCAAACTCGTCCCGCACCGAAAAGACGCGCTCTTTGGCCCGCGCCTTCTCCTCGTCCCGCCGCCCGCCCCCGAAGACGGCGTCGAAGCGGTTCGCCGCGATCGTCCGGAGAAGGCTGTGGGTCTGGAGTCGGTTGCGTGAGGCACCGGGGGTGGGGTCCTCGGCGATCTCGCCGCGGTCGATCGACTCCTGGACCGAGGCGACGATCAGCCGCACGCCGAGCTGGGCGACGCGGCGATCCCGGAAGGCGAGCACCTCGTCGAAGTTGTGACCGGTGTCGACGTGGACGATGGGAAACGGGATCGTCTGCGGCCAGCAGGCCTTCGCCGCGAGCTGGAGGAGCACCTCGGAGTCCTTCCCGCCGGAAAACAGCAGCGCAGGCCGCTCGCACTCGGCGACGACCTCGCGGATCACGTGGATCGCCTCGGACTCGAGGGTTTGGAGATGGGTCAGTTGATAGTTCATATAGACACGATGACTTTAGTCATCAATGTCCCCGGGCACGCACCCCCCCTACCCCCCGGCGCTGCGCCTCGGCTTCTGGGAGCGTGCCGCGGCGGTCGCCAGCTCGTCGACGAGCTCGTTCAACGGGTCGCCGGCGTGTCCTTTCACCCACCGGAACCCGATCTCTCCCGGCCGGTGGTCGACGACTTCACCGATGAGGACGCGCCACAGGTCTTGGTTGGCGACGGGCTCCTTCCTCGCGTTGCGCCACCCTCGCGCCCGCCAGCCCACCCACCACCGGTCCTCGAAGCAGCGGACGACGTAGGCCGAGTCGCTGACGATCTCGAGCGGTCCCGAATGCTGGGCGACGGCCTCGATCACAGCGGTGAGCTCCATCCGCTGATTCGTCGTCCGTGCTTCGGCCCCCGCGGCATAGCGATCGGGTCCCGTGGCCCACGCCCAGCCTCCGGGGCCCGGGTTCCCGTGGCATGCTCCGTCCGTGTAAACGACCGTGCGTCGATGCGCGTCCACCCGTCCAGTTTGCACCACAGGTGCACCCGGTCCGGGGAGCGCCGTTAACGTCGATCGCGCAGAAAAGAACCCGTTCGACCTGCCGTGAACGGAATCGACCGAATGGAAGAACCCCCGTGATTTTCGACGGTTTCTCGCACCAGGTGCCCGATGTCGATCCGGTCGAGACCGACGAATGGCTCGATTCGTTCGACGCGGTCGTCGGCGACCGCGGCAAGGCCCGGGCCCGTTTCCTCCTCATGAAGTTGCTCAGCCGGGCGATCGCCCTCCAGGTGAACTTCCCGGCGACGGTCTCGACGCCGTACGTCAACACGATCCCGGCCGACGAGGAGCCGCCGTTCCCCGGCGACGAGTACCTCGAGCGCCGGATCCGCGCCTACGTCCGGTGGAACGCGGCGGTCATGGTGTCGCGAGCGAACGCCCGGAACTCCGGCATCGGCGGTCACCTCTCCACCTACGCCGCGGCGAGCACGCTCTACGAGGTCGGCTTCAACCACTTCTTCCACGGCAAGGACGACGGACCCGGTGACCAGGTCTTCTTCCAGGGCCACGCCTCGCCGGGGATGTACGCGCGGGCCTTCGTCGAGGGTCGCCTCGGCGTCGACGACCTCGAGAACTTCCGGTTCGAGGTGGGCGGCCACGGCCTGTCGAGTTACCCGCACCCGCGTCTCATGCCCGACTTCTGGGAGTTCCCGACCGTCTCGATGGGCCTCGGGCCGATCGCCGCGGTCTACCAGGCGCGCTTCAACCGCTACCTCCAGAACCGGGGCATCCTCGACACCTCCGGCTCGCGGGTCTGGTGCTTCGCCGGCGACGGGGAGTTCGACGAGCCGGAGTCCCGCGCCGGGTTGAGCCTCGCGACGCGCGAGCGCCTCGACAACCTGATCTTCGTCGTGAACTGCAACCTCCAGCGGCTCGACGGCCCCGTTCGCGGCAACGGCAAGATCATCCAGGAGCTCGAGGCCGAATTCCGCGGCAACGGATGGAACGTGATCAAGGTGATCTGGGGCTCCCGTTGGGACGCGCTCCTCGCCCGCGATACCGACGGCGTGCTCGTCGAGAAGATGAACTCGACGCTCGACGGCGACTTCCAGCGCATGACGATCGAGTCCGGCGCCTACATCCGCGAGCACTTCTTCGGGCCGGATCCGCGCCTGCGCGCCCTCGTCGCCGACATGAGCGACGAGGAGCTGCAGGCGCTGCCCCGCGGGGGCCACGACTTCCGCAAGATCTACGCCGCCTATCAGGCCGCCGTCGAGAACTCTGGCGCGCCGACGGCGATCCTCGCCAAGACCGTGAAGGGCTGGAAGCTCGGTCCCGAGATCGAGGCGCGCAACGCCACCCACCAGATCAAGAAGATGACCCACGACCAGCTCCGCGCGCTGCGCGAGCGGCTGAAGCTGCAGAACCAGGTCCCCGACTCCGTCCTCGACAGCGACGAGCCGTCGTACATCCGTCCCGAGGTGGGGTCGCCCGAGTACGAGTACCTCACGGCGAGGTTGCGCGAGCAGGGCGGATCGCTGCCGCACCGGGTCGTGCGGGGCAAGGGGCTCGAGGGCCTCCCGGCCCCCGACGAGGCGGCGTTCGCCGAGTTCCGCGTCGGATCACGGGACCAGGCGGTCTCGACGACGATGGTCTTCGCGCGCCTGCTCCGCAACCTGATGCGGGACGAGAACGTCGGCAGGTTTGTCGTGCCGATCATCCCGGACGAGGGCCGGACCTTCGGCCTCGACGCGCTGTTCTCCGAGATGAAGATCTACTCGCCGAAAGGCCAGCTCTACACCCCGGTCGACGCCGGGCTGCCGATGCACTACGCGGAAGCGGTCGACGGCCAGATCCTGGAGGAGGGGATCACCGAGGCCGGCGGGATGGCGAGCTTCATGGCCGCCGGGACCTCGTACGCGACGTGGTCGCTGCCGATGCTGCCGTTCTACATGTACTACTCGATGTTCGGCTTCCAGCGGGTGGGCGACGAGGTCTGGCAGCTCGCCGACGAACGCGCCCGGGGCTTCCTCATCGGATGCACCGCCGGCCGGACGACGTTGAACGGGGAGGGCCTCCAGCACGAGGACGGACAGTCCCACGTACTGGCCTCAACGCTGCCGAACGTGCGCGCCTACGACCCCTCGTTCGCCTACGAGGTCGCCGCGATCGTGAAGGACGGCATCAACGCGATGTACGGCCCGAACGCGGAGGACGTCTTTTACTACCTCACCGTCTACAACGAGAACTACCCGATGCCCGCGCTCCCCGAGGGCGAGGAGGGACAACGGGTCATCGACGGCACGCTGCGCGGCCTGTACCGCTACGCCGAGCCGGCCGCGGTGCAGAGCCGGCCGGATCCGGGCGGCGCGGAGAACGCGCCACGACGGGCGACGATCCTGTTCTCGGGAACGTCCTGGCAGGCGGCGGAGCGCGCCCGCGAACTGCTCGCCACGGACTGGAACGTCTCGGCCGAGACCTGGTCGGCGACAAGCTACAAGAACCTGCGCGAAGACGCCCTCGAGGTCGAGCGCTGGAACCGGCTCCACCCGGCCGAGACGCCCCGCACCCCGTACGTCACGAGGACACTCGCCACGGCGTCAGGGCCGATCGTCGCCGTTACCGACTACATGAAGGCGGTCCCCGACCAGATTTCCCGCTTCGTCAACGTGCCGTTCACCCCGCTCGGAACGGACGGCTTCGGACGGTCCGACACCCGCGAGACGCTGCGCCGTCACTTCGAGGTTGACGCCGAGCACATCGTCGTCGCGGTGTTGTCCCTGCTCGCCTCCAACGGCGCCGCCAAACAGGATGAGGTCTCCCTGGCGATCTCCGCCTACGGCATCAACCCCGAAGCACCGGACCCCCGGGTCGCCTAAGACACGGCGCGCGTTGCGCCGGCCCAGTTCTCGGAATAGGAAGCCGAACGCGTTCGAGGGGCGCCTACGCGCCCCTCGAACGGATCCCGTCTCCGGGACCGGCATCTACTGGAAAGGCTCGGTGATCCGGATTGGCTCAGGTGGGACCGGTCCCTGAACGGATCGCCGAGGGTGTCTGGTTGAGATTCACCAGGTGGTCCAGAGGCCGCCTAGCGGACAGCCACCTCCAGGGTCCCAACACGTTGACCATCCATCAGTTGGACCACCTCCTTTCTCTGGTGCGGCCAGATTATCGACCGTCGCGTCAAACCGGTTGGATCGGGTCCCCGGCCATATGAACATCGTGTTAACCAGGCTTTATTGCACATTTCACGTCGATCAGGCCGCGACGAGCCTGACCTTGTGGGTCGATTTCGCGCCCTTGGCGACGTTGAAATCCGCGGTCACGGCGATCCGGAAGTTGCGAACCGAGGTGACCTCGCCGATCGCGTGCGCCGTGACCGGCACGGGAAGCGACGCGACGGCGCTACCTCGTACCGCGAAGTGATCCGACGAGAGCAGAACGCTCTCGACCACTGCGCGTGTCGTCCCGTGTGACTTCAGCCGGACGGTCTTGCGCGCGACTAATTGGACGACACCGCTGCACGATCGAACGCTGCACCGAACCGAGAGCATTGCGAAGCCGGATCTCACCTTCGCGCTCGACTTCACGAGCACGACGCGGGCAAGAACGGGCCTGGCAGTCTTTGATGCCGCACTCTTCGCTTTCCCGGATCCCGAGCTGTTGGGACTCGACCCAACGGATCCCGATCCGCCGGATCCCGATCCCCCCGTACCGAATCCACCAGGCGCGGGCTGCGGGACCGCCCCAAGAGTCGTCGACGGTTGGCTCGTCCCGACAGCGGTGACGGCATCGACCTCGAACGAGTACGACACGCCGTTTGTCAGGCTCCCGACAACACATGAGGTCGTGTCTGGCCCGAAGCCGAGGGTTTCCTGGGGATCGGAGGATCCGGCGGCGAAGACGAGTACGTCGTAACCGGTGACAGGGCTTCCGCCATCGGTCGCGGGCGCCGACCAGCCGAGCGCGACCGTCCCGTCACCGGACGTCGCAGACTCGAGCACAGGCGCTCCCGGCGACCGAAGCAACAGATCGACCTCTGAGTTACTCGAATCGGTGATCGCGATCCCTCCAGAAGGAGAAACTGCGGCCGCGTCCGTTCTTCCCAATTCGGTTGCAAGTGCATCCGTACCGGAAGCGCTGGGCACCTGAACCCCACCACCAGCAATTAGATACAAATTGCCCGTTGTCCAAGACGCACCAGAACCCATTAGGTAACCCGGATTCGAGGCGCTCTCTGCCAGGAGATCCACTTCGTTGTCTGAGCCGTCAGCCACAAGAACGTTCCCAGACGAGTCCACCGCGACGCCCGTCGGCGAATCCAGCTCGGAATCGCCGGCAGGCGTTCCGAACTCGCTTGGTTCGTTCGAGCCCCATCCGGCGAGCACGTACAGGTTGCCAGGCGTCCACTGGGATCCACTTCCCAGTGAATAAGAAGGGTCCGCCGCGGAACTGGCCAGAATCTCAAGCGCGACGTCATCCGTGTCGGCTACGAGAACATCGCCGTAGGAATCGACCGTGACACCAGAAGGCTGGTCGAGACGCGTCGCTGTTCCGACCGTACCGTTCGCGGTCACGGATTCATCACCGCCGCCGGCAATGGCGTACAGGTATCCGCTACTCCAATTCAGCACAGTTCCTCCGGTGTAGCCAGGGCGTTCTGAACCGACTGCCAGGGTCTCCACAAGACCATTGCCGGTGTCTGCGATCAGCACGTTTCCGGCATTGTCGATACCAACGCCGCGGGGCAAATCAAGTCCAACTTCAGTTGCTAACTCTCCCGCGCTCGTCGGCGCCGGGCTGACATCTGATTTGCCCAGACCTGCAATGACGTACAAAGACCCCCGAGCCCAGATTGAGCTTCCGCCAAGCACGTAGCCGGGATTCGTTGGGCTCACTGCGAGGACTTCGACTTCGTAGTCTCCAGTGTCAGCAATCAGAACATCTCCGGTGCTGTCTATCGCTACTCCTTCCGGAGAGTCGATCGCTGTAAGTAGTCCCTGCGAACCCGTCGTGACGGGAGCTGGCGAACTCAATCCGTTTCCGGCAACGACATACATCGAACCCGGGGTCCAGTTCGCTCCTGACCCGATCACGTAGCCGGGGTTTGATGCGCTCTCGGCGAGCACTTCAATCTCGTTTCGATTCGTGTCGCAGATGACAACGTTGCCGCTCGCGTCCACCGCGACGGCTTGGGGTTCCTCGAGTTTTGTTGCAAGCGCTGAGGAACCCTCCGATGTGGGCGTATCCGTCGCGCTCGCGCCTCCAGCGACGACCGAGAAATCGGGCGCGCTCGACGCCCCCGCATAAGGAGTCGACAGCCAGGCTCCGACCCCCGTGACGGCCAGCGCCGCCGTGACCATCACACTGCACGCAGCTCTTCCTGCGACCGCCCGAGACCCGCCCATCTCCCCTCGCGCCTCCTCCTTGGCCTGTCGGCCCGCGCCAAATCGCGGACCGCTAACTACGAACTGCTGAGAGTCACAGAAGTGACCGACTGCCAAGTCAGAACGCGGGTAGCCGTAAAATACTGGAACAAGCGCGTCTCGGTCGAATCCAAAGGTGGCGGCGGCGCGGTATGGATTCCGCCAATCTTCTGACAGGTGGGCTCCTGGGGCGTCCCGCCGGACGGCACACATCAAAGCCCCGCAACCCCCCTCCCCGGCTCTTGTCCGCGAGGCCGTGCCCGGCGGTAGCGTGATGCGTGTCGCTCCACTACGAGGACGGCCAGGTGGCGATCCATCGCCTCGTCGTCGGCCCGATCGCCAACAACGTCTTCGTCGTCCGTTGCAAGGCGACCGGGGAGGCCCTCCTCGTCGACGCGGCGAACGAACACGATCTGCTGCTGGAGACGTGCCGGGCGCTCGGGGTCAGAAAGATCGTCGAGACGCACGGCCACTGGGACCACATCCAGGCGGTCCCGGCGCTGCGCGAGGCAGGCTACGAAGTCGCCGTCACCCCGCAGGATGCCGCAATGCTCCCCTCCTACGACCTGCTGCTCGACGACGACGCCGTGATCAGCGTGGGACAGTTGCGCATCCGCACGATCCACACGCCCGGACACACGCCGGGCTCGATGTGTTTCCTCATCGAAGGCTCCCCGGTGCTGCTCTCCGGCGACACCCTGTTCCCCGGCGGTCCGGGCAACACGACCTTCCCGGGTGGCGATTTCGCGCAGATCATCACCTCGATCGACGGGCGGCTCTTCGGCCCCCTGCCCCCCGAGACGATCGTCATGCCGGGTCACGGCGCCGACACGACGATCGGCGACGAACGACCCCAGCTCGACACGTGGATCCGGCGAGGTTGGTGAGCGAGGAATTTCCCCTATACGTGTAGTGCAAATCCCGGTGATCGAATAACATGGGGGCATGGCGACGGTGACCGAGGCGAAGAACGCGCCCCTGGTCGGCGACACCCCCGACGCCGCCCTGGCCGACCCGCTCCTCGTCGTCGAGGACCTGCACGCCTCGGCCGACGACAACGAGATCCTCAACGGTGTCGACCTCGTCGTGCGGCCCGGCGAGCTCCACGCGGTGATGGGCCCGAACGGCTCTGGCAAGTCGACCCTCGCCAACGTGCTGCTCGGCAGTCCCGGCTTCAAGGTCACCAAGGGCAAGGTCCTTTTCAAAGGTGAGGACATCACCAGGCTGACGCCGGACACCCGCGCCAAGATGGGGATGTTCCTCGCCTTCCAGTATCCGGAGGAGATTCCCGGCGTACCTATCGCGCAATTCCTGCGCCAGGCCGTCGCGGCACGCCGGAAGACCGAGGTCTCGGTGATCGAGGTCCGCGTCCAGATCCACGAGTGGCTGCAGCGCCTCGGCATGGACGTCGGCTTCGCCGCGCGCTACTTGAACGACGGCTTCTCCGGGGGCGAGAAGAAGCGCAACGAGATCCTCCAGATGGCGCTTTTGGAGCCGGACCTTGCGATCCTCGACGAGACCGATTCGGGGCTCGACATCGACGGCGTACGCATCGTCGCCCGCGGCGTGAACGAGGTCCGCGCCCACCGTCCCGGGCTCGGGATCGTCGTCGTCACCCACTACCGGCGGATCCTCGACGAACTCAAGCCGGACGTGATCCACGTCCTCATCGACGGGCGGATCGTCGATTCGGGAGGACCGGAGCTCGCAGCGCGACTCGACCGTGAGGGTTACGAATCGTGGCGGCAGTGACCTCGGTCCTCGACGTCGGGGCGCTGAAGAAGGACTTCCCGCTGCTCTCCCGCGGCAACGGCGACCGCCCGCTCGTCTACCTCGACTCCGCCGCCTCGGCGCAGCGCCCGCAGGCCGTGCTCGACGCGATGGACGTCTACTACACGACCACCCACGCCAACGTCCACCGCGGCGTCTACGCCATCGCCGAGGAGGCGACCCGCCAGCTCGAGGCCGCCCGGGTGCGGCTCGGCCGGTTCATCGGCGCGCCGCACCCGCAGCGCGAGATCGTCTTCACGAAGAACGCGACCGAGGCGATCAACCTCGTCGCCTTCGCCTGGGGACGCCAGAACCTCGGCGCCGGCGACGTCGTCGTGCTGAGCGAGATCGAGCACCACGCCAACCTCGTCCCCTGGCTGATGCTCCAGTCCGAGCTCGGGTTCGAGATCCGCTACCTGCCGCTCGGCGGCGACTTCCACCTCGACCTGACGGGGATCGACCGGCTCGTCGACGGCGCGAAGCTCGTCGGGGTCACCGCGGTCTCGAACGTGCTCGGCACGGTCGTCGACCTCGACCCGGTCGTCACCGCGGCCCACGCCGCCGGCGCGCTCGTGCTCGTCGACGGGGCGCAGTTCGCCCCGCACCGCCGCGTCGACGTCGCGGACATGGGGATCGACTTCTTCGCTCTGACCGGCCACAAGATGCTCGGGCCGACCGGGATCGGCGCGCTCTGGGGCCGGACCGAGCTGCTCGATGCGATGCCGCCGTTCCTCGGCGGTGGCGAGATGATCCGCGACGTGCGCCTCGACGGCTTCACGCCGAACGAGCTGCCCTGGAAGTTCGAGGCGGGGACGCCGCCGATCGCCGAGGCGATCGGGCTCGGCGCCGCCGTCGGCTACCTCGAGACCGTCGGGATTGACGCCGTCGCCGCCCACGAGACCGCCCTCGTCGACTACGCGCTCGAGCGACTCACCGCCGCCTACGACGAGATCCGGATCTTCGGCCCGGCACCGGACCCCGTCCGGCGCTCGGGCGTGATCTCCTTCGCCTTCGGCGAGGTCCACCCGCACGACGTCGCCCAGGTGCTCGACCAGTACGGGATCTGCGTGCGCGCCGGCCACCACTGCGCGAAGCCCCTCATGCGGGTCCTCGGCGTCCCGGCGACGACGCGGGCGTCGCTCTACCTCTACAACGACGAAGCCGACATCGACGCCCTCGTCGACGGGCTGGCAACGGTGCGGAAGCTGTTCTCCTGACACCCCGTGGAGGGGCGCAAGAACCGGGACGGGAAAGGTAGGTGCAGGCGGCGGAGATGAACGAACTCGAAGACCTCTATCGCGAGATCATCCTCGACCACTACCGTTCCCCGCGCAACCGCGGCGAGCTACCCGTCCCCCCGGCGCATCGCGTCGAGGGATTCAACCCGCTCTGCGGCGACGAGATCGTGATCTTCCTCGACGTGCGCGACGGCGCGGTCCACGATCTGCGGATCACGGGGCGGGGCTGCTCGATCAGCCAATCGTCCGCCTCGATGATGTCGGCGGCGGTGAAGGGCCGTCCCATCGGCGAGGTGCGCGACCTCGTGCGCTCGTTCAAGTCGATGATGGCGATCGAAGAGTCGCCCGGCGACGACGGCGAGGCGCCGGAGGGCTCCGAGCCGGTCCTGGTCGATCCGGGCACCCTCGGCGAGCTCGGCGCCCTCCAGGGCGTCGTGAAGTTCCCGGTCCGCATCAAGTGCGCGACGCTCGCCTGGAACGCGCTCATCCAGGGTCTCGACGAGATCGAGGAGGGCGTCGACGACGCCTGAGGCTCAGCCGAGCGGCTCGCGGTCCGGCCCGAGGCCGAAGAGCGCGAGCGCGCCCTCGAGCCCGGATATCTCGATGTCGTCGCGGGCACGTGCGGTCCAGGTCTCGCGTCCGAGCCGGAAGCAGAGCGTGCGGTCACGTTCGGCGCCGCGCATCGTGAGCTCCTCGCCGTTTCGCGCATAGCCGTTCTTCTCCGAGACCCGGATCGACGCCGCGTTCCAGTCGTATGCGGACGAGTGCGCCTCGAGCGCACCGAGGCCGCGGAACGCCAGCTCGAGGACGGCGGCCCGCATCTCGGCGCCGACGCCGAGGCCCTGGGCGCGTCCCACGAGCCAGGAACCCGTCGAGACCGAGCGGAGGGCCGGGAAGTGCTTGGCCATGAGGTCCTGGACCCCGACCGGTTCGCCGTCGACGACGACCGCGAGCGTGAGCGCCCAGTCGTCGACCGACCAGTTCGCGCGGCTCGCCCACCACCACTTCAATGACTCCTGCTCCCGCCGGGGCGAGGACACCTCCGTCCAGGCGACGCGGAACGGCTGGCGACCCGGCTCGTGGATGCCCTCGGACGGAATCGCCGCGAGCACGGCGAGGTCCTCGTCGCTCGGATAGCGCAGGGTGAGACGCGGGGTCGCGACGACGAGGTCGAAAAGCGGCCAGTACTCCGCCAAGACGTGCCGGTTGGCCATGCCCGATGATCCCATGGCAGCGTGCTGCGGGGAAACGAACTACCCGCGCACGACGTGCAGACCGGCGAGGTCCGGTTCGAGGACGACGGCGCGCCCGGCGACGCCGAGCTCGGCCAGTGCCGCCTCTCCGGCGTCCCTCGCCCCGTCCGCCCCCGCCCGCGAGGTACAGATCCCCAACAGGCTCGAGCCGGCGCCAGACCAGCAGGCAACCGTCGCCCCGGACGCGATCAGGCGGGCGAGCAGCTCGGGCGCCTCGGGGAACAGCGCGGCGCGGGCGGACTGGTGGAGACGGTCCTCGCCGGCCGCGGCGACGAGTTGAGACGCGTCGGCGAGCCCGCCGACGAGCAAAGCCAGGCGGCCGAGATTCGCCACGGCGGCACCGAACGGGACCGCGTCCGGCAGCACGGCGCGCGCCTCCTCGGTCGCAAGCACCCGATCGGGGACCAAGACGACGAATCCGAGTCTCGGATCGAGCCGCAGCCGGCACGTGACCACCCGCCCCTCGACGAAGGTGGCGGCGACGAGCCCGCCGAGGACCGACGCGGCGGCGTTCTCGGCGTGGCCGTCGAAGGTCGCCGCGACGGTGAGCGGATCGTCGGAACCGGCGGCGGCCGCGGCCGCGGCGGCGAGCGCCGCCGAGGAGCCGAGACCCCGGCCGACGGGGATCGACGAGCGCACGCGGATCTCGAGGCGATCATGGCCGGCGACCGACACCGCGACCCGGGCCGCCAGGTGCGAGGCGTCCTGGGGGAGGTCGGCGCCCTCACCCTCGGCGCGCAGGGCGAGCCGGGCTGCCGGCCGGATCTCGACTTCGACCGAGAGGTCGAGCGCGAGGGCGAGGGCGTCGAAGCCCGGGCCGAGGTTCGCTGACGACGCGGGGGCCCTGGCGAGCACGGTCACCTCAGTCGGCACGCCGGGCGACGGCCCCGCTGGGCGGGGACGCGGGACGACGACGTCCCGGGCCGCAGCGGCGCGATCGATTCAGCGCGGGATCTCTTCGTATTCATCGAGCGTCATGAGGACCGTCCGGGCCTTCGATCCCTCCGACGGTCCGACGATGCCGCGCCGCTCGAGCAGGTCCATCAACCGCCCGGCCCGCGCGAAGCCGACGCGCAGCTTGCGCTGCAGCATCGACGTCGAACCGAGCTGCGAACGGACGACGAGCTCCATCGCCTGGCGGAGCAACTCGTCGTCGTCATCGTCGCCGAACAGTCCGGCGCCGCCACGGTCGTTCTCGTCGCCGACGATGCCGTCGACATAGAGCGGGTCGCTCTGGCGCCGCCAGTGCGCGACGACGGCGTGCACCTCCTCCTCGGAGACCCACGGCCCCTGGATCCGGCGCGGGATGCTCGACGAGGCGGTGAGCAGCAAAAGGTCGCCCCGCCCGATGAGGCGCTCGGCACCCGACTGGTCGAGGATGACCCGGGAGTCGGCGAGCGACGAGACCGAGAAGGCGAGACGCGAGGGGATGTTCGCCTTGATCACGCCCGTGATGACGTCGACCGACGGGCGCTGCGTCGCGATGACGAGGTGGATGCCGACCGCCCGCGCCATCTGCGCGATCCGGCAGATCGACTCCTCCACGTCACGGGCCGCCACCATCATCAGGTCGTTCAGCTCGTCGACGACGAGGAGCACGAAGGGAAGCCGCTGGTAGCGCGGGCGCTCCGCCGCGTCGGGGTTCTCGGCGCGGTCGACGTCGGAGACGGCCTGGATGACCGGTCCGTCGAAGGGACCCTCGGCGAGGTCTCCGCGGTCGACCGCCGCGTTGTAGCCGGTGATGTCGCGCATCCCGACCTCGGCGAGGAGGTCGTAGCGGCGCTCCATCTCGGCAACCGTCCAGGCGAGCGCGTTGGCGGCCCGCTTCGGGTTGACGACGACCTCCGTGAGGAGGTGCGGAAGGCCGTTGTAATGGCCGAGCTCGACCCGTTTCGGGTCGACGAGGATCAGCCGGACCTGTTCGGGCGTCGAGCGCATGAGGATCGACGTGACGAGAGAGTTGATGCAGGAGGACTTGCCGGATCCCGTCGCCCCGGCGATCAAGAGGTGCGGCATCTCGGCGAGGTTCACCATCACCGGGCGGCCGGCGATGTCGCGGCCGAGACCGACCTCGAGCGGATGCAGCGCCCGGTGGGCCTCGGGCGACGAGAGCACGTCCCCGAGCGTGACGAGCCGGCGGTCGTGGTTCGGGACCTCGACGCCGATCGCGGAGCGGCCCGGGATGGGGGCGAGGATCCGGACGTCCGGTGACGCCATCACGTAGGCGATGTCCTTCGAAAGGCTCGTCACCTGGGCGACCTTCACGCCGGGGGCGAGCTCGAGCTCGAAGCGCGTGACGGTCGGACCGACGGTGTAGCCGGTGACCTTCGTCGCGACACCGTGCGACGACAACGCGCCCTCGAGGAGTTTCCCGCGCTCCTCGATCCCCTGCCGGTCAGTGGCGAGCTCCTTCGTCCTTTTCAGCAGGCGTTCCGGCGGGAGCTTCCAGTTGCTCGGCGCGGGAACGACCCCGAGCCCAAGTTGCTCGACGACGGCGGAGGGCGGGAGGAACTCCGTGGCGGGGAGCGGGTCCACGGCGTGGGGGATCGTCACGACGCTCTCCTCCTCGGCCAACCCGAGGCCCGGGCCGCGCCCACCGTTGCGTCGCGTCGTCCTCGTCTCCTCGACGAGCGTGGCGAGCTCGTTGGCCGGCTCGGCCTCGATCGCGTTGTCCGCGCCGAGGGGCCAGTCGACGAGCGGCGTGTCCGGCGCGGGCGCGACCCCGGCGACGACCCGCGGCGCGCGCTCGTCGTCCGCGCCCGCCGTGAAGAACCCGGCCGCCGTCGAGCCTGTCGCCTGGGCCGCGTGCACGATGGCGAGCACACCCTGGCGCACCGACCGCGCCAGACAGGCGCAGACGGCGACGAAGGCGACCGCCCCGAGGACGATGCCTGCCCCGGCCGCGCCGATGACGTCGCGCAGACCACCGCCGATCGCGACGCCGGCGAAGCCGCCCGCGCCCCCGAAGATCCGGGCCGTCGCCGAAGCCGTCGGATGGCCGCCGGCGAGATCGCCGAGGCCTGCCGCGGCGAGCACGAGGACCACGAGCGCAGCGCCCGCCCCGATCGCGCCACGCCGGGCGCGGCCCGCGACGAGCGTCCAGCCCGTGACGAGCAGGCCGAGGGGCACGACGTCGAGGCCCCAGCCGAAGGCGGCAGAGCCGTCACGGCGGACGTAGATCCCGGCCCGCCCGAGGAGATCGAAATGGACTGCCAGCACGGCGAGGGCGCCGGCCACGATGAGAAGCCAGCCCCAGACCTCGTCCGGTTCACGCGCCGCCGGGTCCGCAGCGGGCGCCCGTCGTGTTGACGGCGCCATTTGGCGTGCGCCGCCCCGGGCGCGGCTGTGTGCGGCCCGGGTCCGCGACGGGGCCGCCCGCGACGAGCGGGACTTCGTCGTCGACGAACCCTTTGCTGGAGTCACAGTACAAACAACGCTAACACCAGCAACGTTGCAGAGCGCGACCCGTCGGGCGGTCCCGACCGCTCAGCGGTAGACGGTGTCGGGGTAGGTGAGGCCGATCTGGCTTCGGCACTCGTCGAGGATCCGCATGATGGCGATCGACTCGTCGAGGGGCACGAGCGGGCTCTCGCCGACGCCGGCCCGCAGACAGCGCACCACCTCGGCGATCTCGTGCACGTAACCGATCCCTTCGGCGTGCGGCTCGACACGCCGCGCCGTCCCGTCCTCGGCGGTGACACTCAAGGACGGGATCCCGTGGAACGGGGCCGCGATCTCCACCCGGCCCTTCGACCCGGAGAAGGCCGCCGTCGTGTCGATCTCCGCCTCGATCGTCGCCGACAGGACCCCCGTCGCGCCGGTCGGCCACGACATCGCGACGACGGTCGTGCGGTCGACGCCCCCCTCGACGTGCCCGAGGGCGCGGATCTCTTCCGGCTCACCGAGCGTGGCGAAGGCGAGCGTGATCGGGTAGACGCCGACATCGAGCAGCGCCCCGCCCGCCTGGCCCGGGTCGAAAAGGCGCGGGGCCTGCGCGGCCGTCGGGACGAAGCCGAGCGCGGCCCGCACGTGACGGACCTCGCCGATCTCGCCCGACGCGAGGACGGCGGCGAGGTCGGCGAAGCCGGGCCGGCAGCGCATCCACATCGCCTCCATCACGAACACGTCGGCGGCGCGGGCGAGCCGCACGAGCTCCTCGGTCTGCGAGGCGTCGACGGTGAACGGCTTCTCGCAAAGGACCGCCCGTCCGACTTCGATGCAGTGCCGGACGGCCGCATAGTGGGCGCCGTGGCTCGCGCCGACGTAGACGACGTCGACGCCTTCGTCCTCGATGAGGGCGTCGTAGGAGCCGTAGGTCGTGGCGATCCCGTGGGCCGCGGCGAACCGCCGGGCCGAATCCTCGTTCCGGGAACCGACGGCGACGATCTCGCAGTCCGGCGAGCGGCGGATCTCGTCGACGAGGGTCGCCGAGATCTTCCCGGTCGCGAGGATCCCCCAGCGCACGGGACGGTCGGACGGCAACGGCGCGGGCATCGGGCTACGGGTGGGTGCGAGGCAGAAGGGTTCGGATCACGTCACCGTAGCGAAGGCGGCGTCGGCGTGCGTCGTGGAACGCGACCCGGCGGTACGAGGAGGCGACATCCCCCATTTGGGTCACTGGTCCCTTCCAAATGGACCAGCGATCTGGCCTACTGGCTATGTGCAGGTAGGTGATGTGGCCGCGGCCGGGGTCCTTCACGTCGCCATCGCGGCCGCCCGCTTCGAATTCGTCGGTGCCGCGTCCATTACTCGCCACCAGCGCCGGACGTCGGCACTGACCGTCTCCCGCCAGTCGCTGTGGCCGGATTGACATGAAATACCGTCCGCTTGTGACAAGTTTCCGTAGTCAGTAACCTCATGACGATGTCTGAGCCCCGTGGGTCTCTCATATCACAGGATATTCCGGATCTCGCCCCGGCGATCTACCGGCAGCGCCTGGTCGTCGAGGGCTGCCCCGCCGCACCGATCGACGACCACACGGTCCGCCGCTACCTTTCGGAACTCTCCGACGTCTGCCGGATGAAGCGCCTCATCGAACCCGTGACACACCGCTCGGACGCCTACGGCTGGGCGGGCTGGGTCCACTGGGAGTCCTCCGGCGCCCATTTCTACGCCTGGGAGCATCCGCTCCTCTTTTTCAGCGTCGACGTCTACACCTGCGCCCCGTTCGACGCCCCCGCCGTCGTCGCCTTCACGAAGGCGTTCTTCGGTGCCGACGAGATCGTCTCCCGGGAGTTCTGAACCCGCGTGGCCCGGCCGTGACGACCCTCGAGACCGATCGGTCCGACCTCGAGCGCCTCGCCCGGTCGGTCATCGGCGAGGGGACGCGGCAACCCTTCGGCGCCTACGTCTTTCTGCCCGACGACCCGGCGGCCGAGCTCGGCCGGAGCGTCGAGCGGGCGGTCTTCCTCGAGTCGTTCGGCAACACGCCGGAGCTCCTCGGCACCGAATACGGGCCGTACGAGGCGTCGAGCCTTTTCTACGTCGTCCTCGACCACCGCCGACTGCGCCCGGCCGGCGTCATCCGCATGATCGTGCCGACGAAGGGCGGCCCCGGGCTGAAGTCCCTCAACGACCTCGGGCCGATCTGGCACGAGCCGGCGGAGTCGATCCTCGAACGGAGCGGGATCGGCCTCACGCTGGACCGGACCTGGGACATCGCGACCCTCGCCATCGACGCGCAGTACCGCAGCGCCGCGGCGACCGGGCTCGTCGCGCTCGGCCTGTACCAGTCGATCGTCCGCACGGGCGAGACGCTCGGGGTCGAGTGGATGGTCGCGATCCTCGACCGCGCCGTCTACCGCATGTCCAAGGCCCGGTTCCACCAGCCCTTCTTCGCCCTGGCGGAGGGCCGCCCGTATCTCGGATCGCGCGACAGCCTGCCGATCTACGGCTGCGTCTCCGACTGGCGCCGCCGGCTGGCGATGGAAGACCCGCCGATCCACGGGATCATCTACGAGGGCGTCGGCATCGAACCGGCGTTGCGGCCCCTCGATCTCGACGCCGCGGTGGCGCTCGTTGCCCAGATCTACGACGCCTCAGCGCTCACGCTGAAGGGCGCCTCGAGGTTTGGTCTTTGGCGAGTTCGAACTTCGAGGCGAGCCGAACCGGTTCGACCGGCGGCGCTTGCTCCACAACGTCGAACGGCCGCGACCGGGTGAGGAGCCCGAGCACGTCGATGATCTGATCGGCGCGCGCTGGCCGGGAGAACAGGTAACCCTGGGCGGCGCTGCACCCGAGCCCCATCAGGCGCCTGGCCTGGTCGGCTGTCTCCACGCCCTCGACGATCGTCTGGATCCCGAGCGCCGCGCTCATCGCGACGATCGCCGCGACGAGCGATTCCGAGGTCCCCGAGTCGCCGTCGGCCATGTCGGCGACGAAGCTCTGGTCGATCTTCAGGATGTTGACCGGCAGGCGCTGCAGGTAGGCGAGCGACGAGTACTTCGTCCCGAAGTCGTCGACGGCGATCAGGATGCCCAGCCGGCGCAACGCCGTGAGCGAGGCGATCGAAAGCTCCGGATTGCTCATCATCTCGGACTCGGTGAGCTCGATCGTGAGCGCCGAGCCCGGCAGCCCGTGCTTGGCGAGCGAGCGGCCGACCCGCTGCACGAGAAGCTCGTCGCGCAACTGGAGGGCCGAGAGGTTGACCGCCACCGTGAGGTGTGCGAACCCGGGGACCGCACGACAGACGACGAGCTGACGCAGCGCGTCGTCGAGAACCCAGCTGCCGATCTCGCAGATCTGGTCGGTCTCCTCGGCGAGCGGGATGAACCGCCTCGGGAGGAGCACCCCGAGGGTCGGGTGCGCCCAACGGACGAGGGCCTCGAAGCCGATCACCTCGCTGTGGCCCATCTTCACGATCGGCTGGAACACGAGGTGCAGCTCGTGGCGTTCGACGGCGCGGCGCAGGTCGCGCTCGATCTCGACGCGCTCGGTGAGGTGGGCGCGCATCGAGTCGTCGTAGACAGCGACGGCGTCGCGACCGGCTTCCTTAGCCTGGTGGACGGCGGTTTCGGCGTCGCGGACGATCACCTCGGCGTCGAACCCGTCCTCCGGGTGGGCGAAGGTGATCCCGATGCTCGCCGTGACGACGAACTCCGAGCCGTCGATGAAGAAAGGCGCGCGCAGGCTGGCGCGCAACCGGTTCGCGAAGGCGCGGGCCTCGGAGACGCCGACGTTGCCGCCGAGGACCACGACGAACTCGTCGCCACCGATCCGGCTCACGAGATCGCCGGCACGGGTGTTTTCCGTGAGGCGCCTGGCGACCTGGATCAGGAGCTCGTCGCCGTGATTGTGCCCGATCGTGTCGTTGATGAGCTTGAACCGGTCGAGGTCGATCAAGAGCAACCCGACCGAGGCCGGGTTCGGCGACGCCAACCGCACCAGCCGATCGAGGTGCTGCTCCATCAGTTGGCGGTTCGGCAGCCCGGTGAGGTCGTCGTGCAGCGCTCGGTAGATGAGGCGTGCTTCGGAGCTCTCGGCGGATCGCAGCGCCTGGAGGATCTGCAGGACTCCCATCGTGGTGAGGCCGAGGATCATCGCGAACAGCGCGAGCCGTTCGCTCAGCGCGTAGTGCCGTTGCTGCAGGATGAGGATCGCCGGCACGACGAAGGCGACAGCGACGAGGCCGATGCGCCCCGGGGTCCACCGGGGCGCGGGCTTGCTCGCGGGCTCGGTGAGCGTGCGCATCGAGGGATCGAGCGCGCACGACGCCGCCCCGGCGAAAGCGATCACGTAGGGCAGATCGAGAAGATTGCTGGAGATGTTGAGAAGGTGGATCTCGGCGAGCATGTAGAACGCGTCGCCGATGAACATCGACGCCAGCGCGGCGATGAGGAAACGATCGGCGGTGCACCTCTCGCGGCTCGTGCCGAAGGCGATCTGCAGCGTGATGATGAGCAAGAAGAGAGAGACCGCCGGGTAGCTCGAAAGGATCAGCTTCACGTCCACCGGCGCGCTGCGGCGCGCGAGGACCGGCTCGATCACGTACACGAGCGAGAGGGCGAGGACGGCGAGCGAGGCGATGACGCCGTCGTAGATGATCCCGAGGCGGTGGACCATCGACCCCGTGCGGGCGCGGATGATCCCGATGAGCGCCGCGCCAAGGAGCGCGTACCCCGGCAGGACGATGAGATCGGGGATGAGCGAACGGTGGACGGTAAGCACGCCGAGGGTGTGCAGGTCGTCACGTGCGACGCCGCCGATGATGAACAACGTGAAGGCACCGAGCGCCATCCACCACGGCGCACGGCGCGCCGGGCGATAGCGATGGACGCCGAAGACGATGGCACCGATCGTGCCGGCAGCGGCCAATCCGAAGGCGACCTCACCGGTCGGACCGATCAGCGCGAGCGCGATCAGTGCCGTCCAGATCGCCCCGACGACGAGGTGACGCCGCGTGATGACGAATACCCCTAGCCCTTCGGAGGGAGTATCGGACCGCTGCGAGTTCTCCCGCCGGGTCACGATTGCCATCGCTCAATCACCTCCTTGTCTGGTCCCTCGCCTAACGGCACGGAGCAGGCTGTTTTGAAATTTCTGGCCGCGGGCATCCGATCTGAATGCCAATTCTCACAATGAGTGAGCAACTTACCACTCAGTGTGAGAATCTCGGGACGACGGCTCGCCTCCCACCTGTTCGAAGTCCCAGCCCCGGGGGTTGGATCCGACCGCGGCATTGGCACGAGACCGCGGCTGGCACCGAACCGGCCGCGGCATGGTGGTGAAGCCGGAAAGCCTTGAATGATCCGGAATACGCCGTGATGTTGCGTCATCGATGCGGAGCAACGTCGGCATCGGGTCAGCCTCCCATTGACTCGGTTCGCCACATATCGTGGCGATATTGTTACCGAGAGTGGTAGAACGCAACAGACAAGAAATTGGGCCTACCGCCGGCCGGAATTCGTTGTATATGATGCAAATGTGCTAGGAGTAGCCACTGAAACTGCTGAGGCACAAATGAGTCATACGCCACTCTTTGTGGCCATGTCGCCGCGCGCGGCGATGACAGTCCCTGGCGAGCTGGTGAAACCGTGACGACCGGGCCCGTCGAGGATCCGGCCGGGGCCGTCGCGCAGCGCTTCTTCTACACCGACCCGTCCTACGCGAACCTCTGGGAACGCTTCTGGGCGGCGCGTGACAAGGTCACCCGCAACGACCTCTTGCTCACCTACGAACCGCTCATCCTCGTCGTCATCGGCCAGCTCCCCGGCTCGGTCCGCGCCCACTGGGAACGCGAAGAGCTCGCGAGCTTCGGCATCCTCGGTCTCGTCGCGGCGATCGACCGCTTCGACCCCGAGTCCCCGATCGAGCGTTTCCCGTGCTACGCCACGATGTGCATCCGCGGTGCCATCTACGACGAGCTGCGCCGGCTCGACTGGCTCCCCCGCTCGGTCCGCCAACGCGTGTCCGAATACCAGTCGACCGCCGACGAGCTCGGACACCAGCTCGGCCGGGAACCCGGCGCGTCCGAGGTCCTCGACACGATGGGCGTCCTCGGCGCCGCCCGCCAGGCGGTGCTCTCCGGGGTGCGATCGTCCCAGATGCTCCACCTCGACCGCCTCGTCGAGGTCGAGGGGTCGGACGGTGCGATCCGGCTCGCCGACGCCCTGCCCTCACAGGCGGACGGCGACCCCGAGGCGGCCGCCGTCGAGTCCGAGGAGGTCGCCGCCCTGCGCCACGCCGTCGACGAGCTGCCCGAGCGGCAGCGCCACGTCATCACGCTCCATCTGTTCGAGGGGTTCACCTTCGAGCAGATCGGCCTGCAGCTCGGCGTCACCGCGTCACGGGTCTGTCAGATCGAGGCCGCGGCGATCCGCACGCTGCGCGAGCTCCTCGGTCAGTTCGCCGACGAGATCCTGCCCGTCGCCACCACCTAGCAACGCGGCCCGGGCCTCAGGCCTCCATCACGACCGGCACGATCATCGGCCGGCGTTTCGTGCGCTCGCTGACGATCCTGCCGACGGCCCGGCGCGCGGCGCGGCGCAGCGCGTCCGCCTCCCGCGACCCGCTCTCCACGACCTCACCGACGGCCTTCACGACGGCGGTGCGGGCGTCCTCGATCAGCTCCTCGGCCTCGGGGGCGTGCACCCAGCCCCGGGTGATGATCTCGGGGCCGGTGATGATCTCGCCGGACCGGCTGTCGACGGTGAGCACGACGACGACGACGCCCTCCTCGGCGAGGACGCGCCGGTCGCGCAGCACGCCCATGCCAACGTCGCCGACGACACCGTCGACAAAGAGGTAGCCCGCCGCCACCTCGCCGTCGAAGTCGATGCCATCGTCGGTGAGCCGCACCGCGTCTCCGTCCTCGCAGAGCAGCACGCTGCGCTCCTCGACGCCCATCTCGATCGCGAGGCGCGCGTGTCGCAGCAGGTGGCGGTACTCACCGTGGACGGGGATGAAACAGCGCGGTCGCGCCACGTTGAGCAGGGTCGCGAGCTCGCCCTGCTTGGCGTGCCCGCTTTCGTGGACGTGGGCGATGCCCGAGTGGATGATGTTCGCGCCGCGCCGGGCGAGCCCGTCGATCACCTTGGCGACCGCCCACTCATTGCCGGGGATGGCGTGACTCGAGAGCACGACGATGTCCCCGTCGGCGACGGAGAGTCGGCGGCTCTCGCCCGCGGCGAGCAACGACAGCGCCGACATCGGCTCGCCCTGGGATCCCGTCGAGATGACACAGACCTCACCGGGAGAAAGGTCGTCGACCTTCTCCACGTCGATGAGCGCACCCTGCGGGATCGTGAGCAGCCCGAGTTCGCGGGCGAGGGCGACGTTGCGGAGCATCGACCGGCCGAGAAGCGCGATCTTGCGCCCGTTGGCGACCGCGGCGTCGGAGAGCTGCTGGATCCGGTGGATGTGGCTCGCGAAGCAGGCGACGATGACCCGATGCTCCGGGTGCTCGGCGAAGATCTGGCGGAGCGTCTCGCCGACCGACCGCTCGCTGCGGCCGAAACCGGGCTCCTCGGCGTTCGTCGAGTCCGAGAGCAGCAGGCGGATTCCCTCCGTGTCGGCGAGCGCGCCGATGCGGGCGAGGTTGGTCAGCCGGCCGTCGACCGGCGTGAGGTCGAGCTTGAAGTCCCCAGTGTGGAGCACGACCCCCTGAGGGGTGTGGAAGGCGACCGCAAAGCCCTGCGGCACCGAGTGCGTCACGGGGATGAACTCGACGTCGAACGGGCCGATCCGCCGTCGTTCGCCGTCGGCGACCGGGATCAGCTCGGAGCGCCCCGCCGAACCGGAGTCCTCAAGCCGCGAGCGGGCGAGGCCGAGGCTCAAGGCGGAGCCGAAGACCTTCGTCTCGATGTCACGGAGCAGGAACCCGAGCCCGCCGACGTGGTCTTCGTGGCCGTGGGTGAGCACGACCCCCTCGATGCGGTCGGCGTTCTCTTTCAGGTAGGAAAAGTCGGGGAGGACGAGGTCGACCCCGGGCATGTCCGGGTCGGGGAACATGATGCCGCAGTCGAGGATGATGACGCGGCCGTCGTGCTCGATCGCCGCGCAGTTCCTCCCGACCTCCCCGAGGCCACCGAGGAAAACGAGCCGGACGTCCTCAGCCACCGGCGCCCCGGGCGTCGCGCCAGGCCTCGAGATCGGCGAGCACGCTCCTCGCCCGGTCCTCGAGACCCGCAGGGGCCGGCCCCATCGGCAGTCGGCACTCACCGGCAGGCAGGCCGAGGACGCGCAGCATCGCCTTCAGCGGCACGGGGTTCGGGGCGTCGTCGCCCGTCTCGTAGACGAGGCTCACGATGAGCGCCCGGGCGACCTGGAGGGCTCCCCGCACGTCGCCTGAGTGGAACCGGCCGATCATCTCGCCGAACTCGACACCGCACCAGTGGGTCGCAACCCCGATCACCCCGACGGCGCCGACGGCGAGGAGCGGCAGCGTCATGAGGTCGTCGCCGGAGTAGCAGACAAAGCCGGGCGGGGCCTTGGCGAGCAGCCGCTCGGTCGCCGAGGGGTCCCCGGCTGCGTCCTTCAGGCCGACGATGTTGTCGGTCGTAGCGGCAAGCGACAGGATCGTCTCGGCTGCGATCTTGCGCCCCGTGCGGACGGGGATGTCGTAGAGGACGATCGGCAGCGCCGTCTCGGCGGCGATGGCGCGGAAATGCGCGGCGACGCCGGCCTGCGAGGGGCGGTTGTAGTACGGGGCGACGGCGAGGATGCCGGCGACGCCGGTGTCGTTGGCGAGCTTCACGAGCTCGATCGAGTGCCGCGTGTCGTTCGACGTCGCCCCGGCGAGCACGGGGACGTCGACCGCCGACGCGACCTCCCGCCACACCGCGACGCGTTCTTCGTCGGAGAGCGTCGATCCCTCCCCGGTCGTACCCGTGACGACGAGGCCCTCGCTTCCGTGGGAGGTGAGGTAGCGGGCGAGCGTCACCGCGCCAGCGAGATCCAGGCCCCCGGCGGCGTCGAACGGGGTCGCCATCGCCGTGACGACGGCGCCGAACCGGGGAGGAGGCGCGGCGGGCACGACCTGACGCTACCGCACCGGCCTGCGAGCCGAGATACCGGCGCATGGGCCCGCGACGGCGCGCGAAGGCTCATCGGGCGACGACGGCCTCCGGGGACGACGCCCGCGAGCCGCCGTTCGCCGACGACTGGGACACAGCGATCCGATCGGCGCGGTCAAGGAAACCCGCCGGGAGTGCCGCGGGCTGGAGGCGGGCGCTCCTCAGATCGAAAGCAACGCGTCCAACCCGACGGTCAACCCCGGCATCGACGCGACCCGGCGCGTGGCGAGCAGCACGCCGGGCATGAACGAGACGCGATCGAACGAATCCTGCCGGATGAGGAGCGACTGGCCCGGTCCGCCGAAGAGGACCTCCTGGTGCGCGACGAGACCCGCGAGCCGGACGGAGTGGACGTGGATCCCGTCGGCCGCCACGCCCCCCCGGGCTCCCTCGCAGGACACCGTGGTCGTCGGGTCCGCGCCATAAGGCCCGCGACCCGAGGCTTCACGGGCCGCGCCGATCCGGCGGGCGGTCTCGAGCGCCGTCCCCGACGGCGCGTCCTTCTTCTGGTCGTGGTGGAGCTCGATCACCTCGACGCCGTCGAAGAACGGCGCCGCCAGCTCGGCGAGGCGCATCATCACGACCGCCGAGATCGAGAAGTTCGCGGCCACGATCGCGTTCGGCCGGTCCGCCGGACCAAAGACCTCCCGCAGACGGCCGAGCCCCTTCGCCGTGATCCCGGTTGTCCCGCAGACGGCATGGATTCCGTGCGACGCGCACCAGACGAGGTTCTCGACCGCGGCGCCCGGTTCCGTGAAGTCGATCGCGACCTCGGCATCGCTGTCGGCGAGCGCCTCGATCGAACGGGACGCCGTGAGCCCCGCGACCGGCTCCCCCGCGGACCTCGGGTCGACGGCGGCGACGAGCTCGAGGTCGGCGGCGGCCGTCACCGCGTCGCAGACCGTCGACCCCAACCTCCCGCGCGCCCCGAGGACTCCGACCCGCATCATCTCGGCGCCAACCTACCCTGCGGCCCACCGGGGCGTTCGCTTGGCTGCCCGGTCGCCTTGCCGTCCGACACCCCGTCCCGGCTGGGACGGAGCCGCCTGAGCCGGTACGATGGCCCGTCTGTCCCGCGCGATATCGCGACGCGGGACGTGTTCTCGAATGGTCGTGGTCGCCCGGTTTCGTGCCGTCGCGGTGTCGTTCGCCGGGATCGCAGCGAATCGGACAAGTAGCTGAGGAGGTCATCCGTCGATGTCTGCGTTGGCCGCGGACGGGACGTCGCCGACGCCCGTCCTCGAGGTGGAGAACCTCCACACCGAGTTCCACCTCCGCACCGCCAGCGTGAGGGCCGTCGACGGCGTCTCGTTCCACGTCAACCCCGGCGAGTGCGTCGGGCTGGTCGGCGAATCCGCCTGCGGCAAGACGACGGTCGGGCTGTCGATCATGAAGCTTCTGCCGAACGTCGGCCACGTCACGGGGGGCTCGATCCGGCTGTTCGGGCGCGATCTCGCCCCCTACGACGAGGGCCAGATGTGCGCCGTGCGCGGCAACGAGATCGGGATGATCTTCCAGGACCCGATGACCTCGCTGAACCCGACGTGGAAGATCGGCCGCCAGATCGCCGAGGTCGTCCGTCTGCACCGCAAGGTCAGCAGGGCCGAGGCCTATGAGCGCGCCCTCGAGGTCCTCACGCTCGTCGGCATGCCGCGTCCCGCCGAGCGGCTCGACACGTACCCGCACCAGCTCTCCGGGGGCCTTCGCCAGCGCGTGATGATCGCCATCGCGCTCGCCTGCGAGCCCAAGCTCCTCATCGCCGACGAACCGACGACCGCCCTCGACGTCACCATCCAGGCCCAGATTCTCAACCTGATCGACGAGTTGCGCGAACGGCTGAAGATGGCCGTCATCCTCATCACCCACGACCTCGGAGTGATCGCCGCGCGCAGTGACCGGGTCATGGTGATGTACGCCGGCAAGATCGTCGAGTCCGCGACGACCGAGGAGCTGTTCGGCTCGATGCGCCATCCGTACGCCGAGGCGCTGCTCGAGTCCATCCCCCGGCTCGACCAGGACCGGAACCGCCGGCTCTTCACGATCTCCGGGCTACCGCCAGACCTGTCGGGGGATCTCGTCGGTTGCCGGTTCGCTCCCCGTTGCCGTTACGCCACCGACGAGTGCCGGAACACCGAACCGGAGCTGCTGCCCGGTCCAGCGAGCCTGCCCGGCGCGGCGACCGAACCCGGTCCCGAGGCGACCGACGTGGCGACGAGCGAGGCTCACCTCTACGCCTGCTTCCACCCGGTGACGGCGACGCGGGAGGAGCGGCTCGCCCGCCGCGGGATCATGCCCGAACACGGCGAAAGGAAGCGCGCCACGCCGACGGGACCGGAATCGGCGACGCTCACTTTCAGCAGTGAGGACGCGCTCGAGGTGACGAACCTCGTGAAGAACTACCCGGTCGTCGCCGGGGTGGTGATCCAGCGCAAGATCGGCACGGTCCAGGCGGTCTCGGACGTCTCGTTCACGGTGCGGCGCGGCGAGACCTTCGGCCTCGTCGGCGAGTCCGGTTGCGGCAAGACGACGATCGGCCGGCTCGTCGTCGCGCTCGAGCGCCCGACGAAGGGCGGCGTGCGCTACGAGTCGCTGAGCGTGACGAAGCTCCGGGGACGGGCGCTGCGGCGTGGCCGACGCGACCTGCAGATGATCTTCCAGGACCCGTACTCGTCGCTCGACCCGCGCATGCGCGTGAAGACGATCGTCCGCGAGCCGCTCGTCGTGCAGAAGATCGGCAACCGCCGGTCGCAATTCCAGCGCGTCGTCCAGCTCCTCGGCGAGGTCGGACTGACCGCCGGCGCGGCGGAGCTCTACCCGCACGAGTTCTCCGGCGGGCAGCGGCAGCGGATCGGCCTCGCCCGGGCGCTCGCCCTCAACCCGAAGCTCATCGTCGCCGACGAACCCGTCTCGGCGCTCGACGTCTCGATCCAGGCCCAGATCCTCAACCTGATGCGGGACCTCCAGCAGCGTCACGACCTCACCTACGTCGTCATCTCGCACGACCTCGCCGTCGTGAAGTACCTCGCCGACCGGATCGGCGTCATGTACCTCGGCAAGCTCGTCGAGACCGGACCCGCGATCGACATCTACGAGCGGACCGCGCACCCGTACACGCAGGCGCTCATCGACGCGATCCCGGTGCCGGATCCCATCCTCGCCCGGGAAACCCGCCACGAGATCGTCCGGGGTGAGCTGCCCTCGGCGATGGCGCCGCCGAGCGGCTGCCGGTTCCGGACGCGCTGCCCGTTCGCCCAGGAGGTCTGCGCCGCCGAGGAGCCCCCGCTCCGGCCCGTCGGGTCCGACCACCTCGTGGCGTGCCACTTCCCCTTGCAGACCCCGATCGGGGACGAACTCGCCTCGGCGAGCGCTGCGGGGGTCGCCGGCTGACAGAACCCGCGTCATCGAGTGGCCCGGGAAACCCGGGGTGACGACCGGGAAGATCAGCGGCGCTGGAGCCGGACCTCGAAGGCGTCGCGCAATGCGTCACCGACGAAGTTGAACGCCACGACGACGAGCACGATGGCGAGCCCGGTCGGGTAGATCTCCCACCAGTAGCCGTTCAGCGCGTAGTTCACGCCGTTGGCGAGCATCGAGCCCCAGTCGGTTTGCGGCAGCGGCACGCCGAGCCCGATGAACCCGAGCGCGGCGAGCAACAGGATCGCATCGGCGACGTTGAACGTCGCGTTGACGACGATCGTGCCGATGGTGTTCGGGATGATGTGGCGCACGACGATCCGCCGACCGGATCCGCCCATGACCCGGACGGCCTGGACGTACTCCCGGACGCGCAGCGAGAGCGTCTCGCCGCGCACGAGCCGGGCCGGGACGAGCCAGGCGACGAAGCCGATCACCAGGATGAGCAGCGGAAGCGACGGTTGGAAGATGACGGCGAGCACGATGAGGAGGAAGAGCAACGGGACCGAGAGCAGGACGTCGACGATGCGCATCATCAGCGCGTCGACCCAGCCACCGAAGAAGCCCGAGACCGCGCCCCAGACGACGCCGATCACCGTCGCGAGGCCCGCGGCGGCGAATCCCACCTCGAGCGAGATCTCGCCGCCGTACATGACGCGCCCCATCATGTCGAACCCCGACGGATCGGTACCCAGCAGGTGCCCGAGCGAAGGCGGGGTGTTCTGGGTCGAGTACATGAGCGCCGCCTGGGCGTTCGCCTGGTTCGTCGAGTAAAAGACCGGTCCGAGGAAGCAGAAGAGAATGAAAAAGATGATGACGCCCGCACCGACCAGGGCGAGCTTGTTCTCGGCGAAGACCCGGAAGGTCTGGCGGGCGATCCCCCCCGTCGAGATCCCCTCGCCACCCGAGGCGATCTCGCCGAGGCCGCCCCGCGTCCCGGCGGACGCCTCGAGCTGCTCGAGCTCGCCGATCGGGGGTCCCATGGTCATCGGTCGTCTCCGTCGTTCATCAGTGTCCTAGGTGTAGCGCACGCGGGGATCCACGACCGCGTACAAGATGTCGGCGATCAGCGAGCCGGCGACGGTCGCGAGCGAGGCAACGAAGGTCGTCCCGAGCAGGATCGGTACATCGGTCTGGAGCGCGGCCTGCGTCGTGAGCAGGCCCATCCCGGGGAAATTGAACACCGTCTCGGTGATGAGAGCGCCGCCGACGATGGCCGGGAACGACAACCCGATCAACGTGACGATCGGGATGAGCGCGTTGCGCAGCGCGTGCCGGAACAGGACCCGCCAGGCTCGCGCGCCTTTCGCGCGCGCCGTGCGGATGTAGTCCTGGGTCATCGCCTCCATCATCGAGGAGCGCATGTAGCGGCTGAACGCGGCGATGGTGAGCGCCGACAGAGTGAGGACGGGAAGCACGAGACCGCGCGGATCGGCGAGGATCGCCCCGACCGTGGCACCCTGCGGCGCCTCGACCGAGAACCAGCGGAGGTCGATCGCGAAGTACAGGATCAGCAGTTGGCCGAGGAGGAAGGCGGGTGCCGAGTACCCGATGAACGACAAGCCGGTCAGCACGTAGTCGACCGGCTTGTTGCGGCGCACGACCTGGAGGACGCCGAGCGGGATGGCGACGATCAGCGCGAACACCGTCGAGATCCCGACGAGGACGAGGGTCTTGGGGAGGCGCTCACTGATGAGGGCCTTCACCGACTGGTTGTAGTGGTACGAGTAGCCGAGGTTGAACGACTCAACAAGATTACGCAGGTACTGGTAGAACTGGTCCCACAGCGGCAGGTTGAATCCGTTGACGCGATTGAACTGGGCAATCTCCTGCGGGAGCGCGCGTGGCCCGAGCGCGGCGCGCGCCTCTCCGCCCGGGATCACACGGCTCAGGATGAAAACGAGGAACGTCACCCCGAGAACGACGATGATGGCCTGGCCGACGCGACGGATGAGATACCCGGTCACCGTGTGACGCCTCGGATCATCTGCTCTCTCTTACCCTCGTTGTTCCCGCCATTATCCCCTCACCGGGGCGCCGGGTGATCCGCACCACCCCGCGGAGCCCTTCGGTGCGCCGATCGGCGACGTGACGTCGTCGACCAGGCGCACAGGAGGCTGGTTGAAACAGTCGCTCGGCCGGCCCTTGCGGACCGGCCGAGCGACCAGTTGCCACACTTTCCCGATTCGCAGCGCCTACTTCGAAAAGTAGAGCTCTTCGGGGAGGTAGAGGCCGAACGCGTTCTGGAACGCCGAGACGCCCTGCAGGTTGTCCCGGGCCTCTGTCAGTGCGTAGTCGATGTTCGGCTGATAGACGACGGGAAGGAGCTTCGCCGCGTAATCCTCGTACTTGAAGATCGACGTGTTCCCGAAGTCCGTGCCGTGCATCAACGTGTTCAGCTCGGAGTCGTTGAACGAACCGGCGTTCGACGGCGCCGTCGGGAGGAAGATCTCCTCACCGGTCGGCTCGTAGTCCGGGTAGTACACCCAGCCACCGCCCCAGTCGGCGAACTCCCAGGTGCACTTGGAACCCGAGCACGGCGGGAAGGCGGTGCCAAGAACGGCATCGAACGTCTCACCGGTCGCCGTCACGTGGATGCCGATCGTCGCCAACGCCGAGGCGTACGCAGCGATGTACGCCTCGAACGAGGCGTTCCCGGTCGCGTACACGAGTGTGAAGGCAAGCGGGGTGCCCTTCGGCACGCCGCATTTCTTCGCGTTGAGGCAGGTGTCCGTTCCGCCCGGAACGACCTTCCAACCGTTATCGACAAGAGCAGCCTTCGCCTTCTTCGGGCTGTATGAGTACGGGTTCGACAGCTCCGCCTTGTCCGAGTAGGGGTTCTTCGGGAGCAGCGGGACCGGCCCGTAGGTCGGGACGCCGTAGTTCTTGAAGAGCTTCTTCAGATACAGCGGCTGGTTCATCTCGTACTGCATTGCCTGGCGGAAGTAGAGCTGCTTGAAGATCTTCCCCGCCTGGCCGCCATCACCGACCGAGTTCATGTTCATCGGGAAGTAGTTGAAGCCGAACAGGACCCACGGATCGATGTAGTAGCTGCTCTTCAGCCTGGCCGTGTTGGGACCGGCCTTCGTCGGGTTCGTCGTGGCGGAAAGAAGGTCCTGCGGCGGGATGTACCCGATCGTCAGGTTGCCAGCGACCAGCGAGTTGTACTCGGTCGTGTCCGTCGTGAACGGAAGCTCCTCGAACTCCGAGATCTTCGCCTTCACCGGACCCGAGTACGACGCGTTCGGCTTGAGCGCGACGTAGCCGGTCGAGTTGAACGCAGCCAGGTGGAACGGCCCGTCAACGACCTGCCAGAGCGGGTTCGTCGCGTACGTCGAGTATGAGTTGTTCGCCGCCGTCGGGTTGAGCGGGTCGTAGCCGGACTCCTTCTCGAGGTAGGTCCACACCGCGACGCAGTTCTTCGCGGCCGCGTTCTCCGCCACCGGGACGCCGTTCACGGTTTTCACGGCGATGTCGTCGTACCCCGTCGTGCCGCACACCTGGGAGCCGGCCTTCTGGCCCGCGGCGTCGATGTCCCACGCCATCGGCAACGGCGTGATGTCGGGAAGGTTGTTGTACGTGTACCAGGTCGGGTTCACCTTGCCGGTGAGCTTCATGACGATGGTGTTCTTGGTCGGCGCCGTGACCGAAGCGACGTTTTGCGGGATGCCGCCAGGGAAGAAGCCGCCGAAGTTCGTGTACTCGACCTTCATGATGTTCATCCAGAACATCACGTCTTGTGCGTCGACGGCCTCACCGTCCGACCACTTGTACGTTCCGTTGTACCCGGTCATCTTGAAGGTGAGCTCAGTGTCACCGTTCGAGTACACCGGCAAAGTCGCGAGCGACAATTTCGGGGAAATGTTGACGCCGCCATTGATGCCCCCCGGCCAGTACAGCGGACGCCACATGGTGTCGATCAGCGCGCCGTTCGTCGCCGAGAAGTAGGCCGGCGGCAGGTACGGGAAGATGAAGTTCGGGACGGCACTCGGGCCCTCCGCCCACTTCACAATCCCGCCGCTGGCGGCGTGCGAATGTGCTTTCGGGTTGGTCTTGGCTCCGGAGGCGACCGACGCGAGTCCGAGCGTGGTGATCATCGCCACACAGACCGCGACCGAGCCTCCACGCCAGAGCCAATGTCTCCGGCCTTGGGTAGCAACCATGAGCTGTAGCTCCCTCCTCACTCCAAGCCCGAGAAGATCGCCCTCCGGGCACTGCCCCACGAATTCGGGGTCCTGGTAGTGGTCGCCAATGTAGCGCGTTCGTAATCTCCGATGGGCCCGGAATTTGCCGCCCACCACGGTTCTTTTCCCGCGGCGCACCCGCGATCAGGCGCCTTTCGGCGCAGCCCGGCGGGTGGCGCGCCAGCACCGGAACCCCGGGCTGGCACCCGCCGGAAAGGACCCGGACGCGGAGGGCGGGTCGCGCCCCGTTAGGGCGACGAGGGGCGGGTCGCGTCCGGCCGCCCCGGCGCAACCGCCCGCCCGCGGCGCTCCCAGGTGATGAGCGCGGCGGCGAGGGCCGCCGCCGCCAGAAAGGCCGCGGCGTCGTGGTAGCCGGCGACGACGCCTGGCGTCGTCGACCCGTCGCCGCCCCCGATCGCGAAGACGAGCCCGGTGAGCGCCAGCCCGAGCGACGTGCCGACGCCCCGGGTGACGTTCACGACGCCCGACGCCTCACCGGACTGCTCGCGGGGGACCGCCGCCATGATCGAGGCGTTGTTGGCGGGCGTGAACAGGCCGAGGCCGGCGCCGACGACGGCGAGCCCGACGACGAGCCGGACCGAGGTCGGGGTCGAGAAGACGAGCACGCCAAGGGCTGCGGCGACGAGCAGGAGCCCGATCGTCGTGAGCGCCGGCAGGCCGGCCCGCCCGGCGAGGTGCCCGGCGAGGACCGCGACCACGCCGAGGGCGAGCGGCATCACCATGAGGTCGAGACCGGCCCGTCCGGGACCGAGCGCGAGCGCCCGCTCGAGACAGAACGGCGCCACGAGCAGCACACCGAACGTGACGAGGTAGGCGAGCAGGGCGCTCGCGATCCCGAGGCTGAACGCCCTGCTCCGGAAGAGGTCGAGGTCGAGCATCGGGTGGCGCGCCGTGCGCTCCCGGGCGAGAAAGCCCAGGCCGGCGGCGACCCCCAGGGCGAGGAGCGCGACCACCCCCGGCGATCCCCACCGCCAGCGCTCGCCGACGGAAATGGCGACGAGGAAGGCCGCCACCGCCGGAACGAAGAGCGCCAGCCCCGACCAGTCGAGGGGCGTCCGCGCCCGCAGCTCGCGCGAGCGCGGGATGAAGAGCAGCCCGGCGACGACACCCAGGACACCGACAGGCACGTTGACGAGGAAGATCAGGCGCCAGCCGCCCGCGGCGATGAGCGCCCCACCGACGCTCGGCCCGAGCGCCAGCCCGAGCGCCTGGGCGGCCCCCTGCACGCCGACGGCGCGGGCGAGCGAGCCGCGCGGCGTGGCGAGGTTGATGATCGCCAGGCTGTTCGCCTGCAGCATCGCCGCGCCGACGCCCTGGAGGACACGGAAGCCGTCGAGCGCCGCGAGATCCGGCGCGAGCCCGCAGGCCGCCGACCCCGCGGCGAAGACGACGAACCCGTAGACGTAGAGGAGCTTGCGCCCGGCCATGTCGGCAAACCGCCCGACCAGGGTGACGAGCGCCACGAGGGTGACGAGGTAGCTCAGTCCGACCCAAGTGACGGCCCCGATCCCGGCGTGGAAGGCGTGCTCGAACGAGGGGAAGGCGAGCGTGACGATGCTGGCGTCGAGCTGCCCCATGAACGCGCCGACACAGACGGCGCCGACCGCGTACCAGTACGCGCGGGGGCGTTCGCGGATCGCCGCCAACCGCCGCGGCTCGACGAGCATCGCCTGGAGGGCTCGCCGGGCGGCCGGGGGGCGGGACGCCGCCGTGGGATCCACGCAACGAGCTTGGGCCATCCCGGGCCTTCCGCGCCATACCTCCGAATCCGGCACGGCGCGAGCGCCCGAACCCCTCCTACGCCTGCACGGTCGCCGGCTCCTCGGCGGGCCGGGCGGCGCGGAGGGTCACCCCGCGCCGGCGCGCCCAGGTCACGGCGGCGAGGAGGGTCGCCGCGCCGCCGCCGACGATCGAACCGGGGATCCAGCCGACAAGGGCGCAGCCCGAGCCGAAGATCACGCTGGCGACGACAACGCCGAGGGCGCGAGCCGGGACCCAACGCGACAGGTAAGCGCCGAAGAACGCTCCGGGGACGCCGCCGGCGATGACCGCCGCGGTGAGCGAGACGTGCAGGCCGCCGGCGACGAGGTGGCCGAGCGCCGCGGCGAGAACGAGCGGGACCGCTTGGACGAGATCGGTTCCGACGAGTTCGGAAGCCGTCAGCGCCGGGTAGGCGAGCGCCAGCCCGACAAGCATGAGCGTCCCCGCACCGACCGACGTCACGCCGACCGCGAGACCGCCCGCGACCCCGATCAGGGCCGTCGGGAGTGGGCGGGGCCGGATGGACGCGAGTGTGGCGCCGCGCCTGGTCGGCCGGGAGGGCGCGGCGCGGCGCGCGATCGCCGCCGCCCCCGAGATGAGCAGCACTCCCCCGATCACGGGTTCGAGGACGCGGTCGGCGACCGACGTCGGGATGAGCAGGCTCGAAACGACGCCGGCGGCGAAGGCGGCCGGGGTGGAGCCGAGGACGAGCCAGCCGACGATTCCCCAGTGCACGACGTTGCGCCGCAGGTGCACGAAGCCGGCCACCGGGCGCATGAAAACCGACGCAACGAGGTCGCTCGCGACCGCGGTCTTGGCGTCGACGTGCAGGGCGAGGATGAGCAGCGGCGTGAGGAGCGCGCCCCCGCCGGACCCGGTCGTCCCGACGACGAGACCGACGGCGAGGCCCGAGATGACCGCGGCCAGGCTGAACTCCACTTCGTGACTTTACTTAGTGGAGTTGTCTCCCGCCAGTCTCGCCCCGCCCGGCGCTCAGCTGGGTGAGGCGAAGTCCCCCACGCCCGGCGGCCCGACGACGGCCAGGACACGGCGGCCACCGAGCACCTCGCTTGCGAGCGCGGCGACCGCGTCAAGCGTGACGGCGCCGATGCGGGCGAGGTGCTCGTCGACCGAGAGGATCTCGTCGTAAAGGAGCAATCCGGCGCCGAGGCGCGACATGCGGTTCCCCGAATCCTCGAGGCCGAGCAGCAGATCCGCCGCGACGTGACCCTTCGCCCTTTCGAGCTCGTCGGCCGTAATCCCCTTCGCGGCGATCGCGTCGAGCTCGGCGACGACGAGGTCGGCGACCTTGGCGGCGTTGTCCGGCGATGTTCCGACCGAGACGACGAGGGCGCCGCTGTCGGCGAATCCGGCCCGCTCCGAGACGATCGAATAGGCGAGGCCGCGCTCCTCGCGGATCTTCTGGAACAGCCGCGACGAGATCCCGCCGCCAAGCACGTGGTTGAGGAGGGTGAGCGCGAAACGGCTTGGATGGCGACGGGCCGGGGCCCGCACGCCGAGCACGAGGTGCGCCTGCTCGGTATCCCGGACGGTCACGTCGAGGGCGCGGACCTCGTCCGACGGCGCGGTCCGCCGTGGCGAGCTGCCCCCGGCGACGCCGGCGAAGCGCCGCTCGAGACCTTCGGCAACGCGTCCGTGGTCGACCTGACCGGCCGCGGCGACGACGACGTTCGCCGGGCGGTAGTGCTCGGCGAGAAACAGGCGGATCTCGTCGACGGTCACCGTCTTGATCACCTCAGGGTCGCCGAGCACCTCACGCCCGAGCGGGTGGGCGGGGAACAGCGCGTCGGCGAAGCGCTCCTGGGCGAAGTCGGCGGGCTCGTCGAGGTGCATGAGCACCTCCTCGAGGATGACCTGGCGTTCCGAGTCGACCTCCTCGGTGCGCAACGCCGGGCTCCAGACGATGTCGGAAAGGATGTCGAGCGCGAGGTCGAGGTCGTCGCCGAGCAGGCGCACGTAGAAGGCCGTGTACTCCTTCGTCGTGAAGGCGTTCATGTCGCCGCCGACGGCGTCGATCGCCTCGGCGATCGAGCGCGCGCTGCGCGTCGGGCTGCCCTTGAAGAGCAGGTGCTCGAGGAAGTGCGAGATTCCCGCCTGTGCGTCTGTCTCGTCGCGCGACCCGGTGCCGACCCAGAACCCGACGCACGCCGAGCGCACGTCGACCATGCGCTCCGTGACGAGCTGGACGCCGCACGGCAGCGTCGAGATCTCGGTCGTCGCCCGGTCCCCGGCGGCCCGTGACCGGCCCGCGGGGGCGATCAGCGTCGTGGCCCGCCGCGCCGGCGCGGCCCGCGGTTCGACCGTGGCTCGTCCGCACGCGTCGGGGCGGTGCCCGGGCCGAGGTCGCCGAAGTCGGGGGCGATCGTGGCCGCGAACTCGTCCTCGAACGAGACGCGCTTGATCCCGTCGGCCGGTTCGTCAGAACCTCGCTCGGGACGCGGGCCGCGCTCGTCGGCGCGTTCCCGGCGGGCGGGGCGCGGGGAGTCGTCGGCGAACGTCCTCGCCGGCTCGCGCCCGCCGATCGGCTCGCCGTCCTCGCCGACGAGGGCGAGCGATACCTTCCCTTGCGGGTCGATGTCCTGCACGATGACGTCGACCGACTGACCGAGTTCGAGGACGTCCTCGACCCGGTCGACCCGACGGCCGCCTCCGAGCCGCGAGATGTGGAGCAGGCCGTCCCGTCCGGGCAGGATGTTGACGAACGCCCCGAACTTCGTGATGTTCACGACCTTGCCGGAGTAGGTCTTGCCGACCTCGGCGGCTGGTGGGTCGAGGATCAGCTCGATCCGGCGCCGGGCCTCGTCGACCGCCACCGACTCCTTCGCACCGATCGTCACGCGGCCGACCAGCCCATCGTCGTCGACCGCGATGTCCGCGCCAGTCTCCTGCTGCAGGGTGTTGATCACCTTGCCCTTCGGGCCGATAACCTCTCCGATCTTGTCCATCGGGATCTCGAACGTGACGATCTTCGGCGCGTGCGGCTTCACCGTCGCCGCCGGGTGGGCGATCGCCTTCTCCATCACCGCGAGGACGACGAGGCGGGCGTCGCGCGCCTGGCGCAGCGCCTGGCCGAGCACCTCGGCGGGCAGCCCGTCAATCTTCGTGTCGAGCTGCAACGCCGTCACGACGTCCCGGGTCCCGGCGACCTTGAAGTCCATGTCGCCGAAGGCGTCCTCGGCCCCGAGGATGTCCGTCAGCGTCGTGTACTTGCCCTCGGCGTAGACGAGGCCCATCGCGATCCCGCCGACCGGGGCCTTGATCGGCACGCCGGCGTCCATCAGCGACAGCGTCGAGCCGCAGACTGACGCCATCGACGTCGACCCGTTCGAGCTGAGGACGTCCGAGACGAGGCGCAACGTGTACGGGAAGTCGGCCTCGCTCGGGATCACCGGCAAAAGCGCCCGCTCGGCGAGCAGACCGTGGCCGATCTCGCGGCGCTTCGGGCCGCGCATCATGCCGGTCTCCCCGGTCGAGAACGGCGGGAAGTTGTAGTGGTGCATGTAACGCTTCGACTCGTCGACACTGATCGTGTCCAGCATCTGGTTCATCCTCGGCATGCCGAGGGTCGCGACGTTGAGCACCTGGGTGTCACCGCGCTGGAAAAGACCCGACCCGTGCACGGTCGGGATGAGCCCGACCTCCGCGGAGAGCGGACGGATGTCCGTCGGGCCGCGCCCGTCGATGCGGACGCCCTCCTCGACGATGCGCCGGCGGACGGTCGTCTTCGTGTGCGAGCGGACCGCGGCCAAGATCTCGCGCTCGCGCCCGGCGAACTCCTCGGCGAGCTCGGCGGCGATCTCGTCGGTGGCTGCGGCGAGCGCCTCGGACCGTTCGGCCTTCGTCGTGATGGCGTTCGCCGCCTCGATGCGCGCGGCTCCGACGGCGACCACGCGCGCAAGCACGTCTTCGCCGTAGTCGACGAAGACCTCGTAGGGGATCGTCGGCTTCGAACCGACCTTGGCGACGAGCTCCCGTTGCAGCTCGATCGACTCGCGGATCCAGGTCTTGGCCGTCTCGAGCCCGCCGGCGATGACCTCCTCGGTGACCCGGGGGGCGTCGGCGTCGAAGTACTCGAAGGCCTTCTCGGTCCCGCCGGCCTCGACCATCATGATCGCGATCTCAGCGCCGGGTTCGGTCCCGAGGGCCCGGCCGGCGACGACGAGCTCGAAGGTCGAGGCGTCGCCCTCCTGGTAGGTGGCGTGCGGCAGCCACTCGCCCGACGTCGAGAAGGCGATGCGCACGGCACCGATCGGGCCGTCGAAGGGGATCCCCGAGAGCATGAGCGCCGCCGAGGCGCCGTTGATCGCCACGACGTCGTGGGGGTTCTCCTGGTCGGCGCCCAGGATCGTGCCGACGATGTGGATCTCGTTGCGGAAGCCCGAGGGGAACGAGGGGCGCAGCGGGCGGTCGATGAGGCGCGCCGTCAGGATCGCCTGGTCGCTCGCCCGGCCCTCACGGCGGAAGAACGAGCCGGGGATCTTCCCGGCGGCGTACATCCGCTCTTCGATGTCGACGGTGAGCGGGAAGAAGTCCTGCCCCTCGCGGACCTTGCGGGCTGCGGTCGCGGTGACGAGCACCATGGTGTCGCCGATGCGGGCGACGACCGCTCCGTCTGCTTGCTGTGCGAGCTTGCCTGCCTCGAACGACAGGGTACGCGTGGACCCGCTGATCGGGCCCGAAACGGTGATGGCCTCAGCCATGTCACTCCTTGGTTGCTGGGGCGCCCGCCCGCCAGTTCCCAGTCGTCGAGCTCCCGAGCGGGCCGAGGACCCGGCGACTGGCAGCTGGCGCCGGTGGGCGCCGTTGGCTGTCTGTGGCGCTGACGCGTCCCGGGCGACGGGACTGTCGGACACCCCTACTCAGCCGGGTAGCGCTCCTCGCCTTCCGGCTCTCTCCCCGCCGGGCACCCGCCCGGTGGAGGTGGCTCCTGTGCTTAGCGGCGGAGGCCGAGGCGCGCGATCAGGTCGCGGTAGCGCTCGACGTCGTTCGCCCGCACGTAATCGAGTAGGCGACGCCGTTGCCCATTGAGCTTCAGAAGACCGCGCCGGGTGTGGTGATCGCCCTTGTGCGTCTTGAGGTGCTCCGTAAGACTGTTGATGCGCTCGGAGAGCACCGCGATCTGGACCTCGGGCGAACCCGTATCCGTCTCGTGCAACCGGTACTCGGCGATCGTCGCCGCCTTGTCGAGCATGGACGTGCAAACCCTCGTAGATCTCGTGCCCCAGCCGCCGGAGTCGCCCCCGCGGACCGAAAACAGGACCGGCCCCGCGCACGCGGACGCCGGTGTCGACGAATGCCGACGCAGGCAGGCTAGCAGCTCCCCGCCGCTGCCGACCCGCTGGGCGACACCGCGACCCGCCCGACGAGCGGGGATCCCGCCTACGCCGACCGGCGGAGCCCCGGGCGGCAGTCCGCGCACGGTCGGTAACCGGCCGACCCGGCCTCGCCAAGGTCGCGGAAGCCTCGGCGGTTGCGGGCCGCGACCTGGCGGGCGTGCCGGCAGCTCGGCAGGCAGACGATCTTCGTCGTCGTCGATCCGACGTAGTGGACGCCTGCCGCGGCGAGGCCGGCCACCTCGTCGAGATTGACTCTTTCGGCCCGTAGAAGTGCCTCTTTCATCGCCGGGCCGCCGCCGTAGTTGCCAATCGAGCCGTCCGACCGGGTGACGCGGTGGCAGGGGATGAGGACGGGTACGGGGTTACGCCCGAGCGCCGACCCGACGGCGCGCACGGCGCGGGGCCGACCGATCTCCTCGGCCACCCACCCGTACGGGCGGATCTCGCCGACGGGGATCGAAAGCGTGACCTCGAGCACCGCGACCTCGAAAGGCGTCAGGCCCGTGAGGTCGAAAGCGAGGCGCCGGGCGCTCCCCGTGCGAAGGGCGGCCACCAGGCCCGGCAGGGGGCGGTCGGCCGGCAGGACCGGCCGCCCGAACCGCTCGCGGACTTGGGCGGCGAAGGCGGCGGCGTCGAGGCGCGCGGCGAACTCGACGGCGCAGATCCCCGACGCCGTCCAGGCGACGTGGAGGGGGCCCGTCGGGCCGGCGACGGTCGTGACGCGCGCGACGACGCGGTCGGCGAAGCCCCGGGGTGGACGGACGGCGAGCTGCGCCAGCTGGTCCTCGAGCGGCACGGCGGGCAACGGGTTCATCGGTCCGGCTCCTGTCCCCCGCGGCCTGCGGGCTTCGCGTGGCGGGTGCGGTCGGTGCCGTACGCGGCGCGCAGGGCGGCGAGGCCCCGGGCGACGTGTGATCTCGCCGTTCCCTCGGGGCACGCCATGACGGCGGCGATCTCGGGCACCGGCAGGTCGGCGACGTGACGGAGCACGACGGCGAGGCGCTGATTGGCGGGCAAGGCGGCGAGCCGGGCGAGGAGCTCGCCCGCGGCGTCGGCCACCTCGGCGAGCTCGGCGGCGTCCCGTCCCGTCGCCACGGGTTCGCCGGTGACGGCGAGGCTGTCCGGCCTCGGATGGCGGATCGCGGCGCGCCGCGCGTTGCGCGCCGCGTTGAGCACGATCGTCACGAGCCACGGGCGCAGGCGCAGCTCGCGGATCCTCGCGGCGTCATAGCCGCGAAGTGCCCGGTACGCCCGCAGGAACGCCTCGGCCGCCAGGTCTTCGGCGTCCTCGTGGCCGAACGTCGCCCGGGCGGCGACGGTGCACACGAGGCTCCCGTAACTTGTGACGAGCTCGGCGAAACCGGCATCGAGGTCGTCGGCGAGCCGCCGGCAGATTTCGTCGTCGCTCGTCGCCGCCGTAGCTCGCACACCCTTTAGAACACCGCGGGCGTCTCGCCGTTGCAGCCCGCCGCGGCTCACAGGCGGACCGGGTCCACCTCGACCCGCACCCCTTCTGCCGGCAGGCCGACCGCGGCGAGCTCGTCGGCGAGGCGACGCGAGTCCGCCGCCCGGACCATGAACCGGTCGGGACCGAGCTCGGCGACCTCCATGGCGACGACATGGGGCAGACGGGCTCGGGCGAGGCGCCGGGCGGTCGCCGCGGCGGCGGGCCCGGTGATGAGGGCGAGGGCGCGATCGGGCGGCAGACCGAGGGTCGCCCGCCTCGTCGCCTCGGCGGCGGCGAGGAGGCCGGGATCACCGGCATCGGCCGAGCGAAGGACCACGTGATCCGGAATCCGGGTCTGCACGATCACACGTCCCCGGGCTCGGTCGCGACCGCCCCCGCCGCCGCGCCCGCCGACGAGGCGGCCCGCCATCGCCAGCAGGCCGAGCGCCTCCTCCCAGGCCCGATAGCGCGGGGCCGCGAGCTCCTGGTCGAAGTCCAGAAAGACGACCGCCGAGGCCACGCGCGCCCGGTGGAGCACCGCCTCGGTGCCGAGGAGGACCCCGGCCGCGCCGGCGTCCTCGCGCGGGACCGCCGCGGACGAGACCTCGTCCACCGGCTCGCCGACGAGCGCGGCGAGCTCCTCGGCGGCGCGGGCGGTGCCGAGCCGCAAGCGCTTCAGGCGCGTCGAACCGCAGGCCGCGCACACGAACGGCCGCCTCGTACCGCAGACCGGGCAGACGAGCTCCCCGTCGGCACCCGCCTCGACGAGCACCGCCTCGCAGCGCTCGCAGCGCACGATGGCGCGGCATGCACTGCAGGCGAGCAGCCTCGCCCTGCCGGTCCGGTTGAGCACGCAGACGACGGGGACCTCGCGGACGCGAAAGACGCGACTCGCGCACGATCGCCGCGCAACGCGAGCTGAAAAGGCCCGACCGGGGGTCGTCCCCGCGCCGGTCGATCACCTCGAGGGCGGCCCAACCCTCCCGCTCGGTCTCCGGCGCCATCGCCACAAGCGTCGACGACGCAAGACCGACGAGCGTCGGACAGGGACTCACCAAAAGGATCGGCACTCCGGCGCGGCGCGCCCTCTCGGCGGCGAGGACGGTCGCGTCCCAAGTCGGGGCGCGCTCTTCGACGTACGCCTCGGAGTGGGCGTCGAGGACGACGACCCCGCCGAGCCGGCCGACCGGCGCGAACACCGCCGCCCGCGCCCCGACGACGGTGCAGCCGCCCGCGGCCGCCTCGGCCCACGCCTCGGGCATCAACGCGACCCGCCGACCGAGCCCGGTGAGCCGTCGGGCGAGCACCTCGGCGTCGCGCCGTGCCGGCACGAGGACGAGGGTGTCGAGGGCCTCGACCCGGTCGAGCGCCGCCGTGACGACGTCAAGCCGGGGGGCCCCGGGCGGGAGGCGGAGCAGTGACGACGGCATCGACAGCGCCCGGCGCGTCGCCACGGCGATCTCGGAGCTCCCCGGCACCCCTCGGGCGACGGGGGCGGGACGGGCCACCGGTAGCGCCCGCACGATGCGCGGCGGCGAACCGGCGAGCAGGAACGGGCGCAGCCGGCCGACGTATCGCCAGGCGCCGAAACGCCCGAGCTCGACGAGCTCGGGCGACGGGCCGAGCGATACGACACCGAGGATCTCCCGCAGCTCGTAGCCGTCCGGCTCGTCCGCGCCCCCGATCACCCAGCCGCGCACCCTGCGGCCGTGCAGCGGCACGCGCACGATCGAGCCGATCTCGACGGCGCCGGCGAGCGCGGCCGGCACCGCGTAGGCGAAGCTCCGGTCGACGCCCGTGACGTCGGGGAGGACCGCGACGATCCGGGGGCTGTCCGGCACCGTCCCGGTCGTCACCGGGTCGCTAGAGGTCGAGCGCCCGGCGAAGGTCGTCGACGCGCGGCGTCGCCTCCCAGGTGAACTCCTTCTCGGAGCGCCCGAAATGCCCGTAGGCGGCGGTGTTGCGGTAGATCGGCCGGCGCAGGTCGAGATCTCGGATGATCGCCGCCGGGCGCAGGTCGAACAGCTCCTTCACGGCCTTCTCGATGCGGGCCGGGTCGACGACCGCGGTGCCGAAGGTCTCGACCATGACCGAGACCGGGTGCGCGACGCCGATCGCGTAGGCGACCTGGATCTCGCACCGTCGCGCCGCACCCGAGGCGACGACGTGCTTCGCGACCCAGCGGGCCGCGTAGGCGCCGGAGCGGTCGACCTTGGAGGGATCCTTGCCCGAGAAGGCGCCGCCACCGTGGCGGGCCATGCCGCCGTAGGTGTCGACGATGATCTTGCGCCCGGTGAGTCCGGAGTCGGCGCGCGGGCCGCCGAGCTCGAACACGCCGGTCGGGTTGCAAAGGATCCGGTGGCGCTCGGCGACGACCTCCTCGGGCAACAGGGCGAGCAGCGGGTGCACAACGTGCTCTTCGAGGTCCGGCACGAGCAGCGTCTCGACGTCGATGCCCGGCTTGTGCTGAGTCGACACGAGCACCATCTCGAGCTCGGCGGGCCGGCCGTCGTCGTAACGGATGCTCACCTGGGTCTTGCCGTCGGGGCGCAGATACGGGAGCACGTTTGCCCGGCGCACCTCGGCGAGCCGGCGCGCCAGCATGTGCGCGAACCAGATCGGCACCGGCATCAGGTCCGGCGTCTCGTCGCAGGCGAAGCCGAACATCATCCCCTGATCGCCCGCGCCCTGCATCGAGAGCTCGTCGGCTTCGCCGTGGCGGATCTCGTTCGAGCGCGAGACCCCGGCGTCGATGTTCGGGGACTGCTCGCCAATCGAGACGATGACGCCGCAGGTGTTGCCGTCGAACCCGTACTCCTCGCGGTCGAAGCCCGTCGCGCAGACCGTCTCGCGCACGATGCGCGGGATGTCGACGTAGCTCGTGGTCGAGATCTCGCCGACGACGCAGACGAGGCCGGTCGTGAGCAGCGTCTCGCAGGCGACCCGCCCCATCGGGTCCTCGGCGAGGATCGCGTCGAGGACCGCGTCGGAGATCTGGTCGGCCATCTTGTCGGGGTGGCCCTCGGTGACCGACTCCGAGGTGAACGTGTAGCTCGACACGGCGTCTCCTTGCGGTTCGGTGGTTCTCGGCGGGTCGTCAGGCGCCGCGGCGCCGGCGGACGACCGCATCGAGCACCTCGGCGGCAATCGTAGGCTTCGGCGCCGTCGCCACGTCGGTGCGGCCCCCCTCGGCATCGAGGATGGTAACGGCGTTCGTTTCGGCCGAGAACCCGATCCCCGGCACGCTCACGTCGTTGACGACGAGCAGGTCGACGCCTTTGGAGGAGAGTTTCGCCGTGGCCCGCGCGACGGCATCGCCGGTTTCGGCCGCGAAGCCGACGAGGACCTGTCCGGGCCGCCGCCGGCGACCGAGCTCGGCGAGGACGTCCTCGGTCGGTTCGAGCACGATCTCGGGCGGACCGTCAGCCTTCTTCAGCTTGGTGGGAGACGCCGCTTTGGGGCGGAAGTCCGCCACCGCGGCAGCCATCACGACGACGTCCGCCGCCCCGGCGCGGGCGAGGACCTCCCGGGAAAGCTCGGCCGCGGTCTCGACCGGCACGAATTCCACGCCGGCGGGGGGCTCGAGCGACGAAGCCGACACCAAGGTGACCGTCGCGCCCCTCCGGCGGGCTTCGGCGGCGATGGCGTGCCCCTGGAGTCCCGACGACCGGTTCCCGATGTAGCGGACGGGATCGATGGGTTCGCGCGTCCCCCCGGCGGTGACGAGCACCTGCACGCCGGTGAGCTCTCGACCCGACGCGAGGACCGCGGCTGCCGCGGCGACGATGAGGGACGGGTCGGCGAGACGGCCCGGACCTTCGTCCCCTCCCGCCAGGTGCCCGGACTCCGGAGCCACGACGACGACCCCGCGTCGGAGAAGCGCCGCGAGGTTCTCCTTTACCGAGGGGTGCTTCCACATCTCGGCGTGCATCGCCGGGCAGACGACGACCGGGGCGGTCGTGGCGAGCAGGACGGCACCGAGGAGGTCGTGCGCGATCCCGGTGGCCGTCTCGGCGAGGAAGTTCGCCGTCGCGGGGGCGACGAGCACGAGATCGGCCGCCTGGCCGAGGCGGGTGTGCGGGATCGGGTCGTGCGGGTCGAACAGCTCCGTGCGCGCCGGCTCGGAGGCGAGCGCCGAGAAGGTCGCCGTCCCGACGAAGCGGGTCGCCGCCGGGGTGAGGACGGGAATGACGTGCGCGCCGGCGTCGACCAACTGGCGACAGACCTCGACGGCTTTGTAGGCGGCGATGCCGGCGGTGACGCCCAAGACGACGACCGCCCCCTCGAGGGCGACCGGGCCCTTTTTGGAGCGGGGCCCGCCGTCGGCGCCCGGACTCATCGCCGCACCGTCACGCCGGCCACCCGGTCCGGCCGCTACGAACTGGCCGGGGGTTCGCTGGCGGGGGAATCGCCCTCGTCCGAGCCGGCGATCTCCGGCTCGACCTCCTCGACCGGCGCACCGGCGCGCACCTTGGACGCCGCGATCTCCTCGAGGGCGATCGACAGCGGCTTGCGGGCCACGGATCCGACCTGCGGCGGGACGATCGCACCGAGACCCTCGCCGAGCTGATTGAAGTACGAATTGATCTGCCGGGCGCGTTTCGCGGACAACGTGACGAGGGCGAACTTCGAGTCCACCTTGTCGAGGAGGTCCTCGATCGCCGGGTCGATCATCGTGCTGCGTGGTTCGGCCATCGTCTCCTCGATCACGGTGTGGACGCGGCTCGCGCCCTACGACCAACTGGGTCAGAACGTTCCGCACGCGGATACGGCCGCCAACGGACCGTGCCCGGGCACGCGATCAGCTCGCGCGGCAACGTGCTTTTTCTAGTATACCGGCGAGTTCGTCGGTGGCCTGGTCGACGTCGTGGTTGACGACGGTCGCGTCGGCGAAGACCCGGCCGGCCTCGACCTCCCGTTCGGCGAGCGCGAGACGCGCCGCGACGTGCGCCTCGGAGTCCCCGCGTTCTCCCATCCGCTTCGCCTCGTCGGCCGGCGAGGGCGGGACGAGCAGGACGCACACGACGTCCGTGCACCGTTCGCGCACCTGACGCGCGCCCTGGACGTCGATCTCGAGCACGATGTCCCGCCCCGGCGGGGCGTCGGGCATCGGCGTCCCGTAGAGCTCACCGAGCACCGAGGCGTGCTCGAGGAACCTGCCGGCCTCGATCGCCGCCTCGAACGTCGCGCGGTCGACGAAGGTGTAGGCGTCCTCGTCCTCTCCCTGCCGGCGGGCGCGTGTCGTCCACGAGCGGGACAGCCACAGCTTGGGGTCGCGGGCGACGAGCTCGCGGATGACCGTCCCTTTCCCGGCACCGCCGGGACCGGAGACGATGAGGATCAGGAGCGACCGACGGCTTCGAGAAGCGCGTTGCGCTGCTTTGCTCCAAGGCCCTGCAGCCGACGCGTCTCGCTGATGCCGATCTGCTCCATGAGCCGGCGGGCTTTCACCTTGCCGGTACCCGGGAGAGACTCGAGGACAGCGAGAACCTTCATCTTGCCGACGATGTCGTCATTTGCGGCCCGACCGAGCAATCCGCTCAGCGTGACGCGACCGTTTTTCAACTGGTCTTTGATCTCCGCTCGGGCCTTGCGCGCCTGTGCCGCCTTGGCGAGCGCGGCGGTGCGCTGTTCAGGAGTGAGGCTTGGTGGTTGGGGCATGAATCGAGACGTTAGCGCGGCGCGCCCCACTTGACCACGGTTTCCGCGTCGTCGACCCCCACGCCGGACGCGACCACTGTCGCGATCCGGCAACCGTCACGGCGCGGCGATCGCCTCCAACGCTTCGACGAGTGACCGCGCGGACTGCGCCGGGTCCCGGGCGGCCGTCACCGCGCGCCCGATGACGAGGAGATCCGCCCCGGCGCGCCAGGCGTCCTCGGGCGTCCCGGCGCGGTGCTGATCGTCACGGGCCACACCGCTGGGCCGCATCCCGGGCACGACGGTGATCATCCCGGGCACCGCGGCGCGCACCGCGGCGACCTCCGCCAACGCGCAGACGACGCCACGGAGGCCGGCGGCGCGGGCGAGCGCGGCCCGTTCGACGACGAGCGCGCCCGGCGCCTCGGCGTCACTCGTGAGCACGGTAATGGCGAGCCCGATCGTCGGTGCATCCCGACCCGCACCGGCGCCCTCGAGAAAACCGTCCGCCGCCGCGGCGAGCATGTCGGCGCCGCCCGCGGCGTGGACCGTGGCGTAGCGCGCGCCGGTGCGCGCGATCGCCCGCGCGGCGCGGCGGACCGTCGTCGGGATGTCGTGCAGCTTCAGATCGACGAAGACGTCGAATCCCTCCCCGGTGAACGCCGCGACCGCGGTCGGCCCCTCGGCGATGTACAGCTCGAGGCCGACCTTCACGACGGCGAACCACGGTTTGAGACGGCGGGCCAGCGCCGTCGCCGCGTCGAGGTCCGCAACGTCGAGCGCGAGCACGAGGTGCTCGCGCACGGGCCGCGCAAACCCCACGGGCTCAGCCATGAGCCCCGCCCACGAGATCCGCCACGCGCGCGATCCCGTTCGCGCGACACCACCGGCGCAACTCGGCGAGGACGCGGGCCGGGGCGTGCGGATCGAGGAGCGTCGCCGTGCCGACCTGGACGGCCCGCGCCCCGGCGAGCAGGAATTCGACGGCCCCGACACCCGACATGACGCCTCCGACGCCGATGATCGGCACCCTCGGCAGCTCCGCCGCGACATCGGCGACGGCGCGGAGCGCGACGGCGTGGAGCGCCGGTCCCGACAGCCCGCCGCCGCCGCCACCGAGCGCGCCGGTGCGGGAGTCGGTCCGGATCGAAAGGCCCGGGAGCGTGTTCACGAGCGTGAGCGCCGCCGCGCCGGCGTGGACCGCGGCGGCGGCCACCTCGACGAGGTTGGCGGTCCCCGGAGAGAGCTTCACCCAGCGCGGCAGACCCGCCGCGGCGGCCGCGGCGACCACCTCGGCCGTCGCCATGGGCGAGCGGGCGAACATCTCCCGGCCGTCGTCGAGGTTCGGGCACGACACGTTGACCTCGACGGCGATGATCGAGTCGGACGCCGCGGCGATGAGCGCCGCAGCCTTGGCGTACTCCTCCACGCGCCTTCCCCAGATGCTCACGACGACGCGGGCGCCCGCCGCCTCGAGGGCCGGCAGGTCGCGGGCGAGCCACGCCGCGACGCCGGGGCCCTGGAGCCCGACGCTGTTCAGCATCCCGCCGGAAACGGGCTTCAAGCGCGGCGGCGGGTTCCCCGGCCAGGGTTCGGCGGAGAGCGACTTCACGACGACGGCGCCGAGCGCGGCGAGGTCGAAGTACGCCGCGAGCTCTGCGCCGTGGCCCGAGGTGCCCGACGCCGTCATCACCGGGTTCGGGAGCTCGACCGAGCCGATCGAGGTCGTGAGGTCGACGCTGCCGCGACGCGTGCTCATCGCGGTGCCCCGTGGCGTTCTTGCAGGCTCGTCACGCTCAAGTCGAACCGTCTCCATTCGGCGATGCCCGCTGCCGCGGCCCGTGCCGCCTGCACCGTAGTCACGATCGGCACGCGGCACGCCGACGCGGCACGGCGGATGTAGGCGCCGTCGGCGTGGGCGCCCCGGCCGCGGGGCGTGTTCACGACGAGCTGGATCGACCCGTCGTAGACGAGGGCGACGACGTCGCCGCGTGCACCGGCCCCCGACGCGGCGTTCGACAGCTTGCCGACGACCGTCTCGACCGGGACGCCGCGTGACCCGAGGAACGCTGCCGTGCCCTCGGTCGCGACGAGCGCGAACCCGAGCGCGCAGAAGGCCCGGGCCGCCTCGAGGCCGCCCTCCTTGTCGCGGTCGGCGAGCGACAAAAAGATGCGCCCGGCGTCGGGCAGGCGGTTGCCGGCGGCGATCTGGCTCTTGGCGAATGCGAGGCCGAACGTCGGCCCCGTCCCCATCACCTCACCGGTCGACCGCATCTCCGGTCCCGGCAGCGCGTCGACCTCCGGGAAGCGGGAGAAGGGAAGGACCGCCTCTTTCACGCTCACCGGCCCCGCGGGTCCGCGCGGCGGGGACTTGATCAGTCCCTCGGCGCGCAGCTCGGCGAGCGTCGCGCCGACGACGACGCGGGCGGCGACCTTGGCGAGCGGGACCCCGGTCGCCTTGGCGACGAACGGGACCGTGCGCGAGGCCCGCGGGTTCGCCTCGATGACGTAGACGTCGCCCGCCTTGACGGCGAACTGGACGTTGATCGGGCCGCGCACCTCGAGCGCCTCGGCGATCGCCGCGGTGTGGCGGACGAGCGTGGCGACCGTCGCGTCGGGAAGCGTCGGCGGCGGGATGGCACAGGCCGAGTCGCCCGAGTGCACGCCGGCCTCCTCGACGTGCTCGAGTACCCCTCCGACGAGGAGCTCGCCCGCCGCGTCACGCACCGCGTCGACGTCGACCTCGATCGCGTCCTCGAGGAAGCTGTCGATGAGGACCGGTCGCGTCGCCGACAGGCCGCCCTCCCGCTCGAGCGATCCCGCCCCTTCGCGGCCGGCTGTGCGGTCGAAGCCGAACAGCGCCGCCATCGCGTCGCCGAGGCTCGCCTCGTCGTAGACGATCTCCATCGCCCGGCCGCCGAGCACGTAGCTCGGCCGGACGAGGACCGGGTAGCCGATCGCGGCCGCGACGTCGCGCGCCTCTTCCACGGTGCGCGCGGTAGCGCCGGGGGGTTGGGGGATGCCGAGGCGGCGGAGCAGCGCGCCGAAACGCTCCCGGTCCTCGGCAAGGTCGATCGACGCCGCGCTCGTCCCCAAGATGAGCGACTCCGGCAGGATCCCGGCGAGTTTCAGGGGTGTCTGGCCCCCGAGGCTGACGATGACACCGGCTACTCCTCCCGTGCCGGCCCGGGACTCGGCGGTGATCACCGCGGCGACGTCCTCCTCGGTGATCGGCTCGAAGTAGAGCCGATCCGAGGTGTCGTAGTCCGTGGAGACGGTCTCCGGGTTGCAGTTCACCATCACCGTCTCGTAGCCGGCCTCGGCGAGCGCCATCGAGGCGTGGACGCAGCAGTAGTCGAATTCGATGCCCTGCCCGATCCGGTTCGGTCCAGAACCGAGGATCACGACCCGGGGGACGTCCGAGGAACGCACCTCGGACTCGTCCTCGTAGCTCGAGTAGTAGTACGGCGTCTCGGCCGCGAACTCGGCACCGCAGGTGTCGACCGTCTTGAAGGTCGCCTCGACGCCCGAGGCGATCCGCGCCCGGCGCACCTCGGCTTCGCCGGCTCCGAGCCGCCAGGCGATCTGCGCGTCCGAGAAGCCCGCCCGCTTGAGCGACAGCCAGTCGGGGCGCGCCAGCCTGCCGAGCGCGCCCGCCAAGCCACACAGCCCGTCGAGGCGGCGGCGCACGGCGACGATCTCGTCGATCCGGTCGAGGAACCACGGGTCGATCCCCGTCGCCGTCGCGACTTCGTCGACGGTCGCGCCGCGCCGCAGGGCGGCTTCGACCTCGAAGATGCGCGCCGGGGTCGGCGACGACGCCTGGTCGAGCAGTTGGTCCGCGGGCAGATCGACGAGGACCTCCGCGGGGTCGCAGTTCAGCCCGAACCGGCCCTGTTCGAGCCCGCGCAGGGCCTTTTGCAGCGACTCGGCGAAGGTGCGCCCGATCGCCATCACCTCGCCGACCGACTGCATGCGCGTGCCGAGGCGGCCGGACACTCCGGGCAGCTTCTCGAACGCCCAACGCGGCACCTTCGTCACGACGTAGTCGATCGTCGGCTCGAAGCACGCCAGGGTCGCTTTCGTGATGTCGTTGCGGATCTCGTCGAGCGTGTAGCCGATCGCGAGACGCGCCGCGACTTTGGCGATCGGGAATCCCGTCGCTTTCGAGGCGAGCGCCGAGGAGCGTGACACCCGCGGGTTCATCTCGATGACGAGCTGGTGCCCCGTCGCGGGCTCGACGGCGAACTGGATGTTCGAGCCCCCGGTCTCCACGCCGACCCGCCGGATGCAGGCGAACGCGGCGTCGCGCATCCGCTGGTACTCGACGTCCGAGAGCGTCTGGGCCGGGGCGACGGTGATCGAGTCGCCCGTGTGGACGCCCATCGCGTCGAGGTTCTCGATCGAGCAGACGACGACGCAGTTGTCCTGGCGGTCGCGCATCACCTCGAGCTCGAACTCCTTCCAGCCGACGATCGAGCGCTCGACGAGGATCTCGCCGATCGGGCTTGCCGCGAGCCCCGCCGTGGCGAGGCGCACGAGCTCCTCGCGTTCGGCCGCGATTCCCGTCCCCTCTCCGCCGAGGATGAACGACGGGCGGATCATCAGCGGGTAGCCGACCGCGTCGCCGACGGCGAGCGCCTCCTCGGTCGAGTGGGCGAAACCCGATTCCGGGACCTCGAGCCCGATCCCGGTCATCGCCGCCTTGAACAGCTCACGGTCCTCAGCGGTGGCGATCGCCTCGGCGTTCGCCCCGATCATCTCCACGCCGAGTTCCGCGAGCGCGCCGGAGCGCGCCAACGCCATCGAGAGGTTGAGCGCCGTCTGGCCGCCCATCGTCGGCAGGATGGCGTCCGGCCGTTCCCGCTCGATGACGACCCGGAGCACCTCGGGCTCGAGCGGCTCGATGTAGGTCCGGTCGGCGATATCCGGGTCCGTCATGATCGTCGCCGGGTTCGAGTTGACGAGGACGACCCGGATGCCCTCTTCCCTGAGCGCCCGGCAGGCCTGCGTCCCCGAGTAGTCGAACTCACAGGCCTGACCGATCACGATCGGGCCGGAGCCGATCACGAGGACCGATCCGATGTCTTTGCGGCGGCCCATCAGACCGCCACCTCGTCAACGACACCGCTCATCGGTGCGCCTCCATGAGGCGGCGGAACTCGGCGAACAGGTAGCGCGCGTCGTGCGGTCCGGGTCCCGCCTCCGGGTGGTACTGGACGCTGAAAGCCGGGATGTCCCGGCAGGCGAGGCCCTCGATGACCTGGTCGTTGAGGTTGACGTGGGTGACATCGGCACCGGGGATCGTGCCGGCGACGACGGCGTAGCCGTGGTTCTGGCTCGTCACCTCCACCGTCCCGGTCGCGAGCCGCCGCACCGGGTGGTTGGCGCCGTGGTGGCCGAAGGGGAGCTTGTACGTGCTCCCGCCGAGGGCGGCGCCGAGGAGTTGGTGGCCGAGGCAGACGCCGAAGACCGGCACCGCCCCGAGGATTCTCCGCACCGAGTCGACGAGGTGGCCGAGCGCGGCGGGGTCCCCGGGACCGTTCGACAAAAAGACGCCGTCGGGCCGTCGGGCGATGATCTCGCCGGGCGGCGTTGCCGCCGGGACGACCTCGACGGTGGCGAGGAGCGCGAGCTGGGCGAGGATCGACCGCTTGATCCCGAAGTCGTAGGCGACGACGCGCAACGGCCCGCCGGCGACCTCGTAGGGGGACGTCGTCGTCACCTCGGCGACGAGGTCCTGCCCCTCGGTGCCGGGTTCGGCGCGGGCCGCGGCGACGAGGTCCGCGTGCGGGGCGGTCCCGAAGGCGCACGGCATCGCGCCGGCCTCCCGCACGTGACGGGTGAGCCGCCGGGTGTCGACGCCGGTGAGCCCGCCGACGCCGTTGGCGACGAGGAACGACTCGAGGTCGCCATCGGCGCGCCAGTTGCTCGGCCGCCAGACGAGGTCGCGCACGACGACCCCGCGGCAGAACGGGCGGCGGGACTCGTCGTCGGCCGCGGTCACGCCGTAGTTGCCGATGTGCGGGTAGGTGAAGGCGATGACCTGTCCCGCGTACGACGGGTCGGTGATGATCTCCTGGTAGCCGGCCATCGCCGTGTTGAAGACGAGCTCGCCCGACTGGACGGATTGCTTCCCCGCGGCGGCGACCCCGATCGCCTCGCCTTCGAACGTCGTCCCGTCGGCGAGCACGAGGAGCCCCGCCGGCCGGGGTCGCGCCCGAGCCGTCGCGCGCCGGGTCACCGCTGCGCCTGCCCGTTGACAACGACCGGCTCCCCGGCGAGCACCGTGTGGCGGACCCGCCCGCCGAAGGTCATCCCGTGGTAGGGCGAGTTCTGCGACCGGCTCGCCAGCGCCCACCGGTCGACGGTCCAGGTCGCTGTCGGGTCGAACACGCACAGGTGGGCGCGGCCCCCGGGCGCGATCGGGCCGCCGTGGCCGAGGGTCCGGTCGAGCCCACCGAGCGCCGCCGGGCGCCACGACAACAGGGCGAACAGTTCGACGAGCGAGATCGGTTCGGCGTCGACCGGCGAGGCGACGAAAGCGTCGTAGACGACGGCGAGCGCGGTCTCCAGCCCGAGCATGCCCGGCGGGGCCTCGGCGAACGGCGCCGCCTTTCTCTCGGCGACGTGGGGCGCGTGATCGGTCGAGATGACGTCGATGACCCCGTCCCGGCACGCCCTTCGCAGCGCGGCGGTGTCGGCCGCGCTGCGGAGCGGCGGGGCGACCTTGAACAGCGCGTCCCGCGAGGCGACGAGGGCGTCGGTGAGAACGAGGTGGTGTGGGGTCGCCTCGGCCGTCACCGGGAGTCCCTCGGCCTTCGCCTCGCGCACCAGGGCGACGGAGCCGGCGGTCGACAGATGCAGGAAGTGCATCGCCGAGGCGGTCTCCCGGACGAGAGCGATGTCGCGGGCGAGCATCGCCTCCTCGGCGGCGGGTGGTTGGCCCGGGATCCCGAGCCGACGCGACCAGTCGCCTTCGTGCATCTGACCCCCCGCGGCGAGCACGTTGTCCTGGCAGTGCTCGGCGAGGATCACGCCGAGTTGGCGCGCCCGGCCGAGGGCCAACCGCAGCACGTCGCCGTCCTGGACCCCGTTGCCGTCGTCGGTGAAGAGGCGGACGCCGAGCGCGGCCATCTCGGCGAGCGGCGCGACGCACTCGCCCGTCCGGCCGACGGTCATCGCCCCCGCGACGGCGACGTCGGCGCAGGCGCCCCGGCCACGGGCGAGGACGTCGCGCACGGCCGCGGCCGAGTCGATCGCCGGCTCGGTGTTCGGCATGGCGACGACGGCCGTGTAACCGCCGAGGGCCGCGGCGCGCGCCCCGGTATCGACGGTCTCCGCCGCCTCGCCTCCCGGTTCCCGCAGATGGGTGTGGAGGTCGACAAGCCCCGGCGTGACGACGCAGCCTGACGCCTCGAGGACGGCGGTGCCAAGCGGCGCCTCGATCCCCACGCCGACCGCGGCGATCCGGTCGTTTTCCACGAGGACGTCGCCGCGTCGCTCACCGGTCGCGTCAACGACCGTCCCGCCCGCGACGAGCACCCGCCGCGGACCGTGGAATCTTGGACTCGCGTACTCAGGCACGTCGTCTCCCCGGATCTCCCGGCCCCGGCCAACCGCCGCGATCGGGCGGGCGGAGGAACGCGCCGCGCCGTCCGACACGGGCCCACCGACCGGGCGATCGGACGCTACGACAGCTCGTCAAGGCCGCTCAGTCCTCGCAGAGGTCGCCGATCGCGACCCCGTCCTCGCTCACGACCACGACCTCGCCGAGGCGCGTCGGCAGGTTCTTGCCGACGTAGTCCGGCCGGATCGGTAGCTCCCGGTGGCCCCGGTCGACCATCACCGCCAGTTGCACCGCCCGGGCGCGCCCGTGGTCCGCCAGGGCGTCGAGCGCGGCGCGCACCGTCCTTCCCGTGAAAATCACGTCATCGACGAGCACGACGACGTGACCGTCGAGGTCGACCGGGATCTCGGTCGTGTGCTGCCGGACAGCGGGACGGATGCCCCGGTCGTCGCGATAGGCCCCGGTGTCGAGCAAACCGAGCGGGACGGCGGCGCCGTCGATGTGCGCGATCTCCGCGACGAGGCGTCGGGCGAGCGGAACCCCTCCCGTCTGCAGCCCGACGACGACGATCCCGTCAGCGCCGTGGTTGCGTTCGAGGATCTCGTGGGCGATCCGGACGAGCGCGCGACGGACATCGTCCGCACTAAGGACCTGTGAGCGCGGGATAAAGACACGCCCCCCCGGGCGTGTCAACCGCCGCTCTGGCTCGGCCACCGCGCTCCCCATCGTCCGTTCGGGCCTCACGGGACCCGCTTCACGTCCGCTCAAGGATGCCACTTCTCGGCCTCTCGGTCGGAAACCACCCCGCCCCGGCCGAGATCACCCCGGCCGGGGCCCGGTCAGACTCCACCACGCGTTCGAGATGCCCCGTTGCGCCGCTCGGCGGGACGCCGGAGAACGACCCGGCCCGAGCGACCGGACGAACCTTGTGGAGGAGAGATCGCTACGGGCCGCCGAGGAAGCGACGCACCATCGCGAGCCGTTCGGGAACGACCTCCCACGAGGTCCACCGACCGCGCTTGTGACCGACGATCAGCCCGGCGGCGGCGAGCACGCTCGTGTGGTGCGAGATCGTCGGCTGGCTCTTGCCGAGGGGCGCCTCGAGGTTGCAGCTGCACACCTCACCCGAGGCCGCGATGATCGAGAGCAGTCGCAACCGCACCGGGTCGGCCATCGCCCCGAGGACGGCGGCGAGCTGGGTGGAGCCGGCCTCGTCGAGCGGACCTACGGCGAGCGGGGCGCAACAGGGCCCGGGATCGGCCACCGGGGTCACCCGGGTCCTGTCCTCCGTCACGGCACCATCCTCATATTGACATACATCGATCTGGCCGCCATACTCTCACATTGACATCCGTAAATCTAGCGAGGTCAGTGTGAGCAAGCAGAAGCCTTCCGTCCTGTTCGTCTGCGTGCACAACGCCGGCCGGTCGCAGATGGCTGCGGCGCTGCTCGCCCGCCACGCCGGCGATCGCGTGACGATCCGCTCGGCGGGCTCCGAGCCGGCCGACCAGCTGAATCCGGCCGTCGTCGCGGCGATGCGCGAGATCGGGATCGACATCGCCCACGAGACACCGAAGTTGCTGACCTCCGAGCTCGCGAGCGACGCCGACGTCGTCATCACCATGGGCTGTGGTGACACCTGCCCGGTGTTCCCCGGAAAGCGCTACGAGGACTGGGTGCTCGACGACCCCACCGGGCTCGGGCTCGACGAGGTCCGGCCGATCCGGGACGAGATCGACGCTGCCGTGCGGAACCTCGTCGCCGAGCTCCTGCCGTGACGGCGCAGGACACCGGCCCGACGGCACGATAACCGACCCCCTCTCGGAGACAAGGAGACAGAAATGGCAACGAAGGACACGGACGAGATCAGAGAGGCCGTCCGCACCCGCTACGCGGAGGCCGCCCGGGCCCGGGAGTCGTCGTGCTGCGGCCCGGTTCAAACGGCGGAAGCAGACTTCGGACGCAGCCTCTATGGGGAAGATAACGCCGCGGTGCTCCCCGAGACGGCGCTCGCGACGTCGTTCGGCTGCGGCAATCCAACGCTTGTCGCCGAACTGCGTCCGGGCGAGGTCGTGCTCGACCTCGGCTCCGGTGGTGGGGTCGACGTGCTGCTGTCGGCGCGTCGCGTCGCGCCGGACGGCATCGCCTACGGCCTCGACATGACCCCCGAGATGCTGGCGCTCGCCCGGCACAACCAGGCCGAGGCCGGCGTTGCGAACGCCGAGTTCTTGCAGGGCACGATCGAGGACGTTCCCCTGCCGGACGAGTCGGTCGACGTGATCATCTCCAACTGTGTCATCAACCTGTCCGGCGACAAGCCGGCCGTGTTCCGCGAGGCGTTCCGCGTGCTCCGGCCGGGCGGCCGGCTGGCGATCGCCGACGTGGTCCTGCGCCGCGAGCTCGCCGCGCCGCTCCAGCACGTGATGAGCCTGTGGACCGGCTGCCTCGCCGGGGCGCTCTTCGAAGGCGACTATCGCCGCGAGCTGGCGCTCGCCGGTTTCGACGAGATCGGGATCGAGCCGGCCAACGTCTACGACCGCGCCGGGATCGTCCGCATGGCGGAGGAGGTGTCCGCCTCGGCCGAGCTCCCTCGCGGCATGGACCTCGATGAAGTGATCACCGAGCTCGACGGCGCGGCGATGAGCGCCTTCATCCGGGCGCGCCGACCGGGTCGCTGACGACGATCCCGCGCCCACCGGCGCCGCTCAGCGCAGCTCGAGATCGCCCGCCGTGTACTCGACGCCGATCGGTTCGATGACGACCCGGCGCGGTCCGGATTCCACCTGTCCCGCGACGAGCGCCGGCAGGCCGAGTGCCCCGGCGAGCGCGACGACCCGCCCGCCGGCGCCCGCCGCGACGAAACAAGCGAATCCCGCGCCCATGTTCAGCGTCGCGTAGGCCTCGGCGTCGGAGAGTTCCGCCCGGGCGGCGACGAAGGCGAGCACCTCGGGAACCTCCGGCAGACGCGCGATGCGGTAGGTGAGGTCACGGTCGGCACGCATCAGCTTGCGTAGCCCGTGTCCGGTGATGTGGCTGAGGTAGTGCACCGCGACGCCCTCGCCGATGAGGCTCCCGACGAAGCCGACGTAGATGAGACCGGCGTCGAGCACCGCGTCGCCGAGCAGCCGACCCGAGCCGAGCCGCGTCGCCAGGCCGTCGGGAAGGCCGGCCGCGACGACCCTCACGAGCGACGCGCCGTTCTGGTGGAGACCGCTGGAGCCGACGAGCACGATCTCGTCGCCTGCGAGAAGCCCGGTCCCGAGGTACGGCTCGACGCCGTCGGGCACGCGTCCGACGACCGCCGCGGCGAGATCGATCCCGTCGGCAGCGACGAGACCGGACAGCGTCGGCGACTCACCGCCACCCCAGGCCGCGCCGGCGTCGTGACACGCCCGGGCGAACCCCCCGACGAGCGACGTGTGCCGTGTTCCCGCGTACCAGGAGGCCGCGCCGGTCGCGAAGTAGGCGTTCACGACGAGCGGCAACGCGCCGACGCAGCAGCAGTCGTTCACCGCGGCGGCGACGGTGTCGTAGCCGACGGCGTCGTACCGGTCGATCCCGGTCGCCGCTTCGAAGTCGCGCGCCACGAGCGACTTCGTGCCGAGGCACTCGAGCACGAACCCGTAGGTCGCGTCGTCGGTCCGGACGATGGTCGCCGGCTCGCCGCGGCTCGCCTCGTCGATCGCCACGCCCCGGGGGATCGCGAACGACGACGTCGCCCGGGCGGCGGCGACCGCCCGACGTTTGGCGGCGTCGAGGGTCACGTAATCGACCCCCGCCTCGGCGTAGGCGCCGTGCCGCTTCACGGCGCCCGGGCCGGGTCGGTCTCGGCGGCGATCGCCGCGAGCACGCCGTTCACGTACCGGCCCGACTCCTCCGTCGAGAACTCCCGGGCGAGCTCGATCGCCTCGTCGATCGCCACCGCGACCGGGACCTCTCCCCCGAAAACGATCTCGTAGGTCGCGATCCGCAGCAGTTGCCGGTCGATCGCCGGCAGTCGGTCGATCGCCCACGCCCGGGCGTGGGCGTCGATCAAGGCGTCGATCGCCTCGAGATGCGCCCCCACCCCGCGCACGAGCGCCGCCGCGTACGGGTCGGGCGCGACCGGGAGTCCCGCCAGGACGGCGGCGGGCGCGATCGCTTTCGTCTCGGATTCATAGAGCAGATCGAGCGCCCGCTCACGGGCGCGCCGACGCACGCCGGTGGACGAGACCCGCCCGCTACGCCCTCGTGAGGTACTCACCGGACCGGGTGTCGACCTTGATCCGGTCGCCCTCGTTGACGAACAGGGGCACCTGGACGACGAGCCCGGTCTCGGTGGTCGCGGGCTTGCGCGCCCCCGAGACGCGGTCTCCCTGCATGCCGGGTTCGGTGTCCGTCACCTCGAGCTCGACGGCCGCCGGGAGCTCCACGTCGACGATCTCGGTCTCGTGCAGCATGAGCAGAACCGAGTTCCCCACCTTCAGAAACGACGCCGCGGTGCCGAGCGTCGCCGCCGGGACGGTCATCTGGTCGAACGAGACGTTGTCCATGAACACGTAGTCGGTCCCGTCGCGGTAGAGGAACTGCATCTCGCGCTTGTCGATCACCGCCTGCTCCACACGCTCGTCGGCGCGGAACGTGCGCTCGACGACCGCCTTGTTCCGCAGGTTGCGGAGCTTCGTGCGCACGAAGGCACCGCCCTTGCCGGGTTTCACGTGCTGGAACTCGACCACCTCGAACAGCCCGTCGGCGAGGTCGAGTGCCATCCCGTTCTTCAGATCGTTCGTCGACAGCGCCATCAGAGCGTGTAGTCCTTCGTCGTCTTGGTGAGCGGACGGAACCCCGATGCCGTCACGACCACGGTGTCCTCGATGCGCACGCCGCCGTGGTCGACGAGGTACGCCCCCGGCTCGACGGTCACGACCGCGCCTTCGGGCAGTAAGTCCGCGCTCCCCGCGCCGAGCATTGGCGCCTCGTGGATGTCGAGCCCGACGCCGTGCCCCGTCGAGTGCGTGAACGCCTCGGCGTACCCCGCTCCGGCGAGCGAGGCGCGACAGGCTTCGTCGACGGCCCCACCGGTCACCCCGGCGACGACGGCGATGAGCCCGGCGCGCTGCGAGGCGGCCACGGCGGAGAGGAGCGCGGCGTCCGCGGCCGACGGCTCACCGATGCACACCGTCCGGGTCATGTCCGAGTGGTAGCCGTCGTAGAGCGCACCGAAGTCGATGACGACGAGGTCGCCCGGCACGATCACGCGGTCCGACGGCTTGGCGTGGGGCAGCGCGCCGTTCGGCCCAGAGGCGACGATGGACTCGAACGACGCTGCCCCGGCACCGTGCCGGCGCATCTCGAATTCGAGCTCAGCCGCGAACTCCGCCTCGGTCACACCCTCCGCAAGGTGCTGCTTGATCTGCGCGAAGGCGACGTCAGCGATGTCGCAGGACCGCTCGATACGGGCGATCTCACCGGCGTCCTTCACGAGCCGGATCGCCTCGACGAACCCGGTCGTCGCGACGAGCTCGGGCTTGAGGGTCGCGGCGAGCTCGGTCTGGGTCGCCCAGCTCACGGATTCGGCTTCGAGCCCGAGGCGCTCCAGCGATCGGGTCGCCGACTCGATTGTCTTCAGGCGCCCTGTCGAAGAGACGACCTCGAGGTCGCCGGTGACACCGGACGTGGCCATCTCGCGCGCGGCCTGGTCCTTGTACCGTCCGTCCGTGATGAGCAGGCAGCGGCGCGCCGTGACGAGAGCCACGGCGCTCGAACCGGAGAATCCCGTGAGGTAGCGGATGTTGGCGAGCGACGTGACGAGCATGCCCCCGAGGCGTTCCCGACCGAGTCGCTCCCGCAGTTTCCCGATACGCGATCGCACGTTCATCGGCGGAATGGCCGGCGGCGTCTCATCCCTTGGCTCGCGAATCACTGAGACCGCCATCTAAGCCTTCCTTTCGTTCACCAGTCGTGCCGCGGCCTCGACCGCCAGCTCGTAACCCAGCCCCCCGAATCCCGCGACCGCTCCGTCCGCGACCGGCGCGATGACCGACGTCGTGCGCCACGGCTCCCGGGCGGCCGGGTGCGACAGATGCAGCTCGATCACAAATCCGTCGAACGCCGCCAGTGCGTCGTGGAGCGACCAACCGTAGTGCGACAGCGCGCCGGCGTTCACGACGATTGCGTCCACACGACCGCGCGCCGCGTGCACCGCGGTGACGAGGTCACCCTCGTGCTCGCTCTGGACGTGCTCGAGCGCGAAACCGTTCCTCTCGGCGGCCGCCCCCGCCCTGGCGACATGGTCGGCGAGCGTCGCCGTGCCGTAGATCGACGGCTCCCGTACCCCGAGCAACCCGAGGTTCGGTCCCGAGAGCAGAAGGATCGTGGGCGGCCCCGAAACGTTCGACGCGACGGGTTCGGTCACGCGGTCCTCGCTTTGGCGTCGGGCATGGTGCCACCTCCGGGGGTTTGGGACTGGGTCGCGACGAGCGCGGCACGCACCACCGCGGGCTCGATGTCGGGTACGAACTCGACGCCGCGGGGACCGTCGAGGACGAAGCTCAGACCGGTCCGGGTCTTCTTGTCCCGGGCCATGAACACGAGCAGCTCGTCGAGGTCGACACCGGCCGGAAACGACGTGGCGAGGCCGTGGCGCGCGACGGCGGCGAGGTGCCGGTGGACTTCGTCGTCTCCGATCCGCCCGAGCCCCGCGGCAAGCCGGGCCACGAAGACGAGCCCGATTGCGACAGCCTCACCGTGCCGGATCGAGGCGCCGTCGGCGCCGGATTCGGCGAAGCCCGCGGCTTCGAGGGCGTGGGCGAGCGTGTGGCCGTAGTTGAGGACCATCCTGCGGTCGGAGTCCCGCTCGTCGACGGCGACGATGGCGGCCTTCGCCGCGGCGCAGGCCGCGATCTGATCGACGAGCGGCCGCCCGTCGAGATCCGCGACACCGAGGCACTCGTACTTCGCCATCTCGCCGAGTCCCGACCGCCACTCGCGCTCGGGGAGCGACCACAGGGCGTCGGTGTCGCAGAACACCGCGCTCGGCTGCCAGAACGACCCGACGAGATTCTTGCCCTCCGGCAGGTTGACGCCGGTCTTGCCGCCGATCGCGGCGTCGACCTGGGCGAGCAGCGTCGTGGCCACGTTCACGACCGCGACGCCCCGGTGGTAGCACGCCGCGGCGAACCCGGCGACGTCGGTGACGACACCGCCCCCGACGGCGACGACCACGTCGGCGCGGGTCAATCCGGCACGGGCGAAGCCCCGGCACAGCTCCTCGATCGTGCGGATCGACTTCGCCGACTCACCGAGCCCGACCGCGAACTCGAACTCCTCGATCCCCGTCGAGACCGCCACGTTCACGCCCGCCTGCGTGACGATCGCCGCACGGCGGGCCCCGGCGGGGATGGCTCCTGGGAGCAGATGGCGCGCCCCGGGCCCGACGACGACTTCGTAGCGGTGCTCGGCGAGCTGCACCTCGACCCGACGCTGGATCGCGTTGAGCACAGCGGCGACCGTCGCCTCGGCTTCGAAGGAGTCGACGTCGACGACCGCGTTCGCAACTTCTTCGTACAGGGGTCTGCGCTCCGGCTCGAGGCGCGCGAGCGCTGCGGCGGGGTCCGCCGCGAGCAACGGACGGCCGGCGCCGTCGCCGAGCCGCTCCGCGAGCGTGTCGAGCCGGGCGCGCAGCCAGACGACGTCGCCCGCTTCGGCGATCGCGGCACGGTTCTTTGGATCGAGGACCGCGCCTCCGCCGACCGAGATGATCGACGGCGAGGGCGACGCGATCGCTTCGGCGAGCACCGTCGACTCGACGGCGCGCATCTTGTCCTCGCCCTCGGTCGACCAGATCTCGGGGATCGTCGAGCCGGTCACGGCGGCGATCTCCTCGTCGGTGTCGACGAACAACCGTCCGAGCAGCGCGGCGAGCCGGAGGCCCGCCGATGACTTGCCGGTTCCCATCATGCCGACGAGCACAATGTGGCGGCGGTCGCGTGGGATGACGGCCATCAGTGCCGGCTCTGTTTCACGGCGGGTCGCGGCCCGCGGGCGGCGGACGGGCTCGAGTCGAGCGCCGCGACAAAGCCGTCTCGGTTGCGCACCATCTCGGCGACGGAGTCGCCACCGAACTTGCGGAGCGCCTCCGAGGCGAGCGCCAGGGCGACCATCGCCTCGGCGACGACTCCCATCGCGGGCACCGCGGTGACGTCGGTGCGCTCTTTGAACGAGAGCGCCTCCTTCTTCGTCGCCACGTCCACCGTCGCCAGCACGGGTCGGTTCAGTGTCGCGAGCGGCTTCATGACCGCGCGGACGACGAGCAGCCCGCCGGTCGAGATGCCCCCCTCGACTCCGCCGGCACGGCTCGTCTCGCGCCGGTACGTCGCGTTCGGTGCGTCCCAGAAGATCGCGTCGTGCGCCTCGGATCCACGCCGGCCGGAGATCTCGATCGCGTCCCCGATCTCGACGGCCTTCACCGCGGGGATACTCATCAGCGCCTGCGCGAGCAGGCCGTCAAGACGCCGGTCCCACTGGGCGTAGCTGCCCAGCCCGACCGGGACGCCGTAACCGATGACCTCGGCGACGCCCCCGAGCGAATCACCCTCCTTGGCCGCGGACTTGATCTCGGCGACCATCGCGTCGGAGGCGGTCGCGTCGAAACAGCGGACCTCGGACGCATCGACCGCGGCCCGGTCCTCGGGGCGCGGCCGCACGCCCGCCGGAGCCGTCGCCTTGCCGATCGCGACGACGTGGCTGACGACCGACACACCGAGTTCGGCGACGAGCGCCTTGGCGAGCACGCCGGCCGTGACACGGGCAGCCGTCTCGCGGGCCGAAGCCCGCTCCAGCACGTCGCGCGCGTCGTCAAATCCGTACTTCTCCATGCCCGCGAGGTCGGCATGCCCCGGGCGCGGCGCGGTGAGCACCTTCTCGGGGACGCCGGGCTCGGGAGACATCTCCCGCTCCCACTTCGGCCATTCGCTGTTGGCGACCTCGATCGCGACCGGGGAGCCGAGCGTGCGGCCGTGGCGCACGCCGCCCACGATGACCGCCTCGTCGCGCTCGACGCGCATCCGCGGCCCGCGTCCGTAGCCGAGACGACGACGGGCGAGCTCGGCGCGGATCTCGTCGAGCGTGACCGGCAGCCCGGCGGGCAGGCCCTCCACGATCACGACGAGGGCACGGCCGTGGGACTCCCCAGCCGTGAGGAAGCGGAGCATTGAAGAAATCTACCGTCTCGCCTGCTCAGCGAGGGCGGCGAGGCGCAGCGCTACTTCTTCGCCGGCTCGTAGTACGGGTTGCGGCCCTCCTGGTGGGACGTGACATCGACGACGTCGACGATCTCCGGCACCGCCTGCTTGATCGCGACCGTGATCCCTTGGCCGAGTGTCACCGCCGCGAGCCCGCACCCCTGGCAACCGCCGGACAGCCTCAGATACGCGACCCCCTCGTCGACCGCGACGAGATCGGCGCGCCCACCGTGCATGGCGATCTGGGGATTCACCTGCTCCTCAAGCACCGCGATCACGGAACGGGCGACCGCGCTCGTCACATCGCCGTCGGCGACCGCTGGCGCGGTCGTTGGCACCCGCGGCGTGTTCGGGTTGACCATCACGAGCCCCTGGTCCCCGAGATCGAGCGTCGCGCCGCGCATCTTGTCGACGCTGTCGCCACCGACCACGACGACGAGTTCGCCGGACCGGCACGGCACGTCGCGAGGTGAGGCATCGACGAGCGACTCGAACCACATCTCGTAGACGTAGGCGCCATTCGCCGACCCGGTCACCTCGATGAAAAGCGCCAGGCTCTCCGGTTCGTGCTCCGCCGCGCGAGCCTCGAGAATCGAGGCACGCGCGGCGTCGGTGACGCTGATCACAGCGTCGCGGCGCAGCTCGTCGGGCGCGACATCGGCCATATCGCCATCGTAGGGGTGACCCCCGGGACTAACGGCGCGCCGCGCGGGAAGTCGTGGTGAACCGGCATGATGGTGGCGTGACCCGCGTCCTTCTCGTCCTGCCGTCCTCGACGTACCGCGCGACCGAGTTCCTCGCGGCCGCCGAGCGGCTGGAGATCGACGTCGTGACGGGGTCGGACGCCCCTCAGGCGATGGCCGGCTCGCTGCCGAGTCGGTTCGTCGTCCTGCCCCTCGACGACCCGCCGGCGGCGGCCGACGCGGTCGAGGCGTTCGACTCGGTGACGCCCGTCGACGCGGTCGTCGCCGTCGACGACGTCGGGGCGCTCGCCGCCGCGGCGGCGGCCGAGCGGCTCGGTTTGGCGAAGAACCCGTCCGCCGCAATCGCCGCGACCCGGGACAAGGCGGTGATGCGCCGCCTGCTCGGCGCGGCGGGCGTCGCCCAACCGCGCTTCGAGATCGTCGCGGCCTCCCCGGACGAGCACGACGCGGTTGCCGCCGCCGGGGCCCGGCTGGGCTATCCCGTTGTCGTCAAGCCGTGCTCGCTCGCCGCAAGCCGGGGCGTCATCCGCGCCGACGACGAGCGCGACGCCCAGAGGGTCGCGGCAACGGTGCGCCGCATCGCCGTCGGGGCCGGCCGACCGGCAGGCGAACCCCTCCTCGTCGAATCGTTCGTCCCCGGCGACGAGGTCGCGCTCGAGGGACTGCTGACCGACGGCCGTCTCGAGGTCCTCGCCGTCTTCGACAAGCCCGACCCCCTCGACGGCCCGTTCTTCGAAGAGACGATCTACGTCACGCCATCCCGCCACCCCGCTGCGCTCCAGCGGATGCTCGCCGCGACGGTGACGTCGGCCTGCGCGGCACTCGGCCTCGTCGACGGCCCGGTCCACGCCGAGGCCCGCCTCACTCCAAACGGCGCCGACCCCGAGGCACGGGTCGTCGTCCTGGAGGCCGCGGCACGCACGATCGGCGGGAAGTGCTCGAAGGCCCTCCGTTTCTCTTCGGGACAGTCGCTCGAGGAGATCGTCCTCGCCCACGCCGTTGGCGCCGACCTCGACCTGGCGGACGCCCGGTTGCCGGACGCGTCCGGAGTGATGATGCTCCCCATCCCGGCATCGGGCCGCTTCGGCGGGATCGACGGCACCGACGCCGCCCTCCGGGTCCCCGGGGTCTGGGGACTCGAGGTGACGGTCCCGGTCGGTGGCAACCTCACCGCCTGGCCGGCCGGCGACCGGTACCTCGGATTCCTTTTTGCCCGGGCCGCGCGGCCGGACCAGGTCGAGGAGGCACTGCGGCGCGGCTTCGCCGCGCTCGACGTGCGGGTCGACGCCCACGTCACCGCCGGAGCGGGCGGTTGAGCCAGGTCCTTCTCGTCTCGACCTACGAGCTCGGCGCGCAGCCGCTCGGTCTCGCTCGGCCCGCAGCCGAGCTCGCCGCTTCCGGCCACGACGTGCGCACGGTCGACCTCACCGTCGAGCCGTGGCCGACGGACGACGTCGCCTGGGCCGACGTCGCCGCCTTCTCCGTCCCGATGCATACCGCCCTGCGGCTCGCGATTCCCGCGATCGACCGGCTGCGCGGCGACGCGCCCCGACATGCGAATCGCGCTCTACGGCCTCTACGCCCCCGCGGCGGCGGCGACCGGGGTGCTTCGGGTCGGTGATCTCGCGGCGGCCGGCGAGGTGGGGACGGCGCTCGCCGCCTGGCTCGACGCCGGAGGCCAGGCGATCGAGCCGCAGGCCGCCGCCGTCGACATCGGACGGGCGGGACAGGGCGCGACACCGACTCTCCTGCCGCGCCGCGCCGGCCTTCCCGGCCTCGGGGCCTACGCCCGCCTGGTCGCCGCGGGCGGCGAGCGGCTCGTCGGGACGGTCGAGGCGAGTCGCGGCTGTAACCACCGTTGCCGGCACTGCCCGGTGCCCGTCGTCTACGACGGGCGGTCGCGCGCGGTGGCGAAGGATTCGGTGCTCGCCGACGTCGACGCCGTCGTCGCGGCCGGGGCCGGGCATGTGTGCTTCGCCGACCCCGACTTCCTCAACCGCCCGGTCCACGCGCTCGGCGTCGCGCGGGCCCTCCACGCCCGCCACCCCGACGTCACGTTCGACGCGACGATCAAGGTCTCGCACCTGCTGCGTCACAAGAACGTCGTCGCCGAACTCGCCGACCTCGGGCTCGCATTCGTCGTCTCGGCCTTCGAATCGACGAGCGACGCCGTGCTCCGCCGTCTCGCCAAGGGCCACACGGCACAGGACGCGAGCCGCGCCGTCGCCGAGCTGCGCGCCCACGGCGTCGAGATCCGGCCGTCGTTCCTGCCTTTCACGCCGTGGACACGACGGCAGGATCTCGTCGACATCGTCGACTTCGTCGCCGCGCACGACCTCGTGGCGAACGTCGACCCCGTCCAGTACTCGATCCGGCTCCTCATCCCGCCCGGCTCGCTCGTGCTCGACGACGACGATCCCGTGCTCGCGGCCTGCCTCGGACGGTTCGACGCGGCGTCCCTCGGCTTCTCCTGGTCGGCACAGGACCCGCTCCTCGACGAGCTGCAGACGGCACTCGCCGCCCGGTGCGAGGCCGCGGCCGACTCGGGTGAGCCGGTCGAGGCGACCTACGTCGTGGTGCGCGCCCTCGTGTTCGACCACCTCGGTCTGAGCGATCCGGGCGCTCCCGAGCCCGTCGTCACTCCTGGACCCGCTCCGGGGCTCCGGCCCCGCCTCACCGAGCCGTGGTTCTGCTGCGCCGAGCCGACGCGTCAACAGCTCGCCGGGGTCGCCGCGGCGCCGGTAGCGTTCGACGCATGTCCATCCCCGATGACGCGCACGAATGGGTGAGCTTCGCCGACCCCGACGAGGACCGCACGTGGGTGATCGACGTGACATACCTGCTCAGCGGTTGGAAGTGCATCTACGGCGCGGGCTGCCAGGGGGTGCTCACCGGTCCGGCGGCGGAGCTTGCCGAGGGCTGCTGTAGCTACGGCGCCCACCTGTCGGACAAGAAGGACACCCGGCGCGTCCAGGCCGCGGCGGCGCGCCTCACGGAGAGCCAGTTCCAGCACATCAAAAGGGCGCGGCGCGTCGGCGTCGTGAAACGCCAGGGCGAGGACCTGACGACGCGACTGGTCGACGGCGCCTGCATCTTCCTCAACCGGCCGGGGTTCCCCGGTGGGCCCGGGTGCGCGCTCCACCGCGCCGCCCTCGAGGCGGGAGTCCCCCCGCGTCTCTACAAGCCCGACGTCTGCTGGCAGCTCCCGGTGCGCCGGGAAGACACCTCCGACGAGGAGGGCCACGTCACCTCCACGATCACGCAGTGGGAACGACGGCACTGGGGACCGGCAGGCGACGAGTTCCACTGGTGGTGCACCGAGGCGCCGGAGGCCTTCGTCTCACCCGAGCCCGTCTACCTGAGCCTCGCCGACGAGCTCGGCGCGCTCGTCGGGCCGGCGGTCTACAAGATGATCGCCGCCTACCTCGACGAGCACCGGGCCCGACGCTCGCCGCTGCCGCACCCCGTCGTCCGGCGGGCCGGCGGTCAGGTCAGGTCCTCGGCCTCCCCCTCGAGCTCTTCGGCCTCGTAAAGGCACCAGGTGGCGTGGTCCTCATCGGGGCCCGCGCCACACTCGGGGCAAGGTTCCGCCACGACCTCGACCGCACGCTTCAGGCTGCGCGCCTCTTCGAATCGACGGTGCCGTCCCTTTTTCACGAGCCACTCCCTGCCTTAGAGGACGCGTCGCCCGCGGTCGCGCGGGCACGCCCTGCAGCGAGACACGACGTGGGAACTCACTCCAAGACCCGACTTCATCTCAGCATACCCCCGGTGAACACCACGACCTGCTCCTCCGCGATCCCCCGGGACCCCGGAAAAGATGACTGTCGCCCTCCGGGCCGCGCCATGTTGGCCGATCCGGGGCTTCCGCGCGCCGCGGGCCCGGCCGGGTCCCGCCGAGCGGCGAGGCCGCGGGACCCGCTCCGGCTGTTCGCGGGCCCGGTAGCGTTGGGGCGTGCCCGGCCCGTTCGATCCCGCGGCGATGGTGGCCCGTTTCCGGGAGCGCGCCGCCGCCGTCCGGCGACGGGGGATGCCGCCGGTCGAGGGCGCCGAGCGGCGCCGGATCCTCGAGCAGATGGAGCTCGACTACATGGACTTCGCGATGGTGGGCGACGCGGAGTTCGAACTCGACGACGGGGTCCTCACGCTCACGATCGACCTGCGGCCGCCCGCGAGCCCGAACCCTCCTCCCGACGACCAGACCGCCTGACCGGCCGGGCCCGGAACCCCGGTCGAGGCCTCGTCGCCCGGCACGGCCGCAGATCCCCACCTCGCTGCGCCGCCTCTCACGGCCCAGCCGGCCGGCCGCCCCTAGCCCGAGTACGGGCGGTGCGAGCGCTCCTCGAGAACGAGCGAGCCGTCTTCCAGGGCGAGGGCCGCGGCCCCCGTGACGAGGCGGATGAGCGGCTCTCCGACGATCTCGTGCCGCCACGAGGCGGTGAGGCGCCCCCCGGGCGGGCTCTGGAGGAACGCGACGACGTCCGATCGCGTCGCGAGCAGCGCCGCGTCGATGTCGAGCTGCCGGGCGAGCTCGCCGGCGAAGGCGAGGGCGAGCGCGACGGCCGGCCGGCCGACGGAGCGCCCTTCGGGCCCCGGCGGCAGACGGACCGCCTCCGGGGGGAGGTTGGCCCCCTCGGCGGCCGCGGCGAGCAGCTCGGCGACGACCGCCTCGCCGAGGCTGTGCAGGTCGAGATTGCGCACGTGCTCGAGGTCCGCCCGGTTCTTCGGCGGCCGGTGGGCGATCGCCGCCAGCGCGAGGTCCGACAAGATGAATCGGACCGGGCGGTCGAGGGCCTGGGCGCGCCGCTCCCGCCAGGCGCAGACGCTCTGCGCCACACCCCGTTCGACGCCGCGCAGCTGACGGGCCTGGCGCAGCTTCCACCACGCCTCCTCCGGGACCGTCGGCAGGCGCGCCCGCTGCAGGAGCGCCGCGCACTCCTCCTCGGCCCAGGCCAGCCGGCTATTCGCCTCGAGCCGGTCGGCGATCACCCGGCGCAGGTCGAGAAGGTGCGCCACGTCGTTCGCCGCGTACTGGCACTGTTCGTCGCTCAGGGGGCGGCGCGTCCAGTCGGTGAGCTGGTCGCCCTTTTCCAGTCGCAGTCGCAGCATCCGTTCGACGAGCGAGACGAGCGACGGCGTCGACATGCCGAGGAACCCCGCGGCGAGCTGGGTGTCGAAAAGTCTCGCCGGCGTCGTCCCGCACGCCCGCTCGAGGACTTCGAGATCCTGGTCGGCGGCGTGGATGACGGCGAGCCCCGGACCGGCGAGCACCTGGGCGAACGGCGCGACGTCGACGGTGAGCGGGTCGATGAGGGCGATCCCGCCGGCCCAGGCGACCTGGAGGAGGGCGAGACGTGCGAAGTAGGTCCGCTCCCGGTGGAACTCCGTGTCGAGGGCGTACTCGCCGACGCCCCCGAGCTCGTCGACGAGGGCGGCGAGCGCGGCCGCGTCGGCCACATGGCGGAGCTCGAGCCGGGCGGGCCGGGTGATCCGCTGTGTCGGTCGGTGCGTCGTGGCCACCCCGCTCAACCGCCGTAGCTCATGCGGGTGTCCTCGACGCGCAGGACCGGATCCCCCTCGGGGTCGCGGCCGGCCCCGAGGGCGGCGTCGACGACCAACCCCACGAACAGCGAGTGCGATCCGAGACCGACGGTGCGCTCGAGCCGGCAGTCGAGAAACGCCACCGCCCGGGCGAGGACCGGCGCCCCGGTCACCGGCGCGTCGAGGTAGGCCACGCCGTTCAGCGTGCGCGCCTCGCGGTCGTCGGTCGCGGGCTTCACGAACCTGCGCACGAGCGCCCGGTCGTCGCGGGCGACGAACGACACGGCGAAGCACCGGCCCGACTCGATCAACCCGTGGGTGCGCGCCGAGGTCTCGACGGCCACGCCGACGAGCTTCGGGTCGACGCAGAGCTGGACGACGAGGTTCGCCGTCATGAGGTTCCGCTCGCCACCCGCCACGGAGCCCAAGACGTACAGGCCCGTCGGCATCGCCCACAGCACCCGCCGACGGAGACGGTCGTACTCCGCGGGGTCGACGCCGTCGGGAAACGGCCCGATGGGCCCGGACGTATCAGCCACGACGGGGACCCTATACGCGACCGGTGCACGACCCCGCCCACCGCCGGCCGGTCGTCTACCGTCAGGCCATGACTCCGGCTGACCCCGCCGCCCCCTTCGACGACCTGCTCGACGACTGGCTCGCCCACGAGTTCGCGGTCGCGCCCGTGACGGCGACCGCCCTCGGCGCCGCGGGCGAGCACGGAGAGGTCGGCGACTTCACGGCCGCGGCCTTCGAGCGTCGGTCGTCCGACGACGCCGCCTGGCTCGAACGGATCCGCGCCGTCGACGCCTCGTCGCTCGAGCCGGACCAGGCGGTCGACCGCGCCGCGGTCATCGCCGAGATCCGCGGACGGCAGGTCCTCGAGTCGTGGCGGGCCTGGCAACGGGACCCGTCCGTCTATCTCGACCCGTGCTTCGACGGCATCCTCAGCCTCGTCATCCACCGGTCGTTCCCCGTCGACGAGCTCTGCGGCTACGTCGCGAGCCGGTTGCGCGCGATGGCCGCGGTCCTCGCGGCCGGAACCGAGAACCTGTCGGCGGAGCTCGCCAACCCGCTGATCGTCGGTCGCGCCATCGGCCAGTGCGAGGCGGCGATCCCGTACTTCAAGGAGTTGCTGCCAGCGGAGTTCGCGAAGCCGTCACAACGCGCGACCGTCGCCGAAGCGGCCGCCACGGCGTCAGAAGCGTTCCGGGGCTTCCTGTCGTTCCTCACCGAACTGGCGAGCTCGGCCCGGGGCGACTTCGCCATCGGCGAGGAGCGGTACTCGGCGCTTTTGCAGGAAAGAGAGCTCCTCGGTTACGGCGCGTCGGTGCTGCGCGAACGTGGCCGGCGCGCGCTTGCCGAGCTCGAGTCGGAGATGAACTCGCTCGCCCGCGAGGTCGACCCTCGCGCCCCCGACTGGCGCCCGGTCTTCGCCGCGATGGGTGAGGACCGGCCCGCGTGCTTCGACGAGATGCGCGACCGCTACGCGGCGGAGGCCGCCAAAGCCCGCGAGTTCCTTGTCGAGAACCGCCTCGTCAGCTTCCCCCGCGGCGAGAAGTGCCGGGTCGAGCCGACGCCGCCGTTTTTGCGCCCGATCATCGCCGTCGCCTCCTACATCTCCCCGCCGGCGTTCCGCCCCGGCCGGGTCGGGCACTTCAACGTGCCGTGGCCGCCCGCCGGGACCACCCCCGCCGACAACGCCCGGCGCCTCGCGGCCAACAACGTCCACGTCATCCCCACGATCACGGTGCACGAGGCCTACCCGGGCCACCACTGGCACCTCACGTGGATGAAGGCGTCGCCCCGTCGGGTCCGCCAGTTCGTCCACTCCTCCTACTTCTCGGAGGGCTGGGCGCTCTACGCCGAAGCGATGATGCGCGAACAGGGCTACTTCGCCGACCGGCGCGCCGAGCTCGGGCACCTCAACGCCCGCATCTTCCGCGCCGCCCGCATCGTCGTCGACACCGGGCTCCACATCGGCGACCTCGGCGTCGACGACGCCGTCTCCTACATGGAGACGAACGCCGGGTTGCCCGAACCCGTCGCCCGGGCCGAAGTGAGCCGCTACTGCGCCTGGCCGACCCAGGCGCCCTCGTACCTCACGGGGAGCCTCGAGATCGAAAGGATCCGCGCCCGTTACCTCGCCGAAGGGCGGGGCGACCTGCGCTCGTTCCACGACGCCATCGCCGGGACGGGGTGCCTGCCGCTTGCCCTCGCCGAGGAGGCGCTCGGCGCCTCCGCCTGACCGGTCAGTCGAAGCGCAGCAGGTGGTGGTCGCGCCGGCCGCGGCGCAGCACGACGTAGCGTCCGGCGACGAGGTCCGCCGGCGTGAGGCGCCGGTCGACGCCGACGCGCCGGTTGTTCACGTATGCCCCGCCCTGGGCGAGCGCGGTGCGCGCCGCGCTCTTCGACGCGACGAGTCCCGACGCCGCCAGGGCGTCGACCACCTCGAGGCCGGCATCGTCGAGTGCTGCGGCCGGCATCGCCGAGGAGGGCGCGTCGGCGAACACCTCAAGGAGCGTCTGCTCGTCGAGCGCCGCCACGTCCTCCGAGAAAAGCGCCCCGGCGGCGGCCTCGGCGCGGGCGGTCTCCGCCTCGCCGTGGACCAGCGTGCAGACGGCCCGGGCGAGGCTCCGTTGCGCCTCCCGGGATTCGGGCCGGCGCGCCGTCGCCTCGTCGAGGTCGGCGATCTCCTCGTGGGAAAGGAAGCTGAAGTACCGGAGGTACGCGCCGACGACGCTGTCCTCGACGCGGAAGAAGCTCTGGTAGAGCGCGTACGGACTCGTCTTGCGGGCGTCGAGGTAGAGCGCGCCGGACTCGGTCTTGCCGAACTTCGTCCCGTCCGGCTTCGTGACGAGCGGCGTCGTGAGGGCGTAGGCCGTCTCGCCGCGCAGTCTTCGGATGAGCTCCACGCCCATCGTGATGTTCCCCCACTGGTCGCTCCCGCCCATCTGGACCCGGCAGCCGAACTCGTCGAACAGATGGAGGAAGTCGTAGGCCTGGAGCAGCATGTAGCTGAACTCGGTGAACGAGATGCCCTGATCCGGCCGGTCGAAGCGCGACCTCACCGACTCCTTCGCCACCATCTGGTTCACCGTGAAGTTCTTGCCGATGTCGCGTAGGAAATCGATGAGCGAGAGCTCGCCGAGCCACTCGCCGTTGTCGACGACGAGGGCGGCGCGCCCGGGCGGGAGCGAGAAATCGAGGAAACGCTCGAGCTGGGGTCGGATCCCGACGAGATTCGCCGTGAGCTCGTCGCGGGAGATGAGCGGCCGTTCCTCGGCCCGCTCGCCCGGATCGCCGATGAGTCCCGTCCCGCTCCCCGCCACGGCGATCGGCCGGTGGCCGGCGAGCTGCAACCGGCGGAGCGTGCACAGCTGCAGCAGGTTGCCCATCTGCAGGCTGTCGACGGTCGGGTCGAACCCGACGTAGACGCTCTCGCCCCCGGCGTCGAGCCGCGCGAACAACGTCGGGTCGCTCGCTTGGTGGACGAGCCCGCGAAACGCGAAATCCTCCGAGCAGCTCGGCATCGCTTCAGCCTGCCACAGGCGCCGGGGCGTCCGGCCGACCGGGCACCGCCCGCCGAGATGCGCGACCGCCGGGCGTCGGCTAGAAACGACAGGTGGCTACATCTGACTGGGGTTCGCTCTCCGAGCGGCTCACGAACGCCCTCCACCTCGCCTTCCCGCCCGTGGCGATCTCGTTCTCGAAAGATCCCCCCTCCGGGGTCCCGCGCTTCGACGCGCCGATGTCCGAGCCGACCGCGGACGGCCGGACGGGACGCGTCCCGGCGGGATGCGTCTTTTGGATCCGGGGCACGACCAACACCTTCGCCACGGTCCCCGAGGACCACGGCAACTGCAGCGTCGGACGGGTCACGCACGGGTTCGCGTCGCTCGAGGAGGTGACGGCGAACGACGACGTCGCGACGCTGCTCGGCTCGGGCTGGGTGACGGCGCGCGACGCCGCCGGGCTGCCCACGGTCTCGGGTCGCCCGGGTGCCGTCACCTACGGCCCGCTCGGCGAGACGCCGGCCGGCGTCGTGCCCGACGTCGTGATGCTGCGCGTGAATGGTCGGCAGCTCATGGTGCTCTCCGACGCCATCCCGGGCCTCGTCATCGGCGGCAAGCCCCAGTGCCACATCGTCGCCATCGCCAAGGAACAGCACCTCCCGGCGGCGAGCGTCGGCTGCGCCCTGTCACGCGTCCGCACCGGGATGGCCCCCGAGGAGATGACCTGCGCGCTGCCGGCGGCCAGCCTCGACAAGTTCGTCGCCGCCGTCGAGCACACCGCGGAGACCGACTCGGTCGTCGCCCGCTACGCGGCGAGCGACGCGCGGCGTTTCGGCGACTAGCGCCCGGGCGCCGCGTCGTCGACCGCAGCCGCGACGGCGGTCTCGAGGGCGGCGTGCACCGCGACGTTCGCGCCGCGCTCCGTGCGGGCCACCACGACCCGGACACCGGGCGGTGCCGCCTCGCCGAGGGCCGCGACCAGCTCGCCCGGCGACGACACCCGGGTGACCCGGCACCCGAGCGCCTCGGCGACCGCGCCCGGGTCGGGCGACTGCGGCGTGGCGAAGCCCCGCTCGAAAACAGCCGGCTCGACCTCCGCTGAGTACGGGAGGAACGAGAAGATCCCACCGCCCGAGTTGTCGACGACGACGATCGTCGCGTCGATCACGTCCTCGTGCGTGCCGCGCACGAGCGCGGATAGGTCGTGGAAAAATGCGAGATCGCCCAAGAGCCCGAAGGTGCGCACCGGACCCCGGGACCCCCGAGACGCGCCCTGCGACGCCGCGCCGAGCACCGTCGAGACGACGCCGTCGATCCCGTTCGCGCCGCGGTTGGCGTACACGACGGGCGCTCCGTCGCGCGGTGCGGCCCAGGCGTCGACGTCGCGGATCGGCATCGACGACGAGACGACGAGCGTCGAATCCGCGGGCAAGCCGGCGACGACGTGGCGGGCGATCCCCGGTTCGGTGAGCTGAGAAAAGCCCCCGAGCACCGCGTCGATGGCGGCTTGCGCCGTGGCGTCCGCCGCCGTCCAGGCCTCAAGCCAGCCCCGCCGCCGTCCCCCCGCCCGGGCGACGGCGTCGGCGGCGCGTCGGCAGACGACCCCCGGGGCCGCGGCGAGCACCGTTCCCGCGGCACGGGCGGGGTCGCCGAACCGCCCGTAGGGATCGACGAGGACCTGCGACGCGCCGGCTTCGGTGAGCGCCGAGATCCAACCAGAAAGGGCGCGGCTCGCCGGCGGTGCGCCCAACCGGAGGACGACCTCGGGTCGCAGGGCACCGAGCGCGGTCGCGCTTCTCACGATGGCGTCCCAGGCCGCGACAACACCCGAGCCGGGCCGGCGCGGGAAGGCGAGGGAATCGGCGAGAACCGGCCATCCCGCGGCCTTGGCGAGTGCCGCGGCACCGGTCGGGTCGCCCTCGGCTGCCCCCCGCCCCGCGACGACGACACCGCGCCGGGCGGCCCCGACCTCGGCTACCAGGCGCTCGACCGCCGTACCGGGCGCGTCGTTCCCCCTGACGCCCTCGTGCCAGGGACGGGCACCGTCCCGACCGGGGGGAAGGTCGTCCGCCCGCCCGCCGAAGGGCTCACGGAACGGCAGGTTGGCGTGCACCGGGCCCGGGCCGCGGGGCCCGTGAGTCGCCTCGGCGACGAGTCGGCTCGCGAACGAGCGCCAGTGACGCCGGCCCGCCTCGTCCGGGACCCCCGGATCGGCGAAGTGGCGGACCGCGCGCCGAAAAGGTGCTGCTGGTCGATCGTCTGTGCGGCGCCGACCCCGCGCAGCTCGGGCGGCCGGTCCGCCGTGCAGACGACGAGCGGCACGCCGGCGAGGTCCGCCTCGACGACCGCCGGGTGGAGCTCGGCGGCGGCCGTGCCGCTCGTCACGACGACGACGACGGGACGGCAAGACGCGAGCGCCACCCCGATGGCGAAGAACCCCGCGGATCGCTCGTCGAGCCGGACGTGGACCCGGACCCGGTCGTCGCCGAACAGCGCGAGCGCGAGCGGGGCCGAACGCGATCCCGGGGCGACCACGGCGTCGGTCACTCCGGCGCGCACCCACTCGTCGACGAGCGTCGCCGCGAAGCTCGCCAGTAGCGTCACGGCCGATGTCTTCTCGCGCCGGTGGCCGCGCCCCTGACCGACCCCGCGCCCTCGCGGTCGAGGCTGCCGGCGCCGGGGAACGGATCGTCCTCGTCCACGGCTTCACCCAGACCGGCCGCTCCTGGCGGGAGATCGTCACCCGGCTCTCGGACCACTACGAGGTCCTCTGCGTCGACCTTCCCGGTCACGGGCGATCGGCCGACGTGGTGGCCGGCGACCTTGTCGACGCTGGCCGACTCCTCGCCGAGGCCGCCGGCGAGGCGACCTACGTCGGCTACTCGATGGGCGGGCGCGTCGCCCTCCACGCCGCCTTCAGCCGCCCCGCCGCCGTCCGGCGGCTCGTGCTCGTCGGCGCGCACCCGGGGATCGAGCGCGAAGACGCCCGCGCCGCGCGCCGCCGCGCCGACGACGAGCTCGCCCGCCGTCTCGAAGCGACCGGGAAGGACCGCCTCGGGATCGACGACTTCCTCGCCGAGTGGCTGGCGGCGCCGCTCTTCGCGCACCTCGACGAGAAGGCCGCCGGGCTCGACGCCCGCCGCGAGAACACGGCGGCGGGCCTCGCCCGCGCGCTGCGGGCCCTCGGCACCGGGACCCAGGAGTTCGACCGCGACCGCTTGCGGGGGCTCGCGATGCCCGTCCTCGTCGTCGCGGGCGGCCGCGACCGCGCCTACACGGACCTCGGGCGTCAGCTCACGGCGGTGATCGGCGAGACCGCGACCTTCACCGCCGTCCCCGGCGTCGGGCACGCCGTCCCCTTCGAGGCCCCGCACCGCTTCGCCGAACTCCTCGGCAACTGGCTCCAAGCGCCCTAGCGCCGACCCCGCGTCGCAGGCCGCGGCGCGCCTCACAGCGCGATGCCGATCGCCAACAAAAGGCCGAGGATGATGTGCACAGTTCCTGTCTGCTCGAGAACCGAGACGAGCTCGGTGCCGGTCGCGCCGGCGCGCACCCGTCGGACGAGAAGCGCGGCAGCCGGCAGCGCGAGGAGGGCGAGCAGGGCGAAGTGTCGCCACGGGGAGACGACGACCGACATGAGGACGCCGCCGACGACGAGGGCGACGAAGAGCAGCCGGGACCGGCGGTCGCCGAGGCGCACGACAAGCGTGTGCTTGCCGGCCTCCGCGTCCGTCGCGATGTCGCGCAGGTTGTTCACCACCAAGAGCGCGGTCGAGAACGCCGCGAGGGGCACCGCCGCCGCGAACGCGATCGCCGGGATCTCCCCCGAGACGACGTACGTCGTCCCGATGGTCGCGACGAACCCGAAAAACACGAAGTCGAACAGCTCTCCGTACCCGGCGTAGCCGTACGGGCGGGGTCCCCCCGTGTACAGCCAGGCGGCGGCGATCGACGCCGCGCCGACGAGGATCAGCCACGGCGACATGACGATGGCGAGCACGAGACCCGCGGCCGCACCGAGACCGAAGGACGCGATCGCCGCGGCGCGCACGGCAGCCGGGCTGGCGAGCCCCGAGGCGACCAGACGGGTCGGCCCGACGCGCCGCGCGTCGGTTCCGCGCACGCCGTCCGAGTAGTCGTTGGCGAAGTTGGCGCCGATCTGAATCGACAACGCGACGACGAACGCCAGCGCGGCGTGCCAGACCACGACATGACCCGTCGAACGGGCCACCCCGATGCCCACGGCGACGGGGGTGAGCGACGCGGAAAGCGTCCGGGGTCGGGTCGCCGCGAACCAGTCGGCTGCCCGCGTCACGCCAGCCGTCGCCTCCTCGAAGGATCCGGGGCCATCACGGCCGGCGCGGGAAGCGACGGAAGTCCGGCGGACGGTGCCCGACGAAGGCGTTCCTGCCCTCCTGCGCCTCCTCGGTCATGTAAAAGAGCATCGTCGCGTCCCCGGCAAGCTGCTGAACACCGGCGAGGCCGTCCTCGGCGGCGTTGAACCCGGCCTTCAGCATCCGCAGCGCGATGGGCGAGAACTGCAGCATCTCCCGGCACCAGGTGACCGTCTCCTCTTCCAGGCGGTCGAGCGGCACCACGGCATTCACGAGCCCCATCTCGAGGGCGCGCGCCGCGTCGTACTGGCGGCAGAGGAACCAGATCTCCTTCGCGCGTTTCGTGCCGATCGTGTGGGCGAGCAAGCCCGCGCCGTACCCGGCGTCGAAGCTGCCGACCCGCGGGCCGTTCTGGCCGAAGCGCGCGTTGTCCGCCGCGATCGTGAGGTCGCAGACAAGGTGGAGGACGTGGCCGCCGCCGATCGCGTACCCGGCGACCATGGCGACGACCGGCTTCGGAAGGCGTCGGATCTGGACCTGGAGGTCGAGCACGTTCAGCCGCCCGATGCCCCGGACCCCGATCGGGTCATCGCCGAGGTAACCGTCGTCGCCGCGGATCTTCTGGTCCCCGCCGGAACAGAAGGCCTCCGTGCCCTTCCCGGTGAGGATCACGACACCGACGTCAGGATCGTCGCGGGCGACCTCGAAGGCGCGCGACAGCTCGACGACCGTGCGGGGCCGGAAGGCGTTGCGCACCTCGGGGCGGCAGATCGTTATCTTGGCGATCCCCTCGGCGGTCTCGTAGGTGATGTCCTCGTAGTCGCCGCTTGCCTTCCAGGCGGGTAGGCCCAGCTCAGCACTCTTCATGAGGTCGTTAGGCTACCGTGAGTGCGTCGCCTCGTCGCCCTTGACCTACCGGGCGACGAGGCCTTCGTCGTCGCGCTCTGTCGCGCGCTCGACGCTGGTGACGCCGTCTTCCCGGTCGACCAGCGCCTCCCCGCGCCCGCCAAGGCGCGCCTTTTCGACGCCCTGCGCCCCGCCGCCGTCGTGACGGCCCCCGGCGTCGAGACGGGCCTCACCGGGAGCCGGCCGGTCGAGGAGGGCGACGCCTTCGTCGTCGCGACCTCGGGCACGACGGGCGAGCCGCGCGGCGTCGTCCTCACCCGGGCCGCCGTGGCGGCGTCGGCGGCCGCGTCGAGCAGCCGGCTCGGGGTCGACCCGGCTCGCGACAAGTGGTTGTGCTGCCTGCCGCTGTCGCACGTGAGCGGGCTCGGCGTGGTCACCCGGGCGCTCGCGACCGGCACGCCGCTCGAGGTGCAGCCGTCGTTCGACGTCGGGGCGGTGAAGGCCGCGGCGCGCCGCGGGGCCACGCTCGTCTCGCTCGTCCCGACGGTCTGCGCGCGTCTCGGGGACGGCGCGGCGCTGTTCCGCTCCGTCGTCCTCGGTGGCGGGCCGATACCCCGGAACCGCCCGCAGAACGCCGTCGCGACCTACGGCATGACCGAGACCGGCAGCGGCGTCGTCTACGACGGGTGGCCCCTCGACGGCGTCGAGGTCCGGATCGACCCGGACGGCGAGATCGCGCTGCGCGGCCCGATGCTGCTGCGCGCCTACCGTCCCGGGGGCAATCCGAAGGACGACGCCGGGTGGTTCCGGACCGGCGACGCGGGGGCGCTCACGCCCTCGGGCGAGCTCCAGGTGTTCGGGCGGATCGCGGAGGTGATCCGCACCGGCAGTGAAATGGTCTGGCCGGTCGCGGTCGAGGCGGTCATACGAACCCACCCGGGCGTCGCCGAGGTCGCCGTCGTCGGCGTCACGGACCCCGATTGGGGCGAGCGCGTCGTCGCCGTCGTCGAGGCCGACGCCGCACACCCGCCGACGCTCGAAGAACTGCGGGAGCTCGTCCGCGCCGAGCTCGGCCCGGTCGCGGCCCCCAGGGAGCTCCGACTGGTCGGTGCCCTGCCGCGCACGACGGTTGGCAAGATCCGGCGCGACGCGACCCGAGATCTGGCCGCGGACGCCGGGACATGAACCACCTCGGCGGCGAGCTCAGCCCGTACCTGCGCCAGCACCGGGACAACCCCGTCGACTGGTACCCCTGGGGCGAGGCGGCGTTCGCCCGCGCCCGCGAGCTCGGCCGGCCCGTGTTCATCTCGATCGGCTACTCGGCCTGTCACTGGTGCCACGTGATGGCGCACGAGACCTTCGAGGACGAGACGATCGCCCAGCGTCTCAACGGCGCCTTCGTCGCCGTGAAGGTCGACCGGGAGGAGCGGCCCGACGTCGACGCCGTCTACATAGAGTCCGTCCAGGCGCTCACCGGGCAGGCCGGCTGGCCGCTCTCGGTCTTCGCGACGCCCGGGGGCCGCCCGTTCTTCGGCGGCACCTACTTCCCTCCCCGCGCCGCCCACGGACTTCCCGGATTCGCCGAGGTGCTCGACGCGGTCGCCGACGCCTGGGCGAACCGACGCGCCGAGATCGAAAAGAACGCGACCGAGCTCACCGCGGCGGTCCAGGCGTCGCTCGCGCCGGCCATCCCCGGTGCGTCCGCGCCGGGTGCCACCGCGCTCCTCGACGCGGCGGTGGAGCAGTTCGCGGCGAACCACGACGCCGACTACGGCGGTTTCGGGCGGGAGCCGAAGTTCCCCCAGGCGCCGATGCTCGAGCTCCTGTGGCGCGCCGCCGAGCTCGGACGCCCCCGGGCCGCCGAGATGGCGGCCCTGACGATCGAGGCGATGGCGTCGGGCGGGATCTACGACCACCTCGGAGGAGGTTTCGCCCGCTACTCGACCGACCGGCGCTGGCTCGTGCCGCATTTCGAGAAGATGGCCTACGACCAGGCCGCGCTCAGCCGCTGCTACCTGCACGCCTGGCAGATCACGGGCGACGCGCGCTGGCGCCAGGTGCTCGACGAGACCCTCGGCTACGTGCTCGGGGTCCTGCGCGACCCCTCCGGCGGCATTCGGTCGTCGGAGGACGCCGACTCCGAAGGTGCCGAGGGGCGCTTCTACCTCTGGACCCCCGACGAGCTCACCGCCGTCTTGGGCGCCGCGCGCGGCTCCGTCGCCGCCGAGTGGTTCGGCGTCACCGCGGCGGGCAATTTCGAAGACGGGCACAGCGTCCTTTACCGGCCGGTGCGCGGCGACCTCGTGCGACCGCCCGAGGTCGAGCGCTGCCGGGCCGAGCTCTGCCGGGCGCGGGCCGGACGGGTCCACCCGGCGATGGACGACAAGGTGCTCACCGAGTGGAACGCCATGACCTGCTCCGTCCTCGCCGAGGCCGCCGCGGCGACGGGGGACGCGGCGTGGCGGACGGCGGCGGTCGAGCTCGGCGAGTTCCTCCTCGCCAACCTGCGGCGCCCCGACGGGAGGTGGTTGCGGGTCTGGCAGTCCGGGCGCGCCGCGCACCTCGCGGTGGCCGCCGACTACGCCTGGGTCGTCGACGGTCTGACCCGGCTCGGCGAGCTCACCGGCGTCGGCCGCTACACGGTCGAGGCGCTCGGCGCGGCCCACGACCTCATCCGGCTCTTCTCCGCCGAGGACGGCGGCTGGTACACGACGGGGAACGACGCCGAGGCGCTCTTCGTGCGGCCGCGTCAGGTCTTCGACGGCGTCACTCCGGCGGCGGGCTCGGTCGCCGCGTTCGCGCTCGCCCGGTTGGGGGCGATCACCGGAGACGCGGCGTGCGTCGACGGCGCGGCCCGGACCGTCGCCGCGGCGGGCTCGGCGCTCGTCGAGTCGCCGCTCGCGTGCGCACACCTCGTCGAGGCCGCAATCTTCCTCGAACTCGGCGCCATCGAGGTCGTCGTCGTCGGCGACCGGGCCGATCTCGCCGCGGCGGCGTCGGCTGGATACGTGCCCGCCCGCGTCCTCGTCTGGGGCGAATCGCCCCCGAGCCCGCTCGTCATCGGACGCGAGGTCGCGGGCGCCTATGTTTGCCGGCGCGGGGTGTGCCACGCGCCGGTCACGGACCCCGCGGCGATCCCCGGCGCGATCGACCGCATGGTGACCGAGGCGAAAGCGATGACCGCGACGTGACGACGACCCCCCAGGCCCACCGGCACCTCCGGTTCCCCCGCCGGCTCCACACCGGCACGCGGCCGGTCGCCGCACCGGGCGCCGAGCTCGCCTGCCTCGTCCTCTCGCCGGGCCCGGAGGAGTGGGTCGGCGTCGATCTCGCCTCCGGCGCGCTCCTGCGGTCGCGTCCCGAAGGGGCGCGTCTGCTCCAGCGGGTGAGGACCACCGACGGCACCATGCGCCTCGCCGCCCGCTTCGACCTCGTCGCCCTGACGCTCGCCGAGGACGAGGAGCCCCCGGATCCGGCCCGGCCGGAGGCGATCGTCGCCCTCGGCCCGCCGACGCTCGTCGGGCGCGCCCGGCGCCGGCCCGCCCGGAGGCTGCTGCGCCAGCTCGCGGCGCCCGAACGCCGGGGCACGTCGCTGCTGTCGACCTGGGGACCCTCGATCGCCTACATCGACCTCGACGGGTCGGCGCAGTCCGTCGTCGTCATCGAGACATCGCCACGCGCGCTCGAACTCTCCGTGCGCCCCGACGGCGAGGTCGCGGCGGCGATCTCCTGGTCGGGGATCACACAGTCCGTGCTCGTCGCCGACCCGGTCGCGCGGCGCGCCGCCTTCGCCGCCGAGCACCCCCTGCGGCGCGGCGAGCTCGTCGAGACGCTCGGATTCCGCCCGAGCTACCTCATCTGCGGGCTGGCGGCGGTGCGGCAGGGTCACGCCTCGAAGGTGGTCCTCGCCGTGCTGCCGCGCCGGGTCCCGCGGCGCTGGCTGCGCAGGGTCCGGAAGCTACTTCGGAAGGGATCCGGCGGCGAGGTCCTCGGCCATCGCCCAGCCGAAAGCCACGAGGGTGTCCCGGCGTGACCCCTCAAGGGGCGTGAACAACTCGGCCAGCTTCGCCGCCAGCGCGGGCGCCTTGCGCGGCGTGTAGTCGAGCATCCCCGAGGGGCTGGTGTCCCCTCTCACGGCGAAGACGCGGTCGTCGAGCTGGCCGTCGACTCCGAACCGCTTGGCGAGCCGTCGGCCCCAGGCGCGCTCCTCGCCCGAGGGCTTGTGCCCGGGACGCGGCACGACATCGGAAAGGCCGATGAAGCCGCGGAACGACGCCGCGTTCGCCATGCGCGTGCCGACGAGGACGTCTTCATCCGGGAAGGCGAGCACCGCCCGGCGGAATAGGTCGCGCATGATCGCTTTCAGCGCCTGTTCGGCGACGTTGGTGCGCGTGAACGAGGCAACGCCGACGAGCAGGCTCGGCGTCCCGCCGATCCTCTCGAGCGTCGAGAAGGCGAAGCCCCGCAGCTTGTTCTGCTCCCGGGCGTGCGTGACGAGCACCCACTCCTCGCGCTGCTTGGAGAGGAATCCGACCTCGTAGCCGTTGCAGTTCTCCGCACACAGGTCCGCGAGCTCGACGAGCTCTGCGTCGCTGAGCGCCGTGCAGTCCTTCGTCGCGACGTCCATCACGCTTCCAAAACCCCTCACTGCTCTACAGCCCTTCCGCGGGCCGACTCACCCGAGCCGCCCGCCGCCGTGCCCGATGCACAGACGGAAGACCTGCTCACGACGATGTGGATACCGCCAGTCTACGGGAACGGCGGGAGGGCTCGCCACGGGGGCGGCCCACGCCGCCGCATCGCGCCCGCCGGGACGGCTGTGGCCGCGGCCGAGCCAGCTAGATGTCGCGCGCCGACGTCCGGCGGACGCAGGTTCCGCCCGCTAGGCCGAAACGGCGTTCGCGCCGAGCAGCTCCTTTAGCGCGCCGACCAGACCACCGCGCGGGTCGACGTTGAACTGCGCCGGCAGACGCAGGACCTTGGACCCGAGACGGATGTGGACCGGGACCGGACCGGGGTGCTCGACGACGAGCTCCTTGAGGCGGGCGACGACCGACTCGGACACCGACGAGAGCGGCACGCACAGCTCGAGCGCCTCGTCGGACGGGGTGAGCTCGGGTCGCGTGATCTCCATCGCCACGAGCTTCGGCACGTCCTCCCGCATGTCAAGACGGCCGCGCACGCAGACGATCGCGTCGTCCTCGAGCCGCATCCCCTGCTCCGCCATCGTCTTCGGGAACACGAACACCTCGATCGCCGACTCGAGGTCCTCGAGCACGAACGTGGCCATCAACTCGCCGCGCCGCGTGTAGCGCCTGTTGAGGGCGGTCACGACGCCCCCGACCACGACCGAGCTCCCGCCCAGGTCGGCGAGCGCATCCGGTGCGGTCGCCTGGTCGAGCAGCTCCCGCACCGTCGCGTCCGTTCTCAGCCGCAGCGCCGCCTCGAATCCGAGGAGCGGGTGGTCGCTCACGTAGAGCCCGAGCATCTCCTTTTCGAAAGCGAGTCGTTCGGACTTGTCGAACTCGACGTCCGGGATCGTGCGGCGCGCCTCGTCGAGGCCGCCCGACTCGTCCGTCGGCGTCTCGGCGAGCACCGAGAAAAGCGTCGAGATCCCGAGCTCCTCCTCTCGCCGGCGGGCGAGCACGTGGTCGATGATCTCCTCGAAGACGAGGCAGAGCCCCTTCCTCGGATGCCCGAGCGAGTCGAAGGCGCCGGCCTTGATGAGCGACTCGATCGAGCGCTTGTTGAGGACGAACGGGTCGACCCGGCAGCAGAAGTCGTGGAAGTCGGCGAACGGGCCGTTCTTGTCGCGTTCGGCGACGATCTGGGCGACGACCCCCTCGCCGACGTTGCGAACCGCCGAAAGGCCGAAGACGATCACACCCGGTCCCCGGGTGCCCGCGCCGCGCCGGGCGGTGAAGTTCGAGCTCGACTCGTTGATGTCCGGGACCCGCACGTCGATGCCGAGGTTCCGGCACTCGCCGAGGTAGATCGCCGTGTGGTCCTTGTCGTCTTTCACCGAGGACAGCAGCGCCGCGAGGTACTCGACGGGGTGGTTCGCCTTCAGCCAGGCGGTCTGGTAGGCGACGAGCCCGTAGCCGTAGGCGTGGGACTTGTTGAAGGCGTAGTTGGCGAAGGGCTCGATGAGGTCGAACAGCCGCGTGCCCGTCTCCTCGCCGTAGCCGCGAGCGACGCAGCCCTCGACGAACTTCTCGCGCTCGGCGGCGATGAGCTTGCGGTCCTTTTTCCCGCACGCCTTGCGGAGATTGTCCGCCTCCTCGAGCGAGTAGCCGGCGAAGCGCTCGGCGACCCGCATCACCGACTCCTGGTAGAGCATGAGGCCGTAGGTGTCGCTCAGCACCTCCGCCATCTCGGGGTGGATGTACCGGGGCGGCATCCGGCCGTTCTTCAGCTCCGGGTAGTCGCGGTGCATGTTCCCGGCCATCGGTCCCGGCCGGTACAGGGCGACGAGGGCGCCGACGTCGTCGAAGCACGTCGGCGCCAGCGCCCGCAGCGTCGTGCGCATCGCCGAGCCTTCGAGCTGGAACACCCCGATCGAGTCGCCGCGGCGCAGCATCTCGTAGGTGCGCTCGTCGTCGAGGGCGACGGCGTCGATGTCGGGGCGGGTCCCCGTCGCCTCCTCGATGAGGTCGAGCGCCGTCTCGATCACCGACAGGTTGCGCAGCCCGAGGAAGTCCATCTTCAGCAGGCCGAGCGCCTCGACCCCGTGCATCTCGTACTGGGTGACGATCGGCGCGTCGCCGGGATCGGCCCCGGGCTCGGGTTTGCGCTGGATCGGCATGTACTCGGTGAGGGGCTCTTTCGAGATGACCACTGCCGCGGCGTGGATGCCGTCCTGGCGGCGCAGGCCCTCGAGGCCGCGCGCCACGTCGATCACGGCCTTCGCCTCCGGGTCCGTCTCGTACATCTCCCGCAGGCTCGTCGCCTGCGCGTAGGCGTCCTCGTGGCCCTCGACCTTCTCGAAGCAGTAGCGCATCGGGGCGTCCCGCCCCATGACGAGCGGGGGCATCGCCTTGGCGACCTTGTCGCCGACCATGTACGGCTTGCCGAGCACGCGCGCCGCGTCGCGCACCGCGGCCCGGGCCTTGATCGTGGAGAAGGTGACGATCTGGGCGACGTGGTCCCAGCCGTAGCGCTCCGAGGCGTAGCGGATCATCTCGGCCCGGTAGCGCTCGTCGAAGTCCATGTCGATGTCGGGCATCTGCTTGCGGCCCGGGTTGAGAAACCGCTCGAAGACGAGCCCGTAGCGGATCGGGTCGATGTCGACGATCCGCAGGCAGTAGGCGACAAGGCAGCCGGCCGCCGAGCCCCGGCCCGGCCCCACCCGGATCTTCAGCGAGCGGGCGTGGCGGATGAGGTCCCACACGACGAGGAAGTAGGCCGAGAACCCCATCTTGGCGATGACGCCGAGCTCGTAGTCGAGCCGCTGGCGGACCTCGCCCGGGAGCGGCGTCCCGTACCGCTCGAGGGCACCGCGCGTCGTCAGGTCGGCGAGGTACGCCGTCGCCGACTCCTCGTAGGTGCCGACGACGAACTCGGCGGGCACCGGGAACTCCGGGAGCGTCGGCTTGTCGAGCTCGATCTCGACGTGGGCGCGCTCGGCGACGACGAGGGTGTTGTCGCAGGCCTCCGGGAAGTCCCGGAAGATCGCCCGCATCTCGGCGGCGGTCTTCAGGTAGTGCTCGGCGCCCTCGAACTTGAACCGTTTCGGGTCGTCGATCGTCGCGCCGGTCTGCACGCACAACAGCGCGTCGTGGGCGACGGCGTCGCCGCGCCGGCAGTAGTGGCCGTCGTTCGTCGCGAGCAGCGGGGCGCGGATCGCCCGGGCGATCTCGACGAGCGTCGGGTTGACCTGGCGCTGGGCGGCGATCCCGTGGTCCTGGAGCTCGACGAAGAAGTTGTCCGGACCGAAGATCCCCTGGAGCCGCCCGGCGAGCTCGCGGGCCCCGGCGATATCCCCGGAAAGGACCGCCTGGGCGACGACGCCCCCGAGGCAGCCGGTCGTCGCGATCAGCCCCACGTGGTGGCGTTCGAGCAGCTCCCAATCGACCCGCGGCTTGTAGTAGTAGCCCTCGAGGTAGGCGTCGGAGGAGAGCTTCATGAGGTTGCGGTAGCCGGTGCTCGTCTCGGCGAGCACGGTCAGGTGGTAGTAGAGCTTCTCGCCCCGTTCCGCCTCCCCGCCGGTGTCGTCGACGCGCCCCCGCCTGACCGGGCGCTCGTGGCGCGAGCTGCGCGCCATGTACGCCTCGAGGCCGATGATCGGCGAGATCCCGGCCTCGTGGCACGACCGGTAGAACTCGAGGACGCCGTACATGTTCCCGTGGTCCGTGATCGCGAGCGCCGGCTGGGAGTCGGCGACCGCCGTGGCGACGAGGTCGTCGATGCGCGCCGCGCCGTCGAGCATCGAGTACTCGGTGTGCTGGTGGAGGTGGGCGAAGGACTGGCGGTCTCCCGACCCGGCCATGCGACTGCCTCCACACGTCGTCCACACCCGTCATCCACCGTCTGTGGATGAACTACAGGAATGTCATTCGGTCTCCGCGGAGAATAGCGCGCTCGACGACCGCGGCCCAGAGCCGATGTCGCCTACAGGTACGGTCCCGGGCGCCCGGAGGTGTCGCTCGCCGCGGCCGGGAGGCTCCGCCGCCGCATCTCCTCGAGCTGGCTCTGCGCCGTGAGCTGCTGGGCGAACAGCGCGGCCTGGATCCCGTGGAAAAGACCCTCCAGCCACCCGACGAGCTGGGCCTGGGCGATCCGCAGCTCCGAGTCGGTCGGCTCGTCGGTGTCGAAAGGAAGGGCGAGCCGGTCGAGCTCGGCGACGAGCTCGGGAGACAGGCCGTCGGAGAGCTCGCGCACGGAACGCTCGTAGATCTCCTTCATCCGCGAGCGGCTCGCCGCGTCGAGCGGCGCCTTCTCCACCTCGTCGAGGAGTTGCTTGATCATCGAGCCGATCCGCATCACCTTGGCGGGCCGTTCGACCGACTCGCCAGCCGCGACCATCGACTCCTCGCCGGTCGGCTCGGCACCCGGGTCCGCGCTGGAACTGACGACGATGAGCGGGCGTGGGGATTCGTTGTCGGACATGTCGCGATTGTCCCACGGGCCGCGTACCGCGCCCAGAGCGCTCAGTTGGAGAGACTTCCTCGGCGCCCCCCATATGGGGGGCGCCGAGGAAGGCGCGCGGCGGCTCGCTTCGGCGGGTTGTGCCGCTCAGGCGCGCGTGACACGACGGAGATCCCCAAGGGACATCTCCGAGGTGACGTCACGGTCGCAGTGGTCGCAATCTGCGGTGTGACGCCACGAACGGAGCAGCCGCGTGCCCGATGCATCGAGAAAGACAACGAAGGCGTCGGTGTAGTCCTCGACGACGAGACGGTCGTAGGACCGCCACTCGGTCGGGACCGCCGACGGATTGGAGCTCTTGCGCAGCACCCGGCAAAAGCGCCGGTCCGCCGTGTCGAACAGCCACGTGCTGTGGCACGACTCGATGACGACGAACCGGTCGGCCGCGCCGGCATCCCCGCCGAGGTCGACCAGCGCGCCGAGGGCCCTCGTATCGGCCTCGGAGGCCACACGCGCCCCTTTCGGCAACATCGTCGAACCCCGGTGGAACTCCATCACCCAATAATGGCGAGGGCACGCGACGGGCCAGCAGCGAGGGCGTTGCAGTCGCGTGAAGATCCGTCGGGCCGTGGCGGTCGCGTGCCGGGCTCACACGCTTCTGCATGGATCTGCCCGTTATTGCTCGTCGAGCTCCAGCGCGCTCGAATTGATGCAGTAGCGCAGCCCGGTGGGGTCGGGGCCGTCATCAAAGACATGGCCGAGGTGGCCACCACAGCGTGTGCAGGTCACCTCGGTCCGTTCCATCCCGAGGCTGCGGTCCGGCGCCTTGTCGACCGCGTCCCCGGTCACCGGCGCCGTGAAGCTCGGCCATCCCGAGCCCGAGTCGAACTGCGTGTCGCTCGAGAACAGCGTGTTCCCACAGGCGACGCACCGAAAAACGCCGGCGCGCCCCGGATGCGTGTACTCGCCGGTGAAGGGGCGGTCCGTCCCCTTCTCGCGCAGCACGTGGTATCGCTCGGGACCGAGCTTCCGGCGCCACTCGCGCTCGTCGAGCTCCTTCGGGTCCTTTTCCGTCCCCGGGTCGTTCGTCGTGTCGGTCATCTGCCGAGATTACCGCTTCGTGCCTGGGGAAACGCCGTCGTCGAAGGGTCCCGCGCCGAGCAGCGCCTCGAGGAGCCGGCCCTCGATCCCCTCGAGCGCGAAGGCCGCGACGGAGCGTTCCGCCGCCCCGAGGAGTTCCGCACACTCCAGCAGCTCGGCCGCGAGGTCCAGTGCGACGCTGGCCCCCATCGCCACCTGATCGTCGCCGGCGCCGGTCTCGCCCTGGCACAGCGCCGCCTGGGCGAGGAGAAGGAGGCAACCGATCCTCGGGGACGCGCCGTCACCCGGCGCCGGGCCGGCGACCGTCGCCACCTGCGAAAGGGCGCCGAGGATGCGCGCCGCGTCGTCGCGGCGCAACCGCACGGTCGAGCCGAACGGCGAGGGATGCCCGCCACCACCCACGATCGACGCCGACCCGGCGGCGTCGAGGTTCGTCACGGGCGAAGGCTCGATCGTCCGCGTACCGGCGTGCGTACCGAGCAAGCCCGCACTGCCATGGGGTGCGAGGCGGGAAGCCCCGGCTTTGGCCGTGGGGGCGTCAAACGAGCGGCCACGGAAGCCGCGTCTCGGCCGTGGGGCCCGGGAAGCGCGGGTGTTTCGCGATCCTCCGGGCGCGGCGGACGAGCGCGGCGACCTCGTCGTCGCTCAGCAGCTCGGCGAGCTCGGCGGGGACCGCTTCCGCCAGCCGCCGCGCGCCGGAAACGATCACTTCGGGCAGCTCCTCGCCGGCGAAATCCCACATCACGGTGCGCAACTTCGCGTCGACGTGGAATGACAACCCGTTGTCGATCGCCCAGACGTGCCCGTGACGGTCGACGAGCAGGTGGCCCCCTTTGCGGTCGGCGTTGTTGGCGAGCAGGTCGAAGCCGGCGATCACCCGGAGCGCGGCGCCGTGCTGGTCGAGCTCGCGCAGGCTGAAGTAGTGCTCGGCGAAGTCGGCTTCGATGAAGCGCTGCAAGGAGCCCTCGCCGAGTGGCCCGTCCTCACGGACGATCGTCGTGGGGATGGCCCCGAGCCCGAGCGCCCGGTCGAGCCGGTAGGCGGCGACCTCGCGGCGGAACAGGCCGTCGGGGAAGTCCCACAGGTCCCGCTCCCCGGCTCCGGGCTTGTAGACGGCACGCGCCGCGCGGTGTCGGTCGGCCACCGTCACGAGGAACGTGGCGTTCGAGCTCCATGGCATGCGTCCGACGACCTCGATCGCCCCGGTCTCGAGGAGTGCCGACCAATCCGGCTCGGTCAGGTCAGCGGAGCGTGGTGGCCGTTCTTCCTCGGACACACGTGCCCTCTCGGATCGAGCGGATAGCCGCACAGCGGGCAGGCCGGGCGGCCCGCCTCGACGAGCCGCGCTCCGTGACCGGCGAGCGCGGCGGCCTGGGCGCGCGTGCAGGAAAAGCGCGCCGAATCCCCCTCCTCCTCCTCGCCCACCGCTTCCTCGGTGAAGATCACGATCCGGTCCGCGCTCGCGTCATAGGCGACGGCGAGCGTGCCGACGACGAAGTCGGGCCCTCCGAACTCCTCGAGCTCGAGGGCGTCGTCGGGTTCGTCCCCCGGTTTGGCGAGGTCCTGGAGGAGTTGCCCCAGGTGGCGCGCGATGGCCGCGACGTGCTGCTTCTCCAGCTTGACGGTGACGAGGCGGACGCCCTCCCGGGCCTGGAGGACGAAGACCCGCTGACCGACCGGACCGATCGCGCCGACCGTGACCCGCGACGGCTCGCGCAGCTCGAAGTACCCGCTCATGTCGCCCGCATTCTCGCTTCTTGGCGCGTGCCCGTTTCGCCGCGCCGACCGGGATCGTGCGGGGCCGTCCTCCGAGTCCCGGACGCTGATCGCCGTCGCGTCCCACGCGAGGGCACGCCGACGAGGACGGGGTCGGCGAACGAGTTCAGGGCGAGCACGCGCGGCGGGCCCTCGCCGTAGGTGACGACGTTCACCGAGCACGTCCCGACCTCGATCCGCGGCAACAGGTCGAGTGGGCTGCCGAGCGCGCCGGCGAGCACGACCTTGATCGGATCCGCATGGCTGACGGCGACGACGACCCCGCCGCGGTGACGGGCGACCAGCCGCTCGGCCGCGGCGAGGACCCGCGCTTGCAGCTCGATGAACGACTCGCCCCCAGGGAACCGGAATCCGGACGGGCAAGCCAGCAAGCGCTTCCAGTCCCTCCGGTTGCTCAGGGCGCGCAATCCGGCGCCCGTCCAAACACCGGCATCGCACTCGATGAGATCGGGCTCGATCTCGACCGGGAGCCCGACGAACGGTGCGATCTGCTCGGCCGTCTCGAGCGTGCGCTCCAGCGGCGAGGAGTACAGGGCCCGCACTTTGCCGAGACCGCCGAGCCGCCTGCCGACCTCGGCCGCCTCGGCACGACCGGCGTCCGACAGCGACAGACCCGGAGCCCGACCCGGGAGGACCTTGCCCGTCGTCGGCGTCACGCCGTGCCGAACGAGGAGCAGGTACGTCACGCCGCGGTCGAGGTTGTTCGGCGCCACGATTGCCAACCTAGCCCCGGGCCAACGGGACAAAGCCCGGTGCGAACGGCCGACGGCGCCCGAAGCCGCCACTACCGGCAGGTGAGCGCCGAGGAGGCTCCACCTATAGTGGGAGTCTCGAGTTTCGGTGACTGTCGCGACGCGCCGAGCCAAGGCACAAGGGAGCGGCGAGCGATGGGCGAGCCGGCACAGACGAGTCGGGGGGACGTCGGCCGTGGCCTGGTTCAGAACCGCGCGCCCGCCACAGCTTCCCGCGGCCACGGCACCGCGCAAACGGGACTGCGGCACCTCCGCTTCGACGTCGGAAACCGGCCGTTCCTCGTGCTTGTCGAGCTGACGCGGGCGTGCGAGCTCGCCTGCCGCCACTGCCGTGCCGAAGCGAAACGGGAACGCGACCCGGACGAACTGACGACGACCGAGATCGCCGCGATCCTCGACGACCTCGGTTCACTCGGCGCGCCGCGGCCCATCGTCGTGTTCACGGGGGGCGACCCGCTCATGCGTCCCGACCTCGTCGAACTCGTCCGACACGGCGTGGACGCGCAGCTCGCCGTGGCGGTCGCCCCGGCCGGAACCCCGCGCGCGGCACCGGCCGTCCTCGGCGAGCTCCGGCGAGCGGGCGTGTCGACGGTCTCGTTCTCGCTCGACGGTGCGAGCGCCAGCACCCACGACGCCTTCCGGCTCACCCAGGGCTCTTTCAACTGGACCGTCGCCGCCTGCACGGCGGCCCGTCGGGCCGGGCTTCGCCTTCAACTCAACACGACGGTGACCGAGGAGACGGCCCATGAGCTGCCCGAGGTGCTCGATCTGGCGCGTCGCCTCGGCGTGGGTCTCTGGAGCGTGTTCTTCCTCGTGCCGATGGGACGGGGGAAGGCCCTCCGGCCGCTCTCCGCCGAAGGGATCGAGGACGTCCTCGAGTTCCTCTTCGAGGCCGCGGCGGTCATCCCCCTCAAGACGACCGAGGCTCCCCAGTACCGCCGGATCGTCCTCCGTCACGGCTCCGGCGCGCCGACGGGAACGGCGGAGCGGGGAGCCCTCTACGCCGAGCTCCACGACCGTCTCGGCGGCCTCGGAATCCCCCTTCGGGTCCGGACGGAAGCGGGGATCACCGCCGCCTCCGGCGCGGGCCACCGGCGCCCACCGCTCGTCGTCGGGGACGGGCAGGGCGTCGTCTTCGTCTCGAGCCGCGGCGACGTCCAACCGAGCGGATTCCTCCCGCTCGTCGCGGGCAACGTGCGGGACCGGCCTCTCGCTGAGATTTACGCCGACTCGGGGTTGTTCAGGTCATTGCGCGACCCGGAACAGCTCCGCGGGCGCTGCGGCCGTTGCGAGTACCGGGATTCTTGTGGCGGATCGCGCGCCCGGGCCTTCGCGGCCAATGGTGATCCGCTCGCCGAGGACCCGGGATGTCCTTACGAACCGGGGTCGACGCCCGCGCTCGGACCGGCGGGCACGCCGAGATCGCGGGCTACCGCCACGGGCCTCCGGTCGTGATGGCTCGGCCCCCCGGTTCTCGGCCCCCGTCAGAGGTGGGCGCGGTCACCGCACCGATCGCCGTCGCGCCAGGAACACCGCGGTGACCCTCCCGCGGATCATCCAGGGGGGTATGGGCATCGGCGTCTCGGACTGGCGTCTGGCCGGGGCGGTCGGCCGCGCCGGCGGCCTCGGCGTCGTCTCCGGCGTCGCGCTCGATTCGATGCTCTGCCGGCGCCTCCAGGACGGGGATCGCGACGGGCAGCTGCGCCAGGCGCTCGCCCAGTTCCCGGCTCCGAAGATCACCGACAAGGTGCTGGACCGCTACTTCATCCAGGGCGGGCGCCCAGCCGACCAGCCGTACCGCCTCGCGCCACGGCTCTCGCTCGAGCCGTCACTCGACCGGCTGCGACTGGCGGTGGTCGCCGCCTTCGCCGAGGTCCACCTCGCGAAACAGGCGGCGCACGGCGCGCCAGTCGGAATCAACTTCCTCGAGAAGATCCAGCTTGCGACGCCGGCCGCGGCCTACGGCGCCCTGCTGGCGGGCGTCGACTTCGTCCTCGTGGGGGCCGGGATCCCGGCACGTCTCCCCTCTCTCCTCGACGACCTGGCGCGGCACCACGAGGTCGACTTCCCGATCGACGTCGCCGGGGCGGGAAGTGCGCGCCACTCCATCCGCTTCGACCCCGTCGCCACGCTCGGCCGCGCGCCCGGAGACCTGGTCCGGCCGCTCTTTCTGGCGATCGTGTCATCGAACACCCTCGCCGCCTACCTCGCCCGCGACGACGAGACCCGTCCCGACGGGTTCGTCGTCGAGGGGGAGATCGCCGGCGGTCACAATGCACCTCCCCGCGGGGTCCTGCAGCTCGACCGGAGCGGGGATCCCGTCTACGGCCCCCGGGACGTGACCGACACGGCCCAGTTCAGTGCGCTCGGCCTGCCGTTCTGGCTCGCCGGCGGCTACTCCCGACCCGAACGGGTCGCCGCGGCGCGCGCCGCCGGCGCCACCGGCGTCCAGGTCGGCACGCTCTTCGCCTTGAGCCGTGACTCCAATCTCGTCGGTTCGCTCCGCAACGAGATCCTTTCCGCGCTCGGCGAGGGACGTCCCGACGTGCGCACCGATTCGCGCGCCTCCCCGACGGGGTTCCCGTTCAAGGTGGCCCAGATCCCCGGCACGCTGGCGGACGAGGACGTCTACCGGGAACGGGCGCGGATCTGTGACCTCAGCTACCTGCGCATCCCGTTCGTGAAACCGGGCGGCACGATCGGCTACCGCTGCCCGGCGGAACCCGTCGACGCCTATCTGCGCAAGGGCGGCGACCCGTCGGAGACGGTCGGCCGGGTCTGCCTCTGCAATGCGCTCATGTCGGCGGTCGGGCTCGGTCAACGCCGTCTCGACGGGAGCGTCGAGCCGGCGATCTCGACGCTCGGCGCGGATCTGGACGGCGCGCGCGAACTCCTCCGGCGCCACCCCGACGGATGGGGCGCAGCCGACGTCGTCGCCTACCTCGGCGGCGCGTAGCCCGATCCCGGCGGGCCGAAGGCCCGGCGGGGCTAACCGGCGGAGACGGGGATGAGCCGCGGCGCCGTGTCGGCGCCCTCGGGCCAGCGACGCCGGCTCACGCGCGACAGCCTGGAAAGGAGCGGCACGATCGTCGGGTCGTCGGTGACGGGGCGGATCTCGAGCGCGCCGGCGGCGCGCATCGCCGAGACGATCTCGGCACCGCGCTCGGTCCGCACAATGGTGAGCGTCCAGTCGTTGTCAACGCCGATGCCACCGGCGGAGATGTCCGCGTGCTCGGCCGCGAAGTCCGGGCATTGCAGGCAACCCTCCCGCGTCCAGGCATGCGCCTCCTTGAGCGGGATCTCGTGATAGCCGCCGTCGAGGGTCCAGACCTGGAACACGCCCTTGATGTTCATCTTTACGATCTCCTCGCGGCGCAGCCCGTAGCGCGCCTCGAACAGCTCGGCGAAGATCGCGTCATCGAAGGTCTTCGAGCACAAAAGGCCGACCGTGAGCGCGAACCGGCGCGCGACCTTGCCAGCCTTGCGCGTCGACATCGCCGCGGGCGCCGAGGCCTGGCAGCTCATGCCGACGAGCGCGACCCGTTCGGCGCCCGACGAGATCGCCTCCGGGTAGGCGAGCGGGTTCGCCGAATACGTATAGCGGGACCCAGCCGAACGCAGCACGTCGGCGCGGTTACGCGCCACCCCGGGTACGGCACGCCAGGTCGAGCCGTCGCCCTCGAGGTACGAGACGAGCGCGGCGTCGACGACGTCGTGCTCGAGCGCCCAGACGAGGAGCGCCGAGACGAAGCCCCCGTCCTGGCCGGCCGCGGCGATCTCGGGATCCGTCGTCCGGGTGAGCAGCGTCTCGCTGGCGATCCCGTAGACCTCCTCGGCGGTACGGGTCCGCCCGAACAGGAACGAGTCGATCTCGGGTTCCCAGGCGCGAAAGCGCGGGCACGCCCGCGTGCACAGCGTGCAGCCACGCTCGCCGTGCGTGCAGTTCTCGGGTCCCCCCGCGTCGTCGATGTGGAACGGGCGGTATCGACCCTCCGACGCGTCGTAGCCCAGCACGTCATACGGGCAGGCGATGACGCAGCTGGCACAGCCGGTGCACAGCCCGGAGGTGACGACCTCGGTGAAGAGTTCAGCCCACTGCGGCTTCTCGGGGGGCATGGGGTGCTGTCAGCTCTCGAGGGCGGCGAGCACCTTCGCGGCGTGCCCATCGGCCTTCACGTGGCGCCAGATCCGCTCGACCCGGCCCTCCTCGTCGACGAGGAACGTGGAACGGATGACGCCGACGCTCACCCGGCCGTACAGCGTCTTCTCGCCCCAGGCGCCGTAGCGCTTCATCGTCGCGTGCTGCGGATCCGAGGCGAGGCGCACCCCGAGGCCGTACTTCGTCCGGAAGCGCCGGTGCGACTCGTCCCCGTCCGGGGAGATGCCGACCACGTCGACCCCGAGGGCAGCGAAGTCCGCGAGCAGGTCGTTGAACTGGCAGGCCTCCTTCGTGCAACCCGGCGTGTCGTCGGCGGGATAGAAGTAGACGACGACCTTGCGTCCGGCGTAGTCCGACAGCGATACCTTCGCCCCGTCCTGGTCTGGAAGGCTGAACGCGGGAGCCTTGTCGCCCGCTATGAGCTCTGCCACAACGCCTCCTTGTCTCGCCGGATTCGTTCGAAGGATACACACGAGCCGATTGGGCGACTGCGCTGATCCCGGCGTTCGTCGGTCGCGGCTCCCGACGGTGAGAGACTCGTGATCATGAGCGGAACGCCTTCCTTCGGTGCGCTCGGCGTCGACGCGAAACTCGTCCAGGCGTTGCACGCCGAGGGCATCGACCAACCCTTCGACGTGCAGACGCTAACGATCCCCGACGCGATCGCCGGCCGCGACGTCTGCGGCAAGGCGAAGACCGGCAGCGGCAAGACGCTTGCCTTCGGGCTGCCGATGCTGATGGCGACCCCGGCCTCAAAGTCGCGCCTGCCGGCCTCGCTCGTCCTCGAACCGACGCGTGAGCTGGCACTCCAGGTGACCGAGGTGCTCGCCCGGTTGGGCAAGGCGATCGACCGGCGGGTCGGCGCCGTCTACGGCGGAGCCGACCTCGACGAGCAGGTCCTCATGGTGGCCCGGGGCCTCGACCTCGTCGTCGCGACCCCGGGACGCCTCATCGATCTCGTCGACCGCAAGGCGGTCGCCCTCTCGGAGATCTCGACCCTGGTCGTCGACGAGGCGGACCGCATGGCCGACATGGGGTTCATGCCGCAGGTCGAATGGCTGCTCCGCCACATCACCGGTCCACACCAGACGCTGCTGTTCTCGGCGACGCTCGACTCGACCGTCGACCGCCTGGTAAAGCGCTATCTCACCGACCCCGTCTTCCACGAAACGCACTCGGACCAGGTGACCGTCGACGAGATGGAGCACCATTTCTTCAAGGTCCACCAGCTCGACAAGGCGAAGGTCGTCGGCACGATCGCCCACGGGGCGGGAAAGACCCTCGTGTTCGTGCGCACGAAACGGGGCGCCGACCGCCTCACGGCGGCGCTCCACGCCGAGGGAGTGCGAGCCGCCGCGATCCACGGGGACCTGCGCCAGGGGGCGCGCGAGCGCGCTCTCCGCGACTTCGCGAAAGGCAAGCTCGAGGCGCTCGTCGCGACCGACGTGGCGGCCCGCGGGCTCGACATCGAGGGCGTCGACGTCGTCGTCCACTACGACCCGCCGGAAGACCAGAAGGCGTACATCCACCGCTCGGGACGCACCGCGAGGGCCGGCGAGGCCGGCGTCGTGGTGACCCTGCTGCTATGGGACCAGGAGCTCCCCGCCGAGCGGCTCCAACGCCGACTCGGTCTGTCGGTCCCGATCATCGAGGTCTTCTCGAACGACGTGCGACTGTCGAACCTCGTCGCGCTGCTTCCCGAGGACGCGACCGAACTCTCGCCCTGACCGGGACCCGCTCGCGCTCTCAGAGCGCCGAGAAGAAGCGGGAAAGCCGCCCCAACGCCTCGTCGACGACGGCAGTCGTCGTGGCGAAGTTGAGCCGGGCGTGGCCCCGGCCGGACGAGCCGAACTCCGGGCCCGACATCAGGGTCACGCGCGCCCGGGCGGCGATCTCCCGGGCCGGGTCGTCGCCGAGGCCCGTCCGGCGCAGGTCGAGCCAGGCGAGGTACGTGGCCTCCGGCGGGACGCACGACACCTGGTCGAGACCGGCGATGACGTCCGTCACCCGATCACGATTGGCGACGAGGTGGGCGATGACGGCGTCGAGCCAGGGCAGTCCCTCGGTCCAGGCGGTGATCGCGGCGAGGATCCCGAGGTTGTTCGCCCTTCCACGCTGCCGCTTCGGAGTCGCGCGCAGCCGCGCCGCGAGGTCCGCCGTGCCGCAGGCCGCCACGGCGCAACGCAGACCGGCGAGGTTGAAGGTCTTGCTCGCCGAGGACAACGTGATCGTCCGCTCGGCGATTTCCGCGCCGAGCGTCGCGATCGGGATGTGCGTCGAACCGGGGTAGACGAGATCACCGTGGATCTCGTCGGAGATGACGATGAGGTCGGCGTCGACGGCGATCGACGCGAGTTCGGTGAGCTCGGAGCGGGTGAACACCCTGCCCGTCGGGTTGTGCGGGTTGCAAAGCAGCAACAGACGCGGCCGCTCGGCGGCGACGAGTTTTCGCAACGCGTCGGCGTCGAAGCGGTAGGCGCCGTCGACGGGGGCGAGATCGTAGGCGACCATCCGCCGCGACTTCTCGTCGAGCGCGACGAAGTACGGCGGGTAGGCGGGCGTGAACGTGAGGATCCCGTCGCCCGCGTCCGTCAGCGCGTCGATCGCGAAGTAGATGGCCTGCACGACGTCGGTCGTCACCACGACCGACACCGGGTCGAAGTCCAGCCCGTGGCGCGACCTGCTCCACTGGGCGAACGTCGTGGCGAGCTGCGGCTCGAGTGAGGACATCGGGTAGCCGAGATCCCCCGTCGCGATGGCCTCCTCGAGCACCCGCCGGACCGGCGGCGCGATCGGATAGTCCATGTCGGCAACCCACATCGGGATCGACGCCTCCCGATAAAGCCCCCATTTCTCGCCCCGGCGCGCCTCGAGCTCGGAGCGCGAGTAGCAGTCGAGATCGAACGATTCGGTCAACGCATTACCGATCCTTCCCACGACAGAATCGCGCGGCGCGAACCCCGATCGCCGGTCACGGCGTCGCCTCAGTCACCACGAGCAGGCGACGTACTTCGTCTCGAGATACTCGTTCATCCCCTCGTGACCTCCCTCCCGACCGAGCCCCGACTGCTTCACGCCGCCGAAGGGAGCGGCCGGATCCGAGACGAGTCCGCGGTTGAGCCCCACCATGCCGGTCTCCAGCGCCTCGGCGACCCGCAGCCCGCGCGCGAGGTCACCCGTGTAGACGTAGGAGACGAGACCGAGTATCGAGTCGTTCGCGAACTCGATCGCCTCGGTCTCCGAGATGAAGGTGACGATCGGCGCGACCGGACCGAAGATCTCCTCCCGCAGGATCCCCGACCCCGGCGCCACCCGGTCGAGGACCGTCGCCGGATAGAAGTACCCCGGCCCGTCGGGAAGAGCGCCTCCGGTCAACGCCCGGGCGCCCTCCTCGAGCGCCCCCGCCACGAGGGCGGCGACCTTGTCGCGCGAGACAGCGTTGACGAGCGGGCCGAGCCCGACGCCCTCCTCGAGCCCGTTACCCATGCGGATCGCGCCCATCGCGGCGACAAGCCGTCGTGAGAACTCCGCGGCGACAGACCGCTCGACGTAGAAGCGGTTTGCCGCCGTGCAGGCCTCCCCCCCATTGCGCATCTTGGCGACCATCGCGCCGCTGACTGCGGCGTCGAGATCGGCATCGGCGAACACGAGGAACGGCGCGTTGCCGCCGAGCTCCATCGAGCAGTTGAGGATCCTCTCGGACGCCTTGGCCAGCAGCATCCGGCCGACCTCGGTCGAACCGGTGAAGGAAAGCTTGCGGACCCGGTTGTCGGCGATGACGGCGTCGATGAGCGGGCCGGGACGGGAAGTCGGCACGACGTTCACGACGCCGGGGGGAGCACCCGCGTCGTGGAGTATCCCGGCGATCGCGAGCGCCGTGAGTGGCGTCTCGCGTGCGGGCTTGCAGACGACGGTGCAACCTGCGGCGAGCGCCGGGCCGATCTTGCGCGTCAGCATCGCTGCCGGGAAGTTCCACGGGGTGATGAGGAGCGCGATACCGATCGGCTGTCGCAGCACGAGGATCCGGTTCGCGCCAGACGGCGCCGTAACGAACTCACCGGTGTTGCGCACCGCTTCCTCGGAGTTCCAGCGGAGGAACTCCGCGGCGTACGCCACCTCACCGCGCGCGTCGGGGAGCGCCTTCCCGTTCTCCGCGACGACGAGACGCGCGAGCTCCTCGCCCCGGCTGGTCATCAACTCGAACGCCCGGCGCAGGATCTCGCCGCGCTCTCGCGGGGCAGTCTGCGACCAGACAGCGAGGGCATCGTGCGCCGCCTCGACGGCGCGAAGCGCGTCGGCGGGCGACGCGTCGGCGACCGTCTCGAGGCGTGCCCCGGTCGCCGGGTCGTCGACGTCGAAGCGCCGACCGCCCTCCGCGACACACCACCGCCCCCCGATGTAGCAGTCAGTCGGCGCCGGCTTCTCGCTATCGCCCATCGGGCCTGAGGATACGCCTGACGGGCTCGACGCCGGACGCGCACGGAACTCACCGGAAACCGGCGCGCGGAACGTGCAGACAGAATCGGACCGGCAACCGGTAACAATGGACCGGTGCTCCATCTGAACCGACGCCGGGCGGAGACTTTCGGCGAGTACGCCAACGAGTACGACCGGGCGCGCCCGACTTATCCGGTCGCCCTCGTTGATGCGGTCCGTCCCGTAGGCGGTTGCCGGGTGCTCGACGTCGGCTGCGGAACGGGCAAGGCGGCACAGTTGTTCCGCGCGCGCGGCTGCGATGTCCTCGGCGTCGAGATCGACGAACGGATGGCAGCGGTCGCGCGCCGGCACGGCATCCCCGTCGAGGTCTCGCCCTTCGAGACGTGGGAACCCGCCGGACGGACGTTCAACCTCGTCGTGAGCGGCCAGGCCTGGCACTGGGTCGACCCGTCCGTCGCCCCGGCGAAGGTGGCAGACGTGTTGACGGCGAACGGCCGGCTGGCCGCATTCTGGAATTACGAGTATCCGAGCGACGAGGCGCTCGCCGCGGCAGTTGAAGATGCCTACGAGCGTTTCGCGCCCGAGCTCGAGGGGAGCGGAATCGGCCGGACCGCCGAGCGACGCCATGATTCGCAGACCCGGGAGCACGTTCGATGGATCGACGCCTGCGGACGGTTCACCCCGTGCACCGTCGAACAGTTCCCGTGGACCTGGGAGCTTGACCGGGACGAGTTCCTTGACCTCCTTAGGACCCACAGTGGTGTCGCGCTCCTCCCCGAAGACCGTCGGGACGCGATGCTCGCCGTGATCGCGGAGGCGATCGGCCACGTGGGCAGCACGATCGCCCTCGACGCCGAAACGATCTGCATCGTCGCCGTGAAGGCTGTGCCAGAGCGCGTCACAAGCGCGGCTTTCTCGGCGCACTGAACGCACGCCCCATACCCCGCTCGACGAAGCGTCGACCCTATAGTCCGCCACGTGCAGTCCTTGGTTCGCGCGAGACGGGCTTCGTTGCTCCTCGGGGTGTCGAGCGCCGCCCTCCTCCTCGGCGCATGTGGCGCGAGCACACCGAATGCGGGCCCGACCCCGTCGGTGACGAGTACGACCTCGGCGCCGGCGAGCACGACCTCGACCCAGGCGGGCCCGGGCACGACGGTGGAACCGCTCACGTCACCGAGCGCCGTGGCAGCGTGCAACGCCGATGCAGCGAGCGTCGAGACCGCGGTCCAGGCCTTCGACACGGTGCACGGATACTGGCCGACATCACCGAACCAACTCGTCGGCCCCGGCGAGCTGGAAGGGTGGCCGGACAACCCCCGGTACTACTCGATCAGCCTCGGTGCGGACGGCACCGTGAACGTCACCCCGGCCCCCGGTACTCCGGGGCATGCTCTCGGGCCGCAAAACTACGACACCTACACGGTGCCGGGCGTCGGCAACATCTGCGCCACGGTTTGATCTTCTCGGCGGAGCAGCTTCTCGGCACGTCGCCTCGATGCCGGGCCTCGAGGTCGCGTCTTCGGCGACTTACAACACTCGATCCTCCGGATTGAAAGAACGCGGACCCGAACTCTCCTCACGTCGCGGCAGAGCCCGGCTCCCCGCGTGGGCGGCACATTTCTGTCCAACGACATCGTGATCGGGAGCAACGGGACGGTCTACGCCCACACCGCGGCGAACAATGGCTGGACCGACACGAGGGCCACCATCGCCATCGGTCCTGACCGGAACATCTCGACACCGTGGACGAACCACAAGCAACCCGGGTACCCGTCGCGTGGGCCCTAAGAGCGGGCCGGACGAGCGCGCGTCGCAGCACCGGTTCGTCGCGCCCCAAGGGCGTGTCGATCACGCCGCCGTCGGCACCAACGGGCACCCGTGCTCCCGTCGTCCGGGGTGGCTGCGGTGCTGGTCCCCGGCTACTAACGCCTGCGACCCAGGACCCAGCTAGGCGGACACGTCGCGTGTGCAGAATGCGCAGACCCGCGCCGCGACCGGAATCGTGCTCGCGCAGTGTTCACAGGTCTTCGTCGTCGGAGCGGCGCCGGCCTGGCGTCGTGTCGCCATCGCGTTCAGCGGTTTCACGACGAGGAAGAAGATCACGGCGGCGAGGATGACGAACGAAATGACGTAGTTGACGAAGTCGCCGTAGGAGAAGGTGCTCCCGTTCACCGTGAAATGGAGCGCAGCGAAGTTCGCCTTCCCGGGGATCGAAATCAGCGGCGTGATCAGGTCCCTGACGAAGGCCGTGATGACCGCTTCAAAAGCGATGCCTATCACGACCGCGATCGCGAGCTCGACGACGTTGCCCCGCAGAAGGAACGCCTTGAAGTCCTTCACCTGGTTCACCTTTCAAGTAGGTGCGGTCCGTCGCGTCCTTTCCGCGTCGGTTCCGGTACCAATCGGTGACGCCATTCTGCTCCCCGGGTGGCGCCCTTGCCCGTGGTCGCGACCATCGTGTTTGCCGCGCGGGCGTAGATCCCGCTGCCGCCCCGGGAGGAGCCGCACCGCGGAGGTGGCACTTTTGAACGAGCGGGGGTCGGGAGCGATAAGAATCGCGAGCCTGGCGTGTCGCGACGGACACCGCCCCCGTAGCTCAGGGGACAGAGCAGCGGTTTCCTAAACCGCGTGTCGCAGGTTCGAGTCCTGCCGGGGGCGCCTCTAAGGACCCTGGTCAGAGCCTTTTGTCGAGCGGTATGGCAATCCGCTAGCGTGCCCTGGGAATCCAATTGGGAATCTGCGTCGATCGGGCAGATTCCCAAGACGGCAGCGGAGGCCGGCGAATTGCGGGGACACCTCGAACCCCGGGGAAAGAACGTCTGGCGAGCCAAGGTCTACCTCGGTCGCGGCGACAACGGCTCAAAGCGTTACGTCACGAAGACCGTCCGAGGGACCAAACGCCACGCCGAAGGCGTCCTTGCCGAGCTCGTCGTCGAGGCGGGGGCGGGGACCCACGACGTCACCGGGGGAACCGTTCGCGAGCTAGCGGCTCGCTGGCTCGAGATGAGCCGGTCGAGCCTCTCGCCTACAACCGTGCGCGAGTACCAGCGACTGCTCGACACTCTCATCCTTCCCTGCTTCGGTTCGGTGCGGCTTCGCGCGCTCCGCCCGCAGTCGATCGATCGCTTCTACGCTGAGCTGCTCGACAACGGCGGACAACGCGGGCGGTCGCTCAGCCCTCGTTCAGTCAGTCACGTTCACGCATTGTTACGCCACATCCTCAATCAAGGGGTGCGATGGGGATGGATCGCTTCAAACCCAGCCCTACGGACGTCTCCTCCGAGGGTTGGACGGCACGAGATCCTGACCCCCGAGCCGAAGGAGATCCTCGCCCTGCTCCGAGAGGCCGAGCGAACCGATCCAGACCTCGCCCTCTTTGTAAGGCTCGCAGCGGTCACCGGCGCCCGCCGAGGAGAACTATGTGGATTGCGCTGGAGCGATATCGACCTGGTCGGCGGGATGCTTTCCATCACCCGCGCGGTAATCGGGATGCGGAACGACTCGCTCATGGTCAAGGACACCAAGACCCACGCAGGAAGACGTATTTCGCTCGATTCCGAGACCCTCGGAGTGCTCAGCATTCACCATGACCACTGTGTGCAACGCGCCGCAGCCGTTGAATCCTGCTTGTCGGACTCCGCGTTCGTCTTCAGCACCGAAGCCGACGGTTCGAGGCCCCGGCGCCCCGATGGAATGTCGCTTGCCTTCATTCGACTGCGGCGCCGAGCCGGGATTAGGGAGCTCCCGTTGCACAGCCTTCGGCATTTCGCCGCCACTCGCATGCTCGACGCCGGCATTCCCGTCCGTACTGTCGCGGGTCGCCTCGGTCACGCGAACGCGGCAACGACTTTGAACGTCTACTCACACTGGGTGGTCGCCTCGGACCAAGCGGCCGCCGTGGCGCTGGGAGATCTCTTACGCGACGACTGGGCGGATTCGGCCGGAGAGAGCGCGCGATCGCGCTCTGTTCGAGGCTGTTGCACGAACATTCCTGACGCGTAGAGCGCGCGTCGTCGACACGGTTTACCCGATGTTGTTGAAACCTGTTCGCCGAGAGCTACCCGGCACACCAACTCAACGTCGGATCAAGCTTCCGGAGCTTCAAGAGGTTGTGCGCGGCACAGATCAGTCGCCATTCGCTGTGCACTGCCCGAAGCCCGCGGCGGCTGAACTGTCGATAGCCGAGGTTCGCCTTCACGTTGCCGAAGACGGGCTCGATGATCTGCTTTCGCTTGGCGAACTTCGCCGCACCCTCGTCGGAGGCGAGCTTCTCATCCATCGCGACGCGCACGGCTCGGTGGTCTGGAAGCAAGCCCCGATGGACCTTGAGCAGGTCTCCCGCCCGCGACTCACTGATGCCGAGCTCGTCGCCGGCCGCCTTCTTGGTCAACTCGCCTCGGTCGAGGCGCTCGATCACCACTTGTCGCGCGGGGATGCGGGGATCGGTCGGATCGATGACGCCCGAGGTAGGTGCGAGCGTCGCGATGAGCACTTCTGAATCGGTCTCGGTGAGGGCGTTCTTGGTCGAGTAGTAGCCGGCGTCGGCGAGGTACGTGCCGACCGGTGTGTCGTGACCGGCCACCTCGAGGTTCTTGGTCACCTGGGCGACGAGCGGGATGAACTGGTGGTAGTCGTTCGAGTCCTTGGTCACTTCGGCGGCGACGATCACCTGGTCGGTGGTCGCCGCAGCCTGGGCGTTGAAGCCCTGGAAGTACCGGCGTGCCCCCCATCCAGACGTCGACATCGTCCGCGAGTCGGGGTCGGTTGTGTTGGGTATTCGCTTCTTGGTCCGGCGGCTACCCGGCTCCGGTCGTGACCCGGGCAGCCGGCCGTGCGTCGCAACGGCGCGGGCCTCTCTCGCCGCCAGACGTGCCCAGTAGTCGCCTTCTCCCTCGTTGAGCTGGCGGAGTGCCTCGGCGACGCGGGCCCGGCGGCCCCTTCGGTCGGACCATTCGGCGGGAAGCTCGTCACCGCGCCGATCCCCGAAGAGCTGGTCTTCTTCCTGGTCGGTCCGTTCGGCCTCGGCGAGGATCTCCCTGACGAGCTGGTGCCGGGTCCGGTTGGCGTGACTGGAGGCGTTGGCGGCGATCTTCGTCCCGTCGATCGCGACGAGCCCCGAGTCGACGATCCCGGCCTTGACGCACAGGCCGAGGACCTGGGTGAACAGCTCGGCGATTGCTTCTTCGTGACGGCGCCGGAAGCGGGCGATCGTCGCGTGGTCGGGCGTCTGGTTGGCGGCGAGCACCCGGTAGGCGACGTCTTCGGTGAGGCGGCGCTCGATCCGCCGGCTCGATCTCTCGCCGGTGCAGTAGGCGTAGACGAGGACGGCGAGCATGAGCCCCGGGTGGTAGCTCGCCCCACCACGGCCGTCTTCTCGCTGCGAGGCGTAGAACGCGGAGAGGTCGAGCTCGCCGACGACATCGAGCACGAACCAGGCGAGGTGCCCGTCGGGCAGCCAGTCCGCGACCGACGGTGGCATGAGGTAGAGCTGATCGCGTTCGACTTCTCGAAGATTCACCATGGGCCAATCGTCCCGCGCGGCGCGAAACGCGGGTGGGATGGTCAGGTATTCGTGCGACAGCCTCTGTTCGCACTCCCTTTGAAATCCCTTCGTAACAAGGATGTGCATCGCAGGTGGTCAGGGCGACATCGCCGGGCACCCGGTTCAGCCACAAGAAACGGGACAATCCACCCGTCTACGACCACGCCGTAGTGCTCAAACGGCCAGACGAACTCGACCTTACCCATCGGTCGTCCTAGCTGGGACACGTGGCGGAGGGGCGAGATCAAACGTTGCTCGCGTGATCTCGTAGTACTTGCCACGTTTTCTGGAGCCGTACCACCACACATCGTAAACGCCTGGGACTGTCTTTTCCCAAAGCGCAAGAACCGATGAGTCACCGTGACCTATCAGCATTCGCGGAGGGGCAAGCGAATCAGAAAGGAGACAAGTCTCCCCGTCGGGCGCTCGGATGAGACATTCCATAAGTCCGTGCTCGGTGAATGAGACAGGCATGGCGTCTGGCTTTCGCACAAGCCAAAAAACAACCGCATTTCCAGACATACCAGCTGTGGCTAACCAGTTGTCGTGGGAGCGCCCAGAGTGCCGATAGACCCAGAGATTCCAGACCCAGCAAACTAGGAACACAAAGATCAGCGCAATCACGGCACTCATGACGCCATTCTCAAACCGCTCGCCCCAGGTGTTGCGAGCCGGAAGCGTAAAGAACGCTCCGACGAGCGCGAATCCAAAGGCCGTCATTGCAAGCCCCGGCGCGGCCGTAATGGAATCTTCGGCACGCAGCCACGCTCGTCGTACCACTCGGAACCTGGGAATAGTCCGGGCCACTTCCCTACGGTAGGACGGTTGGGCCGCTTGAGTTGGCCCGTTTTGTCAGCGCACACATCACCCCCAAGGAGTTCGCTGAGGTGCGACACCGCCCAGGAGTCGCTTCGCACAAGATGAACGTTGCCGTTGCCGTTGCCGATGCCGTTGCCGAGGAGGATGACCGGACATCCGGCCGTTGCCAAGGCCCCCTGAGCTCCGCCTAGCGTCGTCAAAGCGATGGCAGATGCGATTACGAAGCCACGCACCCACGGACCATCGCATCGGGTCGTTAAACGCGCTCGGCAGCGGGAGGTTCCGCCCAGAGGGCGGTACCTCCAAGGGTGTCTAACCCGGACTCGTTCGTTTGGGGCATCGAGAGTGGGGCAAGAAACGCGAGCTTCCTTGGAGCCGAAGCCACCCTGAGAGTCGAGAGCCAAAAGGGGAGAAGAGGGACCGCAAGGAGCAGCGTGGAATTGAGCGATGCGGCAGAACGGCTAGATCGATGAGCGGGTCGATAGCAGGCGGAACGTTGACGCGTTCACTCACCTTCTCGTCCTCGGCAACAAACTGGACGCCCCTCATGGTGTCCCCGGATGTGTCCCCAGACGGACCCCTACCGCCTTCTCTAGATCACATCGCACGTCACGTCGACCGACGTGATCACAGAGTGAACGCGCACGCGAATGTGATGCGAGGCACGGCACTCCCCCCCTGTGGACGGGAAGCCGGTGACCTCGTAGGTCCCCGCTGGAACGGTCGCGCGGTAGTAGCCCTTAGATGTCGTCGGAAAGCGAAATGCGCGACCTGTCGAGAGCAGCGTGAAGACGACCTTGCCGGGAAGACCTCGGGGTGGAAGGGTCGCCGGTCCTCCAACCTGCTCGAGACGCCCCGTTATCGTGCCGGAATTACCGGGGGCTTTGCTTGCCAAAGCGGGTGTGACTGTCACCGCCAAGACCACGCCGGCTAGCAGGAGCGTCCCGAGGAGGGTGACGAACTTCTTTGCCATCATACGGACCCCCGATATTTCCCTGAAGTCCGACGAACTCTGCCTCAAGTCTTCCCAAAGAGTCAGACTACCGGAGTCCGGTCATCCTCGTAGATCACGCGCACCAATCTCAGATCGTCTCGACGATCGCCATCGGTCCTACGACGAGAAAACACAGCCGCGCGGTTGACACGGCTCCGCTCCTTCAGACATGCCGTACTGGGCGGCCGCGACGACTGAACGACTGCATCGAATGCTGACCTTGGATGGACCGGTCGGGAATCTCTTGGGAATCTACGGAGCGACATTCGCTTGTGCTGAACGGACTGCGTGGACGGCCACTCCCACAAGGGCCAGTTCAACGGACTGGACCCGCTTAGGTGGACCTTCTCGGCCCGATTCCTAAACCGCGTGTCGCAGGTTCGAGTCCTGCCGGGGGCGCCTCTCGCGTCCTCGAGGTGCCGCACTGCCGCACCGACCCGGTGATCGGGGGCGGTTAGCCCCCATACCCTCCTCGCGCCGTGGCAGGCCCCGCCAGGCAAGCACAAACAGATTCTCGGAGAATTAGTCTGCGCACCACCATCTAGGAAAGGTCGTCGACATGTGGGCACAAATGATCACGACGCGCTTGAAGCCAGGCAGGGAAAACGACCTACCGAAGCTGGTCGCCCAGTTGCGGGCAGCTGAACAGCCGGGTTCGGGTCTCGTGCACTCGACAGCAACCCGAGACTCGAAGGATCCGAGCCGAGTGATCATGTTCGTTGTCTTCGAAAGCGAAGAGAAAGCCCGGGAGCGCGAGAGCGACTCCCGCCGTCAGGAGGAACTTCAGGCCGCTAGGGCGACCATGATGGAGATCTTCGAAGGTGCTCCGGAGTTCACCGACCTGACGGTCGTTGACGACTGGGCGTTGTAAACGGTAATCGCTTGTCCCACGGACCCGGCGATGGGTGGCGCGCGAAACGTCAAGTGCTGCCGCGCATTATGGGGCACGTAGTGCACAACAGATCTGTCGATCTAGCTCTGCAGACGAACCGAATAGGGCTGAGATTCGGCATGATGTCTTGTTCGCACGTTGACACGCGAAATCGGCCGGCACGTTGCGCGCTGGTCGTAAGGCCCCGGAGTTCCAGCCAGGCTCCGATCTTGTGCGCCGCCGGATTCAGTTCCCCGGCGGAGGGCAACAGGTCAGTGGAGGTCGAGGCGCTCGAAGGCTGCGATGGTCACACCTGCGAGAGCGACGCCCGTCACTACCAGCACCGCCAGCTCACCCACGCTGAGGCCAGCGGTCAACTGCTTATTGCCGACCGACCAATAAAAGAGCGAGGCGAACCTCGCGGGGCGGATCCAGGCGACAACCGGGGCCAACGAACTCACGAGATAGGAGGCGGCTGCGATGGCTGATGCCACCCCGATAGCGTTCCCACGACGACCCGTGGCCGCCCCGACCGCCATGGCGACCAGCCCGAAGTCGATGCCGAGGAGCAGTACCCCGAGCGACGTGCCCCACAGATCGAGCGCGCTCACGGCGATGCCGAAGAAATGCCCGAGGGCGATGACCGCCGTCACGACCGCGACGATTAGTGCCGCTTGAATGCCCATCGCCACGACCTTCTCGACGGCGATACGGTGACGGCGAATCGGCAGCGCCGCGACCATGGCGAGCGTGCCTTCCTCGTCTTGACCGGCGAGGCACGCCGCGCCGTAGCCGATCGTGGCGAGCAGGACGAGCAGCGGGAAGAGGTTGGCGTAGAGGTTGACGTTGAGCCAGCCCGATGGGGAGATGAGCGAGCCCGTAGCGCCGAACAGCGCCGCCACTGTCGGGGCGTCCTTGGTGAACTTGTCGAGGCCGGTCGTGTGTTCGAACGTGGGATACAGGGCGACGATCGCCAGGGCGTAGAGCCCCATGCCGAGCGTGTAGCCAAGGATCGCGCGGCGCCGACCGACCAGGTCGAGCCGCGATATGTCAGTCCACATCGGAGGCCGTCATTACGGTGTTGGTCCGGTAGAAGTCCAGAAAGAGCTCGTCGAGCTCGGCATGGCGCGACACCAGCTCAACGGGGTCGAGGTCGGCGATGATACGCAACGCCGGGGCAATCGCCCCCGTGATCTCCAGCACGACGTGCGGACCCTGCGAAGAGACAACCCGTACTCCATCGACCTGAAACCGGTGGGGGTCGACCGGGAGCTTGAAGACCACTTCGATGGTCTGGGGGGCACGTTTGCGCAGCCCCGCGACCGTGTCGGTGAGGACGAGACGGCCCTCTTTGATGATGCCGACCCGGTCAGCCACCCGCTGGACCTCGTCGAGCTCGTGCGAGGACAGGAACACTGTGCGACCGGTCGCCGTGGTCTCGCGCAACAGTTGTTCGAACTCGTGCTTCACGAGAGGATCGAGCCCAGAGGTGGGCTCGTCGAGGATGAGCACGTCGGGCTCGTGCATGAAAGCGAGGACGATTCCCACCTTCTGGCGGTTGCCCGTCGACAGGTCCTTTGCCCGCCTGTCGAGCGGTAAAGAGAAACGCTCCGATAGCTCTTCGGCCATCCTCGTGCCATCCAGGCCACGAACGCGGGCGAACCAATTGATGTGGCCGCGTGCCGTCAGGCGACCGAACAGGGCAAGGTCTCCTGGCAGATATCCCACGCGGCGGTGGACGGCAACGCTGTCGATGTGTGCGTCTAGGCCGAGGACACGGGCCGTTCCCGCGGTCGGACGGTAGAGATCGAGGAGGGACCGGATGGTGGTGGTCTTCCCCGCTCCGTTTGGTCCGAGGAATCCGAAAATCTCGCCGGGCTCAACACGGACATCGAGCTGTTCGATTCCCCGGACGGACCCGAACAACTTGGTCAGGCCGACGGTCTCGATGGCGGCAGTAATCCCCGCGGCCTCGGTGGTCACGCTCCCAATTGTGGTCCAACAGCTCCTGCCGCGGCGCCGATCCGGCAGCGAGGATCGCGATGGGCGTTGGCGGTCCACCATCTCGGTGATGGAAGCGGTCAGCGTTTCGGGTGAGTGCCCGAGTCAGGTCTGACTCCATCTAGAACCGGCTGACGTCCTTGCGGACTGTCCTAAAGACGATCCGTCGACCCGGCTCGGACACTCGCCCGACACCCATCGTTGGACGGAGTGACCTCATAGGAGCCTGCCGCACAGGCCCATCGCTGTCCTGTCCGTCGTCCGTTCGGTGCGGTGCCACCCACCCATCGACAAATGAAGGGATAACGATGACCACTATCGCGCCGCGCATCACCGTCGGTGTCGACACGCACCTCGACGTTCACGTCGCGGCTGCGCTCGACGACCGCGGGTCGCTCCTCGGCGTCGAGAGCTTTCCGACGACGCCGGCCGGTTATCGGGAGCTGCTCGGTTGGCTGCAAGGCTTCGGCGAGGTCGAGCTCGTCGGGATCGAGGGCACCGGCAGTTACGGCGCCGGCCTCACGCGTCACCTGCTTGAACGCGGTCTCTGGGTCGTCGAGGTCGACCGTCCGAACCGCCAACGGCGTCGTCGCCGGGGCAAGTCCGACCCCGAAGACGCCATCGCCGCGGCGCGCGCGGCACAAGGTGGCGAAGCGAAGGGGCTCGCCAAGACCCGAGACGGCAACGTCGAATCGATGCGTGTGCTGCGGGTGGCGAGATCCTCGGCACGAAGAGGACGGACCCGGGCGATCAATCAGATGCGGAGCCTCATCTCGACCGCGCCCGACTCGCTTCGATCAGAGCTTCGAGAGCTCAGCATCTACCAGGTGCTCGAGCGCGCCAGCGCCTACCGTCCGGCGACAGGGCGCGATGTCGTGTCGCTCACGAAGCGGACGCTCAAGATGCTCGCCAAACGGGCGATCGCCCTCGAAGAAGAGGTCCGCGAGATTGACGCCATCTTGAAGACGCTCGTCGCCGAGACCGCCCCAGAGCTCGTCGCGGTGATCGGCGTGGGCACCGACGTGGCTTCCGCGCTGCTCGTCGCAGCTGGCGACAATCCCGAGCGCCTGAAGAACGAGGCGACCTTCGCCCACCTCTGTGGCGTGTCTCCGATCGACGCGAGCAGCGGAAAGAACGAACGGCACCGGCTCAATCGCGGCGGCGACCGCAGCGCGAACTCCGCCCTCTGCCACATCGTGCTCACTCGCATGGTCTGTGACCCACGGACCCAGCGCTACATCGAGCGCCGGATGAAAGAGGGTCGAACGAAGAAGGAAGCCGTCCGCTGCCTCAAGCGCTACGTCGCGAGAGAGGTGTTCGCACAGCTACCACGGCGGCAAGTCGCGCTTGACAGTCCATAGGAGCATCGTTCGGGGACAGCATCAACGACTCAACCGAGCATTATGGGATGGATCGTGTGTTGGGAGATTGGAGTTCCGGAATGCGCGTGTTGTTGTCGACATATGGGGGGCGCGGTGATGTCGAACCGCTGGTGGGACTCGCGGTGCGGTTGCGCGAACTCGGCGCGGAAGTGCTGACCTGCGCGCCGGAGGACCGCATAGAGCGGCTAGCCGAGGTCGGTGTGCCGGTGGTGCCCGTCGGTCCGCCGGTGCGCCCGCTTGTGCACGGGGCGGCGCGGCCAACGCCGGCGGATCTGCCCCGGGTCGCGGCCGAGGTGATGGCCGGCCAGTTCGACACGGTCGCAGCGGCAGCCGAGGGATGTGATGTGCTGCTAGCGACCGGTCTGCTGCCGGCCGCAGCGAGTGCTCGGTCGGTGTCCGAGAAGCTCGGCATCCGCTACGTCTACGCGGCCTACTGCCCGATCTTCCTGCCTTCGCCGCACCACGCGCCGACGCTGTTCCCGGGCTGGCCGTTCCCACCGGACGTCACCGACAACCAGGTGCTGTGGGACTTGCAAGCCCAGCACGCGAACGAGCTGTTCGGCCCGGCGCTCAACGCCCGCCGAGCGTCGATCGGCCTTCCAGCAGTGGACAATGTCTACGGCTACGGCTTCACCAACCACCCCTGGCTGGCGGCGGATCCGACCCTGGGCCCGTGGAAGGAGCCGGCGGAGCTCGACGTCGTCCAAACGGGCGCGTGGATCCTGCCGGACGAGCGTCCACTCCCGGCCGAGTTGGTGGCGTTCCTGGACGCCGGGACACCGCCTGTTTACGCGGGCTTTGGCAGTATGCGCCCCCCGGCGGACATCGCCCGGGTTGCCATCGACGCGATCCGCGCCCAGGGCCGCCGCGCTGTCGTTGCCCGCGGCTGGGCCGACCTGGCTCTGATCGACGATCAGGACGACTGCTTCGCTGCTGGCGAGGTCAACCAGCAGGCACTGTTCGCTCGGGTGGCGGCCGTTGTGCACCACGGCGGCGCGGGCACGACGACGACGGCCGCCCGAGCCGGCGCGCCGCAGGTGGTGGTGCCGCAGATGGCGGACCAACCGTACTGGGCGGGCCGGGTGGCCGAGCTGGGCATTGGCGTGGCACACGACGGCCCGGAACCGACCACCGAGTCCCTGTCAGCCGCGCTCAGGACGGCTCTCACCACCGAGACCCGCGCACGAGCAGCCGACGTGGCCGGCAAGGTCCGCGATGACGGGGCGACGATGGCCGCGAAGCTGCTGTTCGACGCGGACAGCTAACAAGAGCCAGCAGCGTCCGCCTGAACAACGCCGAAATCCGTATCGGCCTGTGCTAACCCATGACACGCGTCCGCATGAGCGTTAGATGCGTGGCAGAAGTGCCGTGCTGCCGCAGCTACCCGGCGATGGGGGCAGTTCCGACGCTCCCTGACCCTGCGCGTTAGGGAGCACCTCCAAACGCGCCGCCGCACGCTTTCTGCGCGGCCTGGAACTGGGGCGAATTCGGATTCCCTTGCAGCTGGACGCCGAACTGGTGGCTATTCGAGATGATCTTCGGGTCGGGGAAGTTCGGCTCACCGTGCGTGCGCATGCAACGCGCCCACTGCAACAGCTTGGTTGTTTCGGCGGCGACCTGGGCGGCGGTCGGCATCCCTCCGTTGTCCGGTAGGAGGTGCTTGCAGGAGTTGTTCGCCGATGCGAACTGCGGTGAGTCAGAATCGGCCTTCGGGTTGAAGCTCATGCCGTGGCCGCTCATTACCGGGTCGGGGAAGTTCGGTACGCCGTGGAGGCGCATGCACTCGGCATAGGAGAGCGCGTAGTCGTACTCCTGGTCGAGGCCCTGGAAAGGCGACGGGTTTGCCGAGCCGAGCGCGATGGTGGTTGTCGTCGTCGAGCCAATGCTCGCGACGCCAGGCGTGGCCGAGCCGGAGTCGCAGGCGGCAAAGAGCACCGCAATCACAAGAACACCGAAGAGGATCACTCCGGACCGTGATCGTGACGCTGGATGGTGCTGCGGACTGTGCCAAAGGAACACGAAGGACCTTATACGCGCAGCGGTATTACATAGAGCTAACAGAGGTGACCCCTGAATTGCTTCTCATAGGTACCGTACTGCCGCACCTACCCGGCAGTTGGGGACAGTCTGAGTACAAGTCTCGCTGAACGTTATGGCACGCGACACTGGCGCCCGAACCGTCTGTATGTCCCCGGGCCGGTTCGCTTGGGCTGCCGGCCGGCCCGCCTCCCCGTTCCGCGGCGCGGGTTGCTGGGTGGAGGTCCTGGAGCTGAAGAAGGTCCGTACTTGCTGACATCACGGCTGACGTGAACAAGCACGTACCTACCGCGCCCCACTAGGACCCGCTTTGTCGAACCTAGGGCAACCATAAGCGCGCTTCTCACGCAGCGGTACTGTCCCGGTTGGCAGGTGCAACGAATCTGGTTACTCGGAGGTACTCATGCGGAGCATTCGTGAAGTCGCCGGCATGGTCCTCCTGCTCGTTGTCCTCTCTGTGGCAGGGGCGGGCGCCGCGTCGTCGCCCTATCCCGCGACGCTAACGATGCACCGTGGACTCACCATGTCGTACTTTGTCCGCGCGTTGCCTTGGGGCACCGCGCTCACCGCCGCGCAGGCTCGCTGGGTGACGCTCACGTCATCGGGACGCACCGACAGGTGGGGCGTATGGAAGGAGGACGGTGGGCCCCCGGAGTTCCCAGTGCGTAGCACCGACGGTGGGGCCCGCTGGACGACAGCGGGGCCGCTACTCGCCACGGACTGGGTGGGCGGCGGGACCTACATGATCACCAAGGTGATCTCGGAAGGTTCCTCGGCCGTCGTGATGGTGAGCGACGGCGTTATCGACGTCTCGACCGACAGCGGACGCCAGTGGTATCAGTGGGCGAACGCCGCCGGCGGCTGGGTGATGGCCGCGTACGCGGTCCCTGGAGGCGGCATTGGCCTCCGGATCAGTTCCTCCATCTACCCGAGGCTGCCGAAGACGAGCTACGCCATCTATGTCCTAAATGTCGCTCACCATCAGTGGCACCGGACGATGCAGTCACTTTCCTAGAACTCTCACGCTCATCCGGCTACGACAATGCGGGCCCGCTCGCTCAGTTGGTCGCGTGGAGCCAGCAGAAGTCGTCGTCTCCAGGCAGGAGGCGACTCATGTTAGAAATCGCGCATGACGAAGTCATCGACGCGGCTCGTGCTGATTGTGGGCTGCCAGGCTCGGGCAAGTCGACACTCGCTCGTCAGCTCGCACCCAAAATCCGCGCCATCAGGTTGGACAAGGACGGGTGGGCGACTGAGCTGGGCGCCGATTTATGGGATGAAGAATTCCGAGTGCGTCTCGAACATCAGCTGTGGATCCTTTCCCAGGATCTCCTCGCCCGGGGCCAGAGCGAGATTCTGGAGTGGGGCCACTGGGCGCGAGTTGAACGGGATGAGAAACGACTCGGGGCGCGAGCTTTGGGAGTGGGAGTCGAACTGCATTACCTCGATGTGCCCTTGGAGGAGTTAATCGAGCGAGCTGAACGTCGCAGTGCGTCGGACGTGTGGACAGCCTCGCCTATGACACGGGCACACTTTGAAAGGTGGGCGACGATTTTTCAGCCTCCCGACGAGGAGGAGATCCTGTTGTTCGACAAGCCCGTTGCCGAAGGTTGATCTCGTCGAACTCGTCTCGCCCGCTATCAGCAGCGTCACCGATGTGCCGTACTGCCCCACTTGCCCGGCGATCAGTGACACCCTCGCCACAGTTCGTAGGCTCGCATTCTGGGGCAGTCGACGGAAGCGCTGTCCACGTTGAAGGTGCGTTTAGGGGTCGAGTCGAACATTCAAGCGTGTCGTTCACGTACGACCGCTACAGCCATCTCCTCCCCGAGGTCGATAGCGAGGCTGCAGCGAAGTTGGACGTGGCTCGCAGATTGGGCTTGGGGGGCCGGGAAGGCAAAGAGAGCCACCCCTAACGCCGAATATGGCGCCTGGCCGTCTGCGGTTGCTGGAACTAGATCATCTGTTGTGTCGTCGAGCAGAAGGCCGGAACGCACCGTCGTCGGCGCGGTTATGGAGACTGGGCCGAGGAGCCTCCAGTTGGCGCACGTTGGCCTTTGAAGGACCTTGTCTGACTTGGACCAAGTGCCAGTAGACGTCCAGTCTCCTGGTCGGGCCCCGGTCTCCTATAGCGAGCTCAGTTGCGGAGGAACACCAGGAGCTTCGGCCACTGATCAGCACGTGCCAGCGGGTTTGCCACAACGCTAGAGCCGCCAATCCCAAAGAACTGCTCTAAGGGAGCAATGCCGGGGTAGTAGGGCAGCAGAAATCCAAGGCCGTGGCCAGCATCGGGGTAGTCGAGCAACTCGTGGGGGTAGGTGTCGTGGGCGGCGGCCAGCTCGGCCATCATGGCTTTGGAGTGGGCGCAGGACGACCAGACGCTGTCTTGCTCCCCGCATTCCAAGAGCACCGGCCCATGGATCTTGGCCACCGGTATGACGGCCGCCGGGTTGTCCGTCGGGTGCGTCTTGTTGAACTGGTTCGTGCAGGGCACGGGCTTGCCCCCGAAGGTCCAAAGCGGTACGCCCGGCCCCAAGCAAGCGGCCACGTCGTTGGGCGAAAGGGCCACCACCCCGTGCACCAAACTGGGGTAGTCGGCACCGAGCAGAAGGGCCGCCTCGCTGCCCATCGAAAAGCCCATCACCCAGAGGCGGCGGGGGTCGACGCCAGGCTGGCGCCCGAGCCAGCGGAGGGCTTTGGCGAAGTAGTCAAGGCTGAGGGCTTCTGGCACATGGCCGCTTGGCGCCTGGGGGAGGCCCGGCTCGTCGAAGTAGGCGAGGTCCAGGGTGGGGTAGCCGCGGGCGGCGAGCATGGCACCGTACGAAGTGTCTATGCCACCTTCCGCGCCGCCGAACTCCACGATGCCGACATGGTTGTCCTGGCCGGCCGGAGGCTGCCAGAAGACGCCATAGAAGCCCGTGGCCGCCACGCTTTCGAAGCTCGCCGTGACTGGGTGGGCAGGTCCGCGCTGCACAGTGACCGAGGCATGGGCCTTGCCGTTCGTGGCGGTGAAGGTGAAGCTGAGAGGCTTCGACCACTTGCAGCCGTGCTGGGCTTGGCTAGGCGAGCACTTCGTCCACCAGTAGGTCGTCAGGGACTGGGTGGAGCTCGAGCTCCCGAAAGGACTCATCAGGCCGAACGGCCAGAATGGGACCAACCCCGGAGATAGAAGGGGAGCCGCCATGAAGTCAACGGGGCCCATAGGGTCGGTCCCGACGAAGTGCATGGTGCCAGAAGGGGGGGCCCCGACGTACATGCCGTTCTCTGGCGAGGTCGCCGGGTCCTCAGTTCCAGCGGAGGTGGCCGTGTAAATAGAGGTCGAGGACCACTTGGTACCGGCGGCGTCGACTGAGGTGACCGAAAGAATCACCTTCGACCCCGGCTGCGCCCCGCTGACCCGGATGGTAAGGGGGGTGTCAGCCGCCGAAACGCTGGGGGTGACCGTGAGCCGCAAGCCCCCTGCGGTCGCCGTAGCCGGCATGGCCGCCACCATCGCAGCCAGCACTACTCCAGCACAGACAATGAGAAATACGCGATGCATGGCTCTCAAGCCCATGGCCTCCCTCTTACTCTTAGCCAGTCTGAGAGGCGTCGGGCGCGACCGAAGCTTCGGACGAACGTGGCACCTGTTCTGAGGCGCATGTATCCCAACTCGCACGCCGGGATGCTCGGCGCCGGTCGGGACCTCGACCGGCGTGAACTTAGTCTTGTGCTCTGTCAGCGGGAATTCTCGTCGCCACAAATGACGGCGGCAGGATCTGGCACGACATCGGCCACATCCCGGTGGTTTGTGTCCCCCTTCAGTTCGTCGATCCGGCCCACGGATGGTGCGCCATCGAGGGGGCGGCCGCCGGATCGGAGGGTATCGAGCTTTACCGGACGGTCGATGGCGGTCTGCACTGGCAGCGGGTTTCGGTCACCGGACCATCATCCCTGTCACCGACACCGACGCCGGGCAGCGTGCCATTCGTCTGCGACAAGGCGATCAGTTTTACGAGCCCGACCGTGGGCTGGGTGGGACTGATCTGCGCGGGGTATTCCGGCGATCTTTACGAGACGACCGACGGAGGTGCTCGCTGGGTCGCCCGGACCATCGCGGCGATGCCGTCGTCGCTCGCGCTCGGGGGGAACTGGGTCGACCCACCGGTGCTAACCGGCAGATTCGGCGCTGGCGTCATCAACCCTGACGAGGGCACCATCTTCTACCGCAGCGAGAACGGAGGTGCGTCCTGGCAAGCGGTCGTGCCACCAGGGGGAATCCAGGCTTGGTATGCGGACGTGATCAACGCACTTCAGCGGCGACTGGCCGACAACCGGCGCATCCTCGCCACCGACAATGGTGGCCGAACGTGGAGGACCATCACACCGCACTGGGCGATTCCTTCCGCCAACCCGAAGAAGGCCCTCGGCGGAATCCAATTCGTGACGCCGGAGATCGGATGGGCGCAGTACTACAGCGAGACGACCGATACGACCAACCTTCTGCGAACCACCGACGGCGGAAGAAGCTGGACCGAGGCCCGACTGACTTTGCAAGGAGGCCCTTGACGACTTTGGCGCGATAAAGGGCCAGCGTTCTCCGACTGGCGACTTCAGCCTTCGGCGGCGGCCTAACCGGCGGTCGGGAGCACCCTCACCAGATGTGACACGCGCCTTATGGGACGCGTGTTGGATTTCCGATCCGTCGATCTGGCGCGGAGTGCCACCGTAGCGAGGGCGTCATTCGGTGCGTCGTTCTGTTCCAACACAAACAGCTAACCGCGCCTTGCCCCAGCATCGGGCCGGGCAGCTGGGTACTCTTTTGTCACGTAGGAGGACAAAACATGAAAAAGATCCTTATCACCATCGTCAGCGCGCTGTGCATCGTCGCTACCTCAGTGACCATGGCCGCAGCAACCACGAGGGCGCCAAAGTCAGCAACGAGATCGACCATCGCCAGCGCCGCGGCTGCTTCCTCACGGTTCCCGACGACCTGCCCACCTGCCGCGGTGGTCGGCAAAGCGCTCGGGCAGACTGTCTCCAAGCCAACCGTTCTCGTGTACGCCAAGGGACTGGCTCTGGAGTGCAAGTACATGAGCGGAAAAAGCCAGACGACGCTCTCATACACGTCGGAAACCCGAACAGCTTTCCTCGCTGCGGAAAAGGCCTTTCCGAAGTCCAGCGTCGTCGTCGTGAACAATCTTGGTAATGGAGTCGCGGCCTACCGCATTAGTGCTTATGGTCTCTACGTCCAGTACGGCACGTTGGAATGCGTTCTGTCGACCATGGCCGGCACCGCGGATCAGGCGGCCCTGGCCAAGGCGCTTCTCAAGTCGTACTGGTAACCGCCCTTGGGGTTCGGGACGACAGAGGCGAGCGAACAACTTGAAGAAACCCAGAGCTGCCGGTAGATGAGGCAAGTCAAGTACAGAACACGGCTTGGTGCCCGCGCAGGTCAACACGAGCGCCGCGCCGGAGTCGGCGTTCCAGGCTTTGACGAGTGCCCCAAAGCGCTTGCGCGCTCAAGCGGTCAACGCAACAGCCTTGGCGAAAGGCAAGCGGACGTGCCGTCCGGGCTGATTGCGTCTTGGTGATCTCTATCTCCGGTACCCATCGAGGCTGTTGGCGGCCACGTCATCACGTTTGAAAGAAGCGCCCGGCCCGACGCGCCCCGCGCCAGCGGTTTTCGGACCATCCACGGCTCAGCCGTGCTGCCAGATCCGGCCCCCGAGGTTCCGCACCCCCGGGAGGGACGCCCGGTCCAGTCGGTCGAGATCCTCGTCATCGAGGCACCAGCCGAGCGCTCCGGCGTTGTCCAATGCCTGGTGCCGATTCTTGGCGCCCGGGATCGGCACGGCGCCCTTGGCGATCAACCAGTTCAGGGCGACCTGGCTCGGCGTCTTCCCTCCGTGCTTCTCGCCTAGGCGCCGGAGCTCGGCCACGACTCCATCGACCACCGTCATCGGATACCTGCCGAATTTCCTCCTGGGGGGCGGAGCCACCGCGGCCGAGTACTTGCCCGTGAGCCGGCCCTGGCCGAGCGGCGAGTACGCGATTGGTCGGACCCCCAACTCCTGGCACGCCGCGAGCAGGCCGTTCGTCTCCGGAGATCGCCGCAGCAGTGAGAACTCGATCTGGTTCGTGGCGAGTTTCATGTGGCGCTTCCCGAGCTGAAGGGCCATGGATCGCGTCTCGGTCGCGGAATAGTTCGAGACGCCGACCGCTTTCACGAGGCCCATCTCATGTGCATCTGCGAGCGCGTCGGCCAGCTCGGAGTGGGACCGCAGGCTGATCGGTCCGTGAATCTGGTAGAGGTCGACCGCCGGCTGTCCCAGCCGATCGAGCGAGGCGCGCAGGGATTTCAACAACGCGTGGTGGACGCGCAGCTTCCATGGATACGGCAGGAACTTCGTCGCGATGACGGCGGCCCTGGCCCTTTGCTGGTCGCGGGCGAGCATCGCACCGATGATGCGCTCGCTCTCGCCTCCTCCATAGATCTCGGCGGTGTCGAACAACGTGACCCCGACTTCGAGCGAGGCGTCCCATGCCTCCTGGATCGAGGCGGGCGTGAGGCTGACGTCGTAACCGCCCATGCCCCACGTGGAGCGATCCCCCCACGCCCAGGTCCCGACGCCGAGCAGCGGGATCGTGACGTCGGACCCTGCCAACGTGTAGCTCTCGGGAGTCATCGTGGCACCGAGCTGAACACTACGGCGCTCCGGTCCCGGTCGTGTCTACCGTTCCGGACCGGACCCGAGATCGGGATACGGTGTTCCGGCGCAACTGGACGGAGACGCGCGCGCCCGAGGTTGACTTGATCAGACGGAACGACCCGCGATGAGGCTGTCGGCCGCGACGGCGGTCGAGGTCGCACCGATCACGGGGTTCCTCGTCGATACCCGGGACGGCCGACCGTGCTGAGACGTCTGCTGCGCACCTTCGTTCGTCCTTACGCGGCCCAGGTCGCCGTCGTCGTCGCGCTGCTGATCGTCCAGACCGGCGGAAACCTCTACCTCCCGAACCTCAATGCGGACATCATCAACAACGGGATCGTCGCGGGAGACCTCCACTACATCTGGATGACGGGCGCCGTCATGCTCGCGATCACCCTCGTGCTCGGATTCGTCTCCATCGTGGCCGTGTACTGGGCGTCGCGCGTGTCCATGGGATTCGGCGCGGACGTGCGGGGCGCGGTCTTCACCCACGTCCAGGGCTTCTCGGCACGCGAGATGAACCATTTCGGGACGCCCTCGCTCATCACCCGCAACACGAACGACGTCCAGCAAGTCCAGGTGTTCGTGCAGGCGGCCCTCACGCTCATGGTCATCGCCCCGATCATGTGCGTCGGGGGCATCATCCTCGCCATCCGGGAGGGTGGGCCGCTTTCGTTCCTGCTCGTTGTCGCCGTGCCCGTCATGGCGCTGTTCATCGGGTCCGTGATGAGGCTGGTCATACCCCAGTTCCGGGTCATGCAGTCAAGGATCGACCGGATTAATCAGGTCCTGCTCGAGCAGATCACCGGGGTCCGGGTCATCCGCGCCTTCGTCCGCAACCGGTCCGAGCGTGAGCGCTTCGGGGACGCGAACGCCAATCTCACGACGACCGCGCTGCGGGTGAACCGGATCTTCGCCCTGACCCTGCCCGCGCTCATGGTGATCCTCAACCTTTCGAGCGTCGCCGTGCTGTGGTTCGGCGGCCGCTACGTCAGCGAGGGATCACTTCCGATCGGCAACCTCACCGCGTTCCTCACCTACATCCTGCAGATCCTGATGGCGGTGATGATGGCAGTGATGATCGCGATCTTCGCCCCGCGGGCGGTCGCGAGCGCCGAACGAATCATGCAGGTGCTCGACACCGAACCCTCGGTCGCCGACCCGCCGAGCCCGGTCAGTCCGGCCCACCCGACCGGTGAGGTCGAGTTCTGCGACGTCGCGTTCGGCTACCCCGGCGGCGAGCGACCCGTACTGCAGAACCTTTCGTTCACGCTCCGGCCTGGTGAGACGAGCGCGATCATCGGCGGCACCGGCAGCGGCAAGACCACGCTTCTCAACCTCATCCCGCGCTTTTTCGACCCGACGAGTGGTCGAGTTCTCGTCAACGGCGTCGACGTGCGGGACCAGGATCTCGAGGGGCTCTGGGCTTCGATCGGACTCGTACCCCAGGCGGCGTACCTGTTCAGCGGCACGGTCGCCGACAACCTGCGGTACGGCAGGCCCGAGGCGAGCGACGCGGAGCTCTGGAGAGCCCTCGAGGTCGCCCAGGCCCACGATTTCGTCACCGCGATGCCCGGGAACCTCGCGGCACCGATCGACCAGGGCGGAACGAACGTCTCCGGGGGCCAGCGCCAGCGGCTGTCGATCGCCCGGGCGCTCGTGAAACAGCCGAAGCTCTACCTGCTGGACGACTGCCTCTCCGCGCTCGACGCCGCGACCGACGCGCGCCTGCGCGCCGCGATGAAGGTCAGCACGCGTGACGCGGCCGTCGTCCTCGTGGCGCAACGGGTGAGCACGATCATGCACGCCGACCACATCATCGTGCTCGACGACGGGCTGATCGTCGGGATGGGAACGCACGCCGAGCTGTTGTCGAGCTGCGAACCATACCGGGAGATCGTCCGGTCCCAGCTCGGTGAGGACGCCGCCGCATGATGGGCGGGCGGCCCGGGGGCCGCAGAATGGTCGGCACGACGTCCCCCGGGGAACGCGCGAGGGACTTCCGGCAGACGCTGCGGCGGTTGCTCGGCCGCCTGCGGCCCGAGCGACTCCGTCTCATCGTCGTGCTGGCGCTCGGCGTCACGTCGGTCGGGTTCACGGTTTCCGGCCCCCGGATTCTCGGCGACGCGACCGACGTCTTGTTCAACGGTGTAATCGGCAAGAGGCTGAAGCCCGGTACTACGAAGGAACAAGCCATCGCGCTTCTGCGCTCTCACGGTGAGAGCCAGCTCGCCACGATGCTCGCCGGGATGAACGTCACGCCCGGGAAGGGCGTCGACATCTCGCACCTCGGGCTCATCCTCGGCCTGGCGGCGCTGGTGTACCTCTTCGGTGCGCTCTTCAGCTACGGCCAGGGCTTCCTCATGGCCGGAGTCACGCAGCGCACGATGTTCGGGCTGCGGCGCGAGGTCGAGGAGAAGCTGGCGCGCCTGCCGTTGCGGTACTTCGACAGCCATCCGCACGGCGACATCCTCAGCCGGGTCACGAACGACATCGACAACCTCACGACGACGCTGCAACAGGGTTTGAGCCAACTCCTCACGTCGGTGCTCACCGTCGGCGGGGTGATGGGCATGATGTTCTGGATCTCGCCCCTGTTGGCGACGGTGTCCGTCATCGTCATCCCCCTCGCCATCGTGATCACTTTCTTCATCGCGCGGCGTTCCCAGGTCCAGTTCGCGTCCCAGTGGAGGCGGACGGGCTCGCTGAACGGACTCGTCGAGGAGTCCCACACCGGGCACGTGCTCGTCGGGGTCTTCGGGCGCCGCCGGGCGACGGTCGACGAGTTCGGGCGCCAGAACCGGCGCCTTTTCGACGCGAGCTTCCGGGCGCAGTTCCTTTCCGGGATCATCCAACCGGCGATGCAGTTCCTCGCCAACATCAACTACGTCGTGATCGCCGTGTTCGGCGGCTATCGGGTCGCCTCGGGGGCGATGTCCCTCGGTGACGTGGTGGCCTTCATCCAGTACTCACGCCAGTTCACGATGCCGATCACGCAGATCGCGAGCCAGATGAACCTGCTGCAGTCGGGTCTCGCGTCGGCCGAACGGGTCTTCGAGTTCCTCGACGCGCCCGAGGAGGCGGCCGACAAGGAACCAACGCCGTTGGCAGCCCTGCGGCCCCCGGCGGCCGGGAGGTTGCAGCTCGAGCACGTGTCGTTCCGCTACGAGCCCGACAAGCCCCTCATCGAGAACTTCACCCTCGAAGTTGCGCCCGGCGAGACCGTGGCGATCGTCGGACCGACCGGCGCGGGCAAGACGACCATCGTCAACCTGCTCGTGCGCTTCTACGAGATCGACTCCGGCCAGATCCTCCTCGACGGCGTCGACTACCGGGAGCTCTCCCGTGACGAGGTGCGCCGCTCGTTCGGCATGGTGCTGCAGGACACCTGGCTCTTCGCCGGCACGATCTGGGACAACATCGGCTACGGGAAGGAAAAAGCGACCCACGAGGAGATCCTCGCGGCCGCTGAGGCCGCCTATGTCGACCACTTCGTCCGTACCCTGCCCGAGGGCTACGACACCGTGCTCGATGCCGACGCCTCGAACATCTCCTCCGGCCAGAAACAGCTGCTGACGATCGCCCGGGCGTTCCTCGCCAGCCCTGAGATCCTCATCCTCGACGAGGCGACGAGCAACGTCGACACCCGTACCGAGGTCCTCATCCAGCACGCCATGTCACGGTTGCGGCGCGGTCGGACAAGCTTCGTCATCGCGCACCGCCTGTCGACCATCCGCGACGCCGACACGATCATCGTCATGGACGCCGGGCACATCGTGGAACAGGGTGACCACGCGGATCTGCTCGAAAGCCGAGGCCTGTACTACGACCTGTACAACAGCCAGTTCACCGAGGCCGACGAACTGGCGGGCTGAGCACAGCCGGCTGCGATCCACGCGGCGACGGCACCTCGTTGCCGTCTTTGCCACCACCGCCCGATCACGCGCGATTCAATCCAGGACGACCCCGCCGCCGTATCTCCTTCGTGCGACATGCTTCCGAGATGCCTCCCGGTGCGTTCACGTGACGAGCGACGGATACCGACCTCGCTCTCGAAACGAAGGGTCGTGGCGGTGATGCTGCGGCACCGGTGGATCCGCTTCCTGGCGGCAGGATTGATCCTCGTCGTGGGGCTCGGGGTCGCCGGCCCCTACATCTACATCCACTTCATCGCTGGTCCGCCGAAGCCCAAGCTCACGCTGCCCAAGTCCAAGACGACGCCTCCGTCGTCGCCTGGGACGGCCACGCTCACCGGGACCTGGAGCGTCACTTCGAGTTCGAAGGCCGGCTACCGGGTACAGGAGGTGCTGCTCGGTCAGAACGAGACCGCGGTCGGCCGCACGCCCGATGTCTCGGGGACGCTCGTCCTGGAAGGGACCGTGCTCCGCTCGGCGCGCTTCAGCGTTCCGCTCGCGACGGTGGTGAGCGACCAGAGCGAGCGCAACGCCGAGTTCAACGGGTCCATCATGGACGTCGCCCGTTACCCGACCGCCACGTTCGACCTCACGTCGCCGGTCTCACTCGGCCAGCTGCCCCCGCCTGACAAGATCGTCACAACGACGGCCCGGGGCGATCTCACGATGCACGGCGTCACGCACTCACTGTCGCTGAGAATCAGCGCCGAACAGACGGGCACATCAATCTGGGTGCTCGCCGACGCGACGATCGTCTTCGTCGACTGGCACATCCGCAACCCGAGCATCGGTGGGTTCGTCACGACGGCGAACCAAGGAACGCTCGAGGTCCTGTTGCACCTCGTGCGCGGTGCCGTCCCGACGACCACGACGACCACGGTCCCCAAACCGGGCCCGCCCGGTGAAGTGACGATCCCGGCGACGACGTTGCCCCCGCTGTCGATCAAGCCGAAGCGTTAGCCCGGGGCCCGGCGGATCGCGACCCACCCGAAGGGCCGCGGCAATCAGTCACAGGACCGCCGTCTTCGCGCCACGTCGAGGTGCTCACGACACCGCGAGGCGATGCGCCTACTTCAGCAGACTCCTCAGCATCCACGCCGTCTTCTCGTGAATCTCCATCCGCCGCGTGAGCAGATCGGCCGTCGGCTGGTCGTTCGCCTTCTCGGCGACGGTGAACGCGGCGCGAGCGGTCTTGACGACGGCCTCCTGCCCGGCGACGAGACGCCGGACCATCTCCGTCGCGTCGGGCGCGTCGGTATCCTCGGCAATCGACGAGAGCTGGGAGAATTCCCGCAGGGTGCCCGGAGCTGGAGCGCCGAGGGCCCGGATGCGCTCGGCGATCTCGTCGACGGCGAGGGCGAGCTCGTTGTACTCCGTCTCGAACATGAGATGGAGGGTCTGGAACATCGGGCCCGTCACATTCCAGTGGTAGTTGTGCGTCTTTAGATACAAGGTGTACGTGTCGCCGAGCACGGCGGAGAGGTGACGCACGATCTCCTCGCGCTTGTCGGCGGGGATCCCGATGTCGATGCCCGCGTCAACGCCTGACATGTTCCTCCTCGTCCGGAGATTCTTCGGTCCTCCGGCACTGTGTTGTCCAGGTGAGTACAGATCGGGTGGTCCGACGACGTGAGGTCCGGCTCCACTCGACACGGGAATTGTAATCCCCGGCACCCCGATGAACCCCGGTCAAGCGAGAGATGCGAGGGCCATCCCACCGCCCGAAGGGCGCGCTTGCCTGCTTGTTCGAAGCGCGGGCGCGGCCATCCCGGGGCGCTCGAGCCGGCTGCGGCGACGACGACGGGCGCCAGAGGGTCGACGGTGGGCTGGGCCCGGGGCGCTCGCCTGGCCGCCCGGTGACGACCACGGGCTCCCGGCGGCCGCGCTCCGGTCCTGGTCCTGACGTTGTGCAACAGACGGAAGTGGCAGGGGGTCTTCGGCCCCTTGGGCGGCGTCAACCGCGGGTGTATAGGTAGTGGCGTGGATCCGCAGGTGACGACGGAGAACGTCGTGATCGTCGGGGTGGACGGAACACCTGCGTCGGTCAGCGCCCTGCGCTGGGCGGCTCGTCAGGCTCAGCTCACCGACGCGACACTCCGGGTGGTGACGACCTGGGCGTTCCCCGCCACCGTCGGCTGGACGCCGCCGTATCCGGAGGACTTCGACCCCGAGGCGGATGCGCGCACCGTGCAAAGCGAGGCGGTCGCCGAAGCACTGGGGCATGACCCGAAGGTTCGCCTCGATCCCGTCGTCGTCGAGGGCCACGCCTCGGCGACGCTCATCGAGATGTCACACGGGGCGAGCCTGCTCGTCGTCGGCTGCCGCGGCCACGGTGAGATCGCGGGACTCCTGGTCGGGTCGGTGAGCGAGCACCTCGTGTGCCACGCCGCCTGCCCGGTCGTCGTCGTCCGCCACTGATCCGGCCGACGTCGGGAAGTCCCCGGTCGGCACGGGCACGCCACCCGCCGTCAGGCGGTTGCGACGTCCCCCGACAGGTCCTGGCGCGCCTGCGGGCTCGCGAGCGCTTGGTGGATCGCGCGCTCGAGCGCGGCCGCTGACATCGCTCTCAGCTCGATCGCGATCCGTGTCCCGGAGCGAACGTCACCACCCCAGAAGTCGATGACAAGGACGTGGTCCGCTGTCCCCCGGGTCGGATGGTCGTAACAGACGGTGGCCGATTCGAGCCTGAGCCATCCCTCCGGGCCCTTGCCGTGACCGTCGACCGCGAGCTGCTCGGTCGTGAGCGTGCACATAGCTCCCCCCTTGGCTGATCCGTGCGGGCTGTGTCAGGTCTTTGCCGGCGCGCCGAGACGGTTCCGGTAGAAGGCGAAAACCTTCTCCCACCCGTCGACCGCCTGCTCGGGTCGGTACGACTCACGTTCCGTCGCGAAGAACCCGTGACCGGCGCCGTCATAGCGATGGAACTCGTAGTCCTTGCCGAGCCGGCGGAGCTCCGCCTCGATCTGGTCGACCTGGGCCGGGGTCGGGTACTGGTCGTCGTTGCCGAAGATGCCGAGGATCGGACAGTGCAGATCCTTCGTCAGCTCGATCGGTGACACCGGCTGGTTCGGACTCAGATCCCCGGGCGACATCACGACGTTCCCGCCCCAGCAGTCGACGGCGGCGTCGAGCACCGTGCTCGAGCACGCCGCGAGATAGGCGTGACGGCCCCCGGAACAGAACCCGATCACACCGACCTTGCCGTTCGAGTCGGGCCGTGACCGTAGGAAGGCGGCCGCCCCTTCGACGTCACCGACGACCTGCGCGTCGGGAACGCCGCCCTGGGCCCTCGCCGCCGCGGCGAGGTCGTCCCAGCTACCTGGACCGAGGCGCGAGTACAAATGCGGTGCGATCGCCGCGAATCCGTGGACGGCGAGCTTGAAAGTGACGGTACGCGTCCACTCGTCCCAACCGGGCATGTGGTGGACGACGACGACCCCGGGGACCGGACCGCCCCCCACCGGACGCGTGAAGTACGCCTCGACCGGATCGCCTTCGTGCCCGACCATCGACACGATTTCGGAGCAGATTTCATCTGGCATCGAAGAATCCTCCTCCTTGATCACCCGTCCGACCGGCACCGCGCCGAGTCCCCGGTCGCGTCGGGTGAAACGACGGCAGTGTACCGCCGCGCCCTGCGACGGCCCCCGCGGCGCGAGATCCCGCCCCATCGCGGATGCTCGCGAACGGCGCTGTCGAGCTGTGCCAAATTGCTCCCGCCAGACGGATCGTCCGACCGACCGCCTGGTTCGTTCCCCGCGGGACGAACGTGCGGCATCAGGTCGTCGGCGCGGCGACATGGATGACCGCGGGCGCGCCCCGACCGTGCGCCTTGTTCCACGCTGTCACCACGATCCGGTAGGTGTTCGCGGCCACGAGTCCGGCGAGACGCGCCGCGCGCGCCCGAGGGCCGAACCGCCAGGTGCGCGTCGCCGCGCCGGGGGTCGATACGACGACGGTATAGGACGTGATCCGCGACCCGCCGGTGCTCTCCGGGGGCTGCCAGTGCAGAACCACCGTGGTCCCGACGCGCACGACGCCGACGGATCGCGGCGGGCTCGGTCCGCTCTGGACGTAACCGAACGATACGTTGCTGATCGAAACTCCGCGAGCGCCCGTCACCACCGTCCCGACCAGGACACGAGCCACCGCGCGACCGGGCGGTGTGCGGACGAGCGCGACGTACGGGTCATTCCTCGGATATCCCCGTGCCGAGGTGACCGGCCCGGAAACGGCCGAGCCGAACAACGCCGCCGAGGCCCCGCGGACGCCCCGGCCGAAGAGCGTCACCATCGTCCCGCCTGAGGCGGGACCGGTCACCGGCGAGATCGCCACGAGAGACCGCGCCGTCGACGGGACGAAGACGAACGTGTCGAGAGCGCTCCGGGCGAGGGCGCACACCGTCGCCGTGCACGGCAGGACGTCAACCGGTCCCGCGACGTCGGCAGGGGTGCGGACGGTCAACCCGCCACCCCTTTCGTGTACCAGCGCGTCGCCGGACGCGACCGCGAGCGTCGGGGGCGACAGCGTGCCGACGAACGCGACGGACCGGACGCCCGCGAGCCCGGAGCCGCTGATCGTGACCTCGGTCCCGCCTGCTGTCGGTCCGCCGAGGGACGAGAGATGCGTCACCGAGGGTGGTGCGGTCCAAGGCGACGCGGCGACGTTGCTCAGACCCCCGGCGGTCGCGACGCTCACACCGCCCTTGAACGGCGTCGGCGAGGAGTTCGTCGCGTTCTCTGCGGTCGGCGTGAGGACGATCGACGTCGGGGAGAGGTAGTCGAGCTTCGTTTGCTCGCTCTCTACCGACGAGGCGGGCCCGAGGTTCACCCAGTCGAACGAGAGGACGGAGAAGCCAGAGCCAAACACGCGCACGGGGGACACGGGCGACCGACCGGCCACGACGAGCGTCACCTTCGGGGTCGGGACGTAGTCGTACTCCGACGCCGCCGGTGCCTCCTCGTAACCCGATCTCGGCTCGATCACCCCTTGGGCGTTGAATACGACGGCTCCGGCCTGCGACGGCAGGATGGGTTCGGTCGCGCTCTTGCCCGCTGCCGTCGCGACGACGACCTGAACCTGGCAGACGGTCGACGGCGCGAATCCGTTTCCGGATGCACAAGCGGTCGACCGGGACATCGCCGGCACACGGGCCCGGATCTCGTAATCGTGGAGGACCCTGACCCGAGGCGACGCGACCCCGCCGAAGCTGACCGACGGGGTGCCGCCCGCGGCGAAACCGCTTCCCCAGATCGTCACGGTTCGACCGCCCTTGACGTTGCCCGCGGGTGGTCCGATCGCCGAGACGCTCGGCGTCGCGATGCTCGAGGCGTTCTCGGCGACATAGTCGTAGAGCGCCTCGATCGTCGCTCCACTCGTCGCCTCGCCCGCGGCGTCGGTGACGGTGACCGAGATCTCGACCGCTCCCGCCGCGCTCGCCGGCGCGGTGTCCGGAGCGGTCGCCGCGGGCGGCGCGATCACGGTGAGAGCGGTGTCGGAGACGGCGTCAACCGTCGCCTCCGACGTGCCGAACTCGACGTCAACGGTGGTGCCCGGTGTCGAAAAGCCCGTGCCGGCCACGGTGACGGCGTTGCCACCCGACGTCGGACCGTAAGCAGGAGTGACGCCAGTCACGACCGGGGTCGGGATGGACCCGGCGCTCGCCGTAGCAACAGCGCAGAGCGCGCTCGCCAGCCCTCCCGTCCCCGTCGGGTCGGTGACGATCGGGGAACCGAGCCCGGAGGCGAGATCGAATCCGGGGCCGGCCGCATAGCCGAATCCCAGATTGAACACGTCGTTATCCCCGATCGTGATGTCGTCGAACGACGAGTAGTTCGAAACCGCGACCGCGTAGAGCTCGGGAGCAACGAAGCCGAGGTCATGCCCTCCCGCTGTCACACGGAGCGTGCTGCAGGCACTGCTCGACGCGATGTCGGCGACGATCGCGGCCCACGTCGGAGCGGCGATCGACGTTCCACCGATCGTCGACCAACCGGAGTTCCCCACCGGGGCGGTTGACGACGAACCCGATGCGGATTTGAAGCTGTCGCTATAGAAGGTGAGCCCGTGGTTTTCATCCGCGGCCGAACTCACGTCGGGAACCATGCGCCTCGTCGCGCCCGTCGTGCCCTCGACGCCGGACTGCGCCTGCCACACGGGGCTCGCCCAGGAATTCGACAACCCGCCACCCGTCCCGCCTCCTGACGGCCCGTCGTTCCATACCTGCTCTTCCATCGGGTAGAGCGGAGGGGCGTCGGAGCGGAGCGAGGTGCCTCCGACCCCGACGACGTACGGCTGCGATGCGGGATCGTCGACCGACAGGTAGGGCCGCTCGGGTTTCGCCGACGAGAACTGCGTCCCCGCGCAGTCATCCGACCCCGTGTCGCCGGAAGACGCAAACACGGTCTGCCCCTGCGCGGCCGCCTCTTCAAAGATGTAGTTCTCGATCTGCTGGGTACCGGGCGCGGAAACCTGGAGCGACGTTTCGCAGGCGCCCCAGCTCGTTGACACGATGTTCACCTGGTCGGCGCTCACCATCGCGTTGTAGCCGTCGATGGGACCGAACGACGTGTTCGGGGCCTCGTAGACATCGAGGCGCGCCCCCGGCGCGAGCGCAGCCAGCATCTCGAGGTCGAGCGCGGACTCACCGGTTCCCGTACCGTGCAGATCGAACCCATCGACCCGGATCGTATGGATGACGGTCGTGTGGCCGGGCCCGAAGAAGCAGTCGTCGAAGGCGTCGATGTCGCTGCGGAGGAACGGCTCGAGCTCGAGCACGCCGATCGTCTGGCCGTCGCCGAGACCGCCCTCGCCGTAGAGACCGGTGAGACCGTAGGCCCGCGCCAGTTGGTCCTCGGTCCATCCGCCGCTGGCACTCGCCGTGTCCGCCGCCGCTGCACACGCCCCGGGCGTGTCGCGCTCGCCGGGGGGCGCGGCCGACGCGTCCGCGCCCGATTTGGCCCCCGCGCTCTCGGGCGCGCGCTCCACTGACGAATGCGACACGACAAGGTTGTCGAGACCGAGCACGGACGAGACGGAGTGCGAAATACGGCGGGACAGCCGGGGCGCCGAGACCGGCGCCCACCCCGTCTCCCCTCCGGAAAGGCGGTAGGCGACGAGACGCGTGTGGAAGGCCGCGTCGATTGCACGGACGGTTCCGCTGACCGGAAGGATGAGACCGTTCCCAGACACCGCCCCGACGCGCAGATGCGACCGCCGCAGCGCGCGTACGACCGCCGCAGTACTCGTCACCGTGGGACCGAACTCGGCCGCGAACTTCCCCGGGGTCAGGTAGTGGTGGTAGAGGGGCGAGTGCGGCATCGAGACCGCCTTGGCGAACGTGGCGAGCGCGCCCGGGTCTCGAGGTCGCAGCGCGACTCCGAGCGAGATGACCCGAGTCGCCGCGAGCGACCCGACGGGACGCGCCCCGGACGGTCGGGTCGGCACACCGCCGACCGCGACGAGTGCTTCGACCGAGGACCCCCCACGATGCGCCGCGGATGACGCGATGGAAGGCGGCGCGGCAAGCACACCCGCAGCCGCGACCACGACGAGGCAGCCGAACGCCCCGATCGACGAACGCATCATCGGGTGGGTGCGGACGTCAAGGCGCCGTACCGGTGGATGCGTGCTGGCGCGGGACGCCTCCTCCGATCTCGACAACGGTTCTCCTCGCATCCCTCGTGGATGCCGCGGTCTGCCTGCGGATTCCGACGATACCCGCTCGAACCCCGGACGAGGCCCTGCTACCGGATGCGCGGGTCCATCTTGACTACCCTTGGTCCCGATCCCGTGATCGACGCGCTGGCGCGAGCGGGACACTTCGGGAGAGGTGCGAGAGCGGCCGAATCGGACTCACTGCTAATGAGTTGACCTGGGAAACTGGGTCCGAGGGTTCAAATCCCTCCCTCTCCGCAATTCGTCAAAGGCGAGACGGCCGCGAGCCCCGCCTGGCGCGGGCCGTCATTCCTTCGTTCCCGTCACCCAGCACTGCATCGGGCTCCAGCGGGGATGGTCCCGCCAGGGGCGGACCGCGGCCGTGACCCGTTGCGCCCGAAGGCGCTCGACGACGACGCTGGCCGCGACCCGTGATCCTCGCCATGACCGGCTCAACGTCCGCCGGCCACGGGCGACGTGCACGAGATGCCCCGCGTAACTCAGCACGGCGTCACGAAGAGCGGACGAACGGATTTGCACGGCGAGCTTCCCGCCGCTTCGCAGGACTCGGGCGCACTCGTCGAAATAGCGCAGTTGCGCGTCCCGGGTCGGGACGTGCTGGAACGTGATGTAGGAGAACACCGCGTCGACCGCACCATCTCCGAGGCTGTTTAACGACCCGTCCCCATCCACGAGTACGCAAGTGACGTTGGGATAAGATGCGAGATTCTCCTGACAACGACGGAGCATCTCTTCGCTCACGTCGACAGCGATGACGTTTCCGAACAGCTCGGCGAGTCGTCGCGTCATGCGTCCGACGCCGCACCCGATCTCCAAGACGGTCGCGGCCGGTCCGGGCTCGACGCCGCAGAACTCGAGAAAGGCATCGGCCTCGACCGCGCCTTGGACGAAGAACTCCTCGGACTCCCGCTCGTGGCCGGTCGCCACGTACCAGGCGGCGTGGTGTCTGGCCGCGTCGTCCCAGAACTCGCGCGATCCGCTCACGCCCGTGAGCTGATGGCGCGATGCCCGGAGAGCCGCGACAAGGCGTGGGGCGAGATCAGCCTCGCCGCCATTACGTCTCCCCCGGTTCGTCGGAACCGTCCTCCGGCGGCGCGCTCGAGCTTCCCGACGACTCGTCGTCCCGCGTACCCGGCTGCTGTCCTGGAGGTGGCGGCTTCGGCGAGACGGCCGGCCAACCTTGCGGCCTTTCCGGGTGGGGCGTACCGGAGGGCGCCTCGCGCGGAGCCTCGACCGGCCACCAGGAACCCCCCGGCGGTGGTGGAGGGGGAGCCACCGGCCGCTGCCACGGCGGCGGGCCGGGGTTCTGACCAGGACCCCACCAGCCACCGGGTCTCGCACCGTCGACGAATCCGCCGTCCGAGACGGAATCAGATTCCGAGGCGACGATCGCTGGCGAGAAACCTTCCTTGCGGAGTCGGAGATCGAGATACGTGACCGAGACGAACGAGACGATGATCGGGGCAAGGGCGAGCTCGACGAACGCCGAAGCGAGCTGCTCGGCAACGGCTTCGTTCGTCGAAGAGACGTGGACGACCGCGGCAACGATGACGGTCGCGACGACCGTCCAGAGCACGATGAACAACTCCACCAGCACGAATCCGCCGAACACGGACCACCATCGCCCCCGGACGAGATACGACGCACGAGTCAGCGCCTCTCGCCCGGCACGCCGTTCGAGAACGACTACCGGCATCACGACAAGCCACGAGAACCAGAGATAGACGCCCGGGATGATGAAACAAATCAGTCCGAGACCCGACAGCACTGCGACGGTGATGCCGGCCGCGACGACGGGTCCGGTCCGGGAGAAAGCGACACGGACCGACCGGCGCCAGTCTGCCGTGCGGCCCGCGGCAAGATTTGTCGCCGCGTGCACGCCGGCCGCCTGGGCGAAGAGGCCCCCGAAGACGAACACGGCGAGACCGATCAGCTCGGCGGTCCGCGCGCCCCCCGTCGGATTCAGGCTCGCCGCGCTCTTCTCCCGCCAGTACCCGAGAGCCGTGCCACCGACGACGAACGTCGGGACGAGGACGACAGCGGTCGCACAGATGAGAATGCGGTAGTTCGCCAGACCGAGATTGATCGCGCTCGCCGCGAGTTCCACGCGTCTTTCGGCCGCGAACCCCTGTCGGCGTCGGCGGAACCGACCACGATCCGGGACCGTACCAGGTCCAGGGCCTGGGTCCTCCTTACGCGGCACGACAGTGCGGGTAACATCCAGCATTCACGAGGTGCCGCGCGCCACAGCGGGTGCATTCGCGGTGTCCTGCGCTCGTAGCTCAATTGGATAGAGCATCTGACTACGGATCAGAAGGTTGGGGGTTCGAGTCCCTCCGAGCGCGCTGAGCCATCCCCTCGTACGTCCGCATCGCCACCAGGGTTCGGCCCTTCCCGGGCAGAGGCCCGAGGATGGATCATCAACCCCTCGGGACCGAAGGACCGGGACAATGAGTGCACCCGACTACGAAGGTCGCCGCGCCGGCGCAGCTGCGGTTCCTGGCGGACGACGTTCCGGTCAGCCGAGCCCCGCCGGGTGGCGCTATCTCCCCGGGTCTAGCGATCCGGCACGAGGAGCGACGAGAGCTCGGCAGCCTGCCACTCCCGCTCCTCCGTCTCTCCCGCCGCGCCCCTCTCGTCGCGGGCAGCGAGGCGCGCGTGGCGGGCGGCTTCGCGAGCCCCGGTCCACGACGGCTCGTCGGAGGTCACGTGTGGCCCGCCTCCAGTCATGGCTGAACCGAACGGGGTCACGTTGACGGTCGGGGACTTGCGGACGTGCCGCGCTTCGAGTGCGGCGCTCTCCTCGTGCTCTTCTCGCGCGTCGTCGAGAGCCTCTTCCGACCGCGGCAGGGCGTGGTGGCGGAGCGCTCCGATCGCGGCCAGCACCGCATCGATCACCGGTGCAACGGTCTCGTACGCCGGATCGTCGAAGGTGTCCAGATCCTTCGCTTCGTCGTCGAGCGTCAGGTCGAAGGCGAGTTCGCCGAGCTCCCCACGCTCGCGGTGCAATCGCCAGAGTTCGGACAGTCGGGCCATGCGGCTGAGGTGCTCGGCAGACTGAGGCCCCAGGTCGTCAAGCATGTGTTGCGCGTCGGCAACGATCCTGCCGACCGTCATCCCGCCGGGGAGTTTCAGCTCGGACCCGTCACCAAGCACGTGTGAGGCACACGCGAGGGCGAACCGGGTTGCTGATTCCGTGCCCCACGGCGCGCGCGAGGTGAGCCGTGCCGAGACGACGGCCATCGTCCCGTCGACGATCGGCGACGCGCCGCCCACCGGCTCCGCCCGATAGATGGCCTCGTCCAACACGTCGAGAAGCGCGGAGGTCGTGCGAAGAACCAATCCGTGCGGATTCTCGGTCGTCGTCAGCTGACTGGCGTTCCTCGGCAGCGCCCACGTGATGTCTCCCGAGGCCGCGTGCTCGACGCCTGCTGCGTCCATCGACACGTAGAAAAGCTCGGTCATCATCCCTCCAGCGCTTCGTCCATCGAACGCACGGGCTCCCCGTCTCGAGGCCGCCAGTCCCGCGCAGGTCTCCCGAGTCTCGCGATCAGCCAGACCCGAGTCATTGTCGCATGGGTCTCGGGCTTCACCTTCGAGATGGCCACCACCGGGGCGAGCCGCCAGGGTGCCAGGGTTCAATCCGGTCGCAGGTGCTCGTCGAAAAACGACACGATCCGTCGCCTCGCGTCCTCGGCGGACGACGCGTGGTACCCGTAACGCGTGATCCTGCCCATAACGGAGAACAGGGCGGGAAGCCGGTCGTGCGCGCCCTCGTGGTCGTTGAGGAACCCGTGGCCCGCGTCGGGGTACTCCTTCACGTCATGGGCCACCCCGGCCGCCGCGAGCGCCCGTTCCAGGCGAGTGGCGGCGTGCCGGAGAGAGCGATCCCTGGCGCCGTAGCTGGCGACGATCGGACACGCTCCGGCGAGAATTCCCGTGTCGTAGAGGCTCTTCGGCGCCGACCCGTAGTTGACGCTCGAAGCTGCGAAGCCCCTGCCCAGAGCCAAGGCGAGGGCGAGGCCGCCACCCATGCAGAACCCGACGACGCCGACCGTCCCTGTGCAGTCGTCGCGGCCCGCCGTCCAGCTGCGAACCGCCTCGACATCGTCGGAGGCCCAACCTGCACGACTGGTCATCGCGCGCCGCACCCCGCGCACGCCCGCCATCCTCGTCCTGCCGTGAAAGAGGTCAGGAGCGACGGTGAGGAACCCCTCAGCCGCCAGCCAATCGGCCTGATTCCTCAGGTCCTGGGTCATGCCGAACACGTCGTGGACAAGGACGACCCCGGGCTCGGGACGTCCGCTGGCCGGCCGGGTGACGTAGGCGGGGATCGCACCCCGGGCCGCCGGGATCGTCAGGTCCATTACCGCCCCTCCTCGTCGATGGCGCGCCCAAGCGGCGGACCCGTCAGAGAATCACGCGGTGGCGTCCACCCGAGGCGCGAGAGAACGGTAGTGCCGGCGCCAGATGAGGCGGTAGATCCGGATCTTGCGCGGGATGGCGCGCACCCCCGGGAGGAATGGCACGAGCGCAAGCAGGACGGTGAGCACCATCATGATCGCCCAGACGAGGGCGTCGGCGTTCGTCGAGGTCGTGAAGGGCGGGATCTGGTACCAGAAGGTGTACAGCCAGAGCCACGCCTGGCCGGGGTAGTTCCCGGTCTCGTTCATCATCCCCCACTGGGTGCCCTGGAGGTGCTGGGAGGCGGCGAGGTTCGACATGTACGTGCCGTCCGCGAGGAACAGCAGCGGCTTGGTGTAGTCCGTGCCGTAGAACTGCTTCGAGCTCACGAGCGCGCCGTCCAGGGCGCCGCTCCGGGCCATCGTCGTCAACTCGCCGATCAGCTCGGCGACTGGGCCGTAATGACCCGGTCGGGTGACGAGCGTCCCATCGGCGAACCGGGCGTCGGTGAGCGCGGTGCCGTAGGCGTTCGTCCAGCGCTGCTGGGTCTTCACGGGGGCGGACGTGTATTGCTTGAGCGCGGCCGTCAGCACCGGGTCCGGAGGAAGCGTCCGCAGCGGTTCGAGGACATCGTCGAGGGCGGTGTTGATCGGGTGGTGCACCCCCATGAGGCTCTCGAGCGAGAGCGGGCCGATCTCCTGGCTCACGCCCGAGGTGTCGTTGTACGGGGGACCGTAGGTGGCGGTCGGGCTCGTGCCGGCGAGCTCGGTGAGGGCGGTCTGGGCGAAGTCGAGCGGGGTGTGCCGCGACCAGCTCTTCAGCGTCACCGGGGCGATGTCGGGGGACGACAGGACGATTGCCAGGCCGAGAACGAGGAGAAGCACGACGAGAAACGCCGCGACGAACTCCTTCACGATGTCGTAGGGCACGTAACGGCCGTGCCACTCCTCGACGTCGCGATCGGGCCGGAACCGCCTGGCCCGCTTCGGGCGCGCCAATGGCGTGCTCATCACGCCTCCGTCCGGTCGGCACTTGGAGTGCCGGCGGGAGCGGCCCCGGACGCGACGAGGTCGCCTGGATCCGGAGCGAACGGCGGGACGACCCCGCGCAACCGCACGAGCAGGACGTGGATGGCGACGAGCAACCCGACCGCGAGCGGCAGCAGAAGGATGTGCCACATCAGCATCTGTCCGAAATTGAGGACGTTGAAGTAGGCCCCGGCTCCCGTCGCGTTGATCCCGTCCTTGGCCTGGGTTCCGATCCACTGTGAGTCGAAGTTCTGCTGCGACAGGTACCCGGTGAAGGCCGCCGCGATCGAGACGAGGAAGGCGAGGACCCCGGTGATCCAGGTGGCGCGTCGTCGGCCGCGCCAGGAGGCCATGAAGAACTTCCCCCACAGGTGGATAACCATGAAAAAGAAGAAGAACTCGACGCTCCACAGGTGCATCGAGTTGACGAAGAGGCCGACGCGCGAAAGATGCCACCACGTCGGGCCCTCGATGGCGAGCACCATGCCGGAGAGCACGACGATGGCCAGCGCGCCGAGCGTGAGCGCGCCGAAGACGTAGATCCACGACGCGACGTAGGCGGGTTGGCGATCGGGCAGGAGCCGGCCGGGCGGCAGCGCCGAGACCGCGGCACGCCGCAACTTGGCGCTCCATTGGCGCGCGTCCTCGGGCAGGTCGGACTGGACCGCGACGTCCGACGAGTCGGGGCTTGGCGTCATCGGTCACCCCGGGTGCGCTTCGGGAACGGGACGAGGATCGCCGCGACGAACACGACGACCATCAGCGCGATGACCACGAGATTCGCGACGGAGATCTGGATGAAGCCCCAGTGCACGTAGCGACCGGGACCATTGAGGTTGACGAGCCCCTGGGCCAACCTCCCGAGGAGTTCCCCGTGGACCGTCGTCATCTCGCCACCTCCGCGGCGACCCTAACGAGTCTGCCTCGACTCCCCCGCGATCAGGCGTGCTTCCGTCTCCGGAGGGCCAGCGGGGTTCCGCGGGTCGTCCTCGGCCGCGGACCCCAACCGCGCCGGAGCCCGGGTCGCCGACGGTCGTCTCCGACGCGATCCGAATCTTTCGGACCGCCGGCGCGACCTCGACCCGGCCCCGTCTGTGGACAGCATTGTTGATTCTCTGGGGATCGGGTGGGGACGACATGGGTACGTCCGAAGTTCTCTGTCAACAAGCCGTGGATCTCGCGTAACCCTCTTGACGTCTCATGGTCACGAGAGCACTATGCATCCACCAAGGTCGAGTTGCCCCATACGGACGGCAAGGACGTTCCACTCGCAAGAGGGGGGCGGACGAACCGAAAACGGGGGGCGACGGAGCCTCGGGGGTAGGCAGGAAGCAGTGCAAGGACTCCCTCCGGGGAGGCACCGGTGCTGCGGGGCCGTCGAGAGGCGGCCTGTCGGCCGGGAGCCGCAAGGCGTTCGGCAAGGCGCCTGTCGCCACAGGCATTGGTCCCGGGGAGTACGGACGGCTTCGGCCGAATGGCTACCCGGGACCGTGCCGCGTCTGGGCCCGGGTCGTCCCGCCACTTTGGACCATCACTAGGGTGATGCCCCAGTGGCAATCGAGGAGCGGTCGGAGCGGTATCTCCGCATACTTCTTCTCCTTCTGATCCCCGCCGCCTTCTTCAACGGTTACGACGGGTACCTCCGCGGTCTTCTCGCCCCGCAGCTCCAGCACGCCTTCCACGTCAGCCTCGGAACGCTCGGGCTCGCGAACATCCCGATCACGGCCGGGGCGTTCGTCGCATTCTTTGCGATTCGGCTGGCCGACCGCGTCGGGCGACGGCCGCTCCTGCTCGTCGGGCTCTTCGGGTACGGGATCTTCACCGGGCTCACCGCCGCGAGCTGGAGCGTCGCGTCGTTCGTGGTGTTCCAGGCGCTGGCACAGGTCTTCTCCGGTACCGAGTTCGCGCTCGCCGCGATCGTCGTGCTCGAGGAGTTCCCGACCGCCACCCGGGGGCGGGCGCTCGGCAAGCTCCTCCTCGCCGTGCCACTCGGCACGGCGGCGACCGCCGTGCTGCTCGGGGCGGGGCTCCTCCACACGCCGCTCGGTTGGCGGTCCTTCTACCTCGTCGGCGTCGTGCCGGCGCTCGCCATCGGCGTCGCGCGCCGGTACGTGCGCGAGACGGTGGCGTTCACCGAGGCAAGAGGCAGCCGTCCGAAGAAGGAGCCGATGAGCGCCGCCCTCGTCAAGCCGTGGCGGCGGCGCGTGCTCGCGCTCGGCGCCGTCAACCTCCTCGAAAAGATCCCCGTCACCGCCGGCGCGGGCTGGTGGGTCTACTACGCGGAGCACGTTCATCACTTCTCGACCGGGCTCGTCTCGGTCGACCTCGGGACGGCCGTCGTGCTCGGGACGGCCGGCTACTACGTCTGCGGTCGCCTCATCGACCGGTTTAGCCGCAAGCCGGTCGCGACCGTCTACTTCGCCGCGGCGTGCGCGAGCGGGTTCGCGCTCTTCCACTCGAGCTCCGAGGCGGCGAGCATCGTTCTGCTCATCGTCGCGATCTTCTTCGGGCTGGGCGTCGGGCCGGCGCTGTCGGCGATGTCCGCCGAGTGCTTCCCGACGCGCATCCGGGCCCAGGCGTCGGCGATCGTCGGCAGCGGATTCGCCAACACCGGACAGGCGGCAGGCGTCGCGATCGTCGGGGTCCTCGGCGAGCGCGGGGGGCTGATCGGCAGCATCGGCGGCGCCGTGAGCGTCCTCTCGGTCCTGCTGCTCGTCGCGCTCCCGGTGCTCTGGCGCTTCGTCCCGGAGACCAAGGGCACGAAACTCGACGCTGTCCCTGACCCGACCGGGTAGTCCGACCGGCAGCACAGAGCGTCGTCCGGGCTCCACCGCGAGGCCTTCCGGGCACAGGTCGCCGCCGACCTCTCGCCGGCGGCGACCTGGCCCGCGGTGGTCGCGGCGGTACTGTGCGCAGACAGATCCGGGGCCGACGCCCCGCTCCCGCCGATCGGAGGCGCACGCTGAAGCCGATCCCGGTCGTCTTCCACATCGGTCCGCTGCAGGTCCACACGTACGGCATTGGGCTCGCGATCACGTTCTGGTTCGGCTACCGGTACCTCGCGAAGCGCCTCCGCGACCACGGTTACCCGGACGGATGGCTCGGCATCACGTTTCTCTGGGTGATCGCCGCGGCGATCGTCGGGGCACGGGCGGCACACGTCGTCGCCAATTTCGGTTTCTACTCGCGTGACCCGGTCGAGATCCTCGCGATCTGGCACGGCGGGCTCTCCTCGTTCGGAGGTCTGCTCCTCGGTTTGCCGGTGGGGTTCGTCTCGGCCCACCGCCGCTGCCCGCAGCTCCGCTCCGGCGTCGCCGCCGATCTCGTCGCGCCGGTCCTCGCCTGCGCGTGGGCGGTCGGACGCCTGCTCGGACCGCAGTTCGAAGTCGCCGGCGGCGGGAAACCGACGACGGCCTGGTTCGGCATGTACTACGCCGGCGAGGTCGGCAAACGGCTTCCCGCGCCGATCTTCCAGGCCCTCGAGTGCTTCGCGGTCTTCTTCGTCGCACTGTGGGTCGAGCGGGTCGTCGCGCGTCGGGGCGGTCCCGTCGGGGCGGTGACGGCGGTCGCCGTCGGGCTCTGGGGACTCAGTCGGTTCGTCGACGAGTACTTCTGGCTGACCCACGACAACGGCACCGATGCCGTCGAGATCGCCTCGCTCGCGCTGTTCGCCGTCGGCGGCGCGATGCTGCTCGCGCTGGTCGCGCGCAGTCGCCGGATTCGCCCGGACCAGAATGTCAGCACCACCGACGAACCAGTGCGATCGGAGACCGCGACATGACGATCCACCGCGGACGGCAGGTCGCTTCACCACGAGCCGGAAGGCCGCCCACCCGGAGGCGGCTGCTCGTCGTCGCGATCGCCCTCGGTCTCATCCTCACGGCGGCGGGGCCCGCCGCGGCAGCAGGCTCGGGATCGAGCCCGGCGCTACCCCCGTTCAAGGCAACGGTGTACGCGGTGACGACCGCGACCGTTCGCTACTCCTGGCGGCCCGGTTGCCCGGTCGCACCGAGTCAGCTCAGGCTCATCCGGCTCCGCTACTACGGCTTCGACCACGAGAGCCACGTCGGGCGGATCATCGTGAACGCCTCCGTCGTGGATGCTGTCATCAAGGTCTTCGGACTGCTCTACGCGGCACGATTCCCCATCCGTCGGATGGTACCGGTGGACGCCTACCACGGTCAGGACCCGGCCTCCATGGCGGCGGACAACACGTCGGGGTTCAACTGCCGGAGGGCCGTGGCGCCAGGCCCGCCGCAGTGGTCGGTGCACGCCTACGGCGAGGCCATCGACGTGAACCCCGTCGAGAACCCCTACATCGACGCGGGAGTGGTGATGCCGGCGGCCGGGGCGACATTCGTCGACCGCGCCGACGTGCGTCCGGGCATGGCCGTCCCGGGAGGGACGCTCGTCGAGGCCTTCGCCTCGGTCGGCTGGTACTGGGGCGGACGCTGGATGGGCTCCCCCGACTACCAGCACTTCTCGTCGACCGGTGGCTGACGCGACCGGCGCCACAGCGCCAGTGCGATGACCAGTGCGATGAGACCGATGACGGTCACGGCCCGCCTGGCGACAGGTCTTGCGCTGACCGCGCTGGCGCCGGTGCTCGCGGTCCTCGGTCCGGCCCCGGGCCCCGCGGTCGCCGCCCCGGCGACCGTGTCGTGCGGCGCGAACCTCGGTGACAGCCTGCATTCGACCGGCGACGCCTCCCAGCTCGTCGTCGTCGAGGCGCCCGCTGACTCGTCGACGACGGCAACGGTGACGCTCTGGCACCGGGCCAACGGCTGCTTCACCCAGGTCGGCGGACCTTGGCCGGCGCGTCTCGGCTGGCACGGGCTCTCGAGCCACCACGTGGAGGGGGACGGCACGACCCCGATCGGAGCGTTCGGGATCGGGCCCGAGATGTACGGGGTGGCGCCCGATCCCGGGCTCGCCTACCTCTATCATCAGCTGGTCTGCGGCGACTGGTGGGACGAGGACCCGACGACGCCGAGCTACAACCTCTTCGTCCACGTCCCCTGCGGCACACGCCTGCCTTTCGGCGGTGGCAGCGAGGCGCTCTGGACCGAGACGACCGCGTACCGCTACTTCGCCGTGATCGAGTACAACACCACGCCGATCGTGCCTGGCAGGGGATCGGCGATCTTCCTCCACGTCTCGACGGGAGGGACGACGGACGGTTGCGTCAGCCTGGACGACCCTGAGCTCGTCCACACGCTGCGGTGGCTCCGCCCGGCCGAACGCCCCCTCATCGTGATCGGCACGAAGACCACGCTTCGCAACCTGTAGCGAACGACCCCCGGCGGGGCGCGCTCCATCGCGCGGACCCGGCGGCCACACTGGTGCCCGCTACGTCATTGGGGGGGACGACGGACGTGTTGGCCTTGCTGGCGATCGGGATCGTCGCCGGTCTCATCACCGGGATCTCGCCGTGCATCCTGCCGATCCTTCCGGTCGTGCTCGTCGCCGGGGCGACCCCGGCGACGCCGGAAGCCGGGCACCGGCGCGGCAGGAGGCCCATCGCCGTCGTCGCCGGTTTGGTGCTCAGCTTCGCGACGTTCACCCTTGCCGGATCGGCGCTGCTCAGCGCGCTCCATCTGCCACAGGACCTGCTGCGCGACGCGGGACTCGCCATCCTCTATCTCGTCGGCCTCGGTCTGGTCGTGCCGCCGCTCGGCGCCCTCATCGAGCGCCCGTTCACCCACCTTCGGGCGCGACCGCCCCGTGGCACGACGAGCGGCTTCGTCCTCGGCATCGGGCTCGGGCCGCTGTTCGTCCCCTGTGCCGGCCCCGTCCTCGCCGCGATCACCGCCGTGGCGGCGACCCGCCATTTCGGGCCGGGCGCGATCGCCCTCACCTTGGCCTTCTCGGTCGGTGCCGCGGTGCCCCTGCTCGTCGTGGCGGTCGCCGGCGACCAGCTCGTCGGGCGGGTGCGCGCGCTGCGCCGACGCGCCGGCGTCGTCCGACTGGCCGGAGGCGTCGTCCTCATCGCGATGTGCGTCGTCCTCCAGACCAACCTCACCGCGGGACTGCAACGGCTCGTTCCCGGGTACACGAACACGCTCCAGAACGAGGTAGAAGGAACGACGTTCGCCCGGAACCAGCTCGCCGCCGTCCGAGGTGTGCCCGCGGCAAGCCTCGGCGACTGCGCGGCGAACGCGCCAATGCTCGCGGACTGCGGGGCAGCTCCGGCCTTTTCTGGGATCACCGCATGGCTGAACACCCCGCACGACGCGCCACTCTCGCTCACCGGCCTGCGCGGGAAGGTCGTGCTCGTCGACTTCTGGACTTACTCGTGCATCAACTGCCAGCGCGAGCTGCCGCACGTCGAGGCGTGGTACCAGCGCTACCGCCGCGACGGGTTGGTCGTCGTCGGCGTGCACACGCCCGAGTTCGCGTTCGAGCACGTCGTTTCCAACGTCGCCGCCGCGGCACAACAGCTCCACGTCGACTTCCCGATCGCGATCGACGACGACTACGCGAACGTGGGACGCCTACCGGAACGACTACTGGCCCGCCGAGTACCTCATCAACGCCGCCGGCGAGCTGCAGTACTTCGCGATCGGCGAGGGCGACTACACCCACACCGAGTCGCTCATCAGGAAGCTCCTCCACGAGGCCGACCCCGCGGTGAAGCTCCCGCCGCCGACCGACGTGCCCGACCGCACGCCGGCCGAGACCCCGAACACGCCGATCACGCCCGAGACCTACCTCGGATACGACTACTACGGAAGCAGCCCGCAGGACGTCATCGACGGCGAGACCCCCGCCCTCGGCGTCGCGACGACGTACGCGTTCCCGTCCTATGAGTACTCGTACGGCTTCGAGCTCTCGGGAGTCTGGACGATCGGTCACGAGGAGATGACCGCCGGACGCGGCGCCGAGATCCGCTTCGTTTTCGAGGGCCATGACGCGTACCTCGTGACCGCCGGACGCGGCTCGCTCAGCGTGCAGGTGAACGGCACCGTCACAAAGACAATCAAGGTGGACGGGATCCCCCGCCTCTACACGCTCGTGTCTGGCCGTTCCTACAAGCGAGAAACGCTCGTCGTCTCGGCGAGCCCGGGGATCCGAGCCTACGACATCACGTTCGGCTGAACCGCACCGCGGACTGCGAGAAACCCCGGTACGACGGTCGCAACCCCCTCGTGCCACCGGGTCGCGCCGCGGGCAGACCCGCACCTGACGCCTACGCCGGCGGGATCTCCCGGCCGCTGTGAACTCGTGCAACGCAGCAGGAGCCTCGTTTGCCAGGCCGCACGGCGGTAGCCTGTCGGCATGCTGGTTTGTAGCACCGGCGGGATCGAACGGCTCACATGAAGATCCGACGTACCAACCGCGCGCGCACTCGACCGCCGTCCGACCAAGACGCGACGGCGCCTGTTAATCCGCCCCAGCAGGCAGAGGACCCCAGGGCGATGCCCTGGAGCGATCTCACGCAGTCATACGCGACGTTCGGATTCGACGGCAACGGCAACCCACAAGGAAACGGGCTCGGGGAGATCGTCCACCTCGGCGTGCACGACGTCGCAGACAAGACGACGCTGAGGCTCGGGGACCTCCTCATCGGCCGGGGTCTCGTCACCGAGATGCAGGTCAATGAAGCGCTCATGAAGCAACGTGTGAGCGGCGGCCGCCTCGGGCAGATCCTCGTCGACATGGGTGTCCTCGGAGAACGCGGCCTCGTTGACGCGCTCGCCTGGAAGTTCGACATGCCCGAGTGCGACCTGCGTACGCAGATCCCCCAGAAGGACGCGCTCGAGCTCGTCCCGGAGGAAACGGCCCGCGCGCAGCTCGCGCTGCCGGTCTCGCTGAGCGGCGACATCATCTTCGTAGCCGTCGCCGAGCCGAGCTCGGAACTCCAGGAACTTCTCGAGGCGATTACCCGAAAAGAAGTGCACCTGATGATCGTGCCGCTGAGCGACGTCCGCCAGGCGATCGACTCGAACTACGGCGCGCTCGGTGGGGTTACCGGCCTCGTCCAGGTGTTTGAGACGATCGAGGGAGGCCGGCGAGCCCGACCGGAACCTCCGAAGGCCGAGGTCGTCGCCGACGACGCCCCCGTCGTGCAAGTGGTCAACCGCATCCTCACCCAGGCGTTGCGTGACCGGGCGTCCGACGTCCACATCGAGCCGCAGCAGAGCGCGGTGCGCGTCCGCTACCGCATCGACGGCGTGATGAAAGAGATGCTCGTGCTCCCGGTGGCGATGGGCATCGGCCTCGTGAACCGCATCAAGATCATGGCGGAGATGAACATCGTCGAACGCCGCCGGCCCCAGGACGGCCAGTTCACGGCGTCGGTCGACGACAAGTCGATTGACGTGCGCGTATCGACGCTCGCCACGATCTGGGGCGAGAAGTGCGTCATGCGAATCCTCGACAAGACACGCTCGGTGTTGCGCCTGGAGCACCTCGGGATGCCGGCGTCCGTCAGCGAGACGTTCTCGGGAATCATCCGTGCCCCGTTCGGCATGGTGGTGTGTGCCGGACCGACGGGCAGCGGCAAGACGACGACGCTCTACGCGGCGCTGAATGAGCTGAACGATCCGACGCGCAACATCATGACGATCGAGGACCCCGTCGAGTACGTCTTCTCGTCGATGAACCAGATCCAGACGAACGAGCAGGCGGGTCTGACCTTCGCGACCGGGCTGAAGTCGATCCTGCGCCAGGACCCGGACGTCATCCTCGTCGGCGAGGTCCGGGACGTCGAGACTGCGCGCATCGCCGTGCAGTCGGCGATGACCGGGCACCTCGTTCTCTCGTCGTTGCACGCGACGGACACAGTGACCGCGCTGCTCCGCTTCTACGACATGGGGATCGAACCCTTCCTCATCGCGGCCTCCGTCATCGCCGTCGTGAGCCAGCGACTCGTGCGACGTATCTGCCCGGCGTGCAAGACGCGGTACACGCCGTCTCCGGAAGAGCGCCTCTATTACGAGGAGACGAACGGGCCCGAAAAGAACGTGTTCTATCGCGGCGAGGGATGCAACTTCTGCGCCCAGACCGGGTATCAGGATCGCATCGGTGTCTACGAGCTCTTGGAGATCACATCGGGGATCAAACGCCTCATCATCGAAGCGGGCACACACGAGGAGTTACGCGTCGCCGCGGAGGAGCAGGGGATGCGCACCTTGCGCCAGGAGGCCATCGACCTCGTCGCGCAGGATGTCACGACCGTGTCTGAAGTCGTCCGCAGCATCTACACCCTGTAACGGGGGGACGCGCGTGGCCCGTTACTCGTTCAAGGCGATCGACCAGTACGGCAAGTCCGTCTCCGGCGTGCTCGCCGCGCCCACGGTCGGCGCGGCGCACCTCATGGTCGTCGCCCGCGGACTCCAGCCCGTGTCCGTCGAGGAGAAGACGAGTGTCCTCCAGTACGAGGTCACGAAGAAGAAGGTGCCCCGCGAGGAGGTCATGCACTTCTCGCGCCAGCTCGGCGTCTTCGTGAAGGCTGGAATCCCGATCCTCGACTCGCTCGAGATCATCGAAGGCGAGACGACCAACAAGCTTTTCAAGAAGGTGTTGGCGGACATGGTCGAGTCCCTGGCCGCCGGCGACACGTTCGCTCTCGCGGCAGAGGCGCACCCTGAGGCGTTCCCGCCGTACTACGTGGGCATGCTGTCGTCCGCCGAGCTTTCCGGGAACCTCGACACCGTTCTTTCCCAGCTCTCCGACTACATGGAACGGGATGCCGACGCCCGAAGCAAGGTCACCGCGGCGATGATCTACCCGTCGATCGTTCTCGGCATGTCGCTCGTGACGGTCGTCGTCCTCGGCGTTTTCGTGATGCCCCGGTTCAAGACGTTCTTCCAGTCGCTCCACGCGAGCCTCCCCCTCCCGACCAGGATGCTCATCTCCGCCACGAACTTCGTCGAAGCCAACTGGTACATCATCTTCGCGGTGATCTTCGCGATCGTGCTGGTCATCGCGATCACCTTCCACTCAAAACAGGGTCGGGCGCACATCGACTCGTTCGTGCTTCAGATCCCGGTCATCGGGGATCTCATCCAGCACGTCATGGTGGAACGGATCTGTCGGGTCATGGCCTCGATGCTCCAAGCCGGCGTGGCGCTTCCCGAGGCGATGACGGTCACCTCGGAATCCGTGTCGAACGCGGTCTACAAGCGTGGGCTCGATACGATCCGGGACGAGATGCTCGAGGGGCGGGGCTTGGCGGAACCCGTCGCGAGCAGTCAGCTCTTCCCGAGCGCTGCCCGCCAGATGATGCGCGTCGGGGAGGAGACCGGGACGCTTGACGAGCAGCTGACAGTCGCAGCCCAGTACTACGCCCGGGAACTCGACGGGAGGATCAAAAAGTTCACAAGCCTGTTCGAGCCCGCGATCATCATCTTCATGGGTGTCATCGTCGGTTTTGTCGCCATCGCCCTCATCTCCGCGATGTACGGCATCTACCGCCAGGTGAAGATCACCTAGGTCGCAAGCATCCAAGAGCTCCTGGGCTGTCGGCGAGTTCGTCATCGGCCGTCCGCGGCGTCGGCAGCTTGAACAGGGCCTTGGTGCGCGGGCTCGGACCAAGTTCGCGCAAGAGATCGCCGACGAATCGACTATGGCCGCGGCGCCCGCTCGCGAACGCGAATCTCCACCTATCTCCTTCATAAGGGGCCCTGTCGCTACCTGGGATCTGCGTAATCGACTGCGCCGAGATCGCCCAGATCGCCTGCTTACACGTCCGCGGCTGACTCAAATTGCCCATTTCCAGTGGGCCACATGGACTGAAATCCGCCACTCTCCGTATGACCAGAGCTACCCTTCGCGCGTAGCCCGTAAGAGCCATCGATCTGAAGAAAGGTACCAGCCATCATGTTCAACCGTTACCGCGATATGCGCAGGGCAAAGATGGAAGGGCTCGATCAGCAAGGCTTCACCCTGATCGAACTTCTCATCGTCATCATCATCATGGGCATCCTCGCTGCCGTCGTCGTCTTCGCCCTCGGCGGTGTCACGGGTTCCAGCGCCGTGGCCGCGTGCAACACCGACGTCAAGACCGTCGAGGTCGGCGTCCAGGCGTACGAGGCGGACGCCACCATCAACGCGACCGCCGTCCCACCGCCGACGATCGCATCCATGCTGACGTCCGGCACCAACGGCGCCAACGCACCCCTGCGGAGCTGGCCGAGCAACAACTCCTACTACTACGTGGGACTCGCCATTTCGGCTACCACGATCCGCTACATCAACACCTCCGGTACCGAGACGGCCCTGGCCGGCTTCACCGGCCTGACGGCAGGCCAGGTCTTTGTCGACGCCGGTAACCCTCCGGCGGCAGTCACGACCGTGGGCAGCTGGCAGAACTACGACTCCTACACCACAAGCGGCGGCGCGAACGTCTGCTCGCTCGCCTAGGTAGGCAGCATTCTTGATCCGATCTCAGATCGAGGACGGAAAGGGTCCGGCGAACAGCCGGACCCCTTTTCGTCTCTTCCGGACGGCATCAAAAAGGCGGCACTAGACAAATGGTGAACATTGACACTTCTACGATCGATCCATGGCTCGAGCTTCTCTGGGACCGCAAGGGCTCTGATCTGTTGCTCGCTGCAGGATCTCCCCCGCGGCTGCGACTCGACGGGGCACTCGTGCCGATCCAGGGTGTGCCAGAGATGACACCAAACGCCATCGAAGGTGTGATTCGCGCTCTGCTCCTTCCGGTCCAGTTCGAGAGCTTCGTAAAGAACAAGGACGTCGACTTCGCGATCTCGTGGCAGGGCCGCGCCCGGATGCGCGGCAGTGCCTTTAATCAGCGCGGCAGTCCGGCCCTCGCCCTCCGCATGATCCCGATGCAGATCCCGAGCTTCGAGGAACTCCAACTGCCCTCGGTCATCTCGTACCTCGCAAATCTGCCGCGGGGATTCGTCCTCGTGACGGGACCGACCGGGTCCGGAAAGTCGACGACGCTCGCGTCGATCATCGACTACATCAACGAGAACCGGGCCGTCCACGTGCTGACAATCGAAGACCCCATCGAGTACCTCCACAACCACAAGAGGGCGGTCGTCAACCAGCGCGAAGTCGGCGTCGACACACCGTCGTTCGAGCGTGGCTTGCGCGCCTCGCTTCGCGAGGACCCCGACGTCATGCTCATCGGCGAGATGCGCGACCTCGAGTCGATCTCGATCGCGCTCACGATGGCGGAGACCGGCCACCTCGTGTTCGGTACCCTGCACACCTACGACGCGCCTCAGGCGATCGACCGGGTGATCGACGTGTTTCCGGCCGACAAGAAGGACCTCATTCGTATCCAGCTCGCCGGATCACTCGCCGCGGTCGTCGCGCAGCGGCTCGTCAACCGTGTCAACGGTGGACGGGTCGGGGCGTTCGAGGTGCTGCTCGCCAACAACGCCTGTCGGTCGCTCGTACGTGAGGGCAAGACCTACCAGCTCCGCAACGTGATCTCCACGAGCCAGCGCGAGGGCATGCAGACGCTCGAGATGAGCCTTATCGAGCTCATCAACGCCGGCACCATCACCTACGACGCCGCCCTCGAGGTGTCGATGTATCCCAAGGACCTTGCGCGCGCCGTGGCGTAGGACGCGGATCGGGTAAGCACCACCCCGCTGGGACACGCACCACGCGTCCGTCGCCACCGCAAGCTCGCCTCGCAATGACGGGAACGCGTCGCGCTGCCCTCCGGCCACGAGGATCCACATGGCAACGAACATCCGGAGTGCGACGAACGGTCCGGACACTGAGCACGTTGACGTCGACCGAGCGAAGATAGATCGAATGGCTTCCCCGGCCGAGCACGCGCCGCGCCCGCTCAGACGCGGATGGCACGCCGTGGCCGCGATCGTCGCCTACGCCGCGCTCGCCGTCCTTGCGTTCCTTCCCGTTCTCCCCCTCGACGACAGTCGCATCGTCGCGCGCCTTCCGTCCGACACCATCGCCGTCGGTTGGTTCCTCGCCTGGCCGACCTACGCCTTGGCCCACGCGCACAGCGTCCTCTTCACAAGCTGGATCGACTACCCGACGGGCGTCAACCTCGCCGTGAACCAGTCGATGCCGCTGCTCGGCGTCGTCATGACGCCCGTGACGCACCTCTTCGGCCCGTTCGCCACAATCAACCTGACGCTATATCTCGGGTTCGTCGTGTCGGCACTCGCGATGTTCATCGTGCTCCGCCGGTTCTGCCGACGCGACCTTGCCTCGTTCATGGGCGGCCTCCTCTACGGGTTCTCGCCGTTCGTCGTCGCCCACAGCTCGGTCAACCAGGACTTCACCTTCGTTCCGCTGCCGCCGCTCATCCTCCTCGCCGTCTTCGAGCTCGCCGGCGACAAGAACCCCCGGATCCTGCGGACTGGCTCGCTTCTCGGTGTCGCGCTCGCGGCGCAGCTCTACCTCAACCCCGAGACGACCGCCGACACCGTCGTCGTCGCCTGCGGCACCGCCATCGTCTGCGGCGCTGTCGCGGTCCGGCGGATCGGGCGCGCGAGAGCCCTCCGGTTCCTCCGCGGTTGTGGCGTCGCGGCCCTGGTCGCGGGGGCGCTGTCGGCGCCGTTCCTCTGGTACTACTTCGCCGGGCCCCAGAACCTCGGGGGGTCGGTCCTCCCGGTGTCCCTCGGCGCTTTCCACACCGACTTCGCCGGGCTCGTGACGCCCGGCCGGAACCAGCTGTTCGGCCCGACGAGCGTGAACGCGACCGGAAACGAGTTCATGGCGGGGATGACCAACGAGATCGGCACCTATCTCGGCGTGCCCCTCCTCGTCGGCTTGGTCTGGTTCGTCGCGCGCCACTGGCGCATCCGCGTCGTCGCGGCGAGTGCCGTGACGTTCGTCGTCGCGCTCGTGCTCTCCCTCGGCCCCCAGCTCTACTTCGACAACCACGCCCTCGGGATGCCGCTCCCGGACCGGATCCTCGACAACCTGCCCGTCCTCGACCGGCTCGAGAGCACCCGCTACTTCCTCCTCGTCGACCTCGCCGCGGCGGTGATCCTCGCGATCGGCCTCGACCACGTGCTCCGGGAGTGGAGCCCCCGCGAGTTCGTCACGCGGCACCTGCGTGCCGACCGAGCGCGTCTCGCCGGCGGCGTCCTCCTCGCCGGGGCGCTGCTGTTCCCGCTCATCCCGCGCTGGCCCTACCCTTCCGAGCAGATCGGCGTCCCGGGCTACTTCACCGGCTCGTCGGTCGACCGCATCGCCGAAGGGGCGGTCGTCCTCACCTACCCGTACGCCGAGCCGGACAACGTCACCGCCGAGATCTGGCAGCTCGCCTCGGGATTCCGGTTCCGCCTCGCCGGGGGGTACGCCTACGTCGCCAACAACGGGGGCCAGTCCTTCGGCAACCCGCCGATCCACCCCGCGACGCTCGTCGAGCTCCTGCGGGGGGCGTTCGTCGGCTACTTCTGGCGCCCCCCCGAGACCGAGGCGACCTATCGCGCGCTCCGCGCCGGCCTCCACGAGGCCCACATCGATGACTTCGTGATGACGATGCGCGGTGCGGACCCCGGTCTCGTCCGAGCCGAGATGACCGCCGCCCTCGGACGCCGACCGGACGCCGTCGGGGGCGTCCTCGTCTGGTACGACGTGCCACGCGATCTCGCGAGGATGGCGCGAACGGCGCGTTGATCCCCCCGGGACGGCGTCCGGCCCGCCCGGTGCCTAGTGGACGTGGAAAGGACGCAGGAGGCCGGAGCCGGCGAGGACGGCGATCTCCGTGCCCAGCGCGAGGAACGGCCCGAAGGACACCCGGGTCGCGAGGTGGGCGCGCCCCGCCGCGATCAGCCCGATCCCGACCGCCGCGCCGAACAGACAGGCCAGAAAGAACCCCGCGAGCATGTATCCGACTCCCATCCAGCCGAGCGCCAGTCCGAGGACGGGTGCCAGCCGGACGTCGCCGAAGCCGAGCAGTCGTGGGCTGGTGGCGTTGATCCCGAAGAACACGCCGAACCAGGCCGCGGCGCTGCACGCCGCGACGACGAGCCGGTGCCAATCGCCGGTTTCAGCCGACGCGACGAGGATGAGCACCCCGACCGCGACCGTCACGACGTAGACGATCCGCTTCGGCAGGACCTGGCGCTCAAGGTCGATCGCTGCCAACACGATCAAACCGGCGGCGAGGACCACGTAGGCCGGCAACGGCCAGGCGAATCCGAAACGCGCCGCGGTCCCGGCGAACAGGCTCGCGGTCAGGATCTCGACGATCGGGTACTGGGCGGAGATCGGCGCCCGGCAGCTCCGGCACCGTCCCCGGAGCACGAGATACGAGACGACGGGGATGTTGTCGAACGAGGCGAGCGTCGCCCCGCAGGCCGGACAACGTGAACGGGGTGTGACGATCGACTCGCCGCGGGGCACCCGGTAGATGACGACGTTGAGGAACGAACCGAAGATGAGGCCGAGAACGCCAAGTCCCGCGACGAGGGTAGCGAACACGATCCTCAGTCTTGCTGATCCGGACGCCGGGCAAGTGCGACGGAATCTGTCCGGCCTCGGCGAACACCGCCGCATGTCGACCGCCGTGGCGTGGTCCGCCGGACCGCCCGATTGCCCTTCATCCGCGGCCGTGACTCCGATCGCTCGGACGGTCCGGTTCGCGCGCCACTAGTACGTGAAGATCGGTAAGTACTGGCTCGTGCCCCCCGCCGTCGTCACAGTGATGTAGTACGTCGTCACCTGGTTCCCCGACGGTGGAAACACGGTGATCGCCGAGGACGTGATCGCCGTCGGGGTGGCGCTGAGCACCGTGTCGCCGCTGATGACCGTGCCGTTGTTCTCCGGGGTGAAAGCGACAGTCGCGCCGGTCATGAACCCTGTCCCGAGGATCGTCACCGCCGTACTCGTCGAGCCCGACGTGGGCGAGATGGACGAACAGATCGGGATCAACGGCGTATAGGTGAAGACGTCGTTGCTACCGGTCGCGCTCGTTCCCGCCGACGTGGTCACCGTGACGAAGTAGCAGTAGCTGGTCGTGCTGCCCTGGCAGAGCGAGCCCCCGACCACCCCCGGCGAGACCGCGGTGATCGTCGTGGAACCGTTCACCGTCACGTACTGGGAAGCGAGGACTGTTCCGCCGGTCACGACGGTGCCGTTCAGTTCCTGGACGAACTTGACGATCGCGCCGGTGAAGAAACCCGTCCCGGTGATCGTCACCGCGTTACCGCCGGCGATCGTGCCCGTGGCAGGACTCAGACCGGTGACGGTCGGGACCACCGTTGTGTTCGTGAAGACGTCGTTGGCGCTGTACGCGCTCGTCCCCGATGGCGTCGTGACGGTCACGAAGTACATTGACCCCTCAGTCATCGCAGGCGACACCGCGGTGATCGATGTCGACGAGTTCACCGCCACGCTCGAGGCGGAGAGCACCATGTTGTCGCTGGTCGGGACACCGCCAGATTCCTCCACGAAATTGACGGTGGCGCCCGTGACGAACCCGGTCCCCGTAATGGTCACCGACGTGCCGCCACTGATCGAGCCCGACGCGGGGTTGATGCCGGTGACAGTCGGCACGCCCGGTGACCATAACCAGCTGTCCGTGATCATGCCGGTGCCGCAATACAGGTAGCAGGGCTCGGGTGAGGGTGCGCTGACACCCGCCGGGTAGTCGTCGTAGGAAACGACCGCCTGGAGGTATGGAGTCGCCGCGCACGTCGCGGCGCCGACTCCGTCGAGACAGGTCGAGAACGTCACGGTCCGGGTGTTCGCGCTTGTCGGGTCCCAGACCGTGCTACACCAGACGTCCATCGAGACGCCGTCGGTCGTCAGCTCGGACTTCGAACCGTTCCCCCAGCAGTAGCTCGGCGGGGAGGCGTTGAGCGTCTGGGCGAGCAACGTGCTCGTGTTGCCCGTCGGTGCGCTCGGAGCGTCATACGCGTAGCGGATGCTGTTGATCGCCAGATTGGTCGCGCTTCTCGCCGCGTACTGCTCCGATCGAACCGCCTGGAAGATCTGGGAACTGCGCAGGTCGCCGGTGAGGTCGGTCGTCAATACGGCGACGACCATCGCCCCGGCGACGAGGAAGACGAGTGCCAGCACGAGGATCGACCCGGATTCGTCGCGTCCGTAAGTCCGCGGATCACGAACAGATCTCCTCGATCCGCGCCCGTAGGGCCGTTTCCTTCGAACGTCACTCACCGCGTCACCCATCGCCTCGTGCATCTCACATCACCACTCAGTTGACCGTTACGATCTGCGACCAACTCAGGCTTCCCGCCGTGGCCGTGATCGTCGGAGTGTTCGCCGCCGTGTCTCCGTAGTAGAAGGTCGTGTACGACGAGGTGGAAGCGATCGTCACCGAGGTGACCGCCGTGCCACCCGAGGTCGCCGCGAACGTCCCCGTACCCGAGGTGCTCGTCAGGTTCACCGTCGTGGCCGTGCCGACAGCGACGGGGTTGCCGTACTGGTCCTGCTCCTGGACGAGGATCGGCCCGATCGTGCGGGTGGCGCCGTGCGTCCCGCTCACCGGCGCCGTCATGATCGCGAGCTGGGACGCCGTGCCACTCGTGATGGTCAGCGTGCCAGAACTCTCGACATCGGTCATCGTGCCCGAGCAGCCTGCACCGGTCCAGGCCTCGGCGAGGATCGCGAACGTCGGAGGAGTGGTCGAGGCGGGGGTGCTCCCGCTCGTCGTGACCGTCAACGTTAAGTTCTCACTGCCGGTCGTGGCGGCGAGCGACACGCACGCGGACGACAGCGTCGAGGTGGCGCTGGTCGGCAGGCCTTCTGCGAAGACCTCGACGTAGCGCGTGCTCGATGCCGTGTTCTTCACGGTGATCGCGTACGTCGCCGTGCCGGTCGGCGCGAGCGTCCCGCTCTGGGCGGCGACCGTCACCGATCCGGAGAACGTGCCAGACGCGAACACCGTCTCGGTCTGCTGCGCGCTCGTGATGCCGTCCGCGATCGCGGCGATGGCGGCCGAACCGGTGGACGTGTCGGTCATGTAGAAGGTCGCGGTCGACGACCCGATCGGGATCGCGCAGGTCGAGGCGGTGCAGGCCGTCGTCGACCCGAACGACGGGACGAACTTCGCACCCGACGGTGTCGTGAAGGTGAGCGCCGCCGCCGTGGTGACGTCGACCGGGTTGCCGTTGGCGTCCTGGAGCTGGACGGTGATCGCCCCGGAGCCCTTGGCCGAGCCGGTGCCGGTGATGAACGACTGCGGGCTGGCCAGGAAGACGAGCTGGCTCGCCGCTCCCCGGTTGACGGTGATCGTGTTCGTCGTCGCCGACGTGATGGATTCCGTGTTGTCCGTAGCGACGATCGTGAACCGACCGGCCGTCTTGATCTGCAGGCCGGTGAAGCTCGCCACGCCGTTCGACGCGGTCACCGTGGTCGTGCCGGCCGCGAAGCTGCCCGAGTGCAGCGCCACGCTGATGCTGTCGTTCGACCCCGTGCCCGTCGTGATCGTGTTCCCGTGGGAGTCCTCGATCGTCACGCCGACAGAGACCATCCCGCCGGCGTTGATCACCGACGCGGGCTGCGTCGTGATCACGAGCTTGTTGGCCGCCGCCGACGAGACCGTCGTCGTGGCCGTCGCCGGGGTGAGCGACCCTGACGAGGCGGTCAGCGTGTAGGCAGTGGCGCTCGCCACCGTGTACGAGCAGCCGGTGAAGGTGGCGACGCCGTTCGTGAGGTGCGCCGGCGTCGTCGTGCAGGCGAAGCCGCCGCCGCCGTTGTTCGCCGCGAGGCTGACCGCGGTCGTCGAGTCGGAGCTGTCGAGGTTGCCGTAGGCGTCCTGCTCGGCCACCACGACCGAGAACGTTGTACCCGCGGTCGTCGCGGCGGGCGGGCTCGTGGTGTAGATGAGCTTGCTGGCCGTCCCCGCTGAGACCGTCGTGTTGGCGGTCGCCGGGAAGAGGATGCCGGACGAAGCGGTCAGGGTATAGGCGGTCGTGCTCGCCGCTGTGTAGTAGCAACCCGTGAACGTGGCGACGCCGCTCGTGAACTGGGTCGGCGTCGTCGAGCAGGTGAACCCGCTACCGGAAGTCGCCGCAAGGCTGACCGAGGTTGACGAGTCGCCGGTCTCGGTGTTGCCATAGGAGTCCTCCTCGGCGACGACCACCGCGAAGGTCGCCCCTGCACCCGTCGTGGCTGGCGGGCTCGTCGTGAAGGCGAGCTGGGTGGGAACGCTCGCCCCGACGGTGAAAGCGCCGCTTGTCGCCGAGGTGAGCGAGCCGTCGGTCGCTTGGAGCGTGTACGTCCCGGTCGCCTTGATCACACAGCTCGAGAAGGTGAACACGCCGAGGTTCTCGATCCCGGCACACGTCTGACCGCCCGGCGAAACCTTCAGGGTGGCCGCGGACAGGTCGTCTTGGACCACGTTGCCACTGGCATCCTCGATCGCGACCATCGGCCAAGGTGAGATCGCCGATCCCGCTGCCATGCCGGAGCTGGCGGGTTGCCCGACAAAGGCCAGCTTGGCTGCCGTCGTCCCGACAGCGATCGTGGGCACTACCGGATCATCGACGACGGTCGTGATCGAGTAAGCAGTCCCCTTGTAGCTGACCGTGACGGTGATTTGCTGGGCAGCGTTGGCGACACACGTGCCCGTGAATGATTGTCCGTTCCAGTACGCGATCGACTCCGACGCGGTGTAGTTGGTACTCGGAAGGACGGACTGCACCGCAGTCTGCAGTTGGGACTGTTCAGTCGACGCGTCACTGCACGTGCCCCAGATCGTGGTCGACAGCTGGTCGAGAGTGGAGGTGGACTCCTCGGCCGCGCTCCTGAGCGCAGTGTCGACGGTGGCGGTGACTCGGTAATCGGCAGAACCCCAGATCGATGTGCTGAAACCGAGCAGGATGGAGAGAGACGCGACTCCGATTACGACAAGAGCAATCAAAACCTCGATGAGCGTGTCGCCCGACTCTGAATGGCACGAAGCCTCCAATTCGTCACGGGGCCCGTCGCTCGGGGCCAAGAAGGGGAGGAAGCGTCTCATGGGGCGAGATATCCGTTGCCCAGGCGCGTCACTTGACCTCGGGAAGCGACCACACGGAACATCTCCTGCGTGATCCGTTCGGCGTCGTCGGTCGTCAGCTCGCGACAACCACCACCCATTGCGATGGAGTCACCATCATCCGTACGTCGCGGTGACGATCCCGAGTTCACCATGGCAGGAGCACTCCCAGGAACATCGCCTCGAGGCCGGCGCCCTTAAGCGTCACCGTGAGCGATGTCGGAGACGAAGCCTCGAGCATCACCGTGCCGGTTTTGTCCGAATTCGACGACGATGAGCACGTCACGGACGTCGTGCCGACTCCCGTCAGGCCGCTGTTGCACGAGTTGCCGTACAGCGATGTCGGGCTGTTGGGCAGCAGGGTCAGATCCTGGTTGGACGTCCATGTCATGTACTCGCCGGCGTCAGTCGTCTCGGCATCCCCCGTCACGAGTTCCCAGTTCGACGCGGGGTTGCCGTTCTGGTCCAGCAGTTTGATCTGCGTGATGTAGACGTACGAAAGAGCGGCGTTTGCATCCGCGGGAGACGTCGTCGACGGGGACTGATAGAGCGCAGGATCCCCGGGGATGCCCGTGTAGAAGCCGTTATTGCCCAAGTAGGCCTCGCTCGACGACGAGGCGTAGGTCGGGATCTGCCACGGGACGAGCCACCCGACGGACGACGACGTGCTCACGCAGAACGAGAGCGTGAACGGGGTGTTGGGGACCGCCTCCGTCATCGTTTGACAGCTGCTCGGCGCCGGAGTGAGCGGCGAACCCGACGGGTTCGGGTCCACGTTGTATCCGCCGTTGTAGCTCGCCCCGTTGTAGCCATAGAAATTCGCGAAGCACAGAGTGGATGCGTACGAGCCCGACCCGGGAGTCGCGAAGCCACACGTCGTCGCCGGGGTGACGACGCCTGTGAACTGGCCCGACGAAGTACTTGCACGGGGGACAGCCGTGAGCGAGTACGTGTAGTTACTTCCAGGCTCTGTGATCGAAAACGTGACGCCCGTCACTCCTACCGCGGTCGCCCAGCCGGTCGACGGGCTAGCGGAGTAGCCGGAGACGGTTGTGATCGTCGGCGCCGGCTGGCTGGTCGGAATATCGCCGGAGATCGTCGTGCTGCTTGTCGGGGTCGTGGAAGCCCCCGTCGCGCAGTACTCGCGCACCAGAGCGGACGTCGTGCCCCTATTGATCTCGACGTACGAGACCACAGTCTGGTACTGGCTGGTCTGCTGGTTGTAGCCCCACTCGAGTCCGAGTAGCTGCTTCGTCCCGGTGGTGGGTCCGCACTGGGTCGCGGTACTCGTCGTGAGGCTCACCGCGCTCATGACGTCCGTCCCGTAGGCGGTTGACACGGTCTGGGCGTCAGCCGTATCCAATATGCTCGCCGCGGTCTGGTGCTGTTCTGAGAGAATCGCGAGAAGCGACAGGGCAAGCGCGCCAACGATGACCGGGATGATCATGCAGACGATCAGCAGCTCGATGAGCGTGAATCCGTCATCGGCGCGCGCCGTCGCGACCCGGACGTGCCGACGGCGCGGCTTCACGATCAGGCCACTCCTCGAACCTGCGGACGCCACACTTCGCCTGGTCACGAGCGCCGCGCCGTTATGCCCGGTACGGGGTCGCCTGTAACCGTGACGGCCGGCTATCCACCCTCGTGCCGTCGCACTCGGCTTCGCCGGTCCATCGGGCTTGGCATCATCGATCACGACGACCGTCCCATCTTGCCGCTTGAGCGAGCTGACCAACTCGCTGATTCATTGTAGTTATTCTACCCTGCAATACCAAATCTTGTCCTTGGGCATGACACGAGGGCCCAGAGCACTGATAGGAGTGATTTTCGACCCGAACGCGCACTGCGCAATCGTTCGACCGCGGGGTTGTCGCTCGCGATCAGGCCCTTGAACTGGCTTTTGCTCACCGCGCGAACGACGGCGTCGTCACATTCATTGTCACGAGCCCGTCAGAACTTCTGTCGTTCCGTGCTACGCCCTTGTCAAAGTGCAGTGCGGAAATAGAAGTTGATCTACCGCACAATCAATCTAGTGCAATTGCACCATTTGACACGCAGATACGTCAGAAGGATGACGAAAAAGCGTCAACCGAGAACCAGCCAATCTTGGCCGCCGGAACATGTCGCCAACTCCCTGGCGGGCATTCGAGAATCTCGCGGCACCCGCGGCTGATCCGGTTCGAGTTTTCGGGAACGGTCGAGGATCCCTGCCGCGCTCGAGCCATCCCGCTCGACGGACTGGCAATGCGCTACACGGCGATCGCGGCCGCCTCAAAACGTCGCGATCTCGCCCCGATGTGGCACACGCCGTGTCCGAGCAACAGCTACCGACACGCCGTTCCTCTCGACGGGCAGGATGCGACCCAGTCTGATCGGCCCTATATTCCGGATCATGCACGCTTGGAACGACGACGTCGAGCGCCTCGCGGATGCGGTGTTCGACTACGCCAGGAGTCGCTTGCAACTCGACCCTCTTCCCCTCGACAACACGCGGCCGTTCGCCGAACTGGAGAAGGGGGCGGGTGCGACAATCACCGCCGAGGGTATCGGCGGCGAGGAGGCATTACGGATCTTTGCCGACGAGTTGGCTCCAGCGTGCATCACGTCGAGCCACCCCCGTTTCCTCGCCTTCATCCCCTGTGCGCCCACCCAGGCGTCGATGCTGTTCGATCTCGTCGTCGGAGCGTCCTCGATGTGCGGAAGCAACTGGCTCGAGGCAGCCGGCGCCGTCTACGCGGAGAACCAGGCCCTGCGGTGGATCGCGGATCTCGCCAACTTCCCGGCGGGCGCCGGCGGCACGTTCGTGCAGGGTGGGACCATCGCGAACATCTCCGCGCTCGTCACGGCGCGTCACGCGGTGAGGGATCGGATCGGAACAGATCGCTCCGGATCCCGCCGGTGGGCGGTCGCGGTGAGTCCCGACGCCCACTCGTCGCTCGACGAGGCAGCGGTCGTGATGGATATCGACCTTCTCGTCGTCGATGTCGACAGCGAGAGAAGGCTGCACGGAGACGCGCTCGCTCAGGCGCTCGACGCGGTCGAATCCCGTGGTGACCAGACGGTGTTCGCGGTCGTCGCTTCAGCGGGTACGACGAATCTCGGCGTCATAGACGACCTTCGGTCCGTCGGCGCCGTCGCCGCGGAACGCGGGATCTGGTTCCACGTCGACGGCGCGTATGGTGCCGCCGCCCTTGCGGCGCCGAGCGCGCGCCCACTCTTCGCGGGGATCGAACTCGCCGACTCGTTCATCGTCGATCCGCACAAGTGGCTCTTCGCTCCGTTCGATTGCGCTGCGCTCGTCTACCGCGAACCGAAGCTCGCGAGGTTGACACACGCCCAGCACGCGAGCTACCTCGAACCACTCGAACAGTCCGGAGAGTGGAACCCGTCCGACTATGCGATCCACCTGACACGGCGGGCCCGGGGTCTCCCGTTCTGGTTCTCGCTCGCGGCGTACGGGACCGATGCCTACACCCAGGCGATCGAGCGCACGCTCGAGGTCGCGCGCTACACGGCGAAGGCCGTCCACAACCGCGACTACCTGACCCTCGTGCGTGAGCCCGAGCTGAGCGTCGTGTGCTTCAAACGAACCGGCTGGGCAAGAGACGACTACTACCGGTGGTCCTGTGCGCTGCGCGACGACGGCGTCGCCTTCGTCACCCCGACGACCCATCTCGGCGAGGTCATCGCCCGCGTGGCGATCGTCAACCCGCGGACGACCGAGTCCGACATCGACGTCGTCCTCGACTCGATGGCGTAGCCCGCGATGACCCCGGAACGAGACGTGCTTCCAGGGCTCGCGGAGCAACTCGCCGGGCCCTCGTTCCAAGGTGTCGCGACTTTCGCCCAGCGACCGCTGCTCACCGAGCCCGGAGAGCTCGACGCGTGGAAACCGGACGTCGCGATCGTCGGTGCCCCGTGGGATGACTCGACGACGAATCGACCGGGCGCCCGTTTCGGCCCGCGGGCGTTGCGGGCGCTCGCCTACAACCCCGGCACGTTCCACCTCGACTTCGGGATCGAGATCTTTGACGAGCTCGAGGTCGTCGACTTCGGTGACGCGATCTGCTCGCACGGGCTCGTCGAAGCCTCGCATGCCGCGATACGCGAGCGAGTCGCTCAGGTCGCCGAGCGCGGCATCTTCCCCGTCATCCTCGGAGGCGACCACTCAATCACCTGGCCGGCGGCGACGGCGGTGGCGACGGCGGTCGGCTGGGGCCAGATCGGGATCGTCCATTTCGACGCGCACGCCGACACGGCCGATTCCCTCCAGGGGAACCTCGCGAGCCACGGCACGCCGATGCGGCGCCTCATCGAATCGGGGGCGGTTCCGGGACGGAACTTCGTCCAGGTCGGGCTGCGGGGCTACTGGCCCGACGCGGCGACGTTCGCGTGGATGCGCGCCCAGGGCATGCGCTACCACTTCATGCAGGAGATCTGGGAGCGGGGGCTCCCGGCGGTGCTCGAGGACGCCGTCGCAGAGGCGCTCGAGAACTGCGAAGCGATCTACCTCTCGGTCGACATCGACGTCCTCGACCCGGCGTTCGCTCCCGGGACCGGAACACCCGAGCCGGGTGGGATGGCCCCGGTCGACCTCCTGCGCGCGGTACGGCGGCTCGCCGTCGACACGCCGCTCGTCGCCGCCGACGTCGTCGAGGTCGCTCCCGCCTACGACTGCGCCGACGTGACGGTGAACAACGCCCACCGGGTCATCCTCGAGGTCCTCGCCGGACTCGCCGTACGCCGGGGGGCGACGACGACGATCTGACGGCTCCCGCGCGCGTCCCGCAGTCAGCGCGGCCCGTGGCGGGGACGCGGACGAGCCGACGTCAATCCTCGGGTGGCAGGTGGACGCCCGCCTGGACCTCGGGAAGCGTGGCGATCCGGCGCGCCAGGTTCACCGCGTGGTCGCCGAGCCGCTCGTAGAAGCGGGCGACGAGCGTCACCTCGGTCGTGACCGGATTCGCCATCTCCGACGCGCCGATCTCGCGGGTGAGCCGCTCGTGGAGGATATCGAGCTCCTCATCCGCTTGGTCGAGCGCGACGGCGCGGCTCGTCCGGTCGGCGTAGGCGTCGGCTGCGGCGCTCCACATCTCCAGGGCGACCTCGCTCATGCGCTGGACGAGGCCACGGCTCACCGGGGTCATCTCCGCTCCGAGGCTGCGGACCGCCCGCTGGGCGATGTGCTCGGCGAGGTCGGCGCTGCGCTCAAGCTCCGGGACGATGAGCAGGACGCTGACGAAGTGGCGCAGCTCGTCCGTCGATGCCGATCCCGAATCGATCTGCTTCCAGATGATGTCGTCGACCTCGCTCGTCAGCTCGTCGATTGCCCGGTCGGCGTCGACGATCGCCTGCCCGGTCTCGGGCTCGAGGGCGAGGAGCGAATCCGTCGCCCCGGCGAGTGCCTCCCGCACCAGCGCGAAGAGCTGGGCAATCCGCTGGTCGACGAGGAGGAGAGGGTTGGGGTTGTCGGCCATGGCTCTGTGTCACCCTATCTACCACCGGAGCAGAATTCGCGAATCGTTCGCGTCCCGTTCACCTGAATGTCACCTGGAAGTCAGATTCCAGCGACATTGTCTGGTTCCGATGTCGTCGGCGCGGGCACCCGGGAAACGATGATCGATCCGAATCTCGCCGAACGGGCCGTCGGTTCCCTGACCGTGAGCGATCTGCTCAACGAGGCGCCTCGCAGCCGGTTCCATCGTCGGGCCGTCGTCATCTCCGGCGCTGGCTTTTTCACCGACGCCTACGACCTGTTCGTCATCAGCACCGTCGCCGCGCTCGTCACGAAGCAGTGGAACCTGTCGACGACGCAGACGAGCTGGGTGACGGGTTCCGCCATCCTCGCGGCCTTCATCGGGGCGATCCTTTTCGGCCGTCTCGCCGACATCATCGGACGCAAGCGCATCTATGTGATCGTGGCGTTGATCATGATCGCCGGAGCGCTGGCGAGCGCAGTCGCGCCGAACTTCGCCTGGCTGGTTGTCGCCCGGTTCGTGCTCGGACTCGGCATCGGCGGCGACTACCCCGTGTCGGCGGTGCTCATGAGCGAGTACTCGAACCGGGCCGACCGCGGAAGGTTTGTCGGGCTCGTCTTCTCGATGCAGGCGCTCGGCCTCATCGTCGGCCCACTCGTCGCCTTGATCCTCCTCGTCTCCGGCGTCGGACACGACCTCACGTGGCGACTGCTCCTCGCCTTCGGCGCCCTTCCGGCGGCCGCGGTCATCTACCTGCGATCGAGGATGCCCGAGTCGCCCCGATTCCGCGCTCGCGTCCGCGGCGAATCGATCGAGGCGGCGCTCGACGCCGCTTCGTTCTCGGAAGGCGCGGTCGCGGCGGCGGAAACGGCACCCGAGGGCATCCGGCGCATCTCTCTCCGCCAGTTCCTCACGCAGAGTCGGATGCTTGTCTTGCTCGTGGCAACGGCAGGCACCTGGTTCCTTTTCGACTACGCGTACTACGGCAACACGTTGTCGCTGCCGGCGATCCTGAAAGACGTCGACCCGGGCGCAACACTCGTCACGAAGCTCGTCTGGACGCTCGGCATCTTCGTCGTCTTCGCGCTGCCCGGTTACGCCATGGCGGTCGCGCGCATGGACCGGATCGGTCACCGTCGGCTCCAGCACATTGGTTTCGCGGTCATCGCGATCGCCTTCATCGTCCTCGGGGCGGTCCACGAGCTCACCGCCGCGGTTGCGCCGTTCCTCGCCGTGTTCGGCCTCAGCTACTTCTTCATCGAATTCGGCCCGAACACGACGACCTTCGTGCTCCCCTCGGAGGTCTTCCCCGTCTCGATGAGGACGACCGGACACGGGATCGCGGCGGGCGTCGGCAAGCTGGGCGCGTTCGTCGGGGTCTTCCTCGTGCCCCAGCTCGAGCTGCACATCGGGCTGCGCGGGATGCTCCTCGTCGCGGGGACCGCCGCGACCGCGGGATTCCTCCTCACCTCCGTCCTGCCGGAACCGGCGCGCCGCTCCCTCGAGGCGATCTCGGGCGAGGATGAGGCTGACGGCGTCCCGGTTCCCGCTCGCGTGCTTTACGACGACGACACGCGGCATGTACCCGCTCGCGGCGAGCTCGCAGCCGAGACCTGAACGACCGCCGAAGCGGCGGATCGATGAGGTTGACGACGTGGCTCGATGACATCGACCCGTCGGCGGCGGTGATGTCGACCGCCCGACACGTCAGGCATGTTGATCCCCAGGGTCAGCTGGCGGACCGGTAGTGTGGCGATGGCCAGCCTTGCAACCGGTCGGTACCGTCTGCGCTGTTGGCAGTCATGCCTTGAGGCGTATGCCAGGTGCTCTCGGCCGCCCACGAGCGGCGAACGGGAACGATCGGAACGGATAAGCCATGACGGTTCGAGTCGTCACCGACAGTTCCGCGGACCTCGATCGCGCCGTCGCCGACGAACACGCGGTCGCGGTTGTCCCGCTGAAGGTCCGCTTCGACGAGGAGGAGTTCACCGACGGGGTCGATCTCAGTCCGGAGGAGTTCTGGAAGCGCCTGCGGGCGACCAACGTCCTTCCCCACACCACGTCACCCTCACCGGGCGATTTCGAGCAGGCGTTCTCGCAACTTGACGCCGAAGGGGCGAGTGGCATCGTTTGCGTGACGCTTTCCTCCAAGGTGTCGGCCACCCACCAGTCCGCCCGGCTGGCCGCCGAGCGGTTCAAGGGACGCTGCCACGTCGCAGTCGTCGACTCGTTGTCGGTGTCGGCGGGACTCGGCAACCTCTGCCAGGCTGCTGCCAAGCACGCGGAGGCCGGTGAGGACCTCGAAACGGTCGTCGCCGAGACCGAACGACTGAGGGATTCCATCGCGTACTACGGCGCGGTCGAATCACTCGAGTTTCTGCGACGCGGCGGCAGGATCGGTGCCGCGCGAGCCCTTCTCGGCTCGGCCCTGTCCATTCGCCCCCTCCTCAGCTTCGAACAGGGAACCGTCGAGGTCGCCGGGAAGGTCCGAACTCGGCAGCGATCGCTGGAGTGGATCGTCGAATGCGTCGCAGCGGACAGCCCGGTCGAGAGCGTCACCGCCCTCCACGCCGACGCGGCCGACATCGACGTGCTCCACGAAATGCTCGCCTCCCTGGTGCCGGGGCACGAAGTCGTCGTCTCGCTGATGGGGCCGGTGATGGGCACCCACCTCGGGCCCGGCGGCGTGGGAGCCACCTACTTCAGGACCACCACGCCGGACTGACCGCCCGCGCCGTCCTCGCGCCGGGATCGGTGCCCCCGACGGCACTGATTATCCCGGAGGTGCGGCGCCGATGACCGAGTCGGCTCAGCCGGCGGTTGCACCCCCGCCGGTGCCGACCCCGTGTCGGCTACGAATGACCGAGTTCCGCCATGGCCGCACGGACGCGGAACGTTGCCGGGGGCAGCTCGCCATCGGCGCGCGCTTTCGCCAGCAGATCGCCCCACCAGGCGAGATCGTCGAGCATGACCGTCATGGCCACCTCGGACATCGGGTCGATCGGCGCGTGCTGGTCGTCAAATGCCGTCGCGACCCTTGCGATGAGGACGGTGTCACGCAAAGGAACCATCTCGGACTCGATCGCGACGTCCATCAGGTGCTCGACGGCCCGCACCCCTGCGGCGATCCCGATGCTGTAGCCGACGACGGCGAGCGGCTTGTTGCGCAGGGCGAAGCTCACGAACACGCTGTCGAGGGCGTTCTTCAAGGTTCCGGGAATCGAATGCAGGTACTCCGGGGTGACGACGAGCAACGCGTCGGCCTCCCTCATCTTCTGGTTCCACCGCCGCACGATGGGGTCGGAGTAGGTCGGGTCGTTGATATCGCCGATGCTGCCGGCGTGCTCCTGGAACGGGGGCAGGGGCCAGTCCCGCAGGTCGATTACCTCAACGTCGAACGCCCCGTGGGACCGTGCCCGGGCGAGGACCCAGGGCAGGACCAGGTCAGCCGAGCGGCCGGGCCGGGTACTGCCAACGAGGATCTTCAGGTTCAGCATGTGCACTCCATCGCATTTGTTATCGTGCTCGATTGTTGATACTGTCAAATATACAGCATATACTTGATGATGTCAAGAGATGACCGGGACGGGTGTGACGACTGACCGAACGGCGGATAAGAGAGACGACGGCCTCGTCGACGGGCTCCTCGGGGTGACCCAGCAGGTGGCAAACGTCGTCGCGGCAGTCGCCGCGCGTCACGACCTCACGCCGCAGCAGGTTCGGCTGCTGCGAACGCTCGACGGGCCGATCTCGATGCGCGCCTGCGCCAACGACCGGTCGTGCGACCCGTCGAACGTGACCGGTCTCGTCGACCGGGTCGAGCGCCTCGGCCTCGTCGAACGCGTGTCGGACCCGCGTGACCGACGCGTCCGAATGCTCGTGCTGACGGCGAAAGGCCGACTGGTCCGTGACCGGGTGATCCGCGACATCGCTGACGGAGTCGAACAGACCCTCGGGTTGACCGCCCAGAACAGATCGACGGTGGCCCGATTGCTTGAGACGATGAACCCTTCAGAGCGTCGCTGGGTCGGCGACTCAAGATCGACCTGTTGAAAAGGGTCCTCGCGGGAGCGTCTTGCGAGCGTCGACGACTCGCGATTCTGAGTGCCGCCCGGTAGCTGCCGTGATCCTTCAACCAAACCTTCCCTTTTCGGCTCGCGGCCTGCAACTCGTGAACCGGTAGGGAGGGAAGGCGTGAACAACCCCTTGCGTGGGGACGGAGGGTCTCGAACCCTCACTGTGAACGTTTTAAGCGCTCTGCCTCTGCCAGTTGGGCTACGTCCCCGCGTGCTCTCCGTTCTCGGGCGCGACGAGCGCGACGCCGCGGCGCCGGGCTCCTTCGATCGGGCCGCCGACACCGTAGCGGCCGAGCCGCCGCTCCCAGAACTGGCGCTCGCTCTCGTAGGGCGCGTCGGCGGCCTCCGTGCGGGGACCGAACCGCATCGTCGCGCGCCGCGTGGTTTCGTACCGGGGCCAGCTCCCGACGAGCTCGTTCGACGGGTCGCCCGCGGCGGCGAACGCCACCCACGACGCCTGCACCTCCTCTGAGAGGTGGAAGGCGTCCTCCCCGGTGCCCGCGAACAGCCCGACGACCGGTTCGTGGACCGTGCCGAACACGAAGGGCAGCTCGATGCCGTGGCAGGCGCCAAGCGCGCCGCCGGCGAAAGGTGACGGCCAGTCGAACAGGTAGGCGTAGGCCGCCGGCGTGCGGGACCGGTGGGCGTCCGCGAGGCGGAGCTGGGGGACCCGGAAGATCCAGTCGGTGACGATCGCGTCGAGCAGGTCCCGCGCCGTCACCGGCTCGCCACGCCCCGCGCGGGTCGCCCGGTACTCGGCGATGGCGTCGCCGGCGATCGACCCGTCAGCGATCCCCGCGCCCTGCACGTACCGTCCGACGACCCCCTCGAGATCGTCGTCGGTGAGCGTCCTCCCTGCGAGGATCGCGACCGAGAAGATCTTGAACTCGTCACGGTTCGACCCGACGAGCAGGTCGACCCCCTCCGCGGAACCTGCCGCGATGGCGTCCTCGGGGTGGAACGGCAGCACGCCCCCGTCGACCACCGGCTGGAACGGGACCCCGACCCCGTGGTCGACCTCGGCGTTGATCGCGTCCTGAGCATCGACGAGCTCACCGACCGGGACGGCGAGCAAGGCGTCCCGGCTCAGCTCGGCAATCCCGAGCATGCCTGCGATCCGTTCGGCGATGCGCGCCGCGGGCGGTGGCTCGACCGCGAGCGCCGCGCCGCTCTCGGCGATGGCGCGCCGGAACAGTCCCCGCGCCGACGGCGCAGCGAGCAGGTCGCAGATCGACATCGCCCCGGCCGACTCGCCGAACACGGTGACGTTCGAAGGGTCGCCCCCGAAGGCCCGGATGTTGTCCCTCACCCAGCCCAGAGCGGCGACCTGGTCGAGAAGACCCCAGTTGCCGAGCCCGCCACTCTCCTCGTCGGCGAGCGCCGGGTGGGCGAGAAAGCCGAGCGCGCCGAGCCGGTAGTTGAAGGTGACGACGACGACGCCGCGGGCCGCGAGCCGGTCGCCCCGGTACATGACTCCCGAACCGCTCCCGTTGCAGAAGGCCCCGCCGTGGACGAACACCATGACCGGAAGCGGTTCGCGCGCTTCCTCCGGGGCCCACACGTTGCACACGAGGCAGTCCTCGCTCTGGTCGAGCGGATCGCCGGGGAAGTAGCTGCCGAGCCCCGACGCCGGCTGCGGCGCGATCGGACCGAACGTCGAGGCGTCGCGCACGCCCTTCCACCCCGGCGCCGGCTGCGGCGCCCGGTAACGGAGGCGCCCGACCGGCGCCGCCGCGTACGGAATGCCCCGATAGGAGCGGACGCCGTCGGCCTCGGTCCCGCGCACGTCCCCTGAGCGGGTGGAAACGACTCCTGCCGACACCTCGACCCTCCCGTCCGTGCACGTGCGACTCGCGGAGCTCGACGCTACCGGACCCGACGGGGCCTCTCACCTGGTAGTTCGCCGAGAAGCTTTGACTTTTCCACGGAGTGTGGCCAAAGTTAACGAGTGTTATCGGTGAGGTTGAGGGGGTTGATCGCGCCGTTCGCCGGCGCGGTCGTCCTCGTGGGTCTTTGCGCCTCCCCGGCGGCCGCGACGGCCGGCGCCCCGGGGGGGCCGACGAACGCCGAGATCCAGGCGGCGCGCACGAAAGCGAGCGAGCTCGCCCAGCTGATCAGCACCGACAACGAGAACGAACAGATCGCCGCCGAGCACTTCGACCAGGCGAACATCATGGTCGGGCTTGACCTGAAACGGGTGGCAAACCTGCGGGCCCGGATCCGGCGGGAGAACCGCGCAATCGTCGCCGGCCGGCGAAGGGTCCAGGCGGCGGCCATCCAGACCTACGTCGACGGTGACATCACGTCGGCACAGTTCTCGGGCCTGCTCGCATCCTCGCTCACCGATGCGGAGTCGCTCACGACCTACGCCGAGGTGGCGACGACCTCGCTCCACTCCGCCGTCGTCCGGCTCGGCGAGGAGCGGGCGCGCCTCGTGGCGAGCGAAGCCGCCGCTCGCACCGCGGCCGCCGACGCCCACGCCGCGGCGCTGAGCGCCACGGCGGCCCGCGACGAGGCGTCCGCGGCCCAGCAGTCGACCGCATCGGCGCTCAGCGCGGTCCGGGGCCGGTTGGCCACGTTGATCGAGCAGCGCGCCCTCGCCATCGCCGAGGCGAAGGCCGCGGCGGCGCGGGCGGCCAAGTCGGCGGCGGCGCGCAACGAAGACGCGGAGAGCGCCGTCGAGAACTTCAACCTGGCGAATGATCTCGGCGGGAGCGACCCTGCGGTGGCCGAGGCGGAGGCGGCCCAGGCAGCGTACGCGAGCGAGGTCGGCCACCCGGCGCTCGTCCCGGCGGGGTCGACCGTGGCGGGCGACCTCGCGGTCCACACCGCGGAGAGCTACCTCGGCGTCCCCTACGTCTGGGGCGGCGCGGGGCCGACGGGATTCGACTGCTCCGGGCTCACGATGGTGGCGTGGGCGGCGGCGGGCGTCGCCCTGACCCACAGCGCGTGGTACCAGTACCGGGAGACCCAGCACGTCGCCCTGTCCGACATCGAGCCGGGTGACCTGCTCTTTTACTCGTTCCCCGACGACGGCCCCGACCCGGTCACCCATGTCGCGATGTACGTCGGGTCCGGCCCGTACGGGGCCGAGACGATCATCCAGGCGCCCGAGACGGGCGAGACCGTCTCGTACTCGCCGATGTACTACTTCGGCTTCGTCGGGGCCGGTCAGCCCTGACCGACGGCGGCTCAGGCCCCAGCCGGCCTCAGCCAGTCGGCCTCGTAGGTCTCGCGCCGTTCGGCCCAGTCCTCCGCGGTGATGGCGTACCGGACGTGGTCCTCCCACACGCCGTCGATCTCGAGGTAGCGCCGGGCGAGACCCTCCTCGACGAGCCCGAGCTTCTCGACCACGCGTCGGCTCGGCAGATTGCGCGGGATGATCGCCACCTGGACGCGGTGGAGCTCGAGCTCGTCGAAGGCGAACGCGAACACGGCAACGCAGGACTCCGGCACGTAACCTCGACCGGCGTGCGCCTCGTCGATCCAGTAACCGAGGTACGCGCTCTGGGAGGCGCCCCGCTGGATCGACGAGAGGTTGATCTCGCCGACGAACGTCCTGTCGACGAAGATCCCGAAGCTGTACGCCGTGCCGAGCTGTCGGTCGCGGTCGCGCATCGCGCAGCGCGCCGCGAACGAGGAACGGTCCTCCGCGGGGTACTGACCGCCGGTCCGGCGCGGCTCCCAGTGGATGAGCCATTCGCGGTCCCGGGTCCGCACCTCGATCCAGTCGCGGTAGTCCCCGGCCCGCAACGGGCGCAGCAACACTCGACGACCGCGAAGCTCCTGACCGAGCGAGCGCGGGCTCAGCGTGACCACGACCCCGTCCGGCGCGTTGTCGGCGACGTCATGCCTGCGGGACCTGGGAGGCCATCGGTCACGATCCCATCGTGCCAGATCCCCCGCCGACTCTCACCACCTACACTCGGCCGACACCGGAACGTCGCGATCACCAAGACGACGGGACCGGTCCAAGCGCGATGACCATTCAGCAGAACTTTCCGGACCGCGAGGACGAACTTGCCCGTCTCGTCGCCGCGCTCGAGCGGACGGCGCGCGAGCTCGACGCCCGAGCCGCGCCGTCGGCGACGCGGACCTTCGACTTCTGGCACGGAGGCGACCGGGAGGACCCGGATGCTGGCGGGGTCCCCGCAGGGTCCGCCGGTGGCTATCCCCCCGACGCCTCCGAGGACCGACGCGCCTACCTCCGTTGGCTCGATCTGCACGGCGAGCCGTCCGGGGTCGGCTCACCGGGCGCCGATTCCCGCCGCACGCCGGTGACGAGGCGACCGCGACGTGGCACGCCGCAGTTCACCGTCCTCGTCGCCGCGGCCGGCACGCCCACCGAGTTCTTGGAGCGCTGTGTCGGGTCGATCTTCGCCCAATCCTTCGCCAAATGGGAGCTCATCGTCGTCTGCGATCTCTCGGACGCATCGGCGGCCGACTGCGTCGGATCCCTGCGGCGCGTCGACCGGCGCGTCCGCGTCGTGCCGACGGGGGACGGTTCGGGCGTCGACGCGGTCAACGAGGCAGTCCGGGGGGCGAAAGGCGAGTTTGTTGCGTTCGTCGCGGCACGCGACGAGCTCTCCAAGGACGCCCTGGCCGACGTCGCCGCGGCGATCGCCGAGTCGCCGGACGCCGACGTGGTCTACACCGACGAGGACCGGATCGACCCGGTCGGGGAACGTTTCGCGCCGATCCTCAAGCCCGCCTGGTCACCGGATTACCTTCTCGACTGCGACTACGTCGGCCGGCTCGTGGTGATCCGCCGTGCCCTGTTCGTGGACCTCGGCGGCCTGCGGCCGGGTTTCGACTCCGCAGCCGAGTACGACCTCGTGCTGCGCGCGACCGAGCGGGCGCGTCGGATCGAACACGTGACCGGCGTCGCCTATCACCGCCGTCAAGCGGAGGCGACGGAACTCGGGGGCCCGGGAGCCGCCGACGCCACGCGCCGCGTGATCGCCGACGCGCTTGTCCGGCGCGGCTCGCCCGCCACGATCGAGGACGGGGTCATCGCGGGTCATCACAACGTCCGCCACGGCTTCGCGCGCCAGCCGCTCGTCAGCATCATCATCCCGTTCCGCGACGAACCCGCGCTCACCGCGAAATGCGTGACGTCGATCCGGGCCCGTCCGGGCTACGAACATCTCGAGATCGTGCTCGTCGACAACGAGAGCGAGCTCCCCGAGTCGAGGGCCCTCGTCGAACGGCTCGTGGCCGAACCCGGGGTGCGTCTCGTCGACGCGCCCGGTCCTTTCAACTGGTCGGCGATCAACAACGCCGCGGTCCGGACGTGCGACGGCGAGCTCCTCTTGTTCATGAACAACGACATCGAGGCCCGCAAGCCGCACTGGCTCGACCCGCTCGTCGGCCACGCGTTGCGCCCGGTGGTCGGCGCGGTGGGGGCGCGCCTCGTGTACCCCGACGGGTCGCTCCAGCACGGCGGGGTCGTCTTCGGCCTCGGCGGGCTGGCGGCGCACGTGCTGCGCGGCCTGCCCGGAGACCGCCCCGGCTACGGCGCGATGGCGGTCGAGACCCGCGACTGCTCCGCGGTCACCGGCGCCTGCATGATGGTGCGTCGTGAGGTGTTCGACTCGATCGGAGGATTCGACGAGAAGCTCTCGGTCTCGTTCAACGACGTCGACTTCTGCCTGAAGCTACGGGAGGCCGGCTACCTCGTCGTGTACACGCCGCTCACCGAGCTCGTCCACCACGAGTCACGCTCGCGGGGCCACACCGAGGACTCGCCGGCCCACCGCAGGATCCTCGACCGCTGGGGGACGACGCTCGCCAGCGGCGACCCCTACTACAACGACCTGCTGAGCAAGTGGCGGGACTGGTGTCCGATTTCGACGGTACAGGAGGACGAACGATGGACGAACTTTCTCACGACGACGCTCTCGACGCCGGATCCATCGTCGAGCAGCTGAGGTCGCTCGTCGCCGAGGGCCGGAGCGAGTACCCGCGCACCTGGATGCCGCGGGCGACCTACGAGGATCTCGTCGTCGACGACGGGCGCAAGCCGATCCACCTCATCGAGAGCCTCCACTACCTCCACCGCCACTGGGACATGGCGAACTCGCGGATCTGCAAGGGGATCGGCTGGGGGCCGAAGGCCCTCGTCCAGCGCTTGCTCAGCCGGATCGTCAACGGCGCGATGAGCCACTACTACGCCGAGGAGCAGGCGTTCCGCTCGAATGTCGCCCGGGCGATCGACGCCATCGCCTACCGCGTCGACAACATCAACTACGCCGACCAGCGGGCGCTGCTCGGAGCCGTCCGCGAAGACCTCATCGACCTCGCCCGCCACGTCGAGCACCAGCTCGACGTCGGCGGCGTCGACCGCTGAGCCGGAGACGGTCGCCACCCCGGCCATGACGGCGCCCCGGATCCGACCCGTCGCCGCGATCGTCACCCGCTTCTGGGGCGACGCGCAGGGGGAGGCCGTCGCCGCGACGCGCCTTCTCGCCGGGGCGCTCGCCCGCCACGCCGACGTCGCGGTCGTCCAGCTCGGCGAGGCCGAGCGGCCGGTGCACAACGACAGCGTCTTCGAGGTTCACCCCGTCGCCGTCCGTGGCGCGAACCCGCGGCGCAGCGCGTTGCTGCGCGCCGCGCTCGCCGGGCGGGTCGCGAAGTCGAGCCCGCCCTCGGCCGCGGCCGAACTGCTGCGCCAGTACGCGGGAGACGCACCCGACGTCGTCGGGACCCTCGACGCGATCGCCCCGGACGCCGTCATCCTCGCCGGGTTCGATCAGCCCTGGAACCTGTCGACGCTCGGCGTCCCGGGCTCGAGCGGCCGGCCCCGCGTCGTCGCGATCCCGTTCCTCGACGCCGGACGACCGCTGCGGAGCGAGATCACCCGGCTCGTCGACCACGCCGACCGGGTCGGCATCGTCCACCCCGGCGAGCGCGCCCGGCTCGTCGCGCTCGACCCCGACCGCGAACCCGATGTCGTGCCCCTCGACCTCGCGATCGGCGTGAACCGCCACGCCTACGCGGATCCGCTCGTCGGCGTCGCCCCGTTCGGCGACTATGTGCTGCTCATCCGGTGCTTCCCCGCCGGCAGCCCGCGCCTCGCCCGATCCGTGAACGCCGAGATGCTCCCCGCGATCCTGAAGGGAATCTCCGTCGCCGAGGTCGACGGCGAGACGTGGCGGATCTGCGACGCCGACAACACCTCGGTCCTGCCGGTGAACCCGAGCGGCGTGAACTTCGCCCGGCTCGTCGCCCGGGCCCGGGCGACGGTCGACGCCCGGCCGCCGGGCCCGGTCGGCACCATCGCCATCGAGTCGATGCTCCTCGGCGTCCCCGTCGTCGTCCCCGACGACTCCGCCTCCAAGGCCCACGTCGCCGCCGCGAACGGCGGCCTGTGGTACCGGGACGTCGGCGAGTTGTTCGACGCCGTCCGGGTTCTCGTCCACAGCCCCATCGGCGCGAAGCTCGCCCAGCAGGGGCGCAGCTACGCACTGGCCAAACACGGGGACATCGACGACTTCGTCGCGCGCACGGCGACGCTCGTCCTCGGTGGCGATCGCGCGAGGACGCCAGCCCAGGTCTAGGAACGCGCGCCGCTCAGGCCCCGCGCAGCTCCGCGGCGATCCCGTCGAGGATGTCGTGCTCCGAATGGACGAGCTCCTCGTGGCCTAGCCGGCCCATCACCTCGGCCAGGACGACGGTCCCGCCGACGATGACGTCTGACCGCCCCTCTTCGATCGAGGCCCGCGAGCGGCGCTCGACCGAGGTCTCGGCGGCGAGCCGCGCCAGCCATCGTTCGACCGCGGCCCGTGACAACCGGGCCAGGTGGACGGCCTCGGAGTCGTAGTGGTCGAGCCCGAGCTCGAGCGCGACGAGCGTCGAGATCGTGCCGGCGACCCCGACCATCCGGCGGGGCACGCCGAGGGCGGGGAGGCGGGCGAGCGCCGATTCGACGGCGCCCGCGACAAAGGCGCGGGCGGCCGCCAGCTCGGCCGCGTCCGGCGGGTCGGACGCCAGGAACCGCTCGGTCACCCGCACGCAGCCGACGTCGAGCGAGACGACCGCCGCGGGCGCGCCGCTATCTCCCGCCGGTCCGGCGACGAGCTCGGTCGAGCCGCCGCCCAGGTCGACGACGAGGAAAGGACCGGTGCCGGGATCGAGACCGGCGGTCGCGCCCCGGTAGGCGAGACGGCCCTCCACGTCGCCGGCGATGAGCTCGGGCCGGACGCCGAGGACCGCGGTCGCCGCGTCGAAGAACTCCGCGGCGTTCGCGGCGTCGCGCGCCGCGGACGTGGCCGTCGCCCGGACGCGCACGACGCCGTGCGCGTCAAGGCGCGCCCGGAACTCGGTGAGCGCGGCGAGGGTGCGCGCGATCGCCGCGGGCGCGAGCTCACCGGTGCGGTCGACGCCCTCGCCGAGGCGCGTGACGATCATCCGCCGCTCGAGCGTCGAGCCATCGGGGCCCACGACGAGCAGGCGGGTCGAGTTCGTCCCGCAGTCGACCGCGGCCACCGCCCCCTTGAGCTCGCCGGCGAGCTCTCCGGCCACCCAGCGCCCGACGGGGTCGCCCCCTCCGGCGAGATACCAGGCGAGGTGGGCGTGGAGGCACTTCACGCCCGTCCTGGTGCCGCCGACCCCGCCCGCGGGGCGCGGGCCGGAATGGTCGGCGGGGATCCGCCCGTCGCGCTCCGCGGCGTACCGGGCGTGGGCCGCGGCGAGCGCTCCGGGGTCGGTGGCCCGCTCGGCACGCCGCACGCCCCCGGCGGCCTCGAGCCGGCCGACGAGCTCCTGCTCGGTGCGCCCGACGAGCCAGTAGCTCGTCGGCATCGGGGTCCCGTCGTCGAGGAACGGGGCGTTGCGGATGACGACGGGACCGCCGGTCGCGTCACGGACGACGACCCGGAAGCCTCCGGCAGGCGGCCGCCCGAGCAGGGCCGTCACCGCGGCGAGATCCCCGGGCGACGGATCGTCGCCGGGGGTGGCGGCGGGCGACGCGGCGGGGCCCGGCGCGTCGAGGGGGCATTCGGCGACCCGTGCGGCGTGGGCGGTGAGGGCCCGGCCGACGCGTCCGTCGAAGGGGAGAAGGGGCCAGGCGTCCGCCGATAGCCGCACGAGGCCCGCCGGCCTTCCGCCGATCGTGCCGACGACGATCTCGCCCGGGGATGCCTCGGCGATCCGGCGCCAGCACTCCCGGTCGGCCGCGACCGGCCCAGCGGCCAGCGCGTCTTCGAGGGCCACGACGAGCACGTCGGCGCCCGACCGCTGGGCGTAGTCGACCGCGGCGCGCAGCGCCGTCGCCTCGCTCGCCGCGCCGGCACGATCGACGATCACGGTGGCGTCCTCGGGGAGCCCGCGGAGTCGCGCCGTCGGGCCGACGACCACGACGACCTCGTCGGGATGGGCCCCTCCCGCCGCCCGAGCCACCTCGTCGAGCCGAACGGGGCCGGCGCCACGGTTCGGGCCGACCGCGACGACGACGGCGATGACGCTCATCGCCGCAGCTTAGAGGTGCCCCGAAAGCCCCGGTTCTTCCTCGCAACCGCCGCGGCGCCCCGAACCCGGCCGCATCGTCAGTCCTTGGCTAACGTCGCGTTGTGGCCGACGATGCCGGCGGTGTCGCCCGCGGCCGCCACGGACGAAAACGGTCCCAGGCCGGGGCTCGGACTCTGACGACGCGACGCGTTTGGTTCGTCTCCGCGGGTCTCGTCGCCGGAATCCTCGCCGCCGCCACCGCGTCCGCCGGGGCCGGGACGTCGACGACCGGGAACCTCCAGTCGCAGGCGAGCGCGATCGCCACCGAGCTCGCCCAGGACAACAACCAGCTCAACTCGCTCGGCGAGCAGTACCTCACGGCGAAGTCCGAATACGACGCCGCCAGCGCCGCCGCCAGGCACACCTCCGGGGTCGTCGTGCGGATCGAGCACCTCCTCGGCCACGACCGCAACGACGTGGCCGCCGCGGCGATCGGCGCCTACGTCACCGCCGGGAGTACGACCGACCTCGGGACGTACCTCCTCGAGAAACCGGACGAGGTCGCCGTCGAGCAGACCTACCTCAACTTCGCCTCGAACAAGCTCAGCTCGGCGATCGCGAGCTACCAGGGCGACGAGACCCGCCTGCGCACGTCGCTCGCCGTCGAGACCCACGAGGCCGCCGTCGCCAAGGAGGCGCTCGCCCGCACGACCGCGGCGCGCACGAGCGTCGTCGGCACGCTCCAGAGCGAGCAGCGGCTCTACGACTCGGTGCAGGGCCAGCTCGCCCGGCTCGTCGCCGCCCAGCTCGCCGCCCAGCAAGCCGCCCAGCAAGCGGCCGCGGCGAAGTCCCAGGCCGCGCAGGGCACCAACGGGAACCAGACGGGGCCACCGTCGCTCGCCGGCACCCAGGGGATCGGCACGTCACCGATCCCGAACGGTTCGCTCAGCCAGGACTTCGCCGAGCTGCGCAACTGCGAGGCGAGCGGCGACTACCAGACGAACACGGGGAACGGCTACTACGGCGCCTATCAGTTCGCGCTCGGGACCTGGCTCGGCCTCGGCGAGACCGGCCTGCCGAGCGACGCGTCACCCGCCGTGCAGGACGCGGCCGCCTACCTGCTCTACCAGCGCGACGGCTGGCACCCCTGGCCGGCCTGCTCCGCCATTCTCAACCTGTAGGTCACGGCGCGCCCACGAGGCGCTCGATCGCCTGGCGCAACGAGGCTTTCCCCGCCGCGAGGCGCGTGACCTCGGCGGCGAACAGCTCCCGCCACTCGTCGAGGGACAGTGTGCGGCGGCGGACCGTGATGCCGCGCACCTCGCGCACGACCGTGCCGACGACCGTCGCGCGACCGGCGGCCAGTTCGAGGACGAGCTCGCCGAAACGCGCCCGGATCATGCGGATCTCGCCCGGCTTGCCTGCGACGCGGTCGGCGAGCGTGCGCTCGCGCACCACCCTGAGCGTCCCGGCGGGCAGCACCCCCGCGAACGCGCCAGAGAGCGTGCGCGCCCACGAATCGAGATCGGTGTCGTCGGCTGCGAGCGCCGAGGCGAGGAGTTCGACCGGGCTCGGCGGGAGGGCCGCGGCCCCTCCGTCAGTCACCGGCCGTGGCGCCACGGCGCGGCCCGGTGCGGCACCCGGGCACGTCGCGGACAGCCCGCCCGGGAGCCGGTTCCGCCCGGTTCAGATCGCCCAGCGCCAGAACTCCAGCTCGTTGAGCGTCCGGCTCCACAGGCTCGCCGACCGCACCCCCGTGGCGACGACGGGGGGCGCGACGGCGGAGACACTGGTCGGCACGAGGTCGTCGGCGGGGATCGGCTCGAGGCCGAGCGTCCCCGCGCCGACAGCGTGGGTGCCCTTGCCCGGCAGGATGACGAAGGAGCGCTGTCCCGGCCGGACGAGCCCGTAGTCCTCGCGGGCGATCGCCTCGATCGTCGAGCGCTGCCGCAGGCTCGAGATCTCCGATCGGATCACGGCGTTGTGCGCCGCGATCGTCGCGAGCTGGCGGTCGACGACGGCGAGCGCGTCGCGCTGGCGGCCGATCATCCCGGTCGGCAGGCCGGTGGCGACGATCGCGATCGCGAGGACGACGGCGCCGACGAGACCCGCACGGGCGCGACGCAGCGATTTCACGTCGTCGGACCGCCGGGGCGCGCGCGAAAGCCCGGGTTCCCGGCCACTCGGCGGCCTCCCCGAGCTCGTATTCGATCCGCAGCAGCTGGTTGTACTTGGCGACGCGGTCCGAGCGCGCCGGGGCCCCGGTCTTGATCTGGCCGCAGTTCGTTGCGACGGCGAGGTCGGCGATCGTCGTGTCCTCGGTCTCGCCGGAGCGGTGCGAGACGACGCAGCGGTAACCGGCGTCACGGGCGAGCCGCATCGTGGCGAGCGTCTCGGTGAGGGTGCCGATCTGGTTCACCTTGATGAGCACCGCGTTGGCGACGTGCTCGCGGATGCCGCGCTCGACGCGCTCGACGTTCGTCACGAAGATGTCGTCCCCGACGAGCTGGACGGACGTGCCGAGCGCCGCGGTGAGGGCCGCCCATCCCGCCCAGTCGTCCTCGGCCATCGCGTCCTCGAGCGAGATGACCGGATAGCGCCCGCAGATCTCGGCCCAGTAGCGGACGAACTCCTCCGGCGCGAGCGTGCGCTTCTCGCCGGCGAGCACGTACGCGCCTTTCTCGTAGAACTCGCTGGCCGCGGGGTCGAGCGCGATGGCGATCTCGTCGCCGGGCACGTGGCCCGCCTTTTCGATCGCCGCGACGAGCATGGCGAGCGCTTCCTCGTTCGTCGCCAGGTTCGGCGCGAAGCCGCCCTCGTCGCCGACGCCGCCGCCAAGGCCGCGGTCGTGAAGGACGCTTTTCAGGGCGTGGTACGTCTCGACCCCCCACCGCAGGCCCTCGCCGAAGGAGGCCGCGCCGTGGGGCACGATCATGAACTCCTGGAAGTCGACGTTGTTGTCGGCGTGCACGCCGCCGTTCAGCACGTTCATCATCGGGACGGGGAGCACGTGGGCGTCGACCCCGCCGAGGTAGCGGTACAGCGGCAGGTCGAGCTCGTCAGCGGAGGCCCGGGCGACGGCGAGCGACACGCCGAGGATGGCGTTCGCGCCGAGCCGTGACTTCGTCGGCGTCCCGTCGAGGTCGACGAGCGCGAGGTCGATCAGCCGTTGGTCGGAGGCGTCGAACCCCTCGAGCATCTCGGCGATCTCGTCGCGCACGTTGCCGACCGCGCCGAGCACGCCCTTGCCGCCGTAGCGGGCGTCCCCGTCGCGCAGCTCGGTCGCCTCGAACTCGCCGGTCGAGGCACCGGACGGGACGATCGCCCGCCCGCAGGCCCCGCTCTCGAGGATGCAGCTGACCTCCACCGTCGGGTTCCCCCGGGAGTCGAGGACCTCTTTCGCGTCGAGCTCGACGATCACGCCCACGAGTCTGTTTCTCCTGATCGACCTGGTAACCAAGTGATAGATGTTCTCAAAGGCTACCAAAGTGGGACCCGGACGGACGGGTGGGCGCCTCAGGTGCCGCCGGCGGCCTCCCAGTAGGCCCGGCGGGCCCCGGGGCTCGTCGCGGCGAGCGTCGTGCCGTCGGCAACGGCGAGCCGCTCGGCCGACGCGAACCGGGCGCGGAACCGCTGGGCCGAGCGGCGCAGCGCCTCCTCGGCGTCGATCCCCCGGTCGGCCGCCAACCGGGCGAGCGCGAAGGCGAGCTCACCGACGACGTCGGCGTCCCCCGCCGCGACCGCGTCGGCGATCCGGCCAGCCGTGGCGACGTCCCCCATCGCCTCCCAGCCGAGCCCCACGCCGGCCGCCTTGCGCTCGAGCTTGGCGGCGAGCGCGAGGGCGGGCAGGCCCGCCGGGATCCCGTCCATCACGCTCTCGCGGCCCTTTTCCCTCCGCTTCAGCTCCTCCCACTGGGTGAGCACGGCGTCGACCGAGTGCACGCCCTCGACCCCGCCGAAGACGTGGGGATGGCGGGCGACGAGCTTGTCGTGGACCGTCGCGGCCACGTCCCCGAACGTGAACAGCCCCTCGCGCCGGGCGAGGACCGCATGGAAGACCACCTGGCAGAGCACGTCGCCGAGCTCCTCCTCGAGGTGGGCCGACGCGGCGATGTCCGGCGGCTCGCCGAGCTCGTCGATCGCCTCGATCGCCTCGTAACACTCCTCGACGAGGTGCCGCACGAGCGAGCGGTGGGTCTGCGCGGCGTCCCAGGGGCACTTGTCGCGCAGGGTCTCGACGACCTCCTCGAGCCGGGCGAGCTCGATCCCGACGGGGGCGGCGAGCTCCGGCAGGTACAAACACGTGAGGTGGTCGGGGACGATCCGGTCGATCGCCGTGAAAGCGACCTCCTCGACGTGCTCGTCGGGACAGCCGAGCCGCTGCAAGACGACGGCGACGGCCGGCGGCTCGGCGACGGCGAGCTTGATCGCCGCGAGGGTCGCCGGCGCCCAGACGTCGGCGACGAGCAACGGCCCCGTGTCCCGGGCCGCGTCGACGCCGAAGCGCTCGCCGTCGACGAGCCGCACACGGCATTCGACGGGATCGATGCCGAGCCGTCGCCAGGCGAGGTCGCAGAACGACATCCCGTCGACGACCTCGACTTGGACACGGTCGTCGGCGAGCAGCATCCGCACGGTCGCCTCGAGGACCCACGGCGAGCCCGGCACGGCGTAGCCGACGCGGCCCCGCGCCGCCGCGGCGGCGGCGACCTCCTCGACGATTCCCGCGTAGGCCTCGGCGAAGGTGGCCGCGCCCTCGTAGTGACGGTCGAGCGGCGTGGCGCCGGCCGCGACGAGCGGTTCGGCCGCCGGATGGCGGGCGGTCCGCACGAACCAGTCGGGGACCCCGGCGATGGCCGCGGACGCGGCCGCGGTGAGCAGTTCGGGTCCTGCCGGGCCGAGGCCGACGACGGTGACCGTCGGCAGCGTCCGGCGGGCCGCGTCCGGCCCCGCTGCCCGGGCCACCTACCCTCCGAGCGCGCTCTTGGCGCCGACGGCCGCGGGGTTCGGCACGAGATCGACGGGTGGGCCGGCCGGCGGCCGGACCTCCCAGGTGCCGCTCACCTTCGCCCAGGTGCCGTACGTCGGGTCGACCGACACGTGCGCGGCGACGACGATGGCGCTGAGCTGCTTGGCCGCCGCGGTCCTCCCGGCGCTGATCACGGCGTTTGCCGCTTGTTTGAGCGGCGCGGCCGGCCGGCGGGTGACCTTCAGGAGCAGCCAGTACTTCTGGAAATGGACCGGGCTGGAGAGTCTTCCGAGGGCCAGGCGCCGGACGACGCCCCCGAGCGGGCTCGTGAAACTCGACGGCAGGATGCAGCCGAGGTAACCGCCCTTCGGCGCCGACGAGGCGTCGAGCGAGTTCTTGCGGGCGATCTTGGCGAAGCTGACGCCGCCGTAGATCGCCGTCGCGAACTGCTCCGCCTTGGCCTGGGACGCGAGTTCGATCGCCCAGGTGCAGTCGAGCGTCGTCGCCGCCCGGTGGTGCCGTTCGTAGCTCACGATGCCCGCGTTCGACAACGAGGCGCCGGCGGCACGGGCGGCGAGCGCGTCCTCGTCGGCCTGGAGCTGGACGAGGGCCGCGCGGAACCCGCCAGAGAGGGCGGCGAGCACCTGCTTGCCGGTGACGTGGCAGGCCGAACCGGACTGGGGCGTGAAGTCCGACTCGATTTCGTTCTCGGCGAGGCCCAGCGCGACCGGACCCTCGGCGAGCCGGAGCCGGCCGACGGCGACGTGGATGGCGTCGGCCTCGATGAGCAGCGAGAGGGCACCGGCGGCGAACGTCGCGTTGTAGGTGCCCCGGGCGACGCCGACGACGGAGGTCGCGCCCCCTGAAGCCGACTCGACGAGGCAACGGTACCCGGGATCGGCCGCCACGGAGTCGAGGGCGGAGTCGAGCGTCGACTGGGAGACGGCCGCTCCGTTGACGCGGGCAGCGTACGGCGTGAACTGCGCGTCGCAGGCGCCGAGCGCCAGGGCCGCGGCGAGCGCCACGCCGACGAGAACAGGGATCCTGCGCACGGTGAGCCGATGGTACGGGCAGTCCGGGCGCCAAGCCAACCGGTTCACACCCCCCCACCGCCGTTTGCCGGCATGAGCGCGGCGAGCAACGTCACGAGGTCTGCAGCGACTCGGCGGCCCGCCACGAGCGGGACGACGAGTTGCGGAGGTTCCTCCTTGAGGATCGCCCGCGGGGCGAGCCGGCTGAGCCGGACCTGCGCCGAGGCCGGGAGCCGGACCGGAGTGAGGCGGGCGACCGCCTCGCCGACTCGTCCCGGACCGCCCGACCCCGGCCGCACCGCGACGACGGTCGCCTCCGTCACCCCGGTCCGCACGCACTCGGCGCGCAGGCGCGCGATCTCGAGGAGCGCCTCCGCCGGGGCCGGAAGGGGCCCGTAGCGGTCGAGCCACTCGGCCCCGATGTCGTCGACCTCGGCCACGGCCCGCACCGCCGCGAGCCGGCGGTACGCCTCGAGGCGGAGGTCCTCCCGGGCGACGTAGCTCGCCGGCAGGTGGGCGTCGAGCGGCACGTCGAGGCGGACCTCGCTCGGCTGCGGGACCTCCTCGCCTTTCAGCTCGGCGACCGCCTCGGCGACCATGCGGACGTAGAGGTCGTAGCCGACCGCGGCGATGTGCCCGGACTGGTCCGTGCCCAGAAGGCTGCCCGCGCCGCGGATCTCGAGGTCGCGCATCGCGATCTTGAAGCCCGATCCGAGTTCGGTGTGCTCGCCGATCGTGCGCAGCCGTTCGTAGGCCTGCTCGGAAAGGACGCAGTCGGCCGGGTGGAACAGGTAGGCGTACGCCCGCGACGACGAGCGACCGACCCGGCCGCGCAGTTGGTGGAGCTGGCCCAGGCCCAACAGGTCGGCCCGGTCGACGACGAGGGTGTTCACCGCCGGCATGTCGATCCCGGACTCGATGATCGTCGTGCAGACGAGCACGTCGTAGCGTCCTTCGGCGAAGTCGACGACGGTCCGCTCGAGGCTCGCCTCGTCCATCTGGCCGTGGGCGATCGCGACGCGCGCCTCGGGCGCGAGGGCGGCGACGCGGGCCGCCACCGCCTCGATGCCCTCGACGCGGTTGTGCACGAAAAAGACCTGTCCCTCGCGTAGTAGCTCGCGGCGGATCGCCTCGGCGACGGCGCGGTCGTCCTCCTCGCCGACGTAGGTGAGGATCGGCTGGCGTTCGGCCGGGGGGGTGTCGATGACGGAGAGGTCCCGGATCCCCGTGAGGCCCATCTCGAGAGTGCGCGGGATCGGGTTCGCCGTGAGCGTGAGAGCGTCGACGCCGATCGCCAGCTTCTTGATCGCCTCTTTCTGGTTCACGCCGAAGCGCTGCTCCTCGTCGACGACGAGCAGACCGAGCTTCCGGAACTTGACGTCGTCGGTGAGGAGCCGGTGGGTCCCGACGACGACATCGACCGAGCCGGAGGCGATCCCCCGGACGACGGCTGCGGCCTCGGCGGCCGTGAGGAACCGGGAGAGCATCTCGACCCGCACCGGGTAGGGCGCGAAACGGTCGGCGAACGTCTGGAAATGCTGCCGGGCGAGGATCGTCGTCGGCACGAGGATGGCGACCTGTGTGCCGTCCTGGACCGCCTTGAAGGCGGCCCGCACCGCGATCTCGGTCTTGCCGAACCCGACGTCGCCGCAGACGAGGCGGTCCATCGGCACGGGACGCTCCATGTCCGCCTTCACCTCGGCGGCGGCGCGCAACTGGTCGGCGGTCTCGGGATAGGGGAAGGACTGCTCGAGCTCGGCCTGCCAGGGGGTGTCGGGGGAGAAGGCGTGGCCCGGCGAGGCGAGGCGGCGGCGGTACAGGACGACGAGCTCCTGGGCGACGGCGCGCACCGCCTGGCGGACGCGGGAGCGCTGCCGTCGCCAGTCGTTGCCGTTCAGCCGGTTGAGCGTCGGGTGCTCGCCGCCCGTGTACGGCGTGATGGCGTCGATCTGGTCCGAGGGGACGTAGAGCCGGTCCCCGCCCCGGTACTCGAGGAGGAGATAGTCGCGTTCGGTGCCCGCGACGCCGCGGCGCACCATGCCGCCGTAGCGGGCGACGCCGTGGACGTGGTGGACGACGAAGCTGCCGACGGCGAGGTCGTCGAAGAACCCCTCGACGGGACGGGCGCGCGCCCGGGGCACACGGTGCGGGCGGTGCCGCCCGGTGAGATCGCTCTCGGCGAGCACGGCGACGCGCGCGGCGTCGAGCACGAAGCCCCGGTCGAGCGACGCCACGACGACGTGCGTCCCAGGCTCCCGCAACGCCCGGATGCGCCCACCTTGTCCGGCGGGAGCCGCGAGGAACCGGTCGACGTTGACTCCGGCCTCGTCGAGCACGTCGGCGATCCGGGCGGCGCTGCCGGCCCCCTCGGCGGCGACGACGACGGCCGTGCCCGCCCGCGTGAGCTCGCCGATCCGGCGGGCGAGGGGCGCCGCGTCACCGAGCGCCTGGGGCCAGCCAGCCACGCGGATCGTCGGGGTCTGCGGCCCCTCCGCCGTCGCCAGCAGTGACGCGACCCGCGCCGGGGTCCTCGCGAGCAGCCGGTCGAAACCGAGGTGCAACGCCGGGAAGATCGCCGCCGCCTGCGCCGCCGGCGAGTCCTTCGCCCGCCAGGTCTCGGCGAGCGACGCCGCGAGCGTCGCCTCTTCGTCGAGGATCTCGACGGCCCGGTCCCGCATCCGCCGGGGCTCGATGAGCACGATCCGGTCGGTCGGGCCGAGCAGGTCGGTGACCAGGCCTCCGGCCCCGTCGAGCCACGGCAGGAAGGACTCGAGGCCGTCGAAAACCTCACCTTCCGCGATGCGGGCGAACTGCTCGCGGGCGAACGGCGCCTTCCGGGCGAGCTCGGCCGCGACCTTGCGGCGCTCGTCAGTGACCAGGAGCTCCCGGCAGCCGAAGACCTCGACCGAATCGAGGTCGCGCACGCTGCGCTGGTCGACAACGTCGAAGACCGTGAGCCGCTCCACGAGATCTCCGTAGCAGTCGACGCGCACGCCGTTGTCCGAGGTCGACGGGAACAGGTCGACGATGCCTCCGCGCACGGCGACCTCGCCCCGGTGCTCGACCTGGTATTCCCGGCGGTATCCCGCGGCGACGAGGTGCGCGACGAGCCCCGTGGGATCGATCTCGCCCCCTTGACGGATGACGAGCGGTGCAGCATCGGAGGAGGTCGCCGCCAGCCGCTGCAGGAGCGCCCGGACGGGCGCGACGACGACCAACGTCTCGGGCCGGTCCCCACCCTCCGGGCCGTGGCCGGCGTGCGCCCGGTCGATACGCCAGATCGTCCGCAGACGGCTGCCCATGGTCTCCTCGGCGGGCGAGACCCGTTCGAAAGGCAGTGTCTCCCAGGCGGGCATCACGGCGACGCTGGCGGGGTCGTAGAAGGCCCCGAGATCGTGGGCGATCCGGTCGGCCTCGACGCCGGTCGGCGTCCCGACAAGTACAACGGGCGCGACACCGAGTGCAGCGACCCCCGCCAGCACGAACGGACGGGCGGGGTCGGCGACCGCGATGGCGGTGTCCCCCACGCTGAGCAGTTCGGCGAGCGCCGGCTCGGTGGCAAGCGCGCCGACGAGCGACGAGAGCGGAGCGGTCATCCCCCGGCGTTCACTGCCGTCATCGCGGCGTCGAGGCCCGTGGAGAAGATGAGCTCCACCGCGTCGGCGGCCCGTTCGACGGCACCGGCAAGGAGCTCGGATTCCGGCCCCGACGGCCGGCGCAGGACATAGTCGGCCCCGGGCATCCGCCCCGGCGGCTTGCCGATTCCGATCCTCACCCTGGCGAATTCGAGCGTCCCGAGGTGCTGCTCGGCCGACTTCAGACCGTTGTGGCCGGCCGACCCGCCTCCGAGCTTGACCCGGACGACCCCGACCGGGAGGTCGAGCTCGTCGTGGACGACCACGAGCGACGCCGGGTCGTCAACCGAATAACGGCGCACGAGCGCCACGAGCGCCATGCCCGAGTCGTTCATGTAGGTGACAGGGATCGCCAGCGCGAGCTTGCGGTCGCCGGAGACGACGGCGACCGCCCGGGACGACGTCCCGCGCTCGGCACGCAGCACCGCTCCGTGGCGCTGGGCGACGATCGCGACCGCGTCGGCGCCGACATTGTGACGGGTGTGCGCGTACTCGGAACCGGGGTTGCCCAGCCCGACCGCGAGCAGGTCGGCGATCGCTCCGGTCCTCGCTCGAGCAGAGCGCCGACCGATGAGCGCCGTCGTCAGCTCCCGGCGGCTTCGTCAGTCGGGATTTCGACCGCGGGCTCAGCCGGGGCGACGCCCTCCTCCTCCTCGGGAGGCGCCTCGACGACCTCGACCCGGGCCGCGTGACCGACGACGACCGGGGACTCCGGATCAGCGTCGAGCGTCACGCCCGGCGGGATCGTGATCACGGTGAGCCGGATCGCGTCGCCGATGTCGAGCTCACTGATGTCGACCTCGAACGAACGCGGGATGTCCGCCGGCTTGGCGTGGACGTCGACCGAGAGCAACAGCTGCTCCACCGTCCCGCCGACCCGGTTGACGGCGACCGCCTCGCCGACGAGCACGACGGGGACCTCGGCGGCGACGATCTCGTCGCGGCGCACGACGATGAAGTCGACGTGCGCGACCGTCTGACGCACCGGGTGGTGCTGCAGTTCACGGGCCAACGCGAGGTGGTGCGTCTTGCCTATCGTCAAGTCGATGAGCGCGTTCGCCCCGGCTTCGGTCGAGAGCGCGCCATGCAGCGCCCGCTCGTCGACGCTCACCGGGATCGGCGTGACCCCGTGGCCGTAGACGACGCCGGGGACCCGGCCTCGGACTCGGAGACGCCGGGTCGCGGGCGAGCCCTTGTCGCTGCGGGGTTCTGCGACGAGAGCAACCTCATCCATGTCAACGCGCTCCTCGGGGTTCGAATCCAGTCGATTGCGGCCGCATCTCGCGGGGCCCCGTCTGTGGGCCGCGACACGGCACTTATCCGTGTCGAGTCTAGGCGACCTGCGACTGCGGCCGGAACTGGTCCCCTCGGGGCGGCGCCACGGCACGCACCGCCTGCCGCGCCCGGACCGCCCTCCGGGTTCGGCGGGAGATCGAGACGCCGGGACCTGCCGGCTCAGACGAGATTGTTCCCTCCGAAGATGCCCGAGACCGACGTGTCCTCGAACACGGCGTCGATCGCCGCTGCGATGAGCGGCGCGACGGAGAGCACCTCGACCTTGTCGATCAGCCTTTCCTTGGGCAAGGGCAGGGTGTTCGTCACGATCACGCGGCTGATCGTGTCGGCGCGCAACCGCTCGAGTGCCGGATCGGAGAGCACGGCGTGCGTCGCCATCGCCCAGACGTCGGTCGCGCCCTCGTTCCTCAGGCGCTCGGCGGCGCCGATGATCGTGCCGCCGGTGTCGATGAGGTCGTCGATGATCACGCAGCGCCGGCCCTTCACGACACCGATCACCTCGCGGGCCTCGACGCTGTTCGCCGTGCTCGTCAGCCGCCGCTTGTGGACGAAGGCCAGGTCAGCGCCAAGTTGCTGGCTGAACCGCTCGGCGACCTTCACCCGTCCCGCGTCCGGCGACACGATGACGAGCTCGTGCGGGTCCTGCTCGGCAAGGTAGTTGCACAGGACCGGCAGCGCGGTGAGGTGGTCGACGGGGAAGTTGAAGAAACCCTGGATCTGCCCCGAGTGCAGGTCGACGCTGACGACTCGGTCGGCACCCGCGGCGGAGAGCAGGTCGGCGACGAGCTTCGCCGTGATCGGTTCGCGCCCAGTCGACTTGCGGTCCTGCCGGGAGTAGCCGTAGTAGGGGCAGACGGCGGTGATCCGGTGCGCGGAGGCGCGCTTGGCGGCGTCGATCATGATCAGCTGCTCCATGATCGAGTCGTTCACTGGGTGGCTGTGGGTCTGGATGATAAAGACGTCCGAACCGCGGATCGATGCGTCGTAGCGGCAGTGGATCTGCCCGTCGGCGAAATCGTGCAGGTTCGCCTCGCCGAGCGCGATCCCGAGGTTGTCCGCGATCTCGTGCGCGAGCCCAGGGTGCGATCTCCCGCTGAACAACTCGAGACGTCGACGCGGTACAAGCTCCATCTTTTTCCCCTCTCCCATCAGTCCTGACCGGAATCGTCAAATTCGATCGTGCGGAACGCCCCGGTCGCCGAATGTGCCTCGACTCGGCTCCCCTTGTCCAGAAAGACGAACGGGCCGACGACGGCCCCTTCGCCGATCGTCGCGTTGCGCGCGACCGTCTGGGAGATCCTCGCCCCGGGTCCGACGACGCAGTCGACGAGTTGACAGTCCGGTCCGATGACCGCCCCCCTACCGACCGACGTCGCGCCTTCGAGGTGCACCCCGGGTTCGAGGACGACTTCCACGGCGAGCTCGACGCCGGAGTCAAGGTAGGTGTGGGTGGGATCGGTCATCGTCACGCCACGCCTCATCCACCGCTCGTTCAGCCGTTCGCGCAGCACCGCCTCCGCCACCGCGAGCTGGGCCCGGTCGTTCACCCCGGCCGCCTCGACGGGATCGGGCACGACCATCGTCACGACGGGATACCCCGCCCCGTCGAGCACCCCGATCGCGTCGGTCAAGTAGTACTCGCCCTGCGCGTTCACAGGCGAGAGGCGGCGCAGAGCCGGCGCGAGGACGCCGTGCCGGAAGCAGTAGATCGACGTCGCGATCTCGTCGATTCCGAGCTCCTCCTCGTTCGCGTCCGCGTGCTCGACGATGCGGGCGACGTTCCCGTTCTTGGACCGGACAACTCGGCCGTATCCCACCGGGTCGGCGACCCGGGCGGTCAACAACGTCGCCGCGGCATCGCTCCGCCGGTGCGTTCGCACGAGCCCAGCGAGCGTCGCCGGCCGCAGAAGCGGGGTGTCGCCCGGCAGGATGACAAGGTCTCCGCCCGCGAGGTCTGTCCCCTCGTCGAACCCGGTGAGCGCGACGGCGGCGGCGTCGCCCGTCCCGAGCGGCTGGGTCTGCTCGACGAACTCGATCCGCAGTTCCGGGGGCGCCTCGGCCTGGATGGCCTTCACGACGTCGACCGAGCGGAACCCGACGACGACGACGACCCGCTCGACGGGCAGCTCGGCCAGGGCGTCGAGCACGTGGAGCACCATCGGCCGCCCACACAGCCGGTGGAGCGGCTTCGGCGTCGCCGAGCGCATCCGCGTCCCCTCCCCTGCGGCGAGGACGATCGCGGACAGCGGGCGGGGGACCACGACCCCATTCTCGCCGAAGGGCCGGGGCTGTGCTGCGCTACAACTGGCAAAGTGATGGTGATGCACCGTGCACCCGGGTCCAAAGCGCGCCAAGTCGCCTCGACACGGCTGTGACCATCAACCACGTACCAGGCGGAGCTCGATCCGGGAGTGCGACCGCCAGGCCGAACCCCGTTCGGCACGAGGGAGGTGACCACCGTTGAGCACCTGCGATTTGTCGGCGATCGGCCCGTTCGTCGAACGGCACTGGGAGGACGACGCGCTCGCCACGCTGTCCGAGTACATCGCGATCCCGTGCCTTTCGCCTGAGTTCGACGACAACTGGGCGTCAAACGGGGCGATCGACCAGGCCGCGGAGCTCCTGCGGACGTGGGCCGGCCGGCGGGCACTCGCCCGCTGCACGGCCGAGGTCGTGCGGCTGCCCGGCCGGACGCCATGCCTTCTCGTCGATGCCGGATCGACCGCTGACGGTCCTGCACCGACGACGCTCGTCTACGGCCATCTCGACAAGCAGCCTCCGCTCGGCGCGTGGCGGGAGGGCCTCGACCCGTTCCGGGCGGTGCGACAGGGCAACCACCTCTACGGCCGGGGAAGCGCCGATGACGGCTACGCGGTGTTCGCTGCGCTCGGGGCGCTCGAGGCCCTGGAGGCGGTGGGCGCGCCCCACGGGCGCGTCGTCGTGCTCATCGAGGCGAGCGAGGAGAGCGGCAGCTCCGACCTCGATGCGATGCTCGACACGCTCGCCGATCGGATCGGGCCCCTGGCGCTCGTCGTCAGCCTCGATTCGGGTTGCATTAGCTACGACCGCCTCTGGGTCACGACATCGCTACGCGGCACGATCAACGCCGTCCTGCGGGTCGGCGTCATGACCGAAGGGGTCCACAGCGGTCTGGCGGGCGGTGTCGTCCCGTCGTCGTTCCGCGTCCTGCGCGAGCTTCTCGACCGCGTCGAGGACGCCTCGACCGGTGACGTGCTCATCCCGGGTTGCCAAGTCGAGATCCCGGCCCGACGACGCCGCGAGATCGACACGGTCGCCACCGAGTTCGGCGACGCGGCCGCGGGAGACTTCCCCCTCTTGCCGGGCGTGGAGCTCGAGGGCACGGACGCGCCGTCACGCCTCGTCCGCCAGATCTGGCGGGCGTCGCTCGAGGTCACCGGCGCGGAAGGGTTCCCGCCCATCGAGTCCGCCGGAAACGTGCTCCGCCCGTCGAGTGCGGTGAAGGTTTCGCTGCGGATCCCGCCGACCGCCGACGCTGCTGCGGTGGCCGAGGCGCTGCGCGTGGCGATCACGCGCGACCCTCCGTCGGGTGCCGTCATCTCCCTCGAGATCCAGCAGGCGTCCTCGGGCTGGGACGCCCCCGAACTGCCGGCCTGGCTCGATGCCGCGATCGAGGAATCCTCGGTTCGATCCTTCGCCAACCCACCACGCTCGTTCGGGATGGGCGGCTCGATCCCGTTCGTGACTTCGATCGCGCGCCGCTACCCGGCGGCCCAGGTCGTGACGACCGGGGTGCTCGGTCCGGGTTCGAACGCGCACGTCCCCGACGAGTGCCTCCACCTCCCGACGGCCAAGGCGGTGACGTCCTGCACCGCCCACCTCATCGCCGCGCTCGCCGCGGCGAGCGCGGCGCACGCCCCTCCGCCCCGGTCGGGGGAGTGAGCGGCCGCCGAGTCCCTACGGGCGGACCGGGCCCTCTCCGGCGCCGGTCCGGCTGACCGCGGCGGCGATCTCCGCGAGGTCCGCATCGTCGAGCGGGAGGTCCGCCGCGGCCGACCACCCGTCGACCTGGGACGGGCTGCGCGCCCCGACGATCGCGCCCGTGACCCCCGGCGTCGCCAGCGTCCAGGCGACGGCGACGGCGCCGACCGAGACGCGGTACCGCTCGGCGATCGGCCGCAGCGCGTCGGCGAGGGCGAGGTTCTTCGCGAGTTCCGCCCCGGAGAAATCCGGGCTCGTCCGGCGCCAGTCCTCCGGGTCGAGTGCTGCAGCACGCGCCTCGCTGAACGTCCCGGAGAGCAGTCCCGCCTGCATCGGGCTGTAGACGATGACCCCGGTCCCGTGGGCGGCGCACCACGGGATCACATCCCCGCCGGCGCGGCGCTTGACGAGCGAGTACGGCGGCTGGACCGAGTCGACGTGGCCGAGCGCCTCCGCGGCGTCGAGCAGGTCGACCCCGTGGTTCGAGAGTCCCGCCGCGGCGATCAGGCCCTTGTCCCGCAGGTCGAGGAAGACGTCCCAGTAGGCCTCGAGCGGGGTCCCGTCCGCCGCCGGCCAGTGCATCTGGTAGAGGTCGATGCGCTCGACCCGCAGCCGGCGCAGACTCGCCTCGACCTCACGCCGCAGGCTCGTCGGGTCCCCGACGTGGCCCGGCGTGAGCATCGGGTTGTCCGGGTCGACGATCGTTCCGCCCTTGGTGAAGACGTACGGTCGGTCGGCCGGAGCGAATCCCCCGAGCGCCGCGGCGACGACCTCCTCCGCGTGGCCGATGCCGTAGGCCGCGGCGGTGTCGATCCAGTTGATCCCGAGCTCGACCGCGTGGCGGATCGCCGCGATCGAGTCCGCGTCGTCCTGGTCGCCCCAGCCGAACCGCCAGCTCCCACCTCCGACCGCCCAGGAGCCATACCCGACCCGGGTGATCTCCATGCCGGTCTTGCCCAAAGCCCGCGTCGGAAGCAGCGCCATGTTGTCTCCTGTTCGTTCGCTTCTCCGGCACGTTACGACGCCGGTTCCGCGCTGTCAGCCGGATTTGTTCGGGCCGACGCGGCGCACGGTCATCTTCAGGAGCACGCGGCGGTCGCGCTCCATCGTCGCCCGGTAGTCGTCCCAGTCGGGGTGCTCTCCCGAAATCCGCCGGTAGTAGTCGACGAGTCCTTCCATCGCCTCCGGCAGCGACACCACCGCGATGTCACCTTCCACCTGGACCCAGTCGCCGAAGAAGCGTTCCGTGAACACGCAGAGCGAGGCGTAGGGCGTCCTTTTCACATTGATCGTCTTCATCGCGGTCTCGCGCGAGCTGACCTCGACGTACCCGTCGCCGTCGACGCCGGCCGTCACGGGCGAAAGCTGCACCCTGCCGTCCGCCCGTGTCGTTGCGAGCACGGCGCGGTGATGCTCGGCGACGAACTTCTTCGCTTCGATGATGTCCATTCTCCGAGCGTAACCATGGGCGAGCTCGACCCTGATCGCGGACCGGGTCGAAACGCGAATACGCCGCGGACGGGTCGGCGCCCCACTGCCATGCGGGCGACGGCACCGACGAACAAACGGGGCGGGACCGACGACCACGTCCGGCGGCGCAACGGGCCGGAGCCCGCGGGCACCCCTAGTGCACGACTTGGCGATCCGGGGAGATCTTCAAGATCACCCGCTCGCTTTCGATCTCGTTCGCGTAGGGCTTCCCCGTGTACTTCTCGGCGAGGAAGTCGATGTGGGCCCGGGCCTCGGGACCCCGCACCCGCTCCACGACCCGGCCGCGGATCTCCGCGTAGTGGTACGGATTCGTCGCGTCCATGACCGTCACCGTCGCCACCGGGTTCATCTCCACGTTCTTGAACTTGGTCCGGTGGATCTCGGTATTGACGAGGACGTGGTCGTCGTCAGCGTCGACCCACATGAGGTGCGTCATCGGGCGGCCGCTCGGAAGCATCGTCGTCAACGCGGCGAAGTTCTTCCCTCTGGCCAGTTCCTTCACGGTCGCATCGAGCATCGTCGCCTCCTTGCAACGGGCGATCCAAAGAGATGGTGGCACGAAACGCGATCCCCCGCTCGTCCCATGTTGGACGACCTTGCCGTGACCGTCCAGTAGGGCTCGCCGGTCCAGAAGTCGTTTTGCGGAGCCTCCGTCCGAACTTCCCTGAGGTCACGGCCGACCCGTAGGATCAGGGCCGGCCTGTCTGGCACGGTCGCTCGGACGTCTTCGGGACACCGCCACCGTCGTGGGCCGGGCCGGCTGGGCCCCAGAGCGGCGCCTGAACGGTGTTCCGATAACAGTGAGCGCTCCAGTAACTGAGGATCCACGGGATCGCCGGACCGTCGGTGCCCGCTCCCGGGAGGCGTGAAGTGCGGCATCTCGAGTCATTCCGGGGAACGTGGCAGGTGCGCGCCGTCGCCCTCAGCGCGATCTGGGGCACGAGCTTTCTTTTCATGAAGGTGGGCGTTCGCTCGTTCGAGCCGTTCGACGTCACGTCGGGCCGGATCGCGATCGGCGCGGTGACCCTCGTCATCGTCCTCGTGGCATCGCACCAGGCCCTGCCGCGCAGTCTCCGCCTCTGGTGGCATCTCGCCGTCGCGGGCCTGCTGCTGAACGCCGTGCCGTTCACCCTCATCGCCTGGGGTGAGCAACGGATCTCCTCGGTCGCCGCGGGGATCTGGAACGCGACGACGCCACTTTTCGTCGTGCCAGTGGCGTTCTTGATGGTTCCGTCCGAACGCCCGACGCGTGCCAAGGTGACCGGCCTCGCCGTCGGCTTCCTCGGCGTGGCCGTCGTATTCGGCGCCTGGGGCGGGCTGTCCGGGAGCCACCTCTCCGGCGACTTCGCCTGCCTCGGCGCCTCCGCCTGCTACGGGCTCGGCACCCCGTACGCGAAGCGCTTCGTCACGAGATCATCGGAACCGCCGATCGGCCTCGCCGCCGGCCAGCTCATCGCGGCGACCGTCGAGCTCGCGATCGCGTCGCCATTCCTCGCCAGGGTTCCGGCTCATGTCAGCGCGGCGAGCGTCCTGTGCGTCGTCGCCCTCGGCGCCTTCGGGACCGGCGTCGCCTACGTCCTCAACTACTCGATCATCCGCGAAGCGGGCGCGTCGAACGCCTCGCTCGTCACGTACATCATCCCCATCTTCTCGACCCTTCTCGGGATCATCGTTCTCGGAGAGGCCCTCCTCTGGAACGAGCCCGTCGGGGCGGTCGTCATCCTCGTCGGCGTCGCGATTTCCCAGGGCGTGTTCACCCGCCGACGCTGGGCCGCGGGGAGCCGCGCCCGTCTGGCTCGCGCGACGTCGGGCGACATCGCGTTGGACGCGCAGGAGTTCTCCCTACCCCTGGCGGTGATCACGACCGGTGAGCTGGCCGCCACCGAGGAGGTGGAGGGCGATGAGTGACTTTGACGTGGCCGCGATGCTCGCGTCGCGCGACGCCCTGCTCGCCGCCGCGGCAGAACGCGCCCGCTCCTACCTCGCGGCCATCGACGAGCGGCGTGTTCCGCCAACGCACGAGGCGATCGCCGCTCTCGAGGCGTTCGACATGCCCCTGCCGGACCGCGGCCTCGACGGGCTCCGCGCCCTCGCGCTCCTCGACGATGTCGGATCGCCCGCGACGATGGCGACGACGGGTCCCCGCTTCTTCGGGTTCGTGAACGGAGGGGCTCTGCCGATCGCCGTCGCGACCTCGTGGCTGCTCGCCGCCTGGGACCAGAATGCCGCGTTGCGGGTCATGTCGCCGGTTGCGGCGCGTCTCGAGGCCACAGCGCTTCGATGGTTGACCGAGCTCTTCGGGCTCCCCGAGGGTACGGCCGGCGGTTTCGTGACCGGCGCGACGATGGCGAACGCGACCTGCCTCGCCGCGGCACGCGACGCGGTCCTCGCGGCGACGGGTTGGGACGCGTCGGCGCGCGGCCTCGTCGGTGCGCCAGAGATCGAGGTCGTCGTGAGCTCCGAGGCCCACGCGACGGTCCACAAGGCGCTCGGGATCGTCGGGCTCGGCCGGGATCGCGTAACGAGGCTTGCCGTCGACGCGCAAGGACGCGTCCGGGCGGATTCGCTCCCGACACTTCGCCAACCGGCGATCGTCTGTCTGCAGGCCGGAAACGTGAACTCAGGAGCGAGCGACCCGTTCGTTCCGCTCGTCCGGTGGGCTCGCGAGCAAGGCGCGTGGGTCCACGTCGACGGCGCGTTCGGGATGTGGGCCGCCGCGTCGCCGAAGATCGCCCCGGCGGTCGCCGGGGTCGACCGGGCCGACTCCTGGGCGACGGACGCGCACAAGTGGCTGAACACCACCTACGACTGCGGCATCGCCTTCGTGCGCGACCCCGACGCCCTGCGCCGGTCGATGCAGGCGCGGGCCGCCTACCTCGTCGCCGAGGCCGAGCACGAGACGATGGAGTACACGCCGCAGTCGTCGCAGCGGGCACGGGGAGCCGAAGTGTGGGCCGTCCTCGCCACGCTCGGACGCGGCGACGTCGCCGCGCTCGTGGAGCGCTCCTGCGCGCTGGCGAGGCGCTTCGCCGAGGGGCTCGCCGCGTCGGGGTTCCAGGTGCTCAACGAAGTCGTCTTGAACCAGGTCGTCGTGGAATTCGGGGACGCGGAACGCACCGCCGCCGTGATTGCGGCCGTGCAGGAGGACGGAACGTGCTGGTGCGGCCCGACGACGTGGCAGAGACGCCGGGCGATGCGCATCAGCGTCTCTTGCTGGGCGACGACGGACGACGACATCGACCGCAGCATCGCCTCCGTCGTCCGCTGCGCTTCGGAGCCGCACCCGTAGGGGCGCTCACGGCTCCTCGGGATCGAGCACCGACTGCCTTCTGCCGCCGTCCGGCCCTGACAAAGGCAAACGGTGACCGGACGAGGAAGCCTCCTTAGAGCACTTTGGCGAGGAACGACCGGGTCCGTTCGTTCTTCGGGTTGGCGAGCATCTCCCGAGGCTGACCGGTCTCGACGACGACTCCTTCGTCCATGAAGATGAGCGAATCGGCGACCTCGCGGGCAAAACCCATCTCGTGTGTGACGACGATCATCGTCATCCCGTCCTCGGCGAGACCCCGCATGACGTCGAGGACATCGCCGACGAGCTCGGGATCGAGCGCCGAGGTCGGTTCGTCGAAGAGCATGAGACTCGGCTCCATCGCGAGCGCCCTTGCGATCGCGATTCGCTGCTGTTGACCGCCTGAGAGCTGACTCGGATAGCTGGCGAGCTTGTCGGCGAGCCCGACCCGGTCGAGGAGCTTGCGGGCACGCTCCTCGGCGGCCGACCTCAACTCGTGTTTGACCCGGATCGGACCGAGCGTGACATTCTCGAGCGCCGTCATGTGCGGGAAGAGATTGAACCGCTGGAAGACCATCCCGATCTTCGCCCGCTTGGCGCAGACCTCCTTGTCCCTCAGCTCGTACAGCTTGCCCCCGTGCTGTCGGTAGCCGACGAGCTCGCCGTCGACCGAAAGCCGGCCGGCGGTGACCTTCTCGAGGTGGTTGATGCACCGAAGGAACGTGCTCTTGCCCGAGCCCGACGGTCCGATGAGACACGTCACCTGCCCCCTGGCGACCTCGAGGTCGATCCCGCGCAGGGCCTCGAACCGCCCGTACGACTTGCGCACGCCCTCCGCCTGGACGGCGAGCGTGTCCGACGCCGTCACGGCAGGCCCGCCCCGGGTCGGCCCAGGGAATCGATCTGCAGGATCGTGTTCTCCTGGCGCAGGTTGATCACGGCGACGCGCTGGCGGAGCCGCTGATAGGGCGTGGGCGGGAGCTCTCGCAGTGCGCCCTTCGCGAAGTGGCGCTCCAGGTAGTACTGACCGATCGAGAGGATCGTCGTCACGATGAGGTACCAGATGCAGGCGACCATCAGCATCGGCACGATCTCGTAGGTCCACGCGTAGATCAACTCGACGGAGAACAACAGCTCGGCGACGCTGATAACGCTCACCAATGACGACGTCTTCAGCATCGAGATCGTCTCATTGCCCGTTGGCGGGATGATGACACGCATCGCCTGCGGCAACACGATGCGCCGCAACGTCTGGCCATGCGTCATACCGAGTGCGTGTGCCGCCTCGGTCTGGCCCTCGTCAACTGACAGGATTCCTGCCCGGACGATCTCGGCCATGTAGGCGCCCTCGTTCAGCCCGAGGGCGATCACTCCCGCGACGAACGGCGTCACCAAGGTGTTGGCGCTGAAGTGGACGAAGGCCGGACCGAACGGGATGCCGAGCGTCAACTTCGGATACAGGTAGGCGATGAAATTCCAGAAGATCACCTGGACGAGCACGGGGGTTCCGCGAAAGAACCAGATGTACAGCCAGCTGGCGTTGGAGACGAGCGGGTTCGTCGAGAGGCGCATGACCGCAAAGGCAATCCCCAAAAAGATACCGATCGCCATCGCGAGCACGGTCAACTCGATCGTTATCTCAAGACCCAAGAGCACCGGTCTTGCCGTGAAGTACTGGCCGATCACGTTCCACTGATAACGGGGCGTGTGCACCCCGTAGCGGTACGTCGAGGAGTAAGCGAGAGTGTGGACGAGCATCGCCGCGAGCAGAACGACGATCGCCCCGGCCACCCAGCGTCCCGTGTGGCGAACGGGGACCGCTGTGATCCCGCCGCCGGTCGGGCGCGCCCCTTGCGCGCCCGCCGGCTCAGATGTCGTCACGACCAGCGCCTTGCCATGGACCCGCGGGTCACGATGGACTGACGACGACTAGCTAGCTGGTCGCGCCGTTGATGACGGGCTTCGAGATCGCGCCCGATTCGACGCCCCACTTGTCCATGATCTTCGCGTAGATCCCGTCGGAGATGAGCTCCTTGACCGCGCCGAGCACTGGCTTCGCCAGGCCGTTCTTCGGCAGCGCGATCCCGTACGGCGCAGTCTCGAACGCCTTGCCCGACAGTTTGAACTGCCCCTTGGACTGGGCGACGATGTACGCCGCGACCTGCGAGTCCGCGAAGCCGATCTGCGCACGGCCCGAAGAGACGGCGAGGTTCGCCTCGCTCTGGGTCTGGTACGTGCTGACGCCGACATGGCACTTCCTCGCCTGGGACTGCGCGTCGGACGCTTCGGTCGTCCCAAGCTCGACGGAGACCGAATGACCGCAAAGCGACTTGAGGCCGTTCAACTTCAGCTTGCTGTTCGCCGCGACGTAGAACGCCTCGCCGGCGCTGAAGTAGTCGACGAAATCCACGACCTTCTCACGCAGCTTGTTATCGGTGAACGACGACATGCCGATCTCGTACTTCCCGGCACCCATGCCGGTGAGGATGGTCGCGAATGCCACGTTCTCGAGCTTGAGCTTCAACCCGAGCACCTGACCGATCGCGTTGATCAGGTCGACGTCCATGCCGACGATCTGGCCGTTGGCGGCCACGAACTCGTCGGGGGGATAGGTCGCGTCCATCGCGACGACGACCGGGGACATGGCGCGTACCGAGGCCGGGACCTCGGCGGCGAGCGTCGGGGACTTCGGCGCCTTCGGAATCGTCGACCCCCCGCTGCTCGCCGCAGCGGTGGTCGCGGTCGCAACGAGGGAAACCGCAGATAGGAGCGCCGCGCCGAGGGCAAGCGCACGACGGGAAGAGGGGAGCCGCACCGTTCACCTCCATGAGGCCGAAATCGGACGTTTATACCTTGGCAACATTCGGAACTTGGTGCAAAAGACAGTGGCGTTGAACTCCCCCCTCGCCCGAGTGGGACCGAGACGGACTCCATTCGACGACGCGCCGACGGGCGACGTGGGGGGTGCGGCCTCACCGGACGCGACCAATCCGGGAGTGGTCGACGATCTCCGATCCGCCAGTCGAGCGACGCGACATCGCCACCCGCTGTGCGCGGGTGGCGATGAAGAACCGACGACGCGCGAAGCGTCGGCCGTGATCTATGAGGTCTTCGCGCCCTGCATCTTCTTGACGAACGGCATGACGTACGGAGCGACCGCGACGATCGCCGCGATCAGGGCGACGAACGCCCCATAGCGCCAACCGACACCCGAGCCACCCGGCTTGAGCAAGAAGCCGATCAGCACGAGGAGGAAGTTGATCCCAGTCGCACCGAAAAAGAGCATGTCTTCGGCGAACGGCAACTTGAACGGCATCTCGTCGAAGCTCGCCTTAATCACCAGGTAGATGAGGATTAGGAGGCACAGAATCAAGTCGATGTAGAGGTACCCGTGCGCCGAGAGTCCGGAAACCGTGGCGCTGACGCTGTAGACGCCGAAGGTCGCGCTCACTCCGAACCAGTCGAGGAACAGCGAAATAAACAACACAAAGGTTGCGATCCCGACGATGCGGTCGACCTTTGTCCATCGGGCGACATCAAATTTCACTTCGGCCATCAGGCCCCCTTGTCAATCAGACGACCCTCCCCCGCGCGTTCGTTGCACAGGGTGCGACCGAACCGTACACGCGATCGAACCCGACGCGCCGGGATCCTCCGGCTCCCCTGAACCGGCTCTGTCCTCCTCGTCGCGGTCACGGCTGCCCGACCGCGACCGGGCGGACCGACCTCCCTGGATCCCGGCCGTCCGAGGATGGTCGGCCGAGGTCAGGGGCTCTTTCTCGCCGGCGGCAGCGACTGCGCACGATCTCCTCTTGCGCGCGCTATCGAACAGGTGTTCGATAGCGCGCGACGGACCGAAAGGAGTCGGCAATGGGAGTGATGCGAATACTGGACAGCAGCGGCGACGCCAAGGTCGTCTGGGACGTGCGCGACGACGAGGCCCTCGCTCGGGCGGCGAAGATCTTCGATGGGCTCGCCGCCGAGGGTGAGATCGCCTACGAGCGGAATGGCCCGCAGACCGTGGCCTCACGCGTCAACGCGTTCAACCCGGACGCGGACGAGATCATCTGGGTGCGCCCCCTCCAGGGCGGATGACTTGCCTTCGCTGCTCCCGCTCGAAGAGCTCCCCGGCCGTGGTCTCCTCGTCGAGGTCGTCGGCGGCCGCCACGACGGGGAGCTCCTCGTCGTCGTCTCAGAACGCCGGGGCGCGGGGTGCCGCCGGGCATCGGAGGTCATCGGCGAGTGTGAGATAAGCGATGAGATCCGCGAGACGCTCGCCCTTGTCGAGCGCCAAGCTGCTGGGTCGTTGCCGACCGTCCCGGCACGCCCCAGGACAACGAGAGCCCGGCGGCGGGACAGTCCGACGCAGGCCCAGTCCACTCCGAGTCGGACCGCGGCACGATCGCTCCTCGAGTCGCTCCTCGACGAGGGCCAACTCGCCTCCTGGCACGACCACGGGCGATTCGAGGTTCCGGTGGCTGACGGGACGGTCGAGCTCGGCGCGCTCTACGACCTGCGATATCGCCGGTCCGACGGAGCCGAGTTCTCGCTTTGCGTGGTGCCGCGGTCGCACACGACTCTTCCGCTCGACGATATCTGGACCAACCTGCTGCTCGTTCTGCGTTCCGACCCCCACGAGTTCTTCCGGGTTGCCAACTACCGCCGCTTTGGTTCGACCGACGCGCTCCGGCGCGGGCCCTTACCGAGACGCTGTGCCGACGTTCCAGCAGGGGCCGGGGCGTGAAATCCGACCGAGCCACGAACCGTTCGCCCACCTCGTCCCCGGCAGATTCCGCGAGCCTCAGCGTCCCCGCACGCGGTCCAGCCGACGGCGGTCCCGCTTCGTCGGACGCCCCGCCGCCGGGTCCCGGACGAATGCCACCGGCCCGACGTCCTCCGGGGGCGCAGCCGGGGTGTGGTCCACATAGCAGGACGCGGCGATCGGCGCCCCGACCCGCTTGTCGATCACGGTGGCGACTTCGAGGATCCGCTCCCTCCCCCGGGTCCGGGTCGTCACACGGTCACCTACCCGCACGCTGCCGGCCGGTTTCACCCTGGCGCCGTTGAGACGCACGTGTCCGCCGCGGCACGCCGCCGATGCCTCGGTACGGGTCTTGAAAGCCCGCACCGCCCAAAGCCAGCGGTCGATCCTCGTCGACTCCATGCGCGCATCGTTGCACGGCCCGAAGGGGTGAGCGCAGGAGCCGAGCGGCGTGGCGCGGCAATCGGCCCGGCCTGTGCTCCATGATGGGGGATCGGACCGGGGAGGCGCGGATGAGGGTTGCGGCTGTCCAGTGCGACGTTGTGTGGGAGGACGTGCCCCTCAACCACGCGCGTCTGGCCGATCGAATCGCGGCCGCCGCCGACGCGGGGGCCCGGCTCGTGCTGCTGCCCGAGATGTTCGCCAGCGGGTTCTCGATGGCGACGTCTCGAATCGCCGAGCCTGTCGACGGCCCGACGGCGACATTCCTCGGCGAACAGGCGACCACGCTCGGCGTATGGGTCGGAGGATCGTTCGCGTGCCGAACCGAGGGATCCCTCAAGCCGAGGAACCGCCTCCTCCTCGCCGCCCCGGACGGTTCGACCGAGTACTACGACAAGGTGCATCCGTTCGCACTTGGTGGCGAGAAGGAACGCTACGCGGCGGGCGACAGGCTCGTCACCGTCGCGATCGAAGGAGTCCGCTTCACTCCGTTTATCTGCTACGACCTCCGTTTCGCCGATTGGTTCTGGCGAGCAGCGCCCGGGACCGACTGCTACGTGGTCGTCGCGAACTGGCCGGCGGAACGACAGTCCCACTGGACCGATTTGCTCCGGGCGCGGGCGATCGAGAACCAGGCCTTCGTCGTCGGCGTCAACCGGGTGGGAGAGGGCGGCGGCGCCGCCTACCTCGGCCAGAGCGTCGTCTTCGAGCCGTTCGGCGGCGTGGTGGCCGCAGCGGGATCGGCCGAGGAGACCCTGGTCGCCGAGATCGATCCGGATCGTGTCGTCGAGGTCCGGTCCCGCTATCCGTTTCTCGCGGACAGGTAGTCAGACGTGCACGTCCGCGACGAATTCGCCATCAAGTACGGCGCGTTCCGGCTGCTGCTTTCCGTGCTGGGCCTCGGTCCCCGCTTCTCCCGCGTCGTCGTCGACGCCGACCGCCTCATCGTGAAGATGGGCTGGGGGTTCTCGGCTGACGTCCCCCGGTCCGCGATCGCGTCGGCGCAGCGAAGCCGGGGACCGGTCGGCGGGATCGGCGTGCACGGATGGCGCGGTCGCTGGCTCGTCAACGGGGCCGCCTCCGGACTGGTGATTATTCGATTTGATCCTCGCCGACGGGCCCGGGTCATGGGCCTACCTGTCGCGCTCGCCGACCTGTGCATCTCGCTCGAGGAACCGGACCGGTTCGTCGCAAAGACCGCACCGGGCACCTAGCGAAGCTCCGCCTACGCCAGCTCCTGGACTTCCAGCCGGACGCGCCGAGCCCTGCGTCCCGATAAGGTCGGCGCGCTGCCGGCGTAGAGGCGGACGCCCGAACCTCCCGCGGCCGTCGACCCACTCGACGACACGACAAGCGGCCGGACAGAATCTGACATGGCCTGGCACGTCACCGAGTCAATCGACCTCTACACCGAGCACGTCTGGGATCTCCTGACGAGTCGAGCCGACCTCAACACGGTCGCGCTCACCCAGATCACCAGCGCCCGAACCGAGACGTTCTGGTCGAGCGACGAGCCGACATTCGCCTGGTGGAGTCACGGCGGCCGGACGCTCGGGGCCGTCTCGCTCACGCCCCCCTACGAGATGCTGTTGAACGTCGTGCCGGACGGGACGCTCGAGGAGCTCGTCGCCGTCTTGCATCGCAATGGGACGTCGGTGCCCGGCGTGAACGGCGTTCCCGACACGGCGAGCCGATTCGCCGAGCTATGGACCGCCGGCACCTCCCTGCCGACCGTGCTCACGCGGCGGATGCGCCTCTACGGCACGGCGCGCATCGTCGCCCCGGAACCGGCCCCGGCGGGTCGCGCCCGGCTGGCCCGCGAGGACGAGATCGACCTCATCGTCGACTGGTACGGGGCGTTCGGCCGGGAGCTGCACGACCGGCCGATCGACGCGCGCCCGTTCGTGCGGGAACGGGTCGCGGCCGGACTCGCCTGGCTCTGGGAGGACGCGGACGGCACGCCCGCGTCGCTCGCGGCGCGCCATCAGCCCGCCGCCGGCGTCTCACGGATCGGACCCGTCTACACACCACTGCAGCATCGCCGGTTCGGGTACGGCGCGGCGGCCACCGCGTCGTGCTCCCAGCACGCGCTCGACACGGACTCGGCGTCGACGGTCCTTTTCACCGACCTCGACAACCCGACTTCGAACGACATCTATCAGAAGATTGGCTACGCACCGCTTGAGGACCGGCTCGTCCTGAGCTTCGAGGCATAGGCCTTTCTCGCCGCCGGCGAACCGCGACGCGGCCCCAGAACCGGACGCGATACGGACGGAACTAAAGTCTGTCTCGTCGCGCATGGGCGACAGGTGTGCCGGGAAGCCTGGTCGGCGAGGAAAGGACCGTGCCAGTGACCGTCGCCAGTCGTCAGGTGTCCCGCCGCCGCACCGTTGAACAGATCTCGTCCACCGATTCGTCGCGCGCCACATCCGATGTCCGGGGCTGAGCTGCCGGTCGCCTCGCCTCCCGAGAGGCGCGGGCGGAGCGGGCGGGGCAGGCTGCCGAGCTGGCGGTGGGAGGCGCTCCGGACGACCTTCTGGTTCGTGCCGACCGTCCTCGTGCTCGTCGCGGGCCTGTTGTTCGTGGCCACGCTCGAGATCGACTGGGCCGTCTACCACAAGCACCTGGCGTTGCCGTTCTGGATCGCGACAATCAGCGCCGGCACGGGTCGCGAGGTGCTCATCGGGATCGCCGCGGCGATCATCACCGTCGTCGGCGTCGTGTTCTCAGTCACCATCGTGGCCCTCACCCTCGCCTCTCAGCAGTTCGGACCCCGCATGATGCGGAACTTCGTGCGGGACGTCGGCAACCAGATGACGCTCGGCGTCTTCGTCGCGACGTTCGTCTACTCGATCCTCACGCTCGTGGCGATCACGCGGGTCACCAACGGCACGTTCGTCCCCCACCTCTCGATCACCGTCTCCGAAGCACTCGTGCTCGTCGACCTGGCGGTGCTGATCTACTTCATCCACCACATCTCCAAGTCGATCCAGCTTCCCGAGGTCATCGCGAGCATCGCCACCGACCTCGTACGCGCGATCGACGCGGAATTCCCGGAGATCGCCTCGGACGAACGCCCGCTGCCCGATGCGAGCGGAAGGTCACTGAACGAGATCCTCGGCCTCATCGATCAGCACGGGGCACCGGTCATCGCCAGCGCGAGCGGCTATTTGCAGTTTGTCGGTTACGGGCAGCTGGTCGACATCGCGGCCCGGACCGATTCGGTCATCCGCCTCGCCTACAGCCCCGGGCACTTCATCGTGGCCGGCCGGCCGCTCGCCTCGATCTGGCCACCCGAGGCCGCCGACCAGGTGGCGATCGCGCTCGCCCGGGCCCACGTGACCGGACCCCACCGGACACTCATGCAGGATCCCGTCTTCGCGATCGACCAACTCGTCGAGATCGCGATCCGCGCCCTCTCGGCGGCGGTCAACGACGCGTTCACGGCCATCACCTGCATCGACTGGCTATCGGCGGGCCTCAGCCGCGTCTCGGGACGCGTCCTCGCGGAGGGCGTCTACCGGGACCGCGACGGGCGCATCCGGCTCATCGAAACGGACCCGTCGTACGCCCGGATGGTCGACCGGGCCTTCGACAAGGTCCGTCAAGCGGCTCGCGGCATGCCGGCGATCATCCTCCGAATGATCGACGCCCTCGCCGCGATCGGCGACCTGACGACGACCCCCGAACAGCGTCGGGTGCTCTTGCGCCAGGCCGACGCGATCTTGCGCGGCGCCGAGGAGTCCGTGTCGGAACCGAACGACCGCGCCGACATCCGAGCCCACTACGAGCGGTTGGTACGGCGATCGGCCGACCGCGACGCGGCGACCCATCGGTTCCCCGGCACGGCCGCGCTCGGGCAATGAATTCGGGGTGCGGCTGAGAACCTGTCCGGCGCAACAATCGGCGCGGCGGCACGACCGGGCTTCGAGCCAGGGGCTCACCCGCGGCACCCGGGCAGGGTCGGGCCACCCGGGTGACCCCTCGCCGGCGCGCACGGCTTCACCCGGGGGGACTCGGAGGAACCGCCCGGAATACTTCCCGGTGTCGTCACGTTCGTTCTTGTCAGTCAACGCGCGGCACCGCTAATTTGCACCGCTAATGTCAGCTCCGCGCTGGCGACTGGGGGAGGGGCGATGACGCTGGACCTGGCACGATGGCAGTTCGCCGTCGTCACGATCTTCCACTTCTTCTTCGTGCCCCTGACGATCGGCCTCAGCTTCCTCGTCGCCATCATGCAGACACTCTCCTACCGGCGAAAGGACCCCGGCTGGGACCGGATGAGCCGATTCTTCGGGCGCCTGTTCCTCATCAACCTCGCCGTCGGCGTCGTCACCGGCATCGTCCTCGAGTTCCAGTTCGGCCTCAACTGGTCCGCGTACTCGGTCTTCGTCGGCAACATCTTCGGGGCCCCGCTCGCCATCGAGGGGCTCTTCGCGTTCTTCCTGGAATCGACGTTCGTCGGCCTATGGATATTCGGCAGGGGACGCCTCTCGCCCCGGCTGCACCTCGCCACGATCTGGCTCGTCGCCGTGGGCACCGTGCTCTCGGTGCTTTTCATCCTGGCCGCCAACTCCTGGATGCAGCACCCGGTCGGCTACAAGGTCGTCCATGGCCAGGCGGTGCTCACGAACTTCTGGCTGATACTCGGCAACCCGACGCTGTGGGCCTCGTTCGGCCACACCGTGCTGGCGGCCTTCACCACCGGGGGTGCCGTGGCGCTCGGCATCTGCGTGTGGCGGGCGCACCGCGACCGGAACGACCCCGAGTCCCGCCGGGCCTTCCAGCGCGCGGCCCACCTCACCACGATCTTCCTGCTCGTCTCCGTCGTGCTCACCGCCGTCGCCGGCGACTCCATCGCCCGGGAGATGAACACCCAGGAGCCGATGAAGATGGCAGCCGCCGAGGGTCTCTACCACACGACGAGCGGCGCACCCTTCTCGCTCGTCACGATCACCGATCTCTCCGACCAGCCGGTCGTCCAGATCCGGGTGCCACACGTGCTCTCGTTGATCGACGACCTGAGCTGGAACGGCCAGGTGCCCGGCATCGACAACCTCCAGGCGGCCGACGTCGCCAAGTTCGGCCCCGGGAGCTACGTCCCGATGGTCTGGCTCGTCTTCTGGTCGTTCCGGGTGATGGTCGGCGTCGGCATGCTCCTCATCCTGCTCGGGCTCTGGGGCCTGTGGCTCGCCAGGAAGAAGAAGCTCACCGAGAACGTGTGGTTCCGGCGAGCAGCGCTGTTCGCGATCGTCCTGCCGTTCATCGCCAACACGTCCGGCTGGATCATGACCGAGGCCGGTCGGCAGCCGTGGATCGTCTACGGAGTGATGCTGACGGCGAAGGGGGTCTCGAGCGTCACCGTCGCCGACGTCGCGACGACGCTCGGTGCCTTCGTGCTCCTCTACACCGTCCTCGGCGTCGTCGAGGCGGTGCTGATCACGCGCTCGGCCCGCCGGCCGCTCGACGAACCCGGGAACGACGCCGAGAAGTCCCTCGTGCCCGGCCTCGTGTACTGAGGAGGACGCGATGACCCCATTCTCCGACCTCAACACGACCTGGTTCGCCCTCATCGGGCTGTTATGGACCGGCTACTTCTTCCTCGAGGGGTTCGATTACGGCGTGGCCGTCGTCACGCCCTTCATCGCCCGGGACGAAACCGACCGGCGGATGTGCCTGAACGCCGTCGGACCCGTCTGGGACGGGAACGAGGTCTGGCTCATCGTCGCCGGCGGGGCGATGTTCGCGGCGTTCCCGCTCTGGTACGCGCGCCTGTTCAGCGGCTTCTACCTGGCGCTTTTCCTCGTGCTCATCGCCCTCATCTTCCGGGGCATCTCGTTCGAGTTCCGCCAGCACGACGACCGGCAGAGCTGGCGGCGGACCTGGGACACCGCGAACTTCGTCGGCAGCCTCATCCCCGCCTTCGTCTGGGGGGTCGCCTTCACCAACCTCGTCCACGGGCTGCCGCTGTCACCGGGGGGCCACTACTTTGGGGGGCTGCCCGGACTGCTCCACCCGATCGCCATCGTCGGCGGGCTCGCCAGCCTGGCCGTCTTCGTCTTCCACGGCTCGCTCTTCCTCAGCCTGAAAACGAGCGGTGACGTCGCCCGGCGCGCCCGGCGCGCCGCCGGTGTCGTCGGCGTCGCCGCCGTGGCCCTCCTCGGTGGTGCCGTCGCCTGGGTGGCCGAGGCTGGCCGACCGGCGGTCGCGGGCTCCGTGAGCCCGGTCCTGCCGCTCGTCCTCGGGATCGGCGCCGTCGCCGCCCTGGTCGCGGCGACCGCCCTCGTCGTCGCCCACCGGGACGGGTGGGCGTTCGCCGCCACCGGCACGGCGATCCTCGCGACGATGGGAGCGGTCTTTGGCCGGATGTTCCCCGCCGTCCTTCCGGCGAGCAACCGGGCCGCGAACGCCCTCACCATCGCGGCGAGCGCCTCGCAGCACAACACGCTCATCGTCATGACCATCGCGGCGGCCTGCTTCACGCCGTTCGTCCTCGCCTACCAGGCCTGGACGTACTGGGTGTTCCGCCAGAGGATCATCCGCCCGGTCGCCACGCCCGGCGCCGCCGCCGCGAGCTAGACGTGCCCGGCCGCTTCGGCGCACGCCGCCGGGGGGCCGAGCGGACCCGATCGGGCGCCGACCGACACCTCGTCGGCGAGCTGCCGGTCGTGCGGCGCACCATCGCCGCCTCCGTCGCGGTCGGGCTCGTCTCCACGGCCACCGTCGTCGTCCAGGCGGTCGCGCTCGCCCACCTCCTCGCCGGCGCGCTGCCCGGGGCCAGCCCCGGGGACCGGCTCACCGACTTCGTCTGGCTGGGCGGCGCAGCCGTCGTCCGCGGCCTCGCCGCGCTCGTGGGCGAGACCCTCGCCCACCACGGTGCGACAACGGCCAAGGCCGACCTGCGATCGCGACTCGTCTCCGCGGCCCTCGCCCGAGCCCCCTTTGGAGACACAGGCGGTCCGGGAGACCTCGCGACGGTGGCCGGACGCGGGCTCGACGCCCTCGACGTCTACATCGGGCGGTGCCTGCCGGATCTCGTCCTCGCGGTCGTGGCTCCGCTCGCCCTCGCGGTCGCCGTCGGCGTGCTCGACTGGATTTCGGGTCTCATCGTCGTCGCGGCGATCTGCCTGTTCCCGGTGTTTGGCGCGCTCGTCGGACGGGCGAGCCTGGCGCTCGCCGGCAACCGCTGGAACCAGGTCGAGGACCTCGGCCGTCACATCACAGACGTCTTCGAGGGCCTTCCCGTCCTGCGGGCCTTCGGCCGCACCGCCGAGCAACGCGCCCGCATCGCGCGGGCCGGCGAGGCGCTGCGGACCGCCAGCCTGTCGACGCTGCGCGTCGCCTTCCTCTCGGCGCTCGTGCTCGACACGCTGGCGTCGGTCTCAGTCGCCCTCCTCGCGGTCCCCCTCGGGCTGCGGCTGCTGAACGGGACGGTCGAGCTCCCCGCCGCGCTCGCCGTGCTGATCGTCGCGCCCGAGGTCTTCCTGCCTCTGCGCCGGGCGAGCGCCGAGTTCCACGAGAGCACCGAGGGGCTCGCCGCGGTCGCCCAGGCGCTGGTGCTCATTGGCCCGGGACGGCCGTCCGGGACATCCTCGGCTCCGGCCGTCGCGACACGGGTCGCGGCGGTCCCGGACCCGACGCGGGTGACGGTCGCGCTGCGCGCCGTGCGCTACGAGATCCCGGGCCGGCCCGAACCGGTCCTCGACGATGCCGACCTCGCCATCGCCCCGAGCGAGACCGTCGTCGTGGTCGGCCCGAACGGCGCGGGGAAGTCGACCGCGGCCACCCTGCTCCTCGGGTTCGCCTCCCCGAGCCGCGGGTCGGTCACCGTCGGCGACGTGGATCTGCGCGACATCGATCTGCGGGCGTGGCGCAGGCAGATCACCTACCTGCCCGAGCATCCGGCGCTCCTCGGCCGCACGCTCGCCGAGAACCTCCGGCTCGCCGATCCCGAGGCGAGCGACGACGACCTCGTCGCCGCGCTCGGCGCGGCCGGCGCCCCCGAGCTCGTCCACGACCTGCCCGAAGGGCTCGACACGCGTCTCGGTGACGGCGGGCGACCGGTGTCGTCGGGGGAGCTGCAGCGCATCGCGCTCGCGCGCGCGTTCCTGCGCCGCGGATCCCTCTACGTCCTCGACGAGCCAACGGTGCATCTCGACGCGGCGAGCGAAGAGGCGGTCGTCGCCGGGCTCCGCCGGTTGCTCGCCGGACGCAGCGCGTTCGTCGTGACGCACCGCCCGGCGGTCGTCGACCTCGCCGACCGGGTCGTGACGTTGCGCGCCGGCCGGTTCGTCCCGGCCGGGGGCCCGTACGGGATGCCGTCGGGTGCTCCCGGCGCCGAACCGGCGGGGGTCGGCGAGACGACCGGGGCGATCGTGCCCTCATGACGACGGCGGCGATCCCGGCCGGGACCCGGACGCGGCGTCGCGGCGACGACGGCCCGCCCATAGGCGAACCGCGGATCGCGCCGCGCCGGTTCGGCCGGGCGGCCGTGTCGGGGTCGATCGGTGCCGCCTGCGGCATCGGGCTCCTCGCGACGTCGGGTTGGCTCATCACGCGGGCCGCCGGGCGCCCGCCCGTGTTCGTGCTCAGCGTCGCCATCGGCCTCGTGCAGGCGTTCGCCCTCGGTCGGGGACTCGCCCGCTACGCCGAACGCCTCGCCGTCCACGACGTCTCGCTCGACGTGCTCGGGCGCCTGCGGCTCGGGCTCTACGACTCGCTCGAACCCCTCGTCCCCGGGGGCCTCGGCCCGAACGGATCAGGCGCCGTGCTCAGCGCGTTCGTCTCCGACGCCGAGATCCTCGCGACGGCCTTCGCGAAGAGGGTCACGGCGGCGGTCGACGTGACCGCGAGCGTCGTCCTCGGGGCCGGAGTCGCCGCGGCGGTCGAGCCCTCCGTCGGGGCCGTGCTTCTCGCGGGGGCCGTCGTCCTGGTCGGCGCCGCCTTCGCCCTTGCTCGCCTCGGCCGGGCCGGCGCGGAGCGCGAGGCCGCGGCGCGCGCCGAGCTCGCCGACTCGGTCATCGACACGATGCGCGTCGCCCGCGAGCTCGTCGCCTACGGCCGCGAGGATCTCGTCGACTCCCGGCTCGAGGAGATCCGCCGGCGATCGAACGCCGGTGCGGCCCGGGGCGCCCTCGCCACCGGCATCGGCCGCGCCGTCGCCACGTTCGGCGCGGCCGCGGCGCTCATCGCCGTCATCGCCACGGGCATCGCCGCCCACGACGCCGGTCGCCTCTCGGGCGTGATGCTCGCCGTCGAGGCCTTCGTGGCCCTCGCCGTCTACGACCAGTGCGCGAGCCTCCCGCCGGTCCTTGCCGACGTCGGCGCGGCCCGCGCCGCGCGGCGTCGACTTCGCCACCTCGGGGCGCTCGCCGCTCCAGTGCGCGAACCCGGCGTGGACGAGAGCCCGCCCGCTGGTCGACTTGCGGTCGCGTTCGACGACGTCGCGGTCGTGCACGCCGACAAGGTCGCACTCGACGGGCTGTCGCTGCGGCTGGAGCCGGGACGCCGGATCGGTCTCGTCGGACCGAGCGGCTCGGGCAAGACGAGCGCGCTGTGGGCGCTTTTGCACTTCGTGCCGTGCGCGCGCGGCGCCGTGTCGATCGGCGGCGTCGGCGTCGACCGGATGTCGCGCAAGGGCCTCGCCCGCCACGTCGGGTGGACGGCGGAGACGACCCACGTCTTCGCCGCGAGCCTCGCCGACAACCTGCGCGTCGCCGACCCGGGCGCCGACGACGCGGCGCTCATCGAGGCGATCCGGCGCGCCGGGCTGGCCGCCTGGCTCGCCTCCCTGCCGGACCGCCTCGCCACCGTGCTCGGCGCGGGCGGGCGCCAGATGAGCGCCGGCGAACGCCAGCGGCTGGGACTCGCCCGCGCCCTCCTCGCCGGGGGCGAGGTGCTGGCGCTCGACGAGCCGACCGCGCACATCGACCCGGCGTCATCGGCCGACGTGCTCGCCGAGCTCGTCGGCGCAGCCGGGGCGCGCTCGGTGCTCGTCGTCAGCCACGAACCCGACCTCGGCCGGCTCGTCGACGAGATCGTCACCCTCGACGCCGGCCGGGTCGCCACGCCCCCCGGCCTCGGCGGAACCGGTGCGCCGGAGCAACCGCCCGCCCCAAGCGCCCGGCCCGCCTGATCGTGACGGCGCGCCACCGGATGGTCCTCGCCGAGTGCAGCTACGGCCACGGGGCGCGCCCGAAGATGCCCTCATCGACACCCGGCGCGAGCGGCGGGACAGGTGGCTTTGCAGCGCGACGGACTTCCCACCGCCTACTGGCACGTCATGCTGCGCGGCCCTGAGCCCGCAGGGCCCACCCGGCCGGCTACGTCGCTAGGCCCGGTGGTCGCGGTCCCCGCCCCAGGCGCCCATCGACACGAGCCGGTCGCGGAACCCCGTCTCGTCCATGATCGTGCGCATCTCGGCCGCGGCGCGTTCCGACGGGAACATCGAGCCGAGGCCGAGCTCGTCGCGCAGCTCGTCGCGGCGGGCGATGAAGGCCCGCCACTTCGGGCCGAGCGCCTCGACCCGGTCGGCGAAGAAGACCTGCGGCGTGCCGCCGATCCCCTTGTCGTAGAACTGCTCGGCCCAGGCGGTGAACATCTCGACGTGCTTGATCCCGTAGCCCTCCTCGACCTGGAGCCCGCGGATGATCTGGTTGATGACGGCGACGGAGTTGCCGCGCGGGCATCGGCTCTGGCACGTGTAGCAGTAGAAGCAGAGCCACACCGTGTCGTCGGAGAGCAGCGTCGGGTCGCCGTCGAGGGCGCGGCGGACGATCTCACGCGGTGAGTAGTCGCCGAAGCGGGCGGCGGGGCACCCCGAGGTGCAGATCCCGCACTGGATGCACGAGAGGAACCCCTCGACGTGGGCGTGCATGCGCGGGTCCGTGGCGATCCGCGCGGTGAGCTCGAGGTGCGCCGGCGGCGGCTCGGAAAAGGTGTTCTCGGCGATGACCGAGTACGGATTCGTGTGCGCGCCGTCGTCGGCGAGCGTCGTCGGCTCTTTCGTCTTAGGCATCGGATCCTCCGCGATCGGGCTTGTCGGGGGCGGCCCGGAAGAACTCGGGCCAGAAGTAGGCGGCCACGCCGGCGCGGCGGCGCCGGGCCGCGGACCGGACGTTGTCACGGCACAGAAGGCACGGCGTGACGATCGGGGCTTGCTCGGCAGCGGCGAAATCTAAGAGCGCCCCCACCTCCTCGCTCGGCCCCCGGTAGACGCCACCGAGGCCGCCGCAGCAGCCGGCGTGCAACGCGGGGTAGGAGATCACGGACTCGGCACCGGCGAGCTCGGCCGCGTCGGCGAGGAGCGCCAGCGCGCCGTCCCGATCGGCGAGGCACCCGACGTAGGGCACGAAGCGCGCCGCGGCGGCCTCGAGCTTGCGCCCGTCGCGGCGGGCCGTCTCGACGAGGACCCGCCACACCGGCGTGACCTCTACCCCGGCGTCGCCGAGCGAACGGTCGCACGCCGGGCAGGCCGTCACGACCGCCCCGAGGCCGACGAGGTCCGCCGGCGGACAGGCGCCCGCCGGGTGGCCGCAGCACACGGCCCCGGTGGGCCGGACGAGCCCGACGCCGAGCTCGGCGGCGAGACCCAGCGTGCCGGCGAGGAGGGACGGGTCGGCGTCGAGGGCGCAACCGGCGAAGAACGACACGTCCCCGTCCGCCGGCGCGGCGGAGCGGGGCGCGCGCCGGAACCGGCGGGCGACGCGGTGGACGCCCTGGGAGGCCGCGTCGACGAGATCGTCGGGAACGAAGCCCCGGACCGCCATCGCCGCGCCGAAGGCGACGGCGTCGACCGTCGGCTTTCTCGACAGGCGCCGCGTGGCGACGGCGGCGGCGCCGCGCTCGGGACAGCGCGGCCCCCCGAAGGCCTCCTGGAGCCGGCGCACGTCGGCCATCACGGCGGCGACGTCGACTCCCATCGGACAGGCCTCGTTGCAGGCGCCGCAGCCGGTGCAGCGCCACACGTCCTCGGCTGCGAGCAGCTCGTCGACGTCCCCCGCCAGCAGCTGCCGGATCACCCGGCGCGGGCCCTCGGCCATCGCGAGGCCCTGCGGGCAGGCGCTCCGGCACCGCCCGCACTGGTAACACGGCCGGCAACGCTCGGCGATCGCGGTGACGACTGAGCGTGCCTCCTCGGTGGCGACGGCCGTCATGACGATCCCCCGCCGATCCCCGCCAGGGCGGGGTCGGCTCCGGTAGCCCGCTCATCGGCGAGCCTCTCGGCGTGGGCGCAGAAGGTGCGGAGCCGGCGCCCGACGGTGTGGCGCTCCGCGGCGCACAGGTGCCACTGCTCGATCGGCATCGGGTTGCCCGCCTCGGCGAGGAGCTCTACCGCCACGGCGATCTGCTCGGCGGCGCTCCGGTCGCCGCCCCGGTACTGGCAGCGGTCCTCGGCGCAGCCGGCGAGGAAGACCCCCGCCGCACCGAGCCGCGCCGCCTCGACGAGGTGCAGCGCGCTCACCCGCCCGAGGCAGGGCAGCTCGACGAGGCGCACGTTTTCCGGGTAGCGGTCGCGGCGCACCCCCGCCAACGAGAAGGCGGCGCCGGCACACTCGGCGCAGACGAATCCGACGACGGGGTGGTCCGCGCCCTCGACGAGCGTGCGCACCCGGCCGAGCAGCGTCTCGTCGTCGAGGCCGTGGGCGATCGCCAGCTCCGGGCAGTGCGCGGCGCAGATCCCGCAGGCCCGGCAGCGGTCGGCGTCGACGACGGCGATCATCGCGTCGTCGCGCAGCCCTGCCGGGCGCGGCGCGTCGGCGGAGCGCGGCGACAAGACCCATCGCCCCGAACGGGCAGGCGCCCGTGCAGACGTCGCATCCGACACAGCGCGACCCGTCGATCGTCGGGGCCGCCGCGGGACGCCGGGACGTCGAGGTGAGGTAGCGGTGGACCTGACCCGCCGCCGCGGACGCCTGGGACGAGGACTCGGCGAGCGACTTCGGCCCGGAGGCGGATCCGCAGACGAACACACCCTCGGCCGACGTCTCGGTCGCCCGGTTCTTCGCGTCGAGGACGTCGACGAAGCCCGCGGCGTCGAGTCGCGCGCCGAGCACCCCGGCGACGCGCTCGGTGTCGGCGGACGGCACGAACCCAGTCGACAAAACGACGAGATCGGGCCGGAGCACCCGCTTCACGCCGGCACCCACGTCCTCGACCTCCACGACGGGCCGTTTGTCGCCGTCGAGCTCGACCCGGGGCGGGGAGCCCCGCAGGAACTCGACGCCGGCCGCGCGCGCCGCCGTGTACCAGCTCTCCCCCTCGGTGCCGAGGGTGCGCAGCTCGAGGTAGCAGACTGTGACCCGCGTCGTCGGGAACAGCCTTCGCAACCGGATGGCGTGCTTCAGGGCGATCGTGCAGCAAAGCCGCGAGCAGTACGGCAGGCGCCGCAGGTCACGTGACCCGGCGCACTGGACCATGACGACGTCCCCGACCGGGGGCCGGTCGAGCCAGAGCCGCTCCTCCCAGCCGTCAAGCACGGGCGCGAACTCGGTCTGGGTGAGCACCCGTTCGGCGGGGTAACCGAGGTGGGCGACGAGCTCCGCGGGGGCGGGGTCGCAACCGGTGGCGGCGACGATCGCGCCGGCCCGGATCGTGGCGAGCCGCGGCGACTGGGTGAAGTCGATCGCCTCGACCGGGCACGCCTCGGCGCAGGCGCCGCAGAACGTGCAGCTGTCGAGGTCGACCGCCCAGCGGACCCGGCCGTCGAACAGCTCTGAGTAGATCGCCTTGTGCTCGCCGTCCGGCCCGGTGACCCCGCACGCCTTCTCGCACAGACCGCAGTCGACGCAGTCCTGCGTCACCATGTTCGGGAGCTGGCGGAGGGTGACCTCGAACCCGCCCGGTTCGCCGGACACCGACTCCACCTCGGTGCGCCGCCAGATCGCGAGGTTCGGGTGGTCGACGGCCGCGTTCCGGAAAAGGCAGCGGCGGACCCCGGACTGCTCCTCGACCGTCGGCAGGCACGCCCCGCAGTCGTTCGTCGGGTAGGCCGTGCCGATCCGGGTGGCGTAGCCGCCGAGGAACGCCTGGCGCTCGACGAGGTCGACGTGATGGCCCATCCGGGCGAGCTCGGTCGCCGTGGCGATGCCGGCGACGCCCCCGCCCAAGACGACCACCGAATCGACCCGTGCCGCGGGGGCGGCCGGCCGGGGACGGGCCGCGGGGAACCGCAGGGCCGCCCGGGCGATGCGCAGGGCCTTGTCGGTGACCGCCGTGCGATCCTCGCCGTGGACCCAGGAACAGCCTTCCCGGACGTCGGCCACCTCGAGAGAAAGGCCCAGAGCCGCGAGGTTTCCGAAGCGCTGCGCGACGGAGTCCGCCGAGCAGCCGACGAACACCAGGCGCTCGCCCGTCCCGTTTTCGGCGAGCTCGGCGAGCCGGGCCCGACCCTCGCGTCCGCACCACACCCGGCGCCGTTCGACCGGTCCCCCGTCGTCGGCGAGCCCGCGCTCTACGACGCCGAAGTCGACGTTCGCCGCCATCGTCCCGGCGCACTCGCAGACAAGGGTGCGCGCGCCCCCGGGGGCACCCGCGTCGGATCCCGTCACGCCAGCACCGCAGTGGCAAAGCTTCTCGTTGCCGCGAGGCACCCGAGATCGGCCCCGTCGACCGGCCGCGCCGTCACCGCACCGGTCGGACAGGCGCGCGTGCACGCCCCACAGCCGAGACAGCGGTCGCGGTCGAACTCGATCGTCCGAAAGGTCCGCACCCGGTCGGGGACCTCGAACGAACCGTCCGGCTCGTGGCGGGCGATCCGTCGCAGGCAGGCACCGAGGGCTCCGCGCGTCGTCCCGGCGGGCGCGTCGTAGAGCTGGAGCGGATCGAAAAGTGCACTCTCGGCAATGGCGGCGGACGGGCAGACCTTGACGCATCGACCGCAGCCGATGCAGAGCTCCTCGTGGCGGACGATCTCGCAACCGATCCCGTCGGTCGCCGTCTTGGGCGCCACTCCGGGGAGCGAACCCAGCATCTCCCGTCCGCGGGCGGTGAGCGGCATCGCCTACCGCCTCGACAGCCGGGGCAGGCCCGAGATCGTCGCGTGCATCCGGCGTGTCGCGGCGACGAAGCGCGGCGAGTCGTTGGCGCTCATCGTGAACATCTGGACGCGCTCGGGCTCGACCCCCACGGATTCCAGCAAACGTTGGACGAAGGCGACCCGGTCGAGCGCCGACAGGTTCCCTTCCCGGTAGTGGCACTGGCCCTCGAGGCAGCCGGCCACGAAGACGCCGTCGGCCCCCTCGGCGAGGGCACTCAGCACGTGGAGGGGACTGACGCGGCCGGTGCACGGCATGAGCACGCTGCGAACGGTGGTCGGCAACGGGACGCGTGCATTCCCGGTCGCGTCGGCGGCGGCGTAGGCACATTCCCGGCAGAAGAACCCGATGATCGTGCGTCCACTGTCGTCGGCGTCTGATCCGTCCGGGCCCTTCGGGACGGGCGCGACCGTCCCGGGAACGAGCGCAGCCGGGACGCTAGGCACGGGCGGTCACCTCGGCGAGAATCTCGGCATCCGAGAAGCCGCCGAGGGTCATCGCCCCGGACGGGCACTCGGCGACGCAGATGCCGCAGCCCCGGCAGCTCTCCGACTCGACGACGGCGTGGGCGGGCACGCCGTCGACGAGGTGCACGGCGCCCTGGGGACAGACGTTCTCGCAGACGCCGCAACCGATGCAAACCTCGGGATCGGACCAGGCGACCTCGGCGGGGGTCATGAGGAAGCCGCTCGAGAGCATCGACATCACGCGGGCCGCGGCCGCCTTGGCCTGGGCGATCGTGTCCGGGATGTTCTTCGGGCCCTGGGCGGTCCCGGCGACGAAGACGCCGGCGCGCTGGGTGTCCACCGGGCGCAGCTTGGGGTGGTACTCCTTCAGGAAGCCCGCGGCGTCCTGCTGCAGGCCGGCCACCCGGGCGATCTGCGCCGTCCCGTCCGAGCCCTCGAGCCCGGCGGAGAGCACGACGAGGTCGAACAGCTCCTCGGTCTTGCGCCCGGTCACAGTGTCCTCGAAGCGGACCCGGAGCCGTTGGTCGGGCTCCTCGATCAGCTCGCCGACCCGGGTGCGGACGTAGCGAACCCCGCGGGTCGCCACCAGCCGGTAGTACTCCTCGTGCGCCTTGCCGGGCGCCCGCAGGTCCGTGTAGCCGATCGTCACCTCGCACTCGGGATGGTCCTGTCTGATGAGCGAGGCATGCACCGTGGCGAAGAGGCAGCAGATCGCCGAGCAGTGCGTGTTGCCCCGTGAGGTCTGGTCGCGCGAGCCGACGCACTGCAGCATGAAGATCCGCTTCGGCGTCTCGCCATCGGAGGGCCGCCGCAGCTCGCCGCCGGTCGGCCCCGAGGCGGAGACGAGGCGGGCGAGCTGGCTCTGGGTGATCACGTTGGCGTACCGGCCGAACCCGAGCGGAGGCTTGCGCCGGGCGTCGAACTCGCGGTGGCCCGTGGCGATCACCATCGCGCCGACCGTCAGCTCCTCCTCCCACGGCTCCTGGTCGAAATCGATGGCGTGCGCCGGACAGACCGTCTCGCAGGAACGGCAGTCGCAGCAGCCGCCGCAGGCGACGCAGCGCCGCGCCTCGGCGACGGCGTCGTCTTCGCTGAGCCCGAGGCGCACCTCGCCCCAGGTCCCCCTGCGCTCCTCGGGGGCGGCCATCGGCATGGGCCGGCGCCGCTGTGGCCTGCCCGACGGCAGGTCGGCGTCCGCCACCTCGGCTGTCGGGCGGCCGGGTTGCCAGACCTCCGCCCACTCCTCGCCGCGCAGGAAGTTGTGGATCGCGCGAGCGGCGCGCCGTCCGTCGGCGATCGCCTCGACCGGGGTCGAGAGCCCCGGCACCGCGGCACGGCCCGCTGCGAACACGCCGGGCCGCTCCGTGAGAAGCGTCGCCCGGTCCGTGACGACCTGTCTGCCGGCCACCCGGACGCCCGTCGCGCCCACGAGGAACCCCTCGTCGATCTCCGAACCGTCCGCCAAGACGACAGAGTCCACGGCGATCTCGCGCGGCTCTTCGCCCGCCCGGGCAAGGAACCGGAGGGCGCCGGCGGCACCGTCTTCCGAGATCTCGACCGGCACGAGCCCGCAGGCGAGCTCGACCCCTTCGTCGACCGCCTCGGTGACGAGCTCCGGCTGAGCGGCAAGGGCCGGGCGGTCCTCGGCGCAGGCGACCGTGACGGTTTGCGCGCCAAGCCGCAGGCAGCTGCGGGCGGCGTCGAAGGCGGCGTCGCCGCTCCCGACCACGACCACCCGCCGTCCGATCGCGACCGGCTCGCCCGTGGCGCGGGCGCCCAGCAGCTCGGCGGCCGAGACGACACCAGGCCGGTCCGATCCGGGAAGCGTCGAGGTCGCGGCACGCTGGCGACCGACGGCGAGCAGCACCGCCTGGTAACCGGAGGAAACAAGGGAGTCCACGGTGAAGTCCGCCCCACAACGCTCGCCGGCCCGGAACTCGACGCCGTGGGCGAGCACGCGCCCGACCTCCTGGTCGAGGAGCTCGCGCGGCAGACGGAACTCCGGGACGAGGCGACGCAGCTCCCCGCCCGCTTCGGGCTGCGCCTCGAAGACAGTGACGTGGTAGCCGAACCGGGCGAGCTCCCGCGCCGCGGTGAGCCCCGCGGGGCCGGCGCCCACGACGGCGACCTTCTCCTCGTACACCGCCGGGGGGGCGACGACTGGGGGCGCCGCCGTGACGCGGTCAGCGACGAAGCGCCCGACAGCGGCGATCGCGACGGGCTCGTCGACCCGGCCCCTCGTGCACGCGGTCTCGCACTCGTGGCCACAGACCCGGCCGCACACGCTCGGGAACGGGTTCTCCCGACTCGCCAGCTCGTAGGCGTCGGCGGTGCGCCCCTGGGCGACGAGGGCGGCAACCCCCTGGGCGGCGGTGTGCACCGGGCAGACCGCCACACAGGGCGCCCAGCCGCGGTAGTCGATCGCGAACCCCGCGGGGACCGCGTTGGCGAACGGCCGTCCGATTGCCTTGCGCTTCGCCATGCCGAAGTCGAAGGCGCTCTCCAGCTCGACCGGACACGCCGAGGTGCACCGCCCACAGGCCACACAGCGCTCGGAGACGTAGCTCGGACGGTGGAGCACCCGCACCCGCAGCTCGCCCGGCGGGCCGACCACGGACGTCACCTCGGAGAGGGTGTGGACGTGGATGCGTGAGTCCGTCGCGGCGTTGGCGAGACGTGGCGCGAGCGAGCACATCGCGCAGTCCTCGGTCGGGAAGGTCTTCGACAAGCGTGCCATGTAACCGCCGAGCGACTGCTCGCGTTCGACGATGTGTACCTCGATGCCCGCGTCGGCGAGCTCCTCGGCAGCGGACATCCCGCCGATCCCCCCACCGACGACGACCGCGGAACGGTGCAGGAACGTCCGGGTCCGCGTCAGGTCGGACTGCTGGGTCGCGCGGGCGACCGCCGCGGCGAGGATCGTCTCGGCCTTTTGCTGCGCCTTCGCCGGTTCGTCGCGGTGGACGAACGAACAGCCTTCGCGCAGATTGGCGAAGGCCACGGCGTTCTCACCCAGGCGCAGCTCGCGCGCGATGCGCTCGAACGTCGGGCCCTGGACGCGCCGCGAGCAAGCGCCGATCACGATGTGGTCGAGTCCCCGCGACTGCACGGCCCGCTCGATGCGCCGCCGTCCCTCGGTGCCACACATGAACTGGCTGACCGACACGTTCACGACACCGGGCAGGGCGCGACCACCGGCGGCGAGGGACCTGAGGTCCAGGACGTCGGAGATGTTGCCCCCGCACTCGCAGAGGAAGACGCCGCAGCGCGTCAGTCGCTCCTTCCCTCTTGGGCCGGCACGCTCGAGCGTTTCCGGGCGCCGATGCGTTCGAGCAGCGGCTCGAGGTTCTGGGAGTGGGCCTCGACGCCGCAGACCGTGTCCGGGTCGGCTCCGAGGGCGAGCGCCACGAGCTGCTGCACGTGGAGGTGGACGAAGGGATACTCCTCGCCGGAGGACGCCGAGATGGCGTCGTGGTAGCGGTCGAACTGGACCGAGCAGTTCGGGCACATGTGGACGAGCACGTCGATCTTCTCGGCCGCCAGTCGCCGCAGCTTCTCCCGGGTGACGGCGAGCGAGCGCGAGGGGTTGACGAAGATCTGACGGAATCCGGCGCCGCAGTGCGTCGTCTTTTCGGGGTAGTTCCCGGTCTTCTCGACGCCCATCGGTTCGAGCAGGTCCTCGGGAAGCATGAAGTTCTCGCTGTCCCCGAGCACCTCGTCAGGGAAGACCTTGCAGTAGTGGCACGCCGGGTGGGTCGCGACCTTGAGGCCCGACAGCCGCCGACGGATGAGGTCGGGGATCTGTCGGTGCCGGCTCCAGAGGATCTCGAGGGTGTGGCGGTGCTGGATCGTGCCGGCGATGCGGTCGTCGTAGCGGCGGCCGATCTTCGCGAGCGTCTCGTTCGCCTGCCGCCGGTACTCGGGGACGTTCAGCACGTCGCGGCACTTCTTGTTGATCGCGTAGCACGTCGAGCACAGGTACGACTGGACCGGGTGGTCTGCCTCCACCGCCACGCAGGCGTTGCGCGCCGCGACGGCGAGGGTCGTCTGGAACGGCATGAGGTCGGAGTAGTAGCCGAGCCCGGTGCAGCAGGTCTGGTCCGTGTTGACCGTGTACTCCACGTCGAGCCGCTCGAAGAGCCACTTCGTCGCCGCCTCGACCCCCGGGTACTCGGAGGACACGAGGCAGCTCCGGAAGAGCTGTACCCCGCCTTTGATGGGGTCGATGTCTGGCGTCGTCTGGGGGATGTCTCTTACTTAATCAAATCTATGGAGCTTGTCAAGTTAATGGAGGTGGGGACGGTCCCCGTTTCGGAATATCCCCTCCCGAGCAGGGCCTGGGCGTGGCGGACTACGGCGCGGTCGTCTCCGGGAGCCTCCGTAAACGCCTCGCCCGCGCCGCCAGGGTCGTCCGAGGAGCCCGGCGACCGGGATCGGCCACCTCGGGGACGTTTTCGTCGACCGCCGGCGGAATCCCGCCCTGGCACCGGCGTGCCGTCTCCGGCGCGTCACGGGCGGCTGACGCGATCACGCGCCGGCGGTCATTTCACGGTTCGGCTATTCGGATTTCCGCACCACTGTGTTTCCCGCTCCGCGCGCGCTCGCATCTCGAATCGGGCGAATCCCCTATTTTGCTTGGATCCCCGGGCCAATTTTCTCGTGAGAAAGATCACACCCCGCCGATACCCGCGATCCGTGCTCTCGGCAGAGGCGATGAAACCCGGTGCGGTAAAGGGGCCACGATATCGTTCGGTCCGGTACGACATACCCGTCGCAGGACGCGGAAACCGGTTTCGGGGCGATCCCAGCGGACAAAGGAGACGCCGTGCACTACGGATACTTCGACGACGAGCGCCGGGAGTACGTCATCACCCGGCCCGACACGCCGCTGCCGTGGATCAACTACCTCGGCACCGAGGAGTACTTCGCCTTCGTGTCGAACACGGGGGGCGGCTGTTCTTTCTACCGCGACGCCCGCCTGCGCCGACTTATCCGCTACCGCTTCAACAACGTGCCCCCCGACTTCGGGGGCCGCTACATCTACGTGCGCGACGACGCCGACGGCGACTACTGGTCGCCGTCGTGGCAGCCCATCAAGAGCCAGCTCGACGCGTACGAGTGCCGCCACGGGATGTCGTACACGTCGATCTCGTCGGTCCACAACGACATCCGCGCCGAGACCCTCTACTTCGTCCCCCTCGGCGAGAACCTCGAGGTCTGGCGCCTCCGGGTGACGAACAACCGCAAGCGGCCCGCCAAGCTCTCGCTCTTCTCGTCGGTCGAGTTCTGTCTCTGGGACGCGATGGACGACATGACCAACTTCCAGCGCAACTTCTCCGTCGGCGAGGTCGAGGTCGTCGACGGTGTCATTTACCACAAGAGCGAGTACCGCGAGCGGCGCAACCACTTCGCCTACTTCGCCTGCTCCGAACCGCTCGCCGGATTCGACACCCAGCGGGAGATCTTCCTCGGCGCCAACCGGGGCTGGGACACGCCGGCGGCCGTCGAGCGCGGGAGCTCCTTCGACTCGGTCGCCCACGGCTGGTCGCCGATCGGCTCGCACCACGTCCGGCTGACGTTGGCGCCCGGAGAGACGCGCGAGGTCGTCTTCCTCCTCGGGTACGCGGAAAACCCGCCGGACGCCAAGTTCGACCCGCCCGGATCCCAGACGATCGACAAGCGGCGCGTCCTGCCGACGATTGAACGCTGGTTGAAGCCGGCAACGGTCGAGGACGGGCTGGCGGCGCTGCGCCGCTCCTGGGACGCGCTCCTCTCGGTCCTCCACGTCGAGACCCCTGACGAGGACACGAACCGGATGGTGAACATCTGGAACCCCTACCAGTGCATGGTGACTTTCAACCTCAGCCGGTCGATGTCCGGCTACGAGTCGGGAATCGGCCGCGGCATGGGTTTCCGCGACTCGAGCCAGGACCTCTTCGGCTGCACGAGCGAGGTCCCCGAGCGCGCCCGCGAGCGCATCCTCGACCTCGCGGCGACCCAGCTCGCGACCGGCGGCGCCTACCACCAGTACCAGCCACTCACGAAGCGGGGCAACGACGCCGTCGGCTCCGGGTTCAACGACGACCCGCTCTGGTTGGTCCTTGCCGTGGCGGCCTACCTGAAAGAGACCGGGGACACCGCGATCCTCGACGAGCCCGTGCCCTACGACCTCGTCGCGGGGACCGAGACACCGCTCTACGAGCACCTCCAGCGCTCCGTCCGCTACACGCTCGAACGGCTCGGACCCCACGGCCTGCCGCTCATCGGTCACGCCGACTGGAATGACTGCCTCAACCTCAACTGCTTCTCGGACACCCCGGGCGAGTCCTTCCAGACGACGGGAAACCGCGAGGGTGGCGTCGCCGAGTCCGTGTTCATCGCCGGGCAGTTCGTCCTCGCGGCCCGCGAGCTCGCCGCGGTCGCCGCGGGGCGGGGGTTGGCCGACGAGGCCGCCGGATACGAGTCCGAGGCGACCCGGATGGCCGCCGCGGTCGAGGAGCACGGCTGGGACGGCAACTGGTACCTGCGGGCCTACGACTACTCCGGCAACCCCGTCGGTTCGCACCAATCCGACGAGGGCCAGATCTTCCTGGAGTCACAGGGAATCTGCGCCATGGCTGGCATCGGATCGGCGAACGCCCGGCCCGCCGCCGCCCTCACGAGTGTGCGGGAACGGCTCGCCACCGAGCACGGCATCATGCTCGTCCATCCCCCCTACACGAAGTACCACCTCGAGATCGGGGAGATCTCCTCGTACCCACCGGGTTACAAGGAGAACGGCAGTGTCTTCTGCCACGCCAACACGTGGGTCATGATCGCCGAGGCAAAGATCGGCGACGGCGACGCGGCGTTCGACTACTACCGACGGACCAATCCCTCGGCACGGGCACCGATCAGCGATGTCCACCGCTGCGAGCCGTACGTCTACGCCCAGATGATCGCCGGCCGCGATGCGCCGACCTTCGGCGAGGCGAAGAACTCGTGGCTCACGGGATCGGCGTCCTGGCACCTGACGGCAATCACGCAGTGGATCCTCGGTGTGCGCCCCGAGCTCGACGGGCTGCGCATCGACCCGGTGCTGCCGGCGTCGTGGGGCGGTTTCTCGGCCCGCCGCCGTTGGCGCGGCGCGACCTACGAGATCACCGTCCACAAAGAACCCGGGGTCACGGGACGCGTCCGGGGGCTCGCCGTCGACGGAACCCGTCTGGAAGGGAATCTCGTCACGCCGGCCGACCCCGGGTCGTCCGTCGTGGTCGAGGCGACCGTGGAGGCTGCGGACCCGGCGAGCTAGCCCGCGCCCTCGAACCCCCGGCCGGGAGTCCCCGGGGGCCGCCTCAGTCCTGGTCGCCGGGCGGGATCTCGACCGCGTTCGCGGCGATGACGTCGCGCAGCCAGTAGGCGCTCGCCTTCGGGATCCGTGCCTGGGTCCCGTAGTCGACGAAGACGATCCCGAACCGCTGCGAGTAGCCGTCGGCCCACTCGAAGTTGTCGAGCAGTGACCATACGACGTGGCCCCGCACGTCGACGCCCTGGGCGATGGCGGCGTGCACTGCCGCGAAATGGCTCGTCAGGTAGTCCACACGCTCGGGGTCCATCACCGCGCCGTCGGGGTCGACATAGTCCGGATACGCCGCGCCGTTCTCCGTGATGTAGATCGGCACGCTTCCGTAGTCGGCGCGCAGCCGCAGCAGAAGATCGGTGAGTCCCTCGGGATCGATCGTCCACCCCTTCGTCGTCACGGGCCGGTCCCCGTGGGCGATCTCGGCCGCCCCGAGCCACCGCGCCAACAAGAGGTTCGCCGGCGATCCGGACAGAGCACCGGGCGAATCCGCGCGCGGGGCGGCGGCCACCCGACGGCTCTTGTAGTAGTTGACGCCGAGGAAGTCGACGCCGGTCCGGATGACGTCGAAGTCCCCGTCGTGCAGTAACCCGTCCCCGCCGATCCCCAGGCAGTCTCCGAGGACGTCATCGGGGTAGCTGCCTTTCAGGACCGGATCGAGGAACCAGCGGTTGAGCTGGGCGTCGACCCGCCGGGCCGCGGCGACGTCCTCGGGACGGGTCGTCGCGGGGTACACCGACTCGCAGTTCAGCGTGATCCCGATCTCGGACGGCCCGGCGACTGCCTCGGCGAGGGCCCGCGACGCGAGCCCGTGCCCGACGAGCAGATGGTGCGCCGCCCGCACCGCCGCGCCAACATCATGGATCCCCGGGGCGTGGATGCCGGCGGCGTAGCCGGTGAACGCGGCCACCCACGGTTCGTTCACTGTCGTCCACCGCCTCACTCGGTCGCCGAGCGCGGCACCGACGATTCCGGCGAACTCCGCGAAGCGGCTCGCGGTGTCCCGGCTCGTCCAACCGCCCTTGTCCTCGAGCGCCTGGGGCAGATCCCAGTGGTAGAGCGTCACGAACGGCTCGATGCCCTGCGATACCAGCAGGTCGACGACTCGCCGGTAGTAGTCGAGGCCCGCCTCGTTCGCCTGGCCGCTGCCGTCAGGTTGTACCCGCGGCCAGGAGATCGAGAAGCGATAGGCGGGAATCCCGAGCGACACCATCAGCTCGACATCGCTCGCGATCCGGTGGTACTGGTCACACGCGACGTCGCCGTTGTCGCCGTGGTGGACCGCCCCCGGCCGGTGGCTGAAGGTGTCCCAGATCGACGGCCCCTTGCCGTCGGCGCGGGGAGCGCCTTCGACCTGATACGAGGCGGTCCCCACTCCCCACAGGAAACCGGGCGGGAACTCGAGGCGCCGGCTCACCGCGGCCCGCGCCCGGCCGTCGCGGGATGGACGCGCCGCCTCGTCGCGCCGCCTCGTTGCTCCGTCATCGACGTGCCACCGTAGTCGCCGACTTGGGGGCTAAGCCCGAAACGGCACAACGACGGCGACCCTCATGCGGCCCCATCCCGCCTCCCGGACCGACGATCCCCGAGGAGGCGCCGGCCCTCTCACCTTCCTCGAACGCGCGGGAACGCAACTCCGACACCCCTCGTACGCGAACGCGAAACCGCCGGTGACCCAGGCCCGACCCCGTGTCCTCCACGGAGCCGGAAGCCTGGGCCACCGGCGTATTTCAGAAACTGAGTTGACTAACCGACTATGAAGCCGCCGTCAGGTGAAGGACGATGACTTCGTTGGTCGGCGTGTTCGGGCTGCCGGACTCGTACGCGTTGGTCGAGGTCGGCCAACCTGAGAAGGCTCCCGTGTTGTACTCGTCAAACGATGCTCCGTAGAGGATCGGGATGACGGGCAGGTTCGCTGCCACGTACTGCTCGATGGGCAGGAGGTCCGCCTTCTGCGCCTTGACAGTCGTCGCACCCGCCAACGTGGTGAGGTCGGTCTGCATCGCAGCATTGCGCGAACGCTCGAAGTCGCCACCACCGGTGCCGATGAGCTTGGAGTTCAGCCAGTTGTTGTAGACCTGGTAGGCCGAGATGCTCGAGGCGCCCCAGTGGATGTCCAGCTGGAAGTGGCCAACTTGCATCGCCTGTCCCCAAGCCTGCGGGGTCTGGCCGATGAAGGTTGCGTTGAAGCCCGCAGCCCTCAGTTCATCCGCCGCCAGCGCACAGTCGGAGGCGTAGTCGGTGTAAGCCGAGGGGTCTCCGAGGTTCAGCGACAGTTCCTTGCCCTTCAGGTTGAAGTAGCCGTTCTGGCCCATCTTCCATCCGGCCTTCACAAGGACAGCCTTCGCAGCCTTGATGCTGGCGTTGTCATTGAAGTTCCCAATCTTGCTGGAAACGAGCGATGAGAAGCCGGGCTCGGTGAGACCGCTCATGCTGGTCGCCGGTGGCTCGAAGCCAGACTCTCCGACAAAGCTCAGCGTGTTGCGGTTGACCGCCAGGCTGATGGCTTCACGCACCGCCAGCATGTTGGTCGGGAAGACGGTCAGGTTCGGCCACATGGTCACGGTGTTCACCGGAGCGAACCAAACCGCGTGACCCGTGCCCTTGAGGAAGGTGCTGCTCAGGCCGGTGATGAAGTTTCCAGCCCAGTCGAGCGTGTTGTTGTCAAGGAGCGAGAGCACGCTGGTGTTCGAACCGATCTGCGGGAACTGGACCTCGGTTGGTCCGGACGTGAAGGTGCCGACCGGGTCCGGGGCCGCGGCCGTGGCCGGAGTGACCCAAGGAGCCTTGGTCGTCCACTGCGGGCCGCCCCAGTAGTTGGGGTTCTGGACCAGGGTGATGGTCCCGCTCGAGTACCCAGCCTGCAGCTCGTACGGGCCGGTGCCGGCGATGGCGCCGGCGTCAGCGTAGGTCGCCGGAGAAGATCCAGCGGCGGTCCAGAAGGCCGGTCCGACGATCGGCACGGTGCCGATGTTCTGCAGGTTCGTGTACTGGGCCGACGAGAAGTTCACCGTCACGACGTTGCCGGCGGACGTCGCCGACGTGATCGCAACTCCACCGCCGTTGATGGCGGCGTTCGCGCCGACTTCGCTGTAGCACTTCGCCACGTCAGCTGCGGTCAATGTCGAGCCGTCGCTGTACTTAATGCCCGGGCGAATTGCGAACATGATCGACGTGCCGCCGCTGCCCCACTTGTACGTCGACGCAATGAAGCCGTACGGCGGGACTGTCGGCTGGGCGATGTCGAACTGCAACACCGACTCGTAAATCAGCGAGGTGGCCCCAACCTGGGTCTCACTGGAGCTGATGTACGGGTTGAAGTTCGCCGTCAGCGCCGATTCTGGGCTTGACTCCATGACCAGTGTGCTGCCCGTTGCCCCCGACGTTGTCGCCGAGGCGAAGATGCCCGCGAGCATCCCCCCGCCAAGGCCGGCGACCATGAGGGTCGACGCAGCTACCCGCCGAAGCTTCTTATCAGTAAACCATCGTGTCATGTCTTAGCGACCTTTCTATGGACTAACGCCAGAGACCGACTTACACGTGCACGATTCAGCTCCGCGGACAGAAAAGCCCTCGGACCACCCGCAACCTATCAGATGGCGCACCGGCGGGGGAGGGACAAAGCTCGGATCGGCCACCAGGTCGCCGTCAGCGCGGTACGTGTTTTCCCAGGTGGACACCGCCGATGACGGCTCGTGCACTCGCGCGGTCCGGCCTGTTGTGATCCCCGGCGCGTCGCTCGCCAACGTCGGCTCGGGCGTCCATCTCCAGAGACTCCGTCCAGGGGGCGCGTCGCGATCGCAATGGGGCGCATCGGTCATCCACCAGGGCCAGATCCGCCAGGAATTTCCGGCCCGCCGCCACCGTCGCCGCGAATCCGGCACCGAGAGGCGCCACTCCTCCCGCGTCGCCGGGTCACGCTCTGACGAGCGCCCGTCACAAAACGGCTCGTCAGAGCCCCGTGCCGTCGCGCGACTCCGACGGCAGCTCGCGCGACGGAGTTGGAAACCTATGACGAAGCGACCGTGTCCGTCCCGGAGGCGCGACCGGCGGCAACGAGGTGCGGCGCCGCGACATCCAGTCGCCAACACGCCGCCGAGCGATGCTCGTTGACCCGCACGGACGGCGGTGCCTCCCTCCGGCAGCGATCCTCAGCGAACGGACAGCGCGGGCTGAAACGGCACCCGATCACGTTCGACAATGCACTTCCCGCCTGTCCGGCGACGATTTTCGAGCCGGTGCGCATCGAGCTCCCGAGGGCGTCCGGGTCAGGCGCCGACGCCACGAGGAGCTGCGTGTAGGGGTGCGCCGGCTGCTGCGTGACGTCCTCAGACGGACCGCGCTCGACGATGTCGCCGGCATACATAACGAGCGTCTCGTCGGCAAAGTAGCGCGCCGAGGCGATGTCGTGGGTGATGTAGAGAACCGCCAGCTCGAGTCGCTCGCGCAGGTCGTTGAGCAGGGCCAGGATCTCCAAGCGGATCGAGACGTCGAGCATCGAGATGGGCTCGTCGGCGAGTAACACCCGGGGGTGGGCGGCGAGCGCCCGGGCGATGGCCACCCGTTGGCGCTGCCCGCCAGACAGCTCGTGGGGGTACTTCGCCAGAAACTGCTCTGGCGGAATCAGCTGCACCTCGGAGATCAGCCGCACGAGCTCCTGGGAGACGTCAGCGTGCCCCGAGGCCGCGCGATGGATTCGCACCGGTCGCTTCAGGTGGTAGCGAACGGTGTGCACCGGGTTGAGCGAGGCGAAGGGGTCCTGGAAGACCATCTGAACCTCGTTCTTGTAGGCGCGGAACGCCCGACGGTGGTGCAACCCGATCTTCTTGCCGTCCAGCCGGACCTCGCCGCTCGTGAGCCTCTCCTGGCCGGAGAGTAGGCGGGCGACGGTCGACTTCCCCGAGCCGCTCTCTCCGACGAGGGCCACGACGCCGGACCGGTAGAGCCCGAACGAAACGTCCCGGACGGCGTTCAGCACGGCCGAGTGAGGACCGCCTCCCAGCTTGAAGTCCTTGTGGACCCCCACGGCCTCGAGAACGAGCGGGCCGCGGAACTCCGCCGCGGAACGGATCTCGTCGCTCACTTCCGGTGTCCTTTCGCTGCGTCCGCCTTCACCGGGGTGTCGGGCAGGACGAACGGGCAGGCCGACATATGGGTGAGATCGCCCTCTCCGGCGATCTGCGCGAGACGCATGTCGATTCCCGTGCAGGCCTCGGTCGCGTACGAGCAGCGTGGGACGAACGGGCAACCCGGGGGCAGGTCACGCAGGTCAGGCGGCGAGCCCGGGATGCCCGCCAACTCCACCCGGGGTCCGTGCAGCGCGGGAAACGAGTGCAATAGACCCCGCGTGTACGGGTGCGCCGGACGGTGGTGGATCGCCTGCGAGGTTCCGACCTCGACGAGCTGACCGGCATACATGATGGCGATCCGGTCTGCGATCTCGAGCAGGAGCGACAGGTCGTGGGTGATGAAGAGAATCGAGAAACCGAGCCGCTCCTTCAGCTCCACGATCTGCGAGAGGATCTCGCGCTGCACGACGACGTCGAGCGCCGTCGTCGGCTCGTCCATGATCACGATCTCCGGGTCGACGGCGAGCGCCATCGCGATCATCACCCGCTGCCGCATCCCGCCGGAGAGCTCGTGGGGGTAGCTCCGGAGACGGTCGCGGGGGATCCCGACGAAGTCGAGCAGCGACGCCGCACGCTCATGACGCTCGGCGTGGTCCATCGGGAGGTGGGCCTCGATGACGTCTTCGAGCTGTTCCTGGACCTTCAGCACCGGGTTCAGGGCGTTCATCGCGCTCTGGAAGACGATGGCGATCTCCCGCCAGCGCAGTGTCCGCAGTTCCGAGATCGACTGCTCGAGTACCGCGACGCCCTCCGCGCCGACCCGGCGACCGCGATAGGTCACGTCACCGGCGGTGATGATCGCCGGCGGGCGCAGCAGCCGCACGGAGCCGTAGGCGAGGGTCGACTTGCCCGATCCGCTCTCCCCGACGAGCCCGACGATCTCCCCCGGCATGAGCGCAAGGTCGACGTTCTCCACGGCCCGGACATCGCCCGCGAGCGACCGGTAAACGATCGACAGCCCCCGGATGTCGAGAACGGGCAGGGATGCACCCGGAGTCGGCTTGACGGGAACCGAGGGAGACGCGGAGGCGAGCTCGCTCTCCAGGTCGACGCCAGCGTCGGCGTGCCTCACGTGATCCCTCCTTGATCGCTCTGGACGCCTGCGGCGCGCGAGGCACCCGACACCGTCCCTCCGGCGTCACCGGCCACCGCAAGCGACGACGTCGCCAGGGCTGGGGCGAACCCGCCGGGAGAACGGCGAGCCTCGCGCACGACCGGCGTCGGGTCCGATGGCCGCCAGGGGCGCCCGGCGATCTTCTGCCGGTGCGCCGCGTCGCGAAGGCGCGGATTGCCGAGCTCGTCGAGCCCGAAGTTCAAAAGGACGAGGCCCATCCCGAACACCGCAACGGTCAATCCCGGCGGGATGTACCACCACCAGGTGCCGACGATGATCGCATTCTGGTTCTGCACCCAGTACAGCATCGACCCGAGGCTCCAGGTCGACAGATCCCCGAGTCCGAGGAAGGTCAGGGCGACCGAGGTCAGCACGGCGTAGAGGACGGTACCGACGAAGCTCGCCGCAATGAGGCTGACCTCGTTCGGCAGCAGCTCGAAGAAGATGATCCGCCACGTTCGTTCACCGGTCTCCCGGGACGCGCCGATGAAGTCCCTGCCGCGCAGCGACATGGTCTGGGCCCGAATGACTCGCGCCCCCCAGGGCCAGCCGAGGATGCTGAGCACGAAAGCGGTGACGAGGTTCCCGGCGTTCGGCAGGTAGCCGAAGATGACGACGAGGAGCGGAAGGGCCGGCAGGACGAGGAAGACGTTGCTCAGCAACGACAGGCCCTCATCGGCGTAGCCCCCGAGGAAACCGGCCGACACGCCCACGACGACCGAGAGGAAGGTGGCGATCACTCCAGCGGTCAGCCCGATGACGACGGTCGATCGGACGCTGACGAGCAACTGGGAGAGCACGTCCTGGCCGTAGGTCGTCGTCCCGAGGAGGTGGGACCAGTTCGGCGGCCGCGCGATGTCGCTCGTCGAGAAAAGGCGCGACGGGTTGTAGGGCGCAAGATACGGGCCGACGATCGCGAGAAATACGAAGATGAGGATGATGACGACGCCGGCGCGCGCCTTGCCCGGCAAACGGGACCAGACATGGCGTCGGCGGATCTTGTAGGCCAACTGCCCGAAAAAGCTCGAGACGGTCCCCATCAGTACGCCGCCCTCGTGCGCGTCCTCGGGTCGGCGATGACGTAGATCGCGTCGGCGATCAGGTTGGCGATCAGCACCGCCATCACGATCACCAAGAAGATGCCCTGCATCAGCGCATAGTCCTCACCGACGACCGCCTGGTACAGCGTGTAGCCGATACCCGGGTAGGAGAATACGAGCTCCATGACGAGCGCCCCGGCGACGACATAGCCGAGCGAGATCGCGAAGCCGGCGATGTTCGGAAGGATCGCGTTGCGAGCGGCGTAGGTCATGACCACACGGCGGTTCGACAGGCCCTTCGCCTGGGCGGCGAGGACGTAGTCCTCGCCGATCGTCGTGATCATGACGTTGCGCATCTGCAGCATCCAACCGGCCATCGAGGCAAATATGAGCGTGATCGCGGGCAGGAGCGAGTGATACACGGCGCTCTCGATGAACGGCAAGTTCCAGCCCACATGCGTCGAGAGGCTGTTCCCCTCGCCGACGGGGAACCACGACAGGTGGATCGCGAAGAACTCGATCAGCAACAGCGCGAGGAAGAAGTACGGGATGGCCTGGAGGAAGGTGAACGCCGGAAGCAGCTGGTCAAATCGACCGCCCCGCCACCAACCGGCGAGGATGCCGAGCACCGTGCCGATGACGAAGCTCAGGATGGTCGCCGTCCCGACGAGGATCAGGGTCCAGAAAAGCGTCTGGTGCAGGATCGTCGCGACCGACAACGGGAAGTAGTTGAGCGACACCCCGAGATTCCCGTGCGCCAGGTCGTCGAAGTAGACCCCGTACTGATGGAGGAGGCTGCCTTGCTTGCCGATGCCGAACTCGGCCGTGATGGCCTTGTAGGCGTATGGACCAAGGCTCGGGAATCGTGACAGGTACGTCGAGAGAATATTGCCCGGCATCAGCCTCGGAATGAAGAAGTTCGCCGTCAGCGCCACCCACGCCGCCACGACGTACGTAGCGAGCCGCCTGGCAAGGAAGGCCATATCTCTCTCCTCTGTCCCTCCGCCAGCCCGGTCCAGACCGGATCGTGCGCCGACTTCCGACTGGGCCCCCGCCGGGCCCTATTGACATTCATCCCACGGACGCCACTCGTGCCAGGGACCTTGGTCCCAAGAGCGACCGTCCACCGGACACTCCGCTAGATCCACTCTCCAAGCTCTATTGGCGAACGATCTTCCGCGAGCAACCACTCCTCGGTGCGACGCGCCCCAGAGCCAATCGGGCCGTGGTTCCCGCCGCGACCGAACGAGCTCCAAAGTCGCCTTCTGTGTGACCAGTATCGCGCCGCCGAGACTGTATCCGGAGTATCGCGACCCGCCCAATCCAGGCGCTGCGCGACGAATGTTGTGCCGCGGATCACTTGACGGCCGCACGGAATCGTGGAACGGTCACGCGGCACGGATGTTGGAGAATCGCCCTTGGCCATGCGCCAAAGAAAGGAAGGAAATGGGGATGCACCGTCTGTTCCTCCTGGCCGCCATCGTCCTGTTTGCCATCGCTGGACTCGGGGCCATCGGCACGTTCTCCGGCATCAATGTGCTCGGTCTCACGTGCTTCGGACTCGCCTGTGCCGGAGTCGCGGCGATGAAGCCGCTCAAGGCCCGTCACTGAGAACGGCAGTGCCCGCCGCTCGGCGATGCCCGCGGTAAATCACACCGGAGATCGACGAGCCAGACGTGGAGGTGGAAGCCCCCGTCGGAGAGAACGCCCTTCCGGACGACGTCGGGCCCGAACGGCGCGAGCGACGCCACCGCCTGGTCGAAGCCTTGACCGGACAGGCGCATGAGAAGCACCTGTGCCGGCTTGCGACGCTCGATCTCGTCCATCCCCGATCGGGCGAGTGCGGGATACGTACCGTGAATCGTGTTCGCACCCCCCTCGAACATGCCGATGGGCCCGTATAGGACGCCGGTCTCGCGCCAGGGGAACCAGATCAGCAGCTGCTCGCCGGCGTAGGTGGCGTGGCCAACGAACGCCGGCAGCTCGGAGTCCACCTGGTACTCGTCGACGTAGGCGGTGTCGCTCCCGCCGAGCGCGGTGGCGTAGGCCGCGGGCAGGTACTTGACGGCGTGCGCGACGGGTGGATGGTGGACCTTCGGCGCCACCGTGAGGATGAGCAGCGCGCCGGCGACGACGACGAGGGCCGCGAGGGGGACGGCGTCGCGCAGCACCCCCGCGGTCAGACGCCGGACCCGGGGGCGGCAGGCGAACCGCGTGGCGGCGAGCCAGACGAGCGCCGCGGCGACGACGATCGCGGCCATGACCAGACCCCAGGGAACCGGCTTCAGCTCCGGAACGTGGGGATCGGCCTCGTAGGCGAGCGCCACGCCGAGGACGAGGAGCGCCGGGAGGACGGCGCGCACGGCCCGCGCGGCCCCCGCCGGCAGCCGGGAGGACGTCGCGTGCCCGCCCCGGGCCCCGGCGACGAAGGGGGCGGCCAGCTCGGCGAGCGTGAACGCGACGAGCAGGGCGACGAACGACCAGAGCAGCGAGGAGAAGTAGGGGTACTCGAGGATCCACACCGTCCCGACGAACTGCAGCCAGGCCGCCGTGCCGAAAGCGAGGAGCGCGGCGAGCCCGGCGAAGGCCTGCGGGGTGCCGAGGCGGCGGCCGTGGCGCACGAGAACGACGGCGCAGGCGGCGAGGGCGGCGGGCGGGACGAGGAGGTAGGTGTCGTAGAGGACCCAGCGCCAGTTCGCCGAGTGCCAGATCGCCACCTGGGCCGGGGTCGCCAGGTACCGCGCCGCCTCCCAGGTCAGGCTGATGAAGTTGTACTCGCCGAGGAGCAACCCCGAGGCCACGACGAGGAGCCCCGTCGTGGCGAGGGCCACGGCGCCGAGCACGGCCGTGTCCCGGACGAGGTGCGACCGCTCCCGGGCCAGGCGCACGATGCCGTAGGCGACGAGGGCCGCGGCGACGAGCGGGACCGCCGCCCCGTGGGCCCAGACCGCGAGGCTGAACGCCGCCGCCGCCGCGGCGAGCCACCAGGGCCGGCGGCGGGAGGCGGCCGGCATGACGAGGGCGCAGAGCCCCGCGGTGAGGTACGAGATCGCCGCCGAGTCCGGGTAGTCGGTCCCCCAGGCCGTGACGAAGACCGGGTTGCTCATCACGACGGCGATGGCGGCGGCGCCCGCCCAGCGGCCGTGGGTGCGGGACAGGAGGAGGTAGAGCGGCACGACGGCGACGAGGGCGAGGACGTAGCGGAGGGTGAAGAAGCCTCCGACCGCCCCGAAGGCGAGGTAGGCGACCCGGGCCGGGACGAGGAAGCCGACCCGGGCCCCCTCGCGCAACCGGGCCGTCGAGGCGAACACCGCCGCGTAGCGGGTGAACATGTCCCGGGGGTCGACGATGAAGGTCGTATGCATGCTTTCGTCCGGCACCCGGAACGGCGCCATCCCCCGCAGGCGCAGCACCGCGTAGCAGACGCCCGGTGAGGCGAGGACGGCGAGCGCCTCGATCACACGCCTGACCGTGCTCCGAGTCGGTGGCGGTGTTGTCAAGGTGTGCATGGCACCGCCAGGGACGGTCCGGCTCGGCGCGGTCGAACCCTCGATTTCGTTCGCCCGTCCACCCCGACGGGGCCGCGAGAAGCAGAGGAGATTCACGACATCACGCCAGTCGATCGCGCCTCCCGCCGAACCGCCGGAGTGACGCGACGTCAATTCGGCAGAGACGGCGAGACGGGGTCGCCCACGATCGCACGCCCGACAGTCTTCCAGTGCGCCGGGGCCCGGGGCGGCGACAATCCCCGGTCCGTGCCTCGGGAAACGACCGCTCAGCGGGTCTCGACAACCTCGACGCGCGCCGGTCTTCGCAGGATCTTCGCGAAGCGGTACCGGTATTCGCCTTCGCGCAGCTCCATCATCTGACCGGCGACCCACACCGGGTCGAGCATCGAGTCGAAGTCGTCCCGCGCAGACTTCGCCCAGAAAGGCGTCCTCATCCCCGACGGCCCGACCACGAGGACCTTGCCGACCCTCCCGTCCTCGGCCATCGCGTTGCTGAAGTGCGCCGCACCCGCCTTCGCAAAGCAGTAAACCGGCTCTTCCCTGTGCGGGGTCCATTGCGACGTCGAGGTCACCGTGATGAGCTCGGCCAGGCCGCCCTGCCTCTCCAGGATCGCTCTCACGAAGTAGATGAGCCCACGCCCGCACACATCGAGCATGTTCTCGATCTGCCCCTCGCCGAGGTCCGTCACCCGACCGTCCTGCCTGTAGCCAGCCGCGTACACGAGGGTTGAGATCTCAGACAATCGGCCGACGAGATCGACAACGCGTCCTGGCAACGCGGGCGCGGTCAAGTCGAACTCGACGAATCCCAGTCCCAGCACGTCGAGCGCGCGTGCCATCTCCGGCGCATCCAATGACCCGGGCGTGATCACGGTCCTGCTTGCGAATCTGCCGAGCACCTCGACGCCGTCGCCGGAGGCTCGAAGCGCCTTCGCCAGCTCGAGCCCCAGCCCCGATGTTCCTCCAACGACTAATGAAGGCATTCACCCGCCCCTGTCTGCGCATTGGTCCGGAAACGACCCTCGGCCGGATCGGCCAAGACCCACGAGACTGTCCCTGGCCTTGCGATCAGAGGACTCGCCCGATCCGCCAGCGACCCGGATGTTAGGTGATCGCTGGCCGGCGACTCTCCGTGGGAGCAGGCCAGCCGGGACGACGGGACCAGCACGTCCCCGAGGGCCCAGGGCACACGCCGCGGCTCGTGCCGGGCGGGCAAGGACACCTCGCGGCCCCGTCGGGACGCTCGCTCCAAGAAAAGAGCGCCCGCGGACTGGAGGCAATCCCTCGACCTCACTTCGCCGTATCCCTTTCGTCAGGTCGCGACGACCTGCCCATGAGGAGGTTCGATGAAAGGGTTCTCCGGAAACGTGTCGCACACCGCGAACCGCCGCTGGCGCCGGGCCGCCGGAGTGGCCACGCTACTCGCCGCGGCGTCCCTCGCCTTCTTCACGACGGCGGCAGGTGCGGCGAACGCAAGGTCGGTGCTTGGGGGCCATTCGACGCGACACGCAAGCGCCCCCGTTGTCATCAAGGCAGCCAAGCGCGGCTCGTTCGGCGTGATTCTCGTCACCGCGAACGGCTACACCCTCTACTACGACAAGTCCGACACCGCGACCAAGATCGCGTGCACCGGAGGGTGCGCCCAGATCTGGCCTCCAGTCGTGCTCCCGAAGGGCGACCACTCCGCCAAAGCCGGTAACGGGGTCACCCAGCGCTCCCTCGGAGTCGAGCATCGGCCGGGCGGTGCCCTGCAGGTGACCTACGCGGGTCACCCGCTCTACCGGTACGTGCAGGACGCCTCCCCGGGCCAGGTGAAGGGTCAGGGCGTCGGGGGGTTCAACGTCATCAAGGCGTCGGCGACGAAGAAGTCGGCGACAGGGGGCACACCGACCGGGACTTCGGCGCCCGCCGGCTCCGGCTCCACTTCGCCGACAACGTCGCCCTATGGCGGCGGAGGCTACTGAGTGGCCGGACGGGAAAAGCGAGTCCTGACCGTAGAGTCGATGGGCAATGCGAACCCTGGCCCCGGAAGAGGGTGAACCGTCCGACGAGGCGCTCCTCGCCGGCATGGCGAACGGCGACGAATGGGCCACGGTCGTGTTCGTCCGCCGTTTCCAGCGTCGGGTCTTCGGCCTGGCGCACGCCATGCTCGGCGACCGGAGCGCGGCCGAGGACGTGGCCCAGGAGGCGCTCACCCGCGTCTGGCGTCACGCGCAGGTCTTCGACGCCCGGCGCGGCTCGGTCGCAACGTGGGTCCTCACGATCACACGTAACCTCGCGATCGACTCGCTCCGGGTCCGGCGGTCCCTGACGATAAGCGCCGAGGAAATGGAGTACCTCCAGGAGCGGGATCCCGGCGTCGATCCCTTCGCCGCGATCGACGCCACCGCCGAGGTCCGCCGCGCCCTGGCGGCTCTCCCGACCGAGCAACGCCGAGCCGTGGTCCTCGCCGCGTTCTACGGGTACACCGCCGCCGAGGTCGCCGAATCGGAACAGATTCCGCTCGGGACGGCGAAGACGAGGATCCGGAGCGCGTTGGGGAAGTTGCGTGTCTCGCTCGTCGGAGCTGGTGAGATGCCGTGACCGAACGCCGCGCAGAGTGCGCCCGCTTCGAGGACGAACTCATCGCCCTCGCGCTCGGGACCGTCACCGGACGGGCTCGTGCAGAAGTCATCGCTCATGTCGAGGTCTGCCCACACTGTTGGGGCGAGCTCGAGGCACTGTCCGAAACAACCGACCGGCTGCTGCAGCTCGTCCCCGAGCGAGAGCCGCCGCTCGGTTTCGAGGTCCGGGTGCTCGCGCGGATCGGTGCGGCGCGACACGCGCGGTTCGCATCGTGGCGGCGGCGCACCGCGGTGCTCGTCGGCGCGGCCGCGGTGCTCGCTGGCGTCGTCGGATTCGTCGCCGGGCACGGGATCGGTTCCGCACCACCGGGCACCTCGCCGAAAGCGGTCACGGTGGCCTTGCACACCTCTTCCCGCACCGTCGGCGAGCTCTCCGTGCCGATGTCGGGCACGCCGCGGCTCGTCGTGCGAATCAGCGGCCTCGGCATGACCGGTCCGGTCACCTGTCGCGTGACCGCCACGGACGGTCGGACGGCAACGGTCGGGGTCTTCTGGCTCTATCACGGGTCGGGGACGTGGAGCGCCAAACTCCCCTTCGCGGCAGACGACCTGCGAAGCGCGACGATCACGTCGTCGAGCGGCTCGGTGCTCGCCCGAGCAACGGTGAGCTAGCGGCGATAACCGCTCCATCCGGAGGACCCACCCCGACCGTCCACCGGGCATGTGTCGCCGCCAACGCTCGACGGACAATGGTCGGAGCCGTGCTGCGCCAGCGGCACGGCCGTCTCCGTGGTCCTCACCCGGTGCCGGGGCTCGGGTGATGGACGTAGCGGGCCGCCCGCCGACGCATGCCGCGCTCGACCCGCTCGGCGCGGGTGAGGACGGACCGCGGGCTTCGGGCGTGAGGCGCGCGGTGAAAGCGCGTCTTCGCGACCTCGACGAGCACGAGGTAGACGACGACCATCGCGAACAGCCAGAGGAAGAACGCGATCGGCAAGGGCTTGAACCCCAGCCACCTGGCGAGCCCGGTGTACGGCAGGACCGCACCGATGAGCGCCGCCCCGGTCGGCACCGTGAGCATCGCCAAGCTGGGACGGCTCTTCAGGAAGGGGATCCGGCGGGTCCGGATCACGTAGATGACGAGGGTCTGCGTGGCGATCGACTCGACGAACCAGCCGGATCGGAACTCGACGTGGTTGGCGTGGAGCACCCAGAGCATCACCCCGAACGTGACGAAGTCGAAGATCGAGCTGACGGGGCCGAACACGGACATGAAACGACGGATGAACTTCATGTCCCAGGCCGCCGGTCGGGCGAGCGCCTCGGGATCGACTCGGTCCGTCGGAATCACGAGCTGCCCGGCGTTGTACAGCAGGTTGTTGAGGAGGATCTGCGAAGGCAACATCGGCAGGAACGTCAGGAAGATCGACGCGCCTGCGGCACTGAACATGTTGCCGAAGTTGGAGGACGTCGCCATGAGGACGTACTTCATCGTGTTGGCGAAGATGCGGCGGCCCTCCATGACGCCTTCCGCCAGCACGCCGAGGTCCTTGTCGAGCAGCACCACGTCGGCGGCTTCCTTGGCGACGTCGGTCCCCGAGTCCACGGAGATGCCGACGTCCGCGTGGTGCAGTGCGACGGCGTCGTTCACGCCGTCGCCGAGGAACGCCACGTCCTTGCCGGTGCGGCGCGCCGCCCTGATGATCCGCGACTTTTCGTCTGGGCCGATCCGCGCGAAGACAGTCGTCACCTGGATCGCCGCCTCGAGATGGGCGTCGTCGAGTGCCTTGACCTCGGCGCCGCTCAGCACGCCGGTGCAGGCGAGCCCGATCTCCGAGCACACCTTGGCGGCAACGAGACCGTTGTCGCCGGTGATGACCTTGACTTCGACACCGAGTCGTTCGAGCTGGGCGATGGAGCTGCCCGCGTCAGCTTTCGGCCGGTCGGCGAAGGTGAGGAATCCCTCGAAGGTCAGCCCCTTCTCGTCACCCGCGGTGGGCGTCCCGACGGAGCCCGCGGGGCGGGAGGCCACCGCGACCACCCGGGCCCCGTCGTTGAAGAGGGACTCGAGCGTTTGGTGGGCCGTGCCGGGCACCGCCGCGCACCGGTCGAGCACCACCTCGGGTGCCCCCTTGGTCACGAGCAACGGGCCGTCGTCGTGGCCGGCGACGACGACGGAGGCGAGCTGGCGCTCGTGGTCGAAAGGAAGCACACCGAGTCGGCGATAGGAGGCCGCCTCGGCGGCGACCGGCCCGTTCGCCGCCGCCCCAGGCGCGGACCACAGCGCCTGGTCCAGCGCGTTCCCCCGACCGGTCCCTCGGGTGTGACGGCCGCCTCGTTGCACACAAGCCCGAGGAGGAGCGCACGCTCGCTCGCCGTGCCGTCGGCGGCGAGCGCGCTCTGGAAGGTGATCTTCCCCTCCGTGAGGGTACCGGTCTTGTCCGTGAAAAGGATCTCGATGTTCCCCAGGTCCTCGATGGCGACGAGACGCTTCACGAGCACTTTCTTCGCGGTGAGTGCCTTGGACCCGGCCGAGAGGCTGACAGTCACGATCGCCGGCATCATCTCGGGCGCGATCCCGACGGCGATCGCCAGCGAGAAGAGCAGCGCGTCGATGAGCGGTCGGGCGAGCGCGACGTTGATGACGAAGATGCAGCCAGTGAGGACTGCCGCCACCACGAAAAGGAACCGGGAGAAACGCGCAAGGCCGGTCTCGAACGCCGTCTGGTTGTGCCGTTCGGTCAGTCCCGCGGCGATCTGCCCGAAGGCGGTGCGGTTCCCGGTCCGCACGACAACCCCGAGGCCCGATCCCTGCTGGACGATCGTCCCCATGAAGGCGCAACCCGGCTGGTCCTGCGGCTCGTGGCCCGTGACGGCGGCCACGGACTTCGCGACCGGCAACGACTCGCCCGTCAGCACGCCTTCGTCGCACTCGAGCTCCTCGACCTCGACCAGGCGGAGGTCGGCCGGCACGAGAGCACCGACGCGAAGCGACACGACGTCGCCAGGCACGAGGTCCGTCACCGGGACCCGGCTCGTCTTGCCGTCCCGGTGGACCTCGGCCTCCTGGCGGATCTTGGCGCGCAGCGCCGCCATCGCCATCTCCGCCCGGTATTCGTTGAAAAATCCCAGGCCGACGCTCAACGCGACGATCACCGCGATGATCACGGCGTTCGTGCCGCCACCGGTCAGTCCCGAGACGAGGGCGGCGCCGAGCAACAGGAGCAGGATCGGGTTCCGGATCTGGCGGAACAGAACCGCCGACGGCCGCACCCGATGCGTGCCGAACGCGTTCGGCCCGTACTGCGCGAGCCGCTGGGCGACGACCGCCGGTGAGAGCCCGTTCGGGCCGCTTCCGAGACGCCTCAGCACCTCCTCGGGGCTCAGCGCTGCGGCGTCGTCCAGTTCCAGATCGGCGCCCCGGGGTGGTGACTCGACGGCCACGGCGACAGTCTTGCCGAGACAGGAGGCCGAGAAGGACCATCCCGCGCTACGCGCCGCGACGAGCCAGCGCCGCAGCGCGATCCGAAGGGCTTCTGCCCAATGCGGCGTGCACCGATGCCCGAAGGTCGCGGCGCATTCGCGGCGGCTCGGGACAGCCGAACATCCGTTGCGTCATGATGACGACGACGTTGGTGCAATCGAAACGAGCTGCTCTGTGTGAAAGCGCTTGGCCGAGACCTGGCCGATCACCCAGACGGTCTCGATGCCGATCCCGGCGATCGTCGCCCCCCTTTCACCGCTCTCTATACATATGGACCCGATATATGTGGGCCCGATCCGTGGTCCGACCGAATCCGTCGCGTCCCGGGGTCAGTCCGTCACGGATGGCCGTCTTCCGGCGAGACGTCCCGGATGCGCTGAGCGAAGGTCCAGAGCTGACCTTCGGGGTCCTTCGCGGTGTAGTTGCGGTCGCCGTAGGTTTGATCGGCGAGTTCTGTCACGATCTGGGCGCCCGCCGTTTTGGCGCCAGCGTGATGGGCGTCGACGTCGTCGACATACACATAGGTCATCGCAGTCGGGCCCCCGAGACGCACGGGGTTCCGGTACTCGGGTCCCGGGGTGCCCATCATGACCACCCCGTCGCCGAGCTCGGCCTCGGCGTGGATCGACCTGCCGTCCGGTCCCGGCATCCGGTACCGCTCGGTGAAACCGAAGGCCCTGACGATGAACTCGAGGGCGCCATCAGTGTCCTCGTAGAACAGGTACGGCGTGACCCGGGGGAAACCCTCCGGGGGATTGTCGGCCACGACGAGCCTCCTGTCTCTCGGCTACCCGAGGACCATGGCCGCTGACGGATCTCCCGGCTGCGTCCGGGAGCGATCAGCCTCGCGACGGGGAACCATCGCCAATACCGCGCGATCGCGAGCGTCCGAGACCGAACCAGTCACCCTGCGGCTGCAGCTTCCAGCTCGCCGATATCGAACTTGACCATCCGCAGCACCGCCTGCATGACCCTGTTGGCCCGCTCGACGTCGCCTGCCTCCATCAGTTCGCCGAGGCGACTGGGGACCACCTGCCAGGACACACCGAATCGGTCGGTGAGCCAGCCGCACTGCATCGGCTCACCGCCTTCGAGGAGCCGGTCCCAATAGTGGTCGATCTCTGCCTGGGTCTCACAGGTGATGACGAACGAGACGGCAGGCGTGAGATGGAAGTTCGGCCCTCCGTTCAGCGCCATGAACGGATTGCCGTCAAGCTCGAAGTTCACCACCATCGTCGAACCTTGTTCGCCCGGAGTGTCGGGACCGAAATCGCTGTGGCCGAGTCGCCTCGAGTTCGGGAAGATCGAGAGGTAGTGGTCGACGGCCGCGTCGGCGGTGCCGTCGAACCACAGGCAGGGCATGATCGGAGTCATTCAGGCATCGTAGGAGCGGTGCCGCGAATTCATACCGCCCGGACGCACCGTTCTCAGTTCCCGTGCCGGACGCCATCGACCTCGGGGTCCGTCCCACCGGTGGCCGCGCGCGGAAAACCGGGTGCCGGGTGTCGCTCCGTGAACGAACGTCCCGAGGCGCAGTTCGCGAGGTCAGGGTGCGGTCGCGACACGGACGGCCCCGGCGAACTCGTCCCACAACGGCGAGGACGTCATCGGGATCATCTTGATCGAAGCGCCCGTGTAGGGCGCATCGATCATGAAGCCGCGACCGACGTAGACCGCGACGTGGTGGATGCGGCCCACACCGCCCGGCCCAGCAAAAAAGAGGAGATCGCCCGGCCGCAGATCGGCGAGGGCGACCCGGTGGCCCGCACGCCACTGGTCCCGGGTGTCGCGAGGAAGGATGCGCCCGAAGCGGGCGAACAGGGAGTAGACGAGGCCGGAACAGTCGTAACCGAAGGCGCTCGTCCCTCCCCACAGGTACGCCATCCCGAGGAAGCGGTGCGCCTCGGCGGCGATCGCCGATCCCGACACCGCACCCTGGTGCACCGGCCGGACGGCGGACGCCGAGATCGCGCCCGATTCGCCCCCCGGCAGTCCGACGATGACGTAGCCCGGCGCCGATCCGACGACGGGCAGCTCCGTGTCGTAGCTCAGAAGGAACCGCCGGACGCCGACGGTTCCGTCCACCGCGACGTGCAGCCAGGCACGCGGCACGCCGACGATCACCTGCCGTCGACCGACGGGTGGGGCGACGCCGCTCAACTGGATGCTCGGAACCCAGCCGGTGATGCCCCGGGGATACCCCGATCCACGTTGGTTCGGGACCTCGATGAGGCTCCACTGTCCCCGGTGCCCCTCGACGAGGACCTTCCCGCCAAAGAGGACCTGCGTCTTGATCCGGCTGTCGAGTCCGAGACGCTCGGCGACGCTCAACCGGTCCAGCCAGACCTCGATCCGCGCCGGGTCCCCGAGCGCCGCCCAGTCGATCGGCCGTGGGCTTGCAGGCTGGTACCACACCGTCGCCACCGACACCTGCACCCACGCCGGCGCGGCGGTCGCGTCTGCACCGGAGGCACTCGCCGACGGGCCGAGCACGGCGAGCAGGGAAAAGGCGAGACCGATTGGAATCCATCGGGGCGCGCGGATGCCCAATGATGGCCGATCACCGGAGCGGGACGGCCGCGGCCACCGGAGCGAGCGGTGGTCGCCGGGCCGGCCAGCGGGGCGAACGCGGAAGCTGCTCCTTTTGTGCTCGGCCAGGCATCACGCGGCTCGGTGAGAGGCGTTCCAGATACCTGGTCACCTGATAGGAAATGTTGTGCGCCCAGTTACAGGTGTCGCCCCCGCGCCGTCGAAGCCGAAGGCACGATCGTCGGCCCGCGCATACCATGCCACTCACCGTCTGCTCCCAGGAATCGAACGACCGGCAAAGGGGACGCGTGCGCACGCTCGAGCAACCGAAACGAACAGGGCATCGGGTGCGGCTGTATTTCGCGACCCCGCTCGCCGCGACCCTCTTGGCGGGTGGACTGTCGATCGTCGTGCTCGCACTGGGGAGCTCGCCCGCGTCGCCGACCCTCGCCTCGCCGAATCGGGGCACGACCAACGCTCCCGCAGCCTCAGTGCGCGCCGGGATGGCGCGCTCGGTCACGACGACCACGTCACCGTTCCGGCGCGTACCACCGGGGAAGCCCGCGGACGAGCGGCAGCTAGCGCTCATCGACACGATCGGCGGTGACATCTCCCCGAAGTCGGTCGACGCCTCGGACACCGGGCTCGTCTTCGCCCAGAACATGATGTACCGCCACACGGTCACCGTCTACGACAGCAACAGACGTCTCGTCTCGACGATCCCCGACACCGTCAACATGGCCCAGTTCGGCTTCCCGGGCCATCCCGGAATCACCCACGGCGCACCGGTCGAGGCGGCGTTCTCGCCGAACGCGCGCTACGTCTACGTCTCGAATTACTCCATGTACGGAGTGGGATTCGGGCCCGAGGGGAGTGACACCTGTACGCCGGAGTCCGCCGCGGCGGCCGGTGACACGAACAGCTACGTGTACCGCATCAACACGCGCACGCTGCGGATCGACCAGGTGATCGAGGTCGGCCTCGTGCCGAAGTTCCTCGCCGTGACACCTGGCGACCGCTACCTCCTCGTGTCCAACTGGTGCTCGTGGAACCTCAGCATCGTCAACGTGGCGACCCACAAGCAGGTTCGCGTGCTCCCGATGGGCGCGTACCCCCGCGGTATCGCGATCTCGCCGGACTCGTCGACCGCCTACGTCGCGATCATGGGGAGCGACGACATCGTCAAGGTCAATCTGCGAACGCTCTCGGCCGAAGGCTCGTTCTACGTCGGGGACAACCCCCGGCATGTCGTCATCAGTCCCGACGGGCGGTACCTCTACGTCTCGCTGAATGCGCCCGGTGACGTGGTGAAGGTGGACCTCTCCGACGACCGGGTCGTCGCCGAAGTCCACACCGGGGCGGACTGCCGGTCGCTGGCGATCTCGACCGACGGTACCGCGCTCTACGTCGTGAACTACCTGTCGGACACGATGACCAAGCTGCGCGCGTCCGATCTCGCCGTCCTCCAGACGGTCTCGACCGGCGTGAACCCGGTCGGCATCACCTACGACGCGACGACCGGGGACGTCTGGGTCGCGGTCTACACCGGCGAGATCCTCGTCTACGCCGACCGCTGAGCCCCGGCGCCTCGCCGCGCCCGCCGTCCGGCTCCCGGGCCCGGTCGGGCGCGGGTAGCTTCGCACCGATGAGCGAAGCACTGCTGCCCACCGACCGGCCGACGAGGGTCGGGATCGTCGGCCTCGGCCGGATCTATGACCTCAACGTCACGGCCTACCGGGACTTCCCCGAAGCTGAGGTCGTGGCGCTGTGCGACCTCGACGAGGCGAAGGTCACCGCCCGGGCGGCCGAATGGCCGGACGCCGGGCGCTACACGGACCTGGACCGGTTCCTCGCGCACGACATGGACGTCGTCGAGGTGCTCGTCCCGTCGCCGCTTCACCGCGAGGTCACCTGCGCCGCCCTGGGCGCCGGTTTCCACGTGAACCTGCAGAAACCGATGGCGGCGAACCTCGCCGAGGCCGACGAGATGATCAGGGCCGCGACGCGCGCCGGCCGGGTGCTACGCGTGATGGAGAACTACATCTTCTACGAGCCGCTCCGCGTCCTGCGCCGGATCGTCGAATCAGGCGAGATCGGTGATCCCACGGGGTTCCACATGAAGATGGTCGCCACGGGCAAAGGCGGATGGGACGTCCCGTTCGAGACCTGGCTGTGGCAGTTCGAACAGGCCAAGGACGTCGGCGGGATCCTCGTGTACGACGACGGTTGGCACAAGTTCTCCGTCGCGCTCTGGCTCTTCGGCCCGGTCGCCGAGGTCATGGCCTGGATCGGCGAGACCGAGATCGGGCCGGGCTTTTCGATCGACGCGCCGACGACCGTGATGTGGAACCACGAGAGCGGCCTGCGGGGGGTCTGGGACGTCACCTTCGGGATCGACATGCTCACGCCCTCGAAGTACTACTCGAGCGACGAGCGGTTCGAGGTCCAGGGAACGAAGGGATTCGCGCGGGTCAATCGGTGCACCGCCCGAGTCCGCCAGGAGCCGTCCGTCGAGGTCTACGTCGATGGCGAGTCGCGGACCTACCACGCCCTCGACGACGACTGGGGGTCGTCGTTCCGCGATTCCAGCCGTCAGTACATCCGCTGGCTGCGCGGCGACCCCGCGGGTGAGCTCCTCTGGTCGGCGGTCGAGGCACGCGCGGTGATGCAGTTCCTCACTGCGGCACGGGAGTCCTCACGGCGGAACGCGCCGGTCCGGATCGGCGAGATCGGGCCGTGACGACCCGCCGCGCGTCGACGCCACCGTCGGAACCCGACTGATCGCCCGAAGCCGGTCCCGGTCGCTGAGGGCACCTTCGCTCCCGCGCCGGCGAACCCGGCCCCATAACCCGGTGTGCCCGCACACACGCGACGGTCAGCGCGGCACCGACCGGACGGCCTCGCGCGCCAGCCTCCCCGCGTGGAACCAGACGTCGACGCCCCCGATCTCAGTGGGCGCGCCGAGCGCGCGCTCGAACAGCGCGAGCGCGAGCGCGGGCCGGCTCCCGGCCGGGTCGAAGACGACCGTGCCGATCCCGTAGCGACGAACGTACAGACGCAGGTCGGCGACCAGGCGTCCGTTGAGGGTCGGCGTGGTCTTGGGGTGCGGGCTGCTGTTGCCCAACTCAGCCCAGGCGAGGAACTCCTGGACGCGGACCGGAGGGAGCGCCGGCGGACGGGAGCGAACCGTCCCGTTCGGGCCCGGGATGAGCGCGTAGCCGCCGACGAGCTTCCAGCGGAAAAGGACCGCCTCCTGCCAGAGCATCGCCTGGTCGTCGGGCGTCACCGCGAACGGGTAGGTGAGCACGATGCTCCCGACGGGGATCTGCTCCTCCGCCGGCGAGGCAAAGAACTGCGGCGTCGAGACGCGCACCGGGGTCGTCGGCGTCGGCCAGGCCGGCAGGAGCGAGACGAGCGCGAAGGCGCCCACGGCCGCGACGAGCGACTGGGCCGTCGTTCTCGAGGTGATGGCCCGGAGCCATCGCCTCGGCCGCGCGTGGACGGCAACCCCCTTGGCCCAAGCGTGCGACGCCCCCGCGCGTGCACCTTGGGCGATGCCGAGCGCCACGACCGCGGCCACGAAGAACTGCTCATAGAGCGAGAAGCGCGCCGGCAGGATGTTGCCGAGATACGGGAGGCGTCCGATCGCGTCAAAGGGGAGTGGTACCCCGGTCCGGTGGTTGGCGACCAGGAGCTCGGGCCCGAGCGAGAGCACGTAGGCGACGAACACGAGCGACCCGGCGAGAAGGATCCCGCAGTCACGGCGATAGCGGACGAGCAGCCAGACGACGAGGAGCACGAGGGCGACCCCGAGGTAACTGCCGTTCTCGCCGAACCCGTGTGCGAACTTGTCGCCGAGACTCACGAGCGCGCTCGGTCCGAGGAGTTGCGCCGACGTCGGGACGATCGGACCGAGCAGGTCGATCCGGTAGGGGTTGCCGATCAGCTGGACGGGTCCGCGAAAGCGCAGCGGACCGGCGAGGAAGTAGTAGATCGGATAGCCGAGCAGCACCCCGGCGACCAGGACCGCGGGGCCGAGCGCGCGCAGGGCGTGGCGCAACCGACGACGATCGACCGAGCGACGCCGGGCGACAAAAAGGATCACCGCGGCCACGACCGCCACGACGGCGGCGGCGGAGAGGATCTCGGAGGAGATGAGGTACTGCGCCGCCACGAGCAACCCGAGAGCGACGCCCCACCGCCGCGCGCTCGAGCGCTGTTCGACGAGAACCTCGTAGAGAGCCATCAAGATGAGCGGAGGAAACGGTACGAAGGCCAGGTTCAGGTGCCTGAATCCTTCGCCGACGACGTACGGCGAGAATCCGTAGAGCAGCCCCCCGCAAGCAGAGCCCAGATTCGATCTCGTCCACCGACGTAACACGAAGAAAGCCGCCGTCGCGGAAGCGGGGAAGGCAAGCCAGATGAGGAAGCCGAAGCTCGCCACCGAACCGGCGACGAACGTGATCGGAGCGGCGAGGAGCCCGAGAAGCGGCATCTCGGTGTTAATCGCGAGATTCGCTCCGCTCGGCTGATCGATCCAGTTCGTGAAGAACGGGTTGTGGCCGTGCACGATCGCCCAGGGCACCCAGCCGAGGAACCACGACTGTTGGACAGGATCTCCGCACGCGCACCGCGCTCCGACGAGACGACTCGGGTCACCCGGCCAGGCCGGCAGGTAGGCGATCAGGCTGATTGCGACATAGCCGAGGATCACAACGATCGCGAACCGAGCCGGCGCGATGCGGTCGATGCGGGCGAGCACACGACGCAGGTCGAGAGACGAGCCGGTCGGCACCGAGGCTGAACCGCGAAGAGGCCCTGTTTCTGGCGGGTCAGCTGTGTGTTCCATCACCGGCATCCGGTCATGCCCGTCTCAGCGGATCTCGCGAGGCTCCAGCGGACAAAGCCTGACAGATCCTCATACCCTCAGCTTCGTCGTTCCGCGCAGGCGTCGGGAGGTTTGCGCACCAGACGGGCCAACGAGTTCAGGCGACGGTCAACCCGCGAGGCGATCCGTGATGGGCTTTCCTGCTTCGGTCTCATGGTCCAAGCCGCGGAGCTGAGCCACAGGTGCCGCAAAGGGTCGGCCGGGCCGCCAGCCTCGCCAGAAGGAGCGGGATCGTCGAGACGCCTCGAGGTGGACGTGCCGAAGACCAGTCCGAGGATGGCTATCTGGCGCCCTCCTCGTCGCGACTCTGTGGATTGGCACAGGAAGGCCTACGGAGTTTCACAGGCGATCGAAGCACCCTGTGCGAAACAACGCGCAGAAAGGGCCCACCCGACATGAACGAGCCCGAACGGCCCGCCGCCGAGCCGGTTGCGTCACCCGACCGGTCCCAGCAATCTGAGATCCGCCGACCAGACCACGGAGCTCCCGACCCCAGCCGAGAATCCGTCGGTGATCGGGGCGTCGTGGTGATCCAGCGTTACAGCCGGCATCGTCAAACCAGGGCAGATCACCGCCGTTGACCGGAGTGGCCCTTGAAAGCCGAGAAGGGCGCGAGGCATCCAGCCTGTTGAGCGCGACGCATCCCGGGCTCGTGGTCGGGACAACCGTGATCGCACGCCATGACATGCCTCAGTGGGCGACCTCTGTCCTCAGTAGATGACGATGAGATCCACAGGGCGATCACAGATCGCCGGTCCATCGTTGACTGGTCCCCCCAACGGCCACCGTCCGATTATCCCCAACCGTTGAACCGCTCGCGGTGGCTGTTGGAGGGACCGCCAGGGCCCCACCGCCCTCGCGGGGTCGAGCGGGTGTCCCGGAGGCGCTCGCTACTCGTTGACGACCATCAGCGCGAAGCCATCGTGGCCCTTCACCCCGACGGTCTGAATCTCGATCGCGCTGACCCGGGGTTCCGTTGCGATCCGCTCGTTGAGCCGGCGTATCCCTTCCTCATAAGGACCACCCGGCGCGACATCCACGACCTGGCCACCGCGAACGACGTTGTCGACGACGATCACACTGCCAGGATGAGACAGTTCGAGTGAGGACGAGAAGTAGCCAGCGGCACCCGGGCTGTCGGCGTCGATGAAGGTGAAGTCGAAAGGACCCTCCGACCGAGCGAGGAGCCCGTCGAGGCTGATCTGGGCCGGGCCAACTCGAATATCGACGACCCCGGACAGACCGGCGCGCTCGATATTGGCGCGAGCGATTTCGGCGTGCTTGGGCTCGAGCTCGAGGGTGACGAGACGACCACCTCGTGGCAAGGCGCGCGCCAACCAGATCGTGCTGTAACCGGCAAGCGTACCGACCTCGAGGATCGTGCGGGCGCCGCATGCCCTCGCGAGCAGCTGAAGGAACTTCCCCTGGTTCGGAGAGACCTGGATCCGGGGCAGTTCTGCCTGGGCGCTGGCTGCCAAGGTCGCGTCCAGCGCGTCGTCCGGCTCGATCAGGGTCTCAGAGATATAGCGGTCGACAGCCGACCACCGTTCGAGGTCTTCCATCCCTCCTGGTCTAACGGCACTCGCCGGGCGCCGGTACCGGCGATCACCGGCATGGTCAACGTCGGTCACGGGCGCGCCCGAACTAACCGGTCTGCGGGTCAGACCTCGCGAGCTGAGGCGAGAATGTGCTCTCGATCGAGTTCACTGCCGTGCTGCTCCTTGGCGTGGCTTTGCACCTTGGCGACGAGTTCATCGTCGTCGTCCGCACGCATGACCTCTCCACAAGGAGGACACGTAACTTCCTTGGCCATGGTTCGACCCCCTTCACTCTGCCTCGGATTCAACCGGCGTTCGATCCTGTCAAGCGCCCGCAGCCGAGACAAGGGCTCCCAGATGACAAATTCGTGAATCCTGCTCAGGTGGTCCAGGACCTATCGCACCCCCACAAAGCGGGTCGTGCCGACGGCCGAAGCCCAGGCGTCTAGGGGAACGGCATCAAGGACCGACAGGCCTTCTGCGCTGCTTGGAACTTCGGCGAGTTGATGTCGATGCCGGGCGCTGGGCCAATCGAAAGGCCCGAGCTACTTGCCTTGGGGTCAGGAAAGGTAGGGAGGCCGTGCGAGCGCATGCACTTCGAGAACTTCAGGTCTTTGGCGAGCTGCTGCTGCACCTGCGTCTGCGAGGGGCCGCCGCCTGAGTTGGGGAGCAACGACTTGCAGATCTTGTTGGCGGACCGGTACTGCGGGCCCGTCAGGTCAACGCCTTGGCCGATGCCGATCTCCTGCGTCCGGGCGTTGTTCACCATCTCGGGGGCGGGGAAGTTGGGGTGACCGTGGCTGCGCATGCAGCCGGCGTAGGCGAGGGCGTCCTGATAAAGCTGCTGGATGCTCGGCATCGCACCTGAGGCCCCTGCTGCCTGGGGGACGGTGGTCGTCGGGCACTCGCGCCGATGTGGGCCACCGACGCCGGTGAGCCTCCGCCACCGCACGCGGCCAGCAACAAGGCGACCAGGGCGGTGCCGACGACGCCGGTCCGTAGGGACCTGGCCTGCGTCCCACCGAGATGGTCGCTCTCCGCCGTGGTACCTGAGGGCGCGCCACAATCCCCAGATGGCCTGGATCGGGGTGGCCGGCGGTCACGTCCCACGAGCACACGGTACGCCCAGCGCGGTAACCGAGCCGCTACAAGGAACCTCTGTTTTGCTGCAAACGCGGAATTTCCACGCAACAGATTGCTGGCACGTCGTCTCAGTCATGAAACCCGGGGTGGTTCAAGGTTCACCATGGCCCGTCTCTGGTGCGCCAGTACCGTTCGCTGTGTGTAACAGCCGGAATTGTCGAGCGGTGAGTCGGAGGGGTGGGCCATCAAAATCTCCAGAGCGGGGCATTCGTTACGAAGTACCGCGACCCGAGAATAAGTCGGCTATCGCCTTGAAGGCTTCCTTCGGCTCCCACTCCATTTCGGGATAGGTCGACCCATGCCGATTCTCCGCAATCTTCACGATGCTTAGGGCGGACATGTCTAGGTCGTACTTCGGCTGATGGTCGTTCGGAGCCAGGTAGTCGACAAAGGTGCACACGAATGCGCCATCGACTCCAGCTGCATCCAATTCCTCCAGCGTTTCTACGATTTCCCTCGCCTGAAGAGACTCATCGCGGACTGGATGGCCCTTCAACCTGGTGCGAACAAAATGACCGACAATCGGGAGTTTGTGAAGAACCATCGAAGGGATACTCACGATTCCGAAGCCAAGCGTTCCAGAACTTTCGGCTCCTACATATGACCGCATTCCGAACTCGGTGACGACTACCGGCTTGCGATGCTCAAAAATGGGCCTCATCATCTCGACATACCGGTCTTTCACCCGGCTGTCCCGGTAGTGATCAATGCCGACAACGTCGAACATGCTCCAATCAACGGCCTCCCAAATGAGCGCTGCGTAGGTGACGTCGCCATGGAATACCTCGCGAACTTCTCTACACGCCTCGCGCAAAAACTGATTAAGCACGTCGGACTTCAGTACATCCGAATTCATTCCTCTTATGGCACGCTTGCGAAACTTGCGGACCCTTCCAATTAGCGACCGGCCCGGAATGATCCCCCGCATGAACAGCGTCAGCTCGGAACCAACGCTAAAGACGACTCGCCCCGGCCAGCGGGAGCGAAGTGATTCGGCAGCTGTCGCCGCTTCGAGCACATAGGCGAGTGTCCTCTTAGGATTTTTGTTCCAAAGCTCAGGCGAGAGCCAGACCTCCAGACCTAGTTTCAGCGCATCCTCACCGGCTGCCAGCAGCCGAGCGATGTCCCGACCGCAGATCCGGACGGCGTTGCAGTGAAGATCGCCACCGATAATTTCAAGCTCGCGATGCACCACGTGCATGTCGAAGACAGGGCGCCAATTGCCGCCGAGTTCCCTACCAACGTCGTACGAGACGCCCTTCAATCTCACAGTCGTGCCCGTTTCATGAAGCAATTGTCTCAGGCATGTTCCGAATCCCAAAGTGGCGATCCGAGCGAACCTGCTTAGCGGGCAATTCGCGAACCGCTCTGACCGGACTTCAGCGGGTGGTTCGCGAACGTCCTGGTAGTGCGGGCGCGATCGAAAGTTGTTTCCCCCACACCGTGCGCGTTTGCCCAGCTCAGGAGATTCTGGCCCGGCTCCACGCGTCGGCCTCGATGCGCCAGGCGTCGAGGATCTGACGTTGCAGCGTTGTCGGTCGGTCGACGAGCTCGATGTGACGTCCGGCGTTCAATTTGTGCAGCCGGATGGTCCCGAGCTCGGCCAAGGCCCGGCGCGGCGAGATCGTCTGGTCGGCGATGTCGGGGTCCTTCACGCCGGCGTGCTGCAGGTCGTTGCCCATCACCGCTTCGATCACCGCGGCGATGACGCAGAGCGCGATGTGGCCGCGGACGCGTTCCTCTTTGTGATGGTGCACGGGGCGAAGACCGAGGAAGTCCTTCATCACGCGGAATCTGCGCTCGACGTTCTGCAGCATCTTGTAGTGCCGCACGATGTCGGTCACCGACGCCTCCCTGGCCTGCAGCGACGTCGTGAGCACGTAGCGACCGGCGAGGAGCTTCTCGTCATAGGCGAGCGCCTCCTCGTCGAAGCGCCAGGAGAAGACGCCGTGTCGGATCGTCACGGCGAAGCACCGCCCGACGCCCGAGTCCCGCAGGATGCGGTCGGCGGCCGCCCCGATCTTCGCCGGATCGACGAGCTTTCCCGCCCGCACGCGATCGGCGAGCGTGATGAGCTTGGACTCCACCCTGGCGAGGAGCTCTTCGCGTCGCCGGTCGTCGCGTGCCTTCCGCTCGGCTGATGACACCACGACGAATCGCCGTCCGCCAAGGTTCACCTCGAAGGCCTTCGTTCCCGGAAAGCCCGGCACCGCGCGCCACGCGTCGTCGCCGGCGGCTGCGGCGCGCTCGAGCACGGCGGCGACGTCGCCGTCGTGGTGGAGCCGTGTGGCGAGCACATGGTCGAAGCCGGCTGCCGCCACGTCTTGCAGGTTCTTCTCGCTGATGAGGCCCCGGTCGGCGACGAGGGCGATCTTCCCGACGCCGAAGCGGGACTGGTAGTCGGCCATCACCTGTGGCAGCGTCGTCGAGTCCCGGGTGTTGCCGGGAAAGACGTAGTGGGCGATCGGGATCCCGTTGCCGGTCACGAGGAGGCCGATCACGACCTGGGGACGGTCGGGGCGGTGATCGCGGCTGTAGCCATAGGCACGGGAGGAGAACTCATCGACGGGACCTCGGCTTGTCTCGAAGTACGTGGAGGTGAGGTCATAGAGGGCGAGGCGAAGGTCGAGGTTCGTGAGATCGGTGAGGCGCGCGTACAGCAACTCTTCGGTCGCCTCCTTCTCGTCTGCGATCGCGTCGATGCCCCGATAGCACTGGTCGAGCAGCGGTGACACGACGCCTTCGGGCAGCGCCACGGTCGCGAGCCATTCGTGGATCGTCCGGCGCTTGGAGGACGGATCGCACAGACGGTTCGCCACCATGACGAAGATCGTGTCGGCGAGGTTCTTCGAGTGCCGCCGGTCGCCGATCGCGCGGAAGTGTTCACGCAGACCGAGGCGATCGAAGTAAGCTGAGATCGCGGCCGTGGCGCCAAACGAGGGCGCACCTTCACCCTCGAGCCCCTCGGCCGCGACGAAGTGCTTCGTCGTGTAGCCCGACAGCGCGGCGACGATGCGATCGAGCTGACCGCTTCTTTCCAGCTCGCCGATCTCACCCAAGCGCAACAGCGTCTGGTGGGTCTTCTTGCCGTTGATGCGCACCGACTCGACGAGCGAGAGGTAGGTGTACTCCTTTTCGCCCCTCCTGCGAGTCGTGCGCTTCACGTGCACACGCCCATCTTATGCCATGTAGATGTTCGATGTCGAGGATGTGTCGCCCCCACATTCGGCGAGCGAACTCCGGCATTACGCCTTGTTTTCCCTACTCAGCGCATGGCGGGCAGGCCGAAAGCCGTCATTTCAGGGGTTGAGGCGCGGAAGTCCGGTCTGACCAGCGGGAGCGTTGACGTTTCCACAACGGAGTGGAGGTGAGCGGACTCGAACCGCCGACTTCCACGTTGCGAACATGGATCGCCGTAACCCCGTGAACAGGACTTACGCGAATTCGCCTCTTCTCGCTTGCGGCAGCACGCGGCAGCACGCGGCAGTTCAGACGCTCCCGTTCGCGCCCTCGGGCGCCCGCAGCTGCGGCCCCTACACACGTGCTGGAACACGTTGGACCGCGCCACGTGAGACCTGCAACAACGGTGCAGGGAACTCGGTCGCGGAAGGTTCGTGCGCCCGCTTGAGTTTGAGCCGGTGTCGTGTCAGGTAGCCGAAGGGTCAGGCCACCCCGATGATATGAAGGAGTTAGTCGGTATCGACGACCCTGGCGCATCGTGTGTGGCAAGAATCCCGACTCCTCGATGACCACCGGCGGGGGCCAGGAGAATCCTCTGATCGTCGGCGGGAACTGCGGGATCTCGACCTGGGCCGCCTTGATCCAGGCGAACTAGCCCCTTCTCGACGGGTCGTATCCGAACACGGGAATTGCTCATCGGCGACCATTTTGTTGGTTGTCGACGCTGTCTGGAGCCAGCTCGAATCTTCCCCGGTCACAGCATCGTCGCTGTTTCTTTCGGACCGGGGCTCACGCTCTATGCTGCACTGCTGCGCACCACCTAGCGTCGCTGCCCATAACAACCTCAGTCCAAGCCAAACGCGAACGCGTAGTCAACAAAGTGGCAGCAAGGGCTCTTGGTCCGACGCGTTCGGTCGTCGGCCTCGCGCGCGCCTCTCATCCCGGGCCAGTGGTCGCGGTGAGTGCAGCTGCCGTCGGCTATGCACTCGCGATCGGGTGCACCCGTCGGGAGGCGATTCGGGTCGGCCTCGCGGTGTCCTCGGGCCAGCTCGCGATTGGATGGCAAAACGATTGGACCGATGCGGTACGCGACCAGCTCGCAGGGCGACGGGACAAGCCGATCGCGAACGGCGAAGTCACCGAGAGTCTCGTCGGAACTGCCTCGGTGCTTGCAGGGATCTGTTGTGTACCGGCATCGCTTGCTAACGGGCGAACGGGCGGCCTGACGCACCTCGCGGCCGTGCTCAGCGCCGCCTCCTACAATGCCGGCCTAAAGTCCACGCCGGCCTCTTTTGTCCCCTACGCTGTCTCCTTTTCACTGCTTCCGATCTTCGTTCAGCTGAGCCGAGAAGACGCTTCCTTCCCACCGCCGTGGGCGCCAGTAGCGGCCGGAACCCTCGGAGTTGCCGCGCATTTGTTGAACGTCCTGCCTGACAGTGAGCTTGACCGCTCTCTCGGGATCCTCGGTCTGCCTCAGCGTCTCGGCCGCGAGAAGAGTCTTGCGCTTGCTGGAGGACTCCTCGTGCTGTCTTCCGGGCTGTGCAGCTTCGCGCCTCGTCGTCCAGACATCATGGGCACGCTCAGCTTCGTGGCTTCGCTCGCCCTCGGCGGGGCTGCAGTGCACGCCGGAAACACTCGCGACGACCGCAGGGCCTTTCGTTTCGTGCTGGTGCTCGCACTTTTCGACGTTGCGCAGCTCCTCGTATTCTCGGTTTGCTCTCGTCGCCGAGCGGCGGTTCTCAGAGATGCCGGAACGGGCCATGAAGGCCTACAACAACCGCTCGCCCACCGCAGCTGAGGTCATTGCGGAGCTGGCGGAACTCGCCAAGGAGATGAAGATCGAGCACGAGCGAGGGGGCACCCTCGGTCCTCGTGACGACGAGCTCGCGTTCTACGACGCCGTGCGCCAGAGCGACTCGGCTGTCATGGAGCTGGGCGACGACGTGCTGAAGCAGATCGCTCAGGAGCTGGTCACGGTCGTCCGTGAGAATGCGACGGTCGACTGGGACAAGAAGGAGCAAGTCCGTGCACTGCTTCGGTCGAGAATCCGGAGGCTCCTTTCCAGGTACCACTATCCGCCGGACAGGCAGGAGGCAGCCGTGGCACTCGTCATCGAGCAGGCCGAGGTGCTAGCGGCGGAAGTGGCCGCTTGAAGGGCCATCCAGATGGAGCTGGCGACCAGCGCAAGAACCGCCCATTCCGCCCCGACCCGAAAGCAGCCGGCCGGCCCCGCCGGGCCGTCGTCGCCTCCGGCCCTAGCCCCCCTTCCTCGACGGGACCCGTCACTCCACCGGCCACGCAAGGCCTCACCCACCCACCGATCCGCGGGCGTGGCCATTCCGGCGCCGTTGCGGTTCCTGTCCACTTCGCGCTTGTCAGATGAGTGGAGGTGAGAGGACTCGAACCGCCGACCTCTACATTCCACGCACTGAGCACCAACGGCCGCCTGACCGCCGCAACAGGTCCTCATTTCGCGCCCGTCGCGCGCCCAAACCGCTTTGCGAGGGCGCCACGGAGGCCGCGAATGGCCTCTGAGCTGGGAATTCTTTGGTGGAGGTGAGCGGACTCGAACCGCCGACTTCCACGTTGCGAAAATGGATCGCCGTAACCCCGTGAACAGCACTTACGCGAATTCACCTCTTCTCACTTGCGGCAGCACACGGCAGTACGCGGCAGTTCAGACGCGCCCGTTCGCGCCCGTGACGCGCCCGAAACGAAGGTCAATCCATCCCCGTCGCGACACTCAACTCAGCCGCCTGGTCTGCCGCACCGATCCGGTGTTATGGGGCTCGACGGGTATCCGAAAATTCGCTCCAGATCGAGCGCCAAGGACTTGCCCCAATGCCGATCGGGCATGGTTACTTTCGTCGCGCACCGGGGGAATATCGGGCGTATTCAGCGTGGTCTGGGTGCTAAGAGTGCTGCTTATGCACATCCCAGGCGTGATGGATGGGATCGTGGATCATGCAACGGGCGATGGTACCAACGCTGAAGGACGCCCCGTCACTTCGACGGCCGGGTCGAAGCCAGGACGGACCAGACACTCCGTCGAGCGCTGACGCCAGCGACTCCGCAGCAAAGGCGAGCTCAGCAGCGACCACCTCAGGAGCTTGTTGCTCGTAGGAATGAGCGATTGCGGCAGCATCCTGATCCCAATTCTCAAATAGCGGATCGTCTTCGGTCAGCATGCATTCGATCCGTGTTCTGTAGAGCCGATAGACGTCGCGCACGTGACATGCGTACTCCAGAGTCGACCACGTTGACTCGTTGGGACGACCCGGTCGAATGGTGCCATTGCGCCGGAATCGTTCCCATACCTGCGCGTTGTCTCGAATTAGACCGGCGACATCTTCAGCTTCGCACTTGCTTGCGTCAAAGCCGCACTCGGGACAGGCTTGCTCGAGGACCCACGTCCAGTCCTTCGTGTCGGGAACAACCACACGAGTCAGCATACGACTACTAACTCTGTCGAAGAGCACCAGTTCGAATGGACTACTTAACCCACCGACGGACCGCCCCGACGTTGGGCTGGAGACTTCGGCGCGATCTTTAAGCGGGCATCTGCTGTTGCTCCGCCCGGGCGCACAGGTCCGGCGTTCGGTGACAGGTCTGGGCAGCCATGAGGACATGATCGCAGTCGCGGATCGGAACTTCTCGAGGCACCATGCTGGGCATTTATCAAAGCCTTCCGGCAGCTCACGGGTCAGTGTCGGCGTGCAGGAGGACAATCTTGCGGACGGCGAGAGCAGCCATCGGTTCCTTGACTACCGAGACGACTTCTTGGCAGCTCTCACTGACGCCGGAGACTTCTTGGACCTGGCGCCTCTTACTGGCGCAGAAGCCTTCTTGGCCCCGGCGGTATTCGCTGACGCGGAGACTTTCCTGGCGGAGGGCACCTTTACCTTGCCGATGACAGTCATCGACCCGGAAGCAGGCACGATCGTCGACTCCTCGCCCGTCGACCACCTGACGTGAAGGAGCTGCCCGATGACGCGAGTCACGACGCCGTCGCGTGAGGCCCCACCGACCTTCGTGGATTGGACACGAACGCGATCACCGACATCTGGCATGGGTCGCTTCCCCTGGTGAGGAACTTGGAGTGACACTCGTGTTCGAACCCTACTCTTCGACACCGTGACACGCGGGTGGTCTCGGGCCACGAGTCGCGGAGTGCGGCCCGGTACCGCGCCCGATTCGGCGTTATGCGCGGCCAAGCCACGCGCCCGTTCGCGCCCGTGACGCGCTCGAAACGAGCGCCAATCCATCCAAGTCAAGACGCTCGACTGCCTCGCGTTGAACAACCCGCACTGGGACGGGGAGCCGGCAGAGGCGAGGTGGCTGAGCGAGAGGGCCATGGTCGATGATCTCCCACCGCGTTGAGGAGAACCACTCAGCGACCTGATCGAGGTTCTGGCGCCCTTGATCTCGTACACGGTCGATGGTGCGAGACAGTCTCAATGGTGACTGGGGAACGGCGCGAACGGTGAGTAGTGGGTGGAGCAGTAGACTTGTAAGAACCTACAAGCTGCATGAAGCCGGGTTCGACCTTGGATTCCGCGCTTTGATGTGCAGGGAATGCAAGGGGTACCAACAATGACTGTCGGTTCTGTAAAGTGGTTCAACGCGGAGAAGGGTTTCGGATTCATCACCCCCGATGACGGTGGAGCAGACGTCTTCGTCCACCACTCCGCGATTCAAACGGAAGGTTACCGGGATCTATCGGAGGGCCAACGGGTCGAGTTCGAAGTCACCCAAGGGCAAAAGGGCTTGCAAGCAAGCAACGTGCGATCCGTCTGAATCGAGGAGAACACATCGAGGGCTCTCCATGGCTGAAAGTTCGCCGCAAAAGCTGAGGGCGAAGAAGTCGAACCGGTTGCTGAAGGATCAGCGCGCCGACTACGAGATCGCGCCCGGTCTGAAAGAGCTCCGAGATTCGACGGTGCACCCTGCCTAGGGGGAAGGGCAGTCAATCCGAACACGGGCGCGCTAAGAGGCCCCCTCGCGACGAGTCTTTTCGGCCGCCGCGAACGCCACGACGCGACACCGATCAGGACGTCCTCGCGCTTCGCGAAGAGGGTCGCTCCTTCTCGGCAATCGCGCGTCAACTTGGTGTAAGGCGGGCAAAAGACGTCTACGCCACCTTTCACCGCACACTGGCGTCTCGTCCTGAGGGCGAGAGGGGAGAGCTCGTGTGTCGTGAACTCGAACGCCTCGCAGTCCTCGAGGTCCGCATCCGCTCGAGGGACGCCACATCACCGGAGAAGTTGGCCCGTCGCCTAGAAGCACTTGAGCACATGCGCCGAGACCTCCACTAGGGTCTCGAATCCATTTGCCACCGTCGATGCATTCGCTACCTCGAAGGTGTCGACCGGCAGCCATCGAATCGTCGCAATCGGTCTTGCGACCGATAGATGATCAGCGCCAACGCGACCATCACGCCCTTTGGCTGCCGTTCGCACCGATGTATGGAGACGCTTCGCGAGACGGCAACTGACCTCCGCGACCTGATGTCGCCGACCTGTACCCGTGACGCTCTGGTGTGTCGAGGCCTGCCAGATTCATCGCGCGTGAACGGCAGTAGACTTAATTTTCTCGACCGGGGACGATCGAGGAGGCCGGCGGCTTCTACGGGTCGGCCTCCGTAACTCGCCGAGCTTCGGCGGTTGGCTCTTTGCGCCGGTTGTTTCATCCGCTCGCATCTCGCGAACGAGAGATCGCACTGAAAGCGGAAGAACCGTGGCAAACGTGCGTGTCGAGCGCGACGAGGAGGACCTCGTCCGGCTGTACCTCCACGACATCGGCCGGTACCCGCTGTTGACAAAGGACGATGAGGCACGCCTCGCCCAGACAATCGAAGCGCGATCTCAGGCCGGACAGGACCTTGTAGCGACGGAGACGACGCTCACCGCGCCGCGTCGCCGTGAGCTCAAGAGAGTCATTCAGCGCGGGGACGACGCCCAGCGCACCTTCGTCCAGTCGAACCTCCGTCTCGTGGTCTCCATCGCGAAGAAGTACCAGGCGTCGGGCCTCCCGCTCCTCGACCTCATCCAGGACGGCAACCTCGGCCTGATCCACGCGGTCGAGAAGTTCGACTGGCGCAAGGGCTTCAAGTTCTCGACGTACGCCACGTGGTGGATCCGCCAAGCGATCACCCGCGGCATCGCCAACACCGAGCGCACGATCCGTCTCCCGGTCCATGCCGGCGACCTCGTGAGGCTCGTGCAGAAGGCACAAGGACAACTCCAGGCAAAGCTCGGCCGCTCCGCGACGCTCGCAGAGCTCGGGATCGAGGTGGGCCTGACCGAGGAGAAAGTTGCAGAGGTTCTCCGCTTCCGGGTCGAGCCCTTGTCACTCTCGGAGCCACTTCGTGAGGATGGGGATGCTGAACTCGGTGACGTTGTTGAAGACCGCCTGGCAGAGTCGCCATTTGAAGCCGCCGCGACGGCCCTCCTCCCGGGTGAGATCGGGCACCTGCTCGCCCCGCTCGACGAGCGCGAGCGGGAGATCCTCCGGCTGCGATTTGGTCTCGACCGCGGAGAGCCACGAACGCTCGAAGAGGTCGGGAAGCACTTCAATCTCACCCGCGAACGGATCCGACAGATCGAGGCTCGCGCGATGAGCAAACTTCGTCATCCCACAAGCGACACTGGCGCACGCGATCTGCTTACGCTCTGATCGACCTCAAGCACACCCGCCCCTGCGAAAAGCATCAGCCGGGGGTCGATAGAAGCCCCCGCCACGGAGAAGGCCCGGACGTGCACATCGGTGCCGCTCTTCGCGGAGCCGTTCGAGCAGCCCGCGCTCGATCGGGTCGAGAATCTCCAGCTCGACGGCTACTGCTAACAGCTGGGACTCGATCTCCTGCATCTGACGAATTGCACCGGGGTTGGCATCGCCCAGAGCGCGACCCTGGCCGACACGATTGGCTGCGACAGCAGCCGCGTCGCTGCCATCGGACGCCAGCCGTTCGAACTTCTCGACCAGGTCGATCACAAAGCCCCCCAGGTGGCGACAACTGCCGCCCGCTGGGCGCCGGCGTCGTGGCACCACAGCGCCTCATCGACGAAGGGACGAACATCGGGGTGCCAAACCCGAACCGCCAGTGCTTCGGGGCCTCGCACAGACCAGCGTGCCACAGGCGCGCCGTGGCTCGATGCTCAGGCCAAGACCCATCGAGGACAGGCCACCTGAGCGCCACCCCTCTGAGCGGCAGTTCTCGACACACCGGCACGACCCGTCGGTGACTAAGGCAGGGTGGACGAATTCATCCCCGCTGGAGGCACACGACGATCGTCCCCGGCCCAAGGTGCGCGCCAGCAACTGGACCCATGTAGGCCGTGATGGTCTTCTCCGGGGGGAAGACGGGCTTTAGCAGAGCGAGGAACGCGTCGACGTCTTCTGCATCGGCGTGGATGATGGCGAGTTTGCGGATGGGAAGCGCAGCAGCCACTCTGTCCGCGAGGTAGCGGAGGGATCTCGCGCGCGTCCGTTGACGCGACTCACCTTCGATGACGCCATTTCTCAATCCGACGATCGGTTTGATCGAGAACAACGAGCCGATAAAGGCCTGCGCGGAGCCGATGCGGCCACCTCGATGGAGGTATTCGAGGCTATCCACGGTCCCGAAGGCCTCGAGGCTCGCAATCTCGGCACTCACCGCGTTACAGAGCGCATCGAGGTCGTTGATCTCGCGCGCTCTTTCTGCGGCGTCCAACACCAATAACCCCTCGCCCATCGTCCCAAAGCGCGAATCGATGACGCGAACCGAAATGTCTCCCTTTGCTTCGTTTGCTCCCGAGCACGCTGCCTGAAAGGTGCCGGACAACGAAGACGAGAGTGTCACGCAGCAGACCCCGTTAAAGCCCTCGTCGCGAGCGCGACGGAAGGCTTGTGTAAACGCGCCGGGAGAGGGTGCCGCCGTCTTGGCGATGGCGCCAGTGGCACGCACGCGGCGCCAGAACTCCTCTGGGGTGGCCCTGGTGAGATCCTCGGTGCCGAGTCGAACGTCAAGTGGCACCACGTCGATGTCGAATGCAACGAGGAGATCACTCGGGATGTCGCTCATGCTGTCAGTCACGACCTTGATACCGGCCACCGCTTCCCCCTGCATGGTGCCTTAGGGCCTTGGAGACACCGGCCCAATCAAGTACCGCGTACCGATCGAAAACGGTAGCGCGATGGTCAGAAGCTACTTGGTGGCTGGTACCTGGGCCACGGTCCCGGTGGGCTGGTTGGGCACGCCGTCGCGGACACCCGAGCTGTGGCGACTGCGCGCTTAACAACGTCTGCCCCAAATGATCGATCGAGACGACAGCGTCCGAGGCATGTAACGCGACCTGGCAGCACCGTCTCGACGCGCTACGCGCCCGTGGCGCGCCCGAGCCATCGTTTGAGGGTGCCACAGGCTTCCCGAATAGCCTCTGACCTGGGCTTCTTTTGGTGGAGGTGAGCGGACTCGAACCGCCGACTTCCACGTTGCGAAAATGGATCGCCGCAACCATGCGAACAGGACTTACGCGAATTCACCACTTCTCGCTTGCGGCAGGATGCGGTAGTTCAGACGCGCCCGTCCGCGCCCGTCGAGCGCCCGGAGCCGAGAGGGCAATTCATCCCCGTCGCGACACTCAACTCAGCCGCCTGGTCTGCCGCACAGATCCGGCGTTTCGGGGCAGAGGAGTCCCGTCACGCGGTGAGCGGTAGGGGACGGTCACTCAGCGCGAAGAAGCGCGAAGAGGTCGCCCGCATGGCGTCACTATGATCCAGCGCCGTGACCGACGTGGATTGTGCACTCTGTAACGTTCCCGCGGTCGATGCCGACTTCGGGAGGGTCGAGGTCTGGCGGGACTCTCTCTGGAGGCTCACCACGAGCATGGGCCCGGGTGATCCGACCCCCGGCTTCTCCTACCTTGAGCCCCTGCGGCACATCCGGTACGTGCACGAGCTCGGCGGCGAGGAGTCGGCCACCTTCGGACCAGTGCTCGCGCGTTGCGCCGCGGCGCTGAAGGAGGCGACGAGCGCAGAACTGGTGTACGTGTACATCTTTGGGGGAGGGATCCCGCACCTCCACGTACACCTTGCCCCCCACGTCGCCGGCGACGCCCTGAACGAGTCGATCCTGCAGGGTGAGTTCGAGAAGCGGCCGCTTCCCTCCGGTGGCGTCGCCATCGTGAGCAAAGACTTCCCCGAAGTGCCCGAAAAGGAGCTCGCCCGCGTAGCCGACCGCGTCAGGGAGCTGCTGATCGCCACGCCGAGGGATTGACAACGCGGTGCCCCTACCCGACCGCGCCCGCGCCGTCCCGAGCCCAGGGGCGCACTGAGCCGGCGTCATGCATGGCGTCTGCCTCCGAATCGAAGCGGATTCGAGGTTCAGGTGTCGGACCGGTAGCTCGAGCGGAACGCCTGGCGTTTCGTACACCTACCCGGCGATCAGTGACACCCTCGCCGTAGTTCGTCGGCTCGCATTCTCGGGCAGTTGACCTCGAAGCTGAGATCGTCGACAGCGAGTGTCGAGGCATAGTTTTTGGTGAGGTGGCGGAGCACGATCTGGCTCTTCGCCCGTCTTACTTTCGGGCGAGTGAGCAGTTCGCTCACTTGCCTTCGATTGACGTTGGAGCCGAGTCCTCGGTGGCTGTGCGTACCAACACGTCGCCTCGAAATGCGTGGCTGACGACGCGCACGACGCACGTTCGATGGTCCTCGGGAACGTCTGGCACATTGGAGCTCACATGGTTGGCGAGCGCTCGGCCGGTCAACTCGACTGCGGTCCCTTGCGGGATGACGACCTCGATGTCGCGCAGCAGCGCGTAGGCACGAAGTTCAACGAACGCCGGCAGGCTCCACGTCCTTCCGAGGTCGACGACGACGTCGCCCAACAGCGCGATTGCGACGAGCGTTTCTTCGACATCCCAGGACCGAGCGCGAGCGCCCTTGTGTAACCACCCGCCCTCGAAGACGGGCTCGAGACCGAGCAGCCACCGTCGGCGTGCCCTTGGCGGCGAGGCGATCCGGTCCGATTCGCTGTCTATGACAGTCACTGTACTAGGTAGCATTATGGGATGCGAGCGGAGAACGCAGGGCGAGGCCTCGCGAGAAGGCCAGGATTTCTACTGTCTCGGGTTGGCACGTCCGTTCAGGCAGGCTTCAAGAACGTGCTCGCGGTCTGTCAGCTACGACCGTTGCACTTCTTGGTACTGACGGCGCTAAGGGAGTCGGGCGTTTCGTCACAGCAGGAGTTGTGCCGTTCGCTCGGGGTTGATAGCGGCAACATGGTTGACTTGATCGATTGGCTCGAGGAATTGCTATACGTGAAACGCTCTCGAGACCGCACTGACCGGCGACGCTATGCCTTGACGATCACGGAGGACGGGCGTGCGGCTCTCGACCAGATCATGTCTTCGGTCGAGGAGTTTGACAGCAAATTCCTGGCAGCGTTGACAGCGAAGGAGCAGCGCCAGTTGGCGGACCTCCTAGCCAAGCTCTATGCAGGCACCCCCGAGGCTCGCGGTGAAGGCTTCATCGCCACGACGCCGCCCGTCACCTATTAGGCACGTATTAGGCACGCCGGGTTGGACCGACCTCCCGGCTCGACAGCAAGGTCAGCTCAGGACATGATCCGCTCCTCCTCAAGGGGCGTACTCGGCAGGAACCTTATGCACAAGAGTCTGCCGATTGTGAGTATCCCAAAACGCGCGCTCGTCGTTGCGCTTCCGGGTATCCCTCATGTGCCGTACTGGGACACCAACCCTGCGGTCGCCATAGCCCCTGAGCTGGGAATTCTCTGGTGGAGGTGAGCCGACTCGAACCGCCGACTTCCACGTTGCGAAAATGGATCGTCGCAACCTTGTGAACAGGACTTACGCGAATTCACCGCTTCTCGCTTGCGGCAGCACGCGGCAGCACACGGCAGGATGCGGAATTTCAGACGCGCCCGTTCGCGCCCGTGACGCGCCCGCAGCGGAGGGTCAATCCATCCGAGTCAAGACACTCCACCGACTTGCCCCGGAAATGCCGCTCTTGAGCTGTCGATCTGGCGTGGGCCCCTACCGGGGCGGACCGGCTTTCGGAGCGCCGATCTGTTCGCGTCCATCCCCGACCGCTTGGGGAATCGAGTGGATAGGTACCCGCAGACCAGCCAAACTCTGGCATGGACGACACTCTCGCTCCAACCAGCGATCCCGGCGAGGTCGAGGCCCGCCTGGCTTTGCCGCTGGCCGAAGCACTGCTCACCCAGCGGGCGGTCCGCCGGGTCCTAACCGACCCGGTCGACGACCGCCTCGTGCTGCGATGTTTGGAGTTGGCCCTGGAAGCGCCGACTGCCTCGAACGGCCAGAGCTGGGAGTTCGTGGTCGTGAAGGATCGCGCCGTGAAGGCATCGCTCGCAGCGCAGTACCGGCGGATATGGAGGCTGTACGGCGGGCTTGGTCGGCTGATCAAGACCGACGAGCAGACGACCAAGATCCGGAAGTCGGTCCATTGGCAGGTCGAGCACTTCGAGGAGATCCCAGTTCTTGTCGTGTGCTGCCTGCGAGGCAGTGCCCGAGTGCCCTTTGTCCCCAACCCTCCGTTCGTCGCGTCGAGCCACTACGGGTCGGTGTACCCCAGCGTCCAGAACCTCCTCTTGGCAGCGAGGTCCGTCGGCCTCGGCGGTGCGCTCATCACCATGCCGCTGTGGTCCAACACCGTGGCTCGCAGGATCCTCAAGCTGCCCTTGAGCGTGGAGCCGTGCTGCATCGTGACCCTCGGCTGGCCCAAGGGCCACTACGGCCGCAAGGCTCGCAAACCGATCGGCACGGTCGTCCACCTCGACCAGTACGGCCACCAACCTTGGCGTGACGAGGCGCCGGGCTGATCCTCCACGTCGCCGAGGGAACACCATCTTCTGGTCCCACGTGGAGTGCTCCGGACATCGGGCCAAGCCATTCAGGCGCGGAGGTCAAAACCACCTCGGGACCGCATAGATTGTTCTGCCGAACTGCCTCCGGAGCCCGACTTGGCCGCGCCGGAATCGCTGTTACGCGTCCGTGTGGCTGTCCCAGAACGCGCGCCCGCGTAACCCGGCCGGGCTCGCCCCGAGGTGCCGTACTGCCGCACCGAACCGGCGTTTAGAGATACAGAGCAGCCACTTAGCTGAACATTATGGGATGCGCGTGGAAAGCACGACCGTTCATGCCATCGCAAACGTGCGACCGATCCGCCCACCAATGACGCAGCTACGGTCACTTGGCAATCTGGAGGAGCCCTACGATTCCCACGACGTAGATCAGAATTGCCAAGCAAGAATCCGGTCCCAGCCGATGGGGTCGTGAAGGACGAACGATGACACCGCCGATGTACACCGCTGTCAACGCCAAGCTAAGTCCAGCCAACCATCCATTCGCCGCTCCTGCTGTCGGCAGTACGGGTTTCGCCGCCACTAGGTCTGCCACCAAGAACAGACATAGCTGAAACGCATTGCCACCAAATACATCGCCAATCGCGAGTTGATGGTCACCCAGACGCACGGCTTCGATGCCCGAACTGATCTCCGGTAGCGCCGTCGCCATCGCCAGCACGGTTGCGCCAAAGACGACTCCATTAATGCCGGCGCGGTTTGCCAAATCGTTACCGCTGATTTCGAGAGCTACACCGGCCAACAGAGTCACCGCCGCTGAGATGCCGAACAGGGTTACAACGCGCATCGTCGAATGCTTTGCACGCGCAGCGTCGGCGACCGGATGGCGCTCGCGACGATGAGGTCGCCCGGGCTGACTGCCCGCCATTATCACCTTCCACTTTGGATGCGACCGCGTCCGATTCAGCGCCCACACTCCGCCGATCCAGACGACCACGATCACGAGTGACGCTGGACTGATTCGCCCAGCGATCTTCACTGACGCCGGCAACAAAGCGCCCATAATCACAACCGACACCGTGAGCACCACAAGCAAGCCTTCGAGGACTGGCACGAGCGACCCGACGAGATATGTCAGCGGTCTGGTAGCAAAAAGATCACACACCACCAGCACCATCGTTGCCGTAGCTATGCCGCCGATTAGGTTTCCGGCTGCCAAGCCGAGGTGGCCCGACTCCGCCGCTGAGATAGTGACCGCCAACTCCGGCAAGCTTCCGGCGATGGCAAGCAGCACCATTCCACCGAGCGCGTCCCCAATTCGGAGCCGCCGATCAAGTTCATCTGTTGATTTCGAAAGCTCGACACCGGCGACCCAGGTGGCCGCGGACGCGACAACGAACACGACGAGCTCCACGAACACGGACCCGGACGACACATCGTCATCATGGCCGACTCGGTGGCAGTCCCACAATGAGCATTGAACGAAGACGTCGGCGCGTCTCAACACGACTGCTTATCCGTTGGCAATACGCAGTTGGATGACTTGCGAGCATCCTGCTATCAGCTCAAGCAACAAGCACAGATCAATCAGTCAGCGCCGCGCCAGCCGCACCCAACGTACGGCAAGTATCCCCTTCGTTGCAGGAGACGAATTGGTGATGAGCTTCCCCACACAGGGTCTGAGAGCACAGAACGTTCCGCCAAGAGCGCCCCAGCCGGTGGGCTGGCCGCGACTGAATCGGCGATCGGAGTTGACAAAGGTCGCCGATAACGCGCGCCCGCTCAGTGGTCAGACGTGTTGCAGAAGTGCCGTACTGAGGCACCGTTCGTGTGGTATCCACGGCCTTCGACAAAGCGCCGAAGCCACCCTCGGGGGGATCTCAGTTGATGCGCCGCGCGCCCGAGCCATTTTTCGAGGGTGCCGCAGGCTTCCCGAATAGCCTCTGACCTGGGGTTCTTTGGTGGAGGTGAGCGGACTCGAACCGCCGACTTCCACGTTGCGAACGTGGCGCTCTACCAGCTGAGCTACACCCCCAGGAAACGGCCAGGACTGGGCCGTGGACCCGGAACTCGCACGAGAATAGTCCCGCGCTGCCAACTGCTCGTCGGCCGAGAAGGACACCGAATCGGCGGTCGCGGTTTCGCCCCTTGGCGGTTTCTCTGGGTCGTCCGCCGGAGCGAGAATCGGGTGCTAAGCGGGCCTACCGGGAGCGACTGCTCGGGGCCGAGCGGGCTCGACCGACTCCGGCACGACAGCGAGGCCCCCGTTCCCAGTGGCGAAGACGCGCCGCTCCAGTTCGGCCCCGGCTTCGTCGGCGGTGACCGGCATCGCGACGATCTTGCGCGCCCGCTCGGCAGCAAGCGCTTCCGCGGTGGCGCACCGGACGAGCATCGCCAGATACACGCCGGTGACCGTCGCCAGCAGAACCGCCACGACCCAGAAGGCGCGCAGCGAGGGAACCGCCCCGATGAGCAGCGTCGAGAGAATGCCCGACCCCAAAAGGAGAAGCGCCTCACGTCGGCGGGAGCGCCGCTCGTCGATGCGCGCCTGCACAGCCCGCACGGCCGCGAGCTGAGTCTTGTCGAGCGGAGGCGCCCCAGCTCGCCGGCCGTCAGATCCACGGGCCGAACCGACGAAGTTCTCGTGGACACGTCCGAGGAGTTCCGTCTGGTGGTGGAAGCGCGCGACCGACGAGACGAGCTGGAATTCAGAAAGCTTGCGTACCGCGATCGGGAGGACGACGACGAGCCAGATGAGCACGAGGACGAGTACGACCATCCCGTCGCTTTCCTTTTCGTCAGCCGATCCCTACGGTCGACTCGACGCTAACGGACAGGCGCTCGCTGGCGGTGGATTGAAGATCAGGCGCGTTGCGACGGTGAATCCACCGCCCTGGTCAGGAGGTGGGCGACAGGGCGCCGCCGTCGGTGCGCCGCCACGAGCCCGACCGACCGCCACTTTTCTCCCAGAGCTGGAGTTCACCGATCGTCATCGACCGGTCCGAGGACTTGCACATGTCGTAGACGGTGAGCGCGGCGATCGCGCACGCCGCCATCGCCTCCATCTCGACCCCGGTGCGATCGAACGCCTCAACGTTCGCCTCGACCTCGACGCAGTCGTCACCGATCGTGAAGTTGACGGAGACCTGTCCGACGAGCACCGGATAGCAGTACGGGATGAGCTCCGCGGTCCTCTTCGCCGCCTGGATCCCCGCGACGCGTGCCGCTCCGAGCACGTCGCCTTTCGTGATGGCGTTCGTCGCGACCTTCGCCGTCGTCTCCGGCATCATCGTGACCTTGCAACGCGCCTGGGCCCGCCGGTGCGTCGCATCCCGCGGCGCGACGTCACCCATCCTCGCCGGACCGAGGGGATCGAGACGTGCGAGGTGCCGTTCCGACATTCCGCCGAGTGTACGCAACACCATCGACCCCGTCGCACCGGGATGAGCTGGCGACCGGCGCCCGTGCCATGATCGGCGGCCGATATACTTGGCACTCGAACACCTGGAGTGCTAGCCCCGGCGTCAGCAGGCCGGCTGGCGGAGGAACGCGATGCCGACCTACGAGTACGTCTGCAAGAGCTGCGGCGACGGCTTCGAGGTCACACAGGCCTTCACGGACTCCCCGCTCACGACGTGCGACGAGTGCGGCGGGCCCTTGAAGAAGGTCTACGGATCGATCGGGATCGTGTTCAAAGGGACCGGCTTCTACCGGACCGAGAACCGAGCGACGAGCTCGACCCTGGCAGCGACGAGCAACGGATCGTCGGCGGGCAAGGACGCCGCTGGCGCCCCCGAGCCCGTCTCGACCTCGACAAAGGACGCCGCGCCGAAACCCTCGAGCGCCGCGGGATCGACTGACAAGACGGCGTCCGCGACGTCGACGACGGCTGCGAAGCCCTGACCGGAACGGACCTCAGCTCCCGCTCATCGCGACGTCACCGATCGCGACCGTGACGCCGGCCGCGACGCTCGGGAGCCATTCGACGTCGCCACCCACGACCTCGATGCCCTGGAGCAGCTTCTGGATCGTCGACGCGATCGTGATCTCGCGTACGGGTTGGGCAAGCTCGCCACGGCTGATGAGGAGGCCCTCCGCCCCGACGGAGAAGTCGCCGCTCACCGGGTTCACACCCGAGTGGATGCCGGTGACGCCCTGGACGAACAGCCCCTCGCCGACGGCCGCGAGCACCCCGGCCTGGTCGAGCTCGCCGGGGACGAGCGCGAGCGCCCGCGCACCCACCCCGGGGGTTGACTTGAATCCGGCGCGGACCGCCGACGCCGTCGAGCGGGCCCCTGCAAGCCGCGCCGAGTGGGTGTCGTAGAGGAAGGCGACGAGATTGCCCTCGTCGATGAGCGGTACGCGCCGAGAGGCCAGGCCCTCGTCGTCATACCCGGAAGCGCCGAAGGCGAGCGGATTCGTCGGGTCCTCGACGAGCGTGAACAACGGCGCGGCGACTCGTTCGCCGAGGCGCTCGGCGAAGAGCGACCTCCCCTTGGCGACCTCCTCACCCGAGAGCATCCCGGCGAGCACCGCCAGCAGCGTCGCCGTAACCTCCCGGTCGAACACGGCCGTGACGCGGGCGCTCGCAGGCTTCGTCGCGCCGAGCATCCGGGTCGCCCGCAAGACCGCGTCCCCCGCCGCCTTCTCGATCTCGAGCTCCGATGGCGCCCGGCACACGCTGTAGCCAGCGCCGGTCTGGGTGTCGTTCTCCTCGCCGGCGACCGCGTAGGCGACGAGATAGCAGGTCGTGGCGCGCGACGCCGCGCTGATGCCCGACGAGCTCGCGACGGCGGATTCGCTTTGGTCGTCGCCGTAGTCCGCGCTCACGACCTCGCGGATCCGGGCGTCGCCCGCCCGGACCCGTCGTTCCAGTTCCAACGCGAGGGCGATCTTTTCCTCCGTCGCCATCGAGCCAAGCGAGTCGTCCCACAGCTCGAGCGGGGCCGGCGCGACGCCGTCCGGCTCCGCCAGGCCGACGTTCGGGTCGGGCGTGGCGAACGAGGCGTTGTCACGCGCCTCGGCGAGCGCGTCCCGGGCGAGGGCCTCGTCGAGATTGCCGACGTAGGCGAAGCCCTGACGCGCGCCGGCGACCACCCGGATCCCGATGCCGGCGGATTCAGCCGACGAAAGCGATTCCACCTCGCCGCCGTAGGCGCGCACCTCCGTCTCGCGCTGCCAAGCGACGAAGGCCTCGACCTCCTCGCCCGGCTGCCCCCAGGAGGCGATCCTTTGCGCCAGGTCGAGCAGCTCAGCCACCAGCCGTCCCTCCGATCGTGACCGAGGACACCCGAAGGGTCGGCTGGCCGCTCCCGACGGCGACCGACTGGCCGTCCTTGCCGCAGGTCCCCGGGGCCATGTCGAAGTCGTCGGCGATAGCGTCGATCTTCATCAACACGTCTGGCCCGTTGCCGATCAGATTGGCGTCCCGCAGCGGCTCGGTGATCCGGCCACCCTCGATGAGATAGGCCTCGGTCATGCCGAACACGAAATCGCCCGTCGCCGTGTTCACCTGGCCCCCGCCGAGCTTGGCGAGGTAGACGCCGAACGGGGTCTGGTTGACGATCTCCTCCGGGTCCTCGGTCCCGGCGAGCAGGAACGTGTTCGTCATCCGGACCATCGGGAGATGCTGGTAGCTCTGGCGACGCCCGTTCCCCGACGACTCCCGCCCGTCCTGACGGGCGCGCAGGTAATCCCACATGTACTCCGTGAGCACGCCGTTCTCGATCAGCACGTTGCGCTGCGCCGGACGGCCCTCGTCGTCGATCGTCGAGGTTCCCCAGCTCTCGACGACGGTGCCGTCGTCAACGAGCGTGACGAGGGGGCTCGCCACCTTGGTGCCGAGCCGTCCCCGGAAGGCGGACGCGTCCTTCATGATGTGGTCGGCCTCGAGCCCGTGCCCGCACGCCTCGTGGAAGAGGTATCCGCCGGTCCCGCCCTTGATGACGACCGGATACGCCCCCGACGGGGCCGGGCGGGCGGTGAGCTTGCCGACCGCGCGCCGGGCGGCCTCCTTCGCCGCCGCCTCGACGCTGAAACGGTCGAATAGCTCGAAGCCGATCGTGCGCGCCAACACCTCGTAACCGGTCTGGAGGCCGCCATCCCCCGACGCGACGCACGAGACCGCGAATCGAGTCCTCACCTGGTCATCCGCCACGTACAACCCGTCGGAGTTGGCGATGACGATGCGGCGCCGGCTGTCGCCGTAGCCGGCGGACACCTGGACGATGGAGCCGCTCGTCGCCCGTGCCTCGTCGTCGGCGCGGGCAAGAAGCTCGACCTTGCGCGCCTTGTCGATGTCTTCCGGGTAGATCCCGATCGTGCCGACGGGATCGTCCTTACGCTCGACGAGGGCGACCGAACGCACTCCGCCGCCGCCCGCGTGCGCCACCGCGGCCGCCGCCTCGGCTGCATCGTGCAGCCCGCGGGTGGACAGATCGGCGGTGTGCGCGAACCCCGTCGTCTCACCGACGACGACGCGGATCCCGGCTCCGCGATCCCGGCCCGAGGACAGCTCCTCCACCCGACGGTCATCGAACGAGATCCCCGTGGAGCTGCGATCCTCGACGAAGACCTCGGCGAACTCCCCCCCGCGGGCGAGCGCCGCGGCGAGCGCGCCTTCGATCGCGTCGCGCTCGGCGAGCACGGGATCCCTGTCACCCATCGGCTCTCGCTCCTCCCCGGTCGGCCCCGAATCACCGGCGGCCCACCCGGCGGCATCGAGCCGCAAGAAGAGCACGTCAGTCGCCAATCGTAACGACGGTGGTCTGTGCGAACGACCCCGGGCCGGCTCGCTCGCCCGGGGAGCCCGGCACCCGGTGCGCCCCGGTCCCCGACCCAGCCCTTCCCTTTTTCAGGCAGAATCTTCGCGTCCGGGCCAGTGAAGTTCCGCACCCGGCGCGCACCAGCCCGGTACCATCGGGGTCGCAGGCATACTGCTGCCCGGCCGGATCCGGCGGGCGCATCGAGGCGAACGAAGCGCCGGGAGGCGCTGGGAGGCGAGCATGGAAGAGTCTCGTGCGTCGCATATGGCCGAGGCCACCCCGATATTCGGTGCCTACCGCCGCGGCTACGACCCTGAGCAGGTCGATCGCTATGTCGCTGCCCAGCAGCGCCGCCTCGACGAGTCATTGCGCCGCGCTTCGGAGGCCGAGCGCAAGCTCGCCGCCGCCGTTGGCCAGCTGCGCGAGCTGCACCGCCGGGTGGGCGCGCTCGAAGATCAGCGTCGACCTTCCCAGACGTTCAAGCTCGACGGCGTTGGCGAGCACATCCAACGGATCTTCGAGGAGGCCCGCGAAGGCGCGGACGCGCTCCGGGAGAAAGCTGAGGTCGAGCTGGCGGAGCTTCGCGAGAAGACCGCCGAAGAAGCGCAGACGATTCTCACCACAGCACGCAGCAAGGCTCAGCAGATCGAAGCCGAGATCGAGCAGCGCCGACGCGAGGAGCTCGGCCAGCTGGAAGAGAACCGCTCCCGGGCGGTGTCGCAGCTCACGTACCTTCACGAACAGCGCAAGAAGGCGGTGACCGAACTGACGCGTCTGCGCGAGGTGATCGACTCGACGATCGCCGAGGTCACGACCGACGAGGACCCGGTCACCGATGGGGAACCGAATGGTCGCGCGGAAGATGAGCTCGATTTCACGCGGCGAGACCCGATCAGCGAACGCCACCCCTCGATGACGAATCGTTACGTCTCAAGTGGCCGCATCAGTTCGACTCCAACCGGAGACGCCCGGCCTTCGGCGCGGCCTCCGCTTCGCAACCTCAGACCCCCCGCCGACCGGGCGGGATCGGAGGCCGCGAGACTCGTGAGCGAGCACCGAGCCGCGGTCGCGGCAGAAGAGGGTCCTCCGAGAGCCCGCGCACTCGGGCCACGACCGCCGGGGCCCCACACGGCGACCGTCTTTGACTTCGAGGAGCACTAGGTACCTTCGGGGCCGGCAAGGACTGGGGATCGAACGACACGAGGCCCGCGCCTTTGGGATCGGTGCCTGTCGTCTCCTACGATGCGCCGTGAACACACTGATCGCCCGCCGCGGAATGTGCCCGGCGGGGGGTCGTGCAGATTGGGCCGCTAGCTCATCCGGAAGAGCAGGGGACTTTTAATCCCAAGGTGCCGGGATCGAGACCCGGGCGGCCCACTGAATAATCCCTGTTAGCGGTCGGAATCATCGTCCGACGCTCGAACCTCTGGTCGCTCCTGCTACTGGATGCTACTGTATCCCGAAGTTGCATCTGAAGGGCACGTCGGAGGGCTTGGGAAGGCCATGAAGGGCCATCTTCGGAGGCGCGGGAACTCGTGGGAACTTCGCGCGTATGTCGGCGTCGATCCAATCACGAAACGCCAGAAGTATTTGACTCGCACCTTTCGAGGTGGCAAGCGAGAAGCCGAAGGGGCGCTCGCCCGGTTCATCACCGAGGTCTCTGGCGGTGGACATGCGGCGCAGGACACGACCGTCGAGCATCTAATCCGGCAGTGGCTCGACCTAGCTCGGAGCGACCTCTCGCCCTCGACGGTCCGCGGCTACGAGCGAATCATCGAGAGCTACATCAATCCGACACTTGGCAAGGTCCCACTTGGGCGTCTGAAAACGGCGCAGCTTGACCACTTCTATGCGGAGCTTCGCGCCAGAGGCGGACACGACGGCGCACCACTCGCACCTGCGACGGTGCGCCAGACACACGCCATCATTCGTCGTGCGCTTCAGCAGGGCGTTCGTTGGGGCTGGATCGCGTCGAATCCCGCCGCGTTGGCGTCTCCTCCGCGCGTGCAGGTGCCGCAGCTGTCGACGCCGAATCCTGTGGAGGTCATCCGACTAATCGAGCTTGCCTCCAGCGATGACGCCGATTTCGGATGCTTTCTCCACGTGGCGGCAACAACAGGCGCACGTCGCGGCGAACTGTGCGCGTTGCGCTGGCAGAACGTCGATCTTGAGTCCGCCACGATGACGATTAATCGATCCGTCGTTGAAGGGATGCACAACGTCCTTGTCGAGAAGGACACCAAGACTCATGGGTCCCGCTGCATCGCGCTCGATGCGAACACTGTGGCGACACTTCGTGCACAGCGACAGCGGATGGCCTCCCGGGCACTCGCATGTGGTGTCGGACTGGCAGACGACGCATACGTCTTCTCTCGAGACCCAAACGGCCGACGACCGTGGGTACCGAACGACGTCACCAAGGGCTTCATCCGAGTCAGGAATTCGGCGGGCCTGAGCAAAGTGCGTCTCCACGACCTCCGGCACTTCACTGCAACTCGTCTACTTGCCGCTGGAGTGCCGGTGCGAACCGTAAGCGGCCGGCTTGGCCACGCCAATGCCGCGACGACGCTGGGCGTCTATGCCCACTTTGTCGAGGAGTCAGATCGAGATGCGGCTGACAAGCTCGGCGATCTCCTACAACAACGGCCGACGGCTAATCGTCGGTTCCGAGCGGCGACGACGCCCCGGTAGTCGGCCGACCGGGCCCAGCAAGTGGGGATTCTTGTGCGCGCGTGTCACCCGGAGCGGACGCTGCGACACTCTAAAGGGTGGTGGGTAACCGCGACGAGCTCATCTACCAGAAGTACTGCAGCGAGCTAACTCGCTTTGCTACTGGCTTAGTAGGGCCGTCCCGGGCGGGCGATGTCGTTGCCGATGCTGTTGTCGCCTGCATGCGAGCAAGCGGCTGGTCCGCGGTCCGTAACCCGCGCGCCTACCTCTACCGAAGTGTTCTCAACGAGGCACGACGCTCGCAGCGGCGTGAGGTCCGCAGGAGGCTGCGAGAGCGAGTTGCAGCGGTGCCGGAGGGCATCGCTGCGCACGAAACGGACCAGGACGTATGGGGAGCCGTTCGCCAACTCAGCGCTCGTCAGCGTGCAGTGATCTTCCTTACGTACTGGTCCGACCTGACCCCTGAATCCATCGCCGGACTCCTTCACATAAGCGAGGGCGCGGTACGACGGCATCTCGCACGAGGGCGGAGACGGCTGCACGACAGATTGGAAAGCTATGGACCGTAAGACAGATCTAAAGATTCGAGCCGCCATGATGCATCTTGTGGATGTGAGCCCACCCCCGCCTCCGTTTTCTGCTCTATTGAACAGGCGATCTCGTTCACCTCGTAAAGCTGTCCTTGCGGCGGCTGGCGTGCTTGTCGCAGGATCGGTCGCGCTTGCTCTGGTTCTGTTGCTGGCATCCGGGGCTCCGCTCGGAAGCCAGTCGGCCGCTGGGTTAATGGTCGTGCACATCAATTCGAACATCGCCGGATCGGTCGAAGGTCGTGTGCCGCGTGATGCAGTGTCACACGGTCGCATCAATTGGGCCGCAGTTCCCGAGTACATCTCCGTCGTGGGACCGGGAGGAACGGTTGTCGGGTATATTCAAAAGCGCGATGTCGATGGTTCCACGCCGATCATCGGACCCTTGAATGGGGGAACTTCTATGCCGGTATGTGGAACCGATGGCATTGATGTCTATAACCATGCGTCCGGAGTCGTAATCGGTCACCTTTTCCCCAACGCGGGGTACGTGCCAAACGGAACGACGCCCACATGCGTGACTCCAACAACCTTCGCAGCTCCATCCGGTTCGTAGCCCACCGTAATCTCGCACATCCAATCGATCTTGCTTACGGGATCGCGATCGAGCGGACGGCGCCGACCGGCGACCGCGCGCCCGCCCTCCAGGTACTCGACGATGCGCTCGCCGATCACCGAGAGCGGCGTGGCGTCGTTCGAGCCGAGGACGGTGACCGAGAGAATCATCGGGGCCACGGTTAGAACGGAGCATTACGAACGCGTTCCAAAAGGAGCGCGAAAGGAGGCTGTTGCACGAACATTCCTGACGCGTAGGGCACGCGTGGAAAGCACGGTTCACCCGATGTTGATGAAACCTGTGCGCCGAGAGCTATCCGGCACACCAACTCAACGTCGGACCAAGCTTCCGGAGCTTCAAGAGGTTGTGCGCGGCACAGATCAGTCGCCATTCGCTCTGGACGGCGTGAAGCCCGCGGCGGCTGAACTGTCGATAGCCGAGGTTCGCCTTCACGTTGCCGAAGATGGGCTCGATGATCTGCTTTCGCTTGGCGAACTTCGCCGCTCCCTCGTCGGAGGCGAGCTTCTCATCCATCGCGACGCGCACGGCTCGGTGGTCCGGGAGCAGGCCCCGATGGACCTTGAGCAGGTCTCCCGCCCGCGACTCACTGATGCCGAGCTCGTCCCCGGCCGCCTTCTTGGTCAACTCGCCTCGGTCGAGGCGCTCGATCACCGCCTGCCGTTCGGGGATGCGGGGATCGGCCGGGTCGACGACGCCCGAGGAAGGTGCGAGCGTGGCGATGAGCACTTCTGAATCGGTCTTGGTGAGGGCGTTCTTGGTCGAGTAGTAGCCGGCGTCGGCGAGGTACGTGCCGACCGGTGTGTCGTGGCGAGCCGCTTCGAGGTTCTTTGTCACTTGGGCGACGAGCGGGATGAACTGGTGGAAGTCGTTCGAGTCCTTCGTCACTTCTGCGGCGACGATCACCTGGTCGATGGTCGCCGCCGCCTGGGCGTTGAAGCCCTGGAAGTACTGGCGTGCCCCCCACCCACCCGTCGACATCGTCCGCGAGTCGGGGTCGGTCGTGTTCGGTATTCGCTTCTTGGTCCGGCGGCTACCCGGCTTCGGTCGTGCCCCGGGCAGCCGGCCGTGCGTCGCAACGGCGCGGGCCTTGCGCGCCGCCAGACGTGCCCAGTAGTCGCCTTCTCCCTCGTTGAGCTGGCGGAGTGCCTCGGCGATGCGGGCCCGGCGGTCCCTTCGGTCGGACCATTCTTCGGGGAGCTCGTCACCGCGCCGATCCCCGAAGAGCTGGTCTTCTTCCTGGTCGGTCCGCTCGGCCTCGGCGAGGATCTCCGCGACAAGCTGGTGCCGGGTCCGGTTGGCGTGACTGGAGGCGTTGGCAGCGATCTTCGTCCCGTCGATCGCAACGAGCCCCGAGTCGACGATCCCGGCCTGAACGCACAGGCCGAGCACCTGGGTGAACAGCTCGGCGATCGCTTCTTCGTGACGGCGCCGGAAGCGGGCGATCGTGGCGTGGTCAGGAGCCTGGTTGGCGGCGAGCACCCGGTAGGCGACGTCTTCGGTGCAGCGCCGCTCGATCCTTCGGCTCGAACGCTCGCCGGTGCAGTAGGCGTAGACGAGGACGGCGAGCATGAGCCCCGGGTGGTAGCTCGCCCCACCCCGGCCGTCCTCCCGGTGCGAGGCGTAGAACGCACTCAAGTCGAGCTCGCCGACGACGTCGAGCACGAACCAGGCGAGATGTCCCTCCGGGAGCCAGTCGGCGATCGACGGTGGCATGAGATAGAGCTGATCGCGCTCGACTTCTCGAAGATTCACCATGGATCAATCGTCCCGCGCGGCGCGAAACGCGGGCGGGATGGTCAAGTATTCGTGCAACAGCCTCGAAAGGAGCACGACGACGGAGGTCCCGCCCAGAGGGCGGTACCTCCAAGGGTGTCTAACCCGGACTCGTTCGGGTTAGCTCAACTCAAGTGACAGCAAGGCGAGAGCAACCTCGCACTGAGAAACGACCGAAGAGCGAGAGGGTCTGCACCAGATAGGGAACGAGAGAGCCGACTGGTAGCTGTGAGGGCATTCGAACCGGATGTCTCATCAAGCGCAAAGGTGATGGGACAGGCAAGGCATCGAATGTCGAGGTGACGACGAACTCGATGCTCATGGACCTCGGCCGAGAGAGGTTCACCGAGGCAACCGTCAACCACTTGGTCGCCGTTGCCGTCCTCAGCCTCCCCTACCACGGCTGTCCGTTCGCGACTGTCCTCGATCGGCATCTTCGGGCTAGTTCGCGAGACGAAATTGGCGCGCATTATGTGACGCTGGTGAACGCGCGTATCGCCGATTAGGTGCGCTCCTCGAGCACTGTGCATAGTTCGACACGAGCGCTCCGATTGTCCATTTTCGCTCGCGCAACGACACTTACAAAGCGTCCTTCGCCCCTGTTCCTCAGCACCAGCGATGCTAGCGTGGGTAGCACCATGATAGGCATCAAGGTCGATCGTTCCGATCCGGCGCTGCTTCACGATCAGGTGGCTGGGGACATTCGGCGAGCGATCGCTGAGGGCGAGGCGAGTCCGGGCGAGACGCTCCCCCCATCTCGCGACCTTGCCGCCGTGCTCGGAGTGAACACGAACACGGTCCTTCGCGCGCTCCGTCTCTTGCGAGACGAAGGGTTGCTCGAATTTCGAAGAGGCAGGGGCATCACCGTCGCTGGCGAAGCACCGGAACGGAGTGTGGTGCTCACCAAGGCGCGGGAGCTGGTGCAGGTCGCACGTCGCGAGGGCTTCCGCCGTGACGAGTTGGTCCGACTGATCGAGAGCATTCCCTAAGAGGCGATGTCATGAAGGTCCTTCACGCGCCGCCGCCACAATTGGCTGATCGCGCTCCCTACGACGCGGAGGCGTTGATCGAAGAAGCGCGTCGGCGTCAGCGGCACCGTCGATACGTGGTCGCGGGCGCCACCACCGCGGTGATCGCGGGGCTTTTCGCATACATCTCTGTGAACGGCACGAGCGCCCCACCGAAGGTGCCCGCCGCCACGAACCTCACAGCGTCGAGTCCGAGCCCGATCGTGGACGCCAAGGCCTTCCATGGTCACGGCAACCTTGCGTTCGTCTCGCGTGACCAGCTCTACGTTCTCGACGGCAGCACGAACAAGCTCACGGCGGTCACCTCCGGAACCCAAGTGGCCGGCGCCCCGAGCTTCTCGCCCAACGGCAAGTGGCTCGCATACTCGATCGGCCAGAGCGGCGCAGGGACCGCCCATGCGGACGGGACCTCGGCGCGAACGATCACGACCAGCGGAGGCAGCCCGCGGTGGATGCCGAACGGGGAACTGCTCGTCGGGACGACGCTGTATCGGCTCTCGTCATCAGGACGACCGGCGCCTGTTAGCTCGGTTTCGTCCGGTCTTGTCGCTTGGGCGATGGACGGGAGCGGCTACGCCTTCGTGTCGAGGAGCATCGTGAACGGTCCCAACGGCTCGTTCCACGGGGCCGAGCGACTCGAGCTTGCGAGTTCGCTGACAGGGACACGCACGGTATGGCGTTCGACCCCGATCTCATTCGCCAGGGCGACTGGCTTTCACGGCAACTTCGTGAATGGCGTGATCGTCCTCCCGCACCACGAAGGACTCCTGTTCTGGGTCGACCCTGATCAGTCTGCATCGCTAGCCGCCGACGGCACGCACGTCTACGAGGTCCGATCCGCGGGAGCGACACCGATTGACCTTGGGGTCACGATTGGGCAGACCGTCTCGGTCGGGTCGAATGGCATGCTCGCGATTGGCTCGGGCAGCAATCGCTACGCGTGGATGACGAAAACCGTCGAGACGTGCGTGATCGCGACAGCGCGTTGCTCGGACGTTCGTACACCCGCGGGTGACGTCACCATTGATCCGGCGTGGTCGCCCAACGGGAAGACGCTCGCGTTCGTCGAGGCTCCGTCGTCGAGCGCGTCGGACTTCTTCCAGTCGACCCTCACAATGTGGTACTCGACGCATCACCTGTGGCTCCTCAGCTCGGGTTCGTCCGTGCCGAATGAGGTGCAGGGTACGGCCGGTGCCTCGGTTCCAGTCTGGTCGAGCAACGGCAAGATCCTTCTCTACGAGTCGGTTGATGCTCTGTGGCTCATCGCGGCGCCCGGAGCTATGCCGGTGAAGGTCGCCTCCCCGCTCTTCCGGTCCGGTGCCTGGCCCTCCTACTACGGGCAGATCAACTGGAGCGGGCAGTTCAGTTGGTCCACGCGCTGAGGCGTGAATCACAGAACGGGCTGTCAGGCACGCCTAACGACGGTTCGGGAGTCCGACACGCGTCCCATAATGCGCGCCGAAACGCGCCCCTATGACTGCCCCTGACCGCCGGGACCGAGCGGTCCCTACGCTTGAGTAATGCCCACACCTGTAGGCCCCCCACCAGAGGACCCAAATGATCCCGACTTATGGGACTGGGGCGGAGACGACGAGGAGCGTCGATCTCACCGACACCCGTGGCGCGTCCTAATCGTCGGCCTTGTCGTGCTCTCTCTCGTGGTGTTGTTGGTTGTCAGCATCCTGTAGTCGGGCTCAGCTTCCAGGTGTTCAGCTGTGCCCCAGAACGCTGCCGGCTAGGTGCGGCAGTACGGCACTTATGTCATGCGCCTGACGGTGCGGTCGAGCACGTTCGGGGGCACTTCATAGCGAGTTACCGGATAGACGGATTCTGGCGGGACGCCTTGAAAACTAACGGACTAGCAGGCATAAGTCCCAGGGTTCGCCCAACCCGGCGGTCCGAACTTACAGAGCTTGGTCGCGACGAAGCTCGTCCACCTCGTTGGCGTGGCGGGCAGCGAGAATTCGTCCTTCGGCACCTTGTACGACAGGCTCATCAGCTCGATGCGCTTGAAGCCCGGAACACCGAGGACATAGCCGAGCACGCCACGGCTGGTGATGCACCAGGTCTCCATCGGTGAATCGCCCTGCCTAATGCGGATGCACACTAACTGGAAGCCGTTCACGACCCGCCTTGTGACGCGGGATGCCGAGGGCGCGAAGAACAACAAATAGTCCGGTTCCACGTCGTACGACCCGATAGTCGCCAGTCCGCCGTACCCCATGCCGTCAAGGTTGATGGGTCCCTCGCAGCCCCAGTGGAGCTTGGTCGCTGGTGTCAGACACTCGTAGTAAAGGCCGTTGTTCGCGATGAACTCGTATTCCTCACCGTTCGCAACCACTCGGTACCGGTAGTCCACCGGCGGTGGGAAGTTCTTCAGCGCGTTCTTTCCCGCCGAGGTCGCGTAAACAAACGAGTAGGGGGCGCGCTTGGCTTCGAGAATTCGGTAGGTGGCGACGAGCGGTTGCATAGCGCCCCGACGAGCCAAGGCAGCAAAAGAGGATTCGGTGGTCGGAAGATTGGCGGGCGTCCTGAGTGAAGAGCTCCTCGCGGTTGCCGCTGTCGTCAACATCATGGTGACGACGATCACTGACGCTGTCGCTAGCCACGTGGACTTCACGACAGGAAGAGTAGAACTAGCAGGTGCATGAGGTCAGACGGGCGCGACGACACAAGAAGCGATGGTCGAGGGCTGAGGTGACCGATTGACCTCGCAAGTTTCGACTACTGCCGTCGCCAACCTGGAGTCTGACCGGTCGCGCGGACTAGGTGCCCCCTAACGCTCAGCCGTGCCGACGTGTGTGGCCGGCCCCAATCGCCGGGTAGATGGCGTCCGTCAACGATCGCGTGCCAACGATCAACCGAGCTTTGGTGACCGGACGACACGCCAGTGACGGCCATCGGTCGGCTCGGCGAAGATGAAGCGGGGAATGCATGGGCTGCTACTGCGTTGCTACTGAATTCGGTTACACGGAGCGGACTGAGACTGATACGCGGGACGCAGCACCTGACCTGAGCTGCTTGTGCGGATGGCACAGTCTCCAGGAGACGACCCGAACTGGACTTTTAATCCCAAGGTGCCGGGATCGAGACCCGGGCGGCCCACCGCTTCGTCAACGCAGCGACTTTGCTCTCTCGGCGGCACCCAACAGGCCGCGTCGGCTCCATTCCCTGCTCGGTGCGCCGAGGAAGCCGCGTTCCAGTGTCGAATCGAAGCGCTCGCCGTCGCTTAGAGGTCCCGAGCGTGTCGCTCACGTGAGATCTGAGCGTCCGGTCAGGCGCAGTTCCAGCTGCCCTTCACGTAGACCGTCCCGGTGGCACTGCCCTCGTGCTCGCTGAGTGTCACGTTGGCTGAACCCGCTTCGCCCGTCTTGCCCGTAACCGTCAAGGTGCCCTTCGCTGCCACCCAGGCGGTGAAATTCGAGGTCTCAAGCACAAACGACGTACCCACGCCCATGCCGAACCGCTTGTACGTGCCGGGCTTTGGGACGCGGTAGCTAATCGACCACGCGGCCGCCTTTCTTGGGGAGAGCGTCACCTTCACCCAGGCGAGCGTGCCACCGGCGGAACTCGGGGAACTGCAGTTGATGTTCGGTACGACCTTGAGCGTTCCCTTCAGTGCCCCGCTCACCGTGATGACGTTCACTGTCCCGGCGCCGGAACTGGCGGCCGGAAGCAGAGCCACGGCGAACGACAACACGACAAGAGGTACCAGCAGGCGCAGCGCGCCGGATGCTCTGTGCCCCTGCCCGACAACTTTCATGACGATCCTTTCATTGCAAGTAAAGGCCGCCCTTCAGTGGCGACTTGGGACAGACACGCCGCCGACGATAACAGTGCGGCGACAACTGCTGTGTTGGATTCTCGTCGAGAAATCCGGGCGATTTGCTGTCGACGGGACGCTACGACGCGAGATCGATCCCCGGCCCGGCCGCTGTGGGACGATACGGGAGCGGTGCCGGAGATGGGAACGGCAACCGTCTGGCTGACAATGGAGAAGCCCGTGACGAGCCGGACGTCAAGACACACCGATGGTCTCCTGCGCCTCGCCGCCCTCGGGGTCCCCGCCGCCGTCGCGGCCATCCTTGTTCCTTTCCGGGTGAGCTTCCCTGGCGTCGACGCGGCGCTCGTGATGGTGGTCATCATCGTGGCGGTCGCCGCGTGGGGGGACCGACTCGCCGGCGCGCTGGCCGCCATCTCCGCCGGTGTCTGGTTCGATTTCTTCCTCACTCGCCCGTACGAGACCTTCGACATCAGTCACCGCACGGATATCGAGACGACCGCTTTGCTCTTCGCAGTCGGTTTGGCCGTAACCGAACTCACGGCCCGCGGTCGTCACCATCGAGCTGTGGCGGCCGAGGAATCGACCCACCTTGCCGCGCTCCACGACGTGACCCAGATGATGGCCGAAGGGGAAGATCCCGACGTCATCGTGTCCAGAGTGGAGGGAGTGCTCGCGACGCTGCTCGAGCTGCGGAGCTGCCACTACAGCTCCGGACCTTCAGCGGGAGACGCGGCCGTCATCTCCCAAGGGGGCGACGTGCTGCTTGCCGGTTTCAGCTGGAGCACGCTTCCGGGCAGCCGGGTCGAACTCCCTGTCCAGTACCAGGGGCGCGAATACGGAAGGTTCGTGTTGGTTCCCCAACCTGGCCTCGAGGTTCCCCTCGAACGTCGATTCGTCGCCGCGGCCCTCGCCAACGAGGTTGGCGCCGTGCTCGCCGGAATCCGACGCCCCCAGACCTGAAGTACTCGCCCCCGCGGGCCGCGAGGCCAAGTGGCTGCCTCGCGCCATGCACCGTTCATCGTCGCTCGCGGGTGAGCCGAAACTGCGCGACGAACGCGCCAGAAAGCGAGCTCCCTCGGCAGCGGATCGGGTACCAGACCGCTGCTGGCCGCACTACTTCGCTGCCGACCCGGGATCGGGACCGCGGTTTGTAACTGAAGGCATCCCGGGTCCCTCGCCACCGTCGAAAGCCGCGGCACAACCTGGTGAGCAGAACCAATAGTCGTCTTCATCCAGCACCCGGTGGGCAGGCGCAGTTTGCGGGTCGACGGTCATGCCACAGACCGGATCGATCGCCGCGACGGATCCGCCGGCCGCGAGTTCCCGGGTCAGACCGACGGCGACCGGGCCCTGTGGAGACGTCTCCCCGCCGCGCAACTCGGCCGCGGCGTATCGCGCCGGGTTCTCGACGAAACGGTCGCGGCAGCGGTCCGAGCAGAACCGGTAGATCCGATCCTCGAACCCCACCTGGGCGGGAGCGTCCGCGATCCGGACGTGCATGCCGCATATCGGATCGGTGTCGTATGCAACGCCGCCACCCAAGCGCGCCCGGTTGTGGGCCAGCCACCAGACAACAGCGGCGATGCCGATGAAGATGATGTCGAGGTAGCTGGTGTAGTTCCAACTAAAGCGGATCGCGGTCACACGGATCGCCCGCGTTGCCGGGACCGCTCCGACCAGGCTGAAGATCCCTTCCGTCGCGAGACCTGCCACGACCATCACCACGTAGAGCAGCCCGACGATGCGGACGGTCAACCGCAGTCCGTAGTACTTGAGGTAGATGAGCATCAACGGCAGGGTGATGAGGTCGGCGAACATGAACGCGATCACGCCACCGAAGCTGATCCCCCCGGACCAGAGCGCCGCAGCCAGCGGCACGTTCCCGATCGAGCACACGCAACTGACCGCGGCGATGAGGGGACCGACGAGCGCGTTCTCGGCGACTGTCCAGAATCCGTGACCGTGGATGAATAGGGCGTTCCAGGCGCCAGTAGGTACGAGGACGGCGAGAAACCCGGCAAGCGTGAAGCCGATCAGCAGCTCCCTGCGAAGCATCGTGGCATCGGCGACGGCGTAACCCGCGGCGTCAGACAACGCAGCCGGTGAGCGCAGCTTCGCCGACAAACCGGGTCCGTCGGACGTAGTCGGGCTCGAAGCGGCTTTCCCTGACGCCGCGCAGAGGTCGGGACCTGACGCCGTCTGTTTGGCGAGCCGGATGCGGGCAGCCGCGAGAAGGGGCGTGGAGAAGACGAACCCGCCGGCGAGGGCGAGCAGGGCGATCATGAGCGGTCCACCGATGAACTCGGCCGCCATGAACTGCCAGCCCAGCAATACGAGCATGACGATCCCCAGCTCGACCACGAGGTTCGTCGATGCCACCATAAACACCAGCGAGTCGATGAAGTCCGCCCCTTTCGAGAAAAGTGACTTCGACATCGCGGAGGCGGCGTAGGAGCAGCTCGAGGAGACCATGCCGTAGCCGGCAGCGCGAGCCACCTCCGCGGGGCGATGACGCCCCAGCCTCTCTTGCATCTGGTCTTTCGACACGAACGCCTGCACGGCGCCCGAGAGCGAGAAGCCGAGCACGAGCGCCCAGAGCGTCTCCCAGAACATCAACACGCCCTCTCGCAGGCCGCGACCAATGTCGAGGAGCGGAGTGACGACAGCGAGCTCGGTCACGAGCGGACCAGTCTGGCGATCGCCGCCGCCGCCTCCGCGATCTTGTCCTCGGCCTCGCTCCCTCCCTGGGCGACGGCGCGGGCGACACAGTGCGACAGGTGCCCGTCGAGAAGCTCCAGGGCCACCGCCTGCAGGGCTCGAGTCGTCGCTGAGATCTGGTCAAGGATGTCGATGCAGTAGCGATCATCGTCCACCATGCCCTGCAACCCGCGGATCTGCCCTTCGATCCGCCGCAACCGGTTCTGGATCGTCGCCTTCTTGTCGATGTAACCCGGCGTGTTCATCGGGCGCTTCCTTCCGCGCCCTTATGCTATACCCTCCCAGGGTATCGGCAATCGGCCCGATGCCGACGGGGCCCACAGACAGCACCGCATTACGTTTACTCGGTACAAGCCCGCTTTCACTGATACCGGCGTCTCGCCAACGCCAAGCCCCGCCGCGCGTGATCTGACACAACTGGAGATGTCCCGCCGCTGCGGCACGCGCTCCGCTGCCGGTCCTGCCGCGTCCGTGCCCGAGGAACTTCGCGCCGCCCGAAGCACTCCCTTCGGCAGCAAAGGGCCGTTCCGCGAGAACCGGCGACCGTCTATTTCACCTCAACTCCCATCACCCAGGTCGCCCCCCTTGGCGGTTCGGTGACGACGACGGGATCGGCCGCCTTCACGCACACGTTGAAGACGAGCAGCACCGGCGTGACGTTCAGCCCTGTGTCGACAGCGGACCTCTCCGTCAGCTCGACGGGCAAGGTCACGACGACTGGCAGTCTTGGCGTCGGCACCTACTCGATCTCGGGTACCGACGCCGCGGGCATGTCGTCATTGAGGACGACAAGCGGGATACCGAGCAAGATGGCACCGAACCGCCTACAGTCCCTGAATTCGTTGGCACAGGACGACGGCACGTGACGAACCGATGAGTGAAGGCGGGCTCCACGCCCTTCGCGCTCACGTCATCGTTCGCGGGTGGGTTCAGAACGTCTTCTTCCGAGCCTCGTGCCGCGACGAGGCCAAGCGGCTCGGCGTCTCCGGCTATGTCTCGAATCTCCGCGACGGTCGGGTCGAGGCCGTCTTCGAGGGCACGTCATCTGCCGTTCACGCCGTCGTCGAGTGGTGCGAACACGGCCCACCGGGCGCGACCGTGGAATCGGTCGAGGTCACCTACGAGGAGCCGGTCGGCGAGACCGGTTTCCACGTCCGCTGATCTCGCGTGCCGTCCGGGGCGACCGGGCGGACGACGTGGCGGCTCAGCCGGGGCCGCCGACCTCGACGCGGGACCGGGAACCAGCGGACGCCATCGGGGGGCGCCACCACTCGAATAGGTGCTCATGGCGGCGTAGGAGGTGTCCGGAATCATCTAACCTGACCCCAGGACGAGTCACCGGCCATACCGCCCTGGGCCGGATCACGGTGGCATGCCCTACGCGAATTGTCTCTGCGTGGCCGAATTGCGCCCTTTGGGGGGTGAATGACGCTTCGTCGGCCGGTCGGACATTGGGAGGATGGCGCAGTGGAATCTGCAATCCGGGTCCAAGGACTCGTCAAACACTTCGGGGCGATCCGGGCGGTCGACGGTGTCGACTTCGACGTCCCCACCGGCAGCGTGTTCGGTCTTCTCGGTCCGAACGGCTCGGGCAAAACGACGATCGTCCGGATGCTCTGCACGATCCTGCATCCCGACGCCGGAATCGCGCAGGTGCTCGGACACGATGTGGTCCGCCAGGCCGACGAGGTCCGCTACCTGATCGGCCTGGCGGGTCAGTTCGCCGCGATCGACCCCAACCTCACCGGGGCGGAGAACCTGCGTCTCGCGGGCCGGCTCGCCCAGCTCCCCGGACGGGTCGCCCGCGAACGCGCCTACGCCCTGCTCGACCGCTTCCAGTTGTCAGACGCCGCGGACCGTCCGGCCCGGACCTACTCGGGGGGCATGCGGCGCCGTCTCGACGTGGCCGCGGCGCTCGTGCAGCGTCCCTCCGTCGTGTTCCTCGACGAGCCGACGACCGGACTCGACCTCCACAGTCGCAACGAGCTGTGGGAGATGATCCGCGAGCTCGTGGCCGACGGGGCGACCGTGCTGCTCACCACCCAGTACCTCGAAGAAGCAGACCGCCTCGCCGACCGGGTCGCCGTGATGAGCGAAGGGCACATCATCGCCTCGGACACCCCCGCGGCCTTGAAGGCGCAGCTCGGGAACACGGTCATCGAGATCGGCCTTGCGAGCGACGACGAAGCGCTCCGGGCGGAGCGCCTCGTCACGCAGGCGACCGGCCTCAAGGCGGACCGGGAAGGGACCGTGTTGCGCGTCAGCTCCGCCGACGGCACACGCGTCCTTCTCGAGACGGTACGCGCGCTCAACGACAACGATCTCAAGCCCGAGACGCTGACGGTCCGGGAACCGAGCCTCGACGACGTCTTCCTCTCCCTCACGGGCAAGCACACGGCGACGGACGAGACGGACGCGGCCGTGACGACCTCCGGAGGCCGGCGATGAGCCTCGACACCGCATCCATCGCGCCGCCCGCTTTCCGGCACCCCTACCGCCGGCTCCGCCCACTCCGGGACTCGCTCACCGCGAGCAGCCGCAACCTGATCGCCTATTGGCGCGTCCCTTCGCTGCTCATCTTCTCGACGATCCAGCCGATCATCTTCGTGCTCATGTTCCGCTACGTGTTCGGCGGCGTCGTGTCGGTCAATCTCCTGCCCTACCCGTACGTGGACTTCCTGATGCCGGGCATCTTCGTCCAGACGACGGTCTTCGGCGCGATCGCGGCCGCGATCGGCCTCGCCACAGACCTGCAGAGCGGACTGCTCGAGCGCTTCCGCTCGCTGCCGATGTCGCGCATCGCGGTCCTCGGTGGCCGGACCATTGCCGACCTGGTGCGGAACGTGTTCGTCGCCGCCCTCATGGTGGGGGTCGGCTACGCCGTCGGCTTCCGGATCCACGTCGGTGTGCTCGCGCTGTTGGCGGCGATGCTCATCGTTCTGTTGTTCGGCTACGCCTTGTCATGGGTGTTCGCGTTCGTCGGGCTCATGACCGGAAACCCGGAGACCGCGGAGGCGGCCGCGTTCCCCGTCATCGCCCCGCTCGTCTTCGCCTCCTCGGCCTTCGTCCCGGTGTCCTCGATGCCTGGCTGGCTCCAGGCGTTCGCCGCCCACCAGCCGGTCTCCGTCACCGTGACCGCGGTCCGGGCTCTCGTCGACGGCGGGCCGACGGCGACGAACGTGCTCGAGGCCCTCGCCTGGTGCGTCGGCATCCTCGCGGTCTTCGGCCCCCTCGCGGTCCACCGTTACCGGCGGGCGACCTGAGAACCTGGATACGAGTCCGGCGGCACCTTCCGCCGGGCGGCGGAGGAGTGGGGCCGGGACCTTCCCCGACCGGCAACCGGCTAGTTCACCACGGCCCGTAGTCGGTCATGTTCGCTTGCCGCAGGGCGACGACGTAACCCGAGCGCTCGTATTCCGCGCCGTCCGCCTCGGCTGGCACGGCGAGCTTGCCCCGCACAGCGTCGACGGTCTCGAATCCCCGGCGCTCCATCCAGTCGGTCAGCCCGCCGAGGAGCACGGCCGCGTACTCGGGACCGTGGCGGAGAAGCGCCGACGCCGACATCACAACGTCCGCCCCGGCGAGCAGGTACTTCGTCACGTCGTCCGCGGTCTCGACGCCCGTCGTCGCCGCCAGCGCGGCGTGCACCCTGCCGAAAAGGAGGGCGATCCAGGTGCGCACGAGCCGGCCCTCGCTCGGATGCGACAGGCCGACCTGCGCCACGACGCTCAGCGTCTCGGGGTCGATGTCCGGCTGCAGGAACCGGTTGAACAGAACGAGGGCGTCGGCTCCCGCCTCGTCGAGGCGCAGCGCCATCGCGCCGGTCGAGCTGAAGTGCGGGCCGAGCTTCACGGCGACGGGGACGCTGACCACGTCCTTCACGCTCCGCAGGACCTCGACGTGCCGGTCCTCGACCTCGCGACCCGAGGTCCGCGTGCTGCCGGGCAGGTAGTAGATGTTCAGCTCGATCGCCGCCGCCCCGGCGTCCTGCAGGCGCCGCGCGTAGTCGACCCAGCCGCCGGACGTGACGCCGTTCAGGCTCCCGATGACCGGGATCTCGACGGCGGCGGCGGCTCGCTCGAGCACGCTGAGGTAGCGACGCGGGCCCGGCTCGTCCTCCACCGACGACGGGAAGTACGAGAGCGCCTCGCCGAAGCTCTCCGTGCCGACGTCGACGAGTCGCGAGTTCTCGGCCGCCTCCCGGCGCACCTGCTCCTCGAACAGCGAGAACAGCACCACCGCACCGACGCCGGCGTCGGCGAGTCGCCGCACGCCGTCGACGGTCCACGACAGCGGCGAGGCCGACGCGACGAGCGGGTTGCGCAGTTCCAGACCCATGTAGCGCGTCGAGAGGTCCATCATCCGTCCTTGCGGGCGTCGGCGGCGAAGTGCTGGGCGCCGCGCGTCGCCATCTCCTCGTACACGTCCCATTGGCGGGCCACGGCCTGTTCGCCGAGCACGTGCAGCCGCTCGGCCTCCTCGGGATTGGAGTTGAAAAGCGAGCGGTAGCGCAGCTCCTGGTTCGTGTACTCCGCGAGCGCGATGCGCGGCCGCGTCGAGTCGAGCATGAACGGATTCCCGCCGGCGGCCCGCACCACGGGGTCGTAGCGGACGAGCGGCCAGTAGCCGCTCGCCACCGCCCGGTACTGCTGGTCGAGGCCCTTGCGCATCTCGATGCCGTGGGCGATGCAGTGGCAGTAGGCGAGGACGAGAGACGGGCCGTCGTAGGCCTCCGCCTCACGGAACGCCGTCAACGTCTGCTGCGGGTCGGCCCCCAGCGCGACACGGGCGACGTAGACGCCACCGTACGAGATCGCCTGCAGGGCAAGGTCCTTTTTCGGCACCGTCTTGCCGGACGTCGCGAACTTGGCGACCGCGCCGAGCGGCGTCGACTTCGACATCTGGCCACCGGTGTTCGAGTAGACCTCGGTGTCGAGCACGAGCACGTTGACGTTGCGCCCGCTCCCGAGGACGTGGTCGAGCCCGCCGGCGCCGATGTCGTACGCCCAGCCGTCGCCTCCGACGATCCAGATGCTGCGCCGGACGAGGTGGTCGACGACGCTGCGCAGGTCCTCGGCCGCTGCTCCGTCCAGTCCGGAAAGCCGCCTTTTCAGCTCGGCGACCCGTTCGCGCTGGGCGCGCAGCTCCGACTCCCGCAGCTGGGGCGCGGCGAGGATCTCGTCGACAAGCTCCGGGCCGAGCGCGTCACGCAGCTCGCCGAGCCGGCGCCGGGCGAGGTCGACATGCCCGTCGGTCGCCACCCGGAAACCGAGCCCGAACTCGGCGTTGTCCTCGAACAGCGAATTCGACCAGGCCGGCCCGCGTCCGTCGTCGTCGACGGTCCACGGGGTCGTCGGCAGGTTGCCGCCGTAGATCGACGAGCAGCCGGTCGCGTTGGCCACCATCAGCCGGTCGCCGAACAGCTGCGAGAGCAGCTTGATGTACGGCGTCTCGCCACAGCCCTCGCACGCCCCCGGGAACTCGAACAGCGGCTCGAGGAACTGCGTCCCGCGCACCGTGCCGAAATCGACCCGGGACCGGTCGGTCGGGGGAAGGGACTCGAAAAAGGCGATGTTCTCCCGCTCGGCCGCGACGAGCGGCTCCCGCTCGGTCAGGTTGATCGCCTTGCGGACCGGGTCACCCGGCGTCTCGATCGGGCACGCCTCGACGCACAACCCGCAGCCGGTGCAGTCCTCGACGTACACCTGCAGCGTGTAGCGGGTGTCGGGCAGGCCGACGGCGTCGAGCGCCGCCCACCGGAAACCCTCCGGGGCGCCTTTCAGGTACGACTTGTCGTACTGGCGCGAGCGGATGACGCTGTGCGGGCAGACGAAGCTGCAGTTCCCGCACTGGATGCACGTCTCGGGCTCCCACCGGGCGACGAAATCAGCGATGTTCCGCTTCTCATAGGCCGCGGTTCCGCTCGGGTAGGTGCCGTCCACGGGCAACGCGCTCACCGGGAGGGCGTCGCCACGTCCCGCCATCATCTCGGCGGTGACGGCGCGCACGAACTCGGGTGCGGTCTCGGGCACCATGCGCGGCATCTCCCGCGTCGCGGTCACCTTGGCCGGCACCTCGACCCGGAACATGCCTTCGAGAGCAAGGTCGACGGCGGCCTGGTTGCGCCGGACGACCTCCTCGCCCCGACGTCCGTAGGTCTTCGCGACCGCCTTCTTGATCCGTTCGATCGCGATGTCGCGGGGCAACACCCCCGAGATGGCGAAGAAGCAGGTCTGCAGGACGATGTTCGTCCGCCCCGCCAGGCCGACCTCGCGGGCGATCCGGTTGGCGTCGACCACGTAGAGGTCGATCTTCTTGGCGATGAGCTGCTCCTGGACGGGGCGCGACAGCGCCTCCCACACCTCGTCGGGCCCGTGCGGGCAGTTGAGCAGCATCGTGGCGCCCATGGCCGCCGGGCCGAGGACGTTGGAGCGCTCGAGCAGCCCGTACTGGTGGCAGCCGACGAAGCTCGCCTGGCTGACGAGGTAGGGCGCGCGGATCGGCTTCGGCCCGAAACGGAGGTGCGACACCGTCTGGGTTCCCGACTTCTTCGAGTCGTAGACGAAGTAACCCTGCGCGAAAAGACCCCCCTCGTCGCCGAGGATCTTGATCGTGTTCTTGTTCGCGCCGACCGTCCCGTCGGACCCCAGGCCGAAGAAGACCGCCTGCACCGTCTCGGGGGCCGTGATGTCGAACGAGGCGTCGAAGGGCAGGCTCGTCCCCGAGACGTCGTCGTTGATGCCGACGGTGAAGCTGCGGCGCGGCGATTCTGTCGCGAGCTCGTCGAACACGCCTTTCACCATGCCCGGGGTGAATTCCTTCGACGAGAGGCCGTAGCGGCCCCCGAACACCTTCGGCATCGTCGCCCGCCGCTCGTCGGCAACGGCGCCGCTGAGCGCGGCGACGGTGTCGACGAAGAGCGGCTCGCCCGCCGAGCCGGGCTCCTTGGTCCGGTCGAGCACGGCGACGCGCCGTGCGCTCGCCGGTATCGCCGCCGCCAACGCCTCGGCCGGGAACGGGCGGTACAGGCGCACCTGGACCACGCCGACCTTCTCGCCGGTGGCGTTGAGGGCCTCGACCGTCTCCCGGGTCGTCTCGCCGCCCGATCCCATGACGACGATCACGCGCTCGGCCTCGGGGTGCCCGCTGTAGTCGACGACGTGGTAGCGGCGACCGGTGCGGTCGGCGAGGCGCGTCATCGCGGCCTCGACCGCCCCCGGGACGGCGGCGTAGTACGGGTTCACCGTCTCGCGAGCCTGGAAGTAGATGTCGGGGTTCTGGGCCGTGCCCCGGATGAACGGGCGCTCCGGCGACAGCGCCCGGTCACGGTGGGCGCGCACGAGCTCGTCGGGGATGACGGCCGCGAGGTCCTCGTCGGAGAGCATCTCGATCGAGTTCAGCTCGTGCGAGGTTCGGAACCCGTCGAAGAAGTGGAGGAACGGCACCCGCGTGGCGAGGGTCGCGGCGTGCGCGACGAGCGCCAGGTCGTGCGCCTCCTGGACCGACGACGAGGAGAGCAGCGCGAACCCCGTCTGGCGTACAGCCATCACGTCGGCGTGGTCCCCGAAGATCGACAGCCCCTGGGCGGCGAGCGACCGCGCCGCGACGTGCAGCACCGCCGGGGTGAGCTCACCGGCGATCTTGTACATGTTCGGGATCATGAGAAGCAGGCCCTGCGACGCGGTGAACGTCGTCGCCAGCGCGCCGCTCTGCAGCGCGCCGTGCAGCGCGCCCGCCGCGCCGCCCTCGCTCTGCATCTCGACGACCGTCGGCACGGTCCCCCAGAGGTTGGGCCTCTTGTGGCTCGCCCACTCGTCGGCGAGCTCCGCCATCGTCGATGACGGGGTGATCGGGTAGATGCAGCAGACCTCGCTGAGCCGGTATGCAACCGAGGTCGTAGCCTCGTTCCCGTCGATAGTTACACCCATCTCAGTTCGCCTCCGCCACCATCTCGATCGCATGTACCGGACATTGCTCGAAGCACGCTCCGCATCCCGTGCAACGGTCGTAGTTGAACCGGTAGCGGTTCCCGACGCCGAGCTTGATCACCGCATCTTCCGGGCAGGCACCGAGGCAACCGTCGCATTCGAAGCAGTTACCGCAGGACAGGCACCGACCTGCTTCGTATACCGCCTCCTCGGCGGAAAGGCCCCCGACGACCTCGTCGAAGTCCGCGACGCGTTCCTCGGGCGCCAGCTCGGGCTGCAGGCGCCTGGCGTTGTCGCCGAAGTACCACAGGTGCAGGCGCTCGAACGCCGCCAGTTCGTGCTTGGCGACGCTCGGCGAGTTCTGGTTCCGCAGCCACGCGTCGATGTGACGGGCGGCCTTCTTCCCGTGGCCGACGCCGACCGTGACCGTTCGCTCGCTCGGCACCATGTCGCCCCCGGCGAACAACCCGGGGGATCCGGTCTCGAGGGACGCCGACACCTTCACGGTGCCGTCCTTTCCGAACTCGACTCCCGGCACGCTTCTCAGGAACTCGGTGTCGGTCTCCTGCCCGAGAGCCAGGATCACGGTGTCCGCGGCGAGCGTCTCGAACCGACCGGTCGGCTGCGGGAAGCCCGTCTCGTCGAGCTCCATCACCTCGACCTGCATCTCCGGCCCGTCCATCGCCGTGATCGTGCGCAGCCAGTTGATCCGGACGCCCTCGCGCTCGGCATCGTCGGCCTCCTCTTCGTGGGCCGGCATCTGCTCGCGGGTTCGCCGGTACACAATGAGCGCATCGTCCGCGCCGAGCCGCTTGGCGACCCGGGCGGCATCCATCGCGGTGTTGCCACCCCCGTACACGGCAACCCGGCGACCGATCGCCGGCCGCTCACCGGAGGCGACGCTGCGCAGGAACGACAACGCGTCGAGCATGGGCCCGGTGTCGCGGGCCGGGATGTCGACTCGGCGGGACAGGTGCGCCCCCACAGCGACGAACACGGCGTCGAAGCGACCCTCCTCCTTCTCGGCGACGAGGTCGGCGACCCGGTGATCGCCCGTCATGGTCACGCCGAGCGCCGCGATGCGATCGAGCTCGGCGGTGAGCACGTCGCGCGGCAGGCGGTAGGACGGGATGCCGTAGCGCATCATCCCGCCCGGCAGGGTGCCCGCGTCGCGGATCTCCACCTCGTGACCGAGCCGGGCGAGGTGGTAGGCCGCCGAGAGCCCGCTCGGGCCGGCCCCGATCACGAGGATGCGCTTGCCGGTGCGGACCGCCGGCGGGTCGAACTGCCAGCCGTTCTCAAGGGCGAGATCACCGAGGAAGCGCTCGACCGAGTGGATCGAAACGGCGCTGTCGAGGTTGGCCCGGTTGCAGGCGACCTCACACGGGTGGTAGCAGACCCGCCCGTGGACCGCCGGCAGCGGGTTGTCGGACACGAGCTGGCGCCACGCCTGCTCGTGGCGGCCCGCCAGCGTGTGCGACAGCCAGGCCTGGATGTTCTCGCCGGCCGGACAGCCGGCATTGCAGGGCGGCAACAGATCGACGTAGAGGGGCCGGCGCTCCCGAACGGGCCCCGAGTGGGTGCGCCCGTGAGCGAGATCCGGCAACATTGCGACGTCCCACAACGGGCTACTCATGACTGTTTCCGCTCCTTTGAGGCCATGACCGTCAAGCTAACTGGCCGAGTCCCCACCTGCCAGGGAATTTGGACCCCGACCTGCTGCTCGGTCGCCGCCGACTGCACAAGCTCTTCCAACGCCAACAACGACATGACCTTGGATCGGACCACCCGGCCCGATCCTTGCCTGACCGTCGTGAGTGCCCCCATCGGCCCTCGGGTCGCGTCTCAACGGCGACACATCATCAGAGGCACCGGGTTCCGGGATCCGCATCCGATAAGGAGCCCATTCCCCGGCCCATTCCTCCGAGCGGGCCTTGTCGGCGTCACCCGGAGTGCGGCGACGCCCTTCGACGACGGGGGGCCAGACCGGCCTGTGTCGTGGCGATGCGAACGCGACCGCGTCATGGCAGCGTACCTGACGTTCAGCCGGGACCTAAGTCCCTGTTTTGCGACCGGCACCGGACGCGACGCGACAATCCCCGCTAGGAGGAGCTGCCGCCGCCGAGCCCCTGGCCCGGGCCCGCGGCTCCCTGACCGGACGCTCCCGTCGCCCCCGCGCGCAAGGGACGATGATCAGGGCCGCCCCGCCCGCGGCCGAAGCCGAACCCGCCGAATCCACCGGAGCGGTGGCCGAAACGGAGTCGATGACCGAAGCCGAACAGGCCCTGCCGCTGGTTGCCCGCGATGACCACTTCCGAGGCCGTCACCGTTGTGCCCACCGTCGTGCCGAAGACGCCGACGAACTCGCCCGGCGTCACGTCGGCGATCGTCGGGTTCGAGACGCCGTATTCGGCGTAGGTCGTCGTTCCGGTGACGTCGACGGTGACGGTCGTTCCGTTGAAGGTCATGACCGTGAAGCCCGAGGATGTCGGAGCCGCCTGGACCGTCCCGGCCGTGGCGTAGTCCCGGCTCATCCGCGGCTGGCAGACGACGATCTCGGTCGCCGTCTCCGTCCCGTCCGACATCGTGCCGAAAACGCCGACGAGCTCACCCGGCGATAGGTCGTCGAGCGCGATACCCGGCACGCCGCGCTCGAAATATGTCGTCGACGACGTGACGACGACGGCGACGCTCTGCCCGTTGAAGGTCGTGATGGTGAACCCTGTCGAACTTGGCGTGGACTCGATGGTTCCCGCCATCGCGTACCGGCCGTTTTGTCTCGACGGGCGAATCACGACTTCGGTCGCCATCACCGTCCCGTCCGACATCGTTCCGAAGACCGCGACGAGCTCACCCTGTGAGACCTCGTCGAGCGTCGGGCTCGCGACGCCGCGCTCGGCATAGGTCGTCGTCGCGCTGACGACGATGGACACGGTCCCACCGGATCGGGTCGAGATGGTGAAGCTGTTGTCAGATGGCGAGGTGGTGACAACGCCTGCGGCTACCGATTTGGCATTGGCTCCTGCGCCAGCGTTCCTCGGCACCCAGATGTTGACTTCGGTCGCGCTCACCGTCGTCCCCGCGATGGAGCCGAAGATGGCGACGAGCGCGTTCTGCGTCACGTCGTCGAGCGAAGGACTCGCGACCCCGAGTTCGACATACGTCGTCGAGCCATCGACTTCGACGCTCAGGCTCGCGCCCGAGCGCGTGGTGATCGAGAAGGCGTTGTCAGCCGGCGCACTCGTGACCGTGCCCGCGGCGACCGGACGACCGCCGGGTGCATTCCGGTGGTGCGACGTGATCCGGGACGCGCCAGCCCCTCCGGCGATGGCCGCGGTCAGCCCGAGGACCATCAGGCCGGCGATTACGACGCGGCTGGCGGGCGCGAACACGCGCCTGGGGCGGAGTGCTTCACGAGAGCTCGACATGGCGGCCTCCACGGTCGATCTCGCGACAGTGTGGCAGGTCACCCCGTGCAAACTGTGAGAAGACCGTTATGGAGCTGCGAAAACGGCCGAATTCGTCACAGCACGTGGCATGAACGCGATGCGGGTCGCGCGTTTGGCAGGCGGTGCCTGGTCAAGGTCCGTCAGTCATGGCCGCGGCAGGCCCGGCTCCGCGCCGGGCGGATCTTGCCGGCTCATCAACCCTGGGTCACCCGCAAGTCACGGCTCCGGAATTGCCCCGAAGGCGGGCTCAGCCGGGCCGAGCATCTCACCGTGACGGATCGGTGGCGCCTTTGCCCAGGTCGCGAGGATCGATCCGGCGATGATCACCGGAAAGCCGATCGCGATCCCGAGGGTGAAGGGCTCTCCGAGGGCCACGATTCCGAGCAGGAGCGCGACGGCCGGGTTCACGTAAGTCACCACCGTCGCTCGCGTCGGTCCAATCTCCCTAATCAGCGCAAAAAAGAGCATGAACGCGAGCACGGTGCACACGACCGCCAGAGTGGCAACGGACTCGGCCGTCTCGGCGTGGAACCGTCTCGGCAGGTGCGTGAGCGCGAAGGGCATGTAGACAAACGCCGTCACGACCATTGAAGCAGTCACGACCTCGAAGCTGGGCGCAGTTGCGAGACGGCGACTGACGATCATCGGCGCGATTGCGTAGCCGATGGCACAGACGACGATCTCACCCATCGAGACAAGGTTCGATCCCTTGACTCCGACGCCCGCGAGGATGACGACGCCGGCGAATCCGAGGACGAGCCCGGATACCCGCCGCGCACCCAGGTGTTCGTGCCCCCTCCCCCAAGCGATGAGCGCGCCGAAGATTGGCACCGTCGCGACCAGCAGGCCCGCCAACGAGCTCGTCAACCTCTGCTCCGCGGTCGCGAGCAGGAACCAGGGGACCGTGATCTCGGCGACCGTGTAGCCGAGGACGTAGGGCCAGTGTTCGATCAACGCGCGCAGTTGGCGGCGGTGGATAGCGAACGGCAGCAGGAGCACCGAGGCGAGCCCGGTGCGCATGAAAACGAGCGTTGCCGGGTCGAGGTCGCGAACGGCGATCCGGATGAAGAAGTACGGAAGCCCCCAGATCACTGCGATGGCACTGAACAGCACCCAGCCCCGTCTGGACATCGGCGGCCTAGACCGAACCGGTGCCAGAACTCGGGATACCGACGCTTGCCGCCCGGCCCGATCCGGCACGCGAAGGACGAAATCGCATCCCCTAACGGTAGAGGTTTCGCCGAAGCACCCGAAACGACGGGCCCGGTTCGCACGACGGGCGGCGCGCCATGCACCAGAATTGGCGACGTGCTCACCTCGCCGACGTTGCGCGGGCGCTTCGTCCAGCTCGAACCACTCGACACCAGCCACATACCCGGTCTCGCCGAGGCGGCCGGCGGGGAACGCTCCTCGTTCACGTTCAGCGAAGTGCCGAACGGCGTCGAGGAGGTGACGCACTACGTCGAGGAGAACATCAACCTCGCCCTCTCGGCCCGGCAGGTCCCGTTCACCGTGCGCCGGCTGTTAGACGACCGGATCGTCGGTGCGACCCGTTTCATGGACCTCGAGGTCTTCGAGTGGCCGCCGCCCTGGCCCCCGGGGGTGACGAGGGGACCCGCCCCTTCGGACGAGAACCCGCCGACGGTCGCCGAGATCGGCGGAACCTGGTACGCGGCGTCGGCCCAGAGGACCGTCGTCAACACCGAGTGCAAGCTGTTGCTACTCACCTTCGCCTTCGAGGACTGGGGAGTGCTCCGCGTCACGTTGAAAACCGACGCCCGCAACGATCGCTCGCGCACGGCGATCCTCCGGCTCGGTGCGGCCTTCGAGGGGGTCCGTCGGGTCCATGCGCCGGCGGTCGACGGCGCGGTGCGCGACACCGCCTACTACTCGATCGTCGCCGCCGAATGGCCGGCGGTCCGCGCCCACCTGGAGGCGCTGCGGGACCGGTGAGCCGCTCCGGGATATCCGACTCCCCGGGCCCCCGCGGCACCGAAGCCGTCTTGCTCGTCCCGTCTAGCTCGACCCGTCGAGCTGCAACAGCAGCGCCTGAACGAGAAGCGCCTCGTTCGCGTTCCGGCCGAGGCGGGCCGCCGCCCCGTCGATCGCCTCGCACGCCGCGATGAGCGAGGCCGCCCGGCGCGCCGGGAGGCTCTCCGCTCCGAGCCGGGAACGGTAGGCCGAGGCGAGCGTCGCCAGGCCGGCGCGAAGTTCGTCCGTGCGGACCTGCCGTTGCTCGCGCCGGTGGCGTTCCTCCATCGCCTTGCGTCCCGGGGCCCGTCGCTCCCCGGCGAGCTCGGCGGCGGCGTCGAGGCTGGCGAGCTCCGCGTCCTGGCGCTCGGTAAGCACGACGAGCAGGTCATCGCTCGCCGCGAGCAGCTCCGCGGCGAGCGTCGCGACCGCGGCTCCGGTGCCGTCGAGTCGTTCGGGGATGGATCGCCAGCGGGCCGCGCGCGCGGCGAATCCCGGATCCCCGACGAGCAGCCGCGCCCGATCGAGCCGTCCGTTCGCCGCCGAGGCGGCCACCAGCGCGACCTCCTCCGTTGCTCCCGAGTCCCGCAGCGCACCCGCGATGCTCTCGACGTCGAGCGGCGGGAATTCGATCTCGACGCATCGGCTCGCGATCGTGACGAGCGCGGGTGGACGGGCATCGGCAAGAACGATGATCACCGTCGTCGCGGGCGGTTCCTCGATCGTCTTGAGCAGCGCCGGGGCGGCGCGGTCGACGAGATGGAAATCTGTGAGCACGAGGACCTGGCGGTTCGCCATCCGCGGCGTCCTCTGGGCGAGCTGGGTGACCTCCCGCGCTTCGTCGACGAGGATCGAGGCGCCATGTCGTTCAACGAAGACGACGTCCGGGTGTTGTCCCGCCAAGACGTCGTGGCACGACGGGCAGTCGCCGCATCCCCCGTTCGGACAGACGAGCGCCGCGGCAAACGCACGCGCCGCCTCGCGCTTCCCTGCCCCCGGTGGGCCGACGAAGAGGAAGGCGTGAACAGGTGATGCAGCGAACGAGCTGAGGAGCGCCCGGATACGGGGTTGCCCGATGATGCGGTCGAGGACGGGCGGGCGCGACACAGTCTCGTGAGCGGACCTCGACGAGGTCCTCATCTCGCCCTCACGTGACGCCGCCGGCGATGCCGAGTCGGGCCGTGACGGCGGCTCGCACGAGACCGGCGACCTCGTCCACCGGACCCGCCGCGTCGACGACTACCCAGTGATCGGGATCGTCGCGCGCCAGCTCGCGGAAGCCTTTGGCGACGCGGTCGAAGAACGCCCGGTCCTCCTTCTCGAACCGGTCTTCGGGCTCGTCCCGGCGCGCCGCGCCCAGTTCGGGAGGAAGATCGAGCAACACGACGAGATCGGGCGCGAGACCGGCGCAACCAAGGTCGTTCGCCGCGGCAATTGCCGCGATCGGCAGGCCCCGGCCGAATCCCTGGTAGGCGAGCGTCGAGCCTGCGAACCGGTCGCACACGACGTCGCGCCCGGCTTCCAGCCAGGGCCTGATCCGTTCGGAGACGTGCTCGGCCCGAGCCGCGAGCATCAACATCAGCTCCGCCCGTGCGTCGAGCGGCGCGAGTTCCCGATCGAGCAGCAGGTTCCGGATCTTCTCCCCGATCTCGGTCCCACCCGGTTCGCGTGTCAGCTCCGCGCCGAGATGAGCGGCCAGGAGTTCAGCCTGCGTCGACTTGCCGCACCCCTCACCGCCCTCGAGAACGATGAATCTTCCACGCGAGACCATCATTTCCGACACTACGACATGGGGAGTTGGCAGCGACCTGACAGGTCGTTCAGCCCGAGCTGGTCCGTCGCGTGACCGTCTTGCGGGCGCGCTTGGCCGGAGCGGCCTTCGTTGCGCGCTTGGCGGTGGCCTTCTTCGCCACCGCCTTCTTCGCCACCGCCTTCTTCGCCACCGCCTTCTTCGCCACTGCCTTCTTCGCCACTGCCTTCTTCGCACCCGTCCTTTTCACGGCCCGCGTCCGACGAGGAGTCCTGGGGCCCGCGGCGCGTCGCTCGGCGAGCAGCTCGGCCGCACGTTCGAGCGTCAGCGAATCGGGATCGTCGCCGCGCCGCAGTGAGGCGTTCACTGTGCCGTCGGTGACGTAGGGGCCGAAACGGCCGTCGCGCAACAGGATCGTCGATCCCGATTCCGGATCGGGTCCAAGCTCCCGTCCCGGGGATCCGCCGGTCCGTCCGAATCGGCGTTCCTTCGGATGCGAGAAAAGCTCGAGCGCGCCGGTGAGGTCGATTGCTAGCAGCTGCTCCTCTGACCCCAGACTCCGCGACTCCTTGCCCCGCTGAAGGTACGGCCCGTAACGGCCGTTGCGGGCGACGATCTCGTCGCCCGTCGCCGGGTCGACCCCGACGACACGGGGGAGATGGAGCAACTCGAGCGCCTCCGCAAGCGTCAGCGCGTCCGGCGTCATCGATTTGAAAAGCGAGGCCCGCGGGGGCTTCTCTCCCTTGGCTTCGGACGCGCCGAGCTGGACGTATGGTCCGAAACGCCCCACGCGGACGGAGACGACGAGCCCGGTCGCCGGGTCGACGCCGAGCTCGCGATCACTCGACGGCGTCACGAGGAGCTCGAGGGCGCGCCCAAGGGAGAGCTCGTCGGGCGCCAGGTCCGCCGGAATCGACACGCGATCATCGCCGCGCTGCAGGTACGGGCCGAACCGCCCCACCCGGACGACGACCGGTGTGCCGTCGCCGTCGTTGCCGAGCGGGATCGAGTTGACCTCGCGGGCGTCGATCTCGCCGAGGCGGTCGATGACCGCCTGGTGCAGGCCGTGGCCGCCTTCCACCGAGGCGGGGCGGCCATCCCGGCTCGTCGTCTCATCGCCGAAGTAGAAGCGCTCGAGCCAGGGGATCGCCTCCTCGGTCCCCGCGGCGATCTCGTCGAGGTCGTCCTCCATCGCGGCGGTGAAGTTGTAGTCGACGAGCGACGGGAAGTGTGCCTCCAGCAGGCCGACGACGGCGAAGGCGAGGTAGGCGGGGACGAGGGCGCTGCCCCGCTTCCAGACGTAACCGCGGTCCTGGATCGTCTGCAGGATGCTGGCGTAGGTGGACGGCCGCCCGACACCGAGCTCCTCGAGGCGTTTGACGAGCGACGCCTCCGTGTAACGGGCGGGGGGCTTCGTCGCGTGCTCCTCGGTGGCGAACGACTCCAGCGCGAGCGGCGCACCCGCCTCGACGGTCGGCAGGTGGACCTCGTCGTCGCGGCGCGTCTCGTCCGTTTCGTCCTCGCCCTCCCGGTAGACGCGAAGGAACCCGGGCGAGGTGATCACCGTCCCGGACGCGACGAACTCTGCCGCGGTGCCCCGGGCCGCGACCTGAGACGCCTCCGTCGTGGTGCCGACGACACGGAGCCGGGCGGTCATCCCGGTCGCGTCGATCATCTGCGAGGCGAGCGTCCGTTGCCAGATGAGCTCGTAGAGCCGACGCCCTTCGGGACCGGCGGCCGACGCGATCTCGTCGGGCAGCCGGAAGCTGTCACCGGCGGGGCGGATCGCCTCGTGCGCTTCCTGGGCGTTCTTCACGCGCCGTTCGTAGGTGCGCGGTCGCTCCGGCACGAGCGCCGCGCCGTAGAGCTGCTTGGCCTGGGCGCGCGCCGCGGCAATCGCCGTCGCCGACAGCGTCGTCGAGTCCGTCCTCATATAGGTGATGTGGCCCTGCTCGTAGAGACGTTGCGCGACCTGCATCGTGCGCTGGGCCGAGAAGCCGAGCTTGCGGGCCGCCTCCTGCTGGAGCGTCGAGGTGATGAACGGAGCGGACGGTGAACGTCGGTAGGGCTTCGTCTCGACGGCGGCGACCGAGAACGCCGCGGCCCGAAGCGCCGCGGCGAGCGCCGGGGCTGACGCCGCGTCGAGGAGGACCGGTCCGTCGTTCAGGGCAAGCTCCCCCGTGGACGAGAAGTCCGATCCCTGGGCGATCGACCGGTCGCCGAGGCTGACGAGCTCGGCGGTGAACTGCTCGCCGCCGGCGGTCGCGAAGTCCCCGGCGAGGCTCCACCACGTCCCGGAGCGGAACCTCATCCGCTCGCGCTCGCGCTCGACGACGATGCGCGTCGCGACGCTCTGGACGCGCCCCGCCGAGAGGCCCTGCATGACCTTTTTCCAGAGGACCGGCGAGAGTTCGTAGCCGTAGAGGCGGTCGAGGATCCGGCGCGCCTCCTGGGCATCGACGAGACGGCGGTCGAGCTCACGGGGGTGGTCGATCGCGGCCTCGATCGCCGGGCGTGTGATCTCGTGGAAGACCATCCGCTTCACGGGGACCTGCGGCGAGAGCACCTCCAATAGGTGCCAGGCGATCGACTCGCCCTCGCGGTCCTCGTCCGTCGCGAGGTAGAGCTCGCTCGCCCCGGCGAGGAGTGTGCGCAATTTGCGCACCTGGTCCTGCTTCTCGCGGGCGACGACGTAGAGCGGTTTGAAGCCGTTCTCGACGTCGACCCCGAGCCGGGACCACGACTCCGACTTGTACGCCGCGGGGACCTCGGCGGCGGACCGCGGCAGGTCACGGATGTGCCCGATCGACGACTCGACGAGGTAGCCGGTGCCGAGGAAGCGCGCGATCGTCTTCGCCTTGGCAGGCGACTCCACGATGACGAGCGGCTTTGGCACAGGGAACCCTCCGGGACGGTGGCGAAGGATAACGGCGCCCACCCGGTCCGGCCAGCACCCCTGCACCTGACCAGGACGGCCCGCATCCCCAATGAGTTGTAACGGCACCCCGTACCGTGTTCGATAGGAGCGTGGACGCGGCCCGAAAGTACGGTCCGCCGACGTCTCGGTTGCGGTCGCGATGAGCGCCGTGACCGAGTCGGAGATCTACGCGCGCTGGCCGCAGCCCCTCGATGAGGCTGCGTTTTTCGATCTCGACAAGACCGTCATCGCCAAGGACGCCATGGCGGCGTTCGGCGGGCCGCTGCGCAAGCACGGTCTCATGAAGCGGCGCTCGCTCGCCCAGGTCGTGCTCGCCGAGGTCATCTACCTCATCCTGGGGTCGAACGACCGGCGGCTCGACCGCATCCGGACCGCGATCCTGCGGCTCACGAAGGGCTGGTCGCAGGCCGAGGTCGTCGCGATCGTGGACGACGCCCTCGAGAGCGTGGTCGAGCCGATCATCTACGACGAAGCGATGGACCTCATCGACGACCACCACGCGGCGGGGCGGAAGGTCGTCATCGTCTCGGCGTCACCGATCGAGATCGTCCAGCCGCTTGGACGCCATCTCGGGGTCGACGCCACGATCGCGAGCGAGGCGGCTGTCGACGCCCGGGGGTGCTACACGGGCGAGCTCGCTTTCTACGCCGCCGGGCCGCAGAAGGCCGACGCCGTCCGCGCCTACGCCTCGCACGCCGGGGTCGACCTCTCGCGTTCGTACGCCTACAGCGACTCCGTCACCGACCTGCCGCTGCTGGAGACCGTCGGCCACCCGGTCGCCGTGAACCCGGACCGCGCCCTCGCCAAGCTCGCCGCAGAACGCGGCTGGGAGGTCGAGAGCTTCATCCGGCCGGTCCGCCTGCGGGACCGGGTCCGCGACCGGATGCGCGCGGTGCCGTCCCGACCCGCCATTGCCATCGGGACGAGCACGGTGATCGTCGGCGTCGGCGCCGCCGCCGTCGGCTGGTGGCTCCATTCGCGTCGACGCGAGCTGCCGGTCGTCCACAAGATCCGCGTCGTGTGAGCGATGGGCGTGCTCAGTCGGAGCTGAGGCGCCTCGCGACGACGAAGCCGAGCGCGATGAGCACGGCCAGGATGAGGAGCTTCTTGCACATGCCCGCATCGTAACGGGCGCGGACGCGCTCCCCGGGCTCCGCGCGCCGCTTCGGCGGTGCTCAGACCGTAAGCAGGTCGCGCGCGCCGGTGTCGCTCGAGGGGTGGCGGAGCTTGGACATCGCGCGCGCCTCGATCTGCCGGATCCGCTCACGGGTCAGGTTGAAGTGCTCACCGACCTCTTCCAAGGTGCGCGGTTCGCCGCGGTCGAGCCCGAAACGCAGGCGCAGGATCTCGCGCTCACGCTCGTCTAAAGGCGCGAGAAGACGGTTGATCTCGACCGGCAGCAGCGCCGTCGCCGCCATTTCGAACGGCGACTCCGCCGAACGGTCTTCGACGACGTCGCCGAGCTCGGCGTCGCCGTCCTCACGCAGCGGCTCGGAGAGCGAAAGCGGCTCGGCGCGGAACCGCAACGCCTCGATCAGCTTGTCCTCGGGCAGCTCGACCTCGGCACCGAGCTCGGCGAGCGTCGCTGGGCGGCCGAACTTCAGCTCGAGGCGCGCCTGGGCCTTTTGTACCCGCGCCAGCGTGTCGCCGGCGTGGACGGGCAGCCGGATCGTCCTGCCCGTGTTGGCGATGCCTCGGGTGATCGCCTGGCGGATCCACCAGGTGGCGTACGTCGAGAACTTGAATCCCTTGCGCCAGTCGAACTTCTCGACGGCGTGCATGAGGCCGAGGTTGCCTTCCTGGATGAGGTCGAGGAGCGGCAGCCCCGATGCCTGGTACTTCTTCGCGATCGACACGACGAGCCGGAGGTTCGACTGGACGAACGTGCGCTGGGCCTCGTCGCCCTGGCGGACTAGCCGCCGCAGCTCGCGCCGGCGCGCCGGGGTGATGCCCTTCGGCGGCTTGGCGATCTCGGTCTCGGCCTGGCCGCGGCGTTCGATCGCCTGGGCGAGGCGAACCTCGTCATCTTTGGTGAGCAGCGGGTACTGGCCAATGTCCGTCAGGTACAGCCGGACGAGATCTTCCTCGTCGCGCTCGACTCGCTCCTTCGCCAATTCGGTCCGGTCCTCCGTGCGTTGGTGGCGCCACCGGGAGAGGGCTCCCGACGCCCAATTACCTAACGGCGTCTTTGGTGGCGGCGGTAACTGCTTCGATCCGCACCGAATCTGACCAGTTCCCTCACTCAGTGTAACGACAGAGTCAAGGGGCTCCCGCACGCTCCCTACCTGGGACGACGCTGTCGAGGCGGCCTCAGGCTGGGCGGCGCAGCGGCCCGAAGGGCCCCCCGGCCGCCTCGAGCAGCGTTCGTACGCGCGCGGCGCGCGCGCCGCTCCCGTTGCCGGGCGCGAACTCTCGGCCCTCGGCGGCGACGGCCTCGAGATCCGCCAGCACCCGGCGCAGGGTCCGGCGCACCCAGGCGTCGGACGGGGAACCCGCCGCGGCCAGGTGCTCGGCGTAGGCGGCGGCCATCGCCGGATAGACGACCCCGACGAGCGCGTCGAGGAGCTCCGCGTCCTTGCCGGGTCCGACGACCAAGTCGAGGAGCTCCCCGGGCCCGTCACCGGTCGGGCCGGTCGCCGCGGCGGTCGGGCCGAGCCCGTCCGACACCGGAAGCAGCGCTTCGAGGAGCCCGGCTCGGAAGCCGTGGGCGCGGCTCGCCCCCGCGAGGTAGACGACGGCCGCGGCCCCGTCGCAGCGCGGCGCTCGCTCGCCGAGGCGGGCGAAGAAAGAGAGCTCGACGTGGCGGGAGCGCCCGACGAGGTCCGCCGTCTCGGCGAGCGTCAGCGGTGTCTTCACCGCGACCCGGTCGCGATCGGGGGACGGCCGGAGGAGAAGCGGTTCGTGATCGGCATCCGGCGGTCCTTGCCGAACGCCCTGCTCGTCACGCGCGGTCCGGGCGGCGCCTGACGGCGCTTGTACTCTGCCGCGTCGACGAGTTCGAAGATCCGCCGGACCGTCGCCGCCTCGAAGCCGGCGGCGACCAGGTCGTCGACGGTCGCGTGCCGCTCGACGTAAGCCTCGAGGATCGGGTCGAGCACGCCGTAGGGTGGAAGCGAGTCGTCGTCGCGCTGGTCCGGGCGCAGCTCGGCGGAGGGTGGCTTCGTGAAGATCTCCGCGGGGATGAGATCCCGCCCGGCTTTCGCGTTGCAGTGCCGGGCGAGGTCGTAGACGAGGAGCTTCGGCACGTCCCGGATGACGGCAAAACCGCCGGCGGTGTCCCCGTAGAGCGTCGAGTAGCCGACCGCGGTCTCGCTCTTGTTGCCCGTCGTGAGCACGAGCCAGCCGAGCTTGTTCGAAAGCGTCATGAGCAGCGTCCCGCGGATCCGCGCCTGGAGGTTCTCCTCGGCGACGCCGGGCGGCCGGCCGGCGAAGCTCGGGGCGAGAAGCTCGAGCATCGCCTCGTGGGCCTTTTCGATCGGGATCACGACGAGTTCGATGCCGAGGCTCGCCGCGAGCGCGGCCGCGTCGGCGAGCGAGCCGGGAGAGGAGAAGCGCGACGGCATCGCCACGCCGTGGACGCGGGCGGGCCCGACGGCGTCGACGGCGATCGAGGCGACGAGTGCCGAGTCGATCCCGCCCGACAGTCCGATGACGCAGTCGGCGAAGCCGTTCTTCGTGACGTAGTCCCGGGTCGCCAGCACGAGGGCTTCGTAGGTCTCGGCGTCGCCGTCGAGCACCGCGGCTGGCTCCGCAGCCGCGGGGGTGGCACCGCGCCGGCGCGGCCCGCTCACCTCGACGACACCGGCCCAGGGCCCGTCGCGCCGCCCGGCGAACGGGACGTCGACAACGACGACGTCCTCCCGGAACTGGGCGACCGAGGCGAGCGCCGTGCCGTCGGCGGCGACGACGGTCGAACCCCCGTCGAAGACGAGCTCGTCCTGGCCGCCGACGAGGTTCACGTAGACGACGGGGCATCCGGATTCTGCCGCCCGGTCGACGAGGATCTCCCGGCGTTCGGCCCGTGCCCCCGCCCGGTACGGCGAGGCGTTGAGCGAAACGACGATCTCGGCCCCCGCCCCGGCGAGCCGGGCGACCGGACCCGACGACACCCAGGCATCCTCGCAGATCACGACGCCGACGAGCGCACCGCCGATCCGGAACACGGGCGAGTCGCCCGGCCCCGGCACGAACCAGCGCTGCTCGTCGAACACGCCGTAGTTCGGGAGCAGCTCTTTCACCGCCACGCCGCACACCTGGCCCTTTTGGCAGACGGCGGCGATGTTGCGCAGCCCGTCGGATTCGGCGACCGATCCGACGATCGCCGCGCACCCGCCCGAGCGCGCGGCCACCGCGCGCAGCGCCGCCTCGCTCGCCGCGACGAAGTCCGGCTCCAGCAACAGGTCCTCGGGGGGGTACCCCGTCAGCGCGAGCTCGGGGAAAACCGCGACGTCGGCGTCCAGGGACTCCGCACGACAGAGCGCTTCGAGCACGCGCCGGACGTTGCCGTCGAAGTCACCGACCACCGCGTCGATCTGGCACAGCGCGACGCGTAGCTGGCCCACGGCGTCATCGTAGCGACGGGACCTGCACGTCCCCGGGGCCCGTCGACTCACCCGCCGTTTGGCCGGACGCGCGGGGTCTGCGAAACTTGTCGGTGCGATCCTTTCGATCGCGGAGATCTCTGGCCGCGGAAGGATGACCCCGATGGAGAACCAGCGCGAGTACGTCCTAAAGACGGTGGAGGAACGCGGGGTCCGCTTCATCCAACTCTGGTTCACCGACGTGCTGGGCACGCCGAAGACGTTCTCGATCCCCCCGGCCGAGTTCGAGAACGCGATCGACGAGGGGATGACCTTCGACGGCTCGTCGATCGACGGCTTCAGCCGGATCCAGGAGAGCGACGTGATCGCCCGCCCCGACCCGAAGACCTTCCAGATCCTCCCCGCCGTCTCGGGCGAGCACGCGACGGTCGCGCGCGTGTTCTGCGACATCTCGAACATCGACGGCACGCCGTTCGAGGGCGACCCGCGCCACGTGCTGCGCCGGGCGCTCGAGCGGGCTCACGAGCGCGGCTTCAGCTTCTTCGCCGCGCCCGAGCTCGAGTACTTCTACTTCGCGAGCGCCGAGGCGGACGCCGACGTGCCCCCGCAGCCGCTCGACACGGGTTCGTACTTCGAACTCACCGTGGCGGACCTCGCGACCGACCTCCGGCGCAAGACCGTGCTCACCCTCGAGGACATGGGCATCCCGGTCGAGTACGCCCAGCACGAGGACGCACCGAGCCAGCACGAGATCGACCTGCGCTACACCGACGCCCTCACGATGGCCGACACGGTGATGACGGTACGCCTTCTGATCAAGGAGATCGCGCAGGAGCACGGCGTCTACGCGTCGTTCATGCCAAAGCCCTTGGCCGGCGTCCAGGGCTCGGGGATGCACACGCACTGCTCGCTTTTCAGGGGCGACAAGAACGCCTTCTACGACGCCGACGACGAGCACGGGCTCTCGGGGACGGCGCGGCAGTTCATCGCCGGGCTCCTCGAGCACGCCGGCGAGATCACCGCGGTCACGAACCAGTGGGTGAACTCCTACAAGCGCCTCGTCGCCGGCTACGAGGCTCCGTTCACGGTGTCCTGGGCGTACAACAACCGCTCCGCGCTCGTACGTGTGCCGGTCGTGAGGCAGAGCAAGTCCGAGTCGGCTCGCATCGAATACCGCTCGATCGACCCGGCGTGCAACCCGTATCTCGCCTTCGCCGTCATCCTCGCCGCCGGCCTGCGGGGGATCGAGAAGTCCTACGACCTGCCCGACGAGGCCGACGCCAACCTGTACTCGATGTCCCCGCGCCAGCTCGCCGCGGCGGGGATCCGCCCGCTGCCGCGCACGCTCGACGAGGCGCTGCGCCAGATGGAGAGCTCCGAGCTCGTCCTCGACACCCTTGGCGACCACGTCTTCGAGTGGTTCCTCCGCAACAAGCGGGCTGAGTGGGAGGAGTACACCCGCCAGATCACGCCGTTCGAGCTCATCCGTTACCTTCCGGCCCTGTGAGCGCCGCGATGACCTCGCCCCGGATAAGGCCCTAGCAAATGGAACCGTTGCTCTGCTTCCCGGACCCGACGAGCCCCGAGCTCGCCAAGGCGCTCGACTCGGCCGGCTACTCGTTCACGTCGGTGAGCGACGGCGAGGCGCTGCGCGCCCTCGCGCCGACCGAGGGCTGGTCCGGTGCGGTCGTCTCCGCCGTCGAGTCGCCCGAGGCGGCGTTCGCGTTTTGCGAGGCGCTGCGCCAGGGTAACGAACCGGTCGCGCCGGTCCTCGTCGTCGTGACGGCCGACCAGCTCGGCGCGCTCGGCAGGCACAAGGACCTCTTCGACGACTTCGCGGTCACCGGCGCGTCACCGGACGAGATCGAGACGCGCCTCGGCCGTCTGCTGTGGAAGACCGGGCGGGGCAAGCAGCACGATGTCATCGCCTACGGTCCACTGGCCCTCAACCTCGAGACCTACCAGGCGGTCGTCGCCGGACGCTCACTCGACCTCACGTTCATGGAGTACGAGCTGCTGCGCTTCCTCGCCGCCCACCCAGGAAAGGTCTTCACCCGCGAGGTCCTCCTCGCCCGGGTCTGGGGTTACGAGTACTTCGGCGGTGCGCGCACCGTCGACGTCCACATCCGGCGGCTGCGGGCCAAGCTCGGCGAGGAGAACGCCCATCTCATCGAGACGGTGCGCAGCGTCGGCTACCGCTTCGGCACGGCGCGCTGGAAGCCCTAGACCCCGGCGAACCCGCGGACGAGCACCGCCCGGGCTACGCCCCGCCCGGCACGTACGCCCAGGCCTCGATCTCGACGAGCGCCCCGAACGGCAGGGCCGTGACCGCGACGGCGGAGCGGGAGGGAAGGTGGTCGCCGAAAGCGGCGGCGTAGGCCTCGTTCATCGCCGCGTAGTCGCCGATGTCCGTTAAGAACACGGTCGTCTTGGCGACCGCGTCGAGCGACGACCCCTCGGCCCTGAGCACGGCCGCGAGGTTGGCGAGCGCCTGGGTGAGCTGTTCGACGACGCCACCGGGGACGAGCGCGCCGTCGGCGAGCCCAATCTGGCCGGAGCAGATGAGCCAGTCGCCCGCCCGCACGGCGGGTCGGTAGAAGCGCCGGGGCGGGACCGGCACGGCGGGGCCGGGGCTCAGCTGAACGAGGAGCCGCAACCGCAGGTGCGGATGGCAGCGGGATTCGTGATGTGGAAACCCGATCCCTGCAGGCCGTCGCTGAAGTCGAGCGTCGCCCCCTTGATGAGCTCGGCGCTCTCGGGGTCGACGACGACCTTCACCGTCCCGAAGGTGCGGACGATGTCGTCGTCGGCCACCTCGGCGTCGAAGAACATGTCGTAGCTGTAGCCGGAACATCCTCCCGGCCGCACCGCGACCCGGAGCGCGAGGCTCTCGCCGTCGGTCTCGGCGGTGAGCAGCTCGGTGATCTTGCCGACCGCGGCGTCGGTAAGACTCACGGGGCTCGGACGCTGGCCGATCTTGACCGTCGTGGCGCTGTTCACAAATCGCTCCTTTGCGGGTATCGACGCAATCCTAACTAGTCGGCCCGGCGATCCCGCCCGTTAGCATCGCTTCCATGCCTGCCGACCGTTCGCGGCCCGGCGTGGCGACCCGCCCTCCGAGCCACGACGAGCTCCTCGCCGCGCTCGGCGACGTCGTCGATCCCGAACTCGGCGCGGACATCGTCACGCTCGGCATGGTCCGCGGCGTCGCAGCCGCCGAAGGCCACGTGACGGCCGAGATCGCCCTCACCGTCGCCGGCTGCCCGCTCCGTACCCAGCTGCGCGATGACGTGACCCGGCGCCTCGCCGCGCTCCCGGGTGTCGTGGCGGTCGAGGTCACGACCGGCGTGATGGGGCCCGATGAGCGGGCCCGCCTCATGTCGAAGGCCCGCCGGGCCGCCCAGAGCCGCGCCGTGCGGGCGAGCTTCCCCGACTCGACCCGCGTCCTCGCGGTCGTGTCGGGCAAGGGCGGCGTCGGCAAGTCCACGGTCACGGCCAACCTCGCCGTCGCGCTCGCCCACCGGGGTCTCGCGGTCGGCCTCCTCGACGCCGACATCTGGGGCTTCTCCATCCCCCGCCTGCTCGGCGTCGCCGGACCGCTCGAGGTGCGCGCCGGCCAGATCCTCCCCGCCGAGGTCGTCGTCGGCGGGCACCGGCTGCGCGTCGTGTCGATGGGATTCCTCGCCGACGAGAACGAGGCGATCATGTGGCGCGGCCTCGTGCTCGCCCGGGCGGTCCAGCACTTCCTCGAGGACGTCGCCTGGGGGCCGCTCGACTACCTGCTCGTCGACATGCCCCCGGGGACCGGCGACGTCCAGATGGCCCTTGCCCGGATGCTGCCCCGCGCCGAGTTCGTCGTCGTCACGACGCCGTCGGCGGCCGCCGCCACGGTCGCGGGCCGCGCCGCCGACATGGCCCGCAAGGGCCACGTGCGCGTCGCCGGCGTCATCGAGAACATGGCCCCTTTCACGAGCGAGGACGGGCGACGCCACGTCATCTTCGGCGAGGGCGGGGGCGCGGCGCTCGCTGCCGGGATCGGCGTGCCGCTCCTCGGCTCGCTCCCCCTCGACCCGGGGCTCGGCAGCTCCGGCGACGACGGCGCGGCGGCCCGGCTCGCCAGCGACACCCCCGTCGCCCGGGCGTTCGCCGCGCTCGCCGAACGGCTGGCCACGCAGGTCGCGCCCCCCGTCGAAATGTCCGGGTGCACGGCACGCCTCATCGGGCACGTCGAGGAGGCACTGAGCAGGCCCGCCAGCTGACGGGCCGTCCGGTTAGCCGGCGCGGCGTTCGAGGATCTGCTTGCGCTCGACCTCGTTGAGCCCGCCCCAGATCCCGTGGGGTTCGCGGATCCGGATGGCGTAGTCGAGGCAGGCGCGCTGGACCGGGCAGAGACCGCACATCTCCTTCGCCGCCTGCTCACGGTCGAGACGCTCGTCCTTGCCCTCGGGCTGGGTCGGAGGGTAGAAGACGACCGCCTGGGGACCACGGCACGAAGCCCTCAGGTACCAGGACTGCTCGGATCGCTCGGCGATCACGAACCCCTCCCCGTCTCGTCCCTCCCGGGGCGACCGCTCCAGCGGAGCTGGACTTTCCTGCCGCGACCGGTCACGCGGCGGACTCGCTGCGCCGTGACGCTACCGCCACGCGATGCAGCTGACAAGGGGTTCTCGCTGGTCTTTGCGGCCGCGCCACCCGGTCCGGAAGCGGTCTGCTTGTAGCTTGGCGGTGGATGGACGTCACCGGATTTCTGCGCCGGAGCAACATCCTCGTCGTCGTCGGCAAGGGCGGTGTCGGCAAGACGACGACGAGCGCGGCGTTGGCGAACCTCGCCGCCGACGCCGGCCTCGACGTGCTCCTCGTGGCTCTCGACGACGCCTCGGGGCTCGCCGCGCTCTTCGGCTTTGACGGCGCCCTTACCTACGACGAGGTGACGTTGCGCGCCCCCGCGGGGGCGCCCGCCCCCGGCGGCAAGCCCGCGCCGGGGAGGGTCCCCGGCCGGGTGCGGGCGAGGGTCGTCACCTCGGACGCGGCCCTCCTCGAGTACCTCGCCGTCCACGGCCTCGGGCGGTTCGCCGGCCGGCTCGTGCGCACGGGCGCGCTCGACGTCGTCGCGACGGCGATCCCGGGGATCCGCGAGATCCTCATCCTTGGCCGGATCCGCCAGCTCGAGGAGTCCGGCGCCGCCGACCTCATCGTCCTCGACGCCCCGGCGACCGGTCACGCGCTGAGCTTCCTCTCGAGCTCGGGCGGGCTCGCCGACGCGGTCCGCGGCGGGCCGCTGCGGGCCCAGGCCGACCAGGTCGTCGCCATGCTCGCCGACCCGGACCGCTGCGAGGTGCTCCTCGTCACCATCCCGGAGGAGACCCCGGTCAACGAGGCCGTCGAGACCGCCTACCGGCTCGAGGACGAGATCGGGGTCGCCCTCGGCCCGGTCGTCGTCAACTGCTGCTACCCGGTGCTCGACCATCTCGGGGCGGACCCCGCCGCGGCGGCGAAAGCCGCCGGCTGCCCGGCGCCGTCGCCGGCCTCGGCCGGGGCGGTGGAGCGCGCCGCGGCCTTCCGGCGGGGGCGCCAGAACCTCCAGCTCGCCCAGCTGGCCCAGCTCGTCGACCGGCTGCCGCTGCCGCGTATCGAGCTGCCGTACCTGTTCACGGCCGATGTCGGGCCCGCCGAACTCGGCGTGATCGTGGCCGCGCTGCGCGCCGGGATCGCGGGGCTCCCGTGAGCGTCCTCGAAGACGTCGTCGACTCGCGGTCGGTCATCGTCTGCTGCGGCTCGGGGGGCGTCGGCAAGACGACGGCGGCGGCGGCGCTCGCCATCGCGGCCGCGCTGCGGGGACGCCGGGCTTGCGTCGTGACGATCGACCCGGCGCGTCGGCTCGCCGACGCCCTCGGCACGAGCGGGATCGGCAACGAGCCCCACGAGATCGCCGGGCCGTGGCCGGGGGAGCTCCACGTCGTCATGCTCGACGCCAAGACGACCTTCGACGAGCTCGTCGGACGCTACGCCCGCGACACCGAGCAGGCCGCCCGGATCCTCGAGAACCGCCTCTACCGGAACCTCGCCTCGGTGCTCTCGGGCACCCAGGAGTACATGGCGACCGAGAAGCTGTTCGAGCTGCACGAGAGGGCCGATTACGACCTCATCGTCGTCGACACCCCGCCGACGCGGCACGCCCTCGAGTTCCTCGACGCGCCGCGCCGGGTCGAGAACTTCCTCGACAACCGGATCTTCCGGACCTTCGTCGCCCCGGGGAGCTCGTACCTGCGCGTCGCGAGCCTCGCCGGCCAACTCGTGCTCCGGTCGATCGCGCGCGTCGCCGGCGCCGAGATCGTCGACGACACGCTCGCCTTCTTCGCCGCCTTCCAGGGCCTGGAACAGGGCTTCCGGGACCGCGCCGTGCGGGTCGAGCGGCTGTTCGCCGAGCACTCGACCGGGTTCGTCCTCGTCGCCACCCCCCGGCGCGACGCGATCGACGACGCCCGCTTCTTCGTCAACGAGCTCGACCGGCACCACGGCACGGTCGACGCGCTCGTCGTCAACCGGATCCACCCCGAGTTCGGGCCGGCGCCCGAGCCCGGGCCGGTTTCGAGCGTGGCGGACGCCGCGGCCTGGGTGGAGCTCGTCGCCAACCTCACCGACCTCGAGTCGATCGCGCGACGCGAATCCGGTTTCCTCGCCGACCTCGTCGGGGCGGTCGCGCCGGCGCCCGTCGTGCGGGTCCCGTTCCTCGACGCCGATGTGCACGACGTCGAAGGACTGCTGCGCGTCGTTCGCCACCTGATCGGCTGAGCGCTACCTTGGGCGAATGACGAAGATCCTGCTCGTGGCCGACGCGGCGACCGTTCTCGGGGATCTCGCCGCCGTCGTCGACGACGGTGAACGCGAGGTCCGCGAGCTCCGCGACGGGACGGCGGTACGGGCTGTCGTCGCCGAGTTCGAGCCGGACCTCGTGATCACCGACAGCCAGGTCCAGAGCATGGGCGGGTTCGCGATCGCCTTCGACCTCGCCAATGAGGAGTCCGGCGGACGGCTCGCCCACGTGCCGGTCCTCGTCCTGCTCGACCGCCGGGCCGACGTCTTCCTCGCCCGGCGCACGGGCGTCGCCGGCTACGTCGTGAAGCCGCTCGACCCGGTCCGGCTACGACGGGCCGTCGACGCCCTGCTCGCGGGTGGGACGTTCCACGACGAGTCGTTCGCGCCGACCACCGTCGCCGCCGGGTAGAGCCGGGTCGGACGTGGCCGCGTCCCCGACCTTGATGCACCGCCGCGCCGGGACCCCCCGATGAGGCGCCTCCGCCTGAGGCGCGCCGGCGAAACCGTCACGTCCGCGCCCTCGGAACAGGAGCTACAGATCACAAGCGGGCTGAAGGCGCTGCGCGAGTCGACGGCGCGAGAGGTGATGACGCCGCGGGTCGACGTCGTCGGGCTGGCGACCCCGGTGAGTTTCGCCGACGTCGCCCGGGCCGTGCGGCGCTCGGGCCACAGCCACTTCCCCGTCTACACCGACGACTTCGACCACCTGCTCGGCGTTTTGTTCGTGAAGGACCTCTTCAACCTCGACCTGCCCTTCGCGGCAGGCGAGTCGAGAGGCGCATCGGAGGTCTTCTCGGGTGCCGACGTGACGGCACGGCTGCGCGAGCCCTACGTCGTCCCCGAGTCGCGCTCCGCGCTCGAGATCCTCGCCGATATGCGCCGGCGTCGCCGCGGCTTCGCGGTCGTCGTCGACGAGTACGGGGGCTTCGCCGGCGTGATCACGATGAACGATCTCGTGAGCGAGCTCGTCGGCGACCTGCGCGACGAGTTCGACCGCACGACGAGCCCGGCGATCCTGCGCATCGACGCGCGCCGCTACCTCGTCGACGGTGCCTGCGCGGTCGACGAGGTCGCCGAGGGACTCGGCCTCGCGATCCCGGAGGGCGACTACGTCACGCTCGGGGGGTTCCTTTTCGACGCGCTCGGCCACATCCCGGCCGAGTCCGAAACCTACGAGCTCGACGGGTGGACTTTCCGCGTCACGCGAATGGACAAGCGCCGCATCGCCAAGGTCGTCGTCGAGGCACCATCGGCTACGATCGCCCCTGGAGACGGCGCAAGCCGGGCTTCGGACGGGAAGTAGCGCAGCTTGGTTAGCGCGCAGCGTTCGGGACGCTGAGGTCGCGGGTTCGAATCCCGCCTTCCCGACCAGTGTTCTCCCTGGTAGCCGCTGTAGCGGTGAATCTCACTTTGCGCCCGTACCCCTCGGCGTGCGTCTTGCGTGCGTTAGGGGGCCAGCAAACCGCTCTCCGAGCCTTCTGGCGGCATCTTGGTCGCCCTCACTCGTGGCCTGGGCGTAGACCGCCAGCGTGAGCCGTGGGTCCGAGTGGCCGAGCCGAGCCTGGGCCGTCTTGACATCCACCCCGAGACGCACGAGCGCCGTAGCCGCCGCGCGCCGCAGGTCGTGAAACCCGATGCCAGCCAGGCCCGCTGCTGTGGCCGCTGGCAGCCACGCCCGCCGTCGCCAGTTCGTGTAATCGAGCGGTCCACCGCCAGGGGCCGAGAAGATCAGCGCCGCAGAGTCGTTCAGCCCGAACGCTTCCAGGTGAGCCGAGAGCAGTTCGGTTAGCTGCGCTGGCATCGTCACGGTTCGCAGACCGGCATGAGATTTGGGCGCTGCGAGAATCCGGTCCCGACCGAGCTGTTGAGCGACCGTCAAAAGCGAATGCCCAAGATCGAGCGCGCCAACCGACAGGCCCGCCACCTCGCCCCAGCGGAGCCCGAGGATCGCCCCCAGGTAAACCATCGGGCGGTACTCGTCGGGCATCTCGTCAGCCAGCGCCGCCACGTCATCACCGGAGAGCTGTCGGTGCGTCGGGAGATCGGCTTCCGGTTCCTTGATCCCCCGGCACGGAGAGCGGAGCAGACGGTCGTTTTCGACGGCATAGGTGAACACGGCTCGCAGCACGTCGTACTGGCGCTGGACGGTGCGCGGTGCCTTGCCTGCCTCGACCCATGCGTTGACAAGTGACTGAACGCGAGGCTTGGTCACGTTCTCGATGCGGACCTTTTCGAGCGTCGGGTAGATACCGAGGCGCAAGATCGACTCGTCGCGTGATCGGGTGCTCGACCGTTTGCTCGGGTCGCTCGCTAACCATTCGTCACCCAACTCTTTGACCGTGAGCCGACCGGCCTGCGGACTGATCCACGTTCCTTCGTGAATATCGGTTCGCTGCTTTGCGAGGTAGGCGTCGGCGTCCGCTTTCGAGGCAAACATCTGAGGCCCGACGCGTTGCTTGCCGTTGTGCCAGTAGGTCGCCTGCCAACGCTTCGACGGGAGCTGACGGGAATGTCCGAAGGTGCTTGCCCGCCGTCGCCTCGCCACGATCGGTGATCGTAGAGCCGGGCTGTGTCGGTATGGGACGTGGTTCGGCTTGTTAGAGAACCCTAGGTACTTGATTATGCCCTACGGGGGTGGCATAATCCCAACCGTGTAACTCGATGCCCGAGCGGACGAAGTTGGTTCCCGACGGGGTTTGCGAGTTACACCCGAACTAGCGAGTTGCGCACCTCCGGGTGCGATGGCCGAAAGGCCATGTGCCACCAGGTTGGCCGGCTCCGCGAAGTAGGGCTGGACCGTGCCAAAGGGTACGGCTGACCCGAACTAGATAGCTGGCCCCCAGCGGACGAGCCGAACAGTCGGTTCCCGATGGGTGTGTTGGCCGCGAAAGCTAGACGGCGAATTGGAGATGCGAGACCCGTTCGTGGTCGCGCCAGTTCCCCGTTTGCGCATCGCGCCGAGGTCAACGCATCTCCTTCCCATTTCTCACTCGTGCCGCCTCGCGGCCGGGAAGGAGTCTCGAATGACCAACACACAGGCAGAGCCCGACCCGCTGTTCGACAAGCAAGGTCTGGCCGAATATCTCGGCTGTTCAGTTAGGCACGTCGAGAACTTGTGGGCCAGTCGCCAAATCCCCGCGATCAAGGTCGGAGCGCGGTTAGTGCGCTTCCGGCGTTCCGACATCGACAAGTACCTCGACGAGCATCGCGTCGAGGCGGTGGGATGACGACACATGACCCCGACACGACGAGCCACGGGACGACTACGCCCCGAAACGCGTCGAAGCGCCCAGCTTTCACTGGACGCCTCGACCAGAACTAGCCACCTAGCTAGAACAACCCGACGAGAGGTTAGCACCGGGTCACATCTCCGGCTGCTCACCACCGACGAGTCGCCCCGGCCTGATCCCACGGCCCTAGAAGACGTGGCGCGGTACACCTCGGGTCTCGGCACGTACCTCGCCGGACTCGTCGCGCACCCCGCCGAGGACTTCGACCGGCAGACCCTCATCGAATGGGCCGACCAGATCGCGCTTCGGGTGCGACAGGCGGTGGCGTGATGACGCGCCTCGAAGTCATCGACCTAGACAACGTGGCCGATATCGACCGCCTTTGGCATGAGCTAAAGCGCGCCCATGAGCTGAGGACAGCCGATCCCGAGCTGCGTCACAACATCGAGAAGGCGATCACCGTTGCGCTCGACCGTGGCGCTATCACCGAGGAGCAGGCCACCGAGATCGACCTGATGCTCGAATCCTGCGTTCCCGGCGCGGTGCTCGAAGCGTGGTGGAAAGAGCTGATCCCGAACCTCGACCGAGCGACCATCGGTGCGTTTCCGCGTCGTGAGTGTGAGCCTGCGCCGAACCTCGACCAGTGGTTTAGGGATGACCCGACGCGCCTGCGCGGTGTCATGCACGAGGCGAGCAGATTCACAAATGACCTGAAACGAATCGCTGCCGTGGCGCTCGACATTGCCGACAAGCTCGGCATCCCCGAGGACGTGGCGGATCAGATCGTCGCCGACGAGCTGCACGCGCTGAACCGTGAGCACAGGCAGGTGACGAGCAATGGCAAGTGACGACCGCTTGAAGAAAGTCACGGCTGGAATTGAGGACGAGGAGTGGGGTCTACCCGTCTACCTCGATTCGGTCGACACGCCACCGCAGTTCCCGATCGAGGACTTGCCGATGTGGACACAGGAGTTTGTGACTGCACTCGCGCACACGACGCAGACTCCGCCCGACCTCGCTGGCACCCTGACGCTCGCCGTTCTTGCGGCTTGCTCCGGTGGGCGCATCGATGTCGAGGTTCGCGAGAACTGGGCCGAACCGCTGAACGGTTACTTCGTCGTGGTCATGGGAAGCGGTGAGTCGAAGTCGCCGGTCTACACCAAGACCGTCGCTCCGCTCGTCGCTTATGAGCGTGAACTACAGCTCGCCGCTCAACCCGACATCATCGACTGCGTAACTCGTAAGGCGGTTGCCGACAAGCGAGCCAAGCAGGCGATCGACGAGGCTGCCAAGGCGAAGGCGAACCGAGCCGAAGCTGAGGACTACGCGCGATCTGCGAGCGAGGAAGCCTTGGGAATCGTCGTCCCTGCCGACCCTCGATTCATCGTCGAGGACATGAGCCCCGAAAAGCTCGTGAGCATGTTGGCCGAGCAGAGCGGCCGACTCGCCCTCATCTCTGAGGAAGGCGGATCGTTCGGTGCGATGGCCGGGCGATACGAGTCCAAGAAGGGGGGCACGTCCGCAGGTCTCGACGTTTGGTTGAAGGCTTACGACGGCGCACCGATCCGAGTCGATCGCATTGGCCGACCATCCGACATGGTGGATCACGCTTACCTCACCATCGGCATCGCCGCTCAACCCGCGGTCATCCGTGGCCTGATGTCCGATCCCGAAATGCGGGGACGTGGGTTGCTCGCGCGGTTTTGTTATTCGATCCCGCCAGCGGTGGTCGGCTATCGGGACATGCGGGCGCTGCCGTTCACCGAGGCGATGCAGGAGTTGTGGAACACCCGAGTGCTGACGATGGCTCGGACCCTCGTAGTCGGTGGCCGCATCGTCGTTAGCTACGAGGCCGAGGAAGCCCTGACGCAATACATGGAGACGATCGAGCCCCGGCTTCGCCAGTCCGGTGACCTCTATGCCGCGGCTGACTGGGTGAACAAGCTGCGCGGTCGTATTGCTCGCATTGCGGGATGGCTTCACCTTGGGGATCACTTCGACAAGGGATGGTCAGACCGGCTGGTCGATGTCCAGACCATGCGCCGAGCGATCCGGTTCGGGAGCTACTACCTCAGCCACGCGCTCGTCGCCTTCGACCTCATGGGGTCCGACGACAACCGCGACCGGATGCGGTACATCCTCAAACTGTTCGAGGAGCGTCCCGAGAAGTTCATCGAGCCGTTTACCTCTCGCGATGTCCATTCGCACAGCAACCGCTCGGCGATCCCAACGAGTCTCGACGCTAAGACAGCATTGGCTGAACTTGTCGAGTGCAACTGGATTCGGCCGGTCGGTAAGACGCTCCGGTACAACACCGACCGGTACGAACTCCGGCCTGACTTCGCCGTGGCGATCCGTCGACCGATCATCCCGGCGACACCAGAGCCGCCGCCAGTTCTGACCGTGACCAAGCCGACGCCGATCCCCGAGGATTCGGGTCCGTCCAGTGTCGAGCCTGAGTCGGTGATCGAGGTTGAGGAGTGGGAGGCGCTGAGAGAGATCATCGGCTCCTTTGGCGACGGTGACTACCGCACCCGTGAGTTCGGAGCGATCAGCGAAGCCGTCACGGAGCGTGAAGGAAACGACGACGCTCAGAGCTTCACCCCTGACGAGGTGGACGAGCTACGCCGGATCGTGGCGCTGCCCGATCCCGAGCCGGAAACGCAGCATATTGTCACATTCTCGGCTATTGAGGATTCGGAACCTGAGTCCTTCATCACCCCCGAGGAGTGGGACGAACTGCACGCCATCGTCGTCGGCTTTGCTGACGACGACTACCGGCGACGACTGCTCTCGCCGCTCGTCTCAGGTGTGGAGGAGAGGACGGGTAGCGCCAACGCTCAGGACTTCACCGAGCACGAGGCCCACCAGTTCAGAGGCATCGTGGGGATGGCCGACCCTGAGCCTGAGATCGAGCCTGAGCTGACGGACACCGAGCGGCTGGCAACCGTCCAGGCCAAGTATCGGACGATCGCCAAGGCAGACCCGAGGGCGGTGAGAATCCGTGCCGAGGCGCTAGGGGCTCGTAAGGCGGTTGGTGTCGATGAGAAGGCCGAACTCGCACCCTGGATGTTGAAGGACGGCCAACTGGCCGCTTGGGAAGCACTACTCGCGGACGTGGCGGCATGAACGCCCCCAAGGTCAAGCCAGGTCAGACGTTCAGGTGTCCTGCCTGCGGAGACGTTCAGGACCAGCCGCGCGCCGCGGCGGTCTCGCACGAGTGCCCGGTACGGCTGCGCCAGCCGCTACCCGCCAAGGGCAAGCGGAAGCTGCCGACGTGGGTGAACTACGAGAGAACTGAGGACGAATGACAACCCCGCATATCCCTTACAGCGGCCACGGCAACATGGACAAGGCCGGTCAGTACCGGGGGAGCTGGCACAAGATCGAGCCAGAGGAGGTCGAACACCTCGACGCCCTCGGCTTTGCGATCCGCACGGCGAGGATCGAGGCTGGGCTGACCCTGCGCCAGGCGGGCGAGCTGGCCGAGCTGCACCACCTGAGCTGGATGAAGCTCGAAGCCGGAGTTCGTCGTACCCGAGCGACCACCTTGCGGCGCATCGCAAACGCCCTGGCACCGAGGGTCGGCTTCGACCCGACCCTGTTCACCCTCTACCTGATCGACACGGCAGGCCCAGCCCTCGCACCCGAAATGGGCGAGCAGAACAGGAGGTCGGTCGATGCCTGACAAGCTGACGCCAGAGGAGCTGGCCGAACGTCATCGCCAGGCGGTCGAGCGGGACCGGCTGACCTGCCGTAGTCCGCTGACGCCCGAGGAGTACGCCGGGGCCGACGCTCTCGGTGGCTACCTGCGGGAGCTGCGCAAGGCTGCCGGGCTCTCGATCGACCGTGCCTCCCGTCTTGCGGACCTCAGCATTGACGGCTGGGCGAGGATTGAACGAGCCACAAGGCGCACTCGACACTCGACTCTCGAAAGGATCGCCAAGGGACTCTGCGAAGCGTCGGGGGCCGACCCGGACGGGCTCTACGCCGAGATGGTCAGACGGGCCGACAACGCCCTGGCAGCGGAGAGCCTGTACCGGGAGCGCATTGAAAGGCGGCGTGCCAAGCGGACGCGGAGACAGAACCGCCAGCGAGCCCAGGACGAGGATTGGCGCTTGTTGAAGGGTGAGGTCGAGGAGTTCGACAGACACTTGACCGAACTTGTCGAGACTCGGGGCGGATCGACCCAGGGTGGCCGTATCCGGTTCTGAGCTTGAACTGTGACAAGTGTGACAAGTGTGGCTTAGGGCGGGATTTTCAAGGGTAGCGCCTCGCTCGGTTATAGGCATTGCTCCAAACGATTCCATTCGGACATAGACCATTGCCACTGATTCCAATTCCCGACCAAACAGGTCAGGAAGTCCGTCGATTCGTGTAGAACGTGTCCAAGCCCTGGTCAGCGTCTATTTCCTGCTTTTCTCAGAAGGAAAGAAAAGGACTCGTTTCCTGATGAGACGTTCCTAGCCACACATGCCACACATGCCACACTTGGCAGGGTCCAAAGGCAGGCTCTCTGGCACCGTTCGGTGCGCTGTTTGCTCTCTCAATAAGCCTCAGCCGCGGTCTTTCGCCGGTCCCACGCCTTCACGTATCCCTCGGTCCGTCGAGGCTTGTGATCCTTAGAACCCTCGCGGCGACCGACCGGCTTACCCTGAGCCCTGCGCCTGGCGAGTCCCGCCTTGATCCTCTCTGAGCGCCTGGCCGACTCCTGCTCGGCCATCCAACCGGCGAAGCTCACCATTACGTCCTGAATCTGTGGGGCCGTGTTGAGCCACGCTTCTTGGACGCTGACGACGCTGCACCCGCGCTCTCGGAACTCCCGCAGGATGCGAAGTAACCCCTCGGCACCCTCACGCGTCAGCCGATCCAATGCCCACACGACCAAGCACTCGAACTCGCCCCGGTAGGCGTCGTCCATTGCCCGCTTCAATGCGGCCCGGTACTCGCCCCCGTCCTTGCCACCGTTCCATGCCGACTCACTCAGCTCGTACCGCTTGGCGATCTCGTAGCCGTGGTGCTCACAGAACCGTTCGAGGTCCGGCACTTGGTTGTCGCCGGTCTGGTGACTCGTGCTCACCCTGACCCATACCGCTGCCTTCGTCATCTCTTGGTCTCTCGCTTTCGTGTCAACATTCTTTAGCTTGTTCACTGTCGTTTTCGCCGGGGTTGACTTCCTACGGGTGCAGGTCGTGGCCCCGAGCGATGGTCGATTCGCGGTGGAGTTTGTTCACTTCCGCCACCAGTACCCTTGGAGGGTCGAGCCCCGGTCTTGGTTGGTCCCTTGCGCCGGGGTCTCGGCGCGTCAGGTAGCCGGTCGGTCTCAGTCGCCCACCGCTTCACGGAGGCCCAGCGGTAGACGCTGTAGCGCCCCGAGATGACCGCCTCACAGACGGGCGGCTCAACCTTGCGAGGTCGACCAGCGGGCCAACCGCGTGCCTGCCAGGTGGCGACGATCTTCTCTGTCGTCCCGAGCCGTTCGGCTATCTCAGCGATGCCCACGAGGTCCAGGTCTCCGCTCACTGTCTGCTCCTATCGGTAGGGTGGCGACGTGGTGACCCGTTGGACTCCAAAGAAGCGAGCGGCGAAGCTCGCCCAGGTGCGCGACGCCTTGGCACGTCCACGCCGCCGTTCACGCGACGTTCTCCAGGTACGCCCCGACCGCTCGGACGTACAGGTCGTCGAGCGAAGCACCAGCGATAGCGACGACACCGCTCGGGAGTAGTTCTTCCAGCCGGTCGTAGACCGCCCGATCCTCAGCCGAGAGGATGTCCCATTCGCCGGTCGGTCCCTCGATAGCCGAGGCCCGCGCTTCGAGCGCCGTCAGCTCGTCGCACCAATCCTCGAATGACATCTCGATAGGCGATGGTCCCAGCTTGGCGATAAGGGCTACCGGCCCACGCTCGTCAGTCTCACCAGCCAGCTCAGCCAGGTACTCAGCCGCATCGCTGTAGGTGCCAAACAGTGAGGCCACGTCGTAGGTCGTCTCGATACCGAAAAACAGGTGAGAACACGAGCGCCACGGCACACGCTTGGCAAGCGCGCTGGCCGCGTCAATCAGCCGCAGACACCGCACCCATTCGGTCGGGTCGAGCGCCATCTGATCCGGGTCGCTCAGCCACGACTGCGGAGCCATGTGCGAACGGCTCAGCCATGCACGGGTGCGCGGGTCGAGTCCGTAGTACCAATCCCATTCGCCGCGTCCGTTGCTCCGACCATCCAGCGACCGGAAGTGTCCCGAGGCGTCGCGCATCTTGGTACGGCTCGCCGGACGCTTGATCGTTAGTCCGTCGTCAGCCGCTTCGATGATCCCTAGCGCCTCGTCCGCAAGTCTGTTCACCTCGTCAAGCACTACGGCACGAGCAATCGACACGCGCTCACGTGCCGCCTTGGAAGTCTCACGCTCAGCCACGAGGCGACCTGTCGCATCGGCCCACGCTCGCACCTGTTCCCAATGCCACAACGGGACACGGCTAATCGTGGCAACCGGCTCGGGCAACAGACCACGAGCACGCCAAGTCGAAACGGTGTTCGACCGAACGCCAAGCCGCGAAGCGATCTCGTCTGGTCCCACAAGGTCAATGCTCATACCCGTAACTGTAGTCGAGTCGGCTACAGATCGCAACAGGCAATGCGAGAGAACGTCGCACCATCTCGCGCGTGACGATGCCCGCCGCATGGGCCGCACGAGTGCGAACTTGCGCGCAACCAAACTGCTGATGACGCACGACGACACCGGCGAGGTACGTGCGAGCTTGTATCACAGTGAGCAATCACCATTACCAATGGCAACCACTCCCACGGATTGCTACAAGGTGACCGTCTACGGAACTACCTATCAACTACTGCGATTGCGGTTAGCAGGTCGCGTCGTCAACTACTGCGGATCGTTTGGCGAATCGCTACACAGAGAAATATCGAACCGGGTATGTACCCAGACGGTCGATAGCAATGAGTAACTAGCGCGCTCACGGAAACGTGTAAAAACGTCCCGCTTGGAATATTCCCTAGCGAGCCCTCTGGGGCGGCGAGTAGGTGAACTCGTCGCCACCTTCCCAACTCGTCGACACACAGAAGGTTGATTGCGGGCACGACACGGACGTAAAGCCCCAGCCGGGACCACCATTTGGGTCGATCTGTTGAAGCGTCGACCAGCCGTGGCCAGAGTAAGTGATCTCAGACTGAGCGAACTGAGGCATCGCCATACAGAACATGCTGCTCGCGCACGTCACGGCGACGAGATTGGTGTTGCTGTCGCCGTCGCTTATGGTGTCGATTTCTTTGCCGCGGGACCATGACCCACCCGAGTAGGTGAACTCGTAGCCAGCGTCGTCCACCGCTACGCAGAAGGTGGTACTCGGACAGGAAACGGAGGTCAGGCCCAGCTCCGAACCAAGCCCGCCACCGGCCAGATAGGAATTTCTGTCAATGAAGCGTCGAGACCACCTGTGATCCGAGTAAGTGAACTCCGAGCCGTCGCTGTTCACTGCGACACAAAACGCGCTACTCGCACACGACACGGAGGTAAGGCTGTCGCCGCGGTCGATCACCTGGCCGCTCGACCACGCGCCACCTGAATAGGTGAACGCGTCTCCGTATGGGTAGGAAGTTCCGACGGCCACGCAGAAGTCGCGACTGGAACAGCTAACTGAAGTCAGTTGAGGATCGGGTTTTCCGTCGATCAATCGGCTCGACCACGCGCCACCTGAATAGGTGAACTCGTAACCTCCACCTACGGCTACACAAAACGTGCTGCTCGAACACGAGACCGACCTAAGTTCATCGAGGCCCGTCACATTATTGCTCCTGGGATCGATCCTGTGACCTCTCGACCATGACCCTGCGGTGAACACGTACTCGGTTGAGTTACTTACAGCCATGCAAAATGAGCTGCTGGTGCACGAAACCGAAGCCAGGGTGTTGCTGGGGTCAATGTGCCGATACGACCATCCTTTGAGAGGCTCCGTGTTCTCGTGTGACGGAATCAGACGAACGCCCGCTATTACTGCGACGACGACTACGACAACACCAGCCAATAGTGCTCGGCGTCGGTTCATCCTCGCGAGCCCGCGAAGGCTTCGACAGCGAACAGCTCTCCCCACTTGATCCCAAAGGCCGCTAACACCGATTCCTTGTTCTCGGGAACCTGCTTGCCTCGCTCCCATTTGCTCCACACCGGCTGTTGCACTCCGCAGTTCTCTGCTGCCTCGGCCTGGGTCCATCCCCGATCGGTGCGTAGCTCCCTCAGCCGAGCGCCGACGATCACCGGAGGGGCCGAGTCTTTGCGTTCTAGCGCCTCGTACATCACCTGGCCGTAGTAGCTCGCCGTCTCGTGTTCGCCCCGCCACGACAGGTAGTGCTCGAAGCCGCAGAATGCCCACCACTCGCGTCCATCCCGTTCTCGGGTTGCGACCCTCACGGTTACCTCACCGTCGAGCGATCCCGAGCAACGAGCGCACACGCCGTCGTCAGTCACGGGCGGTAGGCGTTCGGATAGATCTGCGAGCACACCTCCGGGGAAAGCGAGGCGTCGGGGCAGTAATACGACTGTCCCGACGCTGGCGCGCAGTACCCGTCGCCATTGATGAGCGCGTTATAGAACACCCAGTTACACGCTGGTTGTGTCGTCGGGGTCGGAGCCTCGATGGTGAGGTTCACTTTTGACGAGGCCGACTGTCCCGCGGCGTTGGTCGCCGTGAACGTAAAACGCCACTCCTCCTGCACGGTGTTGTAGTCGACGTTCGCTTGATAGCTACCGTTGCAAGGCGTGACCATCGGGTCCGGGCCGGTCCAGAGTGCCGGCGAGACCGACAGGGAACAGCTCGCAGCATTGGTCGAGGACCACTCGACGGCGATCGGTTGCATGTTAGGAGGGAACGTCGTTGGATTCCCAAGCGACAGGAGCGCGGTTGGTGCCGGGAGGCTCGTTGTCGAACTAATCGAGGATGCTGGCACTAGGGCCGGCAGTTTCGTGGTGGTGGTCGCGGTTGCCCGACGAGCTGGTGTGGTGTGCCGTGTCTCGTAGGCCCGGTATGCAACGGCCAGAGCCACCGCGACTACGACGACGATGCTGGTGCGCAAGACGGTGCGAGCCATCGTCGGTTCCGATCGCTACGAACTTGGGTAGAAACGGTCAAGGTAGGAAGGAATCGGGCGCGCGTGAGTCCATTCGCTCCGCGGTGGCTTGCAACGCGACACCCGATCGTCGTCCGTCATGGCAGGTAGAGCGAAGTCGTCGCGGGCCGAAGGGTGATGGTCTCGCCAAGCACCTTGTAGGTCGCACCTGAGTACGACAATTCAATCGTCGTTCCACCGTCGGAAGCATCCGCATCGAAGACGGTGCCGTAAGCCGCTCCCGGCCCCGAGCAGGCGAATGGATAGACGACGCTCAGCGAACCGCTCGCGGGATAGCTGGCAGTCAACACACCAAGAGCGGGAGCCGGGCAGTTTGGAGTCAAGAGACCGCCGGTATTGAGGATGGCGGAGACGCTGAACTCCCCTGTTTCGGCCTCGTCCGTTTCAGCGACCGCATCCACTGAGAACGTCGGAGTCACTGTCTCAGACTGCTGTGGAACCGTAGAAGGGCTAGTGCTCTCCCGCGGCGCTTTGATTGTGACCGCCAACCGGCGAACGACGGTGTAATGGCCCGGCAGGACATACACCGGCTCGTATTCAGCGGAGATCGTGAACCGGCCCGCATTGGGGAAGTCGATGTTGCAGTAGTCGCCGTGTTTCCCGACTGGTTGGATGATGCCGCACAGCTCTCGCTCTTTCGGGTCGTTCGTGACCAAGTTGACTTCGCCGTGCTTCGCCGGCTTGCCACCTACGTCAGTAACAACCGTCAGTCGAAGGTCGTCGTTGACATCGAATGCCCCGGGCGACGACAAGTCCTTGAGGGTCATCTGAACGGTGACCTTCCCCGAGCTTGCCGCGGCACTAATGGACGGGACGGCGAGTGCGCCGATCGAAGCCAGCACGACTGCTAGCGCGAATTGGAGCCGCTTCATGGTCGCCCTCCGCTCACCCATCCTGGAAGTTTTCTGTAGACGACTTTACTGCGGGCTACTCGACTCGCTCGAATGGCGAGAACACGGGGTGCGCGATCCACGTTCAGCGACGTGCTGGCATTGGAGTTTGGGAAGCGCATTCGCGACATACGACAGCGCCTTGATCCTCCCGTTAGCCAGGAAGCACTCGCGGAGCTGGCCGGGGTACACCGGACGTACATCTCGCATCTCGAACTCGGCAAAGGGTCACCGACACTCGACACGCTTGTTCGAGTCGCAGCCGCGCTCAATGTCGATCCCGCCGAACTGGTACGGGGACTCCGCCCTAGCTGAGCGGTCCCTCGATGCGAATGCAGGTCGAAGTTCGGTGCAGGCGATGTGCGGAGCGGGGCAACATCGACAATCTGGCGTTGCTGCAAATCGACGGTGATCGGTCGAGCATCAAGCGGGCGAGGCGGTACAGCAAGAGAGAGACCGAGCGGCAGATACTCGCTCAGGGCATCCAAACGGTAGGTTCCTACAGCCGCGGTGGTTGGGAACCTCTTGACGTTGGGCCTACCGAGCGCATTCCCTTTGAGTGTCGCAACCATCACAAGTCGCGCTCCACGCTGAGGACGCTCACACGGATGGCACAGCTCTCGCCCGGACAGCCCGTGTTGATCTGACGACTGCCAGCTATGACCGGGATTACTCGTAGGCATTGGCGGACTCCCGCCGACGATGAACAGCCTCCCGCTTGCACGGCATTTGCGAACTCCCGCTGTCGGGCCACCGCCTCCCGCTCGTGTGGCAAGTGGCGGTTCGCCGCATCGCGTGGACGGTCGGCATATGTCGGCATTCTTTCTGTCGCGGCGAGTTCAATCGCCCTAGTACGCAACGCAACGCGGGCCTCGGTGCTCAAAAGCTCCATCAATTCGACTGGCATCTCCCGAGCGAATCTCTTTAGGTCGTCGATGATGTGCGGTGGTAGTGACGATCCTCGACGGGATGCGTAGAACCTTGACCCGACGAGACCTCCCTCACCGAAAGAGCCGTGGTGGTCGATGAGGACGAGCCGCCAAAACTCTTCCCGCAAGGTGGGAGGAACGGCGAGCCAATTCCATATTTGGCGATCCCATACCAGCAGGAGGTAGTCAAAGGCCGCTGCGCGTATGGAGGTTTCACTGTCGAGACGCGCATCCGATGGTGCCTCGACTGCCCCTTCAACGAACAACGAGACAACCCACAACCGGTCTTTACCGTTGATCTCCGCGGAACGCAGCACGACTGGCGCGACGAGGTTCCACCCGAGAGCGCGGTCGACGATCCACGCGGCGCGCTCCTGGCGACCGCTCACGCCACTTCGATCTTTGAATATGGCAACGGTTCCGTCAGCGAGGGTCACTGTGTAGACGAGGTCGTGACCATCCACACCCTTTACCTTTGCGATCGCGTTCTTCAAGACCTCCTCTACTCCCGCGTGGTCCACGGTCATCGCCCCGGTCACGTCGACAGATGCCGTTCATCGGCGAGCCTGTTTGCCCGATTCGCTAGCGCCACGACAGCCGAGAACCCGATGAGTGAAGTGAGTTCCGAGCCGTAAGCACATCGGGCAGCGCGACGAAGTCGATCCGCGCAATCGTTGTCGATCGGCCACTCCGCCTGGGATTGGACGAAGACCGTCATAGGCCAGGGCGATACCTCGGTGAACGCGTGCTGGTGGTCGATCAGTCTGAGGCTGATACCGGTCGCGGGTCTGTCCGCTGACAGCACACCCAGCCAGTTGTGAGCTCCACGGTCGAGTTGCCGGATGAGGAAGTCGAATACTGCGGCGCGGGTCAAATCCTCTTCTGCGAAGCATTCCAAAGGAACACCCTCGATGGCGCGTAGCTCGAAGATCGAAACCGCCGCCAGGCGGTCCTGCATCCACGTCAATCGCCGAAGGACGGTCAGTGGAACGAGGTCGTCCCAACCGAGCAGTCGAGCAAGTACAAAAGCAGCGCGCTCCCTACGGATGGCGCGCTCATCGTAGGGAGACACATCCATGCGTAGCGTGCTGGCCCAATGAGGTCGAGCAACCTTGCAAATAACAGGCACACGATCGTCAACTAGCGCGGTAAACGTGTTCTGCCGGAGGAGGGAGAGGCTGAGAGTTATCGAATCGTCGCGTCGTATCGGGGCCGAAACCAGCAACTCCTCCGGCGGGAGCACCTGACTACCGCACCTCACGGGCAACGGTTCAGTTGGAGCTGCCACCACGTCGCTCCTTTGTGTTGTTGACTCCCGTATACTAGCGCCTGTGTTGATGCCCGTATACGTGATGCTGTGAGTCCTCGCGTGGACACTGACGATCTGGTCGACGCTGTGGCCGTTGCCGCGCTATTGAGGCTCAAACAGCGAACGTCGGTGAGCGTCTACCAGTCGCGCTATCCCGACATGCCACGTCCGGTCGTTGACCTTGGCAAAGGTCGGCCTCGGCTTTGGTCACGCAAAGCGGTCGAGAAGTGGGCGAAGAAACACGGCTTCCCTAAGAGATAGGGCGAGCCAACAAAATAGTGAGCCGGGCGATGCGTAAACACCCCCGGCTCTGACCGAGCACGGAGGTGCCCGATATGAAAAGGATAAATGTCAGTCGGCAAGGCAAGTGGTATCTGCCGGGACCGGAATCGGAAACTCTCGGACGCATCGAGGTCGAGGTCGTTCGGTTCAATGCGGGCTGCGATGACGTGACGGTGGCGTTGGATGCCCTCGGGGATGCACTCGCCGCGCTCTCGGGTCTGGTTCACCAGCTTGCCCTGGCGGTGGCGTCGTGACCCAGCTACAGCGCAGGATCAACGAACGGCTGGGGAAAGCTCTCTTCGGCACCGGCTTCGAGGACGTGATGGCGGCGCTTGTCGATCTACGCGAGACCTACGAGCGCGCTGGAGCCTCGCTCGACCGACGACGAGAAGCGGCGGGTTAGCTAGTCGAATGAAGTAAAATGCGGTCACTTGAATAGCTGACGGGGTTCCCCCCAGGTTGCCAGACCGCCACCCCGCTTCGAGCGGGCTCCCGGTAGGGCCGGGAGAATCCATGTCCTTCAAGACCCCTGGCGAGCAGCCGTATCGAACGGCTTTCGCGCCCACTTGTCGCGCCTGCGTCGAGGCAAAGCCATGGGCGTGACCTCTTCGTTTGACGAGCCGATTTCGTCAAGCCTCGAAACCGCTGAGGCACAGGAACCCAGCGAATCGCCATGCCAGCCGATTGAGCCAGAAGTCCCGGCACCAGACCTCGGGACGACCCGGTCATGACGACGGCCTTTCTCCGACGTTTCTTTGCGGGTGGTGGCACCAGCACCAACCTCGCAAACGCGATGGCGTCCACCGACACCGCATTCGCGATTGACTCAGCGACTGGCTGGCCTGGGGCCCCTGGTTATAGCGGTGGCTTCATTGTCGTCATCGACCGCGGCACAGCAAGCGAAGAGAAGATTCTGTGCTCATCGAACTCGGGAACGACGGTAAACGTCGCGTCGGGTGGTCGTGGCTACGACGGCACCTCGGCGACTGCCCACAGCGCCAACGCCTCTGTCTCGCTCACCGGCGGAGCCATCGACTTCAACGAGGCCAACGAGATCACGAACCTGCTTGGTAATGGCGGCACGACGAACATTTTGTGGGGCGGTGGAACGGGGACCCTTCCAACATGGGGCAACCTGCTTGCACCTACGAGCCAGAGCACTACCTATTCGGCTAACCCCGGCGATCTCGTTCAGGCCAACGCGAGTAGCGGAGCTTTCACGGTCACGGTTCCCATCACTGATGGAGCCATTACGTGCGTCAAGAAGATGGACTCGTCCTACACCCATGCCGTGACCATCGTTCCGGCATCGGGTCACATCGACGGGGACACAAGCCTTCTGCTGTACGGCCAGTACGCGGGCTACGTGTTCGTCGGTGACGGGACTAACGCCAACGTCGTCGGGGTACTCGAAAGCAACTGGCAGAACTACACGCCAACGTGGACCTCATCGGGCACGGCACCGGCCATTGGCAACGGTTCGGTAAGTGGGAGCTTCCTACAGATCGGTCGCCGCATCGAGGTTCAGATTTACTTTTCGGCTGGCAGTACGACGACCTTCGGATCAGGTAGCTACTTGTTCTCGCTGCCGGTTGCCGCTGCGACGTTTTGGACGTACTTCGGCACTGGGCAGATTCAGGACACCAGCCTTTATTGCTTCACTGCACTGGTCAATGGTGGTGCCTCCAGCGTCGTCATGTACGGGCCAGCTTCCAGCTCCAGCACCGTCGCAGCGCGGGTTGCAGCCACGGTGCCCGTTACATGGACCACGATCAACCAGACCTACCTGTCGGTGGACTACCAAATCTGATGAGCGATACCCAAACCGTCGCAAGCGGCGAATACCTGACCATCACTGGCGTAGTCCCGGCATAAGGAGAGACGCCCACATTCTCGACGGCTCCCACCCCGAGCCTTGATGGCGTGACGTTCTTGGTGAACTGATAGGTGCGCGCCAGCTGAACGCTGTTACCCCCTGGCCTGGCGATCTACGATCCGCCTCGATCGCGCACCGAACAAGTACCCTGGGCCACATGGGCTGAGCCGGTCCCATGACCGAGGTAGGCACATCCCGACTCCCCCCAGCGCCTAGCGCGGGGGGAGTCTCTTTTATCGATCCCGCAAGACAATTCCTGGTGCTGCACGAGGTCTGAGTCCTGTCGCCGCGGTAAACGTCGCCGGTCCGAGCAATCCCCAGGTGGACGACGGGCAGAACGACCGGACCCCGGAACCTGGCGGTATCACGGACCGGAAGGCCGCATAAGCAGCAAGGTCCGCCGTCTGGATGAAGTACGAATGATGCGATTGCCGCGCGACAGGATCGTCGATAACGCGCCCTGCAGGATTGCGCAACCGGCCCAGGCCGAACGCACTTCCGGCCGTCAGATGGCGGCGCGATCGGCGGACCCAAGCGCGGACAGCGTCATTGTCGCCTTCGTCGTGGATCACCATGAATGGCATGTTCCCAAATGCGCTTCGGCTGCCACGAGTGGATCGCTCTAGGCGTTGTAACAGACTTTCCCATGCCAGATTGAAGCAGTCCGTTTCGATTGCGGGAGATGCCCGTTTGTCTACGACGACCGCGAAGACTTGCGCGCCGAGTTGCCGCTGGACGTTCAGGTGCGCCCGGAAGATGACTCGTCGGTCGTTCGGCGTCAGCCCGAGAGCCCTGATCGGTCCACTGTTCCTCAGTAGGTACTGCCACTTCACCTCGGCTCGCATCGGAAGGCCGAACCGAGTCTTCAGGCGTCGCCTGAAGTTGAGGTGCCCATCGAACGCGAATGGCCAATTGCTAGCGAGCAGGAGCACGCACCCGAGTGTGTACGTCAGCGTTCCGCCGCTGGCGATTGGCCCAGTGTTGCCAGACTCATCCACGTACGCGAGCAGCACAAACAGCGCAGCCTAGGGACGACCGTCGACTTCTGCGTAGGCAGGCTGCACGTCAACGCCGCATCGTTGCCCAGGTTGGCGGGTTCACCTCGTCAGAGTGCACTAGGGCTCGCGGATGGTCGCCGGGTGAACCCCGGCATAAGGTCCGGCTGGTGGGTGAGCACTACGCCAACGCGTTCTCAATCGTGCCCGGGCATTGTTTCCGACTGGTCTCCCGCATCACAGCCGAGGGCCAGCCAACGAATTGTCCTGCGTCCGTAGTTGCTAGCGGAAAGTGGCGCGACGGCACAGGTCACTGGCAAAGAGTCGAAGCCTGCCAGGATCACGCTGACGAACTAGCCGGCCACGTCGGCTGGCGAGGTGACGCAGGATAAACCCGGATGACAGTTGGTATTCAGTAGCCCAGCCACGACTGAGCCACCTCGCGACCATTGACGATCCGTGCGCGGCGACGGAGCGAACTACAAGACGTGCCACCCGAGCTGGTGGGCCTGTGCATGATCGGGGTCAAGATCAGCGGTGAGGTGAACACGGCTTTGCACCACAAAGGGTCAGGTGGTCTGAATCGAGGTGCAACTGGAGCTTCTGCACCAAAATCCTTGGTGACGTAGCGTGGAAAAAATGCCGCTGGCAGCCGCCTTGTCGCGGCGATTGTGGAGCCGCCATCCTCGAAAGCGCGCTGCGATTGGCGCGGTCATCGCGTTGTTCAGCATCGCGCTGCTGGCGTGGGTCGGTTGGGCATTGTGGGGTAATCGCTCTCCCCAGGGACACGGAGCGCCTCCCGACCGCTGGCTCAATGTCATGACGGGGCTCGGAGCATCCGCCGCAGTTCTCGCCTTTCTGGGTGGCGCGTACCTAGCTGCTCGCTATGGGCGCCGCGCCAGCATCTCGATAAGCGCGGATATCTCCGAGCTGCCGGGTGGCAGCGTGCTTATCGCTGCGAGACCTGAGGTCAAGGCCGTGGGTCTCTTTCGTGTGAAGTTTCACGGCACCGCTGGCGCGGTGATTCGGGTTAGGGAGGTCTACGCGGTTGAGGAATCGGTAAGTCAAACGGGGCTTTGGGAGGGTCAGTTTCGACTCGCTGCTGCGATCTTCGGTGAGCGTGACGAGGATCAACAGTTCGCTGAGTCCGGCGAGGCACTTCGGACAACTGTCTTGTTTCGTGTGCCCGCACCCGATGGCGTGATCGGGTGGATGGTGGTTGTGTCGATCAAAGCGCCAAGCCGATGGATGCCAGGGGCTAGCGGCGCATGGGGCGATAAAATCTTCGTCGTCCGCCCGGAGCCGAAAAAAGTAGCTCCGTGATGGGGACACGAGGAGCCAATCAGATGCCAGATCCCGAGAATCCTCCAGCGAATTCACCAGCGGACAGTCCTCCCCCGCAATCCGCGCAGGGTGTATCCGAGGCGCAAGGGCAGCGGGCACTGAAGGCGCTCATCGGGTCTGGCGCTGCCGAGTTTCCCATGGACGTTCAGATGGCGAATATGGATTCAGCGGGTGGAGAGCCCCCGCCGCCCTCACCACCGCCTGCTCCGGCTACTACCCAGGCACCACCTCCGGCAGCCCCGTCCGACTCAGAGGGTTAGTTCACCTCAGCGAACCTCATCCACGAACGGCCCTAGGCTGTCCGAGACGGATGGCTGCGTTGTAACAACGTACGGGCACCTTGGGCGTGCGTTAGCCGTGCGTTAGGCACTGGGTTTTCGGTGCGTCTCCGTGCATCAGCCTGCGGGTTGCGGGAAGACCGTCAGGCCAGGTGAACGGGCAAAATGGCATCTTCTCCCTGGTAGATTGAGCGAGGTGTCCCGAGGGTGAACAGCCTTCGGGACGCTGAGGTCGCGGGTTCAAATCCCGCCTTCCCGACTCACCGAGTCCCCACGCCGCGAGATCGACGCGGACCGCGTGCCGCCGCCACCGCGCGACCCGGTTCGGACGCCCGGTCCTTTTTCGGATCGCCGGTCCGGCGCGCTGCCTAATCTGGCCGCAAAGCGCCGAGTCGCTGGCCTGACGTTGCGCGTACCCGATCGCGGTCGGCCGCCCGAAGGGCCGACCACCCGTCAAGCCGTGGCCGGTTGACCCGCAAGGAGCCAAGGATGAACGAGAACCTCTACGTTCCGACGAACGCCGAAGGCGTCGAGATGACGGCGACCGGCGAGATCGCGTGGGCCCTTCCGCGGGCCAGCGACACCACGACGTCGCCCGGTGACGTCGTACACGCCGTGTCCGGCGGCCGGCTCGTCCTGCGCCGGCCGGCGGCGCTCCTCGAGGCGCTCGACGAACGGATCTTTGCCGCCGAGGCGATCGAGGGGGCCGACGACCGGGCCGAGCGCGTCGCCGCTCAGTCGGCGCGGCTCACCGCCGAGACTGCCTGGGGAGTTGACGGCGCAGCTCGCTTCGCCCTCGACTGCGCCGCTCACTCGCTCGGCGCCGCGGCGGCGACGGCGCTCCCGGACGGCTCGACGCTCGGCGACGTGGTCGCCGAGGCGAGGGTCATCCTCGACCACACGAACCCGGACGGCGCGGAGCGGCTCGGAATGCTCACCCGGTTCGCCGCGCTGCGCCGGCTGCGCCGGCTCGGCTCCGAGGTCGGCGACGCCTCGCTCGCGCGGATGAGCCACGACCTCGGGGACGACCTCGACGCGCTCGACGACCCCGCCTGGACGACGCTCGCGGCGTGCTCCGAGGCGGTGCTCGCCGCCCTGGAGGCGCTACGCCATCTCGCCATGCCGCGCTACGCGCGCACCCGTGAGGAGCCACTCGACGAACATCAGGCCGAAGCCCCGAGCACGCCGCGCGCCCTCATCCCGACACCGTGGGGCCCGATCGCCCTCGGGGCCGAGCACCATTCCCCCTATCAACCCGCCTGGGCAGCGGCGCGCGACGCCGCGGCCCGCGCCCGGGAGTCGGCGGCCGACACCGGGGGCCCCGGGGCCGCCACCGCCGAGCGCACCTATCAGGCCGCGCTCCTCGAACGGATCCTCGCGGGACGGGACTGAGCGGCCTCTAGTTCAGGCGCCGCGAACCGGCCGACCGGCGGGCGAGATCGTGGCGCTGGCCGAGACCGAGCGCCGTGACGTTCGCCGTCACCGGCGAGAGCGCCGATTGCGCGGACTTCGCGACGAGCCCCACGGGCGGGGCGCCGAACGCCGCGTGGTACGGCGTCACCTGGAGCCACTCGGCGTACGGGAAGCCCCACTCGGCGTCGGGCGCCGTGGTCGGGTCCTCGACCCGCCAGTTGACGAGGTCGAGCGTGTAGTTCCAGTAGCCCGAGCCGACGTTCTCCTGGGCGACCGTCACCGTCCCGTTGCCGGTCGCGCGGTTGAACGAGCTCGCCGTGACGACGGCGACGTGACCAGCCGACCAGGCGTCGAAGTCCGGCGCGTCCGAGAAGCTGATGACGTCGCCCGCGACCGGCGGATGACCGACGGCCCGCGGCGAACCGTTCACGTAAAGACTCGTGTTGGAATAGGCGGCGTGGTAGTTGGCGACGATCGCCTGGCCGTTGCCGTGAACCGGTGTCAGCCCGTCGACGACGGCGAGGAAGCGATCGGCGAGCTCGACGCACTGGAATCCGGGTGTCGCGTTGAAGTAACCGCGGTCCGCGCCGTACGGGCCGGGCAGGTCGACCAACCCCCACGTGCCCCCGTTGTCAGGTCCGGGCCCGCAGATCGGCAGGTTCGGCTTCGTCCCGGTCCAGCCAACGACCGACGCCCCGTACTGGCTGCACCACGACGGCGTCGTGCCGGGAATCGCCGAGGCGCCGGACGGCGCCGCGGCGAACGCGCCGACGACCGTCATCCCGACCGCGACGAGTGCCGCCCCCATCCCCCCGAGTAGCAGGCCAAGCGGTCCCTTGCGCATCCGCTCTCCAGTCGACTCGCGAATTGCCGCGACCTACCGCCCGAAAGGGCGCAAAAAAGCCACGGCTAGTACCCGGATTGGTGTCCCGGTGACTGTACGAAGTCGATGCGAAACGCCGCAAGGGAATCGGCATGACAATGCCGTGACGATGACGCCAACCCTGCGCACAGCGTCGCGGCGCCGTTCGGGCCGTCACGGTACGTGTGAAAAAGATCACGTTCCGTGAACCCAGGCGGCTTCGGGTGGGACCTCGCGCCGCGGCGTGGCCGCGGGTCTGCCCGAGGATCCGCTACGTTCGCCACCCAGCGCAACGGTTGCGCCGCGGAAAAGGAACCCGGCAGGCGATGGCGAAGACGAACGAGCGCGGGATCACCCCGCAGAGCGAGGACTTCTCGGCCTGGTACAACGAGCTCGTCGTGCGCGCCGAGCTCGCCGACCGCGGCCCGGTGCGCGGCACGATGGTCATCCGCCCCTACGGTTACCGGATCTGGGAGCTCCTGTCGGGAGAACTCGACCGGCTGATCAAAGCGAGCGGGCACGAGAACGCGTACTTCCCGCTTTTCATCCCGGAAAGCCACCTCCGCCGCGAGGCCGAGCACGTCGAGGGGTTCTCGCCCGAGCTGGCGATCGTCACCCACGCCGGCGGCGAGGAACTCGAAGAGCCGCTCGTCGTCCGGCCGACATCGGAGACCGTCGTCGGCGAGATGTACGCCCGATGGATCGACTCGTATCGCGACCTTCCGGTGAAGATCAACCAGTGGGCGAACGTCGTGCGCTGGGAGCTGCGGCCGCGGCTGTTCCTGCGCACGACCGAGTTCCTCTGGCAGGAGGGCCACACGGCCCACGCCACCGAGCAAGACGCCGTCGACGAGATGTTGGTGGCCGCCGATTTCTACCGGGAGCTCGCCGAGGACTTCGCGGCGATGCCGGTCCTCGTCGGGGACAAAACGCCCTCGGAGCGCTTCGCCGGGGCGGTGCGGACCGTCTCGCTCGAGGCGATGATGCGCGACGGCCGCGCCCTGCAGGCCGGGACCTCGCACTACCTGGGGACGAACTTCGCCCGGGCCTTCGGCATCGAATACACGGGGGTCGACGGCGTGCGCAAGTTCTGCCACACGTCCTCGTGGGGGATGAGCACCCGCATGGTCGGCGGCGTGATCATGACCCACGGCGACGACCGGGGTCTCGTGCTGCCGCCGAGGATCGCGCCGTACCAGGTCGTCGTCGTGCCCATCGGCAAGGAGACCGAGCTCGGCACCGTGTCGGCGGCGGCCGACGCGCTCGCGGCCGAGCTCATAGATCACGGCGTCCGGGTCACGGTCGACGCCCGCACCCACGTGTCGGCCGGTTTCAAGTTCAACGAATGGGAGCTGCGCGGCGTGCCGGTCCGGATCGAGCTCGGCCCGCGTGATCTCGCCGCCGGCACCGTCGTCGTCGTCGACCGGCTGACCGGGGAGAAGGCGTCGGTCGTCGCGGCCGCGGTCGCACCGACGATGCCGGCTCGTCTCGACGAGTTCCAGCGCGCGCTCTTCGAGCGGGCGAGGGAGTTCCGCGACTCACGTTCGGTAGCCGTCGACACGTTCGACGAGCTCGCCGCGGCGGTCGCGACCGGCTTTGCCTACGCCTTCATCTGCGAGGAGCCGGGCTGCGAGAAGGCGATCCAGGAGCGGACCGGCGCGACGCCGCGCTGTATACCCCGCGACGGACCCGACGAATCGGGCCCGTGCGTCGTGTGCGGCGCGTCCTCGGGCTACGGACGCCGGCTCGTCTTCGGCCGCGCCTACTGAGCTCTCTAGCGACGCGCGGCGAGGATCTCAGCGATCTCGACGGCGTTGAGGGCCGCGCCCTTGCGCAGGTTGTCGCCGGAGACGAACAGCACGAGCCCGTTCGCTACCGTCGGGTCTCGCCGGATCCGCCCGACGAGCACCGGATCGGTCCCGGCGGTCCGCAGCGGCGTCGGCACGTCGGCCAGGACGACGCCGGGGGACGCGGCGAGGATCTCGCGGGCGGTCTCCGGGGTGAGCGCCCGCGCGAATTCCAGCGCGAGAGCGAGCGAATGCCCCGTGAACACCGGGACCCGCACGCACGAGCAGACGACGCCCAGTTCGGCGAGGCCGAGGATCTTGCGGCTCTCGTCGCGGAACTTCTGCTCCTCGTCGGTCTCGCCGGTCCCGTCCTCGACGAGGGCGCCCGCCAGGGGCAAGACGTTGAACGCGACCGGCGCGACGAACTTCGACGGCGCGGGGAACTCGACCGCGGAGCCGTCGAAAGTGAGCGCGCTTGCTCGGTCGGCGCCGGCACGGACCTGCGCGTCGAGCTCGGCGACACCGGCGAGCCCCGCGCCCGACACGGCCTGATAGGTCGCCGCGACGACGCGCCGCAGCCCCGCCGCGACGTCGAGCGGCTTGAGGACGGGCATCGCGACCATCGTCGTGCAGTTCGGATTGGCGACGATCCCCTTCGGGATCGACGCGAGCGCCTCCGGGTTCACCTCGGAAACGACGAGCGGCACCTCGGGATCCATGCGCCAGGCAGAAGAGTTGTCGATGACGACCGCCCCGGCGGCCGCGACCCGCGGGGCGAGCCAGAGCGAGGTCGTCTTGCCGCAGGAGAAGAGCGCGATCTCGAGCCCGGTGAAGTCTGCCCTGTCGGCGTCTTCGACGAGAACCTGCGCCCCGCGCCAGGGAAGCTTCGACCCCGCGGAACGGTGCGACGCGAAGTAGCGCATCTCGTCGACGGGGAAGTCCCGTTCGTCGACGAGGCGCCGCATGACACCACCGACCTGCCCCGTCGCCCCGAAGATCCCGACACGCATGGCGTCAGGCTAGCGAGCGCGTTCCGGACGGTCAGATCGGCTTCAGCCTCCGAGGCCGAAGGCGTCGTGCAGGGCGCGGACCGCCTTGTCGACCACTTCCGCCCGCACGACGCAGGAGATGCGGATCGGCGACGTCGAGATCATCTCGATGTTGATGCCCGCCGCGGCGAGCGTCTCAAACATCATCGCCGTCACGCCGGGATGCGTCTTCATCCCCGCTCCGACGATCGAGACCTGGGCGATGCCCTCGTCGACGAGGACTTCGCGCGCCCCGATCCCGGCCGACAGCGACTGCGTCTCCTCGCGGGCCGCGACGAGCTCGGCACGCGGGACGGTGAAGGAGATGTCCGTCAGCCCCTCCCGGGAGGTGTTCTGCACGATCATGTCGACGTTCACGGCGCGTTCGGCGAGCGCCCGGAACACGGTGGCCGCCACCCCGGGACGGTCGGGAACCGCGGTGATCGTCACCTTCACCTCCGAGACCTCGCTCGTCACGGCAGAGACGATGGGCTGTTCCATGGACGGGTCCTCCTCGGTCACCCACGTCCCGGGCTCCCAGGTGAACGAGGAACGGACGTGGACCGGTACGTGATGGTTGCGGGCGAACTCGACCGACCGGAGCGCGAGAACCCGACCCCCGGTCGAGGCGATCTCGAGCATCTCGTCGAACGAGACCTTTTGGAGCCGACGCGCGCTCGGCACCACTCGCGGGTCGGCGGTGAACACCCCCGAGACGTCGGTGTAGATCTCGCACCGGTCCGCCCCGAGGGCCGCGGCGAGCGCGACGGCCGTCGTGTCGGATCCTCCCCGGCCGAGCGTCGTGATGTCGCGGGTGGTCGACACCCCCTGGAAGCCGGCGACCACGGGGACGAGGCCCTCGGCGAGCGCCTCGGTCAGCCGCGTGGCGCGCACCTCGACGATCTTCGCCTTCGTGTGCGTCGTGTCCGTGATGATGCCGGCCTGGCTGCCGGTGAACGACGCCGCCTCGACACCGAGCTCGGCGAGCGCCATGCAAAGAAGCGACATCGTGATCCGCTCGCCCGCCGTCAGCAGCATGTCGAGCTCGCGTCCCGGCGTCACCGAGCTCACGTCCTCGGCCATCCGCACGAGCTCGTCCGTCGTCTTGCCCATCGCCGAGACGACGACGACGACTTCGTCGCCGTTCTGACGCGTCCAGGCCACGTGCTTGGCGACCTCGCGGATCCGGTCGGAGTCGGCGACCGACGTGCCGCCGAACTTCTGCACGATGCGGGCCACGTGGACAACCTAGTGCTCCGTCGCGACTAGCTTGGCTGGCCGTGCCGAGTGAAAAGCGCGCCCGACAGCGCGCGATGCGACAAGTCAAGGTCGAGCAGGCCCAGAAGCACAAGCGGCGCTCCCGGCGGCTGCGCCGGACCCTCGGCGCGCTCGTCATCGTTGCCGCGCTCGTCGGCGTCATCGCGCTGGTGAGCCAGCACCCCAAGCCGACCGCGTTCACCGCGGTCGCGCCGACCTGCCTGCCCAAGGGCGAGACGGTCTCGAAGTCCCGGCACGTCAACTTCACGGGCACCCCCCCGATGTGCATCTCGGCCAAGGCCACCTACGACGCGACCGTGAAGACGGACCTCGGGTCGTTCGTCATCTCCATGCCGGCGTCTCGATCGCCCAAAGCGGTGAACAACTTCGTCTTCCTCGCCAGATACCGGTTCTTTGACGGGACGAAACTCTTCCGGGCGATCCCCGGCACCTTCGTCCAGGGCGGCTCGCCCACCGGAAAGGCGAGCGGCGAGGCCGGCTACAGCTGGTTGAGCGAGCCCCCGAAGTCGTCGTGTGCCGCCAACAAGAGCTGCTACCCGACCTGGAGCGTGCTGTACGCGACGCGGGAGAACAAGAAGAAACAGAACGAGAACGGGAGCCAGTTCTTCGTCGTCCTGCCGAAGTACGAGGCGCTCGTCGGCGGGGACCCCATCTTCACGTCCTTCGGCACCGTCATATCCGGGCGGCCCGTGCTCAAAGAGATCGCCAAGGACGGCACGGCTGGCGGCACGCCGTCGAAGACGCACCACATCATCTCGGTGACGATCACGAAGGTCGCCTCCTAGAGGCGCCGACGAAAGGACGACCATGCCGAGCGAGTGCCCCCCGGCGGACGGCTCCGCCCCCAAGACCGTGCGGTTCGCCGGACCGCCGCTGATGTGTGTCGACCCGGAGCACCGTTACACGGCGACGATGGTCACCTCGAAAGGGACGATGGTCTTCGCGCTCGATGCCGCGGGCGCGCCCCTGACCGTCAACAGCTTCGTCTTCCTCGCCCGCTACCACTTCTTCGACGGAATCGTCTTCCATCGCATCATCCCCGGATTCGTCGTCCAGGGCGGCGACCCGACCGGGACGGGGACGGGAGGACCGGGGTACCGCTTCGCCGACGAGCTGCCAAAGCCCGGCCGCTACGAGATCGGCTCGCTGGCGATGGCGAACGCCGGGCCGAACACGAACGGCAGCCAGTTCTTCATCATCTCCGGGGACCAGGGCACGGCGCTGCCGCCGCTGTACTCGCTGTTCGGCAGGGCCGTCTCGGGCCTCGACGTGCTCGCCGCGATCGAGGCGACCGGCAGCCCGTCGGGCACGCCGGGCGAAGCCGTCGTCATCGAGTCCGTGACGATCGCCGAGTCGACCGAATAGCCCGCGGTCCCGCTCAGCCCGCCGGGGCCGGACGGACAGCCACCAACCGGTCGCAGGCCGCGTCGAAAGCCGGGTCGAGGACGCGTCGCGCCGGATCGGCGTCGTGCCACTCGACGATCTCGGCCGCGCCGACCCGGAACGGGATCGTCGCCACCCATCCGGGAACGAGGGACTTGATCTTGCGATTGTCGAACACCAGCGAATGCGCCTTGTCGCCGAGCAGCCCGTCGCCCCACTCGGCGTCCACCGCGGCGATCACCTCCGACGGGACGTGCACGATCGACGGCTCGGCACCGGCGGCGGCACCGAGCATGCGCGCGATCTCGTCCCAGGTCAAGACCTCGTCCGAGGTGATGTGGAAGCTGTCGCCGACGGCGCGCCGCTCCCCGAGGAGCCCGACGAAGGCCCGGGCGAAGTCGTCGTGGTGGGTGAGCGTCCACAGCGACGTGCCGTCGCCGTGGACGACGACCGGCGCCCCGCGGCGCATGCGGTCGACGACGGTCCACCCTCCGGTGAACGGCACCGAGGTTCGATCGTAGGTGTGGGAGGGCCGGACGATCGTCGCCGGGAAGCCCTCGTCCCGGTAGGCGGCGACAAGGACGTCCTCGCAGGCGATCTTGTCCCGGGAGTAACGCCAGTACGGGTTGCGCAGCGGGGTCGACTCGACGACCGGCAGGCGGGCGGGCGGCGTCTGGTACGCCGAGGCCGAGCTGATGAAGACGTACTGGCCGATCCTGCCCCGGAGCAGTTCGAGGTCGGCCCGGACGTGGTCCGGGGTGTAGGCGACGAACTCGACGACGACGTCGAACTCGGCACGTCCGAGCACGTCGCGCATCGAAGACGGGTCCCGGGCGTCGGCGACGAGCACGTGGGCCTCTGGCGGCAGCGGCCGCAACCGCGTCACGCCCCGGTTCACCACATGCAGATCCGCGCCGGTCTCGACGACGCGCCGCGCGCACGCCGAGCTGATGATGCCGGTACCGCCGATGAAAAGGATGCGCTGGGTTGTCACAGCACACACATAGCACGGCGCCGTGGCGCCGTGGCGTCCGGCGGTCGGGGCCCGCGCCTACGCGCCGACCGGCAGGCCCGCGAACGACGCGACGACGCCGACCGCGCCGGCGGCCAGCAGCCCGAGGACGACGTTGCGCCGCAGCGCCACGACCCAGACGAGCGCGGCGGCGAGCACGCCGACCTGCCAGACGTGGGAGAGCGCGAGTCCGAGCGGGATCGACGCCCCGGCGATCGCTCCGATCGCCGCGGGTCCCGCCCCGGTGAGGAACGCCTGGACACCGCCGTTCGTCCGGAGCCGCCCGAAATGCGGGGCCCCGAACAGGACGAACCCGAACGACGGCGCGAACGCGACAAGCGCGGCGATAAGACCCCCGCGCAGCCTCGCCGCGGCGTAGCCGACGACGGCGACGGTCTGGACGACCGGACCGGGGGTGATCTGGCCGAGCGCCACCGCGTTCAGGAACTGGGCGTTCGTCATCCAGTGGAAGGTATGGACGGCGTCTGACTGCATGAGCGGCACGATGACGAAGCCCCCGCCGTAGGAGAGGGCACCGATCTTGAACGCCTCCCAGACCACCGCGCCGATGCCCCCGACCGAGGCCACCGCGGCGAACAGGGGGAGGACGACGAACCCGCGCAGCGCCGCCGGCGGCCGGTTCCGCAACTCGCGCACGGCGACCTCGACCGCGCCGCACGCCGCGAGGACGAGGACGAGGAACGGCCCGATCGTCGCCGCCGCGACACCGCCGGCGAGCGCGTAGGCGATCCAGCGCGCCCGCTCGGCGGGTCGCCGGCCGATCCGCCTCCAGCTCGACGGCATGAGACCCATCGCCGCGTTGAGCGCGACCGCGGCGACCGCGGCCCCCGCCCCCGCGGCGGCGCCCTTCACCCACTGCGGCGGGTTGTGCGACAAGAACAACGCCGAGAGCGCCAGGATGGCGACGAGCCCCGGCACGATGAAGCAGACCCCGCCGACCAGCGCGCCGAGGCGGCCGCGCACGCGCCAGGCTAAGAAGATCGCGAGCTGCGTCGAGGCCGGCCCGGGCAGCAGGTTCGTCGCCGCGATCCCGTCTTCGAACTCGGTCGGCCCGATCCAGCCGCGTTCGGTGACACACAGCCGACGCAGAAGGGCGATGTGGATTGGCGGGCCGCCGAAGCCGATGCAGCCGATGCGCCCCCACTCGCGGGCGATCGTGAGAAGACCGACGCGCCCGGCGGTGTCGGCCGCACCATCCGGGCGGCCCAGTTCAGCCACGACCCACCCGCCCGCGAACCTGCGCCGGCCCGCCGCGGGCCGCACGGTCCCGGGGCGCCGCCGGCGCGGACCGATCCTGGCGGGTCACTCGCTCCGCGTCCTAGTCGCCGACGGTCGCCTCGACGACGACACGGGCCTTGCGCCGGGCACGAAGCACGATCACGTCGCCCGGGACCGGCTTGCCGTCGACAACGAGCCGGACGGAGTCACCCGGACCCGTGCGCGTGACCGAGATGTCGTAGGTCGTCCCGCGGAACCGACGCCGGCAGGTAAAGCCCGGCCACCCCGAAGGGATGGCCGGCGCCACCTGCAATCCGTCGTGGGTCGGCCTGATCCCGAGGATCCACTGCGTCGCGGCGACGTACATCCACGCCGCGGCGCCCGTCAACCAGGAGTTGCGGCCCAGGCCGTACTGGGGGTGCGCCGGGCCGCAGATGTTCTGGCAGTACACGTAGGGCTCGACGGCGGCGCGTTCGACGTCGGGCCGGGCGAGAGGGAGGAGTTGACGGTAGTACTCGTACGCCCGCGCGCCGTCGCCGAGCTGGGCTGCGGCGACGACGGACCAGGCGGCCGCGTGGCAGAAGATGCCCCCGTTCTCCTTGGCGCCCGGCGGGTACGTGCTCGTCCCGTTGACCCGCTTGTCGTCGCCGTCGTAGGGCGGCCATAACAGGCTCGGCCCGTACGGGGTGTCGAGCATGTTGTGCGCCGAGTCCATAGCGAGAAGCGCGCGCTCGGGCGGCGCGACCTCACCGATCACACACCAGCTCTGCGGAATCAGATTGATGCGGTGCCGCGTCTCGGTCGACACCCCGACCGGCTTGCCCGCGTCGTCAAACGAGCGCGCGTACCACAGCCCGTCCCAGGCGCAGTCGTTGATCGCCCGCGCCATCTCCTCGTGCAACGCCGTGAACCGCTCCGCCTCGGCCTGCTTGCCGAGATGGTCGGCCAGCTCTGCGAGATCGAGGGCAACCCGGCAGAACTGCATCGCGCACCAGACGCTCTCGGAGCGGCCCGACCCGTGGTCGACGTTCAGCGTGTCGTCCCAGTCCGAGTACCCCGACCGCGGGAGCCCGTGCGGACCGAGGTGGGCGAGGGTGAAGCCGATCGCCGCCATCATGTGGCCCCAAACCGTGTCGTCGACCCCGGAGCTCCGGGCCGCGGCGGGTTCCGCCTCGCCGGTGGGTTCTGTCACGTAGCGGACCCGTCGATCGAGGAATCGGTAGTCGCCGGTCTCCTTCAGGTAGTTGCAGGTGGCCAGCACGAGCCAGAGGTGATCGTCGCTGAACCACTGGGGCCGGTCTGGCCGCTCGGCCGCGAGTCCCGGCCCGCCCTCGTCGGCGAGGGGGAAGTACTGGTGCCAGGCGTGGCCGTCGCCGAACTGCATCCCCCAGCCGTGCACGAGGCGGGCGGCGGCCTCCCGGGGTGCGGCGTGGACGACGCCGAAGGTGTCCTGGGCCGTGTCGCGCGTTCCCATGCCGCGCCCGAGGCCCGTCTCGTAGCCCGACACGAACCGCGACCAGTACAGCGTCGTGCGGCACTGCATCGGCGCCAGGTAGTTGACGGTGGCGTTCGTCTCCGTGTCCGGGGTCGAGACGCTGAGCGTGCCGAGGTAGGCGTCCCAATCGGCCCGCAGCGCGGCGAAGGCCTCCGCCACCTCGGAGCGGCTCTTGTAGCGGTCGACGACCGCGCCGATCGCGTCCGGCGCGTCGGTGACCCCGAGCATGTAGACGAGGCGCGTCTCCGCCCCGGGCCCGAGGCGGAACTCGTGGCTGAGCGACCCGATGCTGTTGCCGCGGGCGGACTCACTCCGACGTGACCTGCCTTCCTCCACGACCTCAGGCGCTTCCAAGCCCCGGTAGCGGCCGACGAAGGCCTCCCGGTCACAGTCGAAGCCCTTCGGCGTCCGGTCCGAGGCGAAGAACGCCCGCGTCGTCCGGAATTTCGTCCCGGACACGATGGCGCGATGCTCCGGCTCGTAACGCGAGCTCACGATGTGCCCGCCCCAGTCGAGATTGTGGAGGTCGTTGAAGGCGTCGAAGAAGCTCAGTTCGACGTAGCTGAAGGTCTGGAGGACGAGGCTCGCGTCGGTCGTGTTCGCCAGCCGGACGACCCAGAGCTCGACCGGACAGGGATCATCCTCCGGCGTGGGGGGGACGAAGTAGAGCATCTCGGCGCGGACGCCGGCGTTTGTCGTCGTGATCCTCGTGTAACCGGCCCCGTGGCGGCACTCGTAGCTCTCGAGCGGTGCCCGCACCGGCTGCCAGGTGGCGCCCCAGATGGCGCCGGAGTCCTTGCGGCGGAGATAGACGTAGCGGCCGGGCTGGTCCGCCGGGAGCGAGTTGTAGCGGTACCGGCTCACCCGGCGGTCACGCGGGTCCCGGTCGAACGAGAAGCCGCCGGCGGTATTCGAGATGATGCCCCCGTAACGGCCCTCGCCGAGGTAGTTCATCCACGGCGTCGGCGTGTCCGGACGGGTAATCACGTACTCGCGGCTCGCGACGTCGAAGTAACCGTAGGGGTTCACTCCCAGCCGTTCTGAACCGGTCGTTGCCGCCGCGTCGGCACTCATCGATCGCTCACGCCTTTTCACTCCCCCGGCTCACCGAGCCCACAACGCCGGTCGGGCCCCGTCGGGTCCGACCACAAACGAGCATCCAAGCACAAACCGGCCGCGTCCGACCAAGGCCTCGCCGGACGCGGCCGCAGGGCGCCCGCCACGCCCGCCGCGCCGGCACTAGTCCGGGGCGGGGACGACCGACACGGCGGCGACCTCGCCCTCGGCGACGACAAGACGGATCGCGCCGCCCTTCGGGATCACCCCGGGGTTGTCCGCGATCGCGCCCGATCCGACGAGTCCGTTGACCACGCCGATGAGCACGTCACCGTGCGTGCAGGCGACGACGACGCCGGGCCTCTCGAGCGACTCGGCCGCGGCGAGGATGCGGTGCAGCGCGACGAGCCCGTCCGAACCCTCGGTGAGGAACGGCGCGATCTCCACAAGGACTCCCGCATCCTCCGCGATCGCGGCGACCGTCGCGACGCACCGCCCGGCCGGGCTCGCGAGCACTCGCCCGACCGGTTGATCCGAGAAACTCTCGGCGAGCGCGGCCGCCTGGCGCTCACCACGATGCGACAGGGGCCGCAGCACGTCGTCGCCCCGCCAGCTCGAACGGGGAAGTGCGACGGCGTGCCGGACGACGAGACAGGTGTGGACTGTGGCGACCGGCGCGGCGGGGTGGCCCGCCCGCCCATGCCGCAGCATCCGTCGCCGCCTATCCCGCGGTTGCGCCGACGGCGGAGCCGATGCCGTAGGTGATCGCACCCGCGACCGCGCAGATGCACAGGGAGCGCAGCGCCGACCACACGACGGAACGATTCGTGAGGAACGAGATCGCCCCGCCGACGACGAGGGCCGCGACCCCGGTGGCTGCGATCGCGATCTCGATCGCGCCCGATCCCGCGGAGCCGCCAAGAAAGGCGGCGAGCGGGATGAGCGCGCCGATGGCAAACGTCACGAACGAGAAGAACGCCGCCTGAAGTGGCGAGCCGAGCGCAGCCGGGTCGAGGCCGAGTTCCTCGCGGGCGTGGGTCTCCAGCGCGACCTTCGGGTCCGCCATCAGCGCGTCGGCAACCTTCTCGGCGGTCTCAGCGTCGAGGCCCCGGCTCTCGTACAGGTACACGAGCTCGGCGCGTTCGCTCTCGGGACGCTCTTCGATCTCCGCGCGTTCAACGTGGAGCTCGCGCTCGAACGCTTCCCGCTGGACCCGCATCGAGATGTACTCCCCGGCTGCCATCGAGAAGGACCCCCCGAACAACCCCGCGAGGCCGGCCAGCCGCACGACGCCAGCCCCGGGATGGGCGCCGGCGGTGCCGAGGACGAGGGATACGTTTGAAACGAGGCCATCGCTCACGCCGAACACGGCGGCTCGCAGCCCGCCGCCGCGCACGTCCCGGTGTGTGTGCTCGACGAAGCGTGGTCCCGACGGCACCGGACTCGTCCTGAAGCGCAGCATGTCCTTTACCGCTTCGAACTGCCGCGTTGACCACGAGGCCATGGCTGCGAGGTTACCGCCCGGAACGCCTTTGTTCACAGGGGAACAGCCCACCACCGCGTTGCCCCCGGTCGTCACGGAACCGGCGCACCCGAGAATTCGTCCCGCCGTCACGGTTTGTTCACCCCCGTCTCACGGTCCTGTCACCGGCCCGGACAACCATCGTGTGCATCGGCGACAAGGCCGAGAGGTGCCCGTTGACAAACGCGATGGCGACCGATCGTGAACCGTCAGAGTGGCCGCGCGTCCTCATCATCGAAGATGACGAGGACCAACTGTTTGCGCTCACGGTAGGGCTCGCCCGTGAAGGATTCGACGTCTCGGGCGCGCGCGACAGCACCGAAGCGACCACGGCGGTCGAAACGATTCGGCCGGACGTGATCCTTCTCGACGTGATGCTCCCGGGAATGTCCGGTATCGACGTCTGCCGCGCACTGCGGGACCGCGGGGTCCCGACGCCGATCATCATGCTCGGCTCACGCCAGGACGAGCTCGACGTCGTGCGCGGCATGGAGGTCGGGGCCGACGATTACGTCCCGAAGCCGTACCGCATGCGCGAGCTCGTCGCCCGGATCGGCGCGCAACTCCGCCGGAGTCAACCGGCCCCTACCGGCGATCCTGGTCACGCCCCGTGCCCTTCCGTCATCCCGCCTTCTGTGCTCACCGCCGGTGACGTGACCCTCGACCCGGCGCGCCACGAGGTCACCGTCGCGGGCAGCGAGGTCGAGATACCGCTGCGCGAGTTCCAGCTGCTACGGGAACTCCTGCAATACGCGGGCCGGGTCGTCAGCCGCGACGAGTTGCTCGAGCACGTCTGGGGCCTCGACTACCTCGGTGACCCGCGGATCGTCGCGACCCTCGTCGGCCGCCTGCGGGCGCGCATCGAGCGCGACCCGGACAATCCCACGCACATCATCACGATCCGGGGGGTCGGCTACCGCTTCAACGACCGCGCCTGACGGCAATACCCGAGAAGGCGAGTTTCTCGCCCTAAGTTGGGATCTTGATGCCCACGACCCCGACACCCAGCGGCGAGAACGAGGAACGAGAACACCAACCTCCCACCGGCGGGGAGCTCCTGGCGCTTGTGCGGACTCGTGCGTACACGCGCGCCGACCAGCCCTTCCTCCTCGCCTCGGGAGCAACAAGTTATGACTACGTCGACATGCGCCGTGCGGTGTCAAGAGGCGTCGATCTCGAGCTCGCCGCCCGCGCCGTCATCGATCACCTCGCTTGCCGGGCGGTCGAGTACGAGGCGATCGGGGGCATGACGATGGGAGCGGACCCGGTCGTGCACGCGGTGGCGCTCCTCGCATCAAAGGCGTGGTTCTCGATCCGCAAGGGCGAGAAGTCCCACGGCAACCGGCGCCGCATCGAAGGCATCCCCGTCGATGGAAGGCGTGTCGTGCTCTTCGAAGACACCGCCACCACGGGCGGCTCGATCATGGAGGCGTACGACGTCGTGGCCGAGGCCGGCGCCATCGTCGTACACGCCTGCGTGCTTTTCGACCGGGGCGACACGGCCCGGGAGGTCTTCGCGGCCCGCGCCGTGCCGTATTCGAGCCTGCTCGGCTATCGCGACCTCGGGATCGAGCCAGTCGTCCCGCCGCGCACCTAGACGCGAGAGCGGTTCCCGATGAACGCACTCGACGCGGTGATTATCCTCCTCCTCCTCCCCGCGGCCGTCCACGGGATACGCGTCGGGGGACTGGCCCAGATCGCCGAATTTGTGGGAATGATCCTCGGCTTCGCCCTCGGCGTGTGGCTCGTCCTCGTGCTCTGTCCCCACGTCTCGGGAACGGTCGCCAAGCCCGTGCTCGCGATCGTCCTGCTCGTCCTGCCGGTCGCCCTGCTCGGCGTCGGCGGACGCCAGACCGGCCTCCGGATGTCGACCGCGCTGCGCCGCTTCCGGGTCCACGTCGTCGACGAGTTCGTCGGGGGGCTGACCGCCGCGGCAACCGTCCTCGTCGTCCTGTGGCTCTTCGCGTCGGTCCTCGTGAACAGTCCGTTGACGAGCGTCTCCGGCGAGATCGAGAACTCCGCCATCCTGCGCGGCGTGAGCAGCGTGATGCCCCCGATCCCCGACGCGTTCTCCGGTGTCGAGCGTTATCTCGCCACGACCGGCTTCCCGCAGGTCCTCGCCAACATCACGCCCCAGTCCTCCGTCGAGGTGCAGGTCGCGACCAGCGCGCAGGTCGACGCCACGGCCCGCCGGGCGGAGGACTCCGTCGTGAAGGTCATCGCCTACGGCTGCGGAGGCCAGCGCGACGGTTCGGGATTCGTCGTCGCCGGGGGGCTCGTCGTCACGAACGCGCACGTCGTCGCCGGGACCGGCCGCATCGTCGTCGAGAACCTGAATGGTCGCTCGTGGAGGGTGAGGCCCGTCCTTTTCGACCAGCGCTTCGACCTCGCCGTGCTGCGACCCGTCACAGCGCTGGGGATCCCGGCGCTGAAGATCGACAACCGCATCTACCCACGCCCGAAGGCCGCCGTCATCATCGGCTACCCCGGGGGCGGAGAACTTCAGGCCGGGCCAGCCGGGGTGGTCACTGTGTTCGTGGCCCAGGGCCGTGACATCTATGACGAGTCGCTCACCGTGCGCAACGTCTACGAGCTCGACGGGACCGTGCTCCCCGGCAACTCTGGCGGACCGCTCCTGGCGACGAACGGCACGGTCTTCGGGGTCGTGTTCTCGCGTTCGGCCTCGAATATCGACATCGGGTTCGCGCTCGCCGGACCGGGTGTCGTGCAGCGCATCGACTCCGCGCTGCTCGACGAGAAAACCGTGGCGACCGGCTCCTGCATCACGTAGGCGGCGCGAGCGGTCGCGACCCACTCGCTCCGGCGTCTCAGCGCCCTTGGGGACCTGACTCCAGCCGATACGCGGCCGTCCGGGCACGACAAACCGAGGCCACGTCGCCATGGGTAGTGGTCCACCAAATGGGATTCAGGACAAGCTGCGGAGGGAGTGGGATTCGAACCCACGGTACGCAGGACGTACAACGGTTTTCGAGACCGCCCGATTCGGCCGCTCTCGCATCCCTCCGGGCGGCGAGGCTACCCGAACCACCGCCGTGTCATGGACGGGTCAGGGACCACCCGGCTCGCGGCGATCCGAGAAGAACTCGGTGAGGAGCTCGGCACAGCGCTCGGCCAGAACCCCGGCCTGGACGGATGCCTCGTGATTGAGCCGGGGATCCGCGAGCAGGTTGTAGAGCGATCCGCAGGCGCCGGACTTCGGATCGGCGGCGCCGAACACGAGCCGGCCGACTCGGGCGGCGACGAGCGCCCCGGCGCACATCGGACACGGCTCAAGCGTCACGACGACGGTGCACTCCGGCAGGCGCCAACGGCCGAACCGGGCCGCGGCGTCGCGCAGGGCGAGGAGTTCGGCGTGGGCGGCCGGGTCGCCTGAGCGTTCGCGCTCATTGTGGCGTTTCGCGACGACGACGCCAGCGGCGACGACCACGGCACCGACCGGGACGTCGCCGGCGGCCCCGGCGAGGCGGGCCTCGGCGATCGCCAACTCCATCGCCACGGTGTCGTCCGCGGCGAACTCGGCGGACGGGTCCATCAGACCTCCTGGTCAGAGTGCCCAACTGACGCGGAGGAGGTGGGATTCGAACCCACGGTCGGTTGCCCGACACACGATTTCCAGTCGTGCCGATTCGGCCGCTCTCGCACCCCTCCGGGAAGCCCAGACGCTATCGTGTCGCCGCGTCGCGGCGCCTTCGAGCGCAGCGGCTGGGTTCTGCGCGACGGGGCCCCGTGAACCGAGTCAGGGTCGGAAGACAGCAGCTCTCAGCGGACTGCCCCGTGTGCCGCAGGCGACCTGGCCGCTGCACCCGGGGGCGCCGCGCGGCATCTGCGACGGGCGTACCAGCGCGGCCGTAGCATCATCGGCGTGCCGCGCTCCCGACCGACCCCGACGGCGCAATCCGGCGAGGAGCGGCCGTTCCAGTCCCTCTACCGGCGCTTCCGACCCCAGCGCTTCGAGGAGGTGCGCGGCCAGGACCACGTCACGCGGGCGCTCGTCAACGCCGTACGCGACGGCCACGTCGCCCACGCCTACCTCTTCAGCGGGCCACGCGGGACTGGCAAGACCTCGACCGCCCGGATCCTCGCCAAGGCGCTCAACTGCGCGACGCCCGATGGCGGCGAACCGTGCGGCACCTGTGAGTCGTGCCGGTCCATCGCCGCCGGCACGTCGTTCGACGTCCACGAGCTCGACGCGGCCTCGAACAACGGCGTCGAAGCGATGCGGGACCTCGTCGCCCGGGCGTCGCTCGCCACGCCGGGCCGCTGGAAGGTCTACATCGTCGACGAGGTCCACATGCTCTCCACCGCGGCGTCGAACACGCTGCTCAAGACGCTCGAGGAGCCGCCCGACCGCGTCGTGTTCGTGCTCGCGACCACCGACCCCCAGAAGGTCCTGCCGACGCTACGAAGCAGGACCCAGCACTTCGAGTTCCACCTCCTCGACGAGACCGAGCTCTCGTCACTCGTCACCGGGGTCGCCCACGACGCGGGCATCGAGCTTGCGGGCGACGTCCTCGTCTCGGTCGTCCGGCGGGCCCGCGGCTCGGCCCGTGACGCTCTCTCCGTGCTCGACCAGGTCGCCGCCGGCGGCACCGCCGAGGACGACTCGGATGCCCTCGCCGCGCTCGTCGCCGCGCTCGCCGACGGTGACGTCGCCGCCGCCCTCGTCGCAGTCGACGGAGCCGTCCACCAGGGGCGGGATCCTGCCCAGTTCGCAGTCGAGATCGTCGAGCGGCTGCGCCAAGACTTCCTCGGCCTCGTCGGCGCCTCCGACGTCGGCGGGACGCCGGGCACGCGCGGCGACCCGACCGAGGTCGCCGATGCCCTGGGGACGGCCCGCTGCGTGCGCGTGATGGAGCTCGTCGGGAGCGCGATCGTCGCGATGCGCGATGCCCCGGAACCCCGCATCACACTGGAGATCGCCTTGATCCGGGCGGCGCGACCCGAGGCGGACACGCTTCCCGAGGCGGTCCTCGACCGGATCGACCGTCTCGAGCGCCAGCTCGACACGACGTCCGCGGCCCCGGCGCGACCCGGACCACCCCACGTGCCTGCGCCGATCCCGACCGATGCGGGGAGCTCTCCTGCGACGCCGGTCCCGGCACCGCCGCGCCGCCCCTCGCCCGGCGTCGCGGCAACCCGGCCCGGTTCGCCGCCGCCGCCCGCACCCCCACCCTCCTCGGCGCCGAAAATCGCCCCCACCCCCGCCCCGGTGGCGCCCGCGGTGCCGACCGATCCCGAGAGCCCGAACGCGCCGAGCCGGGACGACCTCGTCACCGCCTGGGCCGACGACGTGCTTCAGAAGCTGCGCCCCAAGGTGCGGGCCATCTACCAGGCGGGCCGGTTCGTCGGGACGGAGGGCCCGGACGCGATCCTCTGCCTCCCGAACGACGCGCACATCGCCCACGCCGAACCGCTACGCGCCGAGGTCGCCGAGGCTCTCAGCCGCCACTTCGGCCGACCGGTCGGGCTGCGGCTCGTCGCCGAGGCCGCCGCCCCGGTCTCGGCCCCGGCCGGGTCGGCACCCCGCCGGGGTCGGCGACCCCCCACCACCGTCGAGTCGGCGGCTCCAGAGGAGGATCTCCTCGACGAGCTCGTCGAGGACGCCGACCCGGCGCGAGCACCAGAGGCGAGACCCCCGTCGAGCGCCGAGGCGATCGAGGGCCGGCTGTTGGAGGCGTTCCCCGGCGCCGAGGAGATGTGACGGCGATGACGGGGTCGGCCGACGAGGCCCTGTCCCGGCAGATGGACGAGGTCCACCGGCAGCTCGCCGAGGCCGAGCGAAGCGTCGGGGCGGACAACGTTACCGGGACGGCCGGCGACGGCGCGGTCCGGATCGGGGTCGGTGGCGAGTACTCGTTCACCTCGGTCGAGATCGACCCCCGCGTCGTCGACCCGGCGGAGACCGAGCTGCTCGAGGACCTCGTGCTCGCGGCGTTGCGCGACGCGGCGACGCGGCTCGCCGAGCGACGGCGCGCGGCACTTGGCGCCGCGATGGGTGGGCTTCTCGGGCAGCTCTTCGGCCCCGAGGACGGGATCTGCGATAACGCCGGGGACGCGCCGGCGACCGAGTGAGTGAGGAGCCGACCCTGGCGCTTTTCGAGGGACCCATCCAAGACCTGGTCGACGAGCTCGGCAGGCTGCCCAGCATCGGGCCGAAGTCCGCCCAGCGGATCGCTTTCTACCTGCTGCGGATCCCGGAGGAGGACGCGCTCCGGCTCGCCCAGGCGATCGTCGAGGTGAAGGAGCGGACCGTCATCTGCTCGGTCTGTTTCAACATCGGCCTCAACGAACTCTGCTCGATCTGTGCCGACCAGAGGCGGGATCCGTCCATCCTCTGCGTCGTCGAGGACCCCCGCGACGTGATTGCCGTGGAGAAGGCCAACTCGTTCCGCGGCCGCTACCACGTGCTCGGTGGCGCGCTGAGCCCGATCGAAGGGATGGGGACCGAGCAGCTCCACATCCGGGAGCTGCTCGAGCGTGTCGAACGCGATCACATCGCCGAGGTCATCGTCTGCACCAATCCCAACCTCGAAGGTGACGCCACGGCCATGTACCTCTCGCGGGTGCTGAAGCCGCTCGGCGTCCGCGTGACCCGTATCGCGAGCGGGCTGCCGGTCGGTGCCGACCTCGAATACGCCGACGAGCAGACGCTCGGCCGGGCACTCGAGGGCCGCCGCGACGTCGAGACCTGACCCCGGCGGGGACGGCGATCGCCCTGGCCCGGTAGCCTTCGCGCCATGTCGGACACCGCCGGGGACCTGCGCGCCGCACGTCTCGCCGAACTCGAGCGGCGCAAGGCCGAGGCCCGCCGGCCCGGGACCGAGCGCGCGATCGAGGCGCAGCGCGCCAAGGGCAAGCTGACCGCCCGCGAGCGCATCGAGTACCTGCTCGACGCGGGTTCGTTCCAGGAGGTCGACACGCTCGTCCGCCACCGCGCCCACGGCGTTGGCCTCGACGACCACAAGCCGTACACCGACGGGGTCGTCACCGGCTTCGGGACGGTCGACGGACGCCGCATCTGCGTCTACAGCCAGGACTTCACCGTCTTCGGCGGGTCGCTCGGCGAGGCGCACGCCGAGAAGATCCACAAGATCCAGGACCTCGCCGTGAACTCCGGGGTGCCGCTCGTCGGGATAAGCGACGGAGGCGGGGCGCGCATCCAGGAGGGGGTCGCCGCCCTGAACGGTTTCGGCGGGATCTTCTACCGCAACGTCCGCGCCTCGGGCGTCGTGCCTCAGATCAGCGTCGTGCTCGGGCCGTCGGCGGGCGGCGCCGTGTACTCGCCGGCGCTCACCGACTTCGTCTTCATGGTCCAGGGCACGAGCCACATGTTCATCACCGGCCCCGACGTCGTCCGCACCGTGACCGGCGAGGACGTGAGCGCCGAGCAGCTCGGCGGGGCGATGACCCACGCGACGCGCTCCGGCGTCACCGCCTTCGTCGCCGCCGACGAGAAGGCCTGCCTCGACGACGTCCGCTACCTGTTGTCGTTCCTCCCCTCGAACAATCTCGAGGAGCCACCGAGTGTCGTCCCGACCGACGACCCGGACCGGCTGACCCCGGAGCTGCGTGAGCTCGTCCCGGAACGCCCGAACCAGCCCTACGACATGAAGGGCCTCATCGAGGTGGTCGTCGACGACGGCGAGTACCTCGAGTACTTCCCGTTCTGGGCGATGAACCTCACCTGCGGGCTGGCGCGGATCGCGGGCCGCGTCGTCGGCATCGTCGCCAACCAGCCCCAGGTGCTCGCTGGCGTACTCGACATCGACGCCTCCGAGAAAGGGGGGCGCTTCGTGAGGACCTGCGACGCCTTCAACATCCCGCTCGTCACCTTCGTCGACGTGCCGGGGTTCATGCCCGGCACCGACCAGGAGTTCGGGGGCATCATCCGCCACGGCGCGCAGTTCCTCTACGCCTACTGCGAGGCGACGGTGCCGCGGGTGCAGGTCATCGTCCGCAAGGCCTACGGCGGCGCCTACCTCGTCATGGACTCGAAGTCGATCGGCACCGACCTCTCGTACGCCTGGCCCTCGGCCGAGCTCGCCGTGATGGGCCCGGAAGGCGCGGTCGAGATCGTCCACCGCCGCGAGCTCCAGGAGGCGGCCGACCCGGCCCAACGGCGCGCCGAGCTCGTCGCGCAGTACACGGAACGCTTCACGACGCCGTACGTCGCCGCCGAACGGGGCTACGTCGACGACGTCATCGACCCCGCTGAGACCCGTCGCGTCCTTGCCCGCAGCCTCGAGATGCTGGCGACGAAACGCGAGGACCCGCCGAAGCGCAAGCACGGCAACGTGCCGCTGTGAGCACGGCCCCGCCGCTCGTTCCACCACCCGACGTCCGCCGAGCGATCGAGGCTGCCGTCGAGGCCGCCTGGCCCCGCGCCGGCGACGCCGCAGCGGAGCCGACCTCCGGCTGGCCGAGGGTCTCCCGGCGCAGCTGGCGATTCGCCGACCGCCCGTCGGCGGAGGGGGATGACCCGGAAGTCGAACGACCCGGCTGATCCCGGGCACCGCGGCCGGGCCGTGACGAACATACGTTCGTTTTCCCCCTGCCCCCCGTAGAATGCGGTTGCGTGACCGCCGGCGCGCCCCTCGACGCGTTCCATCCCGCCGTCGCCGAGTGGTTCCGGCGCGCCTTCCCCGCCGGGCCGACTCCGGCCCAGGCGCTCGGTTGGCCGGCGATCGCCCGGGGCGAGGACACCCTGCTCGCCGCGCCGACCGGTTCCGGCAAGACCCTCGCCGCTTTCCTCGTCGCGATCGACCGCTGTCTGCGCGACCGGGACCCGGGTGCGGCCCTGCCGGCGACGTCGGTCCTCTACGTCTCGCCGTTGCGGGCGCTCACCGTCGACGTCGCGGAGAACCTCGAGCAGCCGCTCAAGGCGATCGTCGCGGTCGGCGAGGAGATCGGCGAGGTCGTGCGCCCGCTCCGCATCGCCGTGCGCAACGGCGACACCCCCGCGGCGGCACGCGCTGCGATGGTCCGCCGTCCGCCCGACATCGTCGTCACGACCCCCGAGTCCCTCTACCTCCTCGTCACCTCGCCCCGCGGCCGGCAGATGCTCGGAGGGGTCGGCACGGTCATCGTCGACGAGATCCACGCGCTCGCTCGCGACAAGCGCGGGTCACACCTCGCCCTCAGCCTCGAGCGACTCGACCGGCTCGTCACCGGGAACGGCCGGGCGCGTCCGACGCGCATCGGCTGTTCCGCGACCCAGCGGCCGATCGAGCGCATCGCCCGCCTGCTCGTCGGCGCGGGCCCGGACCGCTCGAACCCGGACGGCTCTCCACGCTGCGCCGTGGTTGACGTCGGACACCAAAGGCCGCTCGATCTCCGGATCGTGCTCCCCGCCGACGAGCTCGGTGCCGTGATGACGACCGAGCAACTCGACGAGATCGTGCACTCGCTCGCCGACGAGATCGGCCGCCACCGCACGACCCTCGTCTTCGTCAATACCCGCAAGATGGCCGAGCGGCTTGCGCACCTGCTGCGCGGCGAGCTCGGCGACGATCTCGTCGCCTCCCACCACGGGAGCGTGGCAATGGAACGGCGCCTCGCGGTCGAATCCCGCCTGCGGGCGGGGGAGCTGCGCGCCGTCGTGGCGACGGCGTCGCTCGAACTCGGCATCGACGTCGGACCGGTCGATCTCGTCTGCCAGATCGGTTCGCCGCGCAGCATCAACGCCTTCCTCCAGCGGATCGGGCGGGCGGAGCACCGCCTCGACGGCGTGCCGAAAGGGCGCATCTACCCGATGACACGCGACGAGCTCGTGGAGTGCGTCGCGTTGTTCACCGCAGTCGGCAAGGGCGCGCTCGACGCGACCCTCCCCCCGTCAGCCCCGCTCGACATCCTCGCCCAGCAGATCGTCGCCGAGTGCGCCGCGAGCCCCGATGTCGGGATCGCCGAGGACGAGCTCGCCAGCCTCGTCCGGCACGCCGCGCCGTTCGCCACGCTCAGCGAGGCCGACCTCGAGGCGGTCGTCGCACTCGTCTCCGAAGGCGTCGCGACCGGACGGGGCGTACGCGGCGCGTACGTGCACCGCGACCGGGTGAACGACGTCCTGCGCCCCCGCCGGGGGGCCTCGATCACGGCGTTGACCTCGGGTGGGGCGATCCCCGAGCTCGCCGACTACCGGGTTGTCGTCGAACCCGACGACAACGTCGTCGGTTCGGTCTTCGAGGACTTCGCCGTCGAAGCGATGGTCGGTGACGTCTTCCTTCTGGGGTCGAACTCCTGGCGTATCCGCCGCGTCGAGCAGGGCACCGTGCGCGTCACCGACGCGCACGGCGCTCCCCCGACGGTGCCGTTCTGGATCGGCGAGGCCCCGGCCCGCACCGACGAGCTGTCCGTGGCGGTCTCGCAGCTCCGCCGGCTCGTCGAGGACGCGCTCGTCGACGGCGGCTCGACGCTCGCCACCGAGCGGGTCATGGCGTGCGCCGGGATCGCCCGGCGGGAGGCCGCCGACCTGGTCGCCTACCTCGCGGCGGGACGCGCCGAGCTCGGCAGGCTGCCGACGCGGGAGCACCTCGTGGTCGAGCGTTTCTTCGACGACGCCGGCGGTGCCCAGCTCGTCGTGCACTCCCCGTACGGCGCGCGGATCAACCGGGGTCTCGGGCTCGCCCTGCGCAAGCGCTTCTGCCGGACCTTCGACTTCGAACTCCAGGCGGCGGCGAGCGACGACGCCGTCGTTTTGTCGCTCGGGCCCCAGCACTCCTTCGCGCTCGACGGCGTGCTCGGCTTCCTCTCCCCCGATTCAGTGCGCGAGGTGCTCGTCCAGGCGGTCCTCCCGACGCCGATCTTCACCTCGAGGTGGCGCTGGAACCTCAACCGCTCCCTCGTCTCGCCGCGCTTCCGGGGCTCGCGGCACCTCCCCCCGGCGATCCAACGCATGGAGGCCGACGACCTGATGGCGGCCGTCTTCCCGATGCTCGCCGCCTGCCAGGAGAACGCCTCCGGCCCGATCGAGATCCCCGACCACCCGCTCGTGCGCCAGACGGTCGACGACTGCTGCACCGAGGCGATGGACCTGACCGGACTCGTCGAACTCCTTGAGGACCTGCGGGCGGGGGTCGTCGAAGCCTCGTTCGTCGAGACGACCGAGCCGTCCGTGCTCGCCCACGAGATCCTGAACGGCCGGCCGTACACGTTCCTCGACGACGCGCCCCTGGAGGACCGTCGCACGCGCGCCGTCTCGCTCCGCCGGGGGATCCCTCTAGAAGCGCACGATCTCTCGTCGATCGACGAGGCGACGATCGACGAGGTGCGTGGGGAGATCGCGACCGATCTGCGCGACCCCGACGAGCTCGCCGACCTGCTCGCGGCCGCCGTCGCCCTCGGGGCGGACGACCGCTGGCGACCGCTGTTCGGGTCGCTCGCCGCCACGGGGAGGGCGATGTCGTTCGTCCCGGCCGGCCCGTCGGCGGGGATGGCGGAGCGCTGGTGCGCGACCGAACGCCGCCACGAGGTCGAGGCGCTCTTCGGCCCGGTCGTCTTCACTCCCGACAACGCGCTCCTCGCGTCGCGCGGCCGGGACCTGGCGCCGTCTTACGACGAGGCGGTCGCGGCGGCGGTGCGCGGCCACCTCGAGCTTGTCGGTCCGGCGACCGCCGCCGGGCTCGCCGCGGCGATCGGGATCCCGGACGGGACCGCCGTGACGAGCGCGCTCCTCGGGCTCGAAGCAACGGGCGCGGCATTCCGGCTCGCCGACGGGCGGTGGTGGTCGCGCCGGCTCGTCGCCCGCGCCCACGCCCGCACCCGCGACCGGTTGCGCCGCAGCATCGATGCCGTCAGCCCCCAGCACCTCGTGCGGTTCCTGCTCGAGTGGCAACACGTCGCGCCGGGGGCGCAGCTGCGCGGACCCGCGGGAACCGCGGCGGTCCTCGACCAGCTCCAGGGTGTCGAAGCGCCCGTCGGTGCCTGGGAGAGCGCGATCTTGCGGGCGCGGATCAGCGACTACCAGCCGCGCCTGCTCGACGAGCTGTGCGCCCACGGCGAGGTCGCCTGGGGCCGGCTCGCGCTCCCCGCGCCGTCCCCGGGCGGTCCACACCGGGCCGGCGCGACGCCCTCCCGGGCGACGCCGGTCGCGATCGCGCGCCGCGGCGACCTGACGTGGCTGCTCGCCGCCGTCCGGGGCGGCGCCGTCCCGGTCCCGCCCGGGCCGGGCGCCGCGAGCGAGGTCCTCGAGGCGCTCGAGACCCGCGGGGCGCTCTTTTTCGCCGACCTCGTCGACCGGACCGGGCGGATGCCCCTCGAGGTCGCCGAGGCGCTCTGGGACGGCGTCGCCCGCGGGCTCGTCACCTCTGACGGCTTCGGAGCGGTGCGGGCCCTGCTCGCCGGCCGCTACCGCAAACCAGGGTCCCTCGCGGCCAACCGCTACAGCCAGCACCGCCTCGGCGGGGCAGGGCGCCGGAGGCTCGAACCGGCGCTCGCCGGCGGACGCTGGTCACTCATCGAAAGCCCGCGACCGGACGACTTCGATCCCGACGAACTCGCTGACGCTGTCGCCGCGCAGCTCCTGGAACGCTGGGGCGTCGTCTTCCGCGACCTCGTCGCCCGCGAGCCGCTCGCCATCGCCTGGCGCGACGTCCTCTGGGCGCTGCGCCGGCTCGAGGCCCGGGGAACGGCGCGGGGCGGACGCTTCGTCGCCGGATTCTCCGGCGAGCAGTTCGCCCTCCCGGAGGCGCTCGACGGGCTGAGGCGGGTCGCGGGCCGAGCCCCCGGAGGCGTCACGGTCCGGCTCTCCGCCGCCGACCCGCTGAACCTCACCGGAACGATCCTCGGCCCCGAGCGCTTACCAGCGCTCATCGGCCGTGAGCTCACCCTGCTCGACGGGACGCCGGTCGCCGACGGCGAGGCCCCCGGGGCGCGGCTCGTGGCCTCCTGACCGGCTGCCGCCGGCGCGGTCGATTCAGTCGCCCTTCAGCCGTCGCTCGAGGGCGTCGAGCTCGGCGACGAGCGGCGCGGGCAACCGGTCGCCGAACAGCTCGAAGTACTCCCGGATCGCGGCCGTCTCCTCGAACCAGTCGGCCGGGTCGACGGACAGCAACGCGTCCATCGCCCCGGCGCTCACGGCGAGGTCCGCGGTCGGGATCGATCCCGGCGCGGGCAGGTACCCGACCGGGGATTCGACGGCACCGCCGCGACCGGCGCAGCGAGCGAAGACCCATTCGAGGACGCGGGAGTTCTCACCGAAGCCCGGCCACAAGAAATTGCCGTCGGCGTCGCGGCGGAACCAGTTCACGTAGAAGATCCGCGGCAGCTTGTCGGCGTCGAGCCGCTCGGCGAACGAGAGCCAGTGACCCCAGTAGTCGGCCATGTTGTAGCCGCAGAACGGGAGCATCGCGAACGGGTCGCGCCGGAGCTTGCCGACGACCCCGGCCGCCGCGGCCGTCATCTCCGAGGCCATCGTCGCGCCGAGGAAGACGCCGTGGTTCCAGTTGAACGCCTCGTAGACGAGGGGAACCACGGAGGAGCGGCGGCTGCCGAGCAGGATCGCCGAGATCGGCACGCCCTCGGGGTCGTCCCACTCGGGCGCCTTCGCCGGGTGCTCGGTGATGCGGACCGTGAAGCGCGAATTCGGGTGGGCCGCGGGTTCCGGTGAGTTCGGCGTCCAGTCGTTGCCCCGCCAGTCGATGAGGTGCGCGGGCGACTCGGGGGTGAGACCCTCCCACCAGACATCGCCGTCGTCGGTGAGCGCGGCGTTCGTGAAGATGACGTTTCTGCCGAGCATCGTGATCGCGTTCGGGTTCGTCTTCACGCTCGTTCCCGGCGCGACACCGAAGAGCCCTGTCTCCGGGTTGACGGCGCGCAACGTCCCGTCGGGCCCGATCCGCATCCAGCAGATGTCGTCGCCGATCGTCTCGACCTTCCAGCCCGGCAGGCTCGGGACCACCATCGCGAGGTTCGTCTTCCCGCAGGCCGAGGGGAACCCGCCGGTCACGTAGCGCACCTCGCCGTCGGGCGACGTGAGCTTCATCACCAGCATGTGCTCGGCGAGCCAACCTTCGTCACGCGCGATCGACGACGCGATCCGGAGCGCGAGGCACTTCTTGCCGAGGAGCGCGTTACCCCCGTAACCCGAGCCGTACGACCAGATCTCCCGGGACTCGGGGAAGTGGACGATGTGGGTGTTCTCCGGATCGCACGGCCAAGCCACGTCGGCCTGTCCCGGAGCGAGCGGCGCGCCGACGGAGTGGAGGCAGGGCACGAACTCGCCGTCGGCCCCGAGCGCCTCGAGCGGAGAAGTCCCCATCCTCGTCATGATGGCCATGTTCACCACGACGAGCGCCGAGTCCGTCAGCTGGACGCCGATCTTTGCGTGACTCGAACCGACTGGTCCCATCGAGAAGGGCACGACGTACAGGGTGCGCCCGCGCATCGCCCCCGAGAACAGACCGGTGAGCTTGGCGCGCATCGCGTCCGGATCGGACCAGTTGTTCGTCGGACCAGCGTCGACCTCGCGAGCAGAGCAGATGAACGTCCGCGCCTCGACGCGTGCCGTGTCGCGCGGGTCCGAACGGGCGAGGTAGCTTCCGGGCCGCTTCACCTCGTTCAGGCGCAGCATCGTCCCCTTGTCGACGAGAAGCGAGCAGAGCCGCTCGTACTCCGCGGCGGAGCCGTCACACCATTCGACGCGCTCGGGCTTCGCCAGGTCGGCGAACCACTCGACCCAAGCGATGAGCTTGCGGTGATTGGTCGGCATCGCGCTCAACGATCTGTCCTTTCTCCCAGTCCTGTCCGTCCCGCCCGGGGGCGAACTCCGGCCGGGCCCACCCCGCTTCGGTGACCCCGCCCGGCTGCGCCGGGTCGGCAGTCGTCCACCGCACGGTGGCCCTCGACCCCCCATGCACGCGGGCGCAACCGACGACTCGATATCGCCGGCACGAGCGTGACGAACTGCAAGTGAGACTTCATCCTTGTCGGCGGGCACGACGGCGGCAAACCGGCGAACCCCAACAACTGTTGTATCGGCACGGCGCCGGGATCGATACGTTGCCCAGGTGGGCTTCTACCGCGACCAGGTCCTGCCGAGGCTCGTCGACCGGGCATGCGGGATCGCGTCCATCGACCGGTGGAGGATCGACACGGTGGCCGGGCTCGGGGGACGGGTCGTCGAACTTGGCTTCGGCTCCGGTCTCAACCTCGACCATTACTCCGCTGACGTGGAGATCGTCCTGGCGGTCGAGCCGGCCGTGGTGGCGTGGCGCCACTCCGAGCGGCGTCGGGCGCGTTCGACAGTCGAGGTCGACCTCATCGGCCCCGACGCGCAGCACCTCGACCTCAAGGACGCGAGCTGCGACGGCGCGCTCTCCACATTCACCCTCTGCGTCATCCCCGATATCGCCGCGGCCCTCGCCGAGCTGCGCCGGGTCCTGCGTCCCGGTGGCAGGTTCCACTTCCTGGAGCACGGCATCGCGCCGCACGCCCGGGTCGCCCGTTGGCAGGCGCGGCTCGAACCCGCCGAACGGCGGTTCGCCGGCGGCTGCCACCTCACGAGGGACCCGGCCGCGCTCGTCGAACGGGCGGGCTTCGAGGTCGTCGAGCTCGACCAGGGCTACGGTTCCGGGCCCAAGCCGTGGACCTGGTTCACCCGGGGGATCGCGGTGAACCCGGGAGCCGCCGCAGGCTGAGCTGCGCTGATCTCCGCCGCCGGCGACCGGCAGATGTTCTCCCGCGCTAATATGCTTGCTATCTGATAAGCAATTAAAGCGCGAATGGGGCGGGGACGATGGAGGCACGGACGGCGGCACAGGGAACGACCCGCGGCACCTCGACGAACGACGACGACGTGGCGGTGCGTCTGCGCATGGCCATCGCGCGCCTGTTCCGCCGGATCGAACGCACCCGGGCCGGCATCGCCCTCACCCCTTCCGAGACGACGATCCTCTCCGTCGTCGTGCGCCAGGGCCCGCTGCGGCTCACCGATCTCGCGGCATCCGAGGGCATGAACCCGACGATGCTCTCCCGGCTGATCCGGGATCTCGAGGGGGATGGACTCGTCCAGCGCAAGGCCGACCGCGTCGACCGACGCGCCGCCCGCGTCGAGGCGACCCCGGCCGGCAAACGCCTCCACGAGCGGATCCGCAACGAGCGCAGCGACACCCTCTCGGCGGCACTCGCCCTGCTCTCGGAGGACGAGCGCGGCGCGCTCTGCGCGGGCCTGCCCGTGCTCGAGGCGCTCGCCGACCAGCTGAAGGGCAGGCGCCGATGAGAAAACGCCTGCGCACGATCCGGCACAAGACCTTCTCCGCGCTGACGATCCGCAACTACCGGCTCTTTTTCGTCGGGCAGTCGATCTCGCTCGTCGGAACCTGGATGCAGATCACCGCCCAGGCCTGGCTCGTACTCAGCCTCACGCACTCGAGCACCGACCTCGGGCTCGTCGTCGCGCTCCAGACAATCCCGGTGCTCCTCCTCGCCCCCTACGGCGGTGTCATCGCCGACCGCGTCGACAAGCGCCGCCTGATGGTCATCCTGCAGACCTTCATGGGGTTCCAGGCCCTCACGCTCGGGCTGCTCTGCCTGCTCGGCGCCGTGCGCTTCTGGGAGATCTTGGCCCTGGCCGTCATCCTCGGGTTGAACAACAGCTTCGAGATGTCGTCGCGGCAGGCCTTCGTCCGCGAGATGGTCGGGCGCAACGAACTGCGCAACGCCGTCACGCTCAACTCGGTGATGAACAACGCCGCCCGGGCGGTCGGTCCGGCGATCGCCGGCATCCTGCTCGCGACGGTCGGCGACGGGATCTGCTTCGTGCTGAACGCGGCGAGCTTCGGGGCGGTCGTCACGTCGCTCGTCATCATGGACACCGCGGCGCTGCGGCAGCACCCGCCCGAGCCCCGGGCGAAGGGCCAGCTGCGCGAGGGGTTCGCCTACGCCGCCCACACGACCGACATCGCGGTGCCCCTCGTCATGATGGCGCTCGTCGGCATGCTCGCCTACGAGTTCAGCGTCAGCCTGCCTTTCTTCGCGACCCGTACGTTCCACGGCGGCTCGGAGACCTTCGGCTTCATGACGGCCTCGATGGGGATCGGCGCCGTGCTCGGCGGACTGTTCACCGCGGCGCGGGGACGCACAGGGCTGCGGCCGATGATCGTCTCCTGCCTCGGGTTCGGAATGGCGATCCTTTTCACGGCGCTCGCGCCGGCGCTCGGGGTCGCCCTGGTCGGACTGCTCTTCGTCGGCTGGGCGAGCGTCTCGTTCATCAGCGTCGGGAACTCGACCATCCAGCTGAGCGCAGCGCGGAACATGCGCGGCCGGGTGATGTCCCTGTGGCAACTCGCCTTCCAAGGGACGACGCCGATCGGCGGTCCGCTCATCGGCTGGGTGATCGCCGAGACCGAACCCCGGGTCGGACTCGTCGTCGGGGCGGCGACGTGCGTAGTCGCCTCCGCCGTCGGTGCGGCGATCGTCCGTCACCGGCTCAGCGGAACTCGGACCCCCGCCTCGATCGCGCTCGCCGCGACGGAAGCGACCACCCGTCTCGCCTGATCGCCTCCCGGCCACCGCGACGACCACGCGGGACGGGGCTCGTCACCGGGATCCGCCAGCTGGGATTCCACGGCGTCGAGGAGCGCCTCTCCCCACGGCGCGCGACCGGTCGACGAGGTTCGAGACGAGCACCCCGGAGCCCGACCGGGTGCTCGCGATCGTCAGGGTGACATCATTCCGGGTGGGCGACATCACCAGCCGGGCAGGGTCCCCTCGTCCTCGGCGGCTGGCCACCGGTGTGGCCGGCCGCGGCCGGCCTCCCGGTGCATCCCATCGTGGGCGAGGGGGTGCGCGATTTCAGGACATAAGCGACAACGACGCCGCTGATGTGTCAAGACATCGGAGACAGTGACGAAGGGGGTCTCCGGTGGACAAGGGACGTTTCCTCATCGAGCGCCACCTGAAGGAGGGAACGCCGATCGCCGAGCTCGCCGCGGCCAACGGCATGCACCGGAGCTGGCTCTACAAGCTCCTCGCCCGCTACGAGGCCGAAGGCGAGCCCGGGCTCGTCCCCCGCTCCCGCCGCCCGCACCGCTCGCCTGCTCGGGTCTCCGACCTGTTCGAAGACGAGATCGTGCGGAAAAGAAAGTCCCTCGCGGACTCCGGCTGGGACGCCGGCCCCGAGACCATCCACGAGCACCTGGCCAAGCGTCACCGCAGCGTCCCGTCGGTCTCCACCATCTGGCGGGTGCTCCGGGCCCGGGGTTTCATCACCCCCCAGCCCCACAAGCGCCCCCGGAACTCCTATGTGCGGTTCGCCGCCGAGCTCCCCAACGAGTGCTGGCAGATGGACACCACCCACGTCCGCCTGGCCGACGGGAGCGACGTCGAGATCCTCAACGTGATCGACGACCACTCCCGCCTCTGCGTCGGGGCCCGGGTCCGCAGCGTCTACACCGCGGCCGAGGTGGTGGCGGTGTTCTCGCACTCGATCGGCCGATTCGGTGCCCCGGCGGCCGTCCTCTCGGACAATGGGGCCATCTTCACCGCCGCCTACCGCTTCGGAGTGGGGGCCCTGGAGGCCGAGCTCGCCTCCTTGGGCGTCGACTTCAAGCACTCCCGGCCCTATCACCCCCAGACCTGCGGGAAGGTCGAGCGGTTCCACCAGACCATGAAGAAGTACCTGCACCGCCAGGCCGCTCCGGGGTCGCTGCGCACCCTCCAGGCCCAGGTCGACCGGTTCGTCGAGTACTACAACACCACCCGCCCGCACCGCGCACTCGGGCGACGCACCCCCGCCGAGGTGTTCTCCTCCCGGGCCAAGGCCCATCCGCGGCTGCCATCGGCACCTGGGGGCCACCGCCTCCGCCGCGACCGGGTCGATCCGGGGGGCAAGCTCACCCTGCGCCATAGCGGGCGGCTCCACCACCTCGGCGTCGGGCGGGCCCACGCCGGCGAGGTGGTCGCCATCTTCGTCTCCGGGCGCGAGGTGCGGATCGTCAACGAAGACGGCGAGCTGATCCGCGAATTCGAGCTGGACCCCTCGCGCGACTACCAGCCGATGAACTGATCGGGGTGTCTACTATGTCTCGCGACATCGTCTCCGATGTCTCGCGACATCACATCGTGGGCGAGGGGGGACTTGAACCCCCACGTCCTTGCGGACACAGGAACCTGAATCCTGCGCGTCTGCCAAATTCCGCCACTCGCCCGGGCGAGCAAGTGATGCTAACCGACAGCGCCGGGAACGACTTTGTCCACCCCGGTAGTGTTGAAACGACATGGGACTCCAGCAGTTCGAGCGTCGTCTCGAGCGCATGGTCGAGGGGGCATTCGCCCGGGCGTTCCGCGGCGAGCTCCAGCCGATCGAGCTCGGTCGGCGTCTGACGCGGGAAATGGACCTCCACCGTTCCGTGTCGGTTCGCGGCCTCGTGGCGCCGAATCTGTTCGAGGTCACGCTGAGCGAAGAGGACCACGAGCGCTTCGAGGGCTTCTTGGACGCCCTCGCCAAGGAACTGGCAGAGGCGGCCCGCGAACACGCCCGGACGGAGAATTACACGTTCCTCGGCTCCGTCGTCGTCGAAATCACCGAGGACCGGACGCTTCCGAAGAGCACCTTCGAGATCGCGAGCGAAGTCGTCGAGAACTCCGAGATGACCGCCGGCTGGATCGTGCTGCCGGACGACCGACGGATCGGTATCGGATCCGAACCGCTGACGATCGGCCGCATGCCCGACTGCGCCGTGGCGCTCGCCGACCCGAACGTGTCACGTCGCCACGCCGAGATCCGTCGCGACGGGGACCGCGTCTACCTCATCGACCTCGGGTCGACGAACGGCACGCGGGTGAACGGCGTCCCCGTCCACCAGCGGCAGCTCGCCGACGGGGACGTCGTCACGGTCGGGATCACGGCGTTCCGGTACGAGGCCGGCTAGCCGAGCTGCGATGACACACGGCATCCTCGACATCCTTCGCTACTTCCTGCTCGCGCTGATCTGGCTCTTCCTCCTCTACGCGACGCGCATGGTCTACGTCGAGGTCCGCCGGGGCCAGCGCGAACGGGCAGCCTCCCAGGCGGGAGGCGTGACCCCGGGTCCTTCGCGCCGGGCGCCGCACCTGCGGATCCTTGAGTCCACGGATCACCGGGGCGAGCGGTTCACGCTCGGCGAGGAGACGACGATCGGCCGCGCGCCGAGCTGCACGATCATCCTTGACGCCGACAACTTCGTCTCGACGGTCCACGCCCGCATCGTCGAGCACGAGGGAACCTGGTGGATCGAGGACCTCGGCTCGACGAACGGTACGTTCCACAACGCGCGGCGCATCGACGCCCCGGAGCGGCTGCGACGCGGTGACCGCTTCACCGTCGGCGCCACGGTCTTCGAGGTCGCCCGGTGACGAGCCTCTTCGCCACCATGGCCACGGACCCGGGCCGGGTCCGTTCCTCCAATCAGGACCGGGCGATCGTCGGCAACGGGTTCCTCGCGGTCGCCGACGGCATGGGCGGCCACGTCGGTGGGGAGACCGCGGCCCGGATCGCCGTCGAGTCTGTCGGACGCTCCTACCAGCTGCGCCCGACCGCCGCCGGTCTCGTCTCCGCAGTCCACCAGGCGAACGACGACATCTACGCCGAGGGGGCCAAGAACCGTGGGCTGCGCGGGATGGGCACCACGCTCACCGCGGCGGCGCTCGTCGCCTCCGACCGCGGCGCCGGGATCGTCGTCGCCAACGTCGGTGACTCCCGCGCCTACCTGTTCGGCCCGGACGGGCTCCGCCAGCTCACCGAGGACCACAGCCTCGTCGAAGAGATGGTCCGCCGGGGTGAGATCACCGAGCGCGAGGCGTTCTTCCACCCGCACCGCCACATCCTCACCCGCGCCCTCGGCGTCGATCGTCAGCTCGACGTCGACACCTGGACGGTCGACGTGACCGACGGCGACCGCATCCTTTTGTGCAGCGACGGACTGACGAACGAGTGCCCCGACGCCGAGATCGCCGAGATCCTCAAGGCGAACCCCGATCCCGACTCGGCGGCACAGGCCCTCGTCGTGCGGGCCCTCGAGCACGGCGGGAACGACAACGTCACCGTGATCGTCGCCTCGGTCGTCGAAACCGCCGCGCACGCTGGGTCCGAGGCGCCGGGGCGAGCCACAGCCGTCGCCACGCCGGTGGTCCCGTCCGCCGCGGCCGGTGCTTCGCCGAGCCGCGTCCCGGGGCCGCGTCCGCCCCGCGGCGTCGGGGAACGACTCGTCACGTTCTGGTCGGTCATGTTCGTGCTCGCCCTCGCGGGCGTGCTCGGCGGCGCGGCCGGCTTCGTCGACTGGTACGTGAAGGCCTCGTATTTCGTGGGGTTCGACCACAACAACGTCGCCATCTTCCAAGGACGCCCCGGGGGCTTCTTGTGGTTCAAACCGTCGCTCGTGAGGGTGACGTCGCTGACGCGGGGCGCCGTCTACCCGCCAAGCCTCCCGTTCATCGAGGCCGGCCTCCTCGAGCCCTCGCTCTCGGCCGCGATCGGGGCCGTCGACACTCTCATGTCCGAGAAGAGCAAACTAGGGCTCAGCGCCTCGATCACCATCCTGCCGGCGACGGCGGGGCCGGGCACCTCGGCGAACCTCGTGGCGCACACCATCTGAGATGAACAGACGGATCCGCACCTTCGCTCTCGTGGCCCTCGCCTGTTTCGGCCTGCTCCTGCTCCAGCTCGGCAACCTCCAGGTGCGCCAGGCGACCGCTCTGCAGCGCTCGCCGTTCCAGCCGCCCGTCAACGGGGGCGACCCCTTCGAGCAACCGCGCGGCGAGATCGTGAGCTCAGACGGAGTCGTGCTCGCCGAGTCGATCCCGACCACCAACGGCTACCGCTACTTCCGCCACTACCCCGACGGCCCGCTCTTCGCCAGCATCACCGGCTACTACGACGTGACGGCGTCCTCCGCCCCATACGGGATGGAGGCCGAGTACAACCAGTTCCTCAGCCCGAACACCCCGGCCGTGCACAGCCTGGACGGCATCCTCACCGAGCGGACCGGGACCGACTCGGTCGAGATCACGGTGTCGACGACCCTCCAGAAGGTCGCCGCCGAGGCGCTCGGCAGTTACCTCGGAGCCGTCGTCGCGATCGACCCGCAGACGGGCGCGATCCTCGCGGCGTACTCCAACCCGACGTACAACCCGAACAAGCTGTCGTCGACGGACAAGAAACAGTCCGCGAACTACTACAAGTCCCTCGACCCCGACAGCGGCAGTTCGCCCCTCATCAACGGCGTGACCGCGCAGCGTTACCCGCCGGGATCGACGTTCAAGGTCATCACCACGTCGGCGATCTTCGATCACGACCCGGCACTCGAGGACTTCGTCGCCAAGCCGGCCTCATCGATCTCGCTGCGGGAAACGATCCTGCGGCTCCACAACTTCGGGTCCGAGACGTGCGGGGGCCCGCTCGCGGAGGATTTCGCCGTCTCGTGCGACACGGCGTTCGCCGAGATCGGAATGAAGCTCGGCGCCCAGCGCCTTTACGACGAGGCGACGTCGTTCGGCTTCAACCAGGTCCCGCCCATCGACCTCCCCTCCGACGAAGTCATCCCGGCCGTGTTCCCGTCGGCGGCGAGCTTCGCCGAGAACATCCCCGGCGTCGCCTACTCGGCGATCGGCCAGGAGAACGTGGCGGAGACGGCGCTCCAGGACGCGCTCGTCGCCTCGGCGATCGCCGACGACGGGACGATCATGACGCCGCACTTTCTGAGCCGCATCGTCGACGCCGCCGGCAACGTGATCGAGACCTACAAGCCGCACCCCTGGCTGCAGGCGACGTCGGCGGTGACGGCCGAGCAGGTCCGCACGCTCATGCTCGGCGTCGTCACGAGCGGGACGGCGTCCGGCGTCGACTTCCCGTCCGATCTCCACGTCGCGGCGAAGACGGGCACCGCCGAGACGTCGAACAACCCCTGCAACGACGACTGGCTGATCGCGACGGCGCCGGCCGGTCCCGGGGACGTCCCCCAGGTCGCCGTCGCGGCCGTCGTCGTCCAGCCGACCGGTTACTGCGACGGCACCGGTGCCGCCGTCGCCGGTCCGATCGTGCGGACGGTCCTTCTCGCCGCGCTCGGTTTGGGGTCATGAGACCGTCACGACCGTCGTTCGTCGGCGCAGCCCGCCCGCCTAGGCTCACGCGCACATGACGATGACCCCGCACACCGTGGTCGGCGGGCGTTACGAGCTCGGGGACCAGATCGCCCGTGGCGGGACCGCGCAGGTCTTTTTGGCCCGCGACCTCCTGCTCGGGCGCCCGGTCGCCTTGAAGGTGCTGTTCTCGGAGCTCTCGGCGAACAGCGCGTTCGTCGAGCGGTTCCGGCGTGAGGCGCAGGCAGCGGCGAACCTGTCACACCCGAACATCGTCCCCGTGTTCGACTGGGGCGAGACCGACTCGACGTACTTCATCGTCATGGAGTACGTCGACGGCGAGGCGCTCTCCTCGATCATCCGCACCCAGGCGCCGCTCAGCTCGGCGCAGGCGGCCTCGGTCGCCTCGGACATCGCGAAGGCCCTCGCCTACGCCCACCGCCACGGCGTCGTGCACCGCGACGTGAAGCCCGGCAACGTCCTCATCACCGCCGACGGTCAGGTGAAGGTCACGGACTTCGGCATCGCCCGGGCGATCGGCGTCGACGAACAGATCACGCAGACCGGCCTCGTCATGGGGACGGCGACGTACTTCTCGCCCGAACAGGCGCAGGGCCTCGGCGTCGACGGGCGCAGCGATGTTTACGCCCTCGGCGTCGTCCTCTACGAGATGGTGGCGGGCCGACCCCCGTTCGTCGGCGAGTCGCCGGTCGCGATCGCCTACCAGCACGTCCGGGAACAGCCCCAGCCGCCGAGCGCGTTCAACCCGGACGTCTCCCCGGCGCTCGAGGCCGTCATCCTCCAGGCGATGGCGAAACTCCCCAAGGAGCGCTACCAGACCGCCGAGGAATTCCGCGCCGACCTCGAGCGATTCGCCCACGGCCAGCCGGTGCTCGCCCACGCCCGCCACGAGGAGCCGACGATCGCCGTCCCGACGACGAGTAGCGCCACGCGGGAGGCCGTTCCGCTCGCCGCCGGTGCCGCGCCCCCGGGGAGAAGGACGACGCCGTACTGGCTCGGCACGGGCGGCGTGTTCGCCGTCGCGATAGGGCTCATCGTCTACTTCGGCGGCCACGCCCTCGGCTATTTCGGTGGCGCGCCCTACTTCCCCGTGCCCAACGTCGAGGGACTCTCGGCGAAGGCGGCGGTGACGAAGCTCGTGAAAGTCGGGCTCGACCCGGTGACGAAGAAGGTCGCGGGCACCGCCGCGAACAAGGGCACGGTCACTTCCCAGGACCCGACACATCCCGGGGAGGTCACCAAGGGCCAGCGCGTGACGCTCGATGTCGCGCGCCCGCCCGGGCCCATCTCCATCCCGCCGGTGACGGGTCTCACCATGGTCGACGCCGAGGCCCAGCTAAAGATCGCCGGGTTCCACTACCGCGTCCGATGGGAGCTCCCGACGGTCCCCGGCCTCACCGAGGGCCAGGTCGTCGACGAGGTTCCCGCACCCCCGAGTACCGCGCCGGCGGGGTCGATAATCATCCTCGACGTCATCCACGGGACGCTGATCATCAAAGTGCCCCCGACCGAGGGGCTGACGAAGGCGGCGGCCGACGCCGCGATCACCTCGGCCGGCCTCAGCATCGGACCGACCTCGACGCAGTACTCCTCGACGGTCGCGACGGGCTCGGTCATCTCGTCGAGCCCCCCGGCGGGGCAGAAGGTGAAGAGTGGGACGTCGGTGCAGCTCGTCATCTCCTCGGGCGCGTTGATCAACGTCCCCGACGTCGAGAACGAGACGCTCCTCCAAGCCCAGGAGGACCTGTCGAACGCCGGCCTGCAGTACGTGATCATCCCGGAGCAGGCAAACCTGCCCGACCAGGTCGGCCTCGTCATCGCCCAGGACCCGGGCCCGGACCAGTCCGAGCCGCCCGGTTACCAGGTCTCGATCTACGTCGGCGTGGAGAACACGACGACGACCACGACCACGACTCCGTCGACGACCACGACGACCCCGCCGTTGGTGACGACGACGTCGACGACCCCGCCGACGACGAACCCCTAGCGGTCCGGACGGACCCGACGCGCCGGACGGGAGAACTTGTCGTGCGTTTTCCCCTCGGTGACGGTCCGGTCGGTATCCTCGGGGTCCGTGGCGGCTAAGGCGAGGACCCAGGGACAAGGGCGCGGTCGTGTGACACCGAAGGGGCGCCCGCCTTCGGGCCGTTACACGCCACCGATCCCACGAGAGGTGCGGCGCAGCCCGAGGTGGTACCCGTGGATGCTCCTCAGCCTGCTCGTCGTCGGCGTCCTCGTCATCCTGCTCAACTACATCGACGCCCTGCCGAAGAGCCCGGCGAACTGGTACACCCTCGGCGGCTTCGTCTGCATCCTCGCCGGTGCCTTGCTCGCCACCCGTTACCGGTGAGCGGCATCACAACTCTGTAATTCTCCCCAGTCTCGTCCACAGGCTGTGAATAACTGGCGATGTGTGCGATGACACACCCACGTAAGGCCAATAACGGGCTCTTCTCAATGAACCGGGGTGCGTGATCACCTGACCGCGCTCCGATAGGTATCCACCAACGCGGCAGAAGGCCTCGCCATTCTCGTGGTTGCTCGACAACTCCGAGAAAGGGAGACCCCCTGCCATGTGTGACGGTAACGAGTTCGACGACGCGTTTCTGGGACTGCCTGGCTTTCGCGTCACCGCGGTCACCGAGGACGGCGACGAGCTGCTCATCGGCATCGAGACGGTTCGCGCCGCCGCGGGCTGCCCCACGTGCGGGGTGATCGCGCGGACGAAGGACCGGCAGCGGGTGGTGATCCGTGACCTGCCGGTCTTCGACCGGCGGGTGAAGCTCGTCTGGTCCAAGCGCCGTTTCTCCTGTCCCGAGCCGGACTGCCCAGAGAAGACCTGGTGCGAACGCAGTGACGAGTTCCCTAGCCGCCAGGTGCTCAGCGCCCGGGCCGGACGGGAGTGCACCCGCGCCGTCGGCGAGGAGGCCCGCTCGGTGGCGTCGCTCGCCCGCTGGCTCGGTGTCGCCTGGGGAACGGTGATGGCGGCGGTCCGCCACCACGGCACGCCCCTCGTCGAGGATCCCGACCGCGTGGGGGTGGTCACCTCGCTCGGGATCGACGAGACGGCCTTCCTGCGCGCCAACGCCGAGCATGCGACGAGCTACGTCACCGGCTTCGTCGACCTCGAGCGACCGATTCTCGTTGACATGGTCGAGGGGAACCGGGCGATCGACGTCAACCGCTGGCTGGCGCGACAGGACGATGCCTTCCTCGCGGCGGTGCGCACCGTGGCGTGTGACCTGCACGAGGGCTATCGGGCCGGGCTCCATCCCTCTCTCGACCACGCCCGCCAGGTGGCCGATCCCTTCCACGTCGTCGCGGCGGGCAACCGCTGCGTCGACGCCGTGCGCCGCAGGGTGCAGAACGAGCTCCTCGGCCATCGCGGGCGCAAGCACGATCCCCTCTATCGGATCCGCCGGGTACTCCTCACCGGGGCGGAGCGGCTGAACCCGCGCGGGGTCGACCGGATGGCGCTCGGGCTGCGCCTCGGCGATCCGAACGACGAGGTTCTCGGGGCGTGGCTCGCCAAGGAGTACCTGCGTGACGTCTATCTCACCGAGGACGCCGACGAGGCGGCCGTGCTCCTCGACCGGGTGATCGTCGGCTGTCTCGACGACGAGGTGGCCGAGATCGTCTCACTCGGTCACACACTGCGGCGCTGGCGCACCCAGATCCTTGCCCACCACGCGACGGGTGCCTCGAACGGGCCGACCGAGGCGATGAACCTCTTGGTGAAGAAGATCAAGCGCTGCGGGCACGGCTTCAAGAACTTCGGCAACTACCGGTTGCGTGTCCTCTTGCACTGCGGTGGGATCAAATGGGACGCTCATCCCTCCACGACAATGCGGGGGCGCTCACCCCGGTTGGTTGCGTAGAGCCCAATAACGGCGCTACGCTGGGGGAATGGCGTGGCATGACTCGGAGCACTCTGATCGCCTCTGGAAGAGAGGCGGCTCGCTAGTGGTAGCGGGAGGTGTGTTTGCTGTCATCGTTATGGGGACTGCCAATGGCCACGACGTGTTCAACAACGTTTTGTTTCTTATTGCTCTGGCGGTGGTGTGTCTCGGGGCCCTCAGCATGGTTGCTTCCCCTATCCATTGGGCAGCTGAGTGTGCTCATCTGGTCTGGCCCCACTTCTGACGGTCGTGCTCACCTGATCTGGCCCCACCCAGAGTGCCTCCGCCAGGGTCCACCACCATCGCGGTCGGTGCGCCGAATCTGGGCGGATGACGAGGTCACGGGTGGAGCTGTTCGAGGAAATCCGCAAGGCGCACGACCGCGAGGGGCTCGGCATCCGAGCACTCGCGAATCGGTTCGGTGTGCATCGACGAGCGGTGCGCCAGGCGCTGGCATCGCCGATCCCTCCGCCGCGAAAGTCGGCGGTGCACCCGTCGCCGGCGCTCGATCCCTGGAAGGCGACGATCGACCGCTGGCTCGCGGAGGACGAGTCCGCGCCGAGAAAGCAGCGCCACACCGCCCGACGAGTCTTCCAGCGCCTTGTTGAAGAACTCGGGGCGGAGGTGGGCGAGTCGACCGTCCGCCGCTACGTCGCGCAGGCGAGGCGGAAGCGGCCCGTCGCGCTCGCCGAGGTCAAGGTGCCGCAGATCCACCCACCCGGCGAGGAGGCCGAGGTCGACTTCGGGCAGGTGAGCTTCGTCTGCAACGGCAAGCTCGTCACCGGCCATCTCTTCGTGATGCGGCTGTCCGCCTCGGGCCGGGCGTTCCACCGTGTCTACGCCGGCGAGACCCAGGAGGTGTTCCTCGACGGCCACGTCGGCGCGTTCGAACGGTTCGGTGGCGTGCCCCGGCGCATCCGCTACGACAACCTGAAGCCCGCGGTCATCAAGGTGCTGCGCGGTCGGGACCGGCTGGAAGCCGCCCGCTTTGTCGCGCTCCGCTCTCACTACGGCTTCGACAGCTTCTTCTGCATCCCCGGCGTCGAGGGCGCGCACGAGAAGGGCGGCGTCGAGGGCGAGGTCGGCCGGTTCCGCCGCCGCCACCTCGTCCCGGTGCCGAATGTCTCGAGCCTCGCCGAGTTGAACAGGCTGGTGGCGCTGGCCGACGACCTCGACGACGGCCGCCACCTGCTCGGGCGCAAGGTGAGCGTCGCCGAGCACGCGCGCGGGGAGCTCGCCTTGTTCCTGCCACTGCCGACCGATCGCTTCGACACCGCGCTGCCCCTGCGGTGCCGGGTCGACCAGCGCTCGAGGATCTGCGTCCGCCAGCGCTTCTACTCCGCCCCGGCTCGCCTCGTCGGCCGGCGCCTCGAGGTCCGGCTCTCGGCGTCGTTCGTCGAGGCCTACGACGGCGGAGCGCTCGTCGCCCGTCACGAGCGGCTGATGGCCAAGGGCGCCGAGTCCCTGACTCTGGACCACTACCTCGAGGTCCTCGAGCGCAAGCCCGGAGCGTTCCCCGGGGCGACCGCCCTCGACCAGGCCCGGGCGTCGGGCGCGTTCACCGCGCTCCATGAGCGCTTCTGGTCCGAGGCGCGGCGCCGGCTCGGCGACGCGGCAGGGACGCGGGCGCTCATCGGCGTTCTCCTCGCGCACCGCAACTTGCCAAGGGCTGCGGTCCTCTCCGGCATCGAGCGGGCCCTCGGCATCGGATCGGTCGACCCCGAGGTCGTGATCGTCGAGGCGCGCCGCGCCGCGGACGACCGGTCCGGCGTCGTCGTCGCGATCGGCGCGCTCAGCCGCTTCGACCGGCCCGCCCCCACCCTGCAGGCCTACGACACCTTGTTGGAGGAGAGCTCATGACCAAGCTGTCCGACCAGGCGGCGCTGGCCGCGATCGGCGCCGCGACCCGGGACCTCCGCCTTCCCGTCGTGCGCTCCGAGGCCCCTCGCCTCGCCGCGCAGGCGACGCGCGAACGCGTCGGCCACCTCCCTTACCTCGCCGACGTGCTCTGCGCGGAGGTCGACGAGCGCAATGCCCACCGCCGCGAGCGCCGGATCGCCGAGGCGCGCTTCCCGCGTCAAAAGCGCCTCTCGGAGTTCGACCTCGCCGCGTCGAAGTCCGTCGGGGCGGAGACGATCGCCCTGTTGTCGTCGCTGTCGTTCCTCGAACGCGGCGAACCGGTCGTGTTCCTCGGCGACTCGGGCACCGGCAAGTCGCACCTGTTGATCGGGACGGGGATCTGTGCCTGCGAGGAGGGAAGGCGCGTCCGCTACGTCACCTGTGCCGGACTCGTGAACGAGCTCGCCGAGGCCCAGGACGAACGTCGTCTCTCCCGACTCGTCGCCCGCTACGGCCGGCTCGACCTCTTGCTCTTGGACGAGCTCGGTTACGTCGCCTTCGACGCCAGGGGCGCGGAGCTGCTGTTCCAGATCCTCACCGAACGCGAGGAGCGGGCCTCGATCGCGATCGCCTCGAACTTGCCGTTCTCGGAGTGGGGCCAGGTCGTCGCCGACGCACGGCTCGTCGCGGCGATCGTCGACCGGGTGACCTTCGGCGCCCACATCGTCGAGACGGGATCGGACAGCTACCGCCTCCGCGCAACCCGGGCGAAGCGGTCCCGCTGATCAGCGGATCCGCTGGAGCGCCGCGTTCACCTGCGCCAGATCGAACAACCCCGGATCGAAGTCCTCTCCGACCCAGGTCCGATACTCCTCGTGCTCCTCGTGGCGTGGATCGCGAAGCGCCTCGAGCAACTGGGCATAGCCACCCGTCCCACCGACGTCTTCGGGCGGACAGGCCCGAGCGCCCTCGGTGCAGACGGCGAACTTCAACACCGGCCGGGTCCTCGACGTGTGCTCGACGACCACCTGGTGCTTCCAGGAGTCGCCGAAGTCATAGTCATAGAGGAACTCGCCACCGGGGCGGACCACCTCGGCGAGCGTGTACTCGATCTCGTGGAGCTCGTCGTCGTCCCACTCTTCGACGTGCATCCCATAGAGCGCGTTGCTCATCCTGAACTGGTGGAGGTGGCTGTTCGTCCACCCCATCGCCGTCTGGAAGATCAGGTGCAGCTTGTCGAGCCGGACCGACCCGGGCACGAGCAGCCGCCGCCAGATCTCGGGCTCATGGTCCAACAGGGCGATCCGCATCCAGAACACGTTCGGCTCACCGGGCACGCCCTCAACGCTACGCGGCCGCACCAGGCGGAGGGTTCGCCGAGAAGCAACGAATCAGGTGGGGCCGACTCCGGTGAGCACGGTGGGGCCAAATTGGGTTGACATTCTCAGGCAGTAGCTCGCCCCGCTCGCAAACGTCAAGCGAAGCAAGTCTCAAAGCCGATTGGGCCGAGCTTCCGGACTGCGGGGGTCATGAAGGGATACGCGACCGTCGCAAATGGGGCAGTCCTGCCAGATGGAAGAGTCAAGGCCATGTATCAAGGCCCAATTCGGCCGGGACCCTCGAGAGGATCGCTGCCCGTTGTCATCGACATGGAGGGCCTGGGGGGTGAGCGCAGCGGTGTCGTGCAACCCTTTCATACAGAGGGCTGGGTGTTCAGGGCCACCGAGGTAGTGCTTGCTAATGAAAGCGACGAGTGGATCACCTGCCGTGTTTGGCTCGTAGTAGACCTTCCAAACGAAACGATGCCGTTCCGAGAACTAATGAGAGTTCCGAACGACCCCGTTTGGCTAGAGCCGAGAAAACCTACACGGTTTGATCTGGAGTTCCACCTACCGTTGGTGCTCGCCGATGAGGAAACAAGACTAAATCCTGGCAGTGCTCCAAGAGAACTCGTATTTGTTGAGATCGGCCCCAAAGCTCGTGAACTTCGTGTGCCCTTTGGGTCCCCCAAGAGCGAGAGTGAACGATCTATACGGTTTCGTCGTCTGCGACGGTTTCGCGCAGGTCGGTCGAAAGCATGAGCTTCACCGCGTCCTCGAACTCCATGTCGGTGTTGACGCGGCCACCCAGGGTGTTCTCGGGTTCCGCGTCGGTGTTGACGGGTTCGTCGTAGCCGGGGAACGCGTCGCGAGTCATTACGCGCCTACAAGCACCTTGTACTCGTCTGGGCGATCGACATCTAGAAGCCGATCGGGGTGCTCAATTGGTACAAGCCGAACATCGTGGTACTCAACGGTCACTCCTGAGCTGGTCATGTACAAAGACATGGCCTCCGTCAGGGCCTCGATAAGTTCGTCCATGGTCTCGCCAGATGCAAAACATCCTGGCATTTCAGTAATTTCGATCCAAAGCAAACCATTCTCTGAGTGGACCGTGGCGTGGAAATACCCGGTGATCGAGCCAGCGAAGTCTGCTGGCATTTGAGGTTCAAATGTCGACATTGACTTCACTCCCTTCGCCTTTTCTTGCTTCCCTGAGAATCGCTGATCGAAGTTCAGGACCGTAGTCCTTCCCCTTGTGGTGCGGCAATGTGATGGGGCGGCACCCTTTCTTCACCATCTTCACGTTGTGCCTTCCCCCAAGCTCTTGAACCCACCCGCGGCTCACAAGAAACTGCCTCGCGGACGCCTGGGAGAGAACCTTGGGCGGGGCAGGGAAGGGCTCATTTTGGGCTGGCACAAGGCTCTCAGCATCGCGCGCCGCTCACAACCCCACACGCGAGAACATTGTGCAGAGCGACCCCCGTCTCCTAGCCATGGCCCTACGAGCGGGCTGCATCATCAGTTTAAGCACCGGAGATCGGACAACGTGCGCGCCGCCTCCTTAACACCCCTGAGCCGTGCGTTTGTAACTGAGCCTGCGGCCGTCCGCTTGGTCGATCAGCAAGCTCATGCGCTGGATCGCGTCCCGTGCGGTGGTGTAAATCGACCGAACCGAAGTGCTCGACGCGCGTTCAGTCTGTCAGGCCATGATCGCCAGGGACACCCCCTCTCCACCGAGTTCGTCGGCGACGGGTTGGTCGATGAGTCCCATGGACTCTTCGGAGAGGTAACGGCGTTCTGACACCTCCCACTCGTCGTGCTGTTCGACGAGCACGGCGGTCACGAGGCGCATCACCGAGGCGTCGTTAGGAAAGATCCCGACGACGTTCGTGCGTCGCTTGATCTCGGCGTTCACGCGCTCCAAGGGGTTCGTCGACCAGATCTTGGTCCAGTGCGCCATCGGGAAGTAGGAGAAGGCGAGCAGGTCGGCCTTCGCCTCCTCGAGGAGCTTGGCCACCTCCGGGAAGCCCGGCCGCAGCGTGTCGGCGACCTCGTCGAGCTGGCGGTGGATGTGGGCCCGGTCAGGCTGGGCGAAGATCGTCTTGATCGCGGCCGCGACCATCTGGGCCTTCTGTCTTTGCACCCCCGCCAGGGCGTTGCGTAGGAAGTGCACCCGGCAGCGCTGCCAGGAGGCACCGATGAAGACCTTCTCGATCGCCTCTTTCAACCCGAGGTGGTGGTCGGAGATGACAAGACGAACTCCCTGAAGTCCCCGCTGGCGAAGGCTGCGCAAAAACGCCGTCCAGAAGACCCCGTCCTCTGAGTCCCCGACATCGCAGCCGAGCACCTCGCGATTGCCGACCGAGGTGACACCGGTGACGACGACAACAGCTCTCGACACGACCCGGCCACGGACGCGACCTTTGACGTAGGTGGCGTCGCAGAACAGGTAGGGGAAGGCGACGTGGTCGAGCCGGCGGGTCCGGAAGGCCTCCATCTCCTTGTCGAGCTCACTACAGATCCGAGAGACCTCGGACTTTGAGATCCCGGAGCCGACCCCGAGGGCCCGCACCAGGTCGTCGACCTTGCGCGTCGAGACGCCATGGACGTAGGCCTCCATCACGACCGCGAACAATGCCCTGTCGATCCGGCGCCTTCGCTCGAGGATCTGAGGGAAGAAGGAGCCCGAGCGGAGCTTGGGGATGGAGAGCTCCAAGTCGCCCGCCTTGGTCGACAGCACCCGCGGACGATGCCCGTTGCGGTAGTTCTGGCGGTCCTCTGTGCGCTCGTGAGGCTCGGCGCCGATGACGCCGGTCACCTCGGCTTCTATCAGGGCTTGCAGGACCATCTCGACGCTTTGACGGATGAGATCGACGTCGTCTCCTGCCCGGAGCGCGTCGAGTAGCTCGTAGGGGTCAAAATCATGTTGGGCCACCGGTGTGATCTCCTTGTCGTGTCTTGCTGGACACGTCGAGATTCACTCCGGTGGTCCACTAAGTGGTGGACCCTCTGCGCGATTTACACCAACTCGTGGGACGTCCCCATGCGCTGCGAATCCGTCATGTCGCACGTCGAGTAGCGGAAGTCGAATTCGGCCAGGTAGCGCGGCAGGTGTTCGCGGCTGATGTGGTGGTGGGTTCCGTCAATTGACCGCTTGAGCTGGCTGAAGTAGTTCTCAAGCCGATTGGTGCTGACGTCGCCGCGGACGTACTCACCAACGGCGTGGTCGACGCGCTTGTGACCAGCGGCCCGCCAATCGAACTCGTTGTAACAGCTCGCGCTGTCGGTGTGGAACACGGCGTGCGGCACGTCGACTTCCTGCTCGATGACTCTGCGCAGGTTCGCGGTGTTCACTCGCGGGACCACCCGGCTGCGGACCTCGCCTGTTTGCTTGTCAACCAGGGACAGCACTGGCGTCTTTTCGGTGTGGTGGACCATGTTTCCCTGCTCGTCACGGGCCACCTTGTCGTGGTGCTTGTTCGCGGGGTCTCCGCCGATCCATGTCTCGTCGGACACGACGACACCTGTCATAAGCGAACCGCGACCGTTGCGGACCATCGCCTCGCGGAGCCGGTGTGTCATGAACCACGCCGTGCGAGAGGCCACGCCATACTTCCGTTCGATCTCGCGAGCAGCGATTCCGTTCTTGTTCGCGCACATCTCGAAGATCACGAACAGCCAGATTTGCAGCGACACCTTCGAACCGTGCATGACGGTTCCGGTCGTCACGCTGAACTGCTTGCGGCAATCCCGGCACTTCCAAAGCCGACGCGGCGTCACCGATCCGGTCCGCGTCTTGCGGCCCTCTGTCGCCTTGGGCGTCAGGAAGTAGTGCTCGGCGATCGAACCGCAATGCGGACAGACAACGCCGTTGGCCCAGCGAAGGGACTCCATGAACAGGTAGGCCGCGTCCTCTGCCGGAATCTTCCTGGCCAGGGCGGTGACTGTGATTTTCTCCATGCCCACATTGTACGGGTGGGTGTGTCATCGCACACATCGCCGAATAACCGGGGGCCGTCTTGTCCCCGCCGTGAGCCGTCTTGTTCACGAGTCGCCACGTGCACCGGTGATCACGCCAAGCACTCCCCTGGCGACCCAGTACTAGCGGGCACCTCCGCCGGGCCGAGTGCCTGGCCGTCGTCTCGATAATCAGGAAACCCTTTCGCGCGATCCAACGCGAATCTCGTGGAGATCGTCGCCGTGGCGTCGTGAGAGAGCCCCACCAGCCGGTTTCCCGGATGCACGGATCCGGGTCGGCGATCGTGCCGCGCCCGGCCGGCATGATTTTCGCGACCCACCGGTAGCGTGGATTTCCCACGGACTAGGGAGGGAGTGCGATGGCGAGAACGGGTGAGAAGTGCACTGACCCCGGCACCTACAAGGCGGCTTGCGGACACTGGACCGCTCACATGAGGGAGTTCGGCGACGAGTTCCCGCGGTGCCCGAACTGCCTCCGGGCGATCACCTACACGAAGATCTAGATCGGATCAGCCCCGTGGCGGGTGCCGTTCGCGCGCCCGCCGGTCGTCCGTCCCCGCGGCGCCGCCAAGCTTGTCCGCGCGCCAACCGCCGTTCAGAGGCTCTTTGGATTTCAGCGGGTCTAGCGGACTCGGGCTCCTTCGTGCTTACAAGGGTTTCCTGCCCCGCAACGGCACTTATACGGGTAATCCACTTATACGGGTGATCCGCCAGTTCGGCTGACCGCTCGGGGAGACTTTCTCCGAGCGGGGAGGCCAGAACAGGAGGACGACCGTGGTCTTTACCCCGCAGCTGTCTCGCACCGCCCGCGAAGGAGGCGGTGTCCGTTACGAGCTCGGTCACGAGCTGATCGACGCGTTCTTGGAGTTCTGTTCGGGCCGCGCCCGTCCGAACACGGTTCGCGCCTACACGCACGACTTGAAGACGTTCTTCTCGATCGTCGCGAAGGACCCGATCGACGTGACGCCGGCCGACGTCATCAAATTCGTCACAGCACAGCAAACGGCTCGGCCCGGCGCAGAGAACGTCGTCCGCTTCCCCGACGCTTCGTCGGGGCTCGCACCGGCGACGGTTATGCGTCGGCTGGCGGCCGTCTCCGCGTTCTATGGATATCTGCTCGCCCGAGCCGACACTCCGATCGAGACCAACCCGGTGCCGCGCGGCCTGCCGACACGGCGCAACAGAAGAGAGCTGCGAGGCGCGCCGTTGGTGAGGGGCGTGCGTCGCCTGCCGCGGATCCTCGATCCAGAAGAAGCGATCGCCCTCCTTGCGGCGCTGCGGACACGCCGCGACAGAGCGATCGTCGAAGCGATGCTGTTGGGTGGGCTTCGCCGCTCCGAGGTGCTCGGGCTCCGCCTCGAAGACATCCGGCTCGGTGAGTGCCGTGTCTTTGTCGCCGAAGGAAAGGGCGGCCACGAACGCCTCGTCCCGTTGTCGCCGACGTTCTTTTCGACCTTGGCCTCCTACTTGGAGAGCGAACGACCGGAAGAGGCGACGACGGACCGGGTCTTCGTCGTCCTGAAAGGCCCGCGCCGCGGCGGCCCACTGTCAACCGAGGGGCTCGACGAGGTCATCGCCTCGGCGAGAAGACGGGCCGGGCTCGCGCACGGCACCTGCCACGAGCTCCGCCACACCTGTCTCACGCGCCTTCGCGAAGCGGGCATGTCACTCGAAGCGCTCCAGGCACAAGCCGGCCACCGCTCGATCGCCTCGACCCAGATCTACCTCCACTTAGGCGCCGACTGGCTGGCTGCCGAGTACCGGCGGGCGGCCGACGTGCTCGAAGCCGAACTCGTCGCCGGGGCGATCCGATGAGTCGCGCCGCGGCGCCAACGACGTCACCCGTTGCACTAAAGGTGCCTTCCCGCCCCGCTCCGAGGAGATCGAGGACACCCGGTGTCATCGGCATGCCCACACCGCCCGTGCCCCGCTTCACACCGGTGCTGACCTGGGACGAGATCTCAAAAAGGGCGCCACGGATCGCCTCGACGATGACGAGCTACCTCGACCAGATCGCGGTGTCGTCGAGGCCTGGCACGGTCGAGGCGGCCAACCTCGCTCTCCGGGTCTTCTGTGACCACCTCATCGAGGTCGACCCAACGTGCGACGCGGTGGCCGGGATCGGACGGCACCACATCGAGTCCTACAAGCTCGCCTTGGCCAAGCGGCCTGGCAAGGACCCCGGCAAGCCCGCCTCGGTGGCGACGATTCGCCACAAGTTGGGGATGCTGCGCACGTTCTTCGAGCGCATCATCGAGTGGGACTACCCCGACGCCCCGCGCAAGGTGCCGATCTTCGCCGGCGACATCCCGAAGGCTGACGAGCCGCTGCCGCGCTTTCTGGACGACCCGACTTACGCGAAGTTCATGGCGACGCTCGCCAAGGACACGAACCTTCGCCGCCGACTCATCGTCGAGCTCCTCGCCCGCACCGGGATGCGCGCCGGCGAGATCGGCGGCCTTCGTGACGACGCGGTGTTCCGCCTCGGCGGCGAACACTGGTTGCGGATCCCAATCGGAAAGCTCCACAACGACCGGACGGTGCCGCTCCACCCGGTCCTCGTCGAGCTGATCGAGGACTACCGAGAGCGAAGAGGCCCGAGCCCGTCGGGGCTCCTGGTGGTGCGCAACGACGGACAGCCCTTCGACCGTCGCACGATCCACCGCTACGTGGGGTCGGTCGCGAAGCGCGCCGGGATCGGCCACGTCCACCCCCATCAGCTGCGCCACACGCTCGCCACGCATTGCATCAACCGGGGAATGAGCCTCGAAGCGATCGCGGCGATGCTTGGTCACCGTTCGCCGCGCATGACGCTCGTCTATGCGCGCATCTCGAACGACTCTGTCGCCGAGCAGTACTTCCGAGCCACGCGGGTCGTCGAAAGTGTCGGCGTCCCGCTTTGCGTCGACGACGACCTCGGCGCTCAGACCCACCGTCGCCAGTTGGCGGACGGCCATTGCACCCGCCCCGCGCAGCTCGACTGCAGTTACCAGACGATCTGCGAGGGTTGCGGGTTCTTTCAGACCGACGAGGAGTTCCTGCCCATCCTTCGCCGCCAACGCGACAACGCGGAAGCTCTCGCCGACTTCGAGCGAGCCCACATCTTCAAAGAACTCGTTGAAGGATTGACGAAGGAAAGTTGACCGGGCAGCTCCCGCGAAAGGTTGGACACGCGAGCCAGGACGTGGTTGCATCGTTGAAGCCGAAGCCTGAAAGATCACCCGTGTAACGGCACTTATGGGACGGTCAAAGATCGCTCTCCCTCTAGGGGCCGGCGAGCGCTTCAGTCCCGACGCCTCTGCGCTCGACGGGCCACGAGGTCAACGTCACGCTCCACCTCACCATCAAACCTCGCGCAGCCCCGCGCACGAAGTTCGGACAGCAAGGTCGTCGAGACGGTGTCGATGATGATGTGGCCGCGGCAACGGCCAAGCTGATCTACGCGTCGAACGTATCCCTCGATGGCTACACCGAGGATGAACGCGGCGCCTTCGACTGGGCTTCGCCGGACGACGACGTGTTCGCGTTCATCACTGACCTTCTGCGGTCCGTGGGTACGTACCTCTACGGGCGGCGCATGTACGACACGATGGCCGTATGGGAAACCGACGCCGCCCTGGCTGCACAGTCGGACCTCATGGGCGACTTCGCGAACGTCTGGAAAGCAGCGGACAAGGCCGTCTACTCCACGAACCTGGCCGCAGTGTCAACCGCCAACACCCGGCTCGAACGCCACTTCGACCCCGGCGCGGTCCACAACCTGAAGGCCGCGGCCACCCGCGATCTCATCGTGGGAGGTCCGAACCTCGCGGCACAGGCTCTCGAAGCCGGCCTGATCGACGAGTGCCACCTGTTCATCTGGCCCGTCGTCCTCGGTGGGCGCAAGCCGGCACTGCCGACCGACACGCGCGCCGAGCTCGAGCTCCTCGACGAGCGCCGATTCAGCAACGGCGTCGTACAGCTCCGCTACCGCCCTCTGTAGGAAGCCAGTCCGCTTCGTCAGCACGACGGCGTGCACGACGGAATGCCCCAGCGGCACCGCCGCGTCCCAGATCGCCGGAAGAGTGCGCCGCCGTTCGGCACCTCGGGGCGAGCCTGGGTAGCGCGCGTCGCCGCGCGTTCTGGGACAGCCACTCGGACGTGTGACGCCGATTTTGTGCGCGATCCCTGCCAAATCAGCACCAGTCAAGAGCGTCGTTCTGGCGGGTCAACGACCTGGCTCCGCAGCGACATCGGCGACTCTCCCTGGCTTGATTGACATATGTCGATGAATGCTCTATCGTTTCCATTGAGGAATGTCGATAAAGGCTTCATGCCCGCCCGGGAAAGTCCAAAGCCGAGGAGGAACGATGTCCACCCAGCTGGATCAAGAAATCCCTTTGGCCCCCGTCGCCTGCTGCACGCCAGTGGCCAACCCAGACATCACCCGGGATCAGGCCGAGACGCTGGCCTCGATCTTCAAGGCCCTCGCCGACCCTCACCGGGTACGGATCGTCAACCTGCTCGCCAACGCCGCCGAGCCAGTCTGCGTCTGCGAATTCATGCCTCAGCTCGGGTTGTCGCAGGGGACGGTGAGCTTCCATCTCAAGAAGCTCCTCGCCGTCGGGTTACTGGACCGGAAGGAACGGGGGACGTGGGCTTACTACTCACTCAAGCGTGAAGGGCTGGGTCAACTCGCCGCGTTGTTTGACGCACAGGAGGTTGTGACATGACGAACGACACGGAGCTTCGTGAGGACGTCCGGCGCCGCTACGCCGAGGCGGCACTCACGGTAACGGCAGGCGAAGGTGCGGCCTACGACTGCTGCCATCCCGGGACCACGTGCGCCGAAGAGGGCCATGCTTCCGGGCCGGCGTTCTACGACGCGCTGGCCGACGAGGGACTTCCCGAGGCTGCTGTGCTCGCAAGTCTGGGATGCGGTAACCCGACGGCCGTAGCCAACCTGCACCCCGGGGAGACGGTGCTCGATCTCGGAGCGGGGGGTGGCATCGACGTGTTGCTTTCGGCCAAACGCGTCGGGCCGACCGGCAAGGTGTACGGGCTCGACATGACCGAGGAGATGCTCGCGCTCGCGATCAAGAACCGCGACGACGCCGGCGCCAAGAACGTGGAGCTTCTGAAGGGATACATCGAGCAGGTGCCGCTCCCCGCGAACACCGTTGACGTCGTCATCTCCAACTGCGTCGTCAACCTGTCGACGGACAAGCCGCAGGTGTTCGCGGAGATACATCGCGTTCTCCGTCCTGGTGGGCGCATAGGCATCAGCGACGTCGTCGCCGACAACGACGTCACACCGGAGCAGCGAGCCGAGCGGGGCACATACGTCGGCTGCATCGCGGGTGCGTTGTCGTTCGAGGAGTACGAGGTGGGGTTGCGTGCTGCCGGGTTCGAAGACGTCGTTATCACGTCGACAACCGAGTACGTACCCGGCATGCATGCCGCGATCATCAAGGCGACGAAATCCTCAACGCCGATTGCGGCGCCCGTCGACGCGCCCATAGCGCGCGAGCTGCCAATCGGGCAGAAGTCCTGTTGCTAACGACGACGGAGGAGCAACCCATCTTCCTGGTCGCAGCCACTGTCGGACTCGGGCGGGAACGCGTGCCGCTGAACCCTCGACAAGCTTGGACTGGAGACTTGCTGTGAGCGCCGCCATTTCCGAACGCCCGATTGTGCAGGTCGCTCCGGAGGCGCCGGTCATCGCCCGGCTGTCGTTCCTCGATCGGTTCCTGCCGATGTGGATCGTCCTGGCGATGGCCGCCGGCATCGGGCTCGGGCGGGCCATCCCCAGCCTGAACCGCCACCTCAACGCCATCCAAGTGACCTCGGGAACGTCGCTGCCGATCTTCATCGGTCTGCTGGTGATGATGTACCCGGTGCTCGCCAAGGTCCGCTACGACCGGCTCGGCTCGGTCACCCGGGACCGACGGATGCTGGTCTCGTCCCTCGTGCTCAACTGGGTGGTTGGCCCGGCGGTCATGTTCACGCTGGCCTGGCTGTTGCTGCCTGACTTGCCCACCTACCGGACCGGGCTGATCATCGTCGGCCTGGCCCGTTGCATCGCGATGGTCCTCATCTGGAACGACCTGTCGGGCGGAGACCGGGAAGCCGCAGCGGTGCTGGTGGCCATCAACTCGCTGTTCCAGGTGGTCGCCTTCGCGCTCCTCGGATACTTCTACCTCAAAGTGCTGCCTGGCTGGCTCGGTCTGAGCACCGTCGGACTACACCTGTCGGTCGGGCGGATCGCCGAGACCGTCGCCATCTTCCTTGGTATCCCTCTGTTGGCCGGGTACCTCACCCGCACCTTCGGCGAGCGAGCCCGGGGTCGGGAATGGTACGAGTCCAAGTTGCTTCCCCGCCTCGGCCCGTTCGCCCTCTACGGGCTGCTCTACACGATCGTCATTCTCTTCGCCCTCCAAGGCCACACCATCACCTCGCGTCCCGCCGACGTAGCCCGCATCGCCCTGCCCCTGCTGGGCTACTTCGCCGTCATGTGGTTCGGGTCGTTCGCTCTCGGCAAGGCGCTCGGCCTCCCCTACGAGCGGACCGCCACCCTGGCGTTCACCGCGGCGGGCAACAACTTCGAGCTGGCCATCGCCGTCGCCATCGGCGTCTTCGGCGTCACGAGCGGCGAAGCTCTCGCTGGCGTCGTCGGCCCTCTCATCGAAGTTCCAGTCCTTGTCAGTCTGGTGTACGTGTCCCTCTGGGCCCGAAGGCGCTACTACCGATCGCACGAACAAACCACACTGGAGGGCGCTTTGTGACCGACACTCCCATCGTTCTGTTCCTCTGCACCCACAACGCGGGCCGGAGCCTCGCGGCCAAGGTCCTGCTCGACCACTACGCGCAAGGTCGGGTCGATGTCCGCTCGGCCGGGTCCGAACCCGCCGATCAGCTCAACCCCTCGGTCCTCGCCATCCTGCGCGAACGGGGCCTGGACCCGACACGAGAGTTTCCCAAGCCCCTCACTGACGAGACCGCCAGAGCTGCCGACGTCATCGTCACGATGGGTTGTGGCGACACGTGCCCGTACTATCCCGGCAAGCGCTATCTCGACTGGGACCTCGAAGACCCGGCCGGTAAATCAGTCGACGTAGTCCGGCCCATCGTCGACGAGATCGACCGGCGAGTCCGATCCTTGCTCGCGGACCTCACCGAGCTTGCGCAGCAATGATGGTCCACGTGGACGTCGTTCTTCGAATGTCAGTCCGAGTCACTCCGACCGACGGCCGTCTGGAAGGAGCCAACATCTCATGACCTGTTACGAGTGCGCAGTTGCCGGTCAGTCAACCCCTGCGGTAGCGGTGTGTCTCGGCTGCGGGGTGGGGTTGTGCATGGCCCATGCCATTGTCGAGCCTCGACACGTGACCCGAACCGCGGTGATCAACAGGGTGGAGCTTGTCGAGCCGCCGGCACGCGTCGTGCACTGCGCGATTTGCGCCAGCGCAGAGGAAGCGCAAGCCCGACCGGCCGCACGCCACTTAGGTCGTCGACGATAAGTGGCCGACATCCGATGCAAGCATTCGGTAACTGCGCCAGGCTGCTGTTGGATGCGGAGCCGGATCAGGTGCAGTCAGTCATGCCAGAACGGTCCATGTGGGTGCTCTGGTCGCTTTTCGAACGCGTCGCCAATGAGTACCGAACGGCTCGGGAACCCGGTCATCGTCCCATAACGTCCAGCGGGACCTACTTTCGGACTGCCCCTGACCGCCGGGTAGGTAACGCAACTTCTGGCCCGCCGGAGCGTCAAGCGATTGCTGTCGCAAACGGCGCACCCTGCCCATTTCCGAAGAGCCCGCTAAGAGCGACCCCCGGATCCTGGCGCCACCCTTAGAGTGCCGCCCGGGCGTCGAGCGCCGCGGCGATCCCGGCGCTCGCCGAGTCGAGTTCGTCGAGCCCGAGGTCGACGAGACCTCGCACGACGAGCCGCTCGCCACCGGCCGCTCCGATCACCCGGGCCGGAATTCCGGCTTCGGCCGCGAGTCCGAGGATCTCGTCGGGGAGCGACGTCGCGAGAAGAACCCGCGCCGGCAGCTCGGCGAACAGTTCCTCGTGCCCCCCGATGTCTTCGATCTCGGCTCCGAGGCGCGCCGCCCGCGCGCACTCGGCGAGCGCGACTCCGAGCCCTCCGTCGGCGACGTCGTGGAGCCCGTCGACGAGTCGCGGCGGATCATCGTCGCCGGACTCGCGCGCGACGAGCTCACGGACGAACCGGCACAGCTCCCGGTGCGCCTCGAGATCGACCGGCGTGAGGGCGCCCCCGGAGCAGCCGGCGACAGACCGTGCCCAGCGGGACCCGGCGAGCCCGTGGCCCGCCGGCCCGACGAGGACGAGCGAGTTCCCGGCCCGCCAGCCGGGCACCGGCGGCTTGCGCACGAGACGCCCGACCAACCCGACGACCGCGACGACCGGGGTCGGATCGATATCCCGCCCCCCGGACTCGTCGTAGAGCGAGACGTTGCCACCGACGACGGGGATGGCGAGGGCCCGACAGGCCTCGGCCATCCCGTCGATCGCCTCGGAGAGCTGCCACATCACCTCGGGGTGTTCGGGGTTGCCGAAGTTCAGGCAGTTCACGAGGGCGAGCGGGATCGCGCCGGCACACGAGACGTTGAGGGCGGACTCGGCGACCGTCGCCGCGGTGCCCGAGCGCGCGTCGACGGCGCACCACCCCGGGTTCCCGTCGACGCTCATCGCGAGCGCCTTCCCGCCCCAGGGGATCCCCGGCGCGGCGAGCTTGAGCACCGTGGCGTCGCCCTCGCCCGGGCCGATGACGGTGTTGAGGAACAGCTGGTGGTCGTACTGGCGGTAGACGGGCGCCGGATCCGAGAGCAGCGCCAGCAGGTCCTCCCCCGGGTCGGCGGGCGCGGGGAGGCGCGACGGGTCGTCGAAACGCCGCGCCGCCAGGTCCGCCGGCGGCGCGAGCGGCCGCTCGTAACGGGGAGCGTCGTCGGCGAGCGACGAGGCGGGCAGATCGGCCGCCACCTCGCCCGTCGCCCCGTCGATGATCCGTAGGCGGCCGACCCCGGACGCGTCCGGCGCGGTGACGACGCCGATCGCCGTCGACTCGACCTCCCAGCGCCGGCAGACCTCCTGCACCGCGGCGAGCGAGCCCGGCTCGACGATCGCCAGCATCCGCTCCTGGCTCTCGCTCGTCATCACCTCGACCGGGCTCATCATCGGCTCGCGCCGGGGCACACGGGAGACGTCGACGTCCATCCCCAGCCCCGCGTGCGCCGCGGTCTCGCTCGTCGCGCACGACAGCCCCGCGCCGCCGAGGTCCTGGATCCCGACAACGAGGCCGGCATCGAGGAGTTCGAGGCAGGCCTCGATCAGGCGCTTCTCCTCGTAGGGGTCGGAGATCTGGACGCTCGGGCGCTTCGCCGACTCCTCGGCCGCGCCCTTTTCGGCGAACCCGGCCGAGGCGAGCACGCTCACGCCGCCGATCCCGTCACGCCCCGTCGCCGAGCCCAACAGCACGGCGAGGTTGCCGACACCGGACGCCGAAGAGAGCACGAGTCGGGAAATGGGCAGGACGCCGAGACAGAAGACATTGACGAGCGGATTCGACCGGTAGGTCGAATCGAAGACGGTCTGGCCCCCCACGGTCGGTACGCCGACGGCGTTCCCATAACCGGCCACGCCGCGCACGACACCGTCGAGGATGAACCGGCTGCGTGCGTCCTCCAGCGGGCCAAAGAACAACGCGTCCATGACGGCAATAGGCCGCGCGCCCATCGTGAAGATGTCCCGCAGGATCCCGCCGACGCCCGTGGCGGCCCCTTGGTACGGCTCTATGTAAGAGGGGTGGTTGTGACTTTCGATCCGGAACGCGGCAGCGATCCCGTCGCCCAAGTCAATGACGCCGGCGTTCTCACCAGGGCCGACGAGCACATGGGGCGCCTCGACCGGCAATCGCGCGAGGTGGACCCGCGACGACTTGTACGAACAGTGCTCGCTCCACATCACGGAATACATCGCGAGCTCGGTGTCTGTCGGCCGCCGTCCGAGGATCCCGACGATCATGTCGTACTCGTCGTCGGTGAGTCCCAGGCTGCGGTGGCGTTCGGGGTCCTCCAATTGTGTGCGATCCGCAGGTTCGGTCAACGCCTTCCACCCCTTCCAGCCGCCGCGACGAAACGGGAATTCCTAACATTGGGCATTGACGCATTGCATTCGGGGCGAACCGCGGCCATAGTGGTGTTATGACACCACCGAGAAAGCGAACTTCGATGACTTCGGAGCACAAGGCGGCGCTCGCCGCGGGCCGGACACAGGGCCTTGCCGTGCGACGCTACCTGGAGGCGCTCGAGCGCAACCGGCCGCGCCGGGGTCGCCGACCGAGCGCCGAGTCGCTCCGCAAGCAGCTGAACGACATCGCCGCCCGCCTGAAGGACGCCGATCCGTTGCAGCGGCTCCACCTCATCCAGCGCCGCAAGAGCATCGAAGCGAGGCTCTCCGCCGGCAGCGGGCCCGAGGACATCTCCGCGCTCGAAAAGGGCTTCGTCTCCGCCGCGGCCGAGTACGGCGTCCGCAAGGGCATCGACTACGCCACGTGGCGCGAGGCGGGGGTCCCCGCCGAGGTGCTGCGCCGCGCGGGTGTCCACCGGAGCGCTGGGGCCTAGTTCGCCGCGTCGGCCGGCTCGGATGGCCGGCCGACTGATTTCCAGGCACGCGCCGCCTCGAGGAGCGACTGGAAAAGGACGACGCCGTCCGTGCCAACACCCAGCGGGTCCGAGGCGCGCTCGGGGTGCGGCATGAGCCCGACGACGTTGCCCGCCGGATTCGCCACCCCGGCGATGGCGTGCGCCGCGCCGTTCGGGTTGTCCCGGTACCGCAGCAGCACCTGCCCGTTGCGTTCGACCTCGTCGAGCGTCGCGGCGTCGCAGGTGTAGTTGCCCTCGTAGTGGTTGATCGGCAGCCGGAGCACCGTCCCGGCCGTCGCGCGCGCCGTGAGCACGTTCCGGGTCGACTCGACCGTGCACTCGACGGTGCGGCAGATGAACCTCAGCCCGACGTTGCGCGTGAGCGCGCCCGGGAGCAGACCCGCCTCGGTGAGCACCTGGAAGCCGTTGCAGATCCCGACGACGGGACCGCCCCGGGCCGCGAAGTCGGTGACGGCCGCCATGACCGGGGCGAAGCGCGCGATCGCGCCGGGTCGCAGGTAGTCGCCGTGGGCGAAACCCCCGGGGATCACGACGGCACCGACGTCCCCGATCCGGTCGTCCCCGTGCCACAGGATTCGCGTCGAGGCGCCGAGCGCGCCGAGCGCTCGGGCGACATCGTGCTCGCAGTTCGAACCCGGGAAGCAGACGATCCCGACGTCAGTCGTCACGGTCGCTCCACCGAGCCGTCGGAGACGACGCGGATCTGGGCGCGCTCGATCACCGGGTTGGCAAGCAACCGGTCGCACATCTCCTCGGCGGTCTGACGAGCTTCGGCCTCGCTCGGCGCGTCGACGACGAAGCGAAACACCTTCCCTACGTGGACGCCCCGCACCCCCTCGAAGCCGAGCGAGGGGAGCGCCCGCTCGATGGCGAGCCCCTCGGGATCGGCCAGCCCGGCGAGGCCCCGGATCTCAACGACGATGTCGTAGCTCACGTTCTCCCTCCGCCTCCCCACCAGTCGGCCAGGCGCAGCCCGGTGATCCGCTCGTAGGCCTCGACGTAGCGCGCCCGCGTCGAGGCGACAACCTCGTCCGGCATCGACGGGGGTGGTGACGCCATGTCCCAGCCCGTCGCCGCCGCCCAGTCGCGCATCGGCTGCTTGTCGAACGATGGCGGCGTGCGGCCGGCGACCCAGGTCGCCGCGTCCCACAAGCGCGACGAGTCCGGCGTCACGATCTCGTCGCAGATCGTAAGGACGCCGCCCACCTTCCCGAGCTCGAACTTCGTGTCGGCGACGATCACCCCCCGGGCGAGGGCAGCCCGGGCAGCCGCCGAGTACGCGGTGAGACACACCGCCCGCGCCCGTCCGGCCAGTTCCTCGCCGACGAGCGCCGCGGCGGCGGCGAACGGGATGTTCTCGTCGTGGCCCGTCGCCGCCTTCGTCGACGGTGTGAACACCGGCTCGGGCAGCCGATCCGCCTCGACGAGACCGGCGGGGAGTGGCTCGCCGTGCATCGTCTGGCGCTCGCGGTACTCCCGCCACGCCGAACCGGCGAGGTAGCCGCGCACGATGCACTCGATCGGCAGCATCTCCGCCCGCCGGACGAGCATCGCCCGGCCGGCGAGACCCACCCGGTCCCGCTCGGCGACGGGGAAGTCGGCGGGGTCCGTGCTCACGAGGTGCGTCGGCGCGATCCCGGCGAGCTCGCCCCCCCAGTAAGCGGTCATCGCCGTCAGCACGCGCCCCTTGTCCGGGACGGGCTTGTCGAAAACGTAGTCGTAGGCGGAGATCCGGTCGGACGCCACCATGAGCAACAGGCCGTCGCCGGCGTCGAAGACGTCGCGCACCTTGCCCGAGTAGACGCGCTCGCGGATCACCGCCCGGTTCCCTCGACGGCATCGGTCGTGCGGTGCGCGTTGCGCAATGCCCGGTCCAGATCGAACGCCTCGTCGAGGACCGCGCCGACATGCCCCGCTCCCAAGACGGACACGAGCTCCTCGTCCTTTTCGAGCACCCCCCGGAACGGCCGCCGCTCGCCTGCGGCGCGGTGCGCGGCGCGCTGGACGATCGCGTACGCGGCGTCCCGGTCGCACCCGGCGGTGACGAGCGCGAGCAGCACCGGTTGCGAGAAGACGAGCCCGTACGAGCCCTCGAGCAGGTTCTTCCGCATCCGGTCGCCGTCGACGACGAGCCCGTCGACGAGCCGTGCCGCCCGCACCAGGGCGTAGTAACAGAGCTGGCTGGCGTCCGGCAGGATGATCCGCTCGGCCGCGCTGTGCGAGATGTCCCGCTCGTGCCAGAGGGCGACGTCCTCGAGCCCGGTGACGAGGTAGCCGCGCAGCAGCCGGGCCATGCCGACGAGGCGTTCCGCGGTGATCGGGTTCCGCTTGTGCGGCATCGCCGAGGATCCCTTCTGGCCCGCGGCGAAAGCCTCCGCGACCTCGGCCACCTCGGTTCGTTGGAGATGGCGGAACTCGGTCGCGATCGCCTCGACCGTCGTTCCCGCCGCCGCGAGCGCGTAGAGGAACTGGGCATGGCGGTCGCGGGAGATCACCTGGTTCGCCGGCGTTGGCGTCAGGCCGAGCGCCGCGCACACGTGTGACTCGACGAAGGGATCGACGTTCGAGTAGGTGCCGACCGCGCCGGAGAGTTTGCCCACGGCCACTGCGTCATGGGCCTGTTCCAGTCGGACTCGGTCGCGATCGGCCTGCAGACAGAAAAGAGCCAGCTTCGCCCCGAACGTCGTCGGCTCCGCGTGCATGCCGTGGGTGCGCCCGACGATCGGCACTGCGGCGAACTCGGTGGCGCGGCGCCGCAGCACGGCGACGAGACCGTCGGCCGCCCCGATGAGCAGATCGCCGGCCCGGCACAGCGTCACCGAGAGCGCGGTGTCGACGACATCGGAGGACGTGAGCCCGTAGTGGACCCACGCGCCCTCCGGTGGTCCGATCGCCTGGCTCACGACGTCGACGAAAGCGGCCACGTCGTGGTCAGTGACGCGCTCGCGCTCGTTTACGGCAGCGACGAAGGTGGCGTCGATGTTCGGCGCGCGGCTCCGGGCCGCGGCCGCGACCCTCGGCTCGACGACACCGAGTCCGGCCCACCCCTCGATCGCGAGCAACTCGATCTCGAGCCAGAGCGACAGGCGCGCCTCGTCGGTGAAAAGCCCGGCCATCTCCGGCAGCGCGTAGCGGTCGATCACGACGCGCTCGCGACGCGCTCCGGCACGGCGATGTCCGTCCGGTACCAGACGCCCTCGATCTCGATCTTGGCGACCGCGGCATAGGCGCGTTCGCGGGCGATCTCGATCGTCGCCGCGACCGCCGTGACGGCGAGAACCCGCCCGCCGTCGGTCCTCAGCACGCCCTCGTCGTCGCGGCGGGTCCCGGCGTGCAAGACGGTGACACCCTCGACGGCGCCCGCTTCCTCGAGGCCGCCGATCACGTCTCCCCGGCGCGGGTTCTCGGGGTAGCCCTCGGCGGCGGCGACGACGCAGACCGCGGCGCCCCCCGCCGCGCCCACCGAATCCGGCACGTCTCCCGCGGCGGCTGCGGCGAGGAGCGCGGCGACGTCGCCTCGGACCCTCGGGAGCACGGCCTCGGTCTCGGGATCGCCGAAGCGCACGTTGTACTCGACGAGACGGGGGCCGTCGTCACCCAGCATCAACCCCGCGTAGAGCACACCCCGGTAGTCGATTCCCCGGCGTCCCAGCTCCCAGAGCGTCGGCTGGACGATCCGGTCCATCGCCTCGTCGAGATCGCCCCCCGTGACGAACGGGACCGGAGAGTAGGCGCCCATCCCGCCCGTGTTCGGGCCGCGGCCGCCGTCGAGCGCCCGCTTGTAGTCCTGGGCGATGGGCAGGGGAACGGCCCGGCCCCCGCCGCACACCGCGAGCAGGGATGCCTCCCTGCCAGCCAACGCCTCCTCGATCACGACCCGTCTCCCGGCGGCCCCGAACGCCGCCCCGGAGAGCTTCGCCGTGACGTCCTCCTCGGCGCGTGCGAGGTCGTCGGTGACGAGCACCCCCTTGCCGGCGGCGAGTCCGTCGGTCTTCACGACGTAGGGACCGCCACTTCGGCGCAGATAGGCGATCGCGTCTTGCGGCGCGTCGAACACCGCGAAGCCCGCCGTCGGCACCCCGGCCGCCGCGACGAGCTGCTTCATGTGGACCTTGGAGCCCTCGAGACGGGCGCCCTCCGCCCCCGGACCGAAGACGAGCGCGCCAAGGGCGCGCAGGCGGTCGGCGAGCCCGTCGACGAGCGGTGCCTCGGGCCCGATGACGAACAGGTCGGCCTCGATCTCCTCGGGCGGCGCGGCGCTCGACCGCAGGCGGTGGCCCTCGGGCGAGCGCCCATCGATCCCCGGGTTCCCGGGGGTGACGACGACGTCCGACGAGCGCGCGCAAGCGAGCGCGAGCGCGTGCTCGCGGGCGCCGGATCCGACGATGCAGACGTTCACGCCGCGAACCGCACGTACTGCTCGCGGCCCGGGCCGACGCCGACGAAGGTGACGGGCACCCGCGCGTACTCGGCGATCAGGCGCACGTAGTCACGTGCCGCGACCGGGAGGTCCCGCACCTGCGTCGCCCCAGAGATGTCCTCGCCCCAGCCCGGAAGCTCCTCGTAGATGGGACGCACCCGGTGGAGCACCGACTGGTGGTAGGGCACGTGGGTGAGCCGCTCCCCGTCGTGCTCGTAGGCAACACAGACCTTCACGCAATCGAAATCCGTCAGGACGTCGAGCTTCGTGAGGGCGATCTCCGAGACCGAGTTCAGGCGCACGGCGTGGCGGAGCATGACGAGGTCCAGCCAGCCTGGGCGACGGCGTCTTCCCGTGTTCGTGCCGTACTCGTGGCCGCGTTCGACGAGCGCCTCGGCGAGGTCGCCCTCGACCTCGGTCGGGAACGGGCCGGCGCCGACCCGGGTGACGTAGGCCTTGGCGATCCCGACGACCCGGTCGATGTCGCGGGGCCCGATACCGCTCCCGGCGCAGGCGCCCCCGGCGGTCGGGTTCGACGACGTGACGTACGGGTACGTCCCGTGGTCGAGGTCGAGGAAGGTCGCCTGCGCCCCCTCGAGCATGATGTTCTGCCCGGCGTCGAGAGCCTCGTGCACGAGCCCGACGGAGTCGCCGATCATCGGCGCGATGCGCGGCGCGAACTCCTCGAGGTAAAGACGGGCGATCTCCCGCCCGTCGAGCGGGAGCCGGTTGAAGACCTTGGCTAGGACGAGGTTCTTCTCGCGAAGCGCCACGTCGAGCTTCTGCCGGAAGATCTTCTCGTCGAGCAGATCCTGCACGCGAAGCCCGATCCGGGCCGCCTTGTCGGCGTAGGCGGGGCCGATGCCGCGTTTGGTCGTGCCGAGCTTGTTCTTGCCGAGCGACCGCTCCGTGGCCCGGTCGATCTCGTAGTGGTACGGCATGATCAAGTGGGCGTTGCCGGACACGACGAGCCGGCTCGTCGAGACGCCCCGGGCCTCGAGCGCATCGCACTCGGCGATGAGCACCGCGGGGTCGACGACGACCCCGTTGCCGATGACCGGCACGATCTCGGGGTAGAGCACGCCAGACGGGATGAGCTGGAGAGCGAAGGTCTCGCCGCCGACGACGATCGTGTGGCCCGCGTTGTGGCCGCCCTGATATCGCACGACGAGGCGCATGTCCCGGGCGAGAAGGTCGGTCAGCTTCCCCTTCCCCTCGTCGCCCCACTGGGTACCGACCACGACGGTCGCGGGCACCAGGCTCCCCTCCGGCTCGACCTCCCCGATCCTACTGGCCGGTTCCAGTGACCCTGGAATCCTTCCTTTTGGCGCCTCAGCCGAAGGTGAACTTGCCGCCGGCCGCGTCGACGCGCACGGTCGCCCCGTCCGCGTAGCGGCCCTCCAGGATCGCGAGGGCCAGCGGATCACCGATCTCGCGCTGGATGACTCGGCGGACCGGCCGGGCACCGAACTGGGGGTCGTAGCCGAGCTCGGCGACGAGCGCCTTCGCCGCCGGCGTCAGCTCGATCGCGAGGTCACGGGCCTCGAGCCGGCGGGCGAGGACACCGAGCTGGATGTCGACGATCGCGACGATGCTGGCGCGGTCGAGGGCGCGGAACCGCACGATCTCGTCGATCCGGTTGACGAACTCCGGCTTGAAGAAATCGATCGGCTCGCCCTGCAGGTTCGAGGTCATGACGAGGACGGTGTTCGTGAAGTCGACGGTTCGCCCCTGGCCGTCGGTGAGGCGGCCGTCGTCGAGCACCTGCAGGAGCACGTTGAACACGTCGCTGTGCGCCTTCTCGATCTCGTCGAGCAGCACGACCGAATACGGACGGCGCCGCACGGCCTCGGTGAGCTGGCCGCCCTCCTCGTAGCCGACGTATCCGGGAGGGGCGCCGACGAGGCGCGAGACCGTGTGCTTTTCCTGGTACTCGCCCATGTCGATCCGGATCATCGCCCGTTCGTCGTCGAATAAGAACTCGGCGAGGGCGCGGGCGAGCTCCGTCTTGCCGACGCCGGTCGGGCCGAGGAAGAGGAACGAGCCGATCGGACGGTGCGGGTCGGCGAGTCCGGCCCGGCTCCGGCGGATCGCGTTGGCGACGGCCGTGACCGCCTCGTCCTGGCCGACGACACGCCAGCGGAGGACCTCCTCCATCCGGACGAGTTTGGCGACCTCGCCCTCCATGAGCCGCGTGACCGGCACGCCGGTCCAGCGCGACACGACCTCGGCGACGTCCTCGGCGTCGACCTCCTCTTTCAGCATTCGCCGGTCGGCCTGCAGGTCCGCGAGCCGGGCGGTCGCCGCGGCGATCTCGGCCTCGACCCCGGGGATCTCGCCGTAGCGGATGGCTGCGGCGCCGCCGAGATCGCCGTCGCGCTCGGACCGCTCCGCTTCGCCACGGCGCTCCTCCAGCCGGCCCTTCAGCGTGCGGATGGCGACGATGGCGTCCTTTTCTGCCTGCCAGTGCGCGGTCATGGCACGCTCGGACTCGTGGAGGTCGGCGAGCTCGGCCTCGATCCCGTGGCGCCGCTCGACCGAGGCCGGGTCTTTCTCCTTGGCGAGGGCGACCCGCTCGATCTCGAGCTGACGGATCCGGCGTGTGATCACGTCGATCTCGGTCGGCATCGAGTCGATCTCGATGCGCAGCAGGCTCGCAGCCTCGTCGATTAAGTCGATCGCCTTGTCCGGGAGAAACCGGCCGGTCACGTAGCGGTCCGACAGCACCGCGGCGGCGATGAGCGCGGCGTCCTGGATCCGCACGCCGTGGTGGACCTCGTAGCGCTCTTTGAGGCCGCGCAGGATGGCGATCGTGTTCTCGACCGAGGGCGGCCCGACGTAGACCGGCTGGAAGCGGCGCTCGAGCGCGGCGTCCTTCTCGATGTGTTTGCGGTACTCGTCGAGCGTCGTCGCCCCGATGAGATGGAGCTCGCCCCGGGCCAGCATCGGCTTGATGATGTTGCCGGCGTCCATCGCGCCCTCCGCCGCGCCGGCGCCGACGATCGTGTGGAGCTCGTCTAAGAAGGTGATCACCTCACCCTCGGAGTCGACGATCTCCCGCAACACGGCGCGTAGCCGTTCCTCGAACTCGCCGCGGTACTTCGCGCCAGCGACCATCGCCGAAAGGTCGAGCGCGACGATGCGCTTGTTGCGCATGCCTTCGGGCACGTCGGACTCGACGATCCGGTTGGCGAGTCCTTCGACGATGGCCGTCTTGCCGACGCCGGGCTCCCCGATGAGCACGGGGTTGTTCTTCGTGCGCCGCGAAAGCACCTGGATCACGCGGCGGATCTCCTCGTCCCGGCCGATGACCGGGTCGAGCCGACCGTGGCGGGCGAGCTCGGTGAGGTCCCTCCCGTAGCGCTCGAGGGCGCGGTAGGTGTCCTCGGGATCCTGCGAGGTCACCCGGTGCGAGCCGCGCACCTGACGGATGGCCTCGAGGAGCGCCGCCTGGTCCACCCCGAGCGCGTCGGCCAGCGCGAGCAGCAGGTGCTCGAGCGAGAGGTAGTCGTCGCCCATGTCGCGACGGAACCCGTCGGCGGCCTCGAAGGCCTCGAGCGTCGCCTTGGCGAGCTCGGGACCCTGGCCGCCGTAGGCGCGGGGGAGCTGCGCCAGGGCCGCGGCGAGCCGCGCGCGCGTCGACCCGAGATCGGCGCCCATCCGTTCGAGCAACGTGAGCGCCAGCCCGTCCGGTTCGCCGAGCGCGGCGGAGAGCACGTGCGCCGGGGTGACCTCGGCGTGGTGGGAATCGGCGGCGAGGCGCGAAGCCGCCTGCAGGGCCTCCTGGGTCTTCAGCGTCCAGCGGTTCGGGTCGAGCGCCATGGCGGTTTCCCTACGGTCTCCTCGTCGCCGGGAGGTGCTCGCCGCGCAGCGGCACGAGATCCCGGCGGTACTGCCGGTGGGTGCGCAACAGGTCCTCACGCGCCGCAGCGAGGGCGGCCTCGAGGTCGGCCCGCAAGCGGGCCACCTCGGCCTCGAGCGCGAGGACCCGCCGCACGCCCTCAAGGTTCACGCCGGCGCTCGTGAGGTCGTGGATCTGCCGGAGCTGGTCGATGTCCGCGTCGGAGTAGCGGCGGCTCCCGCCGCCGGTTCTCGCCGGGTCGAGCAGTCCCCGGCGCTCGTAGATCCGCAGCGTCTGCGGGTGGACCCCGGCGAGCTCGGCGGCGATCGAGATCACGTAGACGGCCTGGGGTGACGGGCGGGATCTCCGGGTTGGCGGCATCGGTTCAGACCCCCAGGTGGGCCCGGGGTGAGGCCGGCGACGCCTGGGCGAGGGCTTCGATCGCCTTGCGCTCCGGTTCGGAAAGCTTCGCCGGCACGACCAGATCGACCGAGACGAGCAGATCGCCCGTCGTCGAGCCCTGCTGGATCCCCTTGCCCCGGATGCGCAGGACCTGACCGGTCTTCGTCCCCGCCGGGATCTTCAGGGTCACGGGACGGCCGAGCGTCGGCACGGTGATCGTCGCGCCGAGCGCCGCCTCGGGGTAGGTGACCGGGACGTTGAGCGTGAGGTTGCGCCCGCGACGGCCGAAGAGCGGGTGCGGGGTGACGTGCATCGTCACGAGCAGGTCCCCGGCGGGCCCGCCGCCACGGCCCGGTTCGCCGCGACCTTTCACGCGGATCCGCTTCCCGTCCTCGACCCCGGCGGGCACGCGGACCTTCACCCGGCGTTCACGCCGCTCGAGTCCGGTCCCAAAACACGTCGGGCAGGGGTCGACGACCTTCGTCCCCCGGCCGTTGCACTCCGTGCAGGTCGTCGCCAACGAGAACAGGCCCTGGTTGTCGTTCACGATCCCCGATCCGCCACAACGCGGACAGACGACCGGCATGGTGCCCGGTTTCGATCCCGAACCCCCGCAGGTCCGGCAGGCGACCGGCGTCGTGACGTTCACCGTCGTGACGACGCCCGCGACGGCCTCGGCGAAGTCGAGGTGCAGCTCGGCCTCGACGTCCTCACCGCGCCGGGACCCGGCGGCCGATCCGGGACGACGCCGCCCGCCGGACTGGCGGAAGATGCCCCCGAAGAGATCGGACAGGTCGTCGATATTGAAGTTGAACCCGCCGGACTGCCCGAACCCGGGACCGGCCGCGCCGAGACGACGCACCTCGTCGTACTCCTTGCGCCTGTCGGGGTCCCCGAGCACGTCGTAGGCGGCGGAAATCTCCTTGAAGCGGTCCTCGTGCCCGGGATTGGCGTCCGGGTGGTGCTGCTTGGCGAGCTTGCGGTAGGCGCGCGTGATCTCCTTGTCCGGCGCGTCCTGCCGGACCCCGAGGACCTTGTAGTAGTCGGTCTCGAACCACTCCCGCTGGGGTGCCACGCGACCCCTAGCCCTTCACCTTCACCATCGCGGGTCGAAGGACCCGTCCCTTCAGGCGGTACCCCGCACGCATGACCTCGACGACCTGCGGGCCGTCGTCGGCCGGGAGCTCCGCCGCCGCGTCGACGTCGTCGGGCTCGTCGCGGGGGATGTGCGCCACCGCGTCGTGGATCGTCGGGTCGAACGGAACCTCGGCCGCGTCGATCCGCTCGAGGCCCTCCTGGGCGAGTGTGTCGCACAGCAACGAGTTGATCTGCCCGAGCGCGCCCCGCAAATGGGCGGCCGTCGCCTCGTCGTCACCGACGTGGGCGAGCGCGAGATCGAGCGCATCGAGAACCGGGAAGAGCCGCTCCACGACCGCTTCGGACGCCCGGGTGAGGAGGTCGGTCTGCTGACGCAACGTCCGCTTCCGGAAGTTCTCGAACTCGGCCTGGAGCCGTTGGAGCGCGTCGAGGTACTCGTCGCGCTCGGCGGTCAGCCGCGTCCGCTCGTCCTCCACGTCATAAAGGTCGCTCTCCTCCTCGGTCGGGACCTCGGCCGGACCGGCGTCGAATCCTTCGTCGGTCGACGCCGGCGGTTCCCGCCCGGTCCCGGCGACCGGGTCGTGGCCGGTCATGCCTCGGAAGACCCGGCGTCGTCGACGATCTCGGCGTCGACGACCTCGTCGTCAGAGGGTGGGGTCCCCGCCGAGTCCGACGTGCCCCCGGATCCGGGGGTCGAGGCCTGGGCCGACGCCTGCTCGTACAGACGCTGGGCGAAGGCCTGTGACGCCGACAAGAGCGCGTCGGACGCCGAGCGGATCGCCTCGACGTTCGTGCCGGCGAGGGCCTCCTTCAACCCCTTCAACGCCGACTCGACGCGGTCCTTCTCATCTCCGGTGAACTTCGAGCCTTCGTCTTTCAAAAGCTTCTCGGTGCGGTGGACGAGGGTGTCCGCTTGGTTGCGCGTCTCCGCTTCCTCCTTGCGCCGGCGGTCGTCCGCGGCGTGCTGCTCCGCGTCGCGAACCATCCGCTCGATCTCGTCGCGGGGCAACGACGTCTGGCCGGTGATCGTCATCGACTGCTCTCGGCTGGTCGCGCGGTCCTTCGCCGAGACGTGCACGATGCCGTTCGCGTCGATGTCGAAGGTCACCTCGATCTGCGGGATGCCCTGGGGAGCGGGAGGCAGGTCGACGAGCTGGAACTTGCCGAGCGTCTTGTTGTACATCGCCATCTCGCGCTCGCCCTGGAGGACGTGGATCTCGACGGACGGCTGGTTGTCCTCCGCTGTCGTGAAGACCTCGGAGCGCTTCGTCGGGATCGTCGAGTTCCGCTCGATGAGACGGTGCATGATGCCGCCCTTCGTCTCGATCCCGAGGCTGAGCGGCGTCACGTCGAGGAGCAGGATGTCCTTCACCTCGCCCTTCAGGACTCCGGCCTGGATCGCCGCGCCGACCGCGACGACCTCGTCGGGGTTGACTCCCTTGTGCGCCTCCTTGCCGGACATCTCGTGGACGAGCTGCTGGACGGCGGGCATGCGCGTCGAGCCGCCGACCAGGATGACGTGATGGATGTCGGAGTTCGACAGCCCGGCGTCTTTCATCGCTTGCTCGAACGGGCCTCGACACGCCTGGACGAGGTCCTCGGTGAGCTCCTCGAACTTCGCCCGCGTGAGCTTGAGGTCGAGGTGCTTCGGTCCTTCCGACGTGGCCGTGATGAACGGCAGGTTGATCGTCGTCTCCTGGACGGCAGAGAGCTCGATCTTCGCCTTCTCGGCGGCCTCCTTCAGCCTTTGCAGCGCCATCCGGTCGTTCGACAGGTCGACGCCCTCGGTGTCTTTGAACGACTTCACGAGCCAGTCGATGACCCGCTGGTCCCAGTCGTCACCACCGAGGTGGGTGTTGCCCGACGTCGACTTGACCTCGAAGACACCCTCGCCGATCTCGAGGACCGAGACGTCGAACGTCCCGCCGCCAAGGTCGAAGACGAGGATCGTCTGGTCGGCGCCCTCCTTGTCGAGCCCGTAGGCGAGAGCGGCGGCGGTCGGCTCGTTGATGATCCGCAGCACCTCGAGTCCCGCGATCTGCCCCGCCTCTTTCGTCGCGGTGCGTTGCGCGTCGTCGAAGTACGCCGGGACGGTGACCACGGCCTGGCTCACCGAGTCACCGAGGAACGCCTCCGCGTCACGCTTCAACTTCTGCAGGATCCGGGCCGAGATCTCCTGCGCGGTGTAGGCCTTGCCGTCGATGTCGATCGTCCAGCTCGTGCCCATCTGCCGCTTCACCGACCGGACGGTGCGGTCGGGGTTCGTGATCGCCTGACGCTTCGCGACCTCTCCGACGAGCACTTCGCCGGACTTCGCGAAGGCAACGACCGACGGGGTCGTACGACCCCCCTCGGCGTTGGGGATGACCGTTGGCTCGCCACCTTCGAGGACGCTGACCACCGAGTTCGTCGTCCCGAGGTCGATACCGACCGCCTTTGCCATTCGTCCTGCCTCCACTCCGTGTGATGTCCTGTCCGGCCGGCCTGCGGTCTCACGGCCGCAGGTCGCCCGACCTGTTGACTACAACTATAGCAAAGCTAAGTGCCTAATTGTCAACTTTGGCGCCCCGAAGAGAAGTCCTGCTCACAGGCGACCTCCGGCGCGGGCGGTTCCTCCCAACGGTCGACTCCCGTCGGACACCTGGGGCCGCCGCGGCGCCGGGCCCGCGGCCCCGCGTTCCCCGGGTGCCAGCGCGGCGGCGGAGCCGGCCGAACCACGGCGGCGTCCCCGCATGGGTCGGGCCGCGGTCGCTACCCTGAGCCGGTGCGCACCCTCGTGATCCTCCGCCACGGCGAGAGCCTGTGGAACGCCTCGAACCTTTTCACCGGCTGGACCGACGTCGACCTGTCACCGAAGGGCGAGGACGAGGCCCGGGCCGCCGGGGCGCTGCTCGCCACGGAACCCGGCCTCGTTATCGACGTCGTCCATACCTCCGTGCTGACCCGCGCCGTGCACACGAGCGACCTCGCCCTCGCCGTCGCCGGCCGCAGCTACCTCCCGGTCCGGCGCCACTGGCGCCTGAACGAGCGCCATTACGGCCGTCTCCAGGGGATGAACAAGAAGGAGGCGTCGGAGCGATTCGGCCCGGACCAGGTGAAGGCGTGGCGCCGCGGCTACCTCACCCCGCCCGACCCGGTGCCCCTCGACGACCCGAACCACCCGGTGAACGACCCCCGCTACGCCGACGTCCCCCCGGACGCCCTCCCGGGATCGGAGTGCCTCGCCGACGTCGTGCGCCGGCTCGTCCCGTACTACGAGGACCGGATCGGCAAGGACCTCCTCGAGGGTCGCACGGTCCTCGTCGTCGCCCATGGCAACAGCCTGCGGGCGCTCGCCAAGTACATCGAGCACATCAGCGACGACGACATCGTCGATCTCGACATCCCGACGGGCGTACCCCGCGTCTACGAGCTCGACGACCGCCTGCACCTCATCTCGGCCCGCTACCTCGGTGACCCCGAGGCGATCCGGCGCGCGGCCGAGGCCGTCGCCCGCCAGGCGGGCTGAATCGGGCCGACCCGCCGGGTCCCGGGACCGCCGCCTCAGCGGCGGGGCTCGTTGCGGAAGTTCTCGAAATAGCGGCTCGGCGTCGGGCCGCGCTGGTTCTGGTACTTCGATCCGAGCGACGCGGATCCGTAGGGCCGCTCGGCCGGCGACGTCATCCTGAGGAAACTGACCTGACCGATCTTCATCCCCGGGTAGACGGTGATCGGCAGGCTCGCGACGTTCGAAAGCTCGAGGGTGAGATACCCGTCAAAGCCCGGGTCGACGAACCCCGCGGTCGAGTGGATGAGGAGACCGAGCCGCCCGAGCCCCGACTTGCCCTCGAGGCGCCCGACGAGATCGTCCGCGAGCGCCACGCGCTCGAGCGTCGAACCGAGGACGAACTCGCCCGGGTGCAGGATCAACGACTCGCCACCACCGATCTCGACGAGCTCGGTAAGCGACTCCTGGTTCTCTTTCACGTCGATGACGCGGGCCGTGTGGCTTCGGAAGACCCGGAAGTAACGATCGACGTGGAGGTCAACCGACGAGGGCTGGATGGCGGCCTCGTCGAGCGGGTCGATGACGATACGACCCGCGGCAAGCTCCTCGCGGATGGACTTGTCGGAAAGGATCATCTTTGGATCGCACGATACAGTGACAGCGGCGACTTGGCGGGTTCCAGGTCGCGAAAGCGGCGTTGGTCGCCCAAGGGGCCACGCGGGCGTAGTTCAGCGGCAGAACATCAGCTTCCCAAGCTGAGAACGCGGGTTCGATTCCCGTCGCCCGCTCCCATTGTTTCCACAGGTCAGGGGCACGTTCGGGCGCTCCTTCGTCGTCTCTGAGGGGCCCTCATCGCGCGTTCATCGAGCGGATGAAGCGGTGTCGCGCCATCGCGATCACTTTCGCGGCTGCTGCTAATTCCAAAAGAGAGCGCGCAATTGCCTGGCCTCGGTCGGCTGTGGCGTGTTGGTAGCCGTGCGCCGCCGTCAAGTTGGCGTCGCCCATGCGGACCATCACTTCCTTGGTGGAGGCGCGCGTGGCGGCCACCCAGGTGGAACTCGTCCATCCCGTGGGGATTCGGGCAAAAGCTGGCCGTCCCGTCCCGGTCCATCATCCCGGGGCGCCCTACCCCGAGCGGAAGGTCGGCTTCACCGGCGTGGGCTTACCGAGCAATAACTTCTGGCAGGCGTTCTGGGCCGCCAAGAACGTGGGGGATTGGGGGTTGACACCGCTCCCGGGCCCTCCAAGGCGGATAGCGATCCCGATGCCGCTAGGGCTGGGCCCGACGTCTGGGTCCGGGAAGTTGGGGAGGCCGTGCGCCCGCATGCACTTGGCGAACTTGAGCGCCTGGACCACAAGTTTCGATTGATAGGCCGAGCTGAAGGGAGCGCCCTGGGGTAGGTACTTCAGGCAAACCTTGGAGGCGTGCTGGACCATCGGCGAGCCCGGGTCGACCCCGGTGCCGGAGCCACCCAGCGCTTCGAACTGGCCCTGGGCGTTTGGAACAGGGAAGTTGGGGACGCCGTTGCGCCGCATGCACTTGGAATAGGCCAGGTCGCTGGCCACGACGGTCGACGCGAGGGTGGTCGGGGTGGTCCCCAGATGGGCCACCCCGGACGCAGACGAGCCCCCACCCCCGCAGGCGGCCAATACCGAAGTGAGTATGACGGCGGCAGAGACGCCAAGGACCGAGCAGGTGAGCCGTCGGCCACCGGGCCTCGGGCACAGTTTCGCGTTCACCGTCACATTTCCTACCGGACAATCGGTAACAGCACTGTAACAGGGCGCTGCGCTTGGAAGCATAGAAGCGGCGCGTCTGTGGTGGACGTGCGTTGGGCGTCGTGCTCGGGCAACCGAGTACCTACGGCGCCGCACTGAACGGGCAATCACTCCGCCCGGCGACCCCGTGACGACCCGGGTGCCACGTCGCAGCGACAAGGTGAACGAGGTCTCCGATGCTCGCACCGCTCTCCGACCGCGGGCCTCGCCTCGTCTTCACCGGGGTGGCGTCGACGGGCCAGCTCGAATCGGACCACCGCGATCTTCCCTGTGATGAGCCCGATGCGACCGCCTTGGCTACCATGCCCGCGTGCCATCAGCGCCTGGCCTGTTGGCCGAAGGTGCCGAGGCAATCCGTTCTCAGCCTGAGGCCGAGCCCGTCGGCGCTCGCGTCCGCCACCGGGCCGCCCTCTCGGCCGTACTCGTGATCGGCGTCGGTGTTCCTGTCGCCCTCGCCGTCTGGACCGGCAGCATCCTCATTCCCCACAACGACGCCTGGTCGTACAGCAAGATCGCGCAGGTATTCGCCAGGACTGGGCAGATCCACCTCCTCAGCTGGAACCGCAGCGCGCTGATCGGCCAGGTCGCGGTGCTCGGCCCGCTAGGCAGGTGGATCTGGGTTCAACAGGTCGCCATGAGCGTGCTCGCCGTCGTCGGGCTGCTCCTCGCGTACCGGATCCTCGCAAGGCGCTTGGCCCCGACGCCGGCGGTGCTCGGTACGGCGCTCGTCGCCGCATTCCCGGGATTCGGACTGCTGTCGACCTCGTTCATGGCCGACATCCCCGCCTTCGTCGCCGTCGTCGGGTGCATCGCCGTGGCCGACTACGCGCTCGAACGGCGGTCGACGGGGCTCGTGGGGGTGTCGCTCCTCATCGGTCTTTTGGGGGCAACTGTCCGCGAGGAGGTCATCGCCGCGCCGGTGGCGGTCGTGGCGGCGGCGCTCATCGCCTTCGGCCGCCGGAGAGCGCGCCCGATCCTCTCCATGGCTGCCCTCGGACTCGTGGCGATGGGAGCGTTCGAGATCTGGCGCACGGGTCTTCCCCACGACGACCGTCCCCACGTGAAGTTGAGCCTCCTCGCCTGCGTGGACGGCACGGCGCGGGGCTACCTGACGATCGCCTTGCTGTTGTCACCCGCGTTGCTCCTCTCCGGTCGGATCCGCCGTCCTTCTTCTCTCGGCACGGCGTTGTCCGTCCTCGGAGCCGCGATCGGCATCGCGACCGTGGTGCACTTCCGTTCCACCGCGTTTCTCGGCAACTACCTCGCGCCGTCCGGCGCGTATGCCGCGGCGGACATCGGGAGGCGGGCGGTTATCCCCGGCGCGGCGATGGGCGTCCTCATCGCCCTCGCCCTCGTCGCCGGTACCCTGCTGCCCGCGATCGTCGTTGCACGGTGGCGCGATCTCGACCCGCTGCTCACCGTGCTCGCCGTGCTCACGATCGTCGGTTCGGTGGTGGAGCTCCTCGCCGACCAACTCGTCCTCGACCGGAACCTCATCGTGCTGCTGGTACCGGGCATGGTCATCTGTTTGCGCGGTCCCGTTCGGCGTCGCCGGCTCTGGCGCGGCATGGTTCCCCTCGTCGGCCTCGGGGCCTTGTCATTTCTCATCTGCGCCAACGCGTTGGCACGCGACGCGGCCGTCTGGGACGAGGCGAACAGCCTCGTCGCCCAGGGTGTCCCGGCCACGAGCATCGACGCCGGACTCGACTGGGTCGGGTACCACGCGGGCGTGCCGGCCGACCGGATGAGAAAGCGGACGAAGAGCGAGCTCGACTTCTGGGAGGCGATGTTCCCGGCCTCGCGGGTCTGCTACGCGGTGACGGTCGCACCGCTCCACCACCGCACGCCGTTCGAGCGCGTCCCGTACCGGACCTTCGCCGTCTGGGGCCGGGCTTACCTCGACGTCTACCGCGTCGACTCCTGCCCCTACCTCCCGGGCTCGTAGCGACATCGGGTTCGCTTCGCCACGCCGGCCAGGGCCACTCGTCCAGTGCCGGACCCGACTGGCGGGCGGGTCAGCCGCTTCCCGTCGGGCCCGACGGCCCCGTCGGTGTGACGGCAAGCCGCACGGGGAACTCGGCGACGGTCCCCCACGGCGCGACGACGCTCAGCTCGCCGACGACCGTCCCGGCCGGCTCGTCCGCCAGCGTCTGCGGCGCGAGACCCGCCACGGCGGTGAGCCGCTCGCTGAGCTTCAGGCCGCGCCACACGACCGCGAAGCTCGACGTCCTCGGCGCGACGAGCAGGGCGTCGCGGACGCCCCCCGGGAGCGCGACCGAGGCAACGGTCGCGTCCGGATCGGCGACCCGGTAGGCAACGAGCGACGCCGTCGTCGTATCGAGCAACGCCTCGTCGAGGTGGGCCGCGTTCAACAGTCCGTCGGGTTGGCCGAGCGTCGCGGCGATGACGAGCACCCCGTGGAGCCGCACCGTGCGCCACGCGGCCGTGACGAGGCAGCCGTTCGCGCGCAGCGTCCAGCCGGACTTCACGCCGAGGATGCCGTCGACGCCGACCGCGGGGTTGGCGTTCCAGATCGTCTTCACGACCGGGAAAGCGACGTGGGAGCGGCGGACGATGTTGCGGACGACGGCGTCGCCCATCAGGTCCGCGGCGAGCTTCGCCTGGTCTGCCGCCGTGCTCACCGACAAAGGATTGACGCCGCTCGCGTCGGCGTAATGCGTCGAGGAAAGGCCTAGGGATCTCGCCGCCGCGTTCATCTTCTCGACGAAGCGCCAGATGCTCCCGGCGTCCCAGGTCGCGAGCATGCCGGCGATGTTGTCACCCGACGGGATGAGGAGCGCTTCGAGGAGCTCGTATTCCGAAAGGGACTCGCCCCGGACCACCTTGACGGTGCTGTCCCCCTCGGACTCCTCCTGGTCGAAGATCGCGACGTCGCCCTTCGTCACCGTGATCGTCGGCCCGGTCTCACCCGCTGCGAGCGGGTGGTCCTGGAGGATGACATAGGCCGTCATCATCTTCGTCAGGCTCGCGATCGGGACCGGCTTTTCGCGCGGCGACCGGCCGACGATCCCGACCCCCCGCACCGCGACCGCGGCCTGCCCGACCTTCGGCCACTTGAGCGCCGGGTACGTGCCCGGGACGACCATCGTCTTCACCACCACCGTCGTCGACGAGCGGCGGGGGGACGCCGCGACGTGGTTCGGTGTGGAACTCGTGAGGGCGACGACACCGACGACGACGAGCGCCACGGCGCCCACGAGCACGAGCCTGCGCCGCCAGAACCGAAGCGTGTCCGCCCGGGAACGACGGGTCCGCGGCCCGGTCGGCGGTCTTCGCCGCTGGGCGCGTCCAACCGCCTCGTTCACGCTCTGGCTCCCTCGGATCGGCGCTGGGGGTTTCGCCCGGAATCTACCCGGCGCGGTCGGACCGCTCACGGTAGGCGCGGACCCGGCCGGGCCGGGCGGCCGCCCGCCCGGAAGCCCGGGCTCGGCCTAGCCTTCCCCCCGTGCCACCGGTCCGTCGTGGTCACCTCGCCGAACCCCAGCTCGCGCCGCCCCGTGGCGAGCGGGCCGACGAGGTCTTCGGGCTGCACGGCGTCGTCGTCGAGCAAATCCTGAGCGGCGAGCTCGCCGCGCCGGTCGACTACGACCAGGACCACGACGAATGGGTCGTCCTGCTCGACGGGGGCGCCGAGCTCGACGTCGAAGGGGAGGTCTGCCGGCTCGGCCCGGGCGACTGGGTGTTCCTGCCGCGGCACACGCCGCACCGGCTCACCCGCGCCGAATCCGGATCCCGCTGGCTCGCCGTGCGGTTCGCCGGCGAGGCGCCCGCCGACACGCTGGCGCCGATCCGGCGCGCCCCGACGCGGTGACGAGCACCGACCCGTTCGACCTCGAACGCTTCGTTCGCGCCCAGGACAGCGCCGGCTCCTTCGAGCGCGCCGTCGGCGAGCTCGAGGCCGGCCGCAAGACGGGCCACTGGATCTGGTTCGTCTTTCCCCAGTTGGCCGGCCTCGGCCGCAGTGCCACCAGCGCGCACTACGCCATCTCGTCGCTCGACGAGGCGAGGGCCTACCTCGCCCACCCCGTCCTCGGCCCACGACTTATCCGCTGCGCCCGGATCCTCGCCACGGCCAAGGTGGACGCGTCCGAGATCCTCGGCGGGCTCGACGCCACAAAGCTGCGCTCCTCGATGACGCTTTTCTTGCGGGCCTCACCCGGGGAGGCCGTCTTTTTGGAGGTGCTCGACTGCCACTTCGGGGGCCGGGCCGACTCCGCCACCGACGCGCTGTTGTAGGCGAACGCCTACTTCGTCTTCGACGGCGGCGCGAGGCGGGCCCAGATGATCCGCGACATCCCCTCGATCGTCGCGATCCCGTAGCCCTCGGTCGGGTTCTCGTTGGTGAGGACGGAGACGAGGTAGGACCGGCCCTCGCCGTTCACGTAGCCGATGCTGTTGATCTGCCAGTTGCCTTGGACGATCGGGACCCAGCCGTTCTTCAGGGCGACCGTCACTCCGGCCGGCGGCCCGGCGCACACACCCCACCGGTCGTACGGGATCACGTTCTCCATGAGACGGACCTCGTAGGCACGCGACGCCGCGTCTAAGAGGCCGTTCGGCAGGACCACGTGCTCGAGGAGGCGGATCTGGTCGAGCGCCGTCGTCATCGTCTCGCCCCAGTAGCCCTCGGCGTTCGGTGTCGTGTCGGAGAGCCCGGCGAGCGAGTTGAAACGCGCGATCGCCGACGGTCCGCCGACCTCGTTCCACAAATCTGTCGCGTCGTCGTTGTCGCTCTCCTCGATCATCCCTGTGGCGAGCGACTCGTCGTCGGCGTCGAGCGGTGTCGACGTCGCCTGCTCCTCGTGGAGCAGCGTGGCGAGGATGTCGACTTTCACGATGCTCGCCGTCTGCTCTCTGATCCCGGCGCGGTACAGGTCGAGCCGGTCGTCGACGAGGTCGTAGATCGCGGCCGTGATGTCGCCGTACCGGCCGCGCAGGTAGGCCCGCATCGCCGGCGAGGCAAGTGGATTGGCCGTGGCGGCGACGGCCGTGGCGTAACGACCGCCGACGGCCGTCGGGCGTTCCGTCGCCTGCGACGAGGACACGGCGGTCCCGGAGGCCGCCGACACGGCGAGCAGCGCCGCCGCGACCGTCGCGGCCCGACGAAAGACCCTCGGCCAAAAGACCTGACCCGTCATCTGCGACCCCTCACTCGGCGCCTCGCCGTACTTGTTAGCAGACGCCGGGCATCGCGCCCACCGTCAGTCGGGGTCCTCCGGTCGCGGCCTGCGCTCAGGCGAGGGCGACTTCCCCGGCGCGGAGCGGCGCGGGCAGGTCGGTCGCGCCCATCAGGTAGGCGTCGACCGCAGCCGCGGCGGACCTGCCCTCGGCGAGCGCCCAGACCACAAGGCTCTGGCCCCTCGCCATGTCACCGCAGGCGAAGACGCCCTCCGCGCTTGTCATGTAGCCGGAGTCGACCGCGACGTTCTGGCGCTCGTTGAGGGCGAGGCCGAGCTCGCCCACGATACCGTTCCGCTCCGGGCCGACGAAACCGAGCGCCAGCAGCACAAGATCGGCCGGGATCTCCTTGCGGGTGCCGTCCACGGGCTCGAAGCGCCCGTCGGCGAGGCGTACCGCGTCCAGGACGAGCGCCGCGACCTCGCCTCCCCCGCCGTCGCGGAACGACGAGGTGCCAAGCGAGTAGAGCCGCTCGCCGCCCTCCTCGTGCGCGGGGCCGAGGTGCAAGGTGCGTGGCCAGGTCGGCCAGGGGTTGTCCGACGCGCGTTCGGGCGGCGGCTCGGGGAGGATCTCGATCTGGGTGACGGATGCCGCGCCCTGGCGATGCACGGTGCCCAGGCAGTCGGCCCCGGTGTCACCGCCGCCGAGGATGACGACGCGCCGTCCCGCGGCGTCGATCGGCGGCGCGGCGAGAGTGCCCTCGGCTACGAGATTGGCGCCTTTGAGGAAGTCCATCGCGAAGTGGATGCCCGCGAGCTCACGTCCGGGGACGGGCAGGTCGCGCGGTTTCGTCGAGCCGACCGCGAGCACGACGGCGTCGTGGGTGGCCCGCAGCCGCGCCGCCGAGATCACCTGGGCGTCGGGCGCGGACGCCCCGGGGACCTCGCCGAGGGACCCCTCGCCGACCGCGGTTCGCACGACGAAACGCGTCCCTTCGGCCTTCATCTGGGCGAGGCGGCGGTCGATCACCGCCTTCTCGAGCTTGAACGCCGGCACCCCGTAACGGACGAGACCGCCGATGCGCTCCGCCCGCTCGTAGACGGTGACCTCGTGACCGGCCCGGGTCAGCTGCTGGGCGGCGGCGAGGCCCGCGGGTCCCGACCCGACGACGGCGACGCGCTTGCCCGTCGACGGCGACAGCTGTTGCGGCCGGAGATCCGCAGTCACCCACTCGGAGATCTCGAACTCGACCTGTTTGATCGCCACCGCGTCGGCGTTGATGCCGAGGACGCACGAGCCTTCGCAGGGGGCGGGGCACAGCCGCCCCGTGAACTCCGGGAAGTTATTCGTCGCGTGCAGGCGTTCGGCGGCAGCCGCCATGTCCTCGCGCCAGACGAGGTCGTTCCACTCGGGGATGAGGTTCCCGAGCGGGCAGCCCTGGTGGCAGAACGGGATCCCGCAGTCCATGCAGCGCGCCGCCTGGACGCGCAACCGGTCGCCCGGGAACGGCAGGTAGACCTCCCGCCAGTCGCGGACGCGCTCGTCGACGGGCCGTCGCGTCGGTCCCTGGCGCTCGAACTTGATGAAACCGCGGGGGTCAGCCATGGGCGGCCGCCATCACCGCGTCGTCGACCGACTCGCCCCGGGCGATCGCCAGGCGGGTCGCCTCGAGCACCCGGCGGTAGTCGATCGGCATGACCTTCTTGAACCTCTCGAGCGCCGCCGGCATGGCGTCGAGGATGCGCCCGGCGAGCTGCGAGCCGGTGAGCGCCCGGTGGCGCCCGATCACCTCGGTGAGGAACGCCCGGTCCTCGTCGTCGAGCGCGTCGAGGTCGACCATCTGCCGGTTGAGCCGCCGGTCGAGCCGGTCGCCCGGGTCGTAGACGTAGGCGACGCCTCCCGACATGCCCGCGGCGAAGTTGCGGCCGGTCGGCCCGAGCACGACGGCCCGCCCTCCGGTCATGTACTCGCACCCGTGGTCGCCGACGCCTTCGACGACCGCGGTCGCGCCGGAGTTGCGGACGCAGAAGCGTTCGCCGACCTGTCCCGAGATGAACAGTTCACCCCCGGTCGCCCCGTAGGCGCAGACGTTGCCGGCGATGATGTTCTCCTCGGCGACGAAGCCGGCGCCGACGGGCGGGCGGACGACGACGGTGCCGCCGGACAGGCCTTTGGCGAGGTAGTCGTTCGTGTCGCCAAAAAGGACGATCTCGACGCCCCGCGGGATGAACGCGCCGAAGCTCTGGCCGCCGGATCCCGACAGCGTGATCTCGATCGTGCCCGGTGGCAGTCCCGCGCCGCCGTAGCGCCGGGTCACCTCGGCTCCGAGCATCGTCCCGACGGTGCGGTGGACGTTGCGCACCGGGAGGGCGATCCGGACCGGCTGTCCGTTCTCGAGGGCCGGCCGCGCCAGTTCGATGAGCTCGTTGTCGAGGGCCCGGTCGAGGCCGTGGTCTTGGGCGCGCACCCGGTGCAGCTCGGTGGTGCCGAGCTGCGGCTCGACCCGGCAAAGCAGCGGCGACAGGTCGAGCCCGGCCGCCTTCCAGTGCCGGACGGCGGGTTCGACGTCGAGGCACTCGACGTGGCCGACGGCCTCGTCGAGTGTGCGGAAGCCCAGCTCGGCGAGGTACTCCCGCACCTCGGCGGCGAGGAACCGGAAGAAGTTCTCGACGTGCTCCGGGCGCCCGGCGAAGCGCTTGCGCAGTTCCGGGTTCTGGGTCGCGATCCCGACCGGGCACGTGTCGAGATGGCAGGCGCGCATCATCACGCAACCGAGCACGACGAGAGGCGCCGTCCCGAAGCCGAACTCCTCGGCACCGAGCAGCGCGCCGACGATGACGTCGCGGCCCGTCTTCATCTGGCCGTCGACCTGGACGACGATGCGGTCGCGCAACGCGTTGCGCACGAGCGTCTGCTGGGTCTCGGCGAGCCCGAGCTCCCACGGTGCCCCGGCGTGCTTGATCGAGGTGAGCGGCGACGCCCCGGTGCCGCCGTCTTCCCCGGAGATGAGCACGACGTCGGCGTGCGCCTTGGCGACACCCGCGGCGACCGTCCCGACGCCGACCTCGGCGACGAGCTTCACGTGGATCCGGGCCCGGTTGTTGGCGTTTTTCAGGTCGTGGATGAGCTGGGCGAGGTCTTCGATCGAGTAGATGTCGTGGTGCGGCGGGGGCGAGATCAGCCCGACACCAGGCGTCGAGTACCGGGTCTTGGCGATCCAGGGGTAGACCTTCGGGCCGGGCAGCTGGCCGCCCTCGCCGGGCTTGGCGCCCTGGGCCATCTTGATCTGCAAGTCGTCGGCGTTCGTCAGGTACTCGCTCGTCACCCCGAAACGCCCCGAGGCGACCTGCTTCGTCGCCGACCGGCGCGAGTCGCCGTTCGGGTCGGGCACGTAGCGCGACGGGTCCTCGCCGCCCTCGCCGGAGTTCGACCGGGCCCCGAGGCGGTTCATCGCGACGGCGAGCGTCTCGTGCGCCTCCGACGAGATCGAGCCGTAGGACATCGCGCCCGTCGCGAAGTGCCTGATGATCGACTCCACCGGTTCGACCTCGTCGAGCGGGACCGGCGGGAGCAGCGACGCCTCTCCCGTTCTCAGCCGCAGCAGCCCGCGCAACGTCGCCAGCTTCTCGGACTGGTCGTCGACGAGGCGCGTGTACTGCTTGAAGATCCGGTAGTCGTTCGCCCGCGTCGCCTGCTGGAGCTTGAACACGGTCGCCGGGTTGAACAGATGGTGCTCGCCGTCACGGCGCCAGTGGTAGTCGCCGCCGGTCTCGATCTCGCGATGGGCGAGCTCGCCCTCGCGACTCCCAAAGGCGAAGTGGTGCCGGCGGGCGACCTCCTCGGCCACGACGTCGAGGCCGACCCCGCCGAGCTTGCTCGTCGTGCCCGTGAAGTAGCGGTCGACGAGCCCCCCGTCGAGGCCGATCGCCTCGAAGACCTGGGCGCCGGTGTACGAGGCGATCGTCGAGATGCCCATCTTCGACATCACCTTCAATACGCCCTTGCCGGCGGCCTTCACGTAGTTCGCCACGGCCCGCCGCTCCGGAAGCTCGATCACGCCGCGCCGCGCCATGTCGACGACGGAGTCGACCGCGAGGTACGGGTTGACGGCGGCCGCCCCGTAGCTCACGAGCAGCGCCATGTGGTGCGTCTCCCGGGCGTCGCCGGACTCGACGATCAGCCCGGCGCGGGCGCGGGCCTTCTCACGCACGAGGTGCTGGTGCACCGCCGAGACGAGCAGGAGCGACGGGATCGGCGCGAGCTCGGCGCTGGCGTGGCGGTCGGAGAGGACAACGACGTTCGCGCCGGCGTCGATCGCCGCGACGACCTCGGCGCAGATCTTCTCGAGCGCCCGTTTCAGCGCCGCGCCGCCCCCAGCCACCTCGTAGAGGCCGTCGGCGACGAAGGACTTGAACCCGGGCGTCTCGCCGTGCTCGTTCACGTAGATGAGCTTCGCGAGGTCGTCGTTCGAGATGATCGGGAACCCGACGGTGATCTGGCGCGCCGATTGCGGCGTGGGCTCGAGCAGGTTCTGCTCGGGGCCGATCGTCGCCGAGAGCGATGTGACGAGCTCCTCGCGGATCGCGTCGAGCGGCGGGTTCGTGACCTGGGCGAAGAGTTGGGAGAAGTACTCGAACAAAAGCCGCGGACGGTCCGAGAGCACGGCGATCGGCGTGTCCGAGCCCATCGAACCGGTGGGCTCGAGACCCGTGCGCGCCATCGGTGCGACGATCACCCGCAGCTCCTCGTCGGTGAACCCGAAGAGGCGCTGCTGGCACACGAGCGAGCCGTGCATCGGCACGAGCATCTCGCGATGCGGCAGGTGATCGATCCGGACGAGGTTGTCGGCGAGCCACTCGGCGTAGGGATGCTGCGCGGCGAGCTCCTCTTTCACCTCGGCGTCGTCGACGATCCGGCCGCTCCCGGTGTCGACGAGGAAGATCCGCCCCGGCTGCAGGCGGCCCTTGCGCACGATCCGGGACGGGTCGACGTCGAGCACGCCCACCTCGGAGGCCATCACGACGAGGCCGTCGGCGGTCACCCAGTAGCGCGCCGGGCGGAGCCCGTTGCGGTCGAGCGTCGCGCCGATGAGCGTCCCGTCGGTGAAGACCATCGCCGCGGGCCCGTCCCAGGGCTCCATGACGCAGCCGTGGTAGCGGTAGAAGGCCTTGCGCGCCGGGTCCATCTCGGTGTGGTTCTCCCAGGCCTCCGGGATCATCATCAACAGCGCGTGCGGCAACGACCGCCCGCCGAGGTTGAGTAGTTCCAGCACCTCGTCGAACGTCGCCGAGTCGCTCGCGCCCGGGGTGACGATCGGCAGCAGCCGCTCGATGTCGCCGGGCAGAAGATCGCTTTTCAGCTGGGCCTCGCGGGCGCGCATCCAGTTGCGGTTGCCCTGCACGGTGTTGATCTCGCCGTTGTGGGCGATCAGCCGGTAGGGATGGGCGAGCGACCAGGACGGGAAGGTGTTCGTCGAGAAGCGGGCGTGCACGAGGGCGAGGGCGCTCGCGAACCGCGGGTCCGACAAGTCGGGGAACACCCGGCGCAGCTGGACCGAGGAGAGCATCCCTTTGTAGATGAAGATCCGCGCCGAGAGCGACGGGAAGTAGCAGTCGCCGTGCGCGTGCTCGACGCGCTTGCGCAGCGCGTACACGACGCGCTCGAGCTCGAGGTCGGCGAGACCCGGACGCGATCCCGCCGGGTCGGAGGCCACGAAGACCTGCCAGAAGCTGGGGGCCATGGCGCCAGCGGTCGCGCCGGCCGCGGCGAGCTCGACGGGGACCTCGCGCCAGGAAAGGACCGCCAGCCCCTCCTCGGCGGCGAGGCGCGCGACCTCGTCCTTCAGCTCGTCGACACGTCCGGGGTCGCGCGGCATAAAGGCGATCCCGCTCGCGTACGAACCGACGGGCGGGAGCGCGACGCCGGCGACGGCACGGAAGAACGCGTCCGGCATCTGCACGGTGATCCCGGCCCCGTCGCCGGTCTCGGGGTCGGCCCCGAACGCGCCGCGATGGGCGAGGTTCTCCAGTGCGGTGAGGGCGAGCTCAACGACCTCGTGGTTCGGGCCCCGCCCGAGTTGCGCGACGAACCCGATCCCGCAGGCGTCGTGCTCAAAGCGCGGGTCGTAAAGGCCCTGTTCGGTCTTGGCTTCGTTCACATCGATCCGTTTTTCTGTAGGCGGCAGCACGGAGCGGAATCGCCGGGTTGCCGGGTCGCCATGGGCCGAGCAGAAGAATCTTACCGGCCGGCGTCAAAACACTCGAATTGCGGCGGCGCCCAGGATGCGTCCCCACCTCACATCCTGGGCACCGCGGCCGGCGGGCCGACCGTCGGCCCGCCTCACCGCCCGTCTCACGACGGGTCCGAGACTTCCCACGGATCGCTGCGCACGTCCACGGGACCGTCACCCGCTCCCGCTCCCGTTCCCGTCCCCACTCCCGTTCCCGTCCCCACTCCCGTTGTGGCCGTTGATCGAACGCGGCTCCTCCGGCGCCCCGACGCCGCCCGCGCTGACGGGCAGCGACTCACCGGTGAGCGCAATGCCACGCCCGTCGGAGATCATCTGCAACAGGCGTTCGTCGTCGACCGAGAGGTCCACGTACTCGCCGTGCACCGCGAGGTCGCCGATCGTCAGTTCACTCTCCTTCATCCGCAACGGGATGACGAGCCCGATGAGCTTCAACAAGATGAACGTGACGGCGCCGTCCCAGACGATGATCGTCAACGCGGCGAGGAACTGGACCCAGATGAGCCCCGGGTGACCGTAAAAGGCGCCCGCCACCCCCGACGACTTCCCGTTCGCCGAGAGGTACACGACCATCTTCGGGTCGGCGAACACCCCCGTGAGCAGCCCGCCGAACAGCCCGGCAAAGCCGTGCGTGTACACGACGCCAAGCGCGTCGTCGACCTTGCTGAACGGGCGGTGTCGAGACAGCTCATTGAAAGCGAACCAGACGAGGGACGACGCGATCGCTCCGATGCAGAGCGCCCCCCAGCCGTTGACGTATCCGGCGGCGGGCGTGATCGCGACGAGTCCGACGATCATCCCGTTCACGGCACCCAAGAAGTTCGGCTTCTTCGGACCGAAGTGCATGTCGATGAGGACCCAGACGAGCAACGCCGTCGCGGTGCACAGGTTCGTGTTGAGCACGGCGGCCGCGGCGTTGGCGCCGGCGAAGTACGAGTCACCGCCGTTGAAGCCGTTCCATCCCAGCCAGAGCATCCCGGCGCCGACGGCGACGAGCATCAGGTTGGTCGGCGGGAAGGCGCGCCGGTCCTTGGCGAGACGGGGACCGATCACCCAGGCGGCGACGAACCCGGACACCCCGGCGGCGAGGTGGATGACATAGCCACCCGAGTAGTCGAGGGCGCCGCGGGCCGCCCAGTACCCGCCGCCCCACAGCAGCATCGCGTTCACCGTGTAAGCGCACGTCGTCCACGCCGGGACGAAGATGCACCAGGCCTTGAAGCTCATCCGCCCGAGCACGCTGCCCAAGAAAAGCAGCGGCGTGATCGCGGCGAACACGAACTGGAAGTACGCGAGGCTCGAGGTCGGGAAGTGCAGCGCCGGCATGACGCTCTTGAGGAGCGGGATGCTCGCCTGACCCTCCTCGTAGGCGTGCGACAGGATCGAGCCGGGCAGCCCGATGAACGGGCTGAGGGCCCCGTGCCAGAGATTGAAGGGGTGGCCGAAGCCCATCTCGTAGGCCCACAGCACCCAGACGACGAGGACACCCGCGAACCCGGCGAAGGCCATGAGCATCGTGTTCACGGCCCACTTCCGCTTCACGATGCCGCCGTACAGGACGGCGATGCCGGGCAGGCTCATCAATCCAACGAGGGTCGCTGCGGTCAGCTGCCACGCGTTGTCGCCCGGATTGAGCCAATGCGGGTAGGGAATCAGCATCCGGCCTCCTCGGTTGACGTCGGCTCAACGAGCCGGTCCGGTCGCCCAGAAGGCTAGGAAAGGCGGATTTCCTCCCTGTGGCCTCTGTGAGAAGGCTGTGTTTCCCTGATGTGAACGGCCGATGAACGGCCCTAGGCGCGACGGCGCCGCCGTTGCGACGAATCGGCGAGCGCGGGGGGTTGCCAGCCGGCGTCGGCGGCCTGGAGCGTCACACCCGGCGGGACGATCTCGTCGATCCGGTCGAGCACGTCGACCCCCAAGGCGATCTCCGCCGTGGAAAGCAGTGCCTCGAGATGGTCGGGCGTGCGCGGTCCGATGATCGGCGCCGTCACCGCCGGATGCTCGAGCACGAAACCCATGGCGAGCTCGACCAGGCTGAGCCCGGCTTCCGCGGCGACGTCTCCGAGCGCCGCGACGATCTCGAGCTTGCGCTGGTTTCCCGGGAGCGACATGTCGTAGCGGGCCGGGATCCGGCTCGCCCGGCGGCTCGTGTTCGCCTTGCCGGCGCCGAAGGACCCGGAGAGCCAGCCCCCGGCGAGTGGGCCCCACGAGATGACGCCCAGTCCGTACTGGGCACAGACCGGGAGTACGTCGCGCTCGATGTCACGGACAAGGATCGAGTACGGCGGCTGTTCCGTGACGAAGCGCTCCCGGCCGCGCCGCTCGGCGACCCACTGCGCCTCGACGATCTCGTGAGCCGGGAAGGTCGAGTGGCCGAAATAGCGGATCTTGCCCGCACGGACGAGGTCGGTGAGCGCGCCGAGCGTCTCGTCGATCGCACAGCTGTCGTCGGGGCGGTGGATCTGGTAGAGGTCGATGTGGTCCGTGCCGAGCCGCCGCAGGCTCGCCTCGCACTCGGCGATGATCCACCGCCGCGAGTTGCCCTGCCTGTTGGGATCGTCCCCCATCGTGCCGTGGACCTTCGTGGCGAGCACGACGTCGTCACGCCGTCCGCCCGCCAGCGCCTTGGCGACGATCTCCTCCGACTCGCCCGCCGAGTAGACGTCGGCGGTGTCGATGAAGTTGATCCCGGCGTCGAGGGCGCGGTGCGCCATCCGGACGCATTCGTCGTGGTCGGTGTTGCCCCACGAGCCGAACATCATCGCCCCGAGACAGAGCGGGCTGACCCGGACGCCAGTCGTGCCGAGTACGCGGTATTCCATGACCCGATCGTACCGAGAGGTCGCCGAACACGACCAGGGGTTGTTCGCCCCGGCGAACGCCAGGTCCGGCGCGCCGTCCCCGCCAGGTCGGCCGCTTCCCCCGGTCGAGCCCTTGCGATAGGTGATCGGGACCGCGACCCTCGTGATCGAACGCCCTTCGACGCCGACGACCGGCTCCGGATCGTTCGCGTCCGCCGGAACGACCGCGGTCAGAGCACTCGGACGAGCCGACGCTGTCCGATCAGACAGACAGGCTCCCGGGTTAGGGCGGCGAGCCGATGTCCTCCGCCGAAGCGGGCGGCGGTTCCTCGAGCGGGATCTCGACGATGAACGTCGCGCCAGAACCCGTCTCGCTCTCCACACGTGCCGAGCCGCCGTGCGCCTCGGCGATCGAGGCCACGATGGCAAGCCCGAGACCCATCCCGCCGCTCTCGCGCGTCCGCGAGGCGTCGGCGCGGTAGAAGCGCTCGAAGATCCTCGGCAGGTGCTCCGGGGCGATCCCCGGGCCGTGGTCGGTGACGGTGAGCACCGCCCGGGTGGTCTCGGCCCCGACCCGCACCTCGACCGGGGTACCGGCCGGCGTGTGGTCGAGGGCGTTGCGGACGAGGTTGGCGACCACCTGGCGCAGGCGCTGCTCGTCGCCCAGCACGATGACCGGCGACGACGCTTCAACGGTGATCGGCCGCCCCGTCTCGAGGACCGCGGCGTCCGCCACCACTTCGCGCGCGATCCCGGCGAGGTCGACGGGGTTGCGTTCCAGCGGGCGGCCCTGGTCGAGCCGGGCGAGGAGGAGCAGATCGTCGACGAGCACGCCCATCCGCTCCGCCTCGTCCTCGATCCGGCGCATAGCTGACGCAAGGTCCTTCGGCCTCTCGGCGGCCCCGCGTCGGAACAGCTCCGAGTAGCCGCGGATCGACGTGAGCGGCGTGCGCAGCTCATGGGAGGCGTCGGCGAGGAACTGCCGCAACCGTGCCTCGGAGGCTTGCTGTCTCGCGAAGGCCTGCTCGATCTGGGAGAGCATCTCGTTGAGCGACGCCCCGAGCCGTCCGACCTCGGTGTGCTCGTCGGCGTCCACGACGCGGCGGGAGAGGTCACCGGCCGCGATCGCACCGGCCGTCCGTTCGATCTCGACGAGCGGCCGCATGCCCACGCGCACGAGGGCAAACCCGAGCACGGCGAGGACGACGAGCACGGCTGCCGAGACGGCGAGGTCGATCGTCACGAGCCGGCCGAGCGTGCTGTCGAGCGCGGTGAGCGGGATGGCGACGACCGCGTAGCCGCGGGTATCGCTGCCGAAGTAGCTGACGTTGCGGATGATCACCGGCTGGGCGAGCACCTGGTACTGGAACGAGGAATTGCCCTCGGCACCGACCGAGAAGTAGCTCGCCGCCGAGGAATGCGACGACGTACGCAGGCTCGCCGGGAAGTCCGGCGCCGGCCCGACGAGGCTCGACGCGGGCGTCTCCGTGAGAATCCCCGCCGAGTCGATGAGGGCGCCGCAGGTCCCGGACGGCGTGTCCCGGCCGAACCCGAAGTTCCCATTGAACCCGCCGGCCCCGGACGTCAGCTGGTTCTCCACGGGCTGCAGGGCCGTGTTGAGCTCCGAGTCGACCTGGCCCACGAGATACGACTGGACCTCGTCGTAGATGACGACGTCGGCAATGACGAGCCCGGTACCGACGATCACGACGAGGCCGAGCGACAGGCGCGCCCGCAACGACAGCCGCCGCCACCGCCTGGCGATGGCCGAGGCGACGGCCCTGGCCCGCTCACACCACCGCGTCACGGCACGCTCAGTTCGCGGCGGGGACCCGCAGGCTGTATCCGACACCCCGGAGCGTGTGGATGAGCGGCGGCCCGAGCGTGTCGATCTTCTTGCGCAGGTAGCTCACATAGGTCTCGACGACGTTGGCGTCACCGCCGAAGTCGTACTCCCAGACGTAGTCGAGGATCTGCGCTTTGGAGAGCACCCGGCGCGGGTTCAGAAGGAAATAGCGGAGCAGTTTGAACTCCGTCGGCGTGAGCTCGATCGGTGTCGTCCCGCGGAAGACCTCGTGGGTCTCCTCGTCGAGCTCGAGATCGGCGAACACGAGCCGCGACGACGCGCCGACTCCGTCGGCGACCCGCCGCAGCACCGCCCGCACCCGGGCGATCAGCTCCTCGAGACTGAACGGCTTCGTGACGTAGTCGTCGCCACCGAGCGTCAGCCCGCGGACCTTGTCCTCGGTCGCGTCCTTCGCCGTGAGGAAAAGGATGGGCACCCGGCGCCCGTCCTGGCGGATCCGGCGCGCCACCTCGAAGCCGTCGAGGTCGGGGAGCATGACGTCGAGGATGAGCAGGTCCGGCCGGTTCGACTCCAGCTCGGTGAGCGCGGCACGACCCGTCGGGGCGGTCGCCACCTCGAACCCCTCGTAGCGGAGCGCGGTCGCGACGAGATCGGTGATGTTCGCCTCGTCGTCGACGACGAGGATCCGCCCTGACGCTGCGGTCACCGGGGAATCATGCGTCGCCAGACTGACAAATTCCTGTGAACGACCTGTACGGCGGCTGTAGGAGCGACTTCCTAGACGCGGGCCATGTTCGCGAATCGGGCGTAGTTCGTTACGAAGGCGAGCTGCACGGCACCGGTCGGGCCGTTGCGGTGCTTGGCGATGTGGATCTCGGCCGCGCCGCGGTCCGGCGATTCGGGGTTGTAGATCTCGTCCCGGTAGATGAACATCACGACGTCGGCGTCCTGCTCGATCGCGCCGGACTCGCGCAGGTCGGCGAGCATCGGGCGCTTGTCGGAGCGGCTTTCCAGGCCGCGCGACAGCTGGCTCAGCGCGACGACGGGGATCTCGAGCTCGCGGGCGAGGATCTTCAGCCCCCGGCTGATCTCGGAGATCTCGACCTGGCGGTTCTCGGCGTTCATCCGGCCGCTCATCAGCTGCAGGTAGTCGACGACGACGAGCCCGAGCCCGTCCCGGGCCCGCATCCGGCGCGCCTTCGCGCGGATGTCCATGACGGTCACGTTCGGGTTGTCGTCGATGTGCAGGGGCGCGCCTCCGATGCGGCCGATCGCGCTCGAGATCTTCGGCCAGTCGGCCTCGAGCAGGCGGCCGTTGCGCATCCGCGTGGCGTCGACGCGCGCCTCAGCGCACAGCACGCGTTGGGCGACCTCGAGATGGCTCATCTCGAGCGAGAAGAAAAGGACGGGGGTTCCCAGCATCGCCGCGTTCGCCGCCAGGCCGAGAGCGAAGGCGGTCTTGCCCATCGAGGGCCGCCCGCCGACGACGACCAGGTTCGAGGGCTGGAGCCCCGAAAGGTGCTCGTCGAGGTCCGTGTAACCGGTCGGCACCCCGGTGATCGTCTCGCCCCGGTCGTACAACTCCTCGAGCCGGTCGAGGCTCCGGCCGAGCAGGTCGTGGAGCGAGACGATGCTGTCGGCGGACCGGCGCTGGGCAACGTCGAAGACCATCGCCTCGGCCTGGTCGATCGCCGTCGTCACGTCGTCGGGCAATCCGTAGCCGATCTCCGCGATCTCCTGGGCGACGCCGATCAACCGGCGCAGCAGCGAATTCTCCTCGACGATCCGCGCGTATCGCCCGGCCGACGAGATCGCCGGGGTGTTCGACTGCAGCGAGCCGAGCATCGCCGCGCCGCCGATCTCCTCGAGCACACCGGCGCGGCGGAGCTCCTCGGCGACGGTCACCGCGTCCGCGGGCTCACCCTGGCCGTAAAGGGCGGTGATCGCCCCGTAGATCTGAGCGTGCGACGGTTTGTAGAAGTCCGCCGCCGAGCACCTCTCGATCGCCACGGCGATCGCGTCGCGCGAGAGCAGCATCGCTCCGAGGAGCGACTCCTCAGCTTCGAGGTTGTGCGGCGGGACGCGCCCGGGGACCGCCGGGGCCTGACGCGGGCGTCGTCGGGTTTCTTCGAGCGGCTGCAACATGGTCGGGCTCACATTGCACCCGCGCGCTTGCGAATCGCTAGACGCACATCGCGGGGATAAACCCAACAATCCTGTGCGTTTCCGGTGGAGTACCGCGACGATTCTGTGTGTTGCGCGGACGACTCAGGTTGCGCGCGCGCTGTCGTCGACCTGTCCACGTCGCGGAACCGTACGGGAAGGCTATGACACCGCCCGCGGCTTGGGATCGGGCGCGCCCCGGATGGCGGGAACTGGTTAGCTGACCACCTCGACGGTGAGCACGAACTCGACCTCGGGGTGGAGGTGGACCCCGACCTCGTGCGTCCCCACTGACTTGATCGGCTCGTGGATGACGAGCTTGTGCCGGTCGAGCTCGACCGAGGTCTGCGCCTCGACGGCGGCGACGATCTCGGCCGGCGTGACCGAACCGAACAGCCGGCCGGCCTTGCCGGCGTGGGCCGTGACGGTGATGACGACGGGCACGAGCTGCTGGGCGATCGCCTCGGCGGCCTCACGGGCGTGCTGGTCCGCGACGTCACGGGCCCGGCGCATCGCCGTCGCCTGCGCGGAGATGTTGCGCGTCGCGACGATCGCCCGACCCGAGGGCAACAGGTAGTTCCGGGCATGGCCGTCGCTCACCTCGACGAGGTCACCGCGCTTGCCGACGCCTTCGATGTCGGTCCGCAGGACGATCTTCACTCCGCGCTCTCCGATCCTTCGGGCTCGGCATCCATCTCGACCTCGTCGACCACGACTTCGACCTCGTCGGCCACGACTTCGGGGATCTCTTCGGGCTTGACTTCCCCGTCCGTCGCGGCGACGGCGACCGCGGCCGCCGGTCGTTCCTGGGACCGTGAGAACCCGGGCCCCCGCGACCCGCCGCGCCCGCCACCCCGCCCACCGGGGCGTTCGCTCGTCGTGCGCTGCGTATAGGGCAGCAGGGCGAGCTCCCGTGTCATCTTGATCGCGGTCGCCACGTCGCGCTCGGTGCTGGGCGCAGTTGCCGGACACCCGCCGGGCGCGGATCTTGCCGCGGTCGGACATGAACTTGCGGAGCAGGTTGACGTCTTTGTAGTCGACGTACTCGATCCGGTCCTTGCAGAAGATGCAGACCTTCTTCTTCGTCCGACGCCCGTTGTCCTTCGGCACGCGGCGTGTTGAGCGTTCCCGGTCGTTGTTCCTCGCCATCAGAAGGGCTCCTCGTCCACGGCCGGGGCCGGTTCGTTCGCCGCGGGGCGACTCGCCCTCGGGCCCCCGCCAGCGGGTCTGGCGTCGGAGCCCGGACCGCGCCGTTCGTTCTTCACGACCTGCGCCGTCGCCCAGCGCAGGCTCGGACCGAGCTCATCGGCAATGACCTCGATCTTCGTTCGCTTGTCGCCGTCCGGGGTCTCCCAGGAGCGCTGCTCGAGCCGACCCGTGACGATCACCCGCGCGCCCTTCACGAGCGATTCGCTGACGTTCTCGGCCATCTCACGCCAGCACACGACGTCGAAGAACGAGGTCGCCTCCTCCCACTCGCTCGTTTGGCGGTTCTGCCAGCGCCGGTTGACGGCGAGCCCGAAGCTCGCGGTCGCCTGTCCGGCCGGGGTGAATCGCAGTTCGGGATCCCTCGTCACGTTGCCGACGAGAACGACCGTGTTGCCGTTCGCCATCTTTCCGTCTCCGTTTTCTCGACTAGCTCGCCTGGGCGTCGCTCGGCGCCTCATCGGGCTGCGCGCGGCCAGCAACCTTTTCCGGCTGCCGGATGATGCGGTGGCGCAGAACCTCATCGGTGAGCGTGAGCATCCGGTCGACCTCGGCCATCGCCGCCGGTTCGGCGACGACCTCGATGAAGAGGTAGAAGCCCTCGGTCTTGTGCTTCAGCTCGTAGGCGAAGGTCCGGCGACCCCAGCGGTCGATGTGGCCGACGGATCCACCGTGGGAGCGCACGAGCTCGGCCACGCGGTCGGTCGTCGCCCGAATGTCGTTCTCATCCAGGCCGACATCGAAGATGACAGCGATTTCGTAGGGCCGCAGGGCGGCTCACCTCCTCCGGACCCGGCGTCGTTGACGTCCGGGGCCCCGGTCGCACCGGGGCAGGGGTGAATATGACCTCGTCATGGTAGCCGACAACCCCCGGTCTCCTGGCGGGCTCCCGCCGGGGACATCCTCGCGGCCGGCAGTATCGCTCCGCCTACCGGATGGGCCCCTCAGTGCGCCGAGGCCTCTCCGAGATTGCGTCGCAGCTCGGCCGAGGCGTGGTAGGTCTCGTCCGGAGACGGGTAGCTCCCCGCGACCACGTCCCGGGCAAACGCGGCGATCGCCTCGCGGGCCGCCGTGCCGAGATCGGCGTAGCGGCGGACGAACTTCGGCGCCGGTCCGAACGACAACCCGAGCAGGTCATGGAGCACGAGCACCTGTCCGTCGCAGGCGGGACCGGCCCCGATCCCGATCGTCGGCACGCCGATCGAGGCGGTCACCCGCTCCGCCACGAGGTCGGGGAGCCCTTCGAGGACCACGGCGAAGCAACCCGTGTCGGCGAGGGCGCACGCGTCGTCTTCGAGTTGGCGCGCCGCGTCCGCGTCCTTCCCCTGGACGACGTAACCGCCCATCGCGTGGACCGACTGGGGCGTGAGCCCGAGGTGGCCCATCACCGGGATCTCGGCGTCGAGGATCGCCCGGACCGCCGGGATCCGGCGTCGACCGCCCTCGAGCTTCACGGCCTGCGCCCCGGCGCGGACGAGCGCCGCCGCATTACGGACCGTGTCGGCGAGGTCGACGTGGTAGCTCATCCACGGGAGATCCCCGACGATGAGCGCGGCGGGTTTCGCCCGGGCGACGGCGGCGACGTGGTGGATCATCTGGCCCATGTCCACGGCGAGCGAGTTCTCGTAGCCGAGGACGTTGTTCCCGACCGAATCGCCGACGAGGATGACGTCGGCGCCAGCTTCGTCGACGATCCGCGCGAACGGGGTGTCGTAGGCGGTGACCATCACGATCGGCGGTGCCCCGCGGGCCCGTTTGCGGGCGGCGACCGACGGCACCGACACGTGCTCTCTCATCCTTACCTCCTGTCGTCCAGCGCACTTGGCTGCCGGCGACGATCACAGGGTACTCAGCGGATTCCTTCCGGGGCCCATCGTCGTCGGGACGCGTCGCCCCGGTGCGGGCCGCTCCCTACCGGAAGGGCCGGTTACGTGCGGCCGGCGAGGTGAACATCCGCAATAGGTGGTTCCACGAGCACTGTGGGCAGACCTCGACGACGTAGAAGGCAACATCGTCCCGGCTGCGAGCGAGCGAGCGCATCTCGCCGTCCATGCTGAGCGCCCTCCCTCCCGCCGGAAGACGCGGGCCGAACGCGAAGGCGACGTGCACGAGCTTCGACTCTTCGCAGATCGGGCAGTCGACCTCCGTCACCCTGCCCAGGTTGCACGCCACGCGCATGAGCTCGGGATGCGCGTCGCAGACGTCGAGCCGCGACAGCCGTCCCCGCAGGTACTCGCGCACGACCGAATCGCGGGCGAGGCGGTACTCGATCTGACCGAGGCCCGTCGGCTGAAGGCCCCGGGCGGTCGACTCGGGTTCGGGCGGCACCCCGACAGGCTACCCGTCACCCTCCCGAGCCCCACGCCGGACCGCCGGCGTGCCTCCTGGGCCGGGTGGTCGACGTCGTCACGAATTCGACATATCGACTCGATACATCGACTGATACGATTCCCCGGTGCTCGAACTCGCGATCCTCGGCCTGCTCAAGGAGCGGCCGATGCACGGCTACGACATCCGCAAGTCGCTGCGCGAGGACTTCGGCGTGCTCTCGAACCTGTCCTTCGGGTCGCTGTACCCGGCGCTCGCCCGCCTCGAGGCCTCCCTCGCCGTGCACGCCGTCGAGCCCACCCCTCCGCTGCGCCGCTCGCGCCGCGCCGCCGAGGGCATGCCGCTCACCGGCTCGCTCACCGGCGAGCGCGCCGCCCTCGTCGCGGCCCGGGCGACGGCGAAGGCCGCGATCGCGCTCGGCAGCCGGAGCACCCGGGCCCGCAAGGTCTACGAGATCACGCCGCACGGCGAGGAGATGTTCGAGCAACTCCTCCAGTCGGCCGACGAACAGGCCGGCGACCCCCGGGGCTTCTCGCTGCGGCTCGCCTTCGCCCGGCACCTCTCCCCCCAGGCCCGTGTGCGGCTCCTCGAGCGGCGCCGCGGTGAGCTCGTCGACCGCCTCCAGCGCGGCGAACGTTCGCTCGCCCGCCGGGCCCGGCCGATGGACGAATACGAGCAGTCGATCGCCGAACACGCCCAGGAGACGGCGGCGAACGACCTGTCGTGGATCGAACGGCTCCTCGAGCGCGAGCGGACGGCGATCGACCGGACGGGCCGCGTCGCGCCCCGCGCGACCACGGCGCCCACGAAGGACGTAAACGACGCCCCCCTCCCGGCTGCGGTGGGAGCGGGCGACGGACGGGACGGAAGGCAACGGCCATGAGACGAAGGGAACGGCTATGACCAGCCCGAAGGGGAGAATCAAGCTCGCGATCGCCGGAGTCGGCAACTGTGCGAGCTCGCTCATCCAAGGAGTCGAGTACTACCGCAAGGCGAGCGCGGACGAGACCGTCCCCGGCCTCATGCACGTCACGCTCGGCGGCTACCACGTGGGGGACATCGACTTCGTCGCGGCCTTCGACGTCGACGCCGAGAAGGTCGGCCTCGACCTGTCGAAGGCGATCCAGTCGGGCCAGAACAACACGATCCGCTTCGCCGACGTGCCGACGACGGGTGTCACCGTCGACCGCGGTCCGACCCTCGACGGGCTCGGCAAGTACTACCGGGAGGTGATCGAGGAGTCGCCCGCCCCGCCGGTCGACATCGTGGACGTCCTGCGCCGCACCGGTGCCGAGGTCCTCGTCGCCTACCTGCCCGTCGGCTCAGAGCACGCCCAGAAGAACTACGCCGCGGCCGCGATGGAGGCGGGCGTCGCCTTCGTGAACGCCATCCCGGTCTTCATCGCGAGCGACCCGGTCTGGGCGACGCGTTTCGAGAAGGCCGGCGTGCCGATCATCGGCGACGACGTGAAGAGCCAGGTCGGCTCCACGATCATCCACCGCGTTCTCACGAGGCTCTTCGAGGACCGCGGCACGGTCCTCGACCGGACCTACCAGCTGAACTTCGGCGGGAACATGGACTTCAAGAACATGCTCGAACGGGAACGGCTCGAGTCGAAGAAGATCTCGAAGACCCGGGCCGTCACGAGCCAGATCGACCACCGGATCGGGGCGGACTCGATCCACATCGGGCCGTCCGACCACGTCCCCTGGCTCGAGGACCGCAAGTGGGCCTATGTCCGGATGGAGGGGCGCAACTTCGGCGACGTGCCATTGAACGTCGAGCTGAAGCTCGAGGTCTGGGACTCGCCGAACTCGGCGGGCGTCATCATCGACGCCGTGCGGTGCGCGCGCCTCGGTCTCGACCGCGGACTCGCCGGTCCGCTCATCGGGCCGTCGTCGTACTTCATGAAGTCGCCGCCCGTCCAGTACCACGACAGCGAGGCGTACGAGCTCGTCGAGCGGTTCGCCGCGGGGGACTGAACCCCCGTCTCAGCTCGGACCGGCGCGCTCGACGTCCCACCAGGCGTCGAGCCGCCGACCGACCTCGTCGGCGCCGAGGAGGCCCTCCTCGAGCCGGATCTCGAGGAGGAACTGCAACGCCCGGCCGACCGTCTTGCCCGGCGGGATCCCAAGGCGCGCCATCACGGCGTCGCCGTCGAGCTCGGGGCGGATCGCGTCGAGGGCTTCGCGCTCGGCGAGGCGGGCGAGCCGCCGCTCGAGCTCGTCGACGCCGACCTCGAGCTCGCGGGCGCGATCGGGGTTGCGCGTCGTGCAGTCCGCCCGCGTCAGCTCGTTGAGGCGACCGAGTAGCGGGCCGGCGTCGCGGGCGTAACGCCGCAGCGCCGAGTCGGTCCAGCCCATCTGGTAGGTGTGGAACCGCAGGTGCAGCTCGATGAGCCGGCTGATCTCGTCGATCTCGGCCGTCGGGTAGCGCAGTGCCGTGAGGCGCTGGCGCGCCAGGCGCGCACCGACGACGTCGTGGTGGTGGAACGTGACCCCGTCCGGCCCGATCTCCCGCGTCCTCGGCTTGCCGATGTCGTGGAACAGCGCGGCGAGCCGGAGCACCCGGTCAGGGCGGGTCTTGCCGACGACCGCGATCGTGTGGGCGAGCACGTCCTTGTGCCGGTGGACGGCGTCCTGTTCGAGGGCGAGCGCCGGGAGCTCCGGCAGGAACTCGGCGGCAAGGCCCGTGCGCACGACGAACCACAGCCCCGCCTCCGGGTCCGGCAGCACGATCAGTCGGTTCAACTCGTCGCGGATCCGCTCGGCCGAGACGATCGAGAGCCGTTGGCGCAGGGCGCTCACGGCGGAAACGAGCTCCCCGGTCGGTTCGAGCGAATACCCGGCGAGGAACCGGGCGGCGCGCAGCATGCGCAACGGGTCGTCCGAGAACGACACCGTCGGGTCGAGCGGGGTGCGCAGGGTGCGGGCCGCGAGGTCCCCGAGGCCGTCGAACGGGTCGACGAGCTCGAGGGCGGGGAGCGCGAGCGCCATCGCGTTGACGGTGAAGTCCCGGCGGGAGAGGTCGGCGACGATGTCGTCGCCGAACCGAACCTCGGGCTTGCGCGATTCGGGCAGGTACGCCTCGGCGCGGTGCGTCGTGATCTCGAACCGGCGCCCCGCGTGCAGACAACCAATCGTGCCGAAGCGCTTGCCCTGGAGCCACACCGCTTCGGCCCACCCGGCGACGAGGTGCTCGATCTCGTCGGGAGTCGCGTCGGTCGTGAGGTCGATGTCGGCCTCCGGACCGAACGGCTCGCCACCTCCCGGAGGCCCGACGACGGCGTCGCGCACCGTCCCGCCGACGACGTAGATGCGCCGTCCGACCGCGACAAAACGCTCCACGAGCTCCGTCGTCTCCTCGACGACGGGCCGAACCCGTTCGGGGACCACGGCTCGTGAGGGTAGCCTGCGGCCCGCCCCGACCCCCGGGATCGGTGCAGTCCTGTCAGAACCAGGAATCGGCCCGACAGTAGGCTCCCGTCGAACGGCGCGATCGGAGGACGTCGCTACCCGTGGCTTGCTCGCAGGTACCGAACGGCAGAATCGCGGCGCGAGCCGCCCGCGCCGTCGTCCTCGCCGCGACGCTCACGGCGGCCTTCGTCGGGGTGGTCGCCACGTCCCCGTCGGCCTCGGGGATCGGCTCCCGACGCCCGAAGAGCACGAGCATCTCACTCTCCTCCCAGACGAACTGGGTCACCGGGTCGTCGATGTCCCTCGACGTGGCGATCCACTCGCTCGACAAGCGCGCCAAGCTCGGTCTCAAGCTCACGGTCTACTCCCGCCTCACGAGCCGGTACGCGCTCGGCCTCGCCGAGACCGGCAAGCAATCCCCGGACGAACTCGTCCTCGACGCGACGCCGATCATCCCCTTGCGCGCGTTGCGCGTGACGGGGACCGGGGTACTCGGAGTGGCGATGCACGTGCGCGTGGCGGCCTCGGCGTCGCTCAAACCGGGTGGGATCGGGTCCTCCAGGCTCGCGCTCGACTGCGCGCCGCTCGCCTGTGACGGCGTCTACCCGTTGGTCGTGACCGTCGTCGACACGGCGAACGACACGCCACTCGCGTCACTCACGACCTTCCTCATCTACGTCGCCGGCCAGCCCGGGCGCAATCCGCTGCGCGTCGCGCTCGTGTTGCCCCTCGGGGCGACGCCCGTGCTGACCGCCTCCGGGTCCCCGGCGCTTCCGGCGAAGACGGTCCAAGCGCTCGCCGGGGTCCTCGACACGGTCGAGGACCACCCCACGGACCACGTGAGCTTCGAGCTCTACCCGCAGCTCCTCGTGGCCCTCGCCGAGTCGCGATCTCCCCAGGCCGCGACGGTCCTCACCGACCTGCGCGCCCTCGCCCACCAGGCGGCGCCGTCAGGCCCGGCCGAGTTCCTCGAAGCGCCGTTCACGCCCGTGGATCTCGACCGACTGACCGCAGCCGGGGTGGGCAGCGGACTCAGCACCCAGCTCGCCGCGGCAAAGGGAGTCTTCCGATCGGAGCTCGGGGTGGCGCCGCCGCGGAACGTCTACCTCTCGACGACGCCCATCGACGCCGCCAGCGTCGCCTCCCTCGCCGCGGCACACGTCGGCCGTGTCATCCTCCCGGAGACGGAGCTGCCCGCCGCCTCGTCGCTGTCGCTCACGTCACCGCTCAACCTGTCCATTTCGGCCGGTTCGACGCGGTCGTCGGCGGCGCGTCTCACCGCCGCCGTCGCCGACTCGGCCCTCGCCGCCCACCTCGCCCCCGGCACGAGCCCGGTCCTCGCCGCCCACCAGTTCCTCGCCGACGTCGCCCAGACGTTTTTCGAGGAGCCCTTCGGCGCCCAGGCCCGGGGCGTCGTCGTCGCCCTTGGGACGATCCCGAGCTCGTCCTTGCTCTCCATGGTTCTCGAAGGTCTCGCGTCGAGCCCGATCGCCAAGCCGGCGACCGTGGCCTCCGTGTTCTCCGCGGTCCCGGTCGGCGCCGACGGGGCGCCGACGCACCTCGCCCCGGCGCCGGACCACACGAGGCCCTCGTACGCGTTCACCTCCTCGATCGAGGGCGCGTTCTCGATGATCCGGGCGATCGACTCGATCGTCCCCGATGACCACGCGTTCATCGCCGACACCGAGGACGCGGTCCTCCTCGCCGAGACGGCGGGACTCCGCCGTGGGCTCTGGGCGCACTACGCCGCCGAACCGCTGGCGGCCGTCTCCCGCATCGAGCACGATCTCACCCTCGCCGGGACGAGGACCGTCACCCTCACCCAGCGCCAGGCCAAGGTCCCGCTCACGATCGTTTCGGCGTTCCCGAGCCCGATCCACGCGACCCTCGAACTCTCGAGCGGCACCCTCGCGATCGCGCCGGGTGACTTCAACCGGTCGGTCGTCCTCGCGCACAAGAACTCTCCCTTCGTCATCCCGGTGACGGCGCGCACGTCCGGCGTCTCGACGCTCACCATCGAGCTCGTTTCACCGCGCGGTGGGATCGTGCTTTTCGAGGACGTCTACACCGTCCGGTCCACGGCGTTCTCCATCGTCGCCGTCGGGCTGTCGATCGCCGCCCTCCTCGTGCTCGGGCTGTGGTGGTTGCGCTCGCACGTCCGCCGGAGGCGGCGGCGGGCCCAGGCTCCGGCCGTCCCCGGGCCCGCCCCGACGAGCGCCGAGTGAGCTCGCCGACGCCACCCGTCGACGGAGTCGGCGTCCTCGGAAGTCGTTCGCGCACCAAGCGGCTCGCCCGCGCCTCGCTCGGCACGGGGCTCGGCACCATCGTCTCCCGCGTCACCGGGCTCGCCCGTCTCGTCGTCCTCGCCTACGCGCTTGGCGGCTCACGCCTCGCCGACTCGTTCAACTTGGCGAATAACACACCGAACGCGCTGCACGACCTCGTCCTCGGGGGGGTCCTCGCGGCGACGTTCGTCCCGGTCTTCGTCGAGCGGCTGTCGACGCGGACCGAGAAGGAAGCGATCGAGTCGATCTCGGCGGTCGTCACGATGGCGAGCGTCGTCCTCGTCGTCGCGACGGTCGCCTTCGTCCTCGCCGCGCCGGCGCTCATCACGCTGTTCACGTTCGGCAAGGCCACCCCGGCCGAGCACTCTGTCGCCGTCGAGCTCCTCCGGTTCTTCGCGCCCCAGCTCCTCTTCTACGGGGCGATCAGCCTCATGTCGGCGGTGCTCGCGACGCGTGACCGCTTCGGCACCGTCGGCTTCGTGCCCGTCGTCAACAACCTCGTCGGGATCGGCGTCCTCGCCGCCTTCGCCGAGATGGCCCGCCACGCGACCATCACGCAGGTCCAACACGACCACGGCCTAATCGTGCTGCTGGGGGTCGGGACGACGCTCGGCGTCGTGCTCCAGGCGGTCGCGCTCGTCCCGGCGATGCGCCGGACGCACCTGCGGCTGCGATTCCGGTGGAACCCGCACGATCCCGCGATCCGCATGATCGTACGGCTGTCGGGGTGGACGTTCGGATTCGTTTTCGCCAACCAGATCGCCCTTTTCGTCGTGCTCGCCCTCGAGTTCCACGTCGGACCCGGAGCGGTCAGCGCCTACACGTACGCTTACGCCTTTTTCCAGTTCCCGTTCGCCGTCGTCGCGACGTCGATCATCAACGTCGCCTCGCCGGACCTCGCCCGCCTGCGCACGGCCCGCCGCTGGCACGAGCTCGGGCTCCGCTTCGGCGCCGCCCTGCGCCAGGTTCTCGCGCTCATCCTGCCAGCGACGGTCGGTTACCTGATCCTCGCCCGCCAGGCAGTCGAGCTCCTCCTCCAGCACGGTGCCGAGGGGGCTTCGGCCGCGCACCTCACGGCCTCGGTCCTGGCGCTGTTCGCGCTCGGCCTGCCGGGGTTCTGCGTGTTCTTCCTGGCGACCCGCGCCTTCCAGGCGATGCAGGACACGCGGACGGCCTTCGTGCTCTACGTGCTCGAGAACGGTCTGAACATCCTCGTCGCCGTGCTCCTGTACCGCCCGCTCGGGGTCCGCGGGCTCGCGCTCTCGTACTCCGTCGCCTACACGGTCGCCGCGTTCGCCGCCCTGTCGGTGCTGCGCGAGCGGCTCGGGACGATCGGCGGCCGGCCGCTGTGGTCCTCGTCGGCCCGCTCGCTCGTCCTCAGCCTCGTGATGGCCTTCGCCGTCGCCCTTGTCGCCGCGGTGGTCGGCACCGGCTACGGGATCGGCGGCTGGATCCGCCTTCTCCTCGTCATCGCGGCGGGTGCCGCCGTCTACCTCGGCAGCGCCGGTGTCGCAGCGACCCTGCAGGGCTGGCAGACTTCGCGCCGCGCGACCCGTCAATTGAGTGGACCTGCAAAGGGGAACCGTGGGACCCATCCGCGTCGTCACTGACAACGGCTCCGACCTGCCGGCGTCCCTCCTCGAGCTCCACGGGATCGCCGAGGTGCCCCTCGACGTGCGGCTCGGCGACACCGACGCCGCGGAGCTTCGCGGGGTGAGCGCCGAGCGGTTCTGGGAGATCGCCCGGCGCTCCGAAGCGCTCGCCGAGACCTCGGCGCCGGCGCCGGGCGCTTTCCACGACGTCTTCGCGGCCGCGGCCGACGACGGTTGCGCCGGCGTCGTCTGCGTCACGCTCTCCTCGGGGCTGTCGGCCACCTACCAGGCGGCCTGCGCCGGCGCAGAACCCTTCGCCGGCAAGTTCCCCGTCGCGGTCATCGACTCCCTCGCCGCCACGGTCGCCGAGGGGTTGCTCGCCCTCGAGGCCGCCGAGCTCGCCGAGGCGGGCGCGACGTTCGACGACATCGTGGCGACCATCCGGGCCGACGTCCCGAAGACCTTCGTCTACGGCACGACCGAGACGCTCGAGTACCTGCGCCGGGGCGGGCGGATCGGCAACGCCCAGGCATTCTTCGGTTCGATGCTGTCGATCAAGCCGGTGATCACGGTGCGGGCAGGAGTCGTCGAGGCCGAATCCCGCCAGCGCACCCGGGCGCGCTCGCTCGAGTACCTCGCCGGGATCCTCGGGCGGGTCGGGCCCCTGAAGCGACTCGCCATCGGCCACGCCGACGCCAGCGACCTCGACGTGTTCCTCGACCTGTGCGCGCCGCACTTCCCGCGGGCCGAGACCCTCGTCGCCTACATCGGGCCGATCATCGGCGCCCACACCGGCCCGGGAACCGTCGCCGCGTGCCCGATCCTCCAATGACTCCGGCTTCCTCCCTCGCCGCCCGCCGTGCCGTAACCTCGCGACCATGAAACGGGACGACGACGCTTCCCGGGACCAGGACTGGGCGGCGCGGGTCGCCGGGGCGGTCGACCTGCTCATCGGCGACGTCCGCGACCGCGCCCTCCATCCGATCTTCGTCGCCGTGCGCGCCGTCGTGCTCGCCGCGGTCGTGGCCTCCCTCGTCCTCGCCGTCGCGACGGCGATCGTCATCGGCCTCGTCCGGCTGTTCGACACCTCGGTCTTCGGTGGGCGGGTCTGGGCGACCGACCTCTTGCTTGGTGGAATCTTCCTCGCCGCTGGGATGTTGTTGTGGGCGCTGAGCGGAAAACCGAGGAAGAGGACGGCTGGTGACTGACCGAGAATCCGAGGCGCGACTCCCGTCCTCCGACGTGCGCGACGTCATCATCATCGGCTCCGGCCCCGCGGGGCTGACCGCCGCGGTCTACGCCGCCCGCGCCGATCTCCGCCCGCTCGTCATCGCCGGCGAGCCCTCCTCGACGAGCGACCAGCCCGGCGGCCAGCTGATGCTGACGACGGAGGTCGAGAACTTCCCGGGCTTCCCCGAGGGCGTGATGGGGCCCGACTTGATGGAACGGTTCCGCGCCCAGGCGGAGCGGTTCGGTGCGGAGATCGTCACGGCCAAGGTCTCCCGGGTCGACCTCTCCTCGCCGCCGTTCGGGGTCTGGACGGCGGACCCGGCGGACGCTGCGCCCACCTACCGGGCGAGGTCGGTCATCGTCGCCACCGGCGCGCGGGCGCTTGCCCTCGGCATCCCGGGCGAGGCGGAGCTCACCGGGCACGGCGTCTCGACCTGCGCGACCTGTGACGGGTTCTTCTTCCGGGATCAGCCGATCGCCGTCGTCGGCGGGGGCGACTCCGCGCTCGAGGAGGCGATGTTCCTCTCGCGCTTCGCGAGCTCCGTCCTCGTCGTCCACCGCCGCAGGAAGTTGCGGGCCTCGAAGATCATGCAGGAAAGGGCGAATCACGACCCGAAGATCTCCTTCGCCTACGACACCGTCGTCGCCGAGATCCTCGGCAACGGCAAGGTCGCCGGCCTCCGCCTCGCCGACGTGGCGACCGGCGAGCAGCGCGACCTCGCCGTCGACGGCGTGTTCGTCGCCATCGGGCACGCCCCGAACACCGCCCTTTTCCGCGACCAGCTCGAGATGGACGAGGCGGGCTACATCCGCACCCACGACGGCACGTCGACGAGCGTCGCCGGCGTCTTCGCCTGCGGCGACGTCCAAGATCACGTCTACCGCCAGGCGGTGACCGCCGCCGGCTCGGGCTGTGCCGCGGCGCTCGACGTCGACCGCTATCTCGCCTCGGCCTGACCGTGGCGCCCGGCGGGGCCGGGAATTCGGTCGTCGCTCGGTTGCGGGCTGGTCTCTAAGGGTGCGGTCCGATGTTTACAACCGTGATCTCGCCTCGATCGGGTCCGTAGAACCACCAGATGCGCCACGCGGAGGGCGCGTCGTTCTCCACGTATGACTCCCAGATGGGCTCCCGGTCCGGACCGCGGCTCGTGATCGCCTCGAACCTGTGACTGGCCAAGCTCGGGTAATTGGGGTCCTGCTCAAGCTTCGCCAGGCATCGGACAACTTTGCGATATTTCCCCTGGTCAGACCGTTCGAGGTCTGCGATGGTCGCCGTTACGTTTTCGGTCAAAAGGAGAACGAACGGCACGAAACCACACTATATTATCTGTGTACCATTGGTGCAAACGGACCACTGGCCCACTTTGACTGGTCGCACAAAATGGGTAAGATATGCGGCATGACCCCTCAAGTCGACTCCGTTGAGGTCGAACTGGATTCGCGCCAGCGCCTTCCGCTGGCACGAATCGTCGGCCCGACGCAACGCAGGTTCCGCGTCGTCAGGCTGGAGGGCGGCGATTACCTCGTCACGCCGGTTGTATCGATCTCGGAGAGGGAATTGGCGATGCTGCAGAACCCCGTCGCTCGCGCGTCCCTCGACGAGGGGATCCAACAGGCCGCCAGCGGAGAGGTCATCCGCCACAAACGGGGGCATTTCACACGCCTAGCAGAGCGATTGGACGCTGACGAGGACTAGGTTCCCCTCGACCAGAACGGTCCACTACCGGGAATTCCCCCGCTGGATGTGCTGTTCTATTGAGGGCGTCCGCACGGTAGCGACCGCTGTGCGGACCAAGATCGCCAAGGAGGATGACGGTGACGGTGACCACAGAAGCGGTGACGGACAGCACCTTCGACGAGGAGGTCGCCCACTCCGAAACGCCCGTCCTCGTCGACTTCTGGGCCGAGTGGTGCGGGCCGTGCAAGATGATCGCCCCCGCCCTCGAGGAGATCGCCGCCGAGAAGCAAGGCAGCCTGCGCGTTCTCAAGCTGAACGTCGACGACAACGTGGCGACGGCCCGGCGTTACGACGTCATGAGCATCCCGACGCTCATCTTGTTCAAAGGCGGCGAGATCCAAGCCCGCATCGTCGGCGCGAAGGGGAAATCGGCCCTGCTCGCGGACATCGAGCCGCACCTGTAGGGACCACCGGGCCAGACGTTTCTTCGCCCCGGGCGCGCCCACCTAGCATGGCCGCGTGGACGACGCGGAATCCCGGCCCCCCGTCGGCTCCACGCTGCCGCTGAGAAAGGGCGACGACGGCGAGGCGGTCGCCGACCTCCAGCGCCGGCTCGCCGGGGTCGGTTTCCCGGCCGACGACCCCCCGGGCGTCTTTTCTGACGCGACCGTGGCGGCCGTCCTCTCTTTCCAGGCCGACCGCGGTCTGCCCGCCGACGGCGAGTGCACCGCCCAGACCTGGTCGGCCATCGTCGAGGCCGGTTTCGGGCTCGGTTCGCGCCTTCTCTATCGCAAGACCCCGATGCAGCGTGGCGATGACGTCGCCGAGCTCCAACGACGCCTCAGCCGGCTCGGCTTCGACACCGGCCGGGTCGACGGGATCTTCGGCGACCAGACGGTCACCGCCCTCATGGACTTCCAGCGCAACACCGGGCTCTTAGTCGACGGCATCTTCGGCCGGCGCACCCTCGACGAGCTCGACCGCTTCTCGATCCGGGCGGGGGCGTCGAACCTCGTCACGCCGTTGCGGGAGTGGCTCGCCGTCGAGAGCGGCGCCGCGGACCTCCACAACCGGCGCGTCGCGGTCGCCGAACCGGGGGGCTTCGCGACCGGGGCAGCCGCGCTCTGCCGGGCGCTGCGCGAAGCCGGCGCGGCGGCCGTCCTCTCCTTCTCGCACCCCGACCCGTCGCGCCAGGCGGCCGAGGCGAACGCGACCGGGGTGGACTGCCTCATCGGCCTCGCCCTCGTGCCCGAGGTCCGGACCTGCACCACCGCCTACTACCGGGGGTTCCGCTACGAGTCGGCGGCCAGCCGCAGGCTCGCCGAGCTCGTCCAGGCCGAGCTGCCCGCGGCACTCCGCCTCGACGACGGCGGCACGGCCGGCATGGCGCTGCCGATCCTGCGCGAGACGCGCATGCCGGCGGTGGAGATCCAACTCGGCGCGCCGGAACTCGTCATCCCGAGAACGACCGAGCTCGCCCGGGTGGTCGTTTCCGCCCTCACGACCTGGGTTTGCGCTGCTTGGGAGTGATCCGCCGCCGTCCACAAGCTGTGCATGAGCTTGTGGATCAACTTGTACCGACGCGTTAGCGGCATCCGGTCACATACCCGTCACCCGGTTGTTGCCTTGCGGTCGCGCAGAAGTGTTCTCCCTATTAGGAAGCGGTATTGGCAATCGAGCGCCAACAACCGTCTGGCGGCCGGCGGGGGGACGGATGGGTCGAACCCTCAGGCGCGACTTGAGGGTTCCCCGATCATCAACCGGTAGATGCGCTCGAGGTCCTCGATCGTCGCGAACTCGACGGTCACCCGACCCCGGCTCGTCCGCATCTCGACCCGCACCCGCGTGTTCAGGTAGGCCGCGAGCAGCTCCTCGAGCTCGAGCACGCCGGGCGGGCGCAGCCCCGGCGCCTTCGGTCTCCCACCCGCCGGGCGGACCGGGCCAGGTGCCCCCGGGGCTTCCGGGGCGGGCGCCTCAGAAGCCTCGTGGATGAGCTCCTCGAGCATGCGCACCGACAGCCCGTCGGCGGCGGTGCGCGCCGCCAGCGATTCCTGCAACCCGCGATCGGGCGTCATCAGCAGCGCCCGGGCGTGACCCGCCGAGATCTGGCCGTCACGAACGAGCCGCTGCACCGCCGGTGGCAACTGGAACAGGCGAAGCGCGTTCGAGACGGCGGCCCGGCTCTTGCCGACCCGGTGGGCGACGGTGTCGTGGGTGAGGTGGAAGTCCTCGATGAGCTGCTGATAGGCGGCGGCCTCGTCGAGCGGGTTGAGGTCCTCCCGGTGGAGGTTCTCGACGAGGGCCTCCTCGAGGCTCGCCGCGTCGTCGGCGACCTGGACGAGCGCCGGAATCGAGAGCAGCCCGGCGCGCCGGGCAGCCCGGCACCGCCGTTCGCCGGCGATCAGCTCGTACTCGCCCTCGCCGACGTCGCGCACGAGGACGGGCTGGAGAATGCCGACCGCCCGGATCGAGTCGACCAGCGAAGCGAGCGCCTCCTCGTCGAAGTGCGTCCGGGGCTGGTGGGGGTTCGGCCGGATCCGGGCGAGCGCGATGTCCCGGAGCCCCGATCCCGCGGCGTTTGTCGGCTCGGACGGGATGAGCGCCCCGAGCCCCCTGCCGAGCCCGCTACGCCGGGCCACCGCTCAGCTCCTCTGCGAGTGCCCGGTAGGCCGTGGCCCCGGTCGAATGCGGGTCGTGCACGGTCACCGGCTCGCCGTACGACGGGGCCTCCGAGACCCGCACCGAACGCGGGATGACCGCCTTGCAAACCTTGTCGCCGAAGTGGCTCCGCACCTCGTTTGCCACCTGGTCGGCGAGCTTCGTGCGACCGTCATACATCGTGAGCACGATCGTCGACAGTTCGAGACCCGGGTTGAGGTTGGCCCGGACGAGATCGACGCTGTGGATCAGCTGCCCGAGGCCCTCGAGCGCGTAGTACTCGCACTGGATGGGCACGAGGACCTCGGACGCCGCAGCAAGACCGTTCACGGTGAGCAGCCCGAGCGAGGGCGGGCAGTCGATGAAGATGAAATTGAAGTCACCAACCACCGCGTTGACCGCCCGGCGGAGCCGGAGCTCCCGGCTCATCGCCGCGACGAGCTCGATCTCGGCGCCGGCGAGGTCGATCGTCGCCGGGACAATGAAAAGGTTCTTCAGGTTCGTGGGCTCGATGCAGTCCTCCATCGGGAAGTCATGGAGGAGGACGTCGTAGATCGAGTTGTCGAAGTTCCGGGCTTCGATGCCGAGTCCCGTCGTCGCGTTCCCCTGGGGGTCGAGGTCGACGATGAGGACGCGCCAGCCGAGATCCGCCAGCGCGGCACCGAGGTTCACGGTCGTCGTCGTCTTGCCGACGCCACCTTTCTGGTTCGCGACCGCGAACAGACGCGAAACGTTGCGGTGTCCGCGTGCGGAGCTGGTCACGGGCCTGGTCGCCGGTCTCTGTGCGTTTGCGATGCCGAGCTCCTTCCGTCTCCGGCCGGCCATCGTGCCGATCCGGAGTTCGAACCTTGGCGCGCTCGCCGATCTTCGCCGCCGACAGGCCCGGACCCGCCGTCGGACGCGCCGATCGGCGCCGCCCGGCTTCGGATGCGGACCCCTATCCTCCACGTCCGTCATCGACAGGTCAAGGGTCGGGTCCGGTGAACCCGAGTTTTCCCCGATGGAGACGTTCCACGGGAAACAAGTTCCGCTGTGGTACATTCCTCCCGTGGCTTCCGATGCGGAATGGGCGTGGGCTGCCGGAATTTTCGAGATGGCCGGCGCCGTCGTCACGATCAACAGCGGCCGTGACCTGCGACTCGCCCTCAACCTGACCGACGAGGACGTCGTTCGCCGCTACGCCGAGATCGTCGAATCCCGGGTCCTCGGGCCCTACCACGCACGGCCCGATGGTGCCCTCCGCCTCCCGACGTTCCGGTGCAACCTGAACTGCCGCTTCGCGATCGCGGCGCTCGCCAGGATGTGGCCCTGGCTCGGCAGCCGCCGCCGGGATCGCTGCCGCGAACTCGGTTTCGAACCGCCCCGTCGAATCGCGCTCTGACTTCTCGGGCAGTGACACGCCGACGCATTCCTCGCGTCCCGTCGTCGCCCCGGACGGGAGACCCCACCTCCTAGAAAAGCGGCCGGTGTTCGGGGACCCCGACGCGCCGCGGGAACTGTTCCGGACAGGGCGCGATGCTCCTCACCACCACGAACGATCGCGGCGACACGACCACGTCGACGAGCTCTAGCCCCAGCTCACCGAGCGGAGCCGCCGGCCACCGCTCCCGGGCCCCTCCGGGCGGGCCCGAGGCAACCAGAATTCCCCCCGGCGCGAGAAAGCCCGCTCCACATTCGGCCGTCGCGGCCGGTGGCCCGAAACTCCGGGCAACGACCGCTGGGAATCCCCGCCGGAGATCGGTGCGGTGGGCCGCGGTCTCGGCCCGCTCGGCGACAATCGCGACCCGATGGGCCCAGCCGAGCTCGTCGACCACCGTCTCGAGGAACCTCGCGCGTGCGATCCGCCCATCGAGCAGGACAACCCGGGTTTCCGGCAGCCGCGCCGCGAGAACAAGGCCGGGCAGTCCGCCCCCGCTCCCGAGATCGAGGATTGCGGCCGCGCCGGCGAGATCGGGCCAGGCCACCAGAAAACCGAGCGCGTGCCCGACGTGGTCGGCGAGCGGGGCCGGGCCGATCGCCCCACGCCCCTGCGCCGCGGCGAGCACCGCGAGCAGTTCAGCGTCGGGCGACCACGCCGACCCATCCATCGCGCCCGTCACCTCGGTTCCTGCGTCCTCGGCCGCGCCGGTCGCGCGTCCTTTTTCGGCGTGGTCAGTCTTCGTCCGGTGCGGTCTCCGGGGCCGTCGTCGCGGCGGGTCGGATGACGACGTAGCGCTTCGGCTCGACACCTTCCGAACCTGTCTCAAGTCCATCGATCGAGGCCACGGTGTCGTGCACGATCTTCCGGTCGGCGGCGGACATCGGCTCCAGCGCCTCGGCGACCCCCGTGTCGAGCACCTCGTCCGCGCGCCGCCGCGTGAAGGCCTCCAGCGCCACGGCGCGTCGGGCTCGGAACCCGGCGACGTCCACGACGACGCGCAACGCCCGCTCGTCGCCGCGCCGCTGCACGACCGTGCGGGCGAGCTCCTGCAGGGCGTCGAGGGTCGACCCGTGCGGGCCGATCAGCAACCCCAGGTCCTCACCGATCACGTCGACGTAGAGGCGGTCATCCTTGACGCGCGTCGTTGTCGTCGCGTCGTAGCCGAAACGTTCGACCACTCCGCGCACGAACGCTCCAACCAGGTCGACCTGCTCTTCGACGGTCATCGCTTCCTCCTCAGCCACACCTTCCGGCCGTGCGGCCGATCCGCTCCGCCCGTTCCCTCGACCACGTCCGCCGCGCCGGCGGCGCGGCCGCTTCGCCCCGGTCTGGTTCGCGGTCCGCTCCGCCGGGTCGGGCTGTTCGCGTCGCGCGTTCGCCACGGGCGGACTGCCCGGAGACTTCGCCCTGCCGGAGCGATCACCACCGGCAGCCTTGGGGGCACGTGAACCGCCACGGCGGGGCTCCCGTCCTGCCCGCTCCGCTCCCGGGCGGCCACCCCGTGACGAACGCGAGCGGTCCCGCTGGGAGCGCTTCGGGCGCGGGCTCGACGGACGAACCCGGGCGCGGATGCGCGCCTCGCTCCGCCCGAGACCGAACAATCCCGATTTCGGCTCGGCGACAATGACGACCTCGGCGTCGTCCTCGTCTACCCCGAGCTCGTCGAGCGCGGCGTCGACCGCCTCCGCCACGCTCCTCCCGGTCGTCTCGATCCATTCCATCGCCTAGCGCGGCTTCCGCGGCCGCTTGTTGCGCGACCGTGTCTGGGGACGGCGGGGGGACCCACCCGGGCCGCGTCCGCCGGTGGGTACCGTTCGCGGCGTGCTGCCCGCCGGTCGCGGCGCGGGCGGTGCCGCCGGGCCGTCGGAACCCTGCGCCGCTGGCCTCGGCGCCTTCGCGGTCTCCCCGCCCGTCGGCAGTGCCGCCGGAGGGGTGATCAATCGCTCGAAGAACCCCCTCGGCCGCTCCCGGCCCTGGGTTGCAACGACGGTCGGCGCGGCTTTCGCGCGGGCGTTCAGCTGAGACAACGATTCGCGGATGTGCGGGTCCCGCCGGTACATGTACTCCTGCTGTCCGATGCGGAACAGGCTCGACACGATGAAGTAGACGTTCACGCCGGCGGGGATGGCGATGTAGATCACGGCGAAGATGATCGGCATGATCTTCTGCATCTGCTGCATCTGCGGGTTGGCGGCCGCGGCCGCGGCGTTCCTCCCGCTGATCTGCTTGATCTGGATGTACTGCAGGGCGATCGCGAGGAGGATCAGCAGAATGAGCGGTGCCTTCTCGGCCCAGGTGAGCCCGGCCGAGCGGACGGAGTCGGCCATGTTGATCCCAAAGGCCATGAGCTTTCCGTTGGCGTGGATCACCGCGTGGTACAGGCTGGAGTTGTGGCTGATGTAGAGGGGCTGCACACAGGACTTCCCGTCAACCGGGTGCTTGCACCAGCGCTTGGCCGCCGCAACCGTCGAGAAGCCCTTCAGGTGGATGAGGCCGCGGATCGTCCCGTAGAGGATCCAGAAGATCGGGAGCTGCAGCAGCATCGGGAGGCAGCCCCCGGTCGGGCTGACATTGTTCTCCCGGTAGAGCGCCATCATCTCTTCGTTGAGCCTCTGGCGAGCCTGCTGGCGCTCCGCGACCGGAGTTCCTGGCGGCATCTTGTAGCGAGTTTGAATCTTCTTCAATTCAGGTGCAAGAAGTTGCATCTTCATCATCGACCGCGTCGACCGTCTGGTGATCGGGAAGACGACGATCATGACGACGAGCGTCAAAAGCGCGATGGCGATCGCGTAGTTGGGGATGAGGCTATAGAACCGCTCGATCAACCAGGCAAAGAGGATGAAGAACGGATGGGCGATCTCTCCGATGGACGAGGCGAGGACCACGGCGCGCTCCTAGCCCGGGACGGGGTCGAAGCCCCGGCCGCCGGCGGGGTGGCAGCGCGCGATCCGTCGCGCCGCGAGCCAGCCGCCACGGAGGCAACCGTGCGCCGTGATCGCCTCGATGGCGTATGCCGAGCACGAGGGCACGAACCGGCAGGGTGAGGGGCGGTTGAACCGCGCCGCCTGGTAGAGGCGGATCGGGGCGATCATCGCGGCGCGCGAGATGCTCCTCGCCCGTCTCACCGGGGACCTCCGCTCGCCCGCCGCATCGTCTCGCTCACTCGTTCTCTCAGTTCGTCGAAGGGAATCTCGACAACCCCACGGCCGAGACCGACCAGGTACGTCCCGAAGGCGAGGCCCGGCGAGACCTCGGCCGCGATCACACGCAATCGACGACGCCAACGGTTGCGAACGACGGCTCCACCAACGTGCCGGCCGATCGCGTACGCGACAAGCACCTCGTTGCGATCAGCCTCCGGCGGGAGGAAGTGTACCGTCACCGGGCCACTGTGAGATTGCCGGTGACTGGCGGCGAGCGCGGCGAACGTCTTGCGACCGTGCACCCGCCCCGGGCGCGCGGTCAAGCGGACAGACGCACCCGCCCGCGACGGCGACGGGCCTTCAGCACCGCGCGGCCGGCGCGTGTCGACATGCGATGGCGGAAGCCGTGACGCTTGGCTCTTTTGGCTCTGTTGGGCTGAAACGTCCGCTTCATCGATCCCCTTAATAGGACCGCATATGCTAGCGCGCTTCCCACGTCTCATTCGCGTGAAGATCGCTTCTGGCCTGGAGCGATCCCGTGGGTCGCGCTATACGATGCTCGGCGAGGGGCCCAGGTGTCGCCCGTCTGTTGCGTAATCCACAGATGTGGACCCTCCTGTGGAGAACTTGCTGGAGGAAGGCGCACGACGTTGCTCGACGCACGGGAACTGTGGGACGGCTGTTCCGTTGCCATCCAGTCCCAGGTCTCCGATGCCGTCTGGCGGACATGGTTTGCCGGGGTCCACCCGGTCGGGCTCGTCAACGGCACTTTCGTGCTCAGCGTCCCAAACGCTCTCGTACGCGAGCGCCTGGAGACCCGGTTCGCCGGCGTCGTGCGCGCTGCCGTTATCGACCTGAGCGGTTCGGAGTTCCCGATCCGCTTCGACGTCGCCCCCGACTCCGCTTCCGCCCCGTTCGAGCCGGGCGTCACCGAGGTCGTCACCGACCAGGCGGTTGCCTCCAACGGCGCCGTCACCCTCGTAGAGGAACCTCTCCCGGCGGGACCCAACCGGACAGGGCGTTACACGTTCGAGGGCTTCGTCATTGGGCCGTCGAACCGTTTCGCTCACGCCGCGGCCCTCTCCGTCGCCGAATCCCCGGGGAGTGCCTACAACCCGCTTTTCATCATCGGCGGGGCCGGGTTGGGAAAGACGCACCTGCTTCAGGCGATCCGGAACTACGTGACGGAGAACTTCCCCCGCTACGAGGTGCGCTACGTACCGACCGAGACGCTCCTCAACGAGTTCATCGAGTCGCTCCGGGCTGTCGCGATGCCGGCCTTCAAGCGCCGTTACCGCGAGTGCGACGTGCTCCTCGTCGACGATATCCAGGCGATCGAGGGCAAAGAGCAGCTCCAGGAGGAGTTCTTCCACACCTTCAACGCGCTCCATGACGCCGGCAAGCAGCTCGTCCTTACGTCGGATCGCGCGCCGGGGTCGATCAAGACGCTCGAGAGCCGCTTGCGGAGCCGGTTCATGTCCGGGCTCATCACGGAGATCAACCCGCCCGAGCTCGAGACCCGCATCGCCATCCTGCGTACGAAGGCGCACCACGAGAATCTCGTTGTCGACGACGACGTGCTCGAATTTCTCGCCAGCATCGTCACGGACAACATCCGGGAACTCGAGGGCGCGCTCATCCGCGTGACCGCCTACGCCAGTCTCACCCGGGAACGTCTCACCCGGGACACCGCGGAGCTTGTCCTCGCCGACCTCGTCGCTGACCACCAACCCCGGCGTATCACTGGACAGCAGATCCTCGAGGCAACCGCGGACCACTTCGGTTTCACGATCGAGGAGCTCTGCAGCGCAAGCAGGCGGCGGCCGCTTGTCATCGCCCGCCAGATCGGGATGTATCTCTTCCGGACGCTCACCGACTTCTCCTACCCGGCGATCGCCCGAGAGTTCGGAGGTCGCGATCACACAACCGTCATCCATGCCTACGACAAGATTTCCGGATTGATGAAAGAACGTCGCCAGATCTACGAACAGGTCACCGAACTCACCGTTCGGATTCGAAATGGACGCGGACCCGGTGGCTGAGACCAACCTGTGCACCACGCGCCTTCGTTCTTGGGGACGAACGCTCCGTTCCTGTGGACTGCTCCGCTCCTCTCCACAACCCCAGCATTGGTTCCGCCCTACATTGTGCGAACCGGTGGATCACCGAGGTGAAAGGATCTAGTCACCAACCTGGCGATTCGGGTCCTCACCCACAATCCACAACCCCTACTACTACTGATCTTCTTTCTTTAAGAAAAACAAGGAAGGGAGCACACGGACGGTGAAATTTCGCACCGAACGGGACAACCTCCTGGATGCTCTTGTGATCGCGGGCCGGGCGAGTGCCGCCCGGATGGGAATGGGTGTTGGGACCCAGAGTGTGCGCTTGGCTGTCCACGGCGACGAGTTCGAGGTGACGGGTTCGGATCCCGATCTCGTGATCGAGGTCGCGCAAAACGTGAGCGGGGAACAGGACGGGTCGGCGTTGGTGCCGTCACGGCTCGTGACGGACATCATTCGTGCTTTTGACGCGGGCACGGTGACGCTCGATGGCAATGAGCAGGAAGTTCGGATCACGTCGGGCCGGGCTGAGTTTGTGGTCCGCGTGGTAACCGGTGCGGAGATCACACGTCTTGCGCCCGTAGAGTCGAAAGGGATCACACTGCCGGCGGTTCCTTTCGGGGAAGGGTTGCGCCAAGTCGTTCCCGCGGCTCTCAGCGACGACAGTCGCGCACCCCAACTCACTGGCGTACTAATGGTCGCGGTGGACAACGGCCTACGTCTCGTTGCTACGGATTCCTACCGACTCGCTTTCCGGGACCTTCAAGGGATAAGCGCCCTCGATCCCGGTTCTGAAGTGCTCGTACCTGCGCGCGCACTTACCGAGATTCAGCGATTGATCGGTGGTGAGAACGAACACGAGCGTGATGAGACACTGATCTTTCACCACACCGATCTTGATGCGGTGTTCGAGGTCCACGGCACGCGGCTCACCACGCGGCTCTTGAAAGGTCCGTTCCCGGATTATCAACGATTGTTACCCCCGTCCTACCCGAACACGTTCCGCGTTGCGCGTGAGGAACTTGGCGCGGCGCTGCGTCGTGTCCGCCTCATGGTCCGGGACGCGAAGGACGTCGCGACCCCCGTCCGAATTGCGTTCGAGAACGACGGCGCGAACCTCACCGTGTTGACTGCCGAGAGCGGGCGCGCGGCTGAACGCGTCGACGGCCAGTTCACCGGGGAGGAACTCGTCGTCGCGTTCAACCCGAATTACCTGCTCGACGGGATCGAGGCGATACGTGCGGAGACAGTCATCCTCGAGGTGATCGACTCCTCGAAGCCCGCGACGGTGCGTGGCGAGGGCGAGGACGACTATCGGTATCTGCTGATGCCGGTGCGCGTCCCCTGAGCCACGCCGCCTGGATCGAGGTCAGACAGTTCCGCAACCTCGACCAAGTCCGGTTCGAACCCGATCCCGACGGTCTGACCGTTGTCACCGGCGACAACGGCGCCGGCAAGACGAGCCTGCTCGAGGCGGTCGGCTATGCCTCGACCCTCTCCTCGTTCCGTGGTAGCCCGAGGGAGTCCCTCGTGCAGACCGGCGCGGCGGCGTCGGTGATCCGCCTCGAGTCGGTCGAGAACGACCGGCGTTCCCTCGTCGAGATCGAGATCGCCCCTCAACGCCGCGATCGCGTCCAACGCAATCGCCAGCGGGTGATGCGGGCCCAGGAGCTCCTCGAGACATTGCGGGTGTCGGTCTTCACCCCGGATGACCTCGCCCTCGTGAAGGGAGGGCCGCAGGAGCGACGTGACTTCCTCGATGACGCCCTCGTCGCCGCTCGGCCGGTGCAGCTGACCGTGCGGCAGACGGTGGAGCGGATCCTGCGCCAGCGCTCGGCGCTGTTGCGCCAGGCCGGCGGCGTCGCCTCGCCCGATGTGGTCGCGACCCTCGACGTCTGGGACGAGAAGCTTGCCCAAGCGGGGGGAGCGCTGGTCGGTGCCCGCGAGACGTTCCTCACCGAATTGCAGCCCCTCGCCGCTGAGGCCTTCCGCCGCCTCACCCGCAGCGACGAGGAGCTCTCCCTCGTCTACGAGCGGTCGTTCTCTGGCGAGCTCGGCGAGGCGCTGGTCCGGGCGCGGCGCGAGGACCTACGCCGGGCGACGACGACGGTCGGCCCGCAGCGGGACGAGGTCATGATCGCGGCCGCGGGCCTCGACGCGCGGACGCGACTTTCCCAGGGCCGCCAGCGGTGCGCGACGCTCGCGCTCCGGCTGGCCGCGCACGGCGCGGTGACGAAAGCCGCCGGGAGCGCGCCGGTGCTGTTGCTCGACGACGCCTTCTCCGAGCTCGACGAGGCGACCACCCGGTCGCTCCTCGCCGAGCTCCCCCCGGGCCAGGCGGTGCTGACGACGGCGGGTCCGATCCCCGCGGGGGCCCGCCCGGCCGCGGTCGTGCGCCTCGCGGCGGGCGCGGTCGTCGGGTGACCGGCGCCGGGGGTCCGCCGGGCGAGGGCCCGGGCCCGACGCCGCCCCGAAAGAGGCACCGGCCGAGTCCCGGGCGATCCGGCGCGGAGGAGCACGACTCGCCGGCGAGCTTGGGCCGGGCGCTCGACGAGTACCTGGCGAGCCAGGGTCTTTCCGGCATGCGGATCCTCGCCGACGTCGTCGGCTGCTGGGAGGAAGTCGTCGGAGCAGAGGTCGCCGCCCACGCCCGCCCGCGGTCGGTTGCGGGCGGGGAACTCGTCGTCGTGGTCGACCATCCGGGCTGGGTGCCGCAACTCGCGTTCCTCTCCGCGACGATCTGCGATCGGCTCGCTGACCAGCTCGGATACCGCCCCGTCGAACGGCTGAGAGGCCACGTCGACACCCGATTTCGCCTAGACTAAACACCAGTAATCGCTGGGTTCCGCCCCCGCTGGAAGGACGAGCCCGACCGACCGGAACCACCATTTCTGAGGAGCCGCGCCCGTGGTGCGAGTTGATGAGACAGAGCCACGAGACGCGGTCCCGGAGTCCTACGAAGCAGCCGACATCACCGTGCTCCGGGGCTTGGAGCCGGTGCGCCTGCGGCCGGGGATGTTCATCGGGTCGACCTCGGCGAGCGGGCTGCACCACCTCGTCTGGGAGGTCGTCGACAATTCCGTCGACGAGGCGATGCAGGGACACTGCACCCGGATCGACGTCGTGCTCCGGGCCGACGGCAGTTGCCGCGTCGTCGACAACGGACGCGGGATCCCGGTCGAACCGCACCCGGACGAACCGGCGAAGTCGGCGGCCGAGATCGTCCTCACGGTCCTCCACGCCGGCGGAAAGTTCGGCGGGTCGAGCTACAAGGTGTCAGGGGGTCTCCACGGCGTCGGCGTTTCGGTCGTGAACGCGCTCTCGTCGCGCCTCGAGCTGCAGGTCGACCGCGGCGGCAACCGCTACGAGATGACGTTCGTCGACGGGGGCAAGCCCACCGGCCCGCTCGAGATGACGGGACCGTCGCCGCGCAACCGGACCGGGACGACGGTCACCTTCTGGCCCGACGCGACGGTGTTCGACGAGGTCGAGTTCCGCGCCCAGACGATCCTCGAGCGGCTCCAGATGATGGCGTTCCTCCAGCGGGGCCTCGAGATCCGCTTCCGGGACGAGCGCGCCGGCCACGAGCAGTCCGTCACCTACCGCTACACGGGCGGCGTCGAGGACTTCGTCCGGCACCTCAACGCCTCGAAGGAGGCGCTGTTCCGCAAGGTCGCCTACTACGCCCAGTCCGAGGACGACCAGGAGATCGAGGTCGCCCTGCAGTGGAACACCACCTACTACGAGAGCATCTGGTCGTTCGCCAACGGGATCGCCACGATCGAGGGAGGCATGCACGAGGAGGGCTTCAAGAAGGCCCTGACGAACGTCGTGAACCGGACGGCCCGGGCCCGCGGGTCGCTGAAGGACTCCGACGCCAACATCCAGGGCGAGGACATCCGGGAGGGCCTGACGGCGATCATCTCCGTGCGGTTGCGCAACCCGCAGTTCGAGGGCCAGACCAAGGCCAAGCTCGGCAACGTGACCATCCGCTCGCTCGTCGAGCGGGCGACGAACGAGAAGCTCGCCGAGTGGCTCGACGAGAACCCGCGCGAGGCGAACCAGATCCTGCAGAAGGCCCTGCTCGCCCAGCGGGCCCGGGTCGCGGCCCGCCAGGCCCGCGACCTCACCCGCCGCAAGTCCGCCCTCGACGGGGCGGGGCTCCCGGGCAAGCTCGTCGACTGTGCGTCACGCGATCCGCGGGAATCCGAGATCTTCATCGTCGAGGGGAACTCGGCGGCCGGCTCCGCGAAGAACGCCCGTGATCCGCACACCCAGGCGATCCTGCCGATCCGGGGCAAGATCCTGAACGTCGAAAAGGCGCGGGTCGACCGGATGCTGAAGAACGCCGAGATCCAGGCGCTCATCATGGCGATCGGCGCCGGGGTCGCCGACGATTTCGACGTCGCCAAGATCCGCTACCACCGGGTGATCATCCTCGCCGACGCCGACGTCGACGGCTCGCACATCAGGACGTTGCTGCTGACGTTCTTCCTTCGCCAGATGCGGCCACTCATCGAGGCGGGCCACGTCTACGTCGCCCAGCCGCCCTTGTACTCGACGCTCGTCGGCAACGCCAAGGTCTACCTGAAAGACGACGCCGCCCGGGAGCGCTTCCTCGCCGAGCACCCCAACCACACGAAGGACTTCCAGCGCTTGAAAGGCCTCGGCGAGATGGACTTCGCCGAGCTCCGGGAGACGACGATCGACCCGGCGAAGCGGTCGCTTCTGCAGATCACAATGGAGGAGGCGAGCATCGCCGACCAGGTGTGCTCCGTCCTCATGGGAGACGACGTCGAGGTGCGCCGGCACTTCATCCAGACGAACGCGAAGGACGTCCGCTTCCTCGACATTTGATGGGGTTCGCCGGGCGGGGTAAGTGACGAGGGAAGGCAGGGCCACGATTGGCACCGCGCAGGACACAGACAGCTGACCGGCCGGCCGCCGACGCGCCCGGGGGCGGCGCGATCGAGCCGATCGATTTCCAGGAGGAGATGGAGCGCTCGTACCTCGAGTACGCCATGTCCGTCATCGTGGCCCGCGCCCTTCCCGACGTGCGCGACGGGATGAAGCCGGTGCACCGCCGCATCCTCTACGGCATGTGGGACACGGGGCTGCGGCCCGACCGGCCCCACGTGAAGTGCGCCAAGGTCGTCGGCGACGTCATGGGGCGGTTCCACCCCCACGGCGACATGGCGATCTACGACGCGCTCGCCCGGATGGTCCAGGACTTCAGCCTCCGCCACCCGCTCGTCGACGGGCACGGGGACTTCGGGGCCCCCGGGCCCGACGGGCTGCCGGCGGCGATGCGCTACACCGAGGCGCGGCTCGCACCGCTCGCGATGAGCCTTCTCGAGGGGATCGACGAGGACACCGTCGACCTCGTCCCCAACTACGACGGCAGCGACGAGGAGCCGGTCGTGCTCCCCGCCCGGTTCCCGAACCTGCTCGTCAACGGGTCCCAGGGCATCGCCGTCGGCATGGCGACGAACATCCCGCCGCACAACCTCGCCGAGGTGATCGACGCGACCTGCCACCTGCTCGCCCACCCGGAGGCGAAATCTGACGAGCTGATGCAGTTCGTGAAGGGCCCCGACTTCCCGACGGGGGGACTGATCCTCGGGCGCGCCGGGATCCTCGACGCCTACCGGACCGGCCGGGGTTCGGTAAAGACCCGGGCCGTCGCCGAGATCACCGAACTCCGAAGTGGCGTGTCCCAGATCGTCGTGACGGAGATCCCCTACCAGACGGCCGTGGAGACGATCGAGAAACAGATCGCCGAGGGCATCGAAGCCGGGCAAATCACCGGCATCTCGGCGGTCGACAACCTCTCCGCCGCGGCGAAGCCCCGCCTCGTCGTGACGTTGAAGCGCGATGCCAGCGCGAACGTCGTGCTCAACAACCTGTTCAAGCACACGCAGCTCCAGACGAGCTTCGGGATGCACATGCTCGCCCTCGTCGACGGCGTGCCCCGGCTCGTCAACCTCGCCCAGGCGCTCACGGCCTACGTTGCCCACCAGGTCGAGGTCGTGACGCGGCGGTCCCGGTTCCGGCTGAAGCGGGCCCGCGACCGGGCTCACATCGTCGAGGGGCTGCTGCGGGCGATCGACATGCTCGACGAGGTGATCGCGACGATCCGCGCCTCCGAGGACCGGGCCGACGCCCGCACGAACCTCATGGCCGAGCCGTTCTCGTTCTCCGAGGACCAGGCGAACCACATCCTCGACATGACGCTCGGGCGGCTCACGCGGCTCGGGCGCGCCGAGTTCGATCAGGAGATGGCCGAGCTCGTCGTCACGATCGGCGAGCTCGAGGCGATCCTCGGCGACGAATCCAAGCTGCGTGGCGTGATCGCCGACGAGCTCGCTGACGTGAAAGCGCGTTTCGCCGAGGAACGCCGGACGAAGATCATCCACGACCCGGGGGACCTGTCGGACGAGGACCTCATCCACGACGACGAGATCGTCGTCACGCTCACGCGGGCCGGCTACGTGAAGGCGGTCGCCGCTGACGCCTTCCGCACGCAGTCCCGGGGCGGTCGTGGCGTGCAGGGGGCGCGCCTCAAGGAGGAGGACCTCATCCGCGAGGTCGTCTACGCGACGGCGCTCTCGCACCTGTTGCTCTTCTCCAACCGCGGCAAGGTGTACCGGCTGCGTGCCCACGAGGTCCCCCTGAAGGAGCGGACCGCCCGGGGCACGCCGGTCGTCAATCTCATCTCGCTCGATCCCGGTGAGCGGATTCAGGCGATCGTCCCCGCCAAGGAGTTCGACCCCGACCATTTCCTACTCTTCGCGACGCGCTCGGGTCAGGTGAAAAAGACCCCCTTTAGCGAGTACGACAAGTCGCGCCGGGAAGGGTTCATCGCCATCACCCTCCACCAGGGGGACGAGCTCGTCCGAGTGCTGCCGACCGGCGGCGAAGACGACGTGTTCATGGTGACGCGCAAGGGCATGGCGATCCGTTTCCACGAGTACGACGTCCGGCCGATGGGGCGCGGCGCGGCTGGCGTGCGGGGCATGAAACTGCGGCCCGGCGACGAGGTCGTCGCCTGTGACGTTTCCCGGCCCGGTGTGGACCTCTTGATCGTGACCGACAGGGGTTTCGGCAAGCGGACGAAGCTCGAGCACTTCAGCCCGCAGGGCCGCGGTGGTCAGGGCGTGCGGGGGATCCGGATCACGGAACGTCGCGGCTCGGTTGTGGCCGCGCTGATGGCGACGCTCGACGACGAGTTGCTCATCGTGTCCTCGGCGGGAATCGTCATCCGCACCTCGGTTCGCGAGATCGCTGCCCAGGGTCGCGACGCGACGGGAGTGCGCGTGATGAACCTGGAGGAGGGCCACACGGTCGCCGCTGTCGCCCCGCTCACGAGCGCGGAGGAAGACTGAGGGACTCACGTGGTTGGAGTAGGGTCGCGAACTCGCCGGGGCTATAGCTCAGCCGGTTAGAGCGCAGCACTGATAATGCTGAGGTCGCTGGTTCGATTCCAGCTAGCCCCACTAAGGTGCCTGACCCGCTTTTCAGGAGACTAAATCTGAGGCGATCAAGATTTGGATCGAGCACTGGAATGACGACCTGAGCCATTCATCTGGCACAAGGCTGGCAACGGCATCATCGAGAAAGTGTGCCGCGGGAGGCTAGAGCTCCATCAGATCAATCCCACGAGGGACGACTGAGACGTCACCGCTACCGGCTGAAGGACCGAGACTTCCGGAGGGTGCCGACCGACGACCCTGCGTGAGTCTGGATTGCCGGAGGAGGCAGCTCCCAACCGAGGGCGTCAAGGTTCACCGAGTTTTGACAATTCGATCAAACCAGGAAAACTATGTGCGTGATATCCAGGACACCCGATCTTGATCTACAGGCTCCGAGTCGGCGGTGCAGGGAGCCTGCTTTGCGGTGGCCGCGCACCTCATTTCAATGACAGCAAACCAGGACGCGAGGATCTCGTCAGAGCATGAGGCCTTGACAGAAACTTCAGCCAACGTCTCGCGCAGTCGTCACTCTGGCTCTGGTGGGCCGACCTGGCTTCTTAGTCTGCGACGGAGACGGCCATCGGCCTTTCTAACTCCAAGTTCGCGCAAGGAGTGGCCAAGGCCCCTTCGGATCACTTGGTATGTGGGCGTCGGAGTCCTCGTTGTTGGATTCTTCGTACTCGCGTACTGGAGTGAGCTGCTCGCCAGCCGATCCGAGTTGACCTTCGACTACTCGTTCTACGGACAGATGTGGTACCTCATCGCGCATGGTCATCTGAACCCGATGACGACGATTGCCGGCGGAAGCTTTCCAGCCTGGAAAAACGCGTCTGAACTGATTTTGTGGCCCCTGGCCGTCTTTTGGTATCTCTGGCCGCATCCCCAAACTCTCCTCTGGATTCAAGACATCGCGACCGCCGGCTGCGAACTCGTGCTCTTCACCTGGTGCTGCGAACTCGTTGATCGGCGCGCAGCAGCGACAGAAGCGCGTCGTTGGATCTACGCCTCTCCGCTGATAGCGCTTGTCCTACTGGTAGCTCTCCCGTGGATTCCATTTATCGACTCGTTTGACTTCCATCCGGAAGCAATCATCCTCTTTTTTGCACTTCTTGCAGCACGGGGATTATGGCTTGGTCGTCGGAGCGCGTGGCTCTGGATCGTCGTCACTCTGCTCGGCGGGAGCCTCGGGGCGACGTACGTCGCCGGCATCGGAATATCGAGCCTGTTCATCCGCGGCCGACGATTTGTCGGCATCGGGCTCGCCATGCTCGGGGCGTTGGCCATCTTCGTTCTTGCCGAAATAGGTGCGGATGGGGCAGGCATCGGAGCTTTCACCGGATACACCGTCATTGGCACCCACGAGCACATCATGCGTAACAATGTGTCTGCATTCGGAATTGTTAGCCACTTGGTTGCTCATCCGGAGATGGTAATACGGCAAGCACGCAACAACTGGGTCGACTTATACGCAGATATCTTTAGCGGTGGAGGGATCGGCCTGATCACTCCGATTGGGTTCGGTATACCACTGCTCGCCACTCTTGAGAACCTGCTTGGCGGAAACCTCTTCATCGCGCCGACGACGCAGAACAACTTCCCGACGATCCTCTTAGTGGCATTCGGTTCGGCGCTCGTCTGTATCTATCTGCTCTCCGCGCTTAGAAAGAAGCACCAGCGAGCCGGGATGCTCTTGGTTGCTCTTCTCGTCGCTAATGGCATCGGCTGGTCGGCAACTTGGTTGCCGAGACTGAAGAGTCAGTGGTTGCGTGGTGCGGCAGTAACTGCCACCGTGCTGACGCAGGTCAAGAACCAGATCTCTGCGTCCGACGAAGTGATCGTCTCCGAAGGTGTAGTCGGCAGTTTCTCGTTTCGGCAATGGGTGTACCCCGTTGTTTCGCCAGGCACCTGGCCCGTGCACAGCCGCGTAGTTTGGTTCGTCTTCACCCCTATGTACGGTATCGAGTTCGAAGCGCCTAGCGAGGCGCTCGGCGAAGTCGCCTATCTCGATAACGTCTTGCACGCGCGGCTTGTCCTGGCGAGGGGAGGTGTTTACGCTTTTCGTTGGACGCCGCCCGCTGGAACACGATCCGTCACGCTTCCGGCGGCCGTGAACATCCCCGGTTCGGAACTGAGCGGCACGGCAGCTGGCGTCGTGTCGAAGGACGCGATCTCTAATGGGCACGCGTCAGCAAATGGCGCCGAAGGCTACGTCGTGTCCAACGACTATTGGCGTGTGGGATCTGGATCGTTCGTCGCCTCTGCGCGAGTGCGGTCTTCTGGGCCGATCAACGTGGAACTCTGGAACGACACAGCAAACACGCTCATCGAGCGTCGAACCGTCTCGACTCACGAACGATGGGCGACAGTGAATCTGCCATTCATAGTGGCTCAACCGACTCCCACAGCGATCTATAGTGGTTTTTGGCCGTTCCGCATCGTTCCGGTCGGCGCACCGCTGGGAGAAGTGATCGAGGTGCGTGTGTGGAGTCCGGGGCGCGAACACGTGGTCGTCTCTAACATCTCGCTTGCTAGCTCCCACTCGACCGCCCTCAGACACTGAGCCAAAGCGCGCACGAGCTATCGAAGCGCATCGCGTTGCCCGAGTTCCGCAACTGGTGGTCAAACGGAGGTCTGGTTGTTAGGCGCTGAGCAGGGAAAACGAGCGCGGCAGCCCGACCGGCGCGTGTGTCTACTCGTTCACGAGCCTGCCGTGAGAGCGTTTTACCTGCTGAGACCCCACTTCAGCGGGTGGGAGGCCGCTTCAGCCCTTTCGGGCGGTCGCGCACCTCGCTCAACTGCGCGTACTTTTCGGCTGAGCGCTGGTCTAGCGGACCCTGGGTAGTTGGACACCGATTAGAGGAGGGCCAAGATGGCGCTCATAGCTCAACTGAATCGATCTTCGGGCCGAGTTGGTGACAAAACGGGCTCTACGCAACCAACCGGGGTGAGCGCCCCCGCATTGTCGTGGAGGGATGAGCGTCCCATTTGATCCCACCGCAGTGCAAGAGGACACGCAACCGGTAGTTGCCGAAGTTCTTGAAGCCGTGCCCGCAGCGCTTGATCTTCTTCACCAAGAGGTTCATCGCCTCGGTCGGCCCGTTCGAGGCACCCGTCGCGTGGTGGGCAAGGATCTGGGTGCGCCAGCGCCGCAGTGTGTGACCGAGTGAGACGATCTCGGCCACCTCGTCGTCGAGACAGCCGACGATCACCCGGTCGAGGAGCACGGCCGCCTCGTCGGCGTCCTCGGTGAGATAGACGTCACGCAGGTACTCCTTGGCGAGCCACGCCCCGAGAACCTCGTCGTTCGGATCGCCGAGGCGCAGCCCGAGCGCCATCCGGTCGACCCCGCGCGGGTTCAGCCGCTCCGCCCCGGTGAGGAGTACCCGGCGGATCCGATAGAGGGGATCGTGCTTGCGCCCGCGATGGCCGAGGAGCTCGTTCTGCACCCTGCGGCGCACGGCGTCGACGCAGCGGTTGCCCGCCGCGACGACGTGGAAGGGATCGGCCACCTGGCGGGCGTGGTCGAGAGAGGGATGGAGCCCGGCCCGATAGCCCTCGTGCAGGTCACACGCCACGGTGCGCACCGCCGCGAGGAAGGCATCGTCCTGTCGCGCCAGCCAGCGGTTGACGTCGATCGCCCGGTTCCCCTCGACCATGTCAACGAGAATCGGTCGCTCGAGGTCGACGAAGCCGGTGACGTAGCTCGTCGCATGCTCGGCGTTGGCGCGCAGGAAGGCCGTCTCGTCGATCCCGAGCGAGGTGACCACCCCCACGCGGTCGGGATCCTCGACGAGGGGCGTGCCGTGGTGGCGGACCGCCGCCATCACCGTTCCCCAGGCGACACCGAGCCAGCGGGCGAGCGACGCCACCGAGCGGGCCTCCTCGCCGACGGCGCGGGTGCACTCCCGTCCGGCCCGGGCGCTGAGCACCTGGCGGCTAGGGAACTCGTCACTGCGTTCGCACCAGGTCTTCTCTGGGCAGTCCGGCTCGGGACAGGAGAAACGGCGCTTGGACCAGACGAGCTTCACCCGCCGGTCGAAGACCGGCAGGTCACGGATCACCACCCGCTGCCGGTCCTTCGTCCGCGCGATCACCCCGCACGTGGGGCAGCCCGCGGCGGCGCGAACCGTCTCGATGCCGATGAGCAGCTCGTCGCCGTCCTCGGTGACCGCGGTGACGCGAAAGCCAGGCAGTCCCAGAAACGCGTCGTCGAACTCGTTACCGTCACACATGGCAGGGGGTCTCCCTTTCTCGGACCGGACTTCCGCGCCTCAACCCCTGAAATGACGGCTTTCGGCCTGCCCGCCATGCGCTGAGTAGGGAAAACAAGGCGTAATGCCGGAGTTCGCTCGCCGAATGTGGGGGCGACACATCCTCGACATCGAACATCTACATGGCATAAGATGGGCGTGTGCACGTGAAGCGCACGACTCGCAGGAGGGGCGAAAAGGAGTACACCTACCTCTCGCTCGTCGAGTCGGTGCGCATCAACGGCAAGAAGACCCACCAGACGCTGTTGCGCTTGGGTGAGATCGGCGAGCTGGAAAGAAGCGGTCAGCTCGATCGCATCGTCGCCGCGCTGTCGGGCTACACGACGAAGCACTTCGTCGCGGCCGAGGGGCTCGAGGGTGAAGGTGCGCCCTCGTTTGGCGCCACGGCCGCGATCTCGGCTTACTTCGATCGCCTCGGTCTGCGTGAACACTTCCGCGCGATCGGCGACCGGCGGCACTCGAAGAACCTCGCCGACACGATCTTCGTCATGGTGGCGAACCGTCTGTGCGATCCGTCCTCCAAGCGCCGGACGATCCACGAATGGCTCGCGACCGTGGCGCTGCCCGAAGGCGTCGTGTCACCGCTGCTCGACCAGTGCTATCGGGGCATCGACGCGATCGCAGACGAGAAGGAGGCGACCGAAGAGTTGCTGTACGCGCGCCTCACCGATCTCACGAACCTCGACCTTCGCCTCGCCCTCTATGACCTCACCTCCACGTACTTCGAGACAAGCCGAGGTCCCGTCGATGAGTTCTCCTCCCGTGCCTATGGCTACAGCCGCGATCACCGCCCCGACCGTCCCCAGGTCGTGATCGGCCTCCTCGTGACCGGCAACGGGATCCCGATCGCCCACTACGTCTTTCCCGGCAACACCCGGGACTCGACGACGCTGCCACAGGTGATGGCCGACTACCAGTCCCGCTTCGGCGTCGGGAAGATCGCCCTCGTCGCCGACCGGGGCCTCATCAGCGAGAAGAACCTGCAAGACGTGGCGGCAGCCGGCTTCGACCATGTGCTCGCCACACGGCTCCACCACGACGGCGACGTCGCCGCCGTGCTCGAGCGCGCCGCAGCCGCCGGCGACGACGCGTGGCGCGCGGTGCCGGGCTTTCCGGGAACGAAGGCCTTCGAGGTGAACCTTGGCGGACGGCGATTCGTCGTGGTGTCATCAGCCGAGCGGAAGGCACGCGACGACCGGCGACGCGAAGAGCTCCTCGCCAGGGTGGAGTCCAAGCTCATCACGCTCGCCGATCGCGTGCGGGCGGGAAAGCTCGTCGATCCGGCGAAGATCGGGGCGGCCGCCGACCGCATCCTGCGGGACTCGGGCGTCGGGCGGTGCTTCGCCGTGACGATCCGACACGGCGTCTTCTCCTGGCGCTTCGACGAGGAGGCGCTCGCCTATGACGAGAAGCTCCTCGCCGGTCGCTACGTGCTCACGACGTCGCTGCAGGCCAGGGAGGCGTCGGTGACCGACATCGTGCGGCACTACAAGATGCTGCAGAACGTCGAGCGCAGATTCCGCGTGATGAAGGACTTCCTCGGTCTTCGCCCCGTGCACCATCACAAAGAGGAACGCGTCCGCGGCCACATCGCGCTCTGCGTCATCGCCGCGGTGATCGAAGCGGTGATGGGCAACGACCTGCAGCACGCCGGCGTGAAGGACCCCGACATCGCCGACCAGACGATCTCGCCGCGCCGGGCCTTGGCCGAGCTCGGGACCATCCGGCTGCACAAATTGAACGCCGGACGTCACATCGAGCTCGTCGACCGACCGACAACGCTGCAACGTCAGATCCTCGACGCCTGGCGCATCGAGGCCGACGCGTGGAGCCGGGCCAGAATCTCCTGAGCTGGGCAAACGCGCACGGTGTGGGGGAAACAACTTTCGATCGCGCCCGCACTACCAGGACGTTCGCGAACCACCCGCTGAAGTCCGGTCGGAGTTGTCGAGCAACCACGAGAATGGCGAGGCCTTCTGCCGCGTTGGTGGATACCTATCGGAGCGCGGTCAGGTGATCACGCACCCCGGTTCATTGAGAAGAGCCACAAAACGGGCGAAGCGCGCCCCGTTGACCTGCACCTTCATGGGGCACCGGCTGAAGTCCGGTCCGATCTACTGCTCGCCGTGCAACACGGGGAGTACGACTGATACCGACGGCGGGTTGTCGCTCACAATCGCAATCCGTTCAGCTCAACGTGGTGAGAAGATCCCTGGTGTCACCCTTCGCGATCAATGCAGACAAATCGATGACGACAGAACGAATACCTTCGCTCAACGTCGTCACGGGCAACTGATCGATGTCCCGCCACACATTTGAGGTCACACGCAAATCGACTGGGTGGTGGACCCGACCGGGTGGGTCGCCGCTGATGATGCTGATCGGACGTTTGAGAATCTTCTTGACGTTGGCAAGGATCGTAGAGATGGTCACTGGCCGTTGACTGGTCATGTTCTTGATCACGAGCTGATCAACGCCATCTCTGCGAGGTGCCGTTGGCATACGGCGGAGACAACTTGCGATGACCCGTGCAGCGTCGACCGAATACAAATAGTCGCGCTGTATGTCGAGGGGCACGTAAAGGATAAGAGGTTGCCGCAACAAGGCGCGCAGGCATATCTGGGATATTAGTCCCTGGCGCTTTCGGATGTTTTGGCCCGGTCCGTAAAGGGTGGTTACACGGCCGATGAGCACGGACGTTCGACTTGCCGCACCAAAGGACCGGACAAGTTCTTCCTGCAGTAGTTTCATCACTCCATATTCCGAGGTTGGCCTCGCCGGGGAATCCTCCGAAAACGGCGGGTGCTTGGCACCGGCGTAGATGCCGCCTGCTGATGAAGCGAAAAAGAATGTCCCTTTCGATGCGCGCTTGTCTCGGAAGCGGCGAGAGATTTGTGACAGAAGGTGCTCGAGGAGCACCGACTCATCGCCGAGCGAGTCGCTCGACGTACCAATCACACCCGCGCCCGCACACCAGGCGACTTGCCACGCAGCGTCGCCAACAGCTTGTGAGAAATCAGCGGACGCTGCTTCAATCTGTGATTTAGCCGACGCGACGTTCGTCCAGTCGAATGCTTGACGTGGATACCACGTGTGGCCGCACCGTGACAGCTCTGTTTCGACCGACCGGCCGAGCAACCCTCCACGTCCGACTACCCACGAGACCGCATCAGACATGGCTTGACGAACCGAGCTCGTTGCCGCCGACGATCGGCGTGTCGCGGCGACCAAGGGGATGGCTAGCCGGGTCTGACACAATCATGTAGAGCGGTTTGCCCATCGCCATGCGCACTGCGACGCCCACATACTCTGCAACGACGCCTAGGGCGAGGAGGTTGATTCCGCCGAGAACGAGAATGACCACTGCAAGCGAGGTCCAGCCCTGCACCTTGATCCCGCCTGTGAACCGCTCCACCACTAGGAATACCGCGAGCCCTGCACCCATGATCGCCGCGACGATGCCGAAGAGAGATACCAATCGCAGCGGTCGAGGTCCGATCGAGACGACGAGTCTCCAGAAGTGCGAAAGCAACTTCCGAAATGAATACCCGGACCTTCTGCCATGCTCCGTGCGAAAGCTGACCGGACAGTAGCTGACTCTCGAGAATGCCCAGCTGAGCGCGACGTCAAGGTACACGCCCGGTCCAACGTACGCCGCAATGCCTCGTCCAATCTCGCCGAGCATGAGTCGAAAGCTGCTGTACTTCGCGACACTCCCATCGGAGAGTATTCGTGTTGCGATGAATCGTGCACCTCGTGACGCCAAGTTTCGCAATGCGCCGTGCGGCGGTTCGTTCTCTGATAGCCCGTATACGAGCGGCACGCCATCACTCATTGCCACGTCGAGAAGCCGCGGAACATCTCCCGGCGCGAATTGCCCGTCCTCGTCTAGCGTGACTATCCACTCCGAGCCAGTCGAGGCGATTCCGGCAATCGTCGCGGCATGCTGGCCGAAATTTCGGGATAACCAGATTGGCCGGACAAAGGGGTACTCTTCCGCCATCTTGCGGATGACCATGTCTGATCGATCTGGGCCTTCGTCGCGTACAAGCAGGACCTCTGTGACACGCATGCGGTGCTTCCCGGGTGTGACGCAGCCGGCCGCTAGGGGCGCGATCTCGTCCATCAGCCCTGATAGCGTCAGCTCGCCCTGGTAAACGGGGACGACCACCGAGATCGTGTGTTCGAATTCAGGCATGTCGCGATCAACCATCGGCAAGCACACTATCGCTGACCGTACTTCGTCTCACCAGGCCCTGCGTAGCGAACTGGCTGCTGAGACCCGTCCCATGCGCAACGCTCGCGCACTGCTGTACGAATCTTCAACGCATCCACGACTCCAGAGCACCGCAGCCTGACAGCCTGGCACTGCACGCGTCTTTCTTGTGAAACCTATCTGTACGGCGACGATCGAAGTCTGTATTGCCACACTGGTCATGGAGACATTCGGTCCGGAGTTCAGCGGCTCGGCGTCGTGGACGATCGACTGCACGGTTGAAGGTTTCCGCCCGGCGAAACCCGTCCAACCGACCGCCGTACCCATTCAGGACTCATTCGTCGTGTCAGTTAGCCCTAGCTGCAGAATGCGGTGCGCGATTATCGCCATGGAGGAGGAAAGTCGAATACGGCTACTCTCCTCCGTAAGCGCTCTGTGCACATTCTCGTCTTCTATGACAGCAGTCAGTGCCGTCCGCAGAGCATCTTGGTTTCCTGGCGGAAAGTACAGAGCGCTCTCGCCCAGTTCCTCTCGAAGTCCTGGCTGATCCGATGCCACCACCGGCAGCTCTGCGGCGATCGCGAGCGCCGCGATCCCGCTCTGCGTTGCCTTTCGATATGGCAGCGCCATAACACGGGACAACTTCAATACAGCGGGCAGGTCCGCTGCGGCGACGTATCCCTGGAAGGTGATGCAAGCTCCGCTGCGCAGGGATCTTGCTTGCGTCTTGAGCTTCCGATGGTACGCGCGATCGCGGAGACCCATCACTCTGAGAAGACCTTGGCGCGGTCTCGGGGAACCAGCGATCAACACCTCGGGGCGGCTCATCTTGTGCGGCGCGATGTCACCAGCTACAGCGATCAGCGACTCGATTCCCTTGTAGGGATGAATAAATCCCAAACTGAGAACGACGTCGTCGCTGCGCAGATCGTAGGAGGCCCGTACGCGCTGGACGTCGTGCTCGGAAGGCACTGGTAACTCAGGTATTCCAAGATGCATCGAGACGATCGGGGCCGGAATTCTGGCATCGGCAAGAGTCGAGAGTGCGACGCTCGAAAAGACAATCGAAACGTCGGATGTCGTCGCGATTCGGCGGTAAATGTGCTTCGCAAGAGGTCCGAACATAGCGAACTCTCGGCCCGGCTCGTGGTACGCGATCAAGACACGGGCATCTTGGGTCCTTGCAACTTTGCAGATCGTGAGAGTCGGCCGGATCGCGGTGGTTAGGGTGCTGATAGCGAATTGCACAAAGACCACATGAGGTTGAAACGACGAAACGAGATCACGCGCTCGTGACAGCGATTCACGCGAGGGCCCCAGTACGCGCGCTACACGCAAGCCACCTGGCTCCAGTGTCGTCGACGTAGAGTTTCCCGGCGCGGCGATAAGAACATCCGCTGTGGCAGACCACGCCGCCGCAATCGCGCGGGTGTGATCTGCTACCCCCTCGTAGGGAGGCGGGTACGTCGATACGACAAGGATCCTCGTGGTCATATGTGCGTACTCAGTCAGTCGCGGGACGGCCCTCCGGCGGCGCCGTCGCATGTGAACGCGGGCATTGAACCGCGCCGGAATCTTTTGTCAGCCACCAGCTACGTTCCGGACCCGGTCCCAAGTCTGTTCTCGGTGTTGCAGCCGTGTACACAACGTCCGGCAGCCCGACCGGATAATCGTGATGTGGCACGGTCACGGCATCTCGGTTTCGCGGTATCGGAGCCCGCATTACTTGACGCTCTGTGACAGCTTGCGAAACTCGTTGAGAATCCGTAAGCGCAAGCCACGGTACCACGACTTCGGGATCACTCGCTGCGAGACGAATCGTGTGAGGCACGCACGTTGACCTATAACGCCAATGCGGATCCAGACGATTAGTGCTGCCCTGGTTGCAAAGAACAGACGTTGAGTGAGTCCATCCGATTGAAATCTCCTGCGATCACAGAGAGCTAAAAGGACATTCCACGCCTCAGAGGACGCGGGAAACAAACGGCCAAATGGGCCCAGCTCGAGCTGCTTCGCGTAATAGCGCAAATCCCGCGACTCACTGTCAGCGTCGCGGTAGAGCGAGGCATCAGGTACTACGTCGAGGGTTCCGCAATTGAGTAGCGAAAGTGTCCAGATCCAATCTCCACCGAGGCCCGTCGGAAACGGCAGATTCGCAATGGCAGTATCAGTGCGGCATACGCCATATACAGGTGCATTTGAAGTTACGGCCCAAAGATAGGAAATGATCCGTGCCTGAGGACTGGATTGAAGTGCTGTGAGAATTGGTTCAGGCGAGGAGAGAGCCTCGGAACGCCACCAATCTTGTCCGACCACAACTGCATGGTTCTCGCGCTCGAGTACTTCGACACAGCGGCGAATGTAGTTCGGCGTAATCCAGTCGTCATCGGCCAACCACATAAAGTACTTTCCGCGCGCGTTCTGCAGACCTGCCTCGAAATTGCGAACCGGACCAAGATTGGACGCGTGGCGAATGTACCTGACACTCGGATGCATCTCTGCGATAGCGCGGCCAACCGCTTCCGTATTGTCCGTCGATGCATTGTCCACGATGATGACTTCTACAGGTCCACAGTCCTGTGAGAGGGCCGAGTTGACCGCCGCCTGAAGGAGTCTGGCGCGGTTGAAGGTTGGAATTGCGATTGTCGCGAATGGGCGGGTTGGTTGCTCAGCCAAGGCTCCCCCCTACCGTGATTGTCGATCGCGAGCAAATTTCGATGTAGTTCACGGCGGTCAGGTCGTTACCGCTTGCGCGCCAGAACGGTCTAGGCGACCCACTCCATTGCCCCCGACAATGTAGCTTGCTGCAGTGCATTCGCAGGCCGTCCCTGTGTGAAGACGCTGATCTCGAGCTTCGCGAGCTGAAGGGCAGACGGTGCCTTGCCGAGACTAGCTTGAATATCCCATCCGCCGCGAAAGGGTCCAACCACGAAGCTGCGGAGCAGCGAGCGTGATCATCGTGGAAGGCTGGGTGCTACCCTATGCAGGCACGTCGGCCGCAACAAGAGCTGCCGATACCGACGTGTGCTGCACCCTTGTTTCGCGTTGGGGCTCCCATTTGGAAAGAACTTGATGACAGCCCGCCCACAACTGTGCGTGACGGGATTCGAGCCGCCACATTGGAAATGATCGGACGAATCGAGTGCAGCGCATTGCCATTTCCCGTTCTCTAGTGACGGTCGAGTCGCTGCTTCGAACCCGCACACCCTGAAGAGCAGAAGTGAAACAGCCTTTAGTCTCGATAGTGATTCCGATATACAACGGAGAGCGTCATCTCGAGCAGTGCATCACGTCCGTGCTCGGTCAAACCTATTCGAACATCGAGCTCGTCCTTGCTGATTCGGCATCTACGGATCGCTCGCAAGATGTCATCGACGGATTCAGGGACAGTCGCGTTCGTCAACTCCCGCTCCCGGATCGTCGTCTCGAAGTACACGAGAATTGGGAGCGCGCTCTCGGCGCGGCAACCGGCGAGTTCGTCAAGCTGGTGTGTCAGGATGATGCACTGATGCCTGATTGTGTCGGAAATCAGTTAGATCTAATGACCTTGTACCCAGACGCAAGAATCGCGGCGTCGAGACGCACGATTATCGGTGAGGACGGGCGGGTACTACTTCGAGCGAGAGGACTTGGATCCCTGGTCCGAGCTCGCTCACCTCGCCTGGTGACAGTTCACGAACTCGCACGAGCCTGCGCGCGCGCTGGGACAAATCTACTCGGAGAGCCCGCGAGCGTCCTCTTCCGACGTGAATTCCTCAGCTACCCGCTATTCGATCGTAGCTGGCACTATACGATGGACTTGGACTTGTATTTTCGCGCGCTCAACTCCGGATCTGCAGTGGTTGACCAGAGGGTCGTTGCTTACTTCCGGATTAGTGCGCATCAATTGAGCGCCAAACTCGCCGGCCAGCAGGCCCGGGAAACGCGGGATTTCTTCGCCAACCTCGCCCAGACGTATCCAGGAAGTCTCAGCCGTCTCGACCTGGCTGTCGCCTCGGTGACATCGTTTGGGATCTCATTGGGTCGCAAGTATCTCTATCTGCGCCAGCCCGATCGGGGTCATTAAGCAAGTATTGCGACCAGCTACTGGGATAGCTGAGTTCTTCAGTTTGCGGGCACAGTTCCCGAACCTTGTCGCGAGGAGGCGCACCGCTGCATAACTACCGACTTGTTCCGTAGTAAAGCGGGAATTGATGATCGCGGTTGTGTACCTGATCGGGGGTTCGGCGCGCGGTCGGTCGACTTTGCGCAGTGGCTTCGACAACCCGGAACTGATCGCACCGAGCCCTTCCGCTGCCACGGATCAAACCGCACCGAGGAAGTCGAGCCTGAAGCGGCTCTGCCGATCAGCCCCGAGTTCGGCGGTAGTTGCCACAGATCACGCGGCGCCAAGGAACCAAGCTAGATGTGAAGCCAACCGTGAGACTCGGTCAAGCAGCGCTACGAAGAGTTGCAACCGTCGCAACGTCGTCCGCGCTCTAACATCCCCGGCATCGTGAGCATTCCTCCTCCGATGGCTGAATCTGACGGCGACCAGAGTCTCTGCGGTCCTCCAAGGCTCGGTGCGACTGTCGGGCCACGGACACAGGACGCCGCTTCATCGGCCTCCGCCGAGAAGCCCACCGATGTGCTCTCTAGCTCTGCTGCTGGTGCGACAGCTATGCGCGGGGGAGTTCTGCGCGTCGGTGGATACGCGGTCGGCCTGCTCGCGAGCATGGGATCGACCGCCTTGCTCTTCCGCCATCTCGGTGTCATCGACACGGGGCGCTATGTGACCGCGCTGTCGCTAGTCGCGATCGTTGGAGGACTTTCTGACCTAGGGCTAACCGCTTTCGGTGTACGCGAGATCTCAACACGGCCACCTCATGAGCGCTGGGCACTTGCACGTGACCTCCTTGGGTTGCGGATCACTCTCACGATTCTTGGCGGAATCGTGGTTACGGCCATCGCTTGGGCAGCGTATTCGTACGTACTTGCAGTTGGAGTAGCGCTTGCCAGCGTCGGTCTGCTGTTCCAAGTCACGCAGGACAACTTTGCCCTTCCGCTACTCGTCGAGCTGCGGTTGGGATGGGTTGCCGTGCTTGACCTCACCCGCCAACTGCTGACAGCGCTGCTTATCGTGGTGCTGGTCTTCCTCGGCTCGCAGCTCCTGCCGTTTCTCGGAGTGTCAATCCCTGCGGGCTTGGTGGTCGTGGCGATCGCGGCGCTGCTCGTCCGCCGCACGCGCACGCTGACCCCCACCTTCAGCTGGCGCCGCTGGCGCACGTTCATGTCCGCTATCTTGCCGTACTCGGCAGCCGTCGCTGCATCGGTGTTGTATTTCCGGATCTCGATCCTGCTTGTCTCGGCGCTATCGAATGGTGTCCAGCTTGGCTACTTCAGTGCATCGTTCCGCATTATCGAAGCTGGGACGGTCATACCGGCCTTGCTGGTGAGCTCGGCGTTCCCGATTTTCGCTCGAGCTGCGCACGAAGACCACGATCGTCTCGCCAACGCCATTTCGAGGGTGTTCCATTCGGCGCTTATTGCTGGCGCCTGGGTCGCAACTTCGATCGCTGTCGGCGCGCCGCTCGCTATGACCATCGTCGGAGGGGCTCGCTTTGCAGCGGCCGCCCCCGTGCTCGCGATTCAGGGTATCGGCCTGGGGGCGATGTTCATGAATGTCGTGTGGGGCTACGCCCTACTGAGCCTCCGACTGTACCGCTTGATACTCCTGATCAACTTCGGTGCGCTCGTCCTCAACGTGGCCCTTGTCGCTCCTCTCGTGATCGTCGACGGGGCGCGTGGCGCGGCAATCGGCACGGCTACTGTCGAAGTGATCGCCACAGTCGTCCAGGCTGTGGCAGTCGTCCGCGGAAGGCCCCACCTGCGTCCTTCGCTGCGGATGTTGCCATTCGTCGTGCTTGCCACGGCGGCAGGCCTGGCGCCACTAGCGATGACGAACGTAGCCGTCATCCTACGGTTGTTGACTTCGACCGCGCTTTTCAGCGTCGTCGTGCTCCTCACCCGCTCCTTCCCTCCAGAGCTGCTCGATCTGGTACCTCGGCTCGGATCCCGTAGCCGTAGAAACCGCGACGGTCAACCGTGATTGCCGTCGTGCATCTCGTCGGCCCTCCGTGGGACCCCGAGCGCCTGCGTACATTCCTCGCCTCCTATCGCACACATCAGGCGGGCACCGAACACGAGCTCGTTGTGCTCGTAAATGGAGGGACACCACAACAGCGGCAAGCGCTGGAGGGCGAGCTTGAAGGTGTCGAGCATCAGCTCATAGTGGACGAGCCCGTGGACCTAGCCGCCTACCTGCAAGCCGCCAAACGCCTACCACACGATCGGCTCTGCTTTCTCAACTCCCACAGCGTGATTCTGGCCCAGGATTGGCTGGCGAAGCTTGCACATGCGCTGGACCAGCCGGGCGCTGGACTCGTCGGAGCCACGGGATCGTGGGAGAGCGTCCGCTCGGTCGCGTTGAACTCGCTCTTCCTGCCCAATGCGTACCGGGGTGCCATCCCAAAGGGAAGCCTCGCGCGTGGTGAAATGACCGACCTCCTCTACGAGTTGGAGTCGCTACGGTCACAATCCCAGGCCTCCGCGAATTCGGCGCTACCAGCTGCGACGCGATGGCGATCGGCAGCTGTCACCTTGAGGTCGCTTCCCGCCATGCCTCGCCAAGTCCTCCGTTTCCCGCCGTTTCCTGCCTATCACGTCCGCACAAACGCGTTCATGCTCCGTCGCTCGACCTTTAGGGCCATGCAAATAGGTGCCATTAGGGGTAGGACCGACGCCTACTTCCTGGAGAGCGGGCGACGCAGTATTACGCGTCAGATACTAGGGCACGAACTTCGTGCCCTAGTCGTGGACCGCCACGGCAATTTCTATGATCATACTGTCTGGCCACACAGTCACACTTTCCGTCAGGGAGACCAGGAAGGTCTTCTCATCGCTGATAATCAGACGCGCGCCTACGCAAAGGGAGGGCTGGAGTTGCGGCGACTGCTGTCCGCCATCACCTGGGGATCACATGCTGAGCCGCGGGCAAAGCGCGCGCCCCCATCATGAGTGCCAGCAATCAATTGGACAAGTGGTCGAGTATCCGCGATCGAATCGAAGCCAGCTTTGGCCTAATAGGTCTATAGAGCGAACGTAATGTACAATGCACCGATCCAGATAGACTTCGGGGAATGACTCGGTGTAGAAGTGATCTAATTAGTGCAGTTAAGTCCCCAATCGCCCCCAGACAAACCCAAACAATTATAGTCGGCTTTGCCGCGGGCACCCCTCGATCGAGGATGGACGTGCCCGTTGGAAGTCTCTGGCTACAGGTCCTGAGCATTTCCGATGGATGCAAAATACGGAGATACCGCTGCCCAAGCTTGCCGTGCTCGAGTTTCGTGGGTGATGTAGATACCGGCTATTACGGAGAATCGCGGCGTCGGAGAGCAGTTTGCTCGCTCGTTAATCAACATGCTCTAAGCCGAAACGATGGTCATCCCCAATGATCGGATTTGCTCGAGCTTCACTAGGGTGCATCGCTCACCGGCTGGCGCACCTTCGGACTGATATGTTTCGGCCGTGGGTGGCTACAACGCAGAGTTCATGTCCTCCGGGGCGGCGGCCGCAGAGAAGAATGTCGCTGCCGTCTTGCCGCTCATCGTTGCAGAGCTCGGCATGCCGCCTGCGACTCTTGTTGATGTCGGATGCGGTGCGGGCGGGTGGGTTCGGGAGTTCGTCAAGGCTGGCATCGATGCAGTCGGGTACGACGGGCCTTGGGCGGAGCGGCATCTGGTGATCCCGCGGGACCGGTTCATCCCACACGATCTTGAGAGGCCATTGCCCATAGACAGCCGCTACGAAATGGCGGTGAGCATCGAGGTTGCAGAGCACCTCTCGCCGATGCGCGGCCCTGGGTTCGTCACCGACCTCTGCGCCCTCTCCGATGTCGTGCTGTTCTCCGCGGCCTTACCCGGCCAGGTGGGTACACACCACATCAATCCGCGCTGGCAGTCATACTGGGTGCGCCTCTTCGCGGACAACGGCTACGGGGTGATCGACTGCGTACGCCCTGCCTTGTGGGAAGTACCTCCGGGTGTGGGTTACGTGCTCGCGCAGCAGTGCTTTCTGTTCGTCCGCGGCGCATCGCCCCACCTCGCGATGCCGGTGAACGTGGTCCATCCTGGTCTTCACGGTCAGCTGACACATCCGCTCCGCGCAAGAGTCGTCAACAAGCTGCCACCGAGGCTGCAGCGTCGCGTCGTGCATTACTGGCAACTAGTCCGCCGCAGAGTGCCAGTCGCGAACTAGCCTACTTCCGCGGAGCCTGCACGCTCCCGCCACCAGCTCACTGTCTGCGAGATCCCCGTGGCTAGATCGATCCCTGGTTCGAAGCCGACCTCTTCTCGTAGCCGTCGTACATCGCCTACCAGGCTGGGCGGCTCGCCCTCAGGGGTGGGCAGTACTCCGCGCCGGATCAGGTCTCCGCGGCCGGTCGCCTGGCCGATGAATGCGAGCAACTCCCGCAGCGCGATCCCCTTCCCTGAGGCGATGTTGACCGGTCCCACCACCGAACTGTCGAGCAACGCCGCTAGTGCTCGCCCGACATCCTTGATGTGCAGGAAGTCTCGCACTTGGGTGCCCTCGGTGGTCGGCACCGGCTCGCCCGCGATGAGAGCCTTAATGACCGAGGGAACCAGGCGGCTGGGTGCCTCGCCAGGCCCGTACATAAAGAACAAGCGAGCCCACGCCAGCTCGACGCCCTCTTGACGGGCGAACGCAGCGGCAATACGCCGCAAGCCGTCCTTGGCGGCGCCATACACGGTCGCAGGTGCCAGAGGCGAGGCTGACTCGGTCAGCGGCCCACCCACTGTCCAGTCGTACTCGGCGCAGGTGCCGGTTATCACTACGCGCCGGCCGCCGGATGCCGCAAACGCGCGAAGGAGGTGCAGGCTGGCTGCCACCCAGTCCAAGTTTTCCGGTGCCGACCAGAAGCGGCCGTGTTCCACGTACCACGCCAGGTGTACGAGCCTCTCGGGCGCGAGCTCGCGCATCAAGGCCTCGACGGGACCGGGCTCGAGCAGGTTGACCCGATGCCAGAAAGTGTTAGCCAAAGGCGTGGTGGGCTGGTCCTGCCGGTAGGTGGCGTGCACTTCGACATCCGCTTCGGCGAACGCGGTGAGGAGCGCCCGCCCCACGAAGCCGCTGCCGCCCGTGACGAGGACTGGACCGTGTGCCATGTTCAGGCCGCGAAGTCGGGGAATCCGCGGTCGCGCGCGGAGATCGTGCGCTCGGCGCTCGGCACGGGCCAGCGGATGTCGAAGGCCGGATCGTTCCAGCGCACGCCGCGGGTCGCTTCGGGGACGTACTCGTGACCCATCTGGTACAGGACCTCACAGCCGTCGACGAGAGTCTGGAAGCCGTGGGCCATGCCCCGCGGCAGGTAGAGCATCTTGCCGTTCTCGGCGCTCAGCTCCACCCCGTACCAGGTGCAGTACGTGGGGCTCTCCGGTCGCAGATCGATCCCCACGTCGAAGATCGCTCCTCGCACGCAACGCACCAGCTTCGTCTCACCGTGAGGTTCTGCTTGGTAGTGGAGGCCCCGCAGCGTGTCGCGCTGTTCGTTGAACGAGGCGTTGCACTGCACGACCGTGGGTTCCAGACCGCGCGCGCGGAACTCGTCGGCGTCGAAGGTACGAGAGAACCAGCCGCGCTCGTCACCGAGCCGCTCGAGCTCGACGAGCCATGCCCCGGCCAGCGGCGTCTCGCTGAACAGCACGACGTGGCGACTCAGGCGTGCAGCGCTAGCACCGGAGTGCGGGCGGCGAACTGTCCGCCCCACTCGCGGATGTAGCTCAGCTGCTCGATGATCTCGTCCTTGAGGTTCCAAGGGAGGATCAGCACCACGTCGGGGCGGTCCTCGCGGATGGCCTCAGGAGACCGGATCGGGATATGGCTGCCGGGGAGGAGGTGGCCCTGCTTGTGGGGATTGAGATCGCAGGTGTACTCGAGGAAGTCGCTCCCCACGCCGCAGTAGTTGAGCATCGTGTTGCCCTTGGCGGGCGCGCCGTAGCCGACCACACGCTTGCCGTCCTCCTTGAGGCCGATCAGGAACTGGAGGATCTGGCGCTTGTCCGCCTTCACGCGGACGCCATAGTTCGTATAGGTGTCAAGCCGTTCGTAGCCTGCTGCGCGTTCGCGCTCGCGCATCTCCTCGACGCGATCGGTATCGCTCTTGTTGGCATCGTCCTCATGGCAACCGTAGATGCGCAGCGACCCGCCGTGAGTGGGCAGCTCGTCGATGTCGAACAGACGCAGGCCTTGCGCGGCGAACACGCTTTCGACGGTGAGGAAGGAGAAGTAGGAGAAGTGCTCGTGGTAGATCGTGTCCCACTGGTTGTCCGCGATGAGCCGCATCAGATGCGGGAACTCCATGGTGATGACGCCACCCGGCTTGAGGAGGACTTTCAGCCCAGCCACGAAGTCGTTGAGATCGGGCACATGGGCGAGCACGTTGTTCCCGAGAAGCAGGTCAGCCGGCGATTCTTCGACCAGCGTTGCCGCAAACTCGCGACCGAAGAATTCGACCAGAGTAGGAATGTCTCTCTCCAGCGCCACCTTGGCTACATTGGCCGCCGGCTCGATGCCCAGTACGGGGATCTTGTGCTCGTGGAAGTACTGCAGCAAGTAGCCGTCGTTGGAGGCGATCTCCACCACCCGACTGTCTTGGTCGAGTCCCAGGCGGTCGATCATCGTCTCCGCATATTGCCGGCAGTGCTCAAGCCAGCTGGTCGAGTACGACGAGAAGTAGGCGTAGTCCGAGAAGATCCGGTCGGGGGTCTCGAACTCCTGCAGCTGCACCAGAAAGCAGCTTTCGCAAACCAGTGCGCGTAGCGGGTAGAAGGGCTCCATCGCGTTCGCGCGCTCGGGCGGCACGTAGGAGTTGGCTAGGGGTGACATGCCCAGATCCGCGAACACGGCTTCCAGCGGAGCTCCGCAGAACCTGCAGGGTGTGGCGGTCATGTCGACGTCAAGGAGTATTGAAACGCGCGAATCTGGTCCACAGTTACGGCGCGCATGTCCTCGCCCATGCTCAGCGAGCGATACCAACCGATCGTCGAGTCCAGGCCCTCTGTCAGGTTCCATCGGGGTCGCCAGCCCAGACGCATTCTGGCGCGCGAGGAGTCGAGCTTGAGGTACGACGCCTCGTGTGGATGGGCACCAGCGTCCTGGACCCAGTCCAGCTTGTCAGGCCAGAGTTCCGTTAACCGCTCGACAATTGCGCGAACCGGCCAAGCATCGTCGTCGGAGGGCCCAAAGTTCCAGCCGCCGGCAAACTTCTGGGAGTGCCAAAGTGCCTGTGCCAATACCAGGTAGCCACTCAGGGGGTTGAGAACGTGCTGCCAGGGACGGACGGCGTCGGGATTGCGTATGAGAACCGGCTCGCCAGCCAGCGCGGCGCGCATGATGTCTGGCAGCAAACGGTCCACGGCCCAGTCGCCTCCGCCGATGACGTTTCCGGCGCGGACAGAGGCCAGCCGTGTGTCCTCGGGATCGGAGAAGAACGACCTGCGAAAGGCATCGGTCACCAGCTCGGAGCAGCCCTTGGAGCTCGAGTACGGGTCATGGCCGCCCATCGGCTCGCACTCGCGGTAGCCCCACTCCCATTCACGGTTGTCGTAGCACTTGTCCGAGGTCACGTTGATCATTACACGCACCCCGCTAGCGCGTCGCACCGCTTCGAGCACGTTGACAGTGCCCATCACGTTGGTCTCGTACGTTTCGCGGGGCTCCTCGAAGGAGCGGCGCACCAGCGACTGAGCCGCCATGTGGATCACGATCTCGGGGCGAGCGGCGGCAAGCGCAGACGACAACGACTCGAAATCCCGAACATCGACGCGCAGGTCGTGGATGCCTTCGCCAACGCGCGCGGCTTCGTACAACGACGGAGTCGTGGGCACCGCGTCGGACAGGCCGGTGACGACGGCGCCCAGCTCGCCGAGCCATAAGCTCAGCCAGGAGCCCTTGAAGCCGGTATGGCCGGTGACGAGCACTTGCCGGCCGCTCCAGAAGCCCTCGTCGAACCGACCCGAGAGAGCCTCACCGGCGACCGGCGAGCTCACGCCCAAGTCTTCCAAGGGGCGCCGCCACTTTCCCACAGGTCCTCGAGGTGGAGTTGATCGCGCAGGGTGTCCATCGCTTGCCAGAAGCCGCCGTGGCGGTAGCACGCCAATTGACCGTCGCGAGCCAGGCGGTGGACCGGCTCGTTCTCCCAGACTGTCGTGTCGTCGGTCAGGTACCGCTTGACCTGGGGGGACAGGACGAAAAAGCCACCGTTAATCCAGTTGCCGTCGCCGGGGGGCTTCTCGCGGAAGTCGAGGACCCGTTCGCCGTCGATCTGCAACGCTCCGAAACGGCCGGGCGGTTGCACCGCGGTGATTGTCGCCAGCCTCCCCTGATTGCGGTGGAAGGCGACCAGCGCCGTGATGTCTATGTCGGCCAAGCCGTCGCCGTAGGTGAAGCAGAAGTCCTCGTCGCCGAGGTAGCCGAGCACCCGCAGCAGGCGACCGCCGGTCATGGTCTGATCTCCTGTCTCGACCAGCGTCACCTTCCACGGCTCGGTGGTCGAGCGGTGCACCTCCATCGTCCCGCAGGCGACGTCGAACGAAACGTCGCACGTATGCAGGTAGTAGTTGGCGAAGTACTCCTTGATCATGTAGCCCCTGTAGCCGAGACAGATCACGAACTCGTCGATCCCGTGCGACGAGAAGACCTTCATGATGTGCCACAAGATCGGCTTGCCACCGATCTCGACGAGTGGCTTAGGCCGGACCGCGGTCTGCTCGCTGAGGCGCGAGCCCATGCCTCCCGCAAGGATCACTGCCTTCACGGGGCGAGAGCTTATAGGCTCAGCCAATAGGAGAAAAGCCTGGTAGTGGGTCAGTTTGATTCCGCGAGCAGCAGGCTAGTTTCACCTGACTGTCTGCTCTAACTCCGAAAGGGGACGTCCCCCTGTTTGCTTCGACAACGCTCCACGTAATGAGGAGTGCCAGCTGAAAAGTGAGTAGGAGGAGCCCGGTCCGTCGGACCCTTTGGAAGATGGGATTGACGGGTGCGATGTCGGCGGGAGATGGCTCGGACAGTTCGAGGGAGGTGGCAGAAATAGGGTTTCTCACCTCCGGATGTCGTCGTCTAGGCGGGGGTTCAGGGAGTGTTCGGAACTTATCGCGCGGCCGGTGAGGACCACTTGACTTCGACCGGGCCCGAGTAACCGTAGTTATACGAGTTCTTCGGGTGGATCCAGCTCAGTAGGTAAACGGGCGGGCTAGATGTTCCCTCAGGCGCGAGGTCAAGCACACGGAAGGTCGCCGAGCCGTTTGAGGTTGTTCGCGCGAATACAACGTGTTTCGTGTTCGGAAAGCCGTTGATGGAAGCCTCGGCGTGCTGCGAACCGCTTTGCGACAGAACCACTTCCCACATGGCCACGCGGATTCCCGAGGCACGAACAGGCACGCCAGACGCATTTTCGATCTGGGCGTGGAAGACGATCGACCGTCCTACGGGAACAGGGCCGTTCACCACGTTCGGCGTCAGCACGACGTGGAAGTTCCGCGCCAGGTACACGGGGCTCGTTGAGAGGGCGTCTGGCGCCGCCGAGACGGCGGAGATGACGAATGGAGTATCGAGGCCCGGGTTCGTTTGGAGGTTGGGCGAACTGAGGATGTAGAGCGCGGAGTGACCGCCTCGCAGGGCGGCGGGACCGGAATCGATTGTCCAGTATGAACTCAACTGACCTCCAGAATCGTCCGCGAAATACGGCCGAACAGGGGATCCCGTCAGATTGGTCGCTCGAACGACAGCCCTCCAGATGTCCTGGCGCTGGATCTCGACACTTATGGATTCGACCCGCAACACCAGCGGAGCCGATGCGGAAAGGGCCAGTCCGACGAAGGCGAGCGTGGGAGCGAAGACGGCGGCCGTCAGTCCGATCCGGAGGCTGGTGAGCCTTGACAATGACCACGCGATGGGTACTGGACGCGGGGCCGGTCCCGGCACGACGACCGCAGCGAGCCAAAGCGGTGCGACCTCAAGCCAGTACCCGTCCAACGGACGCGTGCTCACGAAGAACATCAGTCCCGCGAAGACGATCCCAGCCCGCCAGAGTCCCCGGAACCACACGACGTAGGCGACGAGAAGGCCCGCGAGCAGAGCGAGCGCGGCGTCCGAGTACCAGCCGAGATTCCCGCCCCCGAGGTGGAGAAGAACCGTCAAGTCGACAAGACCCTCGCCGTAGGGGATGGCGTGCTGCGTGAACGGGGCGATCACGTCTCGCCACCAGGCGTCCGCGCTCCAAATGATGAAGGGCAGGTTCACGATCCCGAATGCAGCCAAGACGGCGAGAGCGAAGCGCAGCGCGACGCGCGCCGAGCCGGCGTTGCCGAGTCTGCGGGATCCGGCGCGCCAGATACCGAGTACGAGAAACAAGGCCATGAGCCAGACGATCTGCTCGACTGCGCACGCGAGTCCGAGGCAGACAGCCCGGGTCAGGTCACCTCGGGACAGTCGACCCGTGCGACCGATCTCGGTCCAGTTCCAGATTGCAACAAGTGCAAACGGCAGGAACATCGGATAGAAGGAACCGGACACTTCGAAGCCGAAGAGCAGCGGGATCTCGAAGACGGTGATCACCGCGAGCGCTCGGAGTCCCCGCGGCAACATCGAGTACAAGACGAAGGCGGCGACGCATTGGAAGAAGACCGCCGCGACCGAGACGGACTCGACTCCATTTGTCAGCCAGTAGAAGGGCACATTGAGGAGCAACGGGAACGACGGGTAGTCATAGGCGCTGGAAATTGTTCCGTTCGTTAGCGCCGTGGGCGTTGGTGACACCCCGTATAGCTGGAGGCTCGGCGCCATCGAGTGGGTGAAGGGGTTGATGCCGCGGAGAAGCAGTCGCGTGCCGTACTGGACGAACGCGCCGTCATCCTCGCCAAACCCCTTGCGGGCGAGCAGCAACCCTGCTGCTTCGGTCGACGTGAGTGCAACTGCGACGACGAGCACCGCGAGCGTCACCCAATTCAGGGCACGCTTGGAACGGACCGTGCAGGCAGCAGTGGTGAGTCCGAGTGCAAACAGGAAGCCCAGGGGCGAGATCTCGGCTCGCCATGGAGCGCTCACTCCGACGCCGAAATTAGCCGATGCAAGGACGAGCAGGCCCAAGGCTGCGACGACGGTGAGCGCTCGTTGGACCGTTTCTGGCGAACCGATCGCGTCGTCTTTCAGGTGGCGTGGCAACCGACCGTGCTCTGCAAAGTCGCGACCTTCGTCGTCAGCTTCGCTGCCGCGCGTCGTGGCGAATCCGGATCCTTCTCCAGTAGCCATCTTTCAAGACTCTCCGTCAGGACGACCCGTTCGCGGCGCGCTCCTCGTGGATGTCATCTTCCGCAGGATCGCCGAACGAACCGTTCGGGATCGACCGGCTGGAGCAGATGCGAGGATCTCGCTTCACTGATTCCGATCGCCGAGAGTAGTGCAAACAGCAACATGGGGCCGCTTGGCAGGCGGCCCCACGCCAGGTTGGGGAAGACATGGCGCTCGTCGTCGCTGATCACCGAGGAGTGTGAAGTTCGATCGTGTGGCTGAATGGCGAACCGAACGTTGAGTGGGGGTCCACCTCGCGAAAGTCGGGAACGTGCGACGCGATGGCGAGGCCGGCCGAAGCGAGACCACAGTGGTGTCTCGACGTGTCGAACACGTTGAGCTTGAGCTCTTGGAGGGGTTTTGTTGACGGCTCACCCGCCGACCTCATCGGAAGGCGCGCGACTCGCGCCCCCGGTGAGGCACCGACGTCACTAGCCAGTCTTGAGTGTCTTCTCCAACTTGGCACCAAGGTCGGCGTCGACCTGCCGCCAGTAGGCGAGCACCCTGGGGATCATCGACTCGGACACGCCGCTTTTTACGTGCCCCGCGATGTTGCCGACGAGGTGCTCACGGTCGGTCGGCGAAAGGACGGCGCGATAGAGCGATCCCGCTTGACCAAAGTCGTCGTCCTCCTTGTGGAGGTCATAGGCCGCACGGATGATCTCGCCAGAGACGGTCCAACCTGCGGGGTCGCCAAAAAGTGCGGGGTCCGCCGCCGGTCCCCCAACCGAGTTCGGCGCGTACACGGGATCACCCGGGTTCTCGTACCGCATCGCCCCGTCCTTGTTGTACGAGTTGACGGGGGACTTGGGACGGTTGACCGGCAGCTGGAGGTAGTTCGTCCCGATCCGGTGGCGGTGCGTGTCCGGGTAGCTGAACATCCTCCCGAGCAGCATCTTGTCCGGGCTCGGCCCGACACCCGGGACCATGTTCGACGGCTCGAACGCCGCCTGCTCGATCTGGGCGAAGTAGTCCTCGTGGTTCCGGTTGAGCGTCAGGCGTCCGATCTTGATCGCCGGGTAGTCCGAGTGCGGCCAGACCTTCGTGAGGTCGAAGGGGTTGAACCGGTAGTCGGCCGCGTCCTCGAAGTCCATGATCTGCATCTCGAGCGTCCAGCTCGGGTGCTCGCCACGCTCGATCGCGGTGTGGAGGTCGCGCAGGTGGTAGTCGGAATCCTCGGCGGCCATCGCCTTCGCCTCGGCGTCGGTGAAATTCTCGATCCCCTGGTCCGTCTTGAAGTGGTACTTGACCCAGAACTTCTCGCCGGCGGCGTTGACCCACATGAAGGTGTGACTGCCGTAGCCGTTCATGTGCCTCCAGGTCCGGGGTGTTCCCCGGTCGGTCATGAGGAACGTCACCTGGTGCGCGGACTCGGGCGAGAGCGTCCAGAAGTCCCACTGCATGTTGTTGTCGCGCAGATGGGTGTCGGCGCGGCGCTTCTGGGAGTGGATGAAATCGGAGAACTTGGATGGGTCGCGGATGAAGAAGATCGGCGTGTTGTTGCCCACGAGGTCGTAGTTGCCCTCGTCCGTGTAGAACTTGATCGCGAAGCCGCGGGGGTCCCGCACGGTGTCGGCGGACCCGAGCTCACCGGCGACCGTCGAGAACCGGATGAGCACGTCGGTCGTGACGTTCTTCTGGAAGACCTGGGCCCTCGTGTACTGGCTCACGTCCTCGAAGCATTCGAAGACGCCGAAGGCGCCGCCGCCCTTGGCGTGGACGACGCGTTCGGGCACGCGCTCCCGGTTGAACTGCGCCATCTTCTGGATGACGTAGTGGTCGTGGAGCAGGATCGGCCCATCCGGGCCGACGGTGAGCGAATGCTCGTCGCTCGGCGCGGGGATCCCGGCGTCGGTCGTCGTCGGGCGGGGGGAGTTCTTCGGGTTGTCTGTTCTTCCTGGCATCTCGGTCACCTCTTCTGATCTCGTTGCGGAGTGGGTTTGGCGGAGCGCTGCCGGGACGGCTCTGGCGGGCGGGTGGCGGTCGCGGACTGGCAGCGCGGGCACAGGCCCCAGTAGGTCACCTCGGCCTCGTCGAGGATGAATCCGTGCAGTTCGGAGGGTTCCAGGCAGGGAGCCGAGCCGACGGCACAGTCGACGTCGGCGGTCGCGCCGCAGACCCGGCAGACGACGTGGTGGTGGTTGTCGCCGACGCGGGTCTCGTAGCGGGCGGGGCTTCCCGCGGGCTCGACACGGCGGACGAGATTGGCTGCCGCGAGCGAGCGCAGCGTGTCGTACACCGCTTGACGGGAGACGCTGCCGAGTTGGTTGTCGACGGCGCGGAAGATCGTCTCCACGTCGGCGTGGGGCCGGGCGCCGACCTGTTTGAGGACGGCGAGGCGCACTGCCGTCACGCGTCTTCCCGCGGATCGCAGGAGCTGGACGTCGTCCTGCATCGTCGTCACGATGGGGACCTTACGACGCGATCTGGAATGAGTCAAGAAACTGGAGTAGTTCCAATAAGAACACTCGCCGCTCACTGATCCGACATGATCTCGGCGTGGCGAAACGCAAGCCGCGGGTCGTGGCCCTGGCGCTGATCCGCCGACCGGGAACGAGGGTGATCCTGGTATCGAACAGCCGCGACGAGGTCGCCGGCGTCCGCTTCCAACGACCTTTCGGGGGCGGGGTCGAGTTCGGCGAACGTGGCGATGAGGCGTTGCGTCGGGAGCTCGCCGAGGAGCTCGGCGTCGAACTCGCCGAGGCGCGCCTCGTCGGCGCCGTCGAGAACCTATTCGTCTTCGAGGGGCAGCCCGGCCACGAGATCCTGCTCCTGTACGAGACCGGGTTCGCCGACGCTTCGCTTTACGAAAAAGACCGCTTTGAAGGCGTCGAGGTCGAACCGAAGACAGGCGTGTGGCGCGACCTCGACAACCCGCAGAACGACGTTCCGCTCTATCCGCCCGGGCTTGCCACGTATTTCACGGCGGGGACCCGGTAGCCACCCGCCCGCAGCACCGCCGCGGGTCGTTCGGGTCAGCCCGGCCCAGGCCGCTGGCTGCAGTCGCGGCAACGCCCCCGCATGGCGAAGTGGTGGGGGTCGATCGTGAAGCCGAACTCCTCGAGGGTCACCGTCGCGAGCGCGGAGAAGAGCTGGTCGCCGACTTCGAGCACCGTGCCGCACTCCTCGCAAACGAGATGGCAGTGCGTCGTGGGTGCGAGGTGGTAGGTCGCGGGGCCATGTCCGAGATGGACGTGGGTGACCACACCGAGCCGCTCGAGCTCCTCGAGGTTGCGGTAGACGGTCGAGAGGTGGACGTCGGGCGCTTCCGCCTGCACCTCCGCGGCGAAGTCCTCGGCGGTGCGGTGGCGCGGCGAGGCGAAGAGCGACCGCAGGATCAACCGCCGGGCGGTCGTCGCCCGGCCCCCGGTCGCGCGCATCCGCTCGATGACGTCGGCGACGGACTCGTCGACTGCCGCGTCACGTGTCTCATCGTGTTCCGACGGCGCGTTGGCCGCGGAGCCGGACGCGTGTGCTCGCCGGGCGGGCACCTCTCGTCGGTCCGGGTCAGTTCCTGCGGGTCGAGGAGGTGACGACGCCGCGGGTCCGCGTGGTCGAACCGGCGACGCGGACCGCCTGAGCGCCGGGGACCGTCCCGGGGGTGTGAGGCATCCAGGCCTCGGGGTCGGCCGTGATGAGCCGGACGGTGAGCGGGATGTTGCGCGTCGCGATATCGGCGACCGACACGGACTCGAGGATCGAACGGATGTGCTCGCGCACTGCGATCCAGATCTCGATGAGCGGCTCGGCCGAGCCTTTGAAGTCGAGCTGGTCGGGTCGGACGTCGCCGACCTGGGCGAGCGGTCCTTCGACGGCCCGGACGATGTCGGCCAGGCTGATCTCGGTGGCGCCCCGACCGAGCCGGAACCCGCCCTCGTTGCCGCGCTGGCTGGCGACGATGCCGGCACGCTTCAGCTCGAACAGGATGTTCAGCAGGAACTTGCCGGGGATGTCCTGCGCGGCCGCGAGCGTTTCCGCCTTCACCGGCCACGAGTTCTCGAGCGTGGCGAGCTCGACGACGGCCCGGATCGCGTAGTCAGCCTTCGAAGAGATCCTCACGTCCCTATCTTGACGCTTTTGTGACGACCGCACACGTCCGGCCGGGAGACGGGCCGGGTGCCGGGCGCGCGACGTTCAGCTCTTCTTCGTGACCCTGGCGGCGGTGCCGTAAGCGCAGATCTCGGTCCAGACGCCCCCCATCTCGGAGGTGTCGAAGCGCATCATGAGGACGGCGTTGCCCCCGCGCGCGCTCGCCGCCTCGGCCATGCGGTCGATGACCTCCTGGCGACTGTTCTCGAGGTTCTTTGTCATCCCCTTCAGCTCGCCGCCGACGATCGACTTCAAGCCGGCGCCCATCTGGGAGAAGGCATTGCGCGAGCGCACGGTGAGGCCGAACACCTCACCGAGGACCTCCTCGATCTCGTATCCCGGGACGTCATTTGTCGTTGCGATCAGCATGCCCGTGTCCTCCTGGGTCGGTTCCGCGTCGATGACCCGTCCATAGTGGCCCGTACGGCGGGGCCGCGCGGAGACGAGCCCACGGGCATCGTTCGCGGCGGGGAGGGACGACCGTCCCGGCGAGGTCAGTGACCGGATGGCTTGAACGTGTAGGTGATGAATGCCCGCGGCGGCGCGATCGACCCGACTTGTTTCGATCCGACCTTGATGGTGATGGCCGAGGCCTGGGCGGAGAGGATGACCGAGGCTGGTCCGCGGACGCTGATCGCCTCGGGGCTCTGCTTCGGCGTGATCGTGGCGGCGAACACGAAGTGCGCGGCGGTGGGTGGCGATTTCACGAGCGTGTAGCAGGCATTGGTTGTTGCGATGACGATGGTGAAGGACGAGGACGTCGGGACCGAGTAGGTCGCGCCTTTCGTCGACGTTGTGAGGAGCACGAGCTTCCCGAGCGCCCGGGAAGGCAGCGTCGTCGTCGAGCCGCCGGAAGACGGGGTCGTCGTCGACGTCGCGCCCGTCCTGCCGCGCTGGGTGCCCACCGAGGACGTGTTGCGGAGGGATGCGACCCAGCCCGGGTGGAAGTGCTCGGCGGCGAGCCCGATCAGTCCGAGGACGAAGAGGACGAACAGAATCCAGACGGCGAGCTCGACGCCCCACGGCGCCGGCAGTCGCCGCTCGATGTCAGGGTGCCAGCCGTCGCCCCGGGCGAACTGCGGGACCGGGGGAACGGAGATGCGCGGTATCTCTGCCGTCGTGATGACGGACTCCGGTTGCGGGGCGCCAGAGGACGCGGCCTGCGGGTTGACGCGGGTCGGCTTGCCGCCTTCCCCCGTGTCGTTGTCGTTCGTCACCGCTGCCCCCGATTGGTCTTACGTTTCATCGGTCGCGCAGACGGTACCGCGCGAACACGCTCTCCCGTGCAGCTCAGGATGTCGTTCCCGACGGTATCCACGCCGCACCGACGACGCCGCCTCCCGTGTGGACCTGCATCGCCACGCTGAACCCGCTGACGAAGTCGACCCCGCCGATCAGTTCGCCGAGACGCGCCGCCAGTCGCGAGGCGTTGGCGTGGAAGATCGCGGAACGCTCGGTCCCGGCGGCCGCGCTCGACCGGTAGGCGGCGTGGATCATTTCGAGCATCTCGTCGGCCGTCTCCGCCGTCCCGAGCGGCTCTACCGTGCCGTCGCGCATGCGAAAGACGCTGCGCACTCCGCTCGGTTCGACCTCGCCGAGCACGTTGTCGGGTACGGGTCCGCTGCGCCGGATCGGCTCGAGCGTCGCGAGCGAGGCGACGAGCTCGACACGGCGCGCCGCCTCCTCGACCGTGCGGACGACGTCCTCCATCCCGGCCCCCTTGGCGGCCGCCTCGGCACCGGCGAGGACGACGAGCGCCTGGCCAGCCGCGGCGGTCCTCGCGTCGATGAGCGCGACGGGACGGGTCGCGAACTCCGCGGCGAGCGCGGCGTTCCGGTACATGGTCGCGAACTCGATCGCCGGCGTGATGACGACCGCGGAATCGAAGTCGGGCGACTCGATGGCCTGCAGGTACTCTGTCACGAAGGGGTGGTTGGCCCCGGCGAGCTCCTCTCGGGCGAGGGCCTCGGGAACGGGCGTGTCCTCGCCGTCGGGTGGGTCGGTGCCGGTGGCACCGCCCTCGGGCAGGAAGACACTGATGGGGAGCACACAGACACCGAATCTGGCGACGAGCTCCGCGGGCACGCAGGCGCTCGAGTCGGTGATGACTCGCACGGGGCCCACGCGGGCGACGTTACCGCCCACCGGGCGGATCGGGGGAGGACCGTGCCAGAACCTCGTGACGCGACGGCCCTCGTGACCTCGACCGAGATCGCCCCGCGTCGCTTCACGATGTCCGAGCTCGTCGAGCGGACCGGCGTCGCCGCCGCGACCGTGCGCTACTACCTCGGCGCAGGGGTGCTGCCGCCTCCGGCGAAGGTCGCGGCGAACCGGTTCCTCTACGACGAACGGCACGTCGAGCTCATCAGACTGATCCGGCTCGTTCGCGACCGGCGTGGGCTTTCGATCGAGACGATCGGGAGGTTGCTGCCGGAGCTGCTGCCCGACCTGTTCGACCGGCCGACGAGCGGCGTGTTCCGGCCGGAGATGTGGAGCCAGCTGCTCGCCGCCGAGACGCAGCTCGAAGCGGGCACCTCGGTCGACGAGCGTCTCGTCGAGGCCGGACTGTCGCTGTTCAGCCGTCGGGGGTACGCGGACGTCTCGATCGACGACGTCTGCCGGGCCGCGCTCATCGCCAAGGGCTCCTTTTACCGGCACTACCCGTCGAAGGGCGAGCTCTTCTGCGCCGTCGTGGAGGAGGCGGCGTGGCGTGCCGCCGCCGAGTTCACGGCATTGCCCGCGGATCCGGACGCCCTGGACTCGTGGGCGATCGACTCGCTCGCCGCCATCCTCGTGCCCTCCGTCGCCTTGCTCCTCGACCTTGCGTCGCTCGCGACGCAGCGACGTCCGGGGTACGGGCGCGTGCTTGGCCGCGTCGTCGCCGCGCTCGCCGACTCCGTCGAGGGGCACCCGGCGGGCTGGAAGGCGTCGTCCCGGGAGATCGCCGGCCGGGCCTTTATCGAGGCCGTCCGCCGGGCGAGCGACGAGCAGCTCGCGGCCGCGGTGCTCGTGGACCGGCAGCTCAGGTAGGGTCGCGCGCAGCGCAGCCCGCTGTGCAGCGCTTTCCTGGGCACCGAGCGCGACGTGAGCACGTTGACGGTCCCGGCGCCATCTGGAAGGATGACCACGAGCAAACGGAGTGACCGACTGGTCACCGCGACTACGTGCGAACGGTTCCCGCCGCGATCCGGCGGCACCTGGGCACGGAGGGGGGCGAACCGCTTGCGGACGAACGGCCGCGTTGAGATCGACGAGCGAAAGAAGACGTCGTGAGCAGACAAGACAAGCCTTCGTACCCCCTCCTCGACACGATCTCCTCTCCCGATGACCTGAAGGCGCTCTCGTTCGAGGAGTGCGAGGTCCTCGCCGAGGAGATCCGCCAGTTCATCGTCGAAGCCGTGACGACGGGCGGCACCGGCCACCTCGGGTCGAACCTCGGAGCCGTCGAGATCACCCTGGCGATGCACCGGGTCTTTTCCTCGCCCCGCGACGTCCTTCTGTTCGACACCGGCCACCAGGCCTACGTCCACAAGCTCGTGACCGGCCGGCACGCCGGTTTCGCCGCGCTCCGCCGGGAGGGCGGGCTCTCGGGCTACCCGAGCCGCGCCGAGTCCGAACACGACTGGATCGAGAACTCCCACGCCTCGACGGCGCTGAGCTACGCCTTCGGGATCGCGAAGGCGTTCCAGGCGAGCGGCGAGGACGCGACCCGCCGGGTCGTCGTCCTCGTCGGTGACGGCGCGCTCACCGGGGGGATGGCCTACGAGGCGATGAACAACCTCGGGCACGCCGACGCGCGGGTCTGCATCATCTTGAACGACAACGGCCGCAGCTACGCGCCGACGGTGTCACGGCTCTCCGAATCGCTGACACACCTGCGCCTGAACCCGAGCTTTGGCGCGATCCAGTCGAAGATCACCCGCGTTCTCGAAGATCTGCCCGGTGTCGGCGCGCTCGCCGGCCAATCGATCCGGAGCCTCACCGCGGCGGTGCGCGAGCTCGTCGAACCGCAGGTCTTTTTCGAGGCGCTCGGAATCCGCTACGCGGGGCCGATCGACGGCCACAACATCGCGGCGGTCGAGCAGGCCCTGAAGCGCGCCGCCAACTGGCACGGTCCGATCGTCCTCCACGTCCTCACGACCAAGGGCAAGGGCTACGGGCCCGCCGAAGCGGACACGGTGCAGTGCCTGCACGATTTCAAGCTCGGGCAGCTGACCTCGCCCGGCATCTCGACCGACGACGGGGCGGTCACCACGGGGCCGCGCAGCCCGGACAAGAACTACACGGAAGCCTTCAGTGAGGCGCTGCTCGAGCTGGCCAGCCGGGACGAGCGCGTCGTCGCGATCACCGCTGCGATGCCCGGACCGACCGGGTTGTTGAGCTTCGAGGCGCGCTACCCGGACCGTTTCATCGACGTCGGCATCGCCGAGGCCCACGCCATGACGGCGGCCGCCGGCATGGCGATGGCCGGGCTCCGCCCGGTCGTCGCGATCTACTCGACCTTCTTGTCGCGCTGCTTCGACCAGGAGAACCTCGACGTCGGCCTCCACCGGGCGCCGGTCGTCATCTGCGCCGACCGGGCCGGCATCACCGGGGACGACGGCGCGAGCCACCACGGTGTGCTCGACATGGTGCTCGGGCTGTCGGTCCCGGGCCTCGTGATCTTCGCCCCAGCCGAGCCGCGCGAAATCGGGCCGATGCTCGACGCCGCGCTCGGGCTCGACAAGCCCTCGATCATCCGCTTCCCGAAGACCCCCGGACCGGGCGTGCTCGGGCCGGCGGGCATCGGCATGCGGTCGAGGGTGCTGCGCGCCGGTGGCGACGAGATCGTCCTCGTCGGAGTGGGCAAGCTCGCCGCGGCGGCGCTCGGGGCAGCGCGTCTGCTCGCCGAGGACGGGTTCGACGTAACGGTCTTCGACCCCCGCGTCGTGCGTCCGCTCGACCCCGCCCTCGTCGAACGGTGCCGAAACGCCCGGCTCGTCGTCACCGCCGAGGACGGGCTCGTCCACGGCGGGGCCGGCCAGCACCTGCGTGGTGTCGTCGAGCGCGCCGCCGAGCTCGTCAGCGAACGGCCGCCGACCGTGCTCTGCCTCGGGGTGCCGACGGTCTACATCGGGCACGCCAACCCGGACCTCATTCTTGAGCGCCTCGAGCTCGACGCGTCGGGGATCGCGGCGTCGGTCCGCACGGCGTACGAGCGGCTCACCCGGCTAACGGGCAACGGGTCCGGGACCTTCACCGCGCAGAAGCGCCTCGGGCGACGGCATCGCCACCTCTCCGTGGGGGGCGAGGGGATGGTCGCCCGATGAATCTGCCGGTCGAGCTCGACGGCGTCACGTTGGCGACGCCGGTCGGGCTCGCCACGGCCGACGTCATGGCGAAGGCTGGCGCGGAGAATTTTCCGGTCGCGACGCGCCTTTTACCGAGAAAGATCCGGCGACAGCTCCTCGCGATTTACGGCTATGCCCGCTTCGTCGACGACGTCGGCGACTTGGCTCCCGGCGACCGGCTTGCCCAGCTCGACTGGGTGGAGGGCGAGCTCGACCGGGCGCTTAACGGTGTGGCCTCGCACCCGGTCTTCGTGGCCGTCGGCCGGCTGGCGGCCGAGATCGGGGTCGGAAGGCGCCCCTTCGTCGACCTCATCGAGGCGAACCGCCAGGACCAGGTGGTGACGAGGTACCCGAGCTATCAGCACCTCGAGGCGTACTGCGCGCTCTCGGCGAACCCGATCGGCAGGCTCGTCCTCGCCGTTTTCGACCGGCGCGACGCCGAGTCGGCCGAGTTCTCCGACCGGGTGTGCACGGCGTTGCAGCTCGTCGAGCACTTCCAGGACGTCGCCGAGGACTTCGCGGTGGGACGCATCTACCTGCCGGCGGAGGACCTCACCCGGTTCGGAGTCGATGGGTCGGCGCTCGCCGCCAGGTCGGCGACGCCGGCTGTCCGGCGGCTCATGGCCTTCGAGGCGGCTCGCGCCCGCCGGCTCCTCGATTCGGGCCGCCCGCTCGTCACGCAGTTGTCCGGATGGGGCCGCGTCGCGGTCGCCGGGTTTGTCGGCGGTGGGCTCGCCCAGCTCGACGCCATCGAACGGCACGGTTTCGACGTCCTGTCGGGACCGGTGAAGGCGACGAGGTCCCGGGTCGGGAGTTCCACCCTCGGCGTGTGGGTGGCGGCGGGGAGGAGTCGGCCGTGACCGACCTCGCCACCGCCTACGACCGCTGCGAGGCGATCACCCGCCGCGAGGCCCGGAACTTCTTCTACGGCATCCGGCTACTCCCCGCGCCGAAGCGGGCCGCGATGTCGGCGCTCTACGCCTTCGCCCGAAGGGTCGACGACATCGGCGACGGTTCCGGTTCGGCGGACGAGAAGCGCGGGGCGCTCTCGGCGGTCCGCGACGAGATCGCCCGGGTGGCCCGCGGTGACCCGCCTTCCGGCGATCCGGTCCTCGTCGCGCTCGCCGATGCCGTAGCGCGCTACCCGATCCCGGTCGACGCCCTCGGCGAGATCGTCACCGGCTGCGAGATGGACTGCAACCAGGAGCGGTACGCGTCCTTCGACGAGCTCACCGCGTACTGCCGGTGCGTCGCGGGGTCGGTCGGCCGGCTCTCGCTCGGCGTGTTCGGCTCGGCCGACCCGGCCGGGGCCCCCCGGCTCGCCGATCAGCTCGGGATCGCCCTGCAGCTGACGAACATCTTGCGCGACGTCGTCGAGGACCGCGACCGGATGGGGCGCGTCTACCTCCCGGCGGAGGACCTCGCCCGGTTCGGCTGCCGCGACGACGCGACGGGGCCGGACGGTGCCGTCGTCGCGCTCGTCCGCTTCGAGGCGGACCGGGCGCGCCGCTTCTACGAGGAAGGTCTTACGCTGCTCGAGCTGCTCGACCGGCGCTCGCGGGCCTGCGTCGCGGCGATGGCGGGGATCTACCGCCGCGTCCTCGACCGCATCGAGCGCGACCCGCTCGGCGCGCTCGACCACCGGGTGAGCCTCTCGCGCTGGGAGAAGGCCCGGGTGGCGGCCCGCAGCCTCAGGGGGGCGAGGGCGGTGTGAGATCGGGCCCGCCGCACATCGTCGTCGTCGGGGGCGGGCTCGCCGGCCTGTCGGCGGCGATCGCCTGCGCGGACTCGGGGGCGACGGTGACGCTTCTTGAGAGCAGGCCGCGCCTCGGGGGCGCGACGTGGTCGTTCGAACGCAACGGACTCGTGTTCGACAACGGCCAGCACGTGTTCCTGCGCTGCTGCACCGCGTATCGCGGGTTCCTCGAACGGCTCGGGACGACGGACCGGGCCATCCTCCAGCGCCGGCTCGCGATCCCCGTCCTGCGCCCCGATCCGGGCGGTGGCGCGCCGCGGGTCGGCTGGGTCCGGCGCAACAGCCTTCCCGCCCCGGCCCACCTGGCCATCTCGCTCGCCCGTTACCGGCACCTGGCGCTCGGCGAACGGGCGCGCGTCGCCCGGGCGGTCCTCGCCCTGCGCAAGCTGAGCCTCGAGGACCCCGGTCTCGACTCCGAGACGTTCGCCGCCTTCCTCGCCCGCAACGGGCAGTCACGCGAGGCGATCGAGCGGCTCTGGGACCTCATCACGCTGCCGACGGTGAACCTGCGGGCCGACGAGGCGTCGTTGACGCTCGGCGCCAAGGTCTTCCGGACTGGGCTCATCGACCGCACCGACGCCGCCGACGTCGGTTGGGCGCGCGTGCCGCTCGACGCCGTGCACGTCGACCCGGCCGCGGTGCTCCTTGCGCGACTCGGCGGGACGATCCGCCTGCGCGCCAAGGTCGACTCAATCGACGTCTCCGACACCGGTCCCCGAACGGCCACCGGCGTCGTCGTCGGCGGCGAGCACGTCGGGGCCGACGCGGTCGTCGTCGCCGTGCCGCACCGGGTCGCGGCGGCGATCCTGCCCGAGGGGGGCATCGTGAACCCGGCCCGCCTGGAGGCGCTCGGGGTCTCGCCGATCGTCGACGTCCACGTTGTCTACGACCGCCGGGTCACGAAGCTTGCCATCGCCGCGGGCGTCGACACGCCGATCCAGTTCCTTTTCGACAAGACCGCCGCCTCCGGCCGGGACGTGGCGTCGGGCCAGGTGCTCGCCGTGTCGATCTCGTGCGCCGAGGCCGAGCAGGGCGAGCGGCCCGAGGCGCTCATCGAGCGCTACACGGGGGCTCTGCGGGCCCTGCTCCCGGGGGCGCGGTCGGCCGAGGTCGTCGACGCGGTCGTGAGCCGCGAGCACGAGGCGACGTTCCGCGGCGTGCCCGGGACGGCGCGGCTGCGGCCCGGTCCCGAGACCGGCTTCGAGCGGCTGTTCCTCGCCGGGGCGTGGACGGACACGGGTTGGCCCGCAACGATGGAGGGCGCGGTGCGCAGCGGAGTGCGCGCGGCGCGGCACGCGCTGCGGGCGGTCGGAACGACACGCCCCCCCGTCGATCTCGAATGGGGGGTGGTGGCGTGATCCCGACCGAGAAGGCACCGGCCGTCTTCGGCCGGGCGCGGGACCTCGTCGCGCCAGCGATGCGCACGGCGGTCGGCCGGCTCTCCGCCGAGATGCGGCCGGTCGCCGAGTACCACTTCGGCTGGACGGACGCCGACGGTCGCCCCGTCAGCGGCAACGGCGGCAAGGGGGTACGGCCGGCGCTGGCGATCCTGTCGGCCGAGGCCGTGGGTGCCGACGCGGTGATCGGCGTCCCGGGAGGCGTCGCGGTCGAGCTCGTCCATAACTTCTCGCTCATCCACGACGACGTGATCGACGGTGACGCCGAGCGGCGCCACCGCCCGACGGTCTGGGCGCGCTACGGGATCGGGCAGGCCGTGATCGTCGGCGACGCGTTGCTCGCGCTCGCCCAGCAGATCCTCCTCGACCCGGCCGGGACGCTCGAGCTCGACCGGGTCGCCGAGTGCGACGCGGCACGGCGCGCGGCGAGCCGGATCGCCGACTCGACGGCCTCGATGATCGCCGGCCAGGCCCTCGACATGGCCTTCGAGACGTTGCCGACCGTCGACGTCGCGGGGTGCCTCGCCATGGAGGGCGGCAAGACCGGGGCGCTGCTCGGCTGCGCGGCGGCGATCGGCGCCGAGCTCGCCGGAGCGCCGGCCGAGGTCGTGGCGTCGCTCGACCGCTTCGGGTTCGAGCTCGGTCTCGCCTTCCAGGCGGCCGACGACCTGCTCGGCATCTGGGGCGACCCGGCCCGCACGGGCAAGCCGGCCTGGAGCGACCTGCGCTCGCACAAAAAGACCCTCCCGGTCGCGGCGGCCCTCGCCACGGGCGGGGCCGACGCGGCGGAGCTCGCCGAGCTGCTCGCGGTGCCGTGCCTCAGCGACGCTCAGGTCGCCCGGGCGGCCGAGCTCGTCGAAAAGGCGGGTGGCCGGGAGATCAGCACGGCCGAAGCCCGGCGTCGGCTCGACGCGGCGCTCGCTGCGCTCGACTCGCCGCACCTCGCCGCGGGCCCGGCTGCCGAGCTCACCGAGGTGGCGCGATTCGTGATCGAGCGGGAGTTCTAGGCATGGCACCCGCCGTGATGGTCGAGGAGCGAGAGCTCGCCGCGGCGCGCCACGCCCTCGGGAAAGCGCGCACCCACCTCCTTTCGATCCAGGAACCCGAGGGTTGGTGGAAGGGCGAGCTCGAGACGAACGTGACGATGGACGCCGAGGACCTGCTGCTCCGTGAGTTCCTCGGCATCCGCGAGGCGACCGACACGGCGGAGGCCGCGGCGTGGATCCGCTCGAAGCAGCGTCCCGACGGGACCTGGGCCACGTACCACGGCGGGCCGGGGGACCTGTCGACGACGGTCGAGGCCTACTGCGCGCTCCGCCTCGCCGGCGACGAACCGGCCGACGAGCACATGGCGCGGGCCGCGGCGTTCGTCCGCTCCTCGGGCGGGGTCGAGAACACGCGGGTCTTTACGAGGATCTGGCTCGCGCTGTTCGGGCTCTGGCCCTGGGACGAGCTGCCGACTCTCCCACCAGAGATCGTGGCGCTCCCGGTGTGGGTGCCCTGCAACATCTACGACTTCGGCTGCTGGGCGCGCCAGACCGCCGTCGCCATCACCGTCGTGGGCGCCTACCGCCCGGTCCGGCCGGTCTCGTTCGGCGTCGACGAGCTGCGGACCGGCAAGGCTCCAGACCGCCCCGGACCGTCGCTGCGGGACTGGACCGGCCGATTCGTGCTCCTCGACCGGGTCCTCCACCAATACGACCGGCTCGCCAACCGGCAGCCGCTGCGCCGGACCGTGCGCGAGGCGGCGCTGCGCAAGGCGGAAACCTGGATCGTCCGGCGCCAGGAGGCCGACGGGAGCTGGGGGGGCATCCAGCCGCCCTGGGTGTACTCGATCCTCGCGTTGCACCTGCGGGGCTACCCCCTCGACCACCCCGTCCTCGCCTCGGCCTTCGCCGGCTTGGAGCGGTTCTTGGTGCGCAAGGACGGCCTACGCCGCCTCGAGGCGTGCCAGTCCCCGGTGTGGGACACGGCCCTCGCCGTGATCGCGCTCGCCGACGCCGGGGTCGATGCCGACGACGAGGCGCTCAGGCGCGCCGTGCGCTGGACGCTCGGCGAGGAGGTCCGCGTCCGGGGCGACTGGTCGGTGCGCCGGCCGGAGGTGCCCGAGGGCGGCTGGTCCTTCGAGTTCGACAACGACAACTACCCCGACGTCGACGACACCGCCGAGGTCGTCCTCGGGCTGCGCCGCGTCGCCCACGAGGACCCCGCAGCCGTCGACGAAGCGGTCGAGCGCGCCGTCGCCTGGGTCGAGGGCATGGCGTCGAAAGACGGCGCCTGGGGCGCCTTCGACGCCGACAACGTGCGCCAGATCCTCTATGAGATCCCCTTCTGCGACTTCGGGGCCGTGATCGACCCGCCGAGCGCGGACGTGACGGCCCACGTCGTCGAGATGCTCGCCCACGAGCCGTCAGCCGACCTGGCCATCCTCGCCAAGGGGGTCGGGTGGCTCCTGGCCGAGCAGGAGGACGACGGGGCCTGGTTCGGCCGCTGGGGCGTGAACTACATCTACGGCGTCGGGGCGGTCGTCCCGGCGCTCGTCGCCGCGGGCGTCGACGCCGACGCCGAGCCGATCCGGCGCGCCGTCGAGTTCCTGGAGACGTACCAGAACGACGACGGCGGCTGGGGCGAGGACATCCGCAGCTACGACGACCCCACCCTCCGGGCCCAGGGCGAGTCGACCGCATCCCAGACGGCCTGGGCGCTCCTCGCCCTCGTCGCCGCGGGCCGGGCGCGCTCGGCCGCGGCGTGCCGCGGGGTGGCCTGGCTGGCGACGACGCAGCTACCCGACGGGAACTGGGACGAGCCGTGGTACACGGGGACGGGGTTCCCGGGGGACTTCTACCTCAACTACCACCTCTACCGGCTCGTCTTCCCGCTGTCCGCGCTCGGGCGGTGGTGCCGGGCGGTCGACGACGCCTCCGGCGTGGCGGGCGCGCGCACCGAGACCGCCCTCCAGGCCCACGCCGCCCGCGCGGCAAGCCGCGCCGGAGCGGGGCGCTGATGGCGCCACGGCCGCGGCCGATCAGCCCGCAGCCCGAACCCCCGATGTACCGCCCGACCACCCAACGAAAAGCCGGTGAGACCTGATGCCCATCCCGATCCGACAGAACATGCGCATGGCGGCGTATCTCGTGCGCCAGAAGCTGGCGAGACGTGAGAAGTACCCGCTCATCGTCGAGCTCGAGCCGCTGTTCGCCTGCAACCTCGCCTGCCCGGGCTGCGGCAAGATCCAGTACCCGACCGAGATCCTGCGCCAGCGCGTCACCCCGGAGGCGGCGTTCGCCGCGATCGAGGAGTCCGGCGCGCCGATGGTCTCGATCGCTGGCGGCGAGCCGCTCCTCCACCCCCAGATCGAGGAGATGGTCGAGGGCCTCATCGCCCGCAAGCGTTTCATCTACCTCTGCACGAACGCGATCCTCCTGAAGCGGCGGATCGATCGGTTCAAGCCCTCCCCGTACTTCTCGTGGGTGGTGCACATCGACGGGTTGCGCGAACGCCACGACGCGGCCGTCGACCGCGAGGGGGTCTTCGACACGGCGATCGAGGCGATCAAGCTCGCCAAGTCGAAGGGCTTCCGCGTCACGACGAACTCGACGTTCTTCACGAACGACTCCGCAAAGACGATCCGCGAGGTCCTCGACTTCCTGAACGACGAGCTGCGGGTCGACGCGATGATGATCTCCCCCGCCTACGCCTACGAGAAGGCGTCGGACCAGGAGCACTTCCTCCCGGTCGACCAGGCCCGGCAGGTCTTCGCGGAGGCGTTCGGTGACGGCCGGCGGCGCAAGTGGCGCCTCAACCACACGCCGCTCTTCCTCGACTTCCTCGAGGGCAAGGTCGACTACCAGTGCACGCCGTGGGGGATCCCGAGCTACTCGGTCTTCGGCTGGCAGCGGCCGTGCTATTTGATGAGCGACGGCTACACGGCCACGTACAAAGAGCTCCTCGAGACGACCGACTGGGACAAGTACGGACGAGGGCGCGACCCGCGTTGTGACAACTGCATGGCGCACTGCGGGTATGAACCTTCCGCCGTCACGGCGATGACGAAGTCGTTCCGTCAGGTGGTGCGGGCAGCCGTCGGGACGCACTGAGGAGCCGGTCGAAGGGCCGATTCGGCCCCGCGGGCGCGTAGGCTTGGCCCCCGGGGCTGTAGCTCAGCTGGTTAGAGCGACTGGTTTGCAACCAGTAGGTCACGGGTTCGAATCCCGTCAGCTCCACCCGTTGGCCTCTCTCCCATTTGGTGGACCACGTCTTATGACGACGCCTCGGACCGCTGCACCGCCGGATCAGGACGCCCTGTCGTCGATGGCCCGTCGTGGTCGGCCGACAATTGATCCGGATCACCTCGCTCGTCGCGAGTCCGGAGCGCGCGAATCCAGCCGTTCGGACCGATCCGATCCACGAGACCGGTCTTGGTCCCGGCTCGCTTGCGGTCGTGCCTAGCGCGGTGCGAGCGGCATCGTCGGGATCACCGGCTTCTTGAATGTCTCGTTCACGACCCCGGCGAACGACGCGTACCACGCCGCGGCGGCGGTGGCGAGTCCCACCCATCCGCCCGCCTTGGTGAGGTCGGCGTCCGAATGGAAGGCGCCGATCGTGAGGAGCACGAACGTGATCGTGAGGAGCACGAAGACGGCGACGACTGCGCCGCTCACCCGGAAAGACGCCACCGTCATGTAGGCGGTGAAGATGGTCCAGCCCAAGAGGAACACGCCCACCGCGACGGGGAGGTCGGCGGCCTTCACCCCGGGGGCGATGAACTGGATGAAGACGTAGTAGGCGATCCAGAAGGCGCCGAAGGAGGAGAAGGCGACCGCGCCGAAGGTGTTCTTGCGGACGAACTCCCACATTCCGGCGAGGAGCTGGGCGCCGCCGCCGTACACGAGAGCCAGCGCGAGGGCGGCCTTGGCCCCGGGGCCCCAGACGTTGGTGTTCCCGATGCTGAGCGCGAACGTCGTCATGGCGAAGGCGGCCAACCCCAGCGGGGCTGGATCCGCCACACGATGGACAGCCGGGCTGGCGCCCCCACCACCGGTTGAGGCTCCCTGTGTTTCCCCGGGATGCGTGATCACGTCTCTTCCCTTCCGTCGAGGTGCCTTGGATTTCTGTCGGGCGATTCCGACCGTACTCGGAACCTCAACCCCTGTCACCGGCCTGAGCGACCCGACGGACTGGTCCGAGCGGCGCGGTCGGGTCGCGCTCGCGCGCGATGGCCAAAGCTGGTGGATCGCCCACCCGCAGACGGCGTCGCGTACTTTGCTTATTGTCCGGGAAGGCACACTGGCGCCGACGCGCGCCGGCACGAGGTCCAGGAAGGGGTGCCGGTCGGGCGAGGCGCGAGACTTCCCGAAGTCGCCGCGTGAGGGCGCGCGAGTCCGATCCGCAGTTTTGACGGTTGCTCGGTGCTCGCGATAATGGGTCGAAAACAGATAGAGCCGAGACGGGAGAGGAACCATGGCAGACGAGCTTCCGACGGAAGAGTCTGAGAGCGAGAAGGTCTCTGAGGCCGAGATTGCCGTCCACTGGCGCGAAGAGGGCTACTACTACCCTTCCCCGGCCTTCATCGCTCAGGCGAATGCTCCCGATCCGGCAATCTTCGACCGGTTCGCCGAAGGGCGGTTCCCCGACTGCTTCAAGGAGTACTCCGACCTTCTGACGTGGGATTCGCCCTGGCAGACGATGCTCGACACGAGCAATCCGCCGTTCTGGAAGTGGTTCCTCGGCGGTCGTCTCAATGCCAGTTACAACTGCGTCGACCGCCACCTCGAGACGGCGGGGAACAAAGCAGCGATCGTCTGGGTGCCCGAGCTGGAGACCGAAGACACTCAGTTCATCACCTACCAGGAGCTCTACCGGCGCGTGAACGAGTTCGCGGGTTTGCTCCGGGGTTTTGGCGGGGTGCAGACCGGCGACCGGATCACCTTCTATCTGCCGATGATTCCGGAGCTCCCGGTGTCCATGCTCGCTTGTGCGCGGCTCGGAGTCATCCACTCCGAGGTGTTCGGCGGGTTCTCGGGCGCCGCGTGCGGAGATCGGATCGCCGACTCCGGTAGCCGCATCCTCGTGACGGTGGACGGCTACTACCGCAACGGGGAACTCGTCGACCACAAGGCCAGGGCCGACGAGGCCGTGGAGGCGGCCAGCAAGCTCGGCCAGAAGGTCGACAAGGTGCTCGTGTGGAGGCGCCACCCGGGACAGTACGCGTCACAGAGCCCGATGGTCGAGGGCCGGGACTTCTTCGTCGACGAGCTCATCGGCGAGTATCGCGACAAGGTGGTTGACCCCGTCTCGATGCCAGCCGAAGCGCCGTTGTTCCTCATGTACACCAGCGGGACGACGGGACGGCCGAAGGGTTGCCAGCACTCGACGGGAGGGTACCTCGCCTACGTTGCGGGAACCTCGAAGTACTACCAGGACATCCACCCGGACGACGTCTACTGGTGCACTGCGGACATCGGATGGATCACGGGACACTCGTACATCGTTTATGGCCCACTGTTGCTGGGGACGACGACCGTCATCTACGAGGGCGTGCCCACCTACCCGGATCCTGGCCGTGCCTGGCGGATCGCCGAACGGCTCAAGGTGAACATCTTCCACACCGCGCCCACGATGATCCGGATGCTGCGCAAGCTCGGACCGGACGAGCCGGCGAAGTACGACTACCACTTCAAGCACATGACGACCGTCGGTGAACCGATCGAGCCAGAGGTGTGGCGTTGGTATTACGAGGTGGTCGGCAAGGGAGAGGCCGTCATCGTCGACACGTGGTGGCAGACCGAGAACGGCGGGTTCCTCGGCAGCACGCTGCCCGCGGTGCATCCGATGAAACCCGGCAGCTGCGGACCGGCGGTGCTCGGCATCTACCCCGTGATCTACGACGACGACCGCAAGGAGGTGCCGGCCGGAAGCGGCAGGGCGGGCAACATCTGCATCCGCAACCCCTGGCCCGGGCTCTGCCAGACGGTCTGGGGCCAGCCCGACAGGTTCGTGGAGATCTACTACGGGAAGTACTGCGCCGACAAGAACAGCAAGGACTGGCATGACTGGCCGTACTTGGCGGGCGACGGAGCGGTGCAGGCTGCCGACGGCTACTTCCGGATCCTCGGTCGGATCGACGACGTGATCAACGTCGCCGGGCACCGGCTCGGGACCAAGGAAATCGAATCTGCCGCTCTCACGGTGGACGAGGTCTCCGAGGCGGCTGCGATCCCGGTCATCGACGAGGTGCGCGGGCGCGCGGTCGAGATCTACGTCTGTCTGAAACCGGGACTGGCCCCGAGCAAGGCGATAGAGAACAAGGTGAAAGCGGCCATCGATCGCTTGATCGGCAAGATTGCTCGACCCAGGAACGTCTGGATCGTCCAGGACATGCCGAAGACCCGATCCGGCAAGATCATGCGCCGGGTGATTGCGGCCGTTTCCAATTTCGGCGAAGTCGGGGACGTGAGCACTCTTGCCAACCCGGAGATCGTCGAAGACATCCGGCACTACGTCCAGAGCGAGAAGGTCAAGCGCGGCGAACAGCCGAGACAGCTGACCGCAGAGGAGGCCGCGGAGATCGCGGCCTTCGGCAAGGGGGAGTAACGAGCCTCCGCTGGTCCTTGAGGACCGGCAGTAGGCGCATCGTGACGGCTCCCGGGCGGACCTTGGTCAGCACGTGGCCATGCCCGCCCGGGGGTCTACGTCCCCAGACGACCCGGGGCGATTGACAGAATCTGTGAAACGACTTGTCCCGCTAGCAACGTGGCGGTACCTCGAACCGGCGATTCGCCCTCGATCGTTACAGCCTTTTTGAACCTCGTGCCGGCCCCGTCAGCGCCAGTGTGCCTTAGGGGACAATGAGCAAAGCGCGCGACGCCGTTTGGCAGGTGGGCGATCCACAACCTCTGGTCATCGCTCGACGCGTCCGACCCGGCCTCCGGCCGATCGTGGAACGAACGACCGAATGCCGATTCGTCGAGTGCGCTTGTTGCTGCTCCGGCGAACGTAATGTTGGCCTGAGTCCTCGATGAACGGAATCGCCGGAACCGTCGGTCGGTCGGCCACCGGGTCTGGGCGGTACGTCTGGTAGACGGGAGAAGCGAGATGGGCTACGTGACCCCGGCCCAGCGATACGACGTGATCAGCGTCGGTGACGTCGCCACCGACCTGTTCATCCACCTCCCCGACGGCCAGGTGAAACGGCGCGTCGACGAGGAAGGGACGTGGCTCGAGTTCCCGCTCGGCGCGAAGGTCCCCTACGAGAAGGCGACGACCGTCGAGGCGGGTGGGAACGCGGCGAACGCAGCCGTCGCCCTCGCGCGACTCGGGCTACGTGTCGCGTTGGCGAGCTTTCTCGCCCACGACGAGATTGGACGCGACCTGCTCGGGGCGCTGCACACCGAGCGCGTCGACACCCGCCTCGTCCATATCGATTCGCCAGCGCACACGAACCGCAATTTCGTGCTCTCCTACCACGGGGAGGGGACGGTGCTCGTCCGGCACGAGGAGTTCGACTACCACTGGCCGCACCTCAGGCCGAGCGAGGTTCCGAGCTGGCTCTACCTCACCTCGCTCGGTCCGTACGCCCTCGACTACCAGGACCAGGTCGCCGACTGGCTCGAGGAGAACCCCGGTGTCCGGGTGCTCTTTCAGCCCGGCACCTTCCAAGTCGAGGCCGGCGCCGATCGGCTCGCCCGCCTCTACAAGCGGGCCGAGGTGCTCGTCTGCGACCGGACCCAGGCGGCCGCGATCACAGGTCGGACCGCGAGTTACCCCGTTGATCTGCTCGACCCCCTTTCGGAGCTCGGCCCGTCCGTGGTCGTCGTCATCGACGAGGCGGGCGGCGCCGTCGCGCGCGACGGGAAGCACCGCTACGCCGTCCCGCCGTTCCCGGACTCGAGTGCGCCGCTCGACCGCACCGGGGCGGAGGATGCCTTCGCCGCGACCCTCGCCGCGGCGCTCATCCGGGGCATGCCCTTTGCGGAAGCTTTGAGCTGGCCCCCGGTGAACTTCATGAACGTCTCGCACGAAATGGGCTCGCAAGCCGGCCTGCTGCACGAGGAGGAAATGCGCGACCACCTCGCCGAGGCTGGCAAGGCGTTCTCCGTGCGCGTCGACTGAGAGATCCCGTCCGCCGCGGGCGGTCTCCGTCTCGAGCGGGCGAGCGCGGTGGCTCCGCCTCGGGAGACGGGCGTTCCTGCGCATCCGATCCAGTTGCATTGCCTTCGCATTTAGCTATCCTCTTTTCGGGATGGCTGATTCGAGGACCACCGCGACGGACCGGGATCGGGTCGCCCGCAAGCCGCTCAGCGCGACGGAGCGACGTCGGGTTGCCGGCATGGGAGCGGTCATCGCCGCCCTGCACGGGCTGGGGTGGGGCATCTTCGTCCTCGCGATCCTGCCGGCCCACTACAAGCTGCTCGGGCTCGGTGTCGCGGTGACGGCCTACACGCTCGGTCTGCGGCACGCGTTTGACGCCGACCACATCTCGGCCATCGACAACACGACGCGCAAGCTCATGTCCGAGGACAAGCGACCGCTCAGCGTCGGGTTCTTCTTCTCGCTCGGCCATTCGACGATCGTCGTGGCGCTGGGCGTGGCGTTGACGGTCGTCACGAGGAACGTCTTCCACGCGGTGCGGGACCCGCACTCGGCGCTGCAGAGCTTCGGCGGCGTGTTCGGGACGGCGATCTCCGGCTCGTTCCTCTACCTCATCGCCGCGATCAACGTCGTCATCCTCGTCGGGATCGCTCGGATCTTTTTCCAGATGCGCCGCGGCGTCTACGCCGAGGACGAGCTCGAGAACCAGTTGCAGGCGCGGGGATTCATGTTCCGGATCCTCGGCAAGCGTCTCGGTGTGATCACCAGCCCTTGGCAGATGTACCCGGTGGGGGTGCTCTTCGGGCTGGGATTCGACACGGCGACCGAGGTCGCGCTCCTTGCCGCGACGGCCGGCGCCGCCGAGTCGGCGCTGCCGTGGTACGCGGTCATGGCGCTGCCGGTGCTCTTCACCGCCGGGATGACGCTGCTCGACACGATCGACGGGTCGTTCATGAACTTCGCCTACGGCTGGGCCTTCGCCCAGCCGGTCCGGAAGGTTTACTACAACCTCGCGATCACGGGGCTGTCGATCATGGTCGCTTTCGTCGTGGGCACGATCGAGATCCTCGGGCTTGTCTCCAACGAACTTCACCTCGATGGCTTCTGGGGCTCGTTCGCCGGGTTCAACATCAACCTCGCCGGGTTCGTCATCGCCGGCCTGTTCGTCGTCGTGTGGGCCGGCGCGCTCGCCATCTGGCGGTTCGGCCACATCGAGCAGCGGTGGGAGTCGGCGGCCGCCGCCCAGCGCGCCGTTCGCGGCGAGCTCGTCCTTGCGCCAACCTTCCCCGAACCGGAACCGGGCGTTCTCGACTCCTGACGGGAGCGGATCACCCGCTCCCGGTGAGTTCTCCTAGGTCTCGTCGCGCCGCGGTTGGTTCGCCGTGCAGTTCGCGCAGGTCCCTGTGATCTCGATGGTGTGGGTCGTTCCCCCGAAGCCGTTGGCCGCGGCGACGCTGGCCGCCCACTTCTCGATCTCCGGGTACTCGACCTCGACCGTCGTGCCGCAGATGCGGCAGATGAGGTGATGATGGTGGTGCTCCGAACCGCACCGGCGGTAGAGGGTCTCGCCATCGTCTGATCGCAGGACGTCGACTTCACCGGATTCGACCAGCGCACGCAACTGGTTGTAGATGGTCGTGAGCCCGACGTTCTCGCCCCGGGACCGAAGTTGTGTGAAGAGTTCCTGGGCGGACTGGAAGGAATCTGAACCCTCGAGGACTCCAGCGAGCGCCCGCTTCTGGCGGGTCAGTCGTTCGCGGGGTGCCCGGGGAGCAGATCTTCCTGTTCCGTCGGCCATGGTTCCTCCTTCCTCGGGGCTTGCTGCGTAGCGTCGGCGACGACCCGAATGGCGCGGGCATCGGCAAGTCGGTAGGTGATCTTTGTTCCGGTTCGGGTCGTAGTGACGAGCCCAGCGTCGCGGAGGACCTTCAGGTGCTGCGAGAGTAACGGCTGACTGACCTCGCGATCTTGTCCACGCAGTGCGGCCTGCAGCTCGTGCACGCACCGCGGAGCGTTCGCCAGCTCGGCAACGACCGCCAGGCGGACCTCGGAGGCCAACGCCCTGAGCAGCTCGGCCGCGCCTGCCGAGGCACTGCGGTGGACATCGGGGACCACCTCAGAACATTAGAACACCTTTATATAAGAACCTCCGATGTGTCTAATAGTTGTAACGGTTCCCGTTTCCGTTATCATAGCCCGACCGGCAGTGAGGACCGACTCTCCAAGCCGGAGGGCGGCGACCCGATCGGCCGCTCGCCGACAAGAGACCGAGGGAAACGCGGCATGGCTTCGCAGCACAGGATCCACCGAGGCGCAGGGGCGGGGGTACTCGCCCTCGCGCTCATCGCTCCGCTTGTCGGGTTCGGCACGCATCCAGCGATGAGAGCGAGCTCTGCGGGCGGGAAGATCGCCGTTGTCGCGGCGGAAAACGAATACGGCAACGTCGCGGCGCAGATCGGCGGGAAGTACGTCGCCGTCGACTCCATCGAGAGCAATCCGAACACGGACCCGCACACCTACGAGGTGTCGCCCGGGGTCGCCCAAGCGGTCAGCGCTGCCCGGGTCGTCATCCAGAACGGGATCGGCTACGACGAGTTCATGACGAAGATCGAATCGGCGTCCCCGAACCCCAAGCGGTACGTGATCGATGTGCAACACCTCCTCGGCCTCCCGGACACAACGCCGAATCCGCACCTGTGGTACGACCCGATCACGATGCCGACTGTCGCCCGCAAACTTGCCACCGACTTCTCCTTGATCGACCCGGCCCACGCCGCCTACTTCAAGGCGCACGCCGTGCGGTTCGTCGCCTCGCTTGGTCCGTGGCTCCGGGCGATCGCAGTGTTCAAGGCGAAGTACCCGGGGACTCCCGTCGCGACGACCGAGCCTGTGGCGGACTACATGCTGGAAGCGGCGGGCGCCAGGAACCTGACGCCGTTCACCCTGCAGGCGGACATCATGAACGGCGTCGACCCGGCGCCGCAGGACGTGACGGCCCAGGAGGGCTTCTTTTCTGGGCACAAGGTCAAGGTCTTCGTCTACAACCAGCAGGTGACGGATTCACTCACCGAAAGCTTCATCACCGACGCCCACAACGCCGGCATTCCGGTGATCGGGGTGTACGAGACGATGCCGGTGCCCGGCTACGACTACCAGTCGTGGATGCTCGCCGAGGTCACGGCGTTGACGAAGGCCGTGGCCGACCACGTGTCGGCGACGCATCTGTAGCCATGACGGACGCAGCCGAGGGCAGCTCAACCGAGATCCTCTCGGTCGTCAACCTCAGTGTCTCGCTGGCGGGTCGCGAGATCCTCCGTGACGTCAGCTTCACCTGTGACGCCGGTGAGTTCATCGGGCTCATCGGGTCGAACGGCGCCGGCAAGACGACGCTGTTGCGGGTGATCCTCGGCCTCACCGCTCCGACGTCCGGATCCGTCCGGGTGGCCGGGAGGGAGCGTTCGAGCCGCAACCCGCTCATCGGATACGTCCCGCAGAAGATCGGTCTCGATCCCGACATGCCCATCCGGGCCCGGGACCTCGTCGGCCTCGGGATCGACGGGCACCGTTTCGGGATCCCCCGGCCGACGGCGAAGCGAAACGCCCTCATCGACGAGATGCTCGCCGCGGTGGACGCCACTCGTTTCGCGGACGCCCGGGTCGGAAACCTCTCCGGTGGCGAGCAGCAACGGATCATGATCGCTCACGCCCTCATCAGCCGCCCGAGGCTCCTCTTGCTCGACGAGCCGTTGGCGAATCTCGACATCAGGAGCGAGCAGGAGGTCGTGAGCCTCGTCGCCCGCATCGCGGCCGAGCAGAACGTCGCTGTCCTGTTCGCAGCCCACGGCATGAACCCACTTTTGCCCGTGATGGACCGGGTGGCCTACATCGCGCGCGGCCGGGTTGCGATCGGAACCACCGCGGAGGTCGTCACGACCGAGTCGCTGAGTCGGCTCTACGGGCGCCACGTCGACGTCGTCACGGTGCACAACCGGATCCTCGTCGTCGCCGGCCGGGAGGACGAGGGGCTCCACCACGTTGAGCCGGTTCCACGTGCGGAGCCGGCATGATCGTGGCGGGCGTAGGTTCGGCCGTCATCGAGCCGGGGTTCTTCTCCAGCGCCCCGGTCCAGGTCGCCCTGGTCATCGGGGCCATTGCCGCCGTCGTCTCCGGCGTCGTCGGGATCTTCACCGTCGTGCGCGGGCAGTCCTTCGCCGGTCACTCCCTTGCCGACATCGGGACCGCCGGAGGTTCGGCGGCGTTCCTTGTCGGGGTCAACCCGCTCTACGGGTTCGTCGCCATGAACCTCGTGGCGGGCGGCGTGATGGAGCTGATCGGCATCCGCCGACCCCGGGGCAGGGACGTCGCCACGGGCATCGTCCTCGGAGCGGCGCTCGGGCTCGCCGCGCTGTTCCTCTATTTCGACACGACGTCGACGACGACGACCGGGGCGACGATCAACGTGCTGTTCGGATCCATCTTCACCCTGCCCTCATCGATAGTCCCGGTCATCGTGGTCCTCAGCGTGCTGGCGATCGGCGTGACGTGTTTTTTGTATCGCCCGCTCCTCCTCAGTTCGCTGAGCCCCGACCTCGCCGCGGCCCGGGGCGTCTCGCTCCGGTTCGTCGGGATCGGGTTCTTGGTCGCCCTGGCGCTCGCCGTGTCGCTCTCGGCGATCACCATCGGGGCGATCCTCTCGACGGCCCTGCTCATCGGTCCCGCCGCGACCGCCCTGCGGTTCACCAAGCGAACCGGGACCGCCATCGTCGCGGCTTCCGCCATCGGCGTCGGCGCGACCTGGCTCGGCATCCTCCTCTCTTACGACAGCTACTACTGGACGCCATCGCACCGGGGATGGCCGGTCAGCTTCTTCGTCGTCGCGGTGGTCTTCGTCGTCTACCTGGGGGCGGACCTTCTCACTGGGCATCGCGTGACACCTCGGCGCCCAACCATGCGGGGGGCCCGCTGATGTTCTCGCCGTTCATGATCAACGCCTGGGAGGCCTCGACCATCGTGGCCGTCGTCGCCGGGGTCGTTGGATTCTTCACCGTCCTGCGCGGCTCTTCGTTCGCCGCTCACGCGCTCCCGAACGGAGCCTTCGCCGGGGCTGCGGGGGCGAGCCTCATCGGCGCGAGCACGATCCTCGGCCTCGGGGTCTTCTCGCTTCTCGGGGCTATCGGGATCGCGAGCCTCGGCCGCCGGGCACGGCACGACGTCGCCACGGCGCTCGCCATCGTTTTGATGCTGGGACTTGGCGCTCTTTTCCTGTCGATGACGACGGAGTACGCGCCCGAGATCTTCTCGCTGCTGTTCGGCGAGGTGCTCGGCGTCGCCAGCAACGAGTTGGCTCCGACCGCGGCGATCGGGGTGGTCTGTGTCGCCGCGATTGCTGTCCTTTACCGCCCGCTGCTTCTCTCTTCCGCGGCGCCCGACCTCGCGGAATCGCGTGGCATCAAAGGAGAGCGGATCGAGCTCGCCTTCCTCCTCGTGATCGCGCTCGTCACGACGATGGCTGTTCCCGTGGTGGGCGCGCTCCTCATCTTCAGTCTGCTCGTCGGCCCGGCTGCCGCGGCTCGCTGCTTCACGAACAAGCCACTGACGGCGATGGGTCTTTCGGTCGTGTTCGCCCTCGTGACCGTGTGGTCCGCCATCGCCCTCTCGTACACGTCGAGCCTGCCGATCGGGTTCTTCGTGGGAGCGATCGGGGCGGTCGGCTACGCGACCGGTCGGATCTGGACGGTGCGGCACCGGCTTGCGTGAGCGACGTCGACGACGGTTCCTTGGCGCGCGGGGCCGGTCCCGACGCGGTCTAATGGAGCCATGGGACGACTTGACGAGATCGACCTCTCCGCCTCGATGACGCGGGAGAAGTCGGAACAAAGGATCGAACGGCTGCAGCTGCGCCTGCTCCACCTCCGCCTCGTGAGCGGGGGGCTGCTCGGCACCGGCGAGCTCGGCCCGCCGCTCTGCGTCGTCTTCGAGGGGTGGGACGCCTCGGGCAAGGGCGGGGCGATCAAGCGGCTCGTCGGGCGGATCGACCCGCGCCACGTCTCCGTCGCCGAGTTCGGCGTGCCATCAGACGAGGAGAAGCGGCACCACTTCCTGTGGCGCTTCGGCGACAGCCTGCCCGGCTGGGGCGAGATGAGCGTCTTCGACCGCTCGTGGTACGGGCGGGTGCTCGTCGAGCGGGTGGAGAAGCTCGTGAAGCCGGACGCGTGGCGGCGCGCCTACGACGAGATCAACGACTTCGAGCACGGGCTCGTCGACGAGGGCATGACGCTCGTCAAGATCTGGCTCCACATCTCCGACGGGGAGCAGAAGCGCCGTTTCGAGGCCCGCCGTGACGACCCGCTCCGGCGCTGGAAGCTGACCGACGAGGACTGGCGCAATCGCTCGAAGCGCACCGAGTACGTCGAGGCCGTCGGGGAGATGCTCGACAAGACGGACAAGGCTGACGCGCCCTGGGATCTCATCCCGGCCGAGAGCAAGCACTACGCGCGGGTCGCGGTCCTAAAGACCGTGATCTCGAGGATGGAAGAGGGCATGCGCCGTTGGGGCATCGAGCCCCCGGCGTCCGAGGGCGAGGACTACGACAAGTCGGCGTAGCGGGAGCACGGCCGCCGGCGCGCCGGCCCCGCTGTGGCGCCCGCCTGCTCGCGGGGCGTAACGGATCGGGGGTGAGAGCGGGACCCTCCTACGGGATGCGCGCGGCGAGCTCGTCGAGGCAGGCGTCGGGGACCACGAGGTCGCCGGTGCCGACGCCGACGGCGATATCGGGCCGGTTCGCCCCGTGGAAATCCGACCCGCCGGTCGCGACAAGACCGTGACGACCGGCGAGATGCGCGAGGTGGCCGCGCGTCGCCTCGTCGTAGCGGGCGTAATGGGCTTCGAGACCGGAAAGGCCCGCAGCCGTGAGCCCGGCGACGAGCGCGTCGAGGCGGTCCGGGGAAAGCCCGAGCGAGGACGGGTGGGCGAGGGCCGTCACCGCGCCGGAGGCGCGGGCATCCCGGATGACTGTCGCTGGATCGACCGCGGTCCGGGGGACGAAGGCGGACGCGCCGGTCGCTAGGTAACGGCCGAACGCCTCGGCGAACGACCCGGCGGCGCCCTTCCGCACGAGCGCGGTGGCGATGTGCGGCCGCCCGACGACCGGCCCGTGTGCCTCGGCGCGGACCTCGTCATAGGAAAGCGCGATCCCGAGGCCTCTGAGGCGCTCGAGGATCCGCTCGTTGCGCTCCTCCCGGTCGGCGCGGAGACGCTCGAGAAGGTCGGCGAGCGGATTCGGGCCGTCGGTGACGAAGTAGCACAGAAGGTGCGTCGGTCCGGCCTCCGAGGTGCACGAGACCTCGCAGCCGGGGACGAGCCGGATCCCAGCCGTCTCGGCCGCGGCCTTCGCCTCGACGAGCCCGAAGAGACTGTCGTGGTCCGTGAGCGCCACGGCGGTGCACCCCGCCGCGGCGGCGAGCTCGACGACACGCCCGGGCGGCTCGCTCCCGTCCGAACAAGCCGAGTGCGTATGGAGGTCGATCACCGCAAGAAACGTAGCGGCGGCGGGGTGTCGAGAGCCGGAAGGTCGATCGGGGCATCGCCGCTGGGATGACACAATGGCGGCAGTGAGGGAGGCCTGCGGCGTGTTCGGCGTGTATGCGCCCGGGGTCGAGGTCGCCCCGCTCGTCTTCGACGGGCTGTTCTCGCTCCAGCACCGGGGGCAGGAGTCGGCCGGGATGGCGGTCAGCGACGGGGAGACGATCACCGTCGTGAAGGACATGGGCCTCGTGACGTCGGTGTTCAATCCGCGTTCGCTCGGCTCTCTGCAGGGGCATCTCGGGCTCGGCCACGTTCGCTACTCGACGATGGGTCGGAGCAACTGGCGCAACGCCCAACCCGTCTATCGCTCCCACGGCGACGCGGGCTTCGCCCTCGGGCACAACGGGAACCTCACGAACGTCGCCGCCCTCGAGTCCGAGGCGGGGATGCTCGCGGGTTTCGCGCCGTCGGACAGCGACCTCATCGCTGAGCTGCTCGCCCGGGCGTTCCCCGAGGGGGCGGACGCGGCGGCGGGTGGGCTCGAGGTGGCCCTGTGTGCGGTGTTGCCGGCGCTGGAAGGGGCGTTCTCGCTCGGTCTCATCGACTCATTGCAGCTCTATGCGGTGCGCGACCCGAACGGCTTCCGGCCGCTGTGCCTCGGCCGTCTCGGAGGTTCGGACGGCGACGGCTGGGTCGTCGCTTCGGAGAGCCCGGCGCTCGCCACGGTGGGCGCGGCCTTCGTGCGCGAAATCGAACCGGGTGAGCTCGTCATCGCCGGACGTGACGGGGTGCGCTCGCTGCGGCCGTTCCCACCCGCCCGTGTCGTGCCGAGGCTGTGCGTTTTCGAGTTCGTGTACTTCGCGCGGCCCGACGCCGAGCTGTACGGCCGGGAGGTGCACGCCGCGCGTCGCCGGATGGGTGAGCGCCTCGCGATCGAGTCACCCGTCGAGGCCGACCTGGTGATCGGCGTACCGGACTCAGGGGTCCCCGCCGCGGAGGGATTCGCCGTTCGCAGCGGCATCCCATTCGGGCAGGGCCTGGTGAAGAACCGCTACATCGGGCGGACGTTCATCGCGCCGACCGCCGAAGCCCGGTCGGACGGCGTCCGGCGCAAGCTCAACCCGTTGCGGGAAAGCGTCGGGGGGAAGCGGCTCGTCGTCATCGACGACTCGATCGTGCGCGGCACGACGACAAGCCAGATGGTGCGCGTCCTGCGGGAGGCGGGCGCACGGGAGATCCACCTCAGGATCTCGTCGCCACCGTTCCGCTGGCCCTGTTTCTACGGGATCGACACCCCCGTCCGTGAGGAACTGCTCGCGGCCTTCGTGGACCCTGCCGCGATCGCCGGCCAGCTCGGCGCGGACTCCGTCGCCTACCTTTCACTGGCGGGCTTGTTCGAGTCGATCGGAGTCGCCGGCGGAGGATTCTGTTCGGCCTGCCTCACCGGGGACTATCCGACGAAGGTCCCGATGCCCGCCCCGGCGCGCAGCGTTCTGACGACTCCGTGAGCGGTCGTCACAGCGGGGGCGCTCTCGCCGTGCCGTGCCGCGAATCAGACCTGTAAGAAGGCTCACGCTGCGGTCCTACGACCCGAGGAGCCGGAGGCCGTCTGGGCGAAGAGGATCAGTTCGTGGTCGAGACCGGCGTCGATCCGGTGACCTCGCGCTTTTCAGGCGCGCGCTCTGCCAACTGAGCTACTCGACCAAGCCGGCCGCGGCCGGCTCGACCATTGTGCCTGACGCGCGCTGTCCCGGGGGAAATCTGAGCGCTTTCGCGCCCGCTTGGCGGACCTGACGGGATTTGAACCCGCGACCTCCGGCTTGACAGGCCAGCGTGCACTCCAGGCTGCACCACAGGTCCTCGTTCGCCGCTCCTCGGATCACCTTGGCGCTACACCAACGGCGTGCGGGAACGCCCGCTGATCCTAGGCCAAAGCGCGAGCAGGGAATTCGACCCAGCGTGGGCCCGGATTCGTCCGCTTCCTGGGCGGGCGGGGCGCGGCAGGCGCCCTACCCGACAAGAGCGATCGCTGCGGGACGCGCCCCGGCCCGGATGGTCCTTCCCCTGGTATTCGTCGTGATGTTGATGAGCGTGACCGCGTTGCTGACTGCTCCGGCGACGTAGGCGGTCGCGCCATCCGGGGCGATCGCGATCGCGAGCGGTCCCGACCCGGCAGGGATCGGCTTGCCGGGTCTTCGCGTCGCGAGGTCGATCGGTGTGACGCTGCCGGATACGGAGTTCGCGACCAACGCAGTCGCGCCGTCCGGGGCGATCGCGATCGCGAGCGGTCCCGACCTGACCCGGATCGCCTTCCCGGGTGTGTCCGTCGCGAGGTCGACAGGAGTGACGGTCCCTGCGGCGGAGTCCGCCACGTAGGCGGTCTTCCCGTCCGGGGTGATCGCGATGCTGGCGGGTCCGGACCCGACCCGGATCACCGTTCCCGGACGATTCGTTGCGAGATCGATCGGAGTGACGCTGTTGGCATCGGAGTTCGCCACGTAGGCGGTCTTCCCGTCTGGGGCGATCGCGATCGCATCGGGATACAGCCCGACAGCGATGGCCTTGCCGGGTCGGTCGGTCTCGAGATTGATCGGAGTGACGGTGTCGTCGGCTTCGTTCACGACATAGGCGGTCTTGCCGTCCGGCGCGATCGCCATCGCGACCGGGCTCACCCCGATCCGGATCGCCTTTTCCGGAGTCTCCGTCGCGAGGTCGATGGGCGTCACGGTGTCGCTGATGCCGTTGGCGACGTAGGCCGTGCTGCCATCCGGGGTGATCGCGATCGCGTCGGGGTACCTCCCGACCCGGATCGCCCGTCCGGGCGCGTTGGTCGCGAGATCAATCGGTGTGACAGCAGCGGCGTCCGAATCCACGACGTACGCGATCGGCGATGTCGACGCCGCGGCGACCGACGAAGTCATGGAGCGACCGGCGGTGGTGACGACCGCGAGCAGAACCGCCACCGTAACCATGACAAGGACCACGGACCGGCGCATCCGCGGGAAGGCCGGCGCCGAGGAAATTCGCTTCCGCCGCAGCCCGGTGCGACGACCAAAGCGCGCGCGGGCGTTCCCGGATACCACGATCACGACCTGTGCGAGGCACCCAAGGGACGCGAGCACGGAAGCGGCGACGACGAGACCGAACACCCTCCTCACCCCAAGCCGGACGATATCGGCGACAACGTGACCGGACGGTCGAGGTGGGCCGGCAATCGTGCGCAGGCCACCCCACCTGACTTCCGATCGCTGCCGCGTATCGTACGCCGAAAGGCGGTCATTCGGGATGGCCCGCGACCGCAAGACCGGCCAGTCGAGACGGGTCGTCGGAATTGCCGGGCCGCTCGCGAGAATCCCAGGCTGCGTTCCCAGAAGAGCGGTCCACCCAAGGGGCTACCAACTGTTGATACACGCCACCGCAATACTGAACATTGATGAATCTTCGTGAGTGGGCCGACCTGCAAGGCGTGCATCCGCAGACCGCCTATCGGTGGTTCCGGACGGGAACATTGCCCGTGCCGGCGCGCAAGATGGGCAAGCTCATCCTTGTCGGCGAGCTCGATGCTCCCGCTCCTCGAGCAGGAGCGACGGCCGTCTACGCCAGAGTCTCTTCGGCCGACCAGCGTGACGAGCTCGACCGCCAGGTCGCTCGGGTGAGCGCGTGGGCGACCACACACGGCCTCGCGGTCGACCGGATCGTGACCGAGGTCGGCTCGGGGCTCAAGGCAAGCGCCGCAAGTTCCTCGGCCTACTGTCCGATCCCGCCGTCACGACCATCGTGGTCGAGCACCGGGACCGCTTCGCGCGCTTCGGCTCGGAGTACGTCGCTGTATCGCTCGAAGCGACCGGTCGGCGGTTGGTCGTCGTCGACGACGCCGAGGTCGACGACGATCTCGTGCGGGACATGACCGAGGTCCTCACCTCGTTCTGCGCCCGCCTCTACGGCAAGCGGGCGGCAGCCCACCGGGCACAGAAGGCGCTCGCCGCCGCGAGCGAGGACACCGATGCCGCGTAGGTACGAGCCTCCCGACGGCTCGGTCGTCCAGGCGTTCTCCTTCGCGCTCGACCCCACCTCCGAGCAGGCCGCCACGATCACCCGGTTCTTCGGAGCCCGGCGCAAGGCCTCCAACTGGACGCTCGAGCAGATCAAGGCCGGCATCGACCACCACAAGGCGACGGGCGAGGAGACCGAGCACCCCTCCCTCTACGGGCTGCGAAAGCGGTGGAACGCCGAGAAGTCGAGTCTCTGCGTCGACCGGGAAACCGGCGAGGTCTGGTGGCCATCGGTCTCGAAGGAGGTCTTCGCCGACGGGATCAAGGGCGCCGTCGACGGCTACTGGCGATGGCAGCGGTCGAAGTTGGGCAAGATCCCCGGCCGCCGGGTCGGCTTCCCCCGGTTCAAAGAGCGCGGCAAGGATCGGGACCGGTTCTCCTTCACGACCGGCGCCATGCGCCTCGAGCCCGACCGGCGGCACCTCACCATGCCGGTGATCGGCACCGTCCGCACACACGAGAACACCCGCCGGATCGAGCGGCTGTGCTCGCTCGGGCGGGCGAAGGTGCTCTCGATCACCGTCTCACGCCGCGGAGACCGATTCATTGCCGCGGTGAAGGTGGCCGTCTCCCGGCCGCAACAGCCGGGTGTATCCCAGCCCTCCTCGGTCGTCGGGGTCGACGTCGGGGTGCGAAGGCTCGCGACCGTCGCCGCTCCCGGCGGCGTGATTGCCGAGGTCGAGAACCCGAAGGCGCTCGAGCACCGGCTCGCCGAGCTGCGCCGCCTCAACCGGCAGCGCTCACGGCGCACGCCCGGTTCCTCCCGCTACCGCGACACCGCGAAGAAGATCACCCGCCTTCATGTCGAGGTGGGAAACGTCCGAAAGCACGCGATCCACACCTTCACCACCGACCTTGCCAAGGCCCACAGCACGGTGGTGGTCGAAGGGCTGGACGCGGCGGGGATGCTGCGACAAAAGGGCCTCCCAGGGGCGCGAGCGCGCCGGCGGGGGCTCTCCGACGCAGCGCTTGGGGAGGTCCGGCGACAGCTTCGCTACAAGTGCCCCTGGTACGGGAGCACCTTGGTCGAGGCCGACCGGTTCTTCCCCTCGTCGAAGACGTGCCACTGTTGTGGCCACGTCCAAGACATCGGCTGGTCCGAGCACTGGGTCTGCGACGACTGTGGCGCCGCTCACCAGCGCGACGACAATGCAGCGATCAATCTCGCCCGTTGGGTGGGCCTGGGCTCAGTCGGAGCCCCGGTGAAGCGTGGAGCCGAGCATCAGACTGGGCCTCGCCCAGCAGCTGGCGAAGACACGCGAGAGGGAGGTCCAGCAACCGCTGGGCTGAACAACTCCGTGAGGAGTGCGGCCTGAGCGGGCTCACCAACGCTCACTCAGCTGCAACGGTCAACCGCACTTGGCACCCCCAACGGGATTCGAACCCGTGTTTCCGCCTTGAAAGGGCGATGTCCTCGGCCGCTGGACGATGGGGGCCGGTCCTTACGGGCGTGCGGAGATTACCAGTGGGCCTCGCAGGCGCGTCATGGGTCCGGAGGTAGCGGCGTGCCGTCCCAGCGCAGGCCGCCCGGGGGGTCGCCCCAGGGGTCGTCGGGGGTCGCATCGTCGGCTGTCGGATCTGTCGGGGGCAGAAGCCCGGCGAGCGTGTCGACGACCAGTGACTCGAGGTACGTGAGGTAGTCGTAGCAGAGCCAGTCCGCGTATCTCGGGTCGACCTCCTCCGGCTCGGTCATCTCCTCGGTGACATCGAGTGACGCGCCGATGACGACCCGCAGGTCGTTCAGCGCGGCGAGCCACGCCCCGAGTTGATCGTCGCTCAGGTGCGTGGCCGAGGCCGTCGCGGCGAGGATCTCGAGGGCCTCCCGGTGATGTTCGACGAGGTCGGCGCGCATGAGGCTCACGTAGCTCGCCTCGGCCGCCGGATCGGTCGGGTAGGCCGTGGGGAATAGCCGGCGCAGCGCCTCGGGTAGTTCTTCGCCCTCGTCGCCGACGCGTCCGAGAGCTGTGGCGAGTTGGGTCGGGATCGTCGCGAGCAGGGCGCGCTCGTCGGGGGAGAGCGCCAGGTCGAACCCGTCGCCGCTTCGTGCGAGGACGGGCGGGGGATCGGGGGTGTTCAACTCTGGTGCTCGAGGGTTGCCCACAAACCGTGGCGGTGGAGGCGGGCGACATCGAGCTCGACGCGTTCGCGTGGACCCGAGGCGACGACGGCTCGGCCTTTGTGGTGAACGTCCAACATCAGGCGGGTGGCCTTGGCGAAGGAGTAGCCGAACAGCTTCTGGAAGACGTAGGTGACGTAGCTCATGAGATTCACCGGGTCGTTCCAGACGATGACGAGCCAGGGCCGGTCGACTCCCAGTTGCTCGTCACTGACCGGAGCGATGTCGACTGCCGGGCCAGCTCCCACCGTGGTTAACGGCGGCGAGCCGTCTCGAAGCGATAGCCGAGGCCGCGGATGGTCGTGATGAGCTTTGGTTGCGAGGGGTTGACCTCGATGTGGGCGCGCAACCGCTTGACGTGGACGTCAAGCGTCTTCGTGTCGCCGACATAGTCGGCGCCCCACACCCTCGAGATGAGCGTGTCTCTGGTGAGGACACGGCCCGCGCTGAGGAGCAGCTGCTCAAGAAGCTCGAACTCCTTCAAGGGCAGGGCGACTTCTTCGCCGCGCACGGTGCATTCGTGACGGTCGAGATCGAGCGTGACTTCGCCGACCTCGAGCACGCTGCGCTGCAGCGGTCCGGGTTCGGGCGACTTCACCCGACCCGGTGTGGCGCTGCCGGCCTCACCGGGTTCGGTTCGCGGGGCGCGCCGGAGAACGGCCCGCATGCGCGACACGAGCTCGTGTAGGCGGTAAGGCTTCGCCACGTAGTCGTCGGCACCGACCTCGAGGCCGACGACCGTGTCGATCTCGGTCGACTTCGCGGTGACCATGATGATCGGCACCGCAGAACGGGCCCGGATCGTCCGGCACACGTCAAGCCCGGAGATCTTCGGCAGCATGATGTCGAGCAGGATCAGATCGGGCTCGCTCTCCTCGAAGCGCTCGAGCGCCTCGGCGCCGTCGCGGGCGACCGTGATGGCGAAGCCCTCGCGCTCGAGGCCGATGACGAGTGCATCGACAAACGACTCCTCGTCCTCGGCGAGGAGGACCTTGACGGGCTTCACGCCCGGCTCGGCCGTGCCGGAACCTTCCCTGGCGGTCATGTGTCTCCTCTGCCTTGCAAGGGGAGCCGGAGCGTGAACGTCGAGCCCTCCCCTTCGCGCGACTCGACGCTGACACTCCCGTGGTGGCTGTTGGCGACGTGGCGAACGATCGAGAGGCCAAGGCCCGTCCCGCCCGTCGAGCGGCTCCGTCCGTGGTCGACGCGGTAGAAGCGCTCGAAGATCCGCTCGAGATCCCGGGTCGGGATCCCCAACCCCTTGTCGGCGACGGCGACGACGATGTCGTCGCCGTCGACGGTTCCAGTGAACTCGACGATCCCGCCTTCGTACGAGAACTTCACCGCGTTCTCGAGCAGGTTGTAGAGCGCCGAGGTCAGCTGACGCCGGTCTCCGAGCACCGCCACGGGTGGCGATGGCTCCTCGAGCTTGATCTCGACATCGCGTTGCTCGGCCGCGGCGTGGACGCGCTCGACGGCTTCGGCCATGACGAGGTTGACGAGCACGGGTTCGCGCGGCGGCGACTCCTCGTTCTCGATGCGCGAGAGGTCGAGAAGGTCGTCGATGATGCGCGAGATGCGAAACGCCTCGGAGTGGATCCGTTGGGCGAGACGCCGGGAAACCTCGGGCTCGGTCTCGGCAAGGAGCGTCTCGGCGAGGAGGCCGAGCGCGCCCATCGGCGTCTTCAGCTCGTGGCTGACGTTGGCGACGAAGTCGCGGCGCACCTCCTCGAGCCGTCGTCGCTCGGAGACGTCGTCGATGATCGCGATGACCCCGAGCGCGCGTTGGCCGTTGTCGATGCTCTCGGTGCGGACCGACAGCGTCCGGCGCGGCGGACCGTAGAGTTCGAGCGTGCGCTCCTCGGAGGCGCCGGGGGAGGTGGAGGCGAGCAGGTCGTCGACGGCCTGCGCGGCAAGGGCGTCGCCGTGGCGGCTACCCATCAGCGCGACGGCGCAGCTGTTGCGGAAGACGAGGTCGCCGCGTTCGTCACAGACGACTACCGCCTGGGTGAGGGTGTCGAGGACGCGGCGTAAGCGGATCGCGTCGGCACTCGAGTCGGCGACGGTCTCAGCGGCATGCTCCGTCGCGCGCTCGACGTGACCGAGCGCGTCCTCGACCCCCTTCGGGTCCTTCGGCAGCGGGTCCGCGCCGAGCCGATCGCCAAGGGATACGAGGCGTTGTTTCAGCTCTTTCACCCCGCGACGGCTGCCGATCGCGTACGCCGCTGCGATGAGGACGACGGCGACGGCGGCTGCGATCGCAATGTCGGGGGTCGTCGCGCGCAGCACGGCGATCACGGGAGCCGCCGGGGAACTCGCACGCCTCCAGCATTGCAGTTCGACGGACGATTACCGGGTCTGAATATGAAATATGTTGAAACAACATGACATAGAGTGTAAGGTGATGGCCACGCGGTAGACCCTGCCGGATCACCCGGAGTCGGGCCGCCGCCTTCGTCGGGACCGCCCGGCCGTCCGGCTGTCGGGGCCGGACCCTGTGACCGCCATCCCGAGGAGGTGCACCGTGTCGACGGTCTTCGTCACTCTGTTCGAGCGCTTCAGCGAATCCGGGGCGCTCTCCCTCGACCCGAACGCCGGCGGCCTGCCGGGGAGCGGAACGCTGCAGGATCTCGTGAACGGGATCGGATTCTGGGGGCTGCTCGCGGCTCTCGCCGGTCTGATCATCGGCGCCGCGACGTGGGCGCTCGGAGCGCACACGAACAATTACCAGAACACCTCCACGGGCCGACGCGCCGTGCTCGTCTCGGCTGCTGCCGCGCTCGTCATCGGCGCGGCGCCGACGCTTCTCAACTTCCTTTTCAGCGCCGGCCAGGGTCTGCACTGAGCCGTGGGCGATATCTCCATAATCGCCGGCGCCATCGGGCATGGCTCGGTCCTCGGGGGGATCATCTCGTTCAGCGTCGGCGCGCTCGTTAACGGATTGCTCAACGGCATCACGAGCTGGATCGAGAGCGGGACGGCGATGCTGCTCGCGGCGTTCGGCCATGCGCTCGAATCGACGACGAGCTCACCGCTCGGCAACGGCTTCGGCACCGAGTTCAGCGTCGTGTGGAGGATCGGTGCCGTCCTCACGCTGCCCTTCCTGCTCCTCGCGACGATCCACGCCGTCGTCCGGCAGGACCTCAGCCTGATCACGCGGGCGGTGTTCGTGAGGCTGCCGTTCGCCGTGCTCTTCGGGGTCGTCGCCGTCGCGATCGTCACCCAGGCGCTCGTCGTGACCGATCAACTCAGCTCGACGTTGCTCGCCACCGCCGGGCATCCCGCCCGTGTCGAGATCGACCAGCTGGTTGGGGCGTTCACCCCCGGCCTCGGCGGCCTCGCCCTGTCCGGGTTTACCGGCGTCCTGCTCGCGCTCCTCGCCGCGGCGGTGGCGTTCATCCTCTGGGTGGAGCTGATTGTCCGCTCAGCGGCGGTGGCGGTCGCGACCCTCTTCATCCCCATCGCGCTCGCCGGCCTCGTGTGGTCGGCGACGGCTCACTGGGCGCGCCGGGTCGGCGAGACGCTCGCCGCGCTCGTCCTGTCGAAGCTCGTCATCGCCGGCGTGCTCGCCCTGGCGGCGCTGTCGATCGGGGAGGCGTCCGGGCTTGGCGGCGTTATCCAGGGCATCGCGCTGCTCGTTCTCGCGGCGCTGTCGCCGTTCACGTTGCTGCGCCTGATCCCGGCCGTCGAGTCGGGAGCCGTGTCGCACCTCGACGGTCTCGCGCGACGTGGGATTCGCGCCGGAGCCGCCGCCGCGACCTTCGTCGCCGGAGCGGGAGACGTCCTCGCCGCTGACGTCGCAACGAGCGGCGACGCAGGTGTGGGATTTGCGCGGGGGGCGCAACTCGGAGGGGCGGAGTACCTGGCCACGGTGGCGCAGATTCGTGAGGAGATCGCCCAGCGAGACGCCTCGGCTGTTCCTTTCGACACCGGCTCGCCCGAATCGCCTTCTGGTCCCGGGGGAGACGGTGCCTGACGAGAGCGAACGATTCCGGTTCGGCCCCCGCGACCGCAGCGGTCTCATCGTCGGGGCCCGCACGGCCCAGGTGGCCGTCGTCGCCGGCGCGCTCGTCCTCTCCGTCGTCGTGCTCCGCGCGCTTCGCGGGCCGGTCCGCGGGGTCGTCGCGGTTTCTATCGTGCTCGTCGCGGTCGGATCGGTGACCTGGCCGGTCAACGGGCGGACACTCGACGAATGGGTTCCGGTCGTCGTCCGTTTCGTCGTGGCGCGGTTTCTGGGAGAACACCGGGACGCGGTCGCCGTTCACCGCCGCGGCGACGCCCGGAGGGCACCGTCGGTGTTCGGCGCTTTCGAGGTGTTCGAGGTCGCCACGCGCTCTGCAGGCCCGGTCGGCGTCGTGCGGGACCGGCGGTACGGGACGCTTACGGCGATGGTCGCCCTGGGTGGCGAGTCGTTCGCCCTGCTCGGCGAGACCGAACGGGCGCGCCGGATCGACGGTTGGGCGAGCGTGCTCGCCGGTGTCGCCCGCGACGCCGGTTCGGTCCACCGACTGCAATGGCTCGAGCGGACGGTTCCTGATCCCGGCGACGCGCTGCTCGCCCATCTCGAGGCGGCCGTCGAGGCGTCGGGCGGCTTCGATCCGGCGATCTTCGCCGCCCAGCGCTCGTATCGCGAGCTGCTCGCCACCGAGTGTCCCCGGATGCTCGCCCACGAGCTCTACCTCGCGCTCAGTGTGCGCAGCGCGCGCCGCGGACGCGGCGCGCAAGGGATGGGTGCGGCGCTGCTCGAGACGGAGATCACCCTTCTTGACGAGCGCTGCCGACGCGCGGGGATCGAGGTGGGCGGCGTGCTCACGGGTCCTGGCGTCGCGACGGCGCTTCGCCGCGGCTTCGAAGTCGTGCCCTCGGCGAAGCCGGCGGAGTGGGGGTGGCCGGTCGCGGTCGAGTCGAGCTGGACGACGATTCGGACCGACGGGATGTGGCACGCGACGTTCTGGATCGCGGAGTGGCCGCGGCACGAAGTCGGCAGCGACTTCCTCGTGCCGCTGCTCGTCGGCTCGGGCGAACGCCGCGCCGTGTCGGTCGTCATGGCGCCCGTTCCGCCGCTAAGGGCCGTGCGCACCGCCGAGCACGCCAGCACTTCCGGGGTCGCCGACGCCGAACTCCGCCGTCAGCACGGCTTCGCTCTCACGGCGCGGGTTCGACGCGAGCACGAAGCGGTCGTGCGCCGGGAGCACGAGCTCGCCGAGGGCCACGGCGCCTACCACTTTTCCGCCTACGTGACGGTCAGCGCACCGGGACCAGGCGAGCTCGACCGGGCCTGCCGCCGGGTGGAGCACTCCGCAGCCCTCGCGGGACTGGAGATGCGTCGCCTGTACGGCACGCAGGCCGACGCGTTCTGCTGCACGCTTCCGGTCGGCCGGGGATGCGAATGAAGCTGCCGGCGCACGAGGCGACGACGGCACAGCTCGGCGCGGTGTATCCGTGTGTGGCGACGCGCCGGTTGCCGGCGGCTGGCGTGCTCGTCGGGCGCGACGCGTTCGGCGGATGCTTCGTCCACGATCCGTTCGAGCTGTATCGGGCGGGGGTCGTCACGAACCCGAACATGCTCGTGCTCGGTCAGATCGGGCGGGGCAAGTCGGCGTTCGTCAAGACCTACCTGTTGCGCCAGGCGGCGTTCGGGCGGCGGATCGTGATCCTCGACCCGAAAGGCGAGTACGGGCCCTTCGCCAGGGCGCTCGGTACCGAGCCGATCGCCCTGCGCCCCGGGGGCGCGGTCCGACTGAACCCGTTGGACGCCGCCCTGGCGGCGGGCCATGACGCTGCGGCGCAGTCGAGGATCTCGGTCGTGGCCGATCTCGCCGGCGCCTGCCTCGGCCGGCCGCTCGGCCCCGCCGAATACGCCGCGATCGAGCTGGCGCTCGACCGGGCCTGCGGGGAGAGTGCGACGCCGACCCTGTCGACGGTCGTCTCGGCCCTCCTCGCCCCGCGACCCGAAGCGGCGCGGGCGATCGGCTGCCGCGTCGCCGACCTCGCCGCCGATGGACGCGAGGTCGGCCTCGAGCTCCGCCGGCTCGTCTCCGGCGAGCTGGCGGGGATGTTCGACGGCGCCACGTCGCCCGGGGTCGACCTGTCGGCTCGGGTCGTCGTCGTCGACCTTTCGCACGTCTACAACTCGCCCGCGCTCGGTGCGCTCGTCACGTGCGCGGCCGGGGCGCTCGGGCGCATCTGGGACCAGCCCGGCACGGCCCAGACTTTCCTCGTCATCGACGAGGGATGGGCGGTCGTCCACAACCCCGGCGCGGCGAGGTTCCTGCAGGCCTCGTTCAAGCTCGCCCGGGCCCGGGGGGTCGCCAACATCATCGTCGTCCACCGGGCCTCGGATTTCGCCGCGTCGGGTCCGGCTGGTGCCGAGGCCGTCCGCCTCGCCGAGGGTCTCGTCGCCGACTGCGAGACGATCGTCTGCTACGCGCAGGCCGACGCCGAGGTCCCCGTGGCGGCGCGCCTTTTCGGACTGTCGGAGACCGAGTCGAGGCTGCTACCGAAGCTCCGACGGGGGGTGTCGTTGTGGCGCGTCGGTACCCGGCCGTACCTGGTCGAACACCGCCTCGCCCCCGCCGAGCGGGAAATCGTCGACACCGACGCCCGGCTCGTCACTGGGTGGGACCTCCCGCGAGCGTGACCGCCAGCCGGGACGCGAGAACTCGTCGGTCCCCCCCTTCGAGGACCCTTCGAGCGCCGGGGTCGAATCGGTCGGGCGGGCGTGGCGAGGCGCTCATCGTCGTCGCAGTCGGCGGCCTATCCGGGCTCTGCTGGGTCGCCGGGGGGTGCGCGACGTTCGTCGCCGGCCACGGTTGGCACGAGGTGCGGCCGAGCGCTGCCCTCGGCCTCCTCGTCGGTCTGCTCTGCCACTCACGTACCCCCGGGCGGGCGTGGCCGCCGGCCATCCGGCGCTTCCTGCCGCCGGCGGGGGTTGTCTGGGCGGTGTTCGGCTTCGTCGCGACGAGCTTCTGTCTCGGGGCGGGTCTCGTTCTTCGTAGGGTGCGGACCCGGCCGATTGGCACCCGGCGACCCGTCGACGATGGGGCGGTCTGGGCGCAAGGAGCGAGCCTTCGACCGCTCACCGTTCGAAGGCCCGGTGCCGGCCGCCTCGTCGTCGGACGCGTCGGACGAGCCCTCCTCGCGGTCGAACGGGGCCACTCGCTGCTCGTCGTCGGGCCGACGCAGTCAGGCAAGACATCGGGGCTGGCGATCCCCGCGATCCTCGAATGGGAGGGCCCGGTCGTCGCGACGAGCGTGAAGACCGACCTCGTGCGCCACACCGCCGCGTGGCGGGGATTGCTCGGCGACGTGCTCGTCTACGACCCGGGCGGTGTCACGGGGGTACCGGGAGCGGGCTGGTCTCCGCTCAGCGAGGCGCGCGACTGGTCCGGGGCGCGAAAAGTCGCGGCGGGACTGTGCGCCGTGCAGCGGGCCGGCGGAGTTCCCGAGGACGCGGCCTTCTGGATGGCGCTCGCCGAGAAGATGCTCGGCCCGATGCTCCTCGCCGCGGCGGCGTCGGGGCGGTCGATGGCCGACGTCGTGGCGTGGGTCGATTCCGGCGAGGTCGCCGAAGTGCTCGACGCCCTCGAGGCCGCGGGGGCCAGGGAAGCGCTACGTGCCGCGCAGGCGAGCTTCTCGCGCGAGGAACGCCAGCTGAGCTCCGTGTACGCGACGGCCGAGACGGTCGTCGCGGCATTCGGCGATCCCGCAGTCGCCGCCTCAACGGTGCGCCACGACATCACCGCGGCGCGACTTCTCGACGGAGGGACGGGGACGCTGTTCCTCGTCGCGCCGGCGCACGAGCAGGAACGGCTCCGGCCCGTCTTCGTCGCCGTCCTCCGGTGCATCCTCGAGGGCGCAGTCGCGAGGGCGTCGAGGACGGGTCGTCTCGACCCGCCGCTCCTCGTCGTGCTCGACGAGGCCGCCAACATCGCGCCGCTCGCGGATCTCGACGCGCTCGCCTCGACGGCGTCGTCCCACGGGGTCCAGCTCGTCACCGTCTGGCAGGACTTCGCCCAGATCGAGGCCCGCTACGGGGGACGCGCCGCGACGGTGGTGAACAACCACCGGGCGAAGCTCGTTTGTTCGGGGGTCGCCGACCCAACGACCCTCGAGCAGGTGTCCCGGCTGATCGGCGACGAGCAACAACCGGTGGAGACGCTGACGGTCGACCGGGCCGGTGCGGCGTCGACGACTCGCAGCCGGGCTGAACGGCGCCTCGCCCCGGCGGCATCGCTGCGGCGGATCGAACCGGGCGAAGCCGTCCTTTTGTACGGGCATCTCGCGCCGGTGCGGCTGGCGCTGCGCCCCTACTACGCGGCGGGCGAGTTGCAACGCCGGGCGGGTCTGGCGGCGCCGGGTGCCCGCCGGCGGGGTCGGCGCCTCGGTTGGGACGCCCGTCCCCGCCGGTCGACGGCGGCCCCCTCGAAAACAGGTCAATAGCTGGACTTTGATCGCGCCCGGCAACCGTCGGGAAGGTTTCATGCGGCCGTCATCATTCGGTTACCTCGAGTTCTCTCGGGGTTCAAGTCGCCTATGTACGGTCAGGGCGGCGTGGAAAACCCCCTCCGACCAAAGGTGACGGCAGTGAGCGAGAGCGGTCGTGCCGTCGGTACGACCCTGCTCGAGGACACCGACGTCATGCACGCCCACCAGGTGTCGCTCGGATTCGGGCCGACGACGATCATGCAGGACATCAGCGTCGGATTCCCCAGAGGAACGATCACCGCGCTCATCGGCCCGTCGGGATCCGGCAAGACAACCTTTATTCGTTCGCTGAACCGGATGAACGACAAGGTTCGTGACTTCTGGCACCACGGCCAGATCTCGCTTTACGACGACGAGATCTACGCCGATGAGATGGACCCGCTCGTGCTGCGCCGACGCGTCGGCATGGTCTTCCAACGGCCGAACCCGTTCCCGATGTCGATCCTCGACAACATCGTGTCGGGAGTACGCGCCCACCGGTTGGCGAAGCGGTCGGACATGCGCGACATCGCCGAGACCCGTCTCGCCGAGGTCGGTCTGTGGAGCCACGTGGCGGACCGGCTCAACGACTCGCCGTTCCGGCTCTCCGGTGGCCAGCAGCAGATGCTCTGTCTCGCCCGGGCCCTCGCCGTCGAGCCTGAGGTGCTCCTGCTCGACGAGCCGACATCGTCGCTCGACCCGCGCTCGACCGAGGCGGTCGAGGAGCTTGTCCGGCGCCTCACCCCCGCCCTCACGGTGATCATCGTCACGCACGACCTGCACCAGGCTCACCGCCTCTCGGACAACACGATCTTTTTCTACGAGGGCCGGATGATCGAGACGGCGCCGACCGCACAACTTTTCTCTCGCCCCGAGCGTCCCGAGACCGCTCGGTACATCGGAGGCGACGTCGATCCCACAGGGGGTCAATGACCCGGGATCGGCCCAGGTTCCAGGGGACCGGTGACGGAGCCGGATTCTTCTGGTGGCAATTGCCCCGCAGACCGCCCTCTGGGCGGAAGACCGAAAGGAGCACCAAGGCGAGATGCAAATCCACGTAGGTACGACGAGGGCCCACGGCCCACGCCGGCGGCTCGGCCGTGCCGGGATGATGGGCGTCGCAGCCATCACTCTCGCCAGCACGCTCGGTGTCGGCGCCATCCTCGCATCACCCGGCGGCGCGGTGACGAAGCACCCGTCGACGACGCACGTCACGTCGCACGCCGCTCCGGCGCCGACGATCACCGAGCTCGAGACGGAGCTGACGGCGCTCGAGTCGCAGTCGACGACGGGTGCCGGAACGCTCACTGAAGCCGGCTCCTCGCTTTTCTACCCGCTCTGGGAGGAATGGGCGGCGGGTAGCCCCCCGGTCACGCTCAACGTCGCGGCCGGTGGCTCCGGCCTGGGACAGTCCGAGGCGATCAACGGCGCGATCAACATCGGCGCCTCGGACGCCTATCTGCCGCTCTCCACCCTCGAAGGAGTGCCGGCCGTTCTCAACATCCCGGTCGTCGTGTCGGCCCAGGAGGTCATCTACAACGTTCCGGGCATCTCCGCCAAGAAGCACCTCAAGCTCAACGCGACGATTCTTAGCGGGATCTACGGCGGCACGATCACGAAGTGGAACGACTCATCGATCACCGCGCTCAACCCCGGTGTGACGTTGCCGGACGCGACGATCGTCCCGGTTCGTCGTTCGGACTCAAGTGGTGACACGTTCCTGTTCACGTCGTACCTGTTCCGGGGCGACTCGTCGAGCTGGAACCACCCCTCCCCGTACGGTGGTCCGTCGCTCTTCTACGCGACGTGGCCGTCGGTCACCGGCGAGCTTGCTGAGAACGGGAACACCGGGGTTCTCGCAGGGGTGAAGGCGACGCCTGACTCGGTCGGATACGTGGGCGTCGACTACCTGCCGTTGGCGGTCGCCGAGAAGGTCGGGTACGCGGCGCTGGAGAATGGCTCCGGCAACTACGAGACGGCCTCGGTGGGAACCGTGGACCAGGAGGTCGCGAGCTATAAGACGATCCCTTCGGACGCGGCGATCTCGATCATCGACTCGAAGTCCGCAAAGCACGGCTACCCGATCGTGAACTTTGAGTACGCGATCGTGCTGCGCAGGCAGTTGAGCCTGACGGACGCGGCCGCGATCCAGAAGACGCTCGCCTGGGCGATGGACCCGCGCTACGGCGCCTCGTCGAAGTTCCTCGGTCCGGTGTTGTTCAAGGCGCTTCCGACGGGCGCGCTCAACGTGGCCATCAAGTTGGTCAAGTTGATCAGCTAGGCACAATTCGCCGATCACGAAAACGCCGAGTGAGTTCAGATCTCAGTGACTGAAGGACAGATGGCTCACGAAGCCGGCGAGGTGGCCGGGGCGGAAGGTGCGCCCCGGCCACCTTCACTGCCCGGTGCCGCTTCGGGCGGGCCCGGCGGGGGCGCGCCGGCGCGGCGCCGACGTCGGATGCTCGAACGGGCGGTGGCGCTCGGCAGCGGGTTCATGGCGATCGTGCCGTTGGCGGCGCTCATCGCCATGCTCATCGTGCTCCTCGTGGAGGCGATGCCGTCCATCCGCTACAACGGGTTCAGCTTCGTCACGTCGAGCGTGTGGACGATCGGCAGCGTCTACGGGAAGATCCTCCACACCCGCGGCGCCACCCACCTCGCCGGGGCGGCGTTCGGGTCGTGGCCGCTCATTGTCGGCACCCTGGAGTCATCGGCGATCGCCCTCGTGGTCGGGATGCCGATCGCCGTCGGAGCGGCCGTCCTCGTTGTGGAGAAGCTCCCCGCCCGGATCGGCGCCGGGATCGGGATCTGCCTCGAGATCCTCGCCGGGATCCCGAGTGTCGTGATCGGAGTCTGGGGGGCCCTCACGTTCGGTCCGTGGATCGCCAAGGAGATCTATCCGGTCCTCGCCCATCTGCCGAACTTCCCCCCGTTCAGCATCTTCCGGGGCAACGTGGGCGACGGCCAGGGTCTTTTGACGAGCGGCCTCGTGCTTGCCGCGATGATCATCCCGATCATCGCGGCGACGACCCGTGACCTGTTGCGCCAGGTCCCCGAGACGACGAAGGAAGGCGCCGAGGCGCTCGGCATGACCGACGCCGAGGTCTTCCGGCGGGTCCAGGCCCGCTGGGTGCGAACGGGTGTGATCGGCGCGGCGGTGCTCGGGCTCGGCCGGGCGCTCGGCGAGACGATCGCCGTCGCGATCGTCAGCGGCAGCCAGGACCAGATCGTCCACAACGTCTACGGCGTCATGTCGACGATCGCGGCCACGATCGTGACGACGCTCGATGCCGCCCAGGCCGACCCGAGCGGCCTCGCGGTCCGCGCCCTCGCCGAGCTCGCGCTCGTGCTCCTCGTCATCACGCTCGTTGCCAACATCGGGGCACGCATCATCGTGCGGCGTTCCGCCCACGGTGCGGTGCTGCCCGTCGGGGCAGGGTTCTGATGGCGACGATCCCGCTCTCCGCCGGGCCGGCCCGCCGCGCGCCGGCGGTGCCGGTCCGGATCTCCCGCCGGCGGCGGGTGATGAACGGGATGTGGTGGTGGGGCTGCGGCATCGGGCTCGCCTTTCTCGTCACGCCCGTGGTGTGGATCCTCTGGGGCGTGATCGCCCGCGGGGTCTCCGGGTGGCGTTGGAACGTCATCTGGACGCCGGCGATCGGCGCCGGCGGCGGGCTCGCCAACGACATCGTGGGCACGCTGCTCATCACCTTCGGCGTGGCCGTGATCGCCGGTGTCGTCGGAGTTGGCAGCGGCATATACCTCGCCGAGTTCTGCCGGCCGGGGATCGTCTCCACCGTGCTGCGCAGCGCCTCCGAGGTGCTCTCGGGTGTGCCCTCGATCGTTTTCGGCTACGTGGGCTATATCGCGCTCGTCATCGGGCTGCACTGGAAGTTCTCGTTGCTCGCCGCGCTCATCGTGCTCTCGATGCTCGTCGTTCCCTACATCGCCAAGTCGACGGAGCTCGCCCTCAACCAGGTACCGCTCGCTTACCGCGAGGGCGGAGAAGCGCTCGGCATGGAGAAGTCCCACATGCTGCGTCGGGTGGTGCTGCGCTCAGCGGTGCCGGGCATGCTCACGGGACTCGTCGTCGCCATCGCCATCTCGATCGGCGAGACGGCGCCGCTGCTCTACACCGCCGGGTCGAGCACGGCCTACCCGACGGGGGCGCTCGTCCACTCGCCGGTCGGCTTCCTCACCTACGCCGTCTGGGCCGACTACAACAGCCCGTTCCCGTCGCAGCACGCCCTGGCGAACGACGCCGCGCTGATGCTCGTCGTCCTGGTCGTCGCCCTCATCATCGGCTCACGCCTCATCGTGCGGGCGACGCAGCGCTACTCGCCGAACCGGGCGCTCGCCGCGACGGGCAGGAAGCCGTGGCACCGCTTGTCCCGGGCGGGAAGGGATCAGGGAATCGCCGAGCTCTTCGGATCCGACGCCCCGCCGGCGGACCCGGACGAACTGGTTCAGTAGGCGGCGAGGTCGCGCGCCGCGGCGGCGATGTCCGCGGTCTGCGGCAGGGTCGCCCCCTCGAGCCCCGGTTCGTAGCCGACCCAGGTGTCTTGCGCGCCCACGCGGCGCACGGGGGCGTCGAGGTCCCCGAAGCACTCCGCGGCGACGAAGGCGGCAACCTCGGCGCCGAAGCCGGATGTGACGATGTCCTCGTGGACGACGAGGCAGCGCGCCGTGCGGGCGACCGAGGCGGCGACCGCGCCCGCGTCCCAGGGCGCGAGGCAGCGCAGGTCGATCACCTCGGGCTCGACACCCTCGGCGGCGAGCTCCTCGGCGGCGACGAGCGAGCGCTGGACGGTCGCTCCCCAGGTCACGATCGTGAGGTCGCGCCCGGCCCGGGCGGTCGCGGCGAGCCCGGGCGGCACGACGTAATCCGGTCCGGGGTAGGGGTCCATCGCGTAGCGCTGGCGGAAAAGGTGCTTGTGCTCCAGGAAAAGGACGGGGTCCTCGCAGCGGAACGCGGCGCGCAGCATGCCCGCCACGTCGCGGGCCCGTGACGGGAACATGACAATGAGACCCGGGGTGTGGGTGAAGATCGACTCGCCCGACTGCGAGTGCCAGATCGCTCCGCCCCGCAGGTAGCCGCCGATCGCGACCCGCAGCACGAGGGGCACGCTGAACGCGCCGTTGGAGCGCCACCTCGTCGTCGCCGCCTCGGTGCGGATCTGCTGCATCGCGGTCCAGATGTAGTCGAAGAACTGGATCTCGACCGCCGGCCGCAGGCCGCGGACCGCCTGGCCGATGCCCCGCCCGACGATGTTCGCCTCGGCGAGCGGGGTGTTGTAGCAGCGGTCGTCGCCGAAGTCCCGTTGCAGCCCGCGGGTGAGCCCGAAGACGCCGCCGAGGCCGGGGAGTGTCTCGTCGGGCGAGTCGGCGACGTCCTGGCCGAAGACGCGCACCCGTTCGTCGGTCGCCATGACCTCGTGGAGGGTGCGGCGGATCGCCTCGCCGAAGGTGACCGGCTCGCCGGGCCCAGCCGGGTCGGCCGGCGCCGGAATCGCGGGAAGCTGCCAGAGGTGCTCCATCACCTTCGTGGGATCCGGTTTCGGCGCCCGCAGCGCGTCCCGGCCGGCCGCGGCGGCGACGGCGAAGGTCTCCTCACGGAGGGCGTTCGCGGTCGCGGCGTCGAGGGAGCCGCTCTCGACGAGCTCGTCGCGCAGTCGCTGCACCGGGTCGCGGGCGCGGGCGTCGGCGATCTCCGCCGCGCTGCGGTACCTCGTCTGGTTGTCCGACGACGAGTGGGAGTGCAGCCGTACGACGCGGGCGTGGATGAGGACGGGACCGGCCCCGAAGCGCGCCCGGCCGATCGCCTCGGCACCGGCGTGGCGGACCGCGAAGTAGTCGCAGCCGTCGAGCTTCACGACCTCGAGGCCGGGGAAGCCGGCGACGAGGTCGGAGACCGGTGCCGGGACCTGGTCCTCGACCGGGACCGAGATCGCGAGACCGTTGTCCTCGATGACGTAGACGATCGGCAGGTGCAGCTGGCAGGCGGTGTTGAGGCTCTCCCAGAACTCGCCCTCCGAGACCGCCCCGTCGCCGAGCGAGACGTAGGTCACCTCGTCGGCGTGGGCCTCGATCCCCGCCAGGTTGTGGGAGGCGATGTAGCGTCCGGCCTCCGCGCAGCCGATCGCCGGCAGGCACTGGCTGCCCGTCGCGCTCGATTGCGTGACGATGTGGAGCGCGGGGTTGCCCCAGTGCGAGGGCATCTGGCGGCCCCCCGAGGCCGGGTCGGAGGCGGCGCCGACGCACTGCAAGATCACATCGTCGGGGGTCACGCCCAACGCGAGGGCGAGGGCGAGGTCGCGGTAGTAGGGGAAGAACCAGTCGTAGCCGGCGCGCAGCGAACGGGCGAGGCCGACGAGCAGCGCCTCGTGCCCACCTCCGGAGATGTGGAAGCAGGCGGCGCCCTGCTTGTGGAGCGTGAGCTGCCGGTCGTCGACGGCCTGGGCGAGGCAGGCGAGCCGGTAGTCCTCGATCGCTTCGGCGACCGGAACGCCGCGCCAGGTCGCCGCGCCGAGACGACGGTCGCCGCCGGCCGCGGCGGTCAGCTCTGCCGGCTCGACGTCGAGACCCCGTCGCCCCTCACGTCCGGATCGCATCGGCGTCGTCATCTTCGGTCGTCGCTTTCTCGCGCTGATACGGCGTCGTTGCTCGCGGCGAACGGGTCCGGTGGGGCGACCGCGGACACCGGGCAACCTTACCGATCGGGGCGTACCGCCCGCGCGGCACCTGGTGGGGGCCATACCGCCCGGACCCCCGGCGGTCTAGCATTGACCCCGTAACGAGAGGAGGGCCTGTGCCTGCAGGCGTGCTCGCAAATGTATTCGGGCCGGACGGCCTCATCATCATCGCGGTCGTCGTCATCGTGTTGCTCTTCGGTGGTAGCAAGCTGCCCGAGCTCGCCCGCGGCCTCGGAAGCGCTTCACACGAGTTCAAGAAGGGCCTCTCCGAGGGTGAGGAGTCCTCGAAGGCTGCCGACGCGGCGAAGGCGGCGGAGGCGGCGAAGGATCCAGAGGTTCCCAAGGACTCGAGCGCCAGCTGATCGAAGCCGGCGCCGAAGGCAGCTGACCATCGGTGCGGCTCCGACGACGGTCCCCTAACGCCGAAACGAATGGCGTGCCCGCGCGGCGGCGTGTCCCGTTCCTCGGCCACCAGATCGCCGAGTACACGGTCGCGATCGCGCTGATTGCCGTCGGCTTCCACCTTTCCGGTGGGGCCGAGATCGCGCTGGCGGCCGCGGGACTCCTCCTTTTGCTGCTGAACGTCGTGACCCAGGGCCGGGTGAGCGCGATCGGCCTGCTGAGCCGGCGCGCCCACCACGTCGGGGACTTCGTCGTCGCCGCGGTCCTCATCATCGTGCCGATCTTCGAGTACTCACGACTCCACATCGGCGGTGTGGCGCTCTCGGAGGGGGTCGCGCTCCTCGTCCTGTGGATCGAGCGCTCGACGCTCTACGTCGACCGGCCCCGCCCCGCCCCCGCGGCTGTCGCCGACGGCGAGAAGCCGGCGCGGCGCGTCCCGAGCGGTTTCGAGACCGCCGGGATCGTCGCCGGGGCGCTCGCGCCCGAGGCGGGGAAGGCGGCACGCCAGGCGGCGCGCCGACTCGGTGTCGTCACGGGCGTGACGAAGCGTGTGGTGAAACAGCGCCGGACCCCGCCGGGGGACGGGGGTTCCTGAGGCGACGGGCCGTGCCCGCCGCCGGGACGGCGCGGATGCGACCCCGTCACGGGCCCGCGGTCAGGCCTCGGCCGGCAGCCGGACGAGACCCTCCTGCACGGCGCTCGCGACGAGATCACCGGAGCGGGAGTACAAAAGCCCCCTCGCCAGTCCGCGCGCGCCGAAGGCGATGGGGCTCGTCTGGTCGTAAAAGAGCCATTCGTCGGCCCGGAACGGGCGGTGGAACCAGATGGCGTGGTCGAGGCTCGCGCCGATGAAGCGATCGTCGTAGGGCGTCGTCCCGTGGCGCTGCAGGATCGTGTCGACGAGGGTGAGGTCGGACGCGAACGTGAGGACGGCGGCGTGGATGATGGGGTCGTCGCCGATCGGGACCGCGGCGCGCAGCCAGAGCTGTTCCCGGTCCGCCGGCGCGCCGGCGCGTTTCCACGGGTACTCGGTCACGAAGCGGATGTCGACGCCGTAGGTGTTGGCGAAGATCGGCGCCGGGCCGTCCCCGTCCTTGAGCGCCTCGGCGAGCCCGGGGAGCGTCTCGGGATCGGGGACCTCGGGCATCCGGTCCCCGTGGACGAGACCCTCCTCGTCCCGGTGGAACGAGCACATCAGCCCGAAGATCGTCTTGCCGTGCTGGACCCCGATCACCCAGCGGGTCGAGAAGGAGCGGCCGTCCCGGATGCGGTCGACCTCGTAGAGGATCGGGCGGTGCGGGTCCCCGGGCCGCAGGAAGTAGGCGTGCAGCGAGTGGACCCGTCGTGACTGCACCGTGCTGCCGGCCGCGACGAGCGCCTGGGCGGCGACCTGGCCCCCGAAGACGCGGCGCCGCGTCTCGTCAAGGCTCGAGCCGCGGAAGATGTTCTCTTCGATCGGTTCGAGCGTGAGGAGCTCGAGGAGGCCCGCGGTTCTTGCGCCCACGTGGAGACGGTACACTCGGGCGGCCATGCGTAAAGCGCTCCTCCATCCGATCGATTTCGCGCGGGAACTAACCCGTCACCCGAACTTCTCGAAGGTCTGGCGCTTCACTTTCGTCTCGGTGATCTCGACCGTGCTCACGCTGGCCATGCTGTACGTGTTCTTCCGCGTGCTAAAGATCGGCTCGGCGGCGGACAGCAACCTGCTCGCGACGTCGATCGCGACCGCGCCCGCCTACTACCTCAACCGCACGTGGACCTGGGGCAAGACCGGCAAGTCGCACCTCATGAAGGAGGTCGTCCCGTTCTGGACGATCGCCATCATCGGCGTTCTGCTCTCGACGTTGGCGGTGCACTTCGCGGCGGTCGAGGCCCACCACATCACGAAGTCGAAGATGGGTGTGACGGCCCTCGTCGAGTTCGCCAACTTCTTCACCTACGGCGTGCTGTGGGTCGGCAAGTTCACAGTCTTCAACCGCTACCTGTTCAACACGCCGAACGTCGTCCCCGGACCCACCGAACTCAGCGCCGATGACGTCGGCCCGGGCCCCGGCCCGCTCGCTCCCGACGCGCTCGCGGCCGACGAGCTGACCACCGTCTAGGTCGCAACTCCCGGCGCGGCACGGCTCCGCCGCGCACCTCCTCCCCGGCGCCTGTCGTCGAGCTGTAACGCCCACCCCGCGACGAGGGCCGTGGCGGCGATCGCGAGGACCAGCCAGTCGCCGAAGCGCGCGTAGGGCGTCGCGCCCGTGCGAAGGGCGACCCGGGCCCGCAACAGGTCCGGGGACCCGAGCCGGCTCTGTGCCGCGACGACCCCGGCCGGCGTGACGACCGCCGAGTAGCCGGTCGTCGCCGACTGGACGAGGTCGCGCCCGAGCGCGACCGCCTGGATCCGGGAGGCGGCGAGCTCCTCGGCAGGGATGACGTCCGTCGCGTACGAGGCGGTGTTCGTCTCGACGACGAGCAGCTCGCCGCCGGCCCGCACCCCGCTGCGGGCCCGGTCGGCGAAGAAGTCCTCGAACGAGTTGAGGATCGCGACCCTCCCGGCGGGCGTCGTGAGCTCCCCGTCGTTCCGTCCGACGACGACGTCGCGCGGTACCGCCGTGAGGCTCGCGATCCGCGCGAAGACCCAGCGCAAGGGCACGTACTCCCCGAAGGGGACGGGATGGGCCTTCTCGACCCGCCCGAGGACCCGGCCAGACGGGGCCCAGGCGACGATCTCGTTGACGAACCGGTGCGCCCCGGCGGGCGCGGTCACCCCGGCGAGGATGGTCGCGTGGAGTCGGCGGGCGAGAGCCGCGACGCGGCCCGCTTCGGTGGAGTCCTGGAGCGGGCCCGCAAGGGGCATGGCGTCCTCGGGCCAGACGATGAGGCCGACCGGCGCACGGAGCGGGGCGGTCGCCCCCCAGGTCGCGGCGAAAACGCGGCCGGCGGGCACGACGACCGAGCCGATGCCGCGGCGCCCGCCACCCTGGACGATCGCCACGGTGACGACGCCGCGGGCCGGCCCGCCGTTCGGGCTCAGCCCGGCGAGCCCCGCGGCCGCTGCCACGACGACCACGGCGGCGAGCCCGCAGGCTGTGCCGCGACGGGCGAACGGCTCGTCTCCGGTGAGATCCGTCCAGCAGGCGAAGCCGGCGGCGGCGAGGCCGGCGCCGGCGAGCGCCGCCGCGCCGACGAGGACGAGCGGACCCCCGACCCGGGCGAGCCCGACGAAGGGACCGGAGGCCTGGCCGAGCGCGGCGCTCCCGATCGGCAGGCCCCCGAACGGCCAGGTGTCCCTTGCCCATTCGGCGAGCGTCAGCGCGCCGGCGAAGGCGACGAGCCGGCCGCGCCCCGGTGGGACCGCGGCGAAGGCGACGGCGACGAACAGCGCCTCGAACCCGACGAGGACGACGTAGCCGAGCCCGGTGAACTCGAGCGCCCAGACGCAGCCGATCGCGAATTGGCCGAGGCCGACGAGCCACCCGAGGAGCAGGCGCCGGCCGATGGGTTGCCCGCGGATGAGCCAGGCGGCGGCGCCGAGGCCGATCGGGGCGAGGTACCAGGGCCCGAACGGCGGCAGGGAGCAGCCGACGAGCCCCCCGGCGACGGGGGCGAGGGCCACCCGGACGAGTCGTGACGCCTTTGGGTCTCCCGGCTGGCTCATCGGGCGAGCGAGTCGCGGATCGCCGCCGCGGCCCGCTCGGCCCCGGCGACGCAGGCCGGGATCCCAATGCCACGTGCCCAGGCGCCGGCGAGCGCGAGGTGCCCGAGGTTGGCGGCGAGCGTCTCGATGCGGGCGACGCGCCCGAGGTGACCGACGACGTACTGCGGGAACGACGCCGGCCAGCGCCGTACGAGGACCTCGAGCGGGGCGGCCTCGATCCCGAGGATCGAGGTGATCTCGCCCCGCAGGCGCGCGACGAGCGTCGCATCGTCGAGCCCAAGCGCCCGTTCGTCCCCTTGGCGCCCGGCGGAGGCGCGCACGACGATCTCGCCGGCTGCGGCCGAGCGCGGCCACTTCGACGAGGTGAGGCTGAGCGCCGTCGCGAGCAGCCCGTATCGGCGGGGGACGAGGACCCCGCTCCCGACGAGGGCGAGCGAGGAATCCGGGAGGACCCCGGCCGGCCAGGCGAACGCGGCGGTGACGACGCCGGAGTACGGGACACCGCGGAGCAGCGAGGCGAGCTCGGGCGAGGGCCCCTCGAGGATCCCGGCCGCGGCGTGCCCCGGCACGGCGAGCAGGACGGCGTCGAATTCCTGGTCGTCGTCCCCGATCCTCGCCCGCCAGCCCTGTCCTGCGGCGCCCCGGCTGAGCGCCGCGACCGGGGCGTTCGTGAGGACCCCGACGCCGCGGTCGGCGCACTCCTTTTCGAGGTGGTGGGCGAGCGTCTCGAGCCCGCTCGCCAGGCCGAGGAAGACCGGAGACGCCCGCTTGCGCGGTTGTTTGCCAGCCCGGAGATGGCTCCGCAGCGCGAGGAGGAGAGACCAGCGCCCGGCGATGGCGGCGGCGAGTTCCGGCGCGGTGGCGGCGAACGACAGCTGGCGCACGTCGCCGGCGTTGATCCCGCCGAGGAGCGGGTCGACGAGCGTCTCGACCACCTCACGCCCGAGGCGCCGGCCGACGACGGCGCCGACGGAAACGTCGGTGCCCGGCGATCCCGTTCCGGCGCCGAGGCCGGCCGGGGCGACCGGCCCCCGGGGGACGAGGTCCGTTGCCGCCCGGACGATGGCACCGGGCGAGACGACGCCAGAGCGCAGCAGCGCCACGAGGTCGATCGGGATGCCGAGCGCCAACCCCGGCGGGAACGGGCGGAGCGACCCCCGGGCCCAGATCGCCGCCCGCGAGGTCGCCGGTGCGATGAGCTCGTCGCCGAGGCCCAGCTCGCGGCAGAGCTCCGCGGCGGCCGGGTTGCGGGTGATGAAGACGTCCGGCCCGAGGTCGAGGGGACGGCCCCGGAAGGACGCGGTGCGCATCTTGCCGCCGACGACGCCGTCGGATTCGGCGAGCACGACCTCGTGGTGCCGGGCGAGCGAGCGGGCCGCGACGAGCCCGCTCACGCCCGCACCGGCGACGAGGACCTTTCTTCGTGCCATGGCGTCCCGATCCCGCCGGGTCAGGGTGGCGTCGGCCGGTCGGGATCGGCCGCCGCGACGAGACGGGCCACGAGCACGGCGAGCCCGGGATCGTCGTTCAGTGACTCGGTGCGGGCGAAGCCGAGCCCGAGCTCGGCGGCGCGGTGTGCCGCGGCGATGTCGAGGTCGTAGCAGACCTCGAGGTGGTCCGAGGTGAAGCCGGCCGCACAGACGACCACGGCCCGGGTGCCCGCGTCGGCGACCTCGGTGAGGATCTCGGTGATGTCCGGGCCGAGCCACGGTTCCGCGGTACGTCCCGCGCTCTGCCAGCCGGTCCGCCACCTGTCGATCCCGCAACGCGCCGCGACGAGGGCCGCCGTCTCGGCGAGCTCATCGGGATAGCGGTCGCCGGACGAGATGATGCGTGCCGGGAGGCTGTGGGCCGTGAAGATGACCTCGACCTCGGATGGGTCCCGCACCGAAAGGGAGGCGAGCGCCGCCGACGTGCGGCGGGCGAGGAGCTCGACGAGTTCTGGTTCCGCGCCCCAGCGTTCGACGAACGCCGCGGGAAGGTTCCGGGCCGCGGCCCGTTCCCGCGCCCGGGCGAGGTACTCGCCGACGCTGCCGACGGAGTAGTGGGGGGCGAGGACGATCCCGACGATCGCCGTGGCGCTAGCCGCGGCGAGCTCGTCGATCGCGGCCTCGATCTTCGGATCGGAGTGCTTCGCGCCGTACACGGTGCGGAAATGCTCGGGCGCGACGGCCTCGAGCGCCCGCTCAACGGCAGCCACCTGCGCCGCCGTCTTCTCGGCGAGCGGCGAGACGCCGCCGATCGCCGCGTAGCGGGACCGGAGCTCGGCGAGCTGGGCCGCGCGCGGCGGACGGCCGTGCCGGATGTCGGTGTAGAAGGTCTCGACGTCGTCGGGACCGTTCGGCGTGCCGTACGCCATCAAGACGACGCCGGTCGTCACGGCGTCATCTTCCCGTCTCGGGGGCCGTCGAATGGACGAGCTCGACGAGGCGCTGCAGCACCTCCGGGTCGGTCTCCGGCAGGACGCCGTGGCCGAGGTTGAAGACGTGACCGGCGGCGGCCCGACCCTCTTCGAGGACGCGTCGGGCGGCCGCCAAGGCGGCCTCGGGACCGGCGAGACAGACCGCGGGGTCGAGATTGCCCTGCAGCGCGGTCCTCGGCCCGACGCGGGCCGCGGCGCGATCGAGCGGCACGCGCCAGTCGACGCCGACGACGTCAGCACCAGCGGCCGCCATCAGGTCGAGGACCTCGCCCGTACCGACCCCGAACAAGATGCGGGGGACTCCGAGGGGCGCGAGACCCTCGAGGATCCGGCGGGTCGCCGGCAGGGCGAAATGCTCGTAATCGGCACGCGCAAGCCCGCCCACCCAGGTGTCAAAGAGTTGCACCGCGCCCGCCCCGGCCTCGACCTGGCTGCGTAGCGAGGCGAGCGCGATCCCGGCGAGCCGATCGACGAGCTGGAACCAGGTTCCCGTCTCGGAGTGCATCAACGCCTTCGTCCGCGCGAGGTCGCGGGAAGGCCCGCCCTCGACGAGATAGCTCGCGACCGTGAACGGCGCACCGGCGAAGCCGATGACGGGGACGTCGAGGCCGTCGACGGCCCGCAGGACCGCCTCGAGGACGAAGGGCGTGTCCGTCGCGGGATCGAACGGCCGAAGGCGGCCGAGGTCGGCGTCGGTGCGGAAGGGCGGTTCCACGACGGGCCCCGTGCCAGCGACGATCCCCACGCCACAGCCGATCGCGGCGTACGGAACCATGATGTCGGAGAAGAGGATCGCGGCGTCCACGCCGTAGCGGCGCACCGGCTGGCAGGTGAGCTCGGCCGCAAGCTCCGGGTCGCGCACCGCTTCGAGGATGCTCGTGTTGCCGCGACGCGCGCGGAACTCCGGGAGCGACCGCCCAGCCTGCCTCATGAACCAAACAGGCGTGCGCGTGACGGGTTGACACTGGCACGCGGCAAGGAAGTTCGAGCCGGCGACGGGCACCCAATGACCCTACCGCTGGGGCAGCACGCCACTTCGGGGTCCGCGGTGTGCTGGACCCGTCCGCAGCCCGGATCGGAACCGAGATCTGGTTCGCTCACGCTTTCCCGGCTGGTTCCGGGGCGTCATGATGTGCCCATGATTGACCACATTTCAATTCAGTGCTCTGACGTCGCGAAGAGCATCGCGTTCTACGATGCCGTCCTAGCGCCGCTCGGCGGCGCGCGGGCGATGGACTTCGGAGAAGTCGTCGGTTTCGGTGTCGGCCAGAACCCCGAATTCTGGGTTGGTCCCGCCGTGAACGGCGAGGGGTTCCGGGAGTCCCACCTCGCCTTCCATGCTTCCGACCGGGCCGCGGTCCGCGCCTTCTTCGACGCCGCCGTGGCACAGGGGGCCGAGGTCCTGCACGAACCCCGGCTCTGGCCCGAGTACCACCCCGGTTACTACGGCGCGTTCGTCCGCGATCCCGACGGGAACAACGTCGAGGCGGTCTGCCACCTTCCGGAGTAGAGCTTCCGCGCGGTCCAATCAGTTCGGGAGACGCTGTCGATAGCCGGGAGGTCGAGCGCCCAGACGCGCTGCCGTGACGCCCGGCCCGGAATTGGCGCCAGGACTCGCCGTTCCGGGCCCAGCCGAGAAAGGAGGACCTCGCGGCCCCGTCGACTCACGGCGGTGGCCCGACGGACGGAGCCGGTGGTGGGACTCGAACCCACGACCTGACGATTACAAGTCGTCTGCGCTGCCAGCTGCGCCACACCGGCGATGACCACGAGCATCGCGCCGCCATCGCGATCTCGCGGGAACGGGCTCCGCCCGTGAGAACCCCCGGAGGCGACCGACTGGACCCGCGCCCGCCCGGCTCGACTAGGCTCGTCGGTCGCACGACCAATCTACAAGTGTCATCACGTTGCGTCGCGCCCCGGCTCGCGTCCACCAAAATCGCAAATCCCCACGGTCTGCGATGCCACGCCGCCAGGGCGGGCGGACGCGTCACAGGTGCACGACAGGAAGGAAAGCCCGATGCGGATCCTCGTTCTAGGGGGGGACGGCTACCTCGGATGGCCAACCGCACTTCACTTTTCCCAGGGCGGCCACGATGTTGGGGTCGTCGACAACCTCGTCCGCCGTCACTACGACGAGGAGATGGGCTCGAGCTCCCTCGTCCCGATCCGCCAGCTCCACCGGCGTGTCGCGACCTGGAAGGAAGTCAGCGGGCACACCATCACCCCTTTTATCGGGGACCTGGACGACTACCCATTCCTGTACGAGACGATCCGATCTTTCGAGCCTGACTCGGTCGTGCACTTCGCCGAGCAGCGCAGCGCGCCGTATTCGATGATCGACCGGGCGCACGCCGTCTACACACAGGTGAACAACGTCGTCGGCACGATCAACCTGCTCTACGCGATCGCCGAGCTCAATCCGAAGATCCACATCGTCAAGCTCGGCACGATGGGCGAGTACGGCACGCCGAACATCGACATCGAAGAGGGCTACATCGAGATCACCCACAAGGGCCGGACCGACGTCCTGCCCTACCCGAAGCAGCCGGGCTCCTTCTACCACCTGTCCAAGGTGCACGACAGCCACAACATCCAGTTCGCCTGCCGGATCTGGGGCTTGCGTTCGACAGACCTCAACCAGGGCGTCGTCTACGGCCAGCAGACGCCGGAGACCGAGATGCACCCCGACCTCGAGACCCGGTTCGACTACGACGGGGTCTTCGGGACGGTGCTCAACCGGTTCGCCGTGCAGGCCGCCGTCGGCTACCCGCTCACCGTCTACGGCAAGGGGGGCCAGACCCGCGGCATGCTCGACATCCGGGACACGCTCGCCTGCATCGAGCTCGCCTGCCTCAACCCGGCGGCCGCGGGTGAGTTCCGCGTCTTCAACCAGTTCACCGAGACTTTCTCGGTGATCCAGCTCGCCGAGTGGGTCAAGCGTGTCTCGCCGGTCCCGGTCACGATCGAGTCGATCCCCGACCCCCGCGTCGAGAAGGAAGAGCACTACTACAACGCGATCGCGACGCACCTCCCCGACCTCGGGCTCAAGCCGCACCTGCTCACCGACGAGCACGTCGCCTCGCTCGTCGAGCTGGCGATCAAGCACAAGAGCCGCGTCAACCCCGAGGCGATCCGGCCGACGGTCAACTGGCGGACGACGAAGTCCGAGGTGAGCGTCAGTGGAGGCGCGGTCGGCGAGTGACCCCCGGCGGCCGAAGCGTCCGCCGGCAACTCCTGAACCGGTCGTCATCCGACCGCTAGCGTCGGCGTGATGCCTGATCGACGCGGCCGCGGTGCGCTGCCGTCTTCGCGGCGCGACCGCTGGCGAGTCGTCATCGTCGTCGTGGTCGTCCTTCTCGTGGTGCTCTTCGTCGGCGAGGTCATCGACCAGGTCGTCGACACGTCGTCCGGCGTCGGCAAGCGGACGGACAAGACCTGGGTTGCCGCCACGACGACCATCGTCGACGAGTCGGACACCCTCACTTCGACGCTCCACGCCATCAGGGCCCATGCGACCGATGCGGCGGAATTCGACCGGGTCACCCTCGAGTTCGCCCTCGGGGAGCTGACGCGAGGCACGACGACCGACGAGACCACGTACCAGTCGCTCGGGCTCGCCGCCCCTTCGCCGGGAGCAGGCGCGCTCATGGCCGGGGTGCTCCGGCTGCGGCGTGAAGGGGCGGCAGATCTCGCCCGCGGCATCGAGCTCGCGACGTCGGCGCGGACCGGTTCATCCCCGCTGCCGCGGGCGACGAAGCTCCTTGAGACGGCCGGATCGTGCTTCATCGCCGCGGACGCGGGGTATCACGCGCTCGTCGTGTCGCTCCGCGGCGACGTCAACGCGCGCTCCCTGCCGTCGTCGGCCTGGGTCCAGACGCCCGGCGTCTGGTCGGCGGCGTCGGCGGGCGCCTGGGTGAATGCGCTGCGGTCCGCGTCGAGCCTGGCGTTCGCGCCCGCGATCTCGATCGTTGCCGTGACCCTGGAGCCGCCGCCCCTCGAGATCACCGGGCTTCCGACGACGACGACCACGACGACCACGACGACGACGCTGCCCACGACGACCACGACGATCGCCGCGGCCACGACTTCAACGACCGTTGCGACGACCACGACTGTCCCTGCCGCGAAGGGCCACGCCCGTCGGCAACAGCCCGCGACGACGACCTCGACGACGACGACCTCGACGACGACCGCGTCAACGGGATCCTCGAAGCCGGCGGGCAACAGAGCGACCACGACGACGACCACGCTTCCGCTCGTGACGACGTCCCTGCAGATCCCGCCCTCGGGCTCGACCTCGGTCGTTGCCGCGACGACGCGGCTCGAGGTCGTCGTCATCGTGAAGAACACGGGTGACACCACGGCCCACGGGGCCAACGTGATCGCCGTGCTCGAGCCCTCGAACTCCTCCCACACCGGTGCCGCGAGGGTCAGCTGCCGCCACAAGCTCAGCGTGCTCGCACCCGGGGTCTCGGAGTACGTCGTCATGCCGAAGCTCGCCGTCAAGCACGCAACGGGTTACGAGCTCGTCGTCACGGCCCGGATCCCGGGCGGTCCCCCGGACACGCGCTCGATTGCGCTCTACGTCTCGATCTGAGCTGGCGCCCGCGCTTCAGGCTTCCTCTGGCGGCTCGGGCTCGCGGTCGGACTGATCCCACCACGCCCGTTCGGCGCGTTCGATGACCTCGCGGACCGGGCGTCCCGTGCGGCGGGCGAGCTCGGCGGCGTCGTCGTGTTCGACCTTCGCCCGTCCTGCGCTCACCTTCACGCGGATCGGTGTGCCATCGAGATCGACGTGGTCGAGGCGCCTGGGGGCGGCCATCCGACCGACCTCGACAACACGCACGCCCAGTGAACCGGTTTCGCCGGTGAGCACCGCACAGAGCTGCTCGACGAGGGCCCGGTCGGCGAGGACGCTGAGGACGTGGCCGGGTCGCCCCTTTTTCATGACGACCGGTGTGACCCAGGCGTCGTTCGCCCCGGCTTCGAGAAGGGCACGAAGCGCGTCGGCGAGCTGCTCGCCCGTCGCATCGTCGAGGTTCGCCTCGAGCAATGTGAGCGGCTGGCCGTGCCGCGTGCCGGCGGGCGCCTCGCTCGTGGCGCGCCAGCCGATCACGACCTGGGTGCAGTTCGGCAATCCGTCGATCTCGCGCGACCCGGCACCGTAACCGGTCGAGTCGACGATCATCGGTGGCATCGGGCCGTACCCGGTCGCCATCGCGGCGAGGATCGCCGCGCCCGTCGGGGTGGTCAGCTCGACATTGATGTCGCGTCCCCAGACCGGCACGTCCTCGAGGAGACCGAGGACGGCGGGGGTCGGGTTCGGCAGCAGGCCGTGGCTCGTGCGCACGACGCCGTTCCCCATGGCGACCGGGCTCGAGAGCACCTCGTCGATGCCGAGCACCTCGAGCGCGGCGGCCGTGCCGACGACGTCGACGATCGTGTCGTGGCCGCCGACCTCGTGGAAATGGACCTGGCTCGTCGGGCGCCGGTGGAGCCGGCCCTCGACCTCGGCGAGCGCCGAGAAGGCCGCGACGGCGCGGTCACGGACGCGGGGGGGCAGTTTCGCCTCGTCGAGGATGCCGAGAATGTGGGGGAAGGTCCGCACGACGCTTGTCTCGTTCACGGTGACGATGACCTGCGTGGCGGCAACGCCACCACGCAGCACGGGGACCGGTTCGAGGGACCACCCCTCGATGGCGAGCCTCGCGAGCAGGCCGCGAACCTCTGCGACGTCGGCCCCCGCGTCGATGAGGCTCCCGAGCGCCATGTCGCCGGCGATGCCGGCGAAACAGTGGAACCACGCGATCCGGGGCCCGCGGGCCGCGACCTTCGTTCCGGCGGGGCCGCGATCGCGTTTGGGGGTGTCGTCGCTCACCGGAGTGCCCGGGTGACCGCGCATGCCGCGCCGAAGCCGTTGTCGATGCCCACGACCGTAATCCCCGGAGCGCACGAGGCGAGCATTGCCAGCAAGGCCGTCACGCCTTCGAGGGAGGAACCGTAGCCGACGCTCGTCGGGACGGCGATGACCGGCGCCGGCGAGATGCCTCCAACGACGCTGGGGAGCGCGCCCTCCATGCCCGCAACGACGACGACCGCGTCGCAACTCGCGATCTCGGACGCGTTGGCGAGGAGGCGATGAATCCCGGCGACGCCGCTGTCGGCGATGAGGGTCGGCGAGAATCCGAACGCCGTGAGCGTCGCGATGCACTCGTGCGCGACCGGGAGGTCGGCAGTCCCCGCCGTGACGACGACGACGCGCTCGGACCGCAGCGGAGCCGGACGCCAGCCGACCATGAACATCGTGGCCGGATCGGCCAGTCCCGGCGTCACGGCGCCCCCAGGGCAGCGTTCGAGCGTGGTGGCGACCTGTTCGCGGTCGGCCCGGGTGAGAAGAACCGGCCCAGATCCGTGTTCGAGCATCTCGGCGACGATCGCGGCGCACTGCCCGGCCGTCTTGCCCTGGCCGAGAACAGCTTCGGGCAGACCCTGGCGCAACGGTCGATGGTGGTCGACGCGCGCGAACTCGAGGTCGGCGAAGGGGAGGCGACGGAGACGCTCAACAGCGGCTTCGGGCTCGACGCTTCCATTCCGAACCCCGTCGATGAGTTCGGACAGCTCGTTGTCGTCCATCGCGTTCTCTATCCTGCCAGCACCGTCCCCGACAGCGTGCGACACGGAGGCGGGACCGAATCAACCAGGCGAGCAAGGCGGAAAACCGGCTCAGTGCGTACCGCAGTCCGAGCTTGGCAGTGGCGTGACGCGATACTGGCTTCGCTCTCTGGCTGCATTGTTCCTTCGGGAAGCGATCCGGTCCCGGCTAGCGTCGCCCCGGGAGGGATGGCAGAGCGGACGATTGTGACGGTCTTGAAAACCGTTGGGCCACGAGCCCCGTGGGTTCGAATCCCACTCCCTCCGCCGGCTCGCCGAGGCACACAGCCCGTCCCAGTGCGCGTCGAGGGCGCTCTCGTTGTGGGCGGGGACGATCGCCCATGAAGGACCGAACCTTGGCACGATCGTCAGAACCAGTGGAACCACGGATGCCCGTGGCGCCACACCACCAGGAAGACCTTCCCGATGATGTGGGACGCCGGCACGGCACCCCAGACCCGGCTGTCCGATGAGTCCCCCCGGCAGTCGCCGAGGACGAAGTAGGAGTTGGCAGGAACCACGGTCGTGCGGATGTTGAGACTGGGCTCGAAACACCCCGGAACCTTCTTGAGGTCGGGGAGCCACGGTTCGGCGAGTGGCTCACCGCTGATCAGCACGACGTCACCCCTTGACGAGACCGTCTCGCCCGGCAGACCGATCACGCGTTTCACGAGGTCCGAAGGACCTGAGAGATCCGTGTCCCGAGCTACGCGCCGGAAGACGATGATGTCGCCGCGTTGGATGTCGCGCGAGACGACCGGCAGCTTGTCGACGAGGATGCGGTCTCCGACCTGCAGCGTCGGCGTCATCGACTTTGAGGGGACGTAGAACGTCTGGACGACGTAGGTCCTGACGAGTACCGCCAGGCCGACAGCACCGACGGCGATCGCGATCCAGCTCAAGGCGTGCAGTCGGAGAGACTGTCGCTTCCGTCGCCGCTCCTCGCCGAAGGCACGAGCTTCTGCCCGGATCGATTCCTCGCTCTCGAGGATCCAGCTCCCCTCGGCCCCGTGTGGGGACGCGTCCGCGGCGGTTTCGGTCGCAGTCGGCTGGAACTGCACCGGCGGATCGAGGTCTGTCACGGTCTGCGATGCGAGCGTGCCCCATCGCGACACACTGGAGCCGTGGGGTCGAGGGACCGCATTTCCGCCAGACTAGGACGCCTTCGACGCGCCGCGGTGACGAGACTCGCCGTCTCGGCGGAACCCGGTGTCGCCGGACTCATGGGCGGCGCCGAGCGCGTACGATAACCGCGCCGCGCATCGGGCAAAGGGACGAAGATGCGCGGGATTGCCCGGGTAGCTCAGTGGTAGAGCAGCGCACTCGTAATGCGCAGGTCGTGGGTTCGAATCCCACCTCGGGCTCCAAAAGGCCAGCTTATGATCCCTATTCTTCCCGGGGCGATCAGTGTCCTCAGCAGTTGGCCCAACAATGTCGCCACGATGTCGAGTGAATCTGCAGCAGGCCCCTTCGCGGTGCCACCACGTGCGATCATGACGAGGTGGAACAACGCATCAGTCTCGTGACCCTCGGAGTCAACAACCTGGCGAGCGCTCGCGCGTTCTATGAGGCCCTCGGTTGGGTCGTTGCCGAGCAGCCCGACGACTCGATCTGTTTCTTCCAAGCGGGAGGAATGATCTTTGGTCTTTGGACCGCGCTCGGCGGACATGGCGCACCTGGCATCGAACTCGCGCACAACGTTCGCTCCCCCGAGGAGGTCAGTGCGACACTCGCAGACGCGCAACGCGCGGGCGGAACGATTGTCCGTCCGAGTGCGTGGGCGGAATGGGGCGGTACTTCAGGCGCATTTGCCGATCCCGACGGATACGTGTGGGAAGTCGCTCACAATCCGGGATGGACCTTGAGCGAGGATGGAACTGTTCACCTATAGCGGTAAGTGCCATCGCTCGTAAGTCTCAAAGCAGCAAGGCGCTTGCGCCCTTGGCACTAGATGGGTGGCGGGACGTGGTCCCAGGAGAGAGTCGCTTGTGGGCGCGTTTCGCTAGCTGTTCGGGCAGTGAACGACGAACGTGAAGTTCTTGCCCCCCACCATCAACTCGACGCTCGACGTGGGACCCATGTTTAGGTGGCTGGTAATGACAATCGACGACGACCGCTGGTTGGTGAGCGACCTCATGAGCCAGTCATTGACCGGGTTATGACCGTTCCACCCTGGCACTGCCATGTCGCCATAGCTGATTTCGACGACGCTGGTGCCGACCGGTCCCGAGACCACGAAGTGGGCGACGAAGCCCTGGCCGACAGTCGTCCCGGTGACGTGCGGCAGACATAGGAGGTTCCCAGGGCCGGTCGCCTCGACGACCGAGGCTGGTGGCTGCGGGAGAACCACGACGGAGAACGACTTTGTCTGCCAGGAGGTCTCGTTCTCTCCGTCACTCTTGTATGAGTTGCGCGCCTCCAACGTCAGAGTGACCGTGGCCCGAATGCCAACCTGGTTCGCGGTGAAGCGCACGGGGATCGTGAAGGACGTCGAGCATGGCCGCACGCTGTCGGAGAACGTCACCACCCGCGTTCCGTAACCTGGAGAGTCGCCGGTTCCATTGAAGTTGTAGATGGTGGGGGTGCGCTGCGGCGGGTTCGACCAGGATGACGGCTCTAGCTGGCAGGTGTTGGCATTCTCGAGCCTGGCGGTCACGGTGGTCACCCCGCCACTGTCCGGCAGCGTGCTCGGCGTGGCCGTGACGGATAGGACTACGACGTTCTGAGACGTTGAAGCCCCCGCCGGCGACGCAAACCCAGCAGCGAGCATCGCCGAGGTCGCAGCAAACAGCAGCGCAACGGCAGCGAACAGACGAATAACAACCAGTTTCGACATCCTGTCACCTCAAGGTCGGAAACTTCGCTGGACCAGAGTCAATGACCGTTGCGTCCATGCCGCCGCGACGACCGAGGACCTGCCAAATTCGCTGACACTTTAGGTCAACGGGAGCGGTCGGTAGTGGGCTAGTTAGGGGACTTACATGCTTGACGCACCCGCGATGGGAGCACCATCTTCAAAAGTCCACGCCTGGAGCGCGCCATTGCTGATCTTCTATACGCTCTGACCATGACGGACGAATTGGACCGGAGGCGGGACCAGGCCGAGTCGGAAGCCAAGCGCCGTCGGGAGGCCGAAGCCTCGGCAGAAGACGATTCCTACAGGACGGCGGCCAGAATCCGGCAGGAGGTTGGAGCAGCTCTGCCAAGTGATCTTGTACTTAGATACCGGATCGAGCGTCTCGGCCATCCCACAAGCGGGGCGATTGCCGACGTGAGCTCACTTAGCGAGCACCTGAACACATTGGGTGCCGATCGGTGGGAACTGGTGGCAATGGTGCCGCGGGGCGACGACACGTTGTTGATCTTCAAGAAGTGGGACCACGATAAGAAATAGGTCGCTGGCGCGACAGGTATGTCAGTCCCCTAGTTTGACGACGCCCTTTTCCGGTTCGCCTGCCTTCGCCTGTACAGGATGAACAGAAGGAGCACCAGGAGGATCGACCCTAGGATGTACTGGCGCGTCACTGCATCTAGAACGGCGCCGGTAATCATTAGGCTACAGAAGAGGTTCAGCCGCTATCTCTGGCTTAAGTGCCTACGCATCCACGGAGTCCGTGTCTGGCCATTCATGAGAGCTAGTCAAGCAGCCCGGCAAGCTGGGTAAGGGACCACTTGTAGGTGGCGACACCAAAGGCCCTCGCGGGCGTGCGCTGGGTGTAGATGCCATCTGCGTTCTTGATCCGTAGACCCTCATGGTTCGGCAGAAGTTACAGTAAGAAAGATGCAGGCTTACCGTGTAGGCGTGGTTCTCAACCTTCTTGGAGAACGTGTTGGTCAACCGTGTGAGCCGGCGTATCCCCGTCTGCATAGTGAGGTTCTGTCGCTCGACGTAGCTAGTCGAGATGTGGCGGGGATCGGGGTGACCGACCATGATCCGGATGTCAGTCCCGGTGTCCGCACCAGGGCTGCAGTGCTGTTCAGGATTCTCCGAACCGAGTACGCCGTAAATTTCGATGAGCTGGGTGAAGTGGACGCTGTTGGGCCACAACGCGTCGGCAACGGTCGCGTAGTGCGATAGGTCATCCGTCGTGAGCTAGATGCGGTTGTTCCAGAGCCGTGACTTGAGGTCCGCAAAGAACGTGTAGCAGTCGGCCAGCGTGTGCTCACCGACGAGCCATGACGGAATGAGCTTCGTGTCCGCGTCGATTGCGGTCCACGTCCACACGTCGCGGTAACCGAACGTGTCCTGATACTCGTCCGGTACGTTCTCTTGCTTGCTGTAGCAGCAGGCCCAACAAACCCCAGTGCTGACACCGCCGGCGGGGGCACGGCGGAGGTCTCTGGTGGGACCGGAGGGCGGGTCGCGGCCACGATCTGGCGGAGTTCGCAGAACGTGACCTGAGGACGGTTGTCGCCGGGCGGACACGACGGCTGCCTTTCTTTCCGGTGAACCCGCAAACCGTGTCGTGTCGCGAATCATCTGGCAGAATTCGCCGGCGGGCGTCACCGTCGGAGGCGGACCCGACGGGCGCGTCCGGACCCTGGACAGCCGAATGACGTCATGCCCGCCATTCCGGCGGGAGACCGGGAGGATTGCGTGGCCACCACGGACGCTGCGGTGCCGAGCACGCCGCAATCGATCGAGCCGTTCCATATCGAGCGGCACGGGATCGATTTCATCCCCGAGAAGGAAAGATGGGCCAAGCCGCACGACCTGTTCGGGCTGTGGGCTGGTGCCAGCTTGCAGGTCGAGTACTTCATCTACGGCGCCATCTTGATGACGTTCGGGTTCACGTTCGCGCAGGCGGTGAGCATCATCGTCATAGGCAACATCTCGTATTTCCTGCTCGGCATCTGCAGCCTGCAGGGCCCGGACGCCGGCACCACGGTGTTCGGGATCAACCGCGCCGCCTACGGCCCCAACGGGTCACGGGCGATCGCGACCCTCAACTGGCTCACGATGGTCGGTTTTGAGATCGAGGGCCTCATCCTGATCGTCGGCGCGGCGCTCGTACTCACGATGAAGGCGGGATTCGGCGTCGGGGACCCGGCCAAGGCCATCTACATCCTGCTCGCGGTGGCGATCCAGTTCGTGCTGCCCTTCCTCGGGCACGCGACGATCGTGAAGGTCCTGCGTGGGCTCATCTTCCCGTTCGCCTTCGTGTTCGCGATGTTCCTCGGACTGAGCGTGAGGCACGCCCAGCTCCACCTCGGTCAGCAGGGAGCCGGCTGGTCGATGTACATGGTCGGACTGGCGTTCACCATCGTCCTCAGTGGGCTCGGATGGGCGGAGTGCGGCAACGACTACACGCGCTACCTGCCGAGGAACGCCAGCAAGAAAGCCATCGTGGGTTGGGTGTTCGCCGGGACGGCGATTCCGGAGATCCTGGTGATGACGCTCGGTGCGGTCGTCGGGACCTTCATCATGGGCGTTGGCAGCTCGCAGGCGAGCGCCTTCGTGCCCTTCATGTACCAGAGCAGCATCCCCGCCTGGTTCGTCGTCGCATTCCTCATCTTCGCGATCGTGCAGCTCTTCGCGATCAACAGCCTCGACCTGTACTCCTCCGGGGTGACGTTGCAGGCGATGGGACTGCGCGTGAAGCGCTACCAGGCTGTCGCCATCGACTCGGTGCTCTGTCTGGGCGTCACGTACTGGGCGGTGTTCGACTCGACGTTCACGCATTTCCTGACCGACTTCGTCGACCTCGTGATCATCTGGATCGCGCCCTGGATGGCGATCTACCTCGTCGACTGGGCCCTCCGGCGCTTCCGCTACGTCGCGGCCGAGCTCCAGCGCACCGGTCGCGACGGCCTGTACTGGCGGCGGGGTGGCGTCTACTGGCCGGCGATCATCGCTCAGGTGCTCGGCATGATGGCCGCGATGTCGGCTCTGTCCACTTCGTTCAGCGTCCCGGACTGGGCTCACCCCGTAACGGTGCACACCGGCGGTGCCGACTTCAGCATCTTCCTCGGCGTGGCCGTGGCGGGACTCGTCTACTTCCTGCTCGGTAAAAAGGGCGTGCGCAGCCAGGCCGACGCGCAGGACCGGCTGCTCGCGAACAGCGCTCCTCCCGGCTGAGAGCCGCCGCTCGGCCCGGTCGCGGAATAGCGGGTGACGCCTTCGTGTCGCGCGCCGGCGCGGGTGGGCGAGGGCGTGCGAAGCGTCGGGACGCGGGTGTGACCGCAGTGACAGGTCACTCGCGCCGTCGTAGCTTGGCGGCGTGCCACCGCCCGGGTCTCAGCACCACAACGTCGTCCCGTCGGGTCTGCCGACGGGAACCGGTCGCGACGCGCGCCCGCGCCGACAGCGTGAGGGTGGCGGTCGCCGACCCATGAGAAGGCTGCGGCTGGCGATGGCGGTCGCCTCGGTCGGGTTCGGCGCGGGCGCCACCGCGATGACCGGCGTGGCCCTTGGTCCGGTCTCCTCCGCGTCCGCGGTACGGCCCCGGCCGGGACCCGCCGCGGTGTCGCGCGTTCCGGTCCGGTCGCCCGGGTCCGCCACGGCCGACGTTGGGCTCCGGATCAGCCTGAAGGTCTCCCCGGAGCATGTCGCGCGCGGCTCCACCGTCAGGTTCGACCTGCGTCTTTCCGCCCAGCATGCGGTCGGTGCCCTCGGTTACCGCCTGTTTTTTGGTGACGGAACGAGCCGGGCGAACGCGATCCCGCTGTACTGCCGGGCGGGTCCGGGCGTCCCGGCATCTGCGGGCTGGTCGTTTGGCCATCGTTACGCGAAAGCTGGCACCTACCACGTCGTCGTGACGGGGCTCGTGAACTGCACGTCGTCTCACGCCGTCGCGAAGGCCACGGTCGTCGTCTCCTGAGGACGGAGCCCCGGTCGGCCCTCCGTTTGCCGGCCGAGATGGCTGGAGGGGCTGGCCGGCCGCCCTGATTACGCTCCGCCGTCTCGCTACATTTCGCGCCAAGGCGCCAAGAAGGCGCGAGGAGGAGTCGATGCACGCGCGTTCGGTCGCCCTGGCGGTCGTCTCGGTCGCGGTCGGGGTGGTGTCCGCTGTCGGAGCGGGGACTGCTCTCGCTGCCCCACGCGCCGGTTCGGACAAGCCGCCTCGGGTCATCGACTGTGTCGGCCCGGCGGTGCGCGAGCCGTCGAGCTTCATCATCACCTGCGCGGACGACAACTCGCGCCTCGTGAGACTGGACTGGCAGTCGTGGACGGCGACGCACGCCATGGCGGAGGGCACGTACTCGCTGAACGACTGCACGCCCTACTGCGCCGCCGGGAAGTTCCACAACTATCCCGCCGCGGTGACGCTGTGGGACCCGAAACACACGAAACACGGGACGCTCTTCAGCCGTCTCGCGGTCGCCTACAAGAAGGGGCAGAGGATCTACTCGTTCGAGATCCAACTGCCGCTCAGCCCGCTGGAGCGCGCGGCTACGGCCGCGGGCAGCCGAGAATACCCGGCCACCGGCCGATTTGATCGCCGGGATCCGATGACCGAAGACGGGGCTGGATGGGGCGCAGTTGACGTCGGTCCGCGCCGAGACGTCGGTCCGGGTCGCCACTACGTTCGCGTGGTCGCACCCAAGTAGTCTCGGTCCGTGGCCGACCAGGAGCGTTTCGTCGATGACGCCCTGGCGTTCATGCCGTCGCTCTACACCGCGGCAATGCGCATGACCCGCAACCCCTCTGACGCCGAGGACCTCGTCCAGGAGACCTACCTGAAGGCCTATCGCGCCTATGGCGGATTCGAGGAGGGGACGAACCTCAAGGCCTGGCTCTACCGGATCCTCACGAACACGTTCATCAACTCCTATCGGGCGAAGAAGCGGCGTCCCGAGGAAGCCGACGTCGAGGACGTCGAGGACCTCTACCTCTACCATCGGCTCGTCGGGGTCGGCGGATCGGAGCTCGGCCGTTCCGCCGAGGACGAGGTCCTCTCCCACTTCACGGACGAGGCGGTGAAGACGGCGATCGAGTCGCTGCCCGCGTCGTTCCGGATGACCGTGCTCCTCGCCGACGTCGAGGGGTTTTCCTACAAAGAGATCGCCGAGATCATGGAGGTGCCGGTCGGGACGGTGATGAGCCGGCTCCACCGGGGAAGGGGAGCGCTCCAGAAGGCGTTGCACGACTATGCGCTGGAACGCGGCATCGTCGAGGCCCAGCCGCTATGACAGTGAATGTGAGAATTGTTCCCGTGTCCTGGACGTTGACCCCGGCACCGGAGCCGAACGTGGAGGTCGACCGTCGATGACCGAACAAGGACGTACGGGTCCCCCGAGCGGGGAGTGGGGCGAGATCGACTGCGCAGAGAGCATCCACAGCCTCTACGGCTACCTCGACGGCGAGCTGACCGACGAGCGCCGGCGCGAGCTCGAGGCGCACCTCGACTACTGCGCGCCCTGCGTCGAGAAGTACGAGTTCGAGGCCGAGCTCCGGCGGGTCATCGCCGACCGGTGCAAGGACCGCGTGCCTGACGAGCTGCGTGATCGCGTCGCCAAGGCCATCGACCACGAGCGGCTGAAGAGCAAGAGCTAGGGCGTCCTCGCCCCATGGGCACGACGGACGACAGCGGCCCGGAACTTGCGGCGTGGGACGTCGCGCTGCGGATCGGACGGGAGACCTCCCGCTTCGCCAAGCCGCTCGACGCGCGGACCCGCCGGCGGCTCGACACGGATTTCGACGAGGCGACGGCGCGGGCCGAGGAGCTCGTCGAGGCGACGACCGGGCTGCACTCGACCGCCGGTCGGGCCCGGGGGCTCGTTGTCGACCGGGCCGGTTGGGTCGAGGCGAACATCGGATCGCTGCGCCGGCTCCTCGCGCCGGCGGCTCGCGCCCTCGGCAAGGGGGGCGCCGGTGGCCGGACGGTCCTCTCGCCGGCGGCGAGGGTGGCGGCGGGCGTCGAATTTGGGGTGCTGCTCACCTGGATGTCGGCCAAGGTCCTCGGCCAGTACGACCTCATGCCGCTCGACGGGGACGAGTCCGGGGGATTCGTCTACTACGTCGGGCCGAACATCGTCGCGCTGGAGCGCCACCACGGGTTCCCGCCGCGCGAGTTCCGGCTCTGGATCGCCCTCCACGAGGTGACGCACCGGATGCAGTTCACCGGGGTGCCCTGGATGCGCGAGTACTTCCTGGGGCTCGTCGAGCGCGGCACGTCCGTCGGTGTCCCCGATGTGAAGGCGGTCCTCGAGAGCCTGCGCCGCGCCGCGGCCGATCTCTGGGAAGGTCGTGACCCACTCGCCGAGGGTGGTCTCGTCGGGCTGCTCGCCTCCTCGGAGCAGCTCGCCACGTTGCGGGAGGCCCAGGCGCTGATGAGCCTGCTCGAAGGCCACGGCGAGTACGTGATGTCCCGGGCCGGGAGCGGCGAGGTGGCCGGCGCGCAGCGGTTCGCCGCCGTCCTCGGGGCGCGCCGGCAGAGCGCGAAGGGCGTGGCGAAGTTCGTTCAGCGGGCGCTCGGGCTCGAGGCCAAGCTCCGCCAGTACTCGGCGGGAAGGCGGTTCATCGAGGCCGTCGAGGCCGGCGGCGGCGACGCGCTCTTCTCGCGGGTGTGGGAATCGCCGGAGATGTTGCCGACCCTCGACGAGATCGGCGCTCCCGAGCATTGGATCGCCCGGGCGGGCGGCGTCGTCGCCCCGGGCACCTGAGGGGGGGACGTGCTCTCCGATCTCGCCGCCGAGCTGCTCGGGCGGTGTACGTTCCCGTCCCGGGGCGAGCAGCTCGCCTGCGCGGTGTCCGGAGGGGCCGACTCGCTGGCCCTGCTCGCGCTGGCCGTCGCCGCCGGCTGCGAGGCGACCGCCTATCACGTCGACCACGGGATCCGTCCGGGATCGGCCGGCGAGGCCGATGTCGTGCGCGCCGGCGCCGAACGGCTCGGCGCGGCGTTCGTCGCGTTGCGCGTCGAGGTCGCGGCGGGCCCCAACCTCGAGGCCCGCGCCCGCCAGGCGAGGTTCGCCGCCCTGCCGCCCGACTGCGCGACGGGCCACACGGCGGAGGACCAGGCGGAAACGGTGCTCCTCAACCTGTTGCGCGGCGCCGGGGCGGACGGGCTCTCGGGGATGCGCCCGGGACGGCGGCATCCGATCCTGCGGCTGCGGCGGGCCGAGACCGTCCGCCTCGTCGGGTCGCTCGGACTGGAGGTCGTCGCGGACCCGTCGAACGCGGATCCGGCGTACCGGCGGAACCGCATCCGCCAGGAGCTCGTGCCGCTGCTCGCCGACGTCGCGGGTCGGGACGTCGTCGCCGTGATCGCCCGCCAGGCCGAGCTCCTCGCCGACGACGTCGCGCTGCTCGACGAACTCGCCGCCGGCATCGACGCGACGAGCGCGGCAGAGCTCACGAATGCCCCCGTCGCGCTGGCGCGCCGGGCGGTGCGCGGCTGGCTGAAGGAACAGTCGACGGCGTCCTACCCGCCGGACGCCGCCACCGTCGAGCGCGTCCTCGCCGTCGCGCACGGCGACACGGTGGCGTGCGAGGTCGCCGGGGGCCGCCGGCTCCGCCGGAGCCACGGGCACCTCATCCTCGACGCGTAGCCGACGCCGCGCCGGCGCCTCACCGACCGGCACCTTTCCTGCCCGATCGCCATTCCAGTGGGGGATCGTCAACCGGTAGGGTCATGGCCGTGACCAAACGCGACGAGAACGGACCCCAAGCCAAAGAGGACCCGCTCGCCGGACTCAGCCTCGGGCGGGTGCTCATCACCGAGGACGAGATCACGCGCCGCGTCGCCGAGCTCGGCGAGATGATCACCCGGGACTACGCCGGCCGCCCCCCGCTCCTCATCGGCGTTCTGAAGGGGGCGTTCGTCTTCATGGCCGACCTGTCCCGGGCGATCCATCTGCCCGTTGAGATGGACTTCATGGCCGTGTCGTCCTACGGCACCGCGACGAAGACGAGCGGGATCGTCCGGATTGTGAAGGACCTCGACGTCGATCTCGTCGACCGGCACGTGCTGATCGTCGAGGACATCGTCGACAGCGGGCTGACGCTGTCGTACCTGCGCAAGGGCCTCGCGGCGCAAAACCCGGCGAGCCTTGAGATCTGCGCGCTGCTGCTGAAGACCGACCAGCAGCGGGTCGACCTGAAGATCCCGTATGTCGGCTTCGAGATCCCGCCCGACTTCGTCGTCGGCTACGGGCTCGACGTCGCCGAGGTGTACCGGAACCTGCCCGACATCCGGGTCATGGACGGCGCGACGTCGTGACACCCGAAGGGGGTCCGCCCGCGAAGGGCGTCGACCTCGAGCGCGCCGCCGCGGCGGTGCGCGAACTGCTCGCCGCGATCGGCGAGGACCCCGACCGGGCCGGGCTGGAGGGCACGCCCACCCGGGTCGCCGAGATGTACGCCGAGCTCCTCGAGGGAATGGTGGACTCGGCGGAGGCCCAGCTCGACGTCACGTTCTCGGCGAATCACGACGAGATGGTGATGGTGAAGGACATCCCGTTCGCCTCGCTCTGCGAGCACCACCTCCTCCCGTTCATCGGGGTGGCCCACGTCGCCTACATCCCCGAAACCGCCGGCACGATCATCGGGCTCTCGAAACTCGCGCGTCTCGTCGACCACCACGCGCACAAGCTCCAGGTCCAGGAGCGGTTGACGACGGAGATCGCCGACACGATGGAGCGGATGCTCCAGCCCCGGGGCACGCTCGTCGTGCTCGAGGCGGAGCACCTCTGCATGACGATCCGCGGGGTCCGCAAGCCGGGCGCCCGCACGGTCACCTCGGCGGTCCGGGGGCTTTTCCGCCGGGACGCCTCGACCCGGGCGGAGGCGATGGCGTTCGTGCGCGCGAAGTCCTGACTGGCGCGTCCGGCCTGGTCAATCGGCAGAATTCGGGAGCCGGACCCCGCCGGACCGGTAGTCTTGCGGCGTGAGGCCGCTTGTCATGGGCGTTCTGAACGTGACGCCCGACTCGTTTTTCGACGGTGGTCGCTATTTCGACCACTCGGCGGCGATCGCCCACGGCGAGGAGATGATCGCCCAGGGTGCCGACCTGATCGACGTGGGCGGAGAGTCGACGCGACCCGGGGCCGACCCCGTTGCCGAGGATGAGGAGCTCCGGCGGGTTTTACCGGTCGTGGAGGCGCTCGCCCCCCGGGTGCGGATCTCGATCGACACGATGAAGCCGGCCGTCGCCGCGGCCGCATGCCGCCTGGGGGCGTCCCTGGTCAACGACGTGGCGAACCACTCGGCCCGGGCCGCCGCCGAGGCGGGCGCCGGCCTCGTCGTCGTGCACATGCGCGGGACACCGAAGGTGATGCAACAGGACCCGCGCTACGACGACGTCGTCGCCGAGGTCTTCGCGGCGCTCGGGTCGGCCGCCGCCGCGGCGCGCGAGGTCGGTGTCAGCGAGGTCTACGTCGATCCGGGCATCGGGTTCGGCAAGACGGTTGAGCACAACCTGCAACTGCTGCACGCGCTGCCGGAACTCGTCGCCCGGGGCACCCCGGTGCTCGTCGGCACGAGCCGGAAGTCGTTCCTCGGCCGGCTTGCCGCCCCGCAGGGGGCCGAGCCCCTCCCGGCGGGAGACCGCCTCGAAGGGTCGCTCGCGACGGCGGTCTGGGCGATGGCCGCGGGCGCGGCGATCGTCCGGGTGCACGACGTCGCCGAAACGGTCCAGGCGGCCCGTCTCGTCGGCGGGGACGAACCGGATCACCTCGGAGCGCGGCGCCGGACGGCCGCGGGGGTGGGCCGATGAGGGGCCGGTGGGCGGCCGGGATCGTCCCGCGCAACTTCGCGTGGATCATCAAGGGCCACCTCGCGCTGAGCGAGCGGCCCGGCGGGAGCGCGCCGGACCACCGGCGCGTGCGGCGCCAGGAGGAGATTCTCTGGCTCCGGGCGCAGGGTTTCACGCGCGTCGTCTCGCTGCTGTCATCGACGCACAACCTGCACGCCTACGAGGAGCTGGGGCTCGAGTGCTCCCATGTGCCGATGGGGGTGCACGCCGACATACCGACCGTGCTCGGCGAGCTCTACCCGCAGCTCCTCGGCTGGCTGCACGCCGGGGACCGGATCCTCGTCCACCAGGACGAGCTCGGCGACCGGATCGCCGGCGTCTTCGCCGGGTTCCTCTGGTGGAGCGGCATGATCCCCGAGCCGCCGCTGGCGATATCGGCGATCGAGCACCTGCTCCGCCGTCAGCTCGGCGCCGCCGGGCGCACGATCGCCACGCTCGCCCAGGAGGTCCCGCTCCCGCCCGAGGAGGACCGTCGGCACCCGGCGCCGCCTCCCGAGGAGACCGTCGTCGCGCTGCGGCCCGAAGCGCCGGAGGCCGCTGCACCCGCTCCCGCCGGACGGGCGCGTCCGGCGACCCCGGCTGCGGTGCCGACCGGGGAGGCCGGCGCGGCGCCGGCGCCGGTCGCCGACCTCTCCTCCCGGCGACGCGCCGCCCGTCCGCGGCGCACGACGTCCGTGACCACCCGGGCGCCGGCCGCCAAGCGGCCCAAGCCCGCGACGCCCACCAAGGCCGCCAAGGCGCCCAAGCCCGCGACGCCCACCAAGGCCGCCAAGGCGCGCAAGCCCGCGACGCCGACCGTACCGAGAAAAGCGAAGCAGACCGCCGGGAAGACCGCCGGCAAGGCGCGCAAGGCCACGGCGCGCGCCGAGCTGGCGAAGACGGTGGCGCGCAAGACCGCCGTGAAGCCCGCCCGGGCGGGTTCGCGTCAGCCGGCCGCGAAGGCGGTGGCGTCGTCGGGGAAGGTCACGCGGGCGGCGAAGACGGTCCGCGGCGCGGCCCCCGGATCCGCGCCGGCGCGCCGCCGGATCAGCGCGCGATGAGCGACGTGATCGAGGTGCGCGGCCTCACCGTCCTTGCCACCCACGGCGCGCTCGCCACGGAGCAGGACCACCCGCAACCGTTCGAAATCGAGCTCCTCATCGAGACGCCGTTCGCCGCCGCGGCCGCGTCCGACAACCTCGACCGGGCGGTCGACTACTCGAGAGTCGTGGAGACGGTGCGGGAGCTGGTCGCCGCGTCGCACTTCCAGCTCCTCGAGACGCTTGCTGACGCCGTGGCGTCGGCGGTGCTCGCCGACCGGCGCGTCGACGCGGTCACGGTCAGCGTCCGCAAGCTGCGGCCGCCGATCGCCGATGTCGAGACCGTCGGCGTGCGGGTCGTCCGGCGTCGGGGCGAGACGACGACACGAGCCGACTGAGGACGACGGAAGCCGGCGTGGACGCGTACTTGGGGATCGGATCGAACCTCGGCGACCGGTGGGCGCACCTGCGTTCCGCGGTCGCGGGCCTCGCCGAGCTGGACGCCGACGTCGCCGTCTCACCCGTCTACGAGACGGCACCCGTCGGCGGGCCGGACGGTCAGGGGCCGTATCTCAATTGTGTGGCGCACATTGACACGTCGCTCGAGCCACGGGAGCTGCTCGGCGTGGCGCAGGAGCTCGAGAACCGCGCCGGCCGGATCCGACTCGAACGCTGGGGTCCACGGACGCTCGACGTCGACGTCCTTTTGTTCGAAGGATTTGCGAGCGACGACCCGGAGCTCACGGTGCCCCATCCGAGGATGTACGAACGTGCCTTTGTCCTCGCGCCCCTCGAAGACCTCGACGCCTCGCTCGTCCCGGAGGACTGGCATGTCCGCGTCGTCGTCGAACGGGACAGCCTGCGCCGGGTCGGCGAGCTGCTCGGCCCGTTCAGGGCGGCGGAGGACGCGCGATCCGTCGGCGGCGACGCGCAGGGGCGTGGGCGTTGAGGATGAACGCCGAGTCGGCCGACTGCGAACTCATCGGGTCGATCGGTGATCTCCGGCGCCGGCTCGCCGGCGAGCGGCGCCAGGGGTCATCGGTCGGGCTCGTTCCGACCCTCGGCGGGCTGCACGACGGCCACCGCTCCTTGATCGAGGCGGCGCGGTGCTCCTGCGACGTCGTCGTCGTCTCGGTGTTCCTCAACCCGACCCAGTTCGAGGACCCGGTCGACCTCGCCCGGTACCCGCGCGACCTCGGGGCTGATCGCGCGCTCGCCGCGGACGCCGGCGCCGACGTCGTGTTCGCGCCGACGGTCGAGGAGATGTACCCCGCGGGGACCCCGAAGGTGACCGTCGACCCCGGCGCACTCGGCGCGGCCTTCGAGGGGGCGGCGCGGCCTGGTCACTTCCGCGGCGTCGCCACGGTCGTGACGAAGCTCCTGGCGGTCGTCGCGCCCGATTCCGCCTACTTCGGGGAGAAGGACTACCAGCAGCTCGTCGTCGTCCGGCAGCTCGTGGCGGATTTGTCGCTGCCGGTCGGCATCGTCGCCTGCCCGACGGTGCGAGATCCGGACGGCCTGGCGGTGTCGAGCCGGAACGCCATTCTGTCGACCGCCGAACGCCGGGCGGCGACCGTCCTGTATCGGGCGCTGCGCGCAGGCGAGGACGCGGTGACGTCGGGAGCGACGGACGTCGCGGAGGTCGAGTCGACGATGCGCTCTGTGGTCGGCACGGAACCGATGATGGTCCTCGACTACGCGCGCGTCGTCGTCGATGGCCGCCTCGAGGCGGCGCAAACCGTCAGCGGCGACGTCGCGCTCCTCATCGCGGCCCGGCTGGGGCGGGTCCGCCTGATCGACAACCTGCGGGTCGTACGGTGAGCGACGTGGCGCGCCAGTCCTTCGACGCACTCGTGCTCGGGAGCGGGATCGCCGGGTGCACGACGGCACTCGAGCTCGTCGAGCGGGGCGCGGGCCGCGTCGGGCTCATCACGAAAGGACGCCTCGACGAGTCGACGACGGCTTGGGCCCAGGGGGGGATCGCCGCGGCACTTCACGCCGGGGACGACTCTGTCGAGCTGCACGAGGCCGACACGTTGCGGGCCGGAGGGGGCCTCTCGGACCCGGACGCCGTGCGGGTGCTCGTGAGCGAGGGGCCCGTCGCGGTGCGGGCGCTGCTCGGGCGGGGGGCGGTGTTCGACCTCGACGACCACCACGAGCTCGCCCGCGCTCGGGAGGGTGGTCACTCCGTCGCCCGTGTCGTCCACGCCGGTGGCATGGCGACTGGTGCCGAGGTGATCCGCGCGCTCACGGCGGCGCTCGCGACGAGCGGGGTCACGGTGAAAGAACGTCTTTTCGTCACCGATCTCGTCGTCGAGGGGGACCGGTGCGCGGGCGTCTCCTGCCTTGACGAGGGATTGCTGCCGGTCCGGCTCGATGCCGACGTCGTCGTGCTGGCGACGGGCGGAGTCGGGACGCTCTTCGATGTGACGACGAATCCGGCCGAGACGACGGGCGACGGGATCGCGATCGCCCTGCGCGCCGGGGTGCCGGTCGCAGATCTCGAGTTCGTGCAGTTCCACCCGACGGCACTGTGCGCCGGCCGGGAGCCGCGGCCCCTGCTCTCCGAGGGCCTGCGCGGTTACGGCGCCCTGCTCCTCGACGCGCAGGGCGAGCGATTCGTCGACGAGCTCGCCTCCCGCGACGTCGTCAGCCGCGCGATTGTCGCCCGGATGGTGCGCGACGGCACACAGAATGTCTTTCTCGACGCCCGGTTGGTGCCGGACTTCGCGGACCGGTTCCCCTCGATCGCGGCGATGCTCGCCGAGGTCGGGCTCGACGCCGAGCGGGACCTCCTGCCGGTCGCGCCGGCCGCCCACTACCTGTGTGGCGGCGTCGTCACGGACCTCGCGGGCCGGAGCGCGTTGCGCGGGCTGTTCGCCGTCGGGGAGGTCGCCTGCACCGGCGCCCAGGGTGCGAACCGGCTGGCGTCGAACTCGTTGCTCGAGGGGCTCGTCTTTGCCGCCCGGGCGGCGCGGGCGATCGCCGCCGGGTCGACTGACCCGCAGCCCGAGGGCGCGCTCGCCGGCGTTCTCGCTCCCGAGCGCGCCGCCATCCCGGTGCGCGTCCTCGACGAAGGTGTGTTCGCGCCGGGCGACGACGCCGACGCGACGACGCCGAGCGGTGGCCTCGAGGCGGCGCGGGCCACGCTCCGCGAGGCGATGAGCGTCCGGGCCGGGGTCATCCGCGACCGCGACGGCCTCGAATCGCTCGCACCGATCCTGCACCGCGCCGCGGCCGTCGCGGCCAAAAAGACCGGGATCGCCGCCGAGGAGCTGCGCAACCTCGCCGACGTGGGGTCGGCGCTCGCTGCCGCGGCAATGTTCCGGCGGGAGACCCGGGGCGTCCACACCCGTGTGGACGCCCCCGAGCGCGATGATGCGCACTTCCGGGTGCGCGTGGCAGTGAAGGCGGATGAAGCGCGATGACGATGTTCGATGACGTTTACCCGCCGATCGACGAGGTCCGCCGGGCGGTCACGCTCGCGCTCGCCGAGGACATCGGCCCGATCGGCGACCTCACCGGATCGCTCGTGCCGGCCGACGCGGTCGCCCACGCGGCCTTCGTCGCGCGTCAGCCGGGCGTCATCGCCGGGACGAGTTGTGTGCGGGAGACCTGCCAGCAGCTCGACGCCGGGCTCGAGCTGACGGTGTTGGTCGAGGACAGCGGCGTCGTCGAGGTGGGGACCGTTGTCGCCCGCGTCGTTGGCCCGTTCCGATCCCTCCTCATCGCGGAAAGGACCGCGCTCAACTTCCTGTGCCATCTCTCCGGTGTCGCGACCCTCACCCGCCGTTACGTCGAGGCCGCCGCCGCCGCCAACCACGCCGCGAGGGTCCGTGACACGCGCAAGACGACCCCGGGGCTGCGCGCCCTCGAGAAGGCCGCGGTGCGCGCCGGCGGGGGGGTCAACCACCGGGCCTCGCTCTCGGGCGGTGTCCTCGTGAAGGACAACCACCTCGCCGGGGTGCCGCTGTCGGACGCCGTGGTCCAGGCGATCGAGCGCTGGCCCGGCCGGTTCATCGAGGTCGAGTGTGACAACCTCGAACAGGTCAGCCTCGCCGTCGAGGTCGGGGCGGCCGGCGTGATGTGCGACAACATGTCTCCCGACGACGTGCGCGCCGCCGTCGAGATCGTGCAAGCCAACCCGAGGGGTCGCGCCGGCGCGGTGCTCGTCGAGGCGTCGGGGGGGATCACGCTCGAGAACATCGCCGCCTACGCCCGCGCCGGGGCCAACCTCATCTCGGTAGGGGCGATCACGCACTCGGCCCCGATCCTCGACGTCGGCCTCGACAACGAGGATTGAGAGGCGCCGGCGTGAACCCGGGAGGACCCCGAGCCGAAGTCCCCCGCCGCGATCGGGTAGACCGTTAGGCGATGCTCCTCGCCATCGACGTCGGCAACACCCAGACGGTCATCGGGGCCTTCGACGATTCCGCGCCCGGGCACGATGACGACCGCTTGCCCGGGGAGCTTCCGGGCCTCGCCCACAGCTGGCGGATCTCGACGGTCGGCGGACGGACGGCGGACGAACACTCCGTCATCGTGCGGCAGTTGCTCACGACGGCAGGGATCGTGCTGGGCACGTCGCGCGACGTGGTGTCCGCAGGCGACCGTCCGGCGCGCAGGATCGACGCCGTCGTCGTGTCGTCGTCGGTCCCCTCGGTCACCGCGGCGCTGCGCCAGATGGTCGCCGACTCGTTCGCCCTGCCGCTCGTCGTCGTCGAGCCCGGGATCCGAACCGGCATGCCGGTCCTCTACGACAACCCCAAGGAGGTCGGGGCCGACCGCATCGTCAACGCCGTCGGCGCGATCGACCTGTTCGGCGGGCCCGCCATCGTCGTCGACTTCGGGACGGCGACGACGTTCGACGTCATCAGCAGCGCGGACGAGTACCTCGGCGGAGCAATCGCCCCCGGTCTCGAGATCTCGATGGACGCGCTGTTCGCGCACGCCGCGGCTCTCCGGCGCGTCGAGCTGGTCGCGCCGCCGAGCGTCGTCGGACGCTCGACCGTCGAGTCGATGCAGTCGGGCGCCGTCTTCGGGCACGCCGCGCTCGTCGACGGGATCTGCCGCCGCATCCTCGCCGAGCTCGGCGCGGCGACGGTCATCGCCACGGGAGGGCTCTGCGGGGTCGTCGCCCCGCACAGCGAGGTCATCGTGTACGTCGAACCGTGGCTCACGCTCCACGGCCTGCGGATCCTCTACGCGCGCAACCTCCCGCCCGAAGGGCACGTCGCGCCGTGAGCCCCGGCGAAACGCCGGACGTCCCGTACCGGTTGCCGGGGACAGCGGGGGCCGCCGAGGTCGCCGCCGCCCACGGGGACCTCGCCCCGGGCGAGTCAGCGCATGTCGACGTCACCGTCGCGGGTCGGATCATGCTCTTCCGGCTCCAGGGCGGTGCGGCCTTCGCCGACCTGCGTGACTGGACGGGGTCGATCCAGCTCTTCGCCTCCGAGGACGCGACCACACGCTTCGACGAGTTCGTGCGGCTCAGCCTCGGCGACTGGATCGGCGCGAAGGGCGAGGTCATGCGGACGCGGCGCGGCGAGCTCTCCGTGAGAGTCGCCGAGTGGTGCCTGCTCGCCGAGAACCGGCGGGGCTTCGGTGACAAGTGGCGCGGCATCCACGACGTCGAGACGCGCTACCGCCAACGCGAGGTCGACCTCTGGGCGAACGAAGGTGTGCGCGAGACGTTCCTGTTGCGTTCGCGCGTCGTGCGGGCGATCCGGCAGAACCTCGACGGGCGGGGCTTCGTCGAGGTCGAGACGCCCGTCCTCCAGGCCGTCGCCGGTGGGGCGAACGCCCGGCCCTTCACCACGCACTTCAACTCGCTCCACGCCGACTTCGTCCTGCGGATCGCGAGCGAGCTCTACCTGAAGCGTCTCGTCATCGGTGGGTTCGAGCGGGTCTACGAGATCGGCAAGGACTTCCGCAACGAGGGCCTGTCGCCGACCCACAACCCCGAGTTCACCGTGCTCGAGGCCTACCAGGCCTACGCCGATGCCTCCGACATGACGGGGCTCGTCGAAGACCTCGTCCACGCTGCGGCGGTCGCGGCCCGGGGCACGGGCGTCTTTGCGCACCAGGGACGCGCCCTCGACCTCACACCCCCGTGGCGCACGCTTTCGATCGAGGAGGCGATCCGCGAGGTGACCGGCCTCGACTGCCGGCTCGCCGACGGGCTTGCGACGCTCCGCCGGCGTGCCGCGAAGCTCGGCGTGGCGGTCGAGGACCGCTGGGGGCCGGGCAAGGTGCAATCCGAAATCTACGAACATACGACGGAGCACGAGCTGTGGGACCCGGTCCACGTCGTCGACCACCCGGTCGAGGTCTCGCCGCTCACCCGGCGGCACCGGACGAAGCCGGACGCGGCCGAGCGGGCGACCTCGGTGGTCGGTGGTCGGGAGATCGCCGAGTCCTACAGCGAGCTCGTCGACCCCGTCGACCAGCGGGCGCGTTTCGTCGCCCAGGCGGCGGAACGGGCGGCCGGCGACGACGAGGCGATGGTCGTCGACGAGGATTTTCTGCGAGCGCTCGAGCACGGGATGCCGCCGACCGGCGGGATCGGCGTCGGGATCGACCGCCTCGTCATGCTGCTCGCCGACAAGGTGAACATCAAAGAGGTGATGCTCTTCCCGGCGCTGCGCCCCGAGGCCGGAGGTTCCGGTGAAGACGGGGCGGAGGATCCGGGCTAGCTCGCCAGCGCCCGCATCGAGCGGTCGAGGTCGTCGACGAGCCGCATCCCGAGCCCGCGCAGCGAGCGCGCGACGACGCCGTCGCTGAGGCGCTGGGCGATCTCCCCCGCCTCGAGGGCGTAACGGCGGGCGACGTCCTGGGACTCGGCGATCCCGTCGGACCCGGCGACGAGCGCCCGGGCGAGCTCGACGTCGTCGTGGCCGAGCGGCCGGCCGAGCAGCCGGCGCAGCTCCGGCCCGACGCGCCGGTCGACGAGGGCGCGCTGGACGGGGAGCGTGTAGATTCCCTCGGCGAGGTCCTGGCCGGGCGGTTTCCCGGACTCCTCCTCCGTGGCGACGATGTCGAGGATGTCGTCGCGGATCTGGAAGACGAAGCCGAGCTTCTCGCCGAAAGCGGTGAGGGCCTCGGTGTCGGGTCCGTCGAGTTCGGCGGTGAGGGCGCCGATGCGACAGGACGTCCCCATGAGGGCGCCGGTCTTGTCGGCGATCGCCGCGAGGTAGTCCTCGACGCTGCGGTCGATCCGGTAGACGGAGCGGACCTCGGCGACCTGGCCCTGGCAGAGGCGGGCGAGCGTCGTGGCGAGCGTCCCGGCGATCTCCGTGCCGAGCGAGGCGGCGATCTCGGCGGAGCGGGCGAGCAGGAAGTCGCCGACGACGACGGCGAGCAGGTTGCCCCAGCGGCCGTTCACGCTGATGACGTTGCGCCGCCGGTCCGCCTCGTCCATCACGTCGTCGTGGTAGAGCGAGGCGAGGTGCACGAGCTCGACGGCGACGCCCCCGAGGAGCGTCTCCTCGGTCACCGCTCCACCGCGGAGTTCGGCCGAGGCGAGCGTCAGCATCGGGCGCAGACGCTTGCCCCCCGCCCCGATGAGGTGGGTGGCGATCTCGTCGACGAAGGGCTCCCCGGAGAGGACGGCTCCGCGCAGGATCTCCTCGAGACGGGTGAGATCGGACGCGGCGACGGGAAGCGCGAAGGGATCCTGGGGGTTCATCAGACCAGCACGATACGCCACCACCGTGCATGGATGGCAACGAGACCGACTTGTCGGCCGATTCGGAGCCAACCGGGGCGAGCCCGCGCGAACGCGGTCGGTGGGGGTCCTCCCGATAGACTGTAGGCAGCGTCAGCTGCACAAGGGAGCGAGATTTGTTCGAGCGGTTTACCGACCGGGCACGACGGGTGTTGGTACTGGCCCAGGAGGAGGCGCGCCTCCTCAACCACAGCTTCATCGGGACCGAACACATCCTGCTCGGACTCATCCACGAGGGCGAGGGCCTCGCCGCGAAGGCGCTCGAGTCCCTCGGTATCTCGCTCGAGGCGGTGCGCGAGAAGGTCGAGGAGACGATCGGGCCCGCCGGAACGGCGCCGACCGGCTCGCCGCCGTTCACCCCGCGGGCGAAGAAGGTTCTCGAGCTGTCGCTGCGCGAGGCGCTCCAGCTCGGTCACAACTACATCGGCACCGAGCACATGCTGCTCGGGCTCGTGCGCGAGGGCGAGGGCGTCGCCGCGCAGGTCCTCCAGAGTCTCGGTGCCGACCTGCCCCGGGTCCGCCAGCAGGTCATCCAGCTGCTCTCCGGCTACCAGGGCCGGGAGACCGTCGGCGCGACGGCAGGGGCGGCGGGGGCCGAGCAGAACCCGGGCAGCTCGCCCGTCCTCGACCAGTTCGGGCGTAACCTCACCCAGCTCGCCCGGGAGCACAAGCTCGATCCGGTGATCGGGCGCGAACGCGAGATGGAGCGCGTCCTGCAGGTCCTCTCGCGGCGCACGAAGAACAACCCGGTGCTCATCGGCGAGCCCGGGGTCGGGAAGACCGCGATCGTCGAGGGGCTCTCGCAGAAGATCGTCGCCAACGACGTGCCCGAGACCCTGAAGGGCAAGCAGCTCTACACGCTCGACCTCGGAGCGCTCGTCGCCGGCAGCCGCTACCGGGGCGACTTCGAGGAGCGCCTGAAGAAGGTGCTGAAAGAGATCCGCACCCGGGGCGACACGATCCTTTTCATCGACGAGCTGCACACGCTCGTCGGCGCTGGCGCGGCCGAGGGCGCGATCGACGCCGCCTCGATCCTGAAGCCGATGCTCGCCCGGGGCGAGCTGCAGACGATCGGGGCGACGACGCTCGACGAGTTCCGCAAGCATCTCGAGAAGGACGCCGCCCTCGAGCGGCGCTTCCAGCCGATCAAGGTCGATGAGCCGACGCTCGCCCAGACGATCGAGATCCTGAAGGGCCTGCGCGAGCGTTACGAGCAGCACCATCACGTGACGATCACCGATCAGGCGCTTGTCGCCGCGGCGAACCTCGCCGACCGGTACATCTCCGACCGCTACCTGCCGGACAAGGCGATCGACTTGATCGACGAGGCGGGGAGCCGGCTGCGCATCCGCCGGATGACGACGCCGCCGGAGTACAACCAGGTCGAGACCGAGATCGCGAAGATCCGCGAGGAAAAGACCGCCGCGCTCGCCCGTAACAACCTCGAGCTCGTGGAGAAGCTCGCCGAGCAGGAGCGGACGAAGCTCGAGCGCAAGACTGCCCTCGAAAGCGAGTGGCGCGCCGAGGGCATCGAGCTTTTCGACGTCGTCGACGAGGACGTCATCGCCGAGGTGCTGGCGAACTGGACGGGGATCCCCGTCTACAAGCTCACCGAGGAGGAGACGGCGAAGCTTTTGCGGATGGAGGACGAGCTCCACAAGCGGATCATCGGCCAGGACGACGCCATCAACGCGCTCTCCCGGGCGATCCGGCGCACCCGCGCCGGCCTGAAGGACCCGAAGCGGCCCTCGGGGTCGTTCATCTTCCTCGGCCCGACCGGGGTCGGCAAGACCGAGCTCGCCAAGGCGCTCGCCGAGCTGCTCTTCGGCGACGAGGACTCGCTCATTCAGCTCGACATGAGCGAGTACATGGAGAAGCACACCGTCAGCCGGCTCGTCGGCTCGCCGCCGGGCTACGTCGGCTACGAGGAGGGCGGTCAGCTGACGGAGGCCGTCCGGCGCAAGCCGTTCGCCGTTGTGCTCTTCGACGAGATCGAGAAGGCCCACCCGGACGTGTTCAACACCCTCCTGCAGATCCTCGAGGACGGCCGGCTCACCGACGCCCAGGGTCGCACGGTGGACTTCAAGAACACCGTGCTCATCATGACCTCGAACCTCGGCACGGCCGACCTGCGCAAGACCCAGGTCGGGTTCTCGCGGTCGTCGCAGGCCGTGACGTACGAGCGGATGAAGGCGAAGGTCCAGGACGCCCTGAAGCAGCACTTCCGGCCCGAGTTCCTGAACCGGATCGACGAGGTCATCGTCTTCCACGAGCTCGTGATGGAGGAGGTCGTCCAGATCGTCGACCTCATGATCCGGCGCCTGGCCGATCAGCTCGACAGCCAGGGCATCGGGATCGAGCTCACCCGGGCCGCCAAGGAGCTCGTCGCCGGGCGCGGCTACGAGCCGAACCTCGGGGCACGCCCTCTCCGGCGGGCGATCCAGCAGCTCATCGAGGACCCGCTGTCAGAGAAGATCCTCTGGAAGGAATTCCGGGTCGGCGAGACGATCATCGTCGACGCCGAGGACGGCGTGATCTCCTTCAAGACCGTTGACGGCATCGCACCGCCGCCTGTCGAGCTCGCCGGCGCCGGCGCCGACTCCTAACTCGCCCGGAATTCACGGGATATTCCACAGCGTCGTCGCGTCGCCACGTTGCGCGCGCGCCGTCCCCGACAGTTCACGCGAAAGTCGCAGTCCGGATGCAGCTTGCGGGAATGCCGGTCGCCCGCGCGACGTTGCACAATCCCGACGGGGTTCGAGGAGGAGAGGCGTGCCGGATCCGGGCGGCTGGGACCGAACGATCACCGAGGAAATAGGGCGGACGGCGGTCGGGTTGGTGCCCAGTTTGAAGGCGCTCCGTTGCTCCTCTGTCACAGCTCTGGCGACAAGCCACCGTGGGCAACAGAACCCGTTGATGTGCCAGAGGGTTCGGAGGGGCTGCGCGATTTTCGCGCCGTAGGGGGGAGCCCCTTCGAACCCTGTCTGGTGCGGGGGCGCGCCCGCCCGGCCGTAGGGACGCATCGCAACCGGCACCGGGAACGTGGGAGTCGCCGCCCACGCGGTCCGGTTCGGCAGGCGGGACCGCTCGGGGCGATTAGCCCAACGCCCACCCCGGCTCCACGGGTGACGGACGTCGGCGCACCCGGCCCCCCGCCGCGCCACCTGTGCCCCGTCCCAGGACCGGTAAACTAGAAACACGTCGCGGCCGCAGGCCGAGTCGGAGCCAATCCGGTTTCCGCTGGTCCGGTATCTGTGACGAAACAGATCTTCTTGGAACGTGAGGAGTCGCGAGTGTTCGACGTCGGCGACAAGGTGGTCTACCCCCACCACGGAGCGGCGGTGGTCGAGAGGCGCGAGATGCGTGAGGCGTTCGGCGAGAAGCGCGAGTACCTCGTGCTCCGCCTCGCCTACGGCGACCTCACGCTGATGGTCCCCTCGGACAACACCGAGGAGGTCGGGCTGCGCGAGGTGATCAACGACGAGGAGGTCGAGGAGGTTTTCGCCGTCCTTCGCAAGAAGGAGGCGCGGATGCCGACGAACTGGTCCCGTCGCTACAAGAATCACGTCGAGAAGCTGAAGTCCGGTGACATCTACCAGGTCGCCGAGGTCGTGCGGAACCTGTCGATCCGCGACAAGGACAAGGGCCTGTCCGCTGGGGAGAAGCGCATGCTGAACCGCGCCCGGCAGATCCTCGTGTCGGAGCTGACCTTCGCCATCGGGGTGAGTGAGGCCGAGGCGGAGGAGCGGCTCAACGCCGCGCTCCCCTAGCACGGGAACCGCGGGCCCGACGGTGGCGGACGGCGTCTGGGCGATCGTTGTCGCCGGCGGTGAGGGCCGCCGGTTCGGCGGCCCGAAGCAGTTTGAGGAAACAGCGGGCCGTCGCATTGTCGAGTGGGCGGTCGACGCGGCACGCGCCGCGTCCGACGGCGTCGTCCTCGTCGTGCCCCGCGAGTTCGTCGCCGATCCGTCATGCCACGCCGGGTGTTCCCTCGTCGTCGCCGGAGGCACGACGCGGGCGGCCTCGGTCCGCGCCGGGCTCGCGGTGGTGCCGGACGCGGCCGAGATCGTGATCGTGCACGACGCGGCGCGCCCGGCCGCGTCGGCGGAGCTGTTCGGCTCGGTCGTCGCCGCGGTCCGCGCCGGGTCGGACGCGGCGATCCCGTGCCTCCCGGTCGCCGACACGCTGAAACGGGTGCGCGACGGACGGGTGGTCGAGACGGTCGACCGCGCGGGGCTCGCCGTCGTCCAGACGCCGCAGGCGTTCCGGGCAGGCGTGTTGCGCCGCGCCCACGAGGGGGCGCCGGAGGCGACCGACGACGCGGCGCTCGTCGAGGCGATCGGCGGTTCGGTGGCCGTCGTCCCCGGCGAGGTGCGCAACCGAAAGATCACCGATGCCGCCGACCTCGCGCTCGTCGGCGCCTTCCTCGCCGACTCCGCCGCCCGGGAGACGGGGACCGCGTGAGTGAGCTCCGGGTCGGCCTCGGCGTCGACCTCCACCGCTTCGCCGAGGAGGGGACCGCCGACGCGCGTCCGCTCGTCCTCGGGGGTGCGACGATCGCCGGAGGTCGACCGCTCGTCGGCCACAGCGACGCCGACGCCGTCGCCCACGCCGTCACCGACGCCGTCCTCGGCGCTGCCGGGCTCGGAGACATGGGGAGCCACTTCCCGGACACCGACCCGGCGTGGCGCGACGCCGACAGCCTGGAGCTCCTCGCCGCGGCGATCGCCAAGGCCGCCGGACAGGGCTGGCGGTTCGTGAACGCCGACTGCACGCTCGTCGCCGAGCGCCCCCGGGTCGCCGAGGTCCGCGACGAGATGGTCGCGCGGCTCTCCGCCGCCGCGGGCGGCCCGGTACACGTCAAGGCGACGAGGCCGGAGGGACTCGGGAGCCTCGGCCGCGTCGAGGGGGTCGCGTGCCTCGCCGTCGCGCTCCTCGAGCGCTAGGCGGGGCGCCGGGGGACCGGCGCCGCCCGGGCGATCGCGAGAACGGCGGCCTGGGGGGCGAGCACGTCGAGGGCCGCCGCGCGGTGCGCGAGCTCCTCGCCGCCGGTCGGCGGTCCGTCGCCGAGGTCGTCGTCGCCGAGGGCCAGGATCCCTCGGCGCTGCTCGACGAGGTGGTCGCCCTCGCGGCGGCATCCCGGGTGCCGGTGCGGATGACGACCGCATTCGAGCTGCGTGCCACCGCCCGTACTGAGGCCCCCCAGGGTGTCGTCGCCCGGGCCGCGCCTGTCGAGGCGGTCGGGCTCGACGAGCTGGTTGCCGCCAATCCCGACCACGGCCCGGCCCGGACGCCCGCGGGCGGTGTTCCGTTTCTCGTCGTCGTCGCCGAGGTGACCGATCCGCACAACCTCGGCGCGATCCTGCGCAGCGCCCTCGGCGCGGGAGTGACCGGTGTCGTGCTCGCCCGCCACCGGACGGCGCACCTCACGCCGACGGCGATGAAAGCCGCGGCCGGGGCGGTCGAGCACCTGTCGATCGCGCTCGTGCCGGGGATCGGTCCGGCGCTCGAGACCCTGAGCTCCCGTGGCGTGTGGACCGTCGGACTCGACCCCGAGGGCGAGACGCCGCTCGACTCGCTCGAGATCGCGACGGAGCCGTTGGCGATGGTCGTCGGCGCGGAGGGGCGGGGGCTCGCGCCGCTCGTCAAGCGGCGCTGCGACGTCCGTTGCCGGATCCCGCTCTACGGGCCGGTCGGTTCGCTGAACGTCTCCGTCGCCACGGCGGTCGCGCTCTTCGGGATCGCCAGCCGTCGACACAAGGACGGATGAGTGGCGGGACGGACCCCGAAACGATCCAGCGGTCGTGCTGACGGTGGACCCGGAGCGTCGATTGACGGACTCCGAGAAAGACTCGAGAAGCTCTTGAACCGGAAGAATGGTTCGCTATAGTCGGTAGTACCCTCCCAGTCGCCCTAGGCGGCTGGGCCGCGAGAGCCGCCCGAAAGGGTGGCTCTTCGCATGTCAGGTCACCAGGTGGCCGGCTTGAATATGGGTTTATGCCCGACTTGTATCACCGGGTCGGGGAACTGTGAAGCGGCCAGCGCTGTAATGCTCACCTGTTTCGTGAAGTCGGCCTTCGCATTCAGCGACCGGCTTGGCTGACGCCGATGCGGATTCACGACACCCACGCGCATTCCCAGCTCGTCGTGAGCGATGCGAATGGTTTCGCAAGAATCCGAGTCGTTCGAGATGAGCACTTGTGCACCGCAGCGGCCGGCGAAGGCATCCCAGAGAAGATGGGATGCGAGATTCACGTCGGAGCCCTTCTCCTCGGTTCTGATGACTTCAACGGTCTTCGCGCCACGTCGGCGCGGATTGGCGAGGGGCATCCTGGTCGTGTTGCTCAGGAAGTTGCCGTAGTGAATCCTCACCAATGGGAGGGTCGCGAGCGCGCGTAGGTATGTCTCTTGCCTTGCGGGAGCACCGGCGTCGGCCTTGCCTGAGACGTGGGCAGTGAAGTAGCGAATCAGGGTTACATTCTCGTGCGGGAGTGTGGCGCGACAAAGCGCCTCAAGGTCGAGCTACTTGAGGTTCGAGCCCTTGAGCGCGCCGTAATAAAGGTTGAAACCGTCCACGTAGACGATCGTTCCTGCAACCACGAGCGGATACTACAGACGCCCTGTACAGGAACCGGGTACGACAAGCAACGCGTCGCCCTGGCGGGCGGATCGCGGCTAGGAGCGTTCCTCGATCGGCACGTAATCGCGCCGCTTGGCCCCGGTGTAGAGCTGACGCGGCCGGGCGATCCGTTCGCCGCCGTCGAGCATCTCGGCCCAGTGAGCGGCCCAGCCAGAGGTGCGGGCGAGGGCGAAGAGCACGGTGAACATGTCGGTCGGGAAGCCCATCGCCTCGTAGATGAACCCGGAGTAGAAGTCGACGTTCGGGTAGAGCCGCCGTGACGTGAAGTACTCGTCGGCGAGCGCCGTCTCCTCGAGTTTCAGAGCGACGTCGAGCAGCGGGTTCGCGCCGGCGATGCCCAAGACGTCGTAGGCGATCTTGCGGATGATCGTCGCCCGGGGGTCGTAGTGCTTGTAGACGCGGTGCCCGAATCCCTGGATCCGGCCGTGCCCGTCCTTGATCGCCCTTACGAAGGCGGGGACGTTCTCCATCGACCCGATCTGGGACAGCATCTTCACGACCTGTTCGTTCGCGCCGCCGTGCCGCGGGCCGTAGAGGCCGGCGCAGGCCGCGGCGCACGCCGAGTACGGGTCGGCGTGTGCCGAGCCGACAACGCGCATCGCCGTCGTGGAGCAGTTCTGCTCGTGGTCGGCGTGCAGCAGGAACAGCACGTCGATCGCGTGGACGAGGACGGGGTCCACCTTGAAGTCGGGCTCGCCGGTGTGCCACATCATCGAGAGGAAGTTCTCGCAGAACGGCAGCTTCTCGTCGGGCGGGACGATCGGCTTGCCGACGGAGACCCGGTGCACGGCGGCGGCGATCGTCGGCATCTTCGCGATGAGGCGGACCACCTGGAGTTGGCGGTTCGCCGGGTCGGCGATGTCCTTCGCGTCCGGGTAGAACGTCGAGAGGGCCGCGACCGCCGAGACGAGCATGCCCATCGGGTGGGCGCCGGGGTGGAAACCGGCGACGAACCGCTCGACGAACTTCTCCTCGATCGACTCGTGATGGGCGACGTCGGCGCACCAGATGGCGAGCTGGGCTGCGGTCGGCAGCTCCCCGTGGGTGAGCAGGTAGGCGACCTCCAGGTAGGAGGACCGCTCGGCGAGCTGCTCGATCGGGTAGCCGCGGTGCTCGAGGACGCCCGCGTCGCCGTCGACGAAGGTGATCGCGCTCTCGCAGAGCGCCGTCACGGAGAACGCCGGGTCGTAGAACCAGATCCCGGGGAGGAGCTTGGAGAACTCCGACGAGCTGACACCGCCGTCGACGATCGGGATCTCCACCGATTGCCCGGTCCGGTTGTCGGTGACGGTGACACTCTCAGCCACGGCGGCGTCCTCCTCGGATCGTCCTTGTGTCATCACCAGCGATCCTAGGGCGAAGATTTGAATCTTCCCCACTCGCGGGACGGGGCGCGCGGGCGTTTTCTGCCGCCCGCTGCGACCGATGCGGCCACGTTTCAAAGGACGGCGATCGCCGCGACAGGCGGTCCGATCGCAGTGCGTCGGGGGACCAAGCGGACCGCCGGCCCAGGCGCACCGGGCCGGCGCACCGTTCCCGCCGGTCAGGTGTCGAGGGAGTAGCGGTAGACGTTCGTCTTCCGTCGGGCGAAGCCGCGCTTTTCGTAGAGGCGATTCGCGTCTTCGCGCGACGGCCTCGAGGTGAGGTCGACGGTCCGGCACCCGGCCGAGGTCGCGATGCCGAGGGCCGTGTCGATGAGCCGGGTCGCGATCCCCTGTCCCCGGTGGCGGCGATCGACGACGACGTCCTCGATCCAGGCCCGCCGGCCGGACGGCACGGCGAACATCACGAGCGAGAGGGTGCCGACGATCGCGCCGTCGAGCCGGGCGACGAGCACCGTCGCGGCGTTCTGGGAGACGAGGTCCCGTAGCTCGGCGAGGTCGGGTGGCGGCGCCGACGAGAGGTCCGGGATCAGCCCCGCGAGGGCGGCGGCGTCCTCCTCGGTCGGTTCGGTGAGGGTCTCGATGGTGATCTCGGTCGCTGGCATCCGGTCGAGCGTACCGAACGGACCGGGGCCCCCCACGAAGGGCGCGATCACGGACCGTTGGGCTGAGTGGCGATCCGGGGAGGTGGCGGTGGGTCGCGTCCGGCGACGGCGAGCGAGGCTTCAGCCGTTCCGGTTCGTCACGCGCCGCGGCGGCGGGGCGGTCCGGGTCTCCGGCCGCCCGCGCCTTCGTCACCCGAGCGTCGTCGTCGCCTTCGAGGGCTGGAACGACGCGGCCGACGCGGCGTCGTACGCGGTCACGAGCCTCGCAAGGGCCTGGCAGGCGGCGCCGTTCGCCGAGATCGACCCCGAGGAGTTCTTCGACTTCACCGAGGCCCGCCCCGAGCTCACCGTCCTCGAGGGGTTGGTGCGCGAGATCACGTGGCCCGCCACCGTCTTCTCGGTAGCCCCCGGGCCGGTCGACGTCGTCGTCGTGCGCGGGCCGGAGCCCCAGCTGCGCTGGCGCGCCTACTGCGAGGCCTTCGTCGAACTCGCGACCGCCCTGCGGGCCGGCAGGGTCATCCTGCTCGGTGCCTACCTCGCCGAGGTGACGCACTCGCGGCCCGTCCCGCTCGCCGCGACGGCGAGCGGCGCCGCGGCGATCGGCGAGGTCGGCCTCGCCCTGTCGCGTTACGAGGGGCCGACCGGCATCGTCGGCGTGCTCGGCGCCGCGCTCGCCGAGGCCGGCGTCCCGGCGGTCGCGATCTGGGCGAGCGTGCCCTGCTACTCGCTCCCGGTCTCGGCGAAGGCCGCGCTCGCGCTCGCCGAGGCGGCGTCCCGCATGGTCGGGCGTCCGGCGGACCTTCCCGACCTCGCCCACGAGGCGCACGAGTACGAGCGCCGGATGGACGAGCTCGTCGTCGAGGACGAGACGGTGGCCGCCTACGTCGCGCGAATCGCCGCGCACGAGGACCTCGCCGCACCGGGACCGTCCGTCGAGGGGCTGACCGAGGAGATCGAGCGCTACCTGCGCGACGAGCCGCGCTAGCGCCTGCGCCCTTCCCGGGCCGCCAACGTGCGACGATGGTTCATGGCCGTGCGCGAGGACTGCCGCCACTACGTCATGCAGACCGTGCGCGGGGGGGAACGGCTCGAGCACTGCAAGCTCGGCGTGAGCGACCTCGTCCCGTTCGCCTGTCCCGAGGGGTGCGTCTTTTTTGAGAAGCGGAGCACGTCGTCGGCCGGCTGGAGCGTCTCGCGAGAGGGTCGCGAGCCCCCGCCGAGCTCTTAGTCGCCGGTCGCGGCGCGAGCCTGTCCGCCGGGGGGGCGCGGCACCGCGTGGCTTTCGAGCGCGGTGCGGCTGAGGTTGCCCGAGCGGAACCCCTCGAGGTCGAGGGTCACGTGGCGGTAGCCGGCCGATTGCACTGCGGCAACGACCGCGTCGCGCGCCTCGAGTGCCCGGGCCAGCTCGTCGAGGCCGAGCTCGATCCGGGCCGTTTCGCCGTAGTGGCGAACGCGTAGCACCCGGAAGCCGAGGGCGCGCAGCGCCGACTCCGCCGCCTCGACGCGGCTCAGCACGCCGAGCGTGACGGGGGTGCCGTGGGGCACCCGTGAGGCGAGGCAGGCCGCGGCGGGCTTGTCCCAGGTGCGCAGGCCGAGATGACGGGAGAGCTCCCGCACGTCGTGCTTCGTGAGTTCCGCCTCGACGAGCGGGAAGACCGCGCCGCGCTCGGTCGCCGCCCGCTGTCCCGGCCGGTAGTCCGACAGGTCGTCGACGTTGACCCCGAGCGCGATGGTCGCGCCCTCGGTCCGCGCCGGGCCGGCGAGCACGTCCATGAGCTCCCGCTTGCAGTGGTAGCAGCGGTCGAGGTCGTTGCGGACGTAGGCCGCGTCGGCGAGCTCGTTCGTTTCGACGACGAGGTGACGCAGTCCCCACTCGGCGGCGAGCGCCCGGCAGTCGGCGAGCTCGTCGGCGGCGAGCGAGGCCGACGAGGACGTAACGCAGAGGACCTTCTCAGTCCCGAGCGTCCGGTTCGCGACGTAGCCGAGGAGTGCCGAGTCCGCACCGCCCGAGAAGGCGACGACGACGCGCCCGAGCCCGTCGAGGACGCGCTCGAGACGGCTGAGCCCGACGGCGGGGGGCGTCACCGGGGGACCTGGGGGCTAGTCGCGCCCGAGCGAGGCCATGAGCTCGGCGGGGGACTTGACGATGCCGGTGACGAACGGGCCGAATTCGCCGTAGCGGGCCGAGGCCTCGTCGTAGCGCATCGCGTAGACGCAGGCCTTGATGTCGTCGAACGTGGCGGCGAACAGCGTCACGCCCCACTCCCAGTCGTCGAGCCCGCTCGAGCCGGTGACGAGCTGGAGGACGCGTCCACGGAATCCGCTGCCGACCTTGCCGTGGTTGATCATCATCCGCAGTCGCTCGTCGTAGTCGAGCCGGTACCAATTGTCGTCGCCGTCGCGGCGGCGCGACATCGGGTAGAAGCAGAAGGCCGGCATCCCCTCGGGCGGGAGCTTCGGCCGCAGGCGCGCCTGTTTCATCTCGGGGGGCACACGGCTGGCGTACTCGGACACCTCGGTGAGCGACACGTAGGAGTACCGCGGCACGCACCCGGCGTAACCGAGCTCGGTCTGGAGCTCGCGCAGCCGCCCGAACGACGGTCCGAGCGCCAGGACGCCGAGATCGCCCTTGTGCCCGATGACCTCCACGGTCACGACCTCGTAGCCGTCCGCGTGGCATCCGGCGAGGGCGGACTCGACCGCCTCGGTGTCGGCGCCGCTGGCGAGGTCGCAGAAAAGGTGCAGGGCCGCCCATCCTGGGGGGCGCGCCTCGTCGGGGTTCTCCTCGGGTTGCTGGTCGGCACGACGCGCGGCGGGCGATGGCACGCGGCGAGTCTACGGTGCCCGGGAAACCGGCCCATTCGCGACGAAGGGCACGGCCGCGGGATGATTCCCCGCGGCCGTGCCCTGAAGCGGTTTCTAGTAGTCGTCCATCGGCGGCGCGGCGCTCGCCGTCTTCTCTTCGGGCTTGTCGACGACGACGGACTCCGTCGTCAAGAAGAGCGCCGCGATCGAGGCGGCGTTCTGCAGGGCCGAGCGCGTCACCTTCGCGGCGTCGATGACACCGGCGTTGAACAGGTTCTCGTACACCCCGGTCTCGGCGTTCAGCCCTTCGGCGACGTTCTTCAGGTTCCGGACCTTCTCGATGACGACACCGCCTTCGGCGCCGGCGTTCACCGCGATCTGCTTCAACGGCTCCTCGACGGCCCGAGCCACGATCCGTGCCCCGGTCGCCTCGTCCCCCTCGAGCTTCTCGGCGAGGTCGAGGATCGGCTGCTGGCACCGCAGGAGCGCCACCCCGCCACCGGGGACGACGCCCTCCTCGATCGCGGCCTTCGTCGTCGAGACGGCGTCCTCGATCCGGTGCTTCTTCTCTTTCAGCTCGACCTCGGTCGCCGCGCCGACCTTGATGACGGCGACGCCGCCGGAGAGCTTGGCGAGCCGCTCCTGCAGCTTCTCCCGGTCGTAGTCGGAGTCGGTGTTCTCGATCTCGGTCTTGATCTGGCTGATCCGCCCCTTGATCTCGGCCTCGCTGCCCGCGCCCTCGACGACGGTCGACTCGTCCTTCGTGACGACGACCTTGCGCGCCTGGCCGAGCAGGTCGAGGGTGACGTTCTCGAGCTTCAGCCCGACGTCCTCGGTGATGACCTGGGCGGCGGTGAGGATCGCCATGTCCTGGAGCATCGCCTTGCGCCGTTCACCGAAGCCCGGGGCCTTGATGGCGACGCTCTTGAACGTGCCGCGGATCTTGTTCACGACGAGCGTGGCGAGCGCCTCGCCCTCGACGTCCTCGGCGATGATGACGAGCGGCTTGCCGGTCTGCATGACCTTCTCGAGGACCGGGAGCATGTCGCGCACCGCGGAGATCTTGGACCCGCAGATGAGGATGTACGCGTCCTCGAGCACGGCCTCCATGCGGTCGGTGTCCGTGACGAAATACGGCGAGATGTAGCCCTTGTCGAACCGCATCCCCTCGACGAGGTCCATCTCCATGCCGAAGGTCTGGGACTCCTCGACGGTGATGACCCCGTCCTTGCCGACCTTGTCGATCGCCTCGGCGATCATCGACCCGATCTCGGCGTCGGCGGCGGAGATCCCCGCGACCTGGGCGATCTGGTCCTTCGAGTCGGTGTCCTTTGCCAGTTCCTTGAGGTGCGCGACGGCCGTCTCGACGGCGGCTTCGATGCCACGCTTCAGGGACATCGGGTTCGCGCCCGCGGCGACGTTGCGGAGCCCCTCGCGCACGAGCGCCCCGGCGAGCACCGTGGCGGTCGTCGTGCCGTCACCGGCGACGTCGTCGGTCTTCTTCGCGACCTCCTTGACGAGCTCGGCGCCGACCTTCTCGAAGGGGTCCTCGAGCTCGATCTCCTTGGCGATCGAGACGCCGTCATTCGTGATCGTCGGCGCGCCCCACTTCTTCTCGAGGACGACGTTGCGACCCTTCGGCCCGAGCGTGACCTTCACGGCGTCGACCAGCTGGTTCATGCCCCGCTCGAGTGCGCGCCTGGCGCGCTCATCGAACTCGATCAACTTCGGCATCTGCGGTGTCCTCCCTTGGTCGCTCGGGTCCACCGAGCGTTAGCACTCTCATCTGTCGAGTGCTAATAGCAAACCACGCCGGCCGCGGGGACGCAACACGCCCTGGTGGGAGGGGCCGGCCCGGAGATCATCCGCCGGAGATCGCCGGGACGACGGAGAGGGTCTGGTCGTCGCCGACGGGGGTGTCGAGCCCTTCGAGGAAGCGGATGTCCCGGTCGGCGAGGAAGATGTTCACGAAGCGGCGCAGCTGGCCGTCGGGGTCGACGATCCGTTCCTTCAGCCCGGGGTGGCGGTCCTCGAGGGCGTCGAGGGCGCCGCCGACGGTCGTCGCCGTGACGGCGATCTCGCGCTTGCCCCCGGTGAGGGGTCTCAGCTGGGCCGGGATGCGGACGACGACGCTCATTCTGGGTTCCTCCATCCGTCCTCGAGCGCCGTGAAGGCGTCGAGCGTCGGGGCGATGACCGCCGACGGGCCGACGGCGCCGTCGAAGGCTTCGACCGTCTTCAGCCCGGTCCCGGTGATGCAGGCGACGACGCGTTCGTCGCGCCGGACGATCCCGTCGTGGGCGAGTTTCTCGAGGCAGGCGATTGTCACGCCGCCGGCGGTCTCGGCGAAGATCCCCTCGGTCCGGGCGAGGAGCTGGATCGCCGCGAGGATCTCGGTTTCGCTCGCCGCGGCGACCGAGCCCCCCGAGTCGCGGACCACCCGGAGCGCCGCCTCGCCGTCGGCGGGGCTGCCGATGGCGAGCGACTTGGCGATCGTGTCGGGGCGCACCGGCGTCGGCACGGTCGATCCCGTGGCGAACGCCCTGGCGACGGGCGCGCACCCCGCCGCCTGGGCACCCGAGATGCGCACCCGCCCGCCCGAGTCGACGAGCCCGACGAGGCCGAGCTCGCCGAACCCCTTGTCGACCTTCGTGAGCAGGCTCCCGGAGGCGACCGGCACGACGACGTGGTCGGGCAACTCCCAACCGAGCTGCTCGGCGATCTCGAAGGCGATCGTCTTGGATCCCTCGGCGTAATAGGCGCGCAGGTTGATGTTGACAAACGCCCAGTCCTCGTGCTCGTCGACGATCTCGGCGCAGAGCCGGTTGACGTCGTCGTAGACGCCGTCGACGGCGACGACGCGCGCCCCGAACACGGCGGTCGTCGTGATCTTCGTCCGCTCGAGGTCGGCCGGCACGAAGACGTAGCACTCCATCGCCGCGCGGGCCGCGTGGGCGGCGACCGAGTTGGCGAGGTTCCCCGTCGACACGCACGCCGCCACCTTGAAGCCGAGCTCGCGCGCCCGGGTCAGGGCGACCGAGGTGACCCGGTCCTTGAACGAGCCGGTCGGGTTGCGGGTGTCGTCTTTCAGCCACAGCTCGCCGAGCCCGAGCTCGGCGGCGAGGCGGTCGGCCCGGACGAGGGGCGTGTAGCCGGCGCCAAGGTCGACCGCGCCCGCGGGGTCGGCGGGGAGGAGGTCGGCGTAGCGCCAGATCGACAGCGGCCCGGCGGCGATCCGGGCCGGGTCGACGCGACGGGCGACGGCTTCGTAGTCGTAGACCGTCTCGAGCGGGCCGAAACACCACTCGCAGACGTAGAGAGCTTCGGGGCCGAATTGCCGCCCACATTCACGGCAGCGCAGACCGTTGGTCGGCGAGGTCACGACTTCCTCCTCATCGGTCGGGCATTGGCACCTGGTGAGGAGGCGTTTCGCTCCCATCACTGGTTGCCGCGGCGTCATCGGGCCCGTCCCTCAGCCGCTCTGGATGATGGGGACAGTCTGGTCGCCCGCTCCGGCCGAGTCAAAACGGCCCGTCGTTGCCGGGAAGGGCGCGTCCGGCGAAGATGTTCCCCGTGACGGTCGTCGCCCACGTGGTCGCCACGGTGGCCCCCGCGTCGGGCGACCGGGCGCCGCGCTCGTGCCGGCCGGCGGGGAGCCGCCGGTGAGCGCTCTCGTTGTCGTCGCCAACCGGGGCCCGCACACGCTGAGCGTCGACTCGGGCCGGGTGGTGGTCGCCCGCGCCGCCGGCGGGCTCGCGCCGAGCCTCGCCGCCGCGGTCGAGGGCCGGCGGTCGCTCTGGATCGCCGCCGCGACGACCCCCGACGAGAAGGAGGTCGCGGCCCGCCGCGCTGGCCGTCCCGGCGACGGAGGGACTCGAGGTCCACCTCGTCGAGATTCCCGACGAGGTTGCGGCGGCGCACCGGTCCTTTTCGAACGGCACCCTGTGGTTTCTCCACCACGGGCTGTTCGACCGCACCCGCCGCCCGGTGATCGACCGTCACTGGCACGAGGCGTGGCGGTGCTATCGGGAGTACAACGCGCTCTTGGCCGACGAGATCGTGCGGTCCGCACCCCGTTCGGCGACGGTTGTCGTCAACGACTATCAGCTCTCACTCGTCGGCGGGCGACTCGCCGATCTGCGCCCCGACCTGCGGACGGTGTACTTCACCCACACGCCGTTCTGCGACCCGGACGAGCTGCGGATTCTTCCGGGCTCGGTCGCCCGGGAGCTTCTGAGCGCCATCGCCGGCTGTGGGGCCGCCGGCTTCCACACGGAGCGCTGGGCGGAGAACTTCCGGCGTTGCGCCGCCGAGCATCGCGTCGACCCCCCCGAGGTCGTCGTCGTGCCGCTCGGGGTCGACATGGCGCGACTCGCCGAGCTCGCCACGTCGGCCTCGGCGCTGGCCGCGCGCGCCGAGCTCGACGGGTTCGTCGCCGGACGACGGCTCATCTTCCGCAGCGACCGGCTCGAATTGTCGAAGAACATTGTGCGCGGTTTCCTCGCTTTCGAGGAGCTGCTCGAGGCTGAGCCGGATCTCGCGGCCTCGGTCGTGTTCCTCGCCCATCTCTACCCGTCGCGGGAGGAGCTTCCCGAATACCGCGCCTACCGCAACGAGGTCGAGAGAACCGCGGCGCGCCTCAACGAACGCTTCGGGAGCCCGGGCCGTCAGCCCGTCGTCCTCGAGATCGCGGACGACAACGACGCCTCGATGGCCGCGTTGGGTGCCTACGACGTGCTCGTGGTCAACGCGTTGCGCGACGGGATGAACCTCGTCGCCAAGGAAGGCGCGGTGCTCAACCGGCGCAGCGGCGTGCTCTGTCTCAGCCGGGAGGCCGGCGCGTTCGGCGAGCTCGGTGGGGCGTCGTTGGCGATCGAACCGTTCGACGTCACCGGGACCGCCGCGGTGATCCGTCGCGCCCTCGAGATGCCCGCGGGTGAGCGCCGGGCCCTCGCCGGCCGACTGTCGGCCCTCGCGTCGCTCCATCCGCCCGCCGAGTGGCTCGCGACGGTCGAGTCGTGCGCGCGCCCGGCCCGACGACCGGACCCCGGCTAGATATCCCACGGCCCGAAGATGTCAAGCGGCCTCGGTGAGTTGGCTCTCTGAACGGTGGCCCCAGGCGGTGTGCTCGTCGTAGAAGCTGCCGTTGGCGAGACAGCCATGGAGGATGCCGACGAGCCGGTTCCCGAGGGCTCTGAGCGCCGCATGGTGGGTGTCGCCGGCGTGCCGGTGGGCGTCGTAGAAGGCGCGGGCCCCCGGCGACGTGGTGAGGCTCGCAAAGGCCCACAGGTAGATCGCGTCAGCGAGGCGCATGTTGCGGGCGTAGCGGGCGAGCACGACGCGCTTGGTGCCCGACGCGCGGGTGATTGGCGACGTGCCGGCGTAGTTCTTGCGAGACTTGACACTGGCGTAACGGTCCGGGTCATCCCCGAACTCGCCGAGCACCCGGGCGCCGAGGATGGTCCCCAGTCCTGGCAAGGAACGGACCACCTTGGCGGCCGGGTGCTGCTCAAAACCCGCTTCGAGCTGCTGCGCGAGGTTCGCGATCTCGGCGTTCATCGTCGAGATCACCGCCACCGACGCCTTGACTGAAGCACCCATCGCGCTCGCCACCAGCGCGGAGCCCTGGAGCTGGGGTGCGCGCAGTGCCTCCTGGATCTCTCGAGCTCGCTCGTCGATCCGTCGCTGCCGCCCGCCCCGGCGCAGTGCCGAGGCGATCTTTGCCAGCGAAAGCGCCGCTCCGAGGCTCGGGGTCGGCGCCACTCGCAACACCTCTGTGGCATCTGCGCTCGCCAGGTCGTCGAAGGTGGAGAGCGCCGCCGGGTAGAACTCTCGCAGCGTCGAGCGCAGCGCGTTGGCCTGCCGGCCTCTCGACCAGATCATCGACTGGTGAGCCCGGGCGAGGACCTTCACCGCTTCGACGACCTCGGAGTCACCAGCGATGGGGCGGTGGTTGTGCCGGTCGGTGCGGACCATGTCGGCGAGCACCTTGGCGTCGCCGGGATCGGACTTCGCGCCTGAGGTCGAGTGGCGGTCCCGATAGCGCGAGGTCGACATCGGGTTCACGGCGAACACGAGATAGCCCGCTGCGACGAGCGCCGCGACGAACAGGCCCCGGTCGGTCTCGATCCCGACGATCACCTCGCTCGGATCTTCGGTATGCACACCGACGAGCTCGTGAAAACGGGCGATCCCCTCGACGCCCTCGGGCAGCCGGCCTCCCCCGAGGCGCCTGCCCTCTGCGTCCTCAACGTGCACGTCGTGGTGGGCCTCGGCCCAGTCCACTCCGACAAAGATCATCTGACTCCTCCCATCGACGGCACCGGCGTCGAGCCCGAGGACCCCAGCAGCTTCCTAATGGTTCAGTGCTCGAGGCACGACATCCCACCAGCCGTCGAAGGAGACCTCACCGACCGACCGGGGCACGATCTAGCCGTAGGGCTCGAGGCCCTGAGGCTCGCAGTGCTCACCCGTCGGTAGCTCGGTTGACCAGCCTCGCTTGTTAATCAGGCGAGGTGGTCGATCCCCATTAGAGGATCCCGGTTCGGGGGGTTCCCGGGTCCGCCGCCGCCCGGTCGGCGAGCGCGCCCAAAAAGCCGAGCGCGCCGAGTGGACCCTCCACCGTCACGTCGGCACCGGCGAGGAGGGCTTCCGGGGCCTCCTCGCTCACCACCGCGACCCGCACGCCCGCGAGCGCGCCCGAGGAGACGAGGAGGTCGAGCGCGGAGAACGCCGGGATGTCGCCAACGTCGTCACCGAGGACGCAGCCGGCCGCGCAGCCCGTCAAAAGCGAGGTGACGACCGTGCCCTTGTCGTTCGCGACCGGGAGGACGAGCTCGACCGCGCGTTTGCCCAGCCGGATGGCGAGTCCGTGGCGTTCGGCGATCGTGTGGGCGAGCGCGACGGCCGCCGGCGCGACGGCGGGCGCGTTGCGCCAGTGCAGCGTGAGCGCGAGACCCTTGCCCTCGACGAGAGCGCCCTCGGGGGCCTTCGCTCTCGCTTCGTCGATCGCGGCGGCGACCGCGCCGGCGTAGTCGTCGACCAACGGGTCGTAGACGACCGAGCCGTCGGGGGCGCGGTGCTCGAGGCCGTATTGGCCGTAGACGGCGAGTCGGTCGAGCGCCGGACTGCGCCCGAGCCGTTCGACGAGGAACGTGACCGGCCGGCCCGAGACGACCGCGACGACGCCGTAGCGTGCGGTCAGCCGCTCGAGGACCGCCGCCGCGCCCGGCAGCGGGAAAGCATCGTCGGGATTCGGGACGATCTCAGCGAGGGTTCCGTCGTAATCGACGATGATCCCCGTAGAGGACGGCTGCGCCGAAAGGAGCGCCAGCGCCCGTTCGACGGCCGGGTTCAGTGCGGTCGACGTTGACGGGGGGCTTCGGCGAAGAACGCGGCGCGGATCCGTTCGGCGCGTCGACGCCGGGTCCGGTGAACAACGAGCGGGTCGTACGCGGCGGCATCATCGGAATCCGCGAGCGCGGAAACGATTGCGTAGTACCGCGCCGGGGAGATGCCGAGCCGGGCACGGATCGCGTCCCGTTTGCTCGTTTGGCCAGTCGTTGTCCACCAATCGCGCTCAAAATCGAGCACCGCGCGCTCGACTGGCGTCAACGGCATTGCACGTTCTCCACAACTCGACAATGCCGTGATGAGGCGCGCGAAGCAAGCACCCTCCCTGGTTCGGCCTCGCAAACGGGTTCTGTGACACTTCGCGTTGGGCACGTCACGCCGGCGGGTGCAACGGAGCTCGCGAGCGATGACGCTCCGTCACGCTCTCACTGCTCGCGGACTCGCGGCGCCCGTCAGTTGCGGACGAGGTGGTACCAGTTGAGCTGTCTCATCCGCCCGATCGAGCCGGCGGAGCGTTCGTCCGCGACGTCGAACGTGTTCCCGAAACGCAGGCGCAACTCGGCGGCGTCGACCCCGTTGGCGCCGAGCAGGCGCCAGGATGCCGGCGGGTGCGTGATCCCGGCGAGGTAGAAGTCCGCACCTGGCCGGGAGGCGGCGGCCACCTCGGCCGCATACTTGTCACGCAGGCGATTGGGGATCGCGTGATAGCAGCCGACGTCGAGGATGAGATCGAACGGGCCCGTGACGCCGAGGGCACGCAGTCGCGCGACGTCTCCGGTGACGAAACAGGCCTTCGTCCGGTCAGAGCGCGCCCCCGCCCGCGCGCGTTCGGTCGCTTCGGGCACGAAGTCGATCCCGACGACGTCCCAGCCCTGGCGGGCGAGGTAGCGCGCGTTGGTGCCGGTCCCGCAGCCGAGGTCGAGCGCCCGTCCCGGAGGGCGACCCCGGACGATCTCCTCCAGTTCCGGCCGGTGTCGCGAGGTGTCCCACCGCGGTTTCCCGAAGCGGTACGTGAACCGGTAGAACAGCGAATCGAGCCTCACGTTCCTCCCTCCGCCCGTGCACCGGGATGCGCACGGCTGGGCATATAGCTCAACTACTAAATCACTTAGGACGTAAGTAATATAACCAGACGCTATAGTTCGGTCAATGGCGGCACCGAGACCGGACGAGATGGCGGCGAGTTTGCAACGGTTCGGGCTGGAGCGCGATCGCATGCGCGCCGCGCTTGCCGACGAGGCGGGGATCAACGCGACCGATCTCGACGCGCTCGAACACCTGGAGGCGGACGGGCCGCTCACGCAGCGTCAGCTGGCCGAGCGGTTGTCGCTCACCTCGGGGGCGATCACGATGCTCGTCGACCGGCTCGAGGCGTCGGGTTGGGTGCGCCGCCTGCCGCACCCGAGCGACCGTCGCTCGACACTCGTCGAGCTGTCACGGCAGGCGCTCGCGCGCACGCCGGCGGGGCTCGTCGCCTATCACGCCCGGATCAGGGCGATCGCCGCCAAGGTCGGTGCCGGACACCGGGCCGCGGTCCGCGACTTTCTGCAGGAAGCCGCCACGGCCGCGTCGCACGCCGCCGGCGAGCTGCGCCGGTAGGACGCGCGTTCCGCCATCGGTCACCGGCGGTGCAGGCGCCGGCCCCGGCCGCGTTCAGGTCGCGAGGAGCCGGCGTACCACGTAGGGGAGGATGCCGCCGTGGCGGTAGTACTCCTCCTCGGTCGGCGTGTCGATCCGGACGACGGCCTCGAAGACCTTGTCGTCCGCGTGGACGGTGACGCGTTTGCCGATGAGGCCGCCGGGTGTCGTTCCCGCCAACCCGACGACGTCGAAAACCTCGGTGCCCGTGAGTCCGATCGACTGGGCGTTCTCACCGGGGAGGTACTCGAGGGGTACGACTCCCATGCCGATGAGATTCGAACGGTGGATCCGCTCGTAGCTCTCGACGAGGACGGCGCGCACGCCGAGGAGGGCGACGCCCTTCGCCGCCCAGTCCCGGGACGACCCCGATCCGTACTCCCTGCCCGCCAGCACGAGGAGCGGCACGCCGTCGGCGCGGTAGAGCTGGGCGACGTCGAAGATCGAGTCGGGGCTGCCATCGGGGAGGTGGACGGTGACGCCTCCCTCGACCCCGCCCGCCAGCGCGTTGCGGATGCGGGTGTTGGCGAACGTGCCCCGGATCATCACCTCGTGGTTGCCGCGCCGGGTCCCGTAGGAGTTGAAGTCGGCGGGTGCGACGCCGTTGGCGACGAGCCACCGTCCGGCCGGGCTCGTCGGTCTGATCGAACCGGCCGGCGAGATGTGGTCGGTCGTCACGCTGTCGCCCAGGACCGCGAGGACGCGGGCCCCGGCGATGTCGGTGACCGGCCCGGGGTCGCGGGGCATCGCCTCCAGGAACGGCGGTCTGCGGACGTACGTCGACGTTTCGTCCCAGGCGAAGCGTTCACCGCCCGCGACCTCGAGCGACCGCCAGTTCTCGTCGCCGGCGAAGACGTCGGCGTAGTCGGTCGTGAACATCCGGGACTCGAGGGCCTCCTCGACGACGGCCGCGACCTCGTCCGGTGCCGGCCACAGGTCGCGCAGGTACACGGGTGTGCCGTCGGGTGCGGAGCCGACGGGCTCGTGGTACCAGTCGATGTCCATCGTCCCGGCGAGGGCGTAGGCGACGACGAGCGGGGGCGACGCCAGGTAGTTCATCCGCACCTCGGGGTGGATGCGGCCTTCGAAATTACGGTTGCCCGAGAGCACGGCGACGCAGGCGAGGTCGCCGTCGTCGATCGCCGCCGAGACCTCGGTCGCCAACGGGCCCGAGTTGCCGATGCACGTCGTGCAACCGAAGCCGACGATCCCGAAACCGAGTTTCTCGAGATACGGCGTGAGCCCGGCGCGGTCGAAGTAGTCGGCGACGACCCGTGAGCCCGGGGCGAGCGAGGTCTTCACCCACGGCTTCGTCGTGAGCCCCAGTTCGACGGCGCGTTTCGCGAGCAGCCCCGCGGCGATCATGACCTGGGGGTTCGAGGTGTTCGTGCAGCTCGTGACGGCGGCGATGACGACGCTGCCGTCGGTGAGCTCGACGGACGACCCGTCGGCGAGCACGGTCGGGACCAGGCGGTCCCCGGGGCCGCCGGGTCGCGTCGTCGTCGCCGAGGCAGCGAGCGAAGAGCGGAAGCTCTCCTTGGCGCGGTCGAGGGGCACGCGGTCCTGGGGCCGCGCCGGACCGGCGAGGCTCGGAACCACCGTCGAAAGGTCGAGCGTGATGGTCTCGGCGTACGCGGCGACGTGTGCCGGGTCGTGCCAGAGCCCCTGTTGCTTCGCGTAGGCCTCGACCAGGCGCACGGCGGACTCGGGGCGCCCGGTGAAGCGCAGGTAGCGGAGCGTCTCGGCGTCGATCGGGAAGATCGTCACCGTGGAGCCGTACTCGGGCGACATGTTCCCGATCGTCGCCCGGTTCTCGAGGGGTACGTTGGCGATCCCGTCGCCGTAGCACTCGACGAACTTGCCGACGACGCCGTGGTCGCGCAGCAGCTCGGCGATCGTGAGGACGAGGTCCGTCGCCGTCGCCCCCTCGGTGAGCGCGCCCTCGAGGCGGAGCCCGACGACTTTCGGGACAAGCATCGAGACCGGCTGGCCGAGCATCGCGGCCTCCGCCTCGATCCCGCCGACACCCCAGCCGACGACCCCGAGGCCGTTCACCATCGTCGTGTGGGAGTCGGTCCCGACGAGCGTGTCGGGATAGGCGGCTCCAGTCGAGTCGGCGAAGACGACCTTGCTGAGGAGCTCGAGGTTCACCTGGTGGCAGATGCCGGTGTCGGGCGGCACGACGCGCAGGCCGGAGAACGCCTGCTGGCCCCAGCGCAGGAAGCGGTAACGCTCGCCGTTGCGGGCGAACTCGAGGCGCGCGTTGATCGCCGCCGCGTCAGGCCGCCGGGCCACGTCGACGATGACCGAGTGGTCGATGACGAGGTCGACCGGTATGTGTGGGTTGACCGATCCGGGGTCGCCGCCGAGAGCGCCGACGGCGTCGCGCAGCGCCGCGAGGTCGACGATGCAGGGCACACCGGTGAAGTCCTGCAGCAAGATCCGCGCCGGGGAGAAGGCGATCTCGTGGCCGACCCCACCTTGGGCGGCGGTGGCGAAGGCGGAGATGTCGTCGGCGGTGACCGCCTTGTCGTCCTCGTGACGCAAGAGGTTCTCGAGGAGCACCTTCAGCGAGTACGGGAGCCGTTCGACGCCGAAGTCACCCGGAAGGGCGTCGAGCCGTTCGATCGTGTAGTCGATACCGCCGACGGCGAGGCGCCCGTTCGTTCCGAACGAGTTCAGCCCCATGGCAACCTCCGTTTCTCGCCATGCTCCAGGCCTGACGCTAACGGGGAAGGGCGGACCCGGCCTCCTCGGTTTCGGTCGTGACGCGGGCGGCTTGCGGGTGGACGCGGTCGCGCAACCGGCGCAGGAGCGCGACGAGCGTCTCGTAGTCCGAGTCGTCGAAGACCCCGGTGGTCAGCATCTCGATGTCCCGCTCGTGGCGGAGGAGGACCTCGGCGATGCGCGCCTGCCCGGGCGGGGTGAGCGTCGCGTACGCGCCCCGCCGGTCGCCGGAGCACGCCTCCCGGCAGACGAAGCCGGCCGCGGCGAGACGGTCGATCGCGCGGGTGAGCCCACCGGGCGTGAGGCCGGTCTGCGCGGCGAGGTCGGTCATCCGGAGTCGGGCGCCGGGGGAGCGCACGAGGCGGACGAGGACCTCGAAGGCCAGTCCACCGACGGAGAGCTCGGACTCGATTCCCGGGGCCAGCGCCCGGCGCAGACCGGCCGCGGTCTCCAAGACGATCCCGACGAGGGTGACGCCGGGTGTCTCCTCGGGTCCGGCTCCGGCGGGTACCCCGCTGACGTGCTCGTTCGCGGTGCCGGTGCCGCTCGCTGTCGATCCGGTCTCCTCGGCCACGGCACCAGCTTACCTGATTTCGCGAAAAGTGTTTGCTTTGACAATAGTTGTTGATACAATAAGTGACAGAGAAAGGATCTGATGTTCACGGGCAGTTCAACAAGGAGGAAAGCCACGATGGCGACGGCAACTGCAGAGCTGACGAGGGTGGTGAACGGCGAGATGGTCCCCGCCCCGGGCGCATACACGCTCGACAAGGCGCACACCGTCGTGTCGTTCGTCGCCCGTCACCTCATGGTGACGAAGGTGCGCGGCACGTTCGGCGAGTTCGAGGGCACGGTCGTCGTCGCCGAGGACCCTACGCAATCGAGTGTCGAGGCCACGATCCGGACCGACAGTGTGTCGACCGGCGAGCCCCAGCGCGACGCCCACTTGCGCTCGGGTGACTTCTTCGAGCAGGACAAGTACCCGACGATGCGGTTCGCCAGCCGATTCGTGCGACCGGTCGGGGACGGGAAATGGCTGGTCAACGGTGATCTGACGATCAAGGACGTGACCCTGCCCGTGGTGCTCGACCTCGAGTTCAACGGCGCGACCACCGACCCGTGGGGTGGCGTGCGGCTCGGCTTCTCCGCCGTGACCGAGATCGACCGGACCGACTACGGCGTCTCGTGGAACACCGCCCTCGACGGCGGCGGGGTCGTCGTCGGCAACCGGGTGAAGATCGAGATCGAAGCGGAAGCGGTTCGCGCGAGTTAATTTCCCCCGACTCGCGCGCCGGCGCCGGGTTCACTCCGCGACCCGGCGCCGTGGCGCGTCTCGAACCGGAGCGTTGCGGTCTCGCGCAACGCCTGCTCGAATGCTCGGGTGGCCACGGGGCGCGCCGACGGCGCGGCGGCGATCCTCGACGAGGCGTGTGTCGTGCTCGGCGGGAGAACGGTGCTCGGACCGGTGTCGCTCGAGATCGCCCGGGGCGAGCACTGGGCCTTCCTCGGCCCGAACGGGGCCGGCAAGACGACGATGCTTTCGCTGCTCGGCGCGGAGCGCCATCCGACCTCGGGGCGTGTCGAGGTCCTCGGCGAGCGGCTTGGTCGCGTCGACCTACGGGTGTTGCGTCAACGGATCGGCGTGGTCGGGCACCGCGTCGCCGAGCGCCTGCCGCCCTCGGCGACGGCGCTCGAGGTCGTTCTCACCGGGAAAGAGGGCCTGCTCGCGCCTTGGTGGCGACGGTTCGACGACGCCGAGCGCGGCGCGGCGATAGCGATGCTCGGACGCGTCGGCTGCGGAACTCTCGCCGACCAGCCCTTCGGCCAGTGCTCGCAAGGGGAGCGCCAACGTGTGCTCGTCGCGCGATCGCTTCTCGGGCGGCACGAGCTGCTGCTCCTCGACGAGCCGGCGCTCGGGGTCGACCTGCCGGGCCGCGAGGCGCTCATCGGCGTGCTCGACGAGCTCGCGGTTCCGGGCGGTCCGACGACGGTCCACGTCGCGCACACCCTCGAGGAGCTGCCCGGCACGACCAGCCACGCCATGCTCATCGCCCGCGGCCGGCTCGTCGCGGCGGGGAGAGCGGACGAGGTCCTCGTCGACGAGGCGCTCAGCGAGTGCTTCGGTGCGGCGTTCGTCGTCGAGAGAACGGGAAGGCGCTACAGCGCGCGGGCCGCGGGCACCTGGTAACGGCGGGCGCCCGAGCGCTCATTCCTCGTCTTCCTCGGCGACCGGGCGGCTCCGGGCGATGACGTGGACGTCGATGCTCTGTTCGGCGCCGAAGCACAGGACCCGGGTGACGACCGATCCCTTCGTGAGCTCCTCGAGGCGCGGCCGCCGGCTCGAACCGAGGACGATCTGGGTGATCTGATGGGCGTGCGCGAACTCGACGAGGGCGCGCGCCGGGTCGTCGCGCGTCATCTCGTGCCAGTGCCCGCCGACGTCCTCGGCGACCTTGCGGAGTCGGCGCATCGCCGCGACCGACGACGAGCCCGATCTCGGGGTGTCGGGCGAGAACGGCGTCGAGATCCATCTCCTCGAACGTCGCGCCGCGGTACTTGACGCGCTTTCAGGGGACGACCTCGAGCGTGCCGATCTCCGCAGCCGTGTGCGCCCGGCCGTGGGTCTCGACGAATCCGATGACGACGTCGCGGCCCCGTTTGTGGCGGCGGCCCTCGTCGAGCATCGCGATCGTCTTCCCGACGCCGGCCACGGCGCCGAGGTAGATGCGGAACTTCCCCGCCGCGAGGACCGCATCGGCGATCTCGTCGGGGCATCGGGTTCCCGGGTCGCTCATGTCCCCATCGTCGCCGACGGCCCGGCCGAACGGTGCTATGCCGGCGGGGCGCACACCCGTTGCGACGTGTCGTCGCCTCTGCTCCAGGCGGGTCGCGCGAAGTCCCCAGTAGACTGCCGCCGCAACGAATCCGGCGCGGGGCGACATGAAGAGTTTCGAGCAACACCTCGTTCGCGTGCTCATCGTCCTGGCGGCGATCGCGGCCATCGGGTTCGTCCTCTTGCCGTTCCGCGGGCACGTCGACCGCGAGACGGTCGGTCTCGTCCTCGTCATCCCGGTCTTCGTCGCGGTCGCCGCCGGTGGCTACGTCGCCGGAGTCGTCGCGGTGGCCGCGACCTTCGTGATCTACGACGTGCTCTTCATCCCCCCCTACGGGTCGTTGGCGATCGGCCCCGGCCAGAACCTCGTGCCGCTCGCCGTCTACACGGTCGTCATGTTGGCGGTGGCGCGCATCCTCTCCAATCTGCGGCGCGCTCGCGCCGACGCGCGCCAGCGCGAGTCCGAGACGCGTCGCCTGTTCGAGCTGTCCGAGGTGCTGACGGCGGACCAGCCGCTTCCGGTGCTGTTGTCGGCCATCGTCGAGTCGGTGCACGAGGCGTTCGGACTGGCGAGCGTCGTGCTCGTCCTGCCGGAAGGCGACGACTTCACCGTCGCGGCGCAGGCCGGGGAGCCGCTTGCGCCGGACGACCTCCGTGCTGTCTTTCCCGCGGCCGGCGGGCCCCGCAGCCTGGCCGGCATCGCGACCCAGGCGGGGTCGCTCCTCGGGATCCCGCTCGCCGCTGCCGGCAGGCCGATCGGCGTGCTCGTCGTCTCGGGCACGACGATCGCCTCAGACGAGCTTGGTTCGCTGCGCACCTTCGCCAACCAGGCGGCGCTCGCCGTCGAACGGGCCAGATTGCGCGAGCAGACCGCCCAGACCGAGCTGCTGCGACGGGTCGACGGTTGGCGCTCCGCGCTGCTCGGCGCCGTCTCCCACGACCTGCGGACCCCGCTCGCGTCGATGAAGGCGGCGGTTTCCGACCTGAGGCGCGACGACCTTCGTCTCAGTAAGCAAGACACCGACGAGCTGCTTGAGCTCATCGAGTCCCAGTCGGACCGGCTCGCCCGCCTCGTCACCAACCTGCTCGACATGACCCGCATCGAGTTCGGCGAGCTGGAGCTGCGCCGGGAGCCAGCGACGCTCGAGGACCTCCTCGGTGAGGCGCTCGCCGCCTACGGCACGGCGGGGTGGACCGACCGGGTCGTCGCCTCGTTCCCGGCCGACCTCCCGCGTGTCGATGTCGACCGATTGCTTGTCTGCCAGATCCTCGCCAACCTCTTAGAGAACGCCGAGCGCCACGCCCCAGAGGGGACGCCGATCTCGGTCGCCGGGCGGATGGTCGACGGCGTGGTCGAGGTCTCGGTCGAGGACCGCGGGCCCGGGGTGCCCGAGTCCGACCGCGACCGGATCTTTCGGATGTTCAACCGGGTCTCGGGCGGCGGACGGGCCGGGATCGGCCTCGCCATCGTCCAGGCGTTCGTCGAGGCGCACGGGCAGTCCGTGCGGGTCGAGCGCGCCGCCGCCGGCGGCGCCCGGTTCGTCTTCACGCTGCCGGCCGACGCCGGCGGGGTCGCCTAATGGCCCGCGTCCTCGTCGTCGACGACGACGCCTCGTTGCGCAAGGCCCTCCAGATCGGCCTGGCGGCCCGTGGCTACGAGGTGCTCCTGGCGAAGACGGGCGAGGAGGCCATCAACCAGGTGGCGCTCGGCACACCCGACCTCGTCGTGCTCGACCTCGGGCTCACCGACATCGACGGTCTCGAGGTCTGCCGGCGGGTCCGGTCGTTCTCCGGCGTCCCGATCGTCGTGCTGAGCGCGGCGGGATCGGAGTCGCGCAAGGTCGCCGCCCTCGACGAGGGGGCCGACGACTACGTCACGAAACCCTTCTCCATGGCCGAGCTCGAGGCGCGCCTGCGTACCGCCCTGCGCCACGGTGGCGCGGTCGCGAACGAGCCGTCCGAGATCCGCGTCGGCCGGATCGAGGTCGATCTCGCCCGCCAGAGCGCCCGGCTCGGCGGCGTCCCGCTCAATCTCACCCCACACGAGTTCTCGTTCTTGAGCTTCCTCGCGCGCAACGCCGGCAAGGTGTGCACGCACCAGATGATCCTGCAGGCCGTTTGGGGGCCCGGTTACGGGGCCGAGACGCGCTACGTCCGCGTCTACGCTCACCGGCTGCGGCGCAAGCTCGGGGACTCAGCGGGCGGCGTCGTGCGCAACCACCCAGGGATCGGCTACGAGCTCGTCGGCGATTAGCCGCGCGCCGGGGCGCGGCTCAGTGCACCAGTTTGGCGAGCGCCTCGTTCAGCCCCAGGACGTTGATGTAGGAACTGCCGAGGAAGCCGAGCTCGGGGCCGACGACCTGGGAGGCGATGAGCCGATCCACCCGGGCGACGGTGAGCCCGTTCGCCTTGGCGACGGCGTGGGCCTGGGCGTAGGCGTCGGCGGGGCTGATGTCCGGGTCAACACCGCTCCCGGACCCCGTGACAAGGTCCGCCGTCGGGGTGATGCCCTCGGAGCGCAAGAGGTGGATCCGCGCTTCGAGGATCCCGACGAACTTCTCCGAACGCGGTCCCCAGTTCGCCGAGCCGGTCGCCGCGGGGTTGTCGGGATCGTCCCGGCCCTGGAACCACTTCGGCCCGGTCCACTGCTGGCCGACGAGGGTCGAGCCGTTCGCCGTCAGCGAACCGTTCGCCTGGCGGCCGAAGAAGGCCTGGCCGATGCCGGTCTCCACTGCGGGGTAGGCGAGCCCGACGATCACGAACAGGACGACCGACACGACGACGGCACGGCGCAGTTGCACGAGCATCAGTAACCACCTGTCGCTGTGAGGATGAGGTCGATGAGCTTGATCCCGATGAACGGCAGGATCACGCCCCCGACCCCGAAGAGCCAGACGTTGCGCCGCAGGATCGCCGCCGCGCTCATCGGGCGGAACCGCACGCCGCGCAGGGCCAACGGGATGAGGGCGATGATGATGAGCGCGTTGAAAATGACGGCCGAGAGCACCGCACTGCTCGCATTGTGCAGGCGCATGATGTTGAGGTCGTTGAGCGCCGGATAGGTCGCGACGAAAAGCGCCGGGATGATCGCGAAGTACTTGGCGACGTCGTTCGCGATCGAGAACGTCGTCAGCGCCCCCCGCGTGATGAGGAGCTGCTTGCCGATCTCGACGATGTCGATGAGCTTCGTCGGGTTCGAGTCGAGGTCCACCATGTTCCCGGCTTCCTTCGCGGCCGACGTCCCCGTGTTCATCGCCACGCCGACGTCGGCCTGGGCGAGGGCGGGCGCGTCGTTCGTCCCGTCGCCGGTCATCGCGACGAGCTTCCCGTCCTCCTGCTCAGCCCGGATGAGCGCCATCTTGCGTTCCGGGGTCGCCTCGGCGAGGTAGTCGTCGACCCCGGCCTCAGCGGCGATCGCCGCGGCGGTGAGCGGGTTGTCGCCGGTGATCATGACGGTCCGGATGCCCATCGCCCGCATCGCGGCGAACCGCTCCTGGATCCCCTCTTTCACGATGTCTTTCAGCTCGATGACGCCGACCGCGGCCGACCCGTCGGCGACGACGAGCGGGGTCGAGCCGGCCCGGGCGATCCGCTCGACGATCCCGTCGAGTTCGGGCGGCACGGTCCCGCCCTGGTCGACGACCCACTGCCGGATCGCGTCCGCGGCGCCCTTGCGGATGTGCCGACCGTCGAGGTCGAGACCCGACATGCGGGTCGTGGCCGAGAACGGGATGAACTTGTGGTCGCCGAGCTCCTGCTCGCGCAGGTTGAAACGCTCCTTGGCCAGAACGACGATCGAGCGCCCCTCGGGCGTCTCGTCGGCGAGCGAGGCGAGCTGGGCGGCCTCGGCGACGTCCCGTTCGCTGTGCCCGCCGACCGGCGAGAACGCCGACGCCATCCGGTTGCCGAGCGTGATCGTGCCGGTCTTGTCGAGGAGCAGCGTCTGGACGTCGCCCGCCGCCTCGACCGACCGCCCGCTCATCGCGAGCACGTTGCGCTGCACGAGACGGTCCATCCCGGCGATTCCGATCGCCGAGAGCAGCGCCCCGATCGTCGTCGGGATGAGACAGACGAGCAGGGCGACGAGGACGACGACCGAGACGGGGGCGCCCGCGTAGTGGCCGAAGGGCTGGAGCACGACGACGACGGGCAGGAAGATGATCGTGAGGGCGGCGAGCAGGATCGTGAGCGCGACCTCGTTCGGGGTCTTCTGGCGGCTCGCGCCCTCGACGAGGCCGATCATCCGGTCGAGGAAGGTGTGGCCGCGCTCGGCCGTGATCCGAACGAGGATGCGGTCGGAGAGCACCTTGGTGCCGCCGGTGACCGCCGAGCGGTCACCTCCGGACTCGCGGATGACCGGGGCCGACTCGCCGGTGATCGCCGACTCGTCGACGGAGGCGACGCCTTCGATGATCTCGCCGTCCGAAGGGATGATGTCGCCCGCCTCGCAGACGACGACGTCGCCCTTCGAGAGTTCGCCAGCCGCGACGCGCCGCTCCGAGCCGTCCGGGCCGACGAGGCGCGCCTCGGTGTCGGCGCGCATCCGGCGCAAGGTGTCGGCCTGCGCCTTGCCCCGCCCCTCAGCGACCGCCTCGGCGAAGTTGGCGAACAGGACGGTGAGGAAGAGCCAGATCGTGACCGACCAGGTGAAGATCCCAGGGCGGGAGATCGACTCGATGAGGGTGATGACGGCGCCGACGAGGACGACGAACATCACGGGGTTGCGGACCTGGACCCGGGGGTCGAGCTTTCTCATCGCGTCGATCGCGGCGCGCCCGAGGATCTCGCGGTCGAAAAGGCCGCGCTTTTCGGCGACCCCGTGCGCGCTCGGCGGGGTGACCAATGTGGTGGCCGTCTCGGGGGTCATCAGAAGAACTTCCCGTTCAGGAGCTGCTCGACGATGGGACCAAGGGACACCGCCGGGAAGAACGTCAGTGCGCCGACGATGAGGATCACGCCGAGGAGCAGCCCCGTGAACATCGGCGTGTCCGTCCGGAAGGTGCCTGCGGACGCCGCGACGATGGGCTTGGCGGCGAGCACGCCCGCCAGCGCGAGGACCGGGATCATGATGGCGAACCGCCCGAGCAGCATCGCGATCCCACCGGCCACGTTGTAAAAGGCGGTGTTGCCGGTGAGTCCGGCGAACGCCGATCCGTTGTTGTTCGTCTGCGACGTGAAGGCGTAGAGGATCTCGGTGAACCCGTGCGGGCCCGCGTTGAGCGGTCCGGCGCGGCCTTCGGCGATCGAGACGGCGATGGCCGTCAGGATGAGCACGACCATCGGCATGACGAGCACGCCCAGCGCGGCGAGCTTCACCTCTTTGGACTGGATCTTTTTACCTAGGTACTCCGGCGTCCGCCCGACCATGAGCCCGCCGAGGAAGACCGTCACGATCGCGAACAGAAGAATGGTGTAGAGCCCGCTCCCCGTCCCGCCGGGGCTGATCTCGCCGAGCATCATGCCGGTGAGGAGGGCGAAGCCCCCGATCGGCGTGTAGGAGTCGTTCGCCGAGTCGACCGATCCGGTCGAGGTCTGGGTGGACGCGATGTTGTAAAAGACCGAGTCCGAGACGCCGAACCGGACCTCCTTGCCCTCGACGTTCCCCCCGGGCTGGTAGGTGACGCCGGCCTTGGCGATCGCGGGGTTTGTCCCGTGCTCGGCGACCTCGCCCATCGCGATCCACGCGCCGAACAGGATCACCATCGCGGCGACGACGGCGACGCCCTGGCGGAAGCTGCCGACCATCTTGCCGAAGGTGTAGGTGAGCGCGAACGGGATCGAGAGCAGAAGCACGAACGAGAGGAAGTTCGTCAGCCCGGTCGGGTTCTCGAAGGGGTCGGCGCCGTTGGCGTTGTACGTCCCGCCGCCGTTCGTCCCGAGCTCCTTGATCGCCTCCTGGGAGCCAAACGGGCCGCGGGGGATCGTCTGGGTGACGTGGTTCAGGGCGTCATGGACCGTCGCCGGGCCGGCGAAGGTCTGGATGGCGCCCTGGCCGATGAAGATGATTCCGGCGACGAGCGAGATCGGCAGGAGGATGTAGAGGACGCCGCGGACGAGGTCGACCCAGAAGTTCCCGATCGTCGCCGACCCGTGGCGGGCGAATCCCCGGATGAGCGCGATCGCGACGGCGATCCCGACCGAGGCGGAGGCGAAGTTCTGAACGGCGAGGGCGCCCATCTGCGACAGGTACGTCATCGTCGACTCGCCCGAGTAGTTCTGCCAGTTCGTGTTCGTGACAAACGAGACCGCCGTGTTGAAGCTGAGCGCCGGGCTGACCGCCCCGAGATGCTGCGGGTTGAGCGGCAGCGACCCCTGCAGCCGGATCATCCCGTAGACGACGAGGATGGCGACGGCGGAGTAGGCGATGAGCGATCCGGCGTAGCGCTGCCAGCTCTGCTCGACCTCGGGGTCGACGCCGACGAGCCGGTAGATCGGCCCTTCGATGAAGGCAAGGTACCGTACGCGGCCCTGGTAGACCGCGGCCATGTACGAGCCGAGGAATCGCCAGATCAGGATCATGACGACCGCGAAGACGACGATCATCCATGTCAGATCCACTAGAAGCGCTCCGCCCGGAACATCGCGAAACCGAGGTAGATGAACACGACGAGCGACACGGCGAGCAACGCGCCTTGGACGGCGGTCATACGCGTTCGAGCGCCCAGATCAAGCCGAACATGAGGGCGGCGAACAAGACCACACCGAGCACCGCGAGGAAATCGGCCACGGGACCACTTTCCCGGCGAACTTGTGAAAAATCTGTCAAAGGTTGTGCAGGGCGCATCAAAAAAGTGTGAACGCCCGCCCGGGCGCGCCGTCTCCGGCGGAACTTCTCCGTCGGCCCCCGGAACCGTTCGTATGCTGGTGCGATGCCGCCGCACTGGGGTCCACGGACGGTCGGTGGCGTTGCGCTCGCCACCGGGCTGGGGCTCGCCGCCTCCGCCTGCGGTGGATCGAACGGCCCCGCCGGTTACGGTGCGTACCCGGCGTCGCTGCCGAGCGCGTCGACGCTCTGCCCGACGCTCGCCGAGGTCGACTATTACGTCCCCGTGCCCGCCTCGGCCGCGTCCGGCGTCGTCGAGCAGTCGACGACCGCCGGCGTCCGGTCGACGGTGCGCTGCGTGTACGGGGATCCGGCACGCGCCCCGCGTCACTCCGCCGTGGTGACGACGGTGCTCCGGCCGACCGCCGCGGAGACGCGGCCCGCGGGCGTGACGATCAGGAGGGTCGCGCACGTCGGGCTGCTCATGCTCAGCTACCGCCAGGGCGACCGGAACGTGGTCGTCGTCCACGAGGGAGGCGTCGACGTCATCGTCGCGTCAGGGGTGGCGCCTGCCGAGCTCGAAGGGTTCGCTGAGGAGGAGCTGTCGAGGGTCCCCGAGGCGGATCGGGCGTGATGACGTGGGACCGGCGCGACACACCGTGACGAGAATCGCAGATGCGCCCTCGGCGGGATTCGAACCCACGCGCCCGGCTCCGGAGGCCGGTGCTCTATCCCCTGAGCTACGAGGGCTTGGACCGTGCCGACCGGGTGCGGGGGCGGATGTCCCGGCCACGGCGCCCGGCACGTCGTATGCGCAGCATGGTAGCCGAGCGCCCAACGGAGGCTCCGGGTCGTGACGAACAACGAGACGTACGTCGACGGGATCGTGCAGGCCCTCGCCGTGGCAGGGATCGAGGTCGATCCGGGGGAGGTGGCGCTCGAGCGGCCGCAGAGGCCGGAGCACGGCGACCTGTCGTCGAACATCGCGCTCGTCGTTTCCGCCCGCGCCGGCCGGGGACCGCGCGGGATCGCCCAGGATCTGGCGAACCGCCTCGCCCGAGCCGGTCTGCCCCATGTCGTCGCCATGGAGGTCGCCGGGCCGGGGTTCGTCAACTTCCGCCTCGCGCCCGCGTACTTCCACGAGGCGCTCGCCGCCGTGCTCACGGCGGGCAGCGAGGGCTACGCGTGCCCCCAGGTTGGCCACGGCGAGCGGGTCCAGGTCGAGTTCGTCTCCGCCAATCCGACGGGGCCGCTCCACGTCGGCAACGGCTGGTTTGCCTCATACGGCGACGCGCTGGCCCGCCTGCTCGGGCGCTGCGGCTACGTCGTCGAGCGGGAGTACTACCTGAACGACACCGGGAACCAGATCCGACTGCTGGGTGAGAGCCTGCTCGCCCGCCGGGCGGGGACCGCGCCGCCCGAGGAGGGCTACCAGGGGGCCTACCTCCTCGAGCTCGCGGCCCGCTACGAGGGTCCCGAAGACCCGCTTGTGGCGGGACGGTTCGCGTCGGACGCCGTCGTGGAGAACATCCGCGCGACCCTCGCCCGCCTGGGCATCGTCTACGACCAGTGGTACAGCCAGGCCTCCATCGAGGAGAGCGGGCAGGTCGAGGAGACGATCGCGATCCTCCGGGACAAGGGTCTCGTCTACGAGAAGGACGGGGCGACGTGGTTCGCGTCGAGCGAGCACGGGGATAACCGCGACCGCGTCCTCGTCACGTCGGCGGGCGAGAGGACCTACTTCGCCGGCGACATCGCCTACCACCGCGACAAGTTCCTTGTCCGGGGGTTCGATCGCGTGATCGACGTCTTCGGCGCGGACCACCACGGTCAGGTGCCGAGCCTGCTCGCCGGCGTCGCGGCGCTCGGCGTCGACCCGAGCCGCCTCGAGGTCCAGCTCGGACAGCTCGTCTCGCTCGTGAGCGGCCGGATGTCGAAACGGTCGGGCCAGTACGTCCCGCTCGACGAGCTCATCGACACCGTCGGCCCCGACGCGACGCGGCTTCTGGCGCTGATGGGATCCATCAACCAGGCGACGACGATCGACCTCGACGCCGTGCGCCGCCAGTCGATGGAGAATCCCGTCTACTACGTGCAGTACGCCCACGCCCGGATCGCCTCGATCGAACGGGTCGCCGCCGAACGGGGGGTCGTGCGGTCGCCGCTCGAGCCGGTCGACATTTCGTTGCTCGTCGATCCCCACGAGCTCGAGCTCATCCGGCGGCTCATCGACCTGCCGGGCGTGCTCGCCGACGCCGCCGTGGGGCGGGCTCCTTACAAGGTGACGAACTGGGTGCGGCAGCTTGCCGCGGACTTCCACGGCTTCTACCACGAGTGCCGGGTGCTCGGCGACGACGTGCCGCTGCCGCTCTCCCTGGCGCGCCTCGCGCTCGTCGAGGCGGCGCGCATCGGTCTTGCGATCGGGCTCGGGGTCCTCGGCGTGTCCGCGCCCGAGTCGATGTGATGTCTTCCTGGTCCGGCGGCGACGCCGAGTCGGTTGCCGTGCCCTGCGAGGGCCCGGTCGCGCGGCACCTGCTGCCCGACAGCGCCGAGGTGACCGCTTCGGGACGGCTGGAGATCGGGGGCGTCGACTTAGAGTCGCTCGCCGATGAGTTCGGCACGCCGTTGTTCGTCTACGACGAGGCGACCCTGCGGGCGCGCTGCCAGGCGGTCGTGCGGGCCTTCGGACCAGGGAGCGCCTACGCGACGAAGGCGTTCCTTTGCCGCGCGATGGCCAAGCTTGCGATGGAGGAGGGGCTGCGGCTCGACGTCTCGACGGACGGCGAGCTCGGCGTGGCGCTGTCCGCCGGCGCCGAACCGGGCGACATCGTCTTTCACGGCAACAACAAGTCCGACGCCGAGCTGGCAGCCGTCGTGGGTCTCGGGACGGCAAGGATCGTCGTCGACTCGTTCGACGAGGTCGAACGGCTCGCGCGCCTGGTCGACGGGCGAAGGATCGGGTCGGGCCAGCAGGTCCTCGTGCGGGTCAACCCCGGGATCGAGGCGCACACGCACGAATTCATCGCCACCGGCCAGGAGGACTCGAAGTTCGGGTTCTCCCTCGCCTCGGGCGCGGCGGAGCAGGCGATCGACGCCCTGCGGGGCCTGCGAGGCGTCGAGGTCGTCGGTGTCCACGCCCACATCGGGAGCCAGATCATGCGGCTCGAGTCGTTCGCCCGCGTCGCCGAGGTGCTCGCGCCGGTCGTCGCGGCCCGCGGCCTCGCCGAGCTGTGCGTGGGTGGTGGGCTCGGGGTCGCCTACCTCTCCGACGAGGAGGCCCCGACGATCGAGGAGTGGGCGGATGCCGTGCATGCCCAGTGCGCGCGGGCGGGACTTGCGCCCAACGTCCAGGTCACCGCGGAACCGGGGCGCGCCGTCGTCGCGACGGCGGCGGTGACCTGCTACCGGGTCGGGACGGTCAAGGAGCTGGCGGGGATCCGCAACTTCGTCGCCGTCGACGGGGGCATGAGCGACAACCCCCGGCCGGTCCTCTACGGGAGCGGCTACGAGGCCTTCCTCCCGCGCTGCGTCGGGGCGGACCGGCCGTACGCGGCGCGCATCGTCGGCAAGCACTGCGAGTCGGGCGACGTCGTCGTCGCCGAGGCGAGACTTCCCGGCGACGTCAAAGTCGGCGACGCGCTCGTGACGCCGGTGACCGGCGCCTACGGGTTCTCGATGGCCTCGAACTACAACCGGGTCGGCCGTCCCGCTGTCGTCTTCGTGGGCGACGGGCGCGCGCGGGTCGCGGTGAGGAGGGAGACGGTCGACGACCTCCTTCGCCTGGAATCGTGAGAGTCGCTAGATTGTGCCGATGAGCAGGGATGTCCGGCGTGTCGTGCCGCACGTCGTGCGTCTTGGGCTGCTCGGGCTCGGCAGCGTCGGGGCCGCTTTCGCCGAGCTCGTCGACGACGACCGTGAGGGCATCGACCGCCGAGTCGGGCTGAAACTCGAGATCACCCGCATCGCGGTCCACGACACGACGAAGTCACGCGGCAAGCTCCGCCGCCTGGAACGAATCACCGGCGACGCCGCCGCGGTCGTCTCGGACCCGGAGGTCGACGTCGTCGTCGAACTCGTCGGCGGGATCGAGCCCGCGAGGTCGCTCATCCTTGCCGCGCTGCGCGCCGGCAAGCCGGTCGTGACGGCGAACAAGGAGCTGCTCGCCCAGGACGGTCCGGAGCTGTTCGCGGTCGCCGAGTCGGCCGGTCGGCCGTTGCTGTTCGAGGCGGCCGTCGCGGGCGCGATCCCGCTCGTGCGGGCGCTGCGGGTTTCACTCGTCGGCGAACGCGTTCGCCGAATCCTCGGAATCGTGAACGGGACGACGAACTACATCCTCAGCGAGATGAGCGAGAAGGGCGTCAGTTACGCCAGTGCCCTGGAGACCGCCCAGCGCCTCGGTTACGCCGAACGCAATCCTTCGGCCGACGTCGGCGGGCACGACGCCGCCGCCAAGGCGGCGATCCTCGCCAGCATCGCCTTCAGCGCCGACGTCGTCGCCACCGACGTCTACCGCGAGGGCATCGAGGCGATCGAGATCGCCGACATCGAGTTCGCCCATCGGCTCGGCTACGAGGTGAAGTTGCTCGCCGTTGCCGAGCAACTCGACGCCGTGGAAGGCTCCCCGATGATCGCGGTGCGCGTCCACCCGGCGATGGTCCCGGTCGAGCATCCGTTGGCGACGATCCGCGGCCCGTTCAACGCCGTCTTCGTCGAGGGCGACTCGGCCGGGGAGCTCATGCTGTTCGGCCGGGGCGCCGGTGGGCGCCCGACGGCGAGCGCGGTGCTCGGCGACGTCATCGACGCCGCCGGATCGCTCGGCCTCGAGGGCGGCCTTCGGTTCGCGCCGCGGCACCGAGCCGAAATCCGGCCGATCGGCGAGCTGCGCGCCCAGTACTACGTCGCGATCGACGTCTCGGACCGCCCGGGCGTGCTCGCTGCGGTGGCGGCGGTGTTCGGCCAGCACAACGTCTCGGTGCGCTCGATGGAACAGGTGGGACTCGGTGACGAGGCACGGCTCGTCTTCATCACTCACCTCGCCCGCGAATCTGACGTGCAGGCGACCCTCGGCGACCTCGCCCGACTCGACGCCGTGCGGCGGGTCGGCGGGTTGATACGGGTCGTCGGCCAGGAGCGGGATGAGGCGACGCCGGCGTGACGAGAAGAGCGAGGTCGAACGGTGCCGGCGCGTCGGCCCCGACCGGCGGCACCTGGCCCGGCGTCATCCGTCGTTACGGTGCCTTCCTCCCCGTCTCCGGCGTGACGCCGGTCGTCACCCTCCTCGAGGGGAACACGCCGCTCCTCCCGGCACCGCGGCTCTCCGAGCGCGTCGGCGCCGAGGTCTACCTGAAGGTGGAGGGGTTGAACCCGACGGGGTCGTTCAAGGACCGCGGCATGACGGTCGCGATCTCCAAAGCTCTCGAGGAGGGCGCACGCGCCGTCGTCTGCGCCTCGACGGGCAACACCTCGGCGTCGGCCGCCGCCTATGCGGCCCGCGCCGGGATGACCTGCATCGTCCTCGTCCCGGAGGGCCACGTCGCGCTCGGCAAGCTCGCCCAGGCGCTCGTGCACGGTGCCCAGGTCCTCCAGGTGCGAGGCAACTTCGATGCCGCGCTTGTCGTCGTGCGCGAACTGCCGTCGCGCGCGCCCATCGTCGTCGTGAACTCCGTGAACCCGTTCCGGATCGAGGGCCAGAAGACGGGCGCCTTCGAGATCGTCGATGCCCTTGGCGACGCGCCGGACGTCCACTGCATCCCCGTCGGCAACGCCGGCAACATCACGGCGTACTGGCGCGGCTACCGCGAGTACCACGCCGCGGGGAGGTCGACCCGGTTGCCCCGGATGCTCGGTTTCCAAGCCGCCGGCGCGGCACCGATCGTCCTCGGCCACCCTGTCGAGAGGCCCGAGACGGTCGCCACGGCGATCCGGATAGGCAATCCGGCGTCGTGGACAGGCGCGACTACGGCGGCCGCCGAGTCCGGCGGCGCGATCAGCGCGGTGACCGACGACCAGATCCTCGACGCCTACCGGTTCCTCGCCGAGGAGGAGTCGGTCTTCTGCGAGCCCGCATCGGCGGCATCGGTGGCGGGCCTCCTGAAATCGGACGTCCCGGCGGGTTCCAAGGTCGTCTGCGTCCTCACCGGAAACGGGCTAAAGGACCCCGACGTCGCGATCGGCGGGGCCCGGCCACCCGAGGTGGTCGACGCGACGATCGACTCGGTCCTCGGCGCGCTCACGCTCTAGGGGGCGGCTCGCGCGTGGGCGCGCGACGGTTCCGGGGGCAGCAGAGACCGCTCGCCTGAAGGGAATTCCTGTTTTCCTTCTGTCACCGGGATGTCATCGGGCGATTGGCTAATATGCCTCGGCGCCTTGGCGGCCCGGCCCGAATACGCCGTGGTCATTGCTGCTCGCCGGTGCCGGGGAACTCCAGTAAGGAAAGGGCGGAATCTCATGACGCGCATTGACGCGGCCGCGCAAAGCGACGCGCCATCTTCAGGACGACCGGCTGCCCGCGCCGCCGAGCTCGTCAAGGTCTACGGCAAGGGTGACACCGCCGTGCGCGCCCTCGACGGCATCGACGTCGAATTCGCCCGCGGTCGTTTCACGGCGGTGATGGGCCCTTCGGGCTCGGGCAAGTCGACCCTCATGCACTGCATGGCCGGACTCGACTCCCCGACCTCGGGACAGGTCTACGTCGGTGAGGACGAAATCGGGGGCATGGACGACAAGGGACTGACGCAGTTGCGTCGGGACCGGATCGGATTCGTGTTCCAGTCCTTCAATCTCGTCCCGACGCTGACCGCAGGCGAGAACATCACGCTCCCGGCGGCGTTGGCCGGACGCTCGGTCGACTCGTCGTGGTTCGACTTCCTCGTCGATCAGCTCGCCATCCGCGACCGTCTCTCGCACCGGCCGAGTGAATTATCCGGTGGCCAGCAGCAGCGCGTCGCCTGCGCCCGGGCGCTGATCGGCAGGCCCGACCTCATATTCGCCGACGAGCCGACTGGCAACCTCGACTCGAACTCCTCGGGTGAGATGCTCGCTTTCCTCCGTCGATCCGTCGACGAATTCGGCCAGACGATCGCGATGGTGACCCACGACCCCCGGGGCGCGGCGCAGTCCGACCGGGTCGTCTTCCTCAACGACGGCAAGGTCGTCGGAGAGCTCACCGCGCCGACGGCCGACCTCGTGCTCGAGACGATGGAACAGCTGAGGAACTGACCGTGTGGCTGGCAACGATCAAGGGGCTGCTCGCGCACAAGCTGCGCCTCGCCCTGACTGCACTCGCCATCGTGCTTGGCGTGATGTTCGTCTCCGGCACTCTGGTGCTCACCGACACGCTCCACAACACGTTCAACTCGTTGTTCAACAACGTGTACAAGGGCGTCGACTTCGTCGTGCGGGAGAAGTCCGCGTTCACGGGCACGGCCGGGACGGCGGTTCGCAAACCGCTTCCGGAGTCCGTGGCAGCGAAGGTCCGCGCCGTGCCCGGGGTCGAGTACGCCGACGGGACGGTGGAGGGATACGCCCAGTTCGTGGCGCCGGACGGCAAGGCCGTCAGCAACGGCCAGGCGCCCACGATCGGGGTGTCTTTCGACCCGCACGAGCAGCTGTCGTCGCTGCACGTCCGCCAGGGGACGCCGCCGACGACACCCGACGAGGTGGCGATCGATGCCGCCACCGCGTCCAAGTACCACTTCGTCGTCGGAGACCGCGTCCGCGTCCTTCTGGCCGGTCCGCCGCAGACCTTTACGATCTCGGGCATCGTCCAGTACGGGACGGCGAACAACCTCGCCGGGGCGACGATCGCGGCGTTCGATCTCCCCACCGCGCAGCGAGTGCTCGACAGCGAGGGTGCATACGGCTCCGTCGAGGTGCTCGCCAAGCCGGGTTTCGACAAGGCGCAGCTGCGCCAGGCCATCACGAAGGTGCTGCCACCGGGCACCGAAGTGGTCACCGGCCAGACGGTCGCCAACGAGTCGGCCGACACGATCAACCAGGCGCTCTCGATCTTCTCGACGGCTCTGATCGTCTTCGCCCTCATCTCGCTCTTCGTCGGCGCGTTCACCATCTTCAACACGTTCTCGATCATCGTCGGCCAGCGGACGCGCGAGCTCGCCCTGCTGCGCATCCTCGGCGCCGCCCGACGGCAGATCTTTCGCTCGGTGCTCGGAGAGGCGGCGTTGGTCGGGGTCGTCGCCTCCCTGACCGGCCTCGGGCTCGGCGTGGTGACCGCCATCGGGCTGAGGGCCCTGCTGTCGGGGTTCGGGGTCTCGCTCCCCTCAGGCCCACTCGTGTTCCAGGCCCGCACGGTTGTCGTCGCGCTGGCGGTCGGCGTCGGAGTGACCGTCGTCTCGGCGGTGAGCCCCGCGAGACGCGCCGTGCGTATCCCGCCAGTCGCCGCGCTCGCGGATCACGAGGGCGCGCCGGGGACCTCGTCCCGGCGCCGGGTGATTGTCGGCGCGTCCGTGTCGGCGATCGGCGTCGCCGCGCTGGGATTCGGGCTGTCCAAACCCGCGATCCAGCTGGTCGGGGTCGGTGCCGTCGCGATCTTCATCGGGGTCGGCATGCTGGCGCCGCTCGTCGCGCGCCCGATGGCGAGCGTGATCGGCCGACCACTCGCGCGAGTGCTCGGGATCGCGGGACGGATCGGCCGCGAGAACTCGATGCGCAGTCCGCGGCGGACGGCCCAGACGGCCGCCGCGCTCATCGTCGGGCTCGCCCTCGTCTCGACGATGGCGGTGTTCGGCGCGTCACTTTCACGGTCGGCGACGTCGAGCATTGACCAGGCGCTCAGCGCCGACTACATCGTCACGGCGTCCGGGGGGAACAACTTCTCCACGACGGTGGTCGCGGCGGCGGAGCGCGTGCCTGGCGTCACCGCGGTCTCAACGGCTTACGGCGGCCAATTCGTGTTCCGCGGTTCGGTGTCGACCCTGACCGGCGTGTCACCCGTCCGACTTGCGCAGACCGTGACCCTGCACCTGGTCGCAGGCACAGGTGCCCCGGCGCTCGCCGCCGGTGAGATGTTGATCGACTCGACGACGGCGAACGCCAAGCATCTCGTGGTTGGCTCGGTCGTTCCCGTGAAGTTCGCTCGGACCGGTGCGGGAACGGTGCGGGTGGGGGGCGTCTACCAGCCAAATGCCCTGCTCGGCAGCTTCCTCGTGAGCGACCGGTTCGTCCAGGCGCACTTTCAGAACTCACTCCCGTTCGCGGTGCTCATCCGGACGGCCGGCGGCGCGAGCGCGGCGGGCAAGGCGGCGGTCGAGCGCGCGCTGCGTGCCTACCCCAACCTTGTGATCCAGACCCAGGCCGAGTTCAAGCAGGCTACGACCCAGCAGGTCAACCAGCTGCTCGGCGTCGTCTACGTGCTGCTCGCCCTCGCCATCCTCGTCGCGCTGATCGGAATCGTGAACACGCTCATCCTCTCGGTCTTCGAGCGCACCCACGAGATCGGTCTACTCCGAGCGGTCGGGATGCGGCGGCGCCAGGTGCGGACGATGATCCGGTCCGAGGCGGTGATCCTGTCCGTCTTCGGCGCGGTACTCGGCATCGTCATCGGCACGGCCCTCGGCGTCGCGCTCTCCGCGGCGATGAAGCAGCAGGGGATAACGGACATCGTCGTCCCGATCTCGAGCTTGATCGTCTTCGTCCTCATCGCCGCGCTGTTCGGCCTCGCCGCCGCCTCGTGGCCGGCGCGCCGGGCGGCGAGACTCGACGTGCTTACCGCGCTCTCGGCCGAATAGGGATCGCCGGGCGACCCGCTTCAGTCGCTTCTTGGCCAAGCCGTTCCTGATTCCGTCGCGCCGGCGTTGTGGCTGACGCGACCCGATTCCGCGGACGTGCCCCGAGGTGGCATGAACTCTCGCGTGTAGGAAGATGTCGCGCTTGTCGACATCCAGGACAGAGCGCGTCCGCGGCGGTTTTGTCGCGTGAACTGAGAATGCTTGGGAATGGCGGATTATGTGAAGCCGAGCGCTCTCTGATTAGAAGTCCGTTAGGGGTTCGTTAGATCCCTGGCTCGAGTGGAAACCCACGCGTAACGTCGGTGGCAAGACGGAAACACCGCAACATCGCCATCGAAAAGGGGGGCACATGTCCAGAAGAACACACCGCTTCGCAGCGCTGTCCGGGATCACGCTCGCGCTCACTCTCGCGGGCGGGATGCTGGCCTTCGTGGGGGTCGCACCCGCGTCGGCCGCGTCGACGCTCGTCGTGACGGGACCGGCGAGTCCCCAGGCGACCGGAACGGGATTCGGCGTCACCGTCTCCGGCGCGACCGCTTCGGCGAGCGTCAGCCTGGCGCTCACGACCGCGCCGACGGGGAGCACGCTCACGTGCACCGCGGACACGGAGGTGGCCAACGCGAGTGGCGTGGCCACGTTCACCGACTGCGTCGTCAACGATCCGAGCACCGGGTCCGGCGACGTGATCGGGGCGATGGACACCGTGGACATCGGAGGCTTCAGCAACGCCTTCGTCGTGCTCGGTCCGGCCAGCAAGCTCGTTTTCACGACGGAGCCGAGTAGCTCGGCCACGGGCGGAACGCCGTTCGCGGTCCAGCCGGTCGTCTCGATCGAAGATGCCGTCGGCAATGTCGTCACGACGGACACCTCGCGGGTGACTCTGGCCCTCGCCGGGTCGCCCACGGGCGCGGCGATCACGTGCACGGCGAATCCGCTGGCCGCGACGGCGGGCGTCGCGAGGTTCGCGGGCTGCGCAATCAACCTGGCGAACTCCTACACGCTCACCGCGAGCGACGGGACGCTCACGGTCGCGTTGAGTTCGAGCGTCGACGTGAGCGTCGGCTCCGCGGCGCGCCTCGGATTCACGACGGAACCGAGCACCTCGGCGGCGTCGGCAACGGCCTTCGCCGTCCAACCGGTCGTCTCGGTTGAAGACGCCGGGGGCAACCCGGTCTCCTCTGGCGCGGACAGCACCGCCTCCGTGACCCTGGCGCTCACGAGCGCCGCCGCTGGCACCTCGCTCGCCTGCAAGGCGAACACGGTGGCGGCCGTGGCCGGCGTCGCGACCTTTACGGGCTGCAGCATCAACGAGGCGGGGAAGTACACGCTCACCGCGAGCGCTCCCGGACTTGCCTCGGGCGCGAGCACCGCAGTGACCGCGGGGGGGACGACGGCGATGGCCTTCACCCCCTCCCACCCGGTGAGGATCCCCGCCGGGTCGAGCGCCACCTACACGGTGACGGTCACCGCGAAGTCGGGTTCAGGGGCCCTGACCGGGACGGTCACCTTCTCGGTCAACGGCGCCGCCGAGTCACAGTGCACGAGCCTGGCGCTCAGCTCGGGCACGGCGAAGTGCACGATCGCCTTTGGCACCGCGCGCCGGTACAAGGTCACCGCGGCATACGGCGGCGATCCGCTCTACACCGGCTCGTCGGCCCAGGTCGTCCAGGTGGTCAGGAACAGGTCACTCCCCAAGGAGATCGACACCGTCCGCCCCGCCGGGTCACTCGTGCTCGGGAAGGCGTTCTACCTGCGGATTCACCTCTACGGCATCCGTGGCGCCGTCTCCGGGCGCGCCATTGTCAGGTTTGCCGGGAAGGTGGTCTGCTCGGCGCCGCTCTCGAACGGTGTCGTGAACTGTGCGGCGAACTCATCGCTCATCGGACCTGGGACGCACAGGCTCGTCGTGATCTACCGGGCCCAGGGGTTCTACTTCTCACACAATCAGGCCCTCGACATCACGGTGACCTGATCCGACCTGTAGCCTTTTTCAGCTTGCGAGGGCCGTCGCTTCTCCCGGATTGAGAGAGGCAGCGGCCCTCGCCTTGTTGCCCCGGCAAAGGCCCAATCGCACCGGCCGCGCAGGCGCCCGCCGCTCCGTCCGGCCGCGGCCCGGGTGGAGGGTGCGCCGGGATGGAGGCGATCGGACGATCGTGTGGCGGACGGCGGTTCCGACCGCGCGATCCGACGAACTCGCCCCCTAGTCTGCTGCGAGCGGGATCGAGCCGTCCGTCGGGCGGACCTCGGGCGACCGGGGTTCTCGCCCTCGGGCGCCACGTCTACGCGCACCTGGCATAGGAGGAGCGCACCAAGCGGCCAGTCCGACCCGGCACCCGGGGCACGTCGGCGGAGTTTGCCTGCCGGGGTCGCCCCGGCGAGCGGGAACGAAAAAGACCAAGTTCAGGGGGGGTCGGTGATGGTTGACGTCGCGCCCGACACGGTGACAGCCGGGGCCGTGCACAACGGGGCGGCTCTGCCGCCCCGGAGCTTCCAGATCGTGCCCGTGAGGGGGTTACCGATTGTCGCCCTCGTCCTTGCGGGGCTCGTGACGGTGATCGCCACGAACACGCTCTGGGGGATCGACTTCTTCCACGTCGTCGGGGGCGGGCTGTGGACCGCGCTCGACCTGTTTCTCGGCTTCGTCATCGGGCCGATACTCGGGCGGCTCTCGATACCCGCGAGGATCGAATTCAGCACGCGGTTGATGCCGAAGATGCTCCTCATCATGCCGACCCTCGTCGTTTGCACCCTCGGGGCGGGATGGCAGCTCGCCCGCCATCTCGGCGATCTGAACTCGTCCTTCCCGGAGCACGCCTGGCTCATCGCGGCCTTTGTCGTCGTGGCGCTCATGGCGGTCATCGCCCTGGGGCTCCTCGAGCCCGCCAACGTCGCCGTGCTCTTCGAGCTGCGCAAGGCACGGCCCGACGGCGCGGTCATCGCCCGGCTGATGCGCCGTTTTATCGTGACCGCGGGGGTGACCGGGGCCCTGCAGGTGGCGACGCTCCTCATCATGACCAAGGTCGCCACGTCATGACCCGCGAAGAGCCCGCCGTCCCGTCCGTCCTCGAACGTCGCCTGCCGCCGGTCGCCGAGCTGACGGTCGGGTCGCTTGCCCTCATGCTCGCGGGCGGCGTTTACCTCGCGGCGCACCTGCCGCGGCACCCGCCCCTCGGACCGGTCGTCGGGCTGCTCGTCGCCGGGGCGGCCCTCACCTCGGCGGCGCTCGTCCTGCTCAGCCGGCTGCGACCGTTCGCCTGGCGCACGTTCTTCCTGGTGGCCCGGTGGGCGCTGGCCGCCTACGCGGTCATCACCGGGGTCGGGGTATTCATCTTCGTCTACGACCACACCGGCGGGAGCACGCTCGTCGTGCTCGTTTTGTCGCTCGTCGTCTTCGCCATCGACGTGCCGACCGTCATCGCTTTCACCGTCGCCCGGTACGAGCGGGCCGAGGGTCCTCCGGGCGCCTGAAACCGGCACGGAACGCGCTTCGTTGCCGCCTCCGCGGGGAGCCGTTACACTGTCGGTGTCACCAGCTTGTCCGAGGTGGTCTCGCGCGCGAGCCGATTCCCTCCAGCAGGTGACAGGAGATCCCGTACCTGTCGAGGTCGCATCCCGTAGTTCCGGTGCGAGTCGCTCGTCGAACTTCTGGGGGGCCATGTCGGCGTTTCCCCCGTCCCGTTCACTGCTCGACGTCTGATCCGCAGCCGAACGGAATTCTTCGGCCGCCGTGGCGGAACGAGCGGGACCGGGGGCGGATCTCCTTGGCGATCTCAGATTCTCGACAATTCAGGAGCAGAGCCGATGGCTGAACAGCAGCTCGAGCGCTCAATACTCGAACGCAAAGAACGCGACGAGCTTCACGCGATCGCGTCAGCGATGTCACTGACGCCCGCGCCGCGGTCGAAGAAGTCCGACATCATCGACCTCATCCTCCAGGCGACCGGAGTCGACGTCGACGGCGACGGGGCGACGAACGGTGACGGATCGAGCGCGCGCACGACCACGCTCCCCACGAGCGGCGGGGCGATCCGTGCTGACGGCGCCGAACTGGATTTCCGCACGACAAAAGACGAACCAGCAAGTGAGGTGGCGATGATCGACTCGGAAGACATCCCCGACACGTCGGATCCCGCGCCGAAGGGCGAGTACCCGGCCGAGGCGACCGAGGTTGCGACGATTCCTCGCGACGCTCCCCGTGGGGCCGACGGCGACACCGCCGTCGACGTCGTATCCGCCGAGGAGGACCTCGACGGGCTGCGTCCCCGCCCGGCCGACCGCCGCCCGCCACGGGGCGGTGTCAACCGCGAAACCCGCCAATCGGGCGACGGCCACGTCGACACGGCGAACCGGCGCAGCCGCCGGCGCCGGGGGCGCGAACGCGGCGACGTGCAGTCCGGCCAGGAGGTCGCGTGGCAGGGCGAGCTCGTCCCCGTGAAGGGCCTGCTCGACCTGCGCGACGAGGGTTACGGCTTCCTGCGCACCGGCGGCTACCTGCCGAGCACGCGTGACGTCTATGTCTCGGTGAGCCAGGCGCGCCGTCTGGCGTTGCGCCGCGGCGACGCGATCGAGGGGGGGTGCCGACCCGCTGGCCCGAGCGAGAAGTACCCGGCGCTCATCCGTGTCGACACGGTCTCGGGGCTCACGCCCGACGAGGCCCGGCTCCGCCCGCGTTTCGAGGACCTCACGCCGCTGTTCCCGGACAGCAAGCTCAGCTTGGAGTCGCCCGACGACCCGAAGAACCTGACCTCGCGCATCGTCGACCTCGTCTCGCCGATCGGACGCGGACAGCGGGGCATGATCGTCTCGCCCCCGAAGGCCGGCAAGACGTACGTGCTGAAGCAGATCGCCCACTCGATCGAGGCGAACGACCCGGACGTGCACCTCATCGTGCTGCTCGTCGCCGAGCGTCCTGAAGAGGTCACCGACATGCGCCGGACCGTGAAAGGCGAAGTGATCGCCTCGACGTTCGACCGGCCCGCCGACGAGCACACCGCCGTCTCGGAGCTGACGATCGAACGGGCGAAACGGCTCGTCGAGCTCGGCCGCGACGTCGTCATCCTGCTCGACGGGATCACCCGGCTCGCCCGCGCCTACAACCTCGCCCAGCCCGCGACCGGCCGGATCATGTCCGGTGGCGTCGACTCCGGGGCGCTGTACCCGCCGAAGAAGTTCTTCGGGGCGGCCCGCAACGTCGAGGAGGGCGGGTCCCTCACGATCATCGCCACGGCGCTCGTCGAGACCGGATCGAAGATGGACGAGGTGATCTTCGAGGAGTTCAAGGGGACCGGGAACATGGAGCTCCGGCTTGACCGGCGTCTCGCCGAGCGGCGCATCTACCCGGCGATCGACGTCAACGCGAGCTCGACCCGCCACGAGGAGCTGCTCTTCGACCGCAACGAGCTCCAGCAGGTCTGGAAGCTCCGCCGGGTGCTGAACGCGCTCTCGAGCGAGGGCAACTCCGCGGCCGGCCTCGAACTTTTGATGGACAAGATCCGCACGACGGCCTCGAACGAGGAGTTCCTCGCCGAGATCGCCAAGGCTCCGACTACGACGGCTTAGACCGGGAAGCGGCGGGCGGGACGGCCGCTACCATGAGGGGACCATGAAGACCGACATCCACCCGAGCTACGTCACGACGACGGTGCGGTGTTCCTGCGGGAACACCTTCACGACGAGATCGACCAAGGCGGAGCTCCACGTCGAGCTCTGCAACGAGTGCCACCCCTTCTACACGGGCAAGCAGAAGCTCGTCGACACCGGTGGTCGCGTCGAGCGCTTCGAGCGCCGCTATGGCCCGCGTACGAAAAAGCGCACCTGACCTGGTACCTTTTGGCGCAGTGAGCATCCTCGAGATGCCTGCCGCCTGAGCGGCGCCGCCGGGGATGCCCAAGACCAGATCGCGTGGTCGGGCCGCGGCGCCGAGTCCGGGCAGGTCAGGACGAAGTCGGCGGACGGCCGCCGGATAGCCTTGGCGCGTGCCAGAGGTGGAACGGTTCGAGAAACTCCAGCGTGAGTACGAAGAAGTCGTCGCGCAACTCGAGAAACCCGAGGTCGCCTCGGACCGCAAGCGTGTCCTCGAGTACTCGCGACGCCTCAAGGCGCTCGAACCCGTCGTCCGGGCGATCCGCGCGCTACGCAGCGCCGAGGGAGACGTCGCGGCGGCCCGCGAGATGGCCGACGACGCGCCGCCCGAGGAGCGCGAGCTCGCCAGATCGCAGCTCGCCGAGGCGGAGGAGCGCGCGGCCGAGCTCGAGGCCGAGCTCGGCCGGTTACTCGTCCCCCGTGACGAGAACGACGGCAAGAACGTCATCGTCACGATCCGCGGCGCCGAGGGCGGTGCCGAGGCGAACCTGTTCGCGCGGGACCTCTACGACATGTACCTGCGCTACGCCGACCGCCACCACTGGCGCGTCGAGGTGCTCAACATGCAGGCCTCCGATCTCGGGGGCATCGACGAGGCGACCTTCCTTGTGAAAGGAGCCGACGCCTGGCAGCGGCTGAAGCATGAAGGTGGCACGCACCGCGTCCAGCGCGTCCCGGTCACCGAGTCCCAGGGACGGATCCACACCTCGTCGGCCGCCGTCGTGGTGCTTCCCGAGGCCGACGAGGTGGAGGTCGAGATCGACCCCGCGGATCTCCGGATCGACGTCTTCCGCTCGACCGGTCCCGGCGGGCAGTCAGTGAACACGACCGACTCGGCGGTCCGGATCACCCACGTGCCGAGCGGCCTCGTTGTCGCCATGCAGGACGAGAAGAGCCAGATCCAGAACCGGGCGAAGGCAATGCAGGTCCTGCGGGCCCGCCTCGCGAAACTCGAACGTGACCGGATGGAGGCCGAGCTCTCCCGCGAGCGCCGTGAGCAGGTGGGAGGCGGGGGCCGCGCCGACAAGATCCGCACCTACAACTTCAAGGAGAACCGTGTCACCGACCACCGCGTCGGCCTCACGCTGCACAAGCTCGATCGCATCCTCCAGGGCGACCTCGATGAGCTGGCCGACGCGCTCCTCGCTGATGAACGAACCCGGCAGCTCAGCGCGTCCCGCTGAGGCGCCGACCTGGCGTGAACTCGTGAGACGCGCGCGGACCGTCCTCAAAGACGCGAACGAGGCGATGATTCTCGGTGAGGAGGCGACCGGGTCCTCGCGGGCGGGTTTCGTGCTTGCTATGGACACGATCCCGGACGATTCGGACCGGGCGCGGTTCGATTCCCTCGTCGAGCAGCGCTCGCACGGCGCGCCGCTCCAGCACGTCGTCGGGCACTGGGGGTTCCGCCGCCTCGACCTCGTCGTCGACGGGCGCGTCCTCGTGCCCCGGCCGGAGACCGAGTTCACCGTCGAGGTCGCCCTCGGTGAGCTCGCGGACCGGAACACATCGGGCGACCCGGGGCTCGCCGTCGACCTCGGGACCGGATCGGGGGCGATCGCCTGCTCGCTCGTCGCGGAGCTCCCCGGCGTGTCGGTCGTCGGGACCGATGTTTCTCCCGCGGCCCTCGAGGTCGCGGAGCTGAATCGGTCCCGGCTCTCTTCGGGGGAGGCCCACCGGGTCGAGTTCCGCCTTGGCGACTGGTACTCGGCCCTCGATCCGGCGATGGCCGGCAGGATCGACCTCGTCGTCGCGAACCCGCCGTACGTCGCGGCATCGGAGTGGCGCGACCTCGACCCGGTCGTTCGAGATTTCGACCCTCCCGACGCGCTCGTCGCCGGAGAGACGGGGCGCGAGGCGATCGAGGAGATCGTGAAAGGGGCGCCCGCCTGGCTGAGGGACGGCGCGCCGGTCGTCGTCGAGATCGCGCCGAACCAGGCACCCGCCGTGGCGGCGTTTGCCGCCGATTGCGGAGCTCAAGTGGTCGACGTGCGACGTGACCTCGCCGGCCGGAACCGCGTCGTCGTCGCGCGCTGGAGACCGTGAGCCCCGTGACATCCGTCGCGGACCTCGCCATTGCCCTCGAGCGCGGTCGTGTCGTCGGGATCCCGACCGACACGGTGTACGGGCTTGCTGCCGCGCTGTCCCGGCCCGCCGCGGTCGACGAGCTCTTCGACTTGAAGGGCCGGCCCCGCGACTTGGCCATCCCCGTGCTCGTCGCCGACCTCGCGCAGGCCGAGACCGTGGCCGGGGTGAGCGACCCTCGGCTCACCATCCTCGCGGACCGCTTCTGGCCCGGCGCGCTGACAGTTGCCGTCCGCCGAGGCGCGGGGTCCGATGTGGTGCTCGGCGGCGACCCCACAACGGTCGGTGTGCGCTGCCCCGACGACGACGTCATCCGGGCGCTCTGCCGGCGTGTCGGGCCGCTCGCCGTCACGAGCGCCAACCAGCACGCGGGTCCTCCTGCAACGACCGCCGAGGCGTTCTCGTCGATCTTCGGTGACCGGGTCGGGGCCGTCCTCGACGGTGGACTGCGGGACGAACCGCCCTCGACGGTCGTCTCGATCATCGAGGGCGAGCCGTGCTGCGTGCGGGAGGGAAGGATCCGGTTCGCTGACGTGACGGCGGCGCTCGCGGGGCCGTGACGGCGATGAACGGGGGCCCGAGGAGCCTGCGCGGCGGGCGCGGACGTCGTGGCGAGCTGCCCGTTGCCGGGAGGCGCGGTCAGCTAGCCGCGTAGACTGCTCGGTCATGCGCTTCGCCGTGGGTTCTGACCACGCCGGTCTCCACTTGAAGGACCTTCTCGGCGGCTACCTCACGGCGGGCGGCCACGAGGTCATCGACTTCGGTACCCATTCGGAAGCAGCGGTCGACTATCCGGATTACGCCGCGATGGTCGGTCACGCGGTAGTCGCGGGCGAAGTGGATTTCGGGCTGTGCGTCTGCGGAACCGGCATCGGCATCGCGATCGCGGCGAACAAAATCCGCGGCGTGCGCGCCGCGATGGTCCACGACGTCACCTCGGCGCGACTCGCACGCGCGCACAACGACGCCAATGTCATCTGTTTCGGAGCGCGGCTGATCGGGACGGTGGTCGCCACCGACGCGCTCGACGCGTTCATCGCGACTCCCTTCGCGGAAGGACGCCACGTTCCCCGGCTGGAGAAGATCGCGCGTATCGAAGAGAGCCAGTGACGGCCTTCTCCCCCGACGCGCTCGAAGGTGACGTCGAGGTCGCCCGCATCCTCGCCGACGAGCTCCGTCGGCAGCGGACCACGATCCAGCTCATCGCGTCGGAGAACTTCACCTCCCCCGCCGTCCTCGCCGCGACGGCCTCGGTGCTCACGAACAAGTACTCCGAGGGCTACCCGGGCCGCCGGTACTACGGGGGCAACGTCTTCGCGGACGAGGCCGAGGACCTCGCCCGCGAGAGGGCGAAGGCGCTGTTCGGGGCCGAGCACGCCAATGTCCAACCCCACGCCGGGGCCTCGGCCAACCTCGCGACGTACCTCGCTCTCATCGAGCCGGGCGACACGGTCCTCGCGATGCGCCTCGACCAAGGAGGCCACCTCACCCACGGCTCGCCGGTGAGCGTGACGGGCAAGATGTACCGGTTCGTCTCCTACGGAGTGACCCCCGCGAACGACGACGGGTCGGGCGAGCGCATCGACCTCGACGAGCTCGCCGATCTTGCCCGCCGGGAGCGCCCGAAGCTGATCATCGCCGGCACGACGGCGTACACGCGACTCATCGATCCCAAGCCCTTCCGGGCGATCGCCGACGAAGCGGGGGCGCTATTCATGTTCGACGCCGCGCACCCGGCCGGGCTCATCGCGGCCGGCGTGCACCCGAGTCCCGTCGGCGTCGCCGACGTCGTCACGCTCACGACGCACAAGACGCTGCGAGGGCCGCGTGGCGGGGCCATCCTCACGGGTGAGGAGCACGCACGCGCGATTGACGCGTCGGTCTTCCCGGGCCTGCAGGGCGGGCCCCTCGAACACGTCATCGCGGCGAAGGCGGTCGCGTTCGCCGAGGCGGCCCGTCCGTCGTTCAAGGAGTACGCCGGAAAGGTGCTGCGCAACGCGGCGGCGCTCGCCGCCTCGCTCGCCGACGAAGGCTTCCGCCTCGTCGCCGGGGGGACGGAGAACCATCAGGTCATCGTCGACCTGCGCTCGTTCGACCCCGAGCTCACCGGCAAGGCCGCCCAAGACGTCCTCGACAGGACCGGAATCACCTGCAACCGCAATCAGATCCCGAACGACCCGCGCTCGCCGTTCGTGACGAGCGGCCTGCGACTCGGCAGCCCCGCCGAGACGACCGCGGGGATGGGCGAACCGGAGATGAGAAGGGTCGGCGAGCTGCTCGCAACTGTGCTGCGCCACCGAGACGACGAGCAGGTGCTCGCGGAGGTGCGCGCCGAGGTCCACGAGATGTGCGCCAAGTTCGACCCCTACCGGTCGTTCGGGCCCGTGCCGGAGGCAACGGGCGAGGGAGGCGGGTCCCCTTAGTGGGACTGTACGGCGAGTACGCCCTCGTCTTCGTCGTGGCGGCGGTCGCGACGTACCTGCTCGCTTTCCCGATCCGGCGGGCCGCCTTCCATTTCGGCGCCGTCGCCGAGCCTGACGAGTTCCGTCCGCAGAGGTCACCGGTCCCGACGATCGGCGGCGCGGCGATGTTCCTCGGTTTCGCCGTCGCGATGGTCTTCGCCTCCCAGCTCGGCGCGCTGGGGCAGGTCTTCCGGGGGTCCTCCGAGCCGGCCGGGGTCGTCCTCGCCGCGCTCGTCATCTACCTCGTCGGGCTCGTCGACGACATCCGCAACATCTCGCCGCCGGCGAAGGTGGCCGGTCAGGTCCTCGCGGCGATGGTTCTCGTTTTTCTCGGGGTCACGATGTACTACTTCAAGATCCCGTTCGTCTCCACGATCTTCGTGCTCTCGCCGTCGATCCTGCCGCTCGTCACGGCGATCTGGGTCGTTGCCATGGCGAACGCCGTCAACCTCATCGACGGGCTCGACGGGCTTGCCGCCGGGATCATCGCCATCGCCGCCGGGACGCTGTGCATCTACGGTCTGCGCCTCGAGGTGTTGGGCAACCTCTCGGCCGACAACCTCGGACCGGTGATCGCGGCGATCACCTGTGGGGTCTGCGTCGGCTTTCTGCCCCACAACTTCCATCCGGCCCGCGTGTTCATGGGCGACGGCGGGGCGCTGTTCCTCGGGTTGTTGATGGCGGCCGCGACGATGGTGATCGGGGGCCGCACCTCGGCGAATGGGGCGGCGGCGACCGACGTCACCGGCCTCACGTTCTTCCGCTTCGCGCCCTTTTTCATCCCGTTCTTCATCTTGGGGGTGCCGATCCTCGACGTGGCGTTCGCGATCGTGCGGCGCACCGTGCGGGGCACGTCGTTCGCCGAGCGAGACCTCGGCCATCTGCACCACCGGCTCGTGCGGCTCGGGCACGGCCACCGGCGGGCCGTGCTGATCCTGTGGGCCTGGACCGCCGTCCTTTCGATCTTCGTCCTGCTCGTGACGTTCGGCCTGCACTACAGCGCCTTTGTCCCGTTCGGGGCGGTGTTCCTCGTGGCGGTGCTCTACACCGTCTTCCTTCCGGGTGCCCGCGTGCCGGCGCCGCAACCGCAGGTCGTCGCCGCGGGAGCCGACGCCGCGGAGGCGGGTACCGGCCCGGCGGGGGCGCCGCCGATCCCGGTCCTCGTGTCGGGGGCAGCCGGCGTCGCGGTAGCGGGCGAGCCAGATCTCACCGCGCCCCGGTCGCGCCGGCGCCGGCGTGTCGTGCGCCGGGCGCGTCGTTCCCGCGGCGCCAACACTCCGCCCCGCCCCGACCCGGGAATTGGCACTCCACCTGCGCACATTGTCCGCCCAAGTGACGAGATGGGAGGATGAACCCAGCGTGTCTAGGCGGCCGGGCCCGACGTACGTCGAGCTCGCTGGCATGGGCGTCACGGCCGGGGCCTGCGTCGGCATCGGCGTGGGTGTCGGCTACTGGATCGGGGCGGTATCCGGGGCCGGGGCGGGTGTGACGTTCGCCGGATTGGCCGTGGGGTCGTTCGCCGCCGTGGCTGCGACGTATTTCAAGATCAAGCAGTACCTGTAACCTCCGTGCTGCCCGGCCCGCGGGCGGCGCACGAGAATTCACACATGAATATGGACCGGATCACGACGTTGTTCGAGCAACTCCCGCTGCCCGAGATCGCGCGCCTCGTGCGGCGCACCGTCTGGGCCGCCATCGCCATCGGCGTCGTCGCCCTCGCCGTCTCGGCGGTCGTGGGCTACGTGCTCGTCGGTGTCGGCACCTGCCTCGGGCTCGGGCTCGGGCTCGGCAACATCCGGCTCGTCTCGCGCGCCGTCGCGAGGGCGAGCGCGAGGCCGCTCGCCCACCCACGGCGCGCCCTCGCGTCGAGCACACTTTTCCGTCTCGCCGTGACGACCGTCATCGTCATCGGGCTGGCGTTCGTCTCGGTGCAGTTCGCCTTCGGCGTGGCGGGGGGGATCGCGCTCTTCTATCTCGCCTACGTCACGAGCCTCGTCCGGTCGCTCCTCCAGCACGGGACGTCAGGGGTCGCGCTGTGACCGGAGGCATCGTCGCGACGATCACCATCGGCTCGCACATCACGTGGCGGGTGTTCGGACAGACGATCGACGTCGACACCGTGTTTTCGACTCTCGTCGCCGGGGCGATCCTCCTCGGGGTCGGTTTCTACTTGCGCGCCAGGGCGACCTCGGGGGTGCCGGGGAAGCTCCAGCTCGCCGTCGAGACGATCCTCGACGCCGCCGAGAACCAGGTGAGCTCCGCGATGGGCGAGGCAGGCCGTCCGGTCGTCCCGCTCGCCTTCACGCTGTTCGTCTTCATCCTCGTCGCCAACTGGCTCGAGCTCATACCGACCGGCCACTCCCCGCAGTACCTGCCGTCGCCTTCGGCCGACATCAACTTCACGGCGGCACTCGCGGTGTTCGTCGTCGTGCTCGTGCACGTGACCTGGATCCGCAAGCAGGGCTGGCGGAGCTACCTGGGCCACTACGTGCGCCCTTACAAGGTGCTGTTCCCGATCAACGTCGTCGAGGAGCTCGTCAAGCCGGTCACACTCGCCTTGCGGCTCTTCGGCAACATCTTCTCCGGGGCGGTGCTGCTGCTCATCATCGCCACACCGGCGCTGGCGAAGTGGATCGCGCCGATCCCGATCCTCGACACGGTCTGGAAGCTGTTCGCCGGAGTGTTCGTCGGACCGATCCAGGCGTTCATTTTCTCGTTGCTCACGGTCCTCTACTTCCAGTCGGCGCTCGCCGGCGAGCCCGAACTCGCGTCAGGGAAGTCGCACTAGTCAAGGTTCTTCGTCCACCCACGACAGGAGAGAGATATGGCAGACACGACGCAGCAGGCGATCCAGCTCGCCGGCGCGCTCATCGGTGGCGGGCTCGCGCTCGGTGGTGGTGCCATCGGCGCGGCGATCGGTGACGGCCTCGCGGGCAGTCAGACGATCGCCGGGGTCGCGCGCCAGCCGGAGGCGCAGGGCCGTCTGTTCACGATCATGTTCATCATCATCGGCCTCGTCGAGGCGATGTACTTCATCAACCTGGTCTTCATGTTCCTGTTCGTCTTCGTGCTCTACAAGAAGTAGCCGGAACCGTGCTTGTCGCGAACTCTTCGGGGTCGACTTCGAACTTCATCGTGCCGAACGGCACGTTCATCGTCGAGCTCGTCATCTTCCTCGTCGTGCTCGGCGTGATCGCGAAGTTCATCCTCCCTACCCTCCGCAAGGTGCTCGACGAGCGCGGCAAGACGGTTACCGACGCGCAGCGGGCGTCAGACGCCGCCCGGGCGGAGGCGGCGCGGCTCGACAAGGAGCGGGCGGCGGTGCTCGCGAAGGCGCGTGCGGAGGCGCGCACCATCCTCGAGCAGGCAACGCGTTCCGTCGACGACCTGATCGAGGAGGCGCGGACGCGGGGACAGGCCGAGTTCGACCGCCGGCTGGCCACTGCGGCGGTCGCCATCGAGGACGAACGGCGGCGCGTCCACGACGCCGTCATGGCAGGAGCAGTCGATCTCGTCGTCGCGGCGGCGGAACGGATCGTCGGCGACGCTGTCGACGCGGAGCATCACCGGGACGCGATCGTCGCCGAGCTCGCCGGAAACGGCGCGTCGGTGAACGGCGAATGACGGGCGGCGCATGATCCTCGCCTCCGCGGACTTCGGATTGTCCTTCGCCCTCGAGTGGGTGGCGCTCGGCATCGTCGTGTGGTTCGTCGTGCGCGTATTCCCGGTTCCCTACCTCCGGCCCCGAATGAACGACCGGGCGGAGGCGATCAGGGCTGAGCTCGCGGCCGTCGAGCAGTCGCGACACGCCGCCGCCGAGCTCGTGGCCGAGCGCACCGCGTCGCTCGACGAGGCGAGACGACAAGCCGAGGCGATCGCCACCCGGGCGCGCGAGAGCGCGGCACGTCTCATCGCCGAGGGGAACGTGCACGCCGGGGCCGAGTACGCCCAGGCGCTCGCCCGGGCGGATGCGGCGATCACGCTCGCCGTCGCCCAGGTGCGCGAGCAGGTCATCAGGGAAGTCGGAACACTCGTCGTCACGGTGGCGGCGAAGGTCGTCTCCACTGAGCTCGACGCTGCCGGCCACCACCGCCTCATCGACGAGGCCATCGCCGCGGCCGAGTCGGAAAGGGCGAGCTAGCGATGCGCGAGCTCATCCGTGGCTACGCCGCCGCCGCTTTCGAGTCCGCCGCGACGGCGGGCCGCCTTGACGCCGCTGGCGGCGACCTCGTCGGGTTCACCCGGGCGCTCACCTCGTCGGAACGGCTGCGTCTCGTCCTTTCCGACCCGATGAACGCCACGACGGCGCGGCGCGCCGTCGTGGCGGACTTGCTCGCCGGCAAGGCGACCCCCGAGGCCGCGGCGCTCCTGTCGTTTGCGGTGCGGGTCGAGCGGCCGGCGGAGCTCGTCCTCGCGGCGTCATCGCTCGTGGAGCTCGCCGACGCCGAGCGTCGCCGGGTCGAGTCGCACGCGACGGTCGAGATGGAGCCGGTGGCGGCCCGCGGGGTCGTACGCGACCGGATCCGCGGTTTCTCCGAGCGCGTCCTGCAGGAGCTGTCCGCGACCCACGATGTGGACGAGGTCGAGGACGAGTTGTTCGCCATCGCGCGCTTAGTCGACGCCAACCGGGCGCTGCGCCAGACGCTCGGGGACGCGAACCTGCCGCTCGCCGGCAGGTTCGCGGTCGTCGACGACCTTTTCGGGCCGAGCTGCCGTCCGGCGACGGTCCGGCTCGCGCGCTACGCGTTGCGTGCTGGGCGACTGCGGGACCTCGTCGGCACCTTCGAGTGGCTGGTCGAGCTGGCTGCCGCGGAGCGCGGCCGTCGGGTTGCCACGGTGCGCACCGCCGTCGCGCTCCGACCGGCCGAGAAAAGGCGCATCGCCGCCGCGCTCAGCAGGATCACGGAGCGCGACGTCGAGGTGCGCGAGATGATCGATCCGACGGTCGTGGGCGGTCTCCTCGTCTCGGTCGGCGACCTCGTCATCGACGGCACGGTCCGATTGCGCCTCGAGCGCCTCCGGGACGTCCTCGCCCAGGCGAGCTGAGGGCTAAGAAGGACAGATCATGGCCGAGTTGAGGATCAGCGCCGACGAGATCAACGCCGTGCTGGCGCGGCACGTCGACGAGCTGACGACTGACGTCGGGGCCGAGCAGGTCGGGCGCATCGTCGAGGTCGGTGACGGGATCGCGCACGTCGCCGGGTTGCCGCACGCCTCCGTGAACGAGCTGCTCGAGTTCGAGAACGGGACGTTCGGGCTCGCGCTCAACCTCGACGAGGACGAGATCGGGGCGATCGTGCTCGGCGAGGTCGAGGGGCTCGACGAGGGCCAGACCGTCCGGACGACCGGGCGGATCCTCTCGGTGCCCGTCGGCGACGCGCTCCTCGGGCGGGTCGTCAACCCCCTCGGCGAGCCGATCGACGGCAAGGGCCCGCTCGGCGACGTCGAGCTGCGGCGTCTCGAGGTGCAGGCCCCGGGGATCATCGACCGACAGCCGGTGTGCGAGCCGTTGCAGACCGGGATCAAGGTGATCGACTCGATCACGCCGATCGGGCGAGGACAGCGGGAGCTCCTCATCGGGGACCGCAAAACCGGCAAGACGACGATCGCCGTCGACACGATCATCAATCAGCGCGGCACAGGAGTGAAGTGCATCTACGTCGCGATCGGCCAGAAGGGTTCGACGGTCGCCCAGGTCGTCGCGACCCTCACGGCCCACGACGCGATGAAGTACACGGTCGTCGTTGCGGCGCCCGCCTCGGAACCGGCGCCGTTCAAGTACCTCGCGCCCTACGCCGGCTGCGCGATGGGTCAGCACTGGATGGAGCGCGGCGAGCACACGCTCGTCGTCTACGACGACCTGTCGAAACAGGCCGACGCCTACCGCCAGCTCTCGCTGCTGCTCCGCCGCCCCCCGGGTCGGGAGGCCTACCCCGGTGACGTCTTCTACCTCCACAGCCGGCTGCTCGAGCGGGCTGCCAAGCTCTCGGACGAGTCGGGCGGCGGGTCGCTCACCGCCCTGCCGATCATCGAGACCAAGGCCGGCGACATCGCGGCCTACATCCCGACCAACGTCATCTCGATCACCGACGGCCAGATCTTTCTGGAGACCGACCTTTTCAACTCCGGGGTGCGCCCGGCGATGAACATCGGGAACTCCGTCTCGCGTGTCGGCGGCGCCGCCCAGGTGAAGGCCATGAAGTCGGTCGTCGGTTCGTTGAAGATCGACCTCGCCCAGTTCCGGGACCTCGAGGCGTTCGCGACGTTCGGTTCCGAGCTCGACAAGGCCTCCCAGGCTCAGCTCGATCGCGGCTACCGCCTGATCGAGCTGATGAAGCAGGGTCACAACGAGCCGATGCCCGTCGAGGAGCAGATCGTCGTCATCTACGCCGGCGTGCACGGGTTCGTCGACGCCATCGCGGTCGGGGACGTCACGCTCTTCGAATCGGTCCTGCGCGCCGACTTCCGTTCGGCGCACCCCGACATGCTCGAGCACATCAGGTCGACGGGGGAGCTGCCCGAGACGGCCGAGTTCGAGGCCGCCATCGGTGACGTGGCGGCGCGGTTCGCCAAGGACCCCGACGCCCTCGCCGCGGGCGCCGACGCGGCGCCCGTCGCCAGCGCGGAGCTTGCGCCGGAGGAACCCGCGACGACCGACCCGCGGGACTGATCGATGTCCTCTGGCCAGGAACGCGTCCTTCGGCGCCGGATCCGCTCGATCGAGTCGACCGAGAAGCTGACCCGGGCGATGGACCTCATCTCGGCGTCCCAGATCGTGCGCGCCCAGAACCGCATCGCGGCGAGCCGTCCCTACGTCGACGAGATCGGGGAGATCCTCGGGATCACGAACGCCGATCTCGGCCCGGCCTCGCCGCTCGGCGGCGTGCCCGGTGACCCGCGCCACGTCCTCGTTGTCGCCGTCGTCGCCGACCGCGGGCTTTGCGGCGCCTACAACTCGAACGTGCTGCGCACGGCCGACCGGGTGATGCGCGCCGGCGAGGGCGAGGGCCGCGCCTACTCGCTCGTCACCATCGGGCGCCGGGCCCAGCGGTACTTCCGGTTCCACGGGAGGGAGATCGAGACGGCGTTCGTGAAGATGACCGAACGGCCGACCTACGAGGACGCCTGTCGGGTCGCCCGGGAGTTGACGGTCCCGTTTCTCGCTGGCAGCGTCGATCTTGTCCAGCTCGTCTCGACGCGCTTTCGCTCCGCCGGGATCCAGGCCGTCGAGGTGCGTCAGCTCCTCCCGCTCGCACCGACGGGGCGCGCCCTCGGCGCGGGCACCCCCGCGGAGCTGGGTCCGCCCGTGGGCTTCTACGACTTCGAGCCGGAGGCCCCGGACCTGCTTGCCGCGCTCGTCCCGAGTTTCGCCGAGGCGGCGATCTTCGAGGCGCTCCTGGAGGCCTCGGCCTCGGAGCACACGGCCCGCCAGCGGGCGATGGCGGCGGCGACGGAGAACGCCGAGGATCTCGCGACGACGCTCGGCCGGACGATGAACCGCGTCCGCCAGGATTCGATCACGACCGAGATCATGGAGATCGTGGGTGGCGCCGAGGCGTTGCGGCTCGCCGGTCGCGCGCCCGATTCCGAGACGACGACCGACAGTCTCAGCGAGGAGTAGAGGTATGGCGACAGAACGTGCCCAGTCGGACCCCGGGAGCGAGCCGCTCGAGAACGGCCGGATCGTCTCGATCGCCGGTCCCGTCGTCGACGTCGAGTTCCCGCCGCACGCGCTGCCGGCGATCAACACGGCGCTCGAGATCGACCTCGAGCTCGAGGGCGTGGCGGTCGTCATCACCGCCGAGGTGGCGCAGCAGATCGGCGAGGGGCGCGTCCGGTGCATCTGCCTGAAGCCGACCGACGGCCTGGAGCGCGGCGCCGTCGTGCGTAACACCGGCCAGGGGATCACCGTGCCCGTGGGCGACAACGTGCTCGGCCACGCCTTCGACGTCATCGGCAAGCCGATCGACACCGATGACATCGGCCCGATCGCCGACCGCTGGGAGATCCACCGCGACCCGCCACCGTTCGACGAGCTCGAGCCGCGCCGCGAGATGTTCGAGACCGGGATCAAAGTGATCGACCTGTTGGAGCCGTACGTGCAGGGCGGCAAGATCGGCCTGTTCGGAGGCGCTGGCGTCGGCAAGACCGTCCTCATCCTCGAGATGATCAATCGTGTCGCCAAGCAGCACGGCGGCGTCTCGGTCTTCGCCGGGGTGGGCGAGCGGACCCGTGAGGGGAACGACCTCTGGCTCGAGATGCAGTCTTCGGGCGTCATCGACAAGGCGGTCCTCGTCTTCGGGCAGATGGACGAGCCGCCCGGTGTCCGGCTACGGGTTGGGCTCAGCGCTCTCACGATGGCGGAGTACTTCCGGGACGTGAAGCACCAGGACGTACTTTTGTTCGTTGACAACATCTTCCGTTTCGTCCAGGCCGGTTCTGAGGTGTCGACGCTCCTTGGGCGGATGCCGTCCGCCGTCGGCTACCAGCCGACGCTCGCCGACGAAATGGGCCAGCTCCAGGAGCGGATCACGTCGACGCGGGGCCGATCGATCACGTCGGTGCAGGCCGTCTACGTGCCGGCGGACGACTACACCGACCCGGCGCCGTTCACGACGTTCGCCCACCTCGACGCCACGACCGAGCTGTCGCGCCAGATCGCGGCGCTGGGGATCTACCCCGCGGTCGACCCGCTTGCCTCGACGAGCAGCATCCTCGCCCCCGAGGTCGTCGGCGAGCGCCACTACGCCTGCGCGAGCGCCGTGAAGCGGGTCCTCCAGCGCTACCGCGACCTGCAGGACATCATCGCCATCCTCGGTCTCGAGGAGCTGTCCGAGGAGGACCGGGTGACGGTGACCCGGGCGCGCAAGATCCAGCGGTTCCTGTCGCAGCCGTTCTTCGTCGGCGAGGTCTTCACCGGCCTGCCCGGCGTCTACGTCGGCGTCGACGAGACCGTCCGCAGTTTCGAGGCGCTCATCGGCGGGGACCTCGACGACATCCCGGAGCAGGCCTTCCTGAACGCCGGCGGCGTCGACGACGTCCACGCGAAGTCCAAGCAGCTCGAGAGCGCCTGAGGGGACACGGGCTATGGGGACGCCGTTCCACGTCGAGCTCCTCACGCCGGAGCGGACGCTGTACTCCGGTGATGCGGGCGAAGTCTCGCTGCGCACGACGGAAGGTGAGATCAGCTTCCTCGCCCGCCACGAGGACTACGTCGGTGTCGTGGACGTGACCGTCGTGCGCATCGGGAGCGCGGACGGCGACGGTGGCGACGGGACCGGCGGGGCGCCGGCGGAACTGCGTGCCGCGGTCCACGGCGGTTTCGTGCACGTCGATCGCCGGGGCGTCGTCATCGTGGCGCCCGCGGCCGAGCTCGGCCCGGAGATCGACGTCGGGCGCGCTCGCGCCGCGCTCGCCGCGGCCGAGGAGCGGATCAATGCCGCGCCGTCGCCCACCGAGGTGGCGACGGTGCCCGGTCACCCGGGTCCCGGGGCGGTGCCCGGCCCGAGCGCCGACGACCCGGCGCAGGTGGCCGCCCGGCGCGCCCGAGTCCGTCTCGAGGCGGCGGGGGCCACCGCCCGGTCGTGACGGCCGGCCGGGGTCCCGCCCCCGCCGGCGTGCCCGGGCGCGCTAGCGCGCCGGCGACCCGCCGGCGCCTGCTCGTCGCCATGACGGTCGCCGGCGACGCGGCCCGCGAGATCGACGGCCTGCGGCGCGCCCTCGGCGGCTCCGGGCTCGGCCGCATCGACCCGCACGTCACGCTCGTCCCACCCGTCAACGTCCGCGAGGCAGAGCTTCCCGAGGTGCTCCGGCTCCTCCGCGGCGTCGCGGCCGAGGATCCCGCCGAGGTCGTGCTCGGGCCGGCGCGCACGTTCGCCCCGCGAACCCCCGTCGTCTACCTCGAGGTGGGCGGGGACACGGCGCGGATCGCCGACCTGCACCGCCGGCTCAGCGAGCCTCCGCTCGTGCCGGGTGTCGCGCGCCCCGGACGGCCCTTCGTCCCGCACGTCACGATCGGTGGCCGGGTCGAGCGGGCCCGGATCGCCGGCGCGCTCACCATGCTCGACGGGTTCAAGCTGCCCGTGTCGCTCGCGACCGTCGTGCTCTGCGAGCAGGACGACGCGGCCCCGCGCCACCCCTGGCACGTCATCGCCGACGTCGCCCTCGGATCGGGGACGACGGTCGGTCGGGGCGGACGCGAGCTCGTCTTCGTCGGCTCGACGATCCTCGACCCCGAGGCGTCGGCGTGGGCGGAGGCCACATCGGGCGAGGAGCCGCTCGGACCGGAAACGGACGAGGCGGCCGGGGAACGGTTCGTGCTCGTCGCCTACGCCGCCGGCCGGCCGGTCGGGGCGGTCGTGGGATCGGTTCGCGGCGCCGCGGTCGAGATTCGCCGGATACGCGTCGACGCCGCCTTGCGCGGCGAGGGCATCGGCCGACAGCTTGTCGCGGTCGCCGAACGGGCGGCCGCGGCGCGCGGCTGCACCCAGGTCGTCTTCGCCGCCACGGACGGCGGGCCCGTCGAAGGCTTCCTCGCCCATCGCGGCTATGTCCGGGAGGCAGTTGTCGCGGGCGGCCTCCGCGAACCCCACGTGACGCTTGGGCGATCGGTCCGCTGAAGGTGCTGGCGTCGCGGCGCAGACCGGCCACAATCGGTCAACCGCCCCCCGGAGGGGCGGTAGCGTCGAGGCGATGCAGCAGTTCACCGTGCGCCCGGCCGGGCGACTTCATGGCGAGATCTCGGTCCAGGGGGCCAAGAACTCGGTCCTGAAGCTCATGGCCGCGTCGCTGCTCGCCGAGGGGACCACCCGGATCGAGAACGTTCCGCGCATCACCGACGTGGAGATCATGGCGGAGGTCCTGACGGCGATCGGCGCCGAGGTCCGACGGGACGAGACCGGTGCCGTCCTCGTCACCGCCCCGGCGGTCTGCATGCCCGTCGCGCCCTACGAACTCGTGGAGAAGATGCGGGCCTCGATCGTCGTGCTCGGACCCCTGCTCGCCCGGCACCATTTCGCGCGGGTCTCGCTGCCGGGAGGCGACGATTTCGGCTCCCGGCCGATCGACATCCACCTCCGGGCGCTTACGGATCTCGGCGCCGAGTTCACGACGGAGCACGGCTACGTGGAGGGCCGGTGCGACCGCTTCGTCGGCGCCCGCGTCGTCCTCGAGTACCCGAGTCACACGGCGACGGACAACATCCTCGCCGCGGCCGTCCTCGCCAAGGGCACGACCGTGATCGAGAACGCTGCCCGGGAGCCCGAGGTGGCAGATCTCGCCGCGCTTTTGACGGCGATGGGCGCGCGCATCGTCGGGGCGGGGACCTCGCGGATCGAGGTCGAGGGTGTCGACGAGCTCCATCCGGCCGCGCACCGGGCGGTCGCTGACCGCGTCGAGGCCGCGACGTTCCTTGCCGCGGCCGCCATCGCCGGCGGCGAGGTCCACGTGCGCGGTGCGCACCACGAGCACATGGACATGTACCTCGAGAAGCTCGGGGCGATGGGGGTCGGCATCGAGGAGACGGCGACCGGGGTCACCGCCCACTCAGCCGGGCGGCCGGTGGCGGTCGACGTCTCCACGCTCCCATATCCGGGCGTGGCGACCGACTACAAACCGCTGCTCGTCACCGTCCTCGCCGTGGCCTCGGGCGTGGCGATCGTGAGCGAGAACATCTACGCGGGCCGCTTCCGCTACGTCGACGAGCTGCGCCGCATGGGCGCGGATATTCGCACCGAGGGTCACCACGCCGTCGTGCGCGGGGTCGAGCGGCTGTCCGGCGCGCCCGTGCGGGCTCCCGACATCCGGGCCGGCGCGGCGCTCGTTCTCGCTGGCCTCGTCGCCGAGGGCGAGACGCTCGTCACCGGGGTCGAGCACATCGACCGGGGTTACGAGGACTTCGACGGCAAGCTGCGGACCCTCGGAGCCGACATCACCCGCGGCGACCTCCGCCCGCCCGCCGGGGCCTGAGGCGACGCGATCACCGACGTGAACGGACCCGGCGCGCGACGACGCCGCGCGGCCCACCAGCAGACGCTCTCCCCGACGGGTTGGCGCCTCGCCGATGACGATCCCCGCTGGTACGAGCGGGCCGTCTTCTACGAGCTGTCGACGCGGGCGTTTTTCGACTCGAACGGCGACGGGACGGGCGACCTCACCGGCGTCATCGAGAAGCTCGACTACCTCACCTGGCTCGGCGTCGACTGTTTGTGGTTGCTTCCGTTCTACCCCTCACCGATGCGCGACGGCGGTTACGACGTGGCCGACTACGTCGATGTCGCGCCGGAGTTCGGGAGCCTCGACGACATGGCCCGCCTCGTCGGCGAGGCGCACGACCGAGGGATCCGGGTGATCATCGACCTCGTCCTTAACCACACGAGCGACGTCCACCCGTGGTTCGTCGAATCCCGGTCGTCGCGGGACAACCCGAAGGCCGACTGGTACGTCTGGAGCGACACCGACAAGCGTTACGCGAACATCCGCGTGATGTTCTCGGATTCGGAGTCGTCGAACTGGACCTGGGACACGGTCCGCCAGCAGTACTACTGGCACCGGTTCTTCCACTTCCAGCCCGACCTCAACCTCGACAACCCCGACGTGCGCGCCGCGTTGATGGAGGTCGTCCGCTTCTGGCTCGACCTGGGGGTCGACGGCTTCCGTCTCGACGCCGCGGCGTTCCTTTTCCAGCGCGAGGGCACCTCAGGAGAGAACCTGCCCGAGACGCACGAGTTCCTGCGGCAGATCCGTGCCGAGATCGACCGCGACTACCCGAACCGGGTGCTGCTCGCCGAGGTGAACCAGTGGCCCTACGACGTCGCCGACTATTTCGGCGAAGGCGACGAGTGCCACATGTGCTTCCACTTCCCGCTCATGCCCCGGATGTTCATGGCGATCCGGCGCGAGCAGCGCTTCCCGATCACTGAGATCCTCGCCCAGACCCCGTCGATCCCGGACGGTTGCCAGTGGGGGATCTTCCTGCGGAACCACGACGAGCTCACGCTCGAGATGGTCACCGATGAGGAACGCGACTACATGTACGCCGAGTACGCGGGTGACCCCCGGATGCGCAAGAACCTCGGGATCCGCCGCCGGCTTGCCACCCTCGTCGAGAACGACCGCGGCGTCGCCGAGCTGTTGTTCGCGCTTCTGTTGTCGCTCCCGGGGGCGCCGGTCCTCTACTACGGCGACGAGATCGGCATGGGAGACAACATCTACCTCGGGGACCGCGACACGGTGAGGACGCCGATGCAGTGGACCCCGGACCGCAACGCCGGGTTCTCGACGGCTGACTTCGCCCAGCTCTTCCTCCCGCCGCTCATGGACCCCGTCTACGGCTACGCCTCGGTGAACGTCGAGGCCTCGATGCGGGACCCGTCGTCGTTCCTGCACTGGCTGCACCGGATGATCGCCGTGCGCCGCCAGCATCCGGTCTTCGCGACCGGGTCGATCGAGGTCCTGTCGGCCGACAACCCCTCGGTGCTCGTCTACTTGCGGACGACGAAGGACCCCGTGACGGGCGGGACGCACTCCATCGTGTGTGTGAACAATCTCTCGCGCTTCGCCCAGGCGACGGAGCTCAGCCTCATCCGCTGGAGAGGGACGCCCCCGGTCGAGCTCATCGGCCGCTCGACGTTCCCGCCGATCGGGCTCGAGGGCTACCCCGTCACCCTCGGGCCGCACGGATTCTTCTGGCTACAGGTCGAGGGGCGCTGACCGACGTGCTCGCCCACGAGGAGCTGGGGGCGCTCGCCCGGTCGTATCTCGACCGTCAGAGCTGGTTCCAGCTGACGATCCCGGGCGTCCGCGCCGGCGAGATCGAGCTCGTCGGGGCCGAGGTGCTCCGCGAGGCATCCCCGCCGTTGTGCCGGTTGCTGCTCGCCTGCCGCGGCCGTCATTTCAGCGTCTTCGCCGGATGGCGGGAGGCGGCCGAGGCGACCCGGGCGCTCCACGGGCGGGAGGGCGCGATCTTCGGCTCCGCGCTCGAGGACGGACGTTCCGTGCTCGTCTACGACGCCCTCGCCGACGACGCCCTCGCCCTCGAGCTGCTCCGCCGGGCGACCGGGGGCCGCGAGACGGCGACGCGCGTCCGGCAGGTCGCGACCGCCGTGTCGCACGCCTCGCTCGTCTACGACGGACGTCTGCTCATGAAGTGCTACCGGGTGCTCGAGGACACGACGCGACCGGAGATCGAGGTGTTGATGGGGCTCGACGCCGTCGGGTTCAACGCGATCCTGGCGCCGGTCGCCGCCTGGGCCGCCGACGGGTTCGACCTCGCGCTCGTGCGCGAGTTCCTCCCCTCGGCGCTCGAGGGACGGCTGCTGGCGTTGACGTCGCTCCGCGACCTTCTGGCGCGCGCCTCGGGACACGACCGATCCGACAGCGCGGGTCCGTCGGCCTTTGAGCCCGGGCTCGAGTTCGACGCCGCCGCGGTGGTGGCGGCGGCGGGCGGGGATCTCGCCTCGGAGATGCGCCGTCTCGGGTCGACGGCGGCGCGTCTGCACCTCGCGCTCGTTGACGCCTTCGGGGCGTCGGAGGTCACGGCCGCGGCGCTCGCCGATCAGATCGCGCCGCTCACCGCGGCCGTTCGCCGGCGTCTCGCCGAGCGGGCGCGCGCCGCGCCCGGGCTCGTCGGGCGTCTTCGTGGCCTCGGTCCGGGGACGGCCGGCTCGGCGATCCGGGTCCATGGCGACTTCCACCTGCGCCGGGTGATGCGCACCGAGAGCGGCTGGGTCGTTGTCGGGTTCGGCGACGACCCGTTGTTCGCCGACCCGCTGCCGCGCGCCTCGCTCGCCCCCCGCACGGGCACGCCGATCGAGGATCTCGCCGACATGTGGTTCTCGATCGGTCGCACGGCCCGGGAGGCGCTCGCCCAGCGACCGGTCGACGAGGTCGACGCCGCCGACCGTCTCGCGAGGGCCTGGGTGACGCGCAACCGGCGCGCCTTCCTCGACGGCTACGTCGCCGCGCGCGACGTTGGGCGGCTCTTGCCGGCGGACGGCGGGATCGTCGAGGAGCTGCTCGGGGTGCTCACCGCGGCCCGCGAGCACCTCCACGGGTCGGGGTTCTCCGACGCCTGAGACCGGCGCGGCGGCCCCCGATGGGCGCGCGAACGGTGTTTTCGAGTGGACTGGGCGGCGATGAACGACGAGCAACCGGAATCGATCCCGCCGCGTCATGGTGCCTACCTCGACCATGCGGCGACGACGCCGATGCGCGCCGAGGCCGTCGCGGCGATGCTGCCGTACCTGTCGGCCGAGTTCGGGAACCCGTCGGGCGTGTACACGACGGCGCGCCGCGCGCGCCGCGCGCTCGACGACGCCCGGGACGAGATGGCGTCGGTGCTCGGCTGCGCGCCGGGCGAGGTCGTTTTCACCTCCGGCGGGACCGAGGCGGACAACCTCGCCGTGCTCGGCGTGCACAGCCGGATCGGCGGGACCGTCGTCACGACGGCGATCGAACACCACGCGGTCCTCAACCCGGCGCGCCGCGTCGCGGCACGGCTCGTGAAGCCGACGGCCGAGGGGATTGTCGGGCCCGGCGAGCTCGCGGAAGCGCTCGACGAGACGGTGACGCTCGTAAGCGTGATGACGGTGAACAACGAGGTGGGAACGGTCCAGCCGCTCGCCGAGCTCCTCGCCGAGGTGCAGAGGCGCGCGCCGCGGGCCATCGTCCACAGCGACGCCGTCCAGGCGGTCGCGTGGTGCGACGTGGCCAGGCAGCTGGCGGGGTGCGACCTCGTGTCGGTCTCGGCCCACAAGTTCGGCGGGCCGAAGGGGGTCGGCGCTCTCGTCGTGCGCGGACGCGCCTCGGGGGCACTCACCCCGCTCTGTGTGGGCGGCGGCCAGGAGCGGAGCCTGCGGCCCGGGACGGAGAACGTCGCCGGGATCGTCGCGATGGCGACGGCCGCGAGGCTGGCGGCCGCCGAGCGGGAGGCGGCCTGCCAAACGACGGCCGCGCGCCGCGACCGCTTCCTCGACGGGCTGGCGGCCGTGGTGCCGGAGATGGTGGAGTCGGTGCCCCGGTCGCTCGTCGCGCCCGGGCACGCCCACGTCCGGTTCCCCGGCGTGCTTGCCGAGGAGCTCCTCGTCCTCCTCGATGAGGCGGGCGTGGCCGGCTCGGCCGGCTCGGCGTGCTCCTCGGGGGCCATCGAGCCGAGCCACGTGCTGCGGGCGATGGGGTGGAAGGGCCCCGAAGCGCGGGAGGCGGTGCGGTTCACGCTCGGTCCGGCGACGACCGACGACGAGATCGACTACGCCCGTGAGGTCGTGGCCAAGGCGGTCGCGTCGCTCGCCCGACAGGACGCGATGGGAGACTGAGGCGGTGCGCGTCCTCGTCGCGATGTCGGGCGGAGTCGACTCGTCGGTCGCGGCGGCGCTGCTCGTCGAGGCGGGCCACGAGGTCGTCGGCGCGACCCTGAAGCTGTGGGGCGGGTCCGGCGACTCCGGTTGTTGCTCCGTTGCCGACGTCGACGACGCGCGCCGGGTCGCGGACCGCCTCGGCATCGACCACCGGGTCTTCAACTTCACCGAGGAGTTCGAGGCCGACGTGGTCGGGCCGTACGTCGCGGACCACGCCGCGGGCCGGACACCGAATCCCTGTGTCGAGTGCAACCGACGTGTGAAGTTCGGCCATCTCGTCGGGCGCGCCCGCCGGCTCGGCTTCGACGCGCTCGCGACGGGGCACCACGCCCGGGTCACCGTGGCGGACGGCAGGGTGACCCTGCGCCGGGGAGCCGACCGTCGAAAGGACCAGTCCTACGTGCTGGCGACCTCGCGGGCGGACGACCTCCGCCATGTCGTCATGCCGGTCGGGGAGTACTCGAAGACGGTCGTGCGTGAACTTGCCGGACGTTTCGGCCTGCGCACGGCCACCAAGCCCGACAGCCAGGACGTGTGCTTCATCGCTTCCCGGTCCCCGGGGCTCGGGCGGCGGGCGTTCCTCGCCGAAAGGATCCCGTTGCACGCCGGGCGCGTCGTCGACTGTCTGACTGGAGCCGAGCTGGCGACGCTCCCGGCGATCGAGCTCGTCACCGTCGGCCAGCGCCGCGGCCTCGGTGCCGCCGGCGCCGGTCGGCGCTACGCCGTCGACGTCGACCTCGCGACGTCGACCGTTCTCACCGGCGGGCTCGAGGAGCTGCTGGTGGGCGGTGTCGAGTTTGCCGACCGCACCTGGTTCGCCGAGCCGCTGCCGGTGGGCACGCCCGTCGTCGCCCAGGTGAGCGCCCACGGCGCGCCGCTTGCCGCGACTGTCACCGCGGCGGGGATCGATTTCGCCCACCGCGAGAAGCGGGTCGCACCCGGCCAGGTCGTCGCCTGTTACGTGGGCGACGTCGTCGTCGGCTCGGGGATCGCCCGATGACGACCGGCGCCGACGACGCGGCCCCGCTCGTCGAGGGGTTGGCGGCCGAGCACGCCGCGCGCCTCGGGGCCGATCCCGTGGTACGGGCAGCGGAGCTCCGGGAGCTCATCCGCTACCACGCCGACCGCTACCACCGGCTGGACGCGCCGGAGATCGCCGACGCCGAGTACGACGCCCTCGTCGTCGAGCTGCGGCGCCTCGAGGCCGACCATCCCGAGCTCGCCGAGCCCGAGTCGGTCGCGGACCAGGTCGGCGCCGCGCCCGCGGCGCAGTTCGCCCCCGTGCGCCACGCCGTGCGGATGATGAGCCTCGACAATGTGTTCAGCCTCGAGGAGTTCCAGGCCTGGGGCGAGCGCGTCGAGCGGCTGCTCGCCGCGGCGCCCGGCGCGGCCGCACCGGTGCGCTATGTCTGCGAGCCGAAGATCGACGGGCTCGCCGTCTCGCTCCGCTACGAGCGTGGCCGGCTCGTCCAGGCCGCGACCCGGGGCGACGGGATGACCGGTGAGGACGTGACGGCGAACGTCCGCACGATCCGCGCGATCCCTGAAACGCTCGCGCTCGCCCCCCGCGACGTGCCCGCGGTCCTCGAGGTGCGCGGTGAGGTCTACCTGCCGATCTCGGCGTTCGAGGAGCTCAACCGGCGGCAGGTCGAGGCCGGGCTCCGCCCGTTCGCCAACCCCCGCAACTCCGCCGCCGGGTCGCTGCGCCAGAAGGACCCGACCGTCACCGCGGCGCGGCCGCTCTCGTTCTGGGCCTACCAGATCGGCGAGGTCGACGGGGGGGCCGCCGGGCCGCGCGGCGCCGGACTCGACTCGCAGACCGGCTCGCTCGCGCTCGTGGGGCGCGCCGGGTTGCCGGTCAACCCCGAGATCCGGGCGGCGGAGGGCCTCGACGCGGTGTACGAGTTCTGCCGCCTCCTACAGGAGCACCGTCACGACCTCGACTACGAGATCGACGGCGTCGTCGCCAAGGTCGACGACCTCGCGCTCCAGCGGTCGCTCGGCGCGACCTCGCGGGCGCCGCGCTGGGCGATCGCCTACAAGTTCCCGCCCGAGGAGCGCACGACGCTCCTCGAGGACATCGCCGTCTCGATCGGCAGGACGGGGAGGGCCACGCCGTACGCCAAGCTCACCCCGGTCGTCGTCGCCGGGTCGACCGTCGAGTACGCGACGCTCCACAACGAGGACCAGGTCCGCGAGAAAGACGTCCGCCCGGGCGACACGGTGATCGTGCGCAAGGCCGGCGACGTCATCCCCGAGGTGATCGGCGCCGTCACGTCGCTGCGCCCCGCCGGGAGCAGACCCTGGCGCTTCCCGAAGCGCTGCCCGAGCTGCGCCAGCCCGCTCGTCCGCCTCGAGGGCGAGGCGGACACCTACTGCGTGAACCTCGAATGCGCGGCCCAGCGCGTGCAGCGGCTGGCGCACTTTGCCGGGCGCGCCGCGATGGACATCGAGGGCCTCGGGGAGCAGCGCGTCACCCAGCTCGTCGGGGCGGGGATGCTCGCCGACGTCGCTGACGTCTACGCGCTCGACGCCGGTCGGCTCGCGCCCCTCGAGGGATTCGGGGAGATCTCGGCGGCGAACCTCGTCGCGGCGATCACCGCGTCGAAGACCCGAGGGCTGTCGCGTCTCCTCGTCGGGCTGTCGATCCGCCACGTCGGCGGGACCGTCGCCGACGCGCTTGCCGCCCGGTTCGCCGACCTCGACGAGCTCGGCGCGGCCGACGAGGCGGAGCTCTCCGCCGTCGAGGGCGTGGGGGCCGTCATCGCGCGGAGCGTCGGCGCGTTCTTCGCCGAGGAGGCCAACCGGGCGGTGATCGACAAGCTGCGGGACGCCGGCGTGAGCTTCGCCTCGGATCGGCACCGCGGAGTGGCCCATCTCGCCCAGACGCTTTCCGGCCGGTCCGTCGTCGTCACCGGGACGCTCCACGGATTCACCCGTGACGAGGCCGAGGCGGCGATCGTCGCCCGGGGAGGCAAGTCGCCCGGGTCGGTGTCCGCGAAGACGACGGCGCTCGTCGTCGGCGCGGAACCCGGGGTGTCAAAGACCGCGAAGGCCGATGCGCTCGGGGTCCCGGTGCTCGACGAGGCCGGTTTCGTCCGCCTGCTCGAGACCGGCGAGACCGGCCCCGGGGGCTCCGTCACTCGGTGATCGCGCGGACCTGCTCGGCGAAGTCCGCCTGACGCGGGGTCGGCGTCGCCTGTTGGAAGCCGAGGAGCTTCGTCACGTCGCCCTCCATCCGGACCCGTCCGGCCATGAAGGCCTCGAATCCCGCCTGGACGTCGCCCTCGACGAGGACGGTCCGGGCGAGCGCGTAGTCGAGGCTGACGGTGAGCTCGGGTGCGTCGAGGTGTCCGAGCTCGACGTCGGCGACACCGGTCGAGGTGTCGACGTGCGCGTCGAGCGTGCCCGAGCCGAAGGGGACGCCCTCGACGACGAGGTTGATCCGGACGCTCGCCGCCGCCGGCGCGACCTCGCCGGCGTAGCGGGCGTAGATCGCCCGGGCCGCTTCCAACCAGGCGTCGCTCAAGAACGCGTACCTCGTCGCCACCGGGCTCCTTTTGGGCGGACACCCCCGTGGTGTCGCCCGCGGCGCAGACTAACGGACGAATTTGCGCCTTCTGGCGGCTCAGTACGATGAGGGCGTGAGGGTCCGCCTGCCCGCGCTGCAGCGTCCGTCGCGTTTCGCTCGTCGAGTGGATCGCGGGTGCCGGCCGTGACCGAGTCGTTCTCCCGAGACGACGTCGTCTACGTCGCCCGCCTCGCCCGCCTCGATCTCGAACCCGGCGAGGTCGACCTCTATGCCGCGCAGCTGGCCTCGATCCTCGACCACGTCGCCGCGGTGACCGGGCTCGACACGACCGACGTGCCGCCCACGGCGCACCCGCTCGAGCTCGAGAACGTGCTGCGGCCGGACACTCCCGGACCGACGCTCGACCGCGACGAGGTGCTCGCCCAGGCACCGCTCGCCGAGGCGGGCCGGTTCCGGGTTCCGCCGATCCTGGGTGAGGCGCCGTGAGCGGCGCGGCGCGGGATATCCCCGTCGGCGCGCTCGCGACCGCCCGGGCGGTGCGCGCCGGCGAGGTGCGCGCCCGCCAGGTCGCCGAGGCTGCGCTCGCCCGCATCGAGACCTTCGAGGGCGAGCTCCACTGCTTCAACACGGTGACCGCCGACGCGGCCCTCGCCGCGGCCGACGCTGTCGACGCCGCGGTGGCGGCAGGCCGTGACCCGGGCCCGCTCGCCGGCGTGCCGATCGCCCTGAAGGACAACCTGTGCACCCGGGGGGTCGCGACGACGGCCGGGTCGAGGATCCTCGAGGGCTGGCTGCCGCCGTACGACGCGACGGTGGTGCGTTCCGTCGTCGCCGCTGGCGCGGTGGTCGTCGGCAAGACGAATCTCGACGAGTTCGCCATGGGGTCCTCGACCGAGAACTCCGCGTTCGGTCCGACCCATAACCCCTGGGACCCGGGCCGCGTGCCGGGGGGCTCGTCCGGGGGGAGCGCCGCCGCGGTGGCGGCCGGTCTCGTGCCGCTCGCGCTCGGCTCGGACACCGGGGGCTCGGTCCGCCAGCCGGCCTCGCTCTGCGGCGTCGTCGGCATGAAGCCGACCTACGGCCTCGTCTCGCGTTACGGGCTCATTGCCTTCGCGAGCTCGCTCGACCAGATCGGTCCGTTCGCGGCGACCGTCGCGGACGCCGCGGCCCTCCTCGACGTCATCGCCGGTCACGATCCGGCGGACTCGACGTCGCTCGCGGTCGGGTTCGGACCGGTCTCGCCACGTCTCGACGAGGGGGTCGCGGACCTGCGCGTCGGGGTCATCTCGGATTTCCTCGCCGACGCGAGCCCCTCATGCGTCGCGGCGGTGCGCGCCGCGGCCGACGTGCTGGGCCGCGCCGGCGCGGTCGTCGAGGAGGTCGCCATCCCCGCCCTCATGCTCGGACTGTCCGCCTACTACCTCGTGGCCCCGGCCGAGGCGTCGTCGAACCTCGCGCGCTACGACGGCGTGCGCTACGGGTTGCGCGTCGACGGCCCGGACGTCACGGGGATGAACGGGCGCACGCGCTCGGCGGGATTCGGCCCCGAGGTGAAGCGGCGGATCATGCTCGGCACCTACGTGCTCTCCGCCGGGTACTACGACGCCTACTACGGCCAGGCCCAGCGCGTGCGCACGCTCGTCGCCCGCGGCTTCGGCGATGCCTACGAGCGCTTCGACGTCCTCGTCGGCCCGACCTCGCCGACCGTCGCCTTCGAGATCGGCGCCAAGACGACCGACCCGCTCGCGATGTACCTGTCCGACCTCTACACGATCCCGACGAACCTCGCCGGCCACCCGGCGGTGAGCGTGCCGTTCTCGCTGTCGGAGGGTCTCCCGGTCGGGGTCCAGGTGCTCGCGCCGGCGCTCGGCGAGAGCGCGATGTTCCGTGCCGCGGCCGTGATCGAGCACGGCGCAGACCCAGAGGCGCGCGGGCCGATCGAGCCGCGCGCGACGAAGGTCGCGCGATGACACCGGACACCTCACCCGGTCCCGGCTGGGAGATCGTCGTCGGGCTCGAGGTGCACTGCGAGCTGTCGACCGTGACGAAGCTCTTCTGCTCGTGCCCGAACACGTTCGGTGCCGAGCCGAACACGAACGTCTGCCCGGTGTGTCTCGGCCTCCCGGGATCGCTGCCGGTCCTCAACGCCCGCGCCGTCGAGTTCGCGATCGCCATCGGTACGGCGCTCGGCTCGAGCGTCGAGGCGTCCGTGTTCCACCGGAAGAACTACTTCTACCCGGACATGCCGAAGGACTACCAGATCAGCCAGTACGACGCGCCGATCAACGTCGGCGGGCGTGTCGAGCTCGCCGACGGTTCGGTCGTCGGCATCGTCCGGGCCCACATCGAGGAAGACACCGGCAAGACGACCCACGTCGGCGGGGGAGGTCGGATCCACGACGCTGACTACTCGCTCGTCGACTACAACCGGGCCGGCGTGCCGCTCGTCGAGATCGTCTCCGAGCCGGATATCCGCTCGGCCGAGCAGGCCCGCAGCTATGTGAACGAGCTGCGGGCCATCCTCGTCGCGACCGGCGCCTCCGACGGGCGGATGGAGGAGGGCTCGCTGCGCGTCGACGCCAACATCTCGGTCCGCCGGGCGGGCGACGCCGAGTACGGGACGCGCTGCGAGGTGAAGAACCTCAACTCGCTGCGGTCGCTCGGGCGTGCCGTCGACTACGAGGCGGCACGCCAGATCGCCGTGCTCGAATCGGGCGGGAGGGTCGTACAGGAGACCCGGCACTGGAACGAGGACGAAGGCCTCACGTCGCCGTTGCGTTCGAAAGAGGAGGCCTACGACTACCGCTACTTCACCGAGCCCGACCTCGTGGGGCTCGCCCCGTCGGCCGCAGCGATCGCGGCGGTGGTCGCAGGCCTCGGCCCGCTTCCGGCGGCGCGCCGGCACCGGCTCGCCGGGCTCGTCGCCGCCGACGGGTCGCCGGCCCCGGTCGACCAGCTCGCCACCGTCGTCGGGCTCGGACTCGACGACCTCGTGCGGGGCGCGGCCGACCACGGCGCCGATCCACGCCTTGCGCTCGCCCGGGCGGCGAACGAGGCCGCGAACCGCCCCGACGACGCCCGAGCCCTTTCCCCGGAGGCCTTCGCCGCGCTCGTGAAGCTCGAATCGACTGGCAAGTTGTCGGCGACCCAGTCGAAGACGGTGCTCGCCGCGATGCTCGAGGGCGGTGGCGAACCCGCCGAGATCGCGGCTCGTCTCGGATTCGAGGCCCTCGGCGACGCCGAATTCGACGCGGCGATCGATTCCGTGCTCGCCGCACACCCGGCGGAGTGGGCCCGCTTCAAAGAAGGCGACGCGAAGATCGCCCAGTTCCTCCTCGGCGAGGTGATGCGCGCGACCCGGGGCCGGGCGAACGGCAAGGCCGTCGCTGCTTCGTTGGAGGCCCGCCGCCGGAACTGACCGCTCGGCAGTCGTTGCCTAGTGTGGTCGCCATGGCAAAGGACCGACCGGATGACGCGGCACATCCTCGCGGGAACTCCTTGAAGATCCACAGCCAGGACGTGACCGAGGGGCCGCGGCGCGCTCGGCGCCCGGGCGATGCTGCGCGCCGTCGGTATGACCGACGACGACTTCGGCCTCCCGCAGGTCGGGATCGCATCGACGTGGAACGAGGTCACGCCGTGCAATCTGCCGCTCAAGCGGCTCGCCGCCCGCGCGAAGCAGGGCGTGCGCGACGAGGGTGGTTACCCGATCGAGTTCGTGACGATCGCCGTCTCGGACGGGATCGCGATGGGGCACGAGGGGATGCGGGCCTCGCTCGTCAGCCGGGAGGTGATCGCCGACTCGGTCGAGACGATGATGCACGCCGAACGGTTCGACGCATTCGTCGGACTCGCTGGTTGCGACAAGTCCCTTCCCGGCATGCTCATGGCCGCGGCCCGACTCGACCTGCCGATGGTCTTCGTCTATGCCGGCACGATCCTGCCGGGACACTGGCTGGATCGGACCCTCGACATCACGAGCGTGTTCGAGGCGGTCGGCGCACACGCCCACGGCGACATCGACGACGCGACCCTTTACGAGATCGAGGCCCACGCCTGCCCGACCGAGGGGGCGTGCGCCGGGATGTTCACGGCGAACACGATGGCCTCGGTCGCCGAAGCCCTCGGCATGGCACTGCCGTCGGGGGCGACGCCGCCGGCCGTGGATCCCCGTCGCGACGACCTCGCCTACGAATCGGGTCGGGCCGTCGTGAAGCTGCTCGAAAAGGACATCCGGCCCCGCCAGATCATGACGAAGCCGGCCTTCGAGAACGCCATCGCCGTGACGATGGCGCTCGGGGGCTCGACGAACGCCGTGCTGCACCTGCTGGCGATCGCCAACGAGGCGCACGTCGATCTGTCGCTCGACGACTTTGACCGGGTGGGGTCGCGCGTGCCGCACCTCGCCGACATGAAGCCCCACGGCAAGTTCCACATGGTCGACCTCGACCGCGTCGGCGGCGTACCCGTCGTGATGCGGATGCTCGCCGATGAAGGGCTCATCAACGTCGACTGCGTGACCGTGACCGGGCGGAGCGTCGCCGAGAACCTTGAGCGGCTCGGGCCCCCCGCCCCCGACGGCACGGTCGTCCACGACTTCGGCGCGCCGATCCATTCCCGCGGCATCGTCGTGCTGCGCGGGTCCCTCGCCCCCGAGGGCGCCGTCGTGAAGATCGCCGGGGCCGACATCGATCACTTCGCGGGCACGGCGCGGGTCTTCGACGGCGAGGAGTCGGCGATGGAGGCGATCCTTGCCGGTTCGATCACGCCCGGCACCGTCCTCGTCATCCGCTACGAGGGTCCGAAGGGAGGTCCCGGGATGCGGGAGATGCTTTCGATCACCGGCGCGCTCGTCGGGGCGGGTCGCGATCGCGACTGCGCGCTCGTCACGGACGGCCGCTTCTCCGGCGGGACCCAGGGGTTCTGCATCGGCCACGTCGCCCCCGAGGCGGTCGTCGGCGGCCCGATTGCGCTCGTCGCCGACGGCGACCGTGTCGAGATTGACGCCGCGGCCGGGTCGATCGATCTCGACGTCCCCGCCACCGAGCTCGCGCGTCGCCGCGGGGCGTGGGAGCCGCCCCCGGCGCGCTATTCGGCCGGTGTGCTCGCGAAGTACGCGCGTCTCGTCACCGGAGCGGAGCGCGGGGCGGTGACTGAGCCGTGAGCGCGGCGGTGGCGTCGGCTTGCCGAACGGGATCGTGTCTGGGAGACTTTTCGGGATGGAGAAAACGCCGAAGACTTTGTCGACTGTCGTAGTCCTTGAGTAGCGCGCGGCGGCTGTAACCGTCCGTGCGCTTCGGACCTCCCGAAAGGGGGGTCGTTTTGTTTTCGGCTTTATGCGGGGGACCTTGCAGTTATCGCAAATCGGCACGCAGGACTTCGGGGAACGGAGAGAAAAGTGGAAGTGACTGGAGCACAGGCTCTCATCAAGAGCCTCGAGGCGCAGGGCGTCGAGGTCGCCTTCGGCCTCCCGGGGGGTGCCATCCTTCCGGTGTACGACCCGATCCTCGACTCGACGATCCGGCACATCCACGTCCGCCACGAGCAGGGCGCCGGGCACGCCGCCGAAGGTTACGCCGACGTGACGGGGCGTCCGGGCGTCGCCATCGTGACGAGCGGCCCGGGGGCGACGAACATCGTCACCCCGCTCGCCGACGCCTACATGGACTCCGTCCCGCTCGTCGTCGTCGCCGGACAGGTCGCCGCGGGGTCGATCGGCACGGACGCCTTCCAGGAGGTCGACACGACCGGCGTCACGATGGGGGTGACGAAGCACAACTACCTCGTGAAGGACGCCACCGAGATCCCACGCGTCGTCGCCGAGGCCTTCCACATCGCGACCACGGGACGGCCCGGGCCCGTGCTGATTGACTTCCCGAAGGACATCGCCAACACGCGGGTCGAATATGAGGAGGCACCGGCGGTCGACCTGCCGGGCTACGCGCCGCCGGCGTCGCCAGACCGAGAGGCGATCGCGCGGTCGGTCGAGCTCATCCGGGCCGCCGAGCGCCCCGTTTTCTACGTCGGGGGCGGCGTTATCAAGGCGGACGCCTCCGCCGCGCTCGCCGCCCTCGTCGAGGCGACGGGGATCCCCGTCGTGACGACGCTCATGGCGCGGGGCGCCTTCCCTGACTCGGACCGGCGCTGCCTCGGCATGCCGGGCATGCACGGCGCCTATGCGGCCGTGACGGCGTTCCAGCGCTCCGACCTGCTCGTGTCGCTCGGCGCGCGCTTCGACGATCGGGTGACGGGCAAGGTCTCGGCCTTCGCGCCGCAGGCCCAGGTCATCCACGTCGACATCGACCCCGCGGAGATCGGCAAGGTCCGCCGGCCGGATGTCGCGGTCGTCGCCGACTGCCGGCTGGCGATCGAGGCGCTCGTCGCCGCGCTCGGCGAAGAAGAACCGCTCGATCCGGCGCGGCTCGCGCCCTGGATGGCGCAGATCGATGAATGGCGGGAACGGTTCCCCTACACCTACGACACGGGAGACGGGAGCACGATCAAGCCGCAGTACGTCGTCGAGCAGCTGCGTGACGCGACACCCGACGACGTGATCCTCGTGTCCGGGGTCGGCCAGCACCAGATGTGGGCGTCGCAGTTCTGGCGTTTCGAGCACCCGCGCACCTGGGTGAATTCCGGGGGGCTCGGCACGATGGGCTTCGCCGTGCCGGCGGCGATGGGCGCCAAGGTCGGGCGGCCGGACCGCATGGTCTGGGCGATCGACGGGGACGGGTGCTTCCAGATGACCGCCCAGGAGCTCATCACGATGTCGGTGGAGCACATCCCCGTGAAGATCGCCATCCTCAACAACGCCTACCTCGGCATGGTTCGCCAGTGGCAGCACATGTTCTACAAGGAGCGCTATTCGGCGGTGTACCTCTCGCCGGACCTGCCCGACTACGTCGGCTGGGCCGAGTCGATGGGCTGTGTCGGCCTGCGGGTGACCGCGCCCGAGGAGGTGCGGCCGGCGATCGAGAAGGCGAACGAGATCGACGATCGCTCCGTCGTCATCGACTTCCGCACCGACGTGACCGAGCACGTCTACCCGATGGTGCCGGCGGGGGCGTCGAACGACGACATCCTCGTCCACCCGAGCCAGATGGGGCAGGCGCAATGAACGCGACGTCGAACGGGTCGGCTCCCTACCACCTGTTGTCGGTGCGCGTGGAGAACCGGGCGGGGGTCCTCGCCCGCGTCGCGGGACTGTTCGCCAGGCGGGGGTTCAACATCTTCTCTCTCGTCGTCGCGCCGACCCAGGACGAGCGGTTCTCGCGGATCTCGATGGTCGTCGACGTCGAGTCGGCGCCGCTCAACCAGATCGTCGATCAGCTCGGCAAGCTCATCAACGTCGTCGAGATCAGCGAGCTGCACCCCGACCGGGCCCGTGAGGCCGAACTGCTGCTCGCGACCGTCAAGGTGTCGAGCCGCGACCCCGCGCTCACCGAGCTCGTCGCAGGACTCGAGGCCCGCGTCATCGAGGAGAACGCCGCCGAGACGATGGTCATGGCCGTCGGCGACACGGGGGCGCTCGACGAGTTCGAGGCGGGTCTCGAGCGCTTCGGCATCGTCGAGCTCCAGCGCACGGGGAGGATCGGCCTTCCTACACTGAGCCCGGCGACGTGACGGGTGTCGGATCGTCGGAGCGTCGACGCGGGACCGCGCGACGACTCAACCGAGAAAGTCGAGGTAGCGGGTGATGGCCAAGCTCTACTACGAAAAGGACGCCGACCGGAGCGCGATCGCCGACCGCAAGGTCGCCATCTTGGGCTACGGCTCTCAGGGGCACGCCCACACGCTCAACCTGCGCGACAGCGGGATCGACGTGCGGGTCGGGCTCCGCCCCGACTCGTCGTCGAGGAAGAAGGCGGCCGACGCGGGACTGCGCGTGCTCGACATCGACGAGGCGACTGCCGAGGCCGACGTCGTGATGGTGCTGTTGCCCGACACCGAGCAGCCGAGGGTCTACGCCGCCGAGATGGCGCCGCACCTCGACCCGGGCGACGCAATCCTTTTCGCCCACGGGTTCAACATCCGCTTCGCGACGATCACGCCCCCGCCGGAGGTCGACGTGGCGATGGTCGCCCCGAAAGGGCCGGGCCACCTCGTGCGGCGGACCTACACCGAAGGTGGCGGCGTGCCGGCCCTCATCGCCGTGGCCCAGGACCCGTCGGGCGACGCCAAGGCGCTCGCCCTCGCCTACGCCGACGCGCTCGGCGCGACCCGGGCGGGCGTGCTCGAGACGACGTTCACCGAGGAGACCGAGACGGATCTGTTCGGCGAGCAGGTCGTGCTGTGCGGCGGGCTGACCGCCCTCGCGACGGCTGCCTTCGAGACGCTCGTCGCGGCGGGCTACCAGCCGGAATCGGCCTACTTCGAGTGCCTGCACGAGATGAAGCTCATCGTCGACCTGATGTACGAGCAGGGCATCTCGGGGATGCGCTTCAGCGTCTCGGACACCGCCGAGTACGGGGACCTGACGCGGGGGCCCCGCGTCATCAACGATGCCGTGCGCACCGAGATGCGGCGGATCCTCGACGAGATCCAGGACGGGCGGTTCGCCGCTGAGTGGATCGCCGAGAACGAGCGCGGACGCCCGCTTTACACCGAGCTCCGCGAGAAGGGCCGGGACCACCAGATCGAGAAGGTCGGTGCCGAGCTGCGGGCGATGATGCCGTTCATCGCCGCGGGCCGCCAGCGCTTCGAGGACGTCTCCGGGGGCTAGCGCTCCCGGGGGAGCCGGTCGACCAGCCAGTCGATGCAGGCGGTGAGGGCCTCGAGGTCCGCGGGCTCGATCGCGGGGAACATCGCGATCCGCAGCTGGTTGCGGCCGAGCTTGCGGTAGGGCTCGGTGTCGACGACGCCGTTCGAGCGGAGCGCGGCCGCGAGCGCCGCGGCGTCGATTTCGTTGGCGAAGTCGATCGTCGCCACCGAGTGGCTGCGGTCGGCGGGGTTCTCGACGAAGGGGGTCGCGAACTGCGAGCGTTCGGCCCAGCCGTAGACGATCGCGGCCGACGAGTCGCATCGGCCCGTCGCCCACCCGAGGCCGCCCTGGGCGTTCATCCAGTCGATCTGCTCGGCGAGCAGCCAGAGCGTGGCGAGCGCTGGCGTGTTGTAGGTCTGGTTGAGCCGGGAGTTCTCGAGGGCGAGGTTGAGGTCGAGGAACGCCGGGACGAAGCGGCCCGCCTCGGCGAGACGCGCGCTCCTTTCCACCGCGGCGGGGGAGCACGCCGCGAGCCACAGCCCGCCCTCGGAGCCGAAGCCCTTCTGCGGTGCGAAGTAGTAGGCGTCGCACTCGGCCATTGCGACGGTGAGGCAGCCGGCGGCCGACGTGGCGTCGACGATGACGAGGCCGCCGGCGGTCGTGCCGTCGGCGGCCACCGGGCGGCAGACCGGCATCGTGACGCCTGTCGACGTCTCGTTGTGGGTGAGCGCGTAGGTGTCGACGGCGTCATTGGCGATCGGGTCAGCACGCCTCCCTGGTGGGGCGGTGATGATCTCAGGGTCCTCGAGGTGGGGGGCGCGGGCCGCGGCGGCGGCGAACCGGGCGGAGAATTCGCCGAACGAGCAGTGCTGGCTGCGGCGTTCGACGAGACAGTACGTCGCCAGGTCGAAAAACGCCATTGTGCCGCCGTTTCCGAGCGCGACTTCGTAGCCGTCGGGCAGCGCGAAGAGTTCGGCGAGGCCCGCCCGTACCCGCCCGACGACGTCCCGCACGCCGGCCCGGCGGTGCGAGGTCCCGAGGTAGGACGGCGCGACCCGCGCCAGCGAGGCGACGGCGTCGGCGCGGACCTTGGACGGTCCGGAGCCGAAGCGGCCGTCCGACGGGAGCATCGAACTCGGGATCTGGGGCGTGGACACGTCGCTCTCCTTCGTGAGTGGTCGGCTTTTGGCGGAGGTGCCGCCTCGCAGCAGACTGTGCAAGCATGACAGCTGTGAGCCGCACCTCTCATTTCGCGCCGAAAAACGCCCCCGCGAGCCCGGCAAAGGCCGCGTCGGGCGTGTCGCGTCGCATCGGCTCGGTCGAGGCCTCGGCGACGCTCGCCATCGACGCCAAGGCGAAAGCCCTGCAAGAAGCCGGCGTCGATGTCATCAGCTTCGGCGCGGGCGAGCCCGACTTCCCGACGCCCGCGGCGATCGTCGAGGCCGCCGCCGCCGCCTGCCGGGACCCGAGGTGCCACCACTACACGCCATCGGCGGGTCTGCCGGCGCTGCGCGAGGCGATCGCCGCCAAGACCCACCGCGACTCGGGTTACGCGGTCACCCCCGCCCAGGTGCTCGTCACGAACGGCGCGAAGCACGCCCTGGCGAACGCCTTCGCCACGCTGCTCGACCCGGGTGACGAGGTCGTGATCACGGCGCCCTACTGGACGACGTACCCGGAGTCGGTGCGGCTGGCGGGAGGGGTGCCGGTCATCGTGCCGACCGACGAGGCGACGGGGTTCACGGTGACACTGGAGCGGCTCGCCGCGGCGGCGACCGCGCGGACGAAGGCGCTGCTTTTCGTCTCGCCCTCCAACCCGACCGGCACGGTCTACCCGGCGCAGGCGATGGCCGAGATCGGCCGGCTCGCCGCCGAGCGCGGCTGGTGGGTCGTCACCGACGAGATCTACGAGCACTTCATCTACGAAGGAGCCGAACGGCATTCGATGCCGGTCGTCGTACCCGAGCTCGCCGAGCGTTGCATCGTCGTGAACGGCGCGTCGAAGACCTTCGCGATGACCGGTTGGCGTGTCGGCTGGATGATCGGGCCACGACTGATCGTCGCCGCGGCGGCGAACCTGCAGAGCCAGGAAACGTCGAACGTGAACAACGTCGCCCAGTTCGCCGCGCTCGCCGCCCTCGAGGGGGGCATGGAATCCGTGGCGACGATGCACGCCGCCTTCGACCAACGGCGCCGGACGATCCACCGCCTGCTGAACGAGATCCCGGGCGTGACGTGCACGAACCCCCAGGGGGCCTTCTACGTCTTCCCCTCGCTCACCGGCGTGCTCGGCCGCTCCTTTGCCGGCCGGCGCCCGACGACGACGCTCGAACTCGCCGAGGTCGTGCTCGACGGGGCGAACGTCGCCTTCGTCCCCGGCGAGGCCTTCGGTGCGCCCGGATACGCCCGTTTCTCCTACGCGCTCTCCGACGATGACCTCGCGACCGGCGTCGGCCGGTTCGCGGCGCTCGTGCGGGAGTCGGAGGACTGACCGCACCCTCGCAACGGGTCACCAACCGAGCCCAAGGAGCAAGGTCCATGACACGCATCCTCGTCACCGAAAAGCTCTCGGCGCGCGGGCTCGAGGCGATGGCCGCTGCCGGGCACGACGTCGACGTCCGGCTCGGGCTGTCCCCGGACGAACTGCGAGCGGCGGTGCCCGGGGCGGAGGCGCTCGTCATCCGCTCGGCGACGAAGGTCGACGCGTCGGTGCTTGCCGCGGGACGCGACCTCGTCGTCGTCGGCCGGGCCGGCGTCGGCCTCGACAACGTCGACGTCGACGAGGCGACCCGGCTCGGGGTCATGGTCGTGAACGCGCCGGAGTCGAACATCTTGTCGGCAGCGGAGCTGACGATCGCGCTGTTGCTCGCCCAGGCGCGCAACATCCCCCAGGCGCACGCCGCCCTCGTCGCCGGGCGCTGGGAGCGGTCACGGTGGGAGGGCGTCGAGCTGCACGGCAAGACGCTTGGGGTCGTCGGCCTCGGCCGGATCGGCGCGCTCGTCGCCCAGAGGGCGCTCGGGTTCGGGATGCGCCTCCTCGCCTGCGACCCCTACGTCGCCGCCGAGCGCGCGAAGCGGATGGGGGTCGAGCTCACGACCCTCGAGGACCTCGTCGCGCGCAGCGACTTCATCACGATCCACCTGCCGAAGAACCCGGACACGGTCGGGCTGTTCGGCGTCAAGCTGCTCGGTCTCGTCAAGCCCGGGGTGCGCATCGTGAACGCCGCCCGCGGCGGGATCATCGACGAGGAGGCGCTCGCCGCGGCGATCCGCGCCGGCCGTGTCGGTGGCGCGGCGGTCGACGTCTTCGCGACCGAGCCGACGACGGACTCACCGCTATTCGGGCTCGACGAGGTCGTCGTCACCCCGCACCTCGGCGCGAGCACGAACGAGGCGCAGGACAAGGCCGGCGAACAGATCGCCGAACAGGTCGTGCTGGCGCTGGCGGGCGACTTCGTGCCGTTCGCCGTCAACGTTGAGGCGGGCGCGGTGTCCGAGACGGTCCGGCCGTTCCTCGGGATCTCCGACATCCTCGGCCGCTTCATCGCCGCGCTCTCCAGCGGGTTGCCCGACGAGCTGACCGTGGACTGCCAGGGCTCGCTCGCCGAGGAGGACGTGAGCATCCTCACGCTCGCCGTTCTAAAGGGCTTGTTCGCTGCCGTCACCGACGAGCCCGTCTCGTACGTGAACGCCCGCCGGGTCGCGGACGACCGGGGTCTCGTCATCCACGAGACCCAGACGGTGAGCTCGCCCTACCGGGTGAGCGTGATCACGGTCCGGTCGTCGCGCCACTCGATCTCCGGCACGCTCGTCGGGGGGGCGCCCCGTATCGTCGAGGTCGACGCCCATCTCGTCGAGATCCCGCCGGCGGACGTGATGCTCGTCGTGCACAACGACGACCGTCCGGGGATGATCGGCATCGTCGGCACGGCGCTCGGCGACGCCGGAATCAGCATCGTCAACATGGCCGTCGGCCAGACGGCCGGGGGCAAGACCGCCCTCATGGTGCTGGCGACGGAGCGGTCGGTGCCGGTCGAGGTCCTCGAGCAGCTGCGCCGCGCCTCCGGGATCCTCGACGTCTACCAGGTGACCAAGCCCTAGCGCTCAGCCGGGGGTGGATCCGTCTCCGTCGCTCGCCTTCCCGGCGCGCGGCGCCGAGACCCGGACGGGCTCGCCGGAGCGGGACGGGACGGGCGGCCAGAGCTCATCGGTCGACTTTCTGGCGGCGATGCGTCGGTAGGATCGCCGGGCGATGAGCTTCGGCACGTAGCGTGCCGCGGCCAGGCCGAGGCTGCCGGCGATCCCGGCGAGCACCCCGATGCGCACCGTGCGCCAACCCCGCCGTGCCTTCATCGCCCGTCGCCCTCCGTCTCGTGTGCGGCAACGCCATCCGTTACGGGATCCCATGACGTGCCGTCCGCCGCAGGTTAGCGGGACGCGCACGCTCGGTGACGCTTCGCGCGCCCATTGTGTTGTTTCACGCGACCTAGATGTAGGCCGTAGAATCCGGATGGGAGGGGGTCGATATCGCCGCGGCGCAGCGTTCGTCGGACCGGCAGATCCAGGTCCTCATTGTCGACCACGACCCTCTCGGTGTCGGTGGCCTCGTCGCCGCGCTCCCGTCGGCCTACGAGACGGTCGTGGCGAGCTCGGTCCCCGACGCCCTACGGGTCGGCGACCGCGGAGAGTTCGACCTCGTCGTCGTCGGCGTCCCGGCGTTCGGTGGCCTCGCCGTCCTCGACGACGTCCGGGTGGCCTTCCCCTCGAGCGTCGTGCTCGCGCTCGTCGAGGACCCGGACCCGGTCTTTTCCGGCCAGGTGCGCGGTCTCGGGGCCCAGGAGGTGCTCTCGAGAAGCGGGCTCACCCCGGCAGATTTCGCCGCCGCGGTGACGCGGCTCGTCGAGACCTCGAATCCCCGCAGCGAGATCGAGGCGCGGGTCGCCCACGTCGAGGGGCTGCTCGCCGCGGTGTCAGAAGGGATCCTCGTCCAGTCGGCGACGGGGCGCGTCGTGCTCGCCAACGAACGGGCGCTCGAGATGCTGCAGGTCCCCCGCGAGGTCCTCATTTCCGCGGACCTCACGGCGGCGGGGATCGAGTTCCGCTCGGCGGCCGGCAGGCTGCTCGAGCGCGACCAGCTCCCGGACGCCATCGCCCGCCGGACCCGGCGCCCGGTGCCGCCCGTCCTTTTGCAGGTGCGACGTGGCGACGGTGAGCTGCGCTGGTTCGAGGCGACGACCTCGCCGCTCGTCCACGCCGACCAGGAGGTTCCCTACGCGGTCGTGACGGCGATCCGCGACATGACCGAGACCCAGGCCGCCCAGGAGACGATGGTGAGCGCCGAGCGCCGCGAGCGGCTCCTGCTTGAATACGCTGGCGAGGGATACCTGCTGCTCGACGCCCACGGCGTCGTGACCGAGTCGAGCGAGCTCGTGGAGCGCTTCTGGCCGCAGCAGCTCGTCGGGCGGGAACTGCGCGAGCTCGTTCTCGACGACGACCGCGCCGACTTGGCGCTTCTCCTCGACGACGTGACCGCGCGGCGAGTCTCGCCGTTGCGGGCCGAGGCGCGGGTCGTCGACGCGCGCGGGGAGATCCGCTGGGTCGAACTCACCTTCGCCAATCGGCTCGACGAGCCGTCGCTCATCGGGATCGTCGTCAATCTCCGGGACATCACGAATCGCAAGCTCGCCGAGGAGTCGGCGACGCGGCTGTCGGCGATCCTCGACTCGACGGAGGACGCCATCTTCTCCGAGACGCTCGACGGGGTCATCACGAGCTGGAACTCCGCCGCCGAGCGGATCTACGGCTACGCGGCACCCGAGGCCGTCGGCGGGAGCTCGCTCATCATCGTGCCGGCCGACCGCCTGAACGGCGTGCTCGACGTGCGCTCCCGGGTGCTGAAGCGCAATCGGGTCGAGCTCGCCGAGACGGTCCGACGCCGCAAGGACGGCTCGACGGTCGCCGTCTCCTTGATGGTCACGCCGCTCGTCGACTCCGCCGGCAACCTGATCGGCTCGTCGACCACGTCGCGGCTCCCCGCGGCGCGCCGCGACGAGGGCGGCGAGCCGTCGCGGGAGGAGGACCAGTTCCGGCTCGGGTTCGAGCACGGCGCGATCGGGATGGCGATGGTCGACGGGTCGGACCACCTCACCCTCGTCAACTCGGCGTTGTGCCGGCTGCTCGGGCGCGAGGAGGACGAGCTGCTCGGCCACGCGCTCGCCGAGTTCCTGCACACCGGGGACCTCGAGGCGCGCCGGGGCGCGGCGCCCTCGCCGGCCGACGCCGGCCGCTTCCAGGGTGAGCGGCACTTCGTCCGCCCCGACGGGACGATCGTGACGGCGCTCGTCGAGATGTCCTCGATCCGGGGCGACGACGGCACGCCGTACCACTTCTGCCAGGTCCAGGACGTGACCGGCTGGAAGAGGAGCGAGGCGGCGCTCGGGCACCACGCCCTGCACGACCCGCTCACCGGGCTCGCCAACCGCGAGATGCTCTCGGCACGGCTCGACCTGCTCATCGCCCGCAACCGGCACGACGAGACCACGAGCGCGGTCCTCGCCATCAACCTCGACCGCTTCAAGGTCGTGAACGACGGGCTCGGCCACGCCGCCGGCGACCGCCTCCTCATCGACGTCGCCCGCCGCCTCGTGGAGGGCAGTGGCCCCCAGGACCTCGTCGCCCGGATCGGGGGCGACGAGTTCGTCGTGCTCTGCGACCGGATCGCCGACGCCGACGAGGCCGACGCCGTCGCCGAACGCGCCGTGCGCCTGTTCGACGAGCCGTTCGTCGCCGCCGGCCAGCCGGTGTACCTCACCGTCTCCTGCGGGGTCGCGGTCGTCGACGGCGGCTCGAGCGTCGACGACGCCCTGCGCTCGGCTGACGCGGCGATGCACCGTGCCAAGGACCGCGGCCGCGACCACGCCGAGCACTTTGACGAACAGTTGCGCGAGGAGATCGCGCGCCGCTTCGACCTCGAACGCGAGATCCGCTTCGCGCTGGAACGGGACGAGCTGCGGGTCTTTTACCAGCCGATCCTCACGGTCGGCTCCGCGGAGCTCGTCGGCGTCGAGGCGCTGAGCCGTTGGGACCACCCGACGCGGGGCCTTCTGCGCTCAGACGAGTTCATCCCCGTCGCCGAACAGAGCGGGCTCATCTCCGCAATCGGGACCTACGTGCTTGAGCTGGCTCTGCGCCAGATCGTGCGCTGGCGCGAGGAGCTCCCCGGCTGCGAGAAGCTCTGGGTGTCGGTGAACATGTCGTCGCGTCAGCTGCTCCTCACGAACCCCGTGACGATGTGCCTCTGGGCACTCGCCGCCACCGGCGCGCCGGCCGACGCGCTCGTGATCGAACTCACCGAGACCGCCGTGATGAAGGAGATCGACAAGTCGATCAGCCGGCTTGAGGACCTGCGCGCCGTTGGGATCAAGATCGCGATCGACGACTTCGGGACCGGGCAGTCCTCGCTCAGCTACCTCAGCCGGCTGCCGGTGGATCTTGTGAAGGTCGACCGCTCGTTCATCGACTCGATCGGCACGCCCGACTCGGCCGCGATCGTCGAGACGATCGTCAGCCTGGCGCGCAAGCTCGACCTCGAGCTTTGCGCCGAGGGCGTGGAAAGCCACGAGCAGCGCGCCGCGCTCTACGAGCTCGGTTGCCAGTACGGACAGGGGTTCCTGTGGTCGAGGCCGCTCGGTGCCGCCGAGTTCGGACAGTGGGTCACCGGGACCTTCGCCGTGGCCGCGGCCTCGCCGTCTTGACGCTGCGGGCCGGGTTGGGAGAGACTGAACCCGTGATGCGAACGACTTCGTCCCTCCTCCTTATTACCTGACGACGAGCGCATCCACGCGCTCGTCTGACCTCCTGTGCCGAATGGCCAGGAGGTTTTTTGTACCCGGGGTTCGAATTCCGACTGCCGATAGGACAACTGATGCCACCGTCACCAGCTAGCCCGAAGAAGATGCCTTTCGAGAGGTACCGCCCGTACCCGCCGATGGACCTTCCCGACCGCACCTGGCCGAACAGGATCGTCACGGCGGCCCCGCGGTGGGTCTCCGTCGACCTGCGCGACGGGAACCAGGCCCTCATCGACCCGATGGACCCCGGCCGCAAGCGGAAGATGTTCGACAAGCTCGTCGCGATGGGCTTCAAGGAGATCGAGGTCGGGTTCCCCTCGGCCTCCCAGCTCGACGTCGATTTCGTGCGCCAGCTCATCGACGAGGACCTCGTCCCCGAGGACGTGACGATCCAGGTCATCGCGCCGTGCCGGGCGCCACTCATCGAGTGCACCTTCGAGAGCCTGCGCGGGGCGCGCCGCGCGATCGTCCACCTCTACAACTCGACCTCGGTGCTGCAGCGCCGCGTTGTGTTCGGTCTCGACAGACCCGGCATCACCGCAATCGCGGTCGAGGCGGCGAAGCTGTGCCGGAAACTCGAATCGTCGCTACCGGGGACCGAAATCCGCTACGAGTACACGCCGGAGTCCTTCACCGGGACCGAGATCGACTACTCGCTCGAGATCTGCTCGGCGGTCATGGACGTGGTCGAGCCGACGCCCGAGGCGCCGATCATCCTCAACCTGCCCGCGACCGTCGAGATGTCCACGCCGAACGTCTACGCCGACATCGTCGAGTACTTCGGACGCGAGATCCCGCGCCGCGACGCCGTCGTCCTGTCGATCCACCCGCACAACGACCGCGGCACGGCGGTCGCCTCCGCCGAGCTCGGCGTCATGGCCGGCGCCGAGCGCGTCGAGGGTTGCCTGTTCGGCAACGGCGAGAGGACCGGCAACGTCGACCTCGTGACGCTGGCGATGAACCTGTTCGTGCAGGGCGTCGACCCGGGCCTCGACATCTCGGACATCGACGAGCTGCGCCGCATCACCGAGTACTGCAACCGCCTGCCGGTTCACCCCCGCCACCCCTACGCGGGCGACCTGGTCTACACGTCGTTCTCGGGTTCGCACCAGGACGCGATCAAGAAGGGGATGGCCGCTCTCGACGACGACTACGACGTCTGGGAGGTCCCGTACCTGCCGATCGACCCGCACCACGTCGGGCGGAACTACGAGGCGGTGATCCGGGTGAACTCGCAGTCCGGAAAGGGCGGTGTCGCCTACATCATGGAATCGGAGCACCAGATGGTCCTGCCGCGCCGGCTCCAGATCGAGTTCTCCCGGGCGGTGAAACGCGTGGCCGAGGTCTCCGGGACCGAGATCCCCTCCGAGGAGATCTGGGGGGTGTTCTTCGCCGAGTACCTCGCCCCGGGCGCGATCGAACTGCTCCAAGTCGAGATGGCGACGTCCGGCGACGGCGACAAGGTCACGGCCGACCTCGTCGTCGACGGACGCCGGGTCACCGTGACCGGCAAGGGCAACGGCCCGATCTCGGCGTTCGTGACGGCGGTGCGCGACGGTGTCGGGTTCGCGATCGACGTCCTCGACTACCACGAGCACGCCATCACCGCCGGGGCGAACGCCACCGCCGTGGCCTACGTCGAGACGTCGAACGGCAACGGGCTCACCCGTTGGGGGGTCGGGATCGACCAGAACATCGCGACGGCGGGGATCAGGGCCGTCGTCTCGGCGATGAACGCGAGGAATCGCGCGGCGCACCACGCCTGAGCCGGGCGGTGCACCGGTCACGAGGCTAGGTCCGGTTCACCTTCGCCGAGACGGCGAGCGCGACGAGTGACGCCGCGACGATGACGTACACGCCCCACCCCACGGGGCTCAGGTGGGTGAAGCGCGACGTGGCCCACAACCAAAAGAGCGTGGCGGCGAGGCCGGCCCCGGCCGCCGCCGGCATCAGCTGGCTGACGAGGTCTCCGATAACAGTGTGCCGCGCCATGGTGAACACGAGCGCGGAGCACACGAGCACGCAGCCGGCGATGTTCGAGATGTTCGCGATGGATAAGGCCGATGACATGCCGGACACGGTTCGGCCGTCCACGGTCAGCCAGGCGCCGAACGAGCCGGCGATCATCGCACCGCCACAGGCCATGAGGACGAGCAGCCAGCCGAACCCGAACGTCGCCCGGGTCACCGGCGGCGTCGGCGGTGCCGGGCGGTAGGGGACTCCCTGGCCCGCGGCCTCGACGCTCTCCGAGGGGATGACGCGCGCGCCCGGCTCGAACACCCGGGCCTCGCGCGGCTTCGGGGGCGACGGCGGCTCGACCCAGATTCTCGGGCGGTCGCCGGCGTCGCCATCGCCGGCGCCTCCGGTCGTCCCCCGATCAGGTGGCTCGGAATGCGGCATCGTTCGTCCCCTTGGCCCTCGTGGCGTTCAGCCGCAGGATAACCCGGGCGCCGCGGCGGGTCCGGAACCGCCGGCCGCGACGTGGCGCCCCCTCGCCGCGCCCGGCGACGTGGCGCTTGTCCGGGGGGCCGTCACCCCGACACGTGCGGGAGCCAGGCCGCCCGGCGCGCCTCGAACGCCTCGAGCTCGGCAGAGTGGGAGAGCGTGAGCTCGATGTCGTCGAGCCCGCCGAGCAGACGCTCGCGGGCCGAGTCGTCGATCGCAAACGGCGCGGTGATCCCGGCCGCGGGCGCCCTGATGAGACGCTGCTCCACGTCGACGGTGACCTCAAGAGCCGGGTCGCGCATGACGGCGTCGAGCAGCCGGCGCCCGACCTCGGGGGTCACCTCCGCGGGAACGAGACCCGATCGCGTCGAGTTCCCCTTGAAGATGTCGGCGATGCGTGGACTGATGACCGCCCGGAACCCGTAGTCGACGAGCGCCCAGACGGCGTGCTCGCGCGATGAGCCGATGCCGAAGCCGTCGCCGGCGACGAGGATCACGGCGCGGGCGTACTCCGGCAGATTGAGGACGAACTTCGGGTCCCCGCGCCACTCGGCGAAAAGGCCGTCCTCGTAGCCGGTGCGTTCGACGCGCTTTAGCCACTCGCTCGGGATGATCTGGTCCGTGTCGACGTTCGCGCGGTCGAGCGGCAGCGCCCGTCCGGTGACCACCCGCACTTTGTCCATGACGTGTCCCTACCTGTCGAGAGCCGGGGCGCTAGGCGAGCGCATCGGGCGTCGCGAAATGCCCGGCGACGGCGGTTGCCGCGGCGACCGCGGGCGAAACGAGGTGCGTCCTGCCGCCGGGACCCTGACGGCCCTCGAAGTTCCGGTTCGAGGTCGAGGCGCACCGCGCGCCCGGGGCGAGCTGGTCCGGGTTCATGCCGAGGCACATCGAGCACCCCGGCTCGCGCCACTCGAATCCGGCGTCGCGGAAGACCCGGTCGATGCCTTCGGACTCGGCCTGTTCCTTCACGCGGCGCGAACCCGGGACGACGAGCGCGCGCACGCCCCGGCTCACCCGGCGCCCGGCCAGGACGGCGGCGGCCGAACGGAGGTCCTCGATGCGCCCGTTTGTGCAGGAGCCGATGAACACGGCATCGACTGAGATGTCGACGATCCGGGTCTGTGGCGCGAGGCCCATGTAGTCGAGCGCCCGGGCCGCGGACTCACGGGCCGCCGGGTCGACGAAGGAGATCGGATCCGGCACGACGCCGTCGATGGCGACGACCTGCGCGGGGTTCGTCCCCCACGTGACGCTCGGACGGATCGTCGAGCCGTCGATCGCGACGACCCGGTCGAAGCTGGCGCCGTCGTCGGTCGTGAGCGCTCGCCAGGCCTCAAGCGCCCGCTCCCAGTCCGCGCCCTTCGGCGCGAAGTCGCGGCCTTCGACGTAGGAGAAGGTCGTCGCGTCGGGGGCGATCATGCCGGCTCGCGCCCCGGCCTCGATCGTCAGGTTGCAGAGCGTCATACGCGCTTCCATCGACAGCTGCTCGACGACGCTGCCGCGGTACTCGACGACGTACCCGACACCCCCGGCGGTCCCGACGGCGGCAATGACGGCGAGCGCGACGTCCTTGGCGGTCACCCCGTCGGCGAGCTCGCCGCCGATCACGACCGCCATCGTCTTCGGTCGCTTCTGCGGAAGGGTCTGGGTGGCAAGGACGTGCTCGACCTCGGAGGTGCCGATCCCGAAGGCGAGCGCCCCGAAGGCCCCGTGAGTAGACGTGTGGCTGTCCCCGCAGACGATCGTCATCCCCGGCAGGGTCAGACCCAGCTCCGGGCCGATGACGTGGACGATCCCCTGGTTCGCGTCGCCCATCGGATAGCAGGTGACGCCGAACTCGGCGCAGTTGTCGGCCAGGGCCCGAAGCTGCCGGCGTGAGATCGGGTCAGCCACGGGCCGGTCGACGTCGGTCGTCGGCACGTTGTGGTCGGCGGTGGCGACGGTGAGGTCGGGCCGGCGCACGACCCGGTCGGCGAGCCGCAAGCCGTCGAAGGCCTGGGGCGAGGTCACCTCGTGGACGAGGTGGAGGTCGACGTAGAGAAGGTCCGGTTCCCCGTCGCGATTCCCGGCGCTCACGACGTGGTCGTCCCAGATCTTCTCGGCGAGCGTCCGCGGTCGCATCGGAACCTCAGTCGACCGTGACGATCTCGACCTTGAGGCGGCCGTTCGGCGCTTCGTACTCGACGCGGTCGCCGGCGCGACGGCCGATGAGAGCTTGCCCGAGCGGCGATCCGACCGAGATGACGGTGATGTCGTCCCGGCGTTCCTCGATGGAGCCGACGAGGTAGCGTTTGACGCCCTCGTCCTCGGCGTAGCGGATGCCGACGACCGAGCCGGCGGCGATTCCCCCGCCCGGCGAGGAGGACCCGACGATGACGGCCTCACTCAGCATCTTCTGGAGCTGGCGGATCCGCGACTCCATCTTGCCCTGGGCGTCCTTCGCGGCGTGGTAATCGCCGTTCTCCGAGAGGTCGCCGAGGGCGCGCGCCGCCTCGATCGCCCGGGCGATCTCGATCCGGCCCCGCGTCGTCAGATCCTCGAGCTCCTCGACGAGCCGGGCGTGCGTCTGGGGGGAAAGATGCGTCTCAGCCATCTATTCGAGGATACCGGGTCGGACAGCACCGCCTGGGCGACGGCGCCGGCCGGGATCCGCGGACAATGGGCGCAGATTGACGGTTCGCGGGTGGCCAGTCAGACTTGTCCTGTCATGGTGGTCGGGCCACGAGCCGCCGCCATCGAGGTGGGTGCCCGACCCCAGTGCGCCAACTTGTCCATACCGTGGACGGCGTTGTGGTCGGTGGTCGCTCGTGAGACCGAACTCCACCGACCCCGGGATCGACCGATCGGAGTCAACGGATCTTGGCCGCTTACAACATCGCAGTCATCGGCGGGGACGGCATCGGTCCCGACGTCGTCGCCGAGGCCCTCAAGGTCGTCGCGGCCGCGGGTGTCACCTGTACCACGACCGAGTACGACCTCGGAGCCGGGCGCTACATGCGCACGGGCGAGACCCTGCCCGACGGCGTGCTCGCGGAGCTGCGCGGCCATGACGCCATCCTGCTGGGCGCCGTCGGCCCGCCGGTCGGTTCGCCCGACGTGCCCGCCGGGGCGCTCGAGCGGGGCCTGTTGCTCCGGCTCCGGTTCGAGCTCGACCTCTACGTCAATCTGCGTCCCTGCAACGGGATCCCCGGCGCGATCGCGCCCGACGCCGACTTGTGCATCGTCCGTGAGAACACGGAAGGTCCCTACGCCGGTGAGGGGGGCCTGTTGCGGCGCGGCACCGCGTGGGAGGTCGCGACCCAGGGATCGGTGAACACCCGCCACGGGGTCGAGCGCTGCGTTCGGTTCGCCTTCGAGCTCGCCCGGACGCGGCCCCGCCGCTCTGTGACGCTCGTTCACAAGGCGAACGTCCTCACCTACGCGGGCGACCTGTGGAGCCGCGTCTTCGACGAGGTCGCAGCCGATTTCCCGGGAATCACGACCGCGTACAACCACGTCGATGCGGCGTGCATCTACCTTGCGACCGCACCCGACCGCTACGACGTCATCGTCACGGACAACCTGTTCGGCGACATCCTGAGCGACCTTGCCGGGGCGGTGACCGGGGGAATCGGCCTCGCCGCGTCGGCGAACCTCAACCCGGAACGCACGGGGCCCTCCTTGTTCGAGCCGGTCCACGGCGCGGCCCACGACATCGCCGGCACCGGCCGGGCGAACCCGCTCGCCGCGATCCGTTCTGCCGCGATGATGGTCGGATGGCTCGGTGACGACGAGGCGGCGACCCGAATCACGAAGGCGGTCCTCGACGTGCAGTCCGAGATGGCGGCACGAGGTGCACAATTGACGACGACGGCGATCGGCGATGCCGTCGCAGAAAGGTTGTAGGGATGCCGATCACTCCGACATCGAAGATCTGGATGGATGGTGAGCTCGTCGATTGGGCGGACGCCAAGATCCACATCCTGACGCACACGCTGCACTACGGGACCGGGGTGTTCGAAGGCATCCGCGCCTATTCGACCGCGAACGGACCCGCCGTCTTCCGTCTCGCCGACCACGTCGCCCGGTTCGACCGCTCGGCGCGCACGCTCATGATGAAACTCCCTTACAGCGAAGCCGAGATCTATGAGGCCACCCGGACGACGGTGCGGGAGACCGGCCTCGACGCCTGCTACATCCGGCCGATCGCCTACCTCGGCTACGGGGAAATGGGGATCAACCCCTTGACCTCGGAGGTGCACGTCGCCATCGCCGCCTGGTCATGGCCGTCGTATCTCGGCGACGACGCGATCCAGCACGGCGCGCGGATGAAGGTCAGTTCGTGGGCCCGCAACGACCCGCGGTCGGTGCCGGCCTCCGCCAAGGCGACCGGTACGTACATCAACTCCTCGCTCGCCAAGACCGAGGCGATCCTCGCCGGCTACGAGGAGGCGGTGATGTGCACGACCGAGGGCTACTTGTCGGAATGCACGGGGGAGAACGTCTTTGTCGTCCGCCGCGGTCGGCTCTACACGCCGCGCGCCTCGGCATCCGTCGCCCTCGAGGGGATCACGTGCGACTCGGTGATGACGATCGCGCGTGACCTCGGCTACGAGGTCGCCGAGGACTCCCTGCGCCGTACCGACCTTTACGTCGCCGAGGAGGCCTTCATCACCGGCACGGCCGCCGAGATCGTTCCCATCGCTTCGGTCGACGACAGAGTGATCGGCGACGGCACGCCGGGCCCGATGACGCGGGCGATCCAAGGGGTCTTTTTCAAGGCCGTTCGCGGGGAGGTCGACCAGTACAAGAACTGGCTCGACTACGTCAACTAGGCCGGCCGACCGTCGTGCCCGGTAGCGCCCCATGACCCAACCGAAGTTCGCCCCCATCGCCATCGAGGACGAGGTGCGGCCGGCGTACCACCTCGGCCCGCCGCGCCCGTGGGTCGCGAACCGGCCGGCCGATTTCCGGGCTGGACGTCCCCTGTCGGGCCCCGGGACGGGGACCGCCGGCCCCGATCAGGGTTACGCGCTGCTGCTCGCCGGGCGGCTCTCCGACCGGCTCGTGCTCGCGCCCGGAGAGCGGCGTGAGGACGTCCTCGTCGGGACGGTGGGCGTCGCGCTACGCCGGGCGAGCCTCTTCGGGCGCGCCCCGGTGCTCGGCGACGTCGAGCTCGCCCTCGCCATCTACGGGTACCTCTCGCCCGCGCCGGACGAACTCGTCGAGTTCCGCCGGGGGCTCTTCGCCGGCGCGAGCCACGACTACTGGACCCAGCGCGAGCTCGCCAACCGGGTCCCGGCCTCGACATTGCGGTGCAAGCCGGCCGAGATCGACGTGTCCGGGTCGGGCTGGCGCGCGCTTATCGGGGCGTGAACCGGCGCTCGGCGCAGTTCAACGGCAGTGCGGGGGAAGGGGGGCGTTGTGAACAGACTCGCCGAGAAGGCGGTCGCACCCACGCCGCATGCGGCCGACGGCGGTGCGCCGGCCGGGCGGGTGCTCGACCACGGGGTCGCGACCGTGCGTCCGCGCACGACCCGGATGAGCCAGGTCGTGACGCTCGTCGCTGTCGTCGTGCCGCCCGTCGGGATCCTCTCGGCGGCGGGCGTGCTGTGGGGCGTCGCCTTCCGGCCCCTCGACCTCGTCCTGTTCGCCATCTTCTACGTCGCCACGGGCCTGGGGATCACCGTCGGCTACCACCGCTACTTCACCCACCGGTCCTTCGAGGCGATCCGACCCGTGCGGATCGCCTTCGCCATCCTCGGCGCGATGACCCTCCAGGGCCCGTTGACGCAGTGGGTGACCGATCATCGCAAGCATCACGCCCGCTCCGACGTCGACGGCGACCCCCATTCGCCGCACCTGTCGGGCCCCGGTTTCCTGGGCACCGTGAAGGGCCTCGCCCACGCCCACGTGGGCTGGCTGTTCACGACGAAAGGCATGGAGCGCGGCGACATCTACGGACGCGACCTCTACGAGGACAAGACGATCCAGCTCATCGACCGCTGCTATCTCATCTGGGTCGCGCTCTCGGTCGGACTGCCGTTCCTCATCGGCTACGCCTGGACCGGGAGCGTCGGGCGCGGTCTCGAGGCGATGGTGTGGGCGGGGCTGATCAGGATCTTCGCCTTCGAGCACGCCACGTTCGCCGTGAACTCGGTGTGCCACACCTTCGGCCGGCGCCGCTACGAGGCGAAGGACGCGAGCACGAACAACTGGGTCGTGGCGGTGCTGACGTTTGGCGAGGGGTGGCACAACAACCACCACGCCTTCCCGCGCTCGGCGCGCCACGGCCTTGTCCGCACCGAGGTCGACCTGTCGTGGCTCGTCATCCGGGCTCTCGAGCGCTTCCGGCTTGCGTCCGCGCCCCGGACCCCGACGCCAGCGCAGATCGCGCGGGTGGCAAGGACATAGCGCCTCAGGTCTGCGGAGCCCCGGGGCCCGCCGCGCGCCAGTGCGACCGGGCGAACAGGCACTGGACGTCGCCGATCCGGCGCTCCAGGAACGCCGCCTCGCAGTAGCAGAGGTAGAAGCCGAAAAGCAGGTGGAACGTCTCGTCGAGGCCGAGATCGTCGAGCCGGCCCGCGTGGGACTCCAGCCCGGCCCGCCACCGCCGCAGCGTCTCGGAGTAGTTCGGTCCGATGTCGTCGAGGGCGATGAGTTCGAAGTCGGTGTGGCGCGCCGTCGATTCGAGGATCGCCCCCACCGACGGCAGGCAACCGCCCGGGAAGATGTGGCGCTTGATGAAGTCCCGGCTCTGCTTGGCGCGCTCGAAGTACCGGTCGGCGATCGTGATCGCCTGCAGCGCCATCAGGCCCTCGGGTTTCAGAAGCTCGGCGCACTTGGCGAAGAACCGGGGGTACTGGCGCCAGTCGACGGCCTCGATCATCTCGACCGAGACGAGCTTGTCGTAGGTGCCGCCGACGTCCCGGTAGTCGCTTTGCAGCACCGTGACCCGGTCGGCGAGGCCGGCCGCGGCGACCCTTTCGGTGGCGAGCTCGAACTGGCGCCGCGAGAGCGTCGTCGTCGTCACCCGGCAGCCGTAGGCGCGCGCGGCGTGGATGGCAAAGCTGCCCCAGCCGGTTCCGATCTCGAGCACGTGGTCGGTGGCGGTGAGCGCGAGCTTGCGGCAGAGCCGGTCGAGCTTCGCGGTCTGCGCATCCGCGAGCGACATCCCCGCTGACGCGAACAGCGCGCACGAGTAAGTCATCGTCTCGTCGAGGAAGAGCGAGAAGAACTCGTTGCTCAGGTCGTAATGGGCGCTGATGTTGCGGCGGTCGGCGCGCCTGCGCCCCAGGCGCTCGAAGAACCGGCTGCGCGCCCAGAGCACGGGCGCGGTCAACCGATGCGCGAAGAGCTGGGCGCGCTCGGTCGGGTCGAGGTTCCGGATGATGACGCGGACCGCGACGACGAGATCGTCGAGGCTGTCGACGGTCCACCATCCCGAGAAGAAGGCCCTTCCGAGCCCGCTGCTTCCCCCGGTCGCGACCGCGGTCCACGCCGCGGGCGACCGCACGGTGATCTCGGGGACGACGAGACCGTCAACTGGCGTGCCGAACACCCGGCGCACGCCGTCCTCCGTGATGGCGAGGGCGCCTTCGTGCACGCCACCGAGCAGGCGAACGATGACCACCCGGGCCAGACGGTCGCGCAACCGGCGGCGGCCCACCGTTTTCGGTGGCCCCGGCGCGATCGACGGCCCGGCGCCCCCGCGGGCCACGCGCCCGTCGGGCTTTGCGACCTCGGTGCTGGTCATCGCCCAACGTAGGCACCGCAAACCCGGTGCCGTCAAGCGACCGCGCCACAAAGGCGCCCCGGGGTGCCCGGGCGCGCCGCCCGACGAGGGGCTGGGCGTGTCGCGGCGCGAAACGACGAGCGCGCACGGACCCGCGGGATCGGCGCGATGCTTGGCGGTCGCACAAGCCGATCCGTTTCGTCTGCCGCCCTTCTCTGCCTGCATCCCGCGCCGATGATCACCGCCACCAACCTCGAGCTCACCGCCGGCGGCCGGACGCTTCTTTCGGGGGCGACCTTCCATGTCGGACCGGGTGACCGGATCGGTCTGGTCGGCCGCAATGGCGCCGGCAAGACGACGCTCACCCGCGTGCTCGCGGGCGACGCGCTCCCGACGCAGGGTTCCGTCCGGCGTTCGGGCGCGATCGCGTACCTGCCCCAGGACCCGAGGACCGGGGACCTCGACGAGATCGCCCGGCACCGGATCCTGTCGGCACGCGGGCTGGTGCGGATCCTCGACGATCTCGCCGACGCGGCGGCGAAGATGGGAACATCCGACGACAGCGGTCGTGTCGACGCGATGTCCCGCTACGCCCGCGCCGAGGAGCGGTTCGCGGCACGCGGCGGCTGGGCCGCGGAGTCCGAGGCGGCCTCGATCGCCTCGAGCCTCGGACTGCCCTCCGGCGTCCTCGCCCAGCCGCTCGGCACGCTCTCGGGCGGCCAGCGGCGACGCGTCGAGCTCGCCCGGGTCCTTTTCTCCGGGGCTCCGACGCTTCTCCTCGACGAGCCGACGAACCATCTCGACGCCGACTCGATCGGATGGCTGCGGACGTTCCTCCGTGCCCACGAAGGCGGCTGCGTCGTGATCAGCCACGACGCCACGCTCCTTGAGGAGACGGTAAACCGCGTGTTCCACCTGGATGCGAACCGGGCGACGCTCGACATCTACAACGTCGGCTGGCGCGCCTACCTCGAGCAGCAGGCGGCCGCCGACCGGCGCCGCGCCCGGGAGCGGTCCAACGCGGAGCGCAAGATCGCCGCCCTGCGCCAGCAGGCCGACCGGATGAGGGCAAAGGCGACGAAAGCCTCCGCCGCCCACCAGTTCGACCGGCGGGCCGCGGGCCTCGCCGCCGGCCTGCCCGAGGTGCGCCGCCGCGAGAAGGTGGCGAGGATCCGCTTCCCCGAGCCCGCTCCGTGCGGGAAGACCCCGCTCGCGGCGAGCGGGCTGGTGAAGTGCTTCGGTTCGGTCGAGGTGTTCCGGGGCGTCGACCTCGCGATCGACCGGGGCTCCCGAGTCGTCGTGCTGGGGCTGAACGGGGCGGGCAAGACGACTCTGTTGCGCGTGCTCGCCGGGATCGAGCCGGTGGACGCTGGCACCGTGCGGAACGGGCACGGCCTGCGCCTCGGCTACTACGCGCAGGAACATGAGACGCTCGACCCGGCCGCATCGGTCTTCGCCAACGTGCGGCAGAGCGCGCCGGCGACGATGACCGATGTCGAGCTGCGGCGGATCCTCGGCGCGTTCCTCTTCGGGGGCGAGCGTGTCGAACAGCTGGCCGGGACGCTCTCGGGTGGCGAGAAGACCAGGCTGGCGCTCGCCTGCCTCGTGGTCTCCTCGGCGAATGTGCTCCTCCTCGACGAGCCGACGAACAACCTTGACCCGGCGAGCCGGGCGGAGGTTCTCGCCTCGCTGCACCGCTACGCCGGGGCGATCGTGCTCGTCACCCACGACCCGGGTGCGGTCGAGGCCCTGCGGCCGGAACGGGTCCTGCTCATGCCCGACGGCGTCGAGGACTACTGGACCGACGACCTCGCCGACCTCGTCGCCCTCGCCTAGACACGTAATCGGCTCCCGGGGCCGTTCGCGACGGGGACCAGCGCCCGTGGGCCCACCGCTAGCCTGGACCTGAACAGGGACGGGAGTGACCCTTCTCTCAGGAAGTTCCCAGGCTGGACCCAGACGGATCCGAGACGCCGACTCCATGCTCGATGGTGACGAGGAAGCTCGACGGCGTGCGATGCCGTGGACTTGAGTGGAGATCTGAGGAACGAGGACCGATGGATGAGATGAACGAGAACCTGACTCCGCCGCAGGGTGGGGAGGCGGTGACCCCGGGCGCGGGCGCCGCCGGCCCGGGCGGATGGGCCCCGGCGGGCTCGTCTGCCGATCCCGGGGGGCCGACAACCGCCGAGATCCCGGGCGCGGGCTCCGGAGGGTGGCAGTGGTCGCCACCACCACCGCCGCCGGGGGACGACGGCGCACGGGGCGCAGGCGGCGGCCGTCGCATGCTCGTGCTCGTGGTGGTCGTCGCCCTGCTCGCGGGCATCCTTGGTGCGGGCCTCGACGCCGCGTTGCGCAGCAGCCCGACCCCGTCGGGCACCGCGGACGCCACGTCGCCGACGACGACGAGCGGCATCCCGCTCGCCGGGGGCCAGGCTGCCGTCGCCCAAGTGGCGGCCGCGGTCGACCCCGCCGTCGTCGACATCGCGACGGACGTCGCGAACGAGGTCGCGACGGGTGCCGAGCAGGCCGAGGGGACCGGGATGATCATCACGCCCTCGGGAGAGGTGCTCACGAACAACCACGTCGTCGCGGACGCGACGAACATCCGGGCGACCGTCGCCGGCCACGGCACCTACAAGGTGAAGGTGCTCGGCGTCGACGTGAACCAGGACGTCGCGCTCATCCAGCTCGTCGGTGCGCCGAAGGACCTCCCGTACGTGCGGCTCGGGAACTCGGCGAGCGTCCAGGTCGGCGCCCCGGTCGTCGCGATCGGCAACGCGCTCGGCCTCGGTGGGAGGCCCACGGTGATCAGCGGGGCGATCACGGCGACCGGCCGGACGATCACCGCGAACGATGCCTTCTCGACGACGACCAGTGAGACGCTGCACAACCTGCTGCAGACCGATGCGCCGATCGTGTCGGGCGACTCGGGCGGCCCGCTCGTCAACCTGAAGGATCAGGTCATCGGCATGGACACGGCCGCGCAATCCGCGGAAGCGACCGGCGGGACCGAAGGGTTCGCCATCCCGATCAACGAGGCGCACAACATCGCGCTCCAGATCATGCGTGGGAAGTCGTCCAAACTGATCCACCTCGGCGAGACCGCCTTCCTCGGCGTTCTGACAGGTACGGCGCCGGCGTACTCCACGAACCCGTTCGGTTTCCCGACTGGCGCGACGAGCCCGACGTCCGCCCCGGCGGGCGTCTACATCAGCGCGGTCTACGCGGCGACCCCGGCCCTTAAGGCGGGTCTCCAAGCCGGCGACACGATCACCGCCGTCGACGGCACCGCGACGAAGACGAACCCTGCGCTGCTGACGGCGATCGAATCACACCAGCCTGGTGCGCAGATCACGGTCACCTACGTGGACTCAGGCGGCACCTCCCACACGGTCACGGTCGTCCTGGCCGGGATCACGCGGTAACGAAGCGCTGTTCGGTCACCCCGGGCGCACGACGCCCGGGGTGACTTCGCGTCGGCGGGGAGCGTGATCATCGCGGCGGTCCCGGGGGGAGCGAATCGCTGCTATGACTGATCGGGACCGGGGCGTAGAGGCGGCGTCTTCGGCCGTCGACAAAGGTGGTGCGATGCGCATCATGATCGTGGCCCCGCCCTGGCTGCCCGTCCCACCCCCCGCCTACGGGGGGACCGAGGCGGTCCTCGACGGGCTGGCGCGGGGACTGCGCGCCGCGGGTCACGACGTGTTGCTCTACACGACCGGCGAGAGCACCTGCGAGGTCGAGCGCGCCTTCGTCTTCGAGCGCGCGATCGGCGTCGGCCAGGGTGGGGCGGCCCAGGAGATCCGCCAGGTCGTGCACGCCTACGAGATGGCCGGTGGCTTTGACGTGGTGCACGACCACACGTTGATCGGACCGCTGTACTCGGAACGTTTCCCCCGTGTCCGCGTCGTCACGACGAACCACGGGCCGTTCGAGAGCGATCTCATCGACTTGTACCGGATCGTCGCCGATCGCGTTCCCGTGATCGCGATCTCGCGACACCAGGCCGCGACGGCCGGCGACCTTCCGATCGCCGCGGTCATCCATCACGGGGTCGAGCCGTCGGAGTTCCCGGTCGGGGACGGTTCGGGGGGGTACGCGCTCTTCCTCGGTCGGATGAACCCGACCAAGGGGGCGCACGTCGCGGCCGCCGTCGCCCGCAAGGCCGGCATCCCGCTGCGCATCGCGGGCAAGTGCCAGGAGAAGCTGGAGATCGACTACGTCGAAACGGTGATCAAGCCATTGCTCGGATCCGACGTCGAGTACCTCGGCGAGGTCGATCATGCGGCGAAGCTCGAGCTGCTCGGCCGGGCGACGGTGTTGCTCAACCCCATCTCCTGGCCCGAGCCGTTCGGGATGGTGATGATCGAGTCCCTTGCCTGCGGCACGCCGGTGGTGACAACGCCGTTCGGGGCGGCACCCGAGATCGTCGACGACGGGGTGACGGGGTTCGTGCGCGACGGCGAGCAGGCGCTCGTCGATGCGGTGGTCCGCGTGGGCGAGATCGATCGCTGGCGTTGTCGTGCCGCGGTCGAGGGGCACTTCTCGCTGCGACGGATGGTCGACGAACACGTCGACCTCTTCCGGCGCGTGATTGATCGCGGATGACGGGGCGCGATCTGACGGGCGCCGCGTTGTTGCCCGATCGTCGTGGAGCGGGGGAGTGGTGACGGTCGACGCCTGGGTCTTCGGCGGCCAGCCCGCCCTCGGTAGCTCGGCGGGGGGCACGGTCACCCTCGTCGAGGGGACGAGCTTCGCGATCTCGGCCCCGTCTGGCGACATCGATCCCGGGGGGGCCCAGGGGCTCTTCTACCGGGACACGAGGTACCTGTCGGGATGGCAGCTGCGAATCGACGACATCCCCGTCCAGCCGCTCGCCGTCGTGCCGAGTGACCCGTTCGCGGCGCGCTTCCTCGGACGTGCCCAACCGGGCGAGGGTCGCTCGGACAGCACGCTTTTCGTCGTTCGGGAGCGGTTCGTCGGCGACGGGATGCGGGAGGACCTCGTGCTGCGGAACCTCGGCGCCGAGGCGACGGCCTGCCTGATCTCCGTCGCCGTCGAAGCCGACTTCGCCCACCTTTTCGACGTGAAAGAGAGCCGCGCCCGTTCCCGGGGCACAACCGACGTCGTCGTCACGGACTCGGCGATCGAGATCACGCACCGCTATCGGGAGAGGAATCGGACGATCACCGTGGCCCTGCCGCCGGGTTCGGAGGCGTCGTCCGGCGTCATCACGATCGAGGCGGTCGTGGCGCCTCGTGGTGAGTGGCGGACGTCTTTCGAGATCGACCTGAGAATGGATGGCGAGTCGGTCGAGCCGCGCTATCGCCGTGGCGTACCGGTGGAAGCCTCGCCGTCGACGACGCGGCTCCGCTCCTGGGAGCAGACGACGCCAACGGTGGAGACCGCCGACGAGGGCGTCAACCGGACGCTCGGCCGCAGCATCCCCGATCTCGGCGTGTTGCGGATCTTCGACCCCGACGAGCCGGACCTGGCGGTCCTGGCGGCGGGCGCGCCGTGGTTCATGACCCTTTTCGGGCGCGACTCGCTCATCACGTCGTGGATGACGCTCGGGATCGATCCGACGATCGCGGTCGGCACGCTCACCACGCTCGCCCGCTACCAGGGCGAGCGCGAGGACGCGCGTACCGAGGAGCAACCGGGACGCATCCTCCACGAGGTCCGCTCGGGCATGACCGGTGTCGCGGCCCGGGGCGAGGATTCCATCTACTACGGGTCGATCGACGCGACTCCGCTCTTCGTCATGCTCCTCGGCGAGCTGCACAACTGGGGGGTCGACGGTGGGATCATCGACCGCCTGCTGCCGCACGCCGACCGGGCGCTCGACTGGATCGAGCGCTACGGGGACCGGGACGGCGATGGCTTCGTCGAGTACCAGCGGTCGACGAACCGCGGCTTGGTGAACCAGGGCTGGAAGGACTCCTTCGACGGGGTCAACGACGCCCGCGGGAGAATTCCGGAACCCCCGATCGCCCTGTGCGAGGTGCAGGGATACGTCTACGCCGCCTACCTCGCCCGGGCCCGCATCGCCCGGGCGCGCGGCGAGGCCGCGACGGCCGAAGCGTTCGGGGAACGGGCGACGCGTCTGCGCCGGGCGTTCAACGAACGCTTCTGGCTCGCGGACCAGGGGTATCTCGCGCTCGGTCTCGACGGCCACAAGCGCCCGATCGACTCGCTCACCTCGAACGTCGGCCACTGCCTGTGGACCGGCATCGTCGACGAGGGCTATGCGGCCCGGATCGCCGCGCATCTCGTCTCCCCCGAGATGTTCACGGGCTGGGGCGTCCGCACGCTGGCAAGCTCGATGAGCGCCTACAACCCGGTGAGCTACCACAACGGCTCCGTTTGGCCCCACGACAGCGCCATCGCCGCCGCGGGGCTGATGCGCTACGGATTCGTCACCGAGGCCCAGCAAATCGCCAACGCCCTGTTCGACCTCGCCACGGCCTTCGACGGCCGCCTCCCGGAACTCCTGTGCGGGTTCGATCGCGAGGAGTTCGCCGCGCCCGTGGGCTACCCGACCTCGTGCTCCCCGCAGGCGTGGGCCTCGGCGACGCCCTTCAGCCTCCTCCGCACCTTGTTGCGACTCGACCCCTCGGTCGGCGACGGCGCGATCTGGCTCGCGCCGAAGCTGCCGAGGCGCCTCGGCGAGGTGCGGATCGGGCACGTCCCGATCGGGCGGCACCGTGCGACGATCGAGGCGGCCGGGACGAAGGCGAGCGTCCGCGGCCTCGGTAGCGAGATGCGCGTGATCGCCCGGCCCCGCCCCGTTCGTCCGACGGGAGGGTGAGGCCAGCGGACACCTCTGACCCGGTCCGGTCGATCGCGCCGCAATACTGGGGCCGAACCAATCACCGGGCCAGAGGGAGGTTCCCGTGGAACGGATCGCTGCACCGCTCGTCGCCGCAGAGCGCCCGATGCTCGAGGGATGGCTGGAGTTCGAACGCGCGACGCTGGCGCTGAAGTGCGCCGGTCTCGCCCCCGAGCAGCTCGCGACGCGGTCGGTCCCGCCTGCGACGCTCTCACTGCTCGGGCTCGTGCGGCACATGGCAGAGGTCGAGCGCTTCTGGTTCCAGCGAACCCTTGTCGGTGCCGACCGGCCGCCGATCTACCGCACCGATGCCGAGCGCGATCGCGCCTTCGACGGCGCCGAGCCGGCGAGCGCCGCCGAAGATCTCGCCGCCTGGGAGGAAGAGTGCGCCGCCTCCCGGTCGGTCGTTGCTGGGATCGGCTCGCTCGACACGATCGGCGCGCGCTCCTGGCGGGATGGCGAGGTTTCGCTGCGTTGGATCCTCGTCCACATGATCGAGGAGTACGCCCGGCACAACGGTCATGCCGACCTGCTGCGACAGACGATCGACGGCGCGGTCGGCGTCTGACCACGGCCCGCGCGCCCGTCGAAGGGCGCGATCGCATCCCCGGCCACACGACACCCTTCGGTCATACTGGTGAAGGGCCTGCTGAGGGAGAGATCGCGTGACGGAAACGTCGAGCTTCGGTGCCTCGCGGCGCGAGAGCCACGACGCAAGCTCGTTCTACGGCCGTTTCACCCCGCCCGTTATGTCCGCGGACGACGAGATCTGCGAGTGCTCGGTCCGCGACTCGATCATCCTCGGTGACTCCCGGGACATGTCCAAGGTGCCCGCGAAGTCCGTCGCGCTCGTCTGCTCCTCGCCACCGTATTTCTCCGGCAAGAGCTACGAGGAGGAGATGGGGCACGGGCACATCCCCGCGACCTACATCGAGTACCTGCAACAGCTCGCCGACGTCTTCGCCGAGTGCCGCCGGGTCCTCGAGCCCGGCGGCAGGATCGCGATCAACGTCGCCAACCTGGGGCGCAAGCCGTACCGCTCGCTCTCCGGGGACGTGACCCGCATCCTGCAGGACGATCTCGGATTCCTTTTGCGGGGCGAGATCGTCTGGCAGAAGGCCGTCGGGGCGAGTGGCAACTGCGCCTGGGGTTCGTTCATGAGGCCGTCGAATCCGGTGCTGCGCGACGTGACCGAGCGCGTGATCGTCGCGAGCAAGGGGCGCTTCGACCGGGCCGTCGACGCCAAGCGCCGAGCGACGCTGGGTCTGCCGTACGAGGCCACGATCTCCAGGGAGGACTTCATGTCCTGGACGCTCGACGTCTGGCAGATCCCCCCGGAGTCGGCGACCCGCGTCGGGCACCCCGCGCCGTTCCCGGTCGAGCTGCCCCGCCGGCTCATCGAGCTCTACACCTACCAAAACGACGTCGTCCTCGACCCGTTCATCGGGTCGGGCACCACGGCGGTCGCCGCGATCGCGGCTCGCCGGCACTACGTCGGTTACGAGACCGACCGGGACTACGTCGCACTGGCGCGACGCCGAGCGAAGAGCGCGCGCAAGGCCCGCGAGCAAGACGCCGCCTAGACGCGCGCTGGGCGGACCTGGGGATTCCCGGCCCGTCCCCTCTCAGCCCGCCGGTTTGTTGGATAAGGTCACGACGGTAAAGAACGCTTCTCGACGTTGAAGGAGCGAGCCCGATGCGTGTCGTAGGGAGACGGGCCGGCGTCACCGCCTGCGCTGCGCTACTGCTCGCCGGGACAGTCCTCGCGGCCTGCGGGAACGCGTCGACGAACCTCTCGACTGCCGGGAATACCCAGGGGGTGTCCCCGCACCGGATCGTCGTCGGCGGGCTCGCCTCGATCACCGGCCCGTTGCCCGCCGACTTCGCGCCGGCGATCGCCGGGGCCCAGGCCTACTTCGACTGGGTGAACGCCAACGGTGGCGTCAACGGGCGAAAGATCGACTTCGCCTACAAGCTCGACGACGGGTCGGACCCGTCGGAGGACGCCACCCAGGCGCGCACCCTCGTCGAGCAGGATCACGTCTTTGCCGTCGTTCCCGTCGCCACCCCCGAGTTCTCGGGCGGCCCGTTCCTTTCCCAGCACGACGTGCCGACTTTCGGGCTGGACGTCAACACGAACGCCGACTGGGCGGGCCCGAGCATGTTCGGCAACACCGGGTCGTACACGGCCTTCGAGTCCGCACAGCTCCAGGCTGCCTATCTCGCCGCGCTGCATCACGTGAAGGCGGCGGCGCTCATCGCCTACAACATCAGCCAGTCGAGCGAGGGCTGCCAGGGAGTCGCCAACGCCTTCCGCCAGTACGGCATCCGGGTCGTGTTCGAGGACCTCGCCGTTCCGGTGCCGGCGTTCGACCTCAGCGCCGACGTGACGAGGATGAAGTCGCTCGGCGTCGACATGGTCACCTCGTGCCTCGACCTGTCCGGCGACATCCTGCTCGCGCACACGATGCAGCAGGACGGCATGACCAAGGTGGTCCAGTACTGGTTCGACGGCTACGACCAGTCCGCTCTGAAGACCTATGCCTCGGCGATGCAGGGCGTCTACTTCATGCTCCAGCACGTGCCGTTCGAGGTCACCCGGCTCTATCCCGGCCGCTACTCGAGCATGGACCGCTTCGAGGCAGCGCTGGCGCGCTACGCGCCCGGCAACCCCCCGTCGGAGGCGGCGTTGGCCGGATGGACGAGCGCCGACCTTTTCGTGACGGGACTGCGGATGATCGGGCGTGACGTCACGCGCACGCGTCTCGTCGCGGCGATCAACTCGCTCACGCTGTACACGGCACACGGCCTCGTCTCGCCGATCAACTGGCGCACCGACCACACCGGCGTGAGCACGATCTACAACTGCAGCGTCTTCGTCCAGGTGCGCGGGCACGAGTTCGTCCCCGTCTACGGCACGCCGCCGAGCGTGTTCAGCTGCTTCCCGGTGCCCAACCCCGCCCACGGCCCCATCCACCGGGTGATCCCCCTGCCGCCAGGCGTCCCGCCCCTGACGGCCCCGGGTGGCGGGGGCGGTTAGGAACCGAGGGCGCCGCTCCAATTGAGCCAGTTCCTCTCCTACGCGCTCCCCGGCATCCCCTACGGGTGCGCCTACGCCCTGATGGCCGCCGGCCTCGTGCTCACCTACAAGGCATCGGGCGTGTTCAACCTCGCCTTCGGCGCCCAGGCCTACGTCTCGGCGATCGTGTTCTACGTCGCCGTCGCCGACGGCTGGCCGAAGTGGGCGGCGTTCGTCGTCGCCGTCGTCGTCCTCGGTCCGGCGCTCGGCTACGCGCTCGACCGGCTGCTCTTCCAGTACGCGCGCACGGCGCCGCCGCTCGTCCGACTCGTCCCGGCGCTCGGGCTTTTGATCGCGATCCCGAGCGTGATGCAGATGATCTTCGGGACGAGCCAGCGGCTCGCGCCCCCGGCGCTCGCGCTGAACCCCGACCACGTCTACTTCCGGATCGGGTCCGTCGCCCTGACGGGCGTGGAACTGCTCACGACGGGTGTCACCGTCGTCGTCATCGCCGGACTCGCCGTGATGTTCCGCTCGAGCGCCCTGGGGCTGCGGATGCGGGCGGTCGTCGAGAGCCCGCGGATGACCGAGCTCGCCGGGATCCGGGCCGACCGGGTCGGTACGTTCGCCTGGATGCTCTCGAGCCTGCTCGCCGGGCTTGCCGGCGTGCTGCTGGCGCCGATCTACGCCGCACTCGACCCCTCGTACTTCACCGCGTTGCTGGTCGCCGCCATCGCGGCCGCCGCGGTCGGCGGGTTCGCGAGCCTGCCGCTCACCCTCGTCGGCGGCGTCGCGCTCGGCGTGGTCCAGGAGGTGATCGGCGGCTACCTGCCGTCCGGCACGGTGCTCTCATCGGGACTGCGGCCGGCCTTCCCGTTCGTCGTGCTGGCGGTGTTGTTGGTCGCGCGACGCTCCTTCCGCCCCGCCGGCGCGCTCGGCGACCCGCTCGCCGCGTGCGACCCGCCACCGGCATCGCTGAAGCCGCCGTCGCACATGACCGAGGTCGCGCTGGGCTCGCGGGCCTTCGCCGGTCTGCTCGTGGCCGTCTTCATCGTCATCACGCTCGTGCTCGTCCCGGGGAACTGGGAGTTCGCGCTCACCCAGGGGCTCGTGTTCGCGATCATCTTCTTGTCGATCACGCTGCTCACCGGCATGAGCGGCCAGATCTCGCTCTGCCAGGCGTCGTTCGCCGCAGTGGGCGCGTTCACCGCCGGACAGCTCGCCACGCACTTCGGGACGGCGCTTTTGCTCGGCGTCGTCGCCGGTGGCGTGCTCGCCGGGATCGTCGGGTTCGTGGTGGCCGTCCCGAGCCTCCGGCTCGGCGGGATCGCGCTCGCACTGCTCACGTTGTCGTTCGCGCTCCTCGGGGACAACGTCCTTTTCCAGTACCCGTGGTCCGGCAACGGCGCGACGGGTCTCAGCGTCCCGCGCCCGACGATCGGGGCCGTTAACTTCGCGGGCAGCGGCGCTTTCTTCTGGCTCGCGCTCGTCGTGCTCGTGGTCGCGGCCGGGGTCGTCTGGCTCTTGCAGCACGGATCCGTCGGCGGGGAGCTCGGCGCGCTGCGCGCTTCTGAGGTCGGTGCCGAGTCGATCGGGATCGACGTCCGGAGGCTGCGCGTCATCGCTTTCATGCTCTCGGCCGTGCTCGCCGGGATCGGCGGCGCCCTCTACGCCTCGCTCGAGCAGACCGTCTCGCCGACGGACTTCAACTACGAGTTCTCGCTCGTCTTCGTCGTCGTCGTGGCGACCGTGGGCGTCTACTCGGTCGCCGGGGCGATCGAGGCCGGGCTCGCCTACACCGTGCTCCAGCAGCTCGTCAACAACCTGCCGGACCGCTACGGCTCGCTCGTCGCGCTGATCTTCGGGCTCGCCGCCGTCACCTACGTGCGCCACCCGGAGGGGGCGGTCGAGTACGCCCGGCGCTGGGTGCTCGACCGGGCCGAGCAGTTCGCCCGTTTCCTCACGCGCAACGACCCAGTCGAGGCCGAGCTCCCGGTCGGTGCGGGACCCGGGGGGCGCTGAGATGGCCCTCCTCGTCGCCCGGGACATCTCGAAGAGCTTCGGCGGGATCGTGGCCCTGAACCGGCTCTCCGTGTCGATCGAGGAGGGCGAGGCCGTCGGTCTCGTCGGACCGAACGGGGCCGGCAAGACGACCCTTTTCAACTGCCTGCTCGGTCTTGTGCGCCCGGACACCGGATCGGTCTCCTTCGACGGGATCGCGATCGACCACCTCCCGACGTTCCGGCGCACGAGGCTCGGGATCGGCCGCACGTTCCAACGGCTGGAGCTGTTCGCCGGCATGACCCCCCGTGAGCACGTCCTCGTCACCGAGCGCGTCCGCGGCGGGCGGGGGAGGCTGTGGAAGGACCTGCTCGGCGTCGGCCGGCCGAGCGCCCAGGAACGACGCGAGACGGACGAGATCCTCGCGCTCGTCGGCCTCGAGAGAGAGGCCGACGTCCCCGTCGAGGCGTTGAGCCTTGGCCACGGGCGCCTCGTCGAACTCGCCCGGGCGCTCGTCGGTGAGCCGCGGCTCCTGATGCTCGACGAGCCCTCGTCGGGTCTCGACCGAGCCGAACACGTCGAGCTCGTCGCGATCTTCGACCGGGTCCGCGCTGAGCGCGGTGCGGCGGTCCTCCTCGTCGAGCACGACCTCGAGATGGTCGCCGCCGCGACGCAGCGTCTCCTCGTCCTCGATTTCGGCCGCCTGATCGCCGACGGGCCGATCGACCGGGTGATCGCGGACCCCGGGGTCCGCCGCGCCTACCTCGGGCACCTTCCGGCGGCGCCGGGGGCCGTCGCCACCCGGGCCCCCGCCCGGCCGCGTGCGGGGCCGCCTGCACAGGCGACGGCCAGGCCGCTTCTCGAGCTGCACGACGTGGACGTCGCCTACGGCCCGTACCGGGCGCTGTTCGGCGTGTCGTTCCAGGTCGCCGAGCACACGGCGGTCGCGCTCGTCGGGCCGAACGGGGCCGGCAAGTCGACGGTCGCCCGCGTTGTCACGGGGCTCGTCGCCCCGAGCGCCGGCAGGATCGTCTTCGACGGGGCCGACGTGACGCGGTGGCCCGCCTGGCGGATCGCCCGCCTCGGGGTTGCCCACGCCCCCGAGGGTCGGTCGGTGTTCGCCTCGCTCACCGTCGAGGAGAATCTTGCGCTCGAGTTCCAGCGCGCCGTCGGCCCCCGGGGCCTCGCCGACGCGCTGGAGCGCGCCTACGAGACGTACCCGCGGCTCGCTGAGCGCCGCGACCAGCTCGCGGGCACGCTCTCCGGTGGTGAGCAGCGGATGCTTGCGCTGGCGAGGGTGCTCGCCGTCCCGCAGCGTCTGCTCGTCGTCGACGAGCTGTCGCTGGGGCTCGCGCCGGCGATGGTCGACGAGGTGTTCGGGGCGCTGCGCGCCGTCCTTGCGGCGGGGACCGCGCTCTTGATCGTCGAACAGCACGTCGAGCGGGCCCTCGAGCTCGCCGGGCGCGCCGTCGTGCTCTCCGAGGGTCGCGTGTCCCTCGACGGCCGCGTCGACGACGTCCGGGACGTCGCCTCGACGATGGTCGGCCCGCTGCGCGACGTCCTCGGCTCATAGGCGTGAGGGGGGCGGACGCCCCTCGGCGACGACGGACGAGACAGAATGAGCCCATCCGAACGCTCCTCGTCCTCCGCCATGCCAAATCTGACTGGTCGAGCGGCCCGGGCGGGTCCGATCTCGCGCGTCCCCTCGCGGCGCGGGGACGCCGCGGGGCCGACACGATCGGCCGCTTCATCGCCGAGTCCGGCAACGTGCCGGACGGCGCGATCTGCTCACCGGCGGTGCGCGTCGTCGAGACGCTCGAGCGGGCGATGGCGGCTGGGAAATGGGCGTGTGCCGTTCGGGAGTCGGACCGGCTCTACGCCTACGGGTTCGACGCGCTCGTCAGCGAGATCCGCCTCGAGCCCGACGCGACCGACGTGCTGTTGGTCGTCGGGCACGAGCCGACGTGCTCCGAGGCCGTGGCCTACCTGATCGGCGGGGGCCAGGTCCGGATGGCCACGGGCGCGCTCGCCCGCGTCGACTTCGACGTGAGCTGGTCCGGCCTCGACGCCGGCACGGGGGTGCTGCGCTGGCTCGTCACACCGCGTCTTTTCGACACCGGTTAGCGAGGCGGCGGGGGAGGTCAGAGCTTCGCGAACGCCTCGAGCACGGCGTCGAGGTGGCGCTCCTCCAAGGCGGTGCTCGCCTGGACGCGCAACCGGGCCCTGCCCTCGGGAACGACGGGGTAGGAGAAGCCGACGACGAGCACCCCGAGCTCGAAAAGGCGCGCGCTCGCGGCCTCGACCTTGTGGGCGTCGCCGAGGACGATCGGGATGATCGCGCTCTCGGCGTCGTGGCACTCGAACCCGAGTCCGCGCAGTCCGGTGCGTAACCGGGTGGCATTTCTCCGGAGCCTTCCGACCCGTTCGGGCTCGGCGAGGAGGATTTCGATCGCGCGCGTGGCCGAGCAGGCGACCGTCGCGGGCAGCGCGTTCGAGAAGAGGCTCGGCCGTGCCCGCTGGACGAGGAGCTCGATCAGGCGCTCCGAGGCGGCGACGAACCCGCCGGCCGCGCCGCCGAGGGCCTTGCCGAGCGTCCCGGTGACGACGTCGACCTCGCCGAGGATGCCGAAATGCTCCGGCGTGCCGCGTCCCGCGGCCCCGAGCACTCCGATGCCGTGCGAGTCGTCGACGACGACGACGGCGTCGTGGGCCCGGCACAGGCGCACGATCTCCGGCAGGGGAGCGAGGTCGCCCTCCATGCTGAACACGCCGTCGGTGACGACCCAGCGCAGTCCGCTCGGGTCGGCCGAGGAAAGGGCCGCCTCGAGCTCGGCCATGTCGTTGTGGGCGTAGATCTTGCGATCGACGCCGCGGGTCTGGCGGACCGCGTCGATGATGCTGGCGTGGTTGAGCGCGTCGGAGACGATCGTGTCGCCGGGGGCGGTGACGGTCGGGAAGAGGGCCTCGTTGGCGTTCCAGCAGCTGACGAAGGAAAGCGCCGCCGGCGTGCCGACGAGCCCGGCGACCGCCCGCTCGAGCCGGTCGTGGACGTCGAGCGTCCCGCAGATGAACCGCACGGACGCCGTCCCAGCGCCGTGTGAGGCGAGCCCCTCGATGCCGGCCGCGACGACGTCCGGGTGGTTGGCGAGGCCGAGGTAGTCGTTCGAGCAGAGCACGATGACTTCGCGCCCGCCGATCGTCGCCACGGGCCCCATCGGGCCCGTGATCGCCCGGAGCTCCTTGTACTGCCCGGCACCCCGCAGCTCGTCGACGATCCCTGCGGCCCGCCGGTCGAAGTCGTCGCGGGCGGTCACGGCGCGCCGATCTCGAAGATGACCTTCAGCGCCGCCCGGCTGGCGATCAGCGCGAACGCTTCGTCGAACTTCTCGAGCGGCAACACGTCGGTGATGAGGGCGTCGAGGTCGAGCCGGCCCGAGAGAAGGATCCGCTCGACCTCGTACCAGGTGTCGAACACCAGCCGCCCGTTGATCCCGAGGACCGTCGCGCCTTTGAAGATGATGTCTCCCGGGATGTCGAGGGCGACGGCGGAGGCCGGCAACCCGAGGAGCGCCGCCGTGCCGCCGTTGCGCAGCGCCGTGAACCCGCCGCGCAGCGCGGCGGGGTGTCCGCTCATCTCGATCAGCACGTCGGGGCCCTCGCCGGCGGTGGCGCCGCGCACCTCGGCCACCCAGCCGGGATCGGTCGCGAGCACGACCACGTCGGCGCCGAAGTGGCGGGCGAGATCCAGTCGGTGTGGGTCGACGTCGGTGGCGAGGATGCGGTCGGCGCCGAGCGAGCGGGCGATCGCGATCGAGGCGAGCCCGATCACCCCGGCGCCGGTGACGAGCACGCTGCGGCCGGACACCCGGGCCGCCGTGACGGCGTGCATCGCGTTGCCGAGCGGGTCCATGATCGCCGCGGCGTGGTCGGGGATGCGGCGGTCGAGCGCCCAGATGTTGCGGTCGGGCATGGCGACGAACTCGGCGAAGCAGCCGTCCCGGTCGATGCCGATGATGTCGATGTGCTCGCAGATGTGGGCGCGCCCGGTGCGGCAGAGCTCGCAAACCCCGCAGCCGATGTGGCCCTCACCGCTCACGCGCTGGCCGACCGAGACCCGCGACACGCTGTCACCGACGGCGGCGACGGTACCGGTGAACTCGTGGCCGACGACGATGCCCAACCGCACCCGGTTCGCGCTCCACTCGTCCCAGTCGTAGATGTGGTGGTCGGTCCCGCAGATGCCGGCGTAACGGACCGCGACGAGCACGTCACGCGGTCCGATCGACGGTCGGGCGGCCATCGTGTCGAGGTCGAGGCCCGGCTCCGGGCGAGCCTTGCGCAGTGCCGACATCGTTGCGTCGCCCACGCGTCTCTCCTCTGGTTGGCGAATCTCTCCCAACGTACCCAAGCCCCGGGCCGGAAACCGCCCGCGGGCACGGGGCGCGGACGCCACAGGGGTGGTGCCGGGAGCCCGCCAGGCAGACGGGGATCGTGGAGCGAAGGACATGAGATGGGCACAGGTGACGTTAGGGTCCCCTCATCAGCCTCCGGGGGAAGGTGGCGATGTTCGAGAACCGGCTCCGATCCTGGAAGTGGCGCCCCACGCCGCGCGACGTCGCCGTCCGCCAGGCCCTCGAAAGGACCGAGGACACGGCGGAGATGGAGCAGCGGACCGCGCTCGGCGACGAACTGCGCCGGATGTCGATCCGGGTCTGGCAGCGGCAGGGCCTCGCCTCGTCACGCAAGTACCTCTGGCACATCGGCATGCGGATCACGCCGGCGGCGGCCGCGGTGGCGGCGAGCGCCGCCGGGGGGACCCTCATCGGGGGCCTGAAGGGCACGACGGCGACCGTCGTCGGGGCCATCGCGATCGGTCTGGCCGCGCTGGGTGCCGCCGGGGCGGCGCTGCGGCTCGACAGCGAGTTCGCCTACCAGGAGAAGCGCTCGAGGGATCTCGAGGAGATCGGTTGGTCGCTCTTCACCTGCATCATCCTCGACCTGCCCCGCGCCGAGATCGGTGTGCTGCGCACCAGGATCTCCGAGTACCAGGTGCGGATCGCCAGGGCGGTGAACCAGCCCTTGCCCGCGGACCAAGCGACCGGTCCGACGGTCAGCGACGTTGCGCCGGCCGCGTGAGGCTCGCGTGAGCGCCGACCACCCGAGCGCCTCGTTCCGCGTTCGCGTCGCACACGCGTCGGGCTCGACCAGGAGGGCGATGTGAACACCGCCGGAGAGCCGACGTCGACCGAGGGCCCCGCCGTTCCCGAGGGCGCTGAACCGGCGGGCACGCCGGTGGATCTCGTCCTCGAGGGGGGCGGGGTGAAAGGGATCGGCCTCGTCGGGGCGATCTCCGTTCTCGAGGGGAGCGGCTACACGTTCCCCCGGGTCGCGGGCACCTCGGCCGGAGCGATCGTCGGCGCGCTCGTCGCCGCAGGGATGAGGAGTGACGCGCTGACCGAGCTGATGGCGACGCTCGACTACACGCGATTCCGGGATGAAGCCCCGCTCGATCGTGTGCCCGTCGTCGGGAAGGGCCTGTCGCTTTGGCGCAAGCGCGGCATCTACAAGGGCGACTACCTCCACGGCTGGATCCGGCATCAGCTTGCCCAGCTGGGCGTCCGCGACTTCGGCGACCTCTACGAGCCCGACGCGGGCAGCAGCCTGCCGGCCGGAGAGCAGTACAAGCTCGTCGTGATGACTTCGGACGTGTCCCGCGGACGGCTGCTGCGACTCCCCTGGGACTACCGGTCCGACGGGATCGACGCGAACGCGCAAGCCGTCGCCGACGCCGTGCGCGCTTCGATGTCGATCCCGTTCTTCTACCGGCCCGTCACGCTCAAGATCCCGCATGCTCGGCCATCCACGCTCGTCGATGGCGGCATGCTCTCCAACTTCCCCGTCGCCGTCTTCGACCGCACGGACGGCAAGCCGCCTCGTTGGCCGACGTTCGGGATCAAGCTCTCCGCCCGGCAGCAGCCCGACCAGGTCGAGCACGTCGTCAAGGGCGATTACAGCTTCGCGATGGCAATGCTCGGCACGATGCAGAGCTGGAACGACCAGATGCACCTCGACGATCCGGCCGTGACCGCTCGGACGATCTTCGTCGACACTCTCGGCGTGAAGGCCACCGACTTCGCGATCGACCGCCAGACCCAGGAGAAGCTCTACCGTAACGGCCGTCTCGCGGCGCAACGCTTTCTGGCGCGGCTTGCCGCTCGCTAACTGTGGGCCGCGACTCGGCGCTGCACGAGAGCGAGCAGTCGAGACCGCGGGAGCTCACAAGAGCCGAGCCGGGGCGTAACACATCGGTGATGTGTTCGTTGAAAAACCCATTCTCTGTCGAGTGCGGGAGGACGTTGCTTGGTTGAGCGCACAACCAGTCAACGAGCCAGCTCTATTGTTCGTCGCGTGATCTTCCGGCGTGGGGGTGCTCGCTGGACCGGGAAGCTCGCCATGGTTGGGACCGTCGCGATCATCGCTGTCGGCGCCGGATTGCCGATTGGATTACTCCCGATGTCGGGTACGGCAAGCGGTGGCGACCCAGGAGGCGCGATCCTGCGCGAGTTGTTGGCAACAAAGTCGGCTGCTCCGCCCGGGTCGCATCCCAGGACCGCTTTCGCAAAGGAACCCGAGTGGATCGGCTCGTGTTCTGACGAGACGCTTCGAAAGGGCTGGAGCGTCGTCCTCGGTGCCAGCAGCTTCGAGTCGAGACTTCCGGTCGCGGAGGTTCAGTCTTACGTGGCGAGGCGCCTCGCGCTCGCGGGCTGGAAGACGGTGGCGGTCGCAGAGCGCCGCGGCGAGTGGTACGTCAACGGAGTGTTGTCCTACACCTACCTCACACAGTGGACCAAAGAGCTCCCACAGAAGACAATGGGGCTCTTCTCAATGAACCGGGGTGCGTGATCACCTGACCGCGCTCCGATAGGTATCCACCAACGCGGCAGAAGGCCTCGCCATTCTCGTGGTTGCTCGACAACTCCGAGAAAGGGAGACCCCCTGCCATGTGTGACGGTAACGAGTTCGACGACGCGTTTCTGGGACTGCCTGGCTTTCGCGTCACCGCGGTCACCGAGGACGGCGACGAGCTGCTCATCGGCATCGAGACGGTTCGCGCCGCCGCGGGCTGCCCCACGTGCGGGGTGATCGCGCGGACGAAGGACCGGCAGCGGGTGGTGATCCGTGACCTGCCGGTCTTCGACCGGCGGGTGAAGCTCGTCTGGTCCAAGCGCCGTTTCTCCTGTCCCGAGCCGGACTGCCCAGAGAAGACCTGGTGCGAACGCAGTGACGAGTTCCCTAGCCGCCAGGTGCTCAGCGCCCGGGCCGGACGGGAGTGCACCCGCGCCGTCGGCGAGGAGGCCCGCTCGGTGGCGTCGCTCGCCCGCTGGCTCGGTGTCGCCTGGGGAACGGTGATGGCGGCGGTCCGCCACCACGGCACGCCCCTCGTCGAGGATCCCGACCGCGTGGGGGTGGTCACCTCGCTCGGGATCGACGAGACGGCCTTCCTGCGCGCCAACGCCGAGCATGCGACGAGCTACGTCACCGGCTTCGTCGACCTCGAGCGACCGATTCTCGTTGACATGGTCGAGGGGAACCGGGCGATCGACGTCAACCGCTGGCTGGCGCGACAGGACGATGCCTTCCTCGCGGCGGTGCGCACCGTGGCGTGTGACCTGCACGAGGGCTATCGGGCCGGGCTCCATCCCTCTCTCGACCACGCCCGCCAGGTGGCCGATCCCTTCCACGTCGTCGCGGCGGGCAACCGCTGCGTCGACGCCGTGCGCCGCAGGGTGCAGAACGAGCTCCTCGGCCATCGCGGGCGCAAGCACGATCCCCTCTATCGGATCCGCCGGGTACTCCTCACCGGGGCGGAGCGGCTGAACCCGCGCGGGGTCGACCGGATGGCGCTCGGGCTGCGCCTCGGCGATCCGAACGACGAGGTTCTCGGGGCGTGGCTCGCCAAGGAGTACCTGCGTGACGTCTATCTCACCGAGGACGCCGACGAGGCGGCCGTGCTCCTCGACCGGGTGATCGTCGGCTGTCTCGACGACGAGGTGGCCGAGATCGTCTCACTCGGTCACACACTGCGGCGCTGGCGCACCCAGATCCTTGCCCACCACGCGACGGGTGCCTCGAACGGGCCGACCGAGGCGATGAACCTCTTGGTGAAGAAGATCAAGCGCTGCGGGCACGGCTTCAAGAACTTCGGCAACTACCGGTTGCGTGTCCTCTTGCACTGCGGTGGGATCAAATGGGACGCTCATCCCTCCACGACAATGCGGGGGCGCTCACCCCGGTTGGTTGCGTAGAGCCGACAATGGCGTCGATCTCGCTGCAGACTTCGATTCCCGTGCGCCGGCAGCAGAGCGGATCGTCCGCGCTGTGGTTGATTGGCGGAACGGCAAACCCGGTACCCCCGATGGGGTTCTGCGGCGGCGGGTGACTAACGGTCATGTTGTCGACCGATAGTCGTCGGCGCATCTGTCGACCTGGGTTTGTCAGCGAACACAGCACCAAAGCATCAACCGAATGCGCATGATGCACCAGCGGACTTCGCGAAGGAGTCAGCCGAAACGTGATAGCGATCAACCGACCACGCAACGTCGCTGATCAAGCGAAGCAATAGAGAAAACAGTGGGGCCGGAAGGGATCGAACCTTCGACCAAGGGATTATGAGTCCCCTGCTCTGACCACTGAGCTACGGCCCCTCGCCGGGCTTCCAGCTCGACACTCTGCCACCTACGGATCCTCCCCACCGAACTGCCCGTTCCTCGGTATCTGCCGCGTCGGTCGCCGCGAGGCGGCGTCAGGTGGAGCTGGCACCGAAGAGATCGTCGAAAAGACCGGTGCTGAGGTACCGCTCCCCGGTGTCGGGAAGAAGGACGACGATCGTCTTGTCCGCCATCTCCTCTCGTTTGGCGATCTGACTCGCGGCGCACAGGGCGGCCCCGCTCGAGATGCCGGCGAGAATGCCCTCGGTCTTCGCGAGGCGGCGCGTGGCCTCGGCGGCCTCGGCTCCCGTGATCCGCATCACCTCGTCGTACGCCGCCGGGTCGAGGACCGCCGGGACGAATCCGGGACCGATGCCCTGGATCCGGTGGGGACCGGGAGCCCCTCCCGAAAGGACGGGGGACTCGTCGGGTTCGACAGCGACGACGTATATCGACGGCTTGCGGCGCTTCAGGTCCTTGCCGACGCCGGTGATCGTTCCGCCGGTGCCGGCCCCGGCGACGAAGGCGTCGAGCCCGCCTTTCAGGTCGTTCCAGATCTCGCGTGCGGTCGTCCGGCGGTGCGCGTCGGGGTTCATCGGGTTTTCGAACTGCTGGGGCATGAACCAGCCGTTGTCCGCGGCGAGTCGCCGGGCGATCTCGACCGCGCCTGGCATTCCCTCCGCGGCGGGCGTGAGGACGAGTCCGGCGCCGTAGGCGGTGATGATCCGGCGGCGCTCGACGCTCAGGCTCTCCGGCATCGTGAAGACCGCTCCGTACCCTCGCGCCGCCGCGATCATGGCGAGACCGATGCCCGTGTTGCCGCTCGTGGGCTCGACGATCGTGCCGCCCGGCGCGAGCGCGCCGGATTTCTCAGCCGCTTCGATCATCGCCAGGGCGATGCGGTCCTTCACGCTGCCGCCGGGGTTCACGCTTTCTAGCTTGCCGACGAGGCGCGCCGGAAGTTCGGCGGCGAACCGGTGGAGCTCGACGAGCGGTGTTCGGCCGATGAGCTCGGTGACGTTGTCATGCACGACCATCTGGCACGTCCTCCCCCTGCTCCTCCTCTTCGCCCGTCATCCAGGTCGCGGGGAGACGTTCCTCGTCCGTCGGCTCCTCGACACGGGCTCTGGCGAGCGTGACGCAGTGGCCCCTCGCCACGACGACGACGGACCGGGCCGGTACGTCGTCCACCACGAGCGCGTGCGGGCCGATCCGGCAGTGCTCTCCGACGACCACCGGGCCGAGGACCGAGCACCTGACGCCCAGGGTCACGTGGTTGCCGATCGTCGGGTGGCGCTTCGCGCCCTTCGCATCGGCCCACCAGCCGTGGCCCCCGAGCGTGACCCCGTGGTACATCATCACGTCGTCGCCGACGACCGCCGTCTCGCCGATGACGACGCCCATCCCGTGATCGATGAAGAACCGCCGGCCGATGACCGCGCCGGGGTGGATTTCGATCCCCGTCGCGAGCCGGGCGAGCTGGGAGATGAGGCGCGGGACGAAAGGGACGTGCAACTTCCAGAGCGCGTGGGCGACCCGGTAAGACCAGATCGCCCAGACGCCCTGGTAGAGCACGACCTCGAGGGCGTGGACGCCGTGGAGCGCGGGGTCCTTGCGGTAGGCGACCTTCAGGGTGTCGAGCATCTTTGGACCTTCGACGCTGGCTGGCGCGTCATCCCTGGACCGTATCCGTTTTCCGACCTGCCCGGCGAGAGACCCCGGGCCGTGCGCGCGATATCGGTGGCGGAGCATCATTCCCGAGTGGCGCATGACGGGTTGCCCCGGGGTGACGGAGGGCCAAAGATGACACGGCGCAGATCGCTCACGAGGTCGCTCTACCGGGCCGCCCGCGCCTCTGGCAACCTGCGGGCGATCTCGCGCGGTCCTCGTGCCTACGCGAGACACATCGTGCGACGCAGGGCGTACGCCCGGCAATCGGGTCTTGCCCGGTCAATTCTCCGGGTGCTCCGGCTGTCGAAGTAGGCGCCTGCGGGCGACGCGGGTGGCCGGTCTCAGGGCGGGACCCGCAGCTCCGGGGGAGAGACTCGAACTCTCAACCACACGGTTAACAGCCGCGTGCTCTGCCAATTGAGCTACCCCGGACCGAACGACGGCACGTTAGCAGTGCATGCCGCGCACGGTGGCCGCACCCGGACAAGCGCGCGCAGGGTTCGCCGCGGGGCTGGAAAAGACTCAGAGATGCACCGGGTGGCGTGGGCAGAACGTCCTTGTTGATTCGGGGTCCCGCCGCGAGCGTTGCGCGCCGACGCGAGGGGTCGCCGCACCCGCGGGTCGGGTCAGTCGCCCTCGAGGTAGTCCCTGAGGGGCTGGGCGAGGGTGGGCTGGCGGAGCTTGGCGAGCGTCTTCATCTCGATCTGGCGGACCCGCTCCCGTGTCACGCCGAAGATCTGACCGACCTCCTCGAGCGTCCGGATCTTCCCGTCGTCGAGCCCGAAACGGAGCCGGACGACCTCCTGTTCGCGGGGGGAGAGCTCGTGGAGGGCGTGTTGGACCGCCTCATTCAGCATGACCCTGGTCGCGGCGTCGAGCGGGACCTCGGCCGTGCGGTCCTCGACGAGATCCGAGAGGCTGAACTCCTCGTCACCGCCACCGATCGGCTGCTGCAGCGAAATTGTGTCCTGGCTGATGCGCTGGATCTCGCGCACCCGGTCGGCGGAGAACTCGATGCGGGCCGCGATCTCGTCGACCGTCGCGTCGCGGCCGAACTGCTGGGAGAGTTGACGCTGGATCCGGACGACCTTGTTGATCGTCTCGACCACGTGGACGGGGATGCGGATCGTCCTCGCCTGGTCGGCGACGGCCCGGGTGATCGCCTGGCGGATCCACCATGTCGCGTACGTCGAGAACTTGAACCCGCGGCGGTAATCGAACTTCTCGACGGCGCGCATCAAGCCGAGATTGCCTTCCTGGATGAGATCGAGGAAGGCCATGCCCCGGTTGCGGTAGCGCTTGGCGATGGACACGACGAGCCGGAGGTTCGCCTCGGTGAGGAGGTCCTTTGCCTCCTGGCCCTCGGCGACCTCGCGCTCGGCGGCGCGGCGCTTTGCCAACGGGACCTCCTCGGGCGCGCCGTCTCGCAGCCACGCCTCGAGGCGGTCGTGGGCGGCGCGTCCCCGTTCGATCCGTTTCGCGCAGAGCACCTCGATATCCGCTGACAGCAGTGACACGCGGCCGATCTCCTGCAGATAGGCGCGCACCGGGTCACCGGAACTCGCCGCACCGGTGCCGTTCGTCGAGCCGGAACGCAGCGTGCGGATCGCCTCGGTCGCCTGTTGCTCGAGACTCGCCGCTCCCCGGCGCGTGGGTTCGTCGGCCCGGCGTGAACGGGCGCGGGCGCGCCGTCCGGCCTTCGAAGGTGGCTCGGAGGACTGGACCCCGGCGTCGGGGTCGTGTTCGCGCGGTCCGACGCGTCTCATCCCCCGCCCTCCTGCTCGCGTTGCGTGAGCCACGCTACCAACCGTTGCGCGGCCTCCTCCGCGCCGGAGGCCGTGCCCGGACGGACGAGGGGATCGCGCAGGGTCTCGAGCTCGGTCCGTAGCCAGGCACCCGCGGTCAGCACCGCGACGACGTCGTCGGCCCTTCCCTCCTGTTCGGCGACGCGTCCCTCGGCTTCGAGCTCGCGCAGGACGCGCTCGCTCGCCGCCCGGACGAGCTCGATGTAGGTGCCGCCGACGTCGAGCTCGTCGGGTACCTCGGAGACGGCCAGGCGGCGGAGGAGATCGCCCGAATCCGGATCTGCGGTGTTGATCGCCTCGGTGAGGTTCGCCGAGTCGACGAGCGAGCGGAAGGCGTTCCGTTGCACCGGGTCGACGAAGAGCACGTCGCCGATCAGGGCGCGGGCCTCGTCGGGACGGTCGAGCACGAGGAGGAGGGCGTCCCGCCCCGCCCGCAGGTCGGCGCCGATCTCCGGGGCGCGCCCGGACTTTCGGCCGTGCCCTTCCGGTTCGGCGTCCGTCGGGCCGCCGTCGCCGGCGGGGCCGTCGCGGTCGTCCCCCCGTCGCCCGAGGCCGGGGGCTCGTTCGTCGGGCTCCGGTTGCGGGCGGGACTGCACCGCGACGAGGAGCTCGCGCAGCCTTTTCGGGTCGAGGCGGGTCCGGTCGGCCACCCCGACGAGGTACTGGTCGCGGACGAGCTCGTTTGGGTGCTCGGCGATGGCCTCGATCGCCGACTCGGCGGCCCGGCTACGACCCTCGGGCGTGCGCAGGTCATGGGCGCCGAGGGCCTGTTCGACCCGGAAGCCGAGGAACGGCTGGGCGTGCTCGACCGCGGCGGAGAGCGCGGCGGGTTCGCGCTGGGCGAGCTCGCCGGGGTCCGATCCCGTCGGCAGCACGGCGACGGCGAGCTCGAGCTCGTGGCGCTTCTCCCACTGGTACAGGCGTGCCGCGGCCGCCTGCCCGGCGGCGTCGGCGTCGAAGCAGAGCACGATCTTTCTGGCGAAGTGGGCGAGCAGCCGGAAATGGTCCTCGGTGAGCGCCGTGCCGCAAGTCGCGACGACCCGCGGGATCCCGGCGACGTGGAAGCCGATGACGTCCGTGTAGCCCTCGCACACGACGACCTCGTGCGCGTGGGCGATGTCCGACTTCGCCCAGTTCAGCCCGTACAGCGTGCGCCGCTTGGAGTAGATGGACGACTCGGGCGAGTTGCGGTACTTCGGGCCCGGTTCCCGGTCCGTGCTCCGCAGTCCCTCGGGAAGGACGCGTCCTCCGAAGGCGATCGCCTGACCACCCGGGTCGAAGATCGGGAACATGATCCTTTCCCGGAAGGCGTCCTGGAGCCGACCGCGTTCGCTCTCGTAGGCGAGCCCCGCCTCGCGGAGAACCGGGCCCGGGAGTCGCAGGGCCCGCACGAGCTCGTCAAATCCCGCCGGCGCGTAGCCGAGGCGGAACTTGCGGACGACCTCGCCGTCGTAGCCCCGTGATCGCAGGTACTGGCGGGCCCGGCCGGCCTCCGGGTTGGCGAGCAGCCGCTCATGGTAGAAGTCGACCGCGTCGGTCATCGCGGCGAGCAGCTCACGGCGTCGGCTGCGATCCGCGTTCCGGTCGCGGTCGTCGTCGTAGCGGATCGTGATCCCGGCACGGTTGGCGAGGCGCTCGACGGCCTCGACGAAGTCGACCCCCTCCGTTGCCCTCACGAAGCTGATCGCGTCACCCGAGGCCTGGCAGCCGAAGCAGTAGTAGAGACCCTCCTCGGCGTTCACGCTGAACGACGCCGTCTTCTCGGCGTGGAACGGGCAGAGGCCGACGAAACGACGGCCGACCCGCTTGAGGGCGGTCTGCTCGCCGATCAGCGCGATGAGGTCGGTCGCGGCCCGGACCCGGGCGACGTCCTCGTCGGGGATTGCCATGGACCGGACGGTACCCGTTCGCCGCGTCGTCTGGACGCGGGCGGGCTCAGCGCGGCTCGCGCCGGGTCACGAAGCGGAGACCGGACCAGTCGGCGTCGACGGCGGCGACCTTGTTGTCGACGAGCCCGAGCGTGAGGCCCGCGCGGCGCACGACGCCGTCGGTGAGATCGCTCTCGTGGCCGCCGGCGCGACGTGGCCAACAGATCCAGAGTGCCGGGGTGGCGACGCCACAAGCCCCGATCGCACGCAGCGCGATGCCGAGCTCACGCTCGCTGTGGGCGAAGACGATCGTCACCTCCGCCGCGGCGAGATCTGTCGCGCCGCCCGTGCCAGAAAGCACGTCCCGGCGGCGGACCTCGACGCCCGCCGGGGGGTCGTCGAGCGTCCAATCCGCGGGAGCGCCGACGACGAGGACGCACGACCCCCCGACGAGTCCGAGCTTTCTCGCCTGTCCGGCGGCGTCGGGTGGCACGGGAATCCGTGATCCGTGACGGTCTTAGGACGCGATGCGGTCCTGGAGCTCGGATACGACCCGCTCGATCGGCACCCGGTCCTGGAGCGTCGAGTCGCGCTCGCGGATCGTCACCGCGTCGTCGGTGAGGCTGTCGAAATCGACGGTGACGCAGAACGGCGTGCCGATCTCGTCCTGGCGGCGGTAACGGCGCCCGATCGACTGTGTGTCGTCGTAGTCGCACGTCAACGCGACCTGGCAGCGGTGGAGCACGTCGTGGGCGAGCGCGTCGAGTGGCTCCTTCCTCGACAGCGGGAGCACGGCGACCTGGAACGGCGCGAGCTGCGGGCGGAGTCGCAGGACCGTGCGGCGTTCCCCGCCGACCTCGTCCTCGTCGTAGGCGGCGAGGAGGAAGGCCATCATCGCCCGCGTCGCGCCCGCGGAGGGCTCGATGACGTAGGGCGTGTAGCGCTCACCGCTCACCTGGTCGAAATACTCGAGCCGGACGCCCGAGAGCGCGCTGTGGGCCTTCAGGTCGAAATCCGTCCGGTTGGCGATCCCTTCGAGCTCGCCCCAGCCCCAGGGGAAGGCGAACTCGATGTCCGTCGTCGCCGCCGAGTAGTGCGACAGGTCCTCGGGGGCGTGCTGACGGAAGCGCAGCTGGTCCCTGCCGATCCCGAGCCGCTGGTACCAGGCGAGCCGCTCCTCGCACCAGTAGGCGAACCAGCGGTCGGCGTCAGCCGGGGGGACGAAGTACTCAAGCTCCATCATCTCGAACTCGCGGGTGCGGAACACGAAGTTGCCCGGCGTGATCTCGTTGCGGAAGCCGCGGCCGAGCTGGGCGATCCCGAAGGGGGGCTTGCGGCGCATCGTCGTCATCACGTTCAAGAAGTTGACGAACATCCCCTGGGCGGTCTCTGGCCGCAGGTAGGCAACGGCGGACTCGTCCTCGACGGGGCCGACGAAGGTCTTGAACATGAGGTTGAACGGCCGGGCCTCGGTGAGATCGGCGGAGCCGCAGTTCGGGCAGGCGCCGTCGATCTGGTCGGCGCGCCAGCGCTCGTGGCACGACCGACAGTCGACGAGCGGGTCGACGAACGTCTCGAGGTGGCCCGACGCCTCCCAGACCTTCGGGTTCGTGATGATCGCGGCCTCGATCGGCACGACGTCGTCGCGTTCGCGCACGACCGCGCGCCACCAGGCGTCCCGGACGTTCCGGAGCATCGAGCGCGCCGAGCGGTCCGTAGTCGTAGGTCGAGCGGATGCCGCCGTAGATCTCAGCGGAGGGGAAGATGAAGCCCCGCCTTTTCGCGAGGTTGACGATCGTGTCGAACAGCCCCGTGTCCTCGGTTGGCGCGCGGTCCTGTTTGGGGCTTTCCTCCGACATATCCCGAGGTTAGCCCGCGCCGCCGTCGCAGAATCCCGCCGGGCGCCGCCCGCTCCACCGCCCGGTCGCGATTACGCCGGTGCGGTCTCCTCGGCGACGTGATGACGCGTCGTGCGCAGCCGCCGATCGAGATGGTGCTCGACGGCGGAGGTCGCGAGGCGCTCCAACGCGTCGACCGTCGGACCGTCAGGTTCGGTGAGTGCCCGGGCGAGGGCGCCCGAGCAGATGCGCTGGGCGAGCTCGACGACCGCGGGGGAGGCCGCCTGTCCGCGCCGGCAGTCCTGGCAGAGGAAACCGCCTTCCCCGGCGTCGAAGGCGACGAGGGGGCCGGTGCGGCCGCAGTGGGCGCAGGAGTCGGTGACCGGCCCGACGCCCTCGACCGAAAGGAGCCTCAGGCAGAATGCCGCCAGGGTCACCGGCGACGCGGTGGTCTCGAGGCTGCGCAGCGCGCCGACGAGGAGCTTGTAGAGCGCGGGTGAACCCTGGTGGTCGACGGTGACCTGGTCGACGATTTCGAGCATCGTCATCGCCGGGTCGAGGCGGGCGAGGTCGGAGCGGATCCCCCGGAAGACGTCGATCACCTCGACCTGGGTCACGATGTCGAGATCCCGGCCCCTCCAGCACATCATGTCGACGTGCGTGAGCGGTTCGAGACGCGCCCCGATGTGACTCTTCACCTTGCGGACGCCCTTGGCGACGGCGCGCACCTTGCCGTGCTCGGGCGTGATGATCGTCACGATCCGGTCCGCCTCACCGAGCCGGATCGTCCGGAGGACGACCCCGGTGTCGCGGTACGTCGCCACGGGAGCTAGGACCCGGGGGTCGGGCCGCCGGGCGGGTTCAACGGTCGACGCCCCCGTAACGACGCTCACGGCGCTGGAACTCGCGCACCGCGTCGAAGAGGTCCTCGCGCCGGAAGTCCGGCCAGAGGACGTCGGTGAAGACGAGCTCGGAGTAGGCGAGCTCCCAGAGCAGGAAGTTGGAGATCCGGAACTCGCTCGAGGTACGCACGATGAGGTCCGGGTCTGGCATGTCCGGGAAATACAGGTGGTCGCGGAAATGGCGCTCGTCGATATCGCTCGCCGGGACCTTCTCGGCGACGAGCGACCGGACGGCGTCGATGATCTCGGCGCGACCCCCGTAGTTGAAGCAGATCGTGAAGGTCATCCGCTTGTTCTTCGCGGTGAGATCTACGGCATCGTCCATGTCACGGAGCAGGCGGCGCGGCACGCGCCAGTCTCGCCGGCCCGCGAACCGGATCCGTACGCCCTTGGCGTTCAGGTCGTCGCGGTTGCGCAGGAGGATCCCCCGGTTGAAGTTCATGAGGAAACGCACTTCGTCGGGGGGACGGCGCCAGTTCTCCGTCGAGAACGCGTAGACCGTGAACCACTTGACTCCGAGTTCGAGGGCGCCGTCGACGGTGTCGACGAGGGCTTCCTCGCTCGCAGCGTGCCCATCGGTGCGCGCCAGCCCACGCTGGGTCGCCCAACGCCCGTTGCCGTCCATGACGACGGCGATATGGCGCGGGACCTGGTTTGGGTCGACACCTTCGGGGAACGGGGCATTCGGCACTACGGCGAAGCTAGTCCCGCCGGGAGTCGCTCCACCGTCGCGTCGGCTGCGCATTGCTTCGGCGTGCCCGCTCCCCGTCCCGAGAAGCCGCCGGTGCGGACGGGCGGGTGCGTCGCCTGGACTAGGGTCGTTGACGTCATGGGGGCCGCCCGCGAAGGTCCGTCGGCCGGATCTGCGCCGGCCCGGGACGTGCAGTCAGCCGACGCGCTCGAAGCCGAGGTTCTCCGCGTCGCGGACGATCTCGAGGGGGCCGACGCGCTCGACATCTGCCGTTGGGCAGTCGGACGGTTCGGCCGGGACGTCGTCGTCGCGTCGTCGTTCCAGGACTGCGTGCTCATCGACCTCGCGGTGCGCGCCGACGCGGGGATCGAGGTGGTCTTCCTCGATACTGGCTTCCACTTCCCCGAGACGATCGCGTACCTGCGGGATGTCGAGAGTCGATTCGGCCTGAACCTCAACGTCGTCGAGCCGGGCATCCCGCTCACCGAGCATCCCTGCGGCAGCGCCCGCTGTTGCGAGATGCGCAAGGTCGCGCCGCTCGCCCGGGCGCTCGCCGGAAAGGCTGCGTGGATGACCGGGCTGAAGCGTGTCGACACCCCCGAACGGGCCGGTGCCCCCGTCGTCAGCTGGGAGCCGGAGAAACGTCTCGTGAAGGTGAATCCGATCGCCGCGTGGACCGACGAGGACGTCGACCGCTATGTCGAGGAACGCGGACTCCCTCGCCACCCGCTCAACGCGGCCGGTTACGTGTCGATCGGCTGCGCCCCGACCACGCGGCCGATCGCGCCAGGCGAGGATCCCCGGGCTGGACGATGGCCGGACAGCGACAAGACGGAGTGCGGCCTGCACCTGTGAGCGCGCGCGAGGCGCTCCTCCGGGGAACCGTGCTCGGGGCCGCGCGGTCCTGACGGGGCGATGCCGGGAACCGCGTCGCGTCGCAACCGGGCCGTATGCTCGCCGCGGTGTCGGGAAGCATCCGCTTCGTCCGCTGCGGGACACCGTCTTTCGAGGCGCTTGCTGCCGCAGTCGACGATCTCCAGCGTGACGATCCGATCGCTCCGGTCGTCATCGTCGCCTCGTCGGCGCGGGCGGCGCGTTCGTCGCGACACCGGCTGGCCGCCCGGCGGCGCGCAGACGGGACGAGCGGAGTCGTCAACCTGCGCTTCTTTGTGCCGTCCGAGCTCGCCGAGGAACTCGGGGGCCGGGCGTGCCGGGCCGGGGGCCGTCGTCGGGCGACACGGGTCGCACTCGAGGCGGCCGCGCGCGCCGCGCTACGGGAACGGCCGGGCTTCCTCGCCGCCGTGGCCGAACACCCCTCGACCGCCCAGGAGCTTGTCGACATCTACAAGGAGGTTCGCCAGCTCGGCGGGGACGGATTGCGGAACCTCGCCGGGGTGGGGCCTCGTGGTCGCGACCTCGCGGCGCTCTGTTCATCGATGCGGGAGCGGCTCGCCGGCAGCTGGTTCGACGACGTCGACCTCGTCGACGCCGTCGTGGCCGCGATCGGTGACCGTCGGGACTGGGGCCATGTCGTCGTCGATCTGCCCGAACAGGTGCGTCCCGCCGACGTCCGCCTCCTCGTGGCGCTCGCCGGGACCTGCGACGTCTGCGTCCATCTCGGACTCGTCGCCGACGTCGCCGCCGATGCCCCGGTCCGCCGACTGGCCGAGGAGCTTCAGACCGCGGGGTTCGGGTTCGTCGGCGAAACGGCGGCTGCCGCGGCGGACATCGATCCGGACGGACCGGCCCCCGTCGGCGGGGAGATCCTCGACGCCCCGGATGCCGAGTCCGAGACGCGCGCCGCCGTCCGCCTCGTCATCGAGCACCTCGCCGCGGGGGGCGTGCCCGAGCGCGTCGCGCTGCTGTTCTCGTCACGCGACCCCTACCGCCGCCTCATCGCGGGGGCGCTCGAAGAGGCCGGGATCAGCTGGAACGGACCTTCGCCAGACCGGGCCGCCGATCTGGCGACGGCGAAGGTGCTCACCGGGCTGCTCGGACTCGCCACCGGGGGACTCGAACGGTCCGCCGTCATGGCCTGGCTCCGTTCGGCGCCGTTGCTCGCCGGGGACGGAACGGCGACCCCGGTCGGCGACTGGGAGCGCGTCTCGCGCCTCGCCGGGATTGTGGGAGGTGATGCCACCGTGTGGCGCCGTCACCTCGACGACATCGCCGAGGAGTCCCGGCGTGCCCTCGACGACGAGGGGCAGTTCGACGGTGACGAACCGACGGAGAGCTCGAGGACCCGCTCGGAGCGCTTGACGCGCCTCGCCGCGGCGACGATCTCGCTGCGGGATTTCATCGACGATCTCGATCGGACGTGTCGCGAGGTGCTCGCTCTGCGCAGCTGGAAGGAGCTCGTCGGGTGGGCGCGGACGGCGCTTCGCCGCTACCTGGGGGACGACGACGACCCACTTGCGGCGACCGAGAACGGCCGTCGACCCGAATCCGTCGTCGCTGACGCGCTCGACCAACTCGAGGTGCTCGACGGCGTCGACACCAGCCCCGATCTCGCCCGCTTCTCGAGGGCGCTCGTCGCGGCGCTCGACCGGCCCGCCCTGCCCATCGGCCGGCTGTCGTCGGGGATCATGGTCGGCCCGCTCGAATCCGCTGCGGGCGTCGAACTCGACCTTGCGGTCGTGCTCGGCTGCGTCGAGGGCGATCTGCCCCGCCGGGCGCGCACGAGCGCGGTCCTCTCCGCCGACGAGCGCGAGAAGATCGGGTTGGACGACGCGACACCTGTCCGGGCTGTCGAACAGGACCGCCGCCGGCTTCTCGTTGCCGCTCGCGGGGCGGGAAGGGTCGTGCTGGCGAGGCGCGACCGCGACGCCCGGGATGGACGCGCCCGGATCCGTTCCCGCTTCCTCGACCGCGACGTCCCTGTCCGGCGCGTCGCCGCTTCGGCCGGAGCCTGGGAGTCCGTGGCGGGCGGGCGTATCCCCGCCGTTGGCGAGAGCGAGCTCGTTGGCGCGACGCTCCTCGCCCGGTCGGCGCGGCGCGGCGATGCCCCGTCTTTCCTTGTCGAGGCGTCGCCGCACCTCCTGGCCGGCAGCCGCGTCGTCGCCGCCCGCGGGGCGCGCTCGTTCGGTCGGTTCTCCGGCCGGACGGGGCTCGGAGCGGGTGTCGGCGCGCTCGTCGGCGACGTCCTGTCACCAACCACGCTCGAGGAGTTCGCGGTCTGTCCGTTCCGTTACTTCCTCGGGCACGAGCTCCGATGCGAGGTGGTCGACCCTCCCGAGCGGCGGGCCGAGATCGACCCGCGCGAGCGTGGCCAGATCGCCCACGAGGTGCTCGAGCGGTACATGCGGCAGGTCATCGAACGGGGCGACGAACTCGACGACGACCCGGTCGCCGGCGCGGAGCTGCTGGCGAAGATCGCCACCGAGGTCTGCGATCGTTTCGAGCGGCTCGGCCGGACGGGGAAACGGGTGCTGTGGGCGAGAACCCGTCGTGAACTTCTCGGGCGCCTCGAGGCCGAACGGGTCCGCGACGCCGAGACGCGTCGACAGCGGGGCGCGCGTCCGATCGCCGTCGAGTGGGTCTTCGGCACCTCGTCGGCACCCGCGGTCGGGATCGCGATTGAAGACACGTCGCTCAGTTTCCGGGGCAAGATCGACCGCATCGACCGACGAGACGACGGAGCGCTCGACGTCGTCGACTACAAGACGGGGAAGGCCTCCTCGTACCACGGGATCGCCGCTGATCCGGTCGATGGCGGCCGGCATCTCCAGCTGCCGATCTACACGCTCGCGGCGCGCGTCGCGTTCAGCGGGGCCGGCGTCGACCCCGTGCGGGCGAGCTACCGGTTCATCGACGAGCCGGGCGATGAAGTCGCCGTCGAGCTCGACGCTGAGACGACGGCCCGCACCGGGGAGGTCCTCGCCGTGCTCGCCGGAACGGTCGAATCGGGGTGTTTCCCCTACCGTCCCGGCGCGCGTCGCCAGGACACCTTCGAGCACTGCAGCTGGTGCGACTTCAACACGATCTGCCCCGCCGAGCGGGACGTGCTCTGGTGGGTGGCACGTGCCGCGCCGGTGCTCGCCGGATACGTGAGTCTCGTCGAGCCGGAGGTGGCCGATGAATGAGCCGCGGCGGACCGACGACTCGGCCGCGCGCCGCGCGATCGAGGGCGAGCTCGAAGCGACACTCTTCGTCGAGGCGGGTGCCGGTACCGGCAAGACGAGCGAGCTCGTCGCACGGGTGCTCGCGCTCGCCGCGTCCGGGAACGCGCGCCTCGGCGAGCTCGCCGCGATCACCTTCACCGAGGCCGCCGCGGCGGACCTCCGGGAGCGGATCCACGACGAGCTCCTGAAAAAGGCTGCCTCCCCCGGAGGCGGTTGGGCGAGATCCGCCCTCCACGAGCTCGACAACGCCTCGATGACGACGATCCACGGTTTCGCGCAGCGGATCCTTCTCGAGCACCCCCTCTCGGCCGGTCTGCCGCTCCGAATCCGGGTCCTCGATGAGATCAGGGCCGCCACCGACTTCGAGCGGCGCTTTGGGGCGTTTCTCGACGCGCTGCTCGACGACGCGGCGAGCGAGGCGCTCATCACCGCCGCGCTGGCAATCGGGGTCACGCTCGGTCACCTCCGGCAACTCGCGACCGAAATCGACGCGGCCTGGGACCGCCACCGGGAGCCGGGTCCGGGGTCCGGCCTCACGGTCGAGCGTCTCGCCGCCGAAGTCGACGGGTCTTCGCGGGCCCTCATCGACGCAATGCGCGCCCTCGGCGCGCGGCGCGGTTCGTGTCGCCGCGACGCCGACACCCTCGTCGCCCTGCTCGGTCGGATCGAAGCCGACCTCGACCGCGCATCTCGGCTCTCGGACTGGCGCGATCGCCTGGAGTGGCTCTGCTCGCTCGGACCGTGGAAACCCGGCATCAAGGGCCGGAAGGGCGACTGGAACGACGTCGACGTCGCCGACGTGCGCGCCGAGGTGGCCGCCGTCGACGAAATGCGCTCGGTGCAGGCGACCCGGTTGCGCGAGGTCGTGCTCGACGCGCTCGTGCGTCGGCTCGGGGCGGGTGCCGTGGCCGCCGCCGAGCAGCGCCGGCGCACCGGCGAGTTGTACTTCCACGACCTTCTCGTGTTCGCCCGCGACCTGCTCGCGAACGATGCCGGGGTGCGTGCCGCGGTCAGCGCGCGCTATAGCCACATCCTCGTCGACGAGTTCCAGGACACGGACCCGATCCAGCTCGAGATCGTCCGTCTCCTCGGACGGGACGCGACGGGCGGGGCCGTCCCGGGCAAGCTCTTTTTCGTTGGCGACCCCCGTCAGTCGATCTACCGCTTCCGGGGCGCGGAGCCCGAACTGTACGCGGCCGCGATGCGTGAGCTCGTGCCGTCGGGCCCCGTCCGGCTGACCACGAACTTCCGGTCGGTCCCCGGTGTCATCGACTGGGTGAACGGTGTCTTCGCCCCACTGTTCGCGCCGGCCGCCGATCCTGACCCGGCCGAAGCGGACGGCCCCGGTTACACGCCCCTTAAGGCGCACCGGCGCCCCGATTCGGGGGTGCCGGTCGTCGTTCTCGGCGCCGAGGCGGGGGCGAAGCTCTCCGCCCACGACCGGCGGGTGCGTGAGTCCGCGGACATCGCCGCCGTCATCACCCTCGCGGTGCGCGACGGATGGCCTGTCGGCACGCCGTCCGGGACGCGTCCCGCTGGGTACGGGGACGTCGCGATCCTCGTCACCCGGCGCACCGGGCTCGCCGAGCTCGAATCGGCGCTCGACTCCGAGGACATCCCCTACCGGGTCGACTCGACCTCGCTCGTCTACTCGGCACCCGAGGTGCGCGACTTCCTCGCCTGTGTGCGGGCGGTCGATTCCCCGGGCGACGAGGCGGCGATCATCGCCGCGCTGCGGACGCCGATGCTCGCCTGCGGCGACGACGATCTCCTGCGTTACCGCCGACAGGGCGGGAGCTGGAGTCTCGACGGCCGTCGGGGCGGTGCTGGCGACGATCCCGTCGCCCGGGGAATCGACCGCCTCGGAGCGATCGCCGCGCGGCGCCACCGGCTCGGTGTCGTCGCCACGCTCGAGGAAGTCGCCCGCGCGTTCCAGGTCTCCGAGCTCGCCGCGCTCACGCGTCACGGTCCCGAGGCCGTTCGCCGGATCCGCTTCGTCGTCGACGAGGCGCGGGCCTTTGCGGAGTCGGGCGGCGCCTCGATTGCCGACATGCTCGAGTGGATGGACCGCCAGGCCGCCGGTCGGGCCCGCGCCCACGAGACGGCGACGAGCGAGGCGGACGACGCGGTGCGGATCCTCACGATCCACGCCGCCAAGGGACTCGAGTTCCCGGTCGTCGTCCTCGCCGAGCTCGGCGGCGGCCAGCCGGGGCCCACCGCGCGCAGGGCCGTGCTGTTCGACTCCGCCGACCACGCCGAGGTGCACCTGCGAGGCGACATCGAGACGTCCGGCTACGCGGCGTGCGCCGAGGCCGAACTCGCGCTCGGGGCCGCCGAGGATCTGCGGCTCGGCTACGTGGCGATGACGCGGGCGCGGGACCACCTCGTCGTCTCGCTCCACCGTTCGGCCCCGACGGGGCGGGGACGGTCCTCCCTCGCCGAGCTCGTCGCCTCGCGTCTCGAGGACCTGGCCGGGCTCTACGAGGACGGGTCCGGTGTCTTGTCGGGGCTTGCCGGCGAGCGCCGTCGCCGCCGACCCCCGCAGCCGCCCGCCCCCGAGGGGCCGGCCGCCACCGAGTCGGCTCTCGCCGCGTGGCGCGCGGCGCGGGAGATGTTGCAACGCCGGTGCGCGCGGCGCACCAGCATGGCCGCGACCGGGCTCGCCGAACTGGCGGTCCGAGCCGACTGGTCCGGACCGGCCCGTGAAACGGCGAGCGACGACGCGCCGGCGGACCAGATCCGTTGGGGGGCGCGTCGCGCCGCGACCTCGCTCGGCCGGGCGGTGCACGGCGCGCTGCAGCGCGTCGATCTCGGAGGCGGCGCCCTTGACGCGATCGTCGCCGACGAAGCGTTCGAGGAGGGTTGCGCCGAGCGGTCCAGTGAGGTGCGCGACCTCGTGCTCTCCGCCCTCGCCGCCCCGACCGTCGTCGCCGCCGCCGCGGCGCCGCGGTGCTGGCGGGAGCTCCCCGTCACCGTCCCGGTCGACGGGGGCATCCTCGAGGGCATCGTCGACCTGTGCTTCGCCGAAGACGACCATCTCGTCGTCGTCGACTACAAGACCGACAAGCTCGCCAGCGCCGACGAGGCCCCAGGCGCTGCCCGCCGCTACCGGCTGCAGGCCGGGGCCTACGCGCTCGCGCTTCGTTCGGCCCTCGCGCTCCCGGTCGACCGGATCGTCCTCGTCTTCCTTGCGCCCCCCGGCGGCGCGGTCGAGTACGTGATCGACGACCCCGACGAGGCGGCGGCCGAGGCGGCGGCCGAGCTCGCCACGGCGATGGCGTGACCCGTCGGCAGGCCGCCGCCGACGGACGCCACACCGCACGCCGCGTCCGGGACGCCGGGGACCCGGCGGCCGCCGATGCCCTCGCCCGCGTCACCGCCCGGCTCCCTGGTGGTGGGGAGGTGCGCCAGGGCCAGCTCACGATGGCCGGCGCCATCGCGGCGGCGATCGCCTCGGGGCGGCACCTCTCGGTCGCCGCGGGGACCGGGACCGGCAAATCGCTCGCCTACGTCGTCCCCGCGGTGCTCTCCGGCAAGCACGTCGTCGTGGCGACGGCGACGAAGGCCCTCCAGGACCAGCTCGCGGCCAAGGACATCCCGCTCGTGCGCGCCGGGCTGCGCCGCTTCACGTCGACCGTGTTGAAGGGCCGCTCGAACTACCTGTGCCTCCAGCGCCTGAACGAGTCCCGCCTCGCCGGCGTCCAGGGGTCGCTACAAGGCGACGACGGCGCCACCGGGAAACGCGCCGAGGAGGTCCGCCGGATCTTCGAGTGGGCCGAGACGACGGCGACGGGCGACCGGGCCGAGCTCGACACCGAGCCGGACCAGAGGCTGTGGGCCACGTTCAGCGTCACGGCGGACGAGTGCCCCGGCGCCTTCCGCTGCCCGTCCGGGGCCGAGTGCTTCGCCGAGCGGGCCCGGGCGGAGGCGACGGCGGCGGACATCGTCGTCGTGAACCAGCATCTCCTCGGTGCCGACCTCGCCTCGGACGGCGCCGTTCTACCCGAGCACGACGTGCTCATCGTCGACGAGGCCCACGCGCTCGAGGACATCGTGACCGAGAGCCTCGGGGTTGCGATCGGGGCGGGTCGACTGCGCTCCGTCGCCGGTGCGGCGCGCGTCGCCCTCGGCGGGGGCCGCGCTGCCGCGGAGGTCGACGACCTCGCCGGGATGGCGGAGCGCCTCGAGCAGACCCTGCTCGCCTGCCCCGAGGAACGGCTGGCCGGCCCGCCGGCCGGGGATCTCGGCGAGGTCCTCGCGCTCTGCCGCGCCCGGCTCGAGAGAGTGGAATCGCAGCTCGGTGCCGCCCTCGGGCCGGGAGACGGCCGTGACCTCGCCGACGCGGCCCAGCCCGCGATGCGGGCGATGCTCGCCGCCGGTCGGCTGCGGACCGACATCGACCGGCTCGCCTCCTCCGACGACGACGACGTCGCCTGGGTCGACCAGGGGACGCGCCCAGCGCTGCGGGTCGCGCCGATCGAGGTCGCGCCGCTCCTCGCCGAGCGGCTGTTCGCCCGCCAGACGGTCGTCCTCACGAGCGCGACGATCCCGCCGGGGCTGGCGGTGCACCTCGGCGCCCCGCCGGACGAGCTCGACGTCCTCGACGTCGGCAGCCCATTCGCTTTCGACGAGCACGCCCTTTTGTACTGTGCGGCGCACCTGCCGGACCGGCGCCGCGACGACGCCGAGCAGGCGATCCACGCGGAGCTCGCCCGCCTCATCGAAGCTGCCCAGGGCCGGACGCTCGCGCTGTTCACGAGCCTCGGCGCGATGAACCGGGCAGCCGACGCGCTCCGGGGACGCCTCGGCTTCCCGCTCCTCGTCCAGGGCGAGCACGGCAAGGCGACGCTGCTCGCCCGGTTCGCGACGGAACCTGCGGCGTGCCTGTTCGCGACGATGGGCTTCTGGCAAGGAGTCGACGTCCCGGGTTCGACGCTCTCGCTCGTCGTCATCGACCGGATCCCGTTCCCCCGGCCCGACGACCCGCTGATCGCCGCCCGCCGCGAACGCGCCGGCCGGGACGCCTTCGCGACGATCGACCTCCCGCGGGCGGCGACGCTGCTCGCCCAGGGGGTCGGCCGGCTGATCCGGACCGCCTCGGACCGCGGTGTCGTCGCCGTGCTCGACTCACGGCTCGCGACCGCCAACTACCGTTGGCAGCTCATCCGGGCCCTGCCGCCGATGAAGCGGACGAAGGACCGCCGCGTCGCCGAGGCGTTCCTCGCCGCGCTCGCCGCGGCACCCGATCAGTAGCCGAGGCGCGTGATCAGTTCGTCGTGGCGTTGCCAGTTGTGTTCGACGGTCACGTGGAGGTCGAGGTACGCACCGGGCGCGAGCTGCCGGCGCACCGCCGTGCCGACCGCCTTCAGCACCTCGCCGCCCGCGCCGACGACGATCGCGCGCTGGCTCGGGCGCTCGACGAGGATCTCGCAGCGGATGTAGGGCCACTCCCACTCGACGACCCGGCAGGCGATCGAGTGCGGAAGCTCGTCGCGGACGAGGCCGAGGAGCTGTTCGCGCACGAGCTCGGCGACGAAGAAGGCCTCGGGGACGTCGCTCACCACGTCGTCGGGGAAGTAGCGGGGGCCGGGGGGCAGCCTTGCGACGAGGTGGGCGGTGAGGTCCGCCACGCCGCCTCCGGTCTTCGCCGAGACGGGGAAGTACGCCGCGCCGTCGAGCCCGAGCAGGCTCGCGGCGCGACCGAGCTGGCGCAGCGTCTCCGGTCGCCCCGCGGCGTCGATCTTGTTCACGACGACGGTCGAGTCGGCCGGACAGCGTGCCGCGATGAAGCGGTCGCCGGTCCCGATCGGCGCCGTCGCGTCGACGACGAGGACGCAGACGTCGACGTCGTCGAGCGCCCCGACGGCCGCGGCGTTGAGCCGGGTCCCGAGCGCCGAGCGCGGCTTGTGGATCCCGGGCGTGTCGACGAAGACGGCCTGGTATCCCGGTCCGTTCAGCACGCCGTGCACGCGGCGCCGCGTCGTGTTCGGCGACGCGGCGGTGATCGACACCTTCGCGCCGAGGATCCGGTTGACGAGCGTCGACTTGCCGACGTTCGGCCGCCCGACGAGGGTGACGAATCCCGAGCGGAACGCCATCCCGCCAGAGCCCGCCGCCCCGTCGTCCGGCTGGGGCGCGGAATCCGGTGTCATCGCCCGTCGGAGCCGGGCCCGGACCCTTCGCCCGCCGGGGCCGGCTCGTTCGGGGCGATGCGCACCTTGCCGATCCGGCGGCGCTGCACCCGCTCGGCGACGAGCGTGTAGCCGTCGGCGAGGACGGACTCGCCCTCGGTGGGCACCCGGCCGTGCAGATGGAGGAAGAGGCCGGCGACGGTGTCCCAGTCTCCGGCCGGCAGTTCGGCGTCGAGGATCTCGTTCACCTCGTCGAGCGCCATGCGGCCCGAGACGACAAAGGCCCCGCCGCCGAGCGGCTCGATGAGCGGGTCGTCGGCGTCGAACTCGTCGGCGATTTCGCCGACGAGTTCCTCGAGGAGGTCCTCAAGCGTGACGATGCCCGCCATTCCCCCGTACTCGTCGACGACGACGGCGAGATGGAACTGCTCGGACTGCATCTGGCGCAGAAGCGGCGCGACACGCTTCGTCTCCGGCAGGAAATGTGCCGGCCGGCACAGCTCGCGGATCGGCCGCTCCTCGCGGCCTTCACGCACGGCGCGCACGGCATCGCGGGTATAGGCGATGCCGACGACGTCGTCGAGCGACCGCTCGAACACCGGGATCCGGCTCAACCCGGAGGACATCGCCCGCTCCAAGACGGCGCCGGTGCTCTGGCCCGCCTCGACCGCCACGACGTCGGGGCGCGGGACCATCACCTCGCGCACGATCGTGTCGCCGAAGTCGATGATCGACGAGATGAGCTCGCGTTCCTCGCTCTCGATGACGTCCTCGTCGACGGCGACGTCGGCGAGGGCGAGGAGCTCGTACTCGGTGACCTCGGGGTCGACGTCGGAGCCGTGGCCCGGCGTCACGAGGTGGGCGAACCCGATGAGGACCGACGCCACGGCGCGGAACGGGGGGAAGTTGACGATCGTCGTGACGAAGGGCGCGGCGAAAAGAGCGGCGCGGTCGGCGTGGAGGACCGCCCACTGCTTCGGGATCGCCTCGGCGACGACGAAGATGATGGCGACCTCGAAGACGATCGCCACGGTGAGCCCGATCCCTCCGAAAAGGCGCGCCGCCTCGTCGCCGACGAGGCTCGCCGCGACGAGCTGACAGGCGAGCACGAGCAGCAGGAGCGGCGCGAGGAAGTGCTCGGGGCGCTCGACGAGGCGCCGGAGCGAGCGGGCGCCGTGGCGCTTCTGCTCCTCGAGCGAGCGGGCCCGGGCCTGGCTCGTGCGGACGAGGCTCGTCTCGGCGAGGGCGAGCACGGCCGACAGGGCGATGAGGACGGCGACGGCGGCGAGCAGGCCACCGTCGCTCGGGCCGAACGACGCCGCCAGCATCAGGCGCCCTGGGGGCGGAAGAGCTGGTCGAGGAGCTCGCGTTCGCGGGCCTCCATCGCCTCGGCCTCGGCCGGCCGCTCGTGGTCCATGCCGAGCAGGTGGAGGATGCCGTGGACGACGAGGAGCGCGATCTCGGCGTCGAAGCTGCCGGCGTGCCCGGGGGCGTTGTGCCAGGCGACCTCGGGGCAGATCACGACGTCGCCGATCAAGATGGGGGCGGATCCGTCGTCGATGATCTCGCTGCCGGGCCCGGTGCCGCCGTTGTCGGGCGAGCGCCCCAGCGCGACCTGGTCGTCGTCGATCGGGAAGGCGAGCACGTCGGTCGGCCCGGAGATCCGGAGGAACCGCTCGTTCAGGGCGGCGATCGTCTGCTCGTCGACGAAGAGCATCGAGAGCTCGGCGTCGCCGCGCACGCCCTCGGCGGCGAGCACCGCCCTGGCGAGCGCCGCCCAGCGCGCCGCGTCGACCTCGCGCTCGTTCTGCTCGTTGGCGACGAAGACCTCGACGTCCATCGCCGCCTCAGTGCGCCGGTTCGGCGTCGTCGTGCCGTTCGTACGCGGAGACGATCGCCCGCACGATGCGGTTGCGCACGACGTCGGACTCGCCGAGCCGGACGAAGCCGACCCCGTCGATCGGCCCGAGGATCTCCTCGATCCCGACGAGCCCGGAACGGCCCCCGGCGACGTCGATCTGGGTGATGTCCCCCGTGACGACGGCCTTTGTTCCGAAACCGATCCGGGTGAGGAACATCTTCATCTGCTCCGGCGTCGTGTTCTGGGCCTCGTCGAGGATGACGAAGCTCGCGTTGAGGGTGCGGCCCCGCATGAAGGCGAGCGGCGCCACCTCGATCGTGCCGCGCTCGATGAGCCGCTGGGTGCCCTCGGGCTCGAGCATGTCGTAGAGGGCGTCGTAGAGGGGGCGCAGGTACGGGTCGACCTTGGCCATGAGGTCGCCCGGCAGGAAGCCGAGCCGCTCGCCGGCCTCGACGGCGGGGCGGGCGAGGATGATCCGGTGGACCTCCTTCGCCTGGAGCGCGGCGACGGCGGCGGCGACGGCGAGGTAGGACTTGCCGGTCCCCGCCGGCCCGATTCCGAAAGTGATCGTGTTCTCGGAGATGGCGTCGACGTAGCGGCGCTGTCCCGGGGTCATCGGCCGCACGGGCCGGCCCGCGGCGGGACGGAGCACCTCGGTGGCGAGGATCTCGGAGGGAGACAGGTCGGACTTCACCATCTCGATCGTCCGCCCGACGTGCGCGGCGTCGATCCACTGGCCGCGCTCGAGGTGGGCGACGAGCTCGTTGAAGATCTTCCCGACCCGGCTCGCGTCGGGACCCTCGATCGTGATCTCGTTGCCCCGCACGTGGATCGAGGTGTCGTCGAACTCCCGCTCGACGAGGAGGAGGAGCTCGTCCCGTTCGCCGAGCAGCCCGACCATGAGTTCGTTGCCGGGGACTTGGATCTTGATCTGGGTCGCGGACACGTCTACCGCCCCGAGGGTACCAGTGGGCCCCGCGGCACTCGCGCGAACACCTACCGGGCCGGCGTCCGAAGCCGCCCGGGTGGATTCCTTGCTCAGTGGCCGGCCTGGCGTGTCGGCTCGGGGTAGAGGTGCTCGAGGCTGCCGGGCGCGATCCGTGCTGATTCGACGAACGCCTCGACGTCCTGCTGGCGGAGGCGGATGACCCGCCCGAACTTGAAGGCGGGCAGTCCGCCCTCGTCGATGAACCGGTAGAGCGTGCGCAGATTGACCCCGAGGTACGCCGACGCCTGTTTCGTGCTCATCCAGACGGCGTTCTCGGTCATCGACCAGATCGTACCATCCGTTCGTGCAGTTCGTAGCCTCTCATGTCATCCGCCAGCAGCGCGTGCAGCCATGCCGTCCCGGGGTCCGCTCGTCGCGGCGCGCGCAGCCGGATCGTGACCTCGTTGGCGAGCAGCCGGCCCCGCAGCGTGAGGACGGCGCGACCGTCCCGCCGGTCGACGAGGTCGGCGAGCTCGGCCGTGTCGGGGAGCGCGGCATCCGGGACGCCGTCCCGGGTGCGCAGGGCGAGCTGGAGCGCTTCGAGCTCGCGTTCGGCGGTCGTGAGCCGCTCGGAGCGCGCGACCGCGTCGCGGCCGGCGCGGACCCGAGCGATGTAGCGCTCCGGGGAGGCGACGTTGGCGAAGCGCCACCCGGCGAGGTGGCTGTGCGCCGCGCATCCGAAGCCGAGGTAGTCACCCTCCCGCCAGCAGGCGAGGTTGTGCCGGCACTCGTGGCCCGGCGCGGACCAGTTCGAGATCTCGTACCAGGACAGCCCGGCGGCGCCGAGTTTCTCGTCGACGAGGGCGTAGCGTCCCGCCTCGACGTCGTCGTCCGGGTGGCGGCGCGGATCCCGGCTGAGCGGCGTCCCGGGCTCGACGGTGAGGGCGTAGGCGGAGACGTGCGGCGGCGCGGGCTCGAGGGACAACAGGCCGTCGAGCGTCGCCGCGAGGTCACTGTCGGTCTCGCCGACGGATCCGTAGACGACGTCGACGCTATAGGTCGCGAACCCGGCGTCGGCGATCCGGTCGACGGCCCGGGTGACGGACCCGGGTCGGTGGGCCCGGCCGAGCGCCGCAAGGACGCGCGGCACGAGCGACTGCACGCCCAACGAGACCCGGGTCCCCCCGGCGCGGCGGGCGGCGACGAGGAAGCGGCGCGTCGTGCTCTCGGGATTCGCCTCGATCGTGACCTCGGCGCCTGGCGGCGGGTCGATCGCCTCGAGCAGCCGGGCGACGAGATCGGGGCGCAGAAGCGACGGTGTGCCCCCGCCCAGATAGACGGTCGTCGCCGGTCGGAGCAGGCCGGCCTCCCGGGCGCGGCAGATGTCGGTGACGCAGGCGTCGACGTAGGAATCGGCGAGGTCGGACTTGTCGGTAAAAGAGACGAAGGCGCAGTAGTCGCAACGTCGCGCACAGAACGGGATGTGGACGTAGACGCCGAACTCACCGGCCACGCCCTCGCGGGCGCCGGGGGACACTAGGCGGCGTAGATGAGGCCGAGCTGCTGCAGCTGCTCGACCATCTCGACGACGCCGAGGCCGAACGTGGCGCCGATGACGCGCAGGTCGTCGGCACGGATCGTGAGCACCTGCCCGTTGAAGTCCTGGCGGTCGAGCTGCACCTTGGTGAGGAAACGCTGGAGCGCCTCGGCCTCCGGGCCCTGGGTCACCTTCAGTCGCACGAGGTCGATGCGGATCTTCGTTTCGTACGGCGCCCGGCTCAGCGGCTCGGAGTCGAGCGCCGCCGCCCCATCGCGACTGCCGGGGAGGAGCTGGTCGAGCGGGACGTCGTAGATCTGGGCGAGGCGGCGCAGGCGCGGGACCGAGATCGCCCGCTCGCCGCGTTCGTAGGCGCCGAGGACGGAGGCCTTGAACTCCTCTTTCGACGCGGCCTCGACCGCCTGGAGTGACATGCGCTTCTGACGTCGCACGGCGCGCAGCCGGACCCCGACCGTCTCGGCGTAGCTGTACTCCACTTCTTCGGTGTGACCTCGAAAATCGCTCATCCTGGTCCCAGGGCTTGTGTTCTCGTCCGCGCAGCAACCCCGCGCCCGGCGGTCTTGAATTCTAACGGTACTCCACCACGCAGCGTGGCGTGTAGTTGCCCGCTGGTGATTAACCGACAGTCGGGCGCAGCCGCCCCGACCGGATTGCCACCAGGAGCGCGCCCGCGGTCACAGCGGCGGTCTCGGCGCGCAGCACGGTGTCCGTCAGGCCGACGAGGGCGGGGGCGCGGGCGAGCTCGCCGTCCGTGAATCCGCCCTCCGGACCGACGAGCACGCACGTCATCGCCGCGGTGATCGGCGGCGCCCCCGGCTCGGCGACGGCGAGCCCGGTCCCGAATCGGGTGAGCACCTCCGCGTACCCCACGGGGTCGTCGACGAGGGGCAGTGTCAGGCGCCGGCACTGCGCGGCCGCCTCCCGGGCCACGCGGCGCAGGCGATCGCCACGTCGGCGTGCCGCCGCCGCGTCGAGGCGCACGACGGTGCGCTCCGTCGTGAAGGTGATGATGCGGTCGATGCCGAGCTCGGTGAGCTTCTGGACGGCCCATTCCGGCCGCTCTCCCTTGTGCAGGGCGAAGCCGACGCCGAGCGGCGGGTCCGGCGCCGCGGTCTCGGCGATCGCTCCGTCGCGTTGCAGCCGGACGGGCGCCGGGCGCCTGGAGCGGGGAGCGCCCGCCGGGGTGGACCGGGCGATCTCGATCCGGCACGGACAGAACGCCCCGGTCCCGTCGGCGGCGACGACGGGGTCGCCGTCGTCGAGGCGGAGGACCTGGGCGAGATGGTGGGCGTCAGCCGGCTCGAGCTCGGGCGCCGCCAGGTCGGCGACGAACACGACCGCTCGTGCCCGTCGGACGGCGTCGGGGGCGGTCTGCGAGATGGCTGCGGGACCCGGGTGTCGGCCGCTCAGCCGAAGCTCGACCGGATGCGGGAGATGATGCCGGGCTCCTCGGAGGCGAGCTCCTCGCCGCGCTGCGCGGCGAACTCCCGCAGCAGGCGCTCCTGCTCCTTCGTCAGACCGCCCGGCGTGTCGACGAAGATCTGGACGTGGAGGTCGCCACGGTTGCGACCCCGCACCTCGGGGACGCCGCGCCCGCGCAGGCGGACGACCTTGCCCGTCTGCGTGCTCGGCGGGACCGTGATCGTCTCCGTGCCGTCGAGCGTCTCGACGTCGATCTCCGCGCCGAGCGCTGCCTGGGCCATCGAGACGTGCACGGTCGTGACGAGGTCCGTTCCGGACCGTTCGAACCGCGGATGGGCGGCGACCCGGAGATGGACGTAGAGGTCCCCGGGGGTGCCGCCGCGCAACGCCGGCGCGCCGGCACCCGTGATGCGCAGCGTCGTGCCGTTGTCGACGCCGCTCGGCACGTCGACGGTGATCGTCCGTTCGTCGACCCGGCGGCCGTCGCCCCGGCAGTCGGTGCAGCGCGATTCGATGACCTCGCCGAGACCGCGGCAACGGTTGCACGGTGTCTGGCTCACGACCTGGCCGAGGATCGACTGCCGAACGCGGCGCTGCTGACCGGACCCGCCACACTGGGTGCAGGTGACGGGGCTCGTCCCGGGCCGGGCGCCGGTCCCCGAGCAGGTGGTGCAGCCGACGATCCCGCGGAACGTGATCGGCCGCTCCGCCCCGAAGACGGCGTCTTCGAAGGGGAGGTCGAGATTCACCTCGACGTCCTCGCCGCGCCGGGTCGTGTTCGTGGTTCCCGGCCCGAACCCGCTGCCGGCGAAGAAGGCGTTGAAAAGGTCGCCGAAACCCGCGGTGAAGATGTCGCCCGGGCCCTGCGGGCCGAGCCGTTCCCCCTCGGGCCCGAACATGTCGTAGCGGCGCCGACGCTCCGGGTCGCGCAGCGTCTCGTAGGCGAGGGTGACCTCTTTGAAGCGCGCCTCGGATTCGGCGTCGCCGCTCGTGTCCGGGTGGAGCTCGCGGGCCAGCCGGCGGTAGGCGCGCTTGATCTCCTCTTCGGTCGCGCTGCGCGGGACGCCGAGCAGTTCGTAGAAGTCCCGGGCCACTAGCGAAGCACCATGCCGACCGGCCTAGCTGCCCGACAGCTCATGGCTGAGGCGCTGACTGACGACGGCGACGGTTGCCAGCGCCTGGGGGTAGTTCATCCGAGTCGGCCCGAGCACCCCGATCGTGCCGACGAGCTCGTTGTCGACCTCGTAGGGCGCGACGACGAGCGAGCACTCCGCGAGGCTGGCGAGGCCGCTCTCGGTGCCGATCGCGACCGACCGGCCCTGGGCCAGCAGGTCGCTGATCAGCGAGACGACGACGAAGGACTGCTCGAGGATGGCGAGCACTTCTCGGACGGTGTCGGCGGCTCCGAACTGGTCGGCCATGTTCGAGGCGCCGCCGACGTAAACGTCCTCGCCACCGTCGTCGGCAGGTGAGATGACCGGGAGCACCGCGCAGCAGGAGTGCACGAGGCGGTCGACGGCCGCGTCCCCCGACGTCCCCGCGGGAGCGAGCCTCCCGAGCATCTGGCCGGGGAGCTGCTCGCGCAGCCGCGCGCTCGCCCGCTCGATCTCCGCGTCGGCGACCGTCTCGTCGATCTCGAGGGTCCGCTTCTCGACGACGCCGTTGGAGAGCACGACGACGAGGAGCGCGGTGCGCGGCCCGAGCCGGGTGAGCAGCGACGAGCGGATGCTCGAAGCCTCGTGGGTCGGTCCGACGACGACCGAGGCGTAGTCGGTGAGCTGGGACAGCAGGCGCGACGTGTCGCGCAGCATTCGTTCGAGCTCGCCGTGGGCGCGCCGGAAGAACGCCTCGACCTGCTCCTCGCTCGCCGGGTCGAGCGCCGCCGCATCCTCGAGGTGGTCGACGAAGAAGCGGTACCCCTTGTCGGTCGGGATACGGCCGGCGCTCGTGTGGGGATGGGTGAGGTAGCCCTCCCGCTCGAGAGCCGCCATGTCCGAACGCACCGTGGCGGCGGAGACGTCGATCTCGGACCCGCGCACGACGTGCGCGGAGCCGATGGGCTGGCCTGTCTCGATGTGCTCGGAGACCACCTTGCGCAGGATCGTGGACTTCCTCGCGTCGAGCGCTGAGTCCTTCGATTCCACGAGTCTTGCCGCCTCACGCTGCCAACCAGGGCGTGCCGCCACCGGCACGCCCCTTGTCAGCACTCGATTCTACCGAGTGCTGATGCGAGCGGACATCGAGGAGGAATGGGCCGGCGTCTTGCGCCTACTCGTCGAGGCGGAGCGCCGAGACGAAGGCCTCCTGGGGGATCTCGACGCGCCCGATCGACTTCATGCGCTTCTTGCCTTCCTTCTGCTTCTCGAGGAGCTTGCGCTTGCGCGTGATGTCCCCGCCGTAGCACTTGGCGAGCACGTCCTTGCGCTTGGCCTTCACGGTCTCCCGGGCGACGATCCGTCCCCCGATCGCCGCCTGGATCGGCACGTCGAACAGCTGGCGCGGGATGATCCGGCGCAGCTTGTCCGTCATCCGGCGCCCGTACTCCTCGGCGCGGGCCCGGGGGACGACCGCGGAGAACGCGTCGACGGGCTGCCCGTTCAGCAGGATGTCGACCTTGACGAGGTTCGCCGTCTCGTCGCCGGCGGGTTCGTAGTCGAGGCTCGCGTACCCCTTCGTCCTGCTCTTTAGCTGGTCGAAGAAGTCGATGACGATCTCGGCCAGCGGGACGGTGTAGACGAGTTCCACCCGTTCGGCGGACAGGTACTGCATCCGGTCCTGGCGCCCGCGCCGCGTCTGGCACAGGTCAATGATCGTGCCGACGTAATCGGCGGGTGTCACGATCGTGACCTTCAGCACGGGCTCGTCGATGTGGTCGATGTTCTGGGCCGGCGGCAGGGCCGAGGGATTGTCGACGAACTGCGTCGTCCCGTCGGTGAGGTGGGCGACGAACCCGACCGAGGGGGCCGTCGCGATGAGCGAGAGGTCGAACTCGCGCTCGAGGCGTTCGCGCACGATGTCCATGTGCAACAACCCCAGGAATCCGCAGCGGAAGCCGAACCCGAGAGCCGTCGACGTCTCGGGCGCGTAGGTGATGCTCGCGTCGTTCAGCTGGAGCCTCTCGAGGGCGTCGCGCAGCGCGGGGAACTCGTCACCTTCGATGGGGTAGATCCCGCAGAAGACCATCGGCTTCGGGTCCCGGTAGCCGGCGAGCGCGTCGTGGGCGGGACGCGCCGCGTCGGTGACCGTCTCGCCGACGCGGGCCTCGCTGATGTCCTTCACACCGGCGACGACGTAGCCGACCTCGCCGGGGCCGAGGGCGTCGACCGGAGTCGGTGCCGGCAACCGGACCCCGATCTCCTCGACGTCGTGGGTGACGTTGGCCTGGAGGAAGCGGATCCGCGTGCCGACGCGCAACGTGCCGTCGACGACCCGGATCGCGCTGATCACCCCGCGGTACTGGTCGTAGTACGAGTCGAACACGAGGGCGCGCAGCCTCGAACCGGCGTCGCCCGTCGGCGCCGGGATGCGGGCGACGACGGTGTCGAGCAGTTCCGGGACGCCCTCTCCGGTCTTCGCCGAGATGCGCAGCACGGTGTCGGCGGGGATCCCCAGGACGTTCTCGATCTCGTCGGCGTAGCGGTCGGGGTCCGCCGCCGGCAGGTCGATCTTGTTCAGGGCCGCGACGATCTCGAGCTCGTTCTCCATCGCGAGGTAGCAGTTGGCGAGGGTCTGGGCCTCGATGCCCTGGGAGGCGTCGACGAGGAGGACGACGCCCTCGCAGGCGGCGAGGCTGCGCGACACCTCGTAACCGAAATCGACGTGACCAGGCGTGTCGATGAGGTGGAGGACGTGGCCGTGCCAGAGGACACGGACGTTCTGGGCCTTGATCGTGATGCCGCGTTCTCGCTCGATGTCCATCGAGTCGAGGAACTGCTCCCGCATGTCACGGGGGTCGACGGCGTACGTCAGCTCGAGGATGCGGTCGGACAGCGTCGACTTGCCGTGGTCGACGTGGCTGATGATCGAGAAGTTCCGGATCGTCGACGTCTCGACCATGCCGCACATCGTGCCATCTCTGCTCGGCCCCGCCCTCCCTCCCTGCTCGTCGGGTCGACGATCTGGCCGCCCTCCCTGGCCTGGTACGATGCGCCGCCCGCTCCGCCACGGCGTGACGGGCACAGGATCAAGGGATTCCATGGCGAACATCAAGAGTCAGATCAAGCGCATCGGCCAGAGCGAGGCCCGACGCGAGCGCAACAGGTCGGTGCGGTCCGAGGTGAAGACGCGCACGAAGAGCGCGCTCTTCGCCGCCGAGGACGGCGCCGACGATGTCGGGGCCAGGGTCGCCGCCGCGGCACGGCGCATCGACAAAGCGGCCGCCAAAGGGGTCATCCACCCCAACCAGGCGGCCCGCCGCAAGTCGCGCCTGATGCGCGCTGTCGCCCGGACGCAGGAGCCGGCGGAGAGCTGAGCGGTCCGCCTCAGTGCGAGGCGACGGAAACTCTCTTTGGAGGCGAACCACCGTCGAGCGCTTCGAGCATCCCGGTCGCGTTCCCCTCGAACCCGAGCGCCCAGGCGCCGACCCCGGCGAGGTGGAACTCCGAGGCAAGGGCACGTTTCAGCGCGACGCTCACCGGGTCGTCGAACCAGGTCTCGTGCCATTTGGCACCCTCACGGAAACGCGTCCAGACCGTTTGCGACCCGGGGTCCCACAGCGGCGTCCCGCCGGCCGCGGCGATGGTCGAGTAGGTCTCGACCGTCGGTGACTCGGTGAGGGTCAGGGAGCCGGGTTTGCCGGTCATCGTGGTGAAGTCGACCCCGTAGAAGGGGATCCCGAGGACGAGTTTCGAGGCCGGAACGACGCGCCGATACTGGATGAGCGACAGGACGTCGCTCAACCCGAGGTCCCCGTTGGTGAGCGGGGCGTTCGCCGACGAGTTCGCGTCCTGCTCCATGTCGTAGTCCATGACGAATATCTGGTTGACGAGGGGCGCGAGCTTCGCGACGTCGAAGAAGTCGGTCGAGCTTCCCGCCGACTGCGGATAGCAGTTGAGCACGACCATCTTGTGCATGCCGTCGTGCCGCAGCGCCGAGACGAAATCCGCGACGAAGCTGACGAAGCCGGCGCGGTCGGCGTGCGAGGCGCCTTCGATGTCGATGTCGACGCCGTCGAACCCACCCGACGTGACCGCGTCTGCCATCGCCGCGGCAAGGCGCGCGCTGGTCGGCGCGGGGTTGTGCGTGAGGTTGCCGATGACGCCCTCGTCCGTCGTTGCGACCGTGAACAGCACACGGTCGCCCGCGCTGTGCGCCGGCGCGGTGAGCGCGCTGTAACCGGTGTCGGCGTAGTACGCCCACCCTGGCCCGGACTCGAGGAAACCGCCGTTGCGCGCCACTTCGACCCCGTAGATGGCGAGCACGCTCGTGTCGGCGAAGTCAGCCGCGGTGAGATCCGGGGCTTCCCAGTACGGGACATACCCGAGCACCTCGACCGGCGCAAGCGGCGTGGCGAAGAGATTCGCCGGTATCGCGGGAGCGGCCGAGAGCCGGGATGATTGCTGGGGGAGCGTCACCGCGACGAGTCCGTCTGCGGCCCGCACGACCTTCGCTTGTTGGGCGAGGAGCCGCTTCGTTGCCCGGATCGCCTTCTGCTCGGCGATCTGCGTGGGCGTGAGGCTCGGGCGTGAGGGCCGGAACGCCCCGGACACGGCGGCCGCGGCGAGCGCCACGCCGAGCAAGACGACGAGTCCGGCGGCGATTCTGACCGGGTGTCTGGTCGCGGCCACAGTGTTCCGAGCGTAACGGAGCGCCGCTGCCCGGTCGCGGTGCTCGCTAACCTGGGTTTTGCCAGGCAGTCTGACCATTCGGGGAGGCGTGCGTTGCGTGTCGTCGTCGATTTCGACGTTTGCGAGAGCAATGCTGTCTGCATGGGGATCGTGCCGGCCGTGTTCGAGGTTCGCGACGACGGCTATCTTTACGTCCTCGATGAGCACCCGGGCGAGGAGCTGCGCGCCCTCGTTGAACAGGCGGTGACATCGTGTCCGACCCAGGCGATATCGATCGTCGAGGAATGACGGCGCCAGCGACGGTGCGGGTGCGATTCGCGCCCTCGCCGACGGGGTATTTCCATGTTGGGGGAGCCCGGACCGCGCTGCACAACTGGCTCTTCGCCCGGCGCGCCGGTGGCAAGTTCATCTTGCGTATCGAGGACACCGACCGGGAACGCAGTCACCCCGAATGGACGGACGGGATCCTCTCTTCGCTCGAGTGGCTCGGGATCACCTGGGACGAGGGCCCGTATCTGCAGTCGGAGCGCCGGGACCTCTACGAAGAAACGGCGCGTCGGCTTTTCGAGACCGGTCACGCCTACGCCTGTGACTGTGTCCGCGAGCAGATCGACGAGCGGACGAAGGACAATCTGACCCCCGGCTACGACGGCTACTGCCGCGAGCGCGCCCTCACACCCGGTTCCGGTCGCGTCCTGAGGTTCCGCGTTCCCGACGAGGGCGTGACCGTCGTGCATGACGCCGTGCGCGGGGACGTCGAGTTCGCCAACTCGACGATCGAGGATTTCGTGCTGGTGAAGTCGAACGGGGATCCACTCTTCGTCCTTGCTGTCGTCGTCGATGACATGGACATGGGAATCACGCATGTCATCCGCGCCGAGGAGCACCTGCCGACGACCCCGAAGGCGGTGCTCGTCTGGGGGGCACTCGGCGGTCCGCCACTCCCTGTCTTTGCGCACCTGCCGGTGCTCGTGAACGCGCAACGCCAGAAGCTGTCGAAGCGACGCGATCGCGTCGCTGTCGAGGACTACCGGGACCAGGGCTACCTGCCCGAAGCGATGCGGAACTACCTCGCACTCCTCGGTTGGGGACCACCTGACCAGCGCGAGATCCTCACCGTCGACGAGATGATCGACGAGTTCCGTCTCGAGGACGTCAACGTCTCGCCGGCGTTTTTTGACGAGAAGCGGCTCGCCCATTTCAACGGCGTTTACATCCGGGCGCTCGGTGTCGACGATTTCGTCGGGAGGGTCCGTCGTTACCTCAGCACGAAGACCGTCCCATGGTCCACCGCGGCGTACGACGAGGAGCAGGTCGTCCGGCTCGCGCCGCTCATCCAGGAGCGGGTCGCGACGCTTGACGAGGTCGTCGGCTATCTCGAGTTCCTGTTCGCTGAGCCGTTTGTCGTCGATCCAGCCTCTTTCGACAAGGCGGTGCGACGTGACGACGGGGCGCGGAAGATCCTCGAGCAGGCGCGCAAGGGATTCGAGGATGGACCGTGGACGGTAGACGCCCTGCGCGCCACGCTCACCACCGTTGCCGAGCAAGCGGAACGTAAGCTCGGCAAGGCGCAGGCCCCGGTGCGCGTCGCGACCATGGGGTCGAGCGTCGGTCTTCCGCTTTTCGAATCGCTCGAGGTGCTCGGCAGAGGGCGGACGTTGTCACGAATCGATGCGGCGCTCGCCGAACTGCTGAAACCTCCGGAGCCCGAACCATAGGGGGCGTCGATCCATGTTGTTCGGACCAGTTCGCCTGGTGGTCAGGCTCCTCTCCCTCGTCGTCACTGGCGCGATCGTCTACGTCATCGTGTGCGGCGTGCAGGTTGTGGAAGCGTCGCGCCTTTCCGCCGTCCCATCTGCCGTGCATCCCGCGTCGGCGATCGTCGTTCTCGGCCAGCCGGTCGCCAAAGCCGACCGGGCCGATCTCATCTCCCGCCTCGGGCAGGCAGTCCTCCTCTACCGGGACCACCGCTCCAGTCGGGTCATCGTGACGTGGTCACCGCCACCGGCAGGTTCCGTCGGCTCCATTGCCTACGAGAAGAAGTTCCTTGTTGGCCCCGGGGTCCCACGGCGCGACCTGACGTTCGTTGCTGCGCCCGACGCCTCGACTGCCCTGTCGAAGACCGCGAAGCTCCTTGGCAAGGGGACCAGTGTCATCGTGGTCACGGACGCGATCGACGCTCTGTGGACCCAGGGTGCCGGCGCAGGAGACGGGCTGTCAGTCGCAGTATCTCCTCCTCCGAGTTCCAAGAAGCTCGTGTTCACCGAACTCGGACCGTTCGTTCGCGAGACGACCGGAGTTGCCGTCGGTCGCATTTTCGGCTTCGGACGAATCTCGTGGGCCGCCCATTAAGGCTGAATCCGATCGAGGCTTTCCCGCGGACTTGCGCCCTCCTGTGGACGCCTCCCGCGGCCGGTCGGCGCTCCGGCACCTACTGTTAAGATCGCCGGACGCCCATTCGGGGGTGGTGTAATCGGCAACACGACAGGTTCTGGCCCTGTAATTGGGGGTTCGAGTCCTCCCCCCCGAGCAACTGTGATGTGTCGAGACATCGACGACCGATGTGTCAGGACATCGTAGAGGTCCACCCGAGGGTCTGCGGGTGGTAGTCGAGCTCCGGGTCGAGGGTGAGGTGGCGCAACAGCTCGCCTTCCGGTGAGACGACCCGTAGGTCGGAATCGGCGACGAGCAGCACGACCGGCTCGCGCTTGAAGCGGGCCCCCATCCCGATGTGGCGGAGCTTGGACTCGTAACGCAGGGTGAGCTTGTCGTGGGCGTCGACCCGGTCGTGGCGGATCCGGAAGTGCCCCTGCACGCCCGCCCCCACCGGGTGCGCCTTCACCTTCGCTTCAAAGACCTCCCGTGGGGTCTTCCGACCGAGCGCGCGGTGGGGGCGCTCGTCGTTGTAGTAGGCGACGAATCGGTCGAGTTGTGCCTGCAGCGCGGCGAGGGAGCGGGCGGGGTCCTGTCTCGCCAAGAACTTCTTCATCGTCTGGTGGAAGCGTTCCACCTTGCCGCAGGTCTGGGGGTGGTAGGGGCGGGAGTGCTTGAAGGTGACGCCGAGCCGCTCGAGCTCGGTCTCGAGCGCGACCTTCCCGTGGCGGTAGGAGGCGGTGAAGATGGCACCGTTGTCACTGAGCAGCGCCGCCGGCGTCCCGTAGACGGCACGGGCGGCCTGGAAGAACTCGACGACGTCGGTCGCCCGCGCGACGGGAACCGCCCGGGAGGCGACGCAGAGCCGGGAGTGGTCGTCGAGCACGTTGACGATCTCGACTCCTCGCCCGTTGCGCAGCGTGTAGTGCGTCATGTTCGCCTGCCAGCACTCGTTCGGCAGGTCGGCCGCGAAGCGGATGTAGGAGCTTCTCGGGCGCTTCCTCGGCTCCGGGGTGATGAAGCCCCGCCGGCGCAACACCCGCACGATCGTGCTCTGCGAGGGGGTGCTGCCGAAACGCCGGGCGAGGTGGACCTGGATCGTCTGGGCCCCGGCGTCGAAGCCCTCCTCGGCGAGCTGCTTGCGCAGCAGCACGATCTCGTTTTCGATCTTGGGACCGATCGCCGTCGGCGAGGAGAGGGGCCGCCGCGAGCGGGGGACGAGACCGGCCTCACCCTCGGCTGCGTAGCGGGCGAGGAGGCGATAGATCCAGCTCGGGTGGACGTGGTGGGTGGCCGCGAGCTCGGCGACCGACCGTCCCTCCCGCAGGTGCGCTTCGACGAGATAACGAGCCTTGTCCACAGACGACCCCTTCCACGGTGTCGCCTATGTCTTGACACATCTCTCGCTTATGTCCTGAAATCGCGCACTCCCCCCCGAGCAACTTCGTAGGTGCGGACGTAAACTCCCGGGATCGCGCGTGATCCGGAAGGTGTGAGACCCCGCCCGAGACAGGGATCTCGACGCGCCGATGTGTCTCGCGCGAGAGCAGCGGTCGGCAATGTGCCGGCCCTTGCGCGATGTCGTGTCACGCGCGGGTACGCTGCTGGGCCGTCGAGCTCGTGCGCGACGATCTCGGCCCCATCGTCTAGAGGCCTAGGACACCACCCTCTCAAGGTAGAGACACGGGTTCGAATCCCGTTGGGGCTGCGACGTTCCGGATTACGTCGCGCTTGTTGACGTCGACGATTGGACAGTCCTGCCGGAGGCGTCGAGACCAGCGCTCGCCGCTATCGACTCGAACCTCTCCGAGGTCGGCCGGATGGTCGTTTTGCTCCCACTTGCAGGGATCGCCGGCCAAACGACCCACGGAACCCGGCTACTGCCGTGCCACCTCGTTAGGCGGGAATCGGCCCAGGCAGACTCATCTTGCCGTCGCGCCCAACTACCTTTCGACCAGTTGGCGACACGTTGGGTCGATGCCCCGCTGAACCCGTAGCGCCGTAGCGCGAGAACGGGGCATCGGATTTTCCACAGTGGTCGGTTCGCAGGATGTCCACGCCGCGCCATGAGCTAGACGTCGAGGGGACCGCTCCTCCAGTGGCCGTGCAGAACCTTCCGGCATCCAGCCCGCGTGAACGTTCAGCACCAAAATCCGCCGCGGTTTCCTGCACTGCGAGCGCGGTGGTAGCGAACGGTGCAAGCCGATGAGAGGGAGCAGAATCCTCGGCACCGCTCACCGTCTCGACTTTCCCAAACGGTGAGGCGGTGCCGAGGCAATGCCGGAGCGGACAACAACCGCCCGAGACCTCTTGGATCGCTACGCGCGCTTCCGCCCGAGGACCAACCCATATCCTGCGCACAGTACGAGCAGTGCGCCGGGAACGACGAAAGCCCATGTGAAGATGTTGAAATTGGGCAGAGCGTCAACCGCTGCGAAGTTGCTCACCTGGGCCTTCATCGTGTCCACGATCGGCTTGTACCAGGCGAGTCCGGGCGGAACGTTCTTGAAGATGGGCTCGAGCTTCCCAAGGTTCGTGAAGATCCCGCTCAGAACGGGAGATGACGATGCCAGCTGCGCCTCAACCTGGGCGGGGGTCGCGTGCAGATCCGTGGCAAGCGTGCCGATGAACTTCGGCACCTCGGCAGCGGCCGCCACTCCTCCGACGGCGAATGGGCCGAGCGGTGTGAAGGTGTTGACGTCGTAAGCCACCGTCTTTTGAACGCTGGCGGGTTGCATGATCGGGTGGAAGGCGTTCAGCAGCTTCTGACCCGCGCTCGCCCTGCTCGGCAGGGATACGACAAATGGCGCCACGATGAGCAGAACGCCGATGACTAGTACTGGCCAGAAGAACATCCGGCTGGACTTCGCGCTCATGTCCTGACTCCTCTTGGAGAGTTAGTGGGGGGTTTGTCTTGCGATTGCGACGCACGGGGCGCCGGCGAGGTGGCGTTACGAAGGATCCGCGAGCGCGGTCCTGTCGATTCCCCTCGACAACGACCCGCCTTTCCGATGTAGGGAGCGTCGTCGCTGCTCAACGGTCTGAATAGGGCCGAATGTCACGTCGCGGAATCGGTCCATCCAGACCGTATCTGGGTATGGCTTCGGTTGGAAGGGCCCGAGGGGTAATCGGGTGATGAGGCGGTGAACTCGTGCGAGTTGATCGCTCGGTCGGGGGACCTCAGCATAGACGGCAGTCTGGCGAGATGATCCCGTCGTCGCGGCGCGATCCATCGGTCGGTCCGCGGTGCCTACGGATCGCATGCCTCGCGGTGTTCGATTCTCAGTTCTCAGCAGTCAAGTTCGGATCGCGCACGGTTCTGTTGCCGCTGACTCCGTTGGCGGTTATTTCGCACCTCGCCTAGCCGACTGGGACCGTACGCGACTCAACATCCGAGGGTCCGGGCGACATGTAAAGTGCCCTGTCAAGACGCTCGATTCCGGCTTCGTGACCGATGGCATCCTCTCGGATTCACGGCGCGGCGTGACGCGTCACACGTTCCTCCGACAGCGCGGGACAGCGGGAGACATCCATGTGGCGTGGCGAGTGGTGGCGCAAGAAGCCGGTTTGGATTCTTGCCGCCCTCATCACCTATCTCGCTATCGCGTGTCTCGCGTACTGGCCGGTCCAGCCGCTCAGTCAGACGCAGGTGGTCGGGTGCGCCTGCAGCGACCGGGTGCAGGAGGTTTGGTTCCTCGCCTGGATGTTTCATTCGCTGAGCCACGCGGTGAACCCGTTCTTCACCACTTCGGTCAACTATCCGTACGGGATCAATCTCGTCAACAACACGTCGATGCCGTTGCTCGGCCTCATCGGTTCACCGATCACCGCGATCTTCGGGCCGATCGCCACGTTCAACCTCCTCACGAGGCTCGCGTTCTTCGCGTCGGCGACCTCGATGATGTTCGTTCTTCAGCGGTACACGAAGTGGTTCCCGGCGGCCTTCCTCGGCGGGCTGCTGTACGGGTTCTCCCCGTACGTAGTTGACCAGGCGCTGGGCCACGTGTTCGCGGCATTCGTGCCGATCCCGCCGCTCGTCGTCCTCATCGTCGACGAGCTTCTCAGGCGGCAGAAGAAGAGCGCTCGACGCTACGGGGTGATTCTGGGGCTGCTGTTCGCGGCGCAGTTCTTCATCTCGATTGAGATCCTCGTGACGACGTTGATGTGCTGCGTGGTCGGGATTGCCTGCGCGGCAGCCATCGCGCACTCGCAGGTGCGGGAGCATCTCGCCCACGCTCTCCAAGGGGCGAAGTGGGCCGTCGGCACGCTCGTCGTGATCATCGCGTACCCCGCGTACTGCTACTTCCTCGGTCCGTGGCACGTGACTCGGCCCCAACACACGGTCGCGGAGCTCTCCCCCTACCAGGCTGACCTGTTCGGGACCATCATCCCGACGATCAGCCAGCTGTTCGCGCCGGCCCACCTCGCGGCGATCGGTACGACGTACGTGGGGAACGACATCGCCGAGAACGACTCGTATCTGGGAATCCCGCTGATCCTTGTGCTGCTGGTCCTGCTCTTCTGGAACCGGCGCGACCGGTTCATCCAGGTGCTCACCTGTGTCGCAGTCGTCGCCTTCGTGCTCTCCCTGGGGTCGCCGCTCGTCGTCGGCGGTCATGCCACCGCGATCGCGCTGCCCTTCGCGATCGTGCGGAAGCTCCCGGTGATCAGCAATCTGATCGCCGCGAGGTTTGCCCTCTACGTCGATCTGGTCGGTGCTTTCATCTTCGCTATCGGCCTCGATCGCTGGAGAAGAGGGGTCGGGTCTCCTGACAAGCCTCGGCACGCACGTGCTCGCTCACGGGGCAGCTGGACCGCGGCCCTCCGGAGCCGTGCGGCGGTCACCGGCGTCGTCGCCCTGATCGGCATCGGGGTGCTGGTCCCCCTCGTCCCCCAGATGCCGTTCGTGTCCAAACCGGCGGATATCCCCGCCTACTTCACGACGAGCGCGGTCGATGCGATTCCGGCTCAGAGCGTCGTCGTCACCTACCCGTACGACATCGGTGGGGTGAATTACGGGATGCTCTGGCAGGCGATATCGGGCTTCTCGTTCCGACTCGTCGGTGGCGAGGCGGCCAAGCCGTATCCCACCGCCCCGGGGTCCAACCTCGCCGATCCGGTGCCGCCGGTGTACCTGCAGCATCTATTCCGTGCCGGATATTGGGGTCTTTTGCACCTCGCGCCAAAACTCGTCCCGAAAAGAGAGGCGCAGGTGCGTTATTTCCTCACGCACTGGCACGTCGGCACGATCGTCTTCGACCCGATCGGCGTCCACCCCGCCTTCGTGATCCACTACCTGACGGTCGTGCTCGGACGGCCTCCGGTGAAGGTCGGAGGCGTCGACGTCTGGTACCACGCGGACCGACAATGAAAACGCGTCGCCGTCGGGTAGCGGGCGCCTGACGCAGTCGATCCGGGCCAGTGGCGGGTCGATCGACCGGGCCCGCGGCCAGTTCACCGACGGTACCGTTGCTGACGTGGCGCACGTGGCCCGGACGGGTGCCTGACGCAGGCGACACTGGATCCGGGCCGTCGTCGCTCATTTCCATCGGGAGATCGATGACGTGCAGTCCGGCGACCACCCCGCCGACTCAGAGGGGAGCGAAGCGATGAAGGCTTGCGTTTACCGCCGCTACGGTGGCCCCGAGGTTCTCGAGGTCATCGATCGCCCGATGCCCGCTCCCGGCCGCGGGGAGGTCCTTGTCCAGGTCGCCGTGTCCGGAGTGAACCCGACCGACTGGAAGACGCGCCGCGGCACGACGGCGCCGAGGGAATTGCCCTTCCCCGAAATCGTGCCCAACCAGGACGGGGCGGGGCTCATCGTCGAAGTCGGCGAGGGTTGCGATCGCGTCCGCACCGGCGAGCGGGTCTGGATCTGGGAAAGCGGCTGGCAGCGCGCCGACGGGACGGCGCAGGAGTACGTCGCACTGCCCGGGGACCACGCCGTGCGCCTGCCGGACGACGCGACGTACGACCTCGGGGCGAGTATCGGCGTCCCGGCGCTGACCGCCCACCGCTGCCTCACGATCGGAGCGGGCTCGCCGGGAAGACTGGGGCGCGACGCGCTGGCAGGGCGCACCGTGCTTGTCGCCGGCGGGGCCGGGGCGGTCGGCCACGCGACGATCGAGCTCGCCCGCTGGGCGGGCGCCTCGGTCGTCACGACCGTGAGCTCGGAGGAAAAGGCCCGACTCGCAGAAGCAGCCGGCGCGCACGCCGTGGTCAACTACCGGACGGAGAACGTCGTCGCCAAGGTTCGGGATTTCGCCCCACAGGGAGTGGATCTCGTGGTCGAGGTCGATTCGGTCACGAACGCGGAGATCGACCGCCACGTCCTCACGACGGACGGCACGATCGCGATCTACGCAAGTGACGGGCGGGATCTCCCGATCCCCGTCAGGCCGGCGATGACGCTGAACGCCAGGTACGAGTTCATCCTGCTCTACACGGTTCCGGGTGCCGCGAAGGCCGCCGCCATCGAGAGCGTCTCTTCGGCGGTGTTCGACGGCGCGCTCCGGGTCGGCGAGGATGCCGGCCTTCCGCTCCATCGTTTCCCGCTGGCCGACATCCGCGCGGCGCACGCCGCGGTCGAGAAGGGCGTCACTGGCAAGGTTCTAGTCGACGTGTCGGAACCTGTAGCGCGGGGTTGAAACCTCCACTCGCCAAAACGTGCAAAGAGGTCCCCAAGCGACGGACGGCGTCCGGCAGGGGGGTTCGTCAGGCGTTCGGCCCGTAGGCGAGCTGGTAGTTGGGAACCGAGGGTTGGAAATGCCCGGCCGGGCCCCGGCCGAACAGGGCGAACAAGTTACCGGTGATCCGCCGTGTCACCGCCGCCGGACAGACCTTCGCGCCGCGCGCGCACGGCGTGAGCGACGCGATCCACGAGGTCGCGCCGCTGTCGAAGATCCCCGCGCCGCTTTTCGTGTCGGTCCAGTAGGTCATGTCGGAGTACACGAATCCCTGAGACGACCCGATGTCGCTCACCGCATCGGAGAGGCTGACCGGCGAGTGGGCGAGGATCTCGAGATCGCTGGGATGGTCCGCGGAATCGAATTCGTCGAGATCGCCGTTGACGACCCCCGGCACGCTCGACCCGCTGCGCAGTCCCGTGCCGCGGAAGATCCACGCCGAGGCGCCCCGGGCGACGACCAGCGGGCCGGATGCCGCTCCGGGAAGCAGGTAGCCGACGTACTGCTCGCCGACGAAACCCATCTCGGGCCAGTTTGCCGGCGGCGAGCTCCAGGTGTTGCCGGTCACCTCGAGCGGATCGCCGGTGTTGTTGAGGGGATCCTCGGTCGAATCGCGGTAGTCGACTTCCTCGTGGTCGGCGCCCAAGGGCGACGCCTGGAGGCGCACGTGGCGAAGGATGGCGCTCGCACCGAAAAAGATCATGTTGACGCCGTGCGCCTCGGCGCGGTCGGCCGCTCTGCGTTCGGTGAGAGACCAGCACTCGTCATGGCCGAGCGACATCATCGCCCGGTGTGCCAGCAGCAACGCTGGGTGCTGCTCGACCGTGACGTCGGTGACGTAGGTGACATCGAGCCCCTCCTGCTCGACGAAGCGAACGAGCGGGTACTCGCTCCCGAGGAAATCCCCGGCGCCGTCGCCGTAGGCGTACGGCCGGTCGAACGAGACGACCCGGGCCCGCGTGCACGGCGGGTAGACGCCAGCCGGGCACGAGCCGGGACCGCCGTAGAAGTCGTAGCCGCCCCAGGTGTTCCACGCCTGCCAGGTGTAGACGTCGTTCTTCACGACGTAGGTGGCGGTGCTCGTCGGAACCCAGACGGTCAGCGGGACGTAGCTCTGCTGGCCACCGCTTCCGACCAGCTTGAGGAGGTAGTCGCCCTGGACGAAGGCCCGGGTGACCTTGAAGCTGAGCGTCGGAGACCAGTTGTCGCAGGCGACCATGTTCGTCGCGGCCGTCAGTGGGCACGTCGGCTGGCGGCGCCCGGACACCTCGGGCGACTGCCAGACGAGACGGGCGCCCTTGCCCTGGTAGTAACCCATCCGGTAGGCGTCGACGTGCAGACGCGTGGCCGTCGTCGTGACATAGAGCGTGACGTGGTCGCCGTGCGCCGCGTACGTCGTCGAGGCGAACCCGGCGATCGATCCCGGGGTGCCCGGAGGGATCTCCCATTTCGTGGTGCCCGCCCGCTTGTTCTCTGCGACCACCCAGCGCGCCTGCACCCCGTTACGCGTTTGCGTCGTTCCGGAACTCGCGGTCTTACCCGTCGGGGGCTTGTGCTGGCCACCCACGGGTGCCGAGCCAGGGTGACGCTGAGCCAGGGTGGCGCCGGATGGTGTGGCGAGCACCAATCCGGCCGCGATCACGGCGACCCCCCCGGCGGCGAGGACGCGACCCGCGAATCCCCCGATCCTCACTCTCGCCGGGTCCCGATGGAGCGCTCCGCTGGCGCCGAGGCGGGGGCGCAAGGTGGCATCGGGGCTGGATCGCGTGGCGCAGACCGCGCGGCAACGTGATCTCGCCGCGGCCCATCCGAGTGGGTGTTTCTGGAGGCGGAGAATCCCCATGTGGCGGATATGACTGTAGGTCGACGCACTGGGCTGTCGCTGTCCCCGGAAGACTTCTGATTCGGCTTGGCACCGGAGCGCCGTAGTCAGACCTGTGGCCAAGGCCCTGGTAAGTTGTTTTGACCTGGTCCGTTTCTCTCCACGGACATCGCATATGACCGCGAGTCCGGGGGTGAGTTCGGGGTCGTTTCAGGTCCGGGCGTTCAGGTTCGCCCACGTAGTTCCGTTAGGGGCGCGATGGCAAAACAGCCGAAGTCAACTCCTGACACCTCCGATCTGGGGCTTTCGCGCGAGGAGATCGAGCGCCTCTGCATGCGCAATCTCCTCGACCTCCCGGGCGAGCACATCTTTTTCAAGGATCTCGACAGCCGTTTCCTCGTCATCAGCCGAGGGCTGTTGGAAGACCAGTTGCCAGGGTGGGCGATGGACGAGGTCCTCGGGAAGACGGACTTCGACATCTTCAGCGAGCCGCACGCCGTCGCGGCCTTCGAGGACGAACAGCGGATCATCCGGACCGGCGAGTCGATCGTCGGCAAGGTCGAGCGGGAGACCTTCCGCAACCGCCCCGACGTCTGGGTCTCGACGACGAAGTTCCCGCTGCGCGACGACGAGGGCCAGATCATCGGGACCTTCGGGATCTCGCGGGACGTGACCGCCCAGATCGTCGCCGAGCAGGCGCTCACCTTCCAGTCGCTCCACGACGCCGTGACCGGGCTCGCCAACCGGGTCGCGCTGCGCGACCGGCTCTCCCAGGCCCTCGCCCTCCTCGAGCGCCAGCCCGGGCAGCTGGCGCTGTTGTTCGTCGACCTCGACAACTTCAAGACGATCAACGACTCGTTCGGCCACGAGACCGGCGACAAGGTCCTCGTCGAGGTGGCCCGGCGCCTGACCTCCGTCGCCCGCCGCGCCGACACCGTCGCCCGCCTCGGCGGCGACGAGTTCGTCATGCTCTGCACGGCGCTGCGCGACGACGACGACCCGCGGCTCTTGGGCGACCGGGTCGTGCGCGCCGTGGCGCACCCCTACATCGAGAACGACGTCGACCTCTCCATCACGGCGAGCGTCGGGATCGTTTTGACGGGCGACCCGATCGCCGACGCCGGCCAGCTCCTCCAGGACGCCGACATCGCCATGTACCGCGCCAAGGACGCCGGCAAGAACTGCTTCCAGGTCTTCGCCCCCTCCCAGCGGGCCCGGGTCGTCGCCAACCACGTCCTCGAGGTCGAGCTGCGCGAGGCCCTCGAAGCCGCGCAGCTCTTCCTCCTCTACCAGCCGCTCTTTTCGATCGAGGACCGCAGCCTCCGCGGCGTCGAGGCCCTCGTGCGCTGGAACCACCCGACGCGGGGGGTCGTCCCGCCGGTCGAGTTCCTGCCGCTCGCCGAGGAGCGCGGCCTCATCACCCGGATCGACTCGTTCGTCCTAGACGAGGCCTGCCGCCAGCTCGCCGCCTGGCTCGCCGCCGGGGGCTGGTCCGACGAGTTCACGATGGCGGTGAACATCTCCGGGCGCCAGCTCGTCGACCCGAGCTTCGCCGCCTACGTCGCCAAGGTCCTCGCCTACCACGGCCTCGAGCCGGAAAGGCTCTGTCTGGAGATCACCGAGACGACGCTGAACGGCGAGGCGGGCGACGTCGAGGCGACCCTCGCCGCCCTCTCCGACCAGGGCGTCCGGCTCGCCATCGACGACTACGGGACCGGCTACTCGACGCTCGCCCACCTCCACCGGCTCCACGTCGACATCCTGAAGATCGACCGCAGCTTCATCGAGCAGATCGGCCACACCGTCCGGGACACGGAGATCATCGCCGCCATCACGGCGATGTCCCACGCCCTCGGGATGTCGGTCGTCGGCGAGGGGATCGCGACGAGCGAGCAGCTCGACGAGCTCACCGAGCTCGAGTGCGACACCGCCCAGGGCTTCCTCTTCGCCCACCCGCTCCCGGCCGACGCGATCGCCCAGTATCGGCAGGGCGGGACACCGCACCCCGGGTAGTCGAAGCCTTCGTGGGCCGCGGTCGGCCCGGCGTTCCCGACGTTGCGCCGCATTGCACAACCGGGGGAATCGTCGTGCTCGGGACCGGTATCGCTGATCGGCGCCCAGGACCTTGTCCCCTTGCGACGTGGGATGGGGCTCCCAAGACTTTCCCGCTGTGCGATCGGCCGTTCCTGTCACCACCGTGCTGAGGCGAAGCGGGCGGGATAGGTGAGATGAGGCGACCGGGGCACGTTCGGGGAATCGCAGCCGACGACCTCGTCACCGGGGCGCCACGGATCACCGACGGTGGGCCCGGTGGGGAGCGGGAACGGGGTGACGGCGTGCCCCAGCCTTCTGGCGCCGAGACCGGTCCGGAAGCCGGACTGAGCGACCGCCAGCGCGCCCTCATCCTCGTTGTCGTCGTCGTTGGTGTCTTGATGGCTGCCGTCGACACGACGATCGTCGTCCTGGCACTTCCGGCGATGGAACGGTCATTGCACATCGCGCTCTCCGCAGTCGTGTGGGTGATCGTCGCCTACATCCTCGTCGTCACGATCCTGGCGACCCAGGTCGGCCGCCTCGGTGACATGTTCGGGCGGACGCGTATGTACGAGCTCGGTTTCGCGGTCTTCATCGTCGGGTCAGCCCTGTGCGCAACGGCGACGAGCGAGACGACGATCATCGTCTTCCGCATCGTCCAGGGTGTCGGCGGGGCGTTCCTCACGGCGAATAGCGGTGCGGTCTTGGCCGACGCCTTTCCCAAGCAGCAGAGGGGGAAAGCCTTCGGTTACAACGCAATCGGCTGGAACGTGGGAGCCATCCTCGGCATCCTGCTCGGCGGCTTCATCATTACGTACGCGTCGTGGCGGTGGATCTTCTGGATCAACGTCCCGACGGGGCTGTTGGCGCTCGCGCTCGCGCTCAAGGTTCTCCGCGACCGCGGTCCGCGTGAGCGGCAGCGTCTCGACCTCGTCGGGATGGGTCTTCTCGGCGCAGGACTTTTCGGCGTGCTCTGGGCGATGACGAAACTCGCGACGTCGGAACTCTCCGGCCCGCTGCTTGCGACCCTCGTGGGTGGCGTCGCCGTTCTGGTCGTCTTCGTGGTCGTTGAGCACCACCGCGACGCACCGATGGTCAACCTGAGGCTCTTCCGGATCCCGACGTTCGCCCCCACACTTCTCGCCGCGCTGTTCCAGGGCCTCGCGAACTTCGCCGTGCTGTTCCTGGTCCTCATGTACCTCCAGGGCGTTCGTCACCTCACGCCGCTCGATGCGTCGTTGCTCCTCATCCCCGGGTACCTCATGGGCGGCATCATCGGACCCATCTGCGGCAGGCTCGCCGACCGGTTTGGCGCTGTCTGGCCGGCGACGATCGGCCTCGGTGTCGAAGTGCTTGCGCTGGGTGTTTACTCCCAGCTCACGCCCACAACCCCGCTCGGTGTGGTCACCGTCGCGGCGGTGCTGAACGGGCTCGGGGCCGGTGCGTTCATGCCGGCGAACAACTCAGCGGTGATGAAGGTTGCGCCGGGCAGGGACTTCGGGATCGCCTCGGGGATGTTGCGCACGTTCGCCAACATCGGAATGGTGTTCTCGTTCTCGGTCGCGGTGCTTGTGGCCGCGCGCTCGATCTCCCGTCAGCTCGCATTCGCGATCTTCGTCGGCACGACGAGCCTGCCCCGCCGGCTGGGATCGGCGTTCACGACCGGTCTGCACGCCGCGTTCTTCTCCTCGATCGGGTTCATGGCCCTCGCCGCGGTGCTCTCCGCGACCCGCGCCCTCCGCGCCGCAAAGCCGGTCATCGCGGGGGAGGTCGATCCCGGAGCGTCGGCTGTTCGCCAGGGAACGGCGCGGGCTCGGGTGGGCGGCGCAAACCTCGATGATGGCGACGCGTAGATGAACCGGTCGGCATCGGCGGATCCGGCGCCGCCGCGCTGGCTTTGTGTCGCCAGGTGGCGCGGCATCCGTCGCGTCCGACAGCGGATGTGTGGTTAGGTGAGGCCCGTGGAACGGATGCCCCGGGGAGCTGCCGCCCAGACCGGGCGCGACTCGCCCCCTGAACCGGCGCACGAGGACCGGCCGTTCGCCCCGGACGCGCTGCCCGGCCCCGACATCGCCGCCCTCCCGGAGACGTTCCGTTACCGGTTGAAGAACGCCCTTCTCGGCCCACCGCTCGCCACCGAGCGCCAGACCGTCGAACGGCTGGGCAAGATCGCCGGTCTCGGCGTCCTCGCGCCCGACATGATCTCGTCCTCCGCCTACGGCACGGAGGAGATGCTCACCCAGCTCGTCCCATGGTTCGGCGTCGCCGCGTTCGCCCTTCTCATCCCCGTGACGCTCGTCATCCTGGGGATCCTCGTCTTCGTCACCCTGTCGTACCTCGAGGTGATCAAGGCCTACACGAAGGCCGGGGGCTCCTACGTCGTCGCGCGGGACAACTTCGGGCCGCGCACCGCGCAGGTGGCGGCGGTCGCCCTGCTCATCGACTACACGGTCACCGTCGCCGTGCAGTGCACAGCCGGCACGGACTCGCTCACCTCGCTCGTCCCGCGGCTCGTGCCCTACACCGTGCCGATCACGGTCGCCGTGATCGTCTTCCTTTGCTACGGGAACCTGCGCGGCATCCGTGAGGGCGCGAAGACGTTCGCCCTTCCCACCTACCTCTTCATCCTCGGGCTTGGCTCGACCGTGGTCGTCGGGCTGGTCCGCGAGGCGATCGGCGACGTGCCGGCGCAGATCTCCCGCCAGGCGGGGATGCTGCCCTTCGGACAGCACAGCGGGCTTGTCGCGTTCGCCGCGATCACCGTGATTCTGCGGGGCGTCGCGAACGGCGGATCGTCGCTCACCGGCCTCGAGGCGATCTCGAACTCCGTCGGGGCCTTCAAGCGGCCCGAGGCCCGCAACGGCCGGATCACCCTCGTGATCATGAGCTGCGTTCTCGGGTTCCTCGTCCTCGGCGTGACGCTGCTCGCCCACTGGTCACACGCCTCTCCGTACTCGGCGGGCTCTCCGACGGTCCTCTCGCAGGTGGCGGCGTGGGCGCTCGGGACGCACGGCATCGGGCTCGCCCTCAAGGACCTCGTCGTCATCGCGACGATGCTGATCCTTTTCACCGGGGGCAACACGAGCTTCAACGGCTTCCCCTACCTCGCGAGCTTTGTCGCCGGGGATTCGTTCCTGCCCCGCCGGATGACCCGGCGCGGCCACCGGCTGGCGTTCTCCAACGGCATCATCGTCCTTGCCGTCGTGGGCATCGCCCTCGTCGTCGGCACCGGCGCCAATCTCACGAGCCTCATCGCGCTCTACGCGATCGGTGTGTTCACCGGGTTCTCGATCGCGGGGGCCGGCATGGTGAAGCACCACCGCACGTTGCGCGAGTCGGGCTGGAAGTACCGCCAAGTGATCAACGGCTTTGCCGCCGTGCTCTCCGCGATCGTCGTCCTCATCTTCGCCGTGTTCAAGTTCACCGAGGGCGCCTGGCTCGTCGTCGTCCTCGGCCCGCTGCTCTACGTCGTCCTGCTCCGGCTCCACCGCCAGTACAAGACGGAGTCCGAGGAGCTCGAGGTCGGCGCCGCCCAGGCCTGCGAGGCGCCCGTCCTGCGCCGTCACGTCGTCCTCATCCTCGTCGACCGGCTCGACCTCGCTGCGGCCCGCGCCGTGCAGTACGCGCGCACGCTCAACCCGGACGAGCTACGGGCGGTGCACTTCGCGGTCGACCCACGGGATGCCGCGAGGCTCGAGGCCGAGTGGAGCCGACTCGGGCTCTCGCGCCTGCCGCTCGACATCGTCGACTGCCCGGACCGCCGCCTCGCACGGGCCGCTCTCGAGCTCGCCGCGCAGGTGCTGGCCCAGGGCGACACGGAGCTGTCGGTCGTCATGCCGCGACGCGCCTTCAAAACGGGTTGGCAGAGGATCCTCCACGACCGCACCGCCGACCGGATCGCCGCGGCGGTGTCCCAGCTGCCCCACGCCAACGCGACGATCGTCCCGTTCCAGCTTTCGAGCGCTCCCGCCCAGCACCGGGCGATCGCTCTCCTCGAGCGGACGGGGACCCACCACACGCGCCCCGTCGTGCGTGAGGGGGACGGGGAGACGTCGAAGATCTCCGGCACGACGCCCATCGTCGAGGCGCAATGGCGGGACCGGGTAACCGTCGCCGGTCGCATCCGGTCCGTTCGCGTCCCCGCTGGCGGCGCGACGGCGAATCTCGAGTGCACGCTCGTGGACCCGACGGGGGCGATCCTGCTCGTGTTCCAGGGGCGCCGGCACATCCCCGGCGTTCAGCAGGGGGCCCGCCTCATTGCCCGCGGGATGGTCGGCGCCTGGCAGGGCCAGCTCGCGATCCTGAACCCGGTCTACGAGCTCATCGCCGGGCCGGAGCAGGCCGAGACCGACACGACGCCCTAACGCGGCGGGGATCGCGCCCGCCGGCGTTTGGGGGATCGAAGGCGAGGAGTTGTCCCGACGCCCCGGGCGGTGTTGCATGGGGGCGTGCACGTCATTGTCGTCGGTTGCGGGCGGGTCGGAGCCGGGCTCGCGCTCCGCCTCACCGAGCAGGGTCACGGTGTCTCGATCATCGATCGGGTACCCCAGTCCTTCCACCGCCTCCCCGATGACTGGCCCGGCGAGAAGGTCGTCGGTTCCGGGTTCGACCTCGACGACCTGAATGCCGCCGGGGCGTCGATGGCCGGCGGCCTCGCCGCGGTAACGAGTGGGGACAACACGAACATCGTGGCAGCCCGGATCGCCCGCGAGCACTACGGCATCGCCAACGTCGTCGCGCGTATCTACGACCCGTGGCGCGCGCTCATCTACCAGCGGCTCGGGATCCCGACGGTGGCGCCGGTCACGTGGACCATCGAGCAGGTCATGCAGCGCCTCGTGCCGGAGATCGAGGCGGGTACCTGGACGGATCCGACCGGGCAACTCGTGCTCGTCGAGCGGCAGCTGCCGGAGGCGTGGGCGGGACGGTCACTCGGCGGCCTCGCCATCGAGGGCAGGGCCAAGGTCGCGGCGGTGCTCCGCGGCGGGGAGCCGCGGCTCGACACCGACGGGCTCGTCGGCCAGGAGGGCGACATGCTGCACCTCATCGTGACGAGGGATTCGGTGGGCGATCTCGGGCGGCTCCTCGATACCCCCGCGCCGGAACCGGTCGCCGACGAGACCGCGGACCGGCCGTGAAGGTCGCGATCGCTGGCGCCGGGGTCGTCGGCTTGGCGATTGCCAAGGACCTCCGGGCGAACGGGCACGATGTCCTTTTGATCGAGAAGGACCGCGAGGTCGTCGCCCTCCACCAGCCCGTGCTCGATGTGAGATGGGTCGTCGCCGACGCCTGCGAGATGCGCTCGCTCGACGCCGCCGGGATGGCCGAGGTCGACGTCGCCGTCGCGGTCACCGGCGACGACGAGGACAACCTCGTCATCTCGCTGCTCGCCAAGCAGGAGTTCGCCGTGCCGCGTGTCGTCGCCCGCGTGAACACCCCCGAGAACCAGTGGCTCTTCAACGACTCGTGGGGTGTCGACGTCTCGGTGTCGACGCCGGAGTTGCTCACGTCCCTCGTCGAGGAGGCCGTTTCGGTCGGGTCGCTCGTCCCGCTCCTCGAACTCGGCGACGGTGAGACCCACATCGTCGAGGTAACCCTCGCCGCCGCATCGCCCGTGGTGGGGAAGGCGCTCGCCGACCTCGAGCTGCCGCGGGACGCGACGGTCGTCGCGGTCATGCGCAAGAGCCGTGTCGTGCCGCCGCGGGCCGAGATCGAGCTCGCGACCGGTGACGAGATCCTTCTGCTGGCGACCACGGACGCCGAGGAGGCGGTCTACCGGCTGCTCGTCGGGCCCTAGGTGTTCCTCCACAGACGTTGGTGACGCGGTAGAGGTCCACCCGCCCGAGGACCCCCGGTTGTCGATGTGCAGGTGTCGTATCCCTCACATCGACCGGAGATCCAGGGCGCACGTCCCAGGGGTGGGATTTTGCGCGGGTTGTATGGTGCAAGCGGACGCCCCGGCGGTCGGCCGGGCGCACGGAGACAGCGGTGAAGACGTGAGCGCGATGACGCCCAGCACAGGCATGGTCGCGATCCCGGTCGCAATGGCGCTCGTCGCCTTCGCGGCGGTGTCGACGGCGGGCGCCGCGGTGCCGGTGCAGTCGCGCCAGCCGGCCGCGACGGTCGTCGTGCGGGCCCCGATCGCCCGGGCGACCGCGGTCGTCGGCGACAAGATCGTGGTCGACCTCATGGCGTGCGCGGCGAGCTGCGGCTACACCTGGAAAGTGACGCGTGGTCCGGCGGCGTCGGTGGCGAAGTACGTCTCGACCGCGGACATCCAGCCCTCGGCGACGAAGGGCTCCGTCGGGGGGACCGAGATCGAGGAGGTCGCGTTCCGAGCCGTCGGCGCGGGCTCGACGACCATTCTGCTGAAGTACTTTCCCCCCGGCCGCAACGCCAAGCCGGCGAAGTCCTACCGGCTGAGACTGCGGGTGGAATGTGGGCAGATCAATTGTCCGGCTCCTGACTCAGGGAAGCAGTAACCGCGCCAGACGCCGTGAGGTGACCACCAGGCCGGCGAGCCCCAGGACCGCGAGGTACGCCGCGTGGCCGGCGAGCGACGCCGACAGCGCCCCGGCGTCGAGGCCGCGTTCCAGGGCGACCCCCTGATAGAGGGGCGTCGCCCGTACGACGAGCTGCAGCCATCCCGGGTAGACGGTGAGCGGGTAGAACGTCGCCGAGAAAAGGAACATCGGGATGATGGCGAGCGACACCTTGTCGAAGTCCTGCCAGCTGCGCATGAACGAGGTCGCCGCCAGCCCGACCCCGGCAAAGGAGAACCCGATGAGGATCGCGGCGGGCAGGCACAGCACCGCCCACGGCGAGAGCACGTAGCCGAAGCCCGCCATGACGACGATGAACACCCCGGAGTACGTCGAGCCGCGGATGAGCGACCAGCCGAGCTCGCCGAGCGCGACGTCGCCCGGCCCGAGCGGCGTGGAGAGCATGGTGTCGTAGGTCTTGGCGATCTTTAGGCGGAAGAACATGTTGAACGTCGCGTCGAAAAGTGCCCCGTTCATCGCTGACGAGGCGAGGAGGCCGGGGGCGACGTAGGCCGTGTAGGCGACGAGGGCGTTGCCGATGCGGAGGGCGCCGACGAGCTTGTTCAGGCCGACGCCGATCGACAGCAGGTAAAAGAAGGGCTCGAAGAACCCCGAGACGAAGATGATCCAGCTCCGGCGGTAGACGAGGAGGTTCCGCTCGACGAGCCGGAGGGCGCGGCGGGAGCCCAGCACGCCGATCGGCGTGATACGGAACGGGGCGGAGACGGCCGCGCTCACCAGACGAGCCTCTTGCGGAAGCTGCGCACCGCGAGCACGTAGCCGACCACGGCGATGGCGACGAGATAGCCGGCGTGCACCGCCCCCGCGGCGATCCCCAGGTCGCCGAGGGCGAGGCCCCTGCAGAGCGCGACGCCGTGGTAGAGGGGCGTCGCATAGGCGACGAACTGGAGCCAACGGGGCAGCTGCGTGATCGGGAAGAAGGTCCCGGAGAACAGAAAGAGCGGGATGAGACCGAACCGGTAGAGCGACGAGAACCCCCGGTCGCTCTCCTGGATCCCGGAGAAGGCCATGATCGGCGTGACGAAGGCGAGACCCGCGAGCACGCCGGCCGGGACGGCGAGCACCGCGAGTCCGGAGTGCAGTGTTCCGAACGCCTCCATGATGACGACGTAGATCGCGCAGACCGTGACGAGGCGGACGGCGATCCAGGCGAGGTGGCCGCGGAGCACGTCTTTCACCGTGAGCGGTGTCGCCAGCATGGCGAAGTACGTCCGCCCCCACTTGATGGCGTCCATCACCGGGTACATCGCCTCGTTGGCGCCGACCTGCATTGCCGTCGCGGCGAGGAGCCCGGGCGCGAGGAAGTCGAGGTAGCTCACCCCCGACACCGCGTGCACGTGGTGGTCGACGAGCGATCCGAGACCGACCCCGAGGGCGGCGAGGTAGAGCACCGGGTACAGGAAGCTCGTCGTCACCGAGCCCCGCCAGGTCCGCTTGTACTGGAACGCCCAGTAGGCGAGCGATCTCAGCCAGCGCGGGGCGCCGACGCGCGGTTGCGCTGTGGTGCCGGGTGCCGTCACGACGCCGCCCATCGGTCAGTCGACGAGCGTGCGCCCGGTGAGGTGCAAAAAGACGTCCTCGAGGCTCGAGCGCCGCACGAGCGTGCTCTCCGGGTTGAGGCCGAGCCGGTGGACGCGCGCCAGGGTCGCGTCGCCGTCATCGGAGTAGAGCAGGATGCGGTCCGGGAGCACCTCGCAACGCTGGGCGATCCCGTCTAGGCGGTCGGCAACGTGTTCCGGCTCCGTCGTACCGAAGCGCAGCTCGACGACTTCACGTGTCGAGTACTTGGCGATGAGCTCCTGCGGCGCGCCCTCGGCGGCGAAGCGGCCGCGGTCCATCACCGCGAGGCGCTCGCAGAGCTGCTCGGCCTCGTCCATGTAATGGGTCGTGATGATGAGCGTCACGCCCCGGCGCCGCAACCGGTAGAGGCGGTCCCAGAGCAGGTGCCGAGCCTGGGGGTCGAGACCCGTCGTCGGCTCGTCGAGGATCAGCAGTTCCGGTTCCGACACGAGCGAGCGCGCGATCGTGAGACGGCGCCGCATGCCGCCGGAGAGCGACTCGACCCGGTCACGGGCGCGTTCGCTCAGCTGAACGAAGTCGAGCAGTTCGTCGGCGCGCTCGCGGATCAGGCGGCGCGGCAGGTCGAAGTAGCGCCCGTAGACGAGGAGATTGTCGAGCACCGTCAGCTCGAGATCGAGGGTGTCGTCCTGCGGGACGAGTCCGATCCGGGCGCGGATCTCGGGGCCGTCGTGGTCCGGGTCGCGGCCGAGCACCCGGAGCGTCCCCGCGGAGACCGGCGACATGCAGGCGATCATGCGCATCGTCGAGGTCTTCCCGGCCCCGTTCGGGCCGAGGAACCCGTACGAGTCGCCGCGTCCGATGTCGAAGTCGATGCCGTCGACCGCGACGAACTCACCGAACCGCTTCACGAGCCCGCGCGCCGTGACGAGCGGTTCCCCGCTCGCGGTCAGCGCGCGCGCCACCCCGGTGAAGTCACTCGACGGATCCACGGCGCGCCAAGCTACTCGCCGGGGAAAAGGCCCCGGTTGCGACGGTGGACTGGTCCGGGGCCGAACGGCTCCATTCGGGCGACCCGGCGGAGGGACTCGCCCTCGAGGCCCGGCGTCCGGGCGTCGAGCTAGCGGGGCAGCCCGCGCGACCTCCCGGCGGCGCCGGCGACCTTCCACGCCGCGGGGAGAAGGGCCGCAGCGAGCGCCGTCTTGATCGCCTCACCGGCGAGAAACGGCGTCAGTCCCTTGTCGATCGCCTCGGCTGCGCCGAAATGGTAGGAGACGGCGAGCCACGGGACCCCGATCGCGAAGATGATCGCGTCGCCGCACAGCATCGCCGGGAGCGAGCTCACGATCCGCCGGTCGGCCCGCCGTTCGGCGAACCAGCCGCAGACGACCGCGGCGACGAGGAAGCCGACGACGTAGCCGAACAGCCCGCCGGGCCAGCCCGCGGCGTGATCGGCGAACCAGGGAACGCCGGCGAGCCCGGCAAGGCCGTAGAAGGCGAGGGCGGCGCCCGCACGGCGGGCGCCGAGGGCGCTGCCCGCCAGGACGACTCCGAGCGTCTGGCCCGTGATCGGAACCGGGGTCCACGCCAGCGGGATCGAGACCTGGGCGAGCAGCCCGACGAAACCGGCGGCGCCGACGACGAGGACGGCGTCCCGGGCCCGAACCCGCGGGACTAAGTCGGCGAGGACGAGCGGGCGTCGCCGGGAAAGGGTCGCGGCGTCGGTCGACACGGCGGCCACCTTACCGAGTGGCGCGGGCCCGACGAATTGATGCGCTCGTCATCCCCACCGGCGAGCCGGGCCCGGCCGCGCTACCGGGCGGGGTTCAGCCCCTCGCGGCGTCCTCGCAGACCGTCTCGGTGATGAGCCGGGACACGACGTACGGGTCGGCGTTGGCGTTCGGCCGGCGATCCTCGATCCAGCCCTTCTGCTCCTTCTCGACGTTCCACGGGATCCGGACCGACGCGCCGCGGTCCCAGGGCGCGTAGTGGAACTTGCTCCAGTGGGCCGTCTCGTGCGCCCCCGTCAGCCGGTCCTTGATGCCGTCGCCGTAGTTCTCGATGTGGTCCTCGACGCGGTTCGCCAGCGCCTCGCAGGCGGCGAGGATCGGCTTGTAGCGCTCGCGCATCGCCTTGGTCGAGAAGTTGGTGTGGCCCCCGGCGCCGTTCCAGTCGCCCGGCACCGGCTTGGCGGCGAAGCTCACGTCGGCGCCGAAGTCCTCGGCGATGCGACAGAGCAGCCAGCGGGCCAGCCACAGCTGGTCGCCGATGACCGGCGGCGGCAAGATGCCGACCTGAAACTCCCACTGGCCCTTCATCACCTCGGCGTTCGTCCCCTCGATCGATATCCCCGCCTCCAGGCAGGCGATCGTGTGCCGCTCGACGATGTCCCGCCCGACGATGTACTCGGCCCCCACCGAGCAGTAATAGGGACCCTGGGGCGCGGGGAAGCCGATCTCGGGCCAGCCGAGGGGCCGGCCGTCCTGGAAGAACGTGTATTCCTGCTCGATGCCGAACATCGGCTCCTGGGCGGCGTACTTCTCGGCGACCTCGACGCAACCCGCCCGCGTGTTCGTGGGGTGCGGCGTGAAGTCGGTGAGGAGCACCTCGCAGAGCACCAGCTTGTTCTTGCCCCCCCGGAGCGGGTCGGGCGTGACGAGCACGGGCCGCAGGACGCAGTCGGAGAGGTTCCCCGGGGCCTGATTCGTGCTGGAGCCGTCGAAGCCCCAGATCGGGGGCTCCTTGCCGTCGGCGACGATCTTCGTCTTGCATCGGATCATCGGTGTCGGCTTGTAGCCGTCAATCCAGATGTACTCAGCCTGGTAGCTCACGAACCGCTCCTTGGGTGCTCGGCGGATCGCTTCAGCCCCGCGCCGGAGGTTCACGCGCGACGCGTTCACCTCCGACGTGGGGCCGATCCGCGTCTGACCTGCTCAGCGTGCCAGAGTGTCGTTTCGCCGCGGTGTCAGACGTGTGAACTCCGTGTGAACTGGCACGGCGTGACCTAGCGGCACCGCCCGCCGCGACGAGATCCGTCACCTACCTGGAGTTTTCCGAACCGGCGAGGGCGAGGTTCAGACGAGGTCGCGCCACCCGCCCGGGTCAGGCGTAGGCGGCGTCGAGCCGGGCCATCACCTCGGGGGTGAGGAGCGGCAGGACGTCGAGCGCCCGCAGGTTCTCCTCGACCTGTTCGACCCGGCTCGCCCCGGTGATCACGGTCGAGACGTGCGGGTTCGCCGCGCACCAGGCGATGGCGAGCTGGGCGGGGGTGCAGCCGAGTTCGCGGGCGACGGCGAGGAGCGCCGGGAGGCGGGCGTTCGTCTCCGGCGCGACGAGCCGGTCACGCAGCCACTCGAAGCCCGGGACGGTCGCCCGCGACCCTGCAGGGATGCCGTCGACGTACTTGCCCGCGAGGATGCCCCAGGCGAGCGGGCTGTAGGTCGTGAGACCGAGGCCCCAGTCCTCGTAGAGGCGGGCGTACTCGACCTCGACGCGCCGGCGTTCGAGCAGGTTGTACTGCGACTGTTCCATCACCGGCTTGCGCAAGTGATGGCGTTCGGCGATCTCGAACGCGGCGCGTAGGTCGTCGGACGGCCATTCTGACGTCCCCCAGTAGGTGGCCTTGCCCGAGCTCACGATGTCGTGCATCGCCCAGACGGTCTCCTCGATCGGCGTCGCCGGGTCGGAGCGATGGCAGAACACCAGGTCGACGAAGTCGAGGCCGAGCCGCTCGAGCGACCCGTCGATCGCCTGCAGGAGGTACTTGCGGTTCAGCGTGTCCTGCGTATTCACGCCCTCGTGGATGCCCCAGAAGAACTTCGTCGACACGACGTAGGTGTGGCGCGGCCAGCCGAGTTCGGCGAGCGCCCGGCCCATGATCCGTTCGGACTCGCCGCCGGCGTACTGCTCGGCGTTGTCGAAGAAGTTCACCCCGCCCGCCCGGGCCGCGGCGAGGCACTCCTTGGCGAGCCCGACGTCGAGCTGAGAACCGAACGTCACCCACGACCCGAGTGAGAGCGCGCTCACCCGCAGTCCCGACCTCCCGAGCCGCCGGTATTCCATACATCACCCCGATCTTCGCTGCTTGCCGGTCCACGCCCGCCCGAGGCGCGCGTCCGACAGTCTCGCGAGGTCCGTCATAGCATGCGCGCGGGTCCGCCCGGCACGGCGAAACGCGCCTCGAGGCGTGTCCGAAGGAGCGAACGGCGTGACAAACGGGGGAGCGGGGCGGCCGGGGCCGGCGAAGGCCCGCGACACCGTCGTGCTCGTCAACGGGGACGGGGAACCGATCGGCACGTTGGCCAAACTCGCGGCCCATGAGGCGCCGGGCCGTCTCCACCTCGCCTTCTCCGTCGTCTTGTACCGGTCAGACGGGCGCGTGCTGCTCCAGCAGCGCGCCGGGACGAAATATCACTTCCCGCTCGTCTGGGCGAACTCCTGTTGCAGCCACCCCCGGCCCGGCGAGGACCTCGTCGCCTCCGCCGAGCGGCGCGTCGGCGAGGAGCTCGGCCTCTCCTGTCGTCTCGCCGACGTCGGCACGCTCACCTACCGGGCGGTCTGCCCGGTGTCCGGTCTCGTCGAGCACGAGTTCGACCACGTCCTCATCGGCGAGGTGACAGGCGATCCCGTGCCCGACCCGGCCGAGGTCGCCGCGCTGCGTTGGGCCGTCGCCGCCGACATCGTCTCGGCGCCGCCGCCCGACAGCGCACCCTGGCTCTTGCCGGTGCTGACTGTCGCCGAGCGGGCCCGCGACAGGGCTGTCGTCCGGCCCTCCTAGCTCCCGGGCCGGGCGCGCTGGGCGGGTGAGCCTTCGGTCAGGGACGTCCCGCGGCGAACGCGCCCGGCGAGACCGGGGTGATGGCGATCGTCGTGCCGGTCTGCTCGGCCTGGACCACCTGGCCGTTCCCGACGTACATGACGACGTGGTAGATGTAGCCGCCCCATGCGTAGAAGATGAGATCGCCGGGTTGCAGCTCCGAGAACGGGATGTGCTCGATCGAGTAGTACTGGTCCTCGGCGCTGTGCGACAGGTTGACCCCCGCCTGGCCCCATGCCCACATGGTGAGCCCCGAGCAGTCGAAGCCGTAGCCCGGAGACGATCCGGACCAGACGTAGGGCACGCCGATCTGCGACTCCGCCGCATGGACGGCCGCGAGCCCCTGCTGGTCACCCGTCACCGCGTCCGTCGGGTCGACCGTGGCGGCGGGGTTGGAGCTCGTCGCGGCGTCGGACTGCTGCTGCGCCTGCTTGATCACCTGGGCCGCCGCGGCTTGCGCCGCGGCCTGGACCGCCTCTTGCTTCTGCTGGTTGGCGACCGCGGCGGCGAGCGAGCCGTTCACGCCCTGCAGCGTCGAGGTGAGGTCGGTGCCGAGCTCGTCGGCGTTCGTGCGGGCGGCGTTGAGGATCTTCATCGCGGCACGCGACTGGACCTCGTTCCGGGCGAGCTGGTCGGTGCGCTCGACGAGGGCGTGCTCGGAGAAGCGCAACGAGCTCACCGCGCTCGACAGGCTCCCCGCGGCGTCCTCGAGGTAGGTCTGCTGGGCCGGAAGCGCGTTCTCGTTGCCCGTGAGGGCGGAGAGGTCGTCCGAGGTCGCGCCGTCGCTCACGTAGGCGTCGATGGTTTGGCGTTGCAGCAACTGCTTGTCATCGCTCACGTTCGACCGGGCCGCATCGATCTGCCGTTCGTCCTTGCGGATGTCACGGCGCAGGAGCGCTTCGCGCGTCGCTACCTGGTCGTACTCTTCGGATAGAACCTGGAGCTTCACCTGGATCGTGGCGATCTTGGAGGCGAGGGCGCTCGCTTTCGACTGCAGCGTCGAAACGGGTGAGGGGCTGTTCGCTGCGCTGGCGCGCAGTGCCGGCAGCAGGGTCGCCGCGGCCACCACGACGGTCGCGGCGATGGAGAGATGCCGGACTTGGTGAGGGTGTTGTCGAGCGCGGCGTCCGGCGGGGGTGCGGATCACTTGATCACCGCCCGCGACACAACCCTCGCCACGTAGCGCACTGTGAACCCAACGTATCGGTGGCCGTATGGCCTGTGCAAGGAAACACAGCTTGGGCTGGGGTTCCGTCGCCTCAGATGACGTCCCGCTACGGTGAGACTGTCTTATCCACAGGGCCGGGGCGCATCGGTGCCCGTCCGGCGGCAGAAAGGATGACGACATGGGCGAGGCCAAGCCCGCCTCGGCGGACGGTTTCCGGGTCGAGCACGATTCGATGGGCGAGGTGCGGGTACCCGCCGATGCCCGGTGGGGGGCGCAGACGCAGCGCGCCGTCGAGAACTTCCCGATCTCGGGGCAACCCGTCGAGCGCGCGATCCTGGAGGCGCTGGCGATCATCAAGGGCACCTGCGCCGAGGTGAACGCCGAACTCGGGACGGTCGATGCCACCGTCGCGGCGGCGATCGGCGAAGCGGCAGGCGAGATCGCGTCGGGCCGCCATGCCGACCAGTTCCCGATCGACGTCTTCCAGACCGGCTCGGGCACCTCGACGAACATGAACATGAACGAGGTCCTCGCCCAGCTCGCCGGCGAGCGGCTGGGACGGCCGGTGAGCCCGAACGACGAGGTGAACGCGTCGCAGTCCTCGAACGACACATTCCCGGCGGCGATCCATCTCGCGACGGTCCGTGAGATCGGGGCGGACCTCGTTCCCGCGCTCGATCAACTCGCCGCCGCGCTGCGCCGGAAGGGCGGAGAATTCGCCGAGCTCGTGAAGGCGGGCCGCACCCATCTGATGGACGCGACGCCGGTCACGCTCGGACAGGAGTTCGACGGTTACGCCGCGGCCATCGAGCACGGGATCGAACGCCTCGACTCGAGCCTCGGGCGCGTCGGCGAGCTCCCGCTCGGGGGGACGGCGGTCGGCACGGGCCTCAACGCCAAACCTGGTTTCGCCGCCGAGGTGATCGAGCGCCTGCGCCGGGCGACGGGGCTCGACCTGACCGAGGCCCGGGACCATTTCGAGGCCCAGGGGGCCCGCGACGGCCTCGTCGAGGCGTCCGGCGTCGTGCGGACGATCGCGGTGTCGCTCTACAAGATCGCCAACGACCTGCGCTGGATGTCCTCCGGTCCGCGTTGCGGCCTGGGAGAGATCCACCTCCCCGATCTCCAGCCGGGATCCTCGATCATGCCGGGCAAGGTGAATCCCGTCGTCCCCGAGGCGGTGTGCCAGGTCGTCGCCCAGGTGATCGGCAACGACGCCGCGGTCGCCTTCGGCGGGGCCGCGGGGAACTTCGAGCTGAACATCATGTTGCCCGTGATCGGGCGGAACCTGCTCGAGTCGATCCGCCTCGTCGCCGCGGCGAGCCGGACGCTCGCGTCGAAGTGCGTCGACGGCATCGAGGCCGACGCCGAACGTTGCCGGAATTATGCGCTCTCGTCAGCGTCGATTGCGACGGCGCTCAATCCCTACATCGGCTACGAAAACGCCGCGAAGGTCGTGAAGCGCGCCCTCGCCGAGGGTAAGGACCTGCGTGCCGTCGTCCTCGAGATGGGCCTGCTCGGAGAGGACGACGTCGACCGGGCCCTCGACGTTCTCGCCATGACGAGGGGCGGCATCGTCGGTTGAACCACCGGGTCGGCGCGCACGACCGTCGGTATCCTTTGGCCCACGACGCTCGACAAGGAAGAGATGGGGGATCGGTTGCATTTCCTGCTGGGGCGCGCCGCGCGGCTGGGTCGGTCTTGACGTCCGGAAGGGGGTGGCCGCGGAGGTGAGTGCGCCGGACGTCGTCATCTTCGACGAGACATCCGATCCCGCCGTCTCGGTGGTCGTCACCGCCTGGGGGTCCGCCCCGCACCTCCTCGGGTGTCTCGCCTCGATCGGTGTGCAACGCACGACCGATCCGTTCGAAGTGGTGGTCGTGCTGAATGACGTCGAGCCGCACGTCCTTGAAGCGGTCGCGCGACTGGTTCGGGGGGCGAAGGTCATCACGTCCCGTTCCGACATCGGCTTCGCCGGATCGGTGAACGTTGGGGTCGCCTCGACCCGCTCAGAATTGCTTGCCATCATCCATGACGACGTCACCGTGCCGCCCGGTTGGCTCGACGCGCTCGCGGCCTCGGCGGCGTCCCATCCTGCGGCCGAGGTCATCGGCTGTGCGGTCACGGACGACGACGCCCCGGGTCCGCGAGATCGGGCGGGGGCTCCCGGCGGACCGGCGGAGGATTCGTCGATCGCCGTCTCCGAGTGCGCGTTCCTCGTCCGCCGTCGCGCCTGGGACCGACTCGGTGGTCTCGACGGGATCTTCCACCCGTTCGGTTTCGCGACGACCGACCTGTGTGCCCGCGTCGCCGAGACCGGGGGACACGTGGTCATCGAGCCGAGGGCGTTGGTGCGCCGTGCGCACTCGGCGCGCATGAACGACCACTTCCGGTCGTGCGTCATGCAGCTCAACCGGGAGCTGTTCGACGTCTGGCGCGCCCGGGCGAACCGTCCGTCCGCCGGGGCGAGTTCGGCGCGGGCGGCGATGACGACGCGCGAACTGAACCCCCCGGCGGGGTCCGCGGTCCCGCGACGTCGGCGCGGGGGGTCGCGTCTTCTCGTCATCGACGATGCGGTGCCCGATCCGTCGCTCGGCGCGGGTTCGGGGCGCATGGCAGACGTCATCGGCGAGCTCGCCCGGGGCGGACGTTTCCAGGTCGACGTGCTCCCGCTCGTCGCGCCGACCGAGTCCGACGCCGAACGGGCGGACGCGCTCGGCGTCGGACTCGTCGTGGAGGACCTCGAGGGGATGCTCGCGCGTGAGGCTCAGCGTTACGCCGTCGTCATCGTCTCCCGGCCCCACAACTGGACGGCGTCGGTAGGGACGCTGCGCCGGCTCGTCCCCGGGGTCCCGGTCGTCTATGACGCCGAGGCCTTGTTCCACCGGCGGCTCGAGCGTCAGCTGGCGTTCGTCCTCGACGCGCCGACCGCGCTCCGGGTGGCGCAGGACGCGGCGAGGCTCGCGGAGGTCGAACAGGGGATCGCCCGGGAGGCGGACTTCGTCGTCGCGATCTCCGAAGACGAGGCGGACTTCTTCCGGGAGTACTCGACGACGCCGCACAACGTCGCCGTGCACCCCCCGTTCTTCGCCGAGGCGACACCGGGCCGCGAGGGCGTCGCCTCCCGCCGGGACATCGGGTTCGTCGCGGGCTGGTCCGCCGGACCGGAGTCGCCGAATGCCGACGCCGTGGACTGGTTCGCGAGGAAGGTCCTGCCGAAGGTGCGCGCCCGTCAGCCCGGCGTGCGCCTGCGGGTGACCGGCGGTCAACCCCCGGCCAACGTCCGGCGCCTTGTGACGCCGGCCATCGAGTTCGTCGGTCAGGTGGCGGACCTCGCCGAGTTCTACGCGACCGTGCGCGTCGTCGTCGTGCCAGTCCGCTACGGGTCGGGGGTGAAGCTGAAGACCGTCGAAGCGGTGCAGTACGGCGTGCCGACCGTGGCGACGACCGTGGGCGCCGAGGGGATCCCCTTCGACGACCGGGGCGCGGTCGTCGTCACCGACGATCCCGACCGGTTCGCCCGCGCCGTCGCGGCGCTGCTCGGCGACGACGACGCTTGGCGGTCCCAGCGCGAGCGCGTGCTCGCCCAGCAGGCCAGTTGGGCGGCGCTGCACGCGTCGTCGGTCTGGCCCTCCCTCGTCGAACGGCTCGCCGGGGTCGGATCGTGAGGGGAACGGCTTTGAGCTGGGCGTTCCGGGAGCGTCGAGTACCGTGAGTCCCGTGGCGGGATCGCTCCCCGACGAGGCGCCAGGATCCGCGGAACTGCTTGCGCGTGAGCTCGTCGAAGCCGATCGGGTGCGCGAGGCCGAGTACGAAGCCGTGTTGCGCGACCTCTCGGTGAAGGACGTCTACGTCAGAGATTCCGAGGTCAACCTCGCGCGGGCAGAGGACCGGGAGCGCTCGACGCGCGACGAGCTCGGCCGGGTGCGCGAACGCGCCGCCGAGCTCTTCGCCGATCTCGAACACGCCGAGGCCGTGATCGTTGGGCTGAACGCCGAGATCGTCCGGTTGCAGGACGAGATCGCCGCGATCCAGGCCACCCGCAGCTACCGCTGGGCCGTTGCCGGCGCATCGCTCGCCGGTCGCGTGGCGTCCCCGTTGCGCAGGAAGCGGGGCGGACAGGGCGACTCGGCGGGCTGAACGACCCGCGGTTCAGTCGGCCGCCGACCAGTAGCCCCGCAGGAACGCGTCGGTCTCACGCAGCGACTCGGTGCGGCCGATCTCGTAGAAGCGCTCCGTCGCCTCGTAGCCGAAAAGGAGCCGTTGGGCGGCGAGGACCGAGTACAGGTCCGACAGCTCGGCCGCGCCGTCACCGGCTAGGTCGATGACCGCTGCCGTGAGCCCGCCGAGCCCGTAGTCGACGAAGGCCATATCGGGCGAAGGTCGTTGCTTGTCGTAGCGGGTGACGCGCCCCGCGTCGAACGCCGCGTTCGAGGCCTCCCAGCGGTTCTCGTTGCGCAGCACGGCCATCGCGGCGGGCAGCCCGCTTCGCGCCCAGGAATCGGCGACGTCGCGGTAGCCGACGCGCAGGAACGTGTCGCCGTACAGGACGAGGAAGCGATCGCCGAGCAGCGGTGCCGCCCTGCGGATCGCGCCGAGCGTTCCGTCGAGCCCCGGAGAGTCGTAGCTGTAGGCGATCTCGATGCCCTCGCGATCCGGCCCGATCGCTTCCTCGACCATCTCGCCGAGGTAGCCGACACACAGCACGACGCGCGTCACACCGTTCCGAGCGAGCAGGCGCAGTTGGTGGACGAGGAAAGGCTGGCCGGCGACCTCGATCAGGCCCTTGGGCCGGTCACGGGTCGCCTCCCGGAGGCGGGTACCCCTCCCTCCCGCGAGGACGCACACCGGCGGCACCGCCGGCCGCGGTCCGCGTCCCGGGTCGTCGCTACCGGCGATCAGCGTCGTCCCAGCCGTATCGGGACTCGATGATGTACCTCGGGCGATCGCGCACCTCGTCGTAGATCCGGCCTACGTACTCGCCGAGGATGCCGAGCGAGAGCAGCTGGATGCCGCCGAACAAACAGATGAGGATGACGAGCGTCGGGTTGCCGACGGGGAAGTGCACGCCGGCGAGCTTGAACGAGAAGTACGTCGCGCCGAGGAGGAACGCGATCGTGGCGAGCCCGATGCCGATCGTGGAGATGAGCTGCAGCGGATAGCGCGAGAAGCCGATCACGCCGTTGAGGCCGATGAGCACCGAACCGGTGAAGCGGTTGTACTTGCTCTGGCCGCCCTGGCGGACCTCGCGGTCGTAGAGCACGCTCGTCTGAGGGAACCCGACGTAGCCGACGAGACCGCGCAGGAAGCCGTGCTTCTCGGGCAGCGCGACCACAGCGTCGACGACCCGGCGGCTCATGAGGCGGAAGTCGCCGGCGTTCGGCGGGATGTTGACCTCGGCGATGTGCCGGATGATCCGGTAGCCGACCGCGGCGACCATCCTTTTCAGGAGCGTCTCGCCCGCCCTGGTGCGGCGCTGCGCGTAGACGACGTCATAGCCCTGCTGCCACTGCTCGACGAGCTCGCCGATGAGCTCGGGGGGGTCCTGGAGGTCGCAGTCGATGACGATGACAGCGTCGCCCGAGGCCGCCTCGAGCCCGGCGATCGTCGCGGTCGGCTGGCCGAAGCGCCGTGAGAACCGCAGCATTCGGACCCGCGGGTCGACCTTGCGCAAATCGAGGATGGCCTTCTCCGTGCGGTCGGTCGACGGGTCGACGCTGAAGATGACCTCCCAGTCGTAGTCGAGCGCGTCGAGCGCCGCGGCGAGCCGTTCGTAGACCCTCGGGACGTTGTCTTCCTCGTTGTAGGCGGGTATCACGATGCTCAGCATCTGGCGCCTCGGGGCCGGCGACGTCATGGCGCGCCCGGCTTCTCCAGGACGGTGAGCTCGCGGATCCCGAACGGCAGCGCGACGCGGTGGGCGAGGAGCCAGCGCTCCAGCCGGCAGGAAAGCCGGCCGAGTCGCGAGTCCCCGGTCCGGGAGTTGCTGGCCGAGACCTTCCGCCAGAGGCGTTCCCCCTCGAGGTGCCCGAACATGACCCGATTCTTCTTCTTGTCGAGCCAGAACGGGGGGAACACGATCGATCCGAGGTAGAAGCGTTCCGTGACGACGAGGCCGGCGACCCGCGCCTTTCTGCGCAGCTCGCCCCGGGCGTAGCGGCGCTGGTGCCGCAGGTAGCGGTCGAAGCAGTCGTAGGTGCCAGGTGCGGAGGGGACGACGATGACGGCGCGACCGCCGGGTCGCAGCGCGCGATGGATCTCGGCGAGGGCCCCTTCGTCATCGGGAACGTGCTCGAGGAGGTTGGCGCTCACGACGGCGTCGGCGGAACCGTCGGCGAGGGGGAGGTGGCAGGCGTCGGCCTGGACGAGCGCGACACCAAGGAGGCGTCCCGCGGCGCCGGCGAGCCCGGCGAGCACGTAGTCGACGCCGACGAGGTACAGGCCGGCCTCACGGCCGGCCAGATCCTCGAGCAGGTAGCCGCTCGAGCAACCGAGATCGACGATCCGTCGCCCGGCGATCAGCTCGCCGAGGTGCTCGATCATCGCCGCCCGCGTCCACACGTCGATGAAGCTCGTCCGACTGCTCTCTTCGTGGAGTTCCTCGAGTTCGGCGGACCAGTAGAGCCCGGTGTCGCGTGGCGGTTCCTCGCGGTCGCGCGCCGAGATCAACCGTGGTCCTTCTCGCGGGTCGTGAAGAACTGGTCGTCGATCCGTCGGAGCGTCGCGAGATCCTTCTCGTCCCGCAGGCGCGCCCGGAACGCCTCCTCTTTCCAGGGGTCCCACTGTGCGCTGATGATCCGACCGGTGATCCCGGCGGACTCGTCCGACAAAAGGAAGGTGACGAGCTCGTGGACGAGCTCGACAGGGTCCGCCGCGCCGGCTTCGTGGGCGCGGTGGGTCCGGGCGTAGAAATCGGCGCCGACCGAGTCGGGACCGGCAGCGAGGATGTCGTCGTGCATCGGCGTGACGATGAAGCCCGGCGCGATCGCGTTCACCCGGATGTGGTCCACCGCGAGCTCGACGGCGAGGTTCTCGGTCAACCGGACGACTGCGGCCTTCGAGGTGGCGTAGCCGTCGAAGCGGGGGAACGGGGCGGTCGCCCCACCGCCTGAGAACGTGACCACCGATCCGCCGGCGTGGCGCAGCGGTTCGAGGCACGTCGTCACGGCGAGGAGCGTCCCGGTGACGTTGACGTCGAGCGTGCGACGGAATTCGTCGACGGGCCACTCGCCGACCGGACCGATCGGACCGATGAGCGCCGCGGCGGCGACGATGCCGTCGAGGCGTCCTCCGGCGGCGATGCTCGGGCGGGCGCGCCGCCACGCCTCCTCGTCGGCGACGTCGAAGGCGAGCGCGTCGTGCGGCCCACCCGCGAGACCGGCGACCAACGTCTCGAGGGCCGCCCCGTCGCGCGCGACGACGGCGAGGCTCGCGCCGAGCTCGGCGAGGGTGGAGGCGATGCCGCGCCCGATGCCCTTGCTGGCGCCGGTCACGACGATACGCCGACCGGCGAGGTTGCCTGTCACGGCCTCAATACTGGTCGCGGCCCTGTACCCGCGCACGGTATGCGGGCGCCGGTCGCGAGTCGCGCGGTGACCCGTGTCACGAGCTCCGTTGCGCGGCCTCGACGCAGGACCACGCGTAGCGCGCCGATTCGAGGTCGCCGAGGAGGTCGCGCCCGTCGGCGGCGTCGATCGCCGCCGTGAAGTGGCGCCATTCGAGGTCCCAGGAGACGTCGGTGTCGGTGTAGCGCTCGACTTCCAGGTCCGGCGGTCCGAGCTCGGGGCGCATCCGGAAGATGCGCAGCTCCTCGGGGCCGTAGCTGCGCCCGAGGCCGTCGACGGCGAACTTCGCGGTCCGGCAGGCGATCTCCAGGGAGAACGTGTTCTTCCACTCGGTCCAGCTGACGTGGAGGAGGGCGAAAGGCGACGGGTCGCCGACTCCGCCGCGTCGGCCGAGCACGAGGACGGCGTTGTCGTCGACCGGTGCCCGCCAGAACTGCGTCCGGAGGAGCGCGCTGTAAAGCGGCAGGTCGCCGAGGAGCCAGTAGCTGAGGTCGAGAAGGTGCATACCCTGGTCGACGATCTCGCCGCCCCCCGACCGGCGCGGGTCGGCCCGCCATTCCTTGTCGTAGCCGGGACGGCCGCCGTGGCCGTAGCGCGCCCGCAGGTAGAGGACCTCGCCGTAGTCGCCGGAGCGGGCTTCGCCGATCGCCCGGGCGATGCCCGGGTGGAAGCGGTGGTTGAAGCCGACCTTCACGAGCCGGTCCGCCGCGCGCGCCGCCTCGGCGACACGGTCGATCTCGGCGACCCCGATCCCGGCGGGCTTCTCGACGAGGACGTGCGCGCCGGCTTCGAGCGCCCGACAGGCGATCCCGGCGAGCTGGTCGTGGACCGTCGCGACGATGACGACGTCGGGGCGGAGCGCGAGCAGCTCGTCGAGGGTGCTGCAGGCCGCGCTGCCGAACTGCGAGGCGAGCTGCGCCGACGACTCCGGGACGAGGTCGTGGCAGGCGACGAGGACCCCGGGCCCGAGGACCTCGGCCCTTCTGTGACCGATGAGCCCGCAGCCGACGATCGCGACCCGCAACGGATGCGGCGGGTTGTCCATCAGTTGTTTTCGGTCGCGTAAGCGCCGCTGCAGTCGAAGTCGAATGTCAGCTCGGGGGCGTTGGCCTCGGCGAGCGCCTGCCGCGTGTCCTCGGGGTGCGGCGAGTACACGAGAAGGAAACCCCCGCCGCCGGCGCCGACGAGCTTGCCGCCGAGCGCGCCCGCCTCACGGGCCGTCGCGTAGAGCCGGTCGATGTGCTCATTCGCCATGCCGGGGGACCGCTTGCGCTTGTTCTCCCAGTGCTCGTGCATGAGGCCGGCGAACCCGACGAGATCACCGGCCTCGAGCATCCCGCGGCTGGCGTATCCGAGCTCCTTCGTGCGGTGGAGGTTCTCGAGCATCTCCGGGTCTTTGCTGCGCGAACGGGAGTCCTGGCCCGCGAGCATCAGCGAAGCCGAGCGCGCATCGCCCGTGTAGAAAAGGAGGAGGTGCTCGCGCAGTCGGCGGAGCGTCTCCGTGTCGAGGTCGAGGGGTTCGACGTCGACGCGGTCGTCGGGCAGGAACGTGTAGGCGCAGATCCCGCCGTGGGCCGCGACGTACGGGTCCTGCTTGCCGACCGGCTCGTGCAACACGTCGATCTCGATGTGGCTCGCCGCCTCGGCGAGCGCGTGCGGCGTGATCGAACGGCGGCGGGCGTGGGCGAGCGCTTTCAGCAGACACACCGTGAACGACCCCGACGATCCCATGCCCGTTCCGGCGGGCACATCGGCGACGGAGGCGATCTCGAGGGGACTGCCCTGCCAGTGGCGAAGCAGCGCCTCGCGCAGGATCGGGTGCCGGATCTCGGAGACGTCGTCAACTTCCTCGGTTTCGGAGTACTTCATCCGGTAGCGCTTCTGGAAGGCGGCGTGGACGAACATGTGGACGTACTTGTCGATCGCCCCTGCGACGAGGAACCCGCCGAACTCCCGGTAGTACGAGGGGAGGTCCGTCCCGCCACCCCCCAGGGGGAGGCGTAACGGAGCCCTGCTGTAAACGACGCTCATCGTCGGGACCCCCTATTCCGATGTGGTGCGGAACGCTGTTCGCGCCAGGCGTATTCGTTGTCGTCGAGCCAGTCGAGCGTGAGTTCGATCGCCTTCCTGATCGTCACCCGCGGCGACCACCCGAGTTCCCGGATCCGGGACGTGTCGAGAAGGATGAGCGGCGAGTCTCCGATCCAGCCACGGATCCCTCCGGAGTGGGCGACCTCGGGGTTCGCACCGAGGTGGTGCGTGATGATCCGGACGGACTCGTCGACGAGGATCGTCTCGTCGGTCCCGAGGTTGTAGACGAACGTCCCGGGCTCGTCGGCGTGACGCCCAACGCAGACGACCATGGCGTCGATACAGTCCCCGACGTAGAGGTACGACTTCTCTTGGTGTCCGTCTCCGAGGACGGCAAGGTGGTCAGGGTCGCCACGTAGCTGCCGGTAGAAGTCGACGACGTGGCCGTGCGTGTACCGCTCGCCGAGGATCGAGACGAAACGGCAGACGACTCCGGTCAGGCCGAATCCGGACGAGTACGCCTCGACGAGGCCCTCGCAGGCGAGCTTCGAGGCCCCGTAGAGCGACGTCTGCTGCGGGAAGGGCGCGTCCTCAGGCGTCGGGAAGACCGCCGGCTCGCCGTAGACGGAACCGGAAGAGGCGAAAAGGATCCGGTGCACGCCGGCGGCCCGCATGGCTTCGAGGACTCGCGACGTGGCGAGCGTGTTCTGCTCGAGGTCCCACTGCGGGTGCTCGAACCCGCGCCGGACGTCGGCGTTCGCCTGGAGGTGGAAGACCCAGCCACAACCCGCGAAGGCCGACTCGAGGACGCCGGGCTCGAGCACGTCGCCCTCGACGAGCGAGAAACGGGGATGGTCGAGTATCGACGCCAGGAACTCACGCCTGCCCGTGCGGAAGTTGTCGACGACGACGACCTCGGAACCTGCGTCGATGAGCCGATCCGCCAGATTGCTGCCGATGAAGCCGGCGCCTCCTGTGATACAGGCGCGTCTGACCGGGGCGGAGGATGCCGTCATTCGCGCTCGGCCCGCTCGGGACGTGCGCGCCGGCCGCCGATGTCGAACACGGCTAGATCGAGTAGCCGGCGGCGGCCGCGTCCCGGAAGAACATCTGGACGGTCTCGAGCGAGAACTGCGAAAGGTCCTTGCCGAGCCCGTCGAGCTTGCGGAGCAGATCCAGCGTCATCGTGATGATATGGCAGCCGGCGCTGTTCGCCTGGACGAGGTTGAGGACCTCGCGCGGCGAGGCCCACATGCACTCGGCACCCGGCGCCGCCGCCATGATCTCGACGGCGCGCCGCACGAGTGGCACGGGATCGACGCCGGCGTCGGCGATCCTTCCGGCGAAGATCGACAGGTACGACGGCGCTCCGCCGGCGACCGCGGCGGTGATTCCCTCGACCTGGGCGAGTGTGAACATCGCGGTGACGTTCACCTTCACGCCGTCGTGGGAGAGATCGTGCACGAGCTCGGTCATCGGCTCGCCCGACGTCGTCGTCACCGGGATCTTCACGTAGACGTTCTCGCCCCACGAGGCGATGAGTTTCGCCTGACGGCGCATGTTCTCGCGTTCGTCGGCGAAGGCCTCGAACGAGACCGGGTGCGTCGTGACATGGCTGAGGAGCTCGGCCGCGAAGCGCGCGTAATCGGTGACGCCCGCCTGGTGCATCAGCGTCGGATTCGTCGTGAATCCGGAGATCCGGGGGTCGTCGGCGAGCTCGAGAATGCTCTGCAGGTTGGCGCCGTCGGCGAAGATCCGCGTCGTGATCTTGTCCAGCACCGGGTGCGATGCTAGCAGTCGCCCTAGCCGTTGAGCAGGACTGATACGGCTTGTGGGAGGTCCCGCGCGCGCCGGTCAGGCGCGACGGACCCGGATCTTTTGTGCGCACTTTGCGCGTTCTCGATGAGCAGTGTCTTACAGCCTGCGGCCTGTCCGGCGAGCACGTCGGCGTCCGTGTCGCCGACCATCCAGGATCCGGCGAGGTCGATGCCGAGCTCCTCTGCCGCCGACAGCAGCATGCCGGGAGCAGGTTTTCGGCATTCGCAGGCCCTGCCGAACACGGGGTCGGTCCCTTGGGGGTGGTGGAGGCAGATCCGCCACGCGTCGAACTCGACGCCTTGGGCCGCGAGCAACTCGACGACTCGCGTTTGCACGGTTTCGAGGACGTCGACCGAGACCGTCTGTTTCGCCGCCGCCGGCTGGTTCGTCACACCGACGAGCACAAATCCGGCCCGGGCGAGCGCCCGAGCGGCCTGCGCCACCCCGGGGAGGAGAACGACGTCTTCCGGGTGGAGCGGTGACTCGAGCACCCCCGTCGACTCGTCGGGCACGAGCACCGTCAACACGCCGTCGCGGTCGAGGTAGACGGCCGGGGTCACGGTGTTTCCGGCTTCTGGGCGACGACGGTGACGAGCACGGGGAGCACGATCGGGTCGTCACCGGGATCGACCCCGGTCAGCTCCGCGAGATAGGCGGCCACCGGGCCCGCGCCCGCTCCCGCCGGGGCCTCCGCCCACGCCGCGACGATTCTGCAGCCGGTCCCGATCGCATATCCGGGGAGCAGCGCCCCGACGTCGGGGCAGGGCGCGTCCGGCATCGACAGTGCGACGCCGCCGACGCGCCCGGCCGACGTGATCGGTTCCTGGGCGACGACGAAGCCGCCCTTGCGCGTCGCGGCCACGAGGCGAGACCAGACGGCGTGGGGATCGACGACATGCATGAGAAGGAACCGGCAGTACGCGAGATCGACTTGCTCGGGCAGTTCGAGACCCTCCGCCGCCTGGACCAGCGGGACGACCTGTGACGCGCCCACCCCGGCCGACCGCTTGGCGAGATCGTCACAGGCGGCCGCCGAGCGGTCGATCCCGTAGACCCGGCCCGTCGGTCCGACGAGGTCGGCGAGGGCGAGCGTCACGTCGCCGGTGCCGGCACCGACATCGGCGCAGCGCCATCCGGGCCCGACCGGGACGTAGCCGAGGGCGTCGCGCAGCGGTCGGCGATAGAGGTCGTCACTGGGCGGGGGCACTCCCATCGGGATCCAAGCTACCGGCCCGGATCACGCGCTCTTGACCCACCTGTCGGGCGGCGTTTCCGTCCCGATTCGTCGGACGGGGGTCGGGAGGAGCCACTACGGTGAGCGCGATGCGGGTGACGCTGCTCCTGTGTGATGCCGCCCAGGTGGCCGACGGCAAGCTCTACATCCTCGGGGGCGGGTGGAGCCTCATCGGGCCGGACCCGACCCCGTCGGCTGTGGCGATGAAGGTCGACGTCGACTGGACCGAGGTCGACCGGCTGCACCACTGGGAGTTGTTTCTGGTCGATGAGGACGGGCAGCCGATCGTCGCCCAGACGCCCGACGGACCCCAGCCGATCGAGGTGCGCGGCGACTTCGAGGTGTCGCGTCCCGAGTCGGTGCCCGAAGGAAGCCCGGTCGACGTCGCGCTGGCGCTCAACTTCGGCCCGCTGCCGATCGCACCGTCGTCACGATTCACCTGGCGACTCTCGATCGACGGCGAGACCCAGGAGGACTGGGTCCTGCCGTTTTCGACCCGCGCCCCTCGCGATTGACGACGTCGATCCCCGCGGGGGGACCGCTCACTGCGGAGCTCGGCCGGCGCGAAGCGCGACTTGTCGACGCGATCGGGCGCTGGTGGGCGGGGGCGCGGGCGGCGAGGGACCGGCTGCCGTGGCGCACGACCCGCGATCCGTGGGCGGTGCTCGTCTCCGAGACGATGCTCGCCCAAACCCAGGTCTCCCGCGTGACGCCGCGCTTTCGCGAGTTCGTCGCGCGTTTCCCGACCGCAGCCGCGTGTGCCGCCGCGCCCGTGGGTGACGTCGTCCGCGCCTGGGTGGGGCTGGGCTATAACCGTCGCGCCCTGGCGCTGCACGCGGCCGCCGCGAGGATCGTGGAGCGGTACGCAGGACGCGTTCCGGCAACCCTCGACGAACTCGTCGCCCTCGACGGTGTCGGCCCGTACACGGCGCGGGCCGTACTGGCATTCGCGTTCGACGCCGAGGTCGCCGCGGTCGACACGAACGTCGGCCGGGTTCTCGCCCGCGCCGCGGCAGGCCGACCGCTTCGCCCCCGCGAGGCGCAGGCTTTGGCGGATCGCCTCGTTCCGGACGGACGGGGGCGCGAGTGGAACCTCGCCGTGATGGACTTCGGCAGTCTCGTCTGTACGGCGCATGCCCCCGTCTGTGTCACCTGTCCGGTGCGTGCGGTCGGGGCCTGTGCCTGGAGGCAGAAACCCGGCGGCGATCCCGACCCGGCAGTTGGCTCGGCGCGCGTGACGACCGGACAATCCCGGTTCGAAGGTTCGGACCGACAGGGACGCGGTCGGCTCGTGCGGGCCGCGTGTGCCGGACCGATTGCGCCAGCGGACCTCGCCCGGGTCGCCGGATTCCCGGAGCGGGTCGCACGCGCCCGGCGCGTCGCCGACGCGCTCGTCAACGAGGGGATCCTCGTGCGGCTGCCCGGCGGTGAGCTGACGCTCGCCTGACCCCCGGCGCGCACGGGGAAGGTGGGTGATGGCCCGGTCCGGCGCGCCAGACTGTCGTGCGTAGCCTTTGGGGTCCTGCCAGGGAGAGGAACAGCGTGGCCGAGATCGTCGAGTCGAAGATCATCCGTGACGTCATCCATGTCGTACCCGTCGTCCACGGCGACGAACGCGGTCGCTTCGTCGAGACGTACCGCCGGTCATGGTTTCCGCTCGGACGCGAGATGGTCCAGGCGAACCGGTCGGACAAGGCCCAGGGCGCCGTCGTCGGCCTCCACTACCACCTGCACCAGGCCGACTACTGGTACGCGACGCGCGGTCGGGCGCGCGTCGTGCTGTACGACCTGCGCATCGGTTCGCCGACCGAGGGTGCGGTCGAGCTCGTCGACCTCGGAGCAGACGAACGAGGGGTGTTTATCCCACCCGGGGTCGCGCACGGCTTCGCGTCGCTGACGGACCTGACGCTCACGTACCTCGTTGACTCCTACTACAACGAGCAGGACGAGCTGGGAGTGGCCTGGGACGACCCGGACATCGGGGCCGACTGGGGGGTCGCCGATCCGGTGTTGTCCGGTCGTGATCGCGGGAACCCGCGCCGGTCGGAGATCCCGGACGCCCTTGTGCCCCGGGCCGGGCTGAGAACGTGAGCATCTGGTAGCTGCCCTGCGCCGCCGGGGGCAGCGCGCTTGAATGGTGCGTATGCAGGGTGATTCTGGGGGCGTCGCGTCTTGATCGCGGGCATCGCGATCGGCGCTTTCGTTCTCGTCGCGGGGTTCGCCGCGTGGTCGCGTTTCGCGTCCCACCGCGCCGAGCGCCGATCTGTCACGACCCACCAGCGCGCCCTCGACGTGCTCGGTACCGCTTCGCGCCGCTGGGAGGGCGTCGCGCCGGTGCACGCGCCCAAACCCGAGGACGTCGCGCGGGCACACGTCCAGACCCTTGGCGACCCTCCGAGCGCGCGACGCCTCGGTGACGGCGAACCGGTGTCGACGCGCCGTTCGGGAGTCCGCCTCGTGCCGCCGTCCGGCTCGAGACCCGTCAAGCTCCCGATCTTTGCCGACGAGGGTGTCGTCGCGTCCGATTCACCGGGCGAGCCGGATGCTGGCGAACGGGATGGCGAAACGGTCGGCGCCTCAGACGGTGCGACCCGCCGGAGCGGGCGGGCCGCTCCCTACGATCACGAGGCGCTCAGCCCGATCTCCGAAGTGGGGACGCGCGCTTCCCGTCCCCGCCGCCACCGCTACCACGGCGGGCGTCCGGCCCGACGCGTGACCTCCGCGGCCGCTTCGGCGGTCGCTCTCGCCGCGATCGGCGTGGCGACCTGGCAGCTCGCATCCGGGGGTGCGCCGACGCACCACGCCACCACGCCTCCCGCGACGACGGGGAAGTCGAAGGGCAGGACGCACACCGGCAGCGGTGGTCAGACGGGCGGGCAGGGTCTCGTCCCGACGTCGGTCTCGCCGAGCGTCGTCGCTTACGCGATCACAGGCCGGGCCTACACGATCACGTTCTCCGCCTCGGGCCCGTGCTGGCTCGGCGTTCAGCAAGGGGTGAACGGGAAGTACCTCTGGATGACGACGCTGCTCGCCGGCCAGACGAGTTCCTACAAGGCGAACGGGCCGGTCGCGGTGCGGCTCGGCGCGCCGCCGTACGTGAAGGTTCAGGTGAACGGGGTGAACGTCGAGCTCCCCCCGACCAATGTCCAGCCCTACGACATCACGTTCTCGTCCTCCCGCAGTTCCGCCACCTGACGCCGTGTCCGACGGCGCTCGCAGCGCCAACGGATCGATCCGCCGTCCGGGTGCCCCGATAACGACCCACGTCCGCTCGCCGGATTTCCGCCCCGTGGCACTCCGGGCGCCGCGTGGAAGCGACCGACGCCGCCCGTCGCCGCCACGCCGAGGTTCGTCGGCGCGACCCGCACGGACGGGCGGATCGCCGCCAATCCCGCCGACGCGCTGGTCCGGGAACCAGCTGACCGCGTCCCATGCGTTCAGCGGATCGCTTCCCAGCGCGTCGATTCACGGGCGAGTGCCGGATGGCTCACCAGCAGATGCCAGATGACCGCGCACAGGCCCTCGGTGTGCGCCGTGACATGGTCCGCGAACAACGGCGGGATCACGACGCAGGCGTTCGCGACCTTGGCCGTGTACCCACCGTCGCGCCCGACAACCCCGAAGATCGCGGCATGGCGGTCGACGGCGACCTCGAGAGCGCGCACGAGGTTCGCCGAGACGCCGCGTTCCGCGTCGCCGCCGCCGACGCTGAAGACGAGCAGCGCGTCCTTGTCGGAGAGGTTCGATCCCTTCAGCCACTCGGAGAATGACGTCTCCCACCCGTCGTCGTTGATGCGGGCAGTGAGCTCGGAGACGTTGTCGACCGGCGAGTACGCCTCGAGCCCGCAGATCTTGCGGAAGTCGTTGACGGCGTGCGAGGCGTGACCGGCCGATCCACCGACCCCGAGGACGAACAGCCTCCCGCCACGTTGCCGCACCTCGGCGAGCCCCGAGGCGCAGCGCTCGACCGATTCCGGGTCGATGGCGCCGAGCACCCGGGTCGACTCGGCGATGAAGCCCTCGCTGAACGTCACGGTGCGCCCTCCTTCCCGCTCCGGCGCCGGCCGGATCGCGGGCGGCTCGGCCTCCAGCCAAGCACACCGCCCGGCCCGGTGGGTGTTCCGATCGACCGGAGGAGCAGGTCGGACGTGTCGCCGCCCCCGGTGGAGTTGTTACTATACAGATAGGAGAAATCCACCTGGAGGGTGATCCCGACCGAACGGAGTCCGTGGGCCCGATGGCAGTGACCGATCTCAACCTCGACAAGTACACGCTCGGCTGGAGCGACGTCGAGGACTACGTGTTCAAGCCCCGCAAGGGGCTCAACGAAGCGATCATCCGCGAGATGTCGCGCCTCAAAAGGGAGCCGGAGTGGATGCTCGAGTTCCGGCTGAAGAGCTACGCGCGCTTCCTCGCCAAGCCGATGATGCCCTGGTTCGCTGACAAGATGCCAGACCTCGACTTCGATGACATCTACTACTACATCAAGCCGACCGAGACCCAGGTCGACGCCTGGGAGCAGCTGCCGGAGTCGGTGAAGCGCACCTACGAGAAGCTCGGCATCCCCGAGGCGGAGCGCAAGTACCTCGCCGGCGTGACGGCCCAGTACGAGTCGGAGGTCGTCTACCACCGCAACCGCGACGACCTCGCCGGCATGGGCGTGCTCTTTTGTGACATGGACACGGCCGTGCGGGAGTACCCGGACATCGTGCGCCGGTACTTCGGGAAGATCATCCCGCCCAACGACAACAAGTTCGCGGCGCTCAACTCGGCGGTGTGGTCGGGAGGCTCATTCATCTACGTGCCGCCGGGCGTCGCGGTCGACATGCCGCTCCAGGCGTACTTCCGAATCAACGCCGAGAACATGGGCCAGTTCGAGCGGACGCTCATCATCGCCGACGAGGGTTCGCAGGTGCACTACGTCGAAGGGTGTTCCGCCCCGGTGTACTCGACTGACTCGCTGCACTCGGCCGTCGTCGAGCTCGTCGCCTTGCCCGGCAGCCGGATCACGTACACGACGATCCAGAACTGGTCGTCGAACGTCTACAACCTCGTGACGAAGCGGGCACGGGCCGAAGCCGAGGCGCACGTCGAGTGGATCGACGGCAACATCGGTTCACGGCTCACGATGAAGTACCCGTCGGTGTACCTCATGGGCCCGCGGGCCTCGGGCGAGGTCCTCTCGGTCGCCTACGCGGGCTCGGGCCAGATCCAGGACACAGGGGCGAAGATGATCCATTGTGCCCCCGAGACGACCTCGACGATCATCTCGAAGTCGATCTCGAAAGACGGCGGCTCGACGACGTACCGGGGCAAGGTCCACGTCGATCCCGGCGCGACGCACGCCAAGTCGTTTGTGCGCTGCGACGCGCTCATCCTCGACGAGGACTCCGTCTCGGAGACGAAGCCGTACATGGAAGTCGGCGAGCGTGACGCCGAGATCGGCCACGAGGCGACGGTCTCCAAGGTTGGTGACGACCAGCTCTTCTACCTGATGAGCCGCGGGCTCTCCGAGGGTCAGGCGACCGGCATGATCGTCAACGGCTTCATCGAGCCGATCACCCGGACGCTCCCCATGGAGTACGCCGTCGAGTGGAGCCGGCTCATTGAACTGCAGATGGAGGGCTCGGTCGGCTGACCGCGTCATCCGACGCAGGGCAGGTCGGGTCAATATCCTTGGGACGGCGAGGTCGGTCGCGGGAGGTCGGGCGCGCGTGGCAATGCGAGAGGACTGCAAGCACTTCCAATCGAGGACCTACCCCTCCGGCGAGGTGGCGCGGTTCTGTGTCCTCGACCTCGCACCCGAAGCCCCGTGGCGCTGCCCCGAGAACTGCCCCTCGTATGAACGACGGCTCGCCGACGTCACCTGGACGCACGGATCGCTCGTCGCCCCGCCGGTCGAGGCCGAACCGGAGGAGCCCGTTGCCGACGTGAGCGAACTGCTCGCCTCGGCCGAGGAGATCGTCGAGGCGGCCGCCCCCGAGGAGCTCACCGAGGTCGAAGCCGCCGAGGACCGCGCAGAACGCCGGACGCAGGGCTCGGTCGTGAAGCGGGCGCTGCGCCGGATCGGACGCCGAGGCAGGCCGACCACCGGCGACGAGGGCGACCGGCTCTGAGCGAACACCGCTTCACCCCGGAACTCGCCCGTTCGATCGCGGGGCCAGACTGGCTCCGTCGCCTCCGGTCGCAGGCCGCGGCGCGATTCGACGCCGGTTCCGTGCCGACCGAGGCCGATGAGGACTGGCGCTACGGACGGATCGACGACCTCGACCTCGGTGTCTACGAACCCGTCGCCGAACCGGGCGGCAACCCGCCCGACCTGGCCGGTGGGCCCGCGGACCTGCTCTCCGGGCTCGGCGCGCCCGCCGCGCTCGTGAGGACGCGCGACGGCTTCGTCGTCTCGTCCGCCCTCGGCGCTCAGCCAGAGTCGACGGGCCTGTCCGTCACGTCGGCGCGCGCCCTCGCCGCTCCGCCCGCCCGTTTCGGGTCGGTCGTCGCCCCCTCGCAGGACGCCTTCACCGTCCTCGCCGAGGCCTTCGGGGCTGACGCGGTCTTCGTCACCGTCCCCGCAGGGGTGCACGTCGCCGGACCGATCGTCATCATCCACGAGCTCGACCGCCGCCCGGGGCCGGCGGCGGTCTTTCCCCGGACCTTCGTCGAGCTCGGGGAGGGGGCGGTCGCGACCGTCGTCGAACACCTTTTCTCCGCGACCGGCGAGGCGCTCGTCTGTCCCGTCACCGAGCTCGAGGTGGGGCGTGACGCCCGGCTCGCCTACCACTCGATCCAGGAACTCGATCGGTCCGCCTGGCAACTCGGCTACGTGGCGAGCCGCGTCGACCGCGGTGGCTCCCTGCAGTCTTTCGCGGCCTCCTTCGGTGGGGACTACGCGCGGCTGTGCACCCACTCGTCGCTCGTCGGCGAGGCGGCGACGAGCGAGCTGCTCGCCGCCTACTTCGGTGACGGCACCCAGGTCCAGGACATGAGGACCTTCCAGGAACACGCCGCCCCCCGGACGAAGTCCGTACTGATCTTCAAAGGGGCGGTCGACGACGCGGCGCGCTCGGTCTACAGCGGTCTCATTCACATCCACAAAGGGGCGCGCAAGTCCGACGCCGGGCAGACGAACCGCAACCTCGTGCTCTCCGACTCGGCCCACGCCGACTCCGTGCCGAATCTCGACATCGAGGAGAACGACGTGCGGTGCAGCCACGCCTCGGCGGTCGGCCCCATCGACCGGGCCCAGCGCTTCTACGTGGAGTCCCGCGGCGTGCCGCCGAGCGTCGCCGAGCGGCTGATCCTGCTCGGGTTCTTCGACGATCTGCTGGCCCGGGCCCCGGAGCCGGGGGTCGCGGCGTACCTGCGCGGCGTCGTCGCCGGGCGCCTCGTCCAGTCGGAGCGAGCAACGGCGCGGGGGGTCGGAGCGAGGTGAGCGGCACCGAGGCGAAGCTCATTCGGCTCTGCGCCCCAGAGGACCTGGCGGTCGGCGCGGCGCGCCGGTTCGCAGTCGACGGCGTCGAGATCTGCCTCGTCCGGTGCGACGACGGGTACCACGCCGTCGCCGACACCTGCAGCCACGAGGACTACTCGCTCGCCGAGGGCGAGGTCGACGCCGCGAACGCGGAGATCGAGTGCTGGAAGCACGGCAGCCTGTTCTCGTTGGTGAGCGGTGAACCGCTGACGCTGCCGGCGACGCGTCCCGTCGACGTCTACGAGGTCGTCGTCGGGACCGACGACGTGTCGGTGGTGCTGCCGTGACGGCGCTCGCCGCGGCGGGGGCGGCGCGATGACGACCCTTGTCGTCGAGGGGCTGTCCGTCGAGGTCGGCGGGACCGAGATCCTGCGCGGCATCGACCTCGAGGTCCGAAGCGGCGAGGTCCACGCGGTGATGGGCCCGAACGGGGCGGGCAAGAGCACGCTCAGCCACGCCCTGATGGGTCATCCCGACTTCACCGTCACCGGCGGCTCGCTCACGCTGGACGGGACCGACCTGCTCGCCCTGGCGACCTGGGAGCGTGGCGCGCGCGGCCTGTTCCTCGCGCCGCAGTACCCCGTGGAGCTCCCCGGTGTCCGGCCCCTCGACGTCCTCGTCGAGGCGCTCGCCGCGCGCCGCGGCGGGTCGGATCCCGACCGCGCCGCCGTCGCGGCGCGCACCGCGGCGGAGGCGGCCGAGATCGGGCTGGCGGCGGAGTTCCTCGAGCGTCCGCTCAACGTCGACGCCTCCGGCGGGGAGAAGAAGCGGCTCGAGACTCTCCAGCTCGCCGTGCTCGAACCGGCGATCGCCATCCTCGACGAGCTCGACTCGGGTCTCGACGTCGACGCCCTGCGGGACGTCGCCCGCCGCGTCGAGCGGGCCGTCCGGCCGGGATCCCGCCGGGATCCGGCGGGCCGGGAGCCCCTCGGCGTCCTGGCGATCACGCACTACAGCCGGCTGCTCGACGAGCTCCACCCCGACCGGGTGCACGTCCTTTTCGACGGGCGCATCGTCGAGTCCGGCGGTCCCGAGCTCGCCGACGAGCTGGAGCGGACCGGTTATCAGCGCTACGGCGAGGATTCCGGGCCCTAGCACCCCTCCCGTCGGCGACCCGCCCCTACCATGGCCGACATGGCCGAGCCGCGGGCGATCGCGCGCGTCACGAAAATCGTGCGCGCTTCGGTCCGCGGCCTGCTCGACCAGTCCCAGCCGTTCGGGCGGCTCGCCCTCCTCCACACCGTGCAGGCCGCGGGAGCGACCTGCGTCGCCGTGTCGCTTGCCGGGTCGCTGTTCTTCTCGATCTCCGCCGACGCCGCCGAGGGCAAGGTGCTGTTGTACCTGCTGCTGACCATCGCGCCCTTCGCGCTTGTCGGCCCGGCGCTCAGCCCGCTTCTCGATCGCGGCCGCGAGGCGCGCCGGACGAGCACCGCGGTCGCGAATCTCGGCTCAGCGGTGCTCTGCCTGCTCATGGCCCGCGACGTCCATGGATTGCTTCTGTTCCCCGAGGCCTTCGGCGTGCTCGTCCTCGGCAAGCTCTACATCGTCGCCCGCGCCGCCCTCGTCCCGGAGATGGCCGCCGCGGGAGACGACCTCGCGAGCGCCAACGCCAAGCTCGCCGTGCTCGCTTCGCTCGCCGGTTTTGCGATGGCGCCCGTCGCCGTCGGCTTCCTGAAGATCGGCCCGCAGTGGGCGCTCTGCCTCGGCGCGCTGGTGTTCGTCGCGGGAACGGCGGCGTCGCTGCGCCTGCCGCGGCCGTCACACCTCGTCGCCGTCGCCGCGCCGCCGCCCCGCGTCGCCGAGCCCCGCGTCGACAAGCCCCGTGAAGAAGAGAAGGGGGGTGTCACCCCGGCGCGGTACCGGGAGATCCGTCGCGACCGGCGCATCCTCGGCCTGCCGCTCTATCCGCCGGAGGTCCTCGCCGCGATCGGGGCGATGGCGATCGCGCGGGCGACGGTCGGCTTCGTCGAGTTCTTCCTCGCCTTCGCGCTGCGCCGCGAGCACGCCGCGACGTGGTGGTACGGGGTCCTCATCGTGGCGAGCGGGGCCGGCTCGCTGCTCGGCTCCATCGTCGTGCCGCGGCTGCGGCGCTACTTCACGGAACGTCAGATCATCGTCGGCGCCCTGGCGGCGATCGTCGTCGGGGCCGTCGCGACCGCGATCGTCGGCGGGCTGTGGGCCCAGGTGATGCTCACCTTCGTCGTCGGTTTCGGGCCGACGAGCGCGAAGCCCGCGCTCGACTCGATCGTGCAGCGCAACGTCCCGCCGGCGTTGCTCGGGCGGGCGTTCGGCCGGCTAGAGACCCGGTTGCAGCTCACCTGGGTCATCGCGGCGGTGCTCGGGGTCGTCATCCCCTTCCCCCTGAAGCTCGGCGACGTCGTCATCGCGCTCGCCTGCGCCGCCGCCTGCATCTCGTACGGGACGTTCGGCGGCACGTTGCGTCGGCAGGCGGCGCATCTGGCGCTGCCGGGACCGACGGAGGCCGACTGATGGCGGTCCCAGCGGTCCGGGCTGCCGCGGTCCTCGTGCCCGGTGGGTTCGGGAACGCGCGGGTGGGCGCGTGACCGGCTCGGTGGGAAGGTCGCACGAGCTCGAGGCGATCGAGCTCCTTGCCTCCCTGATCGGCCCAGGCCCCGAGGGGGAGGTCTGGATCGGCGACGACGCCGCGGTGCTCGGGCCCGCGTCCGCGCCGGTGCTCTTCGCGACCGACCTCGCCGCGGAGGGCGTGCATTTCGACCGGCGGCACGGGACGCTCGCCGATCTGGGGTGGCGGGTCCTCGTCCAGAACCTGAGCGACATCGCGGCGATGGGCGGTCGACCGAGGGCCGCCGTCATCGCCGTCGCGGGAGCCGGGTTCGACGAGCTCGGTCTCATCTACGAAGGGCTCCTCGAGGCGTCGCGACGCTTCGGATGCCCGATCGTCGGGGGAGACCTCTCCGACGCGAGGGCCCTCAACATCTCCGTGGCGATCCTCGGCGACACGGCCGGCGCCGCGCCCGTGCTGAGAAGCGGGGCCGGGCCGGGTGAGACGGTCTTCGTCACCGGTCCGCTCGGCGCCGCGTCGGCGGGGCTACGCGAGCTGCGCGCCGATCCGAGCGCCCAGTCGGCGTGCACCGCGGCGTTTCTCCGGCCGGTTCCCCGGCTCGGCGAGGGGGTGGCGGCCGCCCTGGGCGGGGCGCGGGCGATGATCGACGTCTCCGACGGCTTCGGGATCGACCTGCGCCGTCTCGCCGAGGCCTCCGGCGTCGGCGTGGCGCTCGACGAGCTGCCGGTCGCTCCCGGTGCGACGGCCGACGAGGCGCTCGGCGGCGGAGAGGACTACGAACTCGTCTTCACGACCCCCGACCCCCGCGCAATCGAGGCGCGCTTCGCCGAATCCGGCCTGCGGGCGCCGGTCCCGGTCGGCACGACGACGGCCGACGGGGCGGAGTTCTGTCTGCGGGGGGTGCCGTTGGCCTCGACCGGCTACGAGCACCGGCTGGGTTGATCGCGACCGGCAACGTCGCGGCGGCGCGGCGCGGCCGCGGTGGAGCTACCCGGCGAGCGTCGGCCGGCGGCGACGGGTCGCCTTGACGACGCGCCCGGCGCGGATGCACGAGGTGCAGACGTTGAGCCGCCGTGGCGTGCCGTCGACGAGGACGCGCACCCGCTGGATGTTCGGGTTCCACCGGCGCTTCGTCCGGCGGTGCGAGTGGGAGACGTTCATCCCGAAGCTCGGCGACTTCCCACAGACCTCACATACCGCAGCCACGACGACGACCCACCTTGCACTCGGTTTCGGGCTCGGTTCCGGGTGCGAGACCGCGCCAAACAGCGTGAACAAGCCCGGGGACCAGCGGGTGAGGTTACCATCCTCGCCCATGAGGTCGCACGCGGGCTCCTCCGCGCGCGTCGGCGGTCGATGAGCCGACGCACCACGCCAGCAGGCCGCGCCGACGCCGAAAGGGCGGTCCCCGCGGTGGCGCACACGCTCGGGGCGTCCGAGCTCGTCGCCACGATGCTCGTCTTCCGGGACGCGCTAAAAGCCCATCAGGCGACGCTCAACCGGCTCAACGTCTACCCCGTCCCTGACGGCGACACGGGGACCAACATGCTGCTCACGATGGACGCCGTCTGTCGCGAGCTCGCCGAGCGCCCGACGGGCGACGGGGCGCTGGGCGGCGGGGGCGACATGGCCGGGGTGTGCGCCGCGATCGCCCACGGCTCGCTGATGGGGGCGCGGGGCAACTCCGGCGTCATTCTGTGCCAGGTGCTGCGCGGGATCGCGACGACGTGCGAACCGCTTTCCTCAGCCGGCGGGGGCGATCTCGCCGCGGCGTTCGACTCGGGGAGCCGCGCGGCGCGCGATGCCGTCCTGCGCCCGGCCGAGGGGACCATCCTCACCGTGGCCGCCGCCGCGGCCCAGGCCGCCCGGGCGGCCGTCGATGCCGCCGCGGCGCTCGTCGGGGTGCTCGACGCGGCGCGCACGGCCGCCGTCGAGGCGTCGTTCGCGACACCGACCCTGCTCGCCGTCCTCGCCGAGGCGGGCGTCGTCGACGCCGGCGGCGCCGGGCTCGTCCTTTTCTACGACGCTCTTCTGAACGTGGCGGACTCCCGCCCGATGCCCGCCGAGCTCGAGCTCCCCGAGGACGTCGCCCGGCTCGTCGCCGGGGCGTCGGCCCCGCCCGCCGCCGCGGCGGGCCGCGCCGACGCGCTGTCGCTGCGCTACGAGGTGATGTACTTCCTCGCGGCCCCGGACGAGCTCATCCCGCCTTTCAAGGAGGTCTGGGCCGGCATTGGCGATTCGATCGTCATCGTCGGGGGCGACGGGGAGTGGAACTGCCACATCCACACCGACGACGTCGGTGCGGCGATCGAGGCGGCCCTCGACGCCGGGCGTCCGCGCGAGATCCGCGTCACGGACCTCGCCGAGCAGGTCGAGGAGGAGCGCTGGGTGCGCGAGGCCGCCAGCCGCCCGGTCGCGCCACCTCCCCACAGCGACAACGTCCCGGTGACCGCGGTCGTCGCCGTCGGGACCGGCGATGGGATCCACCGCATCTTCTACTCGCTCGGCGCGAGCTCGCTCGTCGCCGGCGGCCAGTCGATGAACCCCTCGACCCGTGACATCCTCGACGTCGTCGAGGCGACGCCGTCCGAGGAGGTCGTCGTCCTGCCGAACAACTCGAACATCTTCCCCGTCGCCCGGCAGGCGGCGGAGATCGCCTCGAAGAAGGTCTTCGTCGTGCCGACACCCGGAGTCCAGGAGGGATTCGCCGCCCTGCTCGAGTACGACCCGTCGTCGTCGGGCGCGGACAACGCGCGCCTGATGGAGGAGGCGGCCCGCCGGATCGTCGCCGGCGAGGTCACCCGTGCCGTGCGACGGACGACCTGCGCGGCGGGCGACGTCGCCGTCGGCGACTACATCGGGCTGTCGCGCGCCGGGATCGAGTCCGTCGGCAAGGGCCTTGCCGACGCGACGATCGGGCTGCTCGCCGCACTGCTCGTCCCGGGCCACGAGATCGTCACCCTCGTCCAGGGCGAGGGGTCGACGACCGCCGAGACGCGGGCCGTGACCGAATGGCTCTCCGCCGTGCACCCGGAGATCACCGTCGAGCTCCACCACGGCGGACAACCCCTCTACCCGTACCTCGTATCGATCGAGTGAGCCCGACGCCGTCCGGCCGCAAGCTCGGACAGCTCGAGAGGCTCCCCGTCTCCGAGCTGCGGGGGGTCGGGAACCGCAAGCGGGCGGCGCTCGAGTCGATGGGGATCTCCACGGTCCTCGACCTGCTCACCCACTACCCACGGCGCTACGCCGACCGGACGAACGCCGTCTCGGTCGCCGAGCTCGTGCCCGGCGACGTCGGGGTCGTCTCGGCGACGGTGCGGCAGGTGTCGCTCCGGCGCCTGCGGGGCCGGCGCAGCATCGTCGAGGCCCAAGTCGACGACGGCACCGGCGAGCTGCGGGTGACGTTTTTCAACCAGCCCTGGCGCACGAAGCAGCTGACCGAGGGCCGTGAGGTGGCGCTGTTCGGCAGGGTCGACCGCTACCGGTCGGCCCTCCAGATGGCGAACCCGGTCGTCGAGGTCATCGGGTCGGCCGAGGCCCGCCAGACCCGCCGGATCGTGCCGATCTACCCCCAGTCCGGGCGGGCGGGGATCTCCTCGATCGAGCTCGCCCGGTACGTGACGGAGGCGCTCGAGCGGGCGGGCGAGTTCGCCGACCCGCTCGACGAGCCCCGGCGGGCCGCGGCCGGGCTGATGAGCCGCTCCGCGGCGTTCCGTGCCGTCCACGAGCCCGAGTCGATGGAAGAGACCGTTCTCGCCAGGCGCCGGCTCGCTTTCGACGAGCTGTTCCGGATCCAGGTCGCCCTCGTCATGCGCAAGCGCGCCGCGGCCGCGAACGCCCGCGGCATCGCCCACGACGTCGAGGCGACCCGGGGCGGGGTCCGCCTCGTCGAGGGCTTCCTCTCCGCGCTCCCGTTCGAGCTCACGACGGCGCAGGCCCGCGTGATCGGCGAGATCCGGGACGACCTCGCCTCGTCGGAGCCGATGCACCGGCTGTTGCAGGGCGACGTCGGGGCGGGCAAGACGGTCGTCGCCCTGGCGGCGTTGCTCTACGCGGTCCAGGGCGGCTTCCAGGGCGCCTTCATGGTCCCGACCGAGGTCCTCGCCGAGCAGCACCACCTCGCCGCCCGGACGCTGCTCGCCGGGCTCGACGTTCCCGACGGCCGGCGCCTCGGCGGGACCCGTCCGGTGGCGGTCGAACTGCTCACGAGCCGGACGCCCGCCGCGGCGCGCGCCCGGCTCATCGACGAGCTCGCCGCCGGATCGGTCGACATCCTGATCGGGACGCACGCCCTCATCACCGAGGCGGTCGAGTTCTCGTCGTTGGGGGTGGTCGTCATCGACGAGCAGCACCGCTTCGGCGTCGACCAGCGCGCCGCGTTGCGCGAGAAGGGTTCGGCCGCGGGTGCCCTCGGCCACGACCCGGACCTTCTCGTCATGACGGCGACGCCGATCCCGCGCACCGCGGCGATGACGGTCTACGGCGATCTCGACTACAGCGTGTTGGACGAGCTCCCGCCGGGGCGCTCGCCGGTCACGACCCGCTGGGCCGCCGACGACGCGGCCGAGGCCGAGGCGTGGGGGCGGGTGCGCGCCGAGGTGGCCACCGGCCACCAGGCCTTCGTCGTCTGCCCGCTCATCGCCGCCGACGCGGTCGACGACGACGGGCTCTCGCTTGCCGCCGCCGACGGTGCCGACGCCGAGTACGACGACGGGCGGCTTTTCGACACCGAGAGCCTCGAGGCCGAGCGTCGCCCGCCGCGGGCCGCGGTCGACGAGTACGCGCGCCTTGCCGCGGGCGAGCTGCGGGGGTTGCGCGTCGGGCTTTTGCACGGCCAGCTCCGGCCGAAGGACAAAGAGGACGTGATGGTGGCGTTCCGCGCCGGCCGGCTCGACGTACTCGTCGCGACGACCGTCGTCGAGGTCGGCGTCGACGTGCCGGGGGCGACGGTGATGGTCGTCGAGGACGCCGACCGTTTTGGCATCGCCCAGCTCCACCAGCTTCGCGGGCGGGTCGGCCGGGGGGGCGACCCCGGCTGGTGCTACCTCGTCGCCCGGGACGCGACACCCGAGGCCGGGCGGCGACTCGGGGCCCTCGTCGAGTCGAACGACGGGTTCTATCTCGCCGGGATCGACCTCGAGCTGCGCGGCGAAGGCACCGTGCTCGGCGCCCGCCAGAAGGGCCGCAGCGACCTGAAGCTCGCCTCGTTGGCGGGCGACCGGGACCTCGTCGAGCTCGCCAGGGAGACGGCGACGTCCGTCGTCGCCGCCGACCCGGCGCTCGAGGGGAACCCGCTCCTCGCCGACGAGCTGCGGATCTTTGTCGGCGACGATGAAGCGGAGTACCTGCTGCGCAGCTGACTAGTCGGCGGGGCGGCGCGCCCGTGACGGCGTTACGGTGCAGCGATGCGCGTGATCGGCGGGACCGCCCGGGGCCGGAAGCTGCGCGCCCCCCGGAGCGCTGCCGTCCGTCCGACGGCGGACCGGGTCCGGGAGGCGATCTTCGACGTGGTCACCCACCTTTCGCTCGTCGAGGGCGCCACCGTCGCCGACGTCTTCGCCGGGTCGGGGGCGCTCGGTATCGAGGCGCTGTCGCGGGGCGCGGCCGCGGCGACGTTCGTCGAGACCGACCGCGACGCCGTCGCCGCGATCAACTGGAACCTCGAGATGACGGGGCTGTCGTCGGCGGCGACGCGGATCGTGCGCGCCGACGCCGTGGCGTGGTGTGCGACCGCCGCGGAGACCTACGACCTCGCGTTCGTCGACCCGCCCTACGCCTTCGACGGCTGGCGCGCACTCCTCGAGCGGCTCCCGGCCCGCGCGGCCGTGCTGGAGTCCGCGCACGAGATCGAGCTTGCCGGCAGATTCGTCCTTCACCGGGTCTACCGCTACGGCGGTACGCTCGTCACCGTGGCCGTGACCTCTCCCGCGGTGCCCTCGGCCGCCCGGACGACCGAGCCCCGATGACCAAGGCACTCTTCCCGGGCTCGTTCGACCCGATCCACAACGGGCATCTCGAGGTCGTCGAGCGCGCGTCACGCCTTTTCGACACGGTCGTCGTGGCGGTGTTGCGCAACCCGCACAAGGACGAGCCGTTGTTCAGCGCGGCCGAGCGCGAGCAGATGGTCGCCGAATGCGTCAGCCGGTTCGACAACGTCGAGATCGTGTCGATGTCGACGCTCGTCGTCGAGGTCGTGCGCCAGGTCGGCGCCGACGTCATCGTGAAGGGCCTCCGGGCGGTGACGGACTTCGAGAACGAGCTGCAGATGGCGCAGATGAACCAGCAGCTTTCCGGGGTCGAGACGCTCATGCTGCCGACGGGTTCCTCCTTCTCGTTCATCTCCTCCCGTCTCGTGCGCGAGGTCGCCCGCTTCGGCGGCGACGTGAGCGCTTTCGTCCCCGATCCCGTCGCGATGCGCATGAAGGAGCGATTCGGTGGCTGACAACGATCTCGACGAACGTGTGGTGGCACAGCCGGGCGCGGACGCGCCCCTCGATCTCGCCGAGATCCTCGACGAGCTCGCCCGGATCGTCGAGCACGCGAAGTCGATGCCGCTCTCGTCCTCGGCGATCATCGGCCGCGACGAGGTGCTCGGGCTCATCAACGAGGCGCGCGACGCCCTCCCGGCTGAGTTCCAGCGCGCCCGGCGGGTCCTTCAGGACCGCGAGGAGGTGCGGGCCCGAGCCGCCCGCGAGGCCGACGAGCTCCTCGACGAGGCGCGGGCCCAGGCGGCGCACATGGTCCAGCGCACCGAGATCGTCCGCCAGGCGCGCAACAACGCCGAGCGGATCCTCGCCGACGCCGAGGCCGAGAACCGCCGGATCCGCCACGAGGCAGACGACTACGTCGACCGCAAGCTCGCCGCGTTCGAGATCGTGCTCGACCGCACGATCCGCACCGTGCGGGCCGGCCGCGACCGCCTGAGCGTGAGCGAGGACGACGTCGCCGCCGACGAGCTCGGCGAGATGGACGCCCCCGAGGACGCGTTCTTCGATCAAGATCGCCAGTGACCCGGGGGGTCGTCTGATGCGGCCGGGCGACCGTTCGCTGGTCGCGCCGGTCGCCTCGCTGCGACGCGACCCCGGGAGCCGATTGCGCGTCGACGCGGTGATCGAGGCGCACGATCTCGCCGTGAGCGGATCGCGCGTGCCCGACGGCTCCCCGGTCGCCGTCGATCTCGTGCTCGAGTCGGTCCACGACGGCATCCTCGTGACGGGGACGATCGCCGCGTCCTGGGAGGGTGCCTGCCGACGCTGCCTCGAGACGGCGTTCGGGCGGATCAAGGCCCAACTCACCGAGCTCTGCGTCGAGGACGCCGACGACGAGACGACCTACCCGCTCGGTGGCGACGAGGTCGACCTGGCGAAGATCGTCCACGACGCGTGTATCCTCAACCTGCCGCTCGCACCCCTGTGCGGTGAGGGCTGCCGGGGTCTGTGCCCCGAGTGCGGCGTCAACCGCAACGTCGAGACGTGCTCGTGCGACGTCCGTCGGGGCGGTCGCCCCGCCCCGTCGTCAACCGACGCCGGCGGCGGCGAGACCAACCCCGCCGGCGGTGACCGCCGGCGCGACGAGTAGGAAGATCGATGGCCGTCCCGAAGAAAAAGACCTCGAAGTCGAAGAGCCGGAGCCGGCGCGCCGCGAACTGGACGCTCGCCGAGCCGGCGCAGAGTCGCTGCTCCAACTGCCAGCACGCCAAGCTCCCGCACGTCGTCTGCCCGAACTGCGGCTGGTACAAGGGACGCCAGGCGATCGAGGTCGACTGATCCTTCCCGTCGCGATTGACGCCCTCGGGGGCGACAAGGCCCCCGGCGAGATCGTCGCCGGCGCGCGCCGTGCCCAGGAGGAGTTCGGCATCCCCGTGTTGCTCGTCGGCCCCGACGACGGGCGTCTCGGCGACATCGGCGCCCTCGAGCTCCTCGTGGCGAACGAGTCGATCGCCATGGACGAGGACCCCGCCCGCGCCGTGCGCGCGAAGCGCGATTCGACGCTCGTGCGCGCCGCCGAGGCCGTCGCCGCCGGGAGGGCCTCGGCGATGGTGAGCGCCGGCAACACCGGCGCGGCGATGGCGTCGGCGCTTTTCCGGATGGGCCGCCTGACGGGCGTCGCGCGCCCGGCGATCGCCGCGCCGCTGCCGATCCCGTCGGGCGGGAACCCGACGGTGCTGATCGACGCCGGGGCGAACGCCGACTGCCGTCCGGAGTGGCTCGTCCAGTTCGCCCAGATGGCGTCGGCCTTCGTCACGGCGCGTTACGGCGTCGCCGACCCCTCGGTCGCGCTGCTCTCGAACGGCGCGGAGGCCTCGAAGGGAAGCCCGCTCGTCAAAGAGACCCACGCCCTCCTCGCCGCAGGCGCCGGCGTGCGCTTCGTCGGCAACGTCGAAGGACGCGACCTGCTCGCCGGCGGCGTCGACGTCGTCGTCGTCGACGGCTTCACCGGCAACGTCGCCCTCAAGTCGCTCGAGGGAGCGCTCAACGCCTTCATGGGGATCCTCGGCCAGGTGTTCGCCGAGTCGCCGGAGAACAAGGCCGCCGGCGACGTGATCGTGCCGTCGCTGCTCAAGTACGCGAGCTACGTCGACCCGGAGGAAACGGGCGGCGCGCTGCTGCTCGGCGTCGAGGGCGTCTGCATCATCAGCCACGGGAGCAGCTCGGCGCGGGCGATCGTCAACGCCGCCCGCGTGGCCGCCGACCTCGTGGCCGCCGACCTCGTCGGACAGGTCCGCGCCGCGGTGAGCCGGTAGATTGACGACGGCCGGGGGGAGTCCGGGAAAGCCGTTCGGGCGCCCGATTCCCGACCGGGACGACTGATCGCGTGGACCCGAGGAGGTGGCGTGCCGGCTGAGGCATCGAAGGGACGAATGAACCGGGAGCAGGTTCTCGAACTCGTTCGACTCCAGCTCGCCGACATCTTGGAGATCTCACCGGACGGCATCGCCGAGTCGTCGTCGTTCAGCGAGGACCTCAACGCGGACTCGCTCGCCCTCATCGAGCTCGTCGAGTCGCTCGAGGAAGAGCTGCGCAACCAGGTCGCCGACTTCCGGATCGACGACGAGGATCTCGAGGACCTTCGCACCGTGCGTGACGCGGTCGACTACGTCACCGCGAAGCTCGAGGCAGCCTGACGGAACCCACGACGCCCGGCCCGCCGGTCGGGGGGCAGCCCGCGAAGGATGGATCCGGCGTGTCCGGGGGAGCGCGCGCCCGGCTCGAGGCGCGTCTCGGCCCCGGCGTCGTCGACCGGGGGTTACTGCACCTCGCCCTGTGCCACCGTTCCTACTGCGCCGAGGTGGCGGGCGAGGAGTCGAACGAACGGCTCGAGTTCCTCGGCGACGCGGTGCTCGGGGTCGTCGTCACCGAGCACCTCTACCGCAACCATCCGGGGCTGCCGGAGGGGGACCTCGCCCGGATCCGCGCCGCCATCGTGAGCACCGAGGCCTTAGCCCCCGTCGGGGCCGGGCTCGGCCTCGGCGAGGCGCTGCTGCTTGGGCGCGGGGAGGACACCTCCGGCGGGCGGGAGAAGCCGTCGATCCTTGCCGACGCCCTCGAGGCGGTCATCGGCGCGATCTTCCTCTCCGGCGGCATGGTCGAGGCGCGGCGGTTCGTCCTCGGACTGATCGGCCCGCAGATCGACGAGGTGTCGCGGGGCGCGACCCTCGGCGACGCGAAGAACCGTCTCCAGGAGACGTGCTCGCGCCTCGGCGTCGAGCCGCCCCGCTACGTCGTCACCGAGCAGGGTCCCGAGCACGCCAAGCGTTTCGCCGCCGAGGTGCGGGTCGGCTCCGTCGTCGGGCGCGGCTCCGGCAGCTCGAAGAAGCAGGCCGAGCGGGCCGCGGCCGAGTCGGCGATCGACGCGCTGGGGGACGACCCGGCCGGCGCGACGCGTGCCTGAGCTCCCGGAGGTCGAGACCGTCCGGCGCGAGCTCGCCGCAACCCTCGTCGGGCGCACCGTCACCAAAGTTGCGGTGCGCGGTCTCCGCACCGTCCGCCGCCAGGCCGTGAGCCGGTTCCGGGCCGCGCTGACGGGGCGCCGGGTGCTCGACGTCCGGCGCCACGGCAAGTACCTGCTCATCGGCTGCGATGGCGGGACGCTCGTCGTCCATTTGCGCATGACCGGGCGGTTGTCGCTCGAGGACGGCGCGCCGGGCCGCGCCATCCCGCACACCCACGCGATCCTCTCCCTCGACGATGGCCGCAGGCTGCGCTTCGTCGACCCGCGCACGTTCGGCGAGCTCTTTTTTGCCACCGAGGGCGATCAGCTCCTCGCCGACACGGTCGGCCGCCTCGGTCCCGACGCCGCCGACGGCGGCATCGACTCCGAGGCGCTCGGCCGGCTCGTCGGCCGTCGGCGGACCTCGCTGAAGGCGTTCCTCCTCGACCAGACGATGATCGCCGGGATCGGCAACATCTACGCCGACGAGATCTGCTTCGTGGCCGGGCTCCGCCCCGACCGATCGACGGCGACGCTCGGGGCTGACGATCTCGCCCGGCTCGCCGCGGCGATGCGCGCCGTCCTTTCCCGGGCGGTCGGAGCGCGGGGCACATCGCTCGGCGACGGGGGTTACCGCGACCTGTTCGGCGCGCCGGGGGGTTTCCAGGCCGAGCACGCCGTCTACGGCCGTGGCGGCGAGGCCTGCCCGCGCTGCGGGACGGCGATCGAGAAGTCGCGCCTCGCGGGCCGCTCGACGCACTGGTGTCCCCGCTGCCAGGGATGAACCGACGCGGCGGGCGTCCCGTCCGGACGACGGGGTGGCGCGCGGTCCCGATCCGGCCGCGCCACCCGGGTAACGTGGCGGCGCCGTGTTTTTGAAGTCGCTTTCTCTCAAGGGTTTCAAGTCGTTCGCCGACCCGACGACGCTCGAATTCGAGCCCGGTATCACCGTCGTCGTGGGGCCGAACGGCTCGGGCAAGTCGAACGTCGTCGACGCCATCGCCTGGGTGCTCGGCGCCCAGGGGCCGAGCGTCGTGCGCTCGGCGAAGATGGACGACGTCATCTTCGCCGGCACCGCGAAACGGACGGCGCTCGGGCGGGCCGAGGTCGCCCTCACGATCGACAACGCGGCTCACCGGCTGCCGATCGACCTCACCGAGGTGACGATCACGCGCACGTTGTTCCGTTCCGGCGAGAGCGAGTACGCGATCAACGGCTCGCCGTGCCGCCTGCTCGACGTCCAGGAGCTGCTCTCGGACACCGGGGTCGGCCGCCAGCAGCACATCGTCGTCGGCCAGGGCCAGCTCGACGCCGTGCTGGCGGCGCATCCCGAGGACCGCCGGGCGATCATCGAGGAAGCGGCCGGGATCCTCAAGTACCGGCGTCGCCGCGAACGCGCGAGCCGCCGGCTCGAGGCGAGCGAGGCCGGGCTCGCCCGGGTCCAGGACCTTCTGCGGGAGGTCAAGCGCCAGCTGAAGCCGCTCGAGCGCCAGGCGACCTCGGCCCGCCAGCACGGCGAGCTCGAGGGCGAGCTGTCGGCGTTGCGGCTCCACCTCGCCGGGCGTGAGCTCGCCGAACTCACCGGCAGGCAGTCCGCCCTCGACTCGCAGGCGGAGGAGCTCGACCAGAACCTCGAACGCCGCGAGGACGAGCTCGGGGTCTTAGACGGCCGTCTGGCGGCGATCGAGGGCGAGCTCGGGACGGCGCGGGCCGACGAGCTCGTGCCGGTCGTCGGCCGGCTCGAGCAGCTGCGCGAGCGCGTGCACGGCCAGCTCGCGCTCGTGAACGAACGCCGGCGTGCCGGCGCCGCGCTCGCGGCCGTGCTCCAGGGTGCGGCCTCGTCGGCCGACATCGCCGCCGACCTCGACCGGGTCGTGGCGGCGCTCGCCGACGCCGAGGCGGAGCAGGGGGTCCTTTCCCCGGAGCTCAGCGCGCTCGAGGCCGAGGAGGAGTCGCTCGCCGGGCGCAGGTCCGCCACCGAGGAGCGGATCGGGACCGACGAACCGGCGCCGTTCGCCGCGACCGCGGAGGTGCGCGGGGCCCGCGACGTCGCGGCGGACGTCCTGCGCACGAGCCGCGAGGCCGAGGTGCGCGCCGCCGAACGGGTCGCCGCGCTCGCCCGGCAGCGCGACGAGCTCGAGGGTCGTCTCGAGGTCGCGTCGGCGGAGCTCGACCGGCTCGCCGCCGAGGTCGACAAGGCGACGGGCGCGACCGAGGCCGCCGAGCGCGCCGAGACCGCGGGCGAGCTCTTCCTCGCGGAGGCCGACAAGACGCTGCAGGTGTGCGCGACGCGCCGCCAGGCGGCGGCGGCCCGGGTCGAGGCGCTCGAGCTCGCCCTCGACGACGCCCGCGCCCGGGCAGGGGTCGAACGGCTCGCCGCCGTCTCGGGCGTCGTCGGCACGCTGTTCGACGTCGTCGAGGTCGACGACGACCTCGTCCTCGCCTTCGAGGCGGCGGTCGCCGGCGTGCTCGACGCCGTCCTCGTCGCCGGGGGAGCGTCGGCGCGTGCCGCCTTCGGCCAGCTGCGGAAGACCGGATCCGGCGGCAACATCCTCCCGCTCCTGTCCGACGGCCCGGAGGCGACGGAAAGGTCGCTGCCGGCGGGGGCCGAGTCGCTGCGGGACGCGGTTCGTGCCGCCGACCCCGCCGTCGCCCGACTGCTCGACCGGCTCATCGGCGACGTCGAGGTCGTGCGCGCCGGACCCGACGCCGTGGTCGAACGCGCCCTCGCCGATCCGAGCCGCACCATCGTCACGCCCGAGGGGGACCGGTTCTCGCCGCTCGGATGGAGGATCGGGGCAGGGCACACCGGGGCGACGCGGGCCGCCCTCGAGGGGGCCCGCGAGGCAGAGACCGACGCGGTCACGGCGGCCGACCGGGCGGCGGCGGGCGCCGATCGCGCGCGCCGCGAGCTCGCGGAGGCGCGCGTCGCGGCCCAGGAGGCGCGGCGCCGGGTCGACCGGCTGATCGGCGGGCAGCAGAGCGACGAGCTGGTCCGCGCCGAACTCGTCCGCCAGCTCCGGCTCGTCACCGAGGAGGAGGCCGCCGCAGTCGCCGCGCAGTCGGCGATCGCCGCGGCCCACAAGCAGGCGGCGCAGGCCTTCGCCGAAGCCGAGGACAAGCTCGCCGCGGCGGAGCGGGCCGAGGAGGCCCAGCTCGCGCTCGTCGGCGAGGTGTCCGCGGCACGCCGCGAGATCGCCGAGACCGAGCGGGCCCTCGGCGACCGCCGCCGCGAGCTCGAGGTGCGCGCGGCCGCGCTCGACGAGCGGGTGTCGCTCCTGTCGGCGCGTCGCGCCGAGCTCGCCCACGAGCTCGAGGCGCGGGAATCCGGCGAGCCCGGCGAGGCGCCCGGGGCCATGGACGACGGCGCGCTCGAGCGCCTGGCGGGGGCGCTCGGGACCCTCCGGGACCGGCTCGACCGGGGGATCGCGGCCGCCGGCGCCGAGCGTGACCGCCGCGTCGAGGCGAGCGAGAAGCGGCTCGCCCGCCTCGGTGCGACCCGGCACGAGCGCGAGCAGCTGGAGCACGCGATCACCGTCGACCGGGAACGCCGCCAACGGCTGGAGATCGAACGGACCGAGGCGCGGATCCGCGCCGAGACGGCGGTCGGCCAGTTGCGGCGGGAGTTCGACGTCGTCGCCGACGAGGCGATCGCCGCCGAGGTGCCACCGCTGCCGGCCGGGGTCGACGCCGGCCAGCGGGTGCGGCAGCTCGAGCGGGAGCTCGCCGCGCTCGGCCCGGTCAACCCGCTCGCCGCCGAGGAGCTCGCCGCGCTCGTCGACCGGCGCACCTTCCTCGAGGGCCAGCTCGACGACGTTCGCTCGGCCCGGCGCGAGCTCAACCGCGTGATCGCCGCGGTCGATGCCCAGATCGTCGAGGCGTTCACCGCCGCCTTCGCCGACGTTTCCCGGCACTTTGCGGCGCTCGTCGCGACGCTGTTCCCCGGCGGCTCGGGCAGCCTGCACCTGTCCGAGCCGGAGGACCTCTTGTCGACCGGGGTCGAGATCGAGGCCCGCCCCGCCGGCCGCAACGTCCGGCGCCTCAGCCTGCTCTCCGGCGGGGAGCGCGCCCTTGTCGCGCTCGGGTTCCTTTTCTCCGTGTTCCGCAGCCGGCCGTCACCGTTCTACGTGCTCGACGAGGTCGAAGCGGCGCTCGACGACGTCAACCTCGGGCGTTTCCTCGCCCTCGTCGACGAGTTCCGCGCTGACGCGCAGCTCCTTGTCGTCAGCCACCAAAAACGGACGATGGAGGTCGCCGACGCCCTCTACGGGATCTCGCTCCAGCCGGGAGGGGCGTCGAAGGTCGTGAGCGAGAAGGTCGAACGGCGCGCCGGGCGGGCCCCGACTGATGGTGAGCGCTCCGTCCCGGTCGCCATCCGGGACGCGTCGTGACCGCGCCGGCCCCGGCGTGAGGGTCCGCCGGCACCGTCCCGACGACGGGCGCGCCCCCGCCGCGCCAACGCCGGGCGACGCGTCGGCACCGCCGGACCGTCCCGTCCTCGCCGGGCGTCTCGGGCGGAACCGCCCGGGACTCGCGGGGGGCCTCGCCCGCCTTTTCGCCGGCAAGGTCGACGAGACGACCTTCGAGGCGCTCGAGGACCTCCTCGTGGCGGCGGACGTCGGCCTGGCATCGACCGGCCGGATCCTCGCCGCGCTCCGCGACGCCGTGCGCACGGGCGCGGTCGCCCCGACACCGGAGGCGCTCGTCGCCGGGCTGCGCGCCGAGATCGTCGCCGGTTTCGCCGGGGAGGACCGGGGCCTGTTGCGCGCCGCGGCACCGCCGAGCGTCTGGCTCCTCGTCGGCGTGAACGGCGTCGGCAAGACGACGACGGTCGGCAAGCTCGCCGCCCGCGAGTCCGCCGAGGGTCGCCGCGTCGTTGTCGCCGCGGGCGACACCTTCCGGGCCGCGGCGGGCGACCAGCTCGCCAGCTGGGCGGAGCGTTGCGGGGCGACGCTCGTGCGGGGCGCCGACGGCGCCGACCCGTCGTCGGTCGTCTTCGACGCCGTCGAGCACGCGACCGCCCGCGGCGCCGACCTCGTCCTCGCCGACAGCGCGGGGCGACTGCACACCAAGACGAACCTCATGGACGAGCTGCGAAAGGTGCGGCGCGTCGCCGACCGCCCGCCGGGACGGGTGAGCGAGGTCCTGCTCGTCATCGACGCGACGACCGGCCAGAACGGGCTCGCCCAGGCCCGCGAGTTCACGAACGCCGTCGGGGTGACCGGGATCGTGCTCACCAAGCTCGACGGGACGGCGAAGGGCGGGATCGTGCTCGCGATCCACGACGAGCTCGGTCTGCCGATCAAGCTCGTCGGGGTGGGCGAGGGACCCGACGACCTCATCGCGTTCGACCCGGACGACTTCGCCGCGGCGCTCACCGGAGTCTGAGGCCCGCGCCCGGGACCGGTTGGAGGCGCTTTGGTGGCGCCGATCCCGTGAGTGAGCTGCACTCGTAGGCGACTAGCCTGACGTTTTCATGTTCGAGTCGCTCACCGATCGCTTCGACGAGATCTTCACGCGCCTGCGCGGGCGGGGACGGCTCTCCGAGGCAGACCTCACCGCGGCGCTGCGCGAGATCCGCGTCGCGCTGCTCGAAGGTGACGTCAATCTCGAGGTCGTGCGCGAGCTCGTGGAGTCGATACGCGCCCGCGCCTCGCTCGCCGAGCTCGACAAGAGCCTCACCCCCGCCCAGCAGGTCATCAAGATCGTCAACGAGGAGCTGACCGCGATCTTGGGGGGCGAGCCGCTCCGCATCACCTACGCGCCGAAGCCGCCGACCGTCGTCCTGCTCGCCGGGCTGCAGGGCTCGGGCAAGACGAGCGCGGCGGCGAAGCTCGCCCGCTGGTTCGTCGAGCAGGGCCGGCATCCGCTGCTCGTCGCCGCCGACCTGCAGCGCCCCGCCGCCGTCGAGCAGCTCCGCGTGCTCGGCCGCCAGGTCGGCGCCGCCGTCTTCAGCGAGCCGACCGACCCGGTCTCCGTCGCCCGGCGCGGGGTCGCCGAGGCGATCCGCGTCGGGCGCGACGTCGTCGTCATCGACACGGCCGGCCGGGTCTCGGTCGACACCGCGCTCATGGACGAGGTGGCCGCCGTGGCGCGGGCGACGTCACCCCGCTACACGTTCCTCGTCCTCGACGCAATGACCGGCCAAGACGCCGTCGCGACGGCGGTCGCCTTCCACGGCGCGCTGCCGCTCGACGGGGCGATCCTCACCAAGCTGGACGGCGACGCTCGGGGAGGCGCCGCCCTGTCGGTCGCCAAGGTCGTCGGCCGCCCGATCGCCTTCGTCTCGACCGGCGAGCGCCCGGCGGATTTCGAGACGTTCCGGCCGGACCGGATGGCCGGCCGGATCCTCGGCATGGGAGATGTGCTGTCGCTCGTCGAGCGCGCCGAGCAGAACCTCGATGGCGACGCGACGGGGCGGGCGATGGAGCGCATGCGCCGCGGACGCTTCACCCTCGAGGACTTCCACGAGCAGCTCCAGCAGATGAAACGGCTGGGTCCGCTCTCGGGGATCGTCGGGATGCTGCCGGGGCTCCCCAAGGAGATGCGCAACGCCGCCGTCGACGAGGGGAGCATCACGCGGATCGAGGCGATCATCCGCTCGATGACGCCGGACGAGCGCAACGACCCGGCGATCATCAACGGGTCGCGCCGGACCCGGATCGCCACCGGCAGCGGGACGCGACCCGCCGACGTGAACGACCTCCTCAACCGGTTCAAGGAGATGCAGAAGCTGATGCGTTCCTCTGGGATGATGGCGCAGGCCCACCCCGGAGGACGGCGCCAGAAACGCAAGGGTGGCAGGGTGACGCCCGCTGGCCGCTAGCCGGCGCAACCTCGGCGTCGGACTTCGATCGACACCACAGAAAGCGAGAAAGACGTGGCCGTGAAGCTCCGCCTCAAGCGGATGGGGAAGAAGAAGCAACCGACGTATCGGATCGTCGCGGCGGACAGTCGCTCACCCCGGGACGGACGGTTCATCGAGGCCATCGGGACGTACGCGCCGCGCGCGGACCCGTCGCTCGTCGAGGTGGACAACGCCAAGGCCATCGCCTGGTTGGTGCAGGGCGCGAAGGCGAGCGAGACCGTGCGCAAGATTCTCGAGATCTCCGGCGCGTGGGGTGAGTTCACGGCGTTGAGGCCGGCCAAGCCGGCGAAGCCGGCGCGCAAAAAGAGCGAGGCGGCCAAGAAACGGGCCGCGGCGAGAAAGCCCGCCAAGAAGGCGGAAAAGAAGGCGGAAAAGAAGGCGGAAAAGAAGCCCGCCAAGAAACGGGCCGTGACCGTCGAAGCGCCCGCCGAACCCGAGGCGCCCGAGGCGATGCCCGATGCCGCGGAGACGACGCCAGATGGCGTCGAAGACAACGCTGAGACGACCGCCGTCGTCGACAGCGGGAATGACTGAGGAACCAATGGCTTCGGACACACCAGTATTTGAAGGACCGGACTTCGGCTCGATCGACGACGCCGACGCCGACGACGACGTCGACCTCGCCAATGACGTCGACCTCGCCGACGACGCCGACCTCGCCGACGAATCCGACGACGTCGGGCTCGACGCCGACGAGACCGAGGACGACGTCGAGGGCGGGAACGCCACCGGCACGGGATCCGACGACGACGCCGGCAACCGGGTCTCGGGCGGCGTCGCGCGCTCGGTCCTCGAGCACGTCGCCCGCTCGATCGTCGACGATCCGGACGCCGTCGTCGTGAGGGCCGACGCGGGGCGCAATGGCACGCGGTTCGACCTGCACGTCGCGCCCGGCGACATGGGGCGGATCATCGGCAAGCGCGGCCGGGTCGCGCAAGCGCTGCGTGTGCTCGTCCGTTCGGCGGCGGCCCGCGACGGATCGGACGCCTCCGTCGACATCGTCGACTGACCGGCGGGCGCATGGCGCTCCTCGAGATCGGCAGGGTCGTGAAACCCCACGGGCTCGCCGGTGAGGTCGTTGTCGTCTTCGTCTCGAACCGGCCCGAGCGACTCCAGCCCGGCTCGCGGTACACCGTCGTGGCGGACGGGGAGGGGCCGGTGCCGGCCGAGCTCACCATCGCCGCGGTCCGGCCGCAGCGCGGGTGCCACCTCGTCGCTTTCGAGGGGGTCACCGACCGCAACGGTGCGGAGCGCCTGCGGGGTGCCGTGCTCGCCGCCGAGCCGCTCGCTGACGATGCGGCGCTGTTCGTCCACGAACTCATCGGCGCCGAGGTCGTCGACACGGCCGGTGTCGTGCACGGCACGGTGACCGCGGTCGAGGCGAATCCGGCGAGCGACCTCCTCGTCGTCGACGGGTCGCATCTCGTCCCGGTCCGCTTCGTCGTCTCCCACTCGTCCGGTCGGGTCGTCGTCGACGTCCCCGAGGGGATCTTCGAGTGACGGCGGACGGGGCCTCACCCGCCGGCGGCGCGAGCGTGGCGTCCGCGCTGCGGGTCGAGGTGCTCACGATCTTTCCCGAACTCGTCTCCGGCTACTGCGCGGGGTCGATATTCGGGCGGGCGATCCGCGCCGGAACGGTCGAGATCACCGTGCACGACCTGCGGATCGGCGCGACGGGCCCGCACCGCTCCGTCGACGACGCGCCCTTCGGCGGCGGCGCCGGGATGGTGCTCGCCCCCGGGCCGGCCTTCGCCGCCGTCGAGGCGATCGTCCCGGTCCGCCCCCTCTACCTTCTCAGCCCCGCCGGACGGCGGCTCGACCAGGGCCTCGTCGAGGAACTGCAGGCGAAGGGGGCGTTCTCGCTGCTCTGCGGCCGCTACGAGGGGGTCGACCAGCGCATCGCCGACCACCTCGTCGACGGCGAGATCTCTCTCGGGGACTTCGTGCTCGCCGGGGGGGAGCTCGCCGCGCTGGCGGTCGTCGAGGCCGTCGCGCGCCTCGTGCCGGGCGTGGTCGGCAATGCGGAATCGCCCGCCGAGGAGAGCTTCACGACGGGGCTGCTCGAGTACCCGCAGTACACGCGTCCGGCGGTGTTCCGGGGCTGGGAGGTGCCCGAGGTCCTGCGCGGCGGCGACCACGCCGCCGTCGCCGCCTGGCGTCGCGCCGCGGCGCTTGCCCGCACGATCGAGCGCCGGCCGGACCTCATCGCGGCCCGCGGGGGCCTCGATGAGGATGAGGTGCGACTGCTCACCGAGCACGACTATCCTCTAGACGCTGCGACGCCGCTCGCGACCTCGGTTCGACGGCGGCGGCGCGCCCCCGCGAAGGAGCCCGACGGACGATGAACCCCACCGACCTCGTTGACCGCGCGACGCTGCGCGACGACATCCCCGATTTCCGCCCCGGTGACACGGTGAAGGTGCACGTCCGCGTGGTCGAGGGCAACCGTGAGCGGGTCCAGATCTTCCAGGGCGCGGTGATGCGCCGCCAGGGCTCCGGCGCCCGGGAGACCTTCAGTGTCCGCAAGGTGAGTTTCGGCGTCGGAGTCGAGCGGACGTTCCCCGTCCACTCACCGATCCTCGCCAAGATCGAGGTGGTGTCCGAGGGCGACGTCCGGCGCGCGAAGCTGTACTACCTGCGCGACCGGGTCGGGAAGGCCGCGAAGATTAAGGAGCGTCGCGCCACGCGCTGAACCGGTGATCGGAGGCTGGCGATGAGGAGCCGACGTTGAGCGCCGAAGAGGACCTGGACCAGTTCGAGGCGGAGATCGAGCTCGCGCTGTACCAGGAGTACCGCGCGGTGCTGCCGATGTTCCGCTACGTCGTCGAGACCGAGCGCCGCTTCTACCTCGCGAACGAGGTGACGGTGACCCCCCACGAGGGTGCCGGGGCGACGCACTTCGAGGTCGAGCTCGGTGACGCCTGGGTGTGGGACATGTACCGCCCCGCCCGTTTCGTCGCGTCGGTGAGGGTGGTCACCTTCCGGGACGTGAACGTCGAGGCGCTGCCCGAGAAGGAGATCTGAGGCCCGACCGCTCGTCCGCGCCGCCTAGAGCGGGTCGGTCGCGACCTTCCCGTCGTCGGTGACGGTCTCGGTCCAGCCCCGGCCGTCCCAATAGCGCATGGCGTGCCGGCCGGTGACGTCGGAGTACCAGCCGAAAAGCGGCGACTGTCCCGACCCGTCGTCGGGGGGCGCCAACGCCGGCGCGAACGAGCTCGGTCCCGGGGCGATCTCGATCGGCGGGATGGTGTCCGTCGCCGTCGCCGTCGCCGTCGCCGTGGCCCGCGAGCCGCCGAAGGCGAAACCGCTCGTCGCCGGCTCGGAACCCCCGGGGGTCGGGCTCGGGCGGGGCTGCGGGCGGGTCGTGAATTCGGCGACGAACTCGAGGATGATCCCGAACGGCTGGAGGATCGCGCAGACGAAGGCCCAGACGACCGAGGGGAGCCGCCACGGGGTGACCCCGCGCATCATGCGGTGCCGCGTCGAGATGCGGTAGCCGAGCAGGGCGAACACCACGGCGAAGAACGCCGAGAGCGCGAGCTCACCGTTGCTGCCGCCATAACCGAAGGAACTGAGGCCAACCGCCCCGCTCACGAGGTTTCTCCGTCGTCTGTGGTCGTCTGTGCGTCGTCTGTGCGCGCCGCGCCATCGGAGTCTACCGCCCGGTTCGGCGTTTTCTGACCGGCCCGCCAGCCCATCTCCGCGGCGATGTGGGACGTGACAAAACGACCTAGCCCCTCAGCAATCGGGCTTCGTGCCGTCTGAGAGCTTCGGTCCCAGGAACGACGGTGCAGCGATTCGCTCTCCTAGAAACCGCCATCGCTCACGTTGAGAACCGTTCCCGTGCTCTCAGCACGAGTCCGTGCCCATCTGATCGCCACTCAACGCATTGCCCCATCTCCAAGGACGCAGCAGCTTGGCCGTGACTCCCTCATGCCCACGCTCAATGCGAGGTCGTCGTCCCAACCGCGAGAGTCATCGTCGGTCCCAACGATGACGGCGACACTGGTGGCGGGTTTGTACTGAGGCCCTCATCGGTGACCCAGAAGGTCCCCGCGTCGACAACGACCGACAGGTAGGAGCCCACAGGAGGAGCGACCCCCGGTGCTGTCGAGAACCCGTATCCAGTGAAGTTCCCCGTCATCGTTATGAGGTACACCGGCTCCGAGGCGCTGTCCGGCTCAAGGTCTCCCGGTGTTGCGGACGTGAGCGCAGCCGCGTGGGTCGTCTCTACCACCGATACTGAAGTCGGATTCGCATCTCCGTTTATGGTGGCCTGTTGCTCGGCTATTGACGCAAGCTCTGCTACAGCTGAAGCAGGAAATCCTGTCCCCGCACTCGGAGATGCCGTCGCCCCGAATACCCCCGAGAGCGTGAGTCCCAACATCAGCACTATCGCGAGGCAGCCGCCGACAAGACCACCACGGACCAATCCATGGTTCTGCCTCACCTTCAGCATTTCCCTCACTCTTCTGATGCTACGACCCTAAGGCCAATGCCTGGCGAGTCGTGTGGATGATGACGCACGCGAGCGAGTTCACGTGCCTCGTCGGCCGCCACGTCGGCGACGAGGCCGCGCAGGAGGGCTCGTCGATGGACGGCAGCTCGTTCGTCCGTTGGACGTTCTCGGAGATGACTCCTGAGTGGCGCCTACCAGTCCAGTTGACGCGTTGCGCGCCGCTCCCAGCACGATCCGTGCCAGTGGCGGCGCTCCGCCGGGTCGGCGAGCGGGACGACGACGACGTGGCCGACGCCCGGGGCGATCTCCTGCCGGCAGCCGGGGCAGCGGTAGGGCTTCAGGGCGGCGTGGGGCTGGATCGACCGGATTTCGGCAGTCCGTCCGGTGAGCGGGTCGCGGACGAACACGGCAGGGACGTGTCGCGGACCTTTCGAGCGCGGACGGGCCACGAGGCATTATCGCCGCCGCGAACGGGCCACCGGGCGAACGCCCTCCGGATTCGCTACAACGTCGTGGTGGGAATCGTGACGGTGGGCGTCCGGTTCGGTCTCTCCGCGTCCGAGGGTCCCGGCCCGTCGCCCGACGGCGACGTGGGTGCGGTCGTGCGCCTGGCGGTGGCGGCTGAGCGGGCGGGTGCCGACGCCGTCCTCGTCGATCGTGGCAGCGGGCCCGTCGACCCGTTTGTCGTCCTCGGTGCGCTCGCGGCCGTGACGGAACGGGCGCTCCTCGGCTGGGTCGCGACGCCGGTCGACGACCGACACCCGGCGGTGCTCGCCAAGACCGTTGCCGCGCTCGACGTGTGCTCGGCTGGCCGCGCGCTGGCCTGTCTCGGGACCGGCGTCCGTCGACCCCGGGGCGGCCTCGACGAGCTCGGCGAGGCGCTCGACGTCGTCCGTTTGATGCTCGACGTGCCGGCTCCGACGTACGCCGGCCGGCATTTCTCGGTGAGCGGGGCCTGGAACGAGCCGCGTTTTCGGCGTGCGACCCCGGTGCCGGTCGGCGTGCTCGTCCCGCTGCCCGCCCCGGCCGGACACGGGGAGCCGCCTTGGGCCGCGGGTGATCTCGCCGATTTGGCCGTCCGGCACGCCAACTGTTGTTTTGTTGAGATCGGCGCCGGCAACCGCGGCATGGGTGACGTCACACGCTTTACCGCGGTACCCAACTTCCCGGTCGTCGCGATCGTCGGGGTGGGAAAGCACGCTTCACCTGGCGCCGTCGCGCGCACAGCTGGGCGCGCCCTCGCTCACGGTTGCAGCGGTGTCGTCCTCGACTGGCCGCGGCAGCCCGCGCCGAGCATCGTCGCCGAGGCCGTGGCGGCCGCCCGTGCGGCCGTGCGGCGCGACGTCACCGCGTGACGCCCGATTTCAACCCTTGATCGTCGAGGTAATGAGCTTCGCCATCGCCTGGGCGCCGATCCCGCCAATCACCATGTGGACGCCGTCGGGATAGAACCAGCCGGGATTCGCGTCGGCGAGCGCGTTGAAGTTCGCGAGCCGCGCGTTCGCGTACTTCGGCACCTCCTGCTCGAGCACCGCGTTCACCGACTGGGACCAGCTGTAGCTCGGCGGGAGATGCACCGTCACGAAAACGACGAGCGAGGCCTTGGCGAGGACGGCCATCATCGCCTGGAACTCGGAGTCGGTGATCGGTCCGTTCGTGCCGAGGTCGATCACGACGGTGGTACCGAGCTTGTCCTCGGCCTTCAGTTGCGCGGCGAGCGCGATGCCAGCGTCCCACTGACGGCTCACCCCGGCCTCGATGTCGATGCCCGGGATGTCGGCAGCGAGATCGGGGGCGACGTCGAGCATGACCGAGTCACCGATGGCCGTGACGTGGCCGGCGACGAAACCCGGCGACGTCGTCGTGGCGGGAACCGTCGTCGTCGGACCTGGGCCCACGCCCCAGACACAGGCGGCGTAGCGGACCCTCCGGCCGTCGACCGTATGGAACCGGAACCGCTTGTAGTAGTGCGGGCGGCAGTGCCGGGCGCTCCCGAGCGGATAGGGCGGGTGCGAGGCGGCCGAGGCGGCCGCTGATGCGGCCTGGGCGGGCAGCACGAGAGAGAGCGCGACGACAAGGACGAGCGCCCGCTTTCTCGCTGACGGCATGTGCACGGTCGGGCCTCGCGATCTCGATGGTGTCACGTCGCGTGCGAGCGTAGTCAAGCCCATCCAGGTCCGACGGGTGCAACGATGCCCTGCCGCCTTTGGCGACGGCCGGCCGCCCCTAGTTGGCTGGTCGGAAATTCCTCTGTTTGAGCAGGTAGAAGCCGTGAACGGTGCTCGCGATTCGTCGCGGCGCGAGCTTCAATCTGTTCATGAGAGGAACCGCTGAGAGCCAGAGCTCCTTCACGTCGGTCGATCTCCTCTGCGAGGAGCTGTTGGACGACGAGGGTTTCCTGCCGATCCTGCGCGCCGCGCGCGGCACGGTGTTTCGCGACACGGACTTCGACGTGCTGTACCCCTCGGGGAGAGGACGTCCCTCGCACCCGCCGTCCGTCCTCGCCGCCCTGCTCCTCGCCCAGCTCTTCTATGGAGTCTCCGATCGCGAGGCGGAACGCCGCAGCCGGGTCGACCTGTCGTGGAAGGACGCCCTCGGGCTGCCGCTCCAGCACAAGGGCATCCCGCACGTCTGTCTCGTCGAGTTCCGCGCCCGCGTCGTGCGGGCCGGCATGGCCGGGTTCTTCAACGATCAGCTGCTGGGTCTCGCCAGGCACGCCGGGGTGATCGGACACCGGCGGGTCGTCGACTCGACCGGGATCGCCGACTGCGTCGTCACGATGGACACGATCACCCTCATCCGCTCCGCCACGCGCCACTGCCTGGACCGGTTCGCCAAGCTCGACAAGCACGCCGCGCGATCACTTTGCTCTGCGCTCACGCGTGCCGACCACGACGAGCGGGGAAAGCCAGAGATCAACTGGTCGAGCGAGGCGGAGCGACGTGAACTCCTCGCTGAGCTCTACGCCGACGCCAGCACCGTCCTCGCGACCACGGAGGGATCGGACGACACCGAGCTCGCCGCAGCGACCACCCTGCTGCGCGTCGTGTGCGCCCAGGACCTCGCCGACACTGACGGCAGGGTCGAGATCGTCCGAGGCGTCGCTCCGGGGCGCGTGATCTCGACCGTCGACCCCGACGCCCGCCACGGGCACCGCTCCCGCCGGGACCGCTACGACGGCTACAAGGTCCACCTCTCCGTCGACGTCGACTCGGACCTCGTCACGGCGGCCACGGCGTCCCAGGCGACGGCCCCTGACGCCGAGGCGCTCCCGGTGCTGTTGGCCGCGGACCCGCTCGCCGTCTCCGAAGTGATCGCCGACACCCACTACGGCGGGGCGTCGACGCGGACCACGCTCGCCGCGGCCGGCATCGAGCTCACCGCCCCCGCCCAGCCGGCCACCACGCCGAAGGGCTTGTTCAACAAGACGGAGTTCGGGATCGACCTCGAGAACTGCACCGTCACCTGCCCCGCCGGCGTCACCCTCGAGATCAAAAACCTGCGGGCGAGCCGGCTCCAGGTCCGCTTCGGCGCTTCCTGCTCCTCCTGCGGGCTACGCGCCCGGTGCACGAACGATGCCAGGGGCCGCACCATCGAGATCAACCCCGCCGAGGAACTGCTCCAGGCAGCGCGCGCGGCACGATGGACGCCGGAGTTCCGTCACCGCTACAAAGAACGCGCCCGTGTCGAGCGCAAGAACGCCCAGTTGAAGTCCCGCACGGCCAAGGTTCCCTGGCGAGGCCTCGCGAAGGTCGACGCCTGGGTGAAGATCAGGGTCGCGGCGATGAACCTCGACCGGATCGGCCGGATCCCCGGGCTGATCGGGTGAGCAAGCCCGTGTTCTTGCACGCAATCCTTCGGTGACCAAGCCGAAGGGCCCTTACCGACCAGCCAACTAGGGGTCGATCTCGTCGGCGAGCAGCGCGGCGTAGACGTCGGACGCCTTCACCGTCTCGGGGCCGCCGACTTTCGCGACCTTCTTGTCGCCGATCCTCGCGATCGGCTGGACGCCCCGTAGCGTCGAGGTGAGGAAGGCCTCGTCGATGTCGGCCGAAACGAACCGGGAAAGCGGCACTTCGCGCTCCGCGCCGCCGTGCTTCTCGAGCACGAGCGCACGGGTCACGCCCTGGAGTAGGCCCGAGGACGGCGGGGGCGTGAGAAGCTCCCCGTCGACGACGACGAAGACGTTCGAGCCGGTCCCCTCGCAGAGCATGCCGGCCGTGTTGCCGAAGATGGCCTCGTCGGCACCGACCGCGTGCGCCCGTTCGAGCGCGAGGGCGTTCTCGGCGTACGACGTCGTCTTCAGCCCGAGAAGCGCGCTGTGCTCGTTGCGGGGCCAGGGGACGACGAGCACCGAGGACGGTTCGTCGAAGGACTCGAACGGATCAGCGGCGACGACGAGCGTCGGCGGTTCGGTCCCCCGTCCCGAACCGAGCGGCCCGGCCCCGGAGGTGACGGTGATCCGGATCCGCCCGAGCGAGAACTCCGCCGTGTCGACGACGGCGGCGATCGCCCGAGCGACGTCATCCGAGGGGACCGGGGTGATGCCCATTCCGCGCGTCGAGCGCTCCAGGCGGGCGAGGTGCCTGCTCACCGCGAAGGCGTGTCCTTCGTAGAGCAAGATGGTCTCGAAGACCCCGTCACCGACGACGAGTCCGTGGTCGAACACTGAAAGGGTCGCGTTCTCCTGGCTGAGAAGAGCGCCATTGACGTAGACGAGTGGCATGGCTCCCACACTACGGGATCCCGCGCGTTGGCGAAAAACGGCCCTTCGAGCGCTATCAGCCCGGCAAACCGCGCGCGGACGTGCGCCGCGTTCGGCCGCCTCAGATCTCTTCGATCTCCTGGTTCTCCGGAAGCGAGGCGTACTCGCCGGTGTCCGCCGCGAGCTCCTCGCGCACGATCGCGATGTCCTCGCGGTGGGTGATCCCGATACAGCGGGCCCCGGTGTTGACGACACGCACCCTGACGGTGCCCTGCGCGACGAGGTCGCCGATCACCCTGGGAAGGAGGAGCTCGCGTTCGTCGGGCCCGGGATCGAACACGGCGAGTGCGGCATCGAGGCGGTCGAGGATCTCGGCGTGGAACCCCCAGAGGTTCATCGAGACCCGCTCTGAACCGGGCAGGAGCCGCGGTTGCGGCCCGGGCGCCGGCTCGTCGGTGGCGATCGGCACGGCGACGAAGCGTCCGTCCTCGAGCAACGTCACCTGGTGTTCGGAGATCCGGACGAGGAGCCCGTCGCTGTCGGCCTCGCACAGGCCACGTTTCACCGTCGCGTCGGTGAGCACGGTGCGCACGAGCTGGTAGGCGACGAGGACGTGGGTGTCGTCGCCGATGCCCCCGCGGAAATGGTCGTGGACGGCCCGCAGCGCCGGCTCGCCGTAGATGTCGTCGGCGTTCGCCACCCCGAACGGGCCGCGGATCACGGGTCGTGCTGCGGCGACGGCCTGGGCCGTGCCGGGGATCGGTGGCTGGCAGACGATTTCGACGGGGAGCGAGGCGCGCCACCGGGCCCCGACGTGGTGCTCCATCTCGGCGCGGATCTCCTCGCGCACGACGAGGACGACGCCGTCGAACCCGCAGGATGCGGCGTTTCGCGCCGTATAATCCATGATGGCCTCGTCGTGAGGCCCGACCGGGGCGAGCTGCTTCAGGCCCCCGTAGCGGCTGCCGTGCCCAGCCGCGAGGATGACGAGCTGCATCGTGGCATCCTAAGTCGTGACCACGCGCCGGTGGTAGGAACCGGACGGGAGCGGACTGGGAGACGTGATGGCGATCACAGGTGAAGACGGCCAGGCGGCGAGCGCAACGCCTGAGGTCGCGAGCGCGCCGGCTGCCTCGCCACTGACCGCGACCGAAAAGCCGGCGAGCGCGCAACTTCTACCGGAGGAGCTGGAGAGCCGCCGCGCCGCTCTCGCCGAGCTCATGGAGCTCATGAGCGAGGCCGTCCAGCAGGATGGCGGCGACCTCGTGCTCTCTGACGTCGACTACGAAAAGGGAATTATCGACGTGGAATTGCAGGGGGCGTGCGGCTCGTGTGCGATCTCCTCGATGACGCTGCGATCGGGTGTGGAGCGGATGTTGAAGGAACGTCTCAGCTGGGTGCGCGAGGTGCGCGGCGAGGTCGACGAGTCCCTCGACTACTACGAGAGTGCTTCGCTCGGGCGCGGCGCGTACGTGCCGAAGTACTACTAGGAGGGATCGGCGAAACGATCGGCGAAACTCGACGACGATCTTGACGCGCAGTGGTGGTGGGCGTCTCCGGCTTGTCAGGTGCGAGCCGCGGGATCGACACTTCGCTGAATCTTTTCCACGGCGGGCTAGCGCGGAACCCTAACGACTGTGCGCGGCTAAGAAGCGGGATCATCGAGTCATGAGTGTCCCGTGACTGGTGCGTCCTCAACTGGTCATCGCAACACCTCTCTGATCGGCGAACACTGGTGTCGTCGATGGGGAGGAACGGTGATGGCGAGGTTCACAGAAGCCGACAGGGTGACGATCTGGGAGATGCGGGAGGCCGGCGTGCCGGTGAAGCGCATCGCCAAGCACCTCGGACGCCAGAACTCTTCGCTCCGGAAGTTCATCGCTGATGCAGGGGGGAGACGACCGCACGAACGAGGGCGTGCTGAGCTCAGGCTCTCCCTTGAAGAGCGAGAAGAGATTTCGCGAGGACTCGCCGTAGGTCTCTCGCTCCGGGTGATCTCGACTGGACTCGGGCGTGCGCCCTCGACGGTGTGTCGAGAGGTGAACGCGAATGGCGGCCGTCAGCATTACCGAGCGCTCGTTGCCGATCGGGGTGCGCAACGACGCGCGCTGCGACCCAGGCGGGCGAAGCTTGCCCGGTGCCGCCGGCTCAGATCGACCGTCGAACGAAAGCTCGAGGCCAGGTGGTCACCCGAGCAGATCTCCGCGTGGTTGGCTCTTAGCTATCCGAATGATCCGGAGATGCGGGTGTCCCACGAGACCATCTACCAGTCGCTGTTCGTCCAGGGCCGTGGAGCGCTGCGGAAGGAGCTCCACACCTGCCTGCGAAGCGGTCGGGCGATGCGAAGAGCCAAGGCCTACACCAAGGGCGGGGTCGGCCAGGGACAGCTCCGCAACATGGTGATGATCTCCGAGCGACCGGCCGAGGTCGCCGACCGCGCCGTGCCCGGGCACTGGGAGGGTGATCTCATCTTCGGCAAGAAGATGACCGCGATCGGCACGCTCGTCGAGCGTCACAGCCGCTACGTCATCTTGTTGAAGCTGCCCCACGGGAACTCCGCCGAGTCGGTCCGCACCGCACTCGCGAAGCGCATCGTCACGCTTCCCGCCCAGCTCCGCAGATCGATCACCTGGGACCAGGGAAAGGAGATGGCCGAGCACGTCCAGTTCACGATCGACACCGGGGTGCAGATCTACTTCTGCGACCCGAAGAGCCCCTGGCAACGCGGCAGCAACGAGAACACGAACGGCCTCTTGCGCCAATACCTGCCGAAGTCAACGGATCTCTCGCAGTGCACCCAACGCGAGCTCGATGCCATCGCCCGTTCCCTCAACAACAGACCTCGACAGACGCTCGAGTGGGTGACACCATCTCAGGCGTTCGCCAAGGCTGTTGCGTTGACCGCTTGAGTGCGCAGGTGATCTCTCCCCACTTCGACGACGCCGTGTTCAGCTGCGGCCACCTGCTCGCCCTGAACCCGGGCTCGGTGGTGCTGACCATCTGGGTCGATCCGGCGGACCTTTTCCAGGCGGGAAGCGAGTCAGCCTGCGCTGGCGGTTCACAGACCAACTTTGCCGTGTGGAGCGACGGGGCACTCGGTTGCGTCTGGCAGGACCAGTTCTCGGTGAACGCGGGCGACGATATTGAGGCTGAAGTCACGCAGACTTCATCGGGCACCTGGACGGCGACGGTGAGCGACGTCACCTCCGGTCAGAGCACCACCGCCAGCGAGCCCGACGCCTACGCCGCGGCATCAGCTGAGTGGGTGGCCGAGCGGCCCGGCGTGGCGGGCAGCTCAGCCCTGACGCCACTCGCCGACTTCGGTGTCGTCACGTTCACCAACGTGAGCTCGACCCCGTCGGGATCATCGTCGAATGCCGACGCGATAGAGATGCTGCGGGCCAACGGCTCGGTGGCGGCGATGCGGATCCCGGTACAGGGCGACACTTCATTCAGCGTCACCTACGAGCCAGCGGGCTGACGGGAGCGCGTCGAGCGAGCGGATCGGACCCGGGGGACGTTGGTTGCTCGTGAACTACGCCGGTCTGGCTTGTACAAGCCGCCCAATCGGTTGGTGGACATCTACGTCCACTAGCTGAAACACGGTTCGTCTCGAACGCGAACGCGAAGCACCGCCCGCCATCTTGCGGCGGGCGGTGTTCGCATCTCCTTTGACGCATGACGCCCTGTCGCCGGTTCTCGCGGAAAGCCCTTTTGCTGCGAAAGGGAGTGCTTTGGGCATCACGAAGTTTCTGGGGCACGCGCGCGGCAAAGCAGGCAGGGTAGCCAGTATTACGTGGCGCAGCGCAGAGACATCTCCAGTTGTGCCAAGACAAGCGAGACCAGCCTCGGCGCCGCGAGACGCCGGCATTAATGAAAGCGGGCTTGTACCAAGTAGATGAAGTAAAGGAAATGGCGACAGCCGGGCTGAAGCGAGCGGCCGGTCCACTGTCGGGCCGGTATGCCTCAAGGGCGAGAAGATTGCAGTGTATATATCAGAAACATCAAGAAGATCAATGACAACAGAAGAATCTTTATTGCACGTATCAAACATCTGTATCAGCTCGTGAATCGGAGCCTGCTATATTCGTGCATCCTGTCACAACAGCAGGTGCATGTAAGAAATACGCGTGACACCAATTTGTGGCAATAGCGAGGGTGCGCTGATCCCCGGTCCGTACTTGGTCACCTAAGTCGGGGGGAGCAAATGGTGAAACCGTCCTTGCTCGCTTGAGAGCTGCTCGGGTTGGGGAGCAGTCGACGAGAGGGACGGGGGAATGAGCCCTGGAAGCATCGAGGTCGAGCAGGCATGGCCCGGAGCACAAAGCCGTGGCGGGCCTGTTGCGCTGGGGCTCGAGGGCCGTTGTTATTGTTATCCGGGACGGTCGGTCGGACGCGTCCGATGGCCAGCGTCGCGGTACGCCGGCGCTGAGCCGGGGCGTGCAGCGGGTCGGCGAGGCACTTCTCTTGGGAAATCAGGGCGTTACTTCGTCGCGCCTTCGCTCGCGATAGCTCGCAGGCGAAGGACATTGGCAGCCCACTGCAGGATCTCTGCGGTCGGTGTCAGCGATGCGCCCGCCGATCGCACCGATCGTCACCGTCTGAGCCCGCACAACGATTTGTCGCCCGTGAGGATGCCGCCTGCCGTGAAGCGGCTCTTCATCGATTATGGGGTGGCTTCGTCGCGCCCTGGTGTCGGTGGGCAAGGTGTTGCGGTTCTGCCAGGTGGGGCGTCTGTTCCCATTTCGTCTAGACCCCGCCAACAGCGGTTCTCGCAGGTGGGACATGTTTTCCCGCTGGTCTGGACCGCGCCGGCAGAGGGCACTCCTCCGTGGGGTGCCCGGGGGAAAGATCTCTGAGCTCGACGCCCTAGTCGGGCCGTCCACGTGGATGGCAGGAGGTGGATGACGTGAAGCTTCGCTCAGTAGCACTCGTGGGAGTGATGAGCCTGGCAGTCCTGGGCCTGATCGGGACTGGCGCTCACGCCGTCTTCACCACATCCACCACCAGCAGTCAGACGATCACGGCAGGCACCTGGGGCGCTCCCCCGACGGTCGCCATCACCTACCCGGTGAACAACACCACCTACGGCTCAAACTGGACAGGTTCGATCACCGGCACTGCCTCGTCCAACTCAGGGTCGGGAACGAGCATTACCGCCGTCTCGGTCGCCATCGAGGACACCGCCACGGGGCAGTGGTGGAACGGCACCTCGTTCAGCGCCGCTGCCCAGACCTTAGTGACAGCAAGCGGCACCACGAACTGGTCGCTCGCCCTAGCAGGCTCCAGCCTGAGCACGGGTGACACATACAGCGTCGTCGCCCAGGCCACCGACAGCCTCGGCTACGTAGGTACATCCTCGACGGTCAGCTTCACCTACTGCCTGAAGACATCACCACCGACGCTCATCATCACCTACCCGGTCAATAACACCACCTACGGCTCCAACTGGGGCGGGGCGATCACCGGCACGGCCTCGGCGGGGGCCGGGGCGACGATCTCCAAGGTCAAGGTCTCCATCCAGCAGGTCGGCAGCTCGTGCTGGACAGGCTCGGGCGACACCTACACGGCAACCTGCCCGAACTACGTGGCGGTGACCAGCGGCACCACGAACTGGTCGCTCACGGTGCCGAACGCTGATCTCACCTCGGGCGACCGCTACAAGGTCACGGCCCAGGCCACCGACAGCCTCGGCTACGTAGGTACATCCTCGACGGTCAGCTTCACCTACTGCCTGAAGACATCGCCACCGACGCTCACCATCACCGCCTCCAGCGGGTCGATGACCTACGGCGGCACGGTGCCCGCCATCACGCCCAGCTACTCCGGCTTCGTGAACGGCGACACCGCGACCAGCCTCACCACCGCGCCGACGTGCTCGACGACCGCCACAAACTCGAGCCCGGCCGGCCCCTACCCCTCCTCGTGTTCGGGGGCCGTTGACCCCAACTACACGATCACCTACGTCCCGGGCACGCTCACCGTCAACGCCTCGGGCGCTCCCCCGACGCTCACCATCACCGCCTCCAGCGGGTCGATGACCTACGGCGGCACCGTGCCGACCGTCACGCCCAGCTACTCCGGCTTCGTGAACGGCGACACCCCTGCCAGCCTCACCGACGCGCCGACGTGCTCGACGACGGCCGCCAGCTCGAGCCCGGCGGGCCCCTACCCCTCCTCGTGCACGGGGGCGGTCGACGCCAACTACACCATCAGCTACGTGGCGGGCAGCGTGAGCGTCGGCCCGGCCCCGTCGTCGACCGGCGTTACCAACTCGGCCCCGACCGGACTTAGCACCAGTGCCACCTTCACCTACACCGCGACGGTGTCGGGCCCCGGTGTCACCCCGACTGGCACGGTCATCTGGACCCTTACCGGGCCGGGCAGCCCGACCTGTTCGGCTTCGACGCTGTCGTCGGGAGGGTTGGCCACCTGCACGATCACCGGCGTGGCGGTAGGCAACTACACCGCGAAGGCCACCTACGGCGGCGACACCAACCACACCGGTAGCTCGGGTCAGGACAATCTGTCAGCTTACCAGTTCACTTCCACCCTCGTTCAGACGGTTACGGTCACCACTCCCGGGCCGACCATCACGGTCACCAGTCCCGGAAAGGGCGGACCCCCCAGGATCCTCGGCAAGGTGCAGCCGGAGATCTACCTCGCCGCCGTCGAACCGTGGACGCTTTTGTCTCACCAGACGGTGCACCTGAAGATCCACCTGTGGGGTAGGCGCGGCACGGTTACGGGAACGGTCAAGCTCCTGCTCGGCAAGAAGCTCCTGTGTGCACCGAAGCTCGTGAAGGGAAGAGGACGCTGCACACTGAGCTCATCGAAGATCGGGCGTGGGCGGCACTATCTGCTCTTGATGTATTCGGGATCGAGCCAATACCTGGCTGTGATCCACCACGTCAACGTGTACGTGCACCCCCTAGCGTCACCACGAACTGGTCGCTGACGGTGCCGAACTCTGATCTCACCTCGGGTGACGCCTACAAGGTCACCGCCCAGGCGACCGACAGCGCCGGGAACGTCGGCACCAGCTCGACGGTGACCTTCACCTACTCCAACCACTGCACGTCTCATGCGCTCGGTGATTCACATGGCTAGCGCACGACGACTTCGAGACTTCGGTCTCGATCGACAAGGTGTTGCGGCTCTGCCCGGCGGGGCGTTTATTCCCGCCCCGTCTGGACCGCACCAACGGGGAGTTCCCCCATGGGAGCTCCCTGGCAACAAACACGAACCCGCCTGGGTTCCTGGACAAAGGCGACGTGATGATCCACAGGCCGTATCTGGTCGCCGGACCTGCGGGGAGCGACTGGCGAACCCGACGCCTCAGTCAGTAGTCCATCTATTGAAGAGAGGCAGAACGATATGAAATTCCGCTTTATTGCACTTATGGGAGTGCTGAGCCTCGCAGGCCTGGGCCTGGTCGGGGCTGGCGCTCACGCCATTTGGACCACATCCTCCACGAGCAGCCAGACGATCACGGCAGGCACGCCCCAAGTCGTGTTGTCATCGGCCGACGCGAGCAACGGTTGCACCACCATTGCGATTGCCGAAGCCAATCCGGGGCCATGCAGCGGAACACTCACCTTGAATGCACCCGCCATTGTTGGATCGACGTTTGAAACGCCAGCCAGCCAGGTCTGGGTGACTAACACCGGTGACGTCCCGGTGACTGAAACGAGCATCCAGATGGGTGCGTCGAGCGGCGGCTCGTCTGCCGACAACGCGTTGTTTTCCCAGATGAACGTGTGCCTCCACAGTTGGGACCTAAGTTACAACACCACCTACGCGGGCCCCGGTTGGGTTGAGGCAAACGCGCCTCTGAGTGAGGCCGTGGCTCTGGTCCCGACCGTCGTAGAGAATCCGGTCGTCATAGCACCAGGGGCATCCATCTGGTACTCGATGGAGTTCTACGCAGGGAAAGACTCGGCCTGTGGCACGACCTGGAGCGATGGCGGGCACACGGCTTCTGCTTTGTCGGGAGCGACGTACCCAAACGTGAACCCCTGGGTTATGCCAGCGAGCCTGACCAACGCGGCTGAGGGCGGCGTTGTCACTCCGACCTTCACGTACAACTACAGCAGCTGAGCAGCCTTAGATAACAGCAGGACAAAGTAATGGGGGGATCTTTACGATCCCCCCATTACTGCTATCTGGCGTCCAAGTTGGCACGGCATCTGCATACCTCACCGGGACCGAGCCTTGGGTCCGGCACTTCGTTCTTGTGGTAAAGCCGCCGTGCGATGATGAGGCGAACAGGCCGATGAGGTCACCAATGTTCGCGACGGCCTTCGCGGGTGGAAGGTTCACATTGGCGATTACCTGTGCGACGGCACACCGTCATCGCAGGAGGGATCATGACAACGGACGACGCTCCTCCGGTGGCCGAGGACGGCACGCCGCCCCCTGTGGCCGAGGGGGACACTTCGCCGGTGGCCGAGGAGGGCATTCCACCGGTCGCTGAGGACGGTTCGCCGCCCCCTGTGGCCGAGGGGGACACTTCGCCGGTGGCCGAGGACGGTACGCCCCTGGTCGTCGAGGACGAGACCCCTCCTGTCTCTGAGATCGGCACGCTTCCGGTCCCTGAGGTCGTCACCACTTCGGTCGCTGACGGCGGTACGCCTGCAGTCCCTGAGGTCGGCACCCCGCTGGTCGCCGAGGACGGCGCTCCCGTCCTTGAGGGCGACGCGCCTCTGGTCGTCGAGACCGGCACTCCTGGCATAGCTGAGGACGGCCTACGGGTCGATCAGGAAGGCATGCCGATCACTGCGGGTGGCACTCCGCCAGTCACAGGCGACATCTTCTTGGGCGCGGAGGAGGGCACTCCGAGAACCTCGGCACGCCCACGCTCAAAGTACGCAACCTGGGCCAGGCGGCTTCGCATGGTTATCGCCTACGTGCTGCTGCTGGCGGTCCTTGGTGCAGCGGGAATCGCCGCTTTCGCACTGGTCCAAGGCACCTGGATGGTGTCACCGATCCTCTCGGGCAGCATGCGACCCGGACTCGCCGTCGGCGGAGTGGTCATCAGCCAGCGTGTCCCAGTGGACAGCCTGCACGTGCGGGACGTGATCGTGTTCGCCGGCCCGTACAAGCCCTCCGAGCAGATCGTGCACCGCATCGTCCGCATCACCAAGGGCCCCGGCGGAAAGCTCCTGTTCAAAACCCAGGGCGATGCGAACACGGTCCGGGACCCGTGGACCTTATCGATACCTGGGGGCTACGTATACCGAGCACGCTGGACGGTCCCGCTCCTCGGCTACGTCGCCAACGCCTATCAGAACCACCGTGGTTTCTTTCTGCTCGGGGTTGGCATCGTCCTGATACTGATCGCTGTCAGCACGGTTCTTGGCACACGCCCACGCCGCCGCCGCCGACATGCGCGGCGAGCTACTCCGGCTACGTGGAGGAGCCTGCGGTGATGGACCTTGATGGAACCCGGTGAGTGACTTCCTCGTCATTTACCTCGACTCCATCGACGAGCAGCTCTTGGAGTACCTCGACGAGGACGACGAGCTGAGGCTTGATGCCGCCCAGCGGCTCAGGTTCTACACGAGAGTCCTACTCGAAGGTTCGATCAGCCCGGACCACGTCATGGAGGACTGGCCGGACTGGTATCAGCTCGCCCCCGCCTTCGTGGCCACCTATGGCCCCGATGAGCTATAGAAGCTGGAAGGCGCGGCGGAGTTCCTTGGAGCGATCGAGGAGGACGAGGAAGTGAACCTCACCGAGGCCGACCGGTCCTACCTCAAGGCCCTTGAGACGTGGCTTGGCATGTATCCAGAGATGCGACCCACCCAGTAGTGGCGAACTCAGCTTTCCGGGAAGCCCCGGTCGATAGCTTCGAGGAGATCCGCGTCCGACAAGTGCAGGTACCTCGTAGTCGTCGCGATGTTGGAATGGCCCATCACGCGCTGCACGACGTGGATGTCCTCTCCCCGGCGCACCAGGCTCGTGGCGTAGCTGTGGCGCCACCGGTGGGGAAAGTGGCGACCCGCCACGCCCGCCGAGGTCCCGGCCTCTAGCACCAGATTGTGCAGCGCCCGGGGTCCGTAGCGACCGCGGAGGCTCCGGTTGCCGTTGGGGTTGGCGAACAAGTACGCGGACTCCGGCAGGCTGGGCCGTAGTGTTTCCCGGTACTCGCGGAGCACGTCCGCCAGAAGGTGGGGGATGGGGATCACCCGAGGTTTGCGTCCCTTGCCGACGAGCGAGATCTGCCGAGCCTCAAGGTCGACTTCGTCTGTGCGCAGGGTCACCAGTTCGCTCAGGCGCGGGCCGGTATATCGAAACGTGAGGAGGAGCACCCGGTCCACCTGCGCCGCCGACGAACGCCGCGTGCGGGTCCTCAAGGATCTCGACCAGGACGTCTCCGGCCGGGACGTCATCGTGACGGCCGGAGACGTCGACACGGGGCTATCGATCCGCTACGTCGTCGACTTCCTCGAGCGCCGGGGGCCCGCCAGGTCGGTCTGCGCGCTGCTCGACTGGCCGGTCGCCGCATCGTGCCGGTCCCGCTCCGGTCCTGCGGCACCGAGACCGGCGAGGACTTCCTCCTCGGCTACGGGCTTGATTTCGCCGACCTCTGCTAGGAGCCACCCGACGGGTGGACCCGAGGCGCCGCCGGCTCAGCAGCTGCGCGCTTAGGCGGTCTCATCCCTCCTCATCACGAGCCTGGACGATCCCTTCTCGGCATCCAAAGCCAGCTTCCAACGTGGCATCTGGTAGGCGAGCCAGCCGACAAGTCCCGCCGCCACGAAGAGCAAGGCTCCCCACCAGTAGCCGTAGGCGCAGAAGATGGCCCCGAGGGCGATCAGCCAAAGAGCAACGACGGCGCGAACAGCCGCAACGCCTTTGACGTGGCGCCACCCAAACCTCGGCACGCGGCGTCTGATGAAGGGCGGAACGGTTCTGGTCGATCCCCGCATTGGCCCGTCTTTCTTGTGCCGGTGTCCCCGGTTGAGGGGTGCTTCTTCGATCGTCTCAGCTTGGGCCCGCCCGCGCAGCTTGTCAGCGCATCAATTGTCGCAGCACCCGGTAGCCGATGGTCGCCAGACCGTTCGTGTCGACGAGCCGGCTGAGCGTTCCCCGGGCTTCGAGCAGGGTGGCGTCGGTGATCCGTGCCTGCCAGTCGACGGCGGAGGCGCGCAACTCCGGCGTGTCGAGTGCCGGCGCGGCACGCACCTCGGTGATCCCCGGCGGGACGAGGTTGAGGTCTGACGCGTCCCCGGTGAACGCCGATATCGGCAGGACTCGGTCCGGGGCGAGGACGCCCCGTTCGATTGCGAGTTCGCGAAACGGAAAGCCGACCCGCCGTTCCTCCTCGGGGCCCGGGAGGCGCACAGGGAGCCGGAGCTCATCGGCGAGATCGAGGTAGACGTCGAAGAACTCCGGCTTCAGTTCCACCCCCCCGAGATGGGCGTCGAGATGGGTCACGTCGAATCCCCAGAGGATCGACCGGTCGATCTGGGCGCGCCACTCGTGCCGCACCTCGTCGAGATCGGCGTGCTCCCAGACGTCCTCGATCGTCCGGGGGAAGCCCCCTTCGCCGTCGAGCAGCGACGGGGCGTGGGTGATCGGTCCCCAGCGATAGAGCTCGTGCTCCGCGTTCAACGTGAGGTGGACGCCGACGTCTTCGCCGCGATAGGCGTGAACGGCGCCCCTCGCCCAGGGGGCGGGGACCATCAGCGAGGCGGACGTGGCGGCACCCTGGCGCAACGCGCCGTAGATCGCGACGTTCGCGGCGTGCAGGAAGCCGAGATCGTCGCACGTGACGATCAGCACGCGCGCCTCAGGTGCCAGTCCGAGCCGAGCGGCGAGTGAGGTCATCGGTCCAGCGGTGATCGCGGCCGGTCAGTCGCCGATCCGGCTCTGCAGCGAGGCGTCGCGCGCCCGCACGTCGCGCGCCAGGCGTTGCTGGAACTCGACGACAGCCGCGGCGACGCGTTCGTCGGTGATGCCGATCATGCGCGCGGCGAGCAGTCCGGCATTGCGCGCGCCGTCGATCCCGACGGTCGCCACCGGCACGCCGCGGGGCATCTGCACCATCGAAAGCAGCGAATCGAGCCCCGAGAGCGCGGGGAGCGCGATCGGCACGCCGATCACCGGAAGCGACGTGGCCCCGGCGAGCACGCCTGCGAGGTGCGCCGCGCCACCCGCACCCGCGATGATGACCTGGATGCCGCGGGCACGGCAGTCGCGCGCGTACCCGAGCGCGTCTTCGGGTGTGCGGTGCGCCGAGATGACGCGCATTTCCCACGGGATGCCCAACTCGTCGAGGGCTTCGGCGGCTTGACGCATCACCGTCTCGTCGGAGTCGCTCCCCATCACGATCGCGACGCTCATCGGTCGTCCACCTTACGGCGAGGAAGGTCGTGTCGTCCGACGACGCCGACGGTGCGGGGCGCGCCGTCGCCGGGCGGAGGCCTAGTCGCGGCCGCCGAGCGGAGCGAGCCGCTTCCCGATCAACCCGAGCACCCGCCCGATCGCCATGCCGCCGACGACGTCCGAGGCGTGGTGGATACGGACGTAGACCCTGCTGGTGGCGACGACCACCGCCGTCGCGAAGTACAAGGGCGCGAGCCGCTCGTCGCCGTCCGAGAGCAACGTCGCCCCGCAGAAGGCCGCGGTGGCATGACCGGAGGGGAAGCTCGAGGACAGCGGCTGCCGCAATGGAAGGGGGTGATCGTGGTTGTTCACCGGGCGATGGCGGCGCACGAATGACTTCATGACGACGTTGACGAGAAACGACTCGACACCGGTCGCGACGATCGCCCGCAACGCCGCCTTCTCGTGGGTGCGACCGCCGCGCCACGCGCGCAGGAGCGCGAAGACGACCCAGATCAGCCCGAATTCGCCGAGCGCGGAGGCGGTGTAGAAGACCCGGTCCGCAACGGGGTTCCCGCGGATGTGATCGAACAGCGCGTCGACGCGCTCGTCGAAGTCCGCGACGAGCTGGTTGGCCATCGCGGCCCGAGGTTAGTCGGGCCGCTACGCGGTCGCCTCGTTCGTCGCGGGTGCCGCACCCGCAAATGCAGGGCAGAGCGGCCGGAATGCGCACGTCTTGCACAGAGCCGAGGGACTCGGGCGGAAGTCCCCGGAAGTGCACGCCCGGCCGATCGCATCCCAGACCGCGAGGGCCCGCTGGCGAACAGCGCGCATTCCCTGATCGGTCGGGGACTCGACGAGGACGACCTCGTCGCGCAGGTACATGAGGCGGACCTCTTGCGGGCGGGTGCCGAGCACCTCCTCGCACAGCATGGCGTAGAAGTACACACCGGCGAGGCTCGTGCGCGACCGCTCGGGCGGCGGCGCCCGTCCGGTCTTGTAGTCGACAACCGCGAGCTGACCACCGCCGAGATCGTCGAGGCGGTCGATGATCCCGCGCAGCTCCACGCCTTCGAGGGTCGCGTGCAGGTCGAGCTCGAGTCCGACGTCGTGCACCGTCGTCGGGTCCTCGAGGGAGAAATACCGCTCGAGGAGCTCCGTCGCGTCCTCGAGGAGGTGACGCGAGGCGGCGTCGTCGAGCGCCAGCCCGGTGAACTCCTCCGATTCCGAGATCTCGCCCCACGCCGCGGTGAGCGACTCACGCGCCCGCTCCCGGCTCCGTTCGGGGCCCTGGGCGGAGCTGAAGAGAAGCTCGAGTGCTTTGTGCACGAGCGTGCCGCGCACTTGCTGGACCGAGGACGGCTCGGGGAGCCGGTCGATGTGCGCGTAACGGAAGGCGAGCGGGCACTGCACGAATCGGGCGAGCTTCGAAGGGGACAGGGTGCTCGGCAGGGGAAGGGGCATCGCTGTGTTGAGGCTACGCCCCGGCTGTGTCCACCGCCGACAGGAAAGCCGCGGCCAGCGCCGCCGGGTCTTCGCACGGGCCGGAGTGACCGAGTCCCGCGAACTCCTCGACGACGCCGTTGACCAGCCTCGCGGCAATCGTGTCGGCTGCTGCCGCCGACAGCACGTTCGATGCCGATCCCCGGGCGATCGTCACGGGGCAGCCGATCGCGCCGAGCCGACCGTAGATCTCGAAGTGCCGGGCCGCCTCGTAGATGCGCGCCTCGTTCTCGGGTGGGCAGGCGAGTCCGACCGAGCCGTCGGGTAGGTCGACCAGACCGCCCTCGAGGTAACCGGCGAGCGCGTCGGGGTCCCAGTCCCCGAAGTGCGGGTTCTCGCGGAAGCGATCTGCCGCCTCGGACCGGGACGCGAACACCGCCCGGCGGCGACGCGCGACCTCGGCGATCCCGCCGTCGGGCGGATCGGGCACCTCCGGGGCAAAGACGATCGGCTCGTAACAGAACAGGCGAGCGAAGGTGCCCGGCTTCCCGGCTTCGACGCCGAGGATCGCTGTCGCGCCGAGGGAATGGCCGAACGCGACGGGGTGGTCGAATTCGAGCCTGTCCACAGCGATGCGCACGTCGTCGACGAAACCCGCCCAACCGAAATGGGGCGGCGCCGACGACGCGCCGTGTCCGCGCAGATCGAGCGCCCAGCACGCAAAGCGCGCCGAGAGGTGCCGTGCGAGAGGGCCGAGGCACAGGCCGTTTGCGCCGGCACCGTGGACGAGCAGCGCGGATTGTCCTTCGCCACCAAGGTCATAGGCGACGAGCTCGACCCCATCGGTGCTCGCGAGTCTCACGGTCGACACGCGGGAACGCTACCGCCGGCCGGTGCGCGACCCGCCGGCGGGAGGACCGCGGTCCCGGGTCGAGTACAACTAGGGGCGTGCAACACCTCCTCACTGAATCGGGCTACGCCGCGCTCATCCTTTTCGCCTTCGCCGAGGCCTGCTGCGTGCCGATCCCGTCGGAGGTCACGTTCGGGTTCGCCGGCGTGCTCGCCGCGTCGGGCCGGCTGAATCTCGCGCTCGTGCTCAGCGTGGGCATCGTGGCCGAGCTCGCCGGGTCGTCGACCGCTTTCGGTGTCGGACGGATCGGAGGCCGGCCGCTCGTCGAACGTCTCGGCCGGTACGTCCTCCTCACCTCAAGGGATCTCGACCGCGCCGAGCGCTGGTTGTCGGGCAGGGGGGAGTTCGCCGTGACGATCGGCCGCGCCATGCCCGTCGTGCGCGCGTTCACGTCGATCGTCGCCGGGACGGCCGAGATGCCCCTCTGGCGCTTCGAGATCTTCAACTTCATCGGCACCGTCGTCTACACGAGCGCCTTCGCCGCGGTCGGATACGAGGTCGGCAACGAGTGGAAGCGCATCGCGCACGACTTCTCGATCGCCGGCTACGTGCTCGCCGGACTCGTCGTCGTCGCCGTCGTGGCGTTCATCGTCGTGAGAGTCCGCGAGTTCCGCCGCGAACACCGCCTGGCGGGTGCGACTCCCGGAACCTCGAGAGACGACGGGGACGCAGCGGTCCGCTAGGAGAGGCTCCAGCACCTACCCGATCGCCGGGCCACGCGCGACCGCGCCTTGGGCTGCGCGCCGCGCTAATCCGTGACGAGTGGAACCTCGAAGCTCATCTCGGTTCCCGATTCGGCACCGGGCGCGATCGTGAACGATCCTCCGAGGAGCTTGGCGCGCTCGGCCATGTTCGTGAGGCCCCTGCTCGCGGGGCTCGACTCGGTCGGCAGACCGATGCCGTCGTCGGAGACCGTGAGCCGGAGCCGGTGGTCCGCGACCTCGAGGCCGACATGGACCCGGCTGGCGTGCGCGTGGCGGGCGACGTTCGTCAGGGCTTCGCGCAGCACCGCGAGCATGTGCCCGGTGACGTGTTCGCTCACCTCGGTGTCGATCGGGCCGGAGACCGAGACGGATGGTTCGAAGCCCAGGCTGCGGACGGACTCGGCGCACAGCTCCGCCACACGTGTGCTCGGACTGCGTCGGCCGACCGGGAGGGGCTCGAGGGCGAAGATCGCCGTCCGGATCTGGCGGATCGTGTCGTCGAGGTCGTCGACCGCGGTGTGGATCACCCGCAACGCCTCCGGGGTCTGAATCATCCGGATCGTGCTCTGCAGCGACAGGCCGGTCGCGAACAGCCGCTGGATCACGGTGTCGTGGAGGTCGTGCGCGATCCGGGCGCGTTCGGCCGCGACGCCGAGCTCGCCCACTTTGGCGTGCAACCGGGCGTTGTCGACGACGGTCCCGGCGGCCAGCGCAAGGGCCTGCAGGATGTCGCCGTCCTCCTCGGTGAACTCGTCGGCACCCATCTTCTCGGTGAGGTAGAGGTTGCCGAAGACCTCCCCGTGGACGAGGATCGGCACCCCGATGAAGGAACGCATCGCCGGATGGTGGGCGGGGAAACCGACCGAGGCCGGGTGTTTCGTGAGGTCGGCGAGTCGCAACGGGTGTTCGGTGTCGAAGATCATCCCGAGGATGCCCTCACCGCGCGGCAGGTGGTCGATTCGGTCGACCTCCTCGGGGGTGAACCCGACGTTCACGAACTGGGCGAGGCGTCCGGAACCGGGCTCGATCACGGCGAGCGCCCCGTAGCGGGCGTTGACGAGCTGGCGGGCCTGTTCGACGATGTCGCGGAGCGCGGCATCCAGGTCGAGGTCGGCTTCGAGGACGAGTACGGCGTCGAGCAGCTGCTGGAGGCGTTGCGCGTCGGACACCCGCCGGTAAGGCATGGCCCAAGCGTGCCACGCGGACCGCCTGGCCACGAAGCGTCGCAACTTTGTGCGATCTGGCGGGACCTTTGACTCTGACCCCGTCAGGGAGGCCGAGCGCACAGTTGCCAGGTGGGAATCCGAATCATTGTCGTCGACGACAATGCCGCGGTCCGGCAAAGTATCGGGGAACTCCTTGCCAACGAGGTGGACTTCGAATGCGTCGGCGAGGCCGCGACAGTGGGGGACGCGGAGCTTCTCGTCGAGCACGCGCGCCCGGACGTCATCGTCCTCGACGTCCGCCTCCCCGACGGCGACGGCGTCGACCTGTGCCGAACGATCCGGTCGCACTACCCGGGCACGGCCTGCGTCATGCTCACCGCCTACACCGATGGCGACGCGCTCGTCGCCGCGCTCCTCGCTGGGGCGGCCGGTTACTTCCTGAAGCAGATCCGTGGTGGCGATCTCGTCTCGTGCATCCGGACGGTCTCCGCCGGGAGCCAGTTCCTCGACAGCGCCCTCATGGGCCATTCCGTCGCCTCGCTCGGCACCGGGTCGCAGTACGACCTCGACGCGACGGAGCTCTCGATCGTGCGAGGCGTGCTCGAGGGTCTGTCGAACGCCGAGATCGCCGCGGAGCTCTCTCTTCCCGAGGCGACCGTCGGCACCCGGCGTTCGCTTTGCTTCGACAAGGTGCGGCAGCACAGCGCTCGTTGATCACGGGCGCCCACGCGATTCCGGGTGCGACGGGCCGCCGAATCCCGGTACTCGTCTGCCATCGCCACTCGGCGCGGTGACACCAGCGCCGCCTGTGGCAGATGGACCAAGCGAAACACGGTCTCTGGAAGAGATTCCTGGTATCGCGACGGTGCATCGCGGCATTTGCTACGTCGGCCGAAACGGCGATTCACCCGCCGGAGGAGCGACGACCGGCCGCCTCGCCGGGGCGCGCTCGAGCGCGAAGTTCCACCCGCCGCACGTCGTCGTGTTCGGCCGAACAAGGGCGCTTCCGGTCAGAGCGGGCGACGGGAATCGAACCCGCATGACCAGCTTGGAAGGCTGGAGCTCTACCATTGAGCTACGCCCGCGCGCCCTCGGAGTGTAGTTGTGTGAGTTTGGTAACGAATGATCACGCGCCGCGCGGCCAGGCATTGCTGGGCACCCCCTTACGGTGCTGTTAAGGTCTGCAAGCCATGTCTGTAGCTCTCGGTCTTGATGTCGGCGGGACGAAGATCCTTGCCGTCGCCGTCAACGGTGATGGCAATGTCATCAACGAATTCCGCGTGAAATCATCGAACTCGCGACGTCGGCTTCTCGATTCCCTCGAGGGCGCGACTGCCACACTTGTCGAGTCGCTCGGACCCCGCTCCGAGGAGCTCGTCGGGATCGGCGTCGGTGTGCCGGGGCTGCTCGACGGGCATGGGGTCTTGAACGAGGTCCCGAATCTGCCAGCCGTGTCCGGGACTCCGATGACGGCGGAGCTCTCCCGGCGACTCGGCCACGTGTTCGAGCGCCGCGAGCGATTCCGCCTCGTCGTCGACAACGACGGGATGTGCTCCGCTGCCGGTGAGATCGCGTTCGGCGCCGCTCGGGGGCTGAGCGATGCGATCGTCGTGACGCTCGGGACCGGGATCGGCGGCGGCATCATCGCCGGTGGCCAGTTGCTGCGCGGCGGACGGGGCTTTGCCGGCGAGATCGGCCACATGGTCGTCGACATCGACGGCCCGCTGTGCGGTTGCGGTCGACGCGGGTGCTGGGAGCAGTACGTCTCCGGCTCCGGGCACGCCCGCCTGGCGCGCGCCGCGGCGTTGTCGGGCAAGGCGACCCGCATCGTCGAGGTGGCGGGCGGGAACGCCGACGGGATCAAGAGCGAGCACATCTTCGAGGCCGCCCGGGCTGGTGACCTCGAGGCGTGGGGGATCGTCGACACGATCGCGCGCTACCTCGCGCTTGGGATCGCGAATCTGGTCGAGGTCCTCGACCCGTTGGCGGTGATCCTCGGCGGGGGCATCATCCGTGACGGTGACCTGTTCATGCCCCTGACGAAGAAATACTTCGAGCAAACACGCCGCGGTTCTGGTGAGCGGTCCGTGGCGCTGCGTTCCGCCGAACTCGGTGACCGGTCCGGCGCGATCGGCGCCGCAGCACTCGCCCTCGGTCTGGTCGTCTGATCCGACGAGTCGGGGAGGCGGGATTCGAACCCGCGACCTCCTGCTCCCAAAGCAGGCGCGCTAACCAAGCTGCGCCACTCCCCGCCTGACTGATCGTACGGGAGGAAACGCGGGCGCGGATGGTCCGTGGCCGCGAACCCGTGCCCTCGCGACCTCGACGCCCGCAGTCGTTGCCACGGCTCGCACGACGCGGCCGGGCGCGATGATGCGCCTCGAGTCCGGAATTTGCGGGACAAAACGACCGGTAGACTCCGGGGTCCATATGCGAACCTCCGTCGAACCCCTGGACAAGAACCGGTTCAAGCTCACCGTCGAGGTGGACGACGAGGAGGTGGCCAGGGCCGAGCGGGAGACGCTCACCCGGCTGTCACGCGAGGCGCGCATCCCGGGGTTTCGGCCGGGCCGGGTCCCCCGTCGACTGCTCGAGGCCCGTCTCGGGCCGAAGACGATCCGCGAGGAGGCGCTGCGCGACGTCCTGCCACGCCTGTACGGCGAGGCGGTGAAAGAGACCGAGCTCGACGTGATCGCCACGCCGAAGATCGACATCACCTCCGGAGAGGAGACCGGGCCCGTTGCGTTCGACGCCGTCGTCGAGGTGCGGCCCGAGGTGTCGATCCCGGGCTACGAGGGGCTCGTCGTCACGGTGCCGACCCCGCTCGTCACCGAGGCCGACATCGACGCGCAGATCGACCGGATGCGCGAGCAGTTCGCCTTGCTCACCGAGGTCGGTCGTCCAGCCCGCGACGGTGACGTCGTGACGCTCGATGTGCACGGCAGCCGTGACGGGAAGCCCGCTGAAGGTCTCGTCGCCGATGACCTCGTCTACCAGGTGGGGTCCGGCGGTATCGCGCACGGGGTCGATGAACGCCTCGCCGGCGCGAAGGTCGGCGACATCTTCGAGATGGACGCCGACGACGCCCTGGGCGGGCCGGCGCACCTCCGCCTGTTTGTGAAACAAGTGCGCGAGAAGGTCCTGCCCGTCCCCGACGACGAATTTGCCTCCGACGCTTCGGAGTTCGAATCGCTCGCCGAGCTACGCGCCGACCTGTCGTCCAGGCTCTCCGTCGCCAAACGGCGCGAGGCGAACCTGCTGCTGCGCGCCCGAGCAGTGGATGCTCTCTGCGAGCTCGTCACCGACGAGATCCCGCAGGCGCTCGTCGTTCGCGAATCCCAGCAGCTCCTCGAGGATTTCGTCGAGCGTCTGGCGGCCCAGCAGGTCCTGCTGTCGACCTACCTCGAGGTCACCGGGATCGACGAGCAACGGATGCTCGCCGATCTCGAAGCCCAGGCCTCGCGGGAGGTCCGGGCCGATCTCGCGTTGCGTGCCCTCGTCGCCGCCGAGCGCATCGAAATCGACGAGTCAGAACTCGACGAGGAGATCGTCCACCTCGCCGGACATGCGGGACAAACCCCGGCGCAGCTGCGGTCGAGCATCGACCGGAGCGGTGGTCTTGACGGACTACGATCGCAGCTCAGAAGGGCAAAGGCACTGAGCTGGCTCATCGAGCACGTTGGCGTTGTCGACGACGAGGGGAACCCGATGGATCGGGCGGCACTCCGGCTCGACGACGCCGACGGCAAAGCGGTGCACGACGAACCGGACCAGGAAACATCGCCCGTCGAGGAGGTTGAGCTGTGAGCGGGTACGACTATCTCGTCCCGACGGTCGTCGAATCATCGAGCAAAGGGGAGCGCGCCTACGACCTGTATTCGCGGCTGCTCCGTGACCGCATCATCTTCATCGGCACGCCGATCGACGACAACGTCGCCAATCTCGTTTCCGCGCAGATGCTGTTCCTCGAGTCCGAGGACCAGGACAAGGACATCAACATCTACATCAACTCGCCGGGCGGGGACATCACCGCGCTCTTCGCCATCTACGACACGATGAAGTACGTCCGTCCCGACAAGTCCACGTTCTGCTTCGGCCAGGCCGCTTCCGCCGCGGCCGTGTTGCTCGCGTCCGGCACGCGGGGCAAGCGGTTCGCCTTGCCGCACGCCCGGATCCTGCTCCACCAGCCCTACGGGGGCGCGGCCGGGCAGGCGACCGACATCGAGCTGCAGGCGAAGGAGATCCTCCGCATGCGCGACATGCTGAACGAGATGCTCGCCTCCGACACGGGGCAGTCGATCGAGAAGATCCAGCACGACACCGATCGCGACTTCATCATGAGTGCGGCTGAAGCGCGCGACTACGGTGTGATCGACGAGGTGATCACGAGCCGGGAGGCCATCGACGTGCTGTCGGCGGCCGGTGCCGCCTGAACGAGGGAGGGTACGTGGCCAAATTCGGCGACGGCGGCGAGCTCGTGAAGTGCAGCTTCTGCGGGAAATCCCAGAAGCAGGTGAAGAAGCTCATCGCGGGACCCGGCGTCTACATCTGCGACGAATGCATCGAGCTCTGTAACGACATCATCGAAGAGGAGCTCTCCGAGACCTCCGAGGTCCGCTTCGAGGACCTGCCCAAGCCCCGTGAGATCTTCGACTTCCTGAACGACTACGTCATCGGGCAGGACCAGGCGAAGAAGATCCTCTCGGTCGCGGTCTACAACCACTACAAGCGCGTGCAGGCCGGCGCGCCGACCGATGCCGACGTCGAACTCGCCAAGTCGAACATCTTGCTGCTCGGCCCCACCGGGTGCGGCAAGACGCTGCTCGCCCAGACGCTCGCGCGCATGCTCAACGTGCCGTTCGCCATCGCCGACGCGACCGCCCTCACCGAGGCCGGGTACGTCGGTGAGGACGTCGAGAACATCCTCCTGAAGCTCATCCAGGCCGCCGACTACGACGTGAAGAAGGCCGAGACGGGGATCATCTACATCGACGAGATCGACAAGATCGCGCGCAAGAGCGAGAACCCCTCGATCACCCGGGACGTCTCGGGGGAGGGCGTCCAGCAGGCTCTGTTGAAGATCCTCGAGGGTACGACCGCGTCGGTCCCCCCCCAGGGAGGGCGGAAGCATCCCCATCAGGAATTCATCCAGATCGACACCACGAACGTGCTCTTCGTCTGTGGTGGCGCGTTCGCCGGCCTCGACCGGCTCATCGAGTCGCGCATCGGTCGCTCGGGGATCGGCTTCCGCGCCGAGATCCGCCGTCCCCGCCGCGACGACGAGTCCCGGCTGCTGCTCGAAGTGCTCCCCGAGGACCTTCTGAAGTTCGGCCTCATCCCCGAGTTCGTCGGCCGCCTCCCGGTCATCGGGACGGTGTCGAACCTCGACCGTGAGGCGCTCGAGCGCATCCTCGTCGAGCCGAAGAACGCGCTCGTGAAGCAGTACCGCCGTGTGTTCGAGCTCGACGGCGTCGATCTCGAGATCACCGACGATGCGCTCGAATCGATTGCCGAACAGGCGCTGGCGCGGGGGACGGGTGCGCGGGGCTTGCGCGCGATCCTCGAAGAGGTGCTCCTCGAGGTGATGTACGACCTGCCGTCGCGCAGCGACGTCGGGCGGTGCGTCGTCAACAGGGACACCGTCCTCGAGCACGTCGCGCCGACCCTCGTGCCCCGGAGTGTCGACGAGAAGTCGGACCGCCCCCGTCGTGCGGCCTCCTGACCGCTCGCGCTCCCACCGCTCGCCGGACGGCGAGTCCACCGGATCTCGCAGCGAATCACTGGGAGAGGTGCTCGCCTGGCTCGACCGGCACATCAACCTCGAAGCCATCGAGCGTGGTGTCGCCGGGCGGGCCGCCGAGCCGACCCTCGAGCGCATTGCGGCGCTCACGGCCGCGATGGGCGATCCGGAGCGCTCGTTCCCGTGCATCCACATCACCGGGACGAACGGCAAGACCTCGACGACGCGGTTGTGCACGGCGCTCGTCATGGCCCAGGGCCTGTCGGTCGGCACCTACACGAGCCCGCACCTCGTCTCGCTGAACGAGCGGATCGCCTGGAACGGCGAACCGATCGGTGACGACGAGTTGTTCGACGTGCTGAGCCCGCTCGGCGCCCTCGAGGAGTTCATCCGGGCGGAGAACCCGGGGATGCTGGCGCCGACTTGGTTCGAGCTCATGACGGCCGCGGCCTACCGGTTCTTCGCCGACGTCGCGGTCGACGCCGGGGTGATCGAGGTGGGGCTCGGCGGCCGCTACGACGCGACGAACGTCGCCGACGGCGCCGTCGCCGTCGCGACGAACGTCGAGCTCGACCACGTCTCGATCCTGGGCGGCACCCGGGCCAAGATCGCCTGGGAGAAGGCCGGAATCGTGAAGCCGGGCTGTGTCGCCGTCGTCGGCGACGAGGACGACGACATTGTCGCGGTGTTCGAGGACGAGGCCCGGCGGGTCGGTGCCGCCGCGTTCTGGCGCCGGGGGGTCGAGTTCGACTGCGTCGGCAACTTCGCGGCCCACGGCGGCCGCGTCGTCTCGGTGCGGACCCCGGGGGCCACCTACGAAGACCTGTTCGTGCCGCTCTACGGCGCCCACCAGGGTGACAACGTGGCGATCGCCGTCGCCGCGGCCGAGGCGTTCTTCGGTGTACCGCTCGACGCCTCCGTGGTCGCCGAGGCGCTCGGATCGGCCCGCGTCCCGGGCCGGCTGGAGGTGCTCGGCCGCCGACCGCTCGTCGTCCTCGACGGCGCGCACAACCCCGCCGGCGCGGCCGCGCTCGGCGAGGCGCTCGGAGAGGACTTCGGGGTGGTCCGGCGGACCGTGCTCGTGTTCGGCTGTCTGAACGGCCGATCGCCCGGTGACGTCCTCGCCGCCTTGGGGCCCGACCGGATCGCCCACGTCGTCGCCTGCACGCCGCCCTCGCTCCGGGGAGTGCCCGCCGCCGACGTTGCCGCCGCGGCCGCCGGCCTCGGGCTCGAGGTGAGCATCGCCGACTCGGTGCCCGAGGCGCTCGCCGCGGCCCGCGGCCTCGTGGGCGCGGACGACCTCGTGCTTGTCACCGGGTCGCTCTACCTCGTTGGTGCGGCGCGGCGGCATCTCACCAGGTAGGGTCGGCACCGATGGATCGCACACTCGTCATCTGCAAGCCAGATGCCGTCGCCCGCGGCCTCGTTGGGGAACTCATCGGCCGCATCGAGCGCAAGGGTCTCTGCATCGTCGCCGCCCGGCTGTTGCTCGTCGACGCCGAGCTCGCCAAGCGCCTGTACGAGGAGCACATCGAGAAGCCGTTTTTCGAGAATCTCGTCGCTTTCATCACGAGTTCGCCCTCGCTCGCGCTCGTCGTCGAGGGACCGCCGGAGGTGTGGACCGTCGTGCGGAACCTGATGGGCCCGACCGATCCTGCCAAGGCCCCGCCCGGCTCGATCCGGGGCGACCTTGCCACAACGACGCCGGCGAACGTCATCCACGGCTCCGACGGACCCGAGGCCGCGGCACGCGAGATCGCACTGTTCTTCCCCGAACTCGGCTAGCGACCAGCGCTCGCCGTCCTAAGGGACCGACAGGTCGCCTTGTTCGGCCGCGGGCACTGCCCTAACCTGGGCGGACCGTCGTGTAGCGGGGAGCAGGCCAGTGAGGAATGCCACAAGCTGGGGCGTCGCGGGTCGCGACATGGCGGTCGACCTCGGCACCGCGAACACCCTCGTCTACGTGCGCGGCAAGGGAATTGTTCTGAACGAGCCCTCCGTCGTCGCGATCAACGTCCTCGACGGCCAGCCACTCGCCGTCGGCCACGAGGCGAAGCGGATGATCGGTCGGACGCCGAGCAACATCCAGGCGATCCGCCCCCTGAAAGACGGCGTCATCGCCGATTTCGAGATCTGCGAGATGATGCTCCGCTACTTCATTCGCAAGGTGCACCCGCGGCGGTTCTCCAAGCCCCAGATCGTGATCTGTGTGCCCTCGGGGATCACGGGCGTCGAGAAGCGCGCCGTCCAGGAGGCGGCGGAGTACGCGGGCGCGCGCCGTGCCTACATCATCGAGGAGCCGATGGCGGCGGCGATCGGGGCCGGGCTCCCGGTCCACGAGCCGACCGGGAACATGGTCGTCGACATCGGCGGCGGCACGACGGAGGTCGCCGTCATCTCGCTCGGCGGCATCGTGACGAGCCAGTCGATCCGCATCGCCGGTGATGAGCTCGACCAGGCGATCATCGCCTTCGCCAAGAAGGAGTACAGCCTCGCCCTCGGCGAGCGCACGGCCGAGGAGATCAAGATCACGATCGGCTCGGCCTGCGAGCTCGAGGAGGAGCTGCACGCCGAGATCCGCGGTCGGGACCTCGTCACGGGGTTGCCGAAGATGATCATCACCTCGACCCAGGACATCCGCCGGGCGATCGAGGAACCGGTCGCGGCGATCGTCGATGCGATCAAGGCGACGCTCGACAAGACGCCCCCCGAGCTCGTCGCCGACGTGGCGAGCCAGGGTCTCGTCCTCACGGGCGGCGGCGCGCTCCTCCACGGTCTCGACGTGCGGCTGGCGGGCGAGACGAACATGCCGATCGTCGTGGCGCAGGACCCCTTGAACTGCGTCGCGATCGGCGGCGGGATGTGCCTCGAGAACATCGACGCCCTCCGCTCCCTGCTCGCCACGTCCAGTCGCTGATCGCCTAGGGGCCCGGCGCATGGCCGCCAACCGACGTACGAGCCAGCGGTTGACGCTGGTCATGCTCGTCCTCGCCTCGATCACCGTCCTCACGCTCGACTACCACGGCGAGGCGAGCCGCGCGATCACCCACGTCCGCAACGCGGTGCGCGACGTCATCAGCCCGATCCAGCGCGGCATCGCCGCGGCGCTGCACCCGGTCGGCGACGTGTTCAGCGGGACGATCCACTACGGGTCGCTCGAGACCCAGAACCAGCAACTGCGCGAGGAGCTCGGCCAGATCCGCCTGAAGCTCGCCGCCGACGCCTTCGCCACGGCGCAGGCCGGACGCGTCCTCTCGCTCGCCCACCTGCCCTACGTCGCGGGCATCCCGATGATCGCGAGCGAGGTGATCGCGAACTCGACCTCGAACTTCCAGTCGACCGTCGAGCTCGACGGGGGTACTTCGTCGGGCATCGGGCCGGGCATGCCGGTCGTCGCCAACGCTGGCCTCGTCGGCACCGTCGTCTCCGCGTCATCGTCGACGGCGACCGTGCTGCTCGTCTCCGACCCGACGTCGTCGATCCCCGTTGTCATCGGGGGGACGGGCCTGTACCGGGCGGTCGGCGCCGGGTGGGGCCGCGCCCTTTCGCTCGACTACGTCGGCGGGTCGACGGCGGTCCACCGCGGCGAGCTCGTCTACACGAGCGGGCTCGGCGGTGGGGCGTTGCCCGCCGGAATCCCGCTCGGTGTCGTGCGGAGCGTCCGGGTCTCGTCGGAGGGACTGTCGACCGCGGTCACGGTGACGCCACTCGTCAACCTCGACGACGTGCAGTTCGTCGACGTCCTCGAGTGGCTCGAGCCGGGCTAGGTCGCCGGCCATGGCGCAAAGGGCGCGGACGTGACCGGGGCGAACTGGGCGCGGCTCGTCCTCGTCGTCGCGGCCGGGCTCATCTTGCAGGTCTCCGTCCTCGATCAACTCACCGTCCTCGGGGCCCACCCCGACGTGATGATCCTCATCGCCGCGGCGGCCGGGATGGCCGCCGGACCCCAGCGGGGCGCCGTCGCCGGATTCGTGGCCGGGCTCGCCGCCGATCTCGTCGTCAACCTCCCCTTCGGGCTGTCGGCGCTCACCTTCGTCCTCCTCGGCTTCGGCACCGGTCTTTTGCGGGCGAACCTCGCGGCCCGGGAGGTCGAGACGACGCAGGCCGCGGCGTGCGCCGCCGCCGCCGCAGCCGGGACGATCCTTTACGCCATCCTCGGCGCGCTCACAGGGAGGTCGGGCATGCTCGGCCTGGTGACCATCTACGCCGTCGTCGACGTCACCCTCGGCGCCGTCGTGCTGGCCTGGCCCGTGCTGGCGTGCCTGCGGTGGGTCTTTGCTGGGTCGCGGGCGCGCCTCGGCCTCGTGGTGCCCCGCGGCGGGAGCGCCGTGTAGTGCGCTGGCGGCAGTCTTCGCGCCCCAACAGGCGGCGTCGAGCGGCGCGTTGGGACGGCACGGTCCGCCCGACCAACGCCTTCGGCCCGCCCCCGCCGCCGCCGAAATCCGTCCGGCGCACGAGGAGGAAGAAGCCCGACCGGGCGGGCGGCCCGCCAGCCGATCGCCAGGGGCCGCGGGTCGGCGTCCGGCTCTCGATCGCCGCGGTCGTGATCGTCGGGATGTTCGGGACGCTCCTCGTCCGGCTCTGGTCGCTCCAGGTCCTCCAGGGGCGCAAGCTCGGGAGCGCGGCCGTCGAGACGACGACGCGCAACGTCGTCACCCCGGCGCCGCGGGGCGAGATCCTCGCCCGCGGGGGCCAGGCGCTCGCCAAGGACACCGCCGAGTGGGTCGTGACCCTGGAGACGACCCCCGGCCTCAACGGGGCCCGGATCGCCGACCCGGCGGTGAAGCGCCGGCTCGTCGTGCTCATCCCCGGGCTCTCGGTGAAGGGGATCGACGCCGACCTGGCGAGCAACCAGTTCAGCCCCTACCAGCCGGTCCCGGTGGCGTTCAACGTCTCGCCCGAAGCCGTCCTCTACATCAAAGAGCACCCGTCGCAGTTCCCCGGCGTCGTCGCCCAGCAGGAGTCGGTGCGCGACTACCCCTACGTCGGCCTCGCGACCCAGACGATCGGCTACGTCCGCCAGATCACCGCCGCTGAGCTCACCCAGTACAAGCGCTACGGCTACCAGGAGAACGAGATCGTCGGGCAGGCCGGCCTCGAGGAGGAGTACGAGCTCTTCCTGCAGGGCAAGCCCGGCATCGTGACCGAGGCCGTCGATCCTTCGGGCCAGGTCGTGCGGACCGTCTCGACGCAGGCGGCGACGCCCGGCGACTCGATCAAGCTGAACCTCGACCTCGGTCTGGAAAAGGAGGTCAGCACGGCGCTCGCCAACGAGATCACCGCCGTGCGCGCCACCGGCAAGGCGGCGCCGCTCGGCGCGGCCGTCGTTCTTGACACCCGCAACGGCCAGGTCCTCGCGATGGACTCCTACCCGAGCTACGACGACAACTGGTGGGAGACCGGGATGACGGACGCCCGCTACGCGCTCCTCAAAGCGGGGAACGGGTACCCGCTCAACAACTGGGCTGTCCAGGGCTTCCAGCCCCCGGGGTCGACGTTCAAGCTCGTGACGGCGACCGCGGCCCTCAACACCGGGCTCATCACGCCGTACTCGATCATCGACGACACCGGCACCTATCCCCTCCCGGGTAGCGCGCCGCTCCACGACGCCGACAACGTGCCGCTCGGCGACGTGAACGTGGTGACCGCGCTCACCCGGTCGAGCGACGTCTTTTTCTACACGCTCGGTGGTCGTTTCTGGGAGGACCGCGACGCCTACGGGATGACGCCCATCCAGAACGAGGCCCATCTCTACGGGCTCGGGGTGCCCTCGGGGATCGACCTGCCGGCCAGCGAGGTGCAGAACGGCTGGGTCGACAGCCCCCAGACCCGCAAGCTCCTCCACGAGCAGTTCCCGAAGGTCTACGCCGACACCTGGTACCTCGGTGACAACGTCGAGATGGCCTTCGGACAGGGCGAGACCGTCGTCACGCCGATCCAGCTCGCGACGGCGTACGCGACGTTCGCCAACGGCGGCACCCGCTACGCGCCCGAGCTCGCCGCCTCGGTCATCTCGCCCGCGGGCAAGGTCGTGAAGCGCTTCGCGCCCAAGGTCCTCGACCATGTCACGATGTCGGCGGAGACCCGCCAGGCGATCCTCACGGGGCTCGAGGGTGTCGTGCAGAACCCGCTCGGCACCGCGTACGCCGACTTCGTCGGGTTCAACTTCTCGAAATGGAACCTCGCCGGCAAGACGGGGACGGCGACGGTGACGGTGAATGACGTCATCCAGCCGACGTCGTGGTTCGTCTCCTTCGGCGGGCCGCGGGGCCAGGCGCCGCGCTACGTCGTCTGCGTCGAGATCAACCAGGCGGGCTTCGGCGCCTCGGCGGCAGCGCCCGTCGTCCGGCAGATCTACAACTACCTGTACGCCCACGGGATCGGCAGGTCCCAGGCAGGCAAGTGACCCGTTCCCGCATGTTCATCTGATTGCAACGGTCGACGGCCCGGGGCGCGGGGGGCCCTGGGTTAGACTGAGCCCAGGATGATCACACCGCAAGCAGGGAAAACGCGCCAGCGACCACTGCGCGTGCCGGAAGCGGCCGTGTCCGTCACCCGTTGCGCGTGCGGGGCCGGGGGGCCCTGCGCCGTGCAAGCACTCGCCGCTGCCCGGGCGGGAATGTCGGTGCCCGCTTCCCGCGGCGGCAGAACAGATCGATGTGGCCCCATCGCGGCACGGCGCGGCGGAAGTTTCGCCTGTGCGCGCGCGGTGGATCCCGCGCACCTTCGCGGTGCGCGTCCTAGAAGGGATCTTTCGCATGTCCGACCCGACCACCGGTGCCATCGGCACCGGGGAGCCGCGACGCCCGGTTGGCTCCGCGGCGTCCCGTGCGGCGCTAGACACCTCGGGCGCCGCCCGCAGGGCTGAGGCGCCGCCGAAGCCGAAGATCGGCGACACCCGGCCGGCACCGCCGGTCCGGGGGGCGACCCCCGGGTCCAACGGGGCCGGTCCCCCGAAGCCGCGTCGGCGCCGCCGCGGCGGCCGCGGGCGCGGCGGGCGGCCACACGCTGCGAAGCCCGAGGCCGAGCTCGAGGCCGTGCCGGCTGCAAGCCGGCCGGTGCGGGCGAGCGGACGGCCCGCGGCCCGCCCGGCCCGTGCCGAACCGATCGGCCGGGAGCCGGACGACGCCGGAGAGGCGGGCCGGACGGCGACGGGCCGGCGTCGGGGCCGGGAACGCAAGGGCCGGCCGGTCGGGCGCTACCTCATGTGCGTGCACGTCGCCCAGGACGCGACCCAGATCGCCGTGCTCGAGGGCCGCTCGCTCATCGAGCACCACGTCGCCCGGGCCCTCGACGACGCCAACCAGATCGACGGCAACATCTACCGCGGCCGGGTGAAGAACGTCCTGCCGGGGATGGAGGCCGCGTTCGTCGACATCGGCACGCCGAAGAACGCCGTCCTGTACTGGGGCGACGTCCAGACCGACCGTGACGAAGGGATCGAGCGCGATCCCGGCACGACCCGGATCGAGCACCTTTTGCGGCCCGGCCAGACGATCATCTGCCAGGTCACGAAGAACCCGATCGGCGTGAAGGGCGCGCGTCTCACCCAGGAGGTCTCGATTCCGGGCCGCTTCGTCGTTCTCGTACCGGAGTCGAGCGCCAGCGGCATCTCGAAGCGACTCGACGACCGCGAGCGCAAGCGCCTGCGCAAGGTGCTCGAGGGGATCCGGCCCGACGGTCACGGGATCATCGTCCGGACGGCCGCCGAGGGCGCGAGCGCCGAGGAGCTGCGCCGGGACATCGCGCAGCTCGTGAAGATCTGGGACGAGATCGCCGACAAGGCGAAGCACCTCCCCGCTCCGGCGCTTTTGTACTCGGAGCCGCACATCGCCCTGCGCGTGATCCGGGAGGAGTTCACCGAGGAGTACCGCGGGGTCATCGTCGACGACCCGGACCTTTACGAGCTCGTCCACTCCTACGTCGCCGAGATCGACCCGGCGCTCGCCGACCGTGTCGAGTACTACGACACGCAAAGCGAGGACCTGCCGCTTTTCGAGCGCCAGCACATCCACGAGCAGCTGCACAAGGCGCTCAACCACAAGGTCTGGCTCGTCTCCGGCGGGTCGCTCATCATCGAGCGCACCGAGGCGCTGACGGTGATCGACGTGAACACCGGCAAGAACGTCGGCTCGTCGAGCCTCGAGGAGACGGTGTTCCGCAACAACGTCGAAGCGGCCGAGGAGATCGCCCGCCAGCTGCGCCTGCGGGACATCGGCGGGATCATCGTCATCGACTTCATCGACATGGAGCTGAAGGCGAATCGCGCCGAGGTCGTGGCGACGTTGCGGAACGCGCTGTCGCGGGACAAGACCCCGACCCAGGTGTTTGAGATCTCCGAGCTCGGGCTCGTCGAGATGACCCGCAAACGCGTCGGCGAAGGTCTCCTCGAGGCGCTCAGCGAGACCTGCCCGATGTGCAAAGGCCGCGGGATCATCTTTTCGGAGGACGAGGACTGAACCCGCCCCCGGACCCGCCTTGCGACGAACACCGAGGTCGGTCGGGGGACCCCCGCCCGATTGCTACGATGGCGGCCTCATGTACGCAGTGATCGCATCTGGCGGAAAACAAGAACGCGTCGAGGTCGGAACCCGTGTCGAGGTCGAGCTCGTCGGCGACGAGGACGACGTCGTCTCGTTCTCGCCGGTCCTCCTCGTCGACGGCACGACCGTCGTCGCCGGGCGCGGCGCGCTCGCCTCGGCGAAGGTCGCCGGTCGCGTGGTCGGCCGGTCGAAGGGCCCGAAGATCGTCGGCTTCACCTACCAGCCGAAGGCCCGGGGCCGGCGGCGTTTCGGTCACCGCCAGCACTACTCGGTCGTCGAGATCACCGCGATCGAGCCGGGTGGGAAGTCGCCCGCCCGCACGACGCCGAAGAAGTCGCAGGAGGCCTGAGTGTCCAAGACCAAAGGTGGCGGGTCGACCCGCAACGGCCGGGATTCCAATGCCCAGCGGCTCGGTGTGAAGGCCTCGGACGGTTGTGTCGTCACCGCCGGTGCGATCATCGTGCGCCAGCGGGGCACGCACTTCCACGCCGGGGCGAACGTCGGGCGCGGCGGCGACGACACCCTGTTCGCCCGGGCGAGCGGCACGGTCCGCTTCGCCGAGCGGCGCGGCCGGCGACTCGTCGACGTCGAGACCGGCGAGGCGTGAGCCGCACCTCGTAGCGGGTCGCCTCGACCTGTGGCGCACTCCTCCCGAGCCGGTGGAGTGCGCCCCCTGAGAAAGGCACCGACATGGCCGGCTTCGTCGACGAGGCCCAGGTCCACGTGAGGGCGGGAGACGGCGGGGCTGGCGCCGTGTCGTTCCGTCGTGAGGCGCACGTGTCGCGCGGCGGGCCCGACGGGGGCGACGGCGGCCGGGGCGGCGACGTCTACCTCGAGGCGACGCCCGCGCTCGCCTCGCTCCTCGCCTTCCGGGATCATCCGCACCGGCGCGCCGAGAGCGGCGCCCACGGGGGTGGGGCTCGCCGCCACGGGCGGGCCGGGCGGGACCTCGTCGTCCCCGTTCCGGTCGGGACCGTCGTGCGCGGGACCGGTGGCGAGATCCTCGCCGACCTCACCTCGCCGGGCGACCGCCTGCGGGCCGCCGAGGGCGGGCGCGGCGGGGCCGGCAACGCCCGGTTCCTCACGAACCGCCTGCGGGCGCCGGCCTTCGGCGAGCAGGGCGAGGTTGGCGAGGAGCGCTGGCTCGACCTCGAGCTGAAGCTCGTCGCCGACGTGGCCCTCGTCGGCTTCCCGAACTGCGGCAAGTCGACGCTCATCGCCCGGATCTCGGCCGCGAGGCCCAAGATCGCCGACTACCCGTTCACGACGCTCGAGCCGCACCTCGGCGTCGTCCGCCTGGCGGGCGGTGCCGGCGCCGCGGCGCGGGGCGCGACGGAGTTCGTCGTCGCCGACGTCCCGGGCCTCGTCGAGGGCGCGAGCGAGGGGCGGGGCCTCGGTCACCGCTTCCTGCGCCACGTCGAGCGGACGCGCGCCCTTGTCGTGATGGTCGATCTTTCGCCGAGTGAGGGGCGCGCGCCCGCCGACCAGGCCCGCGTGCTCGCCGACGAGCTCGGTCGCTTCAGCCCGGACCTCGTCGCCCGCCCGCGGGTGATCATCGGCTCGCGGGCGGACATGGTGCCGGGGCCGGCGCGACCCCGTCTTGGGGACTACGGGGGCGAGCTTGAGATCTCGTCGGTCACCGGCGAGGGTATCGCCGAGCTCGTCGGCCGCCTCGGCGTCCTCGTCGAGGACGCCCGCCGGGACGCCGGGTCCGCCGTGGCGGCACCCGTCGAGCACCGCCCGGTGCCCGAGGGCGTCGTCGTCCGGCGCGAGGGCGCCGGGTTCGTCGTTCGCGGCCGCGCCGCCGAGCGCGCCGTCGGCCTGTCGGACCTCACCGACCCCGACGCGGCGGCGCTCGTCCAGCGCCGCCTCCGGCGACTCGGCGTCGACCGGGCGCTCGCCCGCGCCGGCGCCCGACCGGGAGACGACGTCCGGATCGGCAAGCTCACATTCACCTACAGCGAGGACACGTGATGCGCCGATCGCACGGGGGATGCATCCCGGTCGGGACGGATGGACGAGGGGCCGGGCGATGACGGTCGTCGTGAAGATCGGGTCGACGTCGGTGACGGCCGCGGACGGCCGCGTCGACGTCGCTGCCGTCGAGAAGCTCGCCCGGGAGATCGGCACCCTGTGGCGGTCCGGCCGCCCGGCCGTCGTCGTCACCTCGGGGGCGGTGAGCGCCGGCGTTGCCGCGGTGGAGCCGCCCGCCGGCCGCCCGGCGGACACGACGACCCTCCAGGCGCTCTCGACGATCGGCCAGCACCGGCTGATGCGCGTCTACGACGACGCCTTCGCCGCCGAGCACCTCTTGGTCGCCCAGGTGCTGCTCTCGTTGCCGGACTTCGGGGCGCGTCACCAGTACCTGCACGCCCGTGAGACGATCAACCGGCTCATCGAGCTCGGGGCGGTGCCGGTCATCAACGAGAACGACGCCGTCGCCGACGACGAGATCCGCTGCGGCGACAACGACCGCCTCGCCGCGCTCGTCGCCAACCTCGTCGGCGCCGAGTGCCTCGTCCTGCTCACCGACACGGAGGGCCTGTTCGACGCCGACCCGAGGCGGTTCGCTGACGCGACGCTCGTCGAGCAGGTCGTCGCCGTCGACGCCGCCTTCGACGCGGTCGCCGGTGGCGCGGGTTCCCCCGCCGGCAGCGGGGGCATGGCGACGAAGCTGGCCGCCGCCCGCGTCGCGGCGTGGTGCGGCGTGCGCGCCGTGATCGCCGCCGCCTCCCGTCCCGACGTCGTTGTCGACGCGGTCGCCGGGTCAGCCGGGGTCGGCACGACGATCCTGCCCCGCGACGAACGGCTCCCGGCCCGCAAGGCGTGGATCGCCTTCGCGCTCCCGGCGGTCGGCCGGGTCGTCGTCGACGACGGTTGCCGCCGCGCCCTCGTTGAGCACGAGGCGAGCCTGCTCCCCGCGGGCGTCGTCGAGATCGCCACGCCGTTCGGGAGCGACGACCCGATCGAGATCGTCGCGGCGGACGGCGCGGTCATCGCCAAGGGGATCGCCCGGCGCCCGTCGGACCGCGCCGGCGAGTGGATCGGCCGCCGCTCGGCTGACCTGCCGCCGGACCTCGCGGGTGAGCTCGTCCACCGTGACGACCTCGTCGTGCTCACCGGGGTGGCCTCGTCCCGGAGAGGCTCGCGTTCGCCGCGTCGGGCCGCGCCCCGGTAGCCTTCGCCATGGCCCCGGAACCGCTCGCAGCACTCGGCCGGCGCGCTAAGGCCGCGGCCCGGAACCTCGCCACCGCGACGACGAGCCAGAAGAACGACGCCCTCGATTACGCCGCCGAGGCGCTGATCGGCGCGTCCGGCGAGGTCCTCGCGGCGAACGCCCACGACGTCGCCCGGGCCGAGACGGCCGGCGGGACGGAGGCGATCGTCGACCGGCTCCGCCTGAGCGAGGCGCGTCTCGACGAGATGGCCGGCGGCCTGCGAGCGGTCGCCGCGCTCGCCGACCCCGTCGGTGAGGTCGTCGAGGGTTGGACCCTCCCGAACGGGCTCGCCGTCCGGCGGGTGCGCGTGCCGCTCGGCGTCGTCGGCATCGTCTACGAGAACCGGCCGAACGTGACCTCGGACGCGGCGGGGCTCTGCGTGAAATCAGGGAACGCGGCCTTGCTGCGCGGCTCGGCGGGCGCGATCGCATCCAACGTGGCGATCGCGGGGGCCCTGCGATCCGGGATCGCCAAGGCGGGTCTGCCCGCCGACTGCGTCCTGCTCGTCGAGGACACCCGGCGCGAGACGGTCGCCGAGTTCGTCAGGCTGCGCGGCGTGATCGACTGCCTCGTGCCCCGTGGCGGACCGGCGCTCGTCGCGCTCGTCGTCGATCAGGCGACGGTGCCGTACGTCATCGACGGCGACGGGAACTGTCATGTCTACGTCGACGCCTCGGCCGACCTCGACGTCGCCGAGCGGATCGTCGTCAACGCGAAGACCCAGCGTCCGAGCGTGTGCAACGCGATGGAGACCCTGATCGTCCACCGCGCGATCGCGCCCACCGTGCTGCCTCGGCTCGCCCGGGCCCTCGAGGGCGTCGAGCTCGTCGGGGACGAGGCGGCCCGCGCCGTCCTGCCCGGGATCGGCGTCGCGACCGACGAGGACTTCGCGACGGAGTTCCTCCGCCTGAAGCTCGCCATCGCCGTCGTCGACGACCTCGACGGCGCGCTCGAGCACATCGCCCGCTACTCGACCGGGCATTCCGAGGCGATCGTGACGCGCGACTACGAAGCCGCCCGGCGATTCACCCGGGAGGTCGACGCCGCGGCGGTGCTCGTCAACGCCTCGACCCGCTTCGTCGACGGTGGCGAGCTCGGGCTCGGCGCCGAGATCGGGATCTCGACCCAGAAGCTGCACGCCCGCGGCCCGATGGGGTTGCGCGAGCTCACCTCGGTGAAGTTCGTGATCGAGGGCGACGGCCAGGTCCGCGCGTAGCGACCAGCGGATCCGAGGCGGCGGGCCGCCGTCGTTTCCGCCGCCATGCGGCGGCCAGTAGGGTGCGGAAGGTGAGCCAACAAGCGGCATCCGAGGATCCCCTGGCGCGAGCCGACGGCCCGATCGCCGCCGGCACGCGGCTGGCGATCATCCGCCACGGCGAGGCATACGCCAACGTCGACTCGGTTATCGGCGGGCACAAGGGCTGTCGAGGCCTCACGCCGCGCGGCGTCGCCCAGGTCGAGGTCCTCGCCGAACGGCTCGCTCGCACCGGCGAGCTCGCCGGGGCCGCGGCGATGTGGACGAGCGTCCTGCCCCGGGCGATCGAGTCGGCGGCCATCCTCGCTCCCACCCTCGGCGTGTCCGGTTTCGAGCGGAGCTGCTCGTTCTGCGAACGGCACCCGGGGGAGGCCGACGGGATGACCTGGGTGGACTACGAGGCTCGTTACCAGCGGCGCGGGCTGCCGGGCGACGACCCGGAGTTCCCGACTTCGCCGGGCGGGGAGAGCTGGATCGACTTCCTCGACCGCGCCGCGGGGGCGCTCACCTCGGTCGCCGTCCGCCACCCGGGCGGGCTCGTCGTTGTCGTCTCCCACGGAGGCGTGATCGACTCGTCAATGATCCGCTTCCTCGGTCTCGCCGAACACGGCAACCTCGTCCGGCTCCACCCGGGCAACACCTCGATCACCGAATGGCGTCACACCGGCTCACGTTGGCGTCTTGTGCGCTACAACGACGTCGCACACCTGGCGGGCCTCGCCCACATCACCTCGACGGAACCGGAGTGGGTCGACGTCGAGCCGCCGGAGTGGGCCGGGACGAATCAGCAGCTGTAGTCGGGGTCGGCGCCGTAGGGGGAGGCGAGCGCGCCCGGCGTCTCCTGCAAAAGCACCGGCACGCCGCCGGCGAACAGGTCGTTTGGCGGACTCCCGGGGTTCGCGTAGCGGGCCGTCCCGTTGCACCACAGCGGGAGGACCGACGGGCTCGACAGTCCCGACTGGGTGTACGGGGGCTTCGTTCGCGGCACCCCGGCGACCCACAGCGGCAGTTGCGGCCCGGTCGGCACGTAGCTGCCGGCGATGATCGGGTACTGCAGGCTCGTCGAGTACAGGCCGACCTGGAGGCCCGCCCCACGCAACGCGTCGAGCGCCCCCTGGATCGTGGCGTCGTTCAGCGTGCTCGACCTCGCCCAGTAGTGCCCCGTCGCGAAGTCGGAGTGGTCGGTCGGTGAGAGCGCGTCGTTCTCGATGTCGAGCCACCACAGCGAGGAGTGGACGCCCTGGCTCGTCGCATAGGCGAGCCCGGCGATCGCACCGTTGTACCCGTAGTTGTACGCCGAGCAGAGCGGGCCTGCGGCGCCGGTGAGCTTCGCGCAGTTGCCCTTGGGCCCGGTCGCCGCCATCTCGCGTCCTGCCGGCGTCGTGTCCGGGGCGTTCACGAACAGGTAGAGCGAGTAGGGCGAGCCAGACGATCCCGCGGCCTGTGTCGCCCAGGTCGCCTCGGCGGCGAGGCAGGGGTTGTCCGCCCCGTCGAGCCAGCCCGTGACCTGGAGGACCGAGACCGGCGAGGACGGTGGCAGGCCGCTCCTCGCCTCGTTCGACGTCGGCGTCTTGCACTGGAAAGACGAGATGTCGTAGCCGAAATCGTGGTGCGGGAGCGAGACGAGGCCGCGCCGCAGGGTGTACGAGCGCATCAGCCCGGTGACGGTAACGCCGGGCGGAGGTGGCTTGTGCGCCAGCGACCCGGCGAAATGGGCATCGCCGTAGCCGAAGATCCTCCCGTTCGCCGCGGTGAGCCAGTAGCCGCCGCCGTCCGCGGTCGAGACGATCGAGACGAACCGGACCGTCAACTTCAGTGCTGCCGGGGACCCGAGGCTCGTCGCGTCGCCGAATCGGTAGACGGTGCCGTTCGCGGTGGCGATCCAGTAGCCCCGCCCGTCAGCGGTCGGCGCGAAGCCGACCACCGTGTTGGTCGGCGATGACCCCGGCGTCTTCGGCACCGATCCGAGGTCCGGCGCGTTCCCGTAGGCGTAGACGGTGCCGTTCGCCGCGACGAGCCAGTAGCCGCCGTCGCTCGGCGAGGGCGCGAAGGCGACGATCGGGGACGTCAGCTTGGCGTGGACGAGCGAGCCGCAGAATGCCGCGTCTCCGTAGTTGTAGACCGCTCCGTTCGAGGCGACGAGCCAGTAACCGTCGCCGGTCGGAGTCGCGGCGATCGCGACGATCGGCTTGCGATTGGCGTGATGGACCGGTGAGCCGAGGAAGCGCGCGTCGCCGAACCGGTAGACGTTCCCGTTCGCGGTGGCGATCCAGTAGCCGCCGGCGTCAGGGGACTCCGCCCCGCCGATGAACTTCACGTGGAGGTGCCGCGGCGCCTCGGATCCGAGGAACTTCACACCACCGAAGGGTTCGATGCCGCCGTTGGACTCAGCGAGGTAGTAGGCGGGTTTCTCGACCGTCGGCACAACGAGGGTCGTCGTTACCGCCGGGAGCGTCGTCGTCGTGGACGTTGTCGTGGTGGGCATCGTCGTCGTCGTGGGCGTCGTCGTGGTGGTCGGCGTCGTCGTGGTGGTCGGCGTCGTCGTCGTTGTGGTCGTGGGCGTCGTCGTGGAGGTCGGCGGCGTCGTCGTGGTCGTCGTCGTCGTGGTGGTCGTCGTGGTCGTCGTCGTGGTGGTCGTCGTGGTGGTCGTCGTGGTGGTCGTCGTCGTGGTCGTCGTCGTGGTCGTCGTGGTCGTCGTCGTCGGTGCCACGGGATAGGCGCATGTCGTCGCGCCTGGCGTCGGGGGCAGCGTCGTCGGGTCGGAGGTCGTCGCCGACAGGCGGGCGCCACCGGCGCCACCGCCGAGCGCGCCGAGACCGACGACCAACGCGATGGTCGAGATGACGGCGAGCAGGGGGCGGCGCGCCATCGCGGAGCGTCGCATCAAGCCGCCAGCAGCTCTGCGACCCGGAAGGCGAGATCGAGCGCTTGGCGCGCGTTGAGCCGCGGGTCGCACCTCGTCGTGTAGCGCAGTGAGAGATGCTCCTCGAGGATGTCCTCGGCACCGCCGAGGCATTCGGTCACGGCGTCACCGGTGAGCTCGACGTGGACGCCGCCCGGCCAGGTTCCCTCCTGACGGTGGACCGCGAAGAAGCCCTTGATCTCACCGAGCACGTCGTCGAAACGCCGTGTTTTCCGTCCGGTCTCGGCAACGAACGTGTTCCCGTGCATCGGATCGCACTCCCAGACGACGGGGTGCCCGGCGTCCGTGACGGCGCGCACGATTCCCGGGAGCAGCGTCGTCACGTCGCGGACGCCGAGGCGCGTGATGAGCGTGAGACGCCCCGGCACCTTCTCGGGGTTGAGGGCCGCGCAGAGCGCGACCGCTTCATCCGGCGAGGCGGAAGGGCCGAGCTTCACGCCGATCGGATTGCGCACGCCGCGCAGGAACTCGACATGTGCGCCGTCGAGTTGGCGCGTCCGGTCCCCGATCCAGAGCATGTGCGCCGAACCGTCGTAGAAATCGCCGGTCAGCTGGTCGCGGCGGGTGAGCGACTCCTCGTAGTCGAGGAGCAGGGCCTCGTGGCTCGTGAACAGGTCGACCTGCTGGGTGGGGGTGTCGGACTCCAGGTTCACACCACACGCCCCCAGGAATCGCAGGGCGCGGTCGATCGCCTGGGCGGTCTCCTCGTAGCGGAGGCCCTCGCGGCTCGTGGCGACGAACTCCTGGGTCCAGGAGTGCACCTGCCCGAGCGCCGCGAAGCCGCCCTTCGTGAAGGTGCGCACGAGGTTGAGCGTTGCCGCGGCGTGCCGGTAGGCGTCGACCATCCGGAACGGGTCGGCGCGGCGTGCCTCGAGGCTCGGCGCGTCGTCGTTCACGATGTGGCCACGGAAAGAGGGGATCTCCCCGTCGCCGAGCGACTCGGTCGGCGACGAGCGGGGCTTGGCGAACTGTCCCGCGATGCGTCCGATCTTCACGACGGGGACACCGGACCCATACGTGAGCACGACGGCCATCTGGAGGATGACCTTCAGCTTGTCGCGGATGGCGTTGGCGTTGATCTCACTGAACGACTCCGCGCAGTCGCCCGCCTGGAGGATGAAGGCCCGGCGATCGGCCACATGGCCGAGCGACTCGATGAGACGACGCGTCTCGCCGGCGAAGACGAGCGGTGGAAAGGCGGCGAGCGCGTCGAGCGCGCGCGCAAGTTGGGCGGAATCCGGCCATTCCGGCCCCTGCTCGGCGGGTCGCGACCGCCAGGAATCGACCGTCCAGGCCGTGGCGTCGTCGGTGGGGCGCGTACCTACCGGCTCGGGGGCGAACGGGCGCATGGCTCCAGAGTAGGCAACGCGGACCGTCGGCGTGCCGACACCGGGCGTACGCGGTATTCGGCTGTGCCTACGCTGGGCGGGGAACGGTTGTGCAGGCCGGGGCGGATCCGCCGTCCAGCCCGTACCCTCGTCCGGGGAGTCCATGCGCATCGGTGTCTTCGGGGGAACGTTCGACCCGATCCATGTCGGCCATCTCGTCGCGGCCGTGAACGCCCGCCACACGCTCGGCCTCGACCGGGTGCTTTTCGTCGTGGCGAACGAGCCGTGGCAGAAGGTGGGTGACCGGCCGGTGTCGCCGGCGCTCGACCGTCTGGCGCTCGTCGACGCCGCCCTCGGCGACGTGGACGGGCTCGAGGCGTCGCGGCTCGAGATCGACCGCGGCGGGCCCTCGTACACCATCGACACGATCGAGGAGCTGCGGCGGCTCGAACCGACGGCGGACCTGTATCTGATCGTCGGGGCCGACGTGATCGCCGGGCTCGCGACCTGGGAGCGCCTCGACGATGTCCGGCGCGAGACGACGATGGTCGTCGTCAACCGACCCGGTTCGACGCCGGTGCTGCCGGGGCGCGACGGTCGGCTCACCGGGTGGAACGCCGTTGCGATTGAGATCCCGGCGCTCGAGATATCGAGCACCGACCTGCGCGAAAGGGCTGCTACGGGGCGTCCGCTCGACTATCTCATCCCCGAGGGCGCGGTCCGCATGATCAAAGAACGCGGGATGTACGCTCGCGACAGATGACGAGCCGCCCGCTGCGCAGACCCGAAATTCCCCGGGTCGAAGCGGCTCGCAGTCCCGCATCGACCGGCGGCCTTCCTCGTTGACGTCGCCTGCTGCGCTTGTCGCCGCCCGAGCGGCCGCGGCGAAGACGCTGGAGACGACGGTCGTGCTCGACGTCGGCGACCTCATCGGCATCACCGACTACTTCATCATCACCGCCGGACGCAATGAGCGGCAGGTCCGGTCCATCGTCGACGAGGTCTCCCGGCGGCTGCGCGAGCTCGCCGGCCTCTCGGCGCGGCAGGTCGAAGGCCTCGAGGGCTCGCACTGGGTGCTCCTCGACTACGGGGACTTCGTCGTCCACGTCTTCGACACCGCGGCGCGGTCGCTTTACTCGCTGGAGCGGCTGTGGGCCGACGCGCCCCGGGTCGTCGTCGACGACTCCGACCCGGTTGAGGTCGCCGGGAGCTGAGCGTCGCTCAAGGGCTCGTTGGAGGTGCAATCGCGCGATAGTCGACGCGATTGACGGAACGGTTCCTGATCACGCCGCCGTTCGGGAGATAGGCGATCTTCTCGCCGTTCAGCACGAGGTTGACGGCGTCGATCTCGCGGAATTGCGTCAGCGTGTAGACGATCTGCCCGTCGGCCTGGAACAGCTGGGTCGTGTCGAGGTCGTCGAAAGTCGAGTCGAGGTCGACCGAGGCGACATGGTCGACGACTTTGCCGATGACCGTCACCGTCGCCGCCGGTGCGACGCTCAGCGCCGTCGTCACGCCGAGCCGGAACTCGGCACTCGTCGGACCCGCGTCGAGGCCGTTCAGCGCCAGCTGGAGTTCGTGATCGAGGGTGAGCTTCCCCCTCGGCAGGTGGCGGACCGAGGCGACGAGGTAGCCGTTCGTGACGAAAAAGACGTCGATCGCCCGTCCGGGGTGGGGCGTCGTGGGAGGTGTCGTCGGCGAGGTGAACTGGTTCGCCGGGACGTTGAAAGGTTGCGCCGTCGACTGCAGCGCGATGCCGCAGCCCGACGCGGTGACGGCGAGGACGGCGGCGCCGAGCGCCACGACCACGAACCGGTGTTGACGCCTCATCGCGCCGCCCCCCGGTCGGAACCGTCGTCAAGCACCTTCGCCTGTTCCTCTTCGGTCTGGGAGAGCGGCAGCTCGACGACGAAGCGCGCCCCGCCGGTCGGCGAGTCGGTGACCCACACCCTTCCCCCGTGGAGCCGGACGTGCTCCTGGACGAGCGCGAGGCCAAGACCGGTGCCGACCCCGGCGCCCCGGCTGCCCGCCGTTCCCGGACCGCGGGCGAAGCGTTCGAAGATGCGATCGCGATCCGCCGACGGTATGCCGGGCCCGGAATCGTCGACGTAGACCCGAACGGAGTGGTCACTTGTCTCAACGACGATCTCGGTCACCCCTCCGGCGTAACGGTCGGCGTTCTCGATGAGGTTCCCGAAGACGCGCTCGATCCGGCGCTTGTCGACGGAGAGCTCGCGGTGATCGTCGGCGGGGTTGATCGAAACGGGCAACGGCGCGTGGCCCGCCGGGGCGACGGCGTGGCGGACGAGGTCGCCGATCTCCACCGGGCTCGTCGCGAAGTCCGCCGAGCGAGCGTCGAATCGCGAGATCTCAAGCAGGTCGCGCACCATGCGCTGGAAGCGACGCACCTCGGTGCTCAACAGGTCGAGCGCCCGCTGGGCGCGCTCGGGCAGCTCGTCCCGGCGCGACTCGATCACCGACAGCGATGTCGCCAGCGTCGTCAAAGGGGAGCGGAGCTCATGAGAGACGTCGGAGGTGAAGCGCGCGTCCCGCTCGATCCGTTGCTGCAGGCGATCGGCCATCCGGTTGAACGACGACGTGAGCACGGCGAGGTCGCGCGCGTCGCCCGTCTCGAGCCGAGTGTCGAGCATCCCGCTCGCGATGGACGACGCGGCCGCGGAGACGTCGCGCAGCGGGCGCAGTGTGCGTCCCGCCGCCCAGCGGCCGAGGGCGGCGCCGAGCAACGTCGTCACGGCCGCCGCGGCGATGAGCGAGGCCAGAAGGACGTGGAGCGAGGCGTTGGTCTGGCTGAGGCTGAACACCCCGAAGTAGTAGGCGCCATGGGGGATGGCGATCCCGACGGCGAAATGCGGCTCGCCACGGAAAGGGAACGTCTGCTCTGCCGACTTCCCGGAAAGCGTGAGCGCGCGCAACGACGCCGGGAGGTTGCTCTGGGGGAACGTCACCGGGGACGAGGGGAACCACGACTGGAGGGACGTGACGTAGATGAGCGAGTACGACGTCGTCGAGCGGAGATCGTCGGAGAGCCCGAGGACGTCCTCCGTGACCACGGACGGGTCGAGCGCGTAAACGCTTTCGTGCAGTGAGGTCGCGTTGGCGATCGCCTGGAGCTCGAAGGAGTGCTCGTCCTGGGAGACGATCGACGAGCTCGTCGTGAAGTAGGTGATCGACGTGAGGAGCAGGGAGAGCACGAGCGCGCCCAGTGTGAACACGGCGGTGATGCGGGCGCGCAGCCCGAGATGGATGAGCCGGCCGCGTCCGCGGCGGATGCGGCGATGCGGGAGGAGCCGTCGGCGCCGTTCCCCGGCGGGCATCACGGGGCGAGCTTGTAGCCGAGACCGCGTACGGTGAGCACGTACCGGGGGTTGGCGGGGTCGGGTTCGACCTTCGTGCGCAGCCGCCGGACGTGCACGTCGACGAGCCGGCCGTCGCCGAAGTAGTCGTAGCTCCATACCCGCTCGAGGAGCTGCTCACGGGAGAGCACCTTGCCGTGGTTGGCGGCGAGCTCGCAGAGCAGGAGGAACTCGGTGCGGGTGAGGTGGACCTCTTCGCCGGCGAGCCGGACGACGCCCGCCTCCGGCATGATTTCGAGGTCGCCGAAGGTGAGCGCGGACGGGCCGCCCTCGGTCGAACGGGCCCGCCGGAGCAGCGCGCGGATGCGTGCCGCGAGCTCCTTGGGCTCGAACGGCTTCGTCACGTAGTCGTCGGCGCCCGCCTCGAGGCCGGCGACGACGTCGTGGGTGTCGGTGCGCGCCGTCACCATGATGATCGGGACCGCGCTCTGACGGCGGACCTCCCGGCAGCACTCGAAGCCGTCCATTCCGGGCAGCATGATGTCGATGATGACGAGGTCGAGGGGCTCGAAGCTGAGCGATTGGGTGAAGCGCTCGAGCGCCTCCTCGCCGCTGCCGGCCTCGACGACGTCGTAGCCCTCGTCCTCGAGCGCGAGGCCCATCGAGGCCCGGATGCGTTCGTCGTCCTCGACGATAAGAATCCGACTTGCCATACCCAATCTTGTCGCGTCGCGGGCCGCAGTGTTCCCCGGAGTCGTCGCGCGGGTTCGCTACGCTCGGGTTGTGACCTGGGAGTTCGACGCGTTCGTCCAGGCGCTCGGGGCGTCGTCGCCGGCGACCGTCCGGGCGTACCGCTCGGACGTCGACTCGTTCGCCGGGTGGGCGGCCCGGTCCGGGGTCACGGGGCCCGCCGACGTCGACCGGCTGCTCCTCCGCCGGTACCTCGCGTACCTCGCGACCCGCGGCTACGAGCGCCGGTCGGTCGCTCGCAAGGCGGCCGCCCTGCGCCGCTACTTCGCCTTCGCCAAGCGGCGGGGGCTCATCGCGGACGACCCGTCGCGCCGCCTGACCGCCTCCTCGGGCGAGGGGCGCCTGCCCCGCGTGCTCTCGCCCGCCGAGCTCGACGCCCTCCTCGAGGGCTCACCGGACGCGGCACCTCCCGACGATCCCCGCGCCGAGGCGACCAGGCGGCGCGACGACGCCGTGCTCGAGCTCCTCTACGGCTCCGGCCTGCGGGTGAGCGAGTGCTGCGGGCTCGACGCCGACGGGCTCGACCTCACCGGCGGGACCGTCACCGTCTGGGGCAAGGGCGGCAAGCAGCGGCGGGTGCCGATGAGCGAGCCGTCCGTCGACGCCTGCCGGAGCTACCTCGGCTCGGCCCGGGCGGTCCTTTGCGGGCCCGAGTCGCCGCCGCAGGCGGTCTTTTTGAACTCGCGGGGCCGGCGTCTCGGGCCCCGCGACGTGCGCCGCATCATCGACCGGCGCACGGTCGTGCCGACGCACCCGCACGCCTTGCGCCACACCTACGCCACGCACCTGCTCGACGGGGGCGCGGACCTGCGTGTCGTCCAGGAGCTCCTCGGGCACTCGAGCCTCAAGACGACGCAGCGCTACACGCACGTCTCCAAAGAGCGCCTCGTTGGCGTCTACAAGAAGGCCCACCCGAGGGCCTGACCGCTGCCGCCATGCGAGCGGCTACCATGCTCCCGAGGCCCGCCCGGGTCTCACGACCAATCGGCCGGACGTGCCCACGGTCGCCTCACGGCGCGACGTCCGGTTCAGCAGAACCGTTGGGAAGGAGCGACGCGTGGCCGTCGTCACGATGAAGCAACTGCTCGAGGCGGGGGTCCACTTCGGACACCAGACCCGCCGCTGGAACCCGAAGATGAAGCGCTTCCTCTATGGCGAGCGCAGCGGCATCTACATCATCGACCTCCACCAGACCCTCGCCCGGATCGAGATCGCCTACGCGTTCGTGCGCGATCTCGTGGGGACGGGCGGGACTCTCCTGTTCGTCGGCACGAAGAAGCAGGCCCAGGACCCGGTGGCCGAGTACGCGACGGCCTGCGGCATGCCGTACGTGAACGAGCGCTGGCTCGGCGGGATGCTGACGAACTTCGAGACTGTCTCGGGGCGTGTCCGCAAGCTCGGCGAGCTCGAGGCGGCGCGTGACTCGGGCGAGTTCGACGCGCTGCCGAAGAAGGAGGCGCTCATGCTGCGGCGCGAACTCGTGAAGCTCGAGCGCAACCTGGGCGGTATCCGGCGCCTGACGAAGCTGCCGAACGCCCTGTTCGTCATCGACACGAAAAAGGAGCACATCGCCGTGACCGAAGCGAACAAGCTCGGTATCCCGGTGATCGCCATCGTCGATTCGAACTGCGACCCGGACATCATCAACTACGTCATCCCAGGGAACGACGACGCCATCCGCTCCGGCCGCCTGCTGTGCCGCGTGATGTCCGACGCGGTGACCGAGGGCCGGTTCATCTACTCACGGCGCGCCGCGGCGAACCTCGCGGTCGCCGGCGGTCCGGAGCCGATAGCGCGCCGCACGCGGGACGAGTTCGCGACGGCCGCGCCGGCGGTGGAGGTCTGAGATGGCCGAGGTCACGGCACAGGACGTGAAGACGCTGCGCGCCGCGACGGGTGCGGGGATCCTCGACGCGCGCCGCGCGCTCATCGAGACGGACGGCGACTTCGAGAAGGCGAAGCGTTGGCTGCGCGAGCAGGGCCTTGCCGGATCCGCGAAGCGCGCCGGACGCGAGCGTTCCGAGGGCGCCGTCGCCGTCGTCGTCGACGGGGCCAAGGGTGTCGCCGCCGTCGTCGCGCTGGAGTGCGAAACGGACTTCGTGGCGAAATCGGCGGACTTCGTCCGTCTCGTCGACACCCTCGCCGAGGCGCTCGCGTCCGGCGGCGAGGAGGCGCTCAACGCCCACGCTGACAGCGTCGACGAGCTGAAGGTCACGCTGAAAGAGAACATCGCCGTCGGGGGCCACGCCCGTTTCGAGGCCGAACCGGGGGCGGTGCTCGAGAGCTACCTCCATGTCCAGAACGGGCGCGGCGTGAACGGGGTGCTCGTCGAGCTCGTCGGGGGGACCGCCTCGCTCGCCCACGACGTCGCGGTCCACATCGCCTTCGGTCGTCCCGAGTACCTCGCCCGGGACGACGTGCCTGCCGACGTGATCGCCGCCGAACGCGAGACGATCCTCGCCACCACCCGCAACGAAGGCAAACCCGAGGCGCAGCTCGAAAAGATCGTCGAAGGCCGCCTGAACGGATGGTTCAAGGAGCACGTCCTGCTCGAACAGCCGTATGCGCGCGACGAGAAGGTGTCGATATCCGGGCTCCTCGGTTCGGCCGTCGTCCGCCGGTTCGCCCAGGTCGTCGTCGGGACGTGACGTCCCGACACGACGGCCCGGCTGTCGTCGCTGCCGCGGCGCCCCGCTGGCGGCGCGCCGTCCTGAAGATCAGCGGGGAGGCCTTTGCCAGCTCGGCGTCGGACGAAATGATCGACGCCACGACGGTCAGCCGGATCGCCAAGGAGATCGCCGAGATGACCGACGAGCTCGGCGTGCAGCTCGCCATCATGATCGGCGGCGGCAACATCTGGAGGGGCCAGTCCGGGGCGGGCGGAGGCATCGACCGCGCCACCTCGGACACGATGGGGATGCTCGGTACCGTCATCAACGCGCTTGCCCTCCAGGACGCGATCGAGCGTCAGGGGCGCCCGACGCGCGTGCTCTCGGCGATCCACATGGCCGAGGTATGCGAGCCCTACATCCGGCGCCGGGCGATCCGCCACCTCGAGAAGGGTCGGGTCGTCATCTTCGCGGCGGGCATGGGGAATCCGTACTTCACGACGGATACGCCGGCCGCGCTGCGCGCGGCCGAGATCGAGGCGGAGGTGATCCTCAAAGGGACGCATTCCGGGGTCGACGGCGTGTACAGCGCCGATCCCCGCCTCGAACCCTCGGCCACCCGCTACACCGAGGTGGGCTTCATGGAGATCATCTCCCGCGACCTACGGGTGATGGACCTCACGGCAATCACGTTCTGCAAGGACAACGGGCTGCCCGTCCTCGTGTTCGACCTGATGACGCCCGGGAACATCCGGGGGGCCCTCGCCGGCGAGCAGATCGGTACGCTGATCAGATGACGGCTGACGCGATCATCGAGGAGGCGATCGCCGATGCCCGCGAGAAGATGGTCCGTGCGGTCGAGCACGCCAAGGGGGAGTTCGGCGCCATCCGCACGGGCCGCGCCGCGCCGGTCCTCGTCGAGAAGCTGAAAGTTGACTACTACGGCGCCGAGACCGCCCTGCAGAGCATCGCCGGGATCACCGTGCCCGAGGCGCGCACGCTCGTCATCCACCCCTACGACAAGGGCGCGATCAAGGCGATCGAGAAAGCAATCCAGGCCTCGGACCTCGGCTTGAACCCGTCGAACGACGGCGAGGTCATCCGGTTGTCGTTCCCGCAGCTGAACGAGGAACGCCGGCGCGAGCTCGTGAAGGTGGTCCGTCAGCGCGCCGAGGAGGGCCGGGTCGCCGTCCGCAACGTCCGCCGGCACGCGCGCCACGAACTCGAGACCCACGAGCACGAGGGCGCGGTCTCCGTCGACGACGTCGAGCGCGCCGACAAGGAGCTCGACAAGCTGACCCACGAGTTCGTCACCGAGATCGACCGGCTCCTCACCCACAAGGAGCAGGAGCTGCTGGAGGTCTGACGTCGGGTTTCCGCCCGAGCCATCAGGGTGCGCAGCGGAGGGAACGCAAAGTGGAAGACGACGAAAAGCGGACCCGCGGCGACGATTCGCCCGAGGCCGCCGACCGGGACGACCCGGAGGCCGGCGAGACCCCGGTCCGGCCTCCCGCCGCACCGGGCGACGAGGTCCGCGTCGTCGCCGTCGAGGCCGCCGTCGCGGCCGGTCTCGTTCCCGAGCGCCGTCCCCCCTCCCCGGACGAAGCGGGGGCGCGGCGCGAGTTCGGCCCCTTGGAGGCCGGCGAGGGCGCGTCCTACGAGCTGCCGGACTGGACGGCGCCGCCCACGGGCCAGGTGCCGGGCGTGTTGCGCGGGGACTCCGACGCCCCCGGGGCCCTTGAGCGCGGGACCCACGGCCCGACCTGGCGCCAGACCCCGGCCGACTGGGAGGTGGACGAGTCCGGCCTCGAGTACCTGAGCGATGACCCCGACGCCGCCGATCTGGGGGACGAGTCGTCGGCGATCGCCGGGCGTGGCGAGGATCCGACGGCGAACGCCGACCCGTTCGAGTTCGACTTCGACGCGACGACGACGCGGCGCCGGCTGCGCGAGCGCCAGACCGCGGCGTCCGCGGCCGTGACCGCCTCCGGGGACTCCGGGGAGTCCGACGACGTGGCGTGGGAGCAGGTCGTCGGGGCTTCACGGACCCCGCGGCGGCCCCGGGCGGCCCACCGGGCCGGCTCGCGGGTGGCGCAGCCGCCGCCGGAGAGCCCGCCGCGACGCAACACCGCCATCGCGACGGCGACGGGCATCGTGCTCGCCGGGGTGGCCGTCCTGTGCTTCGCGAGCGGGCCGTTGCCCGCCCTCGTCCTCGCCTCGGTCGTTCTCGGCGTCGCCGCCGGCGAGACCTTCGGTGCCGTGCGCCTCTCGGGCTACCAGCCCGCGGCGCTCGTCGGTCTCGTCGCCGTGCCCGCCCTCGTCGTCGCCAGCTACCTGAAAGGACCCGAGGCCGTTCCGGTCGTCGTCGCGCTCGTCGTCATCCTCGCCGGTGCGTCGCGCATCGTCATGGCCCCCGGGGAGTCGCCGGTCGACGACCTCGCCGTCACGATGCTGGTCGTCACCTGGGTCGGCGTCCTCGGCTCGTTCGCCGGGCTGCTCCTCAACCCGACGGCGTACCCGCTGCGCCACGGGGTCGCCTACCTCGGCGCGGCGGTCGCGCTAACCGTCGCCCACGACGTCGGCTCGTTCGCCGTCGGCTCGAAGCTCGGCCGGCACCGGCTGGCGCCTCGGGTCAGCCCGGGCAAGACGATCGAGGGCCTGATCGGCGGCACCGTCCTCACGCTCGGGGTCGCGGCCGGGGTCGTCGCCCGGGTCCACCCGTTCGGGATCGGCACGGCGCTGGCGCTCGGCGCGGTCGTCGTCGTGTTCGCACCGATCGGCGACCTTTTCGAGTCGGTCGTGAAACGTGACCTCGGCCTGAAGGACATGGGCCGGCTGCTGCCCGCCCACGGGGGCGTGTTCGACCGCATCGACGCGATGCTCTTCGTGCTGCCGGCGACGTACCTTCTCGTCCGGCTCGTCCATATCGGATGACGCCAGCCCGCACGGTCGCAATCGTCGGATCGACGGGCTCGATCGGGCTCCAGGCGCTCGACGTCGTGGCGGCGGCCGGCGACGCCTACCGCGTCGTCGCGCTCGGGGCGAACCGCTCGGTGGCCGAGCTCGCCCGTCAGGCCGCCGCCCTCCACCCCGAGGTCGTCGCCATCGGGGACGCATCGCTCGCGCCCGAGCTCGCCGCGGCGGTCCCACCCGGAGTCGAGGTGCGTGCCGGCACCGAGGGCCTCGCCTCGCTCGGCGAGATCGGCGACGTCGTCTTGAACGCCGTCGTCGGGTTCGCCGGGCTCGAGGTCACCGTCGCCGCGCTCCGCTCGGGGCGGCGGCTCGCCCTCGCCAACAAGGAGTCGCTCGTCGCCGGGGCGCCGGTCGTCCAGGTGGCCCGCGCCAGCCCCGGGGCGGAGCTCATCCCGGTCGACTCCGAGCACTGCGCGATCCACCAGTGCCTCGGCGAGCGCCGCCAGCGGTCGCTCGCGCCCGGGGTCGGGGGTTCGGGCGCGCCGGACGCGCCGGTGGGGGTCGCCCGGCTCCTCCTCACGGCGAGCGGCGGGCCGTTCCGGGGGCGTCAGGCGGCGGAGCTCGCCGCGGTCACGGTCGCCGACGCGCTCGCCCACCCGACGTGGCAGATGGGCCCGAAGATCACGATCGACTCCTCGACGCTCATGAACAAGGGCCTCGAGGTCATCGAGGCGCACGAGCTGTTCGGGGTGGACTACGAGCGCATCGAGGTCGTCGTCCACCCGCAGTCGATCGTGCACTCGATGGTCGAGTTCTGCGACGGGGCGACGATCGCCCAGCTCTCCCAGCCCGACATGCGGCTCCCGATCGGCTACGCCCTGGCGTACCCGGAGCGGATGGCCGCCCCTTACGGCAGGATCGACTGGCGCGATGTCGCCCACCTCGACTTCTCGTCGCCCGACCCCGAGACCTTCCGCTGCCTCGGGCTGGCGATCGAAGCCGGACGGGCCGGCGGGAGCGCGCCGGCCTGGCTGAACGCGGCCAACGAGGTCGCTGTCGCCGCTTTCCTCGCCGGGCAGATCCCCTGGCCGGGGATCGCCGGGGTCGTCGCGACAACCCTCGCCGCCCACGAGCCGACCAAACTCGTCGACGTCGACGACGTGCTGGCCGCCGACGCCGCGGCGCGCGCCATCGCGCGCCGGGCGCTGGCGAGCGAGAATCGGAGCGCGTGAGCGCCATCCCGGCACAACCCCCGGCGGACGCCGAACCAACGAACTCGAGCGCCCTGTTGCGGCTCGCGGCCTTCGCCGCGGCGGTGATCGTCCTCGCCGTGGTCTTGCACGGTCTCGACGTGCTGATCGTCGTCGCCGCGCTCGTCGTCATGGTGATGCTCCACGAGTTCGGCCACTTCGTCGCCGCGAAGGCGTCGGGCATGAAGGTCACCGAGTACTTCTTCGGCTTCGGGCCGCGCCTGTGGTCGATCCGGCGCGGCGAGACCGAGTACGGCGTGAAGGCGATCCCCGCCGGCGGCTACGTGAGGGTCGTCGGCATGACGATGCTCGAGGACGTCGATCCCGCCGACGAGGCGCGCAGCTACCGCCAGGCGACCTTCCCCCGCCGGCTCGCCGTCGCGGTCGCCGGGTCGGCGATGCACTTCATCATCGCTTTCGGGCTGCTCTGGGGGATGGTCGCGTTCACCGGGCTCCCGGTCGCCGTCCCGAGCCGGGAGGTGACGGGACTCGTCGCGTTCGTGAACGAGCCGAACCCCGCCCGCGACGCCGGGGTGCGGGTCGGCGACGTCCTCGAGGCGGTCGACGGGCACCGCTACTCGTCGATCCCTCCGTTCATCTCGTTCATCGAGGACCACGCTGGGACCGAGCTCAGCCTCGTCGTCGAGCGCGACGGCCGCCTCGTCACGCTCCACGTCCGGCCGGTCGACGGGCGGATAGCCGACGTGAGGTCGACGTCCGGCCGGCTCGTCCCCGAGAAGACGGGCAGACAGCCGGTCGGCGTGATCGGGATCTACCTTGGCGGTCAGCGGCTCGTGACGGCGAACGCCTTCGACGCCCTCGGCCGGGCGGGCACCGTGCTCGGCCGGGAGTTCGCCTGGACCGGCGAGGGGATCGGCCAGGTCTTCTCCTTGCACGGGTTGCGTTCCTTCGCGCACGACGTCGCGACGGCGAACCGGACCGCGCCGTCAAAACCGGTCTCGGGCACCTCGGGCAGCACCGCGTCGACGGGTTCGGGCGAGATCCTGTCGCTGCCGGGCGCGGTCGAGATCGCGGTGCAGGCGCTGCAGATCAACGTGACCGACCTTTTGTCGATCCTCGTCGCCATCAACGTGTTCGTCGGTCTCGTCAACCTGTTCCCGATGCTGCCGCTCGACGGGGGCCACGTCGTGATCGCCGTCTACGAGCGGATCAGGTCGCGGCGCGGCCGCCCCTACCACGCCGACGTGAACAAGCTGATGCCGGTCGCCTACGCCTTCCTCATTTTCATCGTGGCGATCGGGATCGGCGCCCTCTACGTCAACCTGCTGCAGCCGCCCCACCTCCCGGGCGGCTGACCAGGCCCGGGTGGGTCGGGCGGTCGAGCGGCCGTAGGCTAGTGGCGAGGCCGCGGACGCGCCGGCCCGAGGAAGGACTGACGTGGAGATCGCGGAGCTGAACATGGCCCCGAGGAAGCCGACCCGCCGGATCAACGTCGGCTCGGTGCCGATCGGCGACGGTGCGCCCATCTCGGTGCAGTCGATGACGACGACGAAGACGGGCGACGTCGAGGGGACGCTGCAGCAGATCTACGACCTCGCCGGGGCCGGCGCCGACATCGTGCGCTGCACCTGCAACGACGCCGAGGCCGCCGAGGGTCTCGCCCGCATCGTGCCGCGCTCGCCGGTGCCGATCGTCGCCGACATCCACTTCCACGTCGAGATGGCGCTGGCGGCTCTCGAGGCCGGTGTGCACGGGCTCCGCCTCAACCCGGGCAACCTCCGCAAGCCCGAGGAGATCCGGCTCGTCGCCGCCGAGGCGCGCGACCGGGGCGTGCCGATCCGCGTCGGCGTGAACGCCGGGTCGCTCCATCCCGACCTTTACAAGAAGTACGGCGGCGCGACGCCCGAGGCGCTCGTCGAGTCCGCCCAGATCGAGCTCGCCTACTTCGCCGAGGTGGGCTTCGAGGACGTGAAGATCTCGGTGAAGGCCTCGAACGTGCCGCTCATGGTGGCCGCGTACCGACTCGCCTCGGAGACCTTCGACCACCCCCTCCACCTCGGCGTGACCGAGGCCGGCCCGCTCCCCGGAGGGCTCATCAAGACGACGGCGGGCATCGCGACGCTGTTGTGCGAGGGGATCGGCGACACGATCCGCTTCTCGCTCACCGCCGACCCCGTCGAGGAGGCGCGTGCCGGCCGCAAGCTCCTCGAGGCGCTCGGGTTGCGCGAGCGCCGCGGCCTTGACCTCATCGCCTGCCCGTCGTGCGGGCGCACGGAGATCGACGTCATCGAGGTCGCGCGGCTCGCCCAGGAAGCGCTCGAGGCGCGCCAGATCCCGCTCCAGGTGGCCGTCATGGGCTGTGTCGTCAACGGCCCGGGCGAGGCGCGCGGCGCCGACATCGGGATCGCCGCCGGTCGCCACAAGGGCCACCTGTTCATCAAGGGCAAGATCGTCCGCGTCGTGCCCGAGGACGAGATGGTCGACGCCCTCGTCACCGAGGCGGAGCGGATCGTCGCCGAGGGGGTCGAGGCCCGTCTCGCCGCCGCCGACGCGGGGGCCGAGGCCGAGGCCGCGGCGGACCGGCAGATCCTCGTCGCCCAGAAAGGCGCCGACGCGAACGGCTCCGAGGAAGTCGTCGTGAAGATCCGCCAGACCCTTGCGGACCTCGCGGGCGACGACCCGGGCGGCGACGCCTGAGGCGGACACGCCGCCGCACGGCGCGGCCGGGGACCCGTAAGGTCGCCCCCAGCTTCGGCCGGTAGTATGCCGACCGTTCCGACTAGGGAGTAGGCGATCTCATGGCTTCACGGAAACGGCGTTCGCGTCGCGCCGCGCGTCCCCAGCAACCCGGTTCCGGCCCGCGGCGGCTCGGCGCCCAGGCGGCGCCCACGCCGCGCTCGGCGAGCGCCGACCGCCGCTACCAGCGCTCGCACCGCCAGGGCTCGTCGCGCCTTAGCTGGGTCGCGGTCGGCGTCGTCATCGTCGTCGCCGCCGTGCTCGTCATCGTGAAGGTCACGAGCTCGAACAGCTCCGGGAGCGGTGGTGTCGCCTCCGGCGACCACCCGGCCAGCGCCCCGGCGCAGGTCGTCGCCGTGATGACGAAGATCCCGCTGTCGACGTTCAACGCCGTCGGCACCGACGGTCAGGCGGACCCGTTCGTCGAGACGAAGGACCAGCCGACGCTCGCCCAAGACGGCCTCGCCCGGGTGGTCTACGTCGGTGCCGAGTTCTGCCCCTACTGCGCCATTCTGCGCTGGTCGCTCGTCGCCGCGCTCAGCCGCTTCGGCACCTTTACGGGGCTGAAGGAGACCTCGTCGACGGTCGATGTCGCACCGATCCCGACGTTCTCCTTCCTCGGCTCGACGTATACGAGCAAGTACATCCGCTTCACCCCCTACGAAACGGGCGACCGCAACGGCGCGGCGCTCCAGACGCTGCCGGCCAGTGTGGAGAAGCTCTATACGACCTACGACGGCACCGCGACGACGTCGACCCCGTTCACCAGGGGCTCCGGGTCGGGGATCCCGTTCCTCGACATCGCCAACGAGCACGTCTCGTCGGGTGATGCGGCCTTCCTCGACCCGACGGTCGACCCGCTCGCCGGGGGCGGCCCGGGGATGCTGAGCATCGCGCAGGCGATCGCCCATCCGAGCTCGGCGGTCGCCAAGGCGATCGACGCGACGGCGTTCATCATCGAGGCGAACTACATGACGGCGGCGATCTGCCGTTCCGACGGCGGCAGGCCGTCGAGCGTCTGCGCGACGCCGGGGGTCCGGGCGGCGGAGAAGGTGATCGCCGCGGCGAAGAAGATCTCGTAAGGGTGCCGAAACCCCCGACCGCGGCGCGCGGACGACGCGTCGCGACCCCGCCCCCGCCCCCCCCGCCGCCGCGGCGGAGCGTCTTCGGCGTCTTCGCCCTGCCGACACGCGACCGCCGCCTGCGCCCGCTCCCGGCCGCGCCGGGCGGCGCCCCCCGGCCGCGGTTCAGCGCGCGGATGCTGGTCACACTCGGGTCGTCGATCGCCGGTCTCGGGATCGCCTCGTATCTCACGCTTGCCCACTACACGTCGGTCGTGTCGCTCGTGTGCCCGAATTCCGGCGCCATCAACTGCGACGCCGTGACGACGAGCTCGGAATCCTACCTCCTCGGCATCCCGGTCGCCGTCCTCGGACTCGCCTACTTCGTGGTCGTGCTCGCCTTCGCGCTGCCGCCGGTGTGGCGCGCACGTCACCCCTACGTCGCCCCGGCGCGACTCGCGCTCGCCATCGGGGGGATCGGGTTCGTCTGCTACCTGCTCTACGCCGAGCTCTACGAGGTCGGCAAGCTCTGTCTGTGGTGCACCGCGGTCCACGTCCTCACGCTCGTCATTTTCATCGCGGTCGTGACGGGATGGGACGAGACGGTGGCGTATTCCCGCGAGGACGACGCCGAAGCCTGACGAAGCCCGGCGCGTTGCGGTCAGGTGGCCGGTGGCGCGCCGATCGTGTCGGTGAGGGCGAGCTCGATCACGGTGCAGTCGGGGTCGGCCTGCCGGAAGACGTCGACGATGTGCGGGTGGCAGGTGAACGCGAGCACCTGGTGGGAACGAGCCAGGTTCCCGATCGCGCGCCCGACGGCGGTGGCGCGACCCGGGTCGAAGTTGACGAGCACGTCGTCGAGGACGAACGGCAGCGAGACGGTGCGCTCGGCGTGGGTCGCGGCGAGGCCGAGCCGCAGGCACAGGTAGAGCTGCTCGGCCGTCCCGCGACTCAGCGATCCCGAATCGACCCGCTCGCCGCGGGCGGTGATCGCATCGATGCCGTGGTGCGCGGCGCGCTCGTCCTCGTGCGCGACGAGCTGGACGTAGCGGCCGGCGGTCACGTCGCCGAACAACTCGGCGGCGCGGGCGATCACGGCGGGCTGCTTCTCGCGCTCGTAACGGGCGAAGGTCGCCTCGATCAGCGCCTGGGCGAGACCGAGCACGGTCCATTCGCGCAGCGCGTCCTCGAGCTCGGTCGCGAGCGTGGCGCGCTCGATCTCGAGCCTGGCGATCTCGTCCGAGGACCGGAGGGCGTCGAGTGATTGTTCGGCGTCGCGCTCGGCGTCGCGGGCGTTCTGGAATGCGGCTTCGGCGGCGGCGACCTCGGCCTTGATCGCCGAGCTCTGTGATTCCCAGTTCGCCGGATTTCCCGTGGCGAGCTCGTCGCGCAACCGGTCGGCCTCCGGGCCGAAGCCCGCCGCCTTGGCGAGATCCGAGTTCGCCCGGTCGATCGTTTCTTGCAGGCCGCGGCGTTCGCCCCGCGCCTGCTCGGCCTCGACGAGTGCCGAGGCCAGCTGCCGGGACGTCTCGACGGCTGCCCCGGCGCTTTCGAACCCGCAGGCCTCGGCGGTGCGGCGGACGGAGGCATCGAAGGCCTCGACGGTCGCAGTCTCCGCTTCGATCGCCCGGGACAGCCGCCGATGCGCGGCATCGCGCTCGGCGATCTTGGTCTCGAGCTCGGCGAGGCGATGGTCGAGCTCGTCAAGGCGCCGCCGCGCCTCCCGTTCCTCGTCGAGGCGGGCGGCGACCGCAACGACCTCGACGAGCGCAGGGGAACGGTCGAGGCCGAACGACTCGGCGACGCGGGCGATCTCCGTGGCAAGGCGCTTCGGGTCGACGGGCGTGAGACGCGAGTCCACCCGGTCGGGAACCGCGGTGGTCCGGGTCCGCGCTCCGGCGACGATGAGCGCCGCCGCCGCGCCGAGGGCGACGGCGGCGAGAGTGCCGATGGCGCCGAGCGCGGCATTGTGCTTCGAGAACTCGAACGCCGCGACGAAGGCGGTGGCGACGAAGGCGGCGGCGACGAACGCCATCGCGATTGCGGGCCGCGACACCCCTGGTGAGCGTCTGGCGAACCGTTCCATCGTCTCTTGCTGGCCCTGCGCGGCGAGCAGATGGTCGCGCTGGTCGATGAGGCCGCGCAGCAGCTGCGCATCCCGATCGGCGTGGCGCAGCTCGGCCTCGTTTCGGGGTGCCCCGCCCAGGTCGTTGTCGCCGCCCGGCCCTTCGAGCGCCGACACGGGCGGACGGGACCCTTCGAGGCGCGTCCGCTGCTCGACGAGGTCCGCTTGCGACCGCTCGATCCCGGCCAGCTCGACCCGACTCTGGCGCAGCGCTCCGAGACGGAGCTCGTGGGCCGAGCATTCGGCGTCCAGGCGCCGGATCTCCGACGCGAACCCGGTGAGCTGCTCGGCGGCCGCGCTCGGCGGTCCGAGGGCTTTGAGCCCCGCCTCAGCGTCGCGGATCCGGTTCCAATAAGGCCAGCACGACCGCAGGTGGTCGAGCTGGCCGTCCCGACGACGGAGATCGTCGAGGCGCTCCCGGGCGGACCCGGTCTCCGTCTGCAGCCGCCGGTATTCGGCCTCCGCCGAGGCGTATCCCTCGGCCGCGGCGCGCGTCGTGCGCAGCCGCGTCTCGACATCATCGATCCGGTGGCGCAGCTGGTTGGCGCGGGCGTCGGAACTGCGTTGGCGGACGATCGCCGCCCGCCGGTTCTCGAGCTCGCGCATCGCGCGTGTCGCCGACCGGCCGGCCCCGAGCACTCCGGCCGTGAAGACGAGGTCCCGCACGTCGTCGTCGTCGAGGGTCTCGAGCGAGGTCAGCTCGTCGAGTCCGAAGGCGAAGATCGAACGGAACAGCCCGGCGTTCGCGCCCCCGAGCAGCGCGTGCAGCTCCGCGTCGCCGCCGAGGCGTCCGTCGGGGCCCGTGACGACGGGGTTGCGGGCATCGGCGTGCCGTTCGATCACCCAGGGCCGGCCGTCCTCGTCGAGGAGTCGCAGCGACCCGCCGTGCCGGCCCCCTCGCAGCGGCGGGCGAGCGTTCTGGCGGCTTCTCCGGTCCGGGAAGCCGAAGAGTACAGCGCGCACGAAATCGAGGAGGGTCGACTTGCCGGTCTCGTTCATCCCGTAGACGACGGTGAGGGAGGGCGCGAGTCCATCGAGGTCGAGGTCCGCGAGCGTGCCGTAGCCGTCCACGTGGATCCCGGTGAGCTTCACGGCTCGTCTCCGGCGATCGCATCGAGCGCGGTCGTCGTCGCCTCGTCGAAGAGCTGGGCGAGGGTGTCACCGTCTCCGGCGATCCCGTCGAGCGCGCCCACCAAGGCGCGCGGCGCGCCGGCAACGGCCCGGCTGGCGAGTTCGGCGGCGGCGGCCGGATCCGAACCCACGTTCTCGGCGAGCTCGACAAGGTCCGCCGCGAAGTCGCCGCGGCGGCGGATCGTCTCGAGGTCGACGATTCCCTTCGTCAGATCCTCGATCTCGTCCCACCAGCAGAACGGCTGGCGGTCGCCCGTCTCCTCGCGCAGTGCCCGTACGAGATCGTCCGTCGCGCCGGGCCGGGCGAGGAGCGCGTGCAGGACACCGCGTCCGGTGAGCCGGGCGCGCAAGATGACCGAACGTCCCTCTGCTGCGGCGAGGCTCGCCGCCCCTTGCTCGCCGAGGTTGTCAACGAGGGAAGGGAGGTCGGGGACGCCTTCGATCGTGCTCTCGATCTCCTCGAAGCGGACGCGGTCGCACGGCACGAACTCGGCGTCGTCGACGACGCCATGGCGGACGTGGACGACGATCGCCCCCTTGGCGCTCTGTTCGCTCGGCTTGGGGCTGCGGGCCTGGCTGTTCCCGGGGTAGACGATCCAGGGATCCCCGGGTCCGTTCCCTTTGATCACCTGGCGGAGGTGGATGTGGCCGAGCGCCCAGTAGTCGAGGCGGCGGGATCGGAGGTCGTCGAGGCTGCAGGGGCTGTAGGCGTCATGGTCCACGCTCCCTTCGAGGTTGCAATGCAGCAGCCCGACGTGGACTCCGGGTCCGTCGGGGCGCCGGAACCGCAGGGAGAGGTTCTCGGTCGTCCTCCGGGTGGCGTAGCTGATGCCCTGGACGGTGGCGATCACCGCACCGTCGTTCTCCACCGGGACGAGCCCGACAGATTCGGTGCCGAAGATCGTCACGCCTCGGGGCCAGGAGCCGATCGCCGACCAGCCTGTCGACACCGGGTCGTGGTTGCCGTGCACGACGAAGCTCGGGATCCCTTCTCCGGCGAGGAGCGCGAGCCCCTTGTGGAAGCGCACCTGGGCGCGAAGCCCGCGCTCGGGCCCGTCGTAGACGTCACCGGCGACGACGACGAACGCCGCCCTGCGTTCGAGGGCGAGCTCGACGATGGAGTCGAAGGCCTGCAGCGAGGCCTCCCGCAGTGCTTCGGCGACGTGGTGCGGAAGGTCGTGGACGTCCCGGAACGGTGTGTCGAGGTGCAGATCGGCCGCGTGGACGAAACAGAACGACGCCTCGGGGCTGTCGGCCATCACGTTGAGGCTACCGATCGGCTGCCTCGTACCCCGGTTTCAGACCGAGCCGGTCGCGTGCCCGCTCCCGAAAGGCTCGCCGGGTCAGGAAGGTGAGAGCCGCCGAAGGTCCTTTTGCACGTCCGGCCAGATGAACGAGCCTTCGAACCTGACCGGCGGCACGCCGAGCGCCGCCTCGAAGTACTCGAGCACGTATTTCACGGGTGGGCCCTGACGCACAACGGTGACCGCACCGACGTCGTAGCGACGGAGGAAGATGCGGAACTCGCGTGTCGTCGCGGCGTCGTGGGGCGGCGGTGGGCTCGGGCTGCCGTAGAGCCAGTAGACGAGCGCCTTTTCGACGGCGTCGGGCGGAATCAAGAGCGCGGCGTCGCGCAACGGCTTGCCACCGGCCCGGTTGGAGACGGAGCCGCGGAAGGCGATCAGCTTGAAGCGCATGTCACTCGCCGCCTGCCAGAGCAGGGCCTGGTCGTTGAAGCCCACGTAACCGATGGGCAGCGGGTAGGAGAGGACGACCGAGCCGGGGCGCAAAGGAGAGCCGGCCGCGGTGAACAGCGCGGGCACCGCGGGATCGGTCGACGCGTACGGCAGGGCGGGGAGAAGCGGCACAAGCGCCAGGGCGAAGACACCGAGACTGGCGAGCCGCCGGCTGAGCTGACGCCGCGCGGACTGTCGTTCCGGCTCCGCGTCGCCGGGTGACCCACTTGTCGCCGCGGCCCGGCGCGGGCGCCAGAGACCGGTGAGGATGCCTTCACGCGCCATTTGATCGAGCCCGATCGCCGAGACGACCGCGATCGCGAGGTACATGAGGAACGAGTAGCGGAGGTCAAGCGCGCCGTTGAGGAGCGGGATCCTCGTGATGAGGTCGTAGGGCAGCCGGACGCCGTGTCGTTTCGCCCCGAGTGTGATCACCCAGGCACCGAAGGCGACGACGGCGAACAGCTGGACCTGGGCGACCCGTCGGCACCGGTACACGATGTAGGCGAGCAGCACGAGCAGGGGGATCCCAACGTAGGTCGTCGACTCGACTCCGTTTTGCAAGGTGAGCGCCATCCCCTTGGCCAACCAGCTGCCGAACCCGAAGTGCTCCAGGTTCGTCGGGTAGATGAGCGACCCGAGGCTCGATCCGTAGCTCTCGAGTTCGGCAAGCGGGTGGGGCGCGCCGCTCACGTGGTAGGGCCCGCGGAAGTAGACCCAGAGCGGGTACCCCGCGATGACGATCGCGGTGATGACGGCCGCCGCGGCTCCCCGGCCGATGTCCCTGAGCCGCTCGCGGGTCGCCACGGGGTGGAGGACGACGAGCACGACGAGGCAGAGGGCCGTGGCGAACAGGGTGATGCCGAGGATCTCCGCTGAGATCATGAACTGCGCGGCGACGACGAGGCCCAGCACGATGCCGTTGCGGACGACGTGACGTCGTCTGATAAACACCTCGTCGATAAGCGCCGCGATGATCGGGGGCAACGGGATGAACGTCAGGAAGAGGTGGGACTGGGACTGCCCGACCATGAAGGGCGAGAACTCGTAGACGAGGCCGCCGATGAACGCGGCGGGCCACCACTTCGTCCAGCGCCTCAACACGAAGCACATCGAGATTCCCGAGAGGGCAAGCGCCAGCCGCATGAGCAGGCTGAACGTCGAGAGAGCCCCGAAAAGGAGCGTGAACGGAGCAAAGACGATGCCGAGCAGCGGTGTCGACGTGTTGTTCATGAGGTTCACGCCGTAGGGCCAATCAGCCCAGTTCGTGTACAGCGGGTTGAGGCCGTGGGCGAGGGCGTACGCCGGCCAGGCGAGGGACCACACCCCCCCGGGGATGTCGCCGCAGGCGCAGGGCGGCAGGGTGGCGCTCGTCGCAGGCGGGTGGACGCCGTAGACGAAGGCGGCGAGGACGCAGTAGACGAGCGCGCAGAGCGCCGGCGGGCCGTAACGCCGCAGTCGGACCCGGCGGCGGGTGGTGATGTGCTCGATGGCCGTGAAATCGCTCATCGGGGGAGCGGATAGCCGGTCCCGGCGGTGACGAACTGTGGCCGGGTCACGCGCGTCCGTCATCGAAGGTGGCCCGGGCACGCACTTTCGGGGACAGTACCACCCGCTCGTTCGTGGCCCGTGCGGGGCGTCGCCACGCCTATACGCTTGGACCTTCAGCGGACGGAGGCAAGCGATGGGTTTCGATCTCAACGAGGTACTGGCGAGCCACAAGGGCGAGAACTTCCAGCTGTACGGCCGGAACATCAACCCCCAGCTGGTGAATGTCCTCCGGTCGATCGGCTTTGACCGCTTCTACGCGCGGGCCGAGGGCGCCTACCTCTATGACGACGAAGGCCGCCGCTACCTCGACTTCCTCTCCGGGTTCGGGGTGTTCGCCCTCGGCCGGAGCCATCCGGCCCTGAAAAAGGCCCTCCACCAGGCGATCGACGCCGACCTGCCGAACCTCATCCAGATGGATGCCGCGCTGTTGCCAGGAGTGCTGGCGGGCGAGATCCTGAAGCGTTGTCACCCCGGAATGGGGCGAGTGTTTTTCACGAACTCCGGAGCTGAAGCGGTCGAGGCCGCGCTGAAGTTCTCCCGCTATGCGACGGGGCGGTCCCGGGTTCTGCACTGCGAACACGGCTTCCATGGCCTCACGCTCGGCGCGCTCTCAGCGAACGGCGGTTCCGAGTTCCGCAAGGGCTTCGGGCCGCTGATTCCCGGTTTCGTCCAGGTGCCTTTCGGCGATGCCGAAGCCCTCGAGCGAGAGCTGCGTTCGCGTGACGTCGCCGCCTTCGTCGTCGAGCCGATCCAGGGCCATGGTGTCTTCGTCGCGCCGCAGGAGTACTGGGACGCTGTCTCTGAATTGTGTCGCCGTTACGGGACCCTGCTCATCGCCGACGAGGTGCAGACCGGGCTCGGGCGCACGGGCCGCCTGTGGGCACACGAGCACTACGGCCTCGTCCCGGACATCGTGACGTTGTCGAAGGCGCTGTCGGGCGGGTTCGTCCCGATCGGGGCGATGGTGTGCTCGACGAAGGTCTCCAACAAGGTCTACTCGTCGATCTCGAGGGCGCTCGTCCACTCCTCGACATTCAAGAACAACCAGCTCGCGATGGTCGCCGGGCTCGCTACGCTCGCGACGATCGACGACGAGAACCTGGTCGACCGCGCTCGGATGAACGGTGACGCCTTCGACAAGGCGCTCGCGCCGCTCGTCGAGCGCCACGAGACCTTCCAGTCGGTGCGCGGCAAGGGGCTGATGGTCGGACTCGTCTTCGGCGAGCCGACGTCGTTCCGCCAGCGGACGCGCTTCCGGCTGCTCGAGGCGGCCCGGACGGGGCTGTTCTCGCAGATCGTCGTCGGGCCGCTGTTCACCCGGCACGGGATCCTCACCCAGGTCGCGGCCGACTCGATGAACGTCGTGAAGTTGCTCCCGCCCCTCATCATCGGCCAGTACGAGGTCGACTACTTCGTCGCCGCCCTCGACGACGTACTGACGGACGCTGAGAAGAACTCGTCGTTGATCGTCGAGTTCGGCAAGACGCTCGTCAAGGGCTCGTTCCGGCGCGCCGGTTGAAACCGAGAATCAGGCGCAGCGGTACGACCGCATCCGACCGACGCTCCGCGCGGCCCCTTGTCGCGATCGGCGTCCTCGCCTGTGTCCTCGCGGCCTTCGGCGGTGTGTCCGTGGGACCCGGCGACGCGTCGACGACACCCTCGCCGACGACAACCCTGCCCGTTGCGATCAGCATCCCGGGTTCAGCCGCCGGTGGGGCGTTCGCGGCGCTCGGTCCGGTCAGGCGCATCGATGTGCTGCCCGTCGCTCTAGGCGGAGTCGTGCCGAAAATCCTCGCCAACGGGACGATGCCGGCCCGCTCGTTGGGCGTCGCGTACCGTCAGTTCGGCTCGGGGCCCGATCTGCTTCTCATCACGGGCGAGCACGGCTCCATGACCTCGTGGGACCCGCAGGTGCTCGTTGCACTTGGCGCGTACTACCGCGTGACGGTCTTCGACCTCCCCGGAGTCGGCTACACGGCGCCGAGCCCGAGCGCCGAGACGGTCCCGCGTCTCGCGGACCTGACGGCGGGACTGATCTGGTCATTGGGGTTGTCCCAGCCGACAGTGGTCGGCTGGGGGTTCGGCGGGGAGATCGCGATGTCCCTCGTCGAGCGCCATGCGGGTCTTGTGTGGCGCCTCGTCCTCGCCGACGCGACAGCCGGGGGCCCGAAGTCCTACCGGCCGGCCGGAGCAGTCTCGACGATGCTCGCGTCGGGGTCGGCGACGACGGTCGAGCTCTCTCACCTCTTCTTCCCGGCGAGCGCGCAGTTGGCGCGCTCGAACTGGCTCGCCGATATCGGTCAGGTCAGCCCGGACGACATCACCGCACCGGCGATCGAGGCAGAAGGCTCCCTCGTTGCCCAGACCGATCGCACGAGCGCCGTGGCGCACGGCCTCGGGACGATAGGGATCCCGACGCTGATCGTCGCTGGATCCGCGGACGTGGTCGTGCCGGCCACCAACTCCCGCCAGCTCTCGCGGGCGATCGCCCACTCGAGGCTCGTCATCTTCTCCGGCGCCGGATACGCGAGCATCTTCCAGTACTCGTCGGAGTTCGTGAGCGAACTGACGATATTCACGAATTCGTGACGGCTCCGCCGTGCTGTCTCCCGATCCGTGGATGCGAGTTCCGGTGAAGGGCATCCTGCCCCACGGTTAATCTCTCGTCGTGACCGACGCCACCCGCCGCCACGACCCTGAACTGCGTGGATTCGCGAGCGACAACTGCGCGCCCGTCCACCCCGACGTGCTCGCAGCCATCGAGCGCGCGAACGGAGGACACCAGGACTCCTACGGGGACGACGCCTATACCGCGCACCTCCAACAGATCTTCAAGCGCCACTTCGGCGAGAAGGCTCAGGCGTACCCGGTGTTCAACGGAACCGGCGCGAACATCGTGAGCCTCCAGGCGATGACGGAACGCTGGGAAGCCGTGATCTGCGCGACCTCGTCGCATCTCAACACCGACGAGTGCGCCGCAGCCGAACGGGTGGCCGGAATCAAACTCCTCACACTCGACGCACCCGACGGCAAGATCGCCGCCGATTCCCTCGCCGTCCACGCCTGGGGATGGGACAACCAGCACCGGGCCTCACCGCGGGTCGTCTCGATCACGCAGTCGACGGAGCTCGGCACCTGTTACACGCCCGACGAGATCGCACTGATCTGCGCGCGGGCTCACGAGTTCGGCATGAAAGTGCACGTGGACGGTGCACGCCTCGCCAACGCCGCGGCGACGCTCAGGGCCGGTTTCAAAGCGTTCACGACGGACGTCGGAGTCGACGTCATCTCCTTCGGCGGCACGAAGAACGGGCTGCTTTTCGGCGAGGTGATCGTCGTTTTGAACCCCGAGGCGGTCCGGGGGATGCCGCACCTCCGCAAGGCGGCGATGCAGCTCGCCTCCAAGATGCGCTACGTGTCGGTGCAGTTCGAGGCACTGCTCGCGGGGGATCTCTGGTTGCGGAACGCGCAGCACGCGAACGCGATGGCACGTCGGCTGGCGGCGCAGGTCGGGCGCCTCCCCGGCGTCGAGGTCGCGCGGCCCGTCGAGGCCAACTCGGTGTTCGCCAGGTTGCCCGCCGCCACGACCGTCCGGCTCCAGGAGCGGTACCACTTCTACGTCTGGGACCAGGCGACCGGCGAGGTCCGCTGGATGACGGCGTTCGACACGACGGAGGCCGACGTCGACGCGTTCGCCCAGGCGGTGGCCGAGGAGCTGCGGTCGGCCTGACCGGCGGCTGCCGAACACCTCCGCCGCCGTCGACCGCACCGGACGAGGCATCCTTCGGCGGCCCCCTCCGGGACGGTCCCGCGCCGGCCGAAAGACGTTCGGCGACCGGACGCGGCAAAGTGGGGGTGGAGGAGCCCGATGGCGAAACGGCGCAAGCGGGAACCGCGGGCAAGGGACGAGGCGGACGACGTCCCGGTCGTCGAGGGACCGGCGGCGTTCGTCCGCGAGGACGCCGCCGACGTCGCCTCGCGCGACAACGAGGTCGACTTCGACGACGAGTTCGAAGACGAGGTCCCGCCCCTCGACGTCGTAGAAGCGGCTGAGGTCGACGCCCTGCTCGACGATCCCGAGTCGCTCGACGACGAAGGGACCTGAGCAACCCGCGCCGGCTGAGAGAGACCCGCTGCCCTTGACCCGTTCCTCGGGGCGGGCGATGCGGATGACGCGGTCGTGGACGATCAGGTGGCCAAGGTCGTCTACGGTTCCTCCAGCATGGACGGAGCGCCGCGGGCGGCCAGCATGAAGGTGTTGCGCGCGCGACCGAGCATCCGGCGGTGGTGACCGGTTCGGATCCGGTTCGACCCGCCCGCGGGAGCCGGGTCGGGGTCGCCGTCGAGGTGTTGTCCGTTCTCGTCTCGCCGGCGTTCTTCTACGCGTTGCTCCGCCTGCGCGGGATGGCACCCTCGCCGCTTCCGGATCCGAGCATGCACACGACGTTCATCGTCGACCCGCGCGACATCTTTACCCGGTACTCAGCGGCTTTCGCCGCGACCGATCGGATGCGGGAAGGGGCGCGGGTCGGATTCCTCATTCCCGCCAGGGCGGCGTACCTGCTCTTTGGAGCGGTCGGCGGCTTCTTCACTTTCCGGTACGTTCTCGCGCTCGCCGCGATCGTGCCCCTCTACCTGCTGCTCCGGCGCCTGTACGGCCGGTGGGCCGGTTACCTCGCGATCGCCGTCGTCATGAGCAATCCCGTCTTCGTGACCGCCTGGGGCACCGATTACCCGGATTCGGCGGCGATCTCGTACCTCACGGGCGGGATCTGCGCGCTCGCCATGGGGTGCCGGCCGGGACGGCGCGCCTGGTGGCTCGTCGTGAGCGCAGGCCTGTTCACCCTGGCGGTCTGGTCGCACGGCGCGGCGGTGCCGCTCGTGGCCGCCGCTCTCGTCGCCTACGGCGTCGTGCGCGTCGTGCGCGAGCGCGCGCATCTCCTTTGGGATGCGGGCGTTCTCTTTGTCACGGCCGTGGCGGTGACCGGCGCGCTCGCCGTCTCGTCGCGGGCGCTGCTCGGACAGCTCAACTTCATCACCCCGACGCTTGCCGCGGCGCGGTTCCTGAACACCCCCTCCCAGGTGCTCCTCTGGCACTCGAGCAACTGGAGGTGGGTCCTATACGACGTGTATCTGCTCGTCCCCCCGGCGGTGCTCGTCGCGTTCATCATCGTGTTCGCCCGCCGCCCGAGACAGGTCGGCACGGCTCAGCTCTTCTTCGGTCTCGCCGGCGCCCTGGGTTTCGGTGCCGCCGCGCTTCTGCAATTCGTCGGCACGGTGTGGACTCTCGAGTACGCCTTCTTCTCCTCGGTGCTCTGGTCGGTGGCCGTCGTTCTGCTCGCTCTGACCCTTGCCGAGCTGGCCAGACCGTCGCTCGCGCCCGGTGTCGTGCGGGGACGTCCGCGGGATCGCGCGCGATCGTCCGGCGCGTTGGCGAGAATTCCCCTCGTCGCAGGGCAGGCCCTTCCCGCGGTGCTCGTCGTGGCGGTCGCGCTCGCCTACGAGACGGACCCCCACGTTCCGGCGATGACATTCGGCTCGTGGGGCTGGGTCGTGGCGGTGATCGTTGTTGCTGTCGCGCTCGCCTGGCGCTTGAATGCCCTGTCCGCGGCACGCCGGGGGATCCGGCGGGGGACCGAGGCGCTGCGGCGGCAGGTGGTTCCGCTCGCGGCGCTCGTTGTGGTCGCGGGTGCCTGCCTGATCCTCACGGTCGCCCCGCGCGCCGCCCACCCGCCCATCCCCGGCACGGTGGCGAACGACCCCCCGCCCGCCTACGCACGAGCGCTCGGGGGCAGCGACACGGCGTACCTCGACGAGTACCGGGTGGTCACCGAGCTCCCCGGCTTCGTCGGCCACGCCGCCTACGCCGGTGAGCAGCTCCTGATGTGGTACCCACACGACCAGCTCGGCGCGCTGACGTCGCCGATCGGCATCTTCCACGCTGGGTTCGATTCGCTCCCCGGCACCTTCCCGGCGCTTGAAGGCGACGCCATGGGCGAGATCGAGCACCGGCACGCCGCGCAGATCCTTCTCATGAGCGTCACGGGAAACGGCTTCGCCCAGGCGGTGCATTCTCTGGCTCAGTTCGAACCGCATGTCGCCAGGCGCGCCGTCCTGGCTGACGGCGGGGTGCGCCTGCACCTCTGGCTTGTCGACCTCGGAAGCTACTTGCGCTGACGATCCCGCTGGTCATCCGAGAGCCTGAGCGCCCGAGTCATCGCAGCGTGTCGCACCTCTCCGTTAGCGAACCGTGAGCAACGGATGCGATAAGGCTCGGACGTCCACCTGCCGTCTCGCGCACCTGCGGTTCGAGAGCTCGTGCGGGCGAGAGGACTCGAACCTCCAACCCCGAAGGGACCGGGACCTAAACCCGGCGCGTATGCCAGTTTCGCCACACCCGCATGGGGCAACGGGCACCCAAGCAAGCCGCTCAGTGCAGGAGTTTACCGACGCTTGGGTCGCGGCTGGGGCGTGCTCGGGTTAGCCTCGGACCATGACTGAAGAGCTCTCCGTGCCGTCCGGCGGCGTCAAGGCGTCGCTCAACCTGACCGCGGACCCGTCGGCAGACGTCTATCAGCGCCTGCTACGGGAGCGGATCGTCTTCCTGGGGACCCAGGTCGACCAGAACTCGGCGAATGCCATCTGTGCGCAGTTGCTGCTGCTCGAGGCCGAGGATCCAGACCGGGACATCTCGGTGTACATCAACTCGCCCGGCGGATCGGTGACCGACGGACTCGCGATCTACGACACGATTCAGTATGTCCGGTGCGACGTCTCGACGATCTGCCTCGGGCTCGCCGCCTCGATGGGTCAGTTCCTCCTGTGCGCCGGCACCCCTGGCAAGCGGTACGCACTGCCGCACGCCCGGATCCTGATGCACCAGCCGTCGGGTCAGATGCAGGGCCAGGCGGCCGACATCGCGATCCAGGCGGAACAGATCGTCTACCTTAAGCGGATGATGGCCGAGCGCATCGCGTTCCACACGGGCCAGACCGTCGAGCGCATCGAGGCCGACTCGGACCGCGATCGTTGGTTCACCGCAGACGAAGCCCGTGAGTACGGCTTCATCGACAAGGTCATCGACCGGTCGAGCGCACACGCGGGCAAGCACCACTGATCGGGCGGCGTTCGGTCGGTCGCCCAGCCGCCGAACGTCTGGTGAGTCTCTCCGACCGGCGCTACGGGGTGATTGGTCTCAGACGGACCTTCGCGAGAATCCGCAGGTCGCCACGCCGTCGTGGGTGGCGTTCTGATGGAACATCGGCCACGCCGGAGGCACCGTCGGCGGATTCGGAATTTCGTACGACACGAGCCTGCCCGTGTACTTGAACGCCGCGGGACCGCCGCAGGCTTCGATCACGCTCCAGCCGGTACTGGAGCCCGTTCCGAGGACGTCGGCGACCGCGACGGCGTTGAAGACTCGGCAGCCGGGGTCGATCGCCTCGCCGGCGAAAGACGTCCCGAACAGGTACGCCCCCGTCTGCCCGCTGATCGCGTAGAGGCCCGCGCCCGAACCGATGAGAACGTCGTTCGACGTTCCGGCCTGCAACGGGACGAGAACCGGTGACGAGAAAGTGGTCGGGCCGCGCAACTCATCAGTCCAGAGCCGCCGACCGCCGCCGTTCCAGGCCGTCACCATGGACGTGTTCGATCCGAGACAGCTCGCATTGGTGACGCCGGTGCACACCCACGAGGTCTCGACGACCGCCGGCGTGCCGGTGCTGTTGATGATCCCGATCGCCGGGGAACCGAGCGACGGTCCGGTCGTCTTCACGGGCCAGCCGCGTACCGGTGCGCCGTTGTCGGCGTAGTAGGCGAAGATCCTGTAGGTACCCGAGGGGAAGGGCTGCCAGTAGAAACCGGTTCCGACGACGACCACGGCCCGTCCTGTCGCGTTAATCACCCCGACCGCGGGGCTCGACCAGATGGTCTGGCTCTCGCAGTGCTGCCAAACGATCGTCGGCGCCGTGCCGACGTAGCGGTAATCGGTGATCCAGCCACCTCGGCAACCGTGCCAACCATGAGCGTCGCCGCCGATGAAGATGCTGTCGCCGATCGTTCCGGGGACCCGGTAGAGCGCCGGAGACGACCAGATCGTGTCGGTGTTGTTGATCGGGAATCCAGGCAGGAGCCTCCCGGCGGGCGTGAGCGCGTAGATGTGGTGGTCCCACGATCCGAAGACGATGTCCTGTTGCCCGCTTGCCGTGAGGCTGCCGACGGCGGGCGTGGAAATGACGCCGACGGCGGTACCGGGCGAGCTGTGAACGTGGAAGATGAATCGGGTCGCCCCGCTGAGCTGGAAGGCCTCGACCTCGCGCGCCGTGTTGTTGACCCACGTCGAGGCGGCACCGACGATGATCGATGGCGGCTTGTTCGGTCCGTCGAGGAAGGCGATCGTGGGGCTCCCCTCGATGGCGACGCAGGCTCCAGAGGGCGCGGCGAGCTTCTCCGGCCAACCCGGGAGTTCCTCACCGGTCGCGGCGTCAAAGACGTTCAGCCTGCCGCTCTCGTCGCCGACTGCGATGATCGTCATGCCGTGCCAGTCCGCGACGGTCGGCGAACTCTGGGCCACCGCACCCGGCAGGCACGTGACCCATGAGGCTTTGGGCCAGCTGATGCCGTGACCCTGGAGGACGGAACAGCTGGACTGACGCGGTGATACCGCGCCGGCAGGTGCCGTCGCGGACGTGCCGATGCCGGTCGTCGTGGCGAACGCGACAAGCGCGACCACGGTGAGGAGTCGGACGGAGCGGAACCATTTGTGCCGAAGGCCGCAGAATCGACTGAGGGCGGACGGGCTCGCGAGCCGAACCATGACGCGGACGCTAGCCATCCCGGTCGAGTTCATATGGGGCCTTTTGTCACCAAAACGTGCCATCGTTTGGTCCATTTGTGCGGGGACCCCGGGGAAGGGATCATCTGGCCCGGCCCGAACGACGAGTTCGCGGCCACAATCCGCCTACGCTACGCCGCGCATCGAATCCAGCGCCGTCGCGAAGATGCCGGTGTTGCCGTCTCGTCGAGCGGCCCACGTGCCCTTCGGCCGGGCATGTCTGAGTCGTACCCGGTTCGCAGCCGGACATCGCGCGGCGGTGTGACACGGGTTCTCCAGCGACAGGCTCGGGGTTCCAGGAAACCTGGGCTTCAGGTCGCGACCCCGTCGGGCGCCGCGTTCTCGTGGAACATCGGCCACGCCGGTTGCTCCGACGGGCACACGGGAAGCGACACCGACGCGGATCGACCGAGCGGGCGCGATCGGTCATTACGCGAAGCTACTCACACCACCGGTGTCCGGTGGGGATTGTTCGTCGCCTACGCTTCTCCTCGTCGGGTGCGGTTGTGCAGGGAGTTCAGGGAAGAAGGCGGCCGGCATGGCGCGAAAGACGAGGAAGCGGGTGCGGCTCGCCTTCGTCACGCCAAGGTACGGTCCCGGCGTCGTAGGAGGCTCCGAGGCCGTGATGGCCGAGGCGGCACGCGGCTTCGTTCGTCGCGGCTACGAGGTCGAGATCCTCACGACCTGCGCCCGGTCGCATTTCAGCTGGGCGAACGAGTTCGACGACGGGACCTCGGAGGATGCGGGGGTGGTCATCCGGCGTTTCCCGACGGTCACGTCGCGCCGTCGTCTTGTCGCTTCCGGGCTCGAACAACGTGTCCAACGCGGCGAGCGGTTAGGCGCCGCGGCGGAGATCGCCTGGGTGAACAGTCGGTTCCGCGTGCCCGAGTTGTACCTCCACCTGCTCGCCGAGGCGCGGCGCTACGACGCCATCGTGTTGTCTCCGTACCTGTTCTGGTCGACGATCTACGGCGCCCAGGTCGCCCCCGAGCGCTCGATCGTGATGCCGTGCCTGCACGACGAGCCGTACGCGCGGCTTTCGGTCGTTCGCTCCACGCTCGCCTCGGTCGCGGCGGTCTGGTTCCTCTCCGAGCCCGAGCACCTGCTCGCCCACCGCATCGCGCCCGACCTGCCGCCGCGCCACGGCGTCGTCGGCGCGGCCGTCGAGGTCCCCGATTCCTACGACCCGGCCGGGTTCCGGGAGCGTCACGGCCTGCGGCGGCCCTTCGTCCTCTTCGCCGGCCGGCGCGAGGGCGGCAAGGGCTGGCGTGAGCTCCTCGCGGCCTACGCCGCCGCCGTCGTCGGCAACGACGCCCCCTTCGACCTCGTGACGGTCGGCGTCGGCGCCCCCGAGATCCCCGAGGGGCTCACCGGACGGGTGATCGACCTCGGCTACCTCGACGAGGACGAGATGCCGAACGCCTTCGCCGCGGCCGAGGCGCTCGTCCAGCCGAGCGCAAACGAGAGCTTCTCGCGCACGTTGATGGAAGCGTGGCTCGCCGGGACCCCCGTCATCGCCTCGGCGGCCGGCGAGGTGATCACCTGGCACTGCGAGCGGTCGGGCGGCGGGCTCACCTACGCCGACGAGCTCGAGTTCGCGCAGTGCCTCCGCTTCGTCGCCGAGGCGCCGAAGGCCGCCGCGGCGATGGCGGCGCGCGGCCAGCAGTACGTGCTCGCCAACTACACCTGGGAGGTCGTGCTCGACGCGATGGAGCGCTCGCTCGCCGGGCTCACGGGAAGGCCGGCGCAGTGAGGATCCTCATCGTCGGCACGGTGCCGCCCCCCGGCGGCGAGGCCGCGCTCGCGCTCGCCGAGATCGCGACAGTGCTCCTCGCCGAGGGACACGACGTCGAGATGTTCTCGCCGGATGATCGGAGCGCCGCCCACCGCAGCGGCCGGACCGAAGGCCCGCTCTTCTGTTTGCGGCTCGCCTGGCTCTCGCGGCGCTTCGACGCCGTCGTCGTCCACTTCGAACAGGGGCTGCCGCTCCGCGCCCGCGCCGGACGGTGGTGGCGTGCCGTGACCCTCACGCTTTTCGCCGCGGCGTTGCGGATGTTCCAGGAAAGGACCGTCCGCTTCGACGCCGACTCGCCGATCCCTGGTGGCATCGGGAGCCGGGCGATGGGCGAGATCTGGACGGCGGCTTCGCACGTCGTCGTGGCGAGCGAGCGGGACCGCACCCAGCTCATCGCGATCTGGGGCCTGCCCGAGGAGCGGGTCACGGTGGCCGAGGAGCGTCCGGAGCGCCGCGTCAGCTTTCCCGGGGGATGGGCCGCCGCCGACGCCGAGGATCCGCGGACCGAGGTGCTCGAGGTCGTGCGGGCCCGGTCCGCGCACGACCACGCGGCGCGAGAGGCCCGCGTCACGCTCGGCGGTGAGATCGGCGCCGCGCCGGGATCGCCCTTCGCAGGTGACCGCCGTCGCGCGCCCGATCCCGAAGCCCTCGTGCGCGGGGCGATCGCGCTCTGTCACCGTCTCGTCGAGAGGATCTCCGCGACGGACGGGTCCTGACCGGTCGGTTCAGGCTCCGGGTCGCGCGGCGCTGACCGCGGCGTCGGTGGGGAGGATTGCGGCGAGCAGCGCGCGCGCGGTGGCGGCGAACGTCTGACGTGCCGCGAAGTCGCGGCCGGCCCCGGCGAGGAGGGCGCGGCGTGCCGGGTCGGCGAGGAGGCCGGCGAGCACTGCCGCGAGCCCCTCGGCGTCGACGGATGCCGGGACGAGCTCGACCGCCTCCCGGGGCAGCTCGCGCAGCCAGCCGAGGTTCGTCGCGACGGTCGGCACACCCGAAGCCAGGCATTCGCCGACGGCGGCGGAGGCCTCGCCGTTAAAGGACCGGCGCAGCTGGACGGCGAGCGTCGCCGCGGCGAGCCAGGCGCGGTAGCGCTCCTGGGGCAGCGGTCCGGTGAGCGCGAGCAGGTCACCGATCCCCTGGGCCGAGGCGCGATCGGCGAGCGCGCGGGCGAGGTCCTCCGAGACGGGTCCGACGAAGGCGAGCATCGCGTCGTCGGCGCGCCCCGCCCCCCGGACGAGCGACGCGAAGGCGTCGACCAACAGTTCCGGGGCTTTCACCGGGTCAACAATCCCGAAGTGGGCCACGACGGGTCGGTCGCTCCGGGGCTCCGGTGATCGTCCCCACCACCTGGCGGCGATCGGGCAGTCCTTCGGTGCCTCGGCCATCTCGGCGAAGGCCGATCGGCTGTCCCGGGGCGATTCGACGGCGAACGGGAGGACGTCGACGCGCCCCGCGAGAAGCGGTCCCGCGTCGACGCGGGCAAGCGCCGCGGCGGCGCGCGAGGTGACGAGGAACACCTCGGACAGTCCGATTGCCTCGCGCGCCATCAGGAGCCCGTAGCGGGCGAGATCCCCCGGCTGGATCTCGTTGTACTCGCCGAGGTTCGGCGGCAGCGATTCGCCGTACATCTCGCGGATCCTGGCCGCCAGGCCGTGCGGCAGAAGGCCCGGGTCCCCGGTCTCGTGACGGTAGAGATTCGTCAGCCGCACGTCGTGGCTGACGACGACGCCGGAGCGCTCGCGGAGGAGCGCGAGCGCCCCGAGGTGATGGTGGCTGTTGCCGAGGGTGTAGACGACTCGGTCGTAGCGGCCGGTCAGCCGCTCGACGGCGAGGAGCGCGGGCGCGGCGTACACGGGCGCTCCGACGGGGGCGGTCGGGGAAGGTGTCGGTCCGTCGGCGAAGACGTCAAGGGCGACCTCGTCCGCAGCGACGATCTCCTCGATGAGGCGGAAGGTGTAGGCGGCGACGCCGGAAGGCGCCGGCGGCAGCGGCGTGACGAGGGCGACGCGGGCGCGTGCCCGGCGGCGCCCACCCGGCGAGCCCGCCCGACTCGCGGACCCGGTGACGAGATCCTCGAAGACCTTTGCACTGCGCGCCGCGACCTCCGGCCAGCTCGTGATGCGACCGAGCTCACGGGACGGTGTCGCGGACGGGTCGTGACGGCTGAGCGCCGCGGCGATCACGCGGGCGATGTCGTGAAGGTCGACGGGGTCGAAGCGGTTCTCGGGCGCGACGAGCTCGTCGAGGGGAGGGCGGTCCGAGCAGACGACGGTCGCGCCGCACGCCCGGGCCTCAGCCACCGGGAGGCCGAATCCCTCGGCGAGCGACGGGAAGCAGACAAGGTCTGCTCCCTGGTAGAGGGCGACGAGGTCATCGTCGTCGACGAACCCCGTCACGACCACCGGATCGGCGACGCCCGTCGGGGAGGCGAGGTGGCGGAGATGGCGGGCGGTCGATTCCGGAAGATCGCCGGTGATGACGAGCTGCCGATCCCCCGCCGCCGCGCCGAGGCGGGACCACGCCGCGACGAGCCGTTCGTTGTTCTTCCGAGGATGGCTGCCGCTCGGGCAGAGCACGTACCGGCGCCCGAGGCCCGCTCCTCGCAGGCGATTGATCGCGTGCTCGGTCGCGGCGTCGTGGGAGTGGGCGGGGCGGAAACGCTCGTCGGGGGCCGCGCCGACCACGTGCACCCGTTGCGGTGCGACACCGAGTCGCTCGACGAGCTCCTCGCCGACCGCGGCCGAAAGGACGTGGAAGGCGGCCGCCGAACGGACGAGTTCGAGGCGCGTCCGGTAGCGGCGGCGCTCACCGATGTCGACGAGCTCAGTCGCGGGATCGCGCGCCGGAATGAGGTCGTACACGGTGACCGAGAGCACAAGATCACGAGCGTTGGCCTGCGGCGGCCAGATGGCGCCCGCGTCGACCGCAAGATCGAACGGCGCGAGCACGTGGTAGATGCGCGCCCCCGGACCGATCGCGCCCGGCTCGCCGCGGTAGGCGACCTTGCCCGTGGAGACCAGCTCCTCGATCGGGCCGGGCGGAGGCAGATCGGGATTGAGCAGGTACGTCCCGACGAGCTCAGGTCGCAGTCGCTCGACCGCGAGGGCCCAGTTCGCGGCGTAGCGGCCGATGCCGTGAGTGCGCGAGCCCGGGCTCTGGAGAGCCTGTAGGTCGACGACGACCGTACCCGCCGACTCCGGGGGCCGGCCGGGAGTCATCGAGGAGAGCGGTCGGCCCTGACGGCCGTCGCGGCGTCCGACAGCTCGAGCTCCCTGAGCCGCTTCTCCGCCGCCTGCAACAGCCGTCCGAGAAGCTCTGTCGCCTCGGCGTCGCCTTCGATCTGCGTGCGCAGCAGCGATCGGATCTCGGCGAGTTCGGAGCGCATCTCGTCGATCTTCGTCGTGACGTGACGTTCGAGCGACTCGATCTTGTCCTCGTTCGCCGCGAGCCGGCGCGGGAGCGACGCCGCGGTTCGTGTTTTGCGCCATAACCGGATCCGCACATTGTCCACGGCGACTCCTTCGTGCCGATGATCCGGGTCTCGATGGTAGACGCCGCCGTGCACCGCCCACTCGAAAGTCCGGCCACTAGGATGCATCAGAGCTGGTCCGGAGTACGGCGGCGCCCCGGAACGCCAGTCCGATACCGTCGCCTCAATCGGCGAACATGGGATGAGCTGGGCACGCGCCCTGGCGATTGCGACCCGTGATCGCCCGCGGCAGGAGAGGTGTGAGTCGTCATGGGGACGGTGAGCGAGACCGACGTGCCGACCGCCGCCGGTCTGTCGTCGCGCCAGCGCTCGTTCGTTCCCCGTGGGGGGCGCGGCCGGGACGGCCAGGAACTGGTGGCGCGGATCGTCTCGTCGCGCGTGACGCTGCGAGCCCGACTACGGGAGATCTGGAAGGCCCGCGAGCTCTTCGTCTTCCTCGTCCGTAAGGACCTGAAGGTGAAGTACAAGAACAGCTTCCTCGGGTTCTTGTGGTCGATGCTCAACCCGGCGTTCGTGCTGCTCGTCTATTACGTCGTGTTCAAGTACTTCCTGAAGAACCCGACTCCGTACTTCGCTCTCTACCTGTTCTCGGGACTGCTCATCTGGAACCTGTTCCAGACGGCGACGACCGGCTCGGCGAGCGTCATCGTCGCGAACTCGGGCATCGTGAAAAAGGTCGCGTTCCCCCGCGAGATCCTCGCCCTCTCGCAGGTCGGCACGGCGTCCGTGTTCTTCTTCTTCCAGTCCCTCGTTCTCGTCGTGTTCCTCGTCGGATTCCAGTACTCGCCCGACTGGGGCTACCTGCCGATCGCCGTGTTCGCGCTCGTCGACCTGATCGTGTTCTCGGCGGCGCTCTCCGTGTTCCTGTCAGCTGTGAACGTGTACTTCCGCGACATCGAGCACCTCATCCTCGTGCTCCTGAACGCCTGGTTCTGGGGCGTGCCGATCATCTACAGTTACGACCTCGTCTACGGGATGTTCGCCCGGCACAATCTCCGATGGCTCGAGATGCTGTACCTCGCCAACCCGATCACGACGGTCGTGATCTCCTTCCAGCGCGCGATCTACGGCCACGTATTCGTGAAGATCACCGGCAACGCGCACTACGCCGTGCTCGCGAACTACCCGTACCACTTCTTCCTGGAACTGCTCGGGGGGCTTCTCGTCGTCTCGATCGCGCTGTTTTTCGGCGCGATGCTGATCTTCGGGCGCATCAGCGGCAACTTCGCTGAGGAGCTCTGAGTTCTCGTGAGCTCCGCGATCGAGATCCAGAACGTCTCGAAACGTTTCCACCTCTATCTCGAGAAGTACTCGTCGCTGAAAGAGCGCCTGCTGCACCTCGGGCACATCCCATACGAGGAGTTCTGGGCGTTGCGCGACGTGACGGCAGAGATCCAGCCGGGATCGACGGTCGGGATCCTCGGCCGCAACGGCTCGGGCAAGTCGACGCTGCTGAAGTGCATCGCCGGCATCCTCCAGCCGACCTCCGGCCAGGTCGTCGTGCGCGGCAAGGTCGCGGCGATGCTGGAGCTCGGCGCGGGGTTCCAGCCCGACCTCTCGGGGCGCGACAACATCTTCTTGAACGGGTCGCTCCTCGGGCTGAAGCGCCGGGAGATCAGCCACCGGTTCAACGAGATCGTCGAATTCGCCGAGATCGAACACTTCATCGACAACCAGGTGAAGTACTACTCGTCCGGGATGATCGTACGACTGGGCTTCTCGATCGCCGTGAGCATGGATCCCGACATCCTGCTCGTCGACGAGGTGCTCAGCGTGGGAGACGAGCGGTTCCAGCAGAAGTGCCTCGAGCGGGTGAAGCTGTTCCAGGAGGACGGGCGGACGATCGTCGTCGTCTCGCACTCGTCGGACATGCTGCGCTCCATCTGTGACGAGATCCTCGTGTTCGACGCCGGTCTTCTCGTTACCTATGCGCCGCCGGGAGAAGCGATCAGGGTGTTCAAGGAGGGCCTCCTCGCCCTCGACGCCACCCCGGTTCCGGAAGCCGACCTGCCCGTCAACGTCGACATCGATATCGCGCCGGCGCGTCCCCAGGTCGAGATCACCTCGGTCACGGTCGAGCACCCCGGGATCGGCGAGCGTCCCTACGTCGTCACCGGGGAGCCGTTGACGATCGGTGTCGAGTACTCGGTGCACTCGGCGGTCGACGGCGCGCAGTTCGCGATCGAGATCCTGTCCGACAAGGACCAGACGTTGTTCGCGACCAGGAGCAGCGGCTCCGAGGAGGCAATGTTGCTTGCGGCGGGGGTGGGGTCCGTGACGTTCTGTTTCGACTCGTTGCCGCTCCTAGACGGCCGTTACATTGTGAACATCGACGTGCGTGACTCGGGTGGAGTCGTCATCGGCATCGCCGAGCCGGCGTGCGAATTCGAGGTGATGAACCCGAGCAAGGCAACCGGCGTGGTGGCGCTCCCGATGCGCATCGAGGTCGTCGTGCCCGGATCCGTCCGGGTCACGAGCCCGTGAGGGCTCTCGTCGAACCGAGCGGCGCGTCCCCGTGAACAAGCAATCCGGTCGGGCGGCGACTTCGATCGTCGACGCGGCGCGCGCCGACGTGAGGAATCTCGCAGAAAGAGAGCTCTGGACTCCGGAGATGACCGCCGAGCTCGACCGTGTTTTCGAGCAGTCGGCGACGCAGGCGTTGCGTGCCCCGCGCTACTCCGAGCGTTCGCTCGTCCTGCGGCGGGTCACCCGGCTTCTCGTGCCGCGTCGGGCGCGACCATACCTGCGGCGGGCGCTCGCGATCGTGGAGCGCCCGCTCGATGCTCTCGCGGCGCGGAGGGACCGGTGAACCGGGCCGGACCAAGTGTCGCGCCCGGCCGTCCAGCGCGGATCGACCAGGTGATCCCGTCGATCATCGAGCACGATGCGGTGAGCAATCACACGTTCGTCGCCCAGAGGCTGCTGCGCGAGATGGGATTCGTGTCGGAGATCTACGCCTCGATCATCGGTCCGGGCTGCGCGGGACGAGTCCATCCCCTGGACGAGCTGCCGATGGTCGGCGACGGGAGCCAGTGGATCCTCTACCAGTGCTCGATCGGTGGTCCGACGGGTGACGTCGTCGCCCGTCACCCGGGACGCAAGCTCATCGACTACCACAACATCACGCCGGCGCCGCTCGTCGAACGCTGGCTCCCTCCGCTGGGCGAGGAGTCGCGACTCGGCCGCCGGCAGCTGGAAATGCTCGCCCCGCTCGTGCCCTTCGCGATCGCCCGTTCGGCCTACAACGCGGCCGAGCTCGACGAGAACGGGTTCGGGCGCACGACGGTCGTACCGCTCCTCGTGGAGGGCGACGACCTGGAGCGGTCGCCGGATCCGGTGACGCTGCGGAGGCTCACCTCGTTGCGGAAAGCAGGCGGCGCGGACTGGCTCTTCGTTGGCCAGATCGCGCCGCACAAGGCGCAGCACGACGTCGTGAAGGCCTTCGCCTGTTACCGGCGCGTCTACGACCCCGACGCCCGGCTCCACCTCGTCGGGCGCGAGATGGGGAGTGCGTACATCGACGCATTGCGCCGATTCGCCGTCGCGCTCGGGCTGAAGGACGCCGTCAGCCTGCCGGGATCGGTGTCGGCCGGGTCGCTCGTCGCCTACTACGAGGCCGCGACCGTGTTCGTGTGTCTGTCGGACCACGAAGGGTTCTGCGCGCCGATCGTCGAGGCGATGGCACGGGGGGTCCCCGTCGTCGCGTACGCCGCGGCGGCGGTGCCCGAGACGCTAGATGACGCCGGAGTGCTCCTACCCGACAAATCGCCCGCGCTGGTCGCGTCGGCCGTGCGCCGCATTCTCACCGAGCCCATGGCGCGCGACGCCTTCGCCGCGGCGGGACGGGCCCGAGCCGCCCGTTTCGCGCCCGACATCGCCGCCGCGGCCTTCTGCCAGGCGATCGAGGCGGCGCTTCGCAGCCCGTAGGCGTCGCGCCCCGCTGCCAACGCAGACGCACGTAACATCAGTACCAATATGCACAACAGCATCGTTCGTAACGGTGCAGTTCACCCCCGCCGTGCTCCACGCCTCCGGTGGTACGTCGTTCTCGCGCCTTGCGCCGTCATCGCCATCTCGCTCGCGGTGGCGACATCCGGTGCCTCGGCCGCGCCGCCGGTTGCGTCGATCAGCTTCGTCGGCCACGGTTACGGTCCCGGGTTCGGAATGGGCCAGTGGGGGGCCTTCGGCGACGCGGTCCGCTATCACGAGGCCTATGCGCAGATCCTCGACCACTTCTACGGAGGAACGGTCGCATCGAGTCTCAAAGGGTCGAGACTCGGGGTGAACCCGATGGTCTCGGTCGCGATCCTCGAGAACGTCAATGCGAAAGGCACCGTCGGATACGACCCGGTCGTTACGTCGCCGTCGGCCTTCACCATCACGAGCGCGGGGTCGAAACCGCCGCCGTCGACGACGACCACGTCCTCGACGACGTCCACTACGTCGCTGCCGACCACGACGACGTCCACGACACCTCCGACGACGCTTCCACCGACCACTTCCTCCACGACGACCACGTCTCCGACCACGACGACTTCCTCGACGACGACCACGTCTCCGACCACGACGACTTCCTCGACGACGACCACGACTACGACGACCACGACGACGACCACGTCGCCGACCACGACGACGACCACGTCGCCGACCACGACGACGACCACGACGACGACCACGACGACGACCACGTCTCCGACCACGACGCTGCCGCCAACGACGACCACGTCGACGTCCCCGTCGCGGGCGCTCACCGTCCGGGCCGGAGTAGCGGTCGACCTCCGGCTGACTCGCGCCGGCACATGGAACGTCTACGAGGCGGCCTCGTGCAGCGCGGCAAAGGCGGCCGCAGGCAAAGCGCGGCCGATCGCGACGGGTTTCGTCGATCCGACGATCCGCCCGGCAAGCGCGAGCTCGAACGCCGCGCCGGCGACGCTCCTCACGCTGTGCCGGCACGACGGCATCGACGAGGTCGTCCGTGGCGACATCGAAGCGTATGACCGAACGGGATACGAGCGGACGCTCAACGTCTTGTCGCTGCAGTCGTATCTCGACGGTGTCGTCCCTGCCGAGGAGTCACCCGCCTGGGGCTCCGCAGGCGCGGTCACCGGTGCTCCGCAGGGCCGCGCCTGGGGATTCCAGGCACTCGAGGCGCAGGCGATCGCGTCCCGCTCCTACGCCGTGGCCGAAATGGAGTCCGGTGGCTGGGAGGGCTACGCGAGCATCTGTGACACGGTCTGCGAGGCGTACGTCGGCGAGCGCTTCGAATCGCCCCTGACCAACGCCGCGGTCGCGGCCACGTCGGGCGAGGTCCGCGCCGAGGCATCGACCAATGTCGTCGCCCGCACTTCCTACTCCGCCTCGTCCGGGGGTTGGACCGCCCGGAGCACCTTCCCCGCGGTGCCGGACGCCGGCGACGTCTGCGTCATGCAGGGGAACCCGCTCGAGTGCAATCCGAACCACACCTGGCGGACATCGGTCTCAGCTGCGCTCGTCGACAGGGCATTCCGTGGTATCGGGCAGCTCGTCGGCGTCACGATCATCTCGCGCAATCGGCGGGGATCGCTCGGCGGTCGGGTCGAGTTCATCGTCGTATCGGGCACGACGTCGTCGACGACGGTCACGGGGTTGAGCTTCGCGGCAAGCCTCAGGCTCCCTTCGGACTGGTTCGCCGTCACGTCCGCGGCCTAGGCGAACATGCCGGCAGAGCCGCCAGTCGAGACTTCCCCGGGGTCAACACGGGCAGGTGACCGGCAGTGGAATCTGTTGTGACGGAGGGGCTGGCGCGGTGGCCCGGCGGGGCGGCCACGGTACGCTTCGGCGTGTCGTGGAGCGCCCGGCTGCGCCGGATCACGCGGACGCGCTCGTGGCGGGTGTTGCGCTTTCTCGTCGGGCTCGGACTCGCCGCCCTCGCGCTCTGGGCCCTGAACGGCCAGCGCGGCGAGCTCGTCGGTGCCTCCGCCGAGCTCACCCACCTCGACGTCGGCTGGCTTTGCCTCGCGATCGCCTTCGAGATCGCGTCATTCGTGTCTTTCGGCGTGTTGCAGCGACGTCTTCTTCAGGTCGGTGGGGTGAGAACGGGGCTCGGTTCCATGGCCGCGCTGAGTGCGGCGTCCGCGGCGATCGCGGACTCGCTTCCCGGAGGCCCGGCGTTCTCGAGCATCTACGTCTATCGCTTCTATCGCCGGCGGGGCGCGGACGAATCCCTCGCCGTGTGGGCTCTCGTCGCGACGTTCGTGTGTGCCGCGGTGGCCCTCGGCCTCGTCGCCACCGCCGGGGTCGCCCTCGCGGCGAGTGAGGGCGCTTCGTACGACCTCGTCTGGGTCATCCTCGGCGTGTTCGCCGTCTCGGTCGTCGCCGACGCCATCGTGTTCCAACGCCGCTGGCTGGCGCGGGTTGCCGTCTACGCGCTCGGGCTGACGCGTCGCCTCGTCGGCCGGCCGAGGCGCACCGGTGCTGCCGTCGTCGCGGCTTGGGCTGCCCGGCTCGAGGGGTTGCGGCTCACCTGGCGGGACCTCGTGGTCACCCTCGCGGGCGCCCTCGGCAATTGGGTGTTCGACTGCGCCTGTCTCGCATGCGCGTTCCTCGCCGTCGGCGGCGCAGTCCCGTGGCGCGGCCTGCTCCTCGCCTACGGAGCCGGCCAGCTCGCCGCGAATCTCCCGATCACGCCCGGCGGGCTCGGAGTCGTCGAGGGCAGCATCACGATCGCGCTGGTCGCGTTCGGTGGGGCGGAGTTGTCGACGGTTGCCGCGGTCCTCACCTACCGGATCGTCAGCTTCTGGGGCTTCCTCCCGGTCGGGTGGTTGACCTGGGCCGGGCTCGGCGTGGCGCGTCGGCGCGGGCGGTGGGCGGCCCCCACGACCGGTTCCCAGCCCGTCGGCGTCGAAAGTGGGTTGTCGGGGCTATGGGATCGCGCGACCGTTGGTGAGGTGAAGGGCGTGCCCGGGGAGCTGGGTGTATGAGCAGGCGCATCCTCTGGTCGGCACGAATCGGCAAAGGCGCGCGGCTCACCGCGGCGTCACTCGCCGTCGTTGTCGCGTCGTTCGGGATTGCGGCGTGCACGTCACCTCGCAACGCCCTCGGGCCCAACGAGAGCCCGTGTTTCCGCGTTCTCGCCGTCGCCCGCGCCGCGGTCAACGACACCGGGCATTTCGCCGGCGTGCGCTACCTGAGCCCGCGCGATCTCACGGCGGCGCTCCGAGACATGAAGACGGGCCCGCGTCTCAGGTTCACCATCCCCGCCGCGCTCCAACGAGAACGCTCAGCGGTTTGTGCCGTCGCGTACCGGGGGAGCTTCTCGACGAACGGCGTGGCGCTCGGCTGGCCACCGGACCGGCACGACGATCCGCTCGCGATCGTCGTCGTGCGTCTCCGCGACCTCCGCGTGCTCATCACCTTCGTCCTAGCCAAGCCGCCTCTGCGCTTCACCCGGTTCCTGCCGCCCCTCGTGTGAGGTGCGCCGACCCGGTCGGCGGGCTCGGTCAGACGTTCGCGGTCCGGCGCTCTCGTCCGCGGCCGCGCGCCCGGTCGTGCTGGGAGAGCACCGCCTTGCGTAGCCGGGCGGCCGTAGGCGTCACCTCGACGCATTCGCTCTCGGCGGCGTGCTCGAGCGCCTGCTCGAGGGTGAGCCGGCGGATCGGCGGGAGCTTGACGAACTCGTCCGACGTCGAAGACCGCATGTTCGTCAGCTTCTTCTCCTTGGTCACGTTCACATCCATATCGTCACCGCGGGAGCTCTCACCGACGATCATGCCCTCGTAGACCTCTTCGCCCGGGCCGACGAACATCGAGCCGCGTTCGGACAGGTTCGTGATCGCGAAGGCCGTGGCGGTGCCGCGGCGGTCGGCGACGAGGCTGCCGCTCACGCGCAGGCGGATCTCCCCCAGCCACGGCTCGTAGCGGTCGAAGGAGTGGTGGAGCTGGGCGGTACCCCGGGTCTGCGTCAGCATCTCGCCGCGGATCCCGATGAGCCCCCGCGACGGGGCGAGCCCCTCGAGCCGGACCCAGCCCGTGCCGTGGTGGACGATGTGCTCGACGCGCGCCCGTCGCCGCGCGATGAGTTGCGTAACGGTGCCGAGGTGCGCCTCGGGCACTTCGATCGAGCACCGCTCGACCGGTTCGCAGAGCACGCCGTCGACGACCCGGGTGAGCACCTCGGGCTTACCGACGGTGAGCTCGAATCCCTCACGGCGCATCGTCTCGACGAGAACCGCGAGGGCGAGCTCGCCACGGCCCTGCACCTCGAAGGTGTCCGAGCGCTCCGTCGGGACGAGGCGGATGGCGACGTTGCCGAGCACCTCGGCTTCCAGTCGCGACCGCAATAGGCGCGCCGTCAGCTTCGTCCCGTCCCGCCCGGCGAGCGGCGAGGAGTTCACCCCGACCGTCATCGAGAGGCTTGGTTCGTCGACGACGAGGAGCGGGAGAGGGAGTGGGTTGTCGGCAGCCGCCAGCGTTTCGCCGACCGTGACCTCGGCGATACCCGCGACCGCGACGAGCTCACCTGGCCCCGCGGACTCGGTAGGGACCCGGTCGAGGCCGGACGGGACGAGGAGCTCGGTCACGCGGACCTGCTCGACTATCCCGTCCCGCCGGCACCACGCGACGGTCTCGCCGTCGTGGATCGTGCCCTCGACGACGCGGCAGATGGCCAAGCGGCCGAGGTACGGGGAAGCGTCGAGGTTCGTGACGAGCGCCTGGAGGGGCGCGCCGTCCGTGAAGGACGGCGGCGGGAGATGGGCGAAGAGCGTCTCGACGAGGACCGCGAGATCCCCTCCCGCCGGCGGGGACGCGACCGGACCGGCGGGCTGGGCGAGGGTCAGCCAGCCGTCGCGCGCGCTGCCGTAGAGGAATGGGATGTCGTACTGCGAGTCGGGCGCCTCGAGCTCGATGAACAGCTCGATGGTCTCGTCGACGACCTCGGCGATCCGGGCGTCCGGCCCGTCGACCTTGTTCACGATGGGTACGACGGGCAAGCCCGACTCGAAGGCCTTGCGCAGCACGAACCGGGTCTGGGGCCCCGGGCCGTCGGACGCGTCGACGAGGAGCATCGCGCCGTCGACCATCGCGAGGGCGCGCTCGACCTCGCCGCCGAAATCGGCGTGTCCCGGGGTGTCGACGATGTTCAGCCGGCGGGTCCCGAACCGGAAGGAGGCCTGTTTGGCGAGGATCGTGATCCCCTTCTCGCGCTCGAGATCGAGGGAGTCGAGGACCCGCTCGACGACGGCGGCGTGGGACGCGATGGCGCCGGTCTGGCGGAGCATCGCGTCGACGAGCGTCGTCTTGCCGTGGTCGACGTGGGCGACGATCGCCACGTTGCGCAGTTCGTCCTTGGTCCGTACCGTCATCGTTCGGTTCCGTCACGTCCTATCGGTTCATCCCCGGGTGCACCGGTCCCGATCCCGCAGGGCGGTATCTCGGCGCCCGTGCTCGGGCTTAGATTGCGTGCATGTCGACGAGGCTGAACCGGCTCGAGCGGATCACGAACCTCGTGTTGGCCCTGCTGGACGCCCCCCGTCCCTTGTCGTTGCGGGAGATCGGCCTCGCCGTCGCCGGCTACCCCGCCGCGCCCGGAGCGCTCCGCCAGGCGTTCGAACGCGACAAACGCACGCTGCGCGACAACGGGATACCGATCTCCGTCGAGCGCGTCGACGGCGACGACCAGGTCGGTTACCGCATCCTACCCGAGCAGTACTACCTGCCCGATCTCGGTCTCACGCCGGAGGAGGACGCGGCCCTGTCGTTCGCGCTGCTCGCGGTGCGCCTCGAGGGCGGGGCCGGCCACGAGGTCCTCCACAAACTCGGCTCCCAGGGGGCAGCCGACGTCGCCCCCGTCGCTGTGCTCCCGTCGCTCCCGTCGCTCGGGCTGCTCCAGCAGGCGATCCGGGACCGGGCGCCGGTGGCCTTCGCCTACCACGGGCGCGACCGCCAGGTTCACGGCTACGGGCTCGTCTTCCGCGGCGGCAGCTGGTACCTCGTCGGGCAGGACGCCGAAGCGGCGGAACCCGGGGGCCTGCGCCGCTTCCGGGTCGACCGGTTCGAAAGCGATCCGGTCGCCGGCACGCCCGGGGGCTACGAGCGTCCCGAGGGCTTCGACGCCGCGAACGAGCTGCGCTTCGTGCCGTTCCAGCCGAGCCGGGACGGACCGGTCGAGCCGGAGTGGACCGAGGTCGAGATCACCGTCGACGCCCGCGAGGCCGCGGCGGTCGTCGCTGTCGTCGGCGCAGCGGCGGTGCGCGACCGCGCTGACGACGGATCGGTGCGCCTCGTGTTCCCCGTCGGCGATGAGGAGGCGTTCTTTTTGTGGGTGCTCGGGTTCGGTGACGCGGTCGAGGTGATCGGTCCGCCAGAGATCCGCCGCGGCGTCGTTCGCCGTCTCGAGGCAGCGGCGCACGTCGGGGAGACGACGTGACGGTCGATCGCCCACCCGATCCGCTCGACGCGGGGACGCGGCTGTGCCGGCTGCTCGCCGTGCTCACCTATCTCGCCCGCGTCGGCGAGTGCTCGATCGCCGAGCTCGCGGCGCGTTTCGGATTCGACGAGCGGACCCTTGTCGGAGAGCTCGAGCTCGCCGCCTGCTGCGGGCTGCCCCCGTACACGCCGGACACGCTGCTCGAGCTCATCGTCGACGACGAGCGTGTCGTCGCGTTCGGGCTCGAAGCCCTCCGGCGCCCGGCACGTCTCACGCCTGACGAGGGTTTCGCGCTCGCCGCTGCCGCCCGAGCGATGCTCGCCGTCGAGGGCGCCGAGGCGGAGGGCCCGCTCGCCACCGCGCTCGCCAAGCTCGGGAGTGCGCTCGGGCTCGAACGCGTCGCCGTCGAGCTCGACATTCCCGAGAACCTCGAGGAGATTCGCGCCGCGGCCGCAGCGGGTGAGGCGGTCGAGATCGACTACCTGGGAGCGAAGCGCGGCGACGAGACGACGAGACGCGTCGAGCCCTACGCCGTCGTCGCCCGCGAGGGCAGGTTCTACCTCGACGCCTTCTGCAGCCTGGCGGGGGACTGGCGACGTTTCCAGGTTGCGCGGATCGCCGCCGTCCGGCGCCTCGGCGAACCCGTTACGCCAAGATCGCTTCCCGCCGAGCTCAGCGGGACACGGGCCTTCGTGGGCGGAGGCGGTGCCCGTACCGCCCACGTCGCTTTCGACCGGTCCGCCTACGTGCTCATCGACCGGCTCGTGGCGGCGCCGCCGGCGCCGCTGCCCGACGGCCGGGTCGTGGCGCCGATCCTGGTCTCCGACGGGTACTTCGTCGGCTGCCTCGTCCTCCGGCTCGGTCCGACTGCCGAGGTGGTCGACCCACCTGACCTCGTCGGCGCCGCCGCCGACGTCGCCCGCCGCGCGCTCGCCCGGTACCGCGGCGCGTCGTAGCGGCGCCCACCGTCGGGGCGCCTCGGGGGCGGACCCCGTTCTTGCGGCGGTAGGTCGCGGACGACCGCGCCCTCGTACGTTCGCTCGGCGTGCTGAGCGTGGCGAAGGTGCGACGAGGACGCGAGACCTACTACCTCGAGTCGACGCGGGCAGCGGCGCCGGATCGGACGGGACTCGTCGAACCTGACGGTGTCTGGTGGGGGGTCCTCGCCGAGGGCCTCGGTCTCGGTGCTCGGACCGTCGACGCCGCGAATCTGACGACGTTGCTCGCCGGTGTGGATCCGACGAGTGGCGAGGCGCTCGATCCCCGCCATGGCAGGGTCGCGGTCGCGGCCTTCGACTGCACCTTCGCCGCGCCGAAGTCGGTGAGCGTCCTCTACGCCCTCGGCGGGCCGGAAACGGTCGAGCAGGTGCGCGCCTCCCACGAGCGTGCGGTCGCCGGGGCTCTCGGGTACCTGGAAAGGCACGCCGCGTTCGTGCGCCGATCCGGCACGCCCGTCTCCTCGCCAGGTTTCGCTGCGGCGTCGTTCCTCCACCGGACGAGCCGCGCCGAGGACCCGCACCTCCATACGCATCTCGTCGTCGCCAACCTCGCACCGGACGCGGACGGGCGATGGTCGGCGATCGACGGCCGCCCGCTGTTCGTGCACGCTGCGGCTGCTGGCGCGCTCTATCGCGCCGAGCTGCGGCACGAGATCTCGCGGCGGCTGTCTGTCGACTGGCAGACACGTGCCGAGGGCTTCGCGGACCTCATCGGGATCCCGGGTACGGCGCTGCGGGGGTTTTCCCGCCGGAGCGCGGAGATCGCCGCCGAGCTCGCCCGGACGGGGCGGTCAGGGCATTACTCGGCGCGTCTCGCCGCGAACCGTACCCGCGCGCCCAAGGATCTCGAAGGCGACTACCCGACGCTCGTCGCCGCCTGGCGCGAACGAGCGTTCTCGTTCGGCGTGTCGCGCACGGCAGTCGCAAGGCTCGACAAGGGCGTCGTCCGCCTCGCGGTGGCCGGGGCCGATCGTGACCAGGAGGTCGAGGCGCGTGTCGGGATCGCCGCTGATTCCCTCGGCCGGGCGTTCGACCGGCGCGAGCTGATCCGAGCGACTTGTTCGCGCCTCATCGACGGCGCCCCAGCCGAGCGCGTCGAAGCCGCCGTCGACGCCCATCTGAGCTCGGGCGAGATCGTCGCCTGCGGGGAGCGATCCTTCCGGCTGCGTGCCGCCGGAGGTGGGCGCATCCCCGGCGGTGTGGTCGAGACCCGATTCGAGACGAAAGAGGTCGCGGCGCTCACGGGGTATCTCGCGACGCTGATGGACTCGGCTCCGGCCCTCGGCGGAATGGGTATCGAGCCTTCTGGTGTCGTCGCGACGGATCCCGAGACGGATCCGCTCCGTGCTCTGACGATGGTGCGTGCCGCGGCAATCGCCGCGCACGAGCGTGGGCGTCGAGTCGTCGGGCTGGCGCCGGACCGACGCGGAGCGGCCCATCTCGAGGCGGCGACCGGGATCGCGACCTTCCCGTTCGATCGGCGCGAGGGGCTCGGCGGCGATTGCCTAGTCGTTGTCGCGGACCCGGACCGCTGTCCCGTACGCGACGTCGTCGCGCTCGCCGAACAGGCCCGCGCCGGAGCGATGACGGCGCTGCTCGTCCGTGGCCGCGGACCCGATCGACCGTCGTCGCGGCCTGAAGAGGTCCCGGTACGGGAGGCAAGCGATCGTCTCGCACGAAGCGGGGCCTTCACGCGGTGCGCCGTCGCCGGCGTCGAGGTCGTTCTCGCTGCCGATCTCGCCGCGGCGATCGGGGGGATCCGGCTGCTGTGCGACGAACACCGGTCGATGGGACGCCGACCGCTCGTCGTCACCGTCGCGCCGCGTGAGCTCGGTGACCTCGGGTTCGAAGTCGCGACCCCCACCGCCGCCCTGCGCCGCCACCACGCCGGGGACCTCGCCCTCGTCGTCTTCGGCGGGGCCCGGATCCTCGGGTCCGGGCTCACCCAGGTACGCGACGGCGAACGCGCCCACGTCGCCGTCGTTCCGGTGGACCGGGGACTCGCCGCCGAGCGGTCGACCGTATTGGAGATCGCCGAGCCGGCAGGTCTGCGCCGGCAGATCGGTCGATCCCCCGACACCCGCCGCGGGCGTGACGTCTGGCGCGCGAGGGCGAGAGAGTGGGAGCGTCGGGACCGGGCCCGCACGGTCGAGAGGGGCTCCGTCCGGGACGAGATCCTCCCCGCCGAAAGAACCCGCGCCCGCGAATGGTCGCGTGCCCGGGAACCGACGCTCAGTCGGTGAGGGTCCGACCGCGCGATCCGACTCTGCGACGGTCCCTGCTCGAGGGCCGAATCACGTCTCTCGACTCGGTTGAGGGCCGTCCGGAGATCTCGCGCCACGGAGACGAGGAGTGGTGCGGCGTCAGTCCGACCCTCAACGGCTGGGCACCGAGGAAGGCGATGGCGGTTCCCTCCGGCGGGCGGGCGATGGCGTCCACCGGGAGACGCGGCTCGCGTCGCGTGGTCACCGTCCGCGAGATGTGGCGCCGCCAGCGCCCGGGCGTCCGGGCCGCCGTCGTGGAGGGGACGACCTCGTCGCGTCGACCAGCGAGAGCCGAGAGCGCCTCGAGGGTCCGGACGTCGCTCATCCCCGCGAGCACGAGCTTGACGCCGAACAACGTGAGGAACCCATCGGCGGCCGTTCCGAAACGCGCCCGCGCCTGGGAGAGGTCCTGGAGACTGGCGAGTGTGACGACACCTTGGCTCGCCCCTTCGGCGACGAGCGACGGGAGGTCGTGCAAGGGGGCGATGTTGGCGAGTTCGTCGAGGACGAGGAGCACGGGTGGCCCGGGAACTGTCGGGGCCGCGGCGTTGCGCCGGTAGGCGGCGGTCCGCACGTCCCGGATGACCCCGGCGACCAGCGGCGCGAGGTGCTGCTGGTACTCGGCGGGCGCGGCGACGAACAACGTGGATCGGCTCTGCACGAAGCGCCCGGGGTCGAGGCGCTCCAGGCCCGCGCTCGCCAGGGCCGCGCCCGTGCGGTAGCCAGCGAGCACTCCGGACGCGGTCGACCAGATCGCGCTCTGTTCTCGCTCCTCGGTCTCGGTGATCCCGAAGAGAAGATCGAGGGCGAGATTCGCGTCATGGCGGGCGAGCGCCGAGACGAAACGCTCGGGGGCCCTCCGGTTCACCGCCGAGACGACGTCGTCGAGTGGGCAGCCCTCGAGGGCTGCACCGTGGAAGACGGGGGCGAGAAGTGCGGCCGCTCTCTCGGTCCAGTGCGAGCCGTCGATCCGGTCGCGGCTCTCGTGACTCGCTCCGACCATCGACTCGGCCATGAGCACAGCGCCGTCCCACGTCAGCGAGGCCGAGAGTGGCGACCAGCCGATGGGGCGCACGCCCCGGGGGACCTCGACCGTTCCGCTGGGGTCGAACAGCAGGCATTCACCGAGGAGGGCGCGTGCGGACGACGTCTCATTCATCACGTCGCGCTTCGTCGACACCGCGACGACCGGCCCCGCCGCTGCGAAAACATTTGGCACGACGACGCTCGATGTCTTGCCGGAACGCGGTGGGCCGAGCACGAGCACTCCATGCTCGTGTGGTGCAAATACTGGTGCTCCGTTCGAGGCGCCGAGGTATACGCCGTGTCGATTCGCGACCGAAGCGGCGACAACGCGTGCCAGAGCTTCCGCGCCCGAAGCGTACTGAGGATGAGCGAACGAGGTCGTGGGCGCATCGTCGCGCGCACGAGTTCACGAAACGCCTACCGGTGACTCAGGATCGCCGTTCCGGACTCACAGAATTCGTGCGCGCTCAGAAGGCTTGAATTATAAGGGATATCTAACCATCACCTTCAAATCGCAAGTTGTCGTCCCGGCGACACGTGCGCGCATCCGGCTCGAACGCGTGCAGTAGAGGAGAGAGTGCTTGCTTTTCGCGGCCAAATCGCCTTTTATTGCATTGGCTACACCACACGTACAGGAGGTGGCCGTGAATAGAACCGAACTGATTGGGGCAATCAGTGGTGACACAGGATTGACCCGTCAGCAATCGGAGTCCGCGCTCGATTCGCTCGTTTACGAGATCACCAGGGGCGTGCGGACGGGGGTTCCGATTCGTATCACTGGTTTTGGCACATTCAAACTTCGGGAACGCAAGGCGCGTAGCGGACGGAATCCGCAAACGGGTGCTCCCGTCTTCATCAGGGCTTCGAAGGGTATTGGTTTCACCCCCGGCGTCCAGTTGAAGTCGGATCTGAACTCGACCGCCGTCCTTCAGAAGCCGGCGCCCGCGCCGGTCGTGAAGAAGGCCGCTCCCGCACGTCGAGCCGCTCCCAAGAAGGCGGCGAGGAAGGCTGGAGGTAGAAGAATGGTGAAAAAGGCTGCAGCGAAGAAGGTCGTGAGGAAGGCTGCAGCGAAGAAGGTCGTAAAACGCGCTCCGGCCAAGAAGGTAGTGAAGAAGGCCGCGGCGAAGAAGGTCGTGAAGCGGGCTCCGGCCAAGAAGGCCCCAGCCAAGAAGCGGCCAGCGAAGAAGGTCGTAAAGCGGGCTCCGGCCAAGAAGGCCCCAGCCAAGAAGCGGCCAGCGAAGAAGGCAGCGGCCAAGAAGGCCACCGCCCGTCGCACCGCACGACGCTGAAAGCGACAGGTAGCGAGTCCACCCTGAGCCCTGGCCCGCGGGCCAGGGCTCAGGGTGGTTTGTTTATGTCTCGAGGAGCTTGAATCCTTCTGCTGCCGCGAACCCGTAAGGTGCGGCGAACTTCGCAGCCTCGGACCTGATCCGCTCGCGGAACGCGTGGAGACCGGGGCCTCCCTGCGTGTCCTGGTCCGGGATTCCCATCGTCGAACGCAGCTGACTGCGGTGTGCCAGCAGCGCCTCGATCTTGGTCTCCAGCGAATCGGTGATGTCCTCCACGTGATCGAGGGTGTCGGATTCGAACAACAGGATGGTGCTCGGCCGGTGCGGGGGCAGTCCGAGACCGGGGAAGAACAGCGGATCGTGTGCCGCGACGACCCCGTCGGTGAGAAGGAATCCGGCGTTGCGATGGTCGGGGTGGAGGCGGTGACGCTTCCACGGGTCGTGACCGAGCAGGACGTCAGGGGCGATCGTTCGGATCCATCGGGCGATCTCGCGCCGGTGGTCTCTGCTGGCCTCGAGCTCTCCGTCGGGCCATCCGAGGAAGACGACCTCCGTGGTGCCGCCCAGGACGCGTGCCGCGGCGCGTTGTTCTGCTTGTCGCGTCGCGACGAGCTCGGTCGGGTCCTGCGCGGCGTCCCAGCTCCCCTTCGAACCATCGGTGCAGACGAGGTGGAAGATCTCGCATCCGTCGCGGGTCCACTTGGCGAACGTGCCACCGCAGCCGAATTCGATGTCGTCCGGGTGAGCGGCGATCGCGAGCGCGCGTCTCGGGGTCGGCAGGTTCGTCGTCATCTCCGCGGCGCGACTTGGCGGGCGATGCGGCTCGCGGCTTGCCGTGGTGCGATCACCTTCTCGTTCCTCCGGCGGCGGTCGCCGGGCCTCCCGCGCCAGGCGGGTCGACGCGGGCGAGGAGCGCGAGGTCGGCGGGCACGTCGACGTCCGTGGACAGCCGCCAGTCGTCGATAACGGTGAGGCGCAGCCCGAGCCGTTCTGCCTCCGCCCGGTGGCGGTCGAAGGATCCCGGCCCGTACGAGAATCGGAATCCCGTTGCTGTCGGCACCGCGGCGACGTTCGTGCCGTCGTGTTCGCGATCCGGGGCGAGGGTCACCTCGGAGGGCACTCCGAATCCGGAGAGGTCGTTCACGAAGGGAAGATCGGCGTGGGCGACGACAGCGAGGGAGAAGCCCTGCTCCGCGAGGTAGCGGACACCAGCCTCGACCGCGGCCGAGAGCCCCAGTCCTGGTGCATACAGGACGGTCGCTCTCCGGCCGATTGCCCAGTCTGCGACGTCGCCGTCGTCGCAGACGACGTAGACAGGCGCTCCGCTCGCGGCCGACACCGCGATATCGGCGAGATCGCGAGCGAGCCGGCGCCTCGCCGAGTCGTCGAGCGCCGGCGCGAGTCGCCGCTTGGCCAGCCCGAAGGATTTCACCGGGATGAGGACGGCGCGCACCGAGTCATTGTACGGAAGGAGCGCATGCGGGCCTCGACGCGGCCGCCGCGGCGAGGCGGCGATTGCGGTGCGCGTCGATCCGATGTCGTCGGGTTCAAGCGGACGCGCTCTCTCGGGGACTCTCGCGGTGCCTCGGGTGGGGGTCCACCATCGTGAGTTGGCGCTCTCGAGGGAATCTGGGCCCGTAGCGCGCTTACCCGGGGATGTGGCACGACCTTGAGTGCGGCCGACGCCACGAGCCTGGGTGAATCTCGAACTACTCGATCACCGGGCCTTCAATCGACGCTCGACAAAGACGATCCCTTCGCTGGCCCGGCGAGTCAGCTTGAAGCCTTGTTTCTGGAACACGGCGATCATGTGCGCGTTGCCAATGGCTGTTTCCGCGCAAACGCTGCGAATTCCCCATAAGTGTCCCCACGAAGGTGCAGTCTCGAGGCAGTAGCTGGTCAACAGATTGCCGAGGCCGCGCCTCTGCCACGGGTCCGCTACGAGCACGGCGTACTCGGCGCGCAGATGGGCGGCGTCGGCGACGAGCCGGCCGACGCCAGCGAGCTTTGTTGATCCGTCCGCGTCCTCGACTTCGGCGACGATCGCGAGCTCGCGGTCGTAGTCGATGAAACAGAAGCGCGACGCGAACTCGTGAGTGTGCCTTACCATCGAGCTGAAGCGCTGGGAGATCGTCTGGTCCGAGCAGGCGTCGAGCATCTCATGCCAAGCCGGCTCGTCCTCGGGCCTGATCGGGCGCAGCGTCACCTTGAGCCCGTCCGAGGTTGTCGCCTCCCGCTCGTAGTCCTCGGGGTACGGGAGTATGGCGAGGTGCGAGAACGGCGGCATCTCACGCCCGACGAGCGACTGGTCCACTACGGCTCTCGCGTCAAGGGCGATCGCCCCATCCGCGCTGACGAGCAGCGGGTTGATTTCGATCTCACTGAGTTCGGGATAGTCAGCAACCAGGTACGAAAAGCGCATGACGACTTCCAACAGCGCGTCGAGGTCGACGGCCCGCCGCCCCCTGTGCCCGTCGAGCAGCGGCCAGATCCGAAGCGACTGGAGCATCCCCAGCGCTAGGCGCTCGTTGAGCGGCGGCAGCTCGAGGGCCTGGTCGCGCAGAACCTCCGTAGCTACGCCGCCGGCGCCGAGCAGAAGAACGGCACCGAAGATCGGGTCCTTGCGAGCACCGAGCACGAGCTCGTAACCACCCGAGGTCCGCACCATCGGCTGGACCGTCACGCCCTGTATGTCTGCCTCGGGGAGGCGCTTCTGGACGGACGCGACGATACGGTCGTATGCCGCCCGCACTGCGGCCGCGTCTGTCAACCTGAGCTCGACCCCGCCAACGTCGGTCTTGTGCGTGACATCGGGCGAGCGGACCTTCAGTACGACCGGATAGCCCATCTGCTCGGCGGCGACGACGGCGTCATCAGCGGTCAACGCCGGCAGCGGCTTGGTGAAGGGGATCTCGTACGCGTCGAGCAGGGCTTTCGAGGAGGTCTCTGAGAGGACGCCAGTCCCCTCGGCGAGCACCGCGCTCATCAGCTCCTTGGCGCGCTGGCGGTCGATCGCGAAACCAACGGGAATGCTGCGCGGCGTCTCGTGCAATGTTTCGAGGTTCCGGCCGTACGACACGAGGTTCATCAGCGCGCCGATCGCCTGCTCGGGATAGGCGTACGCGGCCACCCCACCAACACCGAGGCGCTGGCGTCCCTCGCGCACGGACTGCCCGCCCATCCAGGCGGCCAGGACCGGCTTGGACGACCCGTGCCGCGCTGCGAGCACGGCGTCGGCGGTCGCGGTGGCATCGGTCATCGCTTGTGGCGTGAGGATCGTCAGCACGGCGTCAACGTCCTCGTCAGCCAGTACGGCCTGCACCGCCTCTCCGTATCGCTTGGCGGGCGCGTCGCCGAGCACGTCGACCGGATTACCGTGCGACCAGGCCTCAGGCAGCACCTCGTTGAGCGCCTTGAGCGTCACCGGCTGGAGCTCCGCCAAAACGCCGTCACGTGCGAGCAAGGCGTCCGCCGCCATGACCCCAGGTCCGCCCGCGTTCGTCACTACCGCGAGGCGTGAGCGGTGAAGGGGGCGTTCACGCGCGAGTAGCTCAGCTGCATCGAACACGTCCTCGATCCGGCCGACGCGCACCGCGCCCGCGCGGCGCAACGCGGCGTCATAGACAGCGTCCTCGCCGACCATCGCGCCGGTGTGGGACACCGCGGCCTGAGCCGACGCGGCAAAGCGCCCCGCTTTGTAGACGATGATCGGTTTGGTACGGGAGAAAGCGCGCGCAGCGGACATGAACTTGCGCGGCTGAGTCACCGTCTCTATGTAGAGGAAGATCGCACGCGTGTGCGCATCTTGCGCGAGAAAGTCGATCAAGTCGCCGAGGTCGACATCGACCATATTGCCGACGGAGACGACCTGAGAAAAGCCGATCTGCTGAGCGGCTGCCCAGTCGATGACTGATGTCACGAGCGCTCCTGATTGCGAGACGAACGCGATATGGCCATCGATCGGCATCGTTTTGGCGAAGCTGGCGTTGAGTCGGTAACGCGGCACGATGAGTCCAAGACAGTTGGGCCCCAGCAGCCGCATGCCTTCATGACGTCCCAACTCCTCACGGAGGCGTTGTTCGAGCTCAGATCCCTCGGCGCCGGCTTCCCGGAAGCCAGCCGAGAGCACCGCCACGGCGGGCACGCCCCTCTCGCCGCAGGCGCCCACGACGTCGGGCACCGAAGCGGCGGGTGTACAAACGATGGCCAGGTCTGGCTTGGCCGGTGTCTCGGCGATGCTCGGGTAGGCCTGAATACCGCTGACCGATTCGCGGCCCGGGTTGATCGGATAGACCACTCCGTCAAAGCCCGCATCGACCAGGTTTCGTAGCACGATGTGACCGAGCTGCGACGGCTCACGGCCAGCACCAACGACAGCTACACGGTGCGGGTTGAACATATTCTCAAGGTTGTGGACGCTCACATTTGGAGATTATGTCAGACGCACGGTTGATCCCAGTCAGCTCGCGTCGTGGACGTTCGCGGGGAGGCCCCGAACGGCCGGAATTCTCGGCTCGATGTGGGCTGCCGGTGACGCGCTCGACAATGTGATGGCCGAGAGCTCGTCCGGAACGCGCCAGGGGAACTCGTCAACCGCCCACACTGGGAGACGAACGCCGGATCCGCCCCGGCGGCCTTCGGATGGATCGAGGCCCTCCACAACCCGTGCAGGCGCCACCACTCGATCGGCTCCCTCAGCCTCGTCAAGTTCGAGTCCCGTCATACCGACGCCGCGGTTGCGGCATGATCACCACAGTCGACCGGTACGCAGAGCCGGCGGCAGCTCAAAGGGAACAACACTGGACTGTCAGACTTGTGTTCGTCGGACTCGCCAACGGACACCCGACCTAAAGTGACTTCGTGCTCGTCGTCGCAGGCTCATCCGAACTCGATCGGCACCAAGTCCCCTACGGAAACCCCGAGCGCCCTGCCCGCGTACAGGCCGCGCTCGATGGAATCAGCATCGCCGGTCTGTCAGAGGTCGCCATCTTCCTGGAGGCGCGCCGCGCCACCGAGGCCGAGATCACCCGAGTCCACAGCCCGTTGTACCTGAGCTGGCTCCGAGAGTTCTGCGCGAGTGGTGGTGGCGCCATCGACTTCGACACCCACGCGAGCGAGGGCACCTGGGATACCGCGTTACTTGCCGCCGGCGGCGTGCTCGGCGCGGTCGACGCGCTCGCGAGTGGAATCGGCGACGTCGCGTTCGTCGCGGCCAGACCCCCAGGACATCACGCCCAAGCAAGCAAGGCAATGGGCTTTTGCTTCCTGAACAACATCGCAATCGCCGCCGCGGAACTGGCCGATAGGGGCGAGCGCGTCTTCATCCTCGACTGGGACGTCCATCACGGAAATGGAACTCAGTCGACCTTCTGGGACGATCCACGCGTACTGTTCATCTCAACACATCAATGGCCCTTGTTCCCAGGGACCGGAAGAGCGGAGGAAATTGGCGGACCGAACGCGCTCGGCTTGAACCTCAACGTTCCGCTTCCGCCGGGCGCAACAGGAGACGTCGCCCTGAAGGCGTTCGACGAGATCGTCGCCCCAGCCGTCGACAGCTTTTCCCCCTCCTGGGTCCTCGTCTCGGCCGGCTTCGACGCACACCGGGCCGACCCGCTCGCCAATCTCGCGCTCACTTCAGGCGATTTCGCCAACCTCGCGCGGCGCGCGCGCGAGTTTGCCCCTGGCACGGGTCGACTCGTGTTCGTGCTTGAGGGCGGCTACGACCTCGACGCTTTGCGGCTTTCGGTGGGGGCGACCCTCGCGGCGGTGCTCGGGTCGCCATTCGCCGCCGAAGCGGCCTCGTCTGGAGGGCCAGGATCCGACGCTGTGCGACACGCCCTTGAGGTGCATGCGAGGCAGCGTGCACTCCACCTCGACGATCGAGGAGGGGCGAAGTAGAGCCCTTGGCGGATCTCGTCGCGTCCACCGGTTGTAGTCGCCCTCCGAAACAGACCGGGCATTAGCGTGTGATGCGTGATCGGCAACCCACGTCCCCGCGGAATGTGCGGTCCGTGAGGCGTCGATGAGCCTCGTCGTGCTCGGTGCGGGTTCCTGGGGGACGACAATCGCTTCGCTCGTTTCGGCGCGCACACCGACGACGCTCTGGGCCCGGTCGGAGTCGGTTGCCGCCGAAATACGCGATCGCCGGACGAACGCCTCGTATCTGGGGGACTTCCCGCTGTCGGATCGACTGCGCGCGACGTCGTCGCTCGACGACGCCCTGAACGGCGCCGAGCTCATCGTGATCGCGCTCCCGAGCCATGGGGTGCGCGCGGTGCTCAGCGAGACAGCGCGGGCGGTGCCGGAGGGCGTGCCCGTTCTCAGCCTGTCGAAGGGCCTCGAGCAGGGGACGATGGCCCGTATCTCGCAGATCGTCGACGCGTGCTGGCCGGGGCATCCCGTCGGTGTCCTCACGGGCCCGAACCTCGCCGCGGAGGTGTGCGAGGGGCAACCCACGGCGTCGGTTATCGCGTTCGCTGACGAGGACCTGGCCGCCGAGATCCGGGACCTCTTCGCGACCGAGACCCTCCGCCTCTACACAAACCCCGACGTGACCGGCTGTGAGATCGCTGGCGCAGTGAAGAACGTGCTCGCGATCGCGAGCGGGATGTCGGTAGGCCTCGGGTTCGGCGACAATACGCGGGCCGCCCTCATCACTCGCTCGCTCGCCGAACTCACCCGTCTCGGAGTCGCCATAGGAGGGGAGCCAGCCACCTTCGCGGGACTGGCCGGTCTGGGCGATCTGGTCGCGACGTGTACCAGCGCGAAGAGCAGGAATTTCTTGGTCGGCGTCGCGCTCGGGCGGGGTGAGTCGCTCGAGGACGTGGTCAGCCGGGCTCGCACGGTCGCCGAGGGCGTGAAGACCTGCCGGCCCGTCGTCGATCTCGCGGGCCACCTTGGCGTCGAGGTCCCGGTGGCGGAACAGGTCGTCGCGGTGTGCTACGAGAACCGTCCCCCTTCGGAGGCGATCCCACTGCTCATGCGGCGCGCGCCGAGATCCGAGGTCGAGGACCTCGTCAACCTGGGCGGCAGGATTCGTGACGAGCGTCGCGGCACGTGACCGGCTCACCGGCCGTCCGGTCGCGGCTGGAACGCGTCGGGACGCCGGTTGCGAGGTGGAGTCCGAGCTCATCGCGGCGGGATGCCGAACCGTCGCCGGGATCGACGAGGTCGGTCGCGGCGCCTGGGCGGGCCCGCTGACCGTCGGGGTGGTGGTCGTGACCGGGTCCCAGATCGGCACGCTCCCGGTCGGGCTGCGCGACTCGAAGCTGTTGTCGCCGCGCCGGCGCGAGCAGCTCTTCTCGGCTCTTGTGCGCGACGCCTGCCGCCGCGCCGTCGGACACGCCAGCGCCAAGGAGTGCGACCGGCTCGGCATGACCGCGGCACAACGCCTCGCCGCGGCCCGGGCGCTCGCGGCGCTCGGGGTCGTACCGGACGGAATGATCGTCGACGGACCGCGGGATTTCTCGGGAATGGCCGGCGCGATCTGCGTGGTGAAGGCCGACCGCCTCTGCGCGGTCGTCGCGGCTGCCTCGATTATCGCCAAAGTCACCCGGGACCGGATGATGGTCGCGGCGGCGAACGTCCATCCCGGCTACGGGTTCGAGCGCAACAAGGGGTATGCGTCGTTCGAGCACCGGCTCGCGGTGGCGAAACTCGGCACCACGCCGATTCACCGGCTGAGCTGGTCCGTTTCCCCCGTCGATGTGGACGGCCAGGTGAGCTGCCCCGGGACGTCGTAGGCGTCTCTCCGCCGCCAGCGGCTATAACGGGCCGAATGGTTTTTGTCCTGGCGGTTCTTGCTGCGGTCGCGAACGCCTTCGCGACCGTCCTCCAGCGCCTCGGCGTCGAGGAGGCTCATCCCGAGGCCAAGAAGAGCCGTCACTTGATGGCGAGCATCTTGAAGCGCCCGGTCTGGTTCGTGGGTCTCGCCCTGACGACGGGGAGTTTCATCCTCCAGGCGCTCGCCCTGAGCTTCGGGAACCTGTCGACCGTGCAGCCGATCATGGTCACCGAGATCGTCTTCCTCGCCATCATCCTCGGTACCTGGTTCCACCACCAGATGCGGTGGATCGACTGGGCTGCCGTCTTCGGGACGGCGGTCGGCCTCGCGGTGTTCCTGGCGCTCAGCTACTCCAAGGAAGGGCACGGCTCGCCGTCGAAGTACGACTGGATGCTGTTGCTCATCGCCTCGATCGGCGCCATCGCGCTGGGCATCGTCGCCGCGCAGCGGGGTCCCCGTTCCTGGCGGGCCCTGAGTTACGGCGTGAGCGCCGCGATCTGTTTCGCGTTGACCGCCGCGTTCATCAAGACTGTCGCCAACGAGTGGCCGCACGGCGTCGTCTACGTCTTCTCGCACCCCGCCGCGTACTCCGTCGCCGCCGCCGGGCTGATCGGGCTGATCATCAGTCAGCACGCCCTCGACGCCGGCCCGGTGGCGGCGTCGCAGGCCGCGCTCCTCATCGTCAACCCGTTCTCGAGCATCGTCATGGGAATCTGGCTGTTCAAAGACCACATCCACGCGACGGGATCGCGGGCGATCATCGAAGGGCTCTTCCTCGGCCTGATGTTCTACTCCTTGCTGCTGCTCAGCCAGTCGCCGCTCATCTCGTCGACCCGCGAGGCCGAGAAGCTGTCGGATCGGCAATCATTGCCCAAGGCGCAAGCCGACGGGTCCGTCGCGTAGCGGCGTCGGCGTTACGCTCGCAGGAGTGGCAGTCTGACGAGGTGAACGTATGACCGACGAGCGTGGGGATTCCTGGGACGCCATTCGCGCTCGGATCGAGGATGCGGCGAACCTGCTCGGGCTCGAGGACTGGATCACCCAGCTCATCGTCACGCCGGAGCGGATTCTCGAGGTCGCGATCCCGATCCGTCGCGACGACGGGCGCCTCGAGGTGTTCACGGGTTGGCGGGTGCAGCACAGCACGGCGCGCGGACCTGGCAAGGGCGGAATCCGGTTCCACCCCGCGGTCGACGTGCGCGAGGTGATGGCGCTCGCCGCGGACATGACGATCAAGTGCGCCGTCGTCGACATCCCGTTCGGCGGCGCGAAGGGCGGAGTTGTCGTCGATCCGGCCTCGCTGTCGGAGGGGGAGCTGGAGCGGCTCACCCGGCGGTACGCCTTCGACATCGCGTCGCTGCTCGGGGCCGATCGTGACGTCCCCGCTCCGGACGTGAACACCGACGCCCGGATCATGTCCTGGATCATGGACACCGTCTCGATGATGGAGGGGCACGTCACCCCCGGCGTCGTCACCGGCAAACCGATCGCCATCGGTGGGATCGCGGGCCACGTCGGCGCCACGTCGTCGGGCGTGGTGCTCTGCGCCCAGGCGACCTTCCGGGAGCTCGGTATGCCCTTCTCGGGAGCGCGCGCCGTCGTGCAGGGCTACGGCAAGGTCGGCGCGCCGCTGGTCTTCCTCCTCTCGTCGCTCGGCGTGCGTGTCGTCGCCGTCGCCGACGTGGGCGGCGCGATCCACAACCCGGGCGGGATCGATCCGGCCTCGCTCGCTGAGCACTTCGGACGTGTCGGCACGGTCGCCGGCTTCCCGGACGCCGAGGCGATCGACCCCGGGTCGCTCTTCTCGATCGGGTGCGAGCTCGCCATTCCGGCGGCGCTCGAGGGTGTGATCACCGCCGACGTGGCCGCGTCGTTCGGGGGCAGGGTGCTCGTCGAGGCGGCGAACGGGCCGACGACCCCCGAGGCCGATCCCATCCTCGAAGAGCGCGGGGTCACCGTCGTGCCCGACGTGCTCGCCAACGCCGGCGGGGTCGTCGCGTCGTATTTCGAATGGGCCCAGGCCCGCCAGGGCTACGCCTGGGAGTCAGGAGTGTTCTCGACGCGGCACCGCGAGACTATGGAGCGGGCGTTCGACGCGACCTGGCAGAAGTCGGCCATGCTGAAGGTGCCCCTGCGGCGGGCCGCCGTGGCGCTCGGTCTCGACCGGGTCGCCGAGGCGACGCGGCTGCGCGGGCTGTTCCCGTAACCGAAGGGCGAGGCACGTCTCATGAGACACGGGGCCCGAAGGGCACTGGTCTTGGCCGCCATCCTGGGGGCGGGAGCCGCCCTCGGGGCTTGCACGTCAACACCCAAGCAGACGACGCACCACCATCATCACCAAACGACGCCCACCTCGAAGCCGAAGGGCTCGACGGGGACGACTCCGACGATCCCGGGCCTCGCGGCCTGCTCGACCGGCGTGCTTGGGATCACGACTTCGGCGGGCGGTGTCGCCGCCGGCACGTCATACACGGTGTTCATGCTGACGAACCAGGGTCCGACGCGCTGTGAGCTCGACGGCTACCCCTCGCTCGAGTTCTTCGGCCCGTCTGGCGCTTCCGGGGCCGGCGCGGGATTGAAGCTCCCGATCACGGCGATCGACGGCGGCCCGGCCCCGGTGCCGGTCACGCTGACGAGCGGTGGGACCGCGGAGTTCATCGTCATCGTCAACGACATCCCCGTCGGGGGGGTGGGATGCTCAACGGTCGCTTCGGTCGACGTGTCGATCCCCGGAACGGGCGAGGCGCTCGCCGTTCCGGTCGCGCTTAGGCCGTGCGGTGGATCCGTGACGGTTTACGCGTTCGGAGCGCCCGACTCGGAGAGCCCATAGACACACCTTCGAGACCGAGCGGTACCCCCAAGGTGCAAAGATTGCCGGTCGAGATAGCACGTTGCCGATGGTTGCCGTGCCTCGGTGTCCTTGGAGGCGCGACGGGCGCTTAGCTCAGGTGGCTAGAGCAGCTCGCTTACAACGAGCAGGTCGGGGGTTCGAGTCCCTCAGCGCCCACGACGTTCGGTCGGGAGAGAAAGGCCAAGGCACGAAAGCGGGACGAAACCGCCGCGGCACCGCGAGGGACGAGGGCGACGGAAAGGGGCACCCGACGGGCGACGGCGGCGCCACGCAGCGCCGACCGGCGCACGCTTCACGGCTTTATAGAGTGGGTAATCTCGGACGATACCGAAGCGATCTACACCGGCGACTGGGCCCCTTACGACGGCGTGGCGGACCAACACTCGGCACGAAACGATCAACCGATCAGCCAAGGAGTGCGTGCCGAGTGATGTACACACGAACGGGATCGAATCCGTATGGTCGCTGCTCGACCGGAGCAGCATTGGCGCTTTCATTCGGCTGCTCAGCACCGAACCCTTGCGGTACACGGAACTCATCGAAGACCATGCCTAGATCACCTCATCGGTGTTGATTTCATCGTTGATGCTTACGGCCTTCCCGTTCCATGAGTAGGTGATCTTTCGGTGCTGCTGGAATAGCGGCCTGTCCGTTAGTCCGTACCTTGCAGTAAACTCAAGCGAACCCTTCCAAGGAAACGGTAATGACCCATAGACGATCGAGCCACTGGTCACCTTATACGGCTTTCCAGGTAAGAGTCGCCCCACGACCTGTCTGCCGAACGTAAAGACTTTCTTTCCGTCGATCGTCTTGCCTCCCTCTGGGACTATCACGAAGCTGTCCAGGAGAAACTCGATTGTCGCCTGCTTGGCGTTGGTGAAATTGAGAGCAAGATTTATACCGTGAACGGTATCAAGTGTCTGTGGTTCGAGTGTCTCCAGAAGAAGCGCATCCTGAATGTCTTGATACATTCGGCGGCGATCTTTCTCCTTTGCTTCGACACGCCCGAGTAATGGGAGAGGCCAAAATGTGGCTGCATAGCAATACAGTCCTGCCAATGCGATGAAGCCAAGTGGAATCAATATCCAATTCAAGAATGAGGGGTGGGTGAGCGTGTTCTGGGGCGTGACTACGACAAAGGTTTGAGACGCGTCGTACCACCCGACGGCAGCCAAGCCCGCCCCGGCGATCAAGGCAGCACCCGTCCGTCGCTTCTCGTGCTTCCAGGTGTCATAGTGCTCGACGTAAGCAAGTTCCATTTGTCGCCAGCCTTCCCAGCGTGCTCGCCTACTGACGCGAAGGAAAGTCCACGCCTGCGTGTTGCGTCAAGCCGATAATCCCGCACCGTCCTTTAGCGCGAGGTGCTCGTCTTCGCCCGTCGTTCCTCTCTTGCTTCTGGGCACAAACGTCATCGTTGCTCGGGTTCCACGAGCCCGTGCTCTTCACGGTCCCCCGGTCGGACCGTCGCCAACAATGCATCAGGAGGCCTTGACCACGTAACAGCGGTAACTGGGAGCAAGACGGACCCCTCGTGTTCGGCGAGCTGCATCATGCCGAGGTACATGACCACGTCCTTGCAGGCGCGGTTGAAGAGGAGCTCCATCGTTGGCTCCTCGAACCAGGACGCGAAGGTCGGGTGCTTGGCCATTAGCTCTGGCCGATCTCGGAGGTAATCGAGAAGGAACACCCGATAGCGTGCCCTCGCCTCAATGAGTGCGTCGTCGGTCGCTGTCCCGAGCGCGGCGACGCCGCGCAGCATGACTCCGACGAACCGACCAGCGTCATCGGCGGTCATGCCGAATGGTCCATGCGCGCGTCCAGAGCGCCCAGGATCGACGACGTTCCTCACCAGCGGGGCGATCGCTTCGTGTTCGAATCGATTCGATCGAAGGTTGTCATGGATCGCTTCACGCAGCTTCCGCTTGCTTTCACGTGTTGCGCTGGGCGCGGCCAGCCCGTTTACCGCTGCTCGGGCGTAGGTGAGCGTTCGCTCTTCGGTCGAAAAGTGTTTCTCCCAGCCCCCGGCCCAGGTTCGCAAGGCGCGCTTGACCTGGGCGAGCGATACCCATTCGTCGCCCCACAGGAGCCACGTTCCGACGGGTACCGCGCAGAGTCGGACGATGTCAGATCCGTTGCGCCGGTGCCCGAGCAGAGCAAGGAATAGTCCGAGCCGGTTGTCAGGCCACAGGTAGAGCGCGCCCCGGCCATTTCCTCTGCCGCGCGGAACCCGCTGCGGCTGATCCAGCAGTCCTAAGTGCGTCCAATCGGTGACAAGTCGCGCCGAGACTCGGAATCCGGCTTCGCGAGCTGCCTCGACCATCTCCGAGCGCGTGTACGGCATTACTTCAGATTACACGTACTTGAGGCTAGCTAGGTGGGGCGCCGGAATACACCATGGGATCATGTCCCACGAGCTTCTGACCACTAGCCAGGTTGCTCGGCGCCTTCGGCTGTCGGCCGAGCGGGTTCGCCAGCTTGCACGTAATGGTCGTCTGCCGCCTGCGGAGCAGACTCCTTTTGGGCGACTCTGGGATCCAGTGCTGGTCGAGCGGTTCGCAGCTTCTCGGGGTTCGTGGGGGCGCTATGGCGACACTCCGTACGAATCAGAGCTTCAAGCCGAACCTGGCGAGCAGACAGAACCCTGACGATGTCGCTCTCCAACTACGACTTCGACCCGGCGACGCTCGCCGAACTGCTCGGTTTCTCCGAGGACGAGCTCCTGGCTGCGCTTTTCACCGCGGGTGAAGACGTCGCGGCCGCTCTCGCTTCACTTGGCATCGGTGCAGCCGAAGCAGCCCTCGCGACCTCAGAAGCCCTGCTGCTGTTCGCCGCAGCCCCTCCTCCCGGCACACCGGGTCGCCTCACACGCCGAACAGCCCGAACGCCCGCAGAACGCCGCGCCGTCTACCGCGTCACCTACCGCCGCCGAGCCGCCCGGCGAGGACCCGGTGAGACCGTGCGCCAGGCGCTGGGTCATCGCCGACCTAGTAGCCAAGCGCCGACGGCAACCATCTACGTCGAGCGGGACGGTGTGCCCGCTCTCCTCTACGACGTCGAGCTGGCAAGAAGGGATCTGGGCCGCGCGGCGCGGCACCTCTCGCTCGTCGGCCAGCTCCTAAGCGGACACCTGTCTCCCGCGGATTTCCGGGCGCGCGTCTCGAGGTGGAGGCCGGTCACCGTGCTCGGCCCACCAGAGGTCGCCGGCCAGTACCGATTTCTCTCTGACCCGGATGCGGTGATCGCGCTCGCCGAGCTGGCACACGGCGAGGAACCGGAGTGGATCCACTACCCGAACCCCGCGCTGCGCAGGCGGCGAGTTGCATGACCGGCTCGCGCTGCGTCTTCTGTTCGTGCCCGGGCGAGCATCGGCATCATGTGACCGGGCGACCCGGGCCGAATGAACCGTACTTCGACCCGAAGCTCGTGGTGCCACTGTGTCGGCGGCACCACGCTCGGGAACACGTCGTCGTCTGTGACAAGGGCCTCGAATGGCTCCCTCCGGGCTGCGACCCGGTGGTGCATCGGCTGCAGCGCGTCGCGCTCTTTGCTGAGCGCTGTGGCGACTTCCACCGCGCCTTCTCACTCGAACCGTTCGCGGCGCGCGCCCTCGCACAGCACGTTCGCGAAGTGATCGAGAAGCTCTCGATCGCGACCGGCGAACGACAGGGCGCTTGACGGTGACGCGAATGGCAGTCGCGATCGAGCAAGGTTTCCCGGGTCGGCGATCCGGACTGACGGCTCAAGTTCCGCGACCCAGGGTCGCCGACCGTCTCCTCGATCGCCGGATCCACGTGCTCGTCACCGCCGCGGAGCGCTACGCCTCTGAGGAGCGCTTCGGGCTCGGGGTCGACCTCCTCGCCAATGGCCCGACCTTCATCGGCGCGAGCCTCCTCGCGCCAGATGGTCGTCGTGAAATGCAGGGCCGTCTGGAGCGCTGGTGCGAGGTGCAGTACGTGCCGGTCACCATGATGACGCTGTCGTCCTACTTCGACTGGAAGCACAGTCCGTTCCGCCACGACGTCTACTCGGGCCGCGGTTGGCTCGTCGAGGCGAACGTCGGCCGCACGCTCGGGCTTGTCTGCGACTGGACCGCGGCGCACGGCTGGTGGGAGGGCGGCTTCACCTTCTACCCACCGACCTGGTCGAAGCTCGTCGTCCGCAGCAACGGGCGACGCTCGCGCGAGAGCGCCTCGCCCCACCTGCCGCCGATCCGGGTCAAGGCCGCGGGGGCGCACGGCTACTTCGTCGAGTTCGGCCGTCCGCCGGGCGGGGGAGCCTCCGGCAAGCGGAATCCGACGGCTCCCACTACCGCGGCCACTTCCTCGACGTGATCCCCGCCGCGTTCTCCCTCGACGGGATCGACTCCGATGCTCTCGCCGACCATCTCGGCGCCTTCGGCCTCCCGGCCGTCGAGGTGCCGGCGGCTGTGACGCCCAATTCCAAGGGCGCGGGTGAATTGCTCGAGGCCGCGCGCGCCGTCCTCGCTCTCGCCTACCAACTCGACGCCGAGGTCGCAGGCTGACATGGGATGGCTCCAGAGCGATGCCGATCATCGCCTTGATCACGTGCGCTTGGATCTGCCGACCTTGCAGTCGCCGAGCAGCATCGATGTCGCAATCTTCCGCCGTGCCGGGATCGTTCCCTTGCTCGCCAAGTACGAAGCGCCCTCGGATGCGGGGCTCGACCGGTGGATGGCGGCCCACTTCGGTGGTTGGCAGAGCGCCGAGGCAGCCGACGCCGGGATCTTTTTCGCGATCGACGTCGACGAGGTGCTCGCCTACGCGACGAACTTCGGGCTGATCGGCGGCTGGTCCTATTGCATCGCAGCGAGCCTGGTGGAGCAGGATGCCCGGACTCACGTCCTCGCGCTCGCGAGGAAGCTCGCGAGAAGAGACGTCGCCCCGTTCCTCGACCGGGCCACCTACGCGCCGGACTCGCTCGGTTGCACGCTCTGCGAAGTCCTGCCAGACGGCGACGAGCTGCCGATCGAGGTTGACGAGCCCGGCCACACCGACGGCAGCTACCGGATCCGCCCGGTCACCTCGACCGTTCCCCTCGCCCGCTCCGTCTACGACGTACTGCTCTCGGCGCTGCGCACTGGTCACGTGCCCGACGTGGTCTCGGCGACGAGGCTCCTCCCGGTCGGGCGCCAGCCGGGGCTTCGCCGGAGCCTCCCCCTCTACGGAAACATCGTCGTCGACCTGCGAGATGATGACCCCGTCCAAGCGCTCGTCCGGCTCCGTGCCGGGGCGAAGGGGAACGGCGACGGCCGACTCGCGGCGCTGTGTCGGGTAGCGCTGAACGCGATGGTCTACGGGAACTTCGCCCGCCTCGACCAGGTCCGCACGCGATCAGGTCGGCGCTGGGTCCTTGCCGAGCGCCACGGCGACTACGCCTTTCCCCCGCTCGCGGCGACGGTTCCGGCGCTCACGCGCCTGCTTGTCGGCCTCGCCGAGTACCTGAGCAGCGAGGTCTCGTGATGAGAGTCGCCGCCCGCGACACCGACGGGTTGTTGTTCGCGTTGGCGGACCGTGACGAGGGCTCGCGCCTCGAACGCGCGCTGAACCGCTTTCGCACGCTGTCGGCCGACGGAGAATCCCCGTTCTGGTCGATCGACGCGAGCCACGACAGCCGGCCCCTCTACGGGCTCGTCCTCGGGCCGAAGCGCTACGTGCTCTTCACCCGCAACGCCGACGGCTCGCTAGGCGAAGTCCTGAAGTTCAGCGAGCATGCGCTCGCCGGCACCGTCGCCGATCCGCCGCTCCTTTCCGGACGTCTCGCCGACCGCAAACATCGTTGGGCGCAGGTGGCTGCCGTGGCTGCCGTCGAGGCCGCGCTGCGCGGGGAGGACGCGGCGACCGTCTTCCGGGCCCCGTGGGACCGGCTCGGCGCGGCACCCTTCCCGGTGATCGCCCGCCTGCAAGTCTCCGCCCCGTCGCAACTGGCGGAGCTGGCGTCACGGGGAGTCATGCTCCGACCGTTCGGACGCTACCTGCGCGCCGAGCGCGATCGCGCCTTCGGGGCCGGTCCGTCTCCGCTCGCGCTCGACCCCGGTACGGATCTCGCCGATTGGCACACGCTGGGCTGGCGAGACGCCGGGCGCCCGGTGGCGGTGACGACGACCCCGGGCGAGCCCGCCATCGTCCTCAGCACGCTCGCGACCAAGGTCTGCCGATGGCTCAGGCCGCGGCGTCAGGTGCCTGCGGCGCCGGTCGCCGTCACGCTCGTTCGGCGTGCGGGACGGGCTGGGCCGGTCCTTGACGCGCAGCTCGTCGATCCGGACGCGGACACGAGCGAGCTGCGAGTGAGCTACGAGGACGCGGCGCTCGGGCAATCGCTCCAACGCCTCGCGGGGGGACTCGGACCCCGGGCCTTCGCGCGTCTCACCGGGATCTCCCGATCAGGCGCCTCACGTCTCACCCGAACCTCCCGGCCGCGCCGCGCCACACTCCGGCGTGCGCTCGGAGGACTCTCAGCTTCTCCGGAAACCCGGACCTGTCGCTGCGGACGCCCGCTCGTCCGGCCCAATGCGAAGAGCTGTTCGAAGCGCTGCCGCGACGCCGCCTATCGGGAGCGCAAGGCGAGAAGGTCCACATGACAGGGATCTTCGACCTCCACTGGCTTTCGGACTCCCTCGCCGATCCGCCCGAGGCTCCGCCGGTCATCGTCGAGGGGTTGCTCAGGCGGGGTGAGCTCTGCATCGTCGGCGCGCCACGCGGAATTGGAAAGACGTGGCTTGCGTTCAACCTCGCCGCGCTCGTCGGGTGCGGTGACGGCTATCTGTTCGGCGCCTTGCAGGTCGTCCGCAGGGAGCGAGTGCTCCTCTGCCACAGCGACGAGACCCCACCGTGGATGGCTGCCTGGCGCTGGCGGATGCTCCTGGGGGACAGCCCAGCGCCCGAGGTCGCCGAGTCCTGGGAACGTTGGCGGCTCGGGGTCGTGAAGCTGCAGCGGATCTGCCGGCCGCCCGCCGGCGGCGACGAAACCCGCGAGGAGTACTTCGAGGGCCGGCTCGACCCCCGGCTCGCGGAGGTGATCGTCGCCAACGAGATCGGCGTCCTCGTCGTCGACCCGTGGGCCGTCTACTACACGGGCTCAGAGGACGCGAACGATCAGGTCGAGGCCGCCCTCGCTCCGCTTCGCGACCTCGCACAGGACACCGGCGCCGCCATTGTCGTCGTCCACCACTTCCGGAAGTCGAACTATGCCCGTGACCCCGAGGATCTCTGGCGTGGGGCGAGCCGCCTTCCAGATGCCGCTTCGACGAGGGTTACTCTCCTTCCACTCAGCAAGGACGACCTTGAGAAACGTGGCCTGCCAGCCGGGCCCGGTCGGCTCTATGTGGACGTTCACTTCCTCCGCCGTGAGGAGCCAACGCCAGATTTCACCGCGTATCTCGGCCTCGACGGGTGGTGGCAGCGACCAGAAGTGCGCACGCCACGCCGAGGGCCGCGAAAGGAGAGCCGGAGGCGGTCGTCCGAGGACGTCGTGACGGCGCTTTCCGTTGACGGCGGGCGCTGGGATTCGATCGGACAAGCCGCGTTGGCGCTCGGGATCTCACGCGAGGCGGCCAGCGAGGTGATGGCGGAAGCCAAGGCGGCCGGATTTGTCAACGAGGCGAAGGGAGCGCGCGGCGCGCGGCGCTTCTTTCTTGCTGAGCACTCGGAATCGTCGTCGTGAACAAGGCAGCCGAGTCCTGGCAGCTCCTTCCTCCGCTCACCGAGGAGGAGTACGCGGCGCTGAAGGCCGACATCGTCGAACACGGCGTGCTCGTGCCGATCGTCGTCGACGCCGATACCGGGGCGATCGTCGACGGGCATCACCGGCAGCGCGCGTGTGGACGAGCTGCGCGCAGAAGGGGCCGAAATCCCCGAGTACCCGCGCGAGGTCCGCCGTTACGCCGACGACAGCGAGCGGCTCGCCCACGTGCTCGCGCTGAACCTCTACCGCCGGCACCTCTCCCGCGAGCGACGTGCCGAGCTGGTGGTCTTCCTGCGCGAGACGGGCTGGTCGCTGCGGCGGATCGGCGGGGTGATCGGCGCTGACGCCGAGACGGTGCGCCGTGACCTCGCAGGCGTCGCATTTGCGACACCTGACCGGGTCCTCGGTGCCGACGGGAAGAGCTATCCCGCGCAGCGCGAGCACGACGGTCCCGTGCCGAGCTTCGCCCCGATCCCGTCCGGTGAGTTGCCCCGTCTCGACCGTCGTGCCCCTGTCACCTGCCCAGCGTGTGGCCATGAGTTCCTCCTGCCGCGTTGACTGGTGCAGCCACGACGCGGCCCGCTACGCCGTCGAGCGCTGGCACTACTCGCGCCGCCTGCCGGGCGGGAAGCGCGCCGCGCTCGGCGTCTGGGAGGAAGGCCGCTTCGTCGGGGCGGTCGTCTTCGGATCGGGGGCGACGCCGATGTCGCACCGGCCGTTCGGTGTGGCCCCCGAAGAGGTCTGTGAGCTCGTCCGGGTCGCGCTCGACGCGCACCGCACGCCGGTCTCGCGAGTGCTGCGGATCGCCTGTGCGATGTTGCGCCGAGAGATGCCGGGTCTCCGGGTGGTCGTGTCCTTCGCCGACACGGCCCGCGGTCATCACGGCGGCATCTACCAGGCTGCCGGCTGGACCTATCTCGGGACGACCGTGCAGCGGTACTACCTCGTCTCGGGCCATGTCGTGCACCCCCGCACGCTGCACTCTCGCTACGGCTTCGGCGGTCAATCGATCGCCTGGCTGCGCGAGCACGTCGACCCCTACGCCGTCGAGGTCCCCGTCCCGGTGAAGCACAAATACGCGAATCCGCTCGACGCGGCGATGCGCGCCCAGCTCGACGCGCTCGCACGTCCCTATCCTCGCCCCGCTGGTGTAGGTAGCAGCACGGACGGCGACCAGCCGTCAGGCGCCGGTGCAACCCCGAGCGCGGGGCTCCATATCCCACCCGACTGACGCTGCCACCTGGGATAATGGCTCCGTGGCGATGCTGACGTGTCCGGGCTGCGGGCTCACCTTCGAGAGCCAGGCGACGACCGCGACCCGTTGCCGCCGCTGCCGGAGGTCGGTCACGGTGCCCGGTGGCGACAGACGGAACGCAACCCAGCGAAGGCCAAGTCCACTGCAGGTCGAATCCGAGAACACGATCGACCTCGTCGGGTTTGCCTGGGCCATCGTGAAGTCGTCGTTGTACCTCCTCGGCGTTCAGGGCGATCCACTATCTCAGACGTCGACTTCACGTGTCCCGACATCGGCACAGTGACGGCGCGGGTCGAGCGCGTGCTCGCCTTCTACTCCGTGACCGAGCGGAGCAGATGAGCGACGAGTTGACTACTGCTGCGCTCCACAATCGTGGGGCGCGGTTCGGAGAGCACCGCTACGGTAAGCCTCGATCGCGCTGGTTGGGCGTCGAACGGCATGCGCGTTGAGATGCTGACCTTCCCGTCACAGCCTGTACATGAGGTACTGATTCTCGGTGCGGGATTTTCAAAGTCACTTTCCGACAGCATGCCTCTTATCGATGGGCTCGGCTCTGCTGTCCTTCCACTCGTCAGCGAACGCGGTGGCGTCCGGCTGCCACAAGCCTTCGGGCGGGGGCAATTCGAAACCTGGCTTTCCCGCATCGCGGAGGACCAGCCGGATCTCGAAACCGCTGACAACCTCGCCAACCGGTTCGTCTTTCAGCTGTGCAGCGAAGCGCTCGCAGAGGTGCTGACTGAGTGCGTTCTGGAGGCAAGGCAAGACGCGCTCAACAAGGACTGGATTCGCGGCCTGCTCGGCATGCTCCATGCCCGCCAGTCAACGATGCTCACTTTCAACCAGGACACCCTTGTGGAGGTGCTCGTTGCGGCATCCGACCTACGGTCGTGGAATCGCCGACAATGGCCGGTGGCGGGGCCTCAACCAGGGATAACCTGGTCTGACGTCCTGAACGGACAGCCGAGCCTGCCTCCTCAGTGGTTGGCATTCGATCAACCGCAACAGACGTTCCGTCTACTCAAGCTCCATGGCTCCATCCACTGGTACTGGCGAGCAGGTGATGAGAGTGGCGCGACCGTGGCGTCCTGGTTCCCGCCAGGTCTCGGTTCACCCGACGAAGCAATCCCCGATGAGCGCGCCGCCATCCAACGCCTGCTTCCGGGGAGGGTGCCACTTATCGTGCCTCCTTCAGCGGGGAAGACGACCTACTACCGCACTCCACTATTGACTCAGCTCTGGCGAGACGCGCGAAAAGCACTGCAACGAGCGAATCTCCGTGTCAGCTTGCTCGGGTACTCGATCCCAGCGACCGATCTTGTGACGTCGGGGATGCTCCGCGAGTCGATCGCCAACCGGGAGGACGTAACGATCGACGTCGTGAATCCCTGCCCGACTCCTGTGAGACAAAACCTCGAATCGCTGGGAATCGATCCCGGCCAAATCTCCGAGGTAGTTTCCATCGAGGAGTTCGCCCATAAATACGAGCTTCGTGCCGCGGCCGAGCTCGTCGAAGAATTTCGCCACTCGAAGTTGGACAACCTCGAAGCGCTATTGCTGGTGGGTTCCGGTCTCGCTGGCAGTCGCAAGGTCGTTGCTCTCAATCCAAAGCCAGACGGCGAACTGGAGCTAGTCCTAGAGGACGACGTACCCCCGTATACGGGGACGAACGTCTCGCCCAGCGGTTTGCCACCTCCGCTCGGTCTCCGGCAGTTGATCGCGACGCTCAACGAACCTCGGGTGACTCGTCTCGTCGCCGTAGCTTCGAGCGGGAAGCGTCATACCGTTGTCGCCGCTGCTGAGCACACGACAGCGGTCGGCGCGGGCAATGGACGCTGGCAAGTGCTCATCACCCCGCGGTCACCGGCTTCCTAGTTACCGGGTCGAAGTTCTCGATGAGCGCGAGGATGCGGGAGGAGAGGGGTGTGCCCAGGCGTGACCGACATGACGACGGATCCGGACGGAGAGTCGGCCGACTCCTGGCACGTCACGGCCGGCGATGTGCGCGAACTCATCGCGACGCTGAACCATTTCTGCTTCCACGCCGGTGCCGACCGCTTCGAGGACGAGCACGCGCTCCCGAAGAATGCTGCGGAGCTGGCCGCGACGCACCCCGAGGCGATGCCGGACTTCCTCCGATGCCTCAACTGGTCGCTGAAGGAGGCGCAACGGCGCATCATCGATACGCGCCTTCGTCTCGAGGCGAGGAAGCGGGCGAGCGCGCTCGAGATCGACGCCCCATACACATTCGAGTACCTGGCCCGCCTCCTTACGGACTACGCGGACTCGATTGCCTGGGGCTTGCTCGTACACGACCTGAGCTGGGTGCGAAGTCAGTTCCTGGACCCCCAACCTCACAGCGATCTCGTGGATCACAACTGGGAGAGCATCGAGCGGGTCCTTGCACAGTTCAACGAGGACCCCGACCAGTTCCTGCTCGCCACCGATCTCACGAGCTTCATGCAAATCGGAGACGTCTTTCTCCGGAACGTTGCGACGGGGCAGGCCGTCGCGATCGAGGTGAAGTCCGGGACGGCGAACGAGCGCGTGCTCAAGATCCTCTCGTCGACGAACGAGCAGGAGTTCAAGGAGCGACTCGACGCATTCGTCACGGCTTCATCGAAGCCCAAGCACGCGATCAAGCACGTCGAGCGAAACCTAAAGCAGCAGATTCGGATCGCGAGATCGCGCATCTATCGGGAGTCTGGCAACAGAAAACGGGTCGACCTAAAGACCGACCGACCCGTCCTGGTCGTCGAGACGGAGGCCGACAACCACTGGTTCGATGCCGTCCTCGAGCTCGCACAGGGGCTCGGGGAGGTTGACGCTGCTGACGGTGTCGTCGACGAGTGTCTCTTCTTCGAGTACGGCACCGGACCGCGTACTCCGAAGCGCGACCTCTTCCTCCGGTACCGCCTCAGTCAACGACTGGGCCTCTCGCTTGAGCCGGAATACCTCAGGAAGCTGCCGGTGTTCGATCTCGCTCACATGGCGGCGCTGCCGTGTTTCGTCCCGCAGTCGACCAATCTCCTCGCGCTCGGCGAGGAGCGGCAAGCTCGCCTGCTCGCGCTCGACGATTACCTGCTTGTGTATCTCAACATCCCGCTCCTGACCGAGCTGCTCGCCAAGTACGGCGTGAAGCTTCAGCTCAGGAACATGAAGGTCGAGGAGCAACAATTCGGCGACCCGATAACTCGAGCCGTGTTCGGTCCGAACCGGCTTCCGTACCTCATGCCTGACGAGCCCGATTTTCCGGCAAGCATGGCGGTGCTCGGAGGTGTCACCAGCCGGATTCTCTTCAACTTTCTGTCGCCGTTCGCGCTCGTCGACATGCTGGCGACGTTCATTGCTGAGACGCTCGGGACAGGTGGTGCTGCAGAATCCCAGGACACGTCCCGCCTGGGAAGCTAATCCGCCACGTCTAATGCGTCACCGACCAGGGGCAATTGAGGACAGAGGTTGGACGCCCGGAGTCGAAACGAGTTGTCAAGTGCGATTACTCACCTTCATTGCCATAGAAGTGTCGGGCGAGGGCATTCGCGAAGAGGACGGCGTGGCCGATTGCCCGGCCACCGGTAGGGCCTCTACCAGCTCTTTCGCTGGATACGAGGTCCAATCGAGCGGTAGAATGACTCCTATATATAGGTGACCCGGGCGCCGCGAGAACGGCCCCGGGTCTGGCCCAAGGAGGTACTAGCTCCATGGACGTATTGACGCTACCCGCGCCATCTTCCGCCCCGCAGGTCTCGACCGCACCGGAGGCCGACAGTGAGCAAATCGTGCTCCGGGTCCGGCGCGTCTTCCCGCTCCACGCTGGCTGCTCTGGCCAGGGCGTGCTCACGATCGAAGCGCTTAACGCACACGGCACACCGGTCACCGCCTACCTCCACGTCCCCGACGACCAGGTCGCCGACCTCGCCAGCTACAACGCGTCGTGGGGCGTGGCGTCGCGATGAGTGCCCCGGCTCGCAAGCTCCACCTCGGGCTCGTGATCGCGGCAACGGTCATCGGCTTCGCGCACCCCGCCGACCTCATCGGTGGTGGCGTGTTCCTCGGGGCGGGTTACGCCGGCGCCGCGGTGATCCGACGCTCTCACGACCGGGACGAGCAGACGCTCGACGTCGCCACGTGGATCGAGACCCGGAGCTTCCCGTCCGACACCGCCGCCGAGATCGTCGAGCAGCTCCGGGATAGGTCGCTCGCCGAGCTGAGGTCCTCGGTTGCCGAACGCTCCTTCTTTGACGGCATGGCCGCCGAACGCGACCTGCAACGAGCTCGGCGCTCGCGGGCAGCGAAGCGCGGCGTATCTCGCCGGGTAGTCCGATGCGCGACGCGGTAGTCCTCAGCGTCACCCGCGAAGAGGTCGCCGAACGCGCCGCAGCGATTGCCACCACCTACCGCCGCCCGACCGTGAACGGCGTCTGTGTCGCCGACGGCTTCGGAGCGCGGGTCACCGTCGAGCGCGGCGCGCTCGTCATCGCCGACGGCATCGGCGAGGATCGGCGCACCCGGCGCTTCGACAAGGCAACGCACGGGCTCTCCCGGATTGTCGTCATGGCGAGCTCCGAGGGGTTCGTCACGCTCGAGGCGCTGCGCTGGTGCCAGCGCCTCGGCATCGCCGTGCTCGCGCTCGGAGCCGACGGCACTCCGTCGCTCGCCTCGACGCCTCGCACGACCGATGATGCCCGCCTCCGCCGTACTCAGGCGCTCGCGCCCTTCGAGCCATATGGCCTCGATGTCGCCCGATGGCTGATGTCCCGCAAGATCATGGGTCAGGGAAAGCTGGTGCTTCGGCGCTTCGACGACTCAGTGTCGGCCGAGACGATTAGTGACCTCGTCCTCGCCATCGAAGGTGCCGAGACAATCGACGAGCTGCGCCAGCTCGAAGCGAGCGCCGCGGCCCTCTACTTTGGGGCCTGGTCGGGACGGGCCGAGTGCGTCCCGACCTTTGCGACCAAGGACCGGCGCCGCATCCCGCCTCACTGGTCACGCTACGAAGGGCGTCGCTCGGTGCTCGCGTCTGCCGCCTCGAACCGCAAGGCAGAGCGGCCCGTGAACGCGCTGCTGAACTACCTCTACTCGCTCGTCGAGGCGGAGGCGATCCTCGCCTGCCAGGCCGTCGGGGTCGACCCCGGGCTCGGTATCGTCCACGCCGACGCCAAAGGGCGCCAGTCGCTGGCACTGGACCTCATGGAGCCGGTGCGGCCCGAGGTCGACGCCTTCGTGCTCGACATGGTCGAGCGCCGCACATTCCGTAAGGCGGAGTTCACGGAGACCAGCGACGGGCACGTCCGCCTGCTCGCGCCGCTCACCCATGAGCTGGCCGAGACGATGCCCCAGTGGACCAAGTCGCTCGGTCCGATCGCCGAGCACGTCGCCCACACCTTCGGCAAGGCGATGGACGGAACGTACTCGGCGGCAACCCCGCTGACGTCCCGCCGCCTTCGCGATGCACAGGCAGTCGTGAAGGCGCGCAAGGTCGAGGCGTCTCGTCGTGCGACTGCCGACAGGGTCCTCCAGCGCCCACCCGTTCAGCCGGTCGCTCTTGCCTTGTGGACCTGTCCCGACTGCGGAGGAGCCGTCACGAACCCCCGTCACGTCCGGTGCGACAAGTGCATCGCCGCCGACCCCGCGCAGGCACCCGAGATCAGGGGCCGGCGGGGCGCCGCCATCGCGACCCGTAAACGGGCGCTCTCTGAGTGGGACAAGGCCAATCCCGACTCGGCCTACGACCCGGAACTGTTCCCGCGGGAGATCCTGCCGAGGCTGCAGATCGTGAAACTCTCCGAGATTGCCGAGGCGGCCGGCTGCTCGAAGGCGTCCGCCAGCGACATCAGGCGTGGAAAGTGGACGCCGCACATCTCGACCTGGCCGGCGCTCGCGGACCTCGTCAGGATCGAGGTGCCTTGCGTCGCCTCTGGAGGCCTCGCGAACACCCGCGGAGTACCGTCAACGTCAACAAAGAGGAGCAGGGACGATGACCATTCCCACGCAGCTCGGCGGTGACCTCACACGCGATGACCTCGCGATGTGGAGGCGCGAGGCCCGCGCTTACGAGGACGGATACAAACAGGGAATCGCCGACCAGCTCGGCCCAACGCGTCGCAAGCTCGCGGAGGCGGGCGCCACGGGCGCGCTCCTCGTGTGGGCGCTCGGCCGACGACGGCACCCGCTCGGGACGCTGTTCATCCTCGGCGGACTCGCAGCTCTCGTCGCAGCCATGGCGATCTTCTGGGCGCTCGTCGCCATCGCACTCGTTATCGGAGCGGTCGCGTTCGTCGCCTGCAAAGGACGGCGCGTATCCGGAGCAACCTGGTCGGTCCTCCTCGCGGCCGCGATCGTCTTCGCGGCCATCCTTCCCGTGTCACTCTGCCTGACCCTTTCCGCAGGTCTCGGCGCCGCTCTCGCGAGTCGCAAGACGCGAGCTGCGCAACCACCCGAACTCGCCCCACCGCGCCGTGTCTACGTCGCGGACACCGATCACGATCCGCCGTTCTAAATCGAGCCCGCGCGGTCAGGCCGGCGGGTTCTCGGTCCCCTCTCGGCGCGCACCTACCAGGTAGCGTGACCGCAACGCTTAGTAGTGCTGGTGAGAGGAAGGACGTGCCGGGCTTCGACCTCGTAACCTGTCTTGCCCGTCTCGCGGAGCGGAACCCGGGAAGAACCGAGGCGGACATCCAGGCGGACGTCCGCGACCTCCTCCTATTCGGCGAATTCGCCCTCGGCGAGGAGCAGGTCCGCCTCGAGTCACCAGCACCCGATCGGCGGCGAATCGACGTCGAGGTCGGCGCGCTCGTCATCGAGTGCAAGCGGGATCTACGAGCGAAGAAGACGCTCGACGAGGGTGAGCAGCAGCTCGCCGGCTACCTCGCCGACCGCGAGGGAGTGAACGGTGGCACCTACGTCGGCATCCTCACCGACGGAATCGATTGGTTCTGCTACCGGAGAGTCATGGACGGCGCCGAGAAGGTGGCTGATTTCGAGCTCCGCTCGGGACAGATCGACGAGCGCCGCTTTCGATGGTGGCTCGGTTCACTGCTCGCGACCGAGCGACAGATCGCGCCGACTGCGGCGTCAATCAGGGAACGACTGGGCAGTGACTCGCCTAGTTGCCAGCTCGCATTGAGGGAGCTCGGCGACCTGTGGTCGTCTTCCGCCGCACGCCATCCCGAAGTGCAGCTCAAGCGCGCTCTCTGGGCCAAGCTGCTCAGGACCGCGCTCGGGACCCAGTTCGAGGACGATGACAAGCTGTTCGTCGAGCACACCTACCTCGTCCTCGTCGCCACTCTTATTGCACACGTCGTCATTGGCTTCGAGTCGTCCGAACTCCAACAATCTCCGGCGACGGTTCTTTCGGGCCAGCTCTTCGCGCGGTCGAACATCCGAGGAGTGGGCGAGGCAGGGTTTTTCGATTGGGTCCTCGACGTGCCTGGCGGTGCGTCGATCGTCTCGGACCTCGCTCGCCGCCTTTCTGTCTTCTCCTGGTCTGGAGTCGACCACGATGTGCTCAAGGCGCTCTACCAGTCGGTCATCTCCCCGGAGACCCGCCACCGCCTTGGCGAGTACTACACGCCCGACTGGTTGGCGCAGCGCATCGTCGAGACGGTCGTCATCGATCCGCTCGAGAGCCGAGTCCTCGACCCGGCCTGCGGTTCGGGGACGTTCCTCTTCCACGCGGTCCGCCGCTACCTCGACGCTGCCGACAGCGCTGGGATAAAGCTTCAGACCGCGGTCGCCCAAGTCGTCGAACACGTTTTCGGCATGGATCTTCATCCAGTCGCCGTCGTCCTTGCCCAGGTGACCTACCTGCTCGCGATCGGGACTGAGCGGGTGGTCGAAGCGGATACGGCGCTTTCAATCCCCGTCTACCTCGGGGACTCAATGCGGTGGGAGATCGAAGAGGAAACGTATTTCTCTCCGTCAGGTGAGATTGTCGTGCCGACTGGAGAAGGTCAATCGATGTTCGCGACTGAGGAGCTGCGCTTCCCTGCCTCGGTCGTCTCTGACCCCAGCCGCTTCGATCGCCTCGTCGACGCGCTCGCGACCCGTGCAGCGGATCGTCGACGTGGTGAGAAACCGCTCCCAATCGGAGGGGTACTCGCGACTTTTGCCGTCTCCCAGTCAGATCGCCCGGTCCTCGAGGCAACCTATCGCCAGCTGTGCGATCTTCACGATCAGGAGCGGAACCACATCTGGGGTTACTTCGTTCGCAATCAAGCCCGCCCGACGTGGTTCACCGCGCTGGCAAACCGGGTCGACGCGCTCGTCGGGAACCCTCCGTGGCTCTCTTATCGTTTCATGCCTGCGTCGATGCAGGATGTCTTTGAGCGTCGCGCGAAGGAGCGCAAGCTCTGGGTTGGCGGTGCCCGGGGGCGGACAACCCAGCAGGATCTCTCCGCGTTCTTTGTCGCGCGCTCGATCGAGCTCTACTTGCGGGTCGGAGGCCGGTTCGGTTTCGTCATGCCGCTGGCTGCCCTCTCGCGCCAGACCTACGCGGGATTCCGGGAGGCTGATTACTCCTCAAAGACCGAGACCTGCGCCGTCGCCTTTGAGGTGCCTTGGGACCTGGACGCTGTCGATCCCGACCCCTTTCCCGTTCCGTCGAGCGTCGTTCACGGCATGAGGGTGGCCTCGAGCTCATACACCGAGCGGGTGCCGCTGCCGGCGACTCGCCTCGTCGCCCAGGGTCGTGTCGATGAACACGGCGGGACGGACGGCGCGCGTGGGGTTACCTGGACGCTCACCGTTCCGGACGCTGACCGGGTGACCTACACAGGAATGAACTCGCCATATTCGAAACGCTTTCGGGACGGTGCGATCCTTTATCCGCGGATGCTCATCTTCGTCGAGGTTGAAGAACCGGGGCCGCTCCAACCGAAAGCGCATCGCGCGGTGCGCTCGCGACGTGGGCGACTCGATAAGGAGCCTTGGCGCTCCCTTCCCGACCACACCGGCGTCGTTGAACAAATCTTCCTCCGCCACGCCTACCTCGGCGAGCACTGTCTCCCCTTCCGAATGCTCCCTCCTGCAGACACCGTGATCCCTTTCGACGGCAAGGGGATGCTCTCTGGAGACAACGATCGGATCGACCGCTACCCGGGACTCGCCGAATGGTGGCGCGCCGCAGAGCGGACATGGATCGAGCACCGCAGCTCCGACAAGCGGACGCTTCTGGAGCAGATCGACTACATCGGGCAACTCGCGGCGCAGTCCCCGACCTCTGCCATCCGAGTGGTTTACACAAAGTCCGGCAACTACTTGACGTCGGCTGTAGTCACAGACGATTCGGCAGTTATCGACCACATGCTGTATTGGGGCGCGGCAGCGACGATGGAGGAGGCGTTCTACCTCACTGCGATCCTGAATTCTCCGGCGCTCGGCGAACTCGTTGCCCCCTACCAGTCCAGGGGTGCATTCGGGGCACGCCACTTCGACAAGTACGTGTGGTACCCACCAATTCCCGAGTACGACGGCGAGAATCCCGACCACCGTCGACTCGCCGAGCTCGCAGAACGCGCCGAGGCGATCGTTGCCGCGGTCGAAATTGCTCCTAGCGTCGGCTTCCAGCGGGCACGCGGGTTGCTTCGCCAGTCTCTGGCAGACGCGGGAGTATTCGCCGAGATCGATGCCGCGCTGAGGTCCGTTCTCACCCGTTCGACCCAGTAGATCGGAGCAGGGCACACACAGGGCGAGGGACGGGCGCGTGGCGTCAGCCCGTGGCGGACCGCGTGGAACCGCCGCAACGCAGTCGGGTGGACGGTCGGAGCAGGGGCTTGGGCGCCGGACGTGTCGAGAGTGGGGCCTGCCTCTAGGGCACCGCGACCCACTCACGGGCAGTAAGTAGCCCACCCGCAGGCGAAGCCCTTAGTAGCAAGTCCCCGCCAGCGGTATCGTCCTTATGTGGCTGAGATTACGAACAAGCGGCAAGGCGAGATTCAGCAGGCCGTGCTCAAAGTGCTGAAGGACGCCGGTGAAGAGCTACCGGCCCGCGAAGTGATACGGCGCGTGGAGCACGAGTTACCGCCGACGAAGTTCGAAAGCGCCGATTATCCGAGCAGGCCGGGTGTCCGTCGCTTTGACAAGGTCGTCCGGTTCAACACGATCGGACCGGTGAAGGCAGGCTGGCTCATCAAGGCGCAGGGAAAGTGGGCCGTGACCGAGGCGGGCCTGCAAGCCGTGACGGCATTTCCGGATCCTGAGGCTCTGCATAAGGAATCTGGACGTCTCTATCGAGAGTGGAAGAAGACCCGACCCGAGGACGTAGACGTTGAGGGATCGCCTGAGGAATCCCATCCATCGGTGACGCTGGAGGAAGCAGAGGAGACGGCTCGCCAGGAGATCCGCGATTACCTGGCGATAATCCCTCCTTACGATCTTCAGGAGCTGGTTGCAGCGCTCCTGCGGGCGATGGGATACCACGTCGCCTGGGTGGCACCCCCGGGGCCCGACAAGGGCATTGACATCGTTGCCTTCACCGATCCGCTTGGTGCCTCCGGTCCGCGGATCAAGGCACAGGTCAAGCGACGCGCTGACAAGATTTCGGTTCAGGAGGTGCGCTCCTTCATCGCCGTGCTCGGGCCTACCGATGTCGGCATCTTCGTAGCCAACGGAGGCTTCACTCCCGAATCCATTACGGAAGCTCGCCTTCAGGAGAGCCGCCGAGTATCACTGTTGGCCGTGGATGACCTGCTCGATCTCTGGGTCGAGTACTACGAGAGGATCCCCGAAGCGTCGAGGGCACTGTTGCCGCTTCGGCCGATCTACTACTTGGCGCCGAGCTGAAAATGGAGTTCAGCCGAGGCAGATACCCCTTTGACGTAGCGGGTGGTAGCAGCTTCGGGGCCCCCTGACCGAGCGGCGGTGGTGCGCGGTAAACGCCCCTCCCAATCGCACTACGTGTCCGCCGCCCCACCTGGGCGAACGTGGGCGCCTCTGTACCCAACCCCTAGGGCGACACACCAGAGGCAGTCACTTGCTGGTGTGGACGTGAACGGGGCACGTAAGCGTGCTCTGAGAGCACCAGGGTGAGACGGTCAAGTCCGGCCGACTGGTGTACGACGACCACCACACCAACCGTTGATCGTGTCCCTAGCTGACGGCCTCCAGTGTCGCTTGCCAGTCCCAAGGGACCACCCCGTTGCCAGAAGCATGGGACCACCTCGCGCCCCGCAACGACCGGCTGGCGAGATGATCCCGGCAGCCGGTCCGCTTGTCAAGTGCGCCGTTGTCGGCGCGCCGGCAGAGTCTCCGTTCGGTCCGCTCCGATGGCCGGCTTTTCGTTCTGACGGTAGGACTCGCCTTCGATGACGAGCTCCCAGGCAGCGCTCTTCAGCCGGTCGACCGCGGACTGGGCCAACAGCGGGTCGGCCATGAAGCCCAGCCATTCGCTCGGGTCACGGTTCGAGGTCAGCACCGTTGCTGCGCAGTGATGCCTTTCGACGCAGATCTCGTAGATGTCGGCCGTCTCGACGGCGTCGAGGTGCTGGAGACAGAAGTCGTCGACCAGGAGGAGCTCGACTCCGATGAGTTTTCGCATCTCAGCGTCGTAGCTGGCGTCGAGACGTGCCGCTTTCAATCTCTTGAGCAACCGGTCAGCCCGTTCGAAGTGCACCCCGACGCGCCGCCGGCAGGCGATGTGGCCAAGTGCGGTGGCAAGGAACGTCTTGCCGACGCCGACCGGCCCGAGAATGAAGGCGTTGCGCGCCTGGCCGACAAAGCGCAGCGACACGAGCTCTGACCACACCGCCCGGTCGTAGGTGATCTTGGCGGTGTCGTCCCAGGCCTCGAGTGTCATCGTCGGGTCCAGCCTGGCCGCCCGCGCCCGACGACCGGCCGAGTCGCCGTCACGGCGTTGCACCTCGTCGGAGAAGAGCTGCTCCAAGAACTCCATGTGGGTGAGCTCGTGGCTGCGAGCGAGCGCCAGGCGCTCGGGCAAGGTGTCCAGGAGACGGCCGAGCTTCAGGGATCTCATGAGCGACTTCAGCTCTGGAGAGACGCTCGGTGCGATCGTCGTCATCGTCCCGCCTCCTTGGTCGTCGCGAACTCCGACGGGTCACGGGAGAAGCGCCCCTGTATGACGACGGGGTGGGCAGGACTCGCCTCGTGTCCGAGGTCCTCGCGTGCGCGCTCCAGCATGCGGCTCACGAGGTTCACGTCGATCGCCTCGGCCTCAAGTGCCCGGCGACACGCCAGCTCGACGCGGCTCGGGCCCCACTTCTTCACGAGGCCCAAGAGCCGGTAGACCTGGCGCATCTTGGTCCACGGCAATGGCGTGTCCAGCAGCGCTTCGGCGTAACGCCCGACCGCCTCGCCGTGCTGGGCCGCCAGGCGCTGCAACGCCTTGACGTCACGAGTGGCGTAGATCTCCTTGCCGGTCGGGTAGTCCGCCGGGTCGGTCGAGCGCTGACCAGGGGCCTTTCGCGGATGGACCTTGATGAGCTCGGCGCGAAAGTAGAACTTCACGGTCTTTGAGTCACGCCTGGCCTTGACGCGGCGACCGATGAACTGGTGTGGGATCGAGTAGAGCGCCTTGTCCACCTCGACGTGGAAGTCACGGTGCACCTTCGGCTCTGACCAGCGCGGGATGTCGAAGGCTGTGCCCGGAAGCCCCAGGAGTTTGCCGAGCTCGGCGAGCCTGAACTCCTCGGCGGGCCGGCACTGGGTCGTGCCGTGGATGCGCATCCCGGCAGTCTGTTGGCACCATGTCTCGGCACGTTCCCGGCAGTCGGTGAGGTCGACGAAGCTCTCACCGGCGAAGAAGTTGTTCCGCACGTAGGGCACGACTCTTTCCACGCGAGGTTTGTCGGTCGGCGTCGCGACGCGGGCGGCGTCGATCACAAAGCCCCGTGCCTGGGCGTACTCGAGGAACGTGTCGTTGAAGCGAGGGGCGGTGTTCTCCGCTGCGGTGACGATCGAGCTCATGTTGTCGGGAATGACGACGGGGAAGATCCCGCCGAAGAACCACCAGGCCGCCTCGAAGCCCTTGATCACCTCCTCGGTGGTCTGGCGAAACGTCGGCCACACGAACTGGTGGCGGCTGTAGCACGCCGTGAAGATGAGCCCCCAGCACACACGGCGATGCTCGCCGTCGGCCACGAGCCCGAGACGGCCGAAGTCGACTTGGCACTCGACACCAGGCGGCGGGTCGTCCACCCGCACCGTCGTCTTGCGCCTGCCGGCACCACAGCGCTCGACGGCAAAGCGCGCCAAGGTGCGGTGCGGGACCTCTATCCCGCGGCGATGGAGCAGTATCCCGATCTTGACGACGGTGAGGCCGTCGTCCACCCACTTGGTGATCTGGTCTTCCTGGGCGGCCAGAACCCTCCACGCCTCCCCGTGGCCGTCGGGCCGGTGCGGGCGAACCCGTTCCACCATCTGGCCGATCAGCTCGTCGGTGAGCTGCTCCTCGCCACCTGAGCGGTCAAGGCCGAGCTCGATCGCAGCTGAGATGTAACGCCTTGCCGTCTTGCGGTCGATGCCGATCCCGTGGGCGATCGGGCGCTCACCCTCACCTTTCAGCCAGCGGCGAAGCGCCTCTTTGATTTGGACCACCGATACCTCCCTGAACGCCATCAGGCCTCCTCGGAAACAGCCTCGGAGGCCCAGCCGAATATCTCGTCGGCCGGAGGTGGTGGATGCTCAGGGTGGTCCCATGACTGGCAACGGGGGTGGTCCCATGCCGCTGGCAAAACCAGCGGCTAGGTGGTCCCATGTCGCTGGCAAACGACATCCAGCTCCGCCGTCTTGCCCACCTCCTTCACCTGTTCGATGTTGCCGGCAATCACGCGCATGCGAGCCTTGGCGAGGCTGTCAGGGCTCATGTAGCGGCGAGCCACGGCCCACTCGTCGTGCTGTTCGGCGAGGACGGCTCCGACGAGGCGGATGCACGCGGCCCGGTTCGGGAAGATGCCCACGACGTCGGTCCTCCTGCGGAGCTCTTTGTTGAGACGCTCCTGGGGGTTGTTGCTCCAGATCTGCTTCCAGTGCTCGGAGGGGAACGAGGAGAAGGCCAGCAGGTCTGCCTCGGCGTCGACGAGGAACTCGGCGGTGACGGGGAACTGGCCCTCGAGCTGGTCGATGACCCGGTCGAACTGTGCTTTGACCTGGGTGGCGTCAGCCTGGGCGAAGATCGTCCGCACGAGGGTGGCGACCATCGCCTGGGCGGTCTTTGGTACTCGGGTGAGCAGATTGCGCATGGCATGGGTCCGGCACCGTTGCCAGGACGCACCGGTCAGCACGGCGCCGATCGCGTTCTTCAGCCCCTCGTGGGAATCGGAGACGACAAGGGCCACCCCGGAAAGGCCGCGGGCGACGAGGCCTCGCAAGAACGCCGTCCAGCCCGCTCCGTCCTCGGCACTTATGACGTCCACGCCGAGGATCTCCCGGTGGCCGTCGGCGTTCACGCCCGTGGCCACGACGGTCGCCAACGAGACGACGCGTCCGCCCTCGCGCACCTTGTGGAACAAGGCGTCCAACCAGAGATAGGTATAGGGCCCCTCGTCCAGGGGACGGTTGCGGAACTCGCCGACCTTTGAGTCGAGGTGCTTGGCGAGCTCGGAGACCTGGGACTTGGACATGCCGTCGATGCCCATCGATCTCACGAGGTCGTCGACTCTTCTCGTGGAGACGCCTTCGACATAGGCCTGGCAGATCACCGAGACGAGGGCCTGCTCGGCTCGCCGGCGTGGCTCCAACAGGCTCGGCAGATAGGAGCCTTGGCGAAGCTTTGGGATGTCGAGGCTGATCGTGCCGGCCCGTGTGTCCCAGCGCCGTGCCCGATGCCCGTTGCGACTGTTTCGGCGATCGTCGGACCTCTCGTTGTAGCCGGCGTTGCAGATGACATCGACGTCCGCGTCCATGAGCAGCTCAGCTGCCATCTTCACCATCTCTCCGAGCAGGTCGGAACCAGCTGGGCTCTCCAGGTACTTGCGCAGCAGCTCTGCCGCGCCCATGTTGTTGTTGACGGTCACCGCATCTTCTCCTTCGTGAACTTGTCGTTCTTGAAGGTTGGTGCGGTGGCTGTCGCGTCTGGGGGATGCTCGACGCGAAGCAGTGCTCAGCGCGAGTTGGTCACCTCGGGCTTGTACACCACTTTGGCGGACTCAACTGGGTGAGACCCATTGAGGACGCACTCAGCCGAAAGTTGCGAGTAGTAACCCTGATTGAAGGTCCTGTAGCCACGGCACGTCAGGTGCCTAGGAGCTTCGCCTTCTGTGACTCGAATTCCTCGGGGCTCAGTGCGCCCTGGTCTCGCAGTTGCGTGAGCTTTAGTAGCTCGTCGGCGATCGACGGACCCGAGCTGCTCCCTGTCAAACCTCCGGGGGCCGCAGGACCGATTCGGCCGGTCAGATCATGCAGGAAGGCCCTTGCGTCACGTGTCCGCAGGGGTCCCATCGCCTCGATGCTCGACGCGCCACCGGCGGACGTGAGGTGGATGCTTGCTATCCAGAGCTGGTTCTTCAGGGTCGCATCTTGCACCCTGTCGAGGGGCACAGAGCGAACCGCTCGGCTCAACACTCCTTTGGAAATAACGACCCTCTGGTTGGTGAGGAGGAAACGCCAGCGCCTGCGCGAGATCTCAAAGAGGCCAAGGGTCAAGATATAGGCGGGCAACAATCCCAACGGTGTCGGGCGTAACTGACGCACTACGACCTCGCCTGGCTGGAAAGTCAATTGCGCCATTACTCTGGTCCTTCCGTCGAACGCGGCCTAGACAAACACGCTATTCGCAAGCAAACTACCGCAGCTCCGGGGTAGCTGCGCCCGACGTGACAGTTGCCCTGTGAGATCCGTCACTCGTCGGAGCGTGCGCCCTAATCCGTAGCTTCCTCAGCAGCGCCCGCACGAGCTGACCGTGAACGCGCCTAAGCCCTGCTGAGCTCGCTGGGCTCCCTTCCCCGTCGTTCGTGCGGTCCGGGTGCTCGCCCTTGCTGGGGCCGGCCATGCCGGGCCGGGCTCTGGCGCCGCCCTGTGCGTGTCTCGTTGCGCTGGCGCCCTGCGGCCCCTCGTGCGCCCTTTCTCGTCCGCGCCGGTCCGCCGGTCGCCCCCCCTTGCCCTAGGCCCCGATGCAGGAAATGGGGTGCGCCAGCCCCGTTCCCGCCGGTCGCCGGTCGGCGCTTCCTGGCACCGCCGTCGGCCGTCGGGTGCCCCTTCCCGTCGCCCTCGTCCCTCGCGGTGCCGCGGCGGTTTCGTCCCGCTTTCGTGCCTTGGCCTTTCTCTCCCCACGACGTTCGGTCCATTCTCCTCATCGAAGAAGCGACGAACACGCTTTCGCGTATGGTGTTCCTGGATCGGCTGATGAATGATCGGGCAGGTCAAGATGCTTGCCTTTGAGGGAACATGAACGAGCGTCGTGTCCGGGCCCACTGATTTTCGAGAGGTTCTAGGTTGGGGAGGTGACCGTCACGATTGCGCCTCCGAAGCCGCGTCTTCGAGGATGGCTCCACGTCGGGGCATTCCCGTACGCGCTCGTGTCGGGCCTCTGGCTCGCTGCCGATGGGACGACGCATGCCGACCGCGTCGCGTGCGCGGTGTTCGCGCTCACGGCATGCATGCTCTTCGGTACGTCCGCCGTCTACCACCGCGGCATTTGGAGTCCACGCGTGGCAGGCGTACTGCGGCGTCTCGACCACTCGAACATCGCGCTGATCACTGCGGGCACGTACACGCCCCTCGGAGTCGCCGTACTGCCTTCCTCTCAGGCCACAGTGATGCTGTGCATCGTCTGGGCCACCGCGCTGGCGATCGTTCTGCTCCGTGTCACTTGGCTGTCTGCTCCACGGTGGCTCTACACGGCGATGTACGTCGGTCTTGGCTGGGCGGCGCTCTTTTGGCTCCCTGAGCTGTGGCGTCTCGCGGGTGCGATCACGATGTTGCTCGTCGTCTTCGGGGGGTTCTTCTACACCGCTGGCGCCGTCATCTACGCGCTGCGCCGTCCGAGGTTGTCGGCGCGCATCTTCGGCTACCACGAGCTGTTTCACGCGTGCACGATTGCGGCGTTCACCTGCCATTTGATCGCAATCTCACGGGTCGCGACCTGACTCACGCGAGATGGTGAGCAACGAGGATGTCTGGCCGCGAGTAGCCGGTGTCGCCACCGCATGGCACGCCTCTGGCGAGAAATCTGAAACCGGATGCGACGTGTATGGAGCGATTCGCAAGCACGCCGAACGGAATGAGTCCGACAAGAAGGATGGGAACCATCTGGAGATGGCTTCGTCTGAGTTACCACCGTGCTCAGCTCTGCCGCGAGGAAGGCGCCTGCTAGCCAGGTTCCTGCCGTGGACATGCCATCTGAGAGGGACTTGGAGACGACTTGCCAGAGTTGGCGTAGCTCGGTAGCATACTGAGTATGCAACTCCCAGGTAATCGCAGATGAGCGTCAAGTACGCGTTGCTCGGGCTGCTGAGCGAGCAGCCGAAGTACGGCCACCAGCTCCGGCAGGAGTTCGAGGAGAAGACCGGTGACGTCTGGCCGCTCAACGTCGGCCAGGTGTACACGACCCTCCAGCGCCTCGAGCGAGACGGGCTCGTCGAATCCGATGACGCGGACTCCGAGGGGCCGCAGAAGCGGTTCCGGATCACCGTCGCCGGCGAACGGGAGCTCGCTGACTGGTTCTTGACGCCGATCGACCTCACCGTTCCCCCTCGTGACGAGCTGGTGATCAAGGTGCTCGTCGCGCTCGATGTACCCAGCGTCGACGTGCAGAACGTGTTGCAGATCCACAGGCGGTACGTCGTCGAGCTGATGCAGCAGTGGACCCGGCTGAAGGACGACGAGGGTCAATACGACTTCAGGCTGGCGCTCGTCGTCGACGCCGAGCTGTTTCGTCTCGACTCGGTGATCCGATGGCTCGATGCCGTCGACGGCCGGTTGAAGCGTGAGGCGTCAGAGCCGCGCGCTTCGAGCACGGAGATTCCGATGCTCAGAAGGAGATTGGCGGTTCGCAAATGAGTCTTCTCGAACTTCGCCAGGTTTCAAAGACCTATGGCACGGGTCCGAACGAAGTGCACACGGTGGCCGACATCGATCTGGAAGTCGATCGTGGCTCGCTTATCGCGGTCATGGGCCCGAGTGGGTCAGGCAAGTCAACCTTGCTCACGATCGCCGGCAGCCTTGAGGAGCCGACGAGTGGTGAGGTCTTCATCGATGGCGAATCGCTTCAAGAGATGTCGCACAACGACAAGGCGCGGCTTCGGCGACGCACCGTTGGCTATGTCTTCCAGGAGTTCAACCTCCTCGCGGGTCTCACCGCCGTCGAGAATGTTTCGCTTCCGCTCGAGCTCGATGGCGTCAGCGCGAAGAAGTCGCGTTTGGCCGGAATCGCGGTGCTGGAGCAACTCGGCCTCGCCGACCAGGCGACGCGTTACCCGGACGAGCTTTCCGGCGGAGAGCGCCAACGTGTCGCAATCGCGCGGGCCGTCATCGGTGGGCGCCATCTTCTGCTTGCGGACGAACCCTCAGGCGCGCTTGATCAGGCGAACGGGGAGGCTGTGATGCGGATGCTTCTCTCCGCCTGCAAGACGGGAGTCGCAGCGGTGGTCGTGACCCACGACGCCCAGCTCGCCTCGTGGGCGGATCGGGTGGTCTTCCTGCGTGACGGCCGGGTCGTCGACCAGACGGTTCCACCGCCGAGCGCAGAGTCCCTGCTTCAGACCGGGCCGCAGTCATGATACCGGCTCCGGATGCCGCCCTCGATCTTCGGGGCGGGGGCACTAGATCGCTGCCCGCTCGTCGCGCGGTGATGCGTTGGGCGTGGAGGCTATTCCGGCGCGAGTGGCGCCAGCAGCTCCTCGTTCTCACACTGATCGTCGTCGTAGTCGGCGCAATCTTCGTTGCCGCGGCTGTGGCGACGAACAATCCGACGCCGGCGAACCTGGGTTTCGGGACGGCGAATGACCTCGCCTCCTATCAGGGAGCCGTTCCGCATCTTTCGGCGAAGGTTGCGGCGCTCGAGCATCGCTTTGGGCGCGTTCAAATCATCGAGAACGAGACCCTCTCGATCCCCGGTTCCATCAACACGTATCAGCTCCGGGCCGAAAGTGCGCGCGGGCCGTTCAGCGGTCCGATGTTCTCGCTCATCTCGGGGAAATACCCGACTGGTCCCGGCGAGGTCGCCCTCACCAAGGGCGTTGCTTCTGCATTCAACGTGCGCATCGGGCAGCTGTGGGCCGAGGGCGGGACGCAACGGCGTGTGGTCGGTATCGTCGAAGACCCGCTGGACACCCTTGACAACTTCGCCCTCGTGGTGCCCGGACAGGTGCGCACTCCGAGCGAAATCGATCTGCTGTTCGATGCGCCTGGGGTGAACCCCTCCAACATCGGACCGAACGTCGCGGAAGTCACGTCGGTGGCGCTCGGCGCGGCCAATCCCGAAACGATCATCCTCGCGGTCGCGGTAATCGGAATGCTCCTGGTCACTCTGATCGCGGCCGGAGGTTTCACGGTGTTGGCGCAGCGGCGGCTGCGCTCGCTCGGCATGCTCTCTTCGATCGGCGCGACCGAAAAGCAGGTGCGGGCAGTCGTCCGGATGAACGGCGCAGTCGTCGGGATCGCTGGCACGCTACTCGGAGCGCTGTTCGGCTTCATCGTGTGGCTCATCTACAGGCCAACGCTCGAGACGAGTTCCTTCCACGTCATCGGCACGTTCGCGTTGCCATGGGATGTGATCGGACCGGCGATGGGCCTCGCCATCATTGCGGCGTACATCGCCGCGCGTCGTCCGGCCCGGACCGTGGCGAAAGTGCCGATCGTCGCGGCGCTCTCTGGCCGGCCTGTCGAACCGAAGAGGATTCACCGCTCGGCGGTTCCTGGCCTCGTGCTGCTGGGCCTGGCCTTCGTGTTGCTCGGGTTCACCACGACGGCCAACAGCGCGAAGCCGGATGTCCCGTTCCTCATTGGCGGGCTCATCGCACTCGTTCCCGGCGTGATCCTTCTCGCGCCGTTCTTTCTTTCCCTCGCCGCCCGCGTCGGCCGACACGCGCCCATCGCCACGCGCCTCGCCTTGCGCGACCTCGCGCGCTATCGGGCCAGGTCAGGACCGTCACTGGCCGCTATCAGCATCGCCGTGCTAATCACGGTGATCGTGGCGGTCGCCGCTGATGCACGGTACGGCAACGTCCTCGACTACGCGGGGCCGAACCTCGCTTCGAACCAGATTGTCGTCTACGCGCCACTGCCCGGTGGCACGCCGTTGTTCGGCCCGAATGGGTCGAGCACCGCTCCGAAGCCGCCGCCGATGGCAGTGCAGGATACGCGTGTCCACGAGATCGCCGAAGCGCTCGGGGCGAATTCGGTGATCGAACTCGAGCAGACAAGCGCCTCCCTGAACCATATGGGGTCCGGTCGGAACTGGAACGGCCCCATCTACGTGGCGACGCCCCAACTCCTCAGGGCATTCGGCATCAAGTCATCGCAAATCGACCCCAACGCCCTCATCCTCAGTATGCGACCCGGTCTGTCGGGCGTCTCGAATATGCAGTTCACGTGGACGCCGTCGAAAGCCTGTCTGAAGCGGATGGTGCCCAACGGGCCGCCTTCGAAGGGCTGCCCGAAGAATCCTTCTATCTCGAACCCGACGATCGATAAGGTGGGCGCACTTCCCTCAGGAACTTCCGCGCCGAACACCGTTATCACCGAGCACGCCATTCACTCACTTGGGCTGCAAACGTCGCTAGCCGGCTGGTTCATCACGACCGTGCATCCTCCGACCGCGACGCAGATCAGGGATGCCCGGCTCCTCGCCTCGAAAGTGTCGGGCATGTCCATCGAGACCAAGAACAGCGCGCCGTCGGGCATGGAGGTCATCGACTCGGCGACGCTTGCCGGGATCGTGCTCGCGCTGGCGATCCTCGCGATGAGCGTCGGACTGATCCGAAGCGAGACGGCGAGCGACCTCCGGACTCTCGCCGCGACTGGGGCGAGCAGCAGGACGAGGCGCACGATCACGGCCGCGACCGCCGGGTCGCTCGGATTCCTCGGCGCGCTTCTCGGGACGGTCGCCGGATACGTCGGGATGATCGGGTTCATCCGAACGAACTCGCTGAACGGAGGGATCTCGGCGCTCGGCAATGTTCCCTCAGCCACGCTGTTGGAGATCCTCGTCGCGATGCCGCTCGCTGCCGCAGTTGTCGGTTGGCTCTTGGCGGGGCGCGAACCGCCGGTGATCGCTCGTCAGCCAATCGAGTGAGTGCGCTGGCAGGACCAAACGCGACACCGTCGATCCGAACCAGGGCTTGTCCTTCGCCCGCGTTCTTGCCCTGGTTCAACGAGGCGCTTGGCGATACACGATGTGGTTCGGTAGCGGTGGACGCCGGGCCACGACGCGTCGGAGGGGTGCCGTGAACAAGAGACGACGGGACCACTTGGCGTTTTGTCGGCGGGAGCGGGGGTTTCGAGGTCGCGCGAACGAAGGTCCGGACGGCACCGCTCGCTTCCGTGGAGACCCCGCCGTCCATCGCATGGACGTGGGTCCCAGGCGACTGCCCGTTACTGGATGCTGTGGACACCGCAGGTCCCGGGTCCCGGGTCGGACGAGTGCATGCGACCTCACCGAATGGGCGGTTCGGGAGACGCCCAGCCGGCTGCACGTGTGATAATCGCCGGGATGGGTGAGATCGCTTCCGTTCCTTCGCCACGCCAGGCGGGCAAGACAACCCGCCTGCGTCGCATCTTCGGTGACGACGGGCGTTGTGTCGTTGTGCCGCTCGACCACGGCACGATCCTCGGCCGCGTCCCCGGGCTGGAAGACCCCATGGCCGTCCTGCAGCGGCTGTTTGAAGCGCCGTGTGACGGCTTCCTCCTCGGTCCGGGGGTGCTGCGCCGATCGGCCGAGCTCTTCGGACGTCGCGCGGCGCCGGCGCGGATCTTGACGATCGACGTGCACTGGCGGGAGACGTCTGGCGGCGGCCATCGCCTGGCGACGAGCGTCGAGACCGCCGCCGCCCTCGGTGTCGACGGAGTCAAGATGCTCATGCCGTGGGATGTGCCCGCCGTGGAGCGGGCGAGTACGGCGGCGCTCGTCGCCGGCGTCGTGGAGGAGGCGGACCGTTTCGGTCTTCCAGTCATGGTCGAGCCCGTGGCGCTCAAGGCGACGGGCGAGGTGGCGCTCGAGGTGGCGGCCCACGGGTGTCGGGTTGCGGCCGAGATCGGCGCAGACATCCTGAAAGTCGCCCATCCTGGTGACGACAGCGTGCTGCGGTCCTGGTGCGAAGATCTCGGCGTTCCCGTCGTACTGCTCGGTGGCGGCGGCTCGATGACCCGGGCCGAGCTTGTTTCGCTGGTGAAGCGGGGGATCGCGGCCGGAGCGAGCGGGATTGTGATCGGGCGCAAGGTCTGGGGGCGACCGCCCGACGAGACGGCCGGCCTCCTTACCGAGCTGTACTCGCTCGTCCACGACTGACCGGCGTCGTCACCCGCTTTCTGGTGGTTCGAGCGGCGGAGCGGGGAACGCGTCCGGACCGGGCAGGAGCCCCGCCGCGCAACCGGCGAAGAGCGCAGCGCCGCGGGCGCCCGGCTCCCGCACCGCGACGAGGCACGCACCGGGGAACCGCGCCATCTTCCTCTTCTGCAGTTGCGCGGCACGGATCCAGCCCCCGGTCATGACGACCCGATCCACGGGGCCACCCAGCCGTTCGACCGCGGCGTATTGCCGGAACGAGCGCCGCAGCATCTCCTCGACCGCCAGGGCCTTGGCCTGCGCGGCGCTGACGCCGGGTCCGATGCCCGAGAACGACGAGTGGCCGGTCGCTTCGTCGAAGTCGAAACCAAGCGTCATGCCAGGTGGCCGACGAGTTCCACCCCCGGTCGCCCCGGCGATTGCGGGGTCGGCCCCGGGTGTGTCGCCAACCGGTCCGCTCGTCTCCGGTTCCACCTCGTCGTCCCAGCCGAGCAGGTCGTAGACGGGTCCGAGCACGAGCCCATAGGGTCGGCCGGCGAGGATCGCCTGATAACCGGGAACGACGTGGCAGCCGATGCCGACGCCGGTCGCGACCGCGGCGACGAGATCCGCCGGGCCCAAGGGGACGACGCTGCGCACGTAGGCCTCGGCGGTGCCGCAGGAGTTCAGCATTTCCCGCGGGGTGACGACCCCGGCTCCGAGGGCCGCGCAGATGTGGTCGTGACCCCCGAGCGCGATCGCCGCCCCGGTCAGACGTTCGAGCCCGGCGGGAGGATCGACGACCCGGCCGAGCAGGCTGCCGGCGGGGAGTGCCTCAGGGAAGAGGCCTTCCGGGAGAGCCGCCCACTCGAGCAGCTCGGTCGACCAGTTCGCCCGGCCCACGTCGAACAGCCCGGTGCGGGAGGCGAGCGACCACTCGGCGGCCCGCATCCCACCGAGTCGGTGGGCGACGTACTCGGGAACGCTCAAGGCGCAGCGGGCAGCGGCCGCCCCGGGCACGTGCCGGAGGATCCAGTGCAGCTTCACGATCGAGGCCGTCGTCGAGGCCGGCAGGCCGGTGAGCCCCGTGAAGCGCGCCGCGCCGAACTGCTCTTCGAGCTCCGCCTGTTCCTGTGCGCCCCGCACGTCGTACCAAGCGACCGCCGGCGCCACGGCCTCGCCCCTCGCTCCGAGGAGCGCGAGGGCCTCCGCCATTCCCGTCACGCCGACGCCGGCGACGGGCCCCGCGGGTGCCGTGGCGAGCGCCGTCACCGTCGCCGCCAGCGCTGCTTCGTAGATGTCCTCCGGCGCCGCCTCGGCGCCCGACGAGGTGAACCGCCAGGGAGTTTCGGCATGGCCGACGGCCAGCTCTCGCCCGGCGAGGTCCACGACGAGCGCTTTCACACGGGTCGAGCCGACGTCGATGCCGACCAGGCAGCCCTCACCCACCGGGAGCGCCACCTAACTCAACGCCGCGAGGTGGCGCCGAAGGCCGCCCGGGATCCGGGACGTTCGACGCTCTGCAGGTAACGCCGCTGGGGACCGATCCCAGGTGAGACCGTCCATGCGGACAGCCTCGCAGACGTGGCGGTGCCGACTTCGGCCGTCCCGGTTTGCTCGGTCGGGTCCCGGCGACCTGTGGCGGGCGGAGTCGGCCGGCCCGAGAGAAGGCGGCGGCCTCCTCGGTGGCTGCCACGTGGCGGTCTCGATCCAAAGGCCAGGGGGTCCGTCTACCGGTGGAGATAGACGTTCCAGCCCAGGTACGTCTCCAGCGCCTCTTGCAGGGCCGACGCGGTCTGCGAGTGGCTCATCACGACGTGGTGCTCGAAGCCGTTCCGGCACATGTGTTCGAGAAGTGCCTGGAGGCGCGGGATCTCGATGACGCCGTAGGCGCCGAAGGTGTGCATCGGGTCGTCGGTGAACCGTCCTTCGCCGAGATACGCCCGGATCCGCCCTGAGGCGTCGTCCGTGCTGACGCGCAGGTAGGTCGCTGGACCGCTCCTGATCCGCCCGTAGAGGGTGCCGTACGTTCGTTCCTTCCCGACGGTGCCGGCGATGATCTCCTGGAAGTTCATGCTGGTCGACTCCAGGAAGTCGCTCGGCAGGTTGCTGCAGTGGAAGACGACTGCCTTGTCCGGCTCGCCGCTGAAGTTGTTGTTCCAGTCCAGAATGGCGCTCGGCGTTCCCGCGGCCGCCTGGAGCAACAACATCGAGACAACGCCGGTGACGTCCGCCTCGCAGGCGCTCGGTTTCAGACTGTTGCTCATCATGCTCATGACGGTGCACGGGACGACGCCGTAGAACTCCTGGAGCGCGGTCCAGCACTGGATCGCGGTGCCGTCGAGCTGCTCCGATTCCATCCAGTCGTCGATGACCGCGCCGAGCTTCGCCATCTTCAGCAGCGCCGTATCGGGCACGCCGGTCGTCGAGGTGTAGGCGGCGATCGCCTCGCCCTTCGACGTCACGGCCGGGTCGTCGTCCGCCAGACGTCCGATCCGTCCCAGCACGTCGGAGAGGTCGAGCGTGATGGTCGAGATCCCCGCCTGCTCGAGCAGCTTCTCGCTGAAACGGACGGTATTGAAGTTCGACGGTCGGGCACCGATCGCTCCCACCCGCATCCCCTTCACGGACCTCACCACCCGGCAGACACGGACGAAGCGATCGAGATCGGCCGCGAACTCCGCCGAACGTGGTCCGCAGGTGTGGAGCGTGGTGAGCGAGAACGGGATTCCGTACTGCGTCAGGTTGTTGCAGACCGAGAGCTTCCCGCAGAAGCTGTCCCGCCGATGCGTGATCTGGAGCTTCTCCGTCTCATCGGGGAAGGCGTGCACGAGCACGGGGACTCCGAGCCGCGAACCGCGGATCGTGTTCGCGACGGCCCGCTCGTCGCCGAAGTTCGGAAGCGTGACGACGATCCCGTCGATCTCCTCGGCATGGTCGCGGAAAAGGCGCGCGCACCTCGCCGCGTCGTCCAACGACTCCACCGAGCCGTACTCGGTGTCGTCCGGTCCGAGCGCGACAACCTCTAGCCCGGCGGCTCCGAGCACCTCGAGCATCTCGGTTCGACCTTCGCGGCACAGCTCGCTGGGGAAAAAGCCGCGGTTTCCGACGACAAGGCCGACCGTCACGGGACGATTCACTGGTTCAATGCGCATGTCTGGCGATGATAACTACTCCCAAGTTGCGCCGCGGAGCCAGATTCAGGCTGCGGCGGGGGAGCTGCCAGCCCGTGATGCGCAGGTGTCTTTCCTGGTGAGCATGAGGATGACGGATCGACGCGGATCGCGTCGTGGCGCGCTTCGCGGTGCGGAGTCAGATGTTGATACGGGACATCTGCTCCGCGGCGTAACGGTCGCCCGCCACGGATCCCCTTGGCACGGCTACATCGATGGCGACAAGATCCTCCGGAGTGAGCTCGATCTCCAGAGCCCGGACGTTCTGTTCCAGGTAGCTTCGCCGTTTCGTCCCGGGGATCGGCACCACGTCGTCGCCCTGGGCGAGCACCCAGGCGAGCGCCAACTGGGTGGGAGTGACGCCCTTGGTCTCGGACAACGTCGTGAGTCTCTTGACGAGTGCCAGGTTGGCGGCGAAGTTCTCGCCCTGGAAGCGCGGGTTGTGGCGCCGGAAGTCGGACTCGCCGAACTGGTCCGGGTCGACGAAATGTCCGGAGGTGAAGCCTCTTGCCAAGGGGCTGTAGGCGACCATCCCGATGCCGAGCTCGCGCAAGGTGGCGAGCAGACCGTCTTCCGGGTCCCGGGTGAAAAGCGAGTACTCGTTCTGGGACGCGGCGATGGGATGCACGGCGTGGGCGCGTCGCACGGTCGCCGGCGCCGCCTCGGAGATGCCCAGATACCGCACCTTGCCGGCTTGGACCAGCTCGTGCATCGCTCCCCAGGTGTCCTCGATCGGGACGGTGGTGTCGATGCGGTGCTGGTAGTAGAGGTCGATGTGATCGACGCCGAGTCGCTGGAGGGACGCGTCGCAAGCCCGCCGCACGTAATCGGGCTTGCCGTTGACGCTGACGAAGCTGCCGTCCGGTAAACGCTCGTTGCCGAACTTCGTGGCCAGCACGACCTCGTCCCGCCGTCCGGCGATCGCCCGTCCGACCAGCTGCTCGTTCGTGAAGGGACCGTACATGTCGGCGGTGTCGAAGAACGTCACGCCCAGCTCGAGCGCCCGGTGGATCGTCGCGATCGACTCCTCGTCATCTCCCGGGCCGTAGGACTGGCTCATCCCCATGCACCCGAGCCCGAGAGCCGAAACCCGCAGTCCCTGGCCCAACGCCCGTTGCCGCATTCCGTCTCCCGTCTCCGTCCTTGTTTCGTTCAGACTAGGGAACATGCACCCAGGTTGCGCAGCAACTGCGGGTCGGGAGCTCCCGATCGGCGAATTCGGACGGTGCGGTGAGAATCCGCCGGGTGACGCGGCGCGTGCCGGAGGTGGTATCCGAGCGGAGCCACGAAGGCCGGAACCGGGCACGAACGCTCATCCGCCGGCGGCGCGATAGTCATGGGTCAGTCCAATCAAGTGGAACCGGAACGCGATGGAATCCTTTCGTGCCGCCGCCGCGTCGGGACGGAGTCTCGCGCCGACGCCGAACCCGGCGACGCGGGCGGGGTGCTGCGTTCTGGCGGATCGGTCCTGTCCCACGACGGAGAGATGATGAGATGAAGGCGTCGTGCGTGGTCGCGATCGATCAGGGCACGACGAACACGCGCGTGCTCGTCGTCGACGACCACGGTCAGGTCGTCGCCAGCGCGGCGCGCGAGCTACCGCTCCTTTGTCCACGCCCGGGGTGGGTCGAGCACGATCCCGAGCGCATCTGGGACGACACGTGTTCGCTCATCGGGGAGTCGCTCTCAGATTCCGGGCGTTCCGTTCTCGATGTCGCCGGAATCGGCATCGCGAACCAGCGCGAGACCGTCGTCTTGTGGGAACGATCGACGGGTCGTCCGGTGTCGAACGCGATCGTGTGGCAGGACCGTCGCACCACGCCGATGTGTCAGCGGCTGATCGCCGACGGTGCAGGGGAATGGGTCCGCGAACGTACCGGTCTCGTGCTCGATCCCTATTTCTCAGCGTCGAAGATCGCCTGGCTCCTCGACAGCGATTCAGAGTTGCGCCGCGGCGCCGAACAAGGTGACCTCTGCGCCGGCACGATCGAGAGTTTCCTCATCTTCCGGCTGACCGGGGGGGTTCACGTCACCGAGCCGACGAACGCGTCCCGCACGATGCTGATGGACCTCGAGACGCTCGACTGGGACGAGGACCTGCTCGCTCTCTTCAATGTCCCCCGGATGCTCCTGCCTGAGATCCACCCCTCGGCCGAGGTCTTCGGCGAGTCCACGGCCGGTCTGGAACTCGGCCGCCCCGTTCCCGTCGCGGGAGCGCTCGGCGATCAGCAGTCCGCCCTCTTCGCGCAAGCCTGCTTCGGACCTGGGCTCGCCAAGAACACCTACGGGACAGGATCATTTCTGCTCGAGAACACGGGCACCGAGCGTCTCCGCGCCGGCGACCTCCTCGACACCGTGGCGTTCTCCGCGCCGGGAGAGCCGGCTTCGTACGCGCTGGAAGGCTCGATCTTCGCGACCGGATCTGCGGTGCAGTGGCTGCGCGACGGCCTCGGGATCATCAACTCGGCCGCCGAGACGGCAGGTCTGGCGGCGAGCCTCGCCGACAACGATGACGTCTGGTTCGTACCGGCACTGGGCGGTCTTGGCGCGCCGTATTGGGACCCCGAGGCGCGCGGCACTCTGCTCGGAGTGACGAGGGGGACGACGAGGGCCCACATCGTGCGGGCCGTGCTTGAGAGCATCGCCTACCAGACGCTTGACGTGACCGAAGCGATGGCGGCGGCCGGGCGTCCGGTCACCGAGCTGCGCGTCGACGGGGGTGCGTCCGTGAACGACTGGCTCATGCAGTTCCAGAGCGACCTGCTCGGCGTACCCGTCGACGTCGCCGCGACGACAGAGGCGACGGGGCTCGGCGCGGCGTTCTGTGCCGGTCTGGCGGCCGGGTTGTGGAATGACCAGGCGGAGGTCGCCCGTCTAAGGGCATCCGGTCGGCGTTTTGAGCCGGACCCGGGGCGTGTCGACCGGCAGCGGGGACATGCGCGCTGGAAGGAAGCGGTCGAGCGTGCCCGGCACTGGGTTGTCGCGCCTGGGTAATCCCGACAGGCAACGAGCGCGACCGTTGGCACGCTCGCAGTCGGTGAGGATCGAACTTCTTCCGCTGTGTCTAACGGCGTTGGCCCTTGGCCCTCTCTGGCACGCTCGTCGCCTAGTGGAGCCGCGAACAGACATCCACGCGTCGGGGGCGGACCTTCGGTCGATTCCGCCAGGACTTGACGCAGTCCCTCGTCAGCGCTTCGGACCAGATCGGGGTGGGGTGGAGGTCGCGAAAGTGTCGCCGCGACGTCCGCCGACGCTTGTTCTCCCCGGGAGGGTCACGAGCGCGATCGCGGCGGCACCGAGAGCGACGATCGCGGCGGTGGTCAGACCGAGATCCATCCCGCTGATGAAGGCGGCACGGGCGGCACGCGCGATCACGGCGCCGATGGTGCCGCCGACCCCGTGGGCGGCGGCCAGCGCCGAACCGAGTGTGTCGTGGACGGCCCCGAGGAGCCTGCCGCCCAGGTGGTAGGGGGCGAGCGCACCGGTGAGGCGGTCCTGATAGCGGTTGGAAAGCAGGCTGCCGATCACGGCGACGCCGAGGGCGCCGCCGACCTGGAGGAAGGTGCCGTTGGTGGCGCTGCCGACACCCGTGTGCGCCCTCGGGAGCGAGCCCATGACCGACGCGGTCGCCGAGGGGATGACGAGCCCGGCGCCGACTCCGACCAGGGCCAGGCCGGCGACGATGCCGCCGTAGGTCGTCGTGACCGTGGCGCCGGAGATCAGCCAGAGACCGGCGGTGGCACAGAGCAGGCCGGTGGCGATCGTCAGCCTCGTGCCGACGACGCGTACGGCTTCGCTCGAGAGCGGGGCGGTCAGGGCGATCGCGCCGGCGGCGGGGAGCGTGCGCACGCCCGCCTGCAACGGGGTGTAACCGAGCTGGAACTGGAGGAACTGGGTGAGAACGAAGAAGGCGCCCAGCATGCCGAACATCACGAGGCCGACCGACGTGACGGCGGCAGAGAAGTTCCTGTCGCGGAAAAAGCGCAGGTTGAGCATCGGATACGCGGCGACCCGCTCCCGATACACGAATGCGGCGACGATCGCGAGCCCACCGAAGCCGGTGGCGGTCACCAGCGTCGACGACCAGCCGTGCACGGGCGCCTCGATGATCGCGCAGAGCAGAAGACCGAGCCCGGCGATCGACAGCAGCGACCCGGAGAGGTCCGGGGGACGGGCCTCGGGACTCCTCGAGTCGGGGACGAGTGGAAGGGCGCAGACGAAGCCGACGGCGGCGATCGGGACGTTGATCAGGAATACCGATCCCCACCAGAAGTGCGCGAGAAGCAGTCCGCCGACGATCGGGCCGAGCGCGATCCCGGCCCCGCTCGTCGCGCCCCAGAGGCCGATCGCCCGTCGCCGGTCGTGCGGTTCCGTGAAGGTGTTGGTGATAATCGCCAACGTGGAGGGCATGATCAGCGCCGCTCCGAAGCCCATGCTCGCGCGGGCCGCGATCAGCATCCCGACCGAGCCGGAGAGCGCGGCCCAGGTGGAGCAGGCGGCGAATGTGACCAGTCCCGCAAGGAACGTCCGTTTGCGGCCGACCCGGTCGGCGAGGCTGCCGGCCACCAGCATCAGCCCGGCGAACAGCACCACGTAAGCGTCGACGATCCACTGCAGGTCGCTCGAGCTGGCGTGCAGCTTGCGCACCAGCGTCGGCAGGGCGACGTTCAGGACGGTGCCGTCGAGCGAGACGATTAGCAGTGACACACACAGCACTGCCAGCGCCATCCAGCGCCGCGACGAAACAGCTTCCCCGGCGCCGTGATCGATCGCGCTAGGCACGGGCGCGCACGGTAGCACCGGTGGGGAAGGCTCGAGAGCCACGAGGTGTACGTCGCCGGAGCCGCTACTGGGGGGCTTGGCTGGAGCCCGCGCTCGCCAGGTCGATGGACTCGAATTGCGCGATCACCAGCACTCCGAGAGCAGCGAACCGGCATACTTGTCCCATGAGAACTCGCCAATCGGCGGTGAGCTGGATGTGCGACATGGACGGCGTGCTCGTGAATGGGGCGGTGCCGGTACCAGGGGCTGATCGTTTCATCGCGGCCCTCGACAAGGCCGGTTTCAGCTTCCTCGTTCTCACGAACAACTCGCGCTTCTCCCCGAAAGACCTCGCCTCGCGGCTCACCGACAGCGGGCTCTCGATCCCGCCCGAGGCGCTGTGGACATCGGCGCTCGCGACCGCCCGTTTTCTCGACAGCCAACGACCGAACGGAAGGGCGTTCGTCATCGGTGAAGCCGGCCTGACGAGCGCGCTGCATGACATCGGCTACGTGCTCACCGACCGGGATCCCGACTACGTCGTTCTGGGCGAGACCCGTACCTACAGCTTCGAGGCGATCACCAAGGCCATCCGGTTGATCGACCGGGGGGCGCGGTTCATCGCGACGAACCCCGACGCGACCGGGCCCTCGCCCGGGGGCAACCTGCCGGCCACCGGATCGGTCGCCGCGATGATCCAGCACGCGACCGAACAGGCGCCCTATTTCGTGGGCAAGCCCAACCCGCTCATGATCCGGGAGGGGCTCAACGTCCTCGGCGCCCACTCGGTGACGACCGCGATGGTGGGCGACCGGATGGATACCGACGTCGTTGCCGGCATTGAGGCCGGTCTCGAGACGATCCTCGTCCTCTCTGGGGTGACGCGCCCCGAGGACATCGAGCGGTTCCCCTACCGTCCGTCCCGTGTCGTCGACTCGGTCGCCGACCTCGCGGATGAGATTGCTGGGACGACGGCGTAGTACCAGGTCTTCGGTCCGGAGCGCCCCGCTTGCGCAGCCGGGGGGAGCGCAGCTAGCCCTCGTCAGCTCTGCCCGACGCCATGATGCGAGCACGCCGTGCCAACGCAGTCGAGGACCTGGTCTGCGGCGGGTGCCGCGGGCTCTGACACAACTTCATCCTTGGTGATTCCGACTTGGCTCATCAGATCGAGAAGTCGTTTCCGGTCCATACCCCCACCGCTGTTTGGTGCAGATTCGAGACGGTGACGTGGCCGGTCACGACCCGCTCGAGCTCGTCGAGGCGCTTCTGCAACATCGCCAGACTCACACCGACGAGGTCAGGCAGCAGGGTCTCGTCGAGATCGGGTGGTGACGCCGCCGTACGTGGCCAACGGCGAGCGATGACCTGTCCCGGCACGCCGACGACGATGGAGTTTGGGGGGACGTCGTGCACGACGACGGCGTTTGCCCCGATGCGGCTGTCATGGCCGATCGAGATCGCACCGAGCAGCTTCGCACCGGCGCCGATCGTCACCCGATCGCCGACGGTCGGGTGACGCTTCACTGCCTCGAGGCTCGTCCCGCCGAGCGTGACCCCCTGGTAGATCGTCACATTGGCCCCCACCTCGGCCGTCTCACCGATCACCACGCCGGTGGCGTGGTCGATGAACAGCCCAGGGCCCAACTTGGCGGCCGGGTGGATGTCGACGCCGGTGAAGATGCGGGCGAGGGATGAGACCGCCCGTGCAGCCAGTTTGAGGTGCCGCGTCCACATCCAGTGGCTGAGCCGGTAGCTCCAGACGGCGTGAAGACCGGGGTAGCACAGCACGATCTCGAGTTTCGAGTGGGCGGCCGGATCCCGCTGTCGGACCGAGGCGACGTCCTGTCGAATGCCTCCGAGCATGCTCAGTCTCCGAGTCCCTCGAACAGCTTCGTGCTGAGGTAGCGCTCGCCGAAGGAGGGGATGATGACGACGATGAGCTTTCCGGCGTTCTCCTCGCGATGTGCCACTTTCAACGCGGCCCATACGGCCGCGCCGGAGGAGATGCCGACGAGCAGTCCTTCGTCGGTAGCCATCCGGCGCGCGGTGGCGAACGCCTCCTCGTTCTCGACCGTGATGATCTCGTCGAGGAGGCTGACATCCAGGATCGCCGGCACGAATCCGGCCCCGATCCCCTGGATCGGGTGCGGTCCTTTGGCGCCGCCCGATAGCACCGGCGATGCCGCCGGTTCGACGGCTATCAGCTGCACCGAGGGCTTGCGCTCCTTCAGCACCTGGCCGACGCCGGTGATCGTGCCCCCGGTGCCGACGCCGGCCACGACGATGTCGACGCGGCCGTCGGTGTCGGACCAGATCTCCTCGGCGGTCGTCTCGCGGTGAATCGCCGGGTTGGCGGAGTTCTCGAACTGCTGGGGGATGAAGTAGCGACCGTCGCCATTGGCGATCTCCTCCGCCTTGGCGATGGCACCACCCATTCCCTCGGGCCCAGGCGTGAGGACGAGCTCGGCGCCATAGCCGCGCAACAGCATGCGGCGCTCGCGGCTCATCGTTTCGGGCATCGTGAAGATGCAGCGATAGCCGCGCGCCGCGCACACCATGGCGAGCGCGATACCGGTGTTACCGCTCGTCGGTTCGACGATCGTGGTATCCGGTGTAAGGAGCCCGGCCTTCTCGGCGGCGTCGATCATCGCCACGGCGATTCGGTCCTTCACGCTGTGGGCGGGGTTGAAGAACTCGAGCTTGGCGGCGATCTCGGCGACCGCCCCTTCGCTCACCCGCCGAAGACGGACGAGCGGCGTGTTCCCTATTAGTTGGGTGATGTCGTCGGCGATGCCCATGCGCGCGCCCTTCGGTCCGGGTTTTGTCCCCCATATAGAACTATGTCAATGAAAGTAATTGATTTACTGTATGTTGATCGGCCCAGATTGACAACTCCTTGTTCGCGCACTGCGGTCGCGACTCCGGCGGAGCCGCGGTGGCCACGGCGGCTCGCCGCGTCAGAACCAGACGGTGGTCTGCCCAGCCCGGAGGCTGTGGTCCTTCACGAACTCGAGGAGGTCCGCCAACCCCGCCTCGGCCATTGCGACGCAGGTGTCGGCGCAGCCGTAATAGAGGCGCAACCGATCGCCCTCGGTGGTCGCCGAGCTCGGGAAGCAGACGTTCGGCACGTCGCCGATCCGCTCGTAGGGCTCAGTCGGCGCGAGCAGGTAGTCGCGGGTGCGGTAACGGACCTTCCAGGGTTCGTCGAGGTCGAGGAGCGTCGCGCCGACCGAGTACACGTAGCCGCTGCAGTTTCGCCAGACGCCGTGGTACAGGAGTAGCCAGCCCTCGTCGGTCTCGATCGGGTGCGGTCCCGGTCCGACCTTCAGCGACTGCCATCCCCCCGCCGGACCGAAGACGAAGCGGTGGCGGCCCCAGTGGACGAGGTCGGGGCCCCTGGCGAAAAAGACGTCACCGAACGGCGTGTGCCCGCGGTCCGATGGACGGTGGTACATGGCGAAGTCGCCGGCGATCCTCCGGGGGAAAAGGACGCAGTTGCGATTTGCCGGAGGCAGCGGGTTCTCCCACTGGTGGAACGTAACGAAGTCCTCGGTCGTCGCCAGTCCGATCGCCGGTCCGGAAGGGCCGGCGTTACACCAGGTGAGGTAGTACGTTTCGTCGATCCTCGTGAGGCGCGGGTCGTAGCTCTGCGCGGTGACGGAGACCTCGGCGTCATCACTTCGCATGACGAGGGGATCGGGATCGATCTGCCAGGCGATGCCGTCGTGACTGCGTCCGACGTGCAGCGTGAGGCTCAGGCTGATCTCGTCAACCCGGAACACGCCCGCGTAGTCGCCCTCGCCGCGCTTCACGATCGCCGGATTGTGGATGCTGTTCGCTCGGGGGACCGCGCTCGCCGTGACGATCGGGTTGCCCGGGTAACGCTCGAACACCGTCTCGTTTGCCATCGGATCCTCAATTCATCTCGCCAACGAACCTGCCGCTCTCGGCCTGCAGCCCAGCGCCGGGTCGCGGCGGCCCGACGCTAAGGCCGCGGACGCAGCGCCGCGGGAGCCCCGTCGGGCACGACGGGTTGCCGGGGTGCGATCGATCCCATCCGGCGATAGGGCTCACCGAGTGGCGGTCGTCCGTCCGGGTCGCCGCGGTTCGGCCACAGCGCCATCGCGCGTTCGGTCTGCGCGGTGATCGTGAGCGCCGGGTTGACGCCCAGGTTGGCTGAGATCGCCGAGCCGTCCGCGACGTGCAGGCCAGGGTGGCCGTACACCCTCTGGTACGGGTCGATCACGCCGGTCTCGGCCGAGTCGCCGATGACGGCGCCGCCGAGGATGTGCGCGGTCATCGGGATGTTGAACACGTCGTTCCAGCCCCCGGCGGCGAAACCGCCGATGCGCCGCGCGATGCGCCGCACGGCGTCGTGGCCGGCGGGTATCCAGGTCGGATTCGGCTCACCGTGGCCGTGCCGTGAGGTGAGTCGCGTGCCGAAGAGGCCCTTTTTCGTGTAGCAGGTAATCGAGCTGTCGCCGGTCTGCATGACGAGGGCGATGATCGTCTGTTCCGACCAGTGGTGCATGCTCAGGTTGCGCGCCATCATCACCGGATGGCGCGCCACCTCGGCGGCCCAGGTGAGCAGACGGAAGCGTTTGTCGCCGTCGGCGAGGGCGGTCGTGAGAAGCCCCATCGAGTTGCTGCCCCGTCCGTAGCGGACGGGCTCGATGTGCGTGTGGTCGTTCGGATGGAACGACGACGTGATGGCGACGCCGCGGGTGAAGTCGACGTCGCGGCGGAATGTGCGCGCGCCGAGTATCGCCTCCGAGTTCGTGCGGGTGAACTCGCCAAGCCTCGCCGACAGGTTTGAGAGACGTCCTTCGTCGCGCATCCGGTGGAGAAGCTTCTGGGTACCGATTGCCCCCGCTGCCAAGATGACTTCGCTGGCGACGAAGGCGCGCCTTCGCTTCCGCACCCAGGCGCCGGAGCGTTCCGTCGAGATCTCGTAACGACCGTCGGGACGCGGGCGGACAGCCGTCACGGTCGTGAGCGGCTCCACCTTCGCACCCCCCCGCTCTGCGAGATGCAGGTAGTTCTTGAGGAGCGTGTTCTTCGCTCCGTAGCGACATCCCGTCATGCACTCGCCGCACTCGGTGCAGCCGATTCTCTCCGGCCCCGCACCGCCGAAGTAGGGGTCGGCGGCCCCGACGCCCGGTTCGCCGAAGTACACGCCGACCGGTGCTGCGACGAATGTCGAACCGACGCCCATCTCCTCGGCGACGGCGCGCATCACCACGTCGGCCGGGGTCGTCGTCTGGTTCACGACGACGCCAAGCATGCGCCGGGCCTGGTCGTAGTGCGGCGCGAGCTCGTCGCGCCAGTCGGTGATCCCGGCCCACTGCGGGTCCTCATAGAAAGGTGGCGGGGGCTCGTAAAGCGTGTTGCCGTAGACGAGCGACCCGCCGCCGACGCCCGCGCCGGACAGGATCATCACGTCTTTCAGCAGCGAGACCCGCTGGATGCCGAGCAAACCGATCTTCGGCGCCCAGAAGAACGAGCGAATCCGCCACGAGGTTCTCGGTAGCGTTGTCTCGTCGAACCGGCGCCCCGCCTCGATGACGGCGACGCGATACCCCTTCTCGGTGAGACGCAGCGCCGCCGTGCTGCCGCCGAAGCCGCTGCCGACGACAACGACGTCGTACTCCTCGGTCTTCATTGCGGCGACAGTAGACGTCGTTGCGCACGACGGGCCAGAAGGCAGGCTGTTACGCGAACGCGGCGTGTGTGCGCCGTGCTAGCGGGATGGGCCGTGTCGCGAGGAATCGCTTCGCTAACGCCGAGCAATGGCTCCGCGCGACTACCCTGCGACGCTTGGGAGCACGCGGGCGACGGGTCCGGTGGCTGCGGAGTCCCCGTGACGACTACGACTTCGTTGTCGGGCAGGCCCTCGGGTCGTAGGAGGGGATCGCGCTCGTTGCCGACGTCGGGGTGGCGAGCACCCCACCGTCTGAGTTCGGCGTCGTCGCGATCGTGGTCGTGGTGGTGGAATCTTTGGACTTCGTCTTCGACGTGGACTTCGGTCCGGTCGAGGTCGTCGTCGAGGCGGATGCGGCCGGATGCGACGAACCCACTAGGGCGTTGGCGACCGCCAGGTCCGAACCCGTCACGATGGTGACGTCGGCCCCGCCGAGGGTCGCGCCGTGTCCCATGACGACGGTTCCCGATAGGTCGGAGAGCACCTTCTCCGCCTGCTGGAGGTGCGCTCCGGACGAGTACTCGACCGTCGTCTCGGAGATCGGACCGACGGGTGTCTGGGAGCCTGTGTCGACGACGTGGTACCCGAGGGCGTGCAGTTTCGCAACGACGGCCGCGGTCGCCGTGGCCGATCCTGTTCCGTCGGCGACGGAGACCGTGATCGAGCCCGGTCGCAGTTGCAGACCCGGCGGGTTCTCGCCCATGAAGGCGTCGACCGTCTGGAGATCCTGCGGCTGGGTGGGGAAGACCACGTCGCCATAGGGGTAGCCCTTGTACATGTAGAGCTGCGTGTCGACGACGATCGGCGTCGTGTACTCGGGGACGTCGCTGACGCTCACCGAGTGGAAGGTCTCCAGCATGCTGAGCATCTCGTGGACGCCGAGGGTGGTGTCGACGGTGAGCTGCGGTGCAACGGCGGCGAGGAGCGATTCGTCCGTGGCGATGTTGCCGAGGCCGCGGCGATCCACCGAGGAGGCGAGCACCCTCAGGAAGATGTGGTCGCGTTCGATACGGCCGAGGTCCCCCGAGCCGTCGTAGTTGAGCCACGTCTGCGTCTTGGCGTCGTAGCCGTAGTAAACGTGCCGGGCGCGCACGAGTTCCAACGCCTCGGTGCCGTTGATGTGCTGGCATCCCGTCTTTGTCTGGAGCAGGCCGTCCATGTCCTTCAGCTGGGTCGGGAAGTACATGTCGATGCCACCGAGCGCGTCGACGATGTCGGTGAAGCTCCCGAAGTTGAGCACCACGTAGTGGTTGATCGGGATGCCGAAGTCCTGTTCGATCGCCTGCACGAGCTGTCCGGGTCCGTCGGCGAGCGCGGCGTCAACCTTGTTGTACAGCCCGCCCGTCCTTGCGTTGGGTACGAAGGTGTCGCGCGGCATCGAGAGCAGCGACACGCGATGGTTATTTGAATCCAGTCGCAGGATCATGATGACGTCGCTGTTCACGCCGTTGATGCCCTGTTCGCACTCCTTCACGAACCGCTCGACGTTCTGCGCGGGCTTGACGGCGCAGCGGGAGGTCGATCCAACCATGAGGATGTTCTCGACTCCTCCCGTCGAATTGAACAGGTTGGGCACCGCGACGCGCCCGATCTCGTCGACGCGGTAGATCGTGATCCCCACGACGGTACCGGCGAAGATGACGATGCACGCGACGAGTGCGAGCACACCGCGGGTCGTCCAGCGCCGGAGCTTGCTGCGCCGAGCCTTCTTCGCCCGTCGGCGCTGCCGCCATGTCAACCGCCCCGCGCCTCCCATCCCGGGAGCCGCCGTGGCAGCGCCGTCACCGGACGCGGCAGAACTTGCATTCGAGATGTCCGACACGGGGGTCCAGGGTACCGGCTGTGTTGGCGGAATAGTCGGCAGCCCGGGTCTCAGCGGGCGATCGGCTCACGTCACGCCGGCCACCCTCACCCGTCCCCACAACCCCGGCCGGCTCGATGCCCGTGCCTATCCTGTCCCGATGGCGCTGCGGGAGTCCGTCCAGAAAAGACGCCTGTTCCCCAGGGCCCGCTGGCTCGCCAAGCAGATGCTCGTGCGTTGGGACCTATTCACCCACCGCCACGACGAGTCCGTACGGCGCTGGCGTCCCGCCCTCGTCGGAGCCCGGTCCGGCCACGTCGTCGTCCCGTCCGTCGCCATCGAGTCGAGCCGACGCGAAGCAGGTGATTTCGCGGCCCGCGGGCTCGTACGGGCAGGCGACCGGGTGCTCGACATCGGCGCGGGCAACGGCCGGCAGGCGATCGGCCTCGTCGAGCAGGGGGTCGCCTCGTACACGGGCCTCGAGATCGTGAAAGGGAGTGTCGAGTACGCCAATGCGGCCTTCGCCTCGCAGGGCAACGTGCGGCTCGACTGGTTCGACGTCCAAAACGCGATGTACAACCCCAACGGGTCGCAGCAGCCCGAGAAGGCCACGTTTCCCTATCCGGACGGATCCTTCGACTTCGCGGTCGCCCTCTCGCTGTACACGCATCTCGAGCGACTTGCAGTCGTAGAGCGCTACGTGTCCGAGACGGCTCGGGTGCTGCGCGCCGGCGGTACGGCCTTCATGACCTTTTTCAAGAGCCCTCCCAACGAGCCGAGTGCGAGCGCGGTGCGGACCGTGTTCGGCGAGGCGGACATCCGCCGGGTCGTCGGGGAGTGCTTCGAGATCGAGGACGCCGCCGGTTGCGAGACGACCGCCTTCCACGACCAGTGGCGCCTGTACCTGCGTAAGCGCTGATCTGCCAGATCGCGGCCCGGTCGTGACCTTCGTCCCTGGGTATCAGGGGTTCCTGACAGCTACATTCAGGTCGGCTTGAAATACGGGTTCAGGGTCCTGGAAAGGACGACGACCTTGACGGGCGTCAGCACAGCACCGATGCCGCTGAGCGCGACGCGGACGAAGCGGTCGCTCGCCAGCGCGGCGCTGCTCGTCATGATCGGCCCCGGCGTGATGGTGATGCTCGCCGACACCGACGCCGGCAGCGTCATCACCGCCGCCCAGTCCGGTGCGAAGTTCCGCTACGCTTTCGTCCTCCCGCAGCTTGTTCTCATTCCGGCGCTCTATCTCGTGCAGGAAATGACGGTGCGCCTCGGACTCGCAACGGGAGAGGGGCACGGCGCCCTCATCCGCCGGGTGTTCGGTTCCCGCTGGGCGTTGCTGTCGGCGGGGACGCTCTTTGTCGCCTGCGTCGGGGCGCTCGTCACCGAGTTCGCCGGTGTCGCGGGCGTCGGGGCCCTCGTCGGCATTCCGAGGTGGGCCTCGACGAGCGCCGCGGCGGCCGCGCTCATCGCGCTCGTCCTGCTCGGTCGGTACCGTCGGGTCGAGCACGTCGGCATCGCCGTCGGCGCGCTCGAACTGCTGTTCATCCCGGCGGCGATCTTCGCCCACCCGCATGTCGGCGTGATCCTCCACGACGTCGGCAACCCGATCCACGCGACGGGCGGCTTCGCGACACTGCTTGCCGCCAACGTGGGTGCCGTGATCATGCCCTGGATGGTCTTCTACCAGCAGGAAGCCGTCATCGACAAGGACCGGCGCGGCCTCGGTCTGCGCGCCGCGGTGCGGTCGGCGCGGCTCGACACCGCGACAGGTTCGGTGGTCACCCAGCTCGTGATGGTGGCCGTGATCATCGCGACCGGAGCGACCCTCGGTCTCGCGCACCGGGGCGTCTCCCTCAACAGCGTCGGCGCGATCGCCTCGGCGCTCACGCCTTTCCTCGGCCACGACAGGGCCATCGTTTTCTTCGGTCTCGGCATGGTCGGCGCGGCGGTGGTCGCCGCGCTGGTCGTGACGCTGGCCGGGGCCTGGGGGATCTCCGAGGTGCTCGGTTGGCGGCACAGCCTGAACGACTCGCCCGCCCGGGCCGCCGGCTTCTACAGCCTCGCCGTCGGGGGCATCCTCGCCGGGGCGGTGCTCGTCCTCGTCGTGCCGAACCTCGTCAACCTGACGATCAACGTCGAGGTGCTGAACGCCTGCCTGCTGCCGGTCATCCTCGGGTTCCTCGTCGCCCTCGAGCACAGGGCGCTCCCGGCAGAGCTGCGGATGCGCGGGGTGCGCCGGTGGGCGACTTACTCGGTCGCCGCGGTCGTCATCGTCTTCGGGGTCGCGACCGCGGCGGTCGTCCTTCTCGGGCTCGCCTGAGGGTCAGGTCCGCCGGGTCGCCCCTCAGCGCCGCGGTTCCCAGCTGAAGTAGCGGGTAGCGACGATCAGCCCGCCGATCCCCCATCCTGCGACGATCAGCACGTCGGTCCAGCTGAAGGCCGTCCCGAGAAAACCGGCCTGGATGCCGACGGCGAAGTGCCGCACGGGGAAGACCCGGGCGACCCAGACGATCCAGTTCGGTGCGTTGTTGCCGAACGGGATGAAAATCCCAGAGATGAAAAGGAGCGGCATGATCGAGGCGTTGATGATGGCGGGCGCGGCGTCGGCGTTCGGGATCGCGGGTGTGATCGCGAAGGCAAGCGCCGAAAAGCTCGCCGAGCCGACGGCGAGGGCGACGAGGAACCGGACGAGCGTCATGCCCGTCGGGATGTCGGCCGAGTAGGCGAGCCTCCCGAACGCCGCGGTGATGACGACGAGGAGCACCGCGATGAACATGGCATGGATGACGCGCGCGCCGAGATAGACGCCGGAGGGCAGGGGCGTCCCGTTCGTCCGTTTGAGGATGCCGGCGTCGCGCTGAGCGGCCACGGACATGGCGATGTTGCTGTAGCAGGCGCCGATGACGGCGTAGGCGGCCATCGCCGCGACGTAATAGGTGGAGTAATGGATCGTCCGCCCGCCGATGTGCAGCGTCGGGTGGCCGAGCAGCGACGTGAAGATCACGAGGAACATGAGCGGGAAGGCGAAGGTGAAAAAGGCCGACGCGGGATTGCGCCAGAAGGCCTTGTTGGCGTAACGGACCTGGGAAGCTAGGCGTACGAGCGACCTTTTCATCGCGGCATCTCCGCGGTCGCGCGTTGCTCTGTTGGCTCGCCCACGCCCGTCGTGAGATCCCCCGTGAGCTCCAGGTAGACGTCTTCGAGCGACTTGCGGACGATCTCGAGCCCCTCGAGTTCGATCCCGTTTTCGAGCGACCAGCCCGTCAGGCGGTAGAGGGTCCGGCTGAGCTCTTCGGGCGCGAGTTCGACCCAATCCTCGGCCGCTGTCTGGCCCCGGAGGTCTGCCGGGAGCACCGTGCCCGCGGGCACGCGGAAACGGATGCGGACGCCCTCGGTGTGGCGGTCGCCCAACTGCTCCGGGGTTCCCGTCGCCACGATCCGGCCGGCAGCCATCACGGCGACGCGATCGGCCAGGTACTGCGCCTCGTCCATGTAGTGCGTCGTCAGAAGCACCGTCTTGCCGAGGGAGGCGAGGTTCTTCACCACCTCCCACGCCTCCCGGCGCGCCGAGGGGTCAAAACCTGTCGTCGGTTCGTCGAGGAAGAGCAGATCGGGGTCGCCGGCGAGCGCGATGGCGACGTCGAGGCGGCGCTGCTGGCCGCCCGAAAGCTTGATCACGCGGGTGTCGCGTTTGGCGACGAGCCCGACGAGCTCGACGATCTCGCCGACCGGCCGCGGATGCGGGTAGTAGCTGGCATACATCGCGATTGTCTCGGCGACGGTCAGGTAGCGGTCGACGCCGGTCGACTGCAGCACGATGCCGATGCGGGGCTTCAGCTGCCGGCGCTCGCGGTCGGGGTCGTGGCCGAGGACTGAGACGCGGCCGCCGTCGCGGTGCCGGTAGCCCTCGAGGATCTCGACGGTCGTCGTCTTGCCGGCGCCGTTCGGCCCGAGGAGGGCGAAGATCTCGCCCGCCTGGATCTCGAGATTGTAAACGCTGATCCAAAAGGGGAGCACCTGAGACTCAGAACGCGCTGATCGAAAAGGGGAGCACCTGACCATCCCCCTGCTTGCTCGAACCCGCCCACAGGCTTCGCCTGGGAGTCGAGCGAGAAGACGGGAGAAGGGTGCACACCGACATGGAGATGTGGACAGAGATCCGGCGCAAGGTGCTCGTGGAGGGCGCTTCGAAGCGCTCGATCCGAAGGGACTACCGGGTCAGCGCTCGGACACTCGAGAAGATCCTGGCGAACGCCGAACCGCCCGGCTATCGCCAGAGGACCACTCGCCCGAAGCCGATGCTCGGTCAGTTCCTTCCCGTGATCGACGAGATCCTGGAAGCCGACAGGACCGCTCCGCCAAAGCAACGTCACACGGCCAAGCGCATCTATGAGCGGCTCAGGGACGAATACGGCTACACGGGGTGCTCCTCGCAGGTGAGAGCGGCCGTCGCCAGGTCCAAGCACTACTCCAAGGAGGTCTTCGTGCCCCTCTCGCACCCACCGGGACAGGCGCAATTCGACTTCGGCGAGGCAACGGTCGAGATCGCGGGCGTCGAGGCAAAGGCCGCGCTGGCGGTGATGACGCTTCCCTACTCGGATGCCTACTTCGTTTCGGCCTATCCCCGCGAGTGCACCGAGACCTTCCAGGCCGGCCACGTGGCCGCCTTTTCGTTCTTCGGTGGCGTGCCGACGCGCACCAGTTATGACAACACCTCGATCGCGGTCACGAAGGTGATGGGCCGCGAGCGCGAGCTCACCACCGAGTTCCTGCGCCTCGAGAGTCACTTCCTCTTCGGGCACCACTTCTGCCGGGTCGGGCGGGGCAACGAGAAGGGCCACGTGGAGACCCACGTCGGCTACGCGAGGCGGAACCTGCTCGTCCCGGTGCCGAGGTTCTCCTCTTTCGCCGAGATGAACGAGTACCTCGCCGCCTGCTGCTACGCCGATCTGTTCCGTCGGGTCCGGGGAAAGCCCGAGACAAAGGCGGAGCGCCTCGTGGTCGACCAGGCCGCGATGTTGGCGCTGCCACCTGAGTCCTTCGAGGTGCGCCGGGTCGAACAGCGCGCCGCCAACTCTTTGTCGCTCGTGAGATTCGACCGCAACGACTACTCGGTGCCCACGACCTTCGCCCACCACGAGGTGACCGCAATTGGCGGGATCGAAGAGGTCCGCTTGCTCGTCGGCACCGAGGTCGTGGCTACCCACCCGCGATGCTGGTCGAAAGAGCAGGTCAGCTTCGATCCTCGTCACTACCTGGCCCTTTTAGAGAGAAAGCCCGGTGCTTTGGACGTCGCCCGACCGCTCGAAGGCTGGGACCTCCCCGCGTGCTTCTCGGTGCTTCGCCGGCGCCTCGAGGCCGACCTCGGCTCGACAGGGACCCGCGAGTACATCAAGGTGCTCCGCCTCATGGAGGCGGCAACGCTTAACGAACTGACCGGAGCTGTCGAACAGGCGCTCTCGATCGGGGCGACCGGTTCGGACGCCATCGGGCTCATCCTCACCCACGCCAAGGAGACCCCGGTCGGGCTGTTCAGCCTCGACGGGCTCCCGCACCTGAAGGCCGTCGCCCTCGAGCCTCCCGACCTCGGGGCCTACCGGGCGCTCACCGAGATCGGGGCCTGAGGACCACGTCCTCGGCGCTGATCGCGCCATCGAGAGAAAGGAAACACCACCGTGAAGAGTTTGGAGACCAAGTCCGTCGTGCTGCTGCACCATCACCTGAAGGCCCTCCGGCTGCCGACCATCGGGGCCGAGTGCGAGAAGGTGGCCAAACAGGCGGCCGCCGACAACGCCGACCACCTCAGCTACCTGTTGCAGCTTCTCGAGCTCGAACTGTTGGACCGGGAGAAGCGCTCCGCCGAGCGACGCTTGAAAGCAGCCCGGTTCCCGACGCTGAAGACCCTCGAGAACTTCGACTTCGCGGCTCGCCCGTCGGTCAACAAGATGCTGATCGCCGAGTTGGCGCGTTGTGAGTACATCGACAAGCGCGAGAACGTGATCATGGTGGGCAACCCCGGCACGGGGAAGAGTCACCTAGCCACGGCGCTCGCCGTCCAGGCCTGCCACAAGGGCTACAAGGTCCGCTTCTTTCGCACGACCGAGCTCGTGACCGCCCTCATCGAGGCCAGAGACGAGCGGACCTTTCTCCGGCTGAAGGCCCAGCTCGCGAGGTTGGACCTCCTCGTGCTGGACGAACTGGGCTACGTCCCCGCCTCCAAGGTCGGCGCCGAGCTGCTGTTCGACGTCATCTCGACCGCCTATGAGCGCACGAGCCTGATCGTGACGAGCAACCTCCCCTTCGAATCCTGGACAGAGGTCCTCGGCTCCGAACGCCTCACCGGGGCGACACTCGACCGGCTCACCCACCGCTGCAACATCATCGAGACCAAGGGTGAGAGCTACCGGCTCCAGGACGCCAAGGCCCGAACTCGACGAGCCAAGCAATCAGCCGATCTCTCAGGCGGCCAGCCTGTGGACCAAGCTCCGATCACCAAGTAGCTTCAAGCTCAAAGTGCTCCCGTTTTCGATCGGCGCGCGCTCCTGTTTTCGATCAGCATTCACACCGGGCCAGGGACCGCCGCGAAACGTCGCTCACTCACGCAGCTTCCACCTCGCCATTGCGGCGGCGAGCCGTCGTCACGCGGCAGACCGTACCATTGGGGTTTCGTCGTGGCCATTGAAGGGCTCCAGACGCTGGGCTGCGAGATCCAAGCCCGGAGATCAATGTCATCGAGGTAGACCAGCCAGGCCTTTGCCTCGACCAACTGAATCGGGACCCGATCAATGACGTAACGGGATCGTAGACTCAGAAAGACGTTCTGGTGGTCGGCGGGCGCACCATGACAAGGTCGGAGAAGGGAATCGCAACGACACTCAAATTCCTACACACCTCAGATTGGCAGCTCGGGATGACGCGGCACTTCTTCTCCGAGCAAGCTCAGGCGGATTACGCGACGGCGCGAATCAATGCCGTTCGGACCATGGCGCACATCGCGGACCAAACGGGGTGTGCTTTTTGTGTCGTCGCGGGCGACGTCTTCGAGTCCAACCAAGTCGACCAACGCACGGTGGCCAGAGCGCTTGAGGCGCTGAAGACGTTCACCGTGCCCGTGTACCTGCTTCCGGGAAACCACGACCCGTACAACGCCGCATCGCTGTACAAGACGAACGGCTTCCTCAAGCATTGCCCGGAGCACGTCCACGTCCTTACCGACTCGACGCCTGTCGAGGTTCCCGAAGTCGAAGCAGAAATCGTGGGTGCGCCGTGGTACTCGAAGCACCCGGTCATCGATCTGGTCGAAGCGGCCCTCTCGCGAGTTGATACCGCGAGCGGGCGTCGGCGAGTGGCGGTCAGTCATGGGCATATCCGCGAAGGGGCACCCGATGCGTCCGCGCTCGACCTGATCTCACGGGCTTACCTCGAGGACGAGCTGGCTAAAGGATTGGTTGACTTTGTCGCTCTCGGCCATCGTCACTCGATGACCTCACACGGCACAAGCGGACGAATCTGGCATTCAGGCACGCCCGTCGCGACTGATTATGACGAAGAGCACCCGAACTGCTGCCTCGTCGTCGAGATCGGAGGCAAGGTCGTCGTAACCGAGCACGCGGTTGGAACATGGAAGTTCATTCGTAGGAATTTCGACCTGAACGGCCCTGCAGATATCGAGTCAGTTGACTCGTGGCTTGAATCGATCGATAGCAAAGGCGAGACGGTCGTGAAGCTGAGCTTCGTTGGGACCCTGAGCCTTTCGGCGAAGGCACGTCTTGACGATCTGCTCGAGCACTACGGTGTGCTCTTTGCCGCAGTCGAGACGTGGGAGCGATACACCGAACTCGCCGTTCATCCCGACGACTCGGATCTCTCGGAACTCGGACTTGTCGGATACGCGGACGCCGCACTCAAGCGCCTCGACACTATCGCTCAAGGATCCGGTACCGACGCGCAGGTCGCGGAGGATGCGCTGGCGCTTCTCTATCGCTTGACGAAGGGGGCGTCGTGAGGTTTTTGAGGATCCATCTCAAGGATTTCGGTGGAGTGCGCGACAAGGAGATTGAGTTCGCAAGTGACGGCATCACCCTCATCCATGGCCCGAACGAGGCGGGCAAGTCATCGATCTTCGAAGCGATCGATTTACTCTTCACGAAGCCCGACAGTGCCCGCTCGGGACAGGTACTTGCCGCGCGTCCGGTCGGTCGTGACGTATCGCCGTTTGTTGAGCTCGAGTTTACGACGGGCCCTTGCCACCTCGTGTACGCGAAGCGATGGGCGCCGGGCGCGATGACGAGACTTCAGATGATCACTCCACAACCCGCGAATTTGACTGGCCGCGAAGCACACGACCGAGTCGAGCAGATCCTTTCAGAAACACTCGACATGGCACTCTTTCGCGCCCTTTGGTACCGACAGGGCGCGGGTTTGGCTCAGGCTGAGGTCGGAGGGAGCCGTTCACTCGCTTCGGCGCTCGACGCGACGACTGGATCCGTCGGTGGCGGTGAGGCCGAGGAGAATCTCTGGTCGCGCATTGAGGCGGAACGACGAATGTACTTCACGGCTGCGCGAGGTCAGCCCGTTACCTCGCGGCTTGAAGTCGCGAGGGAACTCGCGAGGGCAGAGGGAGTTGTTGCGCAGTTTTCCAGCGAACTTGAATCCGTCGAAAGCGACGTCGATCACTATGCCGAAATTATCGAGGAGCTTACCGACTTGGAGGGTGATCTCGGAGAGATGCGGCATCGGCGAGTCGGCCTTGAGGAATCCGTTGGCAAGATACGGGAGATTGAGTCATCGCTGGAGCTCTTGGCTGCGCGGCGCACGGCAGCGGAAGCGGGGCGCGATCGAGCCACGGCCGCGCAAGAAGCGCGTACGACGCTTATCGAGGCACTCGCCGCTGCCCAGAGGTCGCGTGACGATCTGGTCGTTGAGTCAGAGCGCGACGACCCACTGGTGACAGTGGCGGAAGAGAATCTGCGCTTAGCACGCATCGCCCGAGACGGCTCAGCGAAAGACGCCGAGACGACACTCGCTGAAGCCGAGATTGCCTCAGACGATGTGCGCTTTCTGACGGAGAAGGCGGAGCTCAGTCGCCTCGAGAACCGATGGAGCATCATCGAGGATGCTGAACAGCGTCGCGCCGAGTCGCAGGCCTTCGTTGACACTTGCCGCTTGGATGATGCTGCCCTCAAGCGGATCGGCGCGGCTCGAGAATTGGCACTCACTGCGCGGGCTACAGCCCGTGCAGATGCTGCGCTACTCCGTATCGAAGCGATCGACTCCGTGGATCTCGGTCATGGCAGAGGAACCCTTCAACCGGGGGAGGTTTTCGAGGAGTCGGTCATCGACGCGATCGAGGTTTCGATCGCGGATGTCGCTCGCGTTTTTGTTAGGGCCGGCGGTGGGGGTAGGGCGAGTCAGGCGGAAGCTGAGCACCTCGAGAGGCGACTGTCCGGACTTTACGGCGAATACGGAATCTACGTTCGCGAAGACGACGACGCATTCGAGGTCGCGCAGGAGACGAACCGCCGGCTCCGCGACGCGAAGGCGGGCATCGCCCGAGACGAAGGGGTGATCGAACAGGCACTTGCAGGGTTTACGCGAGAAAAGATGGCGGCGCATATCGAGCGGTCGCGCGCATTCATCGGTGACTATCTCGCCCAGAGAACTGCGGAGTGGCCAGTCCCCTCGACATACACCGAGGCTGTCGAACTTGACGTTCAGAGGCGGGAGACGCGTGAACGGGCTCAACGCGAATCGCAGCAGCGGAGTGCCGAGTATGACGCTACCGAAGCCGAAGCGACCGAACTGCGGAATACAGCGGCGGGGCGCAAAGTGCGACGAGAAACCGCTGACACGTCAGTGCAGACAGCTATTCGCGCGCTTGAGGATGCCCGTACGCTCGTGAGTGATAAGGAGGTCGATCGTGAAGTCACTGAAGAAGCTCAAGCGATGAAGGATGCACAGGAAGCCCATGACACGGCAAAGGAACGACTCGCTGTCGCCGAATCTGATCGGATCCGAAACGATTTGGACAATTTGCATGAGGCCATCGAGAGAGGCGAGAAGGAGATTTCACGCCTTGGCGAAGAACGCACCCGGATTCGAGCTCGACTCGAGGTCGTCGGAGAACGCGGTCTCCACGAGCAACTTGACCAGGCAATCACCCGCGCGCGGCAGCTTCGTACCCGAAAGGATCGGATTGACCGACTCGCGGCTGCGGCTGAACTGCTGTTCACGTGCTTTGAAGCTGAGCGAGATGCGGCCAAGCGCTCTTACGTCGAACCCTTCAAATTCGAGCTTGATCGGCTTGCCGAGGGCGTATTCGGACGCGGGACTTCAGTGCAAGTTTCCCACGAGGATCTTTCGATCCAGGCGCGCACTGTTGGAAGAGAGACCGTGCCGTTCGAGAGCCTCTCTGCCGGGGCGAAAGAGCAGCTCGTCATTCTGGCTCGGCTCGCCGCCGCACGAATCGTTGCAAGCGGCGAAGACGGGGGAGTACCGGTGATTTTCGACGATGCGCTCGGCAACTCGGACAAGCCGCGGACTGCGCGCATTGCAGCAACTCTTCGCGAGGCGAGCGTCGGAAGCCAGGTCATCATTATCACCTGCGCGCCGGAGCGTTACAGGAACATCGGCAAAGCACGGGAGATTCTCTTCGAGACGACGGATTCATGAGTCAACCGAACAGTTTCGTTCTCGGCGGACCGAGGGGCACGGAGCAGATCGCGACTACCAACAATCCCTAGTCAGGGGCATCCAACAGACCTTTTCCGTCTGAGCAGACGCCACCGATCCGCTTGCGTGACTGATGCCGCCGAGTCGAGATCGCCGCGCTCTACGCTCGATGAAGCTTGACATGCGAGTCACCCGAACGTATGTTCGTGTGTTGTGAGAGGTCTACGTGCCGGACGAGATCACTCAGAGCCTCAGTCGTCGCCGTATCACGCACGTCTGCCACATGACCTCCTGCGACAGGCTGCCCAGCATTTTCCGTCATGCAGGACTTCTTTCGCTATCCGAGCGCCGTTTACGTGGGATGCCAGACTCCAACCCCGGGGAAGCTCACTACTGGGGCAGCGCCGACAAGCGAGAAGCATTCGCCGATTACGTGATCTGTAGCTTCCTGACGCCCTGGTGGATGTGCCGGAGCCACGACGAAGAACTCGCCATCGTTGTCCTCGATGCTGTGACGGTTTGCACAATTCCCGGAGATCGCTTCTGTCCGATCAACAGCGCCTACAGCGACCATCCGGCCGACGAGATCATGCAGCTAGGTGGGATCGAGGCATTTGACGGGTGCTTCCAGAATCCCGACACCTACCAGGCTGGCGACGCAGAGATCTTTGTACCGTCGCTCGTTCCCCTCGTCTCGTTCCGAGGGCTGGTGCTCTGCGATGACCAGGCACGCGACTACTGGCTTCCTCTGTTTCGTGCAGCGCTCCGCGAAGTACCTGGTGACACGCTCGCCCCACCTAGGATCGACGTGGCTGTGCGATCAGGCCTCCGCTTTCGCTTCCCCGGAGATTTCTCGCCAACGAGGAGGATTAGGAATGGCTGAGATGGCCTCAGCAACAGTGTTCGAGACGATCCCGCGTTCACCAGAGGAGCAGTACTTCTCACGAGTTGCCGGGTCGTTGATCGGATCGGCCGCTGCGGACGCCCTCGGCTGGATCACCGAGTTCGTGCGCGGTCTGGACCACATGCGGAAAATCTACCGAACCGATCGCGTCACGGAGTACAGGTCGTGGCAGAAGACGAGCGGCGGAAGATTCAACGCGTATATCGACTACATCAGCGCGGGTGAGTACTCGGACGATACTGAACTGACCCTTGCTGTCGCGCGGTCCCTGCGCCCGGACGGTTCAGTTGATGTACATCATCTTGCCAAGGCTGAGTTTCCGCTTTGGCTCGACTACGCGTGGGGAGCGGGCTCCACCATTACTGCCGCGGCCCGATCGTTACAACGGAGATCGGCAGATTGGGACAACAACTTCTTCCGGTACAGGCACAGGGGCCAAGAGCGGGACTACCGTGACGCCGGGGCTAACGGCGCCGCGATGAGGATCGCGCCGATCGCGTTGGCGAACATCGAGGACTCTACGCAGATGAGTCTCGCTGTGTGGCAAGCCACGATCTGCACACACGGTCACCCACGAGCAATCCTGGGTGCCCTGCTTCTTGCCGAGGCAGTTAGACGATGTGCGAGCGAAGGTATAGAAGCAAGGACGACTCTCTTGAGGAGCCTTGAGAGCTTCGTGGAGGGTTGCGAGCCACCGACGACCAAGGACTTCGAATCGTGGCTGGATCGCTGGAATGCACCTGGGCGCGACTTTGCACAAGAGTGGGATGTCACTAAGGACGAGGTCCTCCTCGGCCTGAATGCGCTGCGCAGCGTCCGAGAACGCGATGACGCTTACCGGCTGATGGACGACCTCGGCTGCTTCAGGCCGGACTCGAAGGGCTCGGGGACCGCGACCGTCCTCGCCGGCATAGCGATCTTCCTCGGTGCCGGCGACTCTTTTCGTGATGCAGTGCTGCTCGCTGTCAACGCGCTGGGCTCCGATACGGATACGATCGGCGGCTTTGTTGGCGCGATGTGTGGTGCCGCCCACGGGTATGACGAGGTACCACCCGAGTGGGCGAGCATGATGCAGGACTACGACTACTTCATGCGGGTCGCGACCGAGGTAACGCGGATCGCGTGTCGATCTGGACTGGGTGGCGAGGCATTGCGCCCGTCGTCGACTGGTCGGAGGACCGATGTCCCAGACCTGATCCGGCGGCTCCGCAGCCATGACATCAGCCAGGGTGAGCGCGTATTTCATCCCCTCTTCGGAACTGGATTCGTGAGGTCAGTCGAGGCACAGCATCTGCGTCGTAAGGACGGCGCCAGCGTGGTATTTGCGTGGGTGATCTTTGATATCGGGCAAAGCTGCAAGTTCCGGTTCATGACGATCCCCTCGGCGAGACGCGCCGTGAGTGAGCGAACGCCGCCAGGGAGACCGCGTCTCTTCTAGTTGATGAGATGACATGCCTCATGGATTGTTTCGAGGTTTCCTGTTGAGATTGGGCTGAACCGCACTGGATCTGGAGCAGGTCACTTTGATCCGTGAGAAGTGGATTCATGGAGGAAGAACCCATTCCCCTGGACGAGGGCGGAGGCCCGAGCACCTTGGTGCTCACACGGCTGGAGGCCGGAGCGCCCGAGTTCGGGGTGTTTTCTGTCCTGGAGTGAATCCTCGGTCGAGCACCCGGAGGGAGACACCAGGCCCCTCTCCGGAGCGTCTCCGAGTGACCTTCGGGGCGGAACCCGAAGGTCTGTCATCCCAAAAAAATCCCAAAAACTTTCCAAAACGTGCAAGATGGGTCCTCGCAGCACAGCGGGCAGAAGCGAGCAAAGTCCCAGGTAGAGCGGCAAATCTGGACAACGGTAGAGGACTGCAGAAAACGGGGCGGACAGGCCGAATAGGTCTCATAATCCGAAGATCGAGCACTGCGATCGGCATGTATCGGCAATGGAGGCTCATGCCGTGTGGCGACGAAATAGCGCCGCTGCCAGGACGATGGATGCGACAAGGAGGCCAGAGCACCAGATGGTGGCGACGAAGGGCGCGTTCCCGGTGGGGGTGTGAAGCAGGAGGCCCCGCCGAAGCTCGACTAGTTGTCGCAGCGGGTTCAGCGTGTACTGGCGACTACGGGCGCATGATCCGTGAGCTCATCGACCCCGACCGATTGCCAGGCGTCTGGGCTGCCGCATCCGCCGGCGCGTTCGAGGACGACGCCGGCGTGGAGGGCGAGTGCCGCTTTTGCCTCGAACGGTTCCTCGACGGCACCGATTGAAGGCATCGAGCCTCGCCGGCTGGCGAGTAGCGCCATCTTCGATCTTCGGTCGGCGAGACTAGAGGAGGAGCGCAACCTCCATCTCGTTAATCGTCGAGAAACGACAGAGGTCATGACCGTGGAGATGACCGAGCAAGAAGAGCGTGAGATACGCCAGTACGTCGAGTCACAGACCGCCGATCGAGACAACGAAGTCCAGCTCGTACAGAGAGTGGGCAGACGGCGAATCGCGGTCAAGTCCGGCCGACTGGTGTACGACGACCACCACACCAACCGTTGATCGTGTCCCTAGCTGACGGCCTCCAGCTCCGCCGTCTTGCCCACCTCCTTCACCTGTTCGATGTTGCCGGCAATCACGCGCATGCGAGCCTTGGCGAGGCTGTCAGGGCTCATGTAGCGGCGAGCCACGGCCCACTCGTCGTGCTGTTCGGCGAGGACGGCTCCGACGAGGCGGATGCACGCGGCCCGGTTCGGGAAGATGCCCACGACGTCGGTCCTCCTGCGGAGCTCTTTGTTGAGACGCTCCTGGGGGTTGTTGCTCCAGATCTGCTTCCAGTGCTCGGAGGGGAACGAGGAGAAGGCCAGCAGGTCTGCCTCGGCGTCGACGAGGAACTCGGCGGTGACGGGGAACTGGCCCTCGAGCTGGTCGATGACCCGGTCGAACTGTGCTTTGACCTGGGTGGCGTCAGCCTGGGCGAAGATCGTCCGCACGAGGGTGGCGACCATCGCCTGGGCGGTCTTTGGTACTCGGGTGAGCAGATTGCGCATGGCATGGGTCCGGCACCGTTGCCAGGACGCACCGGTCAGCACGGCGCCGATCGCGTTCTTCAGCCCCTCGTGGGAATCGGAGACGACAAGGGCCACCCCGGAAAGGCCGCGGGCGACGAGGCCTCGCAAGAACGCCGTCCAGCCCGCTCCGTCCTCGGCACTTATGACGTCCACGCCGAGGATCTCCCGGTGGCCGTCGGCGTTCACGCCCGTGGCCACGACGGTCGCCAACGAGACGACGCGTCCGCCCTCGCGCACCTTGTGGAACAAGGCGTCCAACCAGAGATAGGTATAGGGCCCCTCGTCCAGGGGACGGTTGCGGAACTCGCCGACCTTTGAGTCGAGGTGCTTGGCGAGCTCGGAGACCTGGGACTTGGACATGCCGTCGATGCCCATCGATCTCACGAGGTCGTCGACTCTTCTCGTGGAGACGCCTTCGACATAGGCCTGGCAGATCACCGAGACGAGGGCCTGCTCGGCTCGCCGGCGTGGCTCCAACAGGCTCGGCAGATAGGAGCCTTGGCGAAGCTTTGGGATGTCGAGGCTGATCGTGCCGGCCCGTGTGTCCCAGCGCCGTGCCCGATGCCCGTTGCGACTGTTTCGGCGATCGTCGGACCTCTCGTTGTAGCCGGCGTTGCAGATGACATCGACGTCCGCGTCCATGAGCAGCTCAGCTGCCATCTTCACCATCTCTCCGAGCAGGTCGGAACCAGCTGGGCTCTCCAGGTACTTGCGCAGCAGCTCTGCCGCGCCCATGTTGTTGTTGACGGTCACCGCATCTTCTCCTTCGTGAACTTGTCGTTCTTGAAGGTTGGTGCGGTGGCTGTCGCGTCTGGGGGATGCTCGACGCGAAGCAGTGCTCAGCGCGAGTTGGTCACCTCGGGCTTGTACACCACTTTGGCGGACTCAACTCGAATCGCCGGCTACACCCATGACCTGTACGACGTGTGGATGTCGAAGGGCGATAGGTGGTGGGTTATCACCGGCATGACCAATCTTTACGCCCAGGAAGATTTTCACGACCTCGATCAGGTGTTCACCTTCCACCTTGGCCTCTGTGCTCTGCTCCGCGAGAGATTCCTGATCGAGGCCGACGAGGAGTCGGCGGAGCACATCGGCCGCGCATGGCGCCGGTACGCGAAGGCGGTTGACGCCATGAGCGAAGCCGAGGAGGCCGAGGACTTCCAGGCCGTCGGAATTCGTTGCCGCGAGGCGCTGCTCGCACTCAACCGCGACCACGCGACGGCGCCATGGCTCCCAGGAACCGAGCCGCCTCCGAAGGTCGCTGACTTCGGGGGCTGGGTAGAACTCCATGCTCAAGCCTTGGCCCGCGGCAGGATGCGGGCCTACCTTCGGGACCTGGCCAGTAGGACCTGGGACATCGTGGTTTGGCTCCAGCACTATGCAGATGCGACGGAGCTTGATGCCGAGATTGCCCTCGAGGCGACGGCGCACTTCCTTCGTATGTTCGCTCTGGCGGTTCGCAGGTACCAGCAAGGGTCCTTGCGGCGTTGCCCGTCTTGTGACTCATACCGACTTGCCCAGGACGGCGACGTCGAGGAGCACGACGGACTCCTCGGTTACGCGACTCACGACGTCTGCCTGGCCTGCGGTTGGACCTCCGAGCAAACATTCGAGCCCTACTCAGCTGAATGGTTCGGGCGGGCCACGGAATATCTCGAAGCTGACCCAGTGGACCTCAACGCGATCGGCGCCGATGATGCTCTCGGACGGTCCGGCTACCCCCGTTCGACACGTGGCGGCGCCTCCGATCTGGACCGCTGACACACGTTCACAGATCTGGGGTGTCTCAACCTGCGGGCATATCGCGCGGGACATCCTCGTGTAGCCATTTGTGTAGCCCAGCGCTGAGATCTGGCCAGACGCACTTGGACGCTTATAGGTCTAGACACCTGTTCAGAGCTGCTCTGTGGACTCTGATGGACGCCCGGATACCCGTTCGATTTCTCTAGGGGTTCCATCCCCAGACCCAAGCGTTTCGTACCCTGCCGAGCACACCGTCCCCGGTCAGCTTTCCAGTCATCGGCATTACGAGGTGCCGTGCCTGTGAACGATCGACAGATCCTCCTCTGCAAGCGCCTCCTCTTCTTCGTCCGGGATCGCAATCGTCGGGTGGAATAGCTGCTGGGCGATGACCGTCGGGACGAACGCAGACAGGATCACGACCGTGACCAGCTCGGTGTACTGGGTCTGGTCGATGAGGTGGTGGGTCAGTCCGAAGAGCGCAGCGATTGAGCCGAACGTCAGTCCTGTCGCCATTAGCAGCGTTGTGTAGGCGCGTTCCCGGTTTGGGATCCGGAACGATGCCGACGCCGGCCAAACGCCGATGAGCTTCGACAGCATCTTGACTGCGAACAGTGCGCCGATGATCCCGGCCCCTGTGAAGAGGGCGGGTGCTGAAATGAGGGTTCCCGCTCGAAGGAAGAAGAACGGCGTGAGCAGAGCGAACGAGATCGTGCGGATTCTGTCGAGGATGACCCGATCGTGCATGAAGACCCCGGCCACGACAAGGCCTGCCACGTAGGCGGGCAGGACCGCCTCGCTCCCGGCTGCTGTCGCGAGCCCTCCAAGCCCCAGTAGCACGACAAGCAGGAACTTGACCTCTGGCTCGCTGATTCGATGCCCGAAGCGTGCGATGACGAGCCGCATCGCCCGGGGCAGTACGAGCATCGAAACCGCCGTGGTGACGGCGAAGGCCAGGAGCATCCACCCGTAGGTCGCGAAGAACCCGCCGAGTGCCATCACCGTTCCGAGGTCGGTTACGAAACACGCCGCCAGGATGAGCTTGCCGATGTCCTCCCGGTTCAGGCCCGTCTCCACCATCACGGCGTAGACAACCGCAACCGATGTTGTGCTGAGGGCAATGCCTCCGATCTCCGCCGCCTGCAGATGCCAATCGAGGGCGAACCTGCAAATCGCGAAGACACCGGCGAATGGGAGCGCGAACGAGGTCGTGCCGATCACGAGACTCGCTTTCCAATGCCGCTTCAGTGAAACCGGGTCGATCTCGGCGCCGGCGAGGAAGGTCAACAAGAGAGACCCAATGCTCGCAAGGAAGGTCGTGAACGCGGTCTGGTCCACGTGTTCCTTGATTCCGGGGATGTTGCCTACCACGGCTCCGACGAGTATCTCGACGAGCGCCACCGAAATGCCAACCCGAACACTGATGAACGACGCGAGAAATGCCATGCCCAGCCAGATCGCAGCGATGTAGTAGATGTTCACGCTTACCCCCTTCTCGGCCGGCAGGGGGTGCGGAATTAGCGCGCGCCTACCAGCAGCTTCCTTCTCTGGTAGAAGCCATCAGTCGAGCGGCGCTCGACGATTCGAGGGGCGGGCCTCATCGCGCCTCCTCGGATGTTATCGGGACTCATCGACCCCCAACTCGTGCCCTGTTGCCAAATGCCCATTTGGGGGAGCCACGCTCAGCGGGCTTGAGCGGTTGCCACGAGGAAGCGAATATCGGCCGTCCTTCGGCACCACGACCTCCATGGCCGAAAACGCCAGTCGGAGATTGGTGACGGCGGCTCCCCGACACGGCGAAACTGCCTTTTGAAGTCGTGTTTGTCTTTGCGATCCTGCAGCGAAAAATGCGTCCAGCTCCAGGGCATCCGTTTTGCTAATCAGGCGTCAAGGAACGCTTTGCGCTATTCGCTTGCGAGTGGATCGAGACGGCGAATCGCGTCTCGCGGTTGAGGTATTCAGGGCCTTCGGGGCCGCGCCGCCATCTCGGCGAAGCCGTCGGTGAAGGTGTGCACTTCTCGCGCGTCCTTTGCTTCCGCCTGGTGCGACGAACTCTTCATGGCCCGGACGTCGAGCCGGATCGTGAGTCGCCTGGCGTCCAGAAGGCGATCCCGAGGCCTCCTCAGCGGCGCCGGTTGTCATCGTGGATCAGACCCTCGTCGAGGGCGGCCCGGAACCCAGGATGCAAAGGGAGAAACTGCATCTCCTTCCGAGTGAACCAACCTGTTGCATCGCTCTCATGAACGCAGTAGGCGAGGAACATTTCCTCGACGTCTGCAAGGACGATATAGAACTTCCAGCCACCTCCACAGTCCTGAATGGTGATGCTGCGAACTCGATAAGCAGGAAGTGTTCCTACCTCTTCCTCGGATTCGCGCCGCGCGGTCTCTTCTGGACTTTCGCCCACGCGAATCGCGCCGCCAGGAATGCCCCAGGTCCCCCCTTCGTCCACCCATCTTGAGCGCTGCTGAAGGAGGAACTGTGGCTCAACACTCAGCGAGAACCCGTACCGGAGAAGGAGGCCAGCACCGCCGAGTGCTCCCCAATGCACGTGGTTCACGTGACAGATGGTCCAGCGGTCCACCATTCGATGCTAGTGGGGCATTGTGAAACGACCGGCGAATTCCACCGAACGAAGATCTTCCTCTAGCGCCCCTCCGGTTTAGCGGAGGAGGCGAGGTAGGGGCGCGCTGGGGACAACGACAAGGAGAGCAAGGAAGGCAAGGCGGGGACTCCGGTACCAAGGGCAATTTGGCGAGTTTCTGCTCGACCGGGGAGTTTGGTGTCGCAACTTGTCGCAGGCGATGGGGAACCGTCGTCGCCATCGTTTGCCACGAGACAAGTGGGGCTCGCTCCAAGGTCGTCCTGCGCGACACGTGATCTGTAGTCCGTGACGCTATTAAGGCGAACGTCACACGGCAGCGAGTGGCCGTACTGATTTCGCTCGCGTCAAGGCGATCGATGCTGGTCGCGCCGCACTCGGAAAATGACCGGCACGGCCGCGAGCTCGGCGACCACGCAGAACGCGACGACGCCGCCGAGCGAAACTGAGAGGAGCGCGCCGATGACGACGCTGCCGAGGAACCACGCGATGCCATAGATCCCGGTGAACAACCCGTACGCGGAGGCTCGGCGGTTCCGGGAAACCATTGGCGCGACCGCGGCCGGGATGATCGCCTCGTGCACGCCCATCCCGAGGCCCCATAGCGCCGCACCGATGAGCGCCGGCCAGAATCCCGCGAGGAAGACAAGCGGCGCGTACGCGGCCGCGACGATCGTGAGAGGGATGAGCATGCCGATGCCGACACGGTCGAAGACGCGTCCCAAGATGAGCGAGCCGCTGCCGCTCACCGCCATCGCCACGGCGTAGAAGATCGGGACAAGTGTCACCGACACCGTCTTTGCCTGGGTGAAGTGGAACGCGATTAGCGGGTAGTCCGCGAAGCCCGCCGCGACGAGCCCCGCCGCGACGAGGTAGACGTAGAACACGCGCGGGAATCCTTTGGTCGTGACCTCCGGGGGACCGGCGGCGAGCTCCTGTGGCCGCGGGTACTGGACGCGGGCGATGAACAGCAGGGACAGCATGATGACCGCCGGCACTGTGAGCGACGCGAAGGCGAGCTTGTACTGTCCGTGGCTCACGGCGAGGATGAGGGCCACGGCGAGGGGCCCGAACATCGCGCCGAACTGGTCGAGGCCCTCGTGCAGGCCGAACGCCCAGCCGTAGCCGATTTCCTTCGCGGCGTGCGAGAGCATCGCGTCGCGCGGCGGATTGCGCGTCGCCTTGCCGACGCGTTCCAGGATGATCAGCAGTGCAGCGATTTCCCAGTTTCCGGCGAGCGCGAGAAGGGGTACGACCGCCATCTGGAGCACGTAGCCGCTGATCGTGACGGGCCAGTAGCGCTGGGTCCTGTCGGCGAAGCGTCCCGAGAAGGCCCGGAGCCCGTAGCCGAGGAGCTCGCCGAAGCCGGTAATGGCGCTGATGCCGAGCGCGCCGACGCCGAGGATCGCGAGGTACGGGCCGACGATGGTGCGCGAGCCCTCGTAGGCGAAGTCCGCGAAGAAGCTCATCACGCCGACGGTGACGATGAACTTCATCGCTGGTGTCGCCGCCCTGAGGCGCTCGCGAGTCGTCACATGCGAACCACGCGGAGGAGGTTGCCGCCGTCGCGCACCCCGTGCACGGTGAGGAAACTCCCGGCACGGAAGTTCCTCCACCGCCGGTCGAGCGTGTTTCGGGAGACAGGCACCTCTATGGCCTCGAGGAACGAGCTACTTCGGGAATCGCTGGTTCGAGCAGCCGGATTCGGTTGATGGGACATGCCACGCCCGCTCGTGCAGAGGACGATCGCCCGCCGGTTAGACCTCCTGTCGTCATGTCCGACTTTCCGGCAACGGGCATTCACGGCGCACCGAGTGCAGCTGTAATGAAGACCGGGCCGGCTCTCCCGGCGCGGGCGGTGGCGGCGCGAAGATGCGTCGGTAGGAATCCTCTCCGTAGCTGGTCGGAAGTGGCTCGCCCTCGACGAGCCGGAGGGTCCGACGACCGTCAGCGAGTCTTTCGGCCCGGAGGAACAGCGCCGTGTCCAAGTGCTCCGTGAAGAGCCCGTGCGCGAGCTCAAACAGGTGGGTGACGAAGAGAACCTTGACGCGGGCATCTGTCAGCGCGCGGATGACCTGGCGAGCGATCTCTGATCCCTCCCGTTCGTTGGTCGACGCGAAGGACTCGTTGCACAGCACGATGCAGTTCGGAGTGACACTGCTCGCGATCTCGCTCATCCGGCCCAGCTCCTCGTCGAGCTTGCCGCTTTTCATACTGGGGTCCTCTTCTCGCTTGAAGTGGGTGAAAACCCCTTCGCAGATGTTCGCCCGGAAGGATTTGGCGGGAACGAACATGCCGCTTTGCATCATCAGTTGGGCAACACCGACACTTCGCAGGAAGGTCGACTTGCCACCCTGGTTGGCGCCGGTGATCATGACGAGCCATCGATCGTCCGCGTTGACGTCGTTGCCGATCGCCCTTCCTTCGAGGAGCAGGCTGAGGCATGGGTCGTAGAGGCCCTCGACGGAGAACTCCGCTCCTGCGGCTTGTTGCGGGTCCGGAAAGCAGGTCGGCTCACCTTTCGCAGCAAGCTGTTCGTGGAGGTTCAGACCACCGACATAGAACGCCAACTCGGCCATGAGCATTGCGAAGAAACTTTGGATGTGATCCGCCGACTGGGCGAGGGCGTTGGCCACCAGGTTGATGCCTTTCGACCTCAAATCGTCGAGCGCACGCGAAACCCACGTCGTCGCGGCTGTCAACCTGATAACTCAGGCGAGATCTGTCAAAACGAGAGATCGATTGCCTCAGGCTTCGCACCGGGACCCGTCGAAGCACGTGGTTGGTGGCCGCGTTTCCCGTGCTCAGCTGTGCGCTGATCAGGACTCCGCGGCGGAACTGGAGCTCTCGTAGATGCTTCTCGATCGTTCGGATGTAGTCGTCGTCGAGCTCTTTCGCGACCATCGCGAAGAATCGCAGGAAGCCTTCGGAGCGAAAGTTGTCGACTTGACCGTCGCAGATGTTGCGGAGTCGCTTCAGGGAGCCGACGAAGATTTCGAGGACGTCCACCGACCGACGCAGGATTGAACCGGGCGAGTCCACCAATGGGCCCCAGACTCTTCGCTCGGCATAAACGGTCGCCGACGCGAGCTCGTAGATCTGGCGCACCACCGACGGGTTCTCAAGGCAATCGGTAAGTACGTCCTGGCGATAGGTAATCGCCTCGCGTTCAGTCAGCGGTGAGAGAATCATCTGGCGAGCCAGCTGGAAGACCAGTTTGTCACCCTGCGCCATGGTCCTGAACAGGATTTCGAGCTCGAGATCCGAGACGAGATCCTGCGCATTAATGGGCATCTCGGCTTGTAGGTCGAGATCGCGATCTCGATACATGAGATGAGCGTTCATCGCGTCACTCGCTCCTTGAGCGAGTCGTAGCTGAGGCCGTACTTGTGGGCAAGGGCGACGGCGTGAGCACGTCCATCGGCCTGCTTTCTCTCCACCTTGTAGGTCCGTACGTCGGGATCCTGGGGGACGACGGTCGCAACCACGCTCACCGTCGTGTCGCCCAACGATGACAACTCGTCGACGAAGGTGACGTACACACAGAGCGAGCCAATCTCGATCACTTGCTCTAGCACCGCCGTTCCGATGTACAAGGCATCGGCGAGGGTCGTGGCTGTGAAGCTCTCGTTCATAATCACGACGCTGCGACTCGTCGCTTCGTGGAGGATCTCATGGACTCGCACGAGTTCGTCCTCGAGTTTGCCGCGTAAAGTCGTGAGGTCTTCCTGCTTTTCGAAATGGGTGAAAATCCGGTCCGGCAAGCACAGGCGGGCGCGTCGTGCGGGAACCGGAAACCCGAGAGCTGCGAAGTAGTGCAACTGTCCGAACATCCGGGCAAACGTCGTCTTCCCACCCTGGTTCGCTCCTGTCACGACGAAGATCCGCTCCGGGTCGGCAAGCGTGAAGTCGTTGCGAACGATCGGCAACCCCTGCGGTACCAGCGTGTTCGCCAGCGCGAGGTCGAACGCTTCCTGCGCGAAGACCGCTCTTGACTCCGCGGACACCTTTGGGTAACAGAACGGCAGCCCAGCGTTCCGGAGCCAGTCGAGATGTTCCAGGTACGCGAGATAAAACTGCACCTCCCGGTCGAAGGTCCGGACGTAGAGGTCGACGAACGAACCGTGGTTGGCGCGATAGCGATGCAGTGAGGCGAAGACGTCAGGAAAGAGGCGTGCGACGAGCTGCAATATGTGTGCTTGGACGTGGTCCATGCTGGAGTAGTTCGCGAACTTCACGCGGTAATCCTTGACAGCGCCCTGCTTGAACCTGGCGAAGATCTCTTCCACGTCGAGGCTGTAATCGGGTTCTCCGGCGTATTTGACTACGGTCACCCGAGTTCCCCTGATGTGCATGCAGTAACGCAGCGCGCCGAGTTCGTGTCGAAGTCGCGCGGCTTCCGTTTCAAGCGAAACGAAGCCTGGGGATTGTCTGTACGCGGCCAAGTAATCACGGAGCGCCGTGAAACCACGTGAGCTAACCGGTAGGCAGTTGAGCCCTTCGGAGAGGCTGTTGACGGCCGCGCAGTACATCTCTGCCGAGTCGAGGAACCACCCTTCCTCGTATAGGCGGTCGCGCAGCTTATTCATCCCGGTCAGATGTGCTCGCACCCGATGCATCTGCTCGGCGAAGGACTTCACGCACTGCCGTACCTCATGGTCTTCCAGATCCTGAAGAACTTCCTGGCGGTAGCGCACCGTCGCTGAATCGTGCAGTGGCGCGTAGAAGAAAGGCCTGAGGTCGTACTCGGAGCGGCCAGCGAGAACTGACTCGAGCACCTGGTCGAGGCGGAGGTCGGTGAAGTACGAGGGCTCCTCGGCCACGGAAGCTACGTGGTCCGGCGGGCGTTCGAAGAGGATGCTCGTGAAGGGCAGGCGACCAGAGACCATCAGCATCAACCGATCTATCTCGGTAGAAGCCGTCAGCCGACAGGCAGTTCAGGCGGGCCTCATCGCCTAAAGTCAATTTTAGCCGACAACGCGCACCCGGTCGGGCGGGGCCCACCGGGCTGTGCGGCGCGAGTTCAGTGTGCCACGCAGACTTTCTTGGTAAACCGCTAGCGTTTGGGCGAGTAGTTGGCGATGGATCCCGCCGGGTCTGCTCTGTAGACCAGCCCGCCTCGGTCGGAGGCTGATGGGTTCTCTGAGACAGGGAACCATGGCAGACGATCGATTCCAACCCCGGGAAGTCATCGAGAGCGCCTTCTGATGGCTGATGCGGGATTGTTCGTGATTGGACTGGTGCTGGCCGCGCTCGCCGGCCTCATGGCTTTCCTCGTCACCTACGACGAGATGGGGCGCCACTTCCCCAACCGAGCCGCGGCACGGCGACACGCGATGAGAAGCGGGCTCACGGCGTTCGCCTTTTTCGCCGTCCTTGTCGTTGTGCTCGCCGCGATCCTTCCCCGGCTCGTCAGCTAACGCGGGGTGACAGGACCTGCCCGGTGCGATCAACGATCGCCGGAGCTCTGTTGCTGGCCGATCTCGGGGAGCTCTCCGAGGTGCACCGTCCTCCACGTCGGCGCGCCGGAGGATTGTTCGAGCTCAGTCCAAGATCCAGTCGGTAGTTCGAGCCTCGCGAGTTCGAGCCCGGGGACGAGACGGCGGAGGAGGGCGCGCAGCACCGCGTCGTGCGTCACGAGAGCAACACCGGCAAGGCCTCCGTTCTCCGCCGAGTGAGTTCGGAGCGAGTCGAGGAAAGCGGCGCTCGTCCGTGATTGGAAGTCTTGCCACGGCTCCACCCCAGGGGCGGCGTCAACGGAACCGAATCGTTCTTCGACCTCGTCGAGAGTCTTCCCGGCCCACTCGCCGCAGAAGCGGTCTCGTAGCCGATCGTCGACCACGCGGGGCGAATTCGACCCAGAGGAAATGTGCCGCGCCGTGTCGAGTGCTCGCCTGAGTGGACTCGACACCACGACTGCCAATGGCACGTGTCGGAAGACCTTTCCCAGAGCGGCGGCCTCCGCTTCGCCGGTCTCGTCGAGCGGTACGTCGAGCTGTCCGCGCAGCAAACCGGCTGCGTTGAGCGAGGTTCGACCGTGGCGGACGAGGAAGACCCGCATTGTCCCTACCGTGCGCAGACGAGATAGGCGACGACCAGCACTATCAATATGTAGAGGAGGTAGGCGTTGACGTCATCCGATTGGACGGTTTCGCGCACCCGCGCGGCCCCGAGGGCCGGGCGGGGGATTGGCCGATACAGATGCCGTTCGGACAGCGGCGAAACCCTGGTCCGATGGTGGGCCGGACCCGGGCGACCGGCCGGATCATCAGATGCTCGGTCGATGTGGACCTCGGGGCGGTAGAAGCGGTCGAAGGTCACCCTGACGGGGTTCGCGAACGTCGTCCCCGTGTAGTGAATGCGCACGTCATACCTCACGATTCCACGGTCCCACACCGGACCCCGCCCCGTCGCGCCGTGAGGTCGACTGGCCGGGAAGGTCGCCACAGGGACGGGGCGCGTCCGTCGGGCGGTTTTCGAAGCAGCGACCCTACCTGAATTCACTCAGAAGTGATCCTGCTGTAGCTGGTCGAGCAGGCGGACGGCGTCGAGACCGCGCCAGGTGTCCCGTAACGTCGAGATCGCGAAGTGCCGGGCCCCGAGTCCACCGTCGGCCCGTTGCAGAACGGTCAGGCTCTCGGCGATGGCGTGCGGGTAGCTCGGCTGGAGTCGCAGCCCGTGGACGAGTACGAGCCCGCCCCACAAGGCGTCGACTGACGTCGCGCCGGCGTCCGGACTGAGTCGCATCCCGAGGACCCGGCTCTCACAGCGGCGGAGGAACTCCTCGGTCATGGACCTTTCCTCGGCCGTCAGATGCGAGGGTCCCGCGATCGACACGGCGACGGCTGTGGTCGCGAGATCGGCGCCAGGGCGGGCCCAGCCCCCGTGTGGATCGCGCGCCACGGCGAGAAGGTGCGCGAACTGATCGCACGTCCGGTCGCTGGGGCCCATATCGGCGAGCCGGCGCAGCTCGGCGATGTAGAGCGCTTCATACAGCGTTCCCTGCCAGTTGCGTGACCCGTCGGCGCGCGCGAGCGCTTCCTCGCGGTCGGTGAGCCATACGGCGGGCGAGTGGTTCGGCGCGATGCCGAGGAGGGCGAGGGCCCGCAGCGTGGCCCAGCCGATCGTGAGGGTCGGATATCCGCCAGCGTCGTCCTGCAGACCACGTAGCCAGGCCACGGTGAGTTCGGTTTCGGGGACGCGGATCTCGAGGAGGCGCAGGCACTCCAGCGCGGCGAGGGTGTCGGGCGCGTTCGGCTCCTCGACGCCCCATTCCGGGGTCCGGTAGAAGGAGTATCCGCCCAAAGGGGTGCGCCTGCCAAGGACATAACGCCCGGCTGCCTCGCGGTCGAGACAAACGGTCGAGCAGAACGTCATGACGCTAGGCGAGTCCGTAGGGGAAAGCCCCGCTGGCCTCGATCTGGATCAGCCGGTTGTACTTGGCTACCCGCTCGCCCCGGGCGGGCGCACCGGATTTGATCTGGCCGCAACCGCTGCCAACGGCGAGGTCGGCGATGAAGGCGTCCTCGGTCTCTCCGGAGCGGTGGGAGACCATCTGGGCCCAACCTGCCGCGCGGCACCGCCGCATCGCTTCGAGGGTCTCGGTGACCGTGCCGATCTGGTTTAGCTTGATGAGGGCGGCGTTCGCCGTGCCGCGCGTGATCGCCTCGGCGATGATCGTCGGATTGGTGACGAGAATGTCATCGCCGACGAGCTGGATGCGGTCGCCGAGACGGGCCGTGAGCTTCGTCCAGCCGTCCCAGTCGCCCTCGGCGAGGCCGTCCTCGAGACTCCAGACGGGATAGGCCGCGATGATCTCCTCGTAACGCGTGATCATCTCGTCGGTGGACAGCGACTCCCCGGCGACGTGGTAGCTGCCGTCGCGGTAGAACCCGCTGGCGGCGGGGTCGAGGGCGAGCGCGACCCCCTCGGGACCGGGGGTGTAGCCGGCCGACTCGATCGCCGCGACGAGGAGGGCGCAGACCTCTTCGGGCCGGTCGATCTCGGGGGCGAAACCACCCTCGTCGCCAAGTCCCGTCGCGAAGCCCCGGTCTGTGAGCCAGTGCCGCAGGGCGCCGTAGACCTCGGCACCGGCGCGTACGGCCTCGGCGAGGGAGGGCGCGCCCACGGGGGCGATCATGAACTCCTGGAAGTCGAGCTTGTTCGGCGCGTGCACTCCGCCGTTCACAACGTTGAAGTTGGGAACGGGTAGCCGCGGTGTCACGCCTTCCGGGGCGAGGGCCCGCCAGAGGGGTTGATCGATGGCCTGGGCAGCGGCTCGTGCCGCGGCCATCGACACCCCGACGACGGCGTTGGCGCCGAGGCGGGACTTCGTCTCGGTCCCGTCGAGCTCGATGAGGGCTGCGTCGAGTGCCGCCAGGTCGGCAAAGGTGCGGCCGACGAGTGCCTGGGCGATCTCGCCGGTCACGTTGGTGACCGCTTTGAGCACACCCTGACCGGAGAAACGGTGGGGATCACCGTCACGGAGTTCAACGGCCTCGCGCGAACCCGTCGAGGCGCCGGCCGGCACCCCGGCACGGGCAATCGTCCCGTCGGCGAGCGTGATGGTGACCGCGAGGGTGGGACGCGCCCGCGAGTCGAGGATTTCGACCGCATCGAGGGTCGTCACTGTTAGCGCCATGGGTTTCCTTTCCCGATCTAGCTTCTTGAGCTTCCCGTGCGAGCGACGCGTGTCGCAGGCACAACGTCACCATTTGGCAAGGATCTCCTTAGATCTCATACATCCGTCCCGAACTGGCCAGTTTCACCGAATGACAGGGCATGAAGTGCCGCTTGGCGAGCCACCTGGGCCGCCGCCAACCGGTGGTCGCGCTCGGACTCGTTCGCTTGTCGCAGCTCCTCGGCCCGGGCGGCGGCTGCCTTGATCGCGTTGATCGCACCGTCGAGTTCCTCGCCCATGGCGGCCTCGAACTGGCGTCGGACCGAGTCGAGACGTTGCGTGAGGTCCCAGCGAGCCCGGCCGGCGTGCTTGTCGAACTCCCGGGTCAACTCCGCACACGCGCGCGCGAGGAGACGGCGGCGGACGAGGGAGGGCGGAAGCAGTCGCCGGCCCGCCCGCAGCAGATCTTCTCCGCTTGGTTCGATTTTCAAGAACAGGTAGAAGAACCGCTCCCGCTCGGCGGCCACGGCTGGGACGGCGACGGCCGGCAGCGAGATGGTGAACAGGTCGGCCGCGGCCTGCCGCACGCGGTTCACCCGCTCCTCGGTCCTCGAGCGAAACCGCTCGGCGAGTGTCGTCCAGGCCTGCTCCACACGGTCGGCTTCGGCTCGGCGGAACTCCTCGAAACCTTCCTGCACGGCTTTTTCCACGGTGCTTTGCAGCGCGTCTTGAAGCCGACCGACCGGAACGGTCTCGGCGACCGACTCGAGTTCCTGCGTGTGTCGAGCCGGAGCGGTTCGGGCGAAATCGAAAAGGCGCTCGGCGAGTCCGGCCATGAGCACGGCGACGTCCCTCGCGAGAAGAGTCCGTTCGTCTTCGAATGCCTGGCGCTGCCCGGCGGCCTCGGTCTCGAACTCAGTCACGCGCCGCCCGAGCTCCGCGGATTCGAGGGCAAGTCCCACCATCTCGAGCGAGACGGCGTCCTCCAGAGCGCGGCCGAGGCGGGCAAGCTCGCGCCGGGCGGAGACGAGCCGCGCCTCGACGAGGTCGTTCCTCACGAACTCCTCGAAAGCAGCCTCGAAGGCCGCGAAGTCATCGCCTTCGCGGCCGTCTCGGACCCGGCCGACCTCGCCTCTCGCGAGGGCCGCACGGGCGGAGAGGCACCAGAGTTGTTCGTTGCGGCCGAGCTCCGCTGCGACCGCGTCCGAGACGAAGCGGCGGACCTGGTCGCGTTCGCGCGTTGCGAGGTGATCGATCTTGTTGAGCACAAAGAACGTCGGCGCCCGCCGTTCGGCGAGGACGCCGAGCAGCTCCTGTTCTCGCGCGGAAAGTGGCGAGTCGGCCGAGAGGACCAGGATCGCTCCGTCAGCGTCGAAAAGCGCGCGACGCGCCTCTTCGTCGTTGTGCCGGTAGATCGAGCCGAGGCCCGGCGTGTCGACGAGCACAAGCCCCGGCTCGAGCAGCCGCGCCGGCACTTGCACCTCCACCCGCGCAACCGAGCGTTCGTTCGCGGGGTTGCGCTCCTCGGTCACGTACTCGGCGAGTTCGTCCGGCGCGATCTCGTAGCGGCGGCCATCGAGATGTTCCACGACCGCGCGGCGCTCCCCGAAGGAGATTTCCGTCGCGACGGCCGTCAACGGCAGCGCGCCGGTAGGAAGGATGTCCTCGGCCAGCAACGCGTTGACGAGCGTCGATTTGCCACGTTTGAACTCACCGAGCACCGTGACGTGGAAGCGCCTCTGAGCCAGACGATCGCCGAGGCGCCGAGCGCGCGTGGCGATGTCGCCTGCAGGCTCTTCGGTAGCGGCCAACTCACGCGCCGTCGCCGTCAGTTCGTCGAGTTCGCTGGTCACGGTCATCCCCGGATCACGCTTCGTTCACGCTTCCGTAGGAGCCATCAGCCCAACTCTTGGGCACTCGACGGCGAGCTCCATCGCCCGACCAAAGGCTAGCTGCGCGCGCTTGCCGAGTGTCGCCGAGCCTGTCATCGGCGTCGGACCCGTCCACGGGATCGCGTCGAAGGGCTCGACCCAGCGCGGTTCAGTTCGTGACTGCTTACCAGTTTGGGATACCGCCGCGAGGGTGGGCCTTCTTTGACAGTAGTAGTCGGCTTCTAACTCGTCGGGGTCGTGCAGATCGCGTCGTTAGTGATCTCGTCGTGGAGACGGCGGTGGTTGAACGAGTCGACGTAGCCAAGCGTGACGAGCTCGATGTTGTCGAGGCCGCGCCGCGGCCGCCGCGGGCAAAAGAGCTGCCATCGGTAAGGGCCGTTGAAGCTCGCAGCCATCGCGTAGTCATAGCTATCGCCACGGGCTCGACCGAGGCGACGAGGTCTTTCTAGGCGAGGCCAGTCAACCTTCGCATGTAGCCATTTGTGTAGCCCAGCACTCAGACCCGATTGGACGCGAACAGACGTCCAGCGACACAGGCACCTGGTCAGAGCCGCGCCCTGGACTCTCATGGACGCCTGGATACCTATTCGATTTCTCTGGCAGTTAAGAGGTTCGGGGTGTGAGTTTCCCAGCATCTACCGTGACGCAACTAGTCACCGACAGCATGGCTGGTCGCTAACGCTTCGACGTCGCTCTCCGCTATCAGGACCGAATCCCTAGGACTCCATCCATTCAGCGAACTCACTCCAAGTTGCCTTTTTCGCTCGTCTCGCGCTGCGGGGTTTCCAGTCGACGCCGCCCCGACTGAGGCGCGCAGCCCCAAGCAGCGTGTTCCCCTGTCGTACCTCGAAGATCACATCGACGTTTCCGATGGGTATCGGGTGTTCAATGCTGAGCTTGACGTTGTGTGTGGCCATGTACACACGCTAGTCAGACCCTGGCCCCGACAAGAGTGGTCACCATTCCCGGGGCGGTTCATGGCGCTGCTTGTCGATGTTCGAGAGCTCGATGTCCGGCTACTGATCCCGCTCTTGATAAAAGCCTCGGCAGTCCCAGTGCTTAAGCTCTCCTACCGCAGTCGCCGGCAAACGACGACACGCCTGACTCCCGGGCTCAGGGTGAAGTAGCCCGTGCACCCGCGACATCAACCTTCGATCTCGAGCGCGGCAATTGCCAAGCGCTTTCCGACGTTGGTGCGTCCGTCGTAGTGGAGGCGCAGCGTCGACTCGCTGTTACCAAGGATCTCCGCGACCGTACGGTACGACTGGCCGGCGTCGAGCATCGTCGTTGCCGCGAAGTGCCGCAGATGAAGCAGCGTGACGGACGACGCTCCTCTGATCGACATCCATCGGTTGCTGAGCGACTCGGGGCGCGTGGGGATGTGGCTATCAAGGCCTCCAGGGAAGACATACTCGCTCGGACCGGGATCTGAGCCGCTAAGGGCGTGGCGCCTGTCAGATTGCCGAGCCAACGCAGCGGCAGCAGCGTTTGTGAGCGGCACGTCGCGCCAGTCTGATCGCTTGGTTGGCTTGCGGACCAGCCCCACACCGGGGCCACCATCGCTGATCGAAGCGGCGACGTGGACTTCATTTGCCTCTAGATCCACGTCTCGCCATCGGAGCCCAAGCAGCTCACCCTTCCGCATGCCGGTGCTTGCGAGCACGAGAGCCATATCCCCGAGTACGGGGTCGCGCTCTGCCGCACAGTCGATCAGGGCGTGCACCTCAACCGCTGTCGGGGCGAACGGCTTCGATCTCGTCGTGCGAGGTCTGGCGGCGTCCTTGCAGGGGTTCGAATCGATGAGGCCCCGCTTTCGGGCGAGTTCCAGTGACCGATTGAGCACCGTCGCGCATCGCCTGGTCCATTCGGTTCCACGACCGGAAGCACGAAAAGTTGCGTAGCACTTTTCAATGTCCTGCCAGGTGAGGCGCGACAAGCGGATGTCGCCGAACCGTCTGCCGTCAGTTAACACGGCTTCCGCCATCGTCCGAGTCGCCGAACGAGTTGTGACGAGGGTCTTGGGTGCAAGCTCAATAACCCCCGATTCGACAGTGCGGAGGTAGAGCGTGAAGGCGGCCTGGACCGACCTGGCGTTTGTGGCGTTCGGTAGTCGCCGCTCGTGATCTGCGACCTTTAGTCGGGCAAGCGCCACCTCGGCGTCTTCGCGCGTCCCATGCACCCGCCGGGACACTCGCCGACGGCGCCCGCTAACCGGATCGCGGCGAATTTCGACGTCGACTCGCCACACATCCCTAGCAAGGGGGATTACGCCTCCACTACCGCGTTTCCGACGGCGATCGCCCTTTGGCGCGGACCGGCTTAGGGAAGTAGATCGGCTGGTCACGGGTGAGATAGTAGACCAAATCAGTAGACCGAGGCACAATCCGCATTGGAGGAACTACGTCATTCTCGCCTCTCACCAGGACTACTTGAGAGCGGACGACGGGACTCGAACCCGCGACCCTCACCTTGGCAAGGTGATGCTCTACCAACTGAGCCACGTCCGCATGCGCGTCATGATACCCAGCGATTGCGTGCGACGCGCGGCCGGGCGGTGCGCCCGACGTGGTTGCCGGGCTCAGCGACCCGAGTGTCCGAAGCCGCCCTCACCCCGTTCGCTTTCCGGGAGCATCTCGGCGCCGAGAAAGCGGGCGGCCTCGACGGCGACGATCACGAGCTGCGCGATCCGGTCGCCGCGGTGCACCGTGTAGGGCTCGCGCGGGTCGGTATTGACGAGGACGACCTGCACCTCCCCGCGATAACCGGAGTCGATGAGCCCTGGGGCGTTGAGGCACGTGACGCCGTGCCGGATGGCAAGCCCGCTGCGGGCGAGCACCAAACCGGCGTACCCCTCGGGGATGGCGATCGCGTCGCCGGTCGGAACGAGCGCCCGGCCGCCGGCCGGCTCGAGGAGGACGTCACGAGTGGCGACGAGATCCGCCCCCGCGTCGCCGGGGTGCGCGTAGGCGGGCGGGACTGCCCCTGATTCGAGGGTCGTGAAAGGTATGTCGAGCATCGCGGCAGGGTAGCGTCCCTCCGGCGCGGGCGACGGAGGAGGACGGGCCCGAACTACCATCCACGCCGTGCTGGTCTGGATGGATCTCGAGATGACCGGGCTCGATCCGTCACGGCACGTGATCGTCGAGATCGCGACGCTCGTCACGGACGACGAACTGGGAATTGTCGCCGAAGGGCCCGATCTTGTCATCGCGGCTTCGCCCGATGAACTCGGGCAGATGGACGACGTCGTGCGGACGATGCACACCGCATCGGGGTTGCTTACCGCCATCGAGTCGTCGACCATGACCTTGGCCGACGCCGGTGCCGCGACGCTCGCTTTCATCAAGAGCCACGCCCCGGAGCCAAGACGGGTGCCGCTGTGCGGGAACTCGATCGGGGTCGACCGTCGATTTCTCAGCCGGCACCTGCCGGAGATCGAGGAGTACCTCCATTATCGGTCGATCGACGTCTCGACGGTGAAAGAGCTCTGCAAGCGTTGGTATCCGTCGCTTTACGGTCATGCGCCGAAGAAAGAGGGAACCCACCGCGCCCTTGACGACATCCGGGAGAGCGTTGCCGAGCTCAGGTACTACCGGGACAACTTCTTCAGGCTTCCTGACACGACACAACGGGACGACAAGTAGGGCTATCGGTGGGTCGCGGCTCGGGGAATACGCGTCATTTCGAATGACGCGGCTGTGTCATGCACCTCACCACATGTGAGAGGAAACTCACGGAAGGACGATTCCCCAGTCCACAAGGTGAGTGATCCACCATGCAAAATGTTGTCGAGGTAGAGGCGCCCGAAGAGGGCAGGCGCGCAGTAGCGGATTTGCTGCTGGACGATGTCGAATACGTGAACGCGGCGCCCGAGCGTGAGATCATCGGATTTGTGGAACCTTCTGGCGAAGCGAACCCCCAGAAGGCCGTGGGGGAGCGAATCCGGGTCGGCATCGTCGACGACCACGCCATGGTTGCCGAGGGTCTCGGCGTTCTTCTCCGCGAGCAGCGTGATCTCGAGATTGTTGGCATCGCCGCGACGGTCGCCGAGGCGATCGAGCTCGTGGATCGGCGGCACCCCCACGTTCTGCTCCTCGACTACCGGCTCCCGGACGGGGACGGCGCGACGGCGGCGACGGAGATCCTGCGACGCTGGCCGTCGACGAAGGTCGTCATGCTGTCGGCCGCCGGCGGGGACGAGCTTCTCGCCCGGTCGATCGAAGCGGGCTGTTCGGGATTCCTGCCCAAGGACCGCAGCGGCCAGGAGGTCGTCAGTGCCGTCCGGGCCGCCTATCGCGGCGAGTCGCTGATCCCGACGACCGTGCTCGTCGGGCTGCTCGATCGCCTGCGGCGGGCACCTCAGGGCAAGGCCGGAGACCTCACGCAGCGGGAGTTCGAGGTGCTGCGCCTGCTCGCCAAGGGAATGTCGACCGAGGGGATCAGCTCGCTGTTGTTCCTTTCGGAACACACGGTGCGCAACCACGTGCGCAACATCCTCGCGAAGCTCGGCGCCCACTCGAAGTTGGAAGCCGTGGCCGTAGCCGCGCGAGACGGCATCATCACGCTCGAAGACCGGAGGTAGCGTGTCCCGCTCGTCCGAGCGGCGCATCACGGTCGTGCTCGCCGATGACCAAGACGCGATCATCGACGCGCTTCGGCGGCTCTTCGCCGAACAACCGGACATCGAACTCGTGGGCGCGGGGCGCAATGCCGAAGAGGCTCTCAAGCTGTGCATGGAGCACGAGCCCGACGTCGCGGTGCTCGACGTGCGCATGCCGCAGGGCGGTGGCGCCGTCGCCGCGGTCGAGATCAAGAGTCGTGGGCTAAGAACTCGCGTCGTCGCGTTGTCAGCGTTCGACGACAACGCGACACGCGATCATATGATGACGTCCGGGGCCGTCTCCTACGTCCTGAAGGACCGTCCGGTGACCGAACTGCTCAAGGCGATCCGGGACGCCGCGGGGAGCGCGTCTCAGGGCGAGGGCGTCGCCAGCTAGTCGGCGGCGCGCGGGATCCAGACCCGGACCGTCGTTCCGGCGCCGGGCGTCGAGGAGATCTCGAAGTTCCCTCCGGCCCGCTCTGCCCGTTCCCTCATCGACGCCACGCCAAGGTGCCCGGGGACGATCTGGGCCGCGTTGTCCATCCCGATGCCGTCGTCGGCCACGGTGAGCGCGATGCCGCCTTGGCTTTCGAGCACGCTGACCGTGACGTTGCGCGCGTCGGCGTGCTTGCGCGAGTTCGTGAGTGCCTCGGCCGTGATGCGGAAAAGGGTGATCGCCTCGTCCGGAGTGGGTTCTTTCTCGAGTGTGCTGTCGAAACGAACCTGCGGCCCCCCCGCGGCCTCGTAGCGGCGGATGAACTCGGTCAGGGACTCGGTGAGTCCGCCGAGATGGAGGGCAGGCGGGTGGAGCTCGAACAGGAGTGTGCGCATCTGCTCGATCGACAACGCGATGGCCTTTTTCAGGTCGTCGACGACGCTGAGGGCGCTCTCGTCCTTCAGCCGGCCCTCGAGGATCTGCAGTTGGATCGAGAGTGCGATGAGGGTCTGCAGCGGATCGTCGTGGACCTCGTCGGCGATGCGCCGGCGCTCGTTCTCCTGAGCCCGCAGCAACAGCTGAGCCAGTCCGGCGCGCTGCTCGTCGAGTCGTCGTTGCTCCGAGACGTCCTGCGCGAGCGCGAGGACGAAGCGGGGACCACCGCGCTCGGGCACGACGGCCGCCGCCGTCACGATGGCATGCACGGTCTCGCCGTCCGAACGCCGATACCTGGTCTCGAAGACCGCCGACGTCGTTTTCCCGGAAAGGAGCGTGCCGAACGCGGCACCCGCCTTCTCGACGTCGTCGGGGAAGACGAGCTCGTCGAGGTGCCTTCCGACGACGTCGTGTCGGGGCCGGCCGAGCATGCCCGCGAGGGCGGCGTTCGCCGCCCGGTAGGTGCCATCGGGCCCGACGACCGCGAGGCCGATCGAGAGCTCGTTGGAGACCTCGCCGAGTGCGCCGACGCGAGCGCGGAGTCGTTCGCGCAGGGCGTACACGGCCCCGCCGAGCACGGCGACCACCGCCGCGGTGACGATCCACTCCCGGGCCGGGAGCGACGCGTCGGGATGGGCGAACCGTCCGGTCGCCCCGAAGATCACGCCCGGGACGGCCGCGGCGTAGACGGCCTCGGCGAGAGCGACGGGGGCGGGCAACACGGCGAACGCGGTCGGGCCGAACAAGCACAGCAGGGCGAGGGCGCTTCCCGCCGGGAGAAGGTAGAGATCGGCGCCGATCCATGACGTCCCCAGGGCGGCCAGGCCGACGAGCGCGCCCGATCCGAGCGATGGGTTCGTGCGGACGAGGATCGCGCCAAGTCCGGCGGCGACGATGCCGGAGATGAGAATCGCGAGACGGCCGTCGTTCCCGAGACCAGGCAGCGCGGCGAGCACGAGCGTCACGAGCGCCCCGAAGGCGTAGAGCGCGCCGACGAACCGCCCGGACCCAGGTGACCCCGGATCGTCGCCCAACCCGACCGCCGAGGTCAGCCAGTTCCCCTGGCGACGGATCGAACTCATCGGTCAGATCCCGACCGATCCGTCAAGCGCTCGTTGATCGAGGACGCCATCGCCGGGCCTCGGTAAGAAAAACGCATGCTGCTCCGTGAAAAGACCCTACCGTCTCGCGGTACGCCGACCCGGGACAATCGTCGGCGACCAGGCGGTCGTGCCGGGGACGCCGACCGGTCCGCGGCCCGTTGGCGGGGACCTGTGACACTTGTTCCGCGTACGAGGGCGCGTCAGCATCCAGCCCGAGCATCGTGAGGAGGTCGAAGGTGAGCGTTTCTGACCGTGGCGCGTCCGCGCCCGGCGCGCCGAGCGGGTATCCGGCCTCCTGGGAGGGCGACTCCCTTCTGGTCGACGGCAGGGGGGTTCATCTCCGTCCGATCCTGCCGGACGACGCGGAACGACTCGCGCTCTTCCACCGTTCCTTGACAGCCGGGAGCTCCCGCGTGCGCCTCTTCGGCACAAAGGAACGCCCCACCGCGTCCGACTTCACGAAGCTCGCCCACGTCGATTACGTCGACACGATGGCGCTCGTTGCATCGGTCGGTGATCAGATCATCGGCGTCGCGCGCTATATCCGTCTCGCGAGAAGCGAGGAGGCCGACGTCTCGTTCGTCGTTGCCGACGAGTACCAAGGCAAGGGCGTGGGGACGCTCCTTTTGGAGAGCCTTGCCTGTTATGCGTGGGAGAAGGGGATCAGTGCGTTCCTCGCCGACACCCTGCCCGAGAACTCGGTCATGCTCGGCGTGTTCGAGGACGCGGGGATGAGCGAGGCGAGCATGCTCGTCGAAGGGGTCGTCCGGGTGCGGTTAGACCTCACGCCGACCGCGTCGTACTTCGAGCGCCGGGAGGAGCGCGAGCGCGTCGCGACAGCGGCGAGTGTTGCCTCCTTCCTGCGCCCTGCCTCCATCGCGGTGATCGGAGCTGGCCGACGTCCCGGCGGGATCGGCCACGAGATCGTCCGGTCGCTCCTCGCCGGCGACTTTGCCGGGATCGTCTATCCGGTGAACCCACAGGCCCGCTCGGTCTGCGGCGTTCGCGCCTATGCCTCAGTCGGCGAACTTCCGCCGCCCGTCGACCTCGGCGTTGTTGCCGTGCCGCCGTCCGGAGTCCTCAACGTCGTCGAGGAGTCTGCCGCCGCAGGGCTGCGTTCCCTCGTCATCATCACGTCGGGTTTCGGCGAGACGGGCCCCGACGGCGCTTCGCTGGAGAACGCCCTCCTCGACGTCGCCCGACACGCCGGCATGCGGATCGTGGGGCCGAACTGCCTCGGCGTGAGCAGTACCGATCCGGAAGTTCGCTGTAACGCGACCTTCTCGCCCGTCCCCCCGGTGCGCGGGCGGGTCGGGCTCTACTCCCAGTCAGGCGCGGTGGGCATCGTGATGCTCGAGGAGTCGTCGAGAGCCGGGATCGGTGTCTCGAACTTCGTCTCGGTGGGCAACAAGATCGACATCAGCGGCAACGACCTTTTGTGCTTCTGGGAGGACGATCCCGCTACCGAGGTGATCGCGCTCTACCTCGAATCGTTCGGCAATCCGAGGAAGTTCCTCCGGATCGCGCGCCGCGTCGCCCGCAAGAAGCCGATCGTCGCCCTGAAAGCGGGGAGGACCGTTGCCGGCGTGCGCGGCGCCCGGTCGCACACCGCCGCCGCGGCGACGCCGACGGTGGCGTCGGACGCCCTGCTCTCGGCCGCCGGCGTGATCGCTGTCGGGGGACTCGACGAGCTCCTCGACGTCGTCGCGCTCCTCGGCGCGGCTCCGCTGCCAAAGGGTCGGCGGGTCGCCCTCGTCGGCAACTCGGGCGGACCTCTCATCTTGACGGCGGATGCTTGCACGGCGACCGGCCTCGTCGTACCCGAGCTGAGCGAGGTGACTCAGCAGATCCTGCGCGAGTCACTGAACCCGGCGAGCGCCGTCGCCAATCCCGTCGACACGACGGCGGGAGGAGGGGAAGCAGACCTCAGGACCGGGTTGCGCGTCGCCCTCGCCGCCGACGAGATCGATGCGGCGATCGCCGTCGTGACGCCGCTCATCTCAATGACGCGGCAGCAGGCGCTTGACACGATCGACCTCGTCGCGCGTGACAGCGCAAAGCCGATCATCGCTTGCGTTTTCGGTGAGCCGGTCCCGTCCGAAATCGACCGGATGGCCGCGGCCCGCTTCACCGTCGTGCCGTCGCCGGATCGGGCGGCCGCGGCGATGGAACGTGCCGCCTCCTACGCCGAGTGGCGGTCACGACCGGAGTCAAGCCCCGCCGAAGCCCCCGGCGTTGACCTCGCCGCGGCGCGCTCGATCGTTACCGACTTCCTGGCGAGGAACCCGGAAGGCGGCTGGCTCGACGTCGGAAGCGTGATGGGCGTCCTCAGGTCGTTCGGCATCGCGTTCGCCGAGACGGTCGCCGTCCGGACGCTCGAGGAAGCAATCGGAGCCGCCCGAGAGATGGGCTACCCGGTCGCGCTGAAGGCCGAGGGCACCACCATCGTCCACAAGACCGAGGCTGGCGGGGTCGCGCTCGGGCTTGGCTCCGACGACGCCCTCACCGCGGCCTACAAGACGATGGCGGATCGCCTCGGCGTCCAGCTTGAGGGTGTCGCCGTCCAGCCGATGATCCCCGCCGGAGTCGAGACGACCGTCGGGTTGTCGGTCGACCCTGCGTTCGGCCCGCTGTTGATGTTCGGTCTCGGGGGCGTCGTCACCGAGCTGCTCGGCGACCACGAGTTCACGGTGCCACCCCTTTCCGAGGACGATGCCTCGCGGCTTGTCGAGGCAATCCATGGAGCGCCGCTTCTCCACGGTTACCGGGGATCCGCGCCGGTGGCGATCGACCGGCTGAAAGACGTCATCATCCGGGTGAGCTGCATCGCCGAAGGGATGCCGGAAGTGGTCGAGCTCGATCTCAATCCGGTGTTCGCCACGCCGACCGAGGCGATCGCCGTCGACTGCCGGGTGCGCGTCGCCCCGCGGCCACTCGGCCCGGAAGCGTATCTGCGGATCCTGCGGCGGCGTCCCGTCCAGCCGGCGGCCTGACCTGCTGGTTCTCGGATCGGGACCGCCGGTGGGCACTGGCTTGTGTCCGGCGGATCCTCCGTTCGGCCGCGCCTTCGGCACGCCGATCGTCGTAGCCTCGCGACATGGCGTTGTTCGCGTCCCGCAAACAGGAGCTGGTCGACCCGGCGCGCGCGCTTCCGGGCCGCGGGCAACCGATTCTCTCCCCGGGAATCCACGAGGTCCTCAAGACCCAGATCGGTGAGCCGTTCCCGTCGGGGATGGAGCGCGCCATTTTCGGGATGGGGTGCTTCTGGGGTGCCGAACGGGTCTTCTGGCAGACCGTGGGCGTCTACACGACGGCAGTCGGCTACGCCGGCGGCTTCACCCCGAACCCCACCTACGAGGAGGTCTGCTCGGGCAGGACTGGCCATGCCGAGGTCGTGCTCGTCGTGTTCGACCCCGAACGCACCGGATACGGGGCACTCCTGCGACGTTTCTTCGAGGGCCACGACCCGACGCAGCACATGCGCCAGGGGAACGACGTGGGAACCCAGTACCGGTCGGCGATCTACACGTTCTCGGAGGCACAGCACCGCGAGGCCATCGTGGCACGGGACCGCTATGCCGAGGTGCTCGCCGCTGCCGGGTTCGGCGCGCCCGCGACGGAGATTGCCGCGGCGGGGCCCTTCTACTACGCCGAGGAGTACCACCAGCAGTACCTGGCGAAGAATCCGGGTGGTTATTGCGGCCTGGGCGGTACCGGCGTCTCCTGCCCGGTCGGGGTCCTCGGCGACGGCCAGCCCTGACGACGGCGGCATCGGCTGGCGGTTGAGTCGGTGCCCTGAGCGGCGCCCCGACCCGTGCTCGGGTGATTTCGGCCGTCGCCTTCGCCCGATCCCTGGTTGGGGCCGCGACCCCTGCGCCCGCCGCCAGGGCGGGAACCGGTCGACGGTCCGCGGCCACCATCCGCCCGACCGGGCCGGATGGACAAGGCGGGAGAATCTTTCGGTTTTGTGAATGTGAGACGAGCGCGCGCGTCAGCCGGCCGACCCCGGTCCGCGAACATCAAGCTCAACGGGGTGATCGAGACGGCGATGACTCCCTTGCTTGTCACTCGTCATGTCAGTAACGTGACATCCCGAAGATTCCGTGAAACCAGGTGTCAATGATCTTTGGAGTTCCCTTCGAGGGGATCCCCGGCTGGCGTGTCCAGCCGCGAGGGTTTGCTGAGGACGTCGCGCCCGACATCTCCCGGGTGGGCGACGTCCGAGTTCGCGACGAGCTGACCCTTCCTCTTCTCCGCGGTGCGGGCGAGGGAGCGCGTCCCGTTACGACGTGGTCCGACCGCTCCGCGATGTTCCGTGACGGGCGACGAGCCATCGCTGCGACTCGCCGGGTGCAATCCGTCGCGACCAGCTGGCGCGCGAGCGCCGTCCTGGCGTGCTGTAAGCAGCCACAAGAAAGGGGGTCGGCATAAGCGGCTTAGCCCGGCGAGCGTGTCGGATTCACGCGAGACCAGTGCTCGGGACCGAGTTCCGGAGCATCTCCGTCAAGTCGAGACAAGCTGCGAGAAGGGTTATTTCGTAGTGTCGACTAAGCCTCCTGACGGCCGACGGTCAAGGGCCACGGAGGCTCCCGAAGTCGTAACATGCAGTGTCATCAAGCCAAAGGGGATATGAATATGGCGAAGTTTGAACCCCACGAGGTAGACCCAAAGCAATACGAGATTTCACGCCGCCGGTTCCTGCGTAACGCCGGAGCGGTGGCGGCGTCTGTGCCGTTCCTCGGTGGTCTGGCCGAGATTCTCAGCGAACGGGGGGCAGGGGCCGCCACATTCCGTGACGAGTCGCACCCGCTGTTCGCGAGTCACCCGGCTTACAAGTTCACGTTCGTGAACCACGTGACGACGAACCCGTTCTTCACGGCCACCATTTACGGGACGCAGGACGCCGCTCACATCCTCGGGATCCCGGTTCCTCAGTGGACTGGGTCGCAGGTCTCTGCGGTTTCGGACATGGTCAACGCGATCGACGTCGCGATTGCCGGCAAGGTGAACGGCATCGCCACGACCATCATCGACCCGACGGCGTTCAACAGCCCGGTCGACCACGCGTTGAACCTCGGCATCCCGGTCCTTGCCTACAACGCCGACGAGCCCGGAAACAACCGGATGTGCTACATCGGTCAGAGCAACCTCACCGCAGGTGCCGCTGCCGCTGCGAAGATTGTGGCCACCCTCAAGAAGGGTGACCTCGTCGGATTGGTCATCGCGACCCCGGGCACCGGCAACATCCAGCCAAGGATCAACGGAGCCATGCCGACCTTCAAGAAGGCCGGTCTGACTACCGAGGTCGTGGCCGGTGGTGCACTGGTTCCTGCCGAGATCACCGCAGTCCAGGCGTGGTACGAAGGTCACAAGGACGTCAAGTACTTCTACGCCGTCGACAATGGTGACTCAGAAGCTGTGGCCGACTGCATTACCAAGAACGGCCTCATCGGCAAGGTCCACGGCTCGGGTTGGGACGTCAGCCTGCCCGTGCTCGATGGTGTCAAGAGCGGCGCTCTGGACTTCTCGATCGACCAGCAGGCCTACCTGCAAGGGTTCGTACCGACAGTCCAGATGTTCCTGTACAACATCTCGGCCGGTCTGATGAAGCCATGCGACACCGACACCGGTCTTGGCTTCATCAACAAGGCGAACTACGCGCCGTACCTGGCGCACGTCACGCGTTTTGAGGGAGCTGGCGCCACGGAGACGGCTTTCGCGCCTCCAACAAAGATCCTTTACTGATCAGTGCAGCCCCTAACTCCTGAAGAGGAGGCGCTCGCCCCCGCTCCGCGTTTTGCGGAGCGGGGGCTCGTGCGCCGTGTCTCGGATGTGTTCTTCATCCGGCCCGAGGCGACGATCGTTGTCGTCTGCATTGCGCTGATCGCCTACTTCTCCTGGCGCAACGCGAACTTCTACTCCTATTTGAACCTGGTCACGATGGCGCAGTACACGGCGCCGATCGCGGTCATCGGCGCGGGCGAGGTCCTGCTGCTCGACCTCGCCGAGATCGATCTCTCCGCGGGCCAGGTGTTCCTCACGGCACCATGGTTCGTCGTGTTCATGGGGCAGCACGGCCTGCCCCTCGCTTGGGCGATCATCCTGTCGTTGGTTCTCTGCAGCCTCATCGGCGCCTTCAACGGGTCGATCGTCGTCTGGCTGAAGGTTCCGTCCTTCGTCGCGACGCTCGGTGTGAACTATGTGCTCGCGGGATATGTCCTCGTCGTCTCTAACGACATCACCACCGACATGACCGGCACGACGGGAAAGTTCGGTGCCGTCCTGGGCATCAGCAACTGGGCCGAGGGCCTGTGGGGCTTGGGGCTCGTCCTCATCATCTGGGCGTTGCTCAAGGGGACCGTCTTCGGCCTGCATACGACGGCGACCGGCGGCAACGAGCTCGGTGCGGCCGAGGCCGGCGTGCGCACCCGGCAGGTCAAGATCTGGTGCTTCGTCATCATCGCCTTCATCTCCGCGGCCATCGGGATCGTCGACGCGATCCGAATCGGAAGCCTTGACCCCGCGGCTCCCGGGTTGAACGAGATGCTGGCCGGCGTCACCGCCGCGGTCATCGGCGGAACGGCTCTCACCGGTGGCAAAGCCACCGTCGTCGGGACCTTGATCGGAGCGATTGTGCTCGGTGTGCTCGAGGATGGCTTCAACCTCATCGGCATCAGCGCGAACTGGTTCATCCTTGTGGAAGGTGCCGTGATCCTTATGGCGATGGCGGTGAACGTCCAGCTCGGACGGGTGACGGCCAAGACGCTCCGACGATGATTGGTGATGATGCGATGAACGACGCTCGACTCGACGACACGTCCATGCCCGGCGAGGGTCTCGCGCGCAACGGGCAAGCGCGCGCCAACGGTGCGGAGCCCAACGCCCGCCGCTCATCCATCGAGAGCCAGGACATCATCCTTTCTACAGAAGGGATCACGAAGAGCTTCGGCGCTCTTATCGTCCTGAGAGGGATCGACATCCATCTCCGGCGCGGTGAGGTGCTCGGTCTGGTGGGCGACAACGGCAGCGGAAAGAGCACGTTCGTCAAGATCCTGTGCGGTTTCCACCGCCAGGATGCAGGGAAGATCTTCGTCGACGGCCGAGAGCAGAGTTTCCACTCGGTGAAGGACTCTCGTCGGGCCGGCATCGAGACGGTGTATCAGGACCTGGCGCTCGTCCCGGCCCTCACCGTCTACCAGAACCTGTTCCTCAACCGCGAGATCAGCCGCTTCGGGATGCTCCGTTGGCTGTCGAACAACAAGATGCGCCAACTGGCCCGTCAGTACCTGAACGACATCAACGTCCAGGTCTCGAGCGTCGATGCCCTGATCGAAAGCATGTCCGGCGGCCAGCGGCAAGCAGTCGCCCTGGCGAGGGCGACGCACCAGGAGTCGAAGATCCTCCTCCTCGACGAGCCGCTCGCGGCGATGGGCGCGAAGGAATCCGCTCTCGTCATCGACCTCGTCAAGGACCTCTCGCACAACCGTGGCGTTTCGATGCTGATCATCGACCACAACTACCAGCACCTATTCGAACTGTGCGACCGGTTGAACGTGCTGCAGGAAGGGCGCATCACCCTCGACCTGCGCGTTGAGGACACGACGATGGAGGACGTGACCGCGCTCATGGTCGCGGACTACCGCCGCCGCATCATGCTTGGCCAGGAGGAGCTCAAGGTTTGACGCGGCCGGAGCTGGGCGCAGCAGACCCTGGTTCACGCATCACCGATCGATGGCTCTCGTTTGGATGGAATATCTCAGACTGCTAAGGAGCCGCCGACATGGAATATCGTCAGCTTGGCTATACGGGCGTGAGGGTGTCCGCCCTCGCCCTCGGCACGATGACCTTCGGTGGTCGTGGCAAGTTCGCGCTGGTCGGCGAGACCGAGGTTGACGAGGCTCGGCGCATCGTCAACCGGGCGCTCGATGGTGGCATCAACTTCATCGACACGGCGGACGTCTACTCGGACGGACGGTCTGAGGAGATCGTCGGAGAGCTGATCAAGGGCCGCCGCGACGAGATCGTGCTCGCGACCAAGGCGCGCTTCGCGATGGGAGACGGCCAGAACGACGCCGGGTTGTCGCGCCGCTACCTCCTGCGGGCCTGCGAGGCGAGCCTGCGCCGGCTCGGCACCGACTACATCGATCTGTACCAGGTGCACGAGCGGGACGGCCTGACGCCGATGGAGGAGACGCTCGACGCGCTCGACACCCTTGTCCACCAGGGGAAGGTGCGCTACATCGGCTGCTCCAACCATTCGGCGTGGCACGTCATGAAGGCGCTCGGCATCTCGGAGCGGTGGGGACTACAGCGCTTCGTCACCCAGCAGATCTACTACTCGCTGCTCGATCGGGACGCCGAGTACGAGCTGATCCCGCTGTCGATCGACCAAGGGCTCGGAGTCCTCGTCTGGAGCCCGTTGGCCGGTGGCCTGCTCTCGGGGAAGTATCGCCGGAACGTGGAACCGCCGGTGGGTTCGCGCCAGACGACGCCCTGGGGCGAGCCACCCGTCTACGACCGGGACCGGATGTACCGGATCGTTGAGGCCCTCGCTGAGGTGGCCTCGGCCCGCGGCACTTCTCCCGCCCAGGCGGCACTCGCCTACTTGCTCGGGCGCCCGGCCGTGACGTCGCTCGTCATCGGCGCCCGGACCGAGGAGCAGCTCGCCGACAACCTCGGCTCCGTCGAATGGACGCTCGACGTCGAGGAGCGGGCCCGGCTCGACGAGGTGAGCGCGCCGTTGCTCATCTACCCGTACTGGCACCAGGCCAACACGGCTCCGGAACGGCTCAGCGCGGCCGACGAGGCGCTTTTGCGCCCCTACCACTGACGACCGGGCTTGGCGCCCGACCGACGTTGGCACGGGGGAAGAAGGCATAGTCAGATAGCACGCTCGCCGACCGGCTGCGATCGGGTCGAAGACGAGCGGGGTGACCGAGGAGGAAGATCGCGGATGGTCGTGCCAACCAAGCAAGACAGGTTCTCGTTCGGGCTCTGGACGATCGGCTGGCAAGCGCGCGACACCTTCGGCGACGCGACCCGGGCCCGCCTCGACCCCGTTGAATCGGTCGCCCACCTCGCCGAACTCGGCGCGTGGGGCGTGACGTTCCACGACGACGACCTCATCCCGTTCGGAAGCGACGAGCCCACGCGCGAGAAGCTCGTCAAGCGCTTCCGCCGCGCCGTCGACGACTGCGGCCTCGTCGTCCCGATGATGACGACGAACCTTTTTACGCACCCGATGTTCAAAGACGGTGCCTTCACGGCGAACGACCGCGGCGTGCGCCGCTACGCCCTGCGCAAGGTGATGCGCAATCTCGACCTCGCCGCGGAGCTCGGTGCGACGACCTATGTGTTCTGGGGAGGGCGCGAGGGCTCGGAGACCGACGCGGCCAAGGACGTCCGGGCCGCGCTCGACCGCTACCGGGAGGGGATCGACTTCCTCGCCCAGTACGCCGTCGACAAGGGCTACCCGATCCGCTTCGCGATTGAACCCAAGCCCAACGAGCCGCGGGGCGACATCATCCTGCCGACCGTCGGGGCCGCGCTCGCCTTCATCTCCACGCTCGAACACCGCGAGATGGTCGGGGTCAACCCCGAGGTCGGCCACGAGCAGATGGCGGGGATGAACTTCGTGCACAGCATCTCCCAGGCGCTGTGGCAGGGGAAGCTCTTCCACATCGACCTGAACGGCCAGCGGGGGGTCAAGTTCGACCAGGACCTCGTCTTCGGCCACGGCGACCTCGTCAACGCCTTCTTCCTCGTCGACCTGCTCGAGAACGGCGCCCCCGGTGGCGGTCCCGCCTACGACGGCCCGCGGCACTTCGACTTCAAACCGCAACGGACCGAGGACATGGCGGGCGTCTGGGAGGCCGCGGCCTCGAACATGAGCACGTACCTGCTCTTGAAGGAACGGGCCAAGGCGTTTCGCGCCGACCCCGAGGTGCGCGCCGCCCTTGCCGCGAGCCAGGTCGAGGAGCTGTCCGTCCCGACCCTCGGCCCCGGCGAGGACGCGGCGAAGCTGCGCGCCGACCTCGACGCGTACGAGCGCTACGACGTCGAGACGTCCGGGGTCCGGGGTTGCGGCTTCGCCCGGCTCGACCAGCTCGCGATCGAGCATCTCCTCGGTGCGCGATGAACGATCCCCGGTGCGGGCCTCGGGCGTGAGCGCCACAGGTCGTCTCGGAAGCGCTTGGCGATGACACTCGTCGCCGGGGTCGATTCCTCCACGCAGTCGTGCAAGGTCGTCGTGTGCGACGGCGCGACGGGTGCGGTCGTCCGCTCGGCGAGCGCGCCGCACCCCGACGCGACCGAGGTCGACCCGGCGCACTGGCTGGCGGCGCTGCGTACGGCCATGGTCCAGGCCGGGGGCGAGGAGGGCGTCGCCGCCCTCGCCGTGGCGGCCCAGCAGCACGGGATGGTATGTCTGGACGGCCAGGGTGCGGTCGTCCGGCCGGCTGTGCTCTGGAACGACATGCGGTCGGCCGGGGCCGCCGCCGAGCTTGTCGCTGAGCTCGGCGGGCCCACCGAGGGGGGCCGGAGGTGGGCCGACGCCGTCGGCAGCGTCCCGACGGCGTCGTTCACGGTGACGAAGCTGCGCTGGCTCGCCGAGCACGAACCCGACAGCGCGGCGCGGACCGCCACGGTGTGCCTTCCGCACGACTGGCTGACCTGGCAGCTGGGAGGCGGCCTCGTGGGCCGGGAACGTGGCGCGAACGCGCTTGTCACCGACCGGGGTGACGCGAGCGGCACCGGCTACTTCTCCCCGGCTAGGGGCGAGTACCGCCTCGATCTTTTTGAGCGTGCCTTTGGGCGCGTGGCCGGGCTGCCCCCGGTGCTCGATTCGCGCGAACCCGCCGGCCGCACGCCGGGCGGCATCGTCCTCGGGTGTGGGACCGGGGACAACGCCGCCGCCGCCCTCGGCGTCGCCGCGTCCCCGGGCGACGTCATCGTGTCGATCGGGACCTCGGGAACGGTGTTCGCGGTCTGCGAACACCCGGTCGCGGACCCGACCGGGGTGATCGCCGGCTTCGCCGACGCGACGCGCCGCTTCCTGCCGCTCGTGTGCACGGTGAACGCGGCGCGCGTGTTCCGGGCGACGGCGCGAGTGCTCGGCGTCGACCAGCACGGGCTTTCCTCGCTCGCCCTCCAGGCGCCGGCCGGTGCCGACGGCCTCGTCGTCGTCCCGTACTTCGAGGGAGAACGGACACCGAACCGGCCGTTCGCCACCGGGGCCGTGCACGGCCTGCGCATCGCGACCTCAACGCCACGGCACTTCGCCCGTGCCGCGGTCGAGGGCGTCCTGTGCGGGCTGGCCGTCGGTCTCGACGCGCTCGTCGCTCACGACGTGCGTGTCGAGCGCGTGATCCTCATCGGTGGCGCCAGCCGCTCCGAGGCGGTTCGCCGGATCGCCCCCGGTGTCTTCGGTCGTCCCGTCGTCGTGCCCGCGTCGGCGCAGCACGTCGCCATCGGCGCGGCCCGCCAGGCGGCGTGGGCGTTGTCCGGGGACGTCGACCCCCCGGACTGGAACGCCGGGACGAGCGCGACGTACGAATCCGAGCCGCTCGACTTCGTCCGGGCGCGCTACGCGGAGGTCTGCGAGATGACAGCGAGAGTGCCCACAGTCGAGACGGCACCCGAACGTGCCGTCATGGCCCCGCGGCGACGCGGATCGGCTGGGCCAGCGTGAGCCGCGCGACGACGTCCCGCCGGCACCTGGCGATCGGTGTCGATTTCGGCACGAGGTCGGGCCGCGTGCTCCTCCTCGACCTGCGCACCGGCGAGGAGGTCGCGGTCGCCGAGGTCCGCTACCCGCACGGCGTCATCGACGCGAGGCTGCCGTCGGCGAAAGGGGAGCTGCCCCCGGACACGGCGCTCCAGGACCCCGCGGACTACCTGGAGGTCTTCTACCGCGGGATCCCGGAGGCGCTGGCGGCGGGCAAGGTCCGCGCCGAGGACGTCATCGGCATCGGCGTCGACTTCACCGCCTGCACCGTCCTGCCGGTGACCGCGGACGGCACGCCGCTCTGCCAGCTCGACGCGTTCCGCGATCACCCCCATGCCTGGGTGAAGCTCTGGAAGCACCATTCGGCCCAGCCGATCGCCGACCGGTTGAACGAGGTCGCCATCGAACGCCACGAGCCGTTCCTCGCTCGCTACGGGGGGCGTCTGTCGTCGGAGTGGTACTTCCCGAAGCTCATCGAGATCTGGCGGGACGATCGCGGCGTTTACGAGGCGATGGACGCCTTCGTCGAGGCGACCGACTGGGTGGTGTGGCAGCTCACGGGGGTGCTCGTGCGGGCGAGCTGCACCGCCGGGTACAAGGCGTGCTGGTCGGCCCACGACGGCCTGCCGTCGCGGGGGTACTTCGAGGCCGCCTACCCCGGTTTCCCGGACCCGGCGGACAAGCTCGGGTCGAGCTTCTCCCCGCCCGGCCGGCGGGCGGGTCGGCTGCGGCCCGAAGTGGCCGCCCGGCTCGGGCTCAGCCCGGACGTCGCCGTGGCGGTCGGCAACGTCGACTCGTTCGTCTCCGCCCCCGGCGCCGGCGTCCAGCGGCCGGGCGTGTTCGTGATGGTCGTCGGCACGTCGATCTGCGACCTCGTCATCGACCGACGCGAGATCAAGATGACGGGGATCACCGGCGTCGTCGAGGACGGGATCCTCCCGGGGTACTTCGGCTACGAGGCGGGGCAGGCGGCCGTGGGGGACATGTTCGGCTGGTTCGGGGGTCACCTGTTCGGCTTCGCCCACCGCCATTCGGGCGAGAGCTGGTTCACGAGGATCGAGCGGGAGGCGGCGACCGTCCAGCCGGGCGCGAGCGGGCTCGTCGCCCTCGACTGGTGGAACGGCAACCGGACGATCCTCGGTGACGCCGACCTGTCGGGGGTCATCGCCGGCCTGACGCTCGCGACCTCCGCGACCGAGATCTACCGCGCGCTTCTCGAATCAGTGGCCTTCGGGACGCGCCGGATCGTCGAGAACTTCGTCGAGAACGGCATCCCCCTTTCCGAGGTGGTCGCCTGCGGCGGGATCGCCGAGCGCAGCTCACTCATGATGCAGCTCTTCGCCGATGTGACCGGACTGCCCGTCACGGTCCCCGACTCGCAACAGATCCCGGCCCGCGGGGCGGCACTGTTCGGCGCGCTCGCCGCCGGCTCGGCCCGGGGAGGCTTCGACGACATCGAGACCGCCGTCACCGAACTGCGGCCGGCCGTCGCCCGGCGCTACGAGGCGTCGGCCGCCAACCTGGCGACGTACGACGGGATCTACGAGGTCTTCCGCGGGTTGCACGACGAGCTCGGTCTGGAGCACGCCGAGTGGATGCACCGGTTGAAGCAGATCCGGCGGGCCGTCGTGGCGAACCGCACATGACAAGCGGGGGTCGGCGACCGCCCGGGGACGCGGTTCGAAGGAGGTTGCGATGACGACACGAGAGCGGCCGCGCATCGGGATGCTCGGCATCATGCAGGAGCTCTACGACGCGATGATCCCGCGCATCACCGAGCACCAAGCCGAGTTTGCCCGCGAGCTGTGCGCGAGGCTCGCCCCCGCGGCCGATGTCGTCTTCACGCGTCCGGCGCGCAACCGCGACGACATCGAGGAGATCGTGAAGGACCTCGTCGGGCGGGGGCTCGACGGGATCATGATCGTCATGCTCACCTACGGGCCGGCGATGCGCACCCTGCGGGCGCTCGAGGAGAACCCGCTCCCGCTGCTGCTCGCCAACATCCAGCCCGAGCCCGTCGTCACCGCGGCGTGGACGATGGACGACCTCACCTACAACCAGGGCATCCACGGGGCCCAGGACCAGTCGAACGCGATGCTGCGCGCCGGGTTCCCGTACTCGGTCATCACCGACGAGTGGCGCTCGCCGGAGTTCCTCGCCGCCTTCGAGTCCTGGGCGAGGGCGGCGCAGACGGTGACGAAGCTGAAGCGGACGAAGATCGCCCTGTTCGGCTACCCGATGAACGGCATGGAAGACGTCGTCTACGACGCCACGGCGCTGCTGCGCAAGCTCGGGCCGATTGTCGTCAACGAGAACCTCGGGGACGTCTACGTGCGGATGCAGGCCGTCACGGCCGACGCCGTCGGTGAGGTCCGGAAGAACCACGCCGCCTGGTTCGAGATCGACCCGAAGCTTCCCGCCGCCAGCCACGAGTACGCGATCCGCTTCGAGCTCGCCCTGCGGGGGATCCTCGAGGAGGGCGGCTACCACGGGTGGTCGATGCACTTCGAACCCGTCGGGCGCGACGGCCGTTTCGAGCAGCTCCCGCTGCTCGCCGCCTCGGACCTGATGGCCGACGGGTACGGCTACGGCGCCGAAGGCGACACGAACGCGGCCGCGCTCGTCTGCGCGAGCCACACGCTCGTCGGCGACGCGCACTTCAGCGAGATGTACGCGATGGATTACGAGCTCGACTCCGTGCTCATCAGCCACATGGGGGAGGGCAACTGGCGGGTCGCCCGTCATGACCGCCCGATCCGGCTCGTCGACCGCCCGCTCGGGATCGGCGGGCTCGGCAACCCGCCGACGGCGGTGTTCTCGGCCGAGCCCGGCGTCGCGACGGTCGCCACGCTCATCGCGCTCGAGGGCGAGCACTACCGGCTCGCCGTCGCCCGCGGCGAGGTGCTCGACACGCGGGAGCTGCCCGCCGTCCAGATGCCGTACTTCCATTTCCGGCCGGACTCGGGGATGCGCCCGTTCCTCACGGCATGGCTGCGCAACGGTGGCACGCACCACTTCTGCACGAACCTCGGCGACCACGTCGAACGCTGGCGCCTCCTCGCCGAGCAGCTCGACATCGACTACGTCGAGATCTGAGGAGGATGAGATGAGCATCCGGGAGGGGCTGCGCGAGGAGGTGCTCGAGGCCAACCTCGCCCTCGTGCGCCACGGCCTCGTGACGTTGACGTGGGGGAACGCGAGCGGGATCGACCGGGGCTCCGGACTCGTCGCGATCAAGCCGAGCGGCGTCGCCTACGCGGGGATGAACGCCGGGGACATCGTCGTCGTCGACCTCGCCGGCAACGTCGTCGAGGGCGAACGGCACCCCTCGACCGACCTCCCGACGCACCTCCTCCTCTACCGCACCTTTCCTGAAATCGGTGGTGTCGTCCACACCCACTCGACCTGGGCGACGGCGTGGGCCCAGGCCGGGCGGGAGATCCCGATCCTCGGGACGACGCACGCCGACCTGTGCCCCGGTCCGGTGCCGGTCGCCCGGCATCTCACCGACGACGAGGTGGCCGGCGCCTACGAGGAGAACACCGGGGTCGTCCTCGTCGAGGCGATCCGCGCCCGCGGGATCGACGAGGTGCCCTGTGCGCTTGTCCCCGGCCACGGGCCCTTCACCTGGGGCGCCGACGCCGCGCAGGCGGTCGAGCGGGCGGTCACGCTCGAACAGGTGGCGCGCATGGCCCTGCTTACCTTGGTCGTCCAGCCCGAGGCCCCGGACCTTGCGGCGGCCGTCGTCGAACGCCACTACACGAGGAAGCACGGACCCGGCGCCTACTACGGGCAACCTGGCTGACCCCGAATCCCGAGCCGGCCCTTCCGGCCGACACGTCGCCCGGCGGCCTACGCCAGCGCTGCCTCCACCGCCTCGCCGAGCCGGTCCTGGCCCTCGAGAAAGTCGAGGACCGTGTAGCGCGCCCGGATCCGGTTCGCCACGCGGAACGTCGTCTCGAGCGTCGCCCGGTCGAGGCCCAGAAAGCCCGGCTCCGCGGGGATCCGGGCCGCGTCGAGCGCCGCGGTGACGAGCTCGAAGAGATCCATCGCCGCGCCCGCCTGGGCCCGCGCCGCCTGCCAGCGCGCCGCGGTCCGCGGCCACGCCGAACTGTGGTCCAAGGCGAACCGGCGCTTCTCGTCCATGACGGCCCGCACCTCGGGGCCGTGGCCCGCGAACCACGACCCGGGCGCGTCGGCCTCCGCACCGTCGCCGACGGGACGCGGGGCGGCGAGCTTCACCACCGAGCCGCCGAGGGCGAATCGCTGGAGGCGCATCGCGAAGCGGGTCGCGTAGCCGACCTGGAGCCCGTGGGGACCGTGGGGCCGGTGGCCCTGGGCGGCGAGGAGGTCCCAGAAGTGCGAGGCGTGGTGCTCGCACCCGCTCGCCGGCCGCGAGCTCCCGACCATGGCGATGGCGACCCCGGACTCGACGAGCCCGGAAAGGAGCAGCGGGACCGCCTGTGGCGAGCGGTCGAGGATCTCGTCGACCCGGCTGGCGGTCTCGGCGACGGCCCCGACGACCCGCGCCTCGACCTCGGGGCAGTACCCCTCGCCGTACAGCGCGTGGGCGAGCAGCCAGTCGACCCGCGCTGTCGCCTTCCCGAGCAGGTCGCCGAGGCCGGACCGGGTCATGTCCGGCGGGGCTGCGGCGACGGTCTCGGGGTCGGCGAAGATGGCGACCGGACAGGCGGCGGGGAACGTCGCTTTCATGCCGTGGAACTCCATCGCCGCGACGCCGGAGGCGTACCCGTCCATCGAGGCGGCCGTCGGCACGCTCACGAACTCGCGTCCCGAGCGGTGCGCGACATATCTCGTGATGTCGGTGATCACCCCGGAACCGACGGCGACGAGGGAATCGGCCGCCGTTTGGCCCAGCACGTCGTCGAGACGGCCAACGCTCGCCTCGTCGGCGAGCAGGCCGTGGCGTACCGGGAAGCACATCGTCGCTGCGCGGGTCCCCCCCGACGCAAGCTCCCGCACAACGCGGGACCCGGCCGCCTCCGCGGTGTTCGCGTCCATGACGACGAGCGGGTTCGACCAGCGCCGTGCCCGGACGAAGGCGCCGAGCTTGTCGAACGCGCCCTCCTCGATGACGATCGCCTCGATCGGCACGCGGTGGATCGCCCCGCACGAGCAGCGCGGCGAATCCGACCCGGGGTCCGCAGGTTTCTCTGGGGCGCGGGACACGTTCGGGATCTTCCTTTCGTGTTGCGCCCCCGACGGGCAACCGCCGTCGACCGCCCGGCGCGTCGGGAGGCGTGACAACAGGGTAGGCGACCGCGATCTCTAACCCTTTGGTTCCGCCGCGTTGGGCTCGCCACCCGCCCGGCTCGCCAGCCCAGGGCGGGGCGACCGTAAGGTGGTGACGCCGCCGCATCGCGTCGCGGCGGTATTCCGGACGAGACTGGAGTCGAGATGATCAACGTCTTCCTCCTCGACGATCACGAGGTCGTCCGGGCGGGCCTCCGGGATCTGCTCGAGAACGCCGACGAGAACATCGCCGTCGTCGGCGAGGCCTCGTCGGCTGAGGAGGCGCTGTCGCGGATTGCCGCGATCCACCCGGACGTCGCGATCCTCGACGTCCGGCTCGGCGCGGGGGAGACCGACGGAATCGCCGTCTGCCGGGAGATCCGATCGGCGCACCCGGAGATCGCCTGTCTCATGCTCACGTCGTTCGCCGACGACGAGGCGCTCTTCGCCGCGATCATGGCGGGAGCCGCCGGGTACCTGCTGAAGGAGGTGCGCGGTCGCGACATCGTCGGCAGCGTGAAGCGGGCGGCCCGCGGCGAGTCGCTCCTCGATCCGGCGCTCACGCAGAAGCTCATCGACCGGATGCGGACCGGGGGGCCCGAGGACGAGCGGCTGGCGCGCCTGACCTCTCGAGAGCGACGCGTCCTCGATCTCGTGGCGGAGGGCAAGACGAACCGCGAGATCGGTGCCGAGCTATACCTCGCGGAAAAGACAGTGAAGAACTACGTCTCGAACATCCTTTCGAAGCTCGGGATGCAGCGCCGGACCGAGGCCGCGGTCTTCGCGGCGCGCCTCGCCGACAAAGAGCACCGGTTGCGCTAGCTGTTTTATCCCGTTGTCGGCGGCCCCTCGGCCGTCGCGGTGTCGCCTCCAGCGGGGCTCTGGAGACCAGCAGGAGCCGGCGCCGGAGCAGCGATCGGCCCGGGCTTCCACCGAGTGCCCAGCGTGCCCTGGGCCGCCGACTTTCCGGTTATGCCGCCACCGGGACCCCGAAGGAGCCAGGCGATGCCGACCGCTATCACCGCGCCCACCGCGGGACCGACTAGGTATGCCCACCACGAGGTCCAGTCATTGAGCACCAGGGCCGGCCCGAGCGACCGGACTGGGTTCATCGAAGCCCCGCTGACAGGCGCTCCCCAGAGCCCCGCCAACGCGATGTAGCTGCCGACGCCGATGGCGGCGACCGGTCCGAGCTGCTGCGCTCCGGACGCCGTCCCGAGGATGGTGCTCACCAACCCCACGGTGAGCACCAATTCCCAAAGCATCGCGGTGAGCGTCGAGATGCCATGGCCCGGAAGGGTCAGGCCAGCCGAGCCTTGTTTTCCGATGAGTGCCCAGAGCAACAACGTGGCCAGGACGGCACCAAGCAATTGGGCGGCGATGTAGCCGGGGACCCGCTTCCAAGGGAAGTCGCGCCGCAGGGCAAAGGCGATGCTGACCACGGGGTTGAGGTGAGCTCCGCCGACCGCGCCCATGAACAAGATCACGGCGGCCACCATGAGGGCCGGTGCGACGACTCGCGCTTCGTAGGGGATGGCGGTGCCGCCGAAGCGGGCGTTGACCATTCCGCCGCCGACTGCCACCAGGATCAGAAAGAACGTCCCGAGGACCTCCGAGAAAAGTCGGCGGCCCTCGTAGCGGTCGTCCCGGAAGTCGAATCGGTGGGCGGTCGCGTTCGGTGTCTCGTCGGCGTGCGTCACCGTCGCCGGTGCCGGGGCCGACGGGGACGTGTGACTGGTCATCGGGCTGTCACGGTACGCCAGCGAGCGAAACGCGTGCCACACCGCTGTACATGTTGATCCTCCCGTCGCGAGGAATCCGACCAAGGTCAGCTCGAACTCTGGACGAGGCCGGCGACCAACCTACTCGCCGGCGGAGACCGAGCACACGGGCGGAACCACAGCCGCGACCGCCCTCTGTGCCGTCTCGAGGCTCGAGCGGCCGCTCGGCATCACCGCGTGACCGGAGAGGGGGACTGCATGTCGATTAGCGCCACCGGGACAGTTTGTACGGGGGTTGTCCCGACCCACGCCCTCATCGGAACGTCCAGAGATTCGGTCGCGACGACGCACCGCCCGGGATCGTCCAGATGCCGAGACGATGGCTCCCAACCAGGATGTGCCGATCCTGGTCGGTACCACCGACGCCTCGAACCCATCGGTCATCGCGGGCCCGGCTTTGCCGTCAATGTCTCTGTTTGGCGCAAATTCCCGACGGTCTGTACCCCAGTCCGCGCAGCCGCTCGCGCTTCGGTCGCGTCGAATGCCGAGGCCGGGCCCGGTCGGACCTGGTGGTCAGGTGGCGTCGCGGGCGAGCCGGACCCCAGCGAACATCCATCGGGCGTGCGGGGGGAAGAAATTGCGGTAGGTGCGCCGGGCGTGCCCCGGTGGGGTCGCCCGGCAGCTCCCGCGCAGGACCTGCTGGTTGACCATGAACTTGCCGTTGTACTCGCCGATCGCCCCGGCGGGGGGCGCAAAGCCGGGATAGGCGGCGTAGGGGCTGGCGGTCCACTGCCAGACCGTTCCGTAGAAACCGTTCTCGATCGCCGCCGGCTCGTCGGGCTCGGGGGCGAGCGCCTCCCACTCGCTTTCCCGCGGGAGTCTCGCCCCCGCCCAGCGGGCGAAGGCGTCGGCCTCGAACCAGCTGACGTGGACGACCGCCTCGTCGCCGGCGACGGGTTGCATTCCGGCGAGCGAGAACGTCCACCAGCTCCCGCCGTGCTCCTGCCAGTACTCGGGCGACCGCCAGCCCTGGGTCCGCACGAGGGCCCAGCCATCGGACATCCACAGGTCGGGGCGCTCGTAGCCGCCGTCGGTCATGAACGCCAGCCACTCGGCGTTCGTCGTGAGCGACTCCGACAGCTCGAACGGCCGGAGGAGCTCGTCGTGCCGGGGCGACTCGTTGTCGAAAGCGAATCCCGTCCCGTCGTGGCCCACCCCGACGATCCCCCCGTCGTGGCCGAGCCAGCGGCGCACGGGCGGGTCCCGCCGCGCCGCCGCGGCCTGCCAGGGCAGGAAACCGTAGGAGGGGGCGAGGGGATTGCGCGACAGGGCGTGCTGGATGTCCATCACGAGGAGCTCCTGGTGCTGCTGCTCGTGGTTGAGGCCGAGCACGACGAGCCCGGCCGCGCCTTCGTCGGCGTCCGCGTCGAGCAGATCGACCATCGCGGCGTCGACGTAGGCGCGGTACTCGGCCACCTCGGCGGTGCTCGGGCGGGTGATGAGACCGCGCTCCGGTCGCGGGTGCCGGGGACCGACCGCCTCGTAGTAGGAGTTGAACAGGTAGGCGTACCCGTCGCGGAAGACCTTGTAGTCCGGGGAGAGCGCGCCGAGGACGAACTCCTCGAAGAACCATGTCGTGTGGGCGCGGTGCCATTTCGTCGGACTCGCGTCCGGCATCGACTGAACGGTCTGGTCCTCCGGCCCGAGCGGCGCGGCGAGCAGCTCGGTGAGGTCGCGCACGGGGCGGTAGTCGGCGGAACCGATCATCGCCGCACCGCGAGCGTGAGCGCGAAGTCGCCGTCGGGGTCGGTCCACGTGGTGACGGGTTCGAGGGCTGCAGAGGCGAGCTCGGTCCGCAATCCGGCGATCCGGAACTTCGTGCTGACCTCCGTGATGAGGTCCTCGCCGGCCTCGAACCCGGCAACGAGCCCGAGCTCGCGCACGGTGACGGTCTGTGCCGACCGGGCGCGAAGGCGCATCTCGATCCACTCGTGACCCTCGTCGAAGCGGGCGACGTGGTCGAAGCCTTCTGGGTCGAAATCCGCGCCGAGCTCGCGGTTGAGCACGACGAGCACGTTCTTGTCGAACGCCGCCGTGACCCCGGCGGCGTCGTCGTAGGCGGCGATGAGCCGGTCCCGGTCCTTCACGAGGTCGGTGCCGACGAGGAAGGTGTCACCGGGCGCCATCGCGGCGGCGAGGTCGCGCAAGAAACTCCTCCGCGCCGCGGGGACGAGGTTGCCGATCGTGCCACCGAGGAAGGCGAACATTCTTCGGCCGCCGGCCGGGATCGCGCCGACGTGGCGTCGGAAGTCGCCGGCGAGGGCGTGCACCGTGACCCCCGCGTAGGCGGAGGCGACGGAGCGGGCGGCCCCGGTGAGGGTGGGCAGGGCGATGTCGAACGGGACGAACCGGGCGAGGTGCCCGGTCGCGAAAAGCGCGTCGAGCAGCAGGCGCGTCTTGTCCGAGGCACCCGAGCCGATCTCGACGAGCGTGTCGGCACCGCTCAACCCGGCGACCTCGGCGGCGTGGCGCCGGAGTATCAACCGTTCCCGACGTGTCGGGTAGTACTCGGGCAGCCGGGTGATGCGCTCGAAGAGCGCGCAGCCGACATCGTCGTAGAGCCAGGTCGGGGAGAGCCGCTTCGGCGAGGCGGTCAGTCCGTCGCGGGCTTCCTGGCGCAGCTCGGCGGCCCACTCCTCCGGGGTGACGAGGACGTCGACGACCAGATCGCGTATGGCAAGGCCGGTAGCAGGCACCGAGATCACTCTAAGGAGGACCTGTCGGAATCAACGCGCCCGCGAAAGGACGGGTCGTATGAACGCCCCGCCGTCTACGCGCCCAGCGACCGGTCGAAGGCCTTCCAGCGCCGCTTCAGGGCGGCGAGGTCGTTGCCGAGACCCTGCAACGAACGCGCCGCGTCGAGCCGCTCGATGACGACGAGCTGGCCGGCGATGAAGGCACACTCGAAACGCTCGCTGGCGGCCCGCGTGAGGAACGCCTCGGCGGCGAGCGCGTCACGGTGATCGCCGAGGCGGTCCTGGACCGCCGCCGCCGTCGTCGCGAGCCGCGCCGCGTGCCGGCCGAACATCCCGGCGGCGAGCTCGGAGGCGTAGCGGAGCTCCTTGGACCGGATGCGCAGGGTGTGCAGGTGCGCCTCGGTCGGCGACGCGTGGGACTGGCGTGCCGCCTCCCGGACGTTGCGCCACGGTCGACGCAGATACTGGCCCATCGCCATTCGTGGGTCGTCCTTCGCGCGGACGGTGAACGGCGGCTCCGCGTCGACGAGCCGTTCGACGTGGTTGAGGACGGTCCCGTAGCGGAGCATCGCCCGGGCGCTCGCCAGGCGGAACGTCACGTCGCTGCGCTGCATGGCGACGGCGCCGTACAGGCTCTTGAGGGCGACCGGGTCGGCATCAGGCTCGGTGTGCAGCGTGATCCGTAGCGTGAGCACGTCGAGGTTGCGCACCTCACCGAGGAGCTGCGAGAACCATCCCATGTCGGCCCGCGCTGCGCTCGCCCACCCGGGCTCGAAGACGGCGCGGAACGTTCGCAGGAGCGATCGGATCCGCCGGAGCGCGACGCGCGCGGCGTGGAGATCCTCGGCGTCGCGCGGGTTGTCACTGCCTTCATGGTCGTGGGCGAGGAACGACTCCGCCGCACGGCGCAGCGCGTCGGCGAGGAGATCGCCGATCTGCAGATCGACGGCCGTGTCGGGAGCGGCTACGTCGGCGGCCAGAGGGGCGTTGTCCGATGGCTCTCCGGTGAGGTAGGAGTCGAACATTTGTCCAGATCGTAGGCGGGAGCCGGATCGGCCGTGCTGGGGCCACCCCGTCCGGGCCCGTAACAACTCGCGTCGCGGCGCTCACATTTCGCTCATGGATTCGTCGAACCTTCCTGACAGGAGCACCGCACGATGGGGCGGTTCGTTCATCTCGGACCACTGACCAAGGAGGGCACGATGAAGTTCCGGCAGATCGCACCGCTCGTCGTCGGCGCGGGGATGATGGCCATCGCGTCACTCGGCTTCCTCCCGGCGGCGTCGGCCGACCCCACCACGACGACGGCCCCGTCGTCCCTCGTCCGGCTGCAGGCAAGGCTCGAGGCGCAACTCACCGCCCGTCAGACCCAGCTCGCCACGCTCACGACCGACGTGTCGAGCTCGACGACGCTCACCTCGTCGGACGCCGCGACCCTGTCGGCGAGCCTGACGACAGAGACCTCGAACATCAACGCGCTCCTCACCGGCGTCCCGACTGACACCCTCGCCGAGCTCCAGGCCGCCCAGCAGGCGATGTTCCAGGACAATCGGGTCTACGTCGTCATGAGCCCGCAGGTGCGCCTGACGATCGCCGCGGACACCGTCAACTCGAACGCCGGCACGATCCTGGCGAACGGCCCGACCGTCTCCGCGGCCTTGACCGCCCGCGAGACGGACCAGGGCTACGCCCGCGCCGAGGAGCTCTTCGCCTTCTCGACCGCGAAGGCGACCGTCGCCCAGTCGACGATGACGAGCGTTTCAAAGAGCGTGCTCGCACAGACCCCCGCCGGATGGCCCGCCAACGAGCGGGTGTTCGTGCGGGCGAGGATCGAGATCCTGCGGGCGCGGATCGACCTCGTCCGCGCCAGGGCCGACCTCCGGCTCGTCGAGCGTTGGATCAACCGCAACCCGTCCTGACGGAGGTGCGTCGCTCGCCCGCAACGGGCGGCTGAGAAGAGGGGCCCGGGTCGCACGGCTCCTCGGCATGGCGGCAGGGTCGGAGCCATCTTCCCCGTGGCTCCGGCCCTGTCGGCGCGTCCGGCACCCGGTGGCGAGCCTTCGACGGCCCGGTGAGCGGACCTAGCGCGGATTGCGCCGCCGGCGCCCCATCCCGCGCTCGAGCCGCTCGGCGCGCAACGCCCGCTCCTCGTCGTCGTCGAGCGCGTCGAGGCGACGGCCCGTCGCGAGGGCGATGAGCAGGTCGGCGAGGGCCGGGTTGCGGGCGAGGACCGGCCCGTGGAGGTAGGTGCCGAGGACCTTCCCGGCGACGGCCCCATCGACGACGCCGGAGCCGTTGCCGACGCCCGACGTGACCCGGGCGAACGGCCTCGCGCCCGGGCCGAGACGCGTGCGGGCCTGATGGTTCTCGAAGCCGCTCAACGTCGGCAGGACGACCGGCCACCCGTCATCCCGGTACGGTTCGGCGACGACCTCCCCGACGGCGCGACGCTCCTCGCTCCGGACGGTCGCGGCGTCGACGAGGCCGACGCCGTCGTGGTCGCGTCCGTCGGCCCCGGGGAAGACCGTCCCGATGATCTGGAATCCGGCACAGACGGCGAGAATGGCTGCGCCGCCGGCGACGGCGGTAGCGAGGGCGCCGTCCCCGAGGCGCTCGGCGGAGCGGACCTGCGGTCCATCCTCGCCTCCGCCGAGGCAGTAGATGTCTCCTCCGGTCGGTAGCGCGATGTCCGACGGCGCCGCGATGAGCTCGACGGGGATCCCCCGCCAGTCGGCACGGTTCTCGAGCACCCGGCCGTTGCCGAAATCGCCGTAGGTCCCCAGCAGGTCGGGGTGGACGACGACGACCCGCAGCCGCGAGGCGTCGACGCGGTGCGGGACCACCGGGCGAGGGGTTGCCGCCGGGGCCGGCGCGGGCGTCGTGGTGGCGCGCCGACCGGACGCGGCGGTGCGGGCGCGGCGGGCGAGGCGTCGCCGCATCTGCTGGAAAGCCGTGTAGTTGCCGATGTAGTCGACTTCCCCCGTTCCGGCGATCTCGACCGCGCGCAGTGGATCCGCCTCGACGACGTGACGTGCCCCGGCGTGGCGGAGCCGGACGGCGAGGTCGAGGCGGCGGTCCCCGGTCGCGACGACGAACCGGTCGCCGATCCGTTCGAACGGGACGTCCCACAGCCACGACGGGTCGTGGCCGTCGGCGGAGCGGGCGTTGATGCCGATGACGAGGGGTCGGCGGTCCGCCTCGACGAGCCCGAGGAGTTCGGTCCAACCGGCCGGGTTCTTGGCGAGCATGAGGCGGACGGTGCGGCCGCGGTGCACGACGACGGCGAAACGCCCGGCGACCTCGCTCACGCGGCGCGCCGCGGCGAGCGCCTCGCCGACGGCGACGCCGAACGTGCCCGCCGCCATCGCCGCCATCGCGGCGTTCGCCCGGTTGAAACGCCCCGGGACCGAGATCTCGATGTGGTGCGACGTGCCGTCAGCGAGGAGGAGGTCCTCGCCGACGACGGACGCGGCGGGCTCCGGACGGGCGAAACCGCACGTGCAGTGCCAGGTCGCGCTCGCCGTCGCGAGGCTCGGGGGTCCGAAGCTGATGCGGGAGTCGCACACCGGGCAGTGGTAGGCATCCTCGTGCCAGAGGGAGCCGGCGGCGACCCATACGACCCGACGGGCCTGGCCGGCGGCGTAGGCGACGAGAGGGTCGTCGGCGTTCGCCACGACGGTCGTGTCGAGATCCTCGAGGGCGCGGCGCCAACGCGCCGCCACCATCCGGACCTCGCTCATCCGGTCGAGCTGGTCGCGGGAGAGGTTGAGCAGCACGACGACGTCCGGGTCGAGGACCTGCGCCGCGATCTCCAGATACCGCTCGTCGACCTCCAAGACGGCGGGCGCGCCGGCGGGCGAGTTGGCGAGCGCGCTCACGAGACCCGCGGGCATGTTCGCCCCGAATCCTGACGAGGCGACCGCCCGCGGTCCGCCGAGCGCCTCCACGAGAAGCCGCGTCGTCGTCGTCTTGCCATTCGTCCCGGTGACGAGGGCGACCCGGCGGGCGCGGCCGAGCGTCTCGAGGAGGTCGGGATCGATGAGGAGGCCGACCCGACCGCCGACCGTCGAACCGCTGCCGAGCCGCAGGACGCGCGACAAGCGGCTCGTGGCGCGTAGCGCCCGCGTCGCGAGGGCCGTCCTCAGCGCCTCCACCGGTTCCAGAGCCATCACGCCAGCCCCTCGGTCCGTTCCCGCCATTTGCTGGTCCGCCCGAAAACGCTAGAGGCTGACGCCGCGGGCTACCGGCACCCCGCGGATCGTGCGCACCGCCGACCGGTGCCGGGTACCGTCGGTCGATGCCCGATGTCGTCTTCGTCGGAGTCTCGACCCGCCAGTCGCTCGTCCATCGCGTCTGGCCCCGGTGGCAGTCGGTGCTCGGCACGGCGTGCGGCGTGCGTTCGGTGGAACTCGGACTGGGAGCCGACGACGCGGACTTCGTCCGGCTCCTCGACGGGCTGCGCGACGACGCGGACGTTGCGGGTGCCGTGGTCACCGCGCACAAGGTGCGGGTCTTTTCCGCAGGGCAGTCGTGCTTCGCCCGTCTCGACCCGCTCGCGCTCGCCTGTCGCGAGGTGAACGCGATCCGACGCGGCCCCGACGGCCTGTGGGGCTGGGCCCGCGACCCGGTCTCGGTCGGGCGCGTCGTCGACCGCATCTGGCCGCGCCCCGACGGCCAGGTGGTCTGCCTCGGCGCGGGAGGAACGGCGCGGGCGCTCGCGGTCCACCTCGCGACCCGGCGGGCCGTCACGTTCGTTGCCGCCGACCGGGACCCGGCTGCCCCCGGCGATCTCGCCCGGCATCTTGCGGGACGCCTGGACGCGCGCGTCGGCGAGGGGCCGTGGGACGACCTCGTCGCCGCCGCCCCGCCCGGATCGCTCGTCGTGAACGCGACCGGGATGGGCAAGGACCGTCCCGGCGCGCCCACCTCAGACGCCGTGCGCTTCCCCGAAGGCGCGGTCGTGTGGGAGCTCAACTACCGCGGTGAACTCTCCTTCCTCGCCCAGGCGCGTCGCCAGGCGAAGGCGAGGGGTCTCGAGGTCCACGACGGGTGGGAGCTGTTCTGCCACGGTTGGGCCGCGGCACTCAGTGTCGTCTTCGGCCTTCCCGACGCCGCCGGACTCGGCGACCGGCTCGCCCGGGCCGCTGCTGCGTTCCGTCCCGCGGGACCTGAACCGACGGCGGCGGCCTGACCCGGGCCGCCGGAGGCGGGCACTAAGGTCATCTGCCGCCAAGGAGAATCGCGCGATGCCGCAGCTGCGACGACAAAGCTCCGATGTGCCCGAGATCGAGCCGGCCGAGGCCGTGCAACTCCTCGACGAGGGCGCCTTCATCCTCGACGTGCGCGAGTCGGACGAGTTCTCCCAGGGCTGCGCCGCGGGTGCGGTCCACATCCCGTTCGGCTCGCTCGACGATCGTCTCGGCGAGGTGCCGAGCGACCGGCCGGTCATCGTCGTGTGCCGGTCCGGCGGCCGCTCCTACGAGGTGGCGAGGACGCTGGCGACGCGGGGGTACGTCTCGATGAACCTCGCCGGCGGGATGTATGCCTGGCACGACGAGGGGCTCCCGGTCGTGCGCGACGACGGCTCGCCCGGGGTCATCGCTTAGGGTCGGCGCGATCGCTTCCGGTGCGCCCGGCGACGAGCGCTCTTTAGGCCCAGGACACGGTGTTCAGCTCCGAGGAGGGTTGATGGCGGTATTCGACGAGGGCTTCGCGGCGCTGCCGTTCGACGCGGTCCGGTCCGCGGCGCTCGACAGGGCGGGGGAGCTCGGGTGCCGCCACGCCGATCTGCGGATCGAGAGGATCCGGACCCAGGCGGTCATGCTGCGCGACGCGCGCCTCGAGGGCGCCGTCGACGACCTCACGCTCGGCATGGGGGTCCGCGTCGTGCGGGACGGCGCGATCGGCTTCGCGGGAAGCGTCGAGATCGACGCCGACGCGGCCGTCGGTCTCGTCGAGCGCGCCGTCGAGGCGGCGACGGTCACGGCGCGGGCCGGAGGGGAGGCGGTCGAGCTCGCCGAGGAGCCCGACCACGGCTCGGCCGAGTGGACTGCCCCATACCGGACCGACCCGACGCAGGTGCCGCTCGCCGTCAAGATCGGCCGCCTCGCCGCCTGGAGCGCCGACGTGCTCGCGGCACCAAGCGTCGACCACGTCACCGCCTCGCTGCTGTGCGTCGCCGAGGACAAGTACTTCGCCAACCTCACCGGGACGACGACGACCCAGCGACGCGTCCGGCTCCAGCCGAGCCTCGAGGCGCTCGGCCTCGACGACGGTTCGTCGGGTTTCGAAACGATGCGGACCGTCGCGCCGCCGGCCGGGCGGGGCTATGAGTACCTCGACGGGGAAGGGTGGGACTTCCGGGCCGAGCTCGCCGAGCTCCCGGGGTTGCTCGCCGACAAGCTGCACGCGCCCTCGGTCGAGCCCGGCGCCTACGACCTCGTCATCGACCCGACGAACCTGTGGCTCACGATCCACGAGTCCGTGGGACACGCCACCGAGCTCGACCGGGCGCTCGGTTACGAGGCGGCCTACGCCGGCACGTCGTTCGCGACGCCCGATCAGCTCGGTCGCCTCCGCTACGGGTCCGACCTCATGCACGTGACCGGGGACCGCACGGCCCCCTACGGGCTCGCCACCATCGGCTACGACGACGAGGGCGTCGCCGCGCAGCAGTTCGACCTCGTCTCGGGCGGGGTCCTCGTCGGTTACCAGCTCGACCGGCGCATCGCCGCGGCGACCGGTGCGGCCCGCTCGAACGGGTGCGCCTTCGCCGACTCGCCGCTCAACATCCCGATCCAGCGCATGGCGAACGTCTCGCTCTGCCCGGCGCCGGGTTCCGGCCCGACGACGGACGAGCTCGTCGCCGGGGTCGACCGGGGCATCTACGTCGTCGGCGACAAGAGCTGGTCGATCGACATGCAGCGCTACAACTTCCAGTTCACCGGGCAGCGGTTCTTTTTGATCGAGCACGGCCGCCTCGCCGGCCAGCTGCGCGACGTCGCCTACCAGGCGACGACGACCGATTTCTGGGGCGCGCTCGCCGCGTTGGGCGGCGAGTCGACCTACCTGCTCGGCGGGGCCTTCAACTGCGGCAAGGGACAACCGGGCCAGGTCGCGCCCGTGAGCCACGGCACGCCGTCCGCCCTTTTCCGCCAGATCCGGGTGCTGAACACCCGGGCGGAGTCGGGACGATGAGGGGCGACGGGTCTCCCGGGCTGCCGGCGGCGCCCGACGTCGTCGACGAGGCGCTCGCCGCGTCGCGGGCGGCGGGGTGCGTCGTCATCGTCGACGAGGTGAGCGACGCCAACGTGCGCTTCGCCAACAACCAGACGACGACGAACGGCGTGCGCCGGGACCGCCGCGTCACGGTCGTGAGCTTCGTCGAGGACCGGTCGGGGGTCCGCTCGGGCGTCGCCTCGGCGTCCGGACCGGTCGAGATCGCCGCCCTGGTCGCCGCGTCGCAAGCCGAAGCCGAGGGTTCGGAGCCCGCCGAGGACGCCTCGCCGCTCGAGCCGGCGGGGACGGACGCCTCGTTCGCCGAGCCGCCAGAAACGACCGATCTCGGCGTGTTCGCGGGCGTGCTCGAAGACCTCGGACCGGCGTTTCGCGTGGCGCGCGCCGAGGGCCGCGTGCTCGCCGGCTTCGCGATCCACGAGCTGCGCACGACCTACCTCGGCTCGTCGGAGGGCGGGCGCCGGCGCCACGTCCAGCCGACGGGGGCGTTCGAGCTCGTCGCCCGCACGCTGAACGGCGCGGCGTCGTCGTGGGCGGGCATGGGCACGCCGGACTTCGCCGACGTGTCGCTCGAGCGCCTCGACGAGCGGCTCCGGCGGCGGCTCGGGTGGGCGCAGCGCCGGTTCGACCTCGAGCCCGGCCGGTACGAGGTGATCCTCCCCCCGGACGCCGTCGCCGACCTCGTACTGGAGCTCGACTTCGCGGCCTCCGGCCGGGAGGCCGAGGACGGCGGCACGGTGTACTCGGCCGGACCCGGGCGCACCCGGGCCGGCGAGCGGCTGACGGGGCTGCCCTTCGACCTGTGGAGCGACCCGTCCGCGCCGGGGATCGAGTGCGCACCGTTCGTCGTCGCTCCCGTCTCGGGCGCCGACACGTCGGTGTTCGACAACGGGCTCGGCGTCGACGAGACGCACTGGATTCGCGACGGCGTGCTCGAGCGCCTCCGCTACCACCGCGCCGGGGCGCGGCGGTCGCAGGTCGAGTTCGCCCCGCCGGCCGACAACCTGCTGCTCGCCCTGCCGGGGGCGGCCGCATCGCTCGACGATCTCATCGCCCACACCGAGCGGGGGCTGCTCCTCACCTGCCTGTGGTACATCCGCGAGGTCGACCGGTCGACGCTTTTGCTCACCGGGCTCACCCGCGACGGCGTCTACCTCGTCGAAAACGGAGAGGTCGTCGGTGCGGTGAACAACTTCCGGTTCAACGAGAGCCCGCTCGACGCGCTCGGCAAGACGGTCGAGGCGACGCGGAGCGAACGGGCGCTCTCGCGCGAGTGGCACGAGTGGGCGAACCGCACGGCAATGCCGGGGCTGCGCGTCGCCGAGTTCAACATGAGCTCGGTCAGCCCGGCGAGCTGAGCGCGATGCAACGCCCGAACCGCACGGCGGGCCGCGGAGCTCCGGCATGCTAGGGGCATGACGACGACCGGCGCGACCCCGCGCGCGTGCGGCGCGTACCCGTAGCGCGAAGGCGACGCCGCAGGCGGTTCCGCCCAAGCGCGTCGCGCACGGCCCGCGCCGGCGCACGAAGATCGTCGCGACGATCGGGCCGGCATCCGACGCCGCCGAGACCCTCGTCCAGATGGCGAAGGCGGGGATGGACGTCGCCCGGATCCCACTCGCCCACTCGTCGATGTCCGAGGCGATCGATCGCATCCGGCGCATCCGGGCCGTCGTCCCGCACGTCGCGGTGCTCGCCGATCTTCCGGGCCCGAAGATCCGCTGCACGCGCTTTCCGGACGGCGGTGTCACGCTCGCCGCGGGGGACGAGATCGTCCTCGCTCCCGGGTCAGCGGCCCCGTCGAGCACGGCGAAGCGCGTCGGAGTGGCCCTCGACCAGGCGGTCACCGACCTCGAGGAGGGCGACCGGGTCGCGATCGGTGACGGGGGCGTCGCGCTCGTCGTCGTCGGACGCCGCGGCGACGACGCCGTCTGCGCCGTGGTGAGCGGCGGACGCGTCCAGGGCCAGCCCGGGGTGACGATCCCGGCAAGCCGGATCTCGCTGTCGACGCCGACCCCGGAGGACATCGAGCGGACCCACGAGCTCGTCGCCGAGGGCGTCGACCTCATCGCCGTCTCCTTCGTCCGCTTCCCCGGCGACATGGAGGCCGCCCGCGCCGCCCTCGGGGGCGACAAGACGATGCTCATCGCCAAGATCGAGACGCCCGACGGCGTCGAGCACCTCGACGCGATCCTGCGCGCGAGCGACGCCGTCATGGTCGCCCGCGGCGACCTCGGCGTGCGCGTCCCGCTCGAGGACGTGCCGCACATCCAGAAAGAGATCATCCGCACCGGAGTCCGGCTCGGCATGCCGGTGATCACGGCGACCCAGATGCTCGAGTCGATGATCAACCTGCCGGTCCCGACCCGGGCAGAGGTGACCGACGTCGCCAACGCCGTCCTCGACGGCACGAGCGCCGTCATGCTCTCGGCCGAGACCGCCATCGGCCGGTTCCCGGTCCGGACCTGCGAGACGATGGCCCGCATCGTGCTGCGCGCCGAGGAGGACTTCGACTACCTCGGGTGGGGATCCCACCTCGACCCCCAGGAGGTTGCCGGGGACGCGGCGGCGCCGGCGCGGGTCACCGCGGCGATCACGGCGGCCGGGTGGCGCGCCGCGCTCGAGATGGACGCCGTCGCCATCGTCGCCTGCACGCGGTCGGGCGCCACGGCACGGGCGATCTCGCGGTTCCGGCCGCGCATGCGGATCGTCGCCGCGACGACCTCGCGGCGGGTCCAGCGCCAGCTCGCGCTGAGTTGGGGGGTCGAGACCGTCATCGTCGGCGACTCAGCCTCGACCGACGACGTCATCCGCCAGTCCGTCGAGGCGACGGTCGCGACGGGCGCCGCCGCGCCGGGCGACGTCGTCGTCGTCCTCGCCGGCTCGCCGCACTCCGAGGTCGTCGTGTCGAACACCCTCGAGGTGATCCGGGTCACCTAGCACTTCCGGCCCCGGCCGGCCCCGGCCCGGGCCGGGGTCGCCGGCGGGGCAGGACGGCGATCCCGCCTTCGCCGTCGTCGATGACGCGCAGCTCGGCGCCGTAGTGGCGGGCGAGCGCCGCCTCCGTCAGGACCTCGCGCGCCGTACCGTCGGCGATGATCCTCCCGCCGGCGAGGAGCGCGAGGCGGTCGGCGAACTCGCCGGCGAGGGTGAGATCGTGCATCGCCGAGACGACGGTGAGCCCGTGCTCGTCGCGCAACTCGTCGACGAGCTCGAGGACGTGTTGGCCGTGGCCGACGTCGAGCGCCGCGGTCGGCTCGTCGAGGAGCAGGACCGGCGCCTCCTGGGCGAGCGCCCGGGCGAGCACGGCGCGCTGGGCCTCGCCGCCCGAGAGCGAGCCGAGGGTCCGCCCGGCGAGCCCGTCGAGGCCGAGACGGGTAAGCACCCCGGCGGTGACGGCGCGGTCGTGCCGGCTCTCCGTGCCGAAAAAGGCGATGTGCGGGGTCCGGCCGAGCGCCACGTAGTCGGTCACCGTCGTCGTCGCCGGCAGGACCGGACGCTGGGGGACATAGGCGACCGCCCGCGCCAGGCGTCGCCGGCTCGCCGTGTCGATCGCCTCGTCGTCGAAGCGCACCTCGCCGTGGTGGGCGACGAGGCCGCCGAGGGCGCGGAGCAGTGTCGTCTTGCCGCCGCCGTTCGGCCCGATGAGGCAGAGCCAACCGCCCGAGTCGACCTCGAGCGAGATGCCCGCGACGACCTCGTGGCCCTCGTAGGCGACGCGGAGCCCGGTAGCCGAGACCTTCACGACGCCCGCCTCGACTGGCGCAGCACGACGAGGAAGAACGGCGCACCGACGAACGCCGTGACGACGCCGAGCGGCACCTCGGCGGGCGACAGGACGGTGCGGGCGACGAGGTCGGCGAGGATGAGGAACGCCGCGCCGCCGAGGATCGAAAGCGGCAGGATCCGCCGGTAGCTCGGACCGACGACGAGCCGGACGGTGTGCGGCACGATGATGCCGACGAAGCCGACGAGCCCGCTTACCGCGACGACCGCCGCCGTGGCGAGCGTCGAGGCGACGACGACGAGGAGGCGGACGCGTCCGGCCTTCACGCCAAGGCTGTCGGCCTCCTCGTCGCCGACGGCCATCACGTCGAGGAGCCGGCGGCAGGCGAGGAGGATGGCGCCGCAGACGACGACGTAGGGGACGACGAGCCCGACCTCCTGCCAGTCCGCCGTGGAGAGCCCTCCGAGGATCCAGGAGTAGACCTGCTCGAGCGTCGCCGTGTTGCGTTGTTGGGTGTAGGTCTGGATCGCCGTGAAGAACGAGCCGACGGCGACACCGGCGAGGATGAGGCTCGTCGTCGTGCGCTGGCGCTGGCCGGAGCGGCCGAGCACGTAGGTGAGGGCGACGGCGACGAGCGCGCCGGCGAACGCGGCGAGCGGCACCGGATCGACCACCCACGACGTCGCGCCCGGCACGGCGGCGACGGCGATCGTCGCGCCGAGCCCGGCCCCGGCCGCCACGCCGAGCAGGTAGGGGTCGGCAAGGGGGTTCTGGAACACGCCCTGGTAGGAGGCCCCCGCCATGGCGAGGGTCGCGCCGACGAGGGCGCCGAGCACGACGCGGGGGCGCGGATCTGCCAGACGATCCCGGAGTCGAGTGCCGAGACGTGGCTGTGGTAGCCGAGGGGCAGTTTCGAGACGAGCACCGAGAGCACCGTCCCGGGCGACAGGTCCGCCGGCCCGATGAGCACCGACACGAGGGCCGCACCGGCGAGCACCACGCAGGCACCGACGAGGAGCCACGGGCCGAGGCGGGCCCGCGCCAGACCCGGCGTCGGCCCGCCCGCCCGCCGGGTCAGGCGCCGCCGTGCCGCTTGATCCGCCACAGCGCGGCTTCGATGTCCCGGGCGAGGACGACGACCCGGGGGCCCCAACGCGAGGCGATGTCGTCGTTCAGCCCGACGACGGCCCCGTCGCGCACGGCGGCGACGCTTCCCCACCCCGGTCGGGCCGCGACGGTGTGCGCCGACTGGCCGCAGCAGATCGTGTCGGCGAGGAAGATGATCCGGGGGTCGGCCTTCACGATGTACTCGTCGGAGAGCTGCGGGTAGCCGCTCGACGCGCCCTTGGCGGCGTCCGCGATGTCCCGTAGCCCGAACATCTTGAGCAGCTGGCCGACATAGGTCGACGACGTGACCGAGTAGAAGTCCGTCTCAAGTTCGAAGTAGTAGGTCTCGGGCGGGGAAAAGCGCGGCGCGCCGGCGATCGCCGCCGCGATCTCGGCGCGCATGCGCCGCACGAGTGCGACCGCCCGGCCGGCGTGGCCGGTGACCCTCCCGAGCGCCTCGATCTGGGCGTAGGTGCCGGCGAGATCCGTCGCAGCCGGTTCGAGCAGGACGCGCACTCCGAGCGCGGCGAGCGACTTCACGAACCCCTCGGGGTTGTAGGAGACGACGACGAGATCGGGGTTGTAGCGCGCGATCGCCTCGATGTTCGGTTCGAGGCCCGAGAGCTTCGTGCGCGGGGCGTCAGCCGGGTAGTCGGAGTCTTCGTCGACGGCGACCACCTGGCGGCCCGCACCGATCGCGTAGAGCATCTCGGTCGCTGTCGGCGAGAGCGAGATGATCCGGTCCGGTGGCGTTGTTGTCGCCCCGATCGCGGCCGCGCTCGCGTGGCGCATGGCGTGGTCCGGGCGGATCGCGGCCTGGGTGGCTGATCCTGTGAGCAGCGACGCCAGGACCGCGACGGCGGCACCGGCGACGAGAAGGCCCCTCGGCCGTGGGGCCCGGCTTGTCCGCACCCGGGATCGCGGCGCGCGCCACCTCCCTAAACGGTCGAACGTGTTCACATCCCGCTCCTCCTGGCCGAGCGCGCGGCCTGTCGGTCGGCCTCACCCTCGGAGCGGGGACACCCCCGGGAAGGTCCCAGGGGCGCTGCACCTTGCAGCCGCCAACCTTGACGCGAGGCTCGACATCTCCTCCCGAGGCAGGTCTCCTGACTCCCGGATCAACGCTTCCCCGTGCCTTCCCAGGACCGGTGTCCCAGTGGCGTCGCTCGGGTTCGCTCCCCGGTCACAGTGGCGCGACCGTGCCGGACTCCCACCGGCTTCCCTTTTCGGCCACCGGCTCAACGTCGCCGGCGGCTACCTCGGGTGCTACGCAATTCGTGCAGCGGCGACATTCTGCACGGCACCCCCGACGGGTGCAACCACCTAGGACGCCTCGTTCGTTGCCCGGCCGCCCGCGCCGCCCCGGCCGGCGCGCCGGGCCCGGGCGTCGCGCCGGCTGAGGGTGACGAAGACGGTGACCGCGGTCGCCGCGTAGGCGAGGTAGGCGATGAGCTGGAGCGCCGTCGGCTGGTCGGCGTAGCCGACGAGGGAGTGGAACACGTCGCCGATCGAGGAGCCCTCCGAAAGCTGCCGGCTCGTGTCCCACAGGTGGCCCGAGAGGATGTGGACCCAGCCGAGCTGCTGGAGGTTCTCGACGATGTCGGCGACGAGGCCGGCGGCGAAGATCATGAGCACCGTCCCGACGACGGTGAAAAAGATCCCGAGGTTGACCCTCCGGCCGAGCCGGTAGATGGCGAAGGAGAACCCGAGCGCGCCGACGAGCCCGGCGACCGCCCCGACAAGCGTGCCGCGGGTGCCGGCGGCGAAGACGATCGCCAGGGTGAACACCGCCGTCTCGAGGCCCTCCCGCCCGACCGCCTGGAAGGCGAGGAGGCCGAGGCCGTAGCGCTCGCGCCGCCCGAGCGCCCGGTCGGCGCGGGCGGCGAGGTCGCGGGACATCGAACGGGCGTGCCGGCGCATCCAGAACGTCATGTAGGTGAGCACGACGACGGCGAGGGCGTAGGTTGCCGTCTCGAAGATCGTCTGGACCCGCGATCCGCTGTAGGAGTGGATCGTGTAGTAGGCGGCGAACCCGCCGGCGGTGGCGAGCCCGACGGCGAGGCCGACGCCGACGAAGATGTCGCGGAAGTGGCGGCGCTGGCCCGTGCGGTCGAGGTACGAGAGCAGGATCGCGACGATGATGCTGGCCTCAGTGCCTTCGCGCAGGAAGATGACGAACGTCGCGAGCAACCGGCCCCCCGAAATCCCAATTTCAGGTGTACTTGATATCTGACATCCAGTCAACCTGATATTCGTGGTTAACTGGAAATCGGCGGGGAGCATCGCCGCGTTGTTTGCCTATGGTGGATCGCGGGCCCGTTCCGTGGACAGGGCCGGCCGACGAGGGAGGAGGGCGGACTTGACGATCGCTGTGGGGCAGCGCATCCCCGATGTCGAGCTGCGCACGATGGAGTCGAACGGGCCGCAGCCGGTCCGCAGCACGGACGTGCTGGGGCACGGGCGGGTGGTCGTCTTCGGGTTGCCGGGCGCGTTCACGCCGACGTGCACCGACTTCCACCTGCCGGGATTCGTCATGCGCGCCGAGGAGATGAAGGCGAAGGGGGTCGACGTCATCGCCTGTGTCTCGGTGAACGACGCCTGGGTGATGGATGCCTGGGGCTCCTACCGCCGGGTCGGCGACAAGGTGCTCATGCTCGCCGATGGCAACGGCGAGTTCACCCGGGCGCTCGGGCTCGACGAGGACCTGTCGGCGAGCGGGCTCGGCGTGCGTTCGCAGCGCTACGCCGCCGTGCTCGACGACGGCGTCGTCACCTACCTCGGCATTGAGCCCGGGCCCGGGCTCTCGGTGAGCGGCGCCGAGGCGGTGCTCGAGGCCCTGTGAGGTCCCGACGGCGGGACGCACGGGAGGGGTTGACATGATTGTGAGTGGTTACTAACATCGTTGATGTGACCGCCGACCCGGGTCTTGCGACACCGGTCCCGAAGCGCAGCGGGCTGCGGATGACCGCCGACGAACGGCGCGCCGCCGTCCTCCAGTCCGCACTGAAGGTCTTCGCCCGCGACGGCATCGCCGGGGCGTCGACCGAGGAGATCGCCGCCGGGGCGGGGATCTCCCAGCCGTATCTGTTCCGGCTCTTCGGGACGAAAAAGGAGCTCTTCTTGGAGACCGTCGCGCTTGGCTGCGCGGCGATCATCCGGTCGTTCCGGCAGGCGAGCGAGGGTCTCGAAGGCGCCGAGGCGCTCGAGGCGATGGGCCGGAGCTACCCCGCGCTCATCACCAACCACGACCTGCTCCTCATCCAGCTGCAGGGCTACGCGGCGTCGGGCGACCCGGAGATCCGCGCCTTCACGTCGGGCCAGTTCGCGAACATCGTCCACTACGTCGCCGACCGCACCGGACTCGGGCCGGCGGCGATGCGGGAGTTCTTCGCCCAGGGGATGCTCTGCAACCTCGTCGCCGCGCTCGAGCTCGCAGGCGTCGAGGAGCTCTGGAGCGACCTCCAGGACAACCCGTTCGTGAAGGCCATGCACGGCCCGTTCTTCGCCCGCCGCGGCGCCGAGCCGCCGACCGCCGACTAGGCCGGTACCGCCTCTCCGAGTTCCGTTGTGCAATCGATAACTAGTGACTACTCAATACCAAGAAGAGCGAAGGAGGGCAGTGTGATCACCAGTGACGCAGCTCGAGCCCGGAGCGCCGGATCCGCCCGCCGGCCCCGTTCGACCGTCTTCTGGGCGATCCTCATCACCGGTGTGGCGCAGTTCATGGCGGCGCTCGACAATCTCGTCGTCACGACGGCGCTGCCGGTGATCCGTCGCAGCCTCGGAACCGGTCTCGCCGGCCTCGAGTGGACGGTCAACGCGTTCACGCTGACCTTCGCCGTGTTCTTGCTCACGGGCGCCGCGCTCGGTGACCGCTTCGGCCGGCGCCGGATGTTCGTCGTCGGGCTCGCGCTCTTCACTGTCTCGTCCGCCGCGGCCGCGCTCGCGCCGAACATCGACGCGCTCGTCGCGGCCCGCGCCTTCCAGGGAGCCGGTGGCGCGCTCATCGTGCCGCTCTCGCTGACACTGCTGTCGGCCGGGGTGCCCGCGGCGCGCCGCGACATCGCGCTTGGCATCTGGGGTGCCCTCGGCGGGCTCGCCGTCGCCGTCGGGCCGCTCGTCGGCGGTGCCGTCGTCCAGGGATTGTCGTGGCACTGGATCTTCTGGATCAACGTCCCGATCGGGATCGCGCTCGTACCGCTCGCCAGGTTCCGCCTCGCCGAGTCCTTTGGTGACCGCCGGCCGCTCGACGTCACCGGCGTCGTCCTGGCGAGCGCGGGGCTTTTCGGGGTCGTGTTCGGCCTCGTTCGGGGCGGTGCGCTCGGCTGGGGGAGCGACGAGGTGCTCGCCGGATTCGCCGCCGGAGCCGCGGCGCTCGCCGGGTTCTTCCTGACCGAGCACCGCTCCGCCCATCCGATGCTGCCGCTCCGGCTGTTCCGACTGCGGAGCTTCTCGGTCGTGAACGGCGTCTCGGTGTTCATGAGCTTCGGGATGTTCGGGTCGATCTTCTTCCTCGCCCAGTTCCTCCAGACGGTCCAGCACTACTCGCCGCTCTCCGCGGGGATCCGGACGCTGCCTTGGACGGCGATGCCCGTCGTCGTCGCGCCGGCCGCGGGACTGCTCGTCGAGCGGCTCGGCGGGCGCGCGCTCATCGCGACGGGGCTCGCCCTGCAGGCGGTCGGGCTCGGATGGATCGCCGTCGTGCTCACGCCGACGACGCCGTACGTGGACTTCATCCCGGCCTTCGTCTTGTCCGGCGTCGGGATGTCGCTCTTTTTCGTCCCGGTCGCCTCCGTCGTCCTCGGCGCGGTGCCCCGTGTCGCCGAGGGCGTCGCCTCGGGAACGAACAACGCCCTGCGCGAACTCGGCGGGGTGCTCGGGATTTCCGTCTTGGGCGCAGTGTTCGCGAGCTTCGGGAGCTACACGAGCGGCGCGAGCTACGTCACCGGGCTCATGCCGGCGCTGCGCGTCGGTATCGGCGTCGTCGCCGTCGGCGCGTTGCTCGCGCACCTGCTTCCGGGCCGGCGCCAAACCGACCCGCTGCTCGCGGCGTCGGCGCTGGAGGCGGCGTGACGCGCCTTTCCGCCGAGGTCGGGGCGCCTTCGAGTCGCGTCGGCCGACCGATTAGATTCAAGGCATGGCGAGCAAGCGCGGGACGAAAGGTAACGCAGCGGAACACGTGACGGGGACGGACCGGGTGAAGCGCGGCCTCGCCGAGATGCTGCGGGGCGGCGTGATCATGGACGTCGTGACCCCCGAGCACGCGAAGATCGCCGAGGACGCCGGGGCCGTCGCCGTGATGGCGCTCGAGCGTGTCCCGGCCGACATCCGTCGGGACGGTGGCGTCGCGCGCATGAGCGACCCGGCTCTCATCGAGGCGATCAAGGCGGCGGTGACGATCCCCGTCATGGCCAAGGCGCGCATCGGGCACTTCGCCGAGGCGCAGATCCTCGAGGCGCTGGAGGTCGACTACATCGACGAGAGCGAGGTCCTTACCCCGGCCGACGAGGCGTACCACATCGACAAGTGGGCCTTCGAGGTCCCGTTCGTCTGCGGCGCGACGAACCTCGGCGAGGCGCTGCGGCGCATCTCGGAGGGCGCGGCGCTGATCCGCTCGAAAGGGGAGGCCGGGACCGGGAACATCGTCGAGGCCGTGCGGCACCTCCGTTCGATCCTCGGTGACATCCGCGCCATCGCCAGCTGCGACCCCACCGAGCGCTACGGGTGGGCGAAGCACCTCCAGGCTCCGGTCGGGCTCGTCGAGGAGATCGCCGGGACGGGCCGGCTCCCCGTGCCGCTTTTCTGCGCCGGCGGGATCGCCACCCCCGCCGACGCCGCGCTCGTCATGCAGCTCGGCGCCGAGGCGGTCTTCGTCGGTTCCGGAATCTTCAAGAGCGAGGACCCCGCCCTCCGCGGCCGGGCGATCGTCGAGGCGACGGCGCACTTCACCGACCCCGAGATTCTCGCCAAGGTGTCGCGCGGCCTTGGCACGCCGATGAAGGGCGCCGAGATCGCGACCCTCGAGACGAGGCTTGCCGATCGCGGCTGGTGAGATGGCGCGGGAACCGACCGCCGCGGCCCGGGGCCGTGCTGTCGTCCACGCCCCGGCGATCGGGGTGCTCGCGCTCCAGGGCGACGTCTCCGAGCACGTCGGCGCGTTGTGCGCCCTCGGCGTCGAGGTCGTCGAGGTTCGGCTGCCCGCCGATCTCGCCCGCATCGGCGGGCTCGTGCTCCCGGGCGGGGAGTCGACGACGCTCCAGCTGCTTATCGAGGCGGCCGGCCTGCGGTCGTCGATCGCCGCGCGGCTCGCGGCGGGGATGCCCGTCCTCGGCACCTGCGCCGGGATGATCCTGCTCGCCGCCACGGTGCTCGACGGCCGGCCCGACCAGTGGAGCTTCGGCGCCATCGACCTCGCGGTGCGCCGGAACGCGTTCGGCCGCCAGGTGGCCTCGTTCGAGGAGGACCTCGAGCTCGACGGCGTCGCCGGTGGGCCCATGCACGCCGTGTTCATCCGCGCCCCCGTCGTCGAAGCGGTCGGACCGGGGGTCGCGGTCCTGGCGAGTATCTCGATGTCCGGCGACGGCGTGCATCCCGTCGCCTGCCGCGAGGGGCGTGTGACCGTCACCGCGTTCCATCCCGAGCTCGTCGGCGACCACCGCTTCCACGAGCTGCTCGTCGCCGATGCGGTGGCGGCCGCGGCCGGCTGAGTCCGGGCCGCGATTGGGCCGTCCCCGCTCACTCGGCGGTCTTTTCCCCGCGTCAGCTCCCACCGACGCCGGGCGGGCCGGCGGGCAGCACGTCCTTGCACGCACGCTCGGCGGCCTGGTAAGTGGAGCTGTTCTTATCGACCGAGTTCGGGATCGTGAACCCGCCCGTGGCGCTGGGGTCGGGGAAGCCGGGCTCTCCGTGGGCGCGCATGCACCGGGCGTACATGAGCTGCTCGGCCTGGAACCTGGCCGCTACGGCAGGCGTCACCTTCCGGGCGACGGCGTATTTCCGGCAGACCGCGGGGCGGCTTGGTGGGTCGGCGAGTTGGGGTTGAAGCCGTTGCCGAGGTAGCGGTTGACGCCGCCCGGGGGGCGCTGCCGGGGACGATCGGATTGGGGTAGTCGCTGACCCCGTGGGCGCGCATGCACTGCGTGAGCTCCAGCATCTTCGAGGTGACGCCCTCAGAAGGCGAGGAACCCCCCGTCGACCCGGCTGACGCGGCGGTCGTCGTCGGGCTCGACCCGGAGCTCGCCGCACCGGGGGACGCCGGCCCGCCCCCGCACGCCGACAAGCCGAGCCCAACACCAACGAACGCGGTCAGCAGGGTGCTCCACCGCCACCGTCTGGCCGAGTGCTCCGGCATTCGCCCGCCGGTATGCCCAGCTCTCATATCGGTCACTTCGTTCTGTGCCGTAAGTCCGCGGGCAAACGCCCAAGGATAGAGGGGGCCGCTATCGTCGTGGGTGAAGCATTCGGTCGGGGCCAGTTTCGGATCGTGTGCCAGCTACGACCGGTTCACCCGATCGACTGGGTTGCGGTGTGTCTCATTGATTCGCTGGCGGAGAGCTTCCGGCGTCGCTCGCCGCCGCCGTGACGTGCTGGTGGATCTCGTGGATCCTGTCCGAATCCGCGCGACGTTGAGCCTGATACTCCTCGTGTGCCTTCGCCATGATCTCCGCGGTGATGTGCGGCTGCGTCGCCAAGACGGGGTGGTGCTTGTGGCAGGCCTTGTAGGGAGTGCCTTCCACCTTGTGCAGGCCGATCCGCCAACAGCCCTTGTCGTGGCAGTTGACATGTTTCAGGGCGACGATGAACGCGCCAACGAGCGTGATTTCTCCGATGTCGGAGCCCGTGCCCGACCAGAAGCCGTAGTGGGGACCGCTGCCGCCGATGCCAAAGAACCAGTACAGCCAGTTGCCGATGGCGTGGAATACCGACATGGTGGTCCCTTTCCTTCGGTTCTGGTCGGCGCCACACGCCCGTTGACGGGGGTGGGCACCCAGTCGCCGCCAGTTTCCCGGGCCGCTCCCGTCACCGGGATGCCCTTGTTGGGAAGATTCTGCTCCGCACGAGCCGACCAGAGGGGGATCCTCGCCGGGGCCGGCGCGTCCGGCACGTGGCGAGCACTGAGATCATCGTCGCCCGCTCTTCGCCCACAGACGCGGTGCTGGCGGGAGATCGGAGATCTCGGTTCCCCGACGAGACCCTCTCGATCGACTGGGCCCCGGCGTTGGCGGAGACACCGTGTTCAGTCCCTTCACCAGCAGGCGAAGTCGCGGCCGAATAGCGTTCCGATTGGTACACGTTGCGCTGATGCCACTACAGGATCGGGGGATCGGATGGTTCGTCGATTGTCGGTTCTTCTGCTGGTCCTGGGAGCACTCTCGGCCTCGGCAACGAGTGCCGGTGCGGTGACATCTCGCGGTGAGTCGGCGAAACAGCTGGTGCAGGCCGCCGCCAAGGCGCTCGCTTCGGCGAGATCATTGCGGATGTCCGGGACGATCGCGAAGTCCGGCGGGTCCGCGGCCGTGGATCTCGAGCTCTTCTCGAACGGCGATGTGGATGGCAGCCTCACGATCGGCGGTCTACTCATTCATGTCACGGTCGTTGACGGCACGGACTACTTCCAGGCATCGGCGGCGTACTGGCAGAAAGATGGATCTCTGTCGGCCACCCTGGCCAAGAGCATCGCCCCGGACTGGATCAGTTTCCCGAATTCGGGTTCCAACGGTTTCGGCACCAGTTTTGAGATCCTGCCGCTCGCTTCCAGCCTGAAAGCGACCACCGGTTTGTCGATCGTCGGGCACAAGAAGGTCGACGGGCACGCCGCCGTGGGCGTCAAGTGCTCGGGCGGATCCGTGCTCTGGATCGCCGCCTCGGGCACGCCGTACCCGATCGTCGATTCCAAACAGGGCACTGGGGGAGGCACCCTGACGTTCGGCGGCTGGAACAGCTTCAAGTTGCCGAAAGCACCGAGTAAGGCCATCGCGCTTTCGTCACTGAGTTCCTGACGGGCGGTTCGCCGCGCTCCTCGGCGTTTGCCGGGCCACGGTGCCCGGTGTGAATTCGCAGCGCTGAGGGGTTGGACGGCGCCGTTAGCCTCGGCTGCGGCGATAGGGGGAGGCTCGATGGCGGTCAAGGAACTCGGGCATCTTGTTCTCTACGTGCACAACCTCGAGCGGTCTGCCGCGTTCTATCGCGACGTGCTCGGCTGGCACCAGGTCCTCGGCCCGGGTGGTGACGCCGACGCGCCGCCTTCGTTCCCGGTCGCCGTCTTCACCGGTGGCCACACCCATCACGAGCTTTTGCTCATCGAGGTCGGTCCGGACGCCCCCGGTCCCCTCACCGGTCGGCACGCGGGGCTCTACCACTTCGGGCTGAGGGTCGGGGACTCCGACGACGAGCTGCGGGCCGCGCTCGCCAGGGTCGAGGCGGCCGGGGCCGAGGTCACCGGGGCCTCCGACCACACGGTCACCCATAGCGTGTACATCCGCGATCCCGACGGGAACGAGATCGAGCTCTTCGTCGACGTTCCCGGGGTCGATTGGAGCGATCCCGCCAACCTCGTCGCGCCGATCCGGCCGCTCCGGCTCTAGCCGGTCTGATCCCCGGTTAGGCGTCGCTCGCGAGGTAGTTCGGAGCGTCGAGAACGCCGGACAGATCGTGGGGGTGGCTTTCGCGGTGGGCTTCGGGGCTGACGCGGATGAAGTGCGCCTTCGAACGCAGCTCGGTGATCGTGCGCGTCCCGCAGTAACCCATCGCCTGGCGCAGACCCCCGACGAGCTGGTGGACGACCCCGGCGAGCGGGCCCCGGAACGGCACATAGCCCTCGACGCCCTCGGGAACGACCTTGTCCGGGTCGACGACCGTCTCCTGGGAGTAGCGGTCCTTCGAGTACGAGCGCGTCGCCATCGCCGAGAGGCTCCCCATCCCCCGGTAGCGCTTCATCGGCCGGTTCCCGATCATCGTCGTCTCGCCGGGGCTCTCCTCGACGCCGGCGAACAGCCCGCCGATCATCACGGCGTGCGCCCCGGCTCCGATGGCCTTGGCGATGTCGCCCGAGAAGCGCACGCCCCCGTCGGCGAGGACCCCGACACCGTGCCGGTCCGCCTCGGTGGCGCACTCGTGGATCGCCGTCCATTGCGGGATGCCGACCCCGGTCACGACCCGCGTCGTGCAGATTGCCCCGGGTCCGAGTCCGACCTTCACGACGTCGGCGCCGGCTTCGGCGAGCGCCTTCGTTGCCGCGGCGGTTCCGACGTTGCCGGCGATGATCACGCCCCCGGGCCAGTTGCTCCGCAGCTCGGCGACCGTCTCGATCACCCGGCGGGCGTGGCCGTGGGCGGTGTCGACGCAGATGACGTCGACCTCGGCGTCGATCAGCATCTTGGCCCGGGCGAAGCCCTCGGCACCGACGCCGATCGCCGCGGCGACCCGCAACCGCCCGTCGGTGTCCTTGCAGGCCTGGGGGAAGGCCGCCTGCTTCGTGATGTCTTTCACCGTGATGAGCCCGCGCAGCCGGTTCTCGGCGTCGACGATCGGGAGCTTCTCGATCTTGGCCGCGCCGAGGATGCGGCGCGCCGCCGCGAGGTCGGTCCCGACCGGCGCCGTGACGAGACCCGCCGAGGTCATCACAAGTGAGACGAGGACCGTCGGGTCCTCATGGAAACGCAGATCGCGGTTCGTCACGATCCCGAGCAGGTGGTCGTCGGGATCGACGACGGGGATCCCCGAGATGTGGAAGCGGCTCATCAGCTCGAGCGCCTCGGAGACCGGGCGGTCCGGGCCGATCTTGATCGGGTTGAGCACCATGCCCGCCTCGGAGCGCTTGACGCGGTCGACCTCCTCGGCCTGGCGCTCACCGGCCATGTTGCGGTGGATCACCCCCAGTCCGCCGAGGCGCGCCAGCGCGATCGCCAGCCGGGCCTCCGTGACGGAGTCCATCGCCGCCGAGACGAGCGGAATGTTGAGCTCGAGCCCCGCGCACAGGCGCGCCGTCGTGTCGACCTCGTGGGGCAGGACGTCGGATTCCTGGGGGACGAGCAGGACGTCGTCGAAGGTCAGGGCGACGCCGTCGCTGGACTGCGGATCGACGAGCGCCACGGCGCACCCCCTCCGGTTCGAGCCCGCGACGGCCAGGGCTGGTTCCCTGAACAGTACCGACTGCCCGCCCTTGAAGGGCCGTATTGGCTCCTACAGGCCGACCTCGGCCGAGCAGACCGGCCACGCCGACCACCCGGAGACGTGCTGCAGGCGGATCGCGGCACGGTCCTGGACCGCGGCCGGGGCCTCGTTCGGGAGCCCGCTGTAGCCGAGCGACCACCATGTGCCGAGGGCGAACTGGTAGGCCCCGTAGTAGCCGTTGCCGGTGTCGTCGCCGTAGTCGTCGCCCGACTCGCAGTTGCGCAGCGCCAGCCACTGCGCCCGGGTCGCCACGGCCCGGGCGCGCACGAAGTGCCGGCGCACCGCGTCCGTCCTGCCGAGCACGGCGGGATCCGCGACGAGCAGATCGGCGAACGGCCGGTCCCGGGCGAGATTGGGTCGCAGCAGGCCGGAGCGTCGGATTGCCGCCTTCCGAACCTTGGCCTTGCGGAGTGCATGTGGGGTGGAGCGGACCGATTGCGGATGGTTGGCGATCGCCGAGGCACGCAAACTGAGAGCGCCGTCGCCGAGCACGCCTGCGCCACCGATGAGGACGATGGCGGATGTGACCGCGAGCGAAGAGTGTCGTCGCATCGAAGGCCTCCTTGGATTAGGGGATGTTCCACGTGGTCCAGGTGGGTCGAGATGCGGGCGAACCGTCTTTTTGCATCCGTCTCGCGGCCCGGTGCCGGCAGGGCAAACAGGTCAGGACGCGCAGGGCGCCCAGGCGAGGTGCAGACGGAATACGCCCTTGGCTGGTTGCTGTGGCTGCTCCTTACTGTCCGAACTGGACGGTTCCTGGCCGGGCGGCACAACGGTCAACGGCTAGGCGGGGCTCTTCGGTGCCCTCACCGGCCGCCGGTCATCCGGGGACTCGCGTGCCATAAGACCGACCGGAAAATTATTCAAATGTAGTTTACTCGCCTGTCACCCGTTTATCGGCGAATCGCAACCTCTTACCAGTTCACAAGGGGTGCGGCGGGTTCTGTGGCAGCGATCAAGCGTTCCGGGGGGTGCCCGGCGCGGGGTCCGCCGGGAGCGAGCGCGGGTGGGCGAAGCGGGCGTCGAGCACCGCCGAGGCCCGCTCGACGGCGGACTGGACCGCCGGGTCGGGGTCCGCCACCGGGTAGGTGAGCGCCGTCACCGTCGCGAAGCCCTCGGCGCCGAGCGCCCAGTCGTCGTGGGGGTCCGTCGGACGTCCCGCGAACCCGAACGTGACACGGACCTGGTCGGAGCCGACGCTCACGACGTGGAGGACCTCGGCCCCGCTCAGCTCGGCGCGCCGGACACCGCGCAGCCGGTCGAGGGCGACGTCGGGGACGTTGCAGTTGAGCACCGTGCCGGCACGCATCGCGACGAGAGGATCGACGAGCGCCACCGTCAGCGCGGCCGCGGTCGCGTAGTGCACGGGGGCGGCGCCCTTCGCCTGTAACCCGACCGCGATGGCCGACCGCCCGAGTTGGGCCGCGGTGAGCGCAGCGCCGACCGTTCCGGAGTGCAGGACGAACCGGCCCGTGTTCCGGCCCCGGTTGATGCCCGATACGACGAGGTCTGCGGGGGCCCCGAACGTGCCCGTGAGGGCGAGCGAGACGCAGACCGACGGCAGCGCGGCGACGCCGATGGCGGGCACGCCGGGCGCGGCCGGAAGTTCCACGGCCTCGAATCGGAGCGTGCCGACGGAGCGTTGCAGCTGGAGCCCGGTCGCGGCGCTGGATCCGCTGTGGTCTTCTAGCGGCGCGACGACAATCACGTCGTGTCCCGCGTCGGCGAGCGCGGCCGTGAGCGCGCCGATGCCGGGCGCGAAGACACCGTCGTCGTTTGTCACGAGAATGCGCAAGCGAACTCCTCGGAGCCGGAAGGGCTTTTCACTCCGGCCTTACGGGGCCACCGGTACACTACTTGCGATGTCGCGTCCCTCTGGCGAACAGCACGTGATCTCCGCCGGGGCCACGCGCGCGACGGTGACCGAGGTCGGCGCGACCCTTCGGGAGTTCGTCGTCGACGACGTGCCCGTCGTCTGGGGTTTTGGCGAGGACGAGATGTGCACGGCGGGCCGCGGGCAGGTCCTCGCCCCCTGGCCGAACCGCCTCAGCGACGGGACCTACGAGTTCGCCGGACGCGTCGGCGTGGCGGCCCTCAACGAACCCGAGCGCCACAACGCCCTCCACGGGCTCGTTAGCTGGATGCCCTGGGTCGTCACCCACCCGGACGGCTCCGTGGCGCGCTGTACGTGCTGTCTCGTCCCGCAACCGGCCTATCCGTGGTGGCTCAAGCTCCGGGTCGACTACGCGGTGAGCCCAGGCGCGCTGAGGGTCACGACGACGGCGCACAACCCGGGGGAGGAGACGGTCCCGTTCGCACTCGGGTTCCACCCGTACTTCGCGCCCGGCCCGGCTGGGCTCGACCGCTCACGGTTGTCGCTGCCCTGCCGACGTCACGTGATTGTCGATGAGCGCCTGCTCCCGGTGGGCGTCGAGCCGGTCGAGGAGAGCGCGGTCCCATCGATCGCGACAGGGATCCCGCTTGCGGGCGTACGGCTCGACGACGACTTCACCGATCTCGTGGTCGACCCCGACGGGCGTTGGCGGGCGCACTTCTCCCCGTCGGGCAACGGTGACGTCGTCGTGTGGGGTGACTCGGTCTTCGGTCACATTCAGTGCTACACGGCGGACACGCTCGACCCGGACGATCTCCGGGCCGCCGTCGCGATCGAGCCGATGACCTGTCCCCCGGACGCGCTGCGCTCCGGGGTCGACATCATCGCCCTCGCGCCCGGGGAGAGCTTCCAGGGCTCTTGGGGGATCGAGGCGACCGGGGCCTAGCGCGCCGGCGCGCGCCCAGGACCGGACGGCGCCCTCCGGGGACGCGAGGTCGTGGGATCGGCCTAAGAGCAGGCCTTTGGTGCCGCGCCCTCGAGGCTCACGAGCGCGCAGAAGCTCGTGTCGCTCACCTTCCAGACCTTGTCCTGCAGCACCGCCGTGCCCGAGGCGTTCGGTTCAGCCGCCGTCGTGCCGAGGTAGATCGTGTAGGTGACGCGCGCCGAGGTCTTCGACGTCAACTTGACCTTGGTCACCTTGACGGACGTCGAGAGCGCCGCTGCGCTCTTCGCCTGCTCTTTCAGGAAGGTCGCGAACTTCGAACCATTCTGGAGCAGTGTCTCCTTTTTCGCCGCTGGGGTCGTGCCCTTGAAGAACGTCGTCCAGTTCGTCTTGATCGTCTTCATCGTGGTCGTCGTGCTCACCGAGCCGGTCGATGCGCCGACGGCGCCCGGCACCACTACGCCGATGGCGATGGCTCCGACTGCCACGAGTGACCCGAGCGCGAGGAGCGAACGGGTGCGACCACCTCTCGAATTGGAACTGCTCATCAATCTCACCCCCGGGGCGGCACCGAACGGGCGGGGTCGCCCGTCGCAAAGCCCACGAGACGATGCTAGTTCCGGTGTGCCGGCGGACTGCGGGGCCAGTGGGCGCTGCGTGGCGCGAAAACGCGACGTCGCAGCGGTCAGGTACCTCTAGCGGCCCGGTTCTCGGGGAATGCCGGCCGGCGACCCCGATGAGGCGGCGCGAGACGGTCCCGCTAAACTCGGCTTTGAGCGGGTGTCGCGCGGCTCACGTGCCGGTGCCTGCCGACGAAAGGGAACGGCCGATGATCCAGCCACAAAGCGGGTCGACGGGCATCCGCCCCGTCCATGCCTTCGTCGTAGTGGGAACGCTGGTGGTGGCGGCCGTCGTCGCCTTCGCAGCGTTGCACTTCATCGTCGGGCTGCTGTGGTTCTTCGTGAAGCTCATCGTCGTCTTCGCGCTCGTGTTTTTCGTCGCGAGGATGGTGCTGCGTCACGCCCGCCGCTAGCGCGGCCCCACCGTCCGCTCCACGAATAAGTGTGCGGCCGTTACGTCCTCGCGACGCCGATCGACGAACTGGCGAGATTCTTCGAGGCACGGCGCGCCGCGGGGCTCGCCGGTGACTGGGCGGCCAGCTACAACATCGCGCCGACCAAGTCCGTCGTGTGCCTCGCGCCCGACGCCGACGGCGCCCGAGTCCTCGACGCCTATCGCTGGGGGTTGATCCCTTCCTGGGCGAAGGATCCGACCATCGGCAACCGGCTTTTCAACGCGCGTTCCGAGACGGTCGCCGTGAAGCCGTCCTTCCGGGGAGCGTTCAGGAGCCGGCGGCTCGTCGTCGTCTCCGACGGGTTCTACGAGTGGCGCCGCGGCCCCGACGCGCGCCGGCAGCCGTTCTTCCTCAGCCGGTCCGATCGCGCGCCATTGGCCTTCGCCGGATTGTGGGAGTCCTGGCGTGACCCGACATCGGCCGACGACGCGAACGCGGCCCTCCGCAGCTGCACGATCATCACCACGGCCGCGAACGCCGAGGTCTCGCCGATCCACGACCGCATGCCGGTCGTTCTCGAGCGCGACGCGCTCGAGGTGTGGCTCGACCCATCCGTCGCGGCCCGCGACGAGCTCGAGGCGCTGCTGCGCCCGGCGCGCCCCGGGACGCTCGCCGTGCATGCCGTCGGCCCGCGGGTCGGCAACGTGCGCAACAACGGCCCGGACCTGATCGAGGAAGTGACGCCGGACGTGGGCTGACCGGGGGGCGTCACCCGGTGCGCCGGGGCTGGCTCAGAGCCAGTTGTCGGCGTAGAAGAAGTCGCCGCGGTCGTAGTCCGGTCGCTCGCCGCGTTTCATGCGCACCTCGACGCGGCCGGGCCGGTAGCCGCGGGCCACGAGGCGGTCGATCGTCGGCCAGGCCGAGCCCGGGACGCGCACCTCGATCGTCCCGAGACCGTGTTCGCCGCAGGCGTGTTCGACCGCGTCGAGCAGCCGGTCGAAAGAGGGCCGCGTCGCCGCCGCGACGAACGGCACGAAGCCCGTTCCTTTGCTCCGGAAAGTCGGCTCGACGTGCACGATGGCGAGACCGTCGGCGGTGGTGAACGTCGCTCCGACCGCACGCGTCGCCGCCACCGTAGCTTCGGCGGTCAGATCCAGGCCCTCGTAGACGAAGTCGAGGCTCGGTGGTGCCGCGCCCGTCGCGACGTCGGCGGGCATGGCGGTTTTGTCGATGCTCCGCTGGAAGCTGATGCCCGTCCACGCCGGGCGAAAGCCGAACCTGGAGTAGAGGTCCACGTGGAACGGGCTCTCGGCGAAGGTCTCGAGCCCGACGAGGCGTACGCCACGGTCGCGCAGGCCGTCGAGGCAGGCCGCGATCAACGCCTGGCCCACGCCGCGGCGCTGCGCGTCGGGCGACACCGCGAGTGGGCCGAACCAGCCGAGCGTGCCGCGGGCGACGGAGAAAACGGCCCCGATCAGCTCGTCTGCTGCACCCGTCGCGACGAAGCAGCCTTCCCGGTCCGTGGCGAGCCGGGTGGGGAAGAGCAGCGGCGGCATCACGGGTGGGGCCACTTCGCGACCCGTCAGCTTCCCGATGACGTCGCCGAAGGCGGCGTCGGTGACGCGGGCGACCTCGACGAGGTCCGAAGGCCGCATCGACCTCACTTGGACCGGGGCCTCGCCCACGTCACCCCTCCCTTCCCCGCCGCCGGGTGCTCCGTTCTGTCGCTATTCGGTCAGCTGTTGCGACCGACCAGTGCAAGGCGCACGCCGATTCCGATGATCGCAAGGCCGCTCAGCCCGCCGACGATCTCGAGCCGGCGGGGTGTGCGCGTGAGCCACTGGCGGATCCCCCCAGCGGCGATCGCCCAGACGCCGTCCGAGACGAGCGCCATGGCGATGAAGCTCGCGCCCAACACGAGCATCTGGATGGGTACGTCGCCCGCTGTCCGGTAGATGAACTCAGGGAGGATGGCTGCGAAAAAGACCACGGTCTTCGGGTTGGCGGCCCCGACGACGAAGGCGTCGCGCAGCAGGCGGCGCGTCGTTCTCGGTTCGAAGGTCGTCTCGAGCACCTGGGCCAGGCGCCGACGGTGGCGGATCGCCTGGATTCCCAGGAAGACGAGGTAGGCGGCACCGACGAGCTTGATGACTGTGAAGACGGCGATTGATCGCTCGACGATCGTCCCGATGCCGAAGGCGACGGCGATCACCTGCAGGTACACGCCGCCGGAGTTGCCGACGACGGTCGCCAGCCCGGCGCGTCGCCCGAAGGTGAGGGCGCGACCGACGACGAAAAGGACGCTCGGCCCCGGTACGACGATGAGCACGCACGCGGTCGCGCAGAAGGCGAGGAGGTGAGCCGTCGGGACCATGGCCGCAGGCTAGACGGGGTGCCGCCCTGGGCGCCCGTCCGGCGGACGGGCCGCGGGGCGCGTGTCCGGCGGGGGATCGATCCCGAGCCACAGCGTCCCGACCGGGAACGTCTGGGACGCCTGCGGTTGGTTGGCTCGCCCGCCGCTGTCGCGGCGACGCGCCCGCTGGCGACACGATCCTCCAGTCCTTCCCTCTAACCTCCTTTCGGACCAACCCGGGTCGCTTGAGGAGACGCGCGCAAAGGCCACAGGAGCAGCAGGACGAAGCCTCGTATATCCCAAATCGCTGGGCATCCCGTCGTCGTGCCCTAGTCATGGGCGGATCATTCCGGCACGGAGCGAAGCTCGCTGAAAGGCGATGCCAGTCTCGGGAACGCCCGTCCAGGTCGGGAGGAGACCAATGAGTCGAATTCGCGTGCTTGTAGGCACCGCCAAGGGCGGGTTCATCTTGACGAGCGACGGCCTGCGGAAAGGCTGGACGGTCGAGGGACCGCACTTCGCGGGCTGGGAGATCTACCACATGGCCGGATCGCCAGTCGCGCCCGATCGGATCTTCGCCTCCCAGACTTCTGGGTGGTTCGGCCAAGTCGTCCAACGCAGCGAAGACGGTGGCAAGACCTGGGAGGCGGTCGGTAACGAATTCGCCTACGCGTCCACGCCGGGCACCCACCAGTGGTACGACGGGACGCCTCATCCTTGGGAGTTCGCTCGGGTCTGGCACTTCGAGCCCTCGTTGTCCGATCCCAACACCGTCTTCGCGGGCGTCGAGGACGCCGGATTGTTCAAGACGACCGACGGGGGTTCAACTTGGAGCGAGATCGCCGGGCTTCGTGAGAACGAGACCGGGCGACAGTGGCAGCCGGGCGCAGGGGGAATGTGCCTGCACACGATCGTGCTCGATCCGACGAGCAACGATCGCATGTGGGTCGCGATCTCCGCGGCAGGCGTGTTCAAGACTGACGACGCCGGCGCGACGTGGAGCCTGGCCAACGTGGGCCTGAAATCGGACCACATCCCCGACCCCGACGCGTTCGTCGGGCACTGCGTGCACCGGATAGCGCTCCATGCCGAGCGTCCCAACGTGCTGTTCATGCAGAAACATTGGGATGTGATGCGGAGCGACGACGGTGCGGAGACCTGGTACGAGATCAGCGGCAACCTGCCGACCGACTTCGGGTTCGTCATCGACACCCATGCACACGAACCGGAGACGCTTTACGTCGTACCGATCACAAGCGACGCGCACCACTTCCCGCCGGATGGCCGACTGGCCGTCTATCGCAGCCGTGTCGGCGGTAACGAATGGGAGGAGCTGGGCGCGGGTCTTCCTGAAGGTGACTGCTACACCAATGTGCTGCGCGAAGCCATGGCCGTTGACGACCTCGATCCGTGCGGCATTTACTTCGGCACGACCGGCGGTCAGGTCTATGTCTCCCCCGACGAGGGTGATCACTGGTCGGCCATTGTGCACGACCTGCCTCGCGTGCTCTCTGTCGAGGTCCAGACCTTGCCATGATCCGCGTCGTGTTGCCGCAGCCGCTTCGCACGCTTGCCGACACCCAGAAGGAGATCGAACTTGATGTCGCGGCACCGGTCACGATCGAATCGGTGCTCGACGCCGTCGAGGCTTGTTACCCGGTTCTTCGCGGCACGATCCGCGATATCGAGACCAAGAAACGGCGGGCCTTTGTCCGCTTCTTCGCCTGCGAGGAAGACCTGTCCCAGGGACCAATCGACCAGCCACTACCCGAGTTGGTGGTAGCGGGTGTTGAGCCGCTCATCGTGCTTGGCGCGATAGCGGGAGGTTGAGACCGCGGCTTCGATGGATCACGGCCCGTGCCGCGTCCCAACTGTGCCAATAATGCGTCGGGCACCGTCATGTGCTGCGATTCCCACTCACGCCATACCCAGCGCTCGGGTAAGGACTCTTAACACCGGGACCCACCCGACCGGGATGTATTCCTCGTAGTCGTCGTGGTCCATCGCTCCTCCGCTAGGTGATCAGGGCATTTTCCAAGGGGGGTCGAGCTCCGATCCGAGCGTGTGCCGCTTTGTCAGCGCGCACATCACCTTTTCCGCGGTCTTCGCCGCCGTTTCGCGAGGATCAGTCTGCGGTGGAATAGAGCAAGAACCTCCGCATCTATGTCCCCACCCGAGGCAGTCCTGATGAGTAACGCGCCAAGCTCCTCATCTTCTACGCGGATGATCTCACCGCCGTTGATTCCGTTGTTATCTAGGACCCACTTCGCAAGTAGAAGAGCCGTCCTCTTGTTCCCCTCGGTGAACCCCTGGCAGCGAGCGACGCGGGATGCGATGAGTGCCGCGACCCCAATGGGATCAGGGGCCCTAGTGGCAGCCTCAAGAGCCCGTTCGACGCGATCTAGATCGTCCGGTTCCGCGAACCACTCATCGACCTCTCGGATAGATCGGTTAAGTGCGATCGCCAGTTTGAGTGTTGGCAGTTTCAATGGTCACGGAGGTAGTGAAGAAGAGGTTCGTACCGCCACAGTTGCTCGGACAACCAGCGCGCGTCCTCTTCGGAAACCATGCTCCAGACTTCTTCAGGAAGACGTGGCTTCGGTACAAGCACGGACTCAAGCTCGTAGTCGGCCGCTCGGGCGATCCTGTTGAGCAAGAGAAGACTCGGTTGCCGCCTGCCCTGCTCAATCTCCACGATCGTCGGCTGCGGGACCTGGGCTCGCGCCGCCAGATCGCGGGTAGTGATCTTCCTGTCCGTCCTAATCCGACGAACGAGTTCACTCGCCTCAATGGCCATGCCATCATGATACGATATTTAGTATCAAAATAGTACACAGGGAATGCAGCGTCCTACAACGCAAAGGCAGTAAACAACACTAATTGCCTTTTGGAAAGCAGCACTCAGCCTGAACCGTTTTGTCGGTGCACACATCACCTCGTGCTTGGCGATCGAACGTATGTTCGCTATCGTTCGGGGATGACCGTGGCGCTTCCCGTCCCCGGGCTCCCAGAACCTGCTCCTCGTCGGCCGGGTGCAGGTCAACAGGGCCGGCCGGCGGTTCCCGGGGTGGTTGCGGAGCGGGTCCGCCCGCTTGTCCTGGCCCGGGACGAGCTCTTGCCGGTCGCACCGGAATACGTCGAGCTTCTCGGAACGCCCGGTCTCCGGCGGGGAAGCACCCTCGCCGTCGTGGCGGACGGTGCGCCCGGGACGACGTCGGTCGCGTTCGGTCTCGTCGCCGCGGCGAGCTCGGCGGGCGCGTGGTGCGCGGCCATCGGGCTGGAGGACCTGGGGCTCGTCGCTGCGGACGAGCTCGGTGTCGCGCTCGACCGTCTCGTCCTCGTGCCCCGGCCCGGGAAGCGCTTCCCGACCGTTGTCGCGGCGTTGCTCGACGGGTGCGACGTCGTGCTCGTCGCGTCGCCCGGGCTGGCGCTGGCCGACCGGCGCCGGCTGAGCATCCGGGCCCGGGAGCGCCGCGCGGTGCTCATCGTCCTTGCTGGCTCCCAGGCCGCCGCGGTCGCCAGCCGGCCCTGGCCGGACGGGGTCGACGTCCGGTTCTCGGTGACGGGCGGCGTCTTCGTGGGTCTCGGTGCCGGCAGCGGGCGGGTGCGCGCCCACCGGGTCGACATCGCTGTGACCCGGCGTGCCGCGTCGCCGCGCGAGACCCACGCCAGTCTCTGGTTTCCGTCATCGCCCGGGGAGATCCCGTCTCAGTCCCGGGTCGCCGCAGGGAAACGCCTGGACTCGGCGGGGGCGCGGTGAACGCCTCCGTGCCCGCGCGGACGCTCGTTCTGTGGTGCCCCGACTGGCCGGTGAGTGCCGGCGGGCACCGGCCCGAAGAGGCGGTCGCCGTCGTCGCCGACGGCAAGGTGGTCGCCGCGTCGGCAGCCGCCCGGCGGTCGGGCGTCCGTCCTCCCCAGCGCCGCCGCCAGGCGGAGTCGCGCTGTCCGGGGCTCGCGGTCATCCCGCGCGACCCCGGGGCCGAGGTCCGGGCCTTCGAACCGGTCGTCGTCGCCCTCGAACGTTTCGGAGCGCCCGTCGCCGTCCGGCGTCCGGGGTGGGCCGCCCTCGCGACCCGCGGGCCAGCCCGGTACTTCGGGGGCGAGGAGTCCTTCGCCGTCGACGTGGCGGGGGCGGTCGAGGCGCTCGGTGAGTCCCTCGGGCTCGCCGGGGAACGCCGGCCCGTCGCCCGGCGCGCACCTCTCGTCGGCGACTGGTGGCGCGTCGGGATCGCCGATGGGCCGTTCGCGGCGACGATGGCCGCGCAACAGGGCCGCATCGTTCCCCGGGGCGGGGCCCGTGCGTTCCTCGGGCCGTTCGACATCGAGCACCTCGGGAGTGCCGAACTTTCCTCCCTCCTCCGGCGTCTCGGGATCACGACCCTCGGCGGCTTCGCCGCGCTCGAGGGGACCGACGTCCTCGCCCGCTTCGGCTCCGACGGGGCGCGGCTCCACCAGCTCGTACGCGGGCTCGACGGACGCCCACTCGACGTGCGGGCCCGGCCGCGCGACCTCGCCATCGAGATGCACCTCGAGCCCCCCGCCGTCGACGTCGACACGACGGCCTTCGTCGCCAAGAACCTCGCCGAGAGGCTCTGTGGCCGGCTCGCCGCCGAGGGGCTCGCCTGCAGCTTCTTAGGGATCGAGCTCGAGACCTCGGCCGGGAACCGGCTTGACCGCCGCTGGGCGCACGACGGGGCGTGGACCCCGGCGCTCGTCGCCGAGCGGCTCCGTTGGCAGCTCGAAGCGTGGCTCGTCGGACCCGGCCTTGCCGGAGGTGGGGACGGGACGAACGAAGAGGCCGGGATCGCGCGCGTCCGTCTCGTGCCGACCGACGTCGTCGCCGACACCGGCCGTCAACTCGCGCTGTGGGGGCGTCCGCGGGTCGATGACGAGCGGGTTGCCCGGGCGTTCGCCCGGGTCCAGGGACTGCTCGGACCCGAGGAGGTCGTCCGGCCGTTGCTCGTCGGGGGACGGGAGCCGGCCGAGCGGGTCCGTTTCGTGCCGTTTGGCGATCCCGCGCCCGCGCGCCCCGACGACGCCGCGCTGCCGTGGCCGGGGCAGCTCCCCAGCCCGAATCCGACCGTCGTGCCCCGGGAGCCGTATCCCGCGGAGGTGCTCGACCGCGACGGCCGTCACGTCGGTGTGGACGGGCGGGGCACGCCGAGCGGGGTGCCGGCGAGCGTCGCCGTCGGGGGGCGACCGCCGTCACTCGTCGTCGCATGGGCCGGTCCCTGGCCGGTCGACGAGCAGTGGTGGGACACGGCGGCGCACCGCCGGCGGGCGCGGTTCCAGGTCGTCACGGCGGACGGGGGTGGCTACCTGCTCGCGATCGACCGGGGCCGCTGGGTCGTCGAGGGGAGCTACGACTGACCGCGACGCGCGCCGCGTCCCGGACAGCGAGAATCCCCACACCGACGCGAAAGGAAGGCCATGGAGCAAGGACCGAGCGGGGACCCGCATCCGGGGTCCTCCGGGCTCGCCTTCGCCAGTGTCGCCGAGATCACCCGGGCGCTCGAGGCCGGTGAGACGACGAGCGCCGAGCTGACGGCGACGCTCCTCGCGCGGATCGGCGCGATCGACGCCGCCGGGCCGAGGCTCCACGCCGTCCTCGCCGTCGACGAGTCCGCCGTCGACGCGGCCCGTGCAACCGACGCCGAGCGCGCTTCGGGTGTCGTGCGCGGGCCGCTGCACGGGATCCCGGTGCTCGTGAAGGACAACCTCGACACGGCGGGGCTCGCCTCGACCGCGGGATCGCTCGCGCTCGCCGGCGCGCCGCCGGTCCGTGACGCCGTCGTCGTCGGGGCGCTGCGCGACGCGGGTGCCGTCATCGTCGGCAAGACGAACCTCTCGGAGTGGGCGAACTTCCGGTCGGCGCGCTCGTCCTCGGGGTGGAGCGCGGTCGGCGGCCAGACGCGCAACCCCTACGCGCTCGACCGCAGCCCGAGCGGCTCGTCGTCGGGCTCCGGCGCCGCCGTCGCCGCGGGGCTCGCCCCGGTCGCGGTCGGCACCGAGACCGACGGTTCGATCCTCAGCCCGGCGGCCGTCACCGGGCTCGTTGGCCTGAAGCCGACGGTCGGCCTCGTGAGCCGGACGGGCGTCGTGCCGATCGCCGAGAGCCAGGACACGCCCGGGCCGATGGCACGCTCGGTCCTCGACGCCGCGGCGCTTCTCGGCGTGATCGCCCGCGTCGACCCCGCCGACCCGGCATGCGCCAACCGCCCGTCGGACCTGCCCGGTGACTACCGCCCGTTCTGCCGGCCGGACGGCCTGCGCGGGGCGCGGATCGGAGTCCCGCGGCCCGCGGCGAGCGATCGGGCCCGGTTCCGTTTCTCCGGCTACCACGACGGCGCCGACGCGGTGTTCGCCCGGGCGCTGGCGGCCATGCGCGACGGCGGAGCCCGGGTCGTCGACGCGGTCGAGGTCCCCGGCGCGGAGCAGGAGCCGGACGCCGAGGACGAGCTCGTCGTGCTCTGCCACGAGTTCCACGACGGCGCCGACCGCTGCCTCGCGGCCCGTGCCGAGGCGGCCGGTGCCGGCCCCCGGTCGCTTTCCGAGGTGATCGCCTTCAACACCGCCCACGCCGACGCAGAATTGGTCCTTTTCGGCCAGGACCTGCTCGAGCGCGCCGTCGCGACGGCGGGACTCGACGACGAGGGCTACCGGGCCGCCCGGGCGCGCTGCGTAGCGAGCGCGCGGACGAACGGGATCGACTACGCGCTCGACCGGGGCGGACTCGACGCGCTCGCGGTGCTCACGACCGCCCCGGCGTGGTGCATCGACCACGTGAACGGCGACACCTTCCTCGGGGCGGGATACAGCATCGCCGCCGTCGCCGGTTACCCGTCGATCACGGTTCCGATCGGCACGGTGCACGGTCTCCCGGTCGGGCTGGCCCTCCTCGGCCGGGCGTGGAGCGAGGCGGTGCTGCTGCGGCTGGCCGCCGGCCTCGAGGCGCTGCTGGGGCTGTCGCTGCGCCCGGCGTACGCGCCCTCGAGCATTCTCGCCTAGGGTCCGCCGGGCGGTCGGGGATCGCGATAGGGCAGGTGGGGTCCCCTAGCGAATCGAACATATGTTCGCTATCGTCGTCCGATCAGTTCGTTCAACCCGATCATCCCCTGGTCTGAGCTCGAGCGTCGTCTCTCGGGGCGGCGGAACGGGCACACGCCTCCACGGGCCCCGGCGGAGCACGCGGGGGACCACGCGGTCTCCGCCGCGCCGGAAGGTCCCGGGATCCGCCGGGCCGAGGTGCCCTACGCGGAGTTGCACTGCCACTCGAACTTCAGCTTCCTCGATGGCGCCTCGAGCCCCGAGGCGCTCGCCGCGGAGGCGGCGCGTCTCGGCCTCGAGGCGCTCGCGCTCACCGACCACGACGGGTGCTACGGCGTCGTCCGCTTTGCCGCGGCGGCCCGGGAGTTCTCGCTGCGGACCGTCTTTGGCGCCGAGCTCTCGTTGCCGACCGGCTCTGCCCGCCGACCCGAGGCGCGGGCCGGCGCGATCGATCCCGAGTCTGCGCACCTCGTCGTGCTGGCGCGAGACCCCGAAGGGTACGCCCGGCTGTCGACGGCGATCGCCCGGGCCCATCTCGCCGGGGGGAGAAGGGCCGGCCCGCTTTCGATCTCGGCCTCCTTTCCGAGGCCCACGGGGGTCACTGGTGCGTCCTCACCGGCTGCCGGCGCGGCGCCGTGCCGGCCGCGCTTGTCGCCGGGGGACCGGCCGCGGCGGCGCGCGAGCTCGCCCGCCTCGTCGAGGCGTTCGGCCGGGACAACGTCGCCGTCGAGCTGTTCGATCACAACACGCCGCTCGACGAGGCGCGCAACGACGCCCTTGCCGCGCTCGGCACCCGTGCCGGCGTCGACCTCGTCGCGACGACGAACGCGCACTACGCGACGCCGTCGGGCTACGCACTGGCGACGGCGCTCGCCGCGGTCCGGGCCCGGCGCAGCCTCGAGGAGGTGGACGGCTGGCTCCCGGCCTGGGCCGGAGCGTCGCTGCGGTCGGGGGCCGAGCAGGCCCGGCGGTTCCGCCGTTACCCCGGGGTGGTCGAGACGGCCGCCGAGCTCGGCCGGGAGTGCGCCTTCGACCTCCGGCTCATCGCCCCGGGCCTCCCTCCGTTCCCGGTGCCGCCCGGCACCGACGAGGCGGGATACCTGCGGACCCTCGTCGAGGCCGGCGGCACCCGCCGCTACGGCCGGCGCGGCGCGGCGCGCGTCCCCGACGCCTGGGAGGCGATCGACCGGGAGCTCGGCATCATCGAGGCGCTCGGCTTCCCCGGCTACTTCCTCGTCGTCTGGGACATCGTCGAGTTCTGCCGGCGGGAGAACATCTTCTGCCAGGGGCGCGGGTCGGCGGCGAACTCGGCGGTCTGTTACGCCCTCGGGATCACGAACGCCGACGCCGTCGCCCTCGGGCTGTTGTTCGAGCGGTTCCTGTCGCCCGCCCGCGACGGCCCGCCCGACATCGACCTCGACATCGAGTCCGGCCGGCGCGACGAGGTCATCGCCTACGTTTACGACCGTTACGGGCGGGAGCACGCCGCCCAGGTGGCAAACGTCATCACCTACCGCCCGCGCTCCGCGATCCGCGACGTCGCCCGGGCGCTCGGCTACCCGTCGGGAACCGTCGACACCTGGTCGGCGGCGGTCGGGAGGGCGTTCGTCGCGAGCATCGCCCACCCCGCGCCGCCGGGTGCCCGGCCCGAGGCCGATCCCGGCGAGCTGGGCGTCCCGCCGGAGGTGGTGCGCCTCGCGGCCGAGTTCGAGGGTTTCCCCCGGCATCTCGGCATCCACTCCGGGGGGATGGTGATTTGCGACCGGCCGGTGATCGCCGTCTGCCCGGTCGAGTGGGCCCGGCGGGAGGGGCGCTCGGTGCTCCAGTGGGACAAGGAGGACTGCGCGGCCGTCGGGCTCGTGAAGTTCGACCTATTGGGCCTCGGCATGCTCGAAGCGCTTCACCGCATGGTCGACCTCGTCGCCGAACGCCACGGCGACGAGGTCGAGCTCGCGACGATCCCCCAGGAAGACGCCGTCTACGACATGCTCGCCCGGGCGGATTCGATCGGGGTGTTCCAGGTCGAGAGCCGCGCCCAGATGGCGACGTTGCCGCGGCTGCGCCCCCGCGTCTTTTACGACCTCGTCGTCGAGGTCGCGCTCATCCGGCCGGGGCCGATCCAGGGCGGCTCGGTCCACCCGTACCTGCGCCGCCGCAACGGGGAGGAGGAGGTGCGCTACCTTCACCCTCTTTTGCGAAGGGCCCTCGAGAAGACGCTCGGCGTGCCGCTTTTCCAGGAGCAGCTGATGCAGATCGCGATCGACGTCGCCGGCTTCGACGCCGTCGAGGCGGACGAGCTCCGCCAGGCGATGAGCTCGAAGCGGTCCGCGGCGCGCATGGAGCGGCTGCGGGGGCGCCTCTACCGGGGGATGGCCGAACGCGGGATCACCGGCGAGGTGGCCGACACGATCTACGAGCAGCTCGCCGCCTTCGCCAACTTCGGCTTCCCCGAGTCGCACTCGGTCTCGTTCGCCTATCTCGTCTACGCCTCGGCGTGGTTCAAGCACCACTACCCGGCGGCGTTCCTCGCCGCCCTCTTGAACTCCCAGCCGATGGGGTTCTGGTCGCCCGAGAGCCTCGTGGCCGACGCCCGTCGCCACGGGGTCGCGACGTTGCGCCCCGACGTGAACACGAGCGCCGCCGCGGCGACGCTCGTCGACGACCCGGTGCTCGCCGGGGCGATGGCGGTCCGGCTCGGTCTCGCCTCGATCCGGGGGATCGGCGCCGGGCTCGCCGGGCGGATCGCCGCCGGGGCACCGTATGCGAGCATCGACGACCTCGCGCGCCGGATCGGGCCGACCCGCCCGCAGCTCGAGTCGCTGGCGACGGCGGACGCCCTCGCCGGACTCGGCGCCCTCGACCAGCCGGGCCGCGCCGGGGCGACCCCGCGCCGGGCGGCGCTGTGGGCCGCGGGCGTGCTCGCCGACGGGAGCCCCGCCCGCCTGCCCGGCATGGTCCCCGGGGCGGTCGCCCCGGCGCTGCCGGCGATGGACGAGGTCGACGTCCTCGCCGCCGACCTCTGGGCGACGGGCGTCTCGACCGAGAGCCACCCCGTCGCGCCGCTGCGGGAGTGGCTCGCCCGCCAGGGCGTGGCCCCGGCGGCCTCGCTCGTCGAGGTGGACGGGCCCGCCAGGGTGCGTGTCGCGGGGATCGTCACCCACCGCCAGCGGCCCTCGACCGCCGGCGGGACGGTGTTCGTCAACCTCGAGGACGAGACGGGGGTCGTCAACGTCATCTGCTCGCCGGGGCTGTGGGCCCACCACCGGGGGGCCGTCGCCTCGGCCCCGGCGCTCCTTGTCCGTGGCCGGCTCGAGGGCGCCGGTGCGGCCCGGTCGGTCGTCGCCGAGCGCCTCGAGGTGCTCGAGCTCAACATGGCGGTCGGCCGCTCCCGCGACTTCCGCTGACCGCCCGCTGGAAAACCTTCCAGCACGCAGCGTGTTCGCGCAATCACGCTCCGCGGGGAGAGCATCCACCACCACCACTCCACGTGCTGATACCGTTTCGTCAGACAGCAAGCGCGAAAGAGCTAGCCAGAAGATCGTTGACCACACAAGGTGGCCAAGGTGGATTTCATCTTGACTGAGAGTGGTCAGTAGTGCCACACTGCGTGGTATGCCGAACACCACAGAGGCCGAGCTTGTCCATACGACCGAGGCACTGGGCCAGATGGTCCAGCTCGGCGAATGGGTGATCGAAGCAAAGACGCTGAGCGGGGAAGGCACACCGATCGACGAGGTGCTCGCCCGCGGCGGCACCTTCTACGGGCGTGAGGTACTCAACGCTTGGCGCTTCCTGCCCCCGACCGGCTGGCGGCTCATCTACGAAGACCCGATCAACCGCGTCTACTGCGCGCGCGAACCCGGGGCCGAGGGCGAATGGGCGGTCGCGCCCTTAAAGCTCGAATCCGGGGTCTGGCGTGCCGGCAGCGCCGGTCGCAACCTGCGGGCGATCGTGACGAGCATGTCGCCGACGAGGAACCTCGAGCTCATGTGGCCGGTCGAGCAGCTCATCGTGCGCGGTTCGGCGCCCCAGCTCTACGCCAAGGTGAAGAACACGAGCACCGAGCTGTGGTCCGCCGACGGCGAGAAGCCCCTGGAGGTCGTCGCCTGGCTGCTCGAGCTGCCTTCGAACCGCCGTCTGCTCGCCTCGCGCGACGACGAGGTCGCCTCGGGTCCGAACCGTCCCGGCAAGACCATCCTCGTCCCGCCCGGTGCGGCGATCGAGGTCCCCGTCAGGTTGGCGACGATCGCCCCGGAGAGCTTGCTCCCCGGCACGTACGGGATCATCGGCCGCCTCGAGCGGCTCGGCCTGACCTCAACGACCGGAACGGTCGTCGTCGTCGAGCGCTGATCGCAACCTCTGATCAAAAAAGCCCGGCCGATGGCCGGGCCTTTTTGATCAACGAGCTCAGTCGTCGAGCTTGAAGTCGCCCCCGGTCGCCGGGCCCGAGGCGGGCGGCGCGTCCGGCGACGCCTCGGCCGCGGCGGCCGCGGCCTGGGCCGCCTCGTGGTCTTTTAGGGCGGCGACGAGCCGGTCGATCTCGGACGACGTGTTCGAATCAGCGGTCCCACTGCGCTGGGCGTAGACGGCGGCGCCGAGGTCGCGGAACATCGCGTCCTGCTCGCGCTTGGCCTTCGCCTCGTCGATCTTGGCCTGCCCGGCCTTGGCCGCCTGCTGGGCCTTCTGGGCCGCCTGGGCGGCGCCTTGCTTCACCTTGTCCATGAACGGCATGTTTCCTCCTCGTCGGAACACCTTTGGACACTAGAGCCTGTCGATGAGACCACCACCCTGCCGCAGGCCGCGCTTGTCGTCGGTGTTGTGCTCCTCGGTCTCCAGGTTGAAATGCAGCGTCGACTGCAGGATCACCGGCCCGCTTCCCGAGAGGGTGATCATGCTCAATCCCTGACCGCCGAAAGCGGCGGTCATCACGGTCTGCATGTTGAGGGCACCGACGTAGTCGACGCCGTACTCGACGGTCTCGGCGAAGGCGACGAGCGCGCCGGCGTGCACCTGGATTTTGCCGCCGTAGTTGGCCGGGTCGAGGTCGACGAGCGTCCCGCCGCCGGCGATGAGGAGGGTCCCGGTCCCGGTGAAGTGCTCGAGGATGTAGCCCTCGCCGCTACGCCGGCCGGAACGGAACTTGGAGAGCGCGATGCCGAACTTGACGCTCTCCTCGGCGCAGACGAAGGCCTCTTTCTCGGTCATCCAGCCAGTCGATCCGTCGAGCTCGATCGTGCGCATCTGGCCCGGGAGGTTCCCCCCGAACGCGACGAGTCCGGAGCCACCTTCGGGGCGGAACCACTGGAAGGCGAGGCTCTGGCCGCTGAGTACGCGCTTGCCGACGTCGGTCGCGGTCGACAGCGCCTGCTGAAGCAGCCCGCCTTTCTTCGCCGGTGCTCCGCTGGAATCTCCGGCACCGGGCGGTGTGCTGAGCCGCGTCTCCATCGAGACGTTCGTCGTCTTCCAGCGGAACTTGTTCGCGTTCGAGTAGATCGCCTGGCCCTGTTCGAGCTGGCAGGTCACCGACTGGGCGAGCTCACCGGCGATCTTCATCTTGATGGTCACGACCGACCTCCCTGGGACGAATGGCACGCGATGGCGGAGCCGACGGTAATGCACCGCGCAGCGGCCGGTTGGGGCGACCCCGCCGTCCAGACCTGGTCGCTGGCTGCCATGACGGCATCATGCTCGCACGCCGTCCCGGTCTCCGCTCGGGGAACGGGCGCACCCGTTCACACCGCCCGCATGGTGGCGGCCGGGGGTGGCGTCGCTAGTCTCGCTTCGTGGTCGCGAGTTGGCCGTCGTCCCCAGCCACGGCGGCACCGGCCCCGTGCGACCTACGATTCTGCGGCACCACGCGAGGAGGTTCGTATGCGGCGCCGACATGAAGCCGAGCCCCCGCCTCCGCCGGTCCCGGTCGTTTGGCAGATGGCGCCGGCCACGTCCGGTGAGGTCGGCCCGGACATCGCCCACCAGCTCGCGGAGATCGACCGTCGTGTCCAGCGGATCGCGTCCGACCGGCCGGAAGGCGGCGACCTCAACACGCTTGCCGTTTCCATTCACGGACTCATCGAGTGCATCCGGGAGCTGCACCGGGCGCCGTAGGGATCGATCCGCCAACCGCCCTTGGTCGCGGACCCGCATCCGGTGGGCGTCCGCGCACCTTCCCGGCGCCTCAGGTCGCGTCCGGGCCGCCTGATTCGCGCCGGCTCGCCGCGGCTCGCCCGAGGAGGTCGATGACCTCGGCGTCCGTCGTCTGGGCGAAGTTCTCGTACCACTCGCCGACGGCGTTGAAGCCGGCCGGCGCCATGAGACAGACGAGCTCGTCGACCGAGCCGGCGAGCTCGGGCAGCGATTCTGCCGGGGCGACGGGGACGGCGAGGACGATCCGCGCGGCGCCGGAGGCGCGGGCGACCTGACAGGCGGCGCGCGTCGTCGCGCCGGTCGCGACCCCGTCGTCAACGACGATGACGGTGTGGCCCGCGAGGCGGACGCCAGCCTGGCCGGAGCGGTAGAGCGCCGCCCGCCGTTCGACCTCGGCGGCCTCGCGCCGTTCGATCGTGGCGAGCTCGTCGTCGCCGATCCCGGTGGCGAGGGCGAGGGCCGCGTTGAGCACTCGGACGCCGTGTTCGCCGACGGCCCCCACGGCGAGCTCGGGTTGCCAGGGCGCGCCCAGCTTGCGGACGACGATCACGTCGAGCGGCAGTCCGAGTGCCGTGGCGATCTCGAAGGCGACGGGGACGCCCCCCCGGGGCAGTGCGGCGACGACGGCGGTGGTCGCCCGGTACTCCTCGAGACAGGCGGCGAGGCCGCGTCCGGCCTCGGTGCGGTCGACGAACCGCCCGTCCCGTCGCATCCGCGCGTCGCTCATTGTGACGCGATTCTCGCCGATTGACGGCAGGCGCGGTGCCGGGGTCACCTGTCGCCGGCGGGGGGCATGATGATGGTCGGCTCCACGTCGACCGCGGTCCGCAGGCTATTCGCCACGTAGCACTCGCGGTGCGCAAGCTCGACGAGACGTCGCACGCGCGCCTCGTCGACCGGACCGCGAAAGGCGATCCGGGGGCGCAGGCGGATCCTCGTCAAGCGCACCGGGGGGTCGTCCTCCGGCATTTCACCGACGGCGTCGTCCTCGTAGCCGACGATGTCGAGACGCGCCCGGGCCGCGACGGCGAGGAACGAGAGCAGCTGGCACGACGCCGCCGCGAGGACGACGAGCTGCTCGGGATTCCACCCCGCCGCGTCGCCGCGGAAGGCGGGATCGGCGGAAAGCGACATGCGGGTGTGCGAGTTCGTCGCCTCGTGGTCCCGGCCGTAGTGTTCGTAGCCCGAGCCGGTCGACCCCGACCAGGAGAGCTGGACGTCGTAGTGATGGGTGGGGGACATCACCAGATCTTCGCGTCGAGCGGCCACCTGGGGGCCGCGGCGAACCCATCGGCGGGGGCGCGCACCCCTGGCGGTGTCGCGCCGACCATACCGACGAGCTGGTCGAGACCGGCCCGACCTTCCGGCTCGCGGCTGACGGGGACTTGTACGCTCGACCCGGACACCGCGACAAGGGAGAGACGATGGCAGCACTCGAGCTGTCGACGGTCGTGCTCGAGATCCCGAACGAGCTCAATGTGATCGTCGGACAATCGCATTTCATCAAGACCGTCGAGGATCTCCACGAGGTCCTCGTCGGAACGAGCCCGTATCTGCGCTTCGGGGTCGCCTTCTGCGAGGCCTCGGGAAAGCGGCTCGTCCGCACCTCGGGCAACGACGACGAGCTCGTCGCGCTGGCGACGAACGGCGCCTCGGCGATCGGCGCCGGGCACTGTTTCGTCGTCTTCCTGCGTGACGGCTACCCGGTGAACGTGCTCAATCAGATCAAGCAGGTGGCCGAGGTCTGCACGGTCTTCTGCGCGACGGCGAACCCCGTCGAGGTGATCGTCGCCGAGACCGCGCTCGGCCGGGGAGTGCTCGGCGTGGTGGACGGGAGCGCGCCGCTCGGGGTCGAGACGACGGAGGACGTCGCGGACAGGATCGGCCTGTTGCGGGCGATCGGCTACAAGTTGGGCGGATCCTGAGCGGGAGCGCGCCGCGGTCAGCCTCGCGTCTCCAGGCGCCGGCGGATCGCCGCCGGGTAGTCGGGGAAGTAGTCGGCGATCTGGTCGAGCCGGAACCTCCGCAGGATCGAGGTCGGCGGCTCGTTCTCGAGCAGGAAAGCGAACGATTCCCTAACGAGGCGCGCGCCATCCACGTCCTCGCATCCGAGAGCGGCGGCGTAGCCGGCGGGGACCGCGACGACGTGGGTCGTCGTGGTTCCGCCGCGTTCCACGTCCACCCGGTACGTCCCATCGGACTGGGCGACGACGCAGACCTCGTCCATCGCCGCGATGGTAGCGGTGGACGTCGTGGGCCCAAGGGCGCGGGTCACCCCGGCGTCGGCGGGGACCATCGTGCGCGCCGGTAGAACCGAGCGCATCAGGCGGAACGCGAACGAAAGGAGCCGGGGTTGGAAAGCGGAGAGGGCAGCACCCACGACCACAGCCGGATCGCGACGGTGCTCTTCGAGGGCTTCGAACCGCTCGATGTGTTCGGGCCGCTCGAGGTCTTCGGTGTGTCACAGCGCTTCGATGTGAGCCTGTTGGGACCGGATGCGGAACCGGTGCGCAGTTCGCTGGGCCAGCGTGTCGTCGCCGATCTCGCGTGGCGCGACGCCCCGCCACCGGAGATCGTGCTCGTGCCCGGCGGGATCGGCACGCGCCGCCTCGTCGAGGACGACGGGTTCCTCTCCTGGCTCTCCGCGTGGTCCTCGTCCGCGACCTACGTCACGTCGGTGTGTACCGGATCGGGCGTGCTCGCCCGGGCCGGGCTGCTCGACGGCTACCGCGCCACCTCGAACAAGCAGGCGTTCGCCTGGGCGACCTCGCAGAGCGACCGCGTCGAATGGGTGGCCGAGGCCCGCTGGGTCGCCGATCGTGACCGGTGGACGTCGTCGGGTGTCGCCGCGGGCATGGACATGGCGCTGGCGCTTGTTGCTCATTTGCACGGTGAGACGTTTACCTCGCGGGTCGCGGACGGGATCGAGCTCGAATGGCACCGCGACGCGACCTGGGATCCGTTCGCCGCGAGGGCCGGTCTCGACCCCGGCTGACCCTACGGGCGCCGCGGTTCTGCCCACCACGCGGTCGGGGCGTGCCGGGAGGTCGCGGTGCCGCCGCGGCCTTAGATCGACCGGCCGATCAGCTCCCCGACGCCGCCTACGACCGTGACGTTGGGGCGCTTCTCGGGCAGTGCTCGGCCCGCCGACACCCACACCGCGGAGAGCCCGGCGTCGAGGGCCCCGATGATGTCGCGCTCCCAGCTGTCCCCGACCATGACGGCCGACGCCGCCTTCGCGTCGAGTTGCGCAAGTGTGAGGGCGAAGACGTCGGGGTCAGGTTTGCCGAGACCGACCTCGCCGGAGATGACGACGGCGTCGAAACAGTCGGCGAGGCCGGTTTTGGCTATCTTCAGCCGCTGGATGTCGGCCGGTCCGTTGGTGAGCATCCCGAGACGGCATCGCCCCTGGAGGGAGTGCACGAACTCGGCGGCATCCTCGATGAGCGGATGACCGCGTCGTTGCGATTCGACGTAGGTGTCCGAAAGGCGCGTCGCGAGCGCCGGATCGTCGACGCCGAGCTCGGCGAGGGCGGCTCGCCAGGCCTCCTGTCGGTAGGCGGGGACCCACTCGCGGACTTCGTCGAGGATCGAGGGGCTGCCGTCGAACGTGGCCCACAGGCCCTCCCACGACGCGATCCCGAGCCGGTTGCAGAGCGGGTAGTCGGGCGCGGCGCGCCAGATCCGGCGGGCGGTCGCCAGGACGACCTCGGCAACCCCTCCGGGATCCCGACCCCGGACGAGCTCGGCGGCCCGTCGCAGCGAGGCCCGCGCCACCGCCTCCTCGACGATCAGCGTGTCGTCGAGGTCGAGGATGACCGCCTGGGAGACCACGTCCGCAAACATACCGAGGTACCGATGCCGTAAGCCACCGTGACTGCGCCAGTCGCCGCCGTCCCGCCCCTCATCGACCGGCGGGCGGGGTGGGCGCTGATACACCCGGAACTGTCCAATTCCGTCACCGAGCCGTCAGTCCGCTCGCGACCGGCGTCGCCGGCGGAATTCGGGCATGCGTACGGGATCGGCTCCGGTCGCCCCGTAGGTGGGCGTCGGGTCGCTTGACCGCCGCTCGAGATGGGAGCCGGTTTGGTGATGGATTCAGATCGCCGGCACGCTCACCACCGGCTCGAACGTGCCGAGCTCACCGCATGCGTGATCGGTTACGGCGTTCCCGCCGCATTCTGAGGATTGAGAGGATCCGCCTGAAGATGAACGCCATATCCGCAAGCTACCGCTTCTGCGTACCGAATCGGACGGGCAGACGGGCCGTCGTGTCGACCTGACCACCGGAGGACGGGTCGCACCGTGCGCGGTGCCGCGCTGACCGGGAATGCCCCCCTAACGTCCCGGAGGATCCTCGTCCTCGATCTCGCCCACGATTCGGGGTCTCGGCCCCATGAAGACCTCGAGGATCGTGTTGGAAGTCGGTGGGGGAGGCGGCAGTCGATCAACTTCCGCCTCGGCGGCGAGGAGCTCGGGATTGGACTCCATCTCCTCGAGCGACACCTCGTCTTCGAGGCGGCTGTTTTCGACTTGCCGGTCTCGCCGGAAGATCCGCATGTCTGGCACGTTAACGCCGGGCCCGGCGGCACGGTCGCTCTGCCCGACCGCTGCAGACACGGATCCCGAAGGGCCAATCGATCCCGCGTCACGGCGGTGCCCGGCGCTGGCGCCGGACTCGGACCGTTGTTCGGGATCCTCGGTCAGATGCCGAGATGACCGTCACAGAATTCCCGACATTCGGCTAGCTTTCCGCGTATGTCGGACGAGATCGAGCCTTCGGGCATGGCGGGGAGCACCGAGGAAGAGCTGACGATGTCGACCCGAGGTCCCTCGCGACGGGGTCGCAGGATCATCACCGTCGTCGTCGCCGTCTGCCTCGTGGGTGGCGGCATCGGCGCGGCGGTCGCCGTCACCGGCAGCTCGGGCGGTTCTTCGAAGCCGGCTGCGGCGGTCCGCAAACTGCTCGACGCGGCGAACCACAGCGACCTCCTCGGCGCCGTCGACGCGATCGTGCCGGGCGAGCGGACGGCGATCGAGCCGGGCATGTTGGGACTGGTCGCTCAGCTCGAACGGTTGGACGTGCTGTCCCACAACACGAACCTCAAAGACGTCGGTGGTCTGTCATTGCATTTCTCAGGGATCAAGACGGCGACGACGATGCTCAGCTCCGACGTCGCCGCCGTCGCCATCACGAGCGGAACGGTGACGGGGTCATTCGACGCGACGTCGCTGCCGATCGGCTCCTTCGGGAGCCGGCTCACCCGCGGCCGGCTCACCGGGCAGAAGGAATCCTCGACGAGCCCGGTCACGACGGGTCGCGAGGCGATCGTGACCGAGCAGGTCAATGGGACCTGGTATGTGAGCCTCGGTTACACGATCGCCTACGACGCACTCCGGTCGGCGGACCGCCCAGCCGCCCTGCCCCCGACGAACGAGGCCGTGAGCGCGACCGGCAGCAGTACGCCGGAGAGCGCGGTGGCCACGCTGCTGAACGACGCCGTCGAGTTCAACCTCCGCGGGGTCATCGCCGACCTGCCACCCGGAGAAATGGGGGCGTTCCAGAGTTATGCGCCGCGCTTCCTCGGCAAGGCGGACCAGTCGCTGGCGAAGGCCCGTTCCGAGGTGACCATGCGGATCACGCACATGGTGCTGTCGGGCTCGCCGATCGCCGGCGGAACGCTTGTCAAGGTGAGCGGCCTTGGACTTTCGGCGACCGTCGAAGGCGTCACCTTGGCGTACAAGGACGGCTGTCTGACCTACTCGTACCTCGGCCGATCGGTCCGCCGCTGCCCGTCGCCCGCCATGACGCGGGCGGCGGACAAGAAGCTCATCGGGGTCCTGCCGCGGTCGCTCCGCGGGCTCGTCACGCGAGTGATGAAGGACCGCACGACCTTCGGGTTCGTGACCGTGGAGGACAACGGCCGGTGGTTCGTGAGCCCCGTGGCGACGATGCTCGACGCCCTGAACGGGTCCCTGTCGATCCTCCAGCCGCAGGATCTCGAGGCGATCGCGTCACTGGTCGAGAATCCGGCGGAGCTTCACACCATCGAGACCTCGGTCGAGCAGCTCCTGTACGGCGCGCTGGCATCGGGGAGCTCCACGTTCTGATCGGTTGAGCCACGGATTCTGGGACGGCCGGGGAAGGGTCCGCGCAACCGGGCCCTCGGCTGCCGCGAGCCGGTCGCGCGACGCCGTGCGACCGGTTGCATCGTCGGGCGACACGGCCTCCGGGCGCGCTCGACTCGCATCACGGCGGTTCTATGGTGAGCACGGTCGAGGGAAAGAGCCGCACATGGGAATCGGGCGGAGCAGTCGGGTGCGCGACCACAGGAGCCGCCAGGGATCGGTCGGACACGGGAAGCCCGGGAATCGCTGGTTACCGGCGACCGCGGTGACACTGGGTCTCGGGCTCGCCGGGGGTCTCCTGGCGGCCGGGCCCAGCGCGGCGGCCCCGTCGCCTGCAAGGCGCGCCGATCCGGGGCTCATGGCATCCACGGGCGCCGCGAGGCACGCGGCGCCGAAGGAGGAGGCCGCTCAGCCTGGCTTCGAGCTCAAGTCGCTCCAGGCGAGGCGCGATACCAAACCCGACTACGTGGTGGACGTGCTCTACCCGCGGCTCACCGGACTGCCGGGGAGCGTCGTGGCACGCATCAACGCCCGGATCACCGCCTTCGTCGCCGAGACCATGTCGCATTTCAAATCGGAGGTGAATGCCGAGCCGAGGATCCACCTTCCGATCGGTGTCGGGCCGTCGACACTCATCGGCACGGTGACGACGGACTTCGACAGCGACCAGATCGTCTCCGTGAGCTTTGACGAATACACGTACCTCTCCGGAGCGGCGCACGGCATCACCATCGCCACGACTTTCAACTTCGACGCGCTGACCGGGCAGCCCTACCGGTTGGCGGACCTTTTCATACCGTCCTCGAACTGGCTCGTCGCTCTGTCGCGGGCGAGTCGAGGCGCGCTTTCCAGGCTCTTCGGCAGCGCCGCCTTGATGACGGTGTGGATCGATCCCGGAACGACGCCCAAGGCGTCGAACTTCTCGGCATGGTCGATCACGCCCTGGGGTCTGCAGATCACCTTCGGCGACTACCAGGTGGCCCCGTACTCGGCCGGCATGCCGCAGATCACGATTCCCTACGCCTCGCTCGCCGGGATCGCGCGGGCCTCGGGCCCGCTCGCGCTCGCCGCCCAGGAGGCAGCCTCGGAGGTCGCGGGCCCGTCGCGTATGCCGCTTTTGCCGGAGGTGAGCCAGCCCTCCTCCGGCGAGTGCTACCGGCCGCTGCTCGTCGAAGCGAAGGGGCCGATCCCTACTGTGTTCATGTGCCCGGGTGGACGCATCAACGTCGCCGCGTGGGACGACCTCTCCCAGTACCTTGACGGCGCGGGGACGGCGGGGCTGCGGATGATCACGCTTTCGAGTACGCCGTCACTGGCGACCATGCGCGCTGTGATGTGCGCCGATCTCGGACCGGGCGTCTTCTCGAACGCGAGCACCGAGATCGCGATCGAGCGGCTCGCCGCCGAATACCACGGCTGGCGGTTCCCGTCCCCGCCGGCGGCGGGATTCCCGGGGTTCTGTCACGAGAGGAAGTAGGCGGCAGATGACAGCGCCGGCCGTTGGACCACGGCGTTTGACGCGCCCGGACCCGCCGCCAAGACTGACGACGGAACCCGGAACCTAGGTGCCGGGTGATGACAACGAGGAATCGCCGCTCCTCGTCCCGGGGGGATCGCCGGTGAGAGCACGCTTCGACGCCGTCCCTGACGCCACGGTCATCGCATGCCCGCGCGACCCCGGTTCCCAGTTCATGCGCTCGACGCGGGCTTCCACCGCCTGCCGGCCTGCTGGTCGCATCCCGGCGCCATGCCTCGACGATCGCGGGGTCGGGCGGCGCCGGCGAAAGGTCGCGCGAATCGTCCGTCGCAGCTGCCGAGATAGGAGCCCGTGATGCGCATCCGACTCGTCGAACCCCGTCCAGCCGGCCACAACGTCTACGACCGCGCGCTCCTGCCCCGGCTCGGCCTCCCGCTCATGGGCAAGATGCTCACCGACGCGGGTCACGACGTCCGCGTCTACTGCGAGATGCTCGCGCCGGTCGACCTGGAGGACTGCCTGCGCGCCGATCTCGTCGGTATCTCCTCGACGACCTCCACTTCACCTGACGCCTACCGCCTCGCCGAGGTCCTTACCGAAGCGGGGGTGCCGGTCGTGCTCGGTGGCCCGCACGTGACCTTCCGCCCCGACGAGGCGCTCACCCATGCGCCGTTCGTCGTGCGCGGTGAGGGTGAGTCGACGCTCGTGGAGCTCGTCACCGCGCTCGGCGAGGGTGGGGCGTTCGAGTCGGTCCTTGGGCTCTCCTACGTCGCCGAGGAGGGCGAGCCGTGTCACAACCCGGCCCGGCCGCGTTGTTCGCAAGAGGAGTTCGAGCGCCTGCCGATCCCGGACCTGACGCTCATCGACGGGTACGCGCGCATGACGACGAAGCCGATCATGACCCAGTGGGGCTGTCCTTTTGACTGCGAGTTCTGCGGTGTGACGGCGATGTTCTCCCGAGTCGTCCGGCACCGGCGCCCTGAGCAGGTGATCGAGGAGCTCGCCGGGCTCCAGGCGGACAGGGTCTTTTTCCACGACGACAACTTCGTCGTGAACAAGACGCGGACGGCGCGGCTCCTCAACGCCATGCTCGACACCGGGAACACCCCTGCCTGGTTCGCCCAGGTCCGTTCGGAGACGGGCCTGCGATCGCTCGCCCACCAGGAGGCCGACGACGACTTCCTCGACCTCATGCACCGGGCGGGCTGCCAGATGGTGATGATCGGCATCGAGGCGATCACCGACGCGGGACTTGCCGAGATCGGCAAGCGTCAGCGGGTGACGATGATCGAGCAGGCGATCCGGGCCTACCACGCCCACCACATCGCCGTGCACGGGATGTTCATCGCCGGGCTCGACACCGACACGGTCGGGAGCGCCGAGGCGATCGCGGCCTTCGCCCGTCGGCTGCACATCGACACGTTCCAGCTGATGGTGGAGACGCCACTTCCGGGCACACGGCTGTGGGACCGCGTCGCCGAGGAGGACCGGCTGTTAAGCGACGACTGGTCGCTTTTCGACGGCCACCACGTCGTCATGCAGCCGGCGCAGATGACGCCGCTCGAGCTCCAGCTCGGCGTGTTGCGGGCGATGCGCCGCTTCTATTCCTGGCCGACGATCCTCAACGGGGGACTGGCGGGCATTCTCCGCCATCTCCCGTCGTTCACGGCCGCGGCGCGTCCGGCCTTCGTCCGCCGGCTTCCGACGCTCGCCCGTGTCGCCTGGGCCCAGCGCTGGGAGGACGTGGCGCCGACGATGCGGGCGGCGCTGTCCGAGAAGGTCCGGGCCCGCGTGAGCTCGGCGATGTGGCTGCCGGCCCTCCGCTTCTACGCCCGGCGCCAGATCGCCGCCTGGACCAAGGACGACCGCTCCCAGGCCTACCTCGCCCACCTCGCCTCCGGGGCGTGACCACTCCCGCCGTCGGGCGTCGGTCGGCCGGCAGGCGAGCGGGCAGTCGGCACGCCGTGCGCGGCGACCGGGCGGTGGCGTCCCGATGACCGTCGCGGCGCCCGTCGTCGTCATGGCCAAGCCGGTCGGCCCGGTGTGCAACTTCGACTGCGGTTACTGCTACTACCTCAAGAAGACGGGCCTGTTCGGGCCGGGCGAGCGGTACCGGATGGGACACGACGTCCTCGAGGCCTACGTCGCAGCGCTCATCGCAGCGAGCCCGGGCCCGGACGTGCACTTCGTCTGGCACGGCGGGGAACCGACCCTTGCCGGGATGCCTTTCTACGCGGAGGCGCTTGCCCTCCAGGAGCGTTACCTGCCCGCGGGATGGAATTGCGAGAACAACATCCAGACGAACGGGAGCCTGCTTGACGACGCCTGGTGTGCCTTCCTCGCCGAGCACCGCTTCACCGTCGGGCTCAGCATCGACGGCCCGGCGCGCCTCCACGACGCCGGTCGGCCCGACCGCCGCGGCCGTCCGACCCACGACCGCGTCATGCGCGGACTGCGCAACCTTCGCGCCCACGGGATCGAACCCGACGTGCTCTGCACCCTGAACGCGCGCAACGTCGCGCACCCGGCCGAGGTCTACCGGTTCTTCCTCCAGGAGGACGTCCGCTGGCTCCAGTTCCTGCCGGTCGTTGACCGCGGGGCCGACGGCCGCGTCTCGGACTGGTCGGTGTCCGCGGAGGCGATGGGGGAGTTCCTCTGCTTGGTGTTCGACGAGTGGGTCCGCTACGACGTCGGGCGGATCGGGGTGCAGAACTTCCTCGAGGGCCTCCTCGTCGCGACCGGCCGGCCCGCCAACCTCTGCGTCGTCGCCGAGACCTGCGGGCGGGTCCTCGCGGCCGAGCACGACGGTTCCGTCTACTCGTGCGACCACTTCGTCGACCCGGCCCACCGCCTCGGTGACGTATCGACCGACGGCATTAAGTCGCTCGTCGACGGAGACCGTCAGCGACGCTTCGGTGCCGGGAAGCGAGAGTCCCTCCCCGCCTGCTGCCGGACGTGTCCGGTCCTTCGCTTTTGCAACGGGGGTTGCCCGAAGGACCGTTTTGCTGCTTGCCCGGACGGCGAAGCCGGTCTCAACTTCCTGTGCGCGGGCTACCGCCGCTTCTTCGGACACATCGAGCCCTACCTCGGCCGGATGGCCGCGCTCGCGCAACTCGGACGACCCCCCACCGCCATCATGGGCGAACTCGAGCTCGCCGAGCAGACCGAGCGCCAGCGTTGGCGCGCGGCCGCGCGCAACGACCCCTGCCCGTGCGGAAGCGGACTGAAGTACAAGCGCTGCTGCCTGCCGAATCGCCGTGGCTGATCCCGCGAGACGAACCGCGCCCCGGACGCCGTGCCGCGACACACGCCGGCGGCGACGGCCCGGGCCCACGCCGTCCATCCCGCTAACATCGACGCTCCGATGGCGGGAAGCGTCGCTTTCGTCTGCGCGATGCCGATGGAACTCGCCCCGCTCCGGCGCCGGCTCTCGCTGAAGCGCGTTCGGGCGGGATCGTGCGAGTTCTACTCCGGGTCGCTCGCCGGCCGGCCGGCGGTGGCGACGGTCACCGGCATGGGCGGGGTGCTCGCCGCGAAGGGCCTCGGACGCCTACTCGGGGCGGTCGACGTCGAACGCGTCGTCGTCGTCGGCATCACCGGTACCCTGCGAGCCGACGCCGCGATCGGATCGCTCGTCGTGCCCGAGGTCGTCGTCCACGCGGCGAGCGGCGCCGAACACCGGCCGGCTCGGCTCGGAGAAGCCGAGCCGCAGGGCAAGATGTGGACGACCGACGAGCTCGTCACCGATCCGGAGGCCATCTCGCGGCTTCAGGCGGATGGTGTCGTGGCGCTGGACATGGAGACCGCCGTGATCGCCGAGGCGTGCGAGGAGCTCGGCATCCCGTGGTCGGTCTTTCGGGCGGTGAGCGACCGGGCGAGCGACGCGAGCCTCGACGACGCGGTCTTCGCGCTGATCAACCCGGACGGCTCCTACCGGCGCCGCGCGATCGTCGGCTACTTCCTAAGGCATCCCGGACGCATCCGAGCCATGGTCACCATGTCCAAGGACGCGAGGCTCGCCGCGGAGAACGCGGCGGCGGCGGCTGTGCGCGCCGTCGAGCGTCTTTCGCCGGCCGGGGATTGCCCGAGCGACCGGTAGGAGCCTGCGGGGCTGGGCGCGCGGTGACCTCGCGGCCACGCGCGGACTGCTTCGAGTACCGACGCCGAGCCGTCCGCCGGCCGGTACGTGGTCCTCCGTCGGCCGGATCCCCGCGGTCACTCGGGCGGGGGTGTCTCCGTCGCGGGTCCGTCTGGTGCTTGCGTTGTGTCGTGGGGCTTCGCCTTGCCCAGTCGACGCACACCGTGATGGGTGAGGAGGTGACCCTGCACCCGGACGCGGAGTTGCAGGATGCGCGCCGCCCCGGCGAGCACGACGAATAGCCCGCCGACGACCGCGGCGAACAGAAGCGCCACTCCCTGCGGAAGGTGGCCGTGAAGACCGAAGAAGGAGACCTTCGCTGTCTGGCCGTTCTCGAGGATGAACACGAGCAGGACGAGGAGGACGAGCAGGCCGACGACGACCGCGGCCCAGTAGCCGCTCGTTCTCGTGTGCGCCAAGGGATGCGCCGCCGGCGCGACGGGTCGTTCGGCCGGCTGCGCTGGCGGCGCCTCGGGCGTCGGCCCGGTTGTCTCGGCGTTCTCGGCCGGCTTCTCCGTGTCAGTCATATCGACCGCCGAGTGTAGGCGCGATCGTTTCGGTGCTTTCTGCCCGGACGGGGCTCAGGTCGCCGTGCCACCGGGCGGCGGGCTGCCCCCGTCGCCGGCGAGCCAGGAGCTGATGCGGTCGAGCACCGTCGCGATTCCTTCGCCGGCGCGTTCGAGCATCGTTGTGAACCGTTGCCGGTAGTGCTCGAGCGCGGCATCGAACTCCTCCGACGGCGGCGGCTCCTGGCCGCGCTTCAGGTAGCTCCCGGAGCGGATGCGGTCGAGCTCGCCAGCGCTCACCCAGGCGATGAGTTCCCGTACCCGACGCACGGGGAACGGGTGGGTGGTCGCGATCTCGGTGAAGAACCTCGAGTAGCGGGCGAAGGGATCCTTCTCGTCCTCGTACTCGGTTGCCTGGCGGATGAAGGCGTCGAGCTCGAGGCCCTCGACCGGTCCCCCCGCGATGCGCATGAGCGCCCGGCAGGTGACGAGCGGCTCGCCTGTGACGATGGCGCTCGCCCGGTCGGCGGTGAGCTCGGCCGCGCGCGACCACTCGAGGAGGGCGAGGTAGAGCGCGAGGAGCGGCACACCGGCGAGCGGCACCGAGCGGATGGCGCCGGCGAGGATCATCTCGACGAGTTGCAGTGTCGTCGTCAGCCCGACGTGGTCGGCGAGCACGTGCCCCATCTCGTGCCCGAGGACTGCGGCCAGCTCGTCCTCGGTGTAGGAGGCGACGAGTCCGGAGCTCACGACGGTGACCGGCTCGTTCGTGCCGACCGTGAGCCCCGTCCCGACCGGCTCCTGGGTCACGTAGAGCTTCGGGCAGCGCGCGACGTCGAGCACCTCGGCGCAGCGCCTCTGCACGGACCAGACCCGAGGCAGCTGGTCGTCACCGAGCCGGATCGCGTTCCCGGTGAGGAGCTGACGCAGGCGGCGCTCGTAGCCGTGCTCGCTGAGAAGCTTCACGACCCGGTCGAGGCCCGGCACGGTGCGGATGGCCGCGGTGGCCGCGCGTTCGGCCGGGTGGGCGAATCCCTGCGCGCTGATCCCCGGATACCTCACCTCCGGCTCGATCGCCATCGCCACCGCCTCACGTTCTTCCGGGTTCTCCGCCGGTCCCCTCCCGGCTCCGACCCGGGACCCCGCATCAGTCGCACTGCGCGGTGCGCAGCTTCAGCATCGATGGCGGACAGTCCCGAGCGCGCGCGAGCGCATTGGACGAACCGTACTGCGCGCACCCCCCACACCAGTCATCGGTCCTCGCCGGCTGCGGTCGGGACGGCCACACGGTCCGTGCTCAGCGGTGCTTGCCAGAAGAGCGCGATCGGACCTCTCCGAGTGACCGGTTCCGTGCGACAGGGCACACGTCTTGTCCGCCCGGTTGCTCGGGACACCAGTTCGGAAGGCGTGCCCCGGTGGCGTCGACCGGCGCGACGGGGCCGTTGCCGCGCCCGACCGAACCGTTCGAGGATGCTCAGTGGCGGTGTGCGTTCCCGACGTTGCTGAACCACTCGACCCGCGCTGGCGGGGGAACATCGGCCTTGGCGAAGGCGGGGCCGAGTTGGGAGTTCATGAACTCCTCCTGGTCGGCCTTGGACTCCCACACCTCGACGACGACGAGCTTGTCGCCCGACTCTCCGGCGATGTGGCTCAGCATGCCCTTCGGCCAATGCTCCCAGTCCGGAGAGCCGTCCCAGCCGAGGAGATGATTCACCTTGTTGTAGATGGCTACCGCATCTGGTGCGGAGAATTCGAGAACGATGACGTCGGCCACGAGAGCCCCCCTAGGTTTCGATCAGGTCAGGAAATTGCAGGCACGATGACCCTATCGGCAGCCTCGCGCCGACCGGCTGGTGCGCGGAAGCGTCGCAGAACAGCAATCTTGCCAGAGGCGCGCCGGGATTCGGACTCGGGAACGGGACCCCTTCGAATGACTCCTCAGTCGCGGCGCCGACCCGTGTCGCCACGCTTCGGGGCCGCCGCTGCTGGGCGGCCGCCGAGGCGCGAGACGAGGACGAGCGCAGCTCGTTCGGCGACCCTTACAGGGTCAAGTCCGGCCGACTGGTGTACGACGACCACCACACCAACCGTTGATCGTGTCCCTAGCTGACGGCCTCCAGCTCCGCCGTCTTGCCCACCTCCTTCACCTGTTCGATGTTGCCGGCAATCACGCGCATGCGAGCCTTGGCGAGGCTGTCAGGGCTCATGTAGCGGCGAGCCACGGCCCACTCGTCGTGCTGTTCGGCGAGGACGGCTCCGACGAGGCGGATGCACGCGGCCCGGTTCGGGAAGATGCCCACGACGTCGGTCCTCCTGCGGAGCTCTTTGTTGAGACGCTCCTGGGGGTTGTTGCTCCAGATCTGCTTCCAGTGCTCGGAGGGGAACGAGGAGAAGGCCAGCAGGTCTGCCTCGGCGTCGACGAGGAACTCGGCGGTGACGGGGAACTGGCCCTCGAGCTGGTCGATGACCCGGTCGAACTGTGCTTTGACCTGGGTGGCGTCAGCCTGGGCGAAGATCGTCCGCACGAGGGTGGCGACCATCGCCTGGGCGGTCTTTGGTACTCGGGTGAGCAGATTGCGCATGGCATGGGTCCGGCACCGTTGCCAGGACGCACCGGTCAGCACGGCGCCGATCGCGTTCTTCAGCCCCTCGTGGGAATCGGAGACGACAAGGGCCACCCCGGAAAGGCCGCGGGCGACGAGGCCTCGCAAGAACGCCGTCCAGCCCGCTCCGTCCTCGGCACTTATGACGTCCACGCCGAGGATCTCCCGGTGGCCGTCGGCGTTCACGCCCGTGGCCACGACGGTCGCCAACGAGACGACGCGTCCGCCCTCGCGCACCTTGTGGAACAAGGCGTCCAACCAGAGATAGGTATAGGGCCCCTCGTCCAGGGGACGGTTGCGGAACTCGCCGACCTTTGAGTCGAGGTGCTTGGCGAGCTCGGAGACCTGGGACTTGGACATGCCGTCGATGCCCATCGATCTCACGAGGTCGTCGACTCTTCTCGTGGAGACGCCTTCGACATAGGCCTGGCAGATCACCGAGACGAGGGCCTGCTCGGCTCGCCGGCGTGGCTCCAACAGGCTCGGCAGATAGGAGCCTTGGCGAAGCTTTGGGATGTCGAGGCTGATCGTGCCGGCCCGTGTGTCCCAGCGCCGTGCCCGATGCCCGTTGCGACTGTTTCGGCGATCGTCGGACCTCTCGTTGTAGCCGGCGTTGCAGATGACATCGACGTCCGCGTCCATGAGCAGCTCAGCTGCCATCTTCACCATCTCTCCGAGCAGGTCGGAACCAGCTGGGCTCTCCAGGTACTTGCGCAGCAGCTCTGCCGCGCCCATGTTGTTGTTGACGGTCACCGCATCTTCTCCTTCGTGAACTTGTCGTTCTTGAAGGTTGGTGCGGTGGCTGTCGCGTCTGGGGGATGCTCGACGCGAAGCAGTGCTCAGCGCGAGTTGGTCACCTCGGGCTTGTACACCACTTTGGCGGACTCAACTCCCTTACAGCGCGAAGTTGTCGAAGTCCGCGATCGTGCCGTCTACTCCGCTGGCCGTTGCCTGAACCCGCAAATCGATCTTCTGGCCCGCGAAAGCCGACACAGAGACCGACTTGGTGACCGGCCCGCGACCGGAGCAGCTCGTCGTCGTGCCCTGCAAGGTCGGCGGCGAATAGGTCAGCACCTTGTGGACGAGTTTGTCGCGAACCGTGACGACGCTGATTGTCACCTGCACCGGATCGAGGTTGCCCCACGTACGGAACGTGAGGTGGCCGGGCTTCTTGGGCACAGTGAGCTGCTGCTGCACGTAGCCGGACGCACCTCCAGGCACATCGATCGAGAGGAACGGCTTCGTGCCCTGGGATCGACCGCATTGGCTCATCCAGGACCAACCAGGGCTGTGGGATGTCGCCACTGCAATCTTCGGGTAGCCCGAGAACTCTCCAGTGGCGACGGCTACAGAGGACCACCCAGAAAGTCCGGCGGCAAAGTTCCCGTTCGTTATCGCGTTCTTGCTCGGCGCGGCCGAAGCGACCACCGCATCGCAATCGGCACGGCTGCCACGACCAGGGCGGCCGCCACGACCGTCCACCGGCGCCATGATCGTGCGAGCGCACCGCCAGAAGTCATTCCCCACGCGTCACTCACTGAGCGCTCCTTAGCCTGCATCTCTTGGGCTTAAAGACTTCTTCTTTTAACACAACAAGGGGGGTCCTTCCCGGGTGCAGATCATGCGGGCGCAGCTCTACCCGCGGCATCAGCGCGAGGCCCCGGCCACTTGATGGCACACCGGTCTCCGCAGGGCGAGCTTGCGTCTGCGTTCCATCACCATCGCCTTGGACGCGGATGGGTGCGACGGCCTAGTCGTGTGACGAGGGTGAGTCCGAGGACGATCCGCAGCCTCACAAGTCATCTACTGGGGACCTTCTTGAGGCGGCGCCGGGAATCGAACCCGGGTACAGGGCTTTGCAGTGCGTTCTCGAGCCTCTGTGCTGTTCAACCCCGTCCATCGAATAGTCCTCCATCTGGACTTTCGTCCACGGGTGCCATCCGAGTGAACTGGACCTACCTGGAAGTTATGGGACGAATTATGGGACGAGGTCGCTCACCAATGACCGCGCTTCCGGCCCAGGCACCGGCTTCCGTCGGGGTTCCCGTGAACGTCGACTCACCTGGTTTGACTTACGTGGTCGCGAAAATGCCTTTCTCAGCTGTCAGCGGAGATGTACTATTTCCCGAACACCACGGAACCGAGGCGACCAGGCATTCGGTTAAAGATTTTTCGGTAATACCCTGACAGATCGGTCATAAGGAAAGGCCGGTGTGCCGGAGGAAGGCGAAGCAGAGCTGACCATCGCCACCGATGCGCGCGAGCCCTGCGTTGGCATGTTCCGCTGCTTCGCCGATCGTCTCGGGACAGAGGTTCGCGAGCTCGCTGTTCTTCAGATTGCCCCAGACCTGCTCGATCGGGTTGAGGTCGTGTCCATAGGGCGGAAGGCGTTCGGTGACGAGCCAACGTCGCTGGCTCGCGACGAATGCCGCCATCTTCTTGCTGCGATGCGACATCAACCCGTCCCAGATCACCGTTGCTTTCTGACGACCGAGTTGGTCGTGAAGCTCGGTGAGAAAGACGATGAGCGCGTCGTCGTTGAACGTGCCCGGCTGCATCGAGAAGAGAAGCATCGCCGCCGAGCCGTCCGGCGCGTACGCGAGCGCCCCCGCCATCGACAGGCGCTTCCAGTTGAAGTGGTGGCGAAGAAACGGGGTCTTGCCCTTCTTCGCCCAGGTCGCCCTCACCGGGGGGAGGAGGCTGAAACCGGACTCGTCTTCGAAGATGATCCACGCGTGCCTGCGCCGGGCGTTTTTTTTACAACGGGCCAACGGTCTCGGGCCCAGGCAGTGATGGCTTCGTCGTTGCTCTCGAGAGCTTTTCTCGCCGGACGCTGGCGCGACCAGCCGAGGCGCTCGCGAAGGATCACCCACGTCTGGGTCGTCGAATAGCCGACGCCAGTCAGGCGTTCGATCACGCTCGCGACGCGCGCCAAGGTCCACAGCTCGGTGGGGAAGCCGTTCGCCCGGGGGCCGTTCGAGAGCGCCTGCTCGACCTCGGCGAGTTGGGTGTCGGAGAGCTTGCGGAGCCGCCCCGCACGTCCTGCGCCGGCCAGGGCATCGATGCCGCCACGCCGAAACGCGGCGGCCCACTGTGACGCCGTCTCGCGCGAGACACCGAGGGAACGTGCGACGTCCGCCTGGGAGATCCCACGCTCGAACATCGCCCCGGCCCGCATCCGGCGCTCCTCGAGCGCCGCGAAGTCGCGACGCGGAGCGACACGTCTCGGTGCGGATTCAGCGGTCGAACGAGGAGCTGGCGCCATAGAGAGAGTTTCCTATGACTACCACGGATGTCAGGGTATTACCAAAACCTCTTTAATCGGATGAAAGGGTCGTGGAGGCATCAGTCGCATCGAACCTTGGGCAATCAATGGATCTCGGAACACGTCCTCAGTTGATCACGATGCATTCTGTCGCCCGTCCAAGGCTAGAGGTGCGTGTGAGTCGTCGATCGCGCAACGTCCGCGGGCCACGCGACGCCAAGTCCATCTTTCGGCGCCAGATGCTGATCCCGCTCTCGGTCGTGTGCTTGCTGTTGCTCGCGGTTCCCGAAGGATCGGCTGGAGCAGATGGCACACCCCCGAGCGCCACGTCTTTCTCCGCCACACCATCGACGGTGACCTCCGGCTCGTTGCTCACCATGCAGTGGGAAGTGGTCAGTCCGGCGGGCGTGGCGGACACCTACGACTGGGCCCAAATGCCGAACAGCGATTCGAATCTCATGGCCTGCAGCGGCAATCCGGCGACGCTCGTCTCCGGGACCGACACCGACGGCGGCTACCAGGAGACCTGCACCGTCCCGACGGACGCGCCGAACGGGACCTACACCGTGCAAGTCCAGACCGAGGACACCCTCGGGCAAGTCGTCGAGGAGCCCGTTGGGAGTTTCACGGTGACCGGCGGGACCGGGGCGGCACCCCCGAGCGTCGTCGGCACTCCACTACCGCTAGTCGTCAGCAAGACGAGCGAAGCTGTCGATTCGAGTACGGCGATTTCCATCCCCCTGCGATGCGTCCAGCAGACTTGTCGCGGCACGCTGACAGTTGAAGCTCCCTCAACGACTGCTGGGACGTCCTCGCACCGGATCGGTTTGATCAGGAGGACGCGATGGACCGTCCTTGGTCGGGCGGCGCTCTCGATGAAACGAGGCCAGCGCCGCGCGCTCGTCGTTCGACTCAATGACGTCGGACGGCGGATGATTGTCGCAGCACATGGTCGAGCGCTGCATCTCTCAATGGTCGAGTCATTGAAGGGGCGCACGTCGATCCGCCGGAACATCGTGGTGGGTTGAGTCCACCGAGATATTGCCGCGCCATTCATCAAGATTGAGGTGCTAGCAGCGATTCTGTGGTGCTCGAAGTTGGGGCCGCGGCAGCTGATCAGTATCGATAGATGGCAATGCCTGTGTGAGGAAGTCCTGAGAAACGGACTATCGAACGGAACGGTCTCGACGCTCCCGGCTATGTCACGTTCGCAGTCCACTCTGAAGCGTCTCTTCATGTCGAAGCCTGCCGCCAGGGCAGCCCAGGTGAGGCGTGTTGCTCTGCGTATCGGGCTCAGTCCGGCCTGTGCACTGCAGACAAGTAGTCACTCAATGGTAAGGGCTGGCGCCAAGGCGCTTTTGGCTAGCAGGTGAGCCTGCAGGGGCGCCAGGAGTTGCCTGGTCCGCCCTGTTTGAGCTAGCCGGGCAGCTTTCGGTGATTTGATCCATGCCTCGGTTACGCGCTGGCGACCTCGTGGTGAATTCTTAGGGCGGCAGAACGGCACCACGGGAGCTAGCGGCGGGTGTGAGCGGTTGACGGAAACAACCCATTGCCGGCGAAGGCATTGTGTGAACCGCCCCGGGTTTCATGACTGCTCGCTTGTTTGGGAAACCGCCACGAGGGCGGGTGTTCTCTGACGGTAGTAGGCGGCCTCGAACTCCGCTGGGGTGACGTAGGTCGCGTCGTCGGTGATCTCCCCGTGGAGGCGCCGGTGGTTGAACCAGTCGACGTAGCCGAGCGTGGCGAACTCGACGTCGTCGAGGCCCCGCCACGGCCCTCTCGGGTAGATGAGCTCCCACTTGTAGAGGCCGTTGAAGCTCTCGGCCAGGGCGTTGTCGTAGCTGTCGCCGCGCGAGCCGACCGAGGCGACGATGTCGTTCTCGGCGAGGCGCTCCGAGTAGCGAATGGCGAGGTATTGCGACCCCCTGTCCGTGTGATGGACGAGGCCGGCGAGGTCTCCTCCGTCACGAGTCCGGTTCCAGATCGCCATCTCCAAGGCGTCGATGGCGAGCGAGGAACGGAGTGAGTTCGCCAGCTGCCAGCCGACCACCAGACGGGAGAAGACGTCGACGATGAAGGCCGCGTAGACCCAGCCCGAGTGCGTCTTCACGTAGGTGAGGTCCGCCACCCAGAGCCGGTTCGGCGCTGGCGCCCGGAACTTCCGCTCCACGAGGTCACTCGGCCGGCGCTGACGCTCGTCGGCATGCGTCGTCACCTTGTAGGCCCGACCCCGGCGCACGCCGGAGAGGCCGAGCTCCCGCATCAGGCGCTCGACCGTGCAGCGGGCGACACGGGTGCCTTCCCGGTTGAGCTGGGCCCAGACCTTGTCGGCGCCGTAGACGTCGAGGTTCTGGGCATGGACGCGGGCGATCTCGCGCCGGAGCTCCCCGTCGCGCACGAAGCGTCGCGACGGTCGTCGTTTCTTCGCCACCCAGTAGGTGTTCGGGGCGACCCTGCAGCCGTGCTCTCTCAGCACCGCACAGATCGGCTCGACCCCGAAGCGGTCGCGGTGGGCGTCGATGTAGGCGACTATCTCAGCGATCGGCGGTCGAGCTCCGCCCCGAAGAAAGCCGCTGCAGACTTGAGGATCTCGTTCGCCCGCCGGAGCTCTTTGTTCTCACGCTGGAGCTCGCGGAGTTGCTGGCGCTCGTCGGTCGTGAGACCGGGTCGCTGCCCGATGTCGGTCTCCACCCGCCGTACCCAGATCCGCAGCGTCTCGTGGTTGACCCCGAGCTTGTCCGAGATCGACTCGATCGCCTTCCACTGCGACGGGTACTCGGCCTGGTGTTCGAAGACCATCCGAACCGCGCGGTCGCGCACCTCTTCCGGGTAGCGGCCATGTCGTCGTCGCTCTGCCATTGCTCCATCCTCTCAAGAGGTGGAGCAGTCACCAATCTCGGGGCGGTTCACCATTCATATTGAGGTCCGTTGGCGCCAGGGGGGCTCCGATGGCGACGTACTCAATCTCGGATGTGTTCACAATCGACGGCACACCACCGCCCGACGACGAACCGGCTACCGCGTATTCCTACCCTGCATACCAAGCAGGATTCGGTGGGGCAGTTCCCGGCGTCGGCACCGATCCTTCGACGATCTCCCCCGCCGTCTCGTACGACGGATCCGCCACGACGAACTCGGGATACGGTCAGCTCGGCGCCTTCATCCTTCCCGCCGCCTCGAACCAGGACTACTACGTCGCTTTCCAGGACTCGAGTGGCAACTGGTACTGGAAGGCGTATACGGCCGCGCTGTTCACCGACGGGAGTGGGGGCAGTGGGTCGGACGGAGAACTCGACGTCGGCTTGCTTTCGGTGGGTGGCTCCACCGGTGCGCCTTACCAGACGCGTCTTGTCGGTGCGACGACAAACGCCGGTTCGACGACGGGCGGCCCGCCGACGACGGGGGACTTCTTCCAAGGGGACCTGGCAGTAGACAGCCTCGCGGGCGCCATCTGGATCTGCGTGGACGGCGACGGGACGTCGCCGGGTACCTGGGTAGCTCCTGTCTCGCCGGGGGACATCAAGCCCACCGCCAGCATCATCGGGACGCCACCTGTGGGTTGGCTGTTCTGTGATGGATCGCCACAGACGATCTCGGACTACCAGGCGCTCTTCGATGCCATCACGGTGTCGTTCTCCCTTGACCTCGTCGCGGAAAACGACGAGTACACGGTCTCGCTCCCCCTCGCGGCCCAGCTCGCGCCCGGCGGGGCGCCGATCACCGACACCACGGGCACCTATGAGTACCTCCAAGAGGGAACAACTGTGGCGACCGTAAACACCGGGACGGGCGCGATCACCTTGAGCCCAGCTCCGATCAAGACTGGTTCGTCGATCCCCTTGGTCGTCGCCCCATGGGGAGTGAACTACTCGGAGGGGAAGTTCAACGTGCCCAACCTGCGAGGCAGCTTTCCATTCGGCGCACAGATCGTTTCGGATACCCCGGGCCTCGGAGCGATCGGCGGGTCGGAGATCTCTACGGCGCTGCTGGCGCACTCGCACAACCACGATCACGGTGGATTAACCGGAGGCGGGAGTACCGGATCCGGGACAACGGGTGGTGGTTCCGGAACGACGGGCGCTGAGTCAGGCCACCACCACGATGTAACAGGTAGCGGGAACTATCTGACTTCGGATACCGGCGGAAGCTTCAAGAGTGGGACGAGTACGACAACTGAGTACACGCAGTCTTCGACGACCGGATCCAGCTCGGGGCACACTCACGGCTTCAGCTTCGGTGGCCTATCCATCCCGGCCTTGTCGGTACCGGAACTCAGCATCTCTGCCGACGACACGTCTGCAGGCTCGGGATCGTCTTTCTCGATCATGCCGCCCTATGCAGCCGTCAACTACCTCATCAAGACGTGAGATCTGCAAGCGACGCACGTTGTTCACAGCGGATTGGCAGCTCGATAGGAGCAATGTTGCCGACATCCGTGGCCGCGACGAACTAGAGGCCTGACGTAGGAGAAAAAGACCATGAATCACCGGATCCGCGTGCTCGGAACTGTCGCTGCAGGTGTCCTGGTGGTTTCAGGGATGCTCATTCCAGTTTTGGGGATCGATGCCACGACGGCATCGGCCACCGGTGCGGTTAGTCCCGGGGAGATTCTCACCATCGCAGGAGATGGTTCAATCGGGACGAGTGGGAACGCTGGTCTCGCCACCGCGGCCAACTTGGACGATCCGGGTTCGGCGATCGTCGATTCGTCGGGGAACCTCTACATCGCGGACACGGCGAACAACAGGGTCCAGTTCGTCGCGGCCGACACGTGCAGCGCAACCTGTCCGTGGGGACTTGCGTCCACCGTGAGCGGAGACGTCTACACGATTGCCGGAAGCTCGAGCGGGACTTCGGGACATAGTGGCGATGGCGGTCTGGCGACAAGCGCACTTCTTGATTCTCCGATTGGGCTCGCGCTCGACTCGTCCGGAGATCTGTTCGTCGCCGATTCCGGCAACAACCGAATACAGGAGGTCTCTGCCACCACCCACACGCAGTTCGGGATCTCGATGACGGCTGACCACGTGTACACGGTCGCCGGCAGCGCCTCGGGCACGGGTGGATCTTCGGGAGACAGTGGACCAGCAGCATCGGCGCTGCTCTCGGCACCGAGTGGCGTCACGGTCGACCCGTCGAACGACCTCCTAATCGCCGACTCGGGAAACAACCGCCTCCAGTTCGTACTGGCCAACTCCTGTTCGTCGTCGTGCCAGTGGGGGATTTCCTCGACGACGGCGGACGACATCTACACGATCGCCGGCAGCGCGTCGGGAACGGCCGGCTCATCGGGAGACAGCGGCGCAGCGGCGTCGGCACTCCTCCGGGATCCGTCTTCGGTCTCCCTGGACGGCGGCGGTAACCTGTACGTCTCGGACTCGGGGAACAACCGCGTTCAGTTCGTGGCCGCCAGTTCGTGTTCGACGTCCTGCCCGTGGGGGCTCGCGTCGTCGACGGCGGACGACGTCTACACCATCGCCGGCAGTGCCTCGGGCACCGCCGGTTCCACCGGTGACGGCGGCGTGGCGACTAGCGCGCTTCTGGACGATCCGTCAGGGATCGCCGTCGATTCGTCCGGCGACCTTTACATCGCTGACACCGGCAACGATCGGCTGCAAGAGCTAGCCGCCGCCGCGGGTTCCCAGTGGGGCCAGGCGATGTCGGCGGGCGACGTCTACACGATCACGGGCTCCGCCGGCAAGGCAGGCTTCGCAGGCGATGGCGGTCTGGCCAGTGGCGCGCTCGTCGACGCGCCGCTCGGCGTCGCCATCGACCCGACAGGCAACATCGACCTCGTCGACAGCGGCAACGAGCGGGTCCGCCAGATCGCCCCGACGACGTCGCACCTCCTTTCGAGCAGCATCGGTGACATCACGACCTTTGCCGGGAACGGAACGTCTGGTCACGCCGGGGACGGCGCGCAGGCAACGGATGCCGAGTTCGACTCGCCGAACGATGTCGCCGTCGACGCAGCCGGGAACGTCTACGTCTCGGACTCGCTCAACAACCGCATCCAGGAGATCGCCGCCACCAACCACACGCAGTGGGGGATCACGATGACGGCCGGCGACGTCTACACGATCCTTGGGAGCTCGACGGGATCGTCTGGTTCGAGCGGTGACGGCGGAGTCGCGACGTCGGCGTTGCTGGATCATCCGAGCGGCGTCGCGGTCGACTCCTCGGGCAATCTCAATGCCGCCGACAGCGGCAACAACCGCATCCAGTTCGTCGCGACCGCGTCGTGCTCGTCGTCGTGTGCCTGGGGGCTCGCGTCGACGACCGCGGGCGACGTCTACACCATCGCCGGGAGCTCCAGCGGGAGTTCGGGGGACAGCGGCGACGCCGGTGCCGCCACGTCGGCGCTCCTCGATGACCCGGTCGGCCTGGTTCTCGACTCGCACGGCGACCTCGATGTCGCCGACAGTGGCAACAACCGAGTCCAAGAGGTCGCCGACTCGACCGGGACGCAGTGGGGGATCTCGATGACGGCGGACGATGTCTACACCATCGCCGGAAGCTCGACGGGAGTTCTCGGATCCAGTGGCGACGGCGGTGCCGCCACCTCGGCGAAGCTCCACACGCCAGATGGTCTCGCCTTCGACGCCGCAGAGGATCTCTACATCGCCGATTTCGCCAATGATCGGATCCAGTTCGTCGCGGCGAGTTCGTGCTCGTCCGCTTGCCCCTGGGGGCTCTCGTCGACGGCGGCGGACGACATCTACACCATCGCCGGCAGCTCCATTGGACTGTCCGGCTCGTCAGGTGACGGGGGCGCGGCCACTTCCGCGCGTTTGCACGGTCCCTATGGAGTCGCCCTCGACGGTGTCGGCAACCTGTTCATCGGTGACTCGACGAACAACCGAATTCAATTCGTCGCCGCCTCGAGCTGCTCGTCGTCGTGCCCCTGGGGACTGTCGGCGACGACCGCCAACGACATCTATACGGTCGCCGGCAGCGCCACCTCGTCCGGCTCGACCGGTGACGGCGGCGCGGCCGACGACGCGTTGTTCCACGACCCAGAAGGAATCGCCTTCGACGCGGCGGGGAGCCTCTATGTCACCGACCTCTCGAACATGAAGATCCGTCGACTCGACGCGACGGCGAGCCCAGCCTTTCCGCTCACCCCGAGCGACATCTACACGATCGGTGGCTCGGATTCGACTGGAATCGGGGGAGACAACGGCCAGGCCACCGACAGCCAATTCGACATACCGAAGGACCAGGTCATCGACGCTACGGGCGACGTCTACATCGCGGACTGGGACAACAACCGCGTCCAAGAGATCGCCGCCACCAACCACACGCAGTGGGGGATCTCGATGACGGCCGGAAACGTCTACACCATCCTCGGCAGCGCGATCGGGGCGTCGGGCGACTCACCGAACGGGACCTCGGCGAGCTCCTCTCGCCTCGACCTGCCCGGAAGCGTGGCGATAGACGCCTCAGGGGACCTCTACGTCGCGGACACGCTGAACGACCGCATCATCGAGCTCGCCGCTACCTCCCACACCCAGTGGGGGATCTCGATGACGGCGGACGACATCTACACGATCGTCGGCACACCCGGGACCTCGGGCGATTCGTCGAGCGGGACCGCCGCGACCTTCGCCTTGCTGAACGTGCCGCAAGGAGTCGCGATCGATCCCGAAGGAGACCTGTTCATCTCCGATAGCGGAAACCAACGCGTCATCGAGGTGCCGGCTTCGAGCTGCTCGTCGTCGTGTGCCTGGGGCCTCTCCGCGATGACGGCAGGCGACCTCTACACCATCCTGGGGAGCTCGAGCGGCACCTACGGCGTTTCCGGTGACGGAGGTCCGGGTACTTCCGCGCTCCTGCAGGGGCCGCAAGGCTTGGCGATCGAATCCTCGGGAAACCTCTACGTCGCTGACGCGAGCAACAACCGGATCCAGTTCCTCACCGCGTCGAGCTGCTCTTCGTCGTGCCCATGGGGACTGTCGGCGACGACGGACGGCGACGTGTACACGATCGCCGGGAGCGCCTCGGGAATCCATGGCAGCTCGGGCGACGGTGGGGCCGCGACCGCGGGGTTGCTCTACGAGCCTCAGGGTGTGGCGCTCGACTCGGCGGGCAACCTCTACATCGCTGACCAGAACAACGGTCGCGTCCAAGAGGTTCCCGCAGATACGGGATCGCAGTGGAACCAGGCCATGACCGCCGACGACATCTATACGGTGGCCGGAAGCTCGAGCGGGACGAACGGATACTCGGGCGACGGGGGTCCTTCTTCATCGGCGCTGATGTCGATCGTCGACGCGGTGAACGTGGACGCGAACGGGGATCTCTACATCGACGACTCCGGCGACGAGTCGATACGGGAGGTGGTCGCGCCGGACGCGGTGATCGCTTCATCAGGACCGAACCTGTCGAAGGAGGTGAGTGGCGGGTCGAACCCCTCCGAAGCGGTCGTCGGGGATCCCCCGTCCACTCCCGGGGGAGACAGCGCGGGATCGGGGGTGTCCGTCGACCCGATGACCGGCGAGCTCGACGTGAACGTCACCGACGACTCGATACCAGGTCGGGGCATTCCCCTCGAGCTCGACCGAACGTACTCCTCGTCTGATGCTGGCGAGATCTTCTCGCCCTTCGGCTACGGATGGACCGACTCCTACAACATGGCGGTCGCGCAGGACCCGACTGACGGTTCTTCCGTCGAGGACGTCGTCCAAGAGGACGGGTCGGTCGTGCGCTTCGTGGAGAACGCCGCCGGTGCCTACGTCGCGCCGTCCCGAGTCCAGGCGACCCTTGTCCACAACGGCGGCGGAACGTGGACGCTTACCCGAGACGGCACGGAGATCTTCACCTTCAACTCCTCGGGTGAGCTCACCTCGGAATCCGACCTCGACGGCTACACGACGAACCTCTCCTACACGACCTACGACGGCGCGCCGGTCCTTTCCACGGTGGTCGATCCTGCCAATCGGAAGTTCACCTTCTCCTACGAAGCGGTCGACGGCTACGCCCTCGTCTCGGAGATCACCGACCCCGGATCCCGTACCGTCCAGTACGGCTACGACTCGTCGGGTGACCTGACGAGCGTCACCGACGTCGGCGGCGGGGTGACCCACTACACCTACGACGCCGAGCACCGGCTCGTGAGCATCGAGAACCCGCTCGGCGGGACGACGACCGAGACGTACAACAATGCCAACCAGGTCGTCTCCCAGACCGACCCGCTGGGCCGCCCGACGACCTGGTCCTACGGGGAGGATCCGACCGAGACCGGGTCGACGACGATCACCGACCCGATCGGCATCGTCACCCAACAGACCTTCACTGATGGCGAGCTCACCTTGGAAACCGACGCCTACGGGACCGCCTCTGCCGCGACGACGAGGTACGGCTACTACCCGAACACCGCCGGCATCGAGACGGTCACCGACCCCGACGGTCACGCCTGGACGTACGTCTACGACGCGAACGGCAACCTGGTCTCGGAGACGAACCCGCTCGGCGCGACCACGAGCTACGCCTACAACGCGCTGAACGAGCAGGTGGCGAAGACGTCTCCGCTCGGCGAGACGACGACGAGCACCTACGACTCGAAGGGCGACCTGTTGTCGACGTCGCAGCCGCTCCCGAGCGGGAGCGTGGCGACGACCTCCTATGGCTACGGTCCGACCTCGTCGTGTCCCGGTGCCTCGACCTACGACCTCACGTCGACGACCGACGCCCTCGGCAACACCACTTCCTACTGCTACGACAGTTACGGCGACGAGGCTTCGGTGACCGACCCCTCGGGCAACGAGACGACCTACACCTACAACTCGCTCGGCGAGAAGACCTCGCTGGTCTCCCCGCGGGGGAACGTCTCGGGCGGTTCTCCCTCCTCGTTCACGACCGACTACACCTACGACTCCTACGGCAACCTCACCGAGACGACCGACCCGCTCGGGCACTCGACGTACGCCACCTACGACGACCTCGGTGACCGGCTCACCTCGACCGACCAGAACGGCAACGAGACGACCTATACCTACGACGCCGACCACGAGCTCACCGGAGTGGCGGAGCCCGGGGGGAGCTGCTCGGGAACGGTGAGCCTCTGCACGAGCTACGCCTACAACGCCGACGGCGAGAAGACCTCGATGACCGACGCCAACGGGAAGACGACGGACTACGGCTACAGCCCACTCCGTGAACTGACCTCATCGACCGACCCGAACGACCACGACACGACCTACACCTACGACGCCGTCGGCAACGAGCTCACCATGACCGACCCGGACGGGGACGAGACGACCTTCATCTACAACGCAGCGAACGAGCTCACCTCGGAGACCGAGGGCTACGGCACGCCCGCGGCCGTCACCCTCTCCTACACCTACGACGCCGACGGGAACAAGACGAGCTATGCGGACGGCGCCGACGACACCACGACGTACACTTACGACGCCCTCGACCAGCTGACGTCGACGACCGATCCCTTGTCGAATGTGACGGCCTATACCTACGACGCCGACGGGCGCACCTCGACGGTGACCAACCCGGACGGGAAGGTGCAGACGGACACCTATTACGGCACCGGCGAGTTCGACGAGGTCAGCTACTCGGACGGGTCGACCCACTCGGCTACCTACACCTACAACCCCGACGACGAGGTGGCGACGATGAGCGACGCCTCGGGGACCTCGACCTACACCTACGACGACGCCGATCGCCTCACCTCCTACGAGAACGGGGCCGGGGCGACCGTTTCTTACACCTACGACGCGGCGGGCAACGTGACTGCCCTCACATACCCGAACTCGAGCTCGGTCACCTACCGCTACAACGCGCTCGAGGAGATGACCTCCGTGACGGACTGGAACTCCAACGAGACCCAGTTCGGCTACGACGCAGACGGCGACCTCACCTCGGTCACCTTCCCGAACAGCATCTCGACCGTCGTCACCTACGACAGCGCCGACCAGCTCTCCTCGATCACCGACACGGACACCTCCACGTCGACGACGGTCGCCTCGATGAGCTACACCCGTGACGACGACAACTTGGTCACCGCCGAGAGCGACACCGGGCTGCCCGCTGCCCCGGGCAGCTTCAGCTACAACTCGCTCCACGAGCTCACCGCGGCGGCGGCGTCGAGCTTCACCTACAACTCGGCGGAGGACCTGACGACGGCGCCGAACGGTGCGACCCAGGGCTTCAACGCCGACGACGAGACCTGCTTCGCCGGCTCGGGTTCCGGGACCTGCGCCAGCCCGCCGTCCGGCGCGACGACCTACGGCTACTCCAACGAGGGCAACCGCACGGCGACGACCCCGTCGTCGGGTACCTCCTCCACCTACGGCTACGACGAGGCGAACGACCTCACCTCGGTCACGCCTTCCTCGGGGAATGCGACCTCCTACGTCTACGACGGGGACGGACTGCTCCAGTCGGAGACGACCGGTTCCGCGACGACGGCCTACACCTGGAACGTCGAGGGTTCGGTGCCGCTGCTGATGGACGACGGGACCAACTACTACATCTACGGACCGACCGGGACGACGCCGGTCGAGCAGATCAACGTCTCCTCGGGCGCTCCGAGCTACTTGTTCAGCGACCAGCTCGGCTCGGTGCGTGCCATCACGAACTCGAGCGGCACGGTGACCGGCACGTTCTCCTACGACGCCTGGGGCAACCTCACCGGCTCGACGGGATCGACGACGACGCCGTTCGGCATCGCCGGCGCCTACTTCGACCCCTCGAACGGCCTCTACTACCTCCGGGCCAGGTGGTATGACGCGGGGACGGGGCAGTTCATGAGCCTCGACCCGCAAGTGGCGACGACGCTACAGCCGTATTCGTACGTGGGGAACAACCCCGTCAATGCGAGGGACCCCGACGGAACGTGCGTGCCCGGGCTCGGGTTCCTTTGCAAGGCAGTGCACGTCGCAGCCCATGCTGCAGATGTCACGCGCCACGCTGCGGCTCATGTGGTGGACAATGGCGTGACTGAGGCGACGTCGCACTGGAGAGGGCTAGCCAAGATCGGTATCGTCACGGTCACCGTTGTCGGTGGATCTGCATGCGCGTTGGCCACCGCTGGACTGTGCGGAGCGGCGGCGTTCAGCGTCGGCGGCATTGAGCTCTCCGGCGGAGCGATCGCCGCGGGCGTGGTTGTAGGCGCAGGTGCGGGTGCCGCAGACTATGCCCTCGACACAGAGTCACATAGCCTCACGGGATACGCATCAGCTGCGGCGCGTGGGGCTGCGGAAGATGCCGCGATTTCGGGGGCACCGGAGGAACTGGTCTTTGGTGAGTGGGCACAGGGAGCGCACTCAGCTCAACTCAGCTTCGGACAAGCTTTGCAAGATCTTCCAAGTTTCGTATTGAGCATCTTCAAGTAGGGGTGAATGACTCGAACGAGGTCACGCCGAGCGGCCGGGACTCGCACCATGGTCGACGTCTTGCGCGGATTTATGCGTGGGCGAATGACGGGCCAACCCAGCGCCGATCAGGAGGCGGTGAAGAACGGTGAACAACGCGTCGTGAGGTGTTACGTGCAGCCCGAAATTGGCGAACATCGCCGGCAATGGAAACCTGGCTACCTTCACGTCTTGGCTGACACAGTGTCGTGGAAGGGATCATCACGACGTTGGGACACGGTGGTCTTCCCTGCCGGTGAGTGGACAGTGCGCGCGCGAGCTGTGGCGCGAAGTGAACACGTTTACCGGTCATTTCGGGTACTCGAGTGTTCCCGGCAAGGCGAACGACACGTGGTAGCGGTTCCAAAGCTAGACGTCGATCTGTGTATTTCGGTGCTCACGGCCACAGGGATCGGGAATCAGCCTCATAGAGCAAGGCAGCCTGAAGGGTCCTCTATGAAGAGGGGCCGTTTGTCAAGGCTCGTGTAGTGGCGCCAGGCGAACCGGCCACCGTCGAGCCGGGCAGCTTCAGCTACAACTCGCTCCACGAGTTAACGGCAGCGGGGTCGTCGAGCTTCACCCACAACTCGGCCGAGGACCTGACGACGGCCCCGAACGGTGCGACCCAGGGCTTCAACGCCGACGACGAGACCTGCTTCAGCGGCTCGGGTTCCGGGACCTGCGCCAGCCCGCCGTCTGGCTCCACGACATACAGCTACTCCAACGAGGGCGATCGCACGGCGACGACCCCGTCTGTGAACAACGGCCCAATCCGACAACGCGCACCGGCCGAAAACGACAACGCGTTGACGATCTGAAGCTACTCGGAAACGGGTGGTTCGTCGACGGTCTCGACAGCAGCGATTCGCTCGTGACCGGGTAACGCGTTGGTCTTGGCGCGCCGGGTTCGGGCTTTGGCGTCTTGGAGCCGGTAGCTCTCGCCCTTGGTCTCGATGATGTGGCAGCGGTGGGTGAGCCGGTCGAGCGTCGCCCCGGTGAGACGCTCGGAGCCGAGGACCTCCGTCCAGGACTCGAAGGGCAGATTGCTCGTGACGATCAGGCTCGTGCGCTCATAGGCGGTCGAGATGACGTCGAAGAGCAGCTCGGCACCGACCTTGGAGGCGGGTG